>CBDCVT010000002.1:0-29456 GCA_965223105.1 Saprospiraceae bacterium | reverse complement strand
ATGACATTCTCAAGGAATACCTTCAGAACACCTCTGGTTTCTTCATAGATGAGCCCAGAAATACGTTTCACTCCACCTCGGCGAGCAAGACGGCGGATGGCTGGTTTGGTGATACCCTGGATGTTGTCACGAAGGACTTTCCTGTGGCGTTTGGCGCCCCCCTTTCCAAGACCTTTTCCTCCTTTACCACGTCCAGACATGATGCTTCTTTCACTCAGGAACTAAGTGTTGAATGTGGATTCGCTGCAGCAAACGCACTGTAAAAATACCCAACATTGTAAGATGCTTTTGCCCTATTGGTCAACTCGAACCATTCCTATTGGTTGATTCGACCCATTCTAGCCACTCACGGCACACAGCATGCCCACCAATCACAGGCCACCATACTGTAAACACCAAAATGAGTGCACGTGCACTGGCCTACCGAAAACATGTTCTCTTTTATATATGTACAAAACATCTTTTAACTTTGGAATTATGATTATGATTATGATGATCTTTTCTAACCAGTGTGTGTGTGTGTGTGTGTGTGTGGGGGGGGGGGGGAGGAGTACCCAAACCCTAACCCTAACCCTAACCCCCCAAACCCTAGCCCTAGCCTAACCCCAAACCCTAACCCCTAACCCTAGCCTAACACCAAACCCTAACCCCAAACCCTAAAAGTTAGCCCTAGCCTAACCCCAAACCCTTACCCCATACCCTAACCCCATAGACCTTATGCCTGTTGAAATTGTAATTTAAATTTACAAGTTAATCTGTTTTCATTTCATATGTACAGTTATTATTCTTTCTGAATACTGGTTAAAGTTTCTGTGAATCTATGTTTGTAAACTCCGCCTTTGTATCATGTTAAGGATTTGACATGGCCCAATGAGTATTAGTGGGATCATGAAACTGTGTTTAAGCCTTTTTTTGGAATTAGGGCAGAAACTGTCTAGTGGGTATACACTTAAATGCCAGGTTAACAGGAGTAAAGACACAAGTAAACATCACTGACAGTATTCAAAGGTAAGTCATTTTATAAAATTTCAGTACAAATAATTTGTTTAAAGAAATTGACATTTATTTCTCAAAATATTCATATAAATGTTTATATTGTGATTTTGCATGTTATTGGATAAATAAATGTGCTCACATGTTTAAATACAAAGTTATGTGCAATATTACAAATAAACCTAGCAATTTACCCTAACCCTTTTATAATCGTGCACCCTAAACTTTTACAACCCCTTTTACAGTTATTGTTATGCCCCATGTTCCTACTGTTGTTTGTGCAAGCGAGGATTCAAAGGTTGGCATTGATCGTGAAAATGTGGTGGCCTTGAAAAAGGCCGGATGTTGAAAGTCCAAGAAACAGAACGTTTACTTGGAGCTGGTGTACTTGGTGACGGCTTTGGTTCCCTCGGACACAGCATGCTTTGCCAGCTCTCCAGGAAGGAGCAGACGCACGGCAGTCTGGATTTCTCTGCTGGTGATTGTGGATCGGCGGTTGTAGTGTGCCAGCCTGGAAGCCTCGGCAGCTATTCTCTCAAAGATGTCATTCACAAAGCTGTTCATGATGCTCATGGCTTTGCTGGAGATTCCAGTGTCAGGGTGGACCTGCTTCAACACCTTGTAGACGTAAATGGCATAGCTCTCCTTTCTTCTCCTCCTGCGCTTCTTGTCCCCAGTTCTCTGGGCCTTGGCCTTTGAGGCGGCCTTCTTAGCTCCCTTTGCACTTGGTTTTGGTGGCATCTTCACGTCAGAAAATCAGTGAAAAACTAAAATGACACTTGGAAGCCTGAAATACTTAAGAGGCGAGTTATGCAGATTTCGGATTGAAGCCACAAGTGGTTATAAGGCACAATGCCGGCGATATAGTACATGCGAGCCACCAATTGCAGCTCCAATCCGTTTTCTCGCCTCTTAACACTCCGTCTAAAGGCGGTCTGGTTCATTTGTATATCTTTCGTTAAAACGAGTTTACAAAGTATCAGAGCATCATGTCAGGTCGTGGTAAAGGAGGAAAAGCCAAGGGAAAGGCCAAGTCCCGTTCATCCCGTGCTGGTCTGCAGTTCCCAGTGGGCAGAATCCACAGGCTTCTGAGGAAGGGCAACTATGCCGAGCGTGTAGGAGCTGGTGCCCCAGTCTACCTGGCAGCTGTCATGGAGTACCTGGCTGCTGAAGTCTTGGAGCTTGCAGGCAATGCTGCCCGTGACAACAAGAAGACCAGAATCATCCCCAGGCACTTGCAGCTGGCCATCCGTAATGACGAGGAGTTGAACAAACTCCTATCAGGTGTGACCATTGCCCAGGGAGGTGTTCTGCCCAACATCCAGGCAGTACTTTTGCCCAAGAAGACACAGAAGGCCAAGTAAACATTGTTTCTTGGATTTTCAACACCCGGCCTTTTTCAAGGCCACCACATTTTCACGATCAATGCCAACCTTTGAATCCTTGCTATGTTATTTTACATGCTTGCCCACTGTCATGCTAAAAAGTCCCAAATTAATGAGTTAATCATGAGGTTAATCTGTCTACCTGAGTTGTCCTGTGTCAGTGAGTTTAATAAACCTAAATGAATGACTGTTTGTGTGTAGGGGAGACCGGGGCAAGTTCGCCCCTTTTTTACTAAATTTAATCTGGACCCCTTAATTTTAAAGTAACAGAAACACGTTTGCTTTGAGATACAGGTCGTGACATAGTCTCCTGATATTTAGTGGTGTATTAACTGTTTTTAATGCATAAGATAGCAAAAACAGGGGCGAATGTGCCCCACCACTTAATCTGACACCTTTAAGACAATTGACTCTGAAATTGTGTAAACAAGATCTTTGTTATAGTTGTCAGACTTTAGGGGACAAAGTATCCTTTCGGTACAGGTTCATCGGATATATAGTAAATGAACATATGTCTAATGTCACCCAATGATTCATTACGTTGTTCACATAACAAGAGGGAAGTATGGCCAGCCAAGTGCATGTTCCATATGACCTTGAGCTGGAAGGTCATAATCCCTGATTAGAGAAAATGAACCAGTATTTTCTCAAACACTCAAAAGTTAACAATATATTTGACAGAAATGAAGACCGACAAAACTTAGGATTCAAAGGTCGGCACTGATCGTGAAAATGTGGTGGCCTTGAAAAAGGCCGGTGTGATATGTGCTGTGAGCGAGTTTATGCCCTCTCTCCACGGATTCTGCGTGCCAGCTGGATGTCTTTTGGCATGATGGTGACACGTTTGGCATGGATGGCACACAAGTTGGTGTCTTCAAACAGGCCAACCAAGTAAGCCTCACTTGCCTCCTGCAGGGCCATGACGGCTGAACTCTGGAAGCGCAGGTCAGTCTTGAAGTCCTGTGCAATCTCGCGTACAAGACGCTGGAATGGCAGCTTCCTGATGAGAAGTTCAGTGCTCTTCTGGTAACGACGGATCTCTCGAAGGGCAACAGTTCCAGGCCTGTAACGATGGGGTTTCTTTACCCCTCCAGTTGCAGGGGCGCTCTTGCGGGCAGCTTTGGTGGCCAGCTGCTTCCTGGGGGCCTTTCCTCCAGTAGATTTACGTGCAGTCTGCTTGGTACGAGCCATTTTTCAGAGATGTCTTCTGTATCAGTGACAGAGAAAGAATGAAGTTCAATTTTGACGTTCCCGGCACAATATCTAGGCCCCCGCTTCATTGGGTGGATGCATGCGAGTCGCTGATTGGATGAAATCCTACACACGAACTACGCTGTGAGCTGAAATGCAGCGCCAATCCGTTTTTGAGCGTTTCTCGACCATTTTTACATGTTAATTGCTTCGCCTACGTACGACGTAGGCCACTGAAATTAGGCCTCAAAATTGACTATCTTCCCTTCTGTTAAGCACAGCAGCGGCAGGCCAAAAACCTTACTAATTTTTCTGCAATCAGGCCTGAAATTAGGTCATAAATTCATTTTTGTGGAAAACTGTTCATCTTTTTCATAACAAACATAATGTCAAATCCTGACAGGGGTATGTGAGCATGCATGTTTTTCATGGCATTTGCGTTTCTCTATGTGTGTGTCAGGGTGTCAGCATGCATTTTTCTGTGTCTATGCATGTGTGTGTGTGTGTGTGTGTGTGTGTGTGTCTGGGGGGGGGGGGGGAGGAGGTGAGGAAGGGCTGAGGGGGGTACTGGCTTCTTGGTGACAGCTCACAGTCATTATACACCAGGGCCAACAGCTTGGCCCAAAGCTAGTCTGACTTGTGATAAAATTGTTATTATTATTATTATTATTATTGTTGTTGTTGTTGCACATTCATTGTGTCTGTCCGATAGACACATGTGTACATTTTCTTGGCATGCTTTTCCTAATTTCAGGGTTTATTGGGGGGGGGGGGGGGATGGCGTTTTAGGGTTACTTTAGTGTAGTTCATTTAAGACCAAGTTGTAAATGCAAGGATTCAAAGGTCGGCACTGATCGTGAAAATGTGGTGGCCTTGAAAAAGGCCGGGTGTTGAAAATGTGTGTTGTCTCTGGTCTGTTTAACCTCCGAATCCGTACAGGGTACGTCCTTGGCGTTTCAAGGCATAGACCACGTCCATGGCTGTGACGGTCTTCCTCTTGGCGTGCTCAGTGTAGGTGACTGCGTCACGGATGACATTCTCAAGGAATACCTTCAGAACACCTCTGGTTTCTTCATAGATGAGCCCAGAAATACGTTTCACTCCACCTCGGCGAGCAAGACGGCGGATGGCTGGTTTGGTGATACCCTGGATGTTGTCACGAAGGACTTTCCTGTGGCGTTTGGCGCCCCCCTTTCCAAGACCTTTTCCTCCTTTACCACGTCCAGACATGATGCTTCTTTCACTCAGGAACTAAGTGTTGAATGTGGATTCGCTGCAGCAAACGCACTGTAAAAATACCCAACATTGTAAGATGCTTTTGCCCTATTGGTCAACTCGAACCATTCCTATTGGTTGATTCGACCCATTCTAGCCACTCACGGCACACAGCATGCCCACCAATCACAGGCCACCATACTGTAAACACCAAAATGAGTGCACGTGCACTGGCCTACCGAAAACATGTTCTCTTTTATATATGTACAAAACATCTTTTAACTTTGGAATTATGATTATGATTATGATGATCTTTTCTAACCAGTGTGTGTGTGTGTGTGTGTGTGTGGGGGGGGGGGGGGGGGAGGAGTACCCAAACCCTAACCCTAACCCTAACCCCCCAAACCCTAGCCCTAGCCTAACCCCAAACCCTAACCCCTAACCCTAGCCTAACACCAAACCCTAACCCCAAACCCTAAAAGTTAGCCCTAGCCTAACCCCAAACCCTTACCCCATACCCTAACCCCATAGACCTTATGCCTGTTGAAATTGTAATTTAAATTTACAAGTTAATCTGTTTTCATTTCATATGTACAGTTATTATTCTTTCTGAATACTGGTTAAAGTTTCTGTGAATCTATGTTTGTAAACTCCGCCTTTGTATCATGTTAAGGATTTGACATGGCCCAATGAGTATTAGTGGGATCATGAAACTGTGTTTAAGCCTTTTTTTGGAATTAGGGCAGAAACTGTCTAGTGGGTATACACTTAAATGCCAGGTTAACAGGAGTAAAGACACAAGTAAACATCACTGACAGTATTCAAAGGTAAGTCATTTTATAAAATTTCAGTACAAATAATTTGTTTAAAGAAATTGACATTTATTTCTCAAAATATTCATATAAATGTTTATATTGTGATTTTGCATGTTATTGGATAAATAAATGTGCTCACATGTTTAAATACAAAGTTATGTGCAATATTACAAATAAACCTAGCAATTTACCCTAACCCTTTTATAATCGTGCACCCTAAACTTTTACAACCCCTTTTACAGTTATTGTTATGCCCCATGTTCCTACTGTTGTTTGTGCAAGCGAGGATTCAAAGGTTGGCATTGATCGTGAAAATGTGGTGGCCTTGAAAAAGGCCGGATGTTGAAAGTCCAAGAAACAGAACGTTTACTTGGAGCTGGTGTACTTGGTGACGGCTTTGGTTCCCTCGGACACAGCATGCTTTGCCAGCTC
The DNA here is from genome assembly GCA_965223105.1 of Saprospiraceae bacterium. Lineage (GTDB taxonomy): Bacteria > Bacteroidota > Bacteroidia > Chitinophagales > Saprospiraceae > JABDMH01. Next base: position 23,425 of record CBDCVT010000002.1, on the reverse strand, counting down.
TCCAGGAAGGAGCAGACGCACGGCAGTCTGGATTTCTCTGCTGGTGATTGTGGATCGGCGGTTGTAGTGTGCCAGCCTGGAAGCCTCGGCAGCTATTCTCTCAAAGATGTCATTCACAAAGCTGTTCATGATGCTCATGGCTTTGCTGGAGATTCCAGTGTCAGGGTGGACCTGCTTCAACACCTTGTAGACGTAAATGGCATAGCTCTCCTTTCTTCTCCTCCTGCGCTTCTTGTCCCCAGTTCTCTGGGCCTTGGCCTTTGAGGCGGCCTTCTTAGCTCCCTTTGCACTTGGTTTTGGTGGCATCTTCACGTCAGAAAATCAGTGAAAAACTAAAATGACACGATGATGATGATGATTTTTGTTATAAACGTGTTCAGACGCCAGGGATGTCCCCACCTAGGGCAGGGGCATGGACCTATTGTCTCTTCACGCCATAGGATTTGATTTTGAAAAATAGTGAAGATACCATGTCAGACCGCATGCAAAGGAAGAAAAGGAAGTGCTACAATGAACAAAAGCATACATGATTAGTACTGGGCAACTTGAGTAAAGTGTCCTGCCCAGAGACACAACCGGGACCAACCGGCCTCATGCCTGAAAAGTAAACATGACCAAGCATTACTACGAAGGACATGGTCATGTGATTAATAGTCCTGAAAGAAAAACATGACCAAGCATTACTACGAAGGACATGGTCATGTGATTAGTAGTCCTGAAAGAAAAACATGACCAAGCATTACTACGAAGGACATGGTCATGTTGATTAGTGTTCCTGAAAGAGAAGAATGACCAAGCATTACTACGAAGGACATGGTCATTTTGATTAGTAGTCCCTAACACTGGATAACAGAGAGATGTGAGCCATCATCCCTGAATCCATCAAACCTGCAAGCCTAACATTGGATAACAGAGAGATGTGAGCCATCATCCCTGAATCCATTAAACCTGTAAGCCTAACATTGGATAACAGAGAGATGTGAGCCATCATCCCTGAATCCATTAAACCTGTAAGCCTAACATTGGATAACAAAGAGATGTGAGCCATCATCCTTGGATCCAAAATGTTAAGAGAAAAAATTAGTTATACTTCCTAACCTAACTTTTTATAAAAGAGTTTCTAGGTACTCAGGGATTAAATCTATTGGTGTCTTAGAGGGGCGTGCCCTCTTATATCTATTATAGTCTAACATTATCCTATGTTCTAACAGCAACCTTTGTATTAAGCTATCATCTACCTTTTTCTCCATGAATCTATGGGAGGACCTAGCTGCCTCAGCTTTTAAGGGGATAAGACATCCTTCCTCATGTAAATCTTCTATGTGGGACCTTCTGTTCCTCCTTAGAGCTATCCTGAGGGCCGAGTTCTGAATGACCTGAATTTTGTTTAAGTGGGTTTTTGCAGCACTGTAGTAGGCAGGAGCGCCGTACAGTGCTATAGGTCTAATCCACATCTTGTAGAGGTGGATCAGAGTTTTGGACTGCATTCCTAAGTTCCTGCCTGATATAGCTTTTATAGCATTAATCCTTAGCCACATCCTATGCCTTACATTATCAATATGATGCCTCCAAGTTAACTTCCTATCAAAGGTGAGACCTAAGAATTTAATTTCGTTGCTCACTGTGAGTGGGACCCTACCTAGGTTTAGTGTAATTTCTTTAGTATTGTTACTATTTGTGAACAGGCCTACTTGGGTTTTGGATGGGTTTAGTTTGATTTTCCACTTATTACACCATTCTGATAGTGAGTCTAGGTGCTTTTGAATAAGTTTTTCGGCTCTCTTTTCTTGCTTCTGAATGGCCCAAGCGGCCATGTCGTCTGCAAATTTACTAATAAGGACTCCTGGTGGGGGTTTTGGGGTATCATTAACATAAAATATAAAGAGCAGTGGGCTTAGTGCCGAGCCTTGAGGGGTACCTGCCTTTAACTCTATTTTATTTGAAATGGCGCTGTTCTGATGGACCCTTAGGTGTCTATTTGTTAAGAATGAGCTAAGTAATCTAATCATTTTAGTGGGTATACCTATTTCTGGCCTACCTAATTTGTATTTTAGTCCCTCTAACCAGACTGCATCAAAAGCCTTTTCTACATCCAGAAATACCCCTACGGCTTTCTTATGCTTTTTGAGTGCTGTGCTAACTGACTGAGACAATTTGAACAGTTGATCTACAGTGCTACGCTTTTTCCTGAATCCTGCCTGATTTTCATCAAAGTAATCTACCTTTTCCAAAAATGCTGAGAATCTACTTGCAACTATTCTTTCAAATATTTTACCCATTGCTGGTAGGAGACTAATAGGTCTGTAGCTAGTCGGTTTTGTTAGGTCTTTGCCTGGTTTAGGGAGCATAACTACTTTAGCTTGTTTCCAAGCATTAGGAAAGTATCCTGTTTTAAGACAGGAGTTGTAGATAAGGGCAATATTTGATAAATTTTCTCTATCTAAGTTTTTAAGGATAAAGTACGAGATTTGATCCTCACCTGGGGCAGATCTATTTCTACATTTTTGGAGAGTCTTAGTTATTTCAAGGACATTTATTTCCCTAAGCATGTAGTGTTTATCTTCAGTTTCCTGCTTAGCCTGTTCTAAGGGTTTAAAAACCATTTTGTGAGCACTAAGAAAGTTTCTGGCTTCTGTCTCTGTGTTAAGATCATGGTTTGGATCATAGTGAGTTTGATGGATTTTACCTAATGACTCAGCAAAAGTGTCAGCTTTTAGTTTGTTAGTGGCAGCTATGTTGCCATTCTCCATGACCAAGTTTGTTACCTTGCCTAAATTAGGGTTTAGTCTGCTATTGCTATAGGACTTAAATTTATTCCAGAAGGTGGATACATTTGTTTCTGCTTCTATGCTACTGACGAACTCCTTCCATTTATCCTGTTTTTGCTGATTAATTTTTTCCCTGACTAGCACTAAAATGACACTTGGAAGCCTGAAATACTTAAGAGGCGAGTTATGCAGATTTCGGATTGAAGCCACAAGTGGTTATAAGGCACAATGCCGGCGATATAGTACATGCGAGCCACCAATTGCAGCTCCAATCCGTTTTCTCGCCTCTTAACACTCCGTCTAAAGGCGGTCTGGTTCATTTGTATATCTTTCGTTAAAACGAGTTTACAAAGTATCAGAGCATCATGTCAGGTCGTGGTAAAGGAGGAAAAGCCAAGGGAAAGGCCAAGTCCCGTTCATCCCGTGCTGGTCTGCAGTTCCCAGTGGGCAGAATCCACAGGCTTCTGAGGAAGGGCAACTATGCCGAGCGTGTAGGAGCTGGTGCCCCAGTCTACCTGGCAGCTGTCATGGAGTACCTGGCTGCTGAAGTCTTGGAGCTTGCAGGCAATGCTGCCCGTGACAACAAGAAGACCAGAATCATCCCCAGGCACTTGCAGCTGGCCATCCGTAATGACGAGGAGTTGAACAAACTCCTATCAGGTGTGACCATTGCCCAGGGAGGTGTTCTGCCCAACATCCAGGCAGTACTTTTGCCCAAGAAGACACAGAAGGCCAAGTAAACATTGTTTCTTGGATTTTCAACACCCGGCCTTTTTCAAGGCCACCACATTTTCACGATCAATGCCAACCTTTGAATCCTTGCTATGTTATTTTACATGCTTGCCCACTGTCATGCTAAAAAGTCCCAAATTAATGAGTTAATCATGAGGTTAATCTGTCTACCTGAGTTGTCCTGTGTCAGTGAGTTTAATAAACCTAAATGAATGACTGTTTGTGTGTAGGGGAGACCGGGGCAAGTTCGCCCCTTTTTTACTAAATTTAATCTGGACCCCTTAATTTTAAAGTAACAGAAACACGTTTGCTTTGAGATACAGGTCGTGACATAGTCTCCTGATATTTAGTGGTGTATTAACTGTTTTTAATGCATAAGATAGCAAAAACAGGGGCGAATGTGCCCCACCACTTAATCTGACACCTTTAAGACAATTGACTCTGAAATTGTGTTAACAAGATCTTTGTTATAGTTGTCAGACTTTAGGGGACAAAGTATCCTTTCGGTACAGGTTCATCGGATATATAGTAAATGAACATATGTCTAATGTCACCCAATGATTCATTACGTTGTTCACATAACAAGAGGGAAGTATGGCCAGCCAAGTGCATGTTCCATATGACCTTGAGCTGGAAGGTCATAATCCCTGATTAGAGAAAATGAACCAGTATTTTCTCAAACACTCAAAAGTTAACAATATATTTGACAGAAATGAAGACCGACAAAACTTAGGATTCAAAGGTCGGCACTGATCGTGAAAATGTGGTGGCCTTGAAAAAGGCCGGTGTGATATGTGCTGTGAGCGAGTTTATGCCCTCTCTCCACGGATTCTGCGTGCCAGCTGGATGTCTTTTGGCATGATGGTGACACGTTTGGCATGGATGGCACACAAGTTGGTGTCTTCAAACAGGCCAACCAAGTAAGCCTCACTTGCCTCCTGCAGGGCCATGACGGCTGAACTCTGGAAGCGCAGGTCAGTCTTGAAGTCCTGTGCAATCTCGCGTACAAGACGCTGGAATGGCAGCTTCCTGATGAGAAGTTCAGTGCTCTTCTGGTAACGACGGATCTCTCGAAGGGCAACAGTTCCAGGCCTGTAACGATGGGGTTTCTTTACCCCTCCAGTTGCAGGGGCGCTCTTGCGGGCAGCTTTGGTGGCCAGCTGCTTCCTGGGGGCCTTTCCTCCAGTAGATTTACGTGCAGTCTGCTTGGTACGAGCCATTTTTCAGAGATGTCTTCTGTATCAGTGACAGAGAAAGAATGAAGTTCAATTTTGACGTTCCCGGCACAATATCTAGGCCCCCGCTTCATTGGGTGGATGCATGCGAGTCGCTGATTGGATGAAATCCTACACACGAACTACGCTGTGAGCTGAAATGCAGCGCCAATCCGTTTTTGAGCGTTTCTCGACCATTTTTACATGTTAATTGCTTCGCCTACGTACGACGTAGGCCACTGAAATTAGGCCTCAAAATTGACTATCTTCCCTTCTGTTAAGCACAGCAGCGGCAGGCCAAAAACCTTACTAATTTTTCTGCAATCAGGCCTGAAATTAGGTCATAAATTCATTTTTGTGGAAAACTGTTCATCTTTTTCATAACAAACATAATGTCAAATCCTGACAGGGGTATGTGAGCATGCATGTTTTTCATGGCATTTGCGTTTCTCTATGTGTGTGTCAGGGTGTCAGCATGCATTTTTCTGTGTCTATGCATGTGTGTGTGTGTGTGTGTGTGTGTGTGTCTGGGGGGGGGGGGGAGGTGAGGAAGGGCTGAGGGGGGTACTGGCTTCTTGGTGACAGCTCACAGTCATTATACACCAGGGCCAACAGCTTGGCCCAAAGCTAGTCTGACTTGTGATAAAATTGTTATTATTATTATTATTATTATTGTTGTTGTTGTTGCACATTCATTGTGTCTGTCCGATAGACACATGTGTACATTTTCTTGGCATGCTTTTCCTAATTTCAGGGTTTATTGGGGGGGGGGGGGATGGCGTTTTAGGGTTACTTTAGTGTAGTTCATTTAAGACCAAGTTGTAAATGCAAGGATTCAAAGGTCGGCACTGATCGTGAAAATGTGGTGGCCTTGAAAAAGGCCGGGTGTTGAAAATGTGTGTTGTCTCTGGTCTGTTTAACCTCCGAATCCGTACAGGGTACGTCCTTGGCGTTTCAAGGCATAGACCACGTCCATGGCTGTGACGGTCTTCCTCTTGGCGTGCTCAGTGTAGGTGACTGCGTCACGGATGACATTCTCAAGGAATACCTTCAGAACACCTCTGGTTTCTTCATAGATGAGCCCAGAAATACGTTTCACTCCACCTCGGCGAGCAAGACGGCGGATGGCTGGTTTGGTGATACCCTGGATGTTGTCACGAAGGACTTTCCTGTGGCGTTTGGCGCCCCCCTTTCCAAGACCTTTTCCTCCTTTACCACGTCCAGACATGATGCTTCTTTCACTCAGGAACTAAGTGTTGAATGTGGATTCGCTGCAGCAAACGCACTGTAAAAATACCCAACATTGTAAGATGCTTTTGCCCTATTGGTCAACTCGAACCATTCCTATTGGTTGATTCGACCCATTCTAGCCACTCACGGCACACAGCATGCCCACCAATCACAGGCCACCATACTGTAAACACCAAAATGAGTGCACGTGCACTGGCCTACCGAAAACATGTTCTCTTTTATATATGTACAAAACATCTTTTAACTTTGGAATTATGATTATGATTATGATGATCTTTTCTAACCAGTGTGTGTGTGTGTGTGTGTGTGTGGGGGGGGGGGGGAGGAGTACCCAAACCCTAACCCTAACCCTAACCCCCCAAACCCTAGCCCTAGCCTAACCCCAAACCCTAACCCCTAACCCTAGCCTAACACCAAACCCTAACCCCAAACCCTAAAAGTTAGCCCTAGCCTAACCCCAAACCCTTACCCCATACCCTAACCCCATAGACCTTATGCCTGTTGAAATTGTAATTTAAATTTACAAGTTAATCTGTTTTCATTTCATATGTACAGTTATTATTCTTTCTGAATACTGGTTAAAGTTTCTGTGAATCTATGTTTGTAAACTCCGCCTTTGTATCATGTTAAGGATTTGACATGGCCCAATGAGTATTAGTGGGATCATGAAACTGTGTTTAAGCCTTTTTTTGGAATTAGGGCAGAAACTGTCTAGTGGGTATACACTTAAATGCCAGGTTAACAGGAGTAAAGACACAAGTAAACATCACTGACAGTATTCAAAGGTAAGTCATTTTATAAAATTTCAGTACAAATAATTTGTTTAAAGAAATTGACATTTATTTCTCAAAATATTCATATAAATGTTTATATTGTGATTTTGCATGTTATTGGATAAATAAATGTGCTCACATGTTTAAATACAAAGTTATGTGCAATATTACAAATAAACCTAGCAATTTACCCTAACCCTTTTATAATCGTGCACCCTAAACTTTTACAACCCCTTTTACAGTTATTGTTATGCCCCATGTTCCTACTGTTGTTTGTGCAAGCGAGGATTCAAAGGTTGGCATTGATCGTGAAAATGTGGTGGCCTTGAAAAAGGCCGGATGTTGAAAGTCCAAGAAACAGAACGTTTACTTGGAGCTGGTGTACTTGGTGACGGCTTTGGTTCCCTCGGACACAGCATGCTTTGCCAGCTCTCCAGGAAGGAGCAGACGCACGGCAGTCTGGATTTCTCTGCTGGTGATTGTGGATCGGCGGTTGTAGTGTGCCAGCCTGGAAGCCTCGGCAGCTATTCTCTCAAAGATGTCATTCACAAAGCTGTTCATGATGCTCATGGCTTTGCTGGAGATTCCAGTGTCAGGGTGGACCTGCTTCAACACCTTGTAGACGTAAATGGCATAGCTCTCCTTTCTTCTCCTCCTGCGCTTCTTGTCCCCAGTTCTCTGGGCCTTGGCCTTTGAGGCGGCCTTCTTAGCTCCCTTTGCACTTGGTTTTGGTGGCATCTTCACGTCAGAAAATCAGTGAAAAACTAAAATGACTAGTGCTAGTTCGTGTAATAATGGTTTGAGTAGCCTCGCGGAGGGGGCACTCCTTCCCAACACCGAAATACCAACGAGATGACCCCACCCAAACCAAGGGCAGGGGATTAGTCTATTGGGGTTTAGAAGCATGTTAAGATGTAATGATTTAGGTTTTTTATACAGTTGAAAATATGGATGTTGTACATGTGCAAATATCGTTATCCCGGCATTCTTCAAGGCCAGTTAATATAGCAGATAATTTATTTTATCAGATATCATTTGTTAAAAAACAATAGGCTAAGATTTAATTGAAATTGAACAGAGTTTTAAATTTAATGTACTTTGATTTCTAAGATATCTGCTATATTTATAAGGTTTAGTTTGTTAGACAGGTATTATTATATTAAATAAATTTATCATGTGGGAAGGGGGGAGAGGCACCATCAGGCCTTTCCATTTTTGGTGCACAAAGCCCTCCCACATATACGGATGACCCGCCCACACTGGGACCTGACGATGTATTATAACCATTGATGGGCCCTTACACTACTCGGGGATCGGAGCAGATTGTTCCAAAATGGACCCTACTGTCCTCACCCTTCTTCGTTTGTCAGACTTCATCAAGGTATGCTATTAGACTTATATTTGTGTGGGAAGGTTTATTATTTTTAATTTTGGATATTTTGTTCTATTCTAGATTTAAATTATTAGTATGGAGTGCGTGCTGATGAGAAGAACTGTTAATAAGAAGAGAATGAAGAACTAAAATGACACTTGGAAGCCTGAAATACTTAAGAGGCGAGTTATGCAGATTTCGGATTGAAGCCACAAGTGGTTATAAGGCACAATGCCGGCGATATAGTACATGCGAGCCACCAATTGCAGCTCCAATCCGTTTTCTCGCCTCTTAACACTCCGTCTAAAGGCGGTCTGGTTCATTTGTATATCTTTCGTTAAAACGAGTTTACAAAGTATCAGAGCATCATGTCAGGTCGTGGTAAAGGAGGAAAAGCCAAGGGAAAGGCCAAGTCCCGTTCATCCCGTGCTGGTCTGCAGTTCCCAGTGGGCAGAATCCACAGGCTTCTGAGGAAGGGCAACTATGCCGAGCGTGTAGGAGCTGGTGCCCCAGTCTACCTGGCAGCTGTCATGGAGTACCTGGCTGCTGAAGTCTTGGAGCTTGCAGGCAATGCTGCCCGTGACAACAAGAAGACCAGAATCATCCCCAGGCACTTGCAGCTGGCCATCCGTAATGACGAGGAGTTGAACAAACTCCTATCAGGTGTGACCATTGCCCAGGGAGGTGTTCTGCCCAACATCCAGGCAGTACTTTTGCCCAAGAAGACACAGAAGGCCAAGTAAACATTGTTTCTTGGATTTTCAACACCCGGCCTTTTTCAAGGCCACCACATTTTCACGATCAATGCCAACCTTTGAATCCTTGCTATGTTATTTTACATGCTTGCCCACTGTCATGCTAAAAAGTCCCAAATTAATGAGTTAATCATGAGGTTAATCTGTCTACCTGAGTTGTCCTGTGTCAGTGAGTTTAATAAACCTAAATGAATGACTGTTTGTGTGTAGGGAGACCGGGGCAAGTTCGCCCCTTTTTTACTAAATTTAATCTGGACCCCTTAATTTTAAAGTAACAGAAACACGTTTGCTTTGAGATACAGGTCGTGACATAGTCTCCTGATATTTAGTGGTGTATTAACTGTTTTTAATGCATAAGATAGCAAAAACAGGGGCGAATGTGCCCCACCACTTAATCTGACACCTTTAAGACAATTGACTCTGAAATTGTGTAAACAAGATCTTTGTTATAGTTGTCAGACTTTAGGGGACAAAGTATCCTTTCGGTACAGGTTCATCGGATATATAGTAAATGAACATATGTCTAATGTCACCCAATGATTCATTACGTTGTTCACATAACAAGAGGGAAGTATGGCCAGCCAAGTGCATGTTCCATATGACCTTGAGCTGGAAGGTCATAATCCCTGATTAGAGAAAATGAACCAGTATTTTCTCAAACACTCAAAAGTTAACAATATATTTGACAGAAATGAAGACCGACAAAACTTAGGATTCAAAGGTCGGCACTGATCGTGAAAATGTGGTGGCCTTGAAAAAGGCCGGTGTGATATGTGCTGTGAGCGAGTTTATGCCCTCTCTCCACGGATTCTGCGTGCCAGCTGGATGTCTTTTGGCATGATGGTGACACGTTTGGCATGGATGGCACACAAGTTGGTGTCTTCAAACAGGCCAACCAAGTAAGCCTCACTTGCCTCCTGCAGGGCCATGACGGCTGAACTCTGGAAGCGCAGGTCAGTCTTGAAGTCCTGTGCAATCTCGCGTACAAGACGCTGGAATGGCAGCTTCCTGATGAGAAGTTCAGTGCTCTTCTGGTAACGACGGATCTCTCGAAGGGCAACAGTTCCAGGCCTGTAACGATGGGGTTTCTTTACCCCTCCAGTTGCAGGGGCGCTCTTGCGGGCAGCTTTGGTGGCCAGCTGCTTCCTGGGGGCCTTTCCTCCAGTAGATTTACGTGCAGTCTGCTTGGTACGAGCCATTTTTCAGAGATGTCTTCTGTATCAGTGACAGAGAAAGAATGAAGTTCAATTTTGACGTTCCCGGCACAATATCTAGGCCCCCGCTTCATTGGGTGGATGCATGCGAGTCGCTGATTGGATGAAATCCTACACACGAACTACGCTGTGAGCTGAAATGCAGCGCCAATCCGTTTTTGAGCGTTTCTCGACCATTTTTACATGTTAATTGCTTCGCCTACGTACGACGTAGGCCACTGAAATTAGGCCTCAAAATTGACTATCTTCCCTTCTGTTAAGCACAGCAGCGGCAGGCCAAAAACCTTACTAATTTTTCTGCAATCAGGCCTGAAATTAGGTCATAAATTCATTTTTGTGGAAAACTGTTCATCTTTTTCATAACAAACATAATGTCAAATCCTGACAGGGGTATGTGAGCATGCATGTTTTTCATGGCATTTGCGTTTCTCTATGTGTGTGTCAGGGTGTCAGCATGCATTTTTCTGTGTCTATGCATGTGTGTGTGTGTGTGTGTGTGTGTGTGTGTCTGGGGGGGGGGGGGGGGGGGAGGAGGTGAGGAAGGGCTGAGGGGGGTACTGGCTTCTTGGTGACAGCTCACAGTCATTATACACCAGGGCCAACAGCTTGGCCCAAAGCTAGTCTGACTTGTGATAAAATTGTTATTATTATTATTATTATTATTGTTGTTGTTGTTGCACATTCATTGTGTCTGTCCGATAGACACATGTGTACATTTTCTTGGCATGCTTTTCCTAATTTCAGGGTTTATTGGGGGGGGGGGGGGGATGGCGTTTTAGGGTTACTTTAGTGTAGTTCATTTAAGACCAAGTTGTAAATGCAAGGATTCAAAGGTCGGCACTGATCGTGAAAATGTGGTGGCCTTGAAAAAGGCCGGGTGTTGAAAATGTGTGTTGTCTCTGGTCTGTTTAACCTCCGAATCCGTACAGGGTACGTCCTTGGCGTTTCAAGGCATAGACCACGTCCATGGCTGTGACGGTCTTCCTCTTGGCGTGCTCAGTGTAGGTGACTGCGTCACGGATGACATTCTCAAGGAATACCTTCAGAACACCTCTGGTTTCTTCATAGATGAGCCCAGAAATACGTTTCACTCCACCTCGGCGAGCAAGACGGCGGATGGCTGGTTTGGTGATACCCTGGATGTTGTCACGAAGGACTTTCCTGTGGCGTTTGGCGCCCCCCTTTCCAAGACCTTTTCCTCCTTTACCACGTCCAGACATGATGCTTCTTTCACTCAGGAACTAAGTGTTGAATGTGGATTCGCTGCAGCAAACGCACTGTAAAAATACCCAACATTGTAAGATGCTTTTGCCCTATTGGTCAACTCGAACCATTCCTATTGGTTGATTCGACCCATTCTAGCCACTCACGGCACACAGCATGCCCACCAATCACAGGCCACCATACTGTAAACACCAAAATGAGTGCACGTGCACTGGCCTACCGAAAACATGTTCTCTTTTATATATGTACAAAACATCTTTTAACTTTGGAATTATGATTATGATTATGATGATCTTTTCTAACCAGTGTGTGTGTGTGTGTGTGTGTGTGGGGGGGGGGGGGGAGGAGTACCCAAACCCTAACCCTAACCCTAACCCCCCAAACCCTAGCCCTAGCCTAACCCCAAACCCTAACCCCTAACCCTAGCCTAACACCAAACCCTAACCCCAAACCCTAAAAGTTAGCCCTAGCCTAACCCCAAACCCTTACCCCATACCCTAACCCCATAGACCTTATGCCTGTTGAAATTGTAATTTAAATTTACAAGTTAATCTGTTTTCATTTCATATGTACAGTTATTATTCTTTCTGAATACTGGTTAAAGTTTCTGTGAATCTATGTTTGTAAACTCCGCCTTTGTATCATGTTAAGGATTTGACATGGCCCAATGAGTATTAGTGGGATCATGAAACTGTGTTTAAGCCTTTTTTTGGAATTAGGGCAGAAACTGTCTAGTGGGTATACACTTAAATGCCAGGTTAACAGGAGTAAAGACACAAGTAAACATCACTGACAGTATTCAAAGGTAAGTCATTTTATAAAATTTCAGTACAAATAATTTGTTTAAAGAAATTGACATTTATTTCTCAAAATATTCATATAAATGTTTATATTGTGATTTTGCATGTTATTGGATAAATAAATGTGCTCACATGTTTAAATACAAAGTTATGTGCAATATTACAAATAAACCTAGCAATTTACCCTAACCCTTTTATAATCGTGCACCCTAAACTTTTACAACCCCTTTTACAGTTATTGTTATGCCCCATGTTCCTACTGTTGTTTGTGCAAGCGAGGATTCAAAGGTTGGCATTGATCGTGAAAATGTGGTGGCCTTGAAAAAGGCCGGATGTTGAAAGTCCAAGAAACAGAACGTTTACTTGGAGCTGGTGTACTTGGTGACGGCTTTGGTTCCCTCGGACACAGCATGCTTTGCCAGCTCTCCAGGAAGGAGCAGACGCACGGCAGTCTGGATTTCTCTGCTGGTGATTGTGGATCGGCGGTTGTAGTGTGCCAGCCTGGAAGCCTCGGCAGCTATTCTCTCAAAGATGTCATTCACAAAGCTGTTCATGATGCTCATGGCTTTGCTGGAGATTCCAGTGTCAGGGTGGACCTGCTTCAACACCTTGTAGACGTAAATGGCATAGCTCTCCTTTCTTCTCCTCCTGCGCTTCTTGTCCCCAGTTCTCTGGGCCTTGGCCTTTGAGGCGGCCTTCTTAGCTCCCTTTGCACTTGGTTTTGGTGGCATCTTCACGTCAGAAAATCAGTGAAAAACTAAAATGACACTTGGAAGCCTGAAATACTTAAGAGGCGAGTTATGCAGATTTCGGATTGAAGCCACAAGTGGTTATGATGATGATGATGATTTTTGTTATAAACGTGTTCAGACGCCAGGGATGTCCCCACCTAGGGCAGGGGCATGGACCTATTGTCTCTTCACGCCATAGGATTTGATTTTGAAAAATAGTGAAGATACCATGTCAGACCGCATGCAAAGGAAGAAAAGGAAGTGCTACAATGAACAAAAGCATACATGATTAGTACTGGGCAACTTGAGTAAAGTGTCCTGCCCAGAGACACAACCGGGACCAACCGGCCTCATGCCTGAAAAGTAAACATGACCAAGCATTACTACGAAGGACATGGTCATGTGATTAATAGTCCTGAAAGAAAAACATGACCAAGCATTACTACGAAGGACATGGTCATGTTGATTAGTAGCCCTGAAAGAAAATCATGACCAAGCATTACTACGAAGGACATGGTCATGTTGATTAGTGTTCCTGAAAGAGAAGAATGACCAAGCATTACTACGAAGGACATGGTCATTTTGATTAGTAGTCCCTAACACTGGATAACAGAGAGATGTGAGCCATCATCCCTGAATCCATTAAACCTGTAAGCCTAACATTGGATAACAGAGAGATGTGAGCCATCATCCCTGAATCCTTTAAACCTGTAAGCCTAACATTGGATAACAGAGAGATGTGAGCCATCATCCCTGAATCCATTAAGTTTAAGGGGTTTTAAGCCTGTAAGCCTAACATTGGATAACAAAGAGATGTGAGCCATCATCCTTGGATCCAGAATGTTAGTGAAAATATTAGTTATATTTCCTAACCTAACTTTTTATAAAAGAGTTTCTAGGTAGTCAGGGAGTAAATCTATTGGTGTCTTAGAGGGGCGTGCCCTCTTATATCTATCATAGTCTAACATTATCCTATGTTCTACCAGTAACCTTTGTATTAAGCTATCATCTACCTTCTTCTCCATGAATCTATGGGAGGACCTAGCTGCCTCAGCTTTTAAGGGGATAAGACAACCTTCCTCATGTAAATCTTCTATGTGGGACCTTCTGTTCCTCCTTAGAGCTATCCTGAGGGCCGAGTTCTGAATGACCTGAAGTTTGTTTAAGTGGGTTTTTGCAGCACTGTAGTAGGCAGGAGCGCCGTACAGTGCTATAGGTCTAATCCACATCTTGTAGAGGTGGATCAGAGTTTTGGACTGCATTCCTAAGTTCCTGCCTGATATAGCTTTTATAGCATTGATCCTTAACCACATCCTATGTCTTACATTATCAATATGATGCCTCCAAGTTAACTTACTATCAAAGGTGAGACCTAAGAATTTAATTTCGTTGCTCACTTTGAGAGGGACCCTACCTAGATTTAGTGTGATTTCTTTAGCAGTGTTACTATTTGTGAATAGACCTACTTGGGTTTTGGATGGATTTAATTTAATTTTCCATTTATTGCACCATTCAGACAGTGAGTCTAGGTAAGCTTGAATAATTTTTCTGCTCTCTTTTCTTGCTTCTGAATGGCCCAGGCGGCCATGTCATCTGCAAATTTGCTGATAAGGACTCCTGGTGGGGGCTTTGGGGTATCATTAACATAGAATATAAAAAGGAGTGGGCTTAGTGCCGAGCCTTGAGGGGTACCTGCCTTTAATTCTATTTTATTTGATATGGCGCTGTCTTGATGGACCCTAAGGTGTCTATTTGTCAGGAATGAGCTAAGTAATCTTATCATTTTAGTTGGTAAACCTACTTCTGCTGTACCTAATTTGTATTTTAAACCCTCTAACCAGACTGCATCGAAGGCTTTTTCTACATCTAGAAATACACCTACAGCTTTTTTATGCTTTTTGAGAGCCATGCTAACTGACTGGGACAGTTTAAACAATTGGTCTAGAGTGCTTCGATTCTTCCTGAACCCTGCCTGATTTTCATCGAAATAGTTTGCCTTTTCTAAGTATGTTGACAATCTACTTGCGATTATCCTTTCAAATACTTTACCTATTGCTGGTAGAAGGCTAATGGGCCTATAGCTAGTGGGTTTAATTAGATCCTTGCCTGGTTTAGGAAGCATAATTACTTTAGCTTGTTTCCAAGCCATGGGGAAATAGCCTGTTTTAAGACAGGAGTTATATATTAGAGCAATATTAGATAGCTGTTCTCTATCTAAGTTTTTTAGAATTAGGTATGAAATTTGGTCCTCACCTGGGGCAGACCTATTTTTACATTTTTGTAGAGTCTTAGTTATTTCAGGGGCACCTATTTTCCTGAGCATGGGGTGATCATCCTCGGTTTCTTGCCTATCCTGCTCTAATGGCTGATAAACCATTTGTTAGTATTAAGGAAGTTTATGGCTTCTGTCTGGGTATGGAGGTCATGGTTTGGGTCATAATTAATTTGATGAATTCTACCTAGTGATGAAGCGAAAGTTTCAGCCTTTAGTTTGTTGGTGGTGGCTGTGTTGCCATCTTCCATGACTAAGTTAGTTACCTTGCCTAAATTAGGGTTTAGTCTGCTATTGCTATATGACTTAAATTTTTTCCAGAAGGTTGCTACATTTGTTTCTGCTTCTATTCCACTGACAAACTCCTTCCACTTATCCTGTTTCTGCTCATTAATTTTTTCCCTAACTATCTTATTAAGTCTATTATATAAAGGTTTGGCCCTGGAATAGGGTCCTCTTTTAGCATGCGCCTAACTTTTCTTTTTACTTTGATTAATTTAGCTTTTTTCAGGGGTAGCATTTCCTTTTCTTCCTAATGCATGCGGTCTTTTGGAACATGATCTTCACTAAGAGGCGAAATGCAGATTATCGGTGAAGCCACAAGTGGTTATAAGGCACAATGCCGGCGATATAGTACATGCGAGCCACCAATTGCAGCTCCAATCCGTTTTCTCGCCTCTTAACACTCCGTCTAAAGGCGGTCTGGTTCATTTGTATATCTTTCGTTAAAACGAGTTTACAAAGTATCAGAGCATCATGTCAGGTCGTGGTAAAGGAGGAAAAGCCAAGGGAAAGGCCAAGTCCCGTTCATCCCGTGCTGGTCTGCAGTTCCCAGTGGGCAGAATCCACAGGCTTCTGAGGAAGGGCAACTATGCCGAGCGTGTAGGAGCTGGTGCCCCAGTCTACCTGGCAGCTGTCATGGAGTACCTGGCTGCTGAAGTCTTGGAGCTTGCAGGCAATGCTGCCCGTGACAACAAGAAGACCAGAATCATCCCCAGGCACTTGCAGCTGGCCATCCGTAATGACGAGGAGTTGAACAAACTCCTATCAGGTGTGACCATTGCCCAGGGAGGTGTTCTGCCCAACATCCAGGCAGTACTTTTGCCCAAGAAGACACAGAAGGCCAAGTAAACATTGTTTCTTGGATTTTCAACACCCGGCCTTTTTCAAGGCCACCACATTTTCACGATCAATGCCAACCTTTAAATCCTTGCTATGTTATTTTACATGCTTGCCCACTGTCATGCTAAAAAGTCCCAAATTAATGAGTTAATCATGAGGTTAATCTGTCTACCTGAGTTGTCCTGTGTCAGTGAGTTTAATAAACCTAAATGAATGACTGTTTGTGTGTAGGGGAGACCAGGGCAAGTTCGCCCCTTTTTTTACTAAATTTAATCTGGACCCCTTAATTTTAAAGTAACAGAAACACGTTTGCTTTGAGATACAGGTCGTGACATAGTCTCCTGATATTTAGTGGTGTATTAACTGTTTTTAATGCATAAGATAGCAAAAACAGGGGCGAATGTGCCCCACCACTTAATCTGACACCTTTAAGACAATTGACTCTGAAATTGTGTAAACAAGATCTTTGTTATAGTTGTCAGACTTTAGGGGACAAAGTATCCTTTCGGTACAGGTTCATCGGATATATAGTAAATGAACATATGTCTAATGTCACCCAATGATTCATTACGTTGTTCACATAACAAGAGGGAAGTATGGCCAGCCAAGTGCATGTTCCATATGACCTTGAGCTGGAAGGTCATAATCCCTGATTAGAGAAAATGAACCAGTATTTTCTCAAACACTCAAAAGTTAACAATATATTTGACAGAAATGAAGACCGACAAAACTTAGGATTCAAAGGTCGGCACTGATCGTGAAAATGTGGTGGCCTTGAAAAAGGCCGGTGTGATATGTGCTGTGAGCGAGTTTATGCCCTCTCTCCACGGATTCTGCGTGCCAGCTGGATGTCTTTTGGCATGATGGTGACACGTTTGGCATGGATGGCACACAAGTTGGTGTCTTCAAACAGGCCAACCAAGTAAGCCTCACTTGCCTCCTGCAGGGCCATGACGGCTGAACTCTGGAAGCGCAGGTCAGTCTTGAAGTCCTGTGCAATCTCGCGTACAAGACGCTGGAATGGCAGCTTCCTGATGAGAAGTTCAGTGCTCTTCTGGTAACGACGGATCTCTCGAAGGGCAACAGTTCCAGGCCTGTAACGATGGGGTTTCTTTACCCCTCCAGTTGCAGGGGCGCTCTTGCGGGCAGCTTTGGTGGCCAGCTGCTTCCTGGGGGCCTTTCCTCCAGTAGATTTACGTGCAGTCTGCTTGGTACGAGCCATTTTTCAGAGATGTCTTCTGTATCAGTGACAGAGAAAGAATGAAGTTCAATTTTGACGTTCCCGGCACAATATCTAGGCCCCCGCTTCATTGGGTGGATGCATGCGAGTCGCTGATTGGATGAAATCCTACACACGAACTACGCTGTGAGCTGAAATGCAGCGCCAATCCGTTTTTGAGCGTTTCTCGACCATTTTTACATGTTAATTGCTTCGCCTACGTACGACGTAGGCCACTGAAATTAGGCCTCAAAATTGACTATCTTCCCTTCTGTTAAGCACAGCAGCGGCAGGCCAAAAACCTTACTAATTTTTCTGCAATCAGGCCTGAAATTAGGTCATAAATTCATTTTTGTGGAAAACTGTTCATCTTTTTCATAACAAACATAATGTCAAATCCTGACAGGGGTATGTGAGCATGCATGTTTTTCATGGCATTTGCGTTTCTCTATGTGTGTGTCAGGGTGTCAGCATGCATTTTTCTGTGTCTATGCATGTGTGTGTGTGTGTGTGTGTGTGTGTGTCTGGGGGGGGGGGGGGGGGGGGAGGTGAGGAAGGGCTGAGGGGGGTACTGGCTTCTTGGTGACAGCTCACAGTCATTATACACCAGGGCCAACAGCTTGGCCCAAAGCTAGTCTGACTTGTGATAAAATTGTTATTATTATTATTATTATTATTGTTGTTGTTGTTGCACATTCATTGTGTCTGTCCGATAGACACATGTGTACATTTTCTTGGCATGCTTTTCCTAATTTCAGGGTTTATTGGGGGGGGGGGGGGGGATGGCGTTTTAGGGTTACTTTAGTGTAGTTCATTTAAGACCAAGTTGTAAATGCAAGGATTCAAAGGTCGGCACTGATCGTGAAAATGTGGTGGCCTTGAAAAAGGCCGGGTGTTGAAAATGTGTGTTGTCTCTGGTCTGTTTAACCTCCGAATCCGTACAGGGTACGTCCTTGGCGTTTCAAGGCATAGACCACGTCCATGGCTGTGACGGTCTTCCTCTTGGCGTGCTCAGTGTAGGTGACTGCGTCACGGATGACATTCTCAAGGAATACCTTCAGAACACCTCTGGTTTCTTCATAGATGAGCCCAGAAATACGTTTCACTCCACCTCGGCGAGCAAGACGGCGGATGGCTGGTTTGGTGATACCCTGGATGTTGTCACGAAGGACTTTCCTGTGGCGTTTGGCGCCCCCCTTTCCAAGACCTTTTCCTCCTTTACCACGTCCAGACATGATGCTTCTTTCACTCAGGAACTAAGTGTTGAATGTGGATTCGCTGCAGCAAACGCACTGTAAAAATACCCAACATTGTAAGATGCTTTTGCCCTATTGGTCAACTCGAACCATTCCTATTGGTTGATTCGACCCATTCTAGCCACTCACGGCACACAGCATGCCCACCAATCACAGGCCACCATACTGTAAACACCAAAATGAGTGCACGTGCACTGGCCTACCGAAAACATGTTCTCTTTTATATATGTACAAAACATCTTTTAACTTTGGAATTATGATTATGATTATGATGATCTTTTCTAACCAGTGTGTGTGTGTGTGTGTGTGTGTGTGGGGGGGGGGGGGGGAGGAGTACCCAAACCCTAACCCTAACCCTAACCCCCCAAACCCTAGCCCTAGCCTAACCCCAAACCCTAACCCCTAACCCTAGCCTAACACCAAACCCTAACCCCAAACCCTAAAAGTTAGCCCTAGCCTAACCCCAAACCCTTACCCCATACCCTAACCCCATAGACCTTATGCCTGTTGAAATTGTAATTTAAATTTACAAGTTAATCTGTTTTCATTTCATATGTACAGTTATTATTCTTTCTGAATACTGGTTAAAGTTTCTGTGAATCTATGTTTGTAAACTCCGCCTTTGTATCATGTTAAGGATTTGACATGGCCCAATGAGTATTAGTGGGATCATGAAACTGTGTTTAAGCCTTTTTTTGGAATTAGGGCAGAAACTGTCTAGTGGGTATACACTTAAATGCCAGGTTAACAGGAGTAAAGACACAAGTAAACATCACTGACAGTATTCAAAGGTAAGTCATTTTATAAAATTTCAGTACAAATAATTTGTTTAAAGAAATTGACATTTATTTCTCAAAATATTCATATAAATGTTTATATTGTGATTTTGCATGTTATTGGATAAATAAATGTGCTCACATGTTTAAATACAAAGTTATGTGCAATATTACAAATAAACCTAGCAATTTACCCTAACCCTTTTATAATCGTGCACCCTAAACTTTTACAACCCCTTTTACAGTTATTGTTATGCCCCATGTTCCTACTGTTGTTTGTGCAAGCGAGGATTCAAAGGTTGGCATTGATCGTGAAAATGTGGTGGCCTTGAAAAAGGCCGGATGTTGAAAGTCCAAGAAACAGAACGTTTACTTGGAGCTGGTGTACTTGGTGACGGCTTTGGTTCCCTCGGACACAGCATGCTTTGCCAGCTCTCCAGGAAGGAGCAGACGCACGGCAGTCTGGATTTCTCTGCTGGTGATTGTGGATCGGCGGTTGTAGTGTGCCAGCCTGGAAGCCTCGGCAGCTATTCTCTCAAAGATGTCATTCACAAAGCTGTTCATGATGCTCATGGCTTTGCTGGAGATTCCAGTGTCAGGGTGGACCTGCTTCAACACCTTGTAGACGTAAATGGCATAGCTCTCCTTTCTTCTCCTCCTGCGCTTCTTGTCCCCAGTTCTCTGGGCCTTGGCCTTTGAGGCGGCCTTCTTAGCTCCCTTTGCACTTGGTTTTGGTGGCATCTTCACGTCAGAAAATCAGTGAAAAACTAAAATGACACTTGGAAGCCTGAAATACTTAAGAGGCGAGTTATGCAGATTTCGGATTGAAGCCACAAGTGGTTATAAGGCACAATGCCGGCGATATAGTACATGCGAGCCACCAATTGCAGCTCCAATCCGTTTTCTCGCCTCTTAACACTCCGTCTAAAGGCGGTCTGGTTCATTTGTATATCTTTCGTTAAAACGAGTTTACAAAGTATCAGAGCATCATGTCAGGTCGTGGTAAAGGAGGAAAAGCCAAGGGAAAGGCCAAGTCCCGTTCATCCCGTGCTGGTCTGCAGTTCCCAGTGGGCAGAATCCACAGGCTTCTGAGGAAGGGCAACTATGCCGAGCGTGTAGGAGCTGGTGCCCCAGTCTACCTGGCAGCTGTCATGGAGTACCTGGCTGCTGAAGTCTTGGAGCTTGCAGGCAATGCTGCCCGTGACAACAAGAAGACCAGAATCATCCCCAGGCACTTGCAGCTGGCCATCCGTAATGACGAGGAGTTGAACAAACTCCTATCAGGTGTGACCATTGCCCAGGGAGGTGTTCTGCCCAACATCCAGGCAGTACTTTTGCCCAAGAAGACACAGAAGGCCAAGTAAACATTGTTTCTTGGATTTTCAACACCCGGCCTTTTTCAAGGCCACCACATTTTCACGATCAATGCCAACCTTTGAATCCTTGCTATGTTATTTTACATGCTTGCCCACTGTCATGCTAAAAAGTCCCAAATTAATGAGTTAATCATGAGGTTAATCTGTCTACCTGAGTTGTCCTGTGTCAGTGAGTTTAATAAACCTAAATGAATGACTGTTTGTGTGTAGGGGAGACCGGGGCAAGTTCGCCCCTTTTTTACTAAATTTAATCTGGACCCCTTAATTTTAAAGTAACAGAAACACGTTTGCTTTGAGATACAGGTCGTGACATAGTCTCCTGATATTTAGTGGTGTATTAACTGTTTTTAATGCATAAGATAGCAAAAACAGGGGCGAATGTGCCCCACCACTTAATCTGACACCTTTAAGACAATTGACTCTGAAATTGTGTAAACAAGATCTTTGTTATAGTTGTCAGACTTTAGGGGACAAAGTATCCTTTCGGTACAGGTTCATCGGATATATAGTAAATGAACATATGTCTAATGTCACCCAATGATTCATTACGTTGTTCACATAACAAGAGGGAAGTATGGCCAGCCAAGTGCATGTTCCATATGACCTTGAGCTGGAAGGTCATAATCCCTGATTAGAGAAAATGAACCAGTATTTTCTCAAACACTCAAAAGTTAACAATATATTTGACAGAAATGAAGACCGACAAAACTTAGGATTCAAAGGTCGGCACTGATCGTGAAAATGTGGTGGCCTTGAAAAAGGCCGGTGTGATATGTGCTGTGAGCGAGTTTATGCCCTCTCTCCACGGATTCTGCGTGCCAGCTGGATGTCTTTTGGCATGATGGTGACACGTTTGGCATGGATGGCACACAAGTTGGTGTCTTCAAACAGGCCAACCAAGTAAGCCTCACTTGCCTCCTGCAGGGCCATGACGGCTGAACTCTGGAAGCGCAGGTCAGTCTTGAAGTCCTGTGCAATCTCGCGTACAAGACGCTGGAATGGCAGCTTCCTGATGAGAAGTTCAGTGCTCTTCTGGTAACGACGGATCTCTCGAAGGGCAACAGTTCCAGGCCTGTAACGATGGGGTTTCTTTACCCCTCCAGTTGCAGGGGCGCTCTTGCGGGCAGCTTTGGTGGCCAGCTGCTTCCTGGGGGCCTTTCCTCCAGTAGATTTACGTGCAGTCTGCTTGGTACGAGCCATTTTTCAGAGATGTCTTCTGTATCAGTGACAGAGAAAGAATGAAGTTCAATTTTGACGTTCCCGGCACAATATCTAGGCCCCCGCTTCATTGGGTGGATGCATGCGAGTCGCTGATTGGATGAAATCCTACACACGAACTACGCTGTGAGCTGAAATGCAGCGCCAATCCGTTTTTGAGCGTTTCTCGACCATTTTTACATGTTAATTGCTTCGCCTACGTACGACGTAGGCCACTGAAATTAGGCCTCAAAATTGACTATCTTCCCTTCTGTTAAGCACAGCAGCGGCAGGCCAAAAACCTTACTAATTTTTCTGCAATCAGGCCTGAAATTAGGTCATAAATTCATTTTTGTGGAAAACTGTTCATCTTTTTCATAACAAACATAATGTCAAATCCTGACAGGGGTATGTGAGCATGCATGTTTTTCATGGCATTTGCGTTTCTCTATGTGTGTGTCAGGGTGTCAGCATGCATTTTTCTGTGTCTATGCATGTGTGTGTGTGTGTGTGTGTGTGTGTGTCTGGGGGGGGGGGGGGGGGGAGGAGGTGAGGAAGGGCTGAGGGGGGTACTGGCTTCTTGGTGACAGCTCACAGTCATTATACACCAGGGCCAACAGCTTGGCCCAAAGCTAGTCTGACTTGTGATAAAATTGTTATTATTATTATTATTATTATTGTTGTTGTTGTTGCACATTCATTGTGTCTGTCCGATAGACACATGTGTACATTTTCTTGGCATGCTTTTCCTAATTTCAGGGTTTATTGGGGGGGGGGGGGGGATGGCGTTTTAGGGTTACTTTAGTGTAGTTCATTTAAGACCAAGTTGTAAATGCAAGGATTCAAAGGTCGGCACTGATCGTGAAAATGTGGTGGCCTTGAAAAAGGCCGGGTGTTGAAAATGTGTGTTGTCTCTGGTCTGTTTAACCTCCGAATCCGTACAGGGTACGTCCTTGGCGTTTCAAGGCATAGACCACGTCCATGGCTGTGACGGTCTTCCTCTTGGCGTGCTCAGTGTAGGTGACTGCGTCACGGATGACATTCTCAAGGAATACCTTCAGAACACCTCTGGTTTCTTCATAGATGAGCCCAGAAATACGTTTCACTCCACCTCGGCGAGCAAGACGGCGGATGGCTGGTTTGGTGATACCCTGGATGTTGTCACGAAGGACTTTCCTGTGGCGTTTGGCGCCCCCCTTTCCAAGACCTTTTCCTCCTTTACCACGTCCAGACATGATGCTTCTTTCACTCAGGAACTAAGTGTTGAATGTGGATTCGCTGCAGCAAACGCACTGTAAAAATACCCAACATTGTAAGATGCTTTTGCCCTATTGGTCAACTCGAACCATTCCTATTGGTTGATTCGACCCATT
>CBDCVT010000001.1:20000-82779 GCA_965223105.1 Saprospiraceae bacterium | reverse complement strand
TCTCGATTTTGTCTGATCTGGACTCTGCTTCTTTGAATATGGAAAATAGATGGGTTTGCCTGGATGTTTGTTTGTGTGTCACTTAATCTTGTTACTTATGTGTTTTTTATTTAATTTTATTTAACAACCAAAGAGTGGCCTCACTGCTAAATGGTGAGGCCAGGAACAAGGGAACAGAACAATTCTTCAGTTTTGCCAACCTGAAACTACCTGCCTGGGGAACAAGTATTTCACATCAGGTCGGCAGTCCATTTGCATGTGGCAGCTGGCCCAGCGGCCAAACAGTCAAGACTTTGAGGCCTTTCATGCGCATGACAACCTACAAGCTGGACGAGATCATTTCTTCCTTGCGCATTAGGGACAATGGATCAGTCTCATTTAGGAATACAATGGTTCCTAATACATGAAAGAACAAGATCTTTTTTCTGTTTTCATTTATATATATTTATATATATATATATATATATTTATATATATATATATAATTGTATAATACAATATATATACATATTATATACACTATATATATAATATATACTATATATAATAAATACTATGTACAGCATATATAATATATTATATGTAATACATACTATATCTATTATATAATACATACATATATACTGTGTCTTTGCCTTTTTTTTAATCAAAAGTCTAACAAAATATGGTCTTGCTAAAGATCACACCCCTTCAGCTCATTATCTGGCATCCCACTGCTGCTTCTAATGCCCACAGACTGGGAGGTCTGTACAGGTCCTGGCCTCAGTGGTGGTAATAAACGTGCCCGGTAATCGATATAAACCGGGTTGCGGTCATGACAGGCGCATCGCAGGTAAGCCAGACAACCAAGGCAAAGATGGCCTGGAGAGATAGTGTCACCTTGGACAGCCTGTGAAATCTCATCCTCATCACGCAACAGGTCCAAACAAGTTTTGCCTTTCTGCCTGCGAAGCCCAGCCTTGACCGATCTGCATTCCTTGCACTGGCTGCGACCATCCATGGCAGCCTTAAGAGATTCAAAACGCTGCACATTGTAGCAAAGTCTGTCCTCGCCAGAACACATGAGGTAAACTGTGACTTTGGCTTTGTTGAGCTCATGGTTTTTGGAGCTTCCAGAATCAATCAACCTAGTAGCATCTGGCAAGAATCCTCTCAGGGAGTATGTCTGACCATTAGCGGAGCATTCGTACATGCCTGCAGAGTACAGGAAACTGTCATGACCACAGAAATAACACAGGTCGTCCGCACAGTAGGCCCCACTGATGATCATATTTCTGTCCTTTTTCTTGTTACCAAATTTTAGATTTGCCCCACACGCCTTGCACCAGACCACTGTGTTGTTGTTTTGCAGTTGGGCAAAGAGACTGAATTTTCCTCGGAAGCATTTGGCCTCACACTTGCACCCAAGCTCGGTAAAGTCTACAAATGCCTGCCTCTCGGTGGCCTCCAGAAAACGGATGGCATCCAACAGGGCATACAGTATAATGCTGGGGCGACGCCTGTAAGTCCCAGTGGCCAGGTAGCTGGAGCACAGGTGATGCACCTTATCACGGTTGGCTTTCATTAGCGAGCCCCTGAAGGCTATGTGTTTCAGGACGCTGGCAACATTGTAGGAGGAGCAAGGCCTGACCTCAAATGCAGTTGTGGACGAGATCCTTCGGCTGAGCTCTTTAAGCAGCAGATTCCTGTAGCCATTCCATACCTTGAGCCGTTCGCTAGGTGCAAGTCTAGCGGTGACAAAGCTGTGCCTCGGCAAAGCTGTTTTTAATAGATGGAGGCAAATGTCTCCCACTGCTGGTCCAGAATGGGGCAGTTTGTCTTGCTCAGCCAGCAGACATAGCAACTTCTGTAAACATTTAAGACAGGAGGTGCCGGAACTCTTGGTTTGAGCACACCTGTAGAGCACCCACCAGTGGAGCACGACACAAAAAGTGGCTATTAAGCAGGCCGGAGCCAATTTTTTGGGTTCCGCCTCCAGCAGGCCTTTGGAAACCATAATCCTTGTAAGAACATGTCCGATGGCAATTGTGAGCTCCCGGTCTGGAAGCCCTTCCCCCAGGGGCAGAAGTCGCTGCCAGTCCAGTAGCATGGCCAAGAGGGGTGGCTCCGAAGCTCCTCCGCCGCTGCGCATCAAACTGTCATAGGCCGATAACAACGAGTCAGTCAGTGAGCTCATTCCCATCTCCCTTTCAGGTTTGGGCCATTCTATGCCATACATTTTCGTAAAGGCCCGAAAGCATTTGGCCGACATGTCGTGGTCCGGTCCAGACCAGCGCCAGTAGCAGGAGCAGAGTTAACAGCAGAAGCATTTGAGACAGGATGGTGAGAGCAAGACTGATGAAGAATTGTGTCAAAGCCAACGGTTTTATACCCAAGCGGCCCAAGAGATTGGTCGAAGGCCTCGACTGTCCATCGTAGAGCCCATAGAATCTCCACTGACCATTAAAGAATATGCAGTAGATCGACCAGGCATCTGGGGCAAGGGCCTCCATTGCTCGCCTCAGGCAAGGCAGTCCCAGACTTACCGTGCTGCTAGCAATCATGTGTTCGTCCTCGTAGCCTGCGCTTACCCACTCGAATTCGGCCCGCTGAGTCCTAGGTGATGCCAGTTCGCCTCTTTGGCTACGTTCCAGTTTCACGGACCCATCGCCCAGTAAGGAAACAGTCCAGCTCCCCCCTGCACCACTGTCTTCTGATTTGTCAACGGAAGCAGCTTCCAGCGGTAACAGAAGGGCGTATACGTTGATGTCATGGCCAAACTGGGGAGTGAAGAAAATGTCCCTACCGGCGGTTGTTGGCATTCCCATCGTAGCACCTCCCCCGAATATCCGCGCAATCAAGGCGAACCTTTCTTCGCGAGCGATATCCATAGCCGATGACTGGCAAAAAACTTATCCACGTTTCTCTTAAATACTGCTCGATGGAAACAGTCAATGTTCCTTTCGACATATCGTTCGTAAGCGATGCGACGGTAATTTGAGTCTATGATGTTGCTTCCCTCATGTCCACCACAAATACTCCCATCCACAATGACCGCAGTCGTGTGGTGTGTCAGTTGGAGCTTCTGCTGGATTTGCATCGCTTACTATTCATGGAACAAACCATAGACCAGATGTGTCTGTTATGCCTGACTGGCAAGCACAACCAAAGAGTGGCCTCACTGCTAAATGGTGAGGCCAGGAACAAGGGAACAGAACAATTCTTCAGTTTTGCCAACCTGAAACTACCTGCCTGGGGAACAAGTATTTCACATCAGGTCGGCAGTCCATTTGCATGTGGCAGCTGGCCCAGCGGCCAAACAGTCAAGACTTTGAGGCCTTTCATGCGCATGACAACCTACAAGCTGGACGAGATCATTTCTTCCTTGCGCATTAGGGACAATGGATCAGTCTCATTTAGGAATACAATGGTTCCTAATACATGAAAGAACAAGATCTTTTTTCTGTTTTCATTTATATATATATTTATATATATATATATATATATATTTATATATATATATATAATTGTATAATACAATATATATACATATTATATACACTATATATATAATATATACTATATATAATAAATACTATGTACAGCATATATAATATATTATATGTAATACATACTATATCTATTATATAATACATACATATATACTGTGTCTTTGCCTTTTTTTTAATCAAAAGTCTAACAAAATATGGTCTTGCTAAAGATCACACCCCTTCAGCTCATTATCTGGCATCCCACTGCTGCTTCTAATGCCCACAGACTGGGAGGTCTGTACAGGTCCTGGCCTCAGTGGTGGTAATAAACGTGCCCGGTAATCGATATAAACCGGGTTGCGGTCATGACAGGCGCATCGCAGGTAAGCCAGACAACCAAGGCAAAGATGGCCTGGAGAGATAGTGTCACCTTGGACAGCCTGTGAAATCTCATCCTCATCACGCAACAGGTCCAAACAAGTTTTGCCTTTCTGCCTGCGAAGCCCAGCCTTGACCGATCTGCATTCCTTGCACTGGCTGCGACCATCCATGGCAGCCTTAAGAGATTCAAAACGCTGCACATTGTAGCAAAGTCTGTCCTCGCCAGAACACATGAGGTAAACTGTGACTTTGGCTTTGTTGAGCTCATGGTTTTTGGAGCTTCCAGAATCAATCAACCTAGTAGCATCTGGCAAGAATCCTCTCAGGGAGTATGTCTGACCATTAGCGGAGCATTCGTACATGCCTGCAGAGTACAGGAAACTGTCATGACCACAGAAATAACACAGGTCGTCCGCACAGTAGGCCCCACTGATGATCATATTTCTGTCCTTTTTCTTGTTACCAAATTTTAGATTTGCCCCACACGCCTTGCACCAGACCACTGTGTTGTTGTTTTGCAGTTGGGCAAAGAGACTGAATTTTCCTCGGAAGCATTTGGCCTCACACTTGCACCCAAGCTCGGTAAAGTCTACAAATGCCTGCCTCTCGGTGGCCTCCAGAAAACGGATGGCATCCAACAGGGCATACAGTATAATGCTGGGGCGACGCCTGTAAGTCCCAGTGGCCAGGTAGCTGGAGCACAGGTGATGCACCTTATCACGGTTGGCTTTCATTAGCGAGCCCCTGAAGGCTATGTGTTTCAGGACGCTGGCAACATTGTAGGAGGAGCAAGGCCTGACCTCAAATGCAGTTGTGGACGAGATCCTTCGGCTGAGCTCTTTAAGCAGCAGATTCCTGTAGCCATTCCATACCTTGAGCCGTTCGCTAGGTGCAAGTCTAGCGGTGACAAAGCTGTGCCTCGGCAAAGCTGTTTTTAATAGATGGAGGCAAATGTCTCCCACTGCTGGTCCAGAATGGGGCAGTTTGTCTTGCTCAGCCAGCAGACATAGCAACTTTTGTAAACATTTAAGACAGGAGGTGCCGGAACTCTTGGTTTGAGCACACCTGTAGAGCACCCACCAGTGGAGCACGACACAAAAAGTGGCTATTAAGCAGGCCGGAGCCAATTTTTTGGGTTCCGCCTCCAGCAGGCCTTTGGAAACCATAATCCTTGTAAGAACATGTCCGATGGCAATTGTGAGCTCCCGGTCTGGAAGCCCTTCCCCCAGGGGCAGAAGTCGCTGCCAGTCCAGTAGCATGGCCAAGAGGGGTGGCTCCGAAGCTCCTCCGCCGCTGCGCATCAAACTGTCATAGGCCGATAACAACGAGTCAGTCAGTGAGCTCATTCCCATCTCCCTTTCAGGTTTGGGCCATTCTATGCCATACATTTTCGTAAAGGCCCGAAAGCATTTGGCCGACATGTCGTGGTCCGGTCCAGACCAGCGCCAGTAGCAGGAGCAGAGTTAACAGCAGAAGCATTTGAGACAGGATGGTGAGAGCAAGACTGATGAAGAATTGTGTCAAAGCCAACGGTTTTATACCCAAGCGGCCCAAGAGATTGGTCGAAGGCCTCGACTGTCCATCGTAGAGCCCATAGAATCTCCACTGACCATTAAAGAATATGCAGTAGATCGACCAGGCATCTGGGGCAAGGGCCTCCATTGCTCGCCTCAGGCAAGGCAGTCCCAGACTTACCGTGCTGCTAGCAATCATGTGTTCGTCCTCGTAGCCTGCGCTTACCCACTCGAATTCGGCCCGCTGAGTCCTAGGTGATGCCAGTTCGCCTCTTTGGCTACGTTCCAGTTTCACGGACCCATCGCCCAGTAAGGAAACAGTCCAGCTCCCCCCTGCACCACTGTCTTCTGATTTGTCAACGGAAGCAGCTTCCAGCGGTAACAGAAGGGCGTATACGTTGATGTCATGGCCAAACTGGGGAGTGAAGAAAATGTCCCTACCGGCCGTTGTTGGCATTCCCATCGTAGCACCTCCCCCGAATATCCGCGCAATCAAGGCGAACCTTTCTTCGCGAGCGATATCCATAGCCGATGACTGGCAAAAAACTTATCCACGTTTCTCTTAAATACTGCTCGATGGAAACAGTCAATGTTCCTTTCGACATATCGTTCGTAAGCGATGCGACGGTAATTTGAGTCTATGATGTTGCTTCCCTCATGTCCACCACAAATACTCCCATCCACAATGACCGGGAAGTCAGAGAGAAAAGAGTAAGGCGCAGATTCCATGCCGGTATTTGCCACTCTATGTAGCTTTCTGGTGGCTTTAAATAGGGGACACTCCCTATACTCTGGTCTTTATAGTCGCCATGTACCGCAGGAGGGAGACTGGCTGCAATCTACAGGCTGAGCGCGCGATCACCGGTGAGCTTTGCACTGGAGGCGATCTAAGCCATGACTGCTACCGCTGGCTTCTCAAAATAAACCAACATTACGAGCACCTGGCGTTGGCTCAAAGCCACCTGCGAGAGGACGACGACGAAGCAGAAGCTGCAGGTGACGAAGGCAACAACCAGGCAAATGATGCCTACGACGCCTGTCTGGCAGAGGTAAAAGAAAAATGCGACATCTGCCTGATGCTGATGCCACACCTAGAAAGGCAGGGTGGGCTGTTTGCAGCTGGCTATGTATACCTGTGTAAATTGTCGGATGTGTTGCCATTGACCCCCAGTAGTACGGCTACCATCGCCAGCAGGCTAGCCTGGTTGCTGGAGAGAACGCTCGGCATGAGCGCCAGCAACATTCTGGAAGTGGTACATCCGGTGCTGGTGTTTCATCACTTTTTCTTGCGTAAATGCCACCGAGACGAGAGCGCAGTTGGAGGCACCGACATATTTTATCGCCTGTTTAGCGACAGCTTGGCGCCCGTGGTGGGCAAAGCGAGTTTGGATATCATGCGAGATTTTTTGCTGCGCATAGACTGCAAGCCCCAAACGCCTACCTGCGAAAACATAGAGGTCTTACGAGACACGGTGGCACATTATCAGTCAGGCTTGGACAGACAGACGGAGGCCCAGAGGCTGAAACTGGAAGAAATCTCGGCCGAATCTTCGTGGGAGTTTTTTCGCGTTAATTTTGCTCAGAAGAGAGCTTTCTCTGAACCACCACCCCTTCGATGGGCTGCAAAAGAGCCGGGAGGCTTTGCGAGCGCCGAAGACGTGCACCAAACTGTGACCGAAGGCTGTATTTAGTCGCAGTCGCAGTCTCAGTCACAATCCTTCTACAGTCCGCCTCCTCTCGCCACACTTCATAAGTGCAACAGCTGTTGTCTGTGTAGGGGAATGCATGCTCCCAGTCTGGCTCGGTCAGTTTAAGCCTCTTGATGGGGCAAGGCTGCAATAGCAAGGTCAAAACTGCTAGCTGCGCAGGCGACATACTGCGCAACGCGTTTCTCCTTAACCTAGCCAGCTCCCTGCGCATGCGAGGGCATAGGAAAGACCAGGTCTCTGGGGCTTCCCTCGCCTCCCCAGAGGGGTCGGAGGTACGCGGAAAGACAGCCGAGTGCAGTAGACTCGAGTAATATTGCAGGTTTATATTTTTATTGGATGCATCTCGTGTGCCGACTGCTTAAGGTGGCACTGGCATAAGGCCGGGCTGTGTCCTCCACTCATCACGTAGTAAATCAACAGGCCACACGCGTAAGCATCCGATGCGGTCGGGTGCACTCCGGGCTGCTGGAATAGTGTGCCCTGCGCATAGCGACTCTGTATCTCTGGTGCCCGGTAATTCGGGCACTGTACGAGAAACTTGCAAGGGACTAGGTCCTTGCCCTCATGCCCATCGGTGATTGTAGTGTGCGAAAAATCACCGACCACTGCTACGGGTCCGCGGACACCTTCCTTCCAAAGGCGCACTAGCACATTATCAGGTTTGATGTCCCCGTGCATGAGCCCGTGGGAGTGCATGCAGTTCAGGCCCGAGATAATGTCACGCACCACTTTGTGTTTGAAGCTCTTGGAACACACGAGCTCCGGGGCCCGAGAGCGCAGGCCCAGCAGGTCACCTCCATCGATGTGCTCAAAAAAGGCCAGGCTGACTCGGTCGATGGCCTGTTCGTTCGAACTGTATGGCGCCAGCTCAAAACCTCCACAGACACCCTCTGTACCGGATCGGAACCTCAGGCCGCATACAGCGATTACACGGAGCACGTTCGGGTGGCGTAGGCTTTTCACGCGCTTCAGGGTCGCTAGCTCGTCTCTCGTTTGAGGTAGGCTACCATCGAGACACTTGCAGACGACAGTCTCTCCTGTTGTGGTGTGGTAAATTTTGATATCCTTTTTGTGTTCATAGCGTGGCACTGGCAGCATCCGAGGAGGCGAAGCTACGTCCCATGCCGCCTCTCCAGGCAAGCACCTTTCTGGGTCGCTCACCCAATCCAGGAGGCTTCCTTGGCGAAACAGATTCAAGCATTCTGGTGAGGTTGACATGCTGGCTAGTTCTGATGGCCTCGAATTTTCCAGGCACTGTATTTATAGGGCTGGGACCAGGAGGAATCAGCCATCCTTAGTCACAAGGCTCAACAGCGAGGAACCACGAGATGATCTGCTTCCTGGAAGGCAATATTGGAGCCGGCAAGAGTGCGGCATTGGAGAGCCTGCAGAAACTTCTAGGCAGGGAAAGATGCACGGCCGTCCCAGAACCACTGGACTCGTGGCGATCGGTGGGCCCTAGCCGGCTCAACCTGCTCGACATGTATTACCAAAACCAGAAGAGATTCGGCCCTATTTTTCAGTGGTACGTTTTTGCTACGCACATGGCTGATTTCACTCGGCACGCCTCACTAAGCAGGCAGGCCGACCACGTCGTGGCCTTTGAACGTTCTATGTTGTCAATGCAATCGGTGTTCTTGCCCATTCTGCTCTCCGAGCTTCACGCCTCACCCGAGGGTTGTCAAGTCGAGCGGTCTACGGAGTTCGATGCTCTGCAGTCCGGTTTGGGAGGCTGCGTTGACGCTGTGTTTGAGAACTGGACAGACAAACTGGTCGTCTACCTCAAGACGAGCCCTGCCCTTTGCTCACGCCGGGTAGCGGGTAGGGCCAGATCAGAAGAGGAGTGCCTGTCTGGACAAGATTACCTAGCCAGGGTACACTGCCTTTATGAGAGTCAGCTGTTGCCCAGGGTGCCAAAGCACTCCCTCTTAATCATAGACTGTTATGATGGCCGAGGGCCCGACGATATCGCCAGGCTGATAGCTGCGAGACTGTTCGGCCTTCCCTCCTCCTCCTCCTCCTCCTCCTAGGGCCTCTGCGGTCGGTTCACTCCTAAGCACCGGTGGCACTTCACAGTTTTCTGGCAGTGTTCGTCGCACACCGAGTTCAGACAGGAGCAGCAGTACTGCCTTTGCCTCTTTTTCTCACCAACCGGGCAAACAGAGCACACGCGCCTCTTTCGATAGGCTGGTAGTACCCGTACGCACCCTGTCATCCCTTGTTCCCGGTCTTCGCTGTTGTCTTCTGCATCGTCATCCTCATAGTCATAGTTATCACCGTCATCCCTCTCTTCACGAGCCACACGATGTGGCTCGTCATTTGGAAAGCAGTCTTTAAACCCTGCAACGCTCAGCGCCGCCCTATTGGCTCCCTTTAGCCCGGTGCCTGTAATGGCCTTGAGCACAATAAAAGGACGCACCAACTGCTCTCCTATCTCGGCCAGAAACAAGCGCCTGCGGTGCTTTATGGCTCTGTTCCACTCCGGGTTGCGATGCTGCCATATCACTAGGGACGCCACGGCCGCTGCGTCCAACATATTCATGAAGAAAGCAAAGGGCCAACGGCGAGTGGTCCTTTTGCAGGTGTAGGTGCGCACCAGCTGGTCGAAGACGTCAACACCACATTTTGTCTCATTGTAGAATAGGATTGGTAGGGGTTTTCCGCTCTGCCCATCTACGCGGGCCTCGTGGTGCTTCGTTGACAGCAGAGCGACCGACTTGTTCTTTGCCGGCACATGCGACACCAGCGTCATATAGCTGTTGAAACCAAACAGGTGGGAGTCAGCGACCCGGGTCGGACTGTTTTTGAATTCGTGCGGCAGACATCGCTTGTTGGAGCGCACAGTTCCCACCAAAGTCAACTGCCTTTCTTCGTAGAGTAGCCTGGCCAGCTCTTTGCTGGTAAAATAATTATCAGTGGTGATGTTGCGTCCGCTAAATGCCACCGGTTCGGTCAGTTCCCAGACCGTGTCAAGAGCTGTGAGGCCTGGGCTTTTTGTGAACGGTCGTCTCTGCGTCGCTTTTTCTCCGCTCCCCGTTCCATCCTGCTCGGCCTGGGTGAAATCTGGCTTCGGCCTGCCCAGGTAAGGCAGGCCTTTCATAGGGTAGAAATTTCTCGCGTCGCACATCCAAAAGACTTTCATGCCGTACTTGCCCGGTTTGGATGGCATGTACTGCTTGAACGGCACCCTGCCTTTGAAGGGTATCAGCTGTTCGTCGACCGTCAGGTTCGCCGATGGGCAATAGTTGTGTTCCAGATTAGAGTTCAGATCCTCCCACAGGCGACGAATGGGTGCCAGTTTGTCTCGCTTGTCTCTCTCTCCGGAATCGAATCTTATGTGACGCAGGAAATTCTTGAACCTGGACAGGGACATAGTCCCGTGGCAAACTGCCATGCCATACTTTTGATCCCAGAGCTGTTCGTAGGACACCCTGTTGGATTTTTGGACCCCCATCAACAGTAGGAGGCCCAGGAAAGCTTTCATTTCCAATGGGTCGCATACGAACCTCTCTTTCCTGCGGCTACGCTGGTAGGTTTGGCTCGCTCTGATATTGGTGCAGCGGCAAATTTCCTCTATCATTCCCTCCGTCACGAAAGCCAGAAAACTGTCTACCGGAAACAATGGATTGATGTTAGGCCCGGCGTCCTTGGCGTCATCGAACAGTGGCAACGTCTCGACAAGGGGTTCAGTTAGTCTGTCATACCAGGTGGTGTTCTTGCTGACGTAAGATCCAATGCCAGCCACTCGAGCGGCAGCAGCCCTCTCCATTTCTTCGTCCCTTTCCCTGTCATCATCCTCTTCTCCTTCCTCATTGTCCTCGTCGCCCTCGGAGGACGCTGCCCCTGCCCGGCGGTCATCCTCTGCATCTACTTCGTCTGGTTTAGCTTCGTCCTCTGAGTCATCGTCATCCTCAGAGGATGGCAAGTTCTCCTCTGTCACCAGGTCTGACATCAGGTCGAATACATTGAGCCTGTCTGCAAGGGCACGCCTGCGATGGCCTATCGAATGTAATCCGCCTTTATCTACCCTTACATCTATCAGTTTCAAGCTAGTGTCATCACTTTCTTCCCCATGGTCATCGTCGTAGGGGTCGTTATCGTCTTCGTCTGCTTCCTGGTCCGGCTCCCTTGCCTGGGAATAGGCAGGCGGCTGAGCCATTGGGGCCGTAGGAGGTTTTTCATAGGAGGGACCCAGCCCAGCCGGTGGGGAGTAAGGGGGCGCCGGTCCTTCGTCGACCCCACTCGCATCTGCAGGGTTATTTTTTTCTTTGTCACTCTGCCGGTGCTCTTCTTCACCTACTCTCGTCTTGTTACCGTAGCCGATCGACTGGGCAGCGATCCTCTGCCCGAATCTTTTCGCATCAGCCGCGAAAGTGGACAGAGGTCGTGAAGTCATGACGCAAGTTTGTCCTTGTTCCTCTATTCTCACCTTAAATACTAGTCAGCCAACATTTCCAACATTCACAACTCTTCTTATTTAAGGACCCAGCTGCGGGCCACACAGCAAAACTGAAATAAGCACACAAGCACCCTAGAAGCCCACAATGCTGCCACTGTTGTTGCTGTTATGTTCTTCTAGACATCCTTCCGACGCAAAGCCATGGTTGATTGCCTTACATTTCTATGCCCTCGCGTCTTACGCGGATACTTGGCAGATAACTACTACCGAGAACAAAGACGACTTTGGCATCCCCAGGCCAGGATTCTATGGTGCCAAAGACTTCCTCGTGCCTTCTCGCTACAAGCCTGGCCAGCAAAGGCTGTTCAGCGTTTACATTTGTCAGCTAAACACATCCTCACACGAGGGCAATCAAACAGCTGACACCCTCTTCTACTGGTGCGATAAGGCTGAGACGGCTTTGGCCTTGTTGCACTCTGTGACCACAAAGAGATGCAAACTGCAGATCTACTTCACGCCCCCCAGTGGTTACCTGGGCCTGATCCGTCTGAGCAAAGAAAAAGAGCACAGGGAGTACGGGGAACACGTGATCCTGGCCGCGCAGAAAAATTCTACCTACTACTACCAGGCAGAGCTGGTGGCACCGCCAGCGCACAAATCTGGCGGTGTCAGGTGGTGCCGCCAAGACGGTGCAGTGCACGAGTATGCAGCCTTCAACAGGCGACCTCACTGCCACCCTGGCCCCAACGAAAGGGCGGCCTACAAAGAAACCCAGGGCAGAGGCATACTGTTCAAGCCAAGCGTTTCCGTGAGGGTGGCCAGTGCTTACCATTGCACCTTGTTGGAGACCAGGATCGAAACCACACACTGGTTTACTGGGGAACGTACAAGCAACACCAGGCGAGTACGCAGATCTGTGTTACCGGGTGTTTGCAGGAGATGGGCGATTACGAAGAAATGCGACTATGGCCAAATGACCTCAGCCGGCCGGGCATTTCTTCATCGCTGGGAGACTCGCAACCCAGACACTTACACTTATCGCTGGCCACAGCACCTGAGTTACAAGGTGTACAACTGCATAGTGACGCAAGGCACAGTGCGAACCCGTCCTCCGTACTCCCGGCTGGTCTCCAGCCACCTGGGTGAACTGCCTGCCAGGTACCGGCCAGGAAATTCGACCAACGCTTTCTGGGTCAGGAACTCGGGCACGCTGGTGTGGGACCCCATCAGGGACGATCGACTTTGTCCTTACACACAGAGTTTGAGGATGCGCTCGCTGGTTATGAAAAAGTACGGCGACGGTCTGCTGAATTTCGTATGCCAGGAGACACTGATGACCTTTTCGGCCAGAGGCAAGGACACCTTGTTGAGCTCAGCGGACAGCTGCCTGTTTAGACAGGGGTACTGGCCAGGTCTGGACCCAAGCAAAACGCTTTACGTGGCGCTAAACCAGGACCTGATTTTGGCCTTCTCTGCGGACGAAAACCAACGCACTAGGCGCGACCTGTTGCAATACCAGCTGATGTTTGCTAGCGCCCAGCTGTCAGAGGACCTATTGGGTCTCGGCAACAATCTGGCCAGAGCCTGGTGTCTCACCCAGCAGACAGCATACGACCTCCAATTGAGATCTGCAGGCCTGGACGCTAGCGCCACAATGTCAGAGTTCTATGGCAGGGATATTAAAGCCTCGGCACGAGGCGACGTGTTCGCGGTGTACCAGTGTGAGACCATCACGCCCGATCGTCTCACGGTGATACCTAGTTTGCGCACTGATTATGACCCAGTCCTCTACAGGAGCCTGAACGTGCCGGTCAACAGTAACCGCTGTTTCTCCAGGCCAATAGTTTCTTTCTGGACCGCTGGCCAGAACAGGAGCGAGCAGGTACCAGCTAGTAACCTAACAGCCATCACTTATGGCCAGGTGACGCCTCAGCGCGAACTGTCGCTGCTGTTCCCTTACACTAAAACTTGCGACGGAGCAGACGAATTCTTTTTTGACCTGGGGGGCGACCTGCTCTATCATTTTGTGCACAACGAGCTCGCTGGCACCCACAACAAAAGTCTGTTGACACACCATGGGCACACCGCTTGGTGTGCCATGAACATGTCCTCTAATGCATCGGACGAGTGCCAAAGCCAACAGTCGACTGCTTCCATCAGGCTGATCGACCCAGAGAGAAAACTGGACCAGAAAATGACCGAGCACCTGGAGTTCGGCTCTCTGGACCCACTCCTGTATAGTCGTGCTGAGATGAAGTCTTACTTCGCCTTGGCTGATCCCAGTACGGCGATTGCCTTCCTACAGGCCTACAAAGAGGCAATATACCACTGCGCCAGCAGGCTGGCATTGGCATCGTTGGATGGCGCCCCCGGTGCCGGCTCAGTGTTCGAGACGCTGGCAGGTGTAGTGGGGGGCACTGTCACTGGCCTCCTCGGTGCTGCGGCAAAGGGTGTGGGCGATTTTCTACATTGGTTATTCGGCGACGCAGCCTTCCGTATATTCCTGATTGTGTGTTCAATCGGCGGACTGTTGGTGTGGGTCGAACTATGGTTTATGGCATTGAGTTGCCTACTGGTTGAATTCAGGAGACATCGCAGTGAGACATCACCTGACTACTTAAATTAGAGACATCAAGTTTCAGGCATTGGGTTGATGATTGCGGTTCATGATGCCCACAAAGACAATATTTAAATTTAGAGATATCAAGCATCAGGCATTGGGTTGATGATTGCAGTTCATCACTAAAATGAGGAGTGTTGAGAGGTGGGAGCTAATGCTGTGCGTGCTTACGCTACTTGCAACAGCCTGGCCCGTCCTTTGTGGCCTTGCCAACTTGCACCCCAGCCATGACGACCTTGGCATTCCGAGGCACGGCTTTCTTGGAGCGGGAAATTTTGTGTTCAACCAGGCCAACCGGGTCTACACGGGCAAGGACCTGGATGTTTCGGTCCTACGCTACTCAACGCCAGCTGACACTACAGAAAGGCTGTTCTGGTGCACGCTGGCCGAATCTCGCAAGGCCCAGTCAAAGGATCTGTCCAAGCAGAGCTGCTCGCTGGAATTCGAAAGGAGAAAATTGCAGGACGTCATCACCTCACTGTTCTCGCTGCGAGTGACCGGTGCCGAGACGGGCAAGCACGTGGTGCTGGCCAACCAGAATGGGCGAGTGTTCTATTTCTTGGTTGAAGTGGCGGAGCAAATCGTACCGAAAAGCCTTGACGATGTATCTGCGGGGCCCAGGATGAACCAGGCCATGTCTCGAGGCTATCTGAAATGGTGCAACGAGGACCTGGTGGTGGAATTCGCAGCCTTTAACGATAGGCCTCACTGCGGAGACGACGAAGACGGGCAAGCTGATCCCGAGTACGACGAGGAACAGGGAAAGGCGACGTTGTTCAAACCTAATGTGCGCGCAGCGGAAACGCCGGCCTACAAGTGCGTATTGGTCGAGACGCTCATTGGCACAACCTATTGGTTTTTTGGCACCAAAACGGAATCTAAGACAATGCGCTATCTATCAGTGCATGTCGACGAATGCCGGGACTGGGTCCTAAGCAAAAGATGTAGATATGGCAAGCTGGTGGCCATGGACGACCGGGGTCAGCTGACTGCCTACCAAAACTGGAAAACTAACAACAGGGAAGAGTACGTGTACAGATGGCCTCTGCATACAGAATGCACTGTCCACAACTGCCTCCTGTCCCAGGGTTTCGTGCGCACACAGGCACCCTTCAAGTCATTGATATCCAGCCATCTGGGCCGGCTGCCAGCTGGCTATGCACCTGGGCAAAGTTCGCCCTCTTACTTCAGCACCACCACAGGCACTCTGGTTTGGGACCGGTTTGAACCGAAGCGCCTATGCTACTACGCGAAACATATGAGCTTTGACGCCACCAAGCGTATCTACCGGAGCGCGGACAAGGCAGATTTGGTTAATTTCATTTCTGACACCACAATGACCATGTTCTCAAGCAGGCAACGTAACGGGTTTGATCCTCGCACTGTGAACTACACATGCCTGTTGGCAGCGGCACGCAAAACCACCGTGTTCTACGCGCTGAACCAGGATCTGGTCCTGGCATTCACACCGGGTGAGATCATTGATCGGCAAAAACGACAGGCACCGTCTTTGGAGCAGGCTCAGTTGCAGTACACTTATGACGCCCTCGCCATGGACCTGAACAGGGTCAAGAAAAATCTGGCAGCCAACTGGTGCCGGGCCCAGCAGAACTTTTATGACCTCAGCCTACGCGGTGCCTCCATAGATCCTAGCTCAGTCTTCTCCTCTTTCTACCAAAGGCCAGTAAAGGCAGTGCTGCATGGCGACCTATTTGCCATACACCCGTGCAAAATAATTCGAGGCTCCCAGGTGACCCTGGTACCCAGCCTGCTCACCACACACCGACCGGACCTGTACCGACGCATGGGCATCGCTGTCAATGAGCACAGATGCTTCTCACGACCTCTGGTCTCTTTTGCCTACTACAACGAAACTCTATACCGACAAATCACTCCCAACTTCGAACTGAGCGGGCTATTTCCCTACACAAAAGCTTGCGATGGGGCACACGAGTTTTTGTTCGAAATAGGTGACAGATATTATCATTTCAAGCACTACAGGCTGACAGGCAGCCATGCCACTGCAGACTTGTTGCACCACGGCAAATCGGTGTCTTGCTTTCTGAATCGAACAGCGGCCTCCTCGGGGACGGACTGTGGTGTCTGGTCGTCAAACGGCACCGCCCCCCCTTCCATCAGGTTCATAGACACTTACACTAGACTGAACCAGAAGCTGACCGAACACCTCGAGTTCGCAGACATTGATCCGCGCCTGTATAACAATACCGAACTGAAATCCTACTTTTCCATCATGGACTCGAGCACCGCCATTGCGTTCCTCCAGGCAAATAAAGAGGCCATATACCAGTACAAGAGCCAGCTTGAGGGAACATCGAGAGGAGGTGGCGCTAACTACGATGGTGGCAAAGTCTACGAGCGAGTTTCGTCGTCAGTACGCGACACTACAAATGGCCTATTGCGGCGCATCGGACGAGGTGTAACTGATGCAATAACTGGAGCCTTCGAAAATGCCTACTTCAAACTGTTTCTGCTGGTATGCTCGGTTGGAGGTGCCGTTCAGCTTTTGAGATTGGCCTGGGCCTTGCTCCGGCCCAAAAAAGCAGTGTCAAGTCAGAAAGAGGCTGGCCTCCGCTCGACAGGACGGCTGGGCACAGATGGAAGCATAACGGGAACAATGCCATCGGCCGAGCGAGACCGCCAAGAGGGGGGGGCAGAGGGGCCCGATGCAGAGGCAATGAACAGCTGGTGGCATTGGGCAGGGGGAAAAAAAGAGTGGGAGGAACCCGGAGTCTCGAAGAAAGACGAGGACAGCTCTTCGGTCGTCGAAAGAGACTATACGTTAGGCTGGAGGACAGGAAGCCAGCGACAGCGACGTGGCTGGTGGTATTAAAAGCCTGTTTCTCACAAAAAGAAGAAGAGGTGACACATGAGGAAGATGCGTCGAGTAATAGAACTTCGCCGAGGTGGTGCCGACAGAGGCGACCGATTCAATCTAGCCGCTTACGTGACCGAGAGAGACAGGAGAGCCTCAGCCGATGAGGCTAAGGTCGAGCTCATAAAGGAAACTGTGAGCCAGGCTCTACAACAGACTCTGCCCCTGATGAGACTGGCGCATATGAAAGAGACGGAGACCGCTTCTCGTACCACACGAAGAGAGGCCGGCCAGAGGGGAGGATTAAGCGGTGAAAGTCCTAGAAAGCAGCGTCCAACTCTGCATGCTTTGAGGAGGTCAGGCCAAACTCGCGGGGAACCTAATGGTCCAGAGAATAACCGCCGAGGAGGCCCAACCCACAAAGATCAAGGGGAGCATCTGATCGAGCAAGAAATGGCCTTGGGCACACCTGAGCGCCTACTGCTTGAGCTAGTGCCCTGGTACGGCAGCTACGCCAAACTGGCTGCCAAAAGTGACCACCAGTATGTGCAGCTGAATGCCTATTATGACAATATCTGGCAGCTGGCCAGAAACAAGACGGCTCGGGGGCTGGCCCTTTACAAGCACCTAGGAAAGTCTCGCAAGTTCATGACCAAAGGCAAGGTGCTTCTTTCAAGCAAGTATGGTTTCGCGCATTCAGCGCAAGCAGTCCCAGGGAAGGCCCTTCTGATGACCTCTCAGCACACCGCCAACGAGACATTCGTCTACTTTCACGCATCGGCCATCAACGCCGCACTCTCCGTAGACAACCCTGGCAACGAAGGGTCCTGGGTCGGGGGCAGCCAGGTGGCCTTCAGCGACACCAAAGCGGCCCTGCTAGCTTTGCACCACTTTGGAGAAGGTCGAGATTTCAATATTGACCGGCTGCCAGAACGGATCAATGTCGAATTCGTAGACGCGGCCTTGGATAGGCTGGTGGAAATTTCTGGGTCGTTCGATCTCATGACAGA
This sequence comes from Saprospiraceae bacterium, assembly GCA_965223105.1. Lineage (GTDB taxonomy): Bacteria > Bacteroidota > Bacteroidia > Chitinophagales > Saprospiraceae > JABDMH01. The sequence continues at coordinate 64,843 of CBDCVT010000001.1, read as the reverse complement.
CATGCACAAAATCGAGGCTAACGGATTGGGGGTTAGGAGGCACGCTGTGCCAGTTCCCAGCTCGAAGCCAGATGGCCAAGAGGCAGCAACAGGCTCCCTATGTGGTCAGCCTCTGACTTGGCTGATGCGCCACTTGCTGGCCAACGACGACCTACAGAGGCCAGATGGCCAGCTGTCCATGACATTTCTTTTTAAGCGAGCTTCTTCCCCTTACAACAGCCTCTACAACAGGCCATTCAAACGGCGCGTCTGTTGCAACTGCGTAGCTCTGTTCTACGTGACCAAGCATATGCTTCCTAGTGACGAGTGGCAACGGCTGTTGAGATCCATTGTTTCGGCAATTAACATTTCGCCCATAAGTTTGCCCAGTGTCAATTTTTTGCACGGTTGCTACCTGGTCCTTCTGACGCTGCTTCCGGCCTCGCGGAACCAGGGAAATCATCTTTGCGGGGGAGTCAAGGATGCTCAGCTGGGGCGGTTTGATATCGCTGGCGCTAGCGAGTTTGAGATGGGCTGCGTGCGGGACCGTTTTCTCGAGTACCTAGACTTTTACTACGATTGTTTCAGAGAACCTAAGAAACGACCTAGGCAAGAGGCGGTGATATACTGGCAGCACGAGTTTGCCTCAATCATGGAAAATATTTACAACCGACTGCGATCCGAACGGTTCGAGGTGAACAAACTGTTGGGCTTGGACAAAAGAGATTCAAACATGGCAGCCTATTCAGCTGTTAATTTCCGTTTTCTCTTTAATGGTGGAGTGGAGGAGCTTGACAGTGTTTCCGATTTTTTACGCGTAGGCCTTCAAAGCCAGATTTTGGAAAAAATGGGGGCTGCCCAATGAGGAAAAATAAAACAATTTTAAAAAAATCTACTCACCCTCCTCCAGGTGTCTTCTGGGTTACTTTCAAAAGAAGGGTTCTTTTATACCAGTGACTTGTTTTGAAATGGCCCACACCTGGCTCAATCAATCAATAATCTATCAACCAACAAGCAATCAATAATCAATCAATTTATAATTATAATTATAATAAAACAAAACAAAGTAACAATAATTCAAGACATTAACAAACAACTAGGCAATCTATTAATCTAAAAGTAGAAACCAAAAAGCATTGCCCAAAAACTAACAATGTTAAGAAAGGGCTGGAAAAACACTGAAGGAAGGAAGGAAATAGAAACAAAGGAGAAGGGCTTGAGACCTTCTAAGCATTTTTGAAAGGATTTTACCAGCTAAACACTCAGATACCAATGTTTCTATATCAATCTGTTCTTAACCAAACCCCACCTAACCCCACCTAACCCCACCTAACCCCACCTAACCCCACCTAACCCCACCTAACCCCACCTAACCCCACCTAACCCCCCCTGGCCTGAATAAGGGGAGGGACATTTTCTACACAGCTGCTATCTTGTTGCTCAGCTTAGGAGGTTCAATAATGGTGGTGCTAGTGTGTTTACTGCCAACACCGAGTTCACCTGGAGCATGGAAAATGTTTAGGGAACACTGCAGCCTATTCAGCTGTCAGGTGTCAATTTCGGTTTTCCCTTTACTGGTGGAGTGGAGGAACTTGACAGTGTTTCAGATTTTTTAACCCATGGGCCTTCAAAGCCAGACTTTATCAGGAAAACATTAAGGGGAACACTGCAGCCTATTCAGATGTCAAAGCTGTCAAAGTCAGACTTTGGAAAAAATTTTGACTGCCCAATGGGAAAAAAACAATTTAAAAAATTACTTACACTCCTACAGGTGCCTTCTGGGTTACTTTCAAAAGAAGGGTTCTTTAATAACCTTGACTTGTTTTTAATGGCCCACAAGTGGTTAATCAATCAATCAATAATCAATCAATAATCAATCAATAATCAATAATTAATCAATAATCAATCAATAATCAACCAATAATCAATAATCAATCAATAATCAATCAATAATCAATCAATAATCAATCAATAATCAATCAATAATCAACCAATAATCAATCAACCAATAATCAATCAACCAATAATCAATCAACCAATAATCAATCAACCAATAATTAATCAATAATTAATCAATAATCAATCAATAATCAATCAATAATCAATCAATAATCAATCAATAATCAATCAATAATCAATCAATAATCAATCAATAATCAATCAATAATCAATCAATAATCAATCGTTCAATCAATCGTTCAATCAATCGTTCAATCAATCGTTCAATCAACCACCGGGCCAACCACTCGACCAACCACTGGACCAACCTCTCGACCAACCACTGGACCAACCAACCCAACCAACCAACCAGCAAACAAACCAGCCAATCAACCAATCAACCAATCGACCAATTAACAAACTATTGGAACATTGCAGCCTATTTGGCTATCGATTTCGGTTTTCTCTTAACTGGTGGAGCAGAGGAACTTGAGCATCCAATGAGAATAAACAATTTCAAAAAATCTAGTTACCCTCCTCCAGGTGTCTTCTGATCTTTGAATACCAGTGACTTGTTTCCCAACCCATCAAATCACAAACCCACACACACACCCTGGTCTGAATAAGGGGGAGGGGCTTTCCTTAGGTGTCAGATAGTTTGGCTATTTCTTGTAAAGACAATGCTCTGCAGGCTTCTGTTGGTGGCCAGCCTGAAACACACATTGTTAAACAGGTTGAGTCAACTAGATAATAAGGGACAATAAACCAAAAAATAAATAAAGCAAGAAACGTAATATAACTGTCTCTTCCATAGGTGTCTGAAAAATAAAAAAGAAACATGCATGTTTAGGCTACGGAGAGCATTGTGTCTTTTCAATGGAGCACAGCAGGCGATTAGCGCAACGAGCAGACTTGGCAGCAGTATCAGGACATCGAGCCAGGGATATCAGTTTATCGCAGGCGGCTGTGCAGATGGTCAACACTTCGTCTGTCAGGCCGGCAGGTAACATCCACACGGGAAACCGGTTTAAAGCTAGTCCAGCTTCTATCAGGTTTGCGCAGGTATCTGTGATGAGCACGTCATGCTGATTGTGCTGAGCTTCGCAACAGTTGGAGGAAAACAGGTGGCATATGGTGGCTGCCTTGGCTGTCAAGTTGTGCCACGAAGACAAGGCCCTTTCGATGGGATAAAGAGGAGAACTGGACATCCTGGGGCCAGAGTCGTTCGTTTCCATAGGGGTTTCTTCTTCTGCTTCCTTTACTGGTTGTTTCGGCTTACAAACTACTCGCTGTAAATCTTTAATGAACCGTCGGTCATTGCTCTGCACCATAACCTGGTCCGGCCTTATCAGGTTGACGTACACTCGAAATCTGGCCTTGGATGACATGCCATCGAACGTCTGAGTCGTGGTCGTGCCTGCCATTTCGTGTCTAGTCCGTTCCACAGTGGTCTCCGTAGAGAAGCTTAAGTACTCCCGGTATCTTGTCGGGGGCCACCCAAAGATATAGGCGAGGAGCTTTGTCAACTCGGCCTTCTTCGTCGTCTCCCGTGGACGAAGAAGAAAACGGCCGGCTGAGCACCATTCCCTCTCTTCTGTGCCTATTTCTCGATCTTGTCCGATCCCTTTTCTTTAATGATTTGACTGTCTGGGGCACCGTAACCGCCTCGGAATCTGCGGGCTCGGCTGCCGGTTCTGGGTCTGGATCATCGGTATTACCCAACGTATCCTTTTCTACTTCTTTGTCGATCTGCTTTACAGCCATTTTCGGTTTTTGCTCAGCTCGTTGCAAATACTTCAGGGAACGATATATCACGGTTTCCTGGCGGTAGTATTGCAGCCAAGGAAATTTTGACTTTACTACACTTTTCGCTTTCAGTTTGGTCTTGCCGTTCTTGCATTTGTTAAGCAAATGCTTTTCAAAAGTGTTAAAGCAAGTGAATGGCTGCTGACACAGGGGCATCGGACACAGGTAGTGGTTGGTTGGCAGTTTATCAGCCGACACTTCGTAAGGTGGGTTGATAGCCAGCCGGCCAGCAGTGAGCGTTTCCGGCAAGGGTTCGAATGGTTTAAGAAGCCCCTCCTCACGCACCATGGTGACGAAGTGTCGCAGGCACCCGTCATTATCCAACACCCGAGTTCCAGCTCTGATACATCGGAGCGCCAGGTCAAAGACCCTCTGAACTTCTTCATGTTCCAACTGATCCCACACCTCGAGGTCTTCCCCCAGCGATGAATCCTGTCCGCGTCTAAGGCGCCAAGGCGGCACATCATTGGCACAGGCACGGGGCCGATTGCTGCCACCATTACTACGTCCTTGGTTGTCAGCGACTAAGGTAACTGGCAAGAATTTTGATGGTGGTTTAGGCTCCTCTACAGGGCAGACAGGTCCCTGTTGAGCTGCCACAGTCGACATGACCAGAGAATGTCGCTGGTCTTCCCGATCTACCTGGGCCTTGGCACTGTCCTCTACTCTTTCATGTGAAGGTGTTATTGCTCTTGGTGGCAAAGGGTCTGGTTTAACTACCTCGTTGACTACTGTCTCCAAAGACAACTTGGGCGGGGGGTCCTCTGACTCCACCTGAGTAGGACATGTGAGCACTGGTGTGGGGGGTTCCTGCTGCCTTAACCAGTCCAATGCTTTCAGGGTTGACAGCATTTCATCCTGGTTTTTCAGGGCTTGGTCTCCAGGATCATCTACATCCATAGGCACAGTGGTAGGTAAAGCGGCATCTGGCAACCAGTGCAAAGGCGGATCCCCTACTTGTCCCCATAATTCATCTGTCCCTGTCTCCTTCTGTGGTCCTTTCGGCTCCAGATGCTCATCCTTGGGGCCAACTGGCAACTTATCCCGACTAGTTTCTGGCGATTGATCAATCAACGAAGAGCCAGAGGACGAAGAAGATGATGATGACCAATAAGACGATGACGAGGAGTCACTCTCGTCCCCTCTGTCATCGATGCATACCACTGACTTAGCAGTCTTGCCCCGGTGTGAAACAGTGTTAGACATCCTAGTAACTAGGTGACCTCTTATATACAGTCTCTTTCTCTCTCTCTCTCTCTCTCTCTCTCTCTCTCTCTCTCTCTGGCTCTCTCTCTCTCTCTCTCTCTCTGTCTCTCTGTTCTCAATTTCTGTCTTCTCTAAATTATTCAAGGTTTTCAGCCCACCATTAAAAGGCTAACCTGAAATAAAAACTAAAAATTAACTCATCTTGTTTGAAAACTTGTATGTGTGCGTGCGTTTGTGTGTGTTCACTTAGGTTGCCTTCTCCTGAAAGGACTGAAATTAAACTCGCAGGGGGGTGCAAACAACTTGAGCAGGGTGATGTTGTAACAGCAGGAAGGTTCAGGTCCACTGATGAATGGATCCTATTGAAGAGTTCAGTCCTGAAAGGCTGGAGAATAATTATCAATATATTATTTGAGAGCCCCATGATGTTGTAACATCAGGAAGGTTCCAGTCCACTGAAGAATGGACCCCATCAAATAGTTCAGCCCTGGAAGGCTGAAGAATATTTATCAATATTTTATTTGAGACCCGGGGGAGGAGGATGTTGCCAATGGTTTGTTCTGCTATGGTTTCTTGTTTTTTTTTTTGGTTTTTTTTTTGTAAGGACCTGGATAATAACTCATTTTTTTCTAAAAATCTCTATTTTTTGCACACAGAACTGACACATGCTTATAGCAACTCTTATCCCCCCCCCATCTTACAGGCCAGGAGAGGGCAGTTGCCACCTCCTTTGGTTCTGTCATTCAGATCCCCGATGATCCTGGAGAAAAAGAAATTCCTTTGAGTGCTCACTCTTACTCTGGCAGGGAAAGGTCCAGTTCCAACTAGGTCAGGAGGAGTGGATTAAAAGTTTATCGAAACAAGGCTACACCCTTCCAAAAGTGGCCTCTTTTGTTGGCCCCCTCCTGTCATCCAAGGCCTGGTATGTGGAAATAAGCTGGTCCTCTATTAGCAAGTCACCACAGGATGAGACACATTTTATCCTTTCATTTACCCCACAACAAGTTGTTCAGAAAGCTAGGCTGCCCTACTCAGAACAAATCTTCCTCATTCCCCTCGGTTATACCCGACCCTTCGTCCCCTCCCGCTTGCTCCCTCCTGACCGAATCACTCCTAGGTGTTTGACGCACTAGCCTGCACCTCCAAAGAGGACGCAAAGCTTTCAAGGCGGCGAAGGAGCAAGCCAAGGCCAGATTAAGCCCGAAAACAAATCTCGCTTCGGGGGCTGGGGATTCCCCACACAAATAGAATAGGGTGTATAGGGCAGATGGGAAGTAGTAGCCCACATGATCCCGAGCCCAATGACTGGTGCAACGGGCTCGGGTACATTCGATATCCAGGGCGATTACCACTGCAGTGCAAAGAGTCAATATCCAGGCGGCAGCAGAAGTGGGGTGCGGGTCCAGGAACCGAGCACCCGGGTAAGCTTTCAGTGTCAGCACCACGGTTCCAGCCAATTTTGCCACCTGCGTGGACAGGATGATGCCATAGGCATTTACAGGGAGAGCAGAATAGATCAGACGGTTGGCCAGAGCTGGACAGGCTACCCCTTCAGGCGTCTGGGGCGCACTGTCAGACATAGGATGTTCTTGGCGCCACCAACGCACGTAGAAGGCCAGGGCTGTGTGTAGCATAAACATGCATAGAAACCAGACCAACAGGCGCAACACTACAGCCGGCAGGGACACGGGCAGAAAGTAAAATACAGGTGCCAACGCCAATGAGATGAGAACAGCCTCGTAAGCTCGCCAAGCTTTGGTCCATGGGCCGCCTAAAAAAGTCACGTTTCTGTCGTCCGGTTCCCATTCACCAGAATGGCCTCCATCGTCCCAGTCACTGCCAGTGCCTCCTTTAGCAAGGCTTCTCCATTGAAACACCAGAGGCGGGATTATCAGGACAGCGTGCAATAGCAACTCGTTTAATACCAAGAAACCAATGGCCCCTGTCGTAGCAGCCCCCATCTCATCTCCTCTGATTTGTTAGTGGCCTCTGGTGTAAATATATCCGAATAATATATATTTACGCTTTCAACCAAGTTAATACTGTGCCCACAAGAACAAACAGGATGCAAGACACTACAGGCGCTTTAATAGTGGAAGGCTTCCTGGCACTCTACGACCAGGACAGGGGAAAATTCAGACTGGCCTCAGAGAGAGGTCGACGTATGAGCCTCGCATTCTCTAATCCCTCATCTCGCCGCATTCCCCTCCGTATCGATCACGACGGTTCGGACGAAGTCTCAGAGGTAGGCAGTGTCTATGCTCTCGAGCACGTGAGAGGCAGGGGCCTTTATGCTCGCGCCATCGTAGACCGAATGTCATTTCTACGCATTCTCGGCGACCTGGCTGCGAGTCGGGTAGATTGCCTCACAGCCTCCAAGGTCGCTCGCACTATGGTGGCTCTTTTTCCTGCGCTCAGCATGTCCAGCTGCGGCGACACTCTGTTACACGTGGCATTGGTCGGTGTTGGCCAACGAAAGGGCACGTTGCTCGAGTGCAGACCCGCGCCAACGGGGCTTACCGAAGCCCTGCCAATAAGCCAGGACTGGGGACACGAAGGCGAGCCTAGCAGTGAGCTCTACTCGAAATTACTCCTGGCGCTGTTGCGACACAAACAGATGCCCGGTGCTGCTAGCCAAAGAAAACTATTTGAGGATGCCAGAATACTCAACCGCAGCGTTAAAGACCTGATACAGGCCAGCATGTCAACGACATCCTATAGGCAGCATAATCGTGACAAGGGACGGCAAAAGCCACGCCCAGGCCCTCCGGGGCGTAATAACAGCTTAGTTTGCAAACTGTTGGAAATACTGTTGGACCAGCAACAGCGGTCGCAGGACAGGGGGCTCGATGACGAAGTCGAAAATGAAACGGGTCAAGAGGAGACGCAAAGGAGAGGCCGAGATGGCGACTGGCAGGCTCGCAGCGAAACACAGTCAAGATGCGCGGAGGGCAGCCCATCACCTAAACGCCCCAGGCTTGCGAGGTCAAAAAACGACTACGACAGAGAAAGCGATCCTGTCATGGCAAAACTTTTGGAAATCCAGGCTGCCGTGACTCGCCCTGTGTCAGCACAGCGGCCAAACTCGCCGACTGCCTCTCGAGGAACGCGAGGTGGGGAAAGAGAGTCCTACCTTGACGAACTTAATCGTGTCCTCTCGTCTGTGCGAAGAGATTTTTCTTCGGCCGCTGGCAGCGAGGAAGAAATTAAAAGAAGCCAATCCAATATGCAGAAGGTGGATACACTGGCAAGCAAAGTCAAAGAGCTGGACGACAAATTGGCATCTATCAGCCAGAGAATAACTTCAACAGTGGAAGAGGGGGGCCGAGGGCTAAGGCCGTCAACATCTTCCTCGCCTCCAACTCGTTCATCCGACGAGCCAGGGTCGCATAAAGCCGCAGAGGCACTTGCGGGCAGCGATAAACGAGGGCAAGGCACTGTGGTACAAGCCTGCCTGCTGACGCAGGCAACAGATGGCCAGGAATTGACCAAAACCGGCGGTCTGTACGGCCAGAGTTTTGATCTAGGGGCCTCGAAGGCCCCAGCAGCATCCTCCCCGGGTGGCTCCCTTAAAAAGGGCGCCGATCACTGAGCGGCCTCAGGGGGCAGTCCAGCTCGAGGATGCGCTCAGTATTTTAGCAGCCATAAGACGGGTCAAAAATCCAGCCTATGCGATAGGCAGCCCTCACCACACCGGGCGGAGTGGGTAGGCGAAAGCGAAGCGAGCGACAGCGTTTCACAGTGGCCTCGGAGTAACAGGGAACGGGAAACTCCCCCGAGTCTTGCAGATGGAGAGACGTGTGTCCGGTGCTATCGCACCTTCTCAAGTGGCCTACCAGTGCCCTGTCTCCATTGAGGCCTAACAGAGGGTGTGCCGAAGAGCATTCTCCCGGGCCGGTCGGGCAGACAATTCTCTCGTGGGTCCAAGCACCACGCCGGTACCAATAGACCCCTTTTCCTAGCACAAATGCAAACCGCGATTTGTCGACCACCGAAACGGTGAAACAACTCGTTGGGCCGCTCTCATCATCCTTGGTCTCTTCGTTGACATGGCCAACGTCCTCAGCAGCTAGGTCAACGCGTGTCAAGGGAACAGCCGACCCGGTATTTGAGTCAAAAAGGAGCACTACCATTACAGCCGGCGCCTCACCACAGGAGTCTCTACTTCCTCCGTTTGGCCGTGGCCTTTCAAGACCGACAAAAATGATGGCAAAACCACAGCGCTCGTCCAGGGCCTCGGCATGGGCCAAAAAGATCGGCTGCCCAAAGTCTACATTCGGCATAGCCGCTCGCCAACTCCCTCTGCAGGTGTTGTCATCATCTTCCTCCTCGCAGTCGCGCCAACGCAAAAGGGATACCAAAGACCTGCCCTCCGTGTTTCCGAATCTCACACACCAGAGACCCCCGTAGTGCCAAAAATACTGAACCTCCCCCCCCTCGGAATGTTCGCAAGGTGCGGGGCTCCCATTAGCGGCATCGGTTTCAGTCTTGGCTGGCGGCTGCAGAAGCAGCTCCGCCTTAGACCTGGCAGACAACAGCCAACGACCATCTCCCAATTCGCACTCTACCCGCTGGCAGCCCGCATCTAACCACTGGCCACGCCTGTAGACCAGGTGGATAGCTGGCCTGCAACCGTCAGCCAGCACGATAGAGAAGGAGGCGTGCCTCACTGTCCAATCCGCTGGCCGGTGAGGCCATTTGGGTCCGTTAGCGGCCACGGCTTTTAGCAGTCTGGCTTCATCTTGGCCTCCTAGGCGCCAGGAAGAGCAGTATTTTCTGAGGAACGACCGGGCCCTTTCTGGGTCGGCACTCTCCGCCAGCCCTCGTTTCAGGTACCAGGACATCAATGGCGGGGCTTTTCTCATCAGCGGTGCCTCCTCGCCCCCGAGCGACAGGCAATCTGCGAAGCGGGCCCTGGCCAAACTGCGACAGACATTCTCTGCATTTCCGTAGCAGAAACGGCCTAACAAGGCCCAGGTGCTCAGGCAACGGCGCACATTTAAACGTCTCAGCAGGAAACGCAAGCAGGCACGGACCAGGCGGGAGCACAGCAGAAAATCTGCTACCTCTAGCAACCTGGCAACCGAACGCCGGTTTACAACTCCCTTCGTCCTGCCATACAGAAAGTTGAGCACTGTTCTTAGTAGGAGGGGATCCTCCAGAAAAATGTGACCCACGTCAATCGTAATGGGCTCAGGCCTCTCGCAGTGGTGGCTCGGGGTCTCTGTAGACGCAAGCCTACTCAGCAATGGCCCGAAATAACCGCAACGCGTAGCTAGCACGACCCGATGACAAGGGACCGGAGGGCCGGGCCCGCAGACAAGCATCAGATCGGCGTAATCCGCCTTAAACATCGGACAGCTGATGCCCGTCTGATGCCGTTTTGCCCGCCAGTGTGGTCCTTCACCCAGTGAAGACATCCTGTCCAGTGGCCGCTAACTTAGCAGAGCCAGGGTTTTTGAATAAAATTTTTGTTGCTGCAAGCTAAACGTTCTCTTCCGCTGGCAATGCGTGCCCAGGCTCTGACTCGGGCTGGGTCCCGGGCTCGGCCTCGGCCTCGGCCTCGGTGGCTTCCTCTGCCCACCAACTCAGCTCGACAACATTGAAACGAGCGTAGAGCAAGCTAAGAGGATTTTGACCCGCCTCTTTGTTTGCGTAAACATCTTCGGGGTGATAGTTGGAAAATATGATCACGATAGGCAGGTCAGTGTTTAGCTTTTGCGCGTTTCTGTACTTCTTGTTGAAACTGTAACTGCCATCGCATATCTGGTTCAGTTCGCTGATGGGCAAGATGGACTCGGTTGAATTGCCATACTCGTCGAACAATATGAACTGACTGTTGGGATCAAACTCGTGCCAGAATCCGTTGGTCCGTTTTCCCTCGAAAGCGTAGCACTTGCGTTTGATGAACTTGAGAGCTGTTGTTTTGCCGGCGTTTGGACCTCGCGAAAATATCCACCAGTGTCGTTTCTTGTAGCTTCTGCTTTGCCGTAGCAGGTGTTGGAAAAATGGGTGCTCTTTGGCCCGTATGACGCCATCGTGTTCGGCGACCGATAGGGGCCGGTCGTCATCAGGCGCATTAGCGAGACGAGGTGGTATCTCTATCCTGACCCGCTGGTCAGCAACAAATGTCAACTCGAGCGCCTTGCCGGGTTCAACGTAGCTCTTGGCATCGCTGGTGAAATAGATGCCCATCTCTTCCTGTACCCGCTTGACAGAACCAATATCTCGGTAGCTGACAGCTCCCGTTCGCAGGAGCTCCGACAGCTGGGTGTTGGTCAACAGTTTTAGCTGTTGCCTGTTCTTCTCCCGGTGGGTGACGTCCTGGTTGTGAACGAAGTCAGAGGGTCTGCAGCCCTCGCACACCGAGAAGCTACTCTGCCCTACCCATTCCACGAACTGGAGATATGGCACATCGACTTTGTGGATGTTTTCCACTCTTAACAGGTCATCGCCTATGTATCCCGAATAGCAGAACGCCCCAGTCAAGAAAACCATGTCTTCGTCGAACAGCATATACAGGGCATTGTCGAGAACCATCAACTCCCTGGGCGGGGGCAGTGACCGGCGCCGTTCGCCCCGGGCCTCCTGGTTTTCATACAGGGACTCTTTGATCCTCTGAGCAAGCTGTTCACTGATGCCAGGGTGGATCTGGAGTATGTGCCGCTTGCTGCAAATTTTTCGATACATTCTAGCTGTCTTACTCCTGGCTCCTATGGCCTCTGACCAGGCCCTCCTTTATATAAGATATAAAGGCTTTAAATATACACCTAAATACATACACATGAAGGATAGGCAGCAGGTAGAACAGAGAAAGCATGGACGCCAGAGTATTGTTTGACCAGGGAAGGTTTGCTGACACCACCGTGCTTTTCAATGGAAACTCCCTGAGAGCCCACCGTCTTGTGTTGGCGTACCACAGCGAGCCATTAGATAGAATGATACGGGCGACTCTGAGCACCAACCTCAGTACTCTTGATCTATCCAGTGCATTCAAAGCAGGCAGCTGGCCTTATCTGCGTGACACGGTGCGACACATGTACGGGTACCAGCTGCCCCTGTCCAGGCGCAATGTGGGCCGTTTCCTGGCAATGGCCCGCCGCCTTCGGTGTCGCCGTCTGAACCGGGCCTGCCAGTCATACCTGAAGCGAAAACTGACTGTGGCCAACTGCCTGGAGGTGTGGTGGCGTCTCGCTGCAGGCCACTTCGCGGGTGCTGATGGGCGTCTTCTCGACTACGACAGAGAAAGCGATCCTGTCATGGCAAAACTTTTGGAAATCCAGGCTGCCGTGACTCGCCCTGTGTCAGCACAGCGGCCAAACTCGCCGACTGCCTCTCGAGGAACGCGAGGTGGGGAAAGAGAGTCCTACCTTGACGAACTTAATCGTGTCCTCTCGTCTGTGCGAAGAGATTTTTCTTCGGCCGCTGGCAGCGAGGAAGAAATTAAAAGAAGCCAATCCAATATGCAGAAGGTGGATACACTGGCAAGCAAAGTCAAAGAGCTGGACGACAAATTGGCATCTATCAGCCAGAGAATAACTTCAACAGTGGAAGAGGGGGGCCGAGGGCTAAGGCCGTCAACATCTTCCTCGCCTCCAACTCGTTCATCCGACGAGCCAGGGTCGCATAAAGCCGCAGAGGCACTTGCGGGCAGCGATAAACGAGGGCAAGGCACTGTGGTACAAGCCTGCCTGCTGACGCAGGCAACAGATGGCCAGGAATTGACCAAAACCGGCGGTCTGTACGGCCAGAGTTTTGATCTAGGGGCCTCGAAGGCCCCAGCAGCATCCTCCCCGGGTGGCTCCCTTAAAAAGGGCGCCGATCACTGAGCGGCCTCAGGGGGCAGTCCAGCTCGAGGATGCGCTCAGTATTTTAGCAGCCATAAGACGGGTCAAAAATCCAGCCTATGCGATAGGCAGCCCTCACCACACCGGGCGGAGTGGGTAGGCGAAAGCGAAGCGAGCGACAGCGTTTCACAGTGGCCTCGGAGTAACAGGGAACGGGAAACTCCCCCGAGTCTTGCAGATGGAGAGACGTGTGTCCGGTGCTATCGCACCTTCTCAAGTGGCCTACCAGTGCCCTGTCTCCATTGAGGCCTAACAGAGGGTGTGCCGAAGAGCATTCTCCCGGGCCGGTCGGGCAGACAATTCTCTCGTGGGTCCAAGCACCACGCCGGTACCAATAGACCCCTTTTCCTAGCACAAATGCAAACCGCGATTTGTCGACCACCGAAACGGTGAAACAACTCGTTGGGCCGCTCTCATCATCCTTGGTCTCTTCGTTGACATGGCCAACGTCCTCAGCAGCTAGGTCAACGCGTGTCAAGGGAACAGCCGACCCGGTATTTGAGTCAAAAAGGAGCACTACCATTACAGCCGGCGCCTCACCACAGGAGTCTCTACTTCCTCCGTTTGGCCGTGGCCTTTCAAGACCGACAAAAATGATGGCAAAACCACAGCGCTCGTCCAGGGCCTCGGCATGGGCCAAAAAGATCGGCTGCCCAAAGTCTACATTCGGCATAGCCGCTCGCCAACTCCCTCTGCAGGTGTTGTCATCATCTTCCTCCTCGCAGTCGCGCCAACGCAAAAGGGATACCAAAGACCTGCCCTCCGTGTTTCCGAATCTCACACACCAGAGACCCCCGTAGTGCCAAAAATACTGAACCTCCCCCCCCTCGGAATGTTCGCAAGGTGCGGGGCTCCCATTAGCGGCATCGGTTTCAGTCTTGGCTGGCGGCTGCAGAAGCAGCTCCGCCTTAGACCTGGCAGACAACAGCCAACGACCATCTCCCAATTCGCACTCTACCCGCTGGCAGCCCGCATCTAACCACTGGCCACGCCTGTAGACCAGGTGGATAGCTGGCCTGCAACCGTCAGCCAGCACGATAGAGAAGGAGGCGTGCCTCACTGTCCAATCCGCTGGCCGGTGAGGCCATTTGGGTCCGTTAGCGGCCACGGCTTTTAGCAGTCTGGCTTCATCTTGGCCTCCTAGGCGCCAGGAAGAGCAGTATTTTCTGAGGAACGACCGGGCCCTTTCTGGGTCGGCACTCTCCGCCAGCCCTCGTTTCAGGTACCAGGACATCAATGGCGGGGCTTTTCTCATCAGCGGTGCCTCCTCGCCCCCGAGCGACAGGCAATCTGCGAAGCGGGCCCTGGCCAAACTGCGACAGACATTCTCTGCATTTCCGTAGCAGAAACGGCCTAACAAGGCCCAGGTGCTCAGGCAACGGCGCACATTTAAACGTCTCAGCAGGAAACGCAAGCAGGCACGGACCAGGCGGGAGCACAGCAGAAAATCTGCTACCTCTAGCAACCTGGCAACCGAACGCCGGTTTACAACTCCCTTCGTCCTGCCATACAGAAAGTTGAGCACTGTTCTTAGTAGGAGGGGATCCTCCAGAAAAATGTGACCCACGTCAATCGTAATGGGCTCAGGCCTCTCGCAGTGGTGGCTCGGGGTCTCTGTAGACGCAAGCCTACTCAGCAATGGCCCGAAATAACCGCAACGCGTAGCTAGCACGACCCGATGACAAGGGACCGGAGGGCCGGGCCCGCAGACAAGCATCAGATCGGCGTAATCCGCCTTAAACATCGGACAGCTGATGCCCGTCTGATGCCGTTTTGCCCGCCAGTGTGGTCCTTCACCCAGTGAAGACATCCTGTCCAGTGGCCGCTAACTTAGCAGAGCCAGGGTTTTTGAATAAAATTTTTGTTGCTGCAAGCTAAACGTTCTCTTCCGCTGGCAATGCGTGCCCAGGCTCTGACTCGGGCTGGGTCCCGGGCTCGGCCTCGGCCTCGGCCTCGGTGGCTTCCTCTGCCCACCAACTCAGCTCGACAACATTGAAACGAGCGTAGAGCAAGCTAAGAGGATTTTGACCCGCCTCTTTGTTTGCGTAAACATCTTCGGGGTGATAGTTGGAAAATATGATCACGATAGGCAGGTCAGTGTTTAGCTTTTGCGCGTTTCTGTACTTCTTGTTGAAACTGTAACTGCCATCGCATATCTGGTTCAGTTCGCTGATGGGCAAGATGGACTCGGTTGAATTGCCATACTCGTCGAACAATATGAACTGACTGTTGGGATCAAACTCGTGCCAGAATCCGTTGGTCCGTTTTCCCTCGAAAGCGTAGCACTTGCGTTTGATGAACTTGAGAGCTGTTGTTTTGCCGGCGTTTGGACCTCGCGAAAATATCCACCAGTGTCGTTTCTTGTAGCTTCTGCTTTGCCGTAGCAGGTGTTGGAAAAATGGGTGCTCTTTGGCCCGTATGACGCCATCGTGTTCGGCGACCGATAGGGGCCGGTCGTCATCAGGCGCATTAGCGAGACGAGGTGGTATCTCTATCCTGACCCGCTGGTCAGCAACAAATGTCAACTCGAGCGCCTTGCCGGGTTCAACGTAGCTCTTGGCATCGCTGGTGAAATAGATGCCCATCTCTTCCTGTACCCGCTTGACAGAACCAATATCTCGGTAGCTGACAGCTCCCGTTCGCAGGAGCTCCGACAGCTGGGTGTTGGTCAACAGTTTTAGCTGTTGCCTGTTCTTCTCCCGGTGGGTGACGTCCTGGTTGTGAACGAAGTCAGAGGGTCTGCAGCCCTCGCACACCGAGAAGCTACTCTGCCCTACCCATTCCACGAACTGGAGATATGGCACATCGACTTTGTGGATGTTTTCCACTCTTAACAGGTCATCGCCTATGTATCCCGAATAGCAGAACGCCCCAGTCAAGAAAACCATGTCTTCGTCGAACAGCATATACAGGGCATTGTCGAGAACCATCAACTCCCTGGGCGGGGGCAGTGACCGGCGCCGTTCGCCCCGGGCCTCCTGGTTTTCATACAGGGACTCTTTGATCCTCTGAGCAAGCTGTTCACTGATGCCAGGGTGGATCTGGAGTATGTGCCGCTTGCTGCAAATTTTTCGATACATTCTAGCTGTCTTACTCCTGGCTCCTATGGCCTCTGACCAGGCCCTCCTTTATATAAGATATAAAGGCTTTAAATATACACCTAAATACATACACATGAAGGATAGGCAGCAGGTAGAACAGAGAAAGCATGGACGCCAGAGTATTGTTTGACCAGGGAAGGTTTGCTGACACCACCGTGCTTTTCAATGGAAACTCCCTGAGAGCCCACCGTCTTGTGTTGGCGTACCACAGCGAGCCATTAGATAGAATGATACGGGCGACTCTGAGCACCAACCTCAGTACTCTTGATCTATCCAGTGCATTCAAAGCAGGCAGCTGGCCTTATCTGCGTGACACGGTGCGACACATGTACGGGTACCAGCTGCCCCTGTCCAGGCGCAATGTGGGCCGTTTCCTGGCAATGGCCCGCCGCCTTCGGTGTCGCCGTCTGAACCGGGCCTGCCAGTCATACCTGAAGCGAAAACTGACTGTGGCCAACTGCCTGGAGGTGTGGTGGCGTCTCGCTGCAGGCCACTTCGCGGGTGCTGATGGGCGTCTTCTCGCTGCCGCCAGAGACTTGGCGCTGAACCGTTTCGGGGACACACTTAGACACTTGGAGAACATTAAACGTTGGCCTGCCAACAGGCTTCGCTGGTGCTTTGGCCGAGGTCTCTGTTCACTGGCCTTGCCCGTGGATATTCGACGCTTTGTGTCCTCACTCAGCCATCTGTCAGACGAAGAGAAGTCCTCCCTTTTGGCATCGAGAAGGCCGCGCGGCGTCAGGCACCCCACTTCATCCGGCGGGGCTGACATCGCCATAGTCTTTCCAAGCAATGGTCTGGTGTACAGGGCTGCCACGGGCAGATGGCACAAGTTTCCAGCTGGCTTTACTGGTGTGAGCATTACCGGGGCCGGGTCGGCCCTATCGGCCACGTCATACTCGGGTTACCTGGTCATAAGGACTAAAAGGGGAGAGACGAGAACCACTGGCAGCGAGGGTAATAGAGGAAAGGAAAAGATCAGGCTGACACTGGTGCCTACGGGTAGGACAGGTCCGCGTATTCAGACCCAAGCACCGAGCGACAGTCACGACTGCTGTCTGGTGTCCACCGTGGGGGGGCAAGGCAGCCCAGGTAGGCTTTGGGCCGTCTACAGCGAATACGACAATGGGGATGATGACGAATCCGACGAGGAAACTGGAAACGATGAGGAGTCCAACACCCGAGAAGTCACCCGGTGCATTTGGCTTCAAGAGTTTTGCATGGAACAAGGAGTCTGGCTGGATAGGACGTTGGTCCACGCTGTAGGAAACGGTGGGCGCAGCCTTTCGGTGTCGCACATTGATTCTGTTGGTGGCCGGGCCATTGTGTACGTCACCCAGCGTTCGGCCAAGCGGTCAGGCATCTGGCTTTTGCGTACATTTACCCTGCACTGGACGGGGGCTATCACAGAAGCTCGGACTCCTTTAATCCTGTGTTTGTCAGACTCGTCCCAGCACAAGAAAGAGTGTCCTGACAACATAAGCCTGGCGACTCTTGCTACCCAGATCAATGGAGAAAAGGCGACGAAGCGTGTAATGATAACGGTCCTACACGGAGGCAACCTTCACATTTGGAACCGTGCACATGGCCGAGGAAGGTGGACGTCCACCCGTAGACACCCCTGCAATCACGGCGAAGTCTGCTTGGACCACTTCCTTTTAGATGGGAACCCTCTTTTGCCGCCTTAACCCAGCATGGTTCCTTCCCAAAATGGCCACAAAACTTGCCACTGGTGATGAGGACGGGGCCGTGCCGAGAATCGGAGTACAAAGAAGGAAGAGGAACCATGAGCGACAGTCAACTGATCCCAGTGCCCCAGTGGCCAGGGCTCGGAATCGGACGAACCTGTAGCCTGCCTCCCTCGCTTTATGTAGCCTTCCCAGATGAGCCGGGCACCCCAGAGAATAAACGAAATGCGCCACTGCTAGCCTCTCAGCTCCCCGATGAAGGAAAAGGAGTGCAGGGTCCTCGGTCATCCGGGTGGCACTGATCATCTATCCAGAGTTTTTTTCCTTGGCTGTCCTTCTCTGAGCATATATGAGCATCATTCAAGACCCCCTCCTGGCCTGTACAAAGGGGCTGTGGGCAACCTGGATGGCCCTCCTACGGGGCGGTCCTCTTCACTTTTAGCCAAATTAGCATCTAAGCCTTGCAAGTGATCTCCAGTTCTGTGCCTTTAAATGAAACAAGATGAACAATATTAATGGTTTAGTTTATTTCTTGCATCCAAAAAGTCCACACAATAAATAAACCAAGTATTTGAAAAAAATTCATGTTGTTAAGAAATTAATTGTTTAGCCCTGCTTGTCAGGACTATAAGTTATCCTTATTACTGGGGAAAAAAGGTAAAAAATGGTAATTGGTTAATGAAACAAACAAAAAAAGTTGAAAAACCATGTGATCAGCCCTTGATAAGGTCTTTACTACTGGGAAGTACAACAGGTGGTTCATGATTGACCCATAAAGAATTATTGTAATTCATTAAAAATATGAATGAGTTGAAAAATGGTTTAATAACTAAGTTAACTGGTTCAAAGCACTTTGCTATCATGCCTCCAACTCTAAGCAAACAGTAGTTGGATTGGGTGAAAAGAAACAGCTGTGAATCTTATATTGGGGGTGGGTGGGGGTCATTAATATTTCATGTTTATAAGCATATGGCTCAGCTGCTGCCACACTACATTGTTTGTAACTCCGCTCTCCAAATAGATGAGCCTCCACTCATCAAGCTCAAAATCCTCCATGATCACTTTCACATCTTCTCGTGTTTTTACAGGGTCCAGGCCATTCAACCTCGCCAGTCTGTGATATATGTGGTATATATCCAAATATTTGATGTTTATTCGATGGGCATAGGTGGACAGAGCTTGTCGCTTTCCCATAAGACATCCTCCTCTTTGCTCGCTGTGGTTAGCAAACCAAAAACCCTCCCGCTGATTGTCCAAGCTCTCTGTGGCACAACCTGGGCACCCTTCTTTCTTGAAACGGTTCAATTGAGCACAGGCCACGAAATGCACACAGTCATCAAAAAGGAGTTCGGCACAGTAAGTGTCAGGGACCTCTATGGTTTCTGGCAGCAGGGTGGATAAAATGTCCTGTTTTTGTGCTAAGAAAAGCTGGAACTGTTCTCTGTAAAATTTCAGCTGTGGGAACACAAAACACTGCTTCCCATCTCTGTGGTATCGCCTGAACAGTTTCATACAACCTTGGTCCCCACTATCACGACTGACCTCCATGTGCCTGGAACAACAGACGGTAACAAGGTCAGACTAACAACATATCTATGTCTTTGATGATGTTTGTGATGATGCATTTTGAAATCGTTTGCTTACCAACATCCATTGATCCTCCAGGTCTTCTGATCCACAGCTGGCCCCATGGTAGGCCCATCCATGAAGTTCCCAGCCTGGTCCAACACAGAAAGCAACTGAAATAGGCCCCAGGGAGTGAAATCCCAGTATACCTGCTCCCCATCTATGTCTCTATCTTCAAAGACGTAGCAGTCTTCCACCTTGTATAAAATAGGCCCGTTCCCCGTAGTCCAACAAGGGGGCTCTGTGTCTTCAGCCTCGTTTGGCATAGGTAATTTCATCTCTCTCTCTCTCTCTCTGACCCCTCTCTCTCTTTCTCTCTCTCTTTCTCTCTCTCTCTCTTTCTGGCTCTCTCTCTTTCTGGCTCTCTCTCTTTCTGGCTCTCGCTCTCCTGCTCTCTTTCTGGCTCTCGCTCTCTCTCTCTCTCTCTCTCTCTCTCTCTCTCTCTCTATCTCTTTCTTTTTCTCTATCTTTCTTTTTCTCTCTCTCTCTCTCTCTGTCTCTCTCTATCTTCAAAGACAAAAAATTAAGAAAAATTAATAACAAATTAGCAAGAGCTATCCAGGTTATTGGTCACATGTGTCCTCATTCATCTCCCTCTTCCTCTGGCTGCAGGAATAGGTGGAATCGCCTTAACGTCAGCACATGTCGCTTGGCTAGTCGCCTTGCCCAAATTCCGTACAGGGTTGCCACGCACAAGATGCGAACTGGGTCCAAACGGATCAATGAACGTTTGAATAGCTCAAACTCTCTAGATAAGCGGCTGCAAGAATGAGCGCACTGACGGATGGCCTCGGAAACTACGCTCAGAGAGCTTTTTGTGAACTCACAACAGGTTTGCTCATTGTGACTGCGGCGTTTGTCTGCCAATGCTTGTTCGGCACGATGCGTGGCCTCCTGCAGGCGACCGATGGCCCTACTGGCATGGGCTAGATGTAGTCTGCCTACTCTCTCTAAATCTGATTTTGCTTCCTCTAGGCGCCTGTCATAAGCGGCAATGGATCCACCTCTTTGGCCTGCCAGTATTGAGTCTACAGCCTCGTAGCAACTAAGCCCGTGAATGCCAGTCCCTGTTCCTCTCCCATTTGGAGCTTCTTTGCCCTGATTCCTACTGGGACTTTGGCCGTGTGCTGAGTGAATGCTTTTACAGTAATGCTTCATTCCAGATGTTCTAGATGCTGCACTGAAAAGATTAATCATTTGATTATCATTATCAAATTATCATTTTATCCTGTATCATTTGATCCTGAGGGGGGGGTTGTTGGCTCAGGAAGATAAAGCTGTGTCAACATCCGGCTGAAAACTTGGTATAGGGATGACTTGTTCCCATTCCTGGACTTTATAAGGGCCAGCGGGTGGTAACTCTGGTGAGATGAAAAGCCTACAGCGGGGAGCTGTGTCCATCTGCCTGTAGAGAGAGAGAGAGAGAGAGAGAGAGAGAGAGAGAGAGAGAGAGAGAGAGAGAGAGAGAGAGAGAGAGAGAGAGAGAGAGAGGAGAGAGAGAGCCAGAGAGAGAGAGAGAGAGAGAGAGAGAGAGAGAGAGAGAGAGAGAGAGAGAGAGAGAGAGAGAGAGAGAGAGAGAGAGAGAGAGAGAGAGAGAGAGAGAGAGAGGTTATAATATATATATATATATATATATATATATATACCTATATATATATATATATATATATATATATATATATATATATATATATATATATATATATATATATAGTCCTCTCTCTATCTGGCTCTCTCTCTCTCTCTCTCTCTCTCTCTCTCTCTCTCTCTCTCTCTCTCTCTCTCTCTCTCTCTCTCTCTTTCTCTCTGGCTCTCTCTCTCCGGCTCTCTCTCTCTCCTCAATTATAAAGTGATGTAAATGACATGCTGGCTATCCCCTCTTATCCAGGGTAGTGGGAGGCCTTGGTTGGTTCTGGTAATAACTTTTCTTATAGACATGCACATAGATCCTGAAACCTAGGTTGCTGGCCTAAAGATCTTATAAAGATCTTATACAGGCCAGGTCAGCCAAAGGTTCTACGTGCATGTCTATAAGAAACATTACCCCCAGCACAAAATCCCCCCCTGGCCTGAATTTATGGGCATAGCCATCATTTTATTTACATCACATTATACTTATATTATATATATATATATATATATATATATATATATATATATATATATATATATATATCCCCCCCGCCCCGCCCTAGGCTTCTGCTTTGCCTACTGCTCTATGCAAGTATATCAAAAATGTTTAGATATCTTCAAAAGTAATTTCCTTTTTTTTTGCAGTGAAATAAATAAATAAATAAATAAGTAAGTAAATAAGTAAATAAATAAATAGAATTGTTCCATCAGTACTCGAGTCGGAACCTGTTTCCAAAAAAGTTTACATATACTCAAAAAACATTTCTGGCTTTGCAGTAAAGGCTTCTTCCTTATCCACTCCACTACTAAAGTGTATCAAAATGCCTATAAAAAAGATATATATATTTTTTGGAGGGAATTAAGGACAGGAGAAGCCACAATATGCTTGAAAACCAGAAATTTAATTTTGAGGAAATTCAGGATTTATATAAAGCTTTTCTGAAATGATAAGGGACACTGGAAGCCAATACAAACATACTAAACATAAACACAATCATTCTAAAAGAAATATTCATCTTTTCAGTGCTCTCATTATCCCAATGAACAGACCAAACACAGTCTTTTGACTATTTTGCTCTATATAGTTCAGAGGATATAGCCCTTGAGATTTCATCCTCTCGGTTCATTTGGCGTTTTGTCACACAAAAACACCTTTCAGGGAAAGTTACTGTCAGTCTGGTCAAAGAAGACTGTCAACTGCAGTCAATTTATATATCCTCCTCACTCTGGTGTTGGCATCGTGGTATACCTTTGTTGCTCCAGTTTTAGTGTCACTCCAGTGTTAATATCACTCCAGTGTTGATGTCACCCGGGTGACGGTGTCACACTGGTTACACTCCGGTGAAGGTGTCACTCGAGTGTCTGGTGTTATAATTCTATATAACACCAGCACTGGAGTTTATACCAGCACTTGAGTGATAACAACACCAGATTGAGCAGAATGAACTGAGGATTTAGGAGGATTTATAAACTGACCGCAACTGACAGTCTTCTTTTGAACAAGACTGACTGAAACATACTGGGAGAAGTCTTTTCGTGTGCATGAACAGAGGGGATGAACTCTCAAGATCTATAGCCTCTGAACTACTGTATATAAAGCAAAAATAGTCCAAAAGACTTTGTTTCAATTTTTATTCATATAACCATCATTAGACATATTGCAAATATTTATTGTATCATATGTTTCCATAAATGTTAGCAAGTTTATTCCTTATATTGTCTGGGATCACAGTTTGGATGATCTCTTCCTCTGTGGCAGTTTTTGTGCGTCCGTATATGTCTAACAGAAACAGCTGTGCTCCTTGGCTTGGTCTGTTCATTGCGCTTAACAGAGCTCTGAAAAGATAAATATTTCTTTTAGAATGACTTACAATACAGTCTCTCATTTTTCTTAATTTACAATTAAAATAATGGATAACTTACCCGCAGACCTCAGCGAAGAGAGGCATTGAAAATGCTGCCACTGCTTCAAGGTAATACTGATGCACCAAATCCTCCCAGTCGGATAAACAACCATTTTCCATGTGATCTATTTGTCCAGCAGAGTCCTGTTGACATCCATAGCAGTTGTCATGAGCCCTTGCTATTATATCTCTTTCCAGGATGTAAATATAGCATAGACGTTTCAGGTCATGGAATTCCAAATCATGAAAGTTGGGATGTGATTGATTCAGTTCTTCTATGACAGACTCGGCAACGCACTCGAGAAAATCACTCCATTCATCTATGTCCATAGTCACTCCTGAACCACCCCCAATGGTACCTCTATGAAATCCCACATGCTTATGTGCCCGATGCTTGCTGGTTGTCACATACAAGTTTTCATCACTCAGACGAAACATGGAGTCTTTGCAGGGGTCCAGATTTTCTAGTATTTTAGGAATGTAGCGTATAAGGTTATTCCATTCACTGTGGACGATGAAGATAGAACTGCTACCTTTCTGGAGATGCAAGGTTTCTCCATCATAAGTCAACACAGTACCAAGGCCGATACACCATTTTTCACCTTCTGGCTGGATTTTATTCCTGATATGATTCTGTCCACTGGCACTCAAAGCTCTACAAAAGAGTTGAAAGGCTCCTTGCCCACACTTTGGGAGGTAGGTAACCAACGCTGCATTCATTTCATATCTGGTTGGGAGTGCTTGGATACTTTCTAATATGATCTGTGACATCATGTTTTGCTGATAAAGTCTCTGTACCACAGGCTCAGGGTTCATCCCTTCCAATAAGCACAGTCTGTTCTTCTTTAAGATTTGTCTATGCTCTGGTAGCATTCCAAACAGTGCCATGGCGAGTGAGGGAATGATGCATCTTACTTTAGGGTATCCTTATAAACCTTAGAAACATCTATTTTTGGAAATCTAGGTCATGTCTAGCATGTGTCCCAATCCATTGGGGGCGTGCTATACATAGGAGCAGAAATAAGTTCATCCCACATTTTTCAATATTGGTTGCCCCTACTTATAATATATATATATATATATATATATATATTGGGTGATCCTTCTCTACAGACAGTTCTTCTTCTCTGGTACAACTGGTGCCTCTTTCCACAGAGACGTCTGAGAAGTAGGCATCAGGCACACACACTGTTGGAAACTCCTGGAAACTTCTTTTCAAAAACTTTTTCTTCTTTTGGAGGCAGGCAGCAGGCATTAAGCATCCTAGTGAGCACACACTCTTTGGGAAAATCCTGGAAATTTCTTCTCAAAAAATTTTTCTTCTTCAGGATGTAGGCAGCACGCAGTAAGCATCCCAGTTCGCACACACTCTGTGGGAAAGGTCTTCTCAAAAAGTGTTTCTTCTTCAGAAAAGCAGGCAGCATCAAGTAGGCGTAGTAGTGCGCGTCCCAGTGCACCTCCCATCTACAGAAAGGTATAGAAAGTTCTTCTGGAAGCAGGCAGCACGCAGTAGGCATAGTAGTCGTCCCAGTGCGCCTCCCATCCACAGAAAGCTCTAGAAAGTTCTTCTCAAAAAAAGTTTTTCTTCTTCAGGAGGCAGCCAGCTTGCAATAAGCATCCCAGTGTGCACGCACTGTGGAAAACTCCTGAAAAAGTTCTTCTCAAAATGTTTTTCTTCTTCGGGAAGTAAGCAGCATGCAGTAAGCATCCAAGTGCTCACATACTAGTGGAAAACTCCTGGAAAGTTCTTCTCAAAACGTTTTTCTTCTTCAGGAGGCAGGCAGCACGCCGGAAGCCTCCCAGTGCGCACACACTCTGTGGGAAACTCCTGGAAGGTTCCTCTCAAAAAGTTTTTCTTCTCAAGGAAGTAGGCAGCACGCAGTTAGCATCCCAGTGCGCACACACTCTGTGGGCAACTCCTGGAAAGTTATTCCCAAAAAGTTTTTCTTCTTCAGGATGCGGGCAGCATGCAGGACCCCTCCCAGTGCGCACACACTCTGTGGGAAACTCCTGGAAAGTTCTTGAGAATGCAGGCAGCACGCAGGACCCCTCCCAGTGCGCACACACTCTGTGGGAAACTCCTGGAAAGTTCTTGAGGATGCAGGCAGCACGCAGGACCCCTCCCAGTGCACACACACCGTGGAAAACTCCTGAAAAGTTCTTCTCAAAATGTTTTTCTTCTTCGAGAAGTAGGCAGCACGCAGTAAGCATCCAAGTGCTCACATACTTCTTCAGGAGGCAGGCATCATGCCGGACGCCTCCCAGTGCGCACACACTGTGTGGGAAACTTCTGGAAGGTTCTTCTCAAAAAGTTTTTCTTCTCAAGGAAGTAGGCAGCGCGCAGTAAGGATCCCAGTGCGCACACACTCGGTGGGCAACTCCTGGAAAGTTCTTCCCAAAAAGTTTTTCTTCTTCAGGAGGCAGGCAGCACGCAGGACGCCTCCCAGTGGGCAAACACTCTGTTCTCAAAAAGCTGTCCCTTTAAAATTTCTTCGACGCGATGTCTAGAATCTGGCAGGTACAACTACGCATACGGTGTGCACACTGGGCAGACTGTTATGCGCTGTCCTTTTATTACTTCTTCAGCACGATGTCTGGAAGCTGGGGTAAGCATAGGGGCACAGTGTGCTCACACTGGGCAGACTCCTATGCGCTGTGCCTTGAACACTTCTTCATCACCACATCTGGAAATCTGGGATGGGCATACGGTGCGCACGCTAGGCTAAACACTTCTATTATTGTGCGCAGACTCATACATGCAGTTCCTTTAAAACTTCTTCCGCATACTGGTACGTGCAGTACTGTTACTGGTAGCAGAATCATACATGCTGTTCCTTTAAATGTTCTTCTGCATAATGGTATGTGCGGCATCTCTGATGTTTGATCGCTCTCGACATGATGAACAGGAAACACCCGCACGACAAAACAGACCCCCCCCTGGCCTGGAAAGAGGGTGGCAGGCAATTTGGTTTGACTGGAAAGATCATTGTGTTAGTTAGTAAGTTCTACCTGCCTACATGGAAGCTGACACACTCATGGTTTCTCTCCCACCAGCCACAAGCTCGGTCAAATACCAACTTGCCTCTCAACATTATGACTCCATATTACTCATTAATGCCTTTAGGTTGAGTTTCACTGAATTTTAATGAATTGTGAAAGCATATGTAAAGGCAATTTTCTGGCATATTATAAAGCACCACCTGCTGGTCGTTCCAGAGAAAAAGTCAAAATGTATAATTTTATGGCTAGTTCTCCTTAAAATAAATATGTTACACCATTACATTTATTATGCATATTTTGATTTTCAATTTGTTTTGTATTTTTTTGCCTATTTTACACTGTTTACATCTACTGTGTTTTTATGTAGTTGTTTATGTTTACTATATGGCACCATATATAGCAATGTATGAAATACAATGTAAACGTAGATTACTAGTTTACATCAATGCTTTATTCTTGTAATATTTGTAAATCCCATATACTTTCTCATTCAAGTTATTTAAAATGTTGCATTTGTAAGTGTTATTTTCATTTACCATGTTTACTGGATGTGTCTAAAACAGATGATATTTATTTGAAAAAAAAGATACTCTTGATTGGATTTGTATAGTTTGTTCTGGCTCATTGTTTCCCTTTAATAATATCAATGAAGATAAAGAATTTCAAAAATGTATATCAGAAAATTGTACAAAATATGATTATTCACTGTTATGTAATTTTGAAGATAAAGTATTCAATCCATTTGAACTTAATGAGGATAGAGATTTAGATTTTAATTCACTTCTTAATCAAGCTGATCCTGACCAACATTTCTTTAATGATTTTGCAAAACAGAATTGAAAACACATTTAATCAGAATATTAAACAAAATTTTTCAGAAACTAGACATCTTTCACTTGTACATTTAAATATAAGAAGTTTCCATAAAAACTTCTCAAATTTTGATAATTATATAAAAAGCTTAAATTATGAGTTTAATGTTATTGGTTTATCTGAGACTTGGTTAAATAGTAATACTGTTTCTATGTGTAACATCAATGGATACAATCATGAATGTGTATATAGACAAGGTAAATCTGGAGGTGGAGTGTCAATATATATTAAACAGCATATTAAATATGATTTACGTGAAGATATGTCAATGTTAAATGAAGCTATTGAAACTGTTTTTATTGAAATTGGCAAAGGTCAGTTCATGTCACCTAAAGATGTTGTTATTGGGGTAATTTATCGGCCCCCAAACACTGATATTAGTATTTTTAACAATTACCTTAGTGACATACTTTCTTCAGTTAAATCAGAGAATAAATGTATTTATCTTATGGGTGATTTTAATGTAAATTTATTAAATACAGATACTCATGTTTTGTCAAATGATTTTTTAAATCTTATATATTCCCATGCATTTATTCCACTGATAACAAAACCTACACGAATAAGTAAAAGTTCAGCAACCCTGATTGACAATATATTTTCCAATGATATCAATAATGATGTTTTATTTAATGGTTTTTTTTTATACAGATATTACAGATCATTTACCTGTTTTTACTATTGCTAAATATAGTTTGGATTTAAACACTAAAAATGAATATTCTTATAAGAGAGTATACAGTTCAAAGAATATTGCTGACTTTTCTAATATGTTACATAATGTTGAGTGGAACTCTGTGTTATCTTCTATTGGCTGCCAAGAAGCCTTTACTTTGTTTTATGATAAATTTAGGTTTTGTTTTGAAAGATGTTTTCCTGTTAGAAAGATTAAGCTTGGCTATCGGAATAGAAAAAAATGGTTGTCTGAAGGACTGAAAGTTTCTATTAAAAATAAAAATAAAATGTATGTTAAATCAATTAGAAAACCCACTGTTGATAATATTAAAAACTATAAGAGATATAAAAATAGGTTACATTCTCTTCTACGTAAATGTGAAAGAGATTATTATGATTTGCTTCTAAAGCAATGTCAGCATGATTTATCTAAATCCTGGAAATTAATTAAAGAAGTTATAAATAAAAGAAAACTTAATACAGTATCAGACAAATTTCTTATAAACAATAAATTGGTGAAAAACAAACAATGTATTGCAGATAGCTTTAACAGATTGTTTGTGAATACTGGTTCTAATTTAGTAAAAAATATTCCAGATACATCAGTAGATCTTCAATTTGTTTGTTATAAAAATTATAATTCAGAAATACTTAATATTACCTGTGGTGTTCCGCAAGGATCAATATTGGGTCCTTTGCTATTTCTTCTGTACGTGAATGATATCTCAAATATTTCACAAACATTGTTTTTAATTCTATTTGCTGAGGATACAAACATTTTTGTTACTGGAAAATCTATAGATCAAATTATTCAAAGTTTAAATGTTGAATTAGAAAAATTAGTACAATGGCTCTATGCTAACAAATTGTCACTAAATACTGATAAGACACATTATATAATATTTAGTTTGAGAAAAAATACTGTATCTAATTCAGATGTCTGCATAAATAATCAGGTAATTAGGCAAGTAACACATACTAAATTTTTAGGCATTTACCTGGATTCGAAATTAAATTGGGCAATTCATATCAATTATATAAAAAATAAAATTGCAAAGGGTATTGGAATTATTTGTAAGGCAAGAAAAATATTTAAACCACCAACACTGTTAACTATGTATTATAGTTTTATTTACCCATATTTTATTTACTGTATTGAGGTCTGGGGTAGTGCTAGCAATTCAAACTTATTACCTATTGTAAAACTGCAAAAAAAGGCAGTCCGAATAATAGTTTCTGCTAAATATAAAGCACATTCAGAGCCTATTTTTAAACAATTAAATATGCTACCATTTAAAAAATTGTATGGATACTTTGTTTTATTATTTATGTTTAAATTTGCAAATAATTTACTGCCTTTAATATTTGAAAATATGTTTGTTCAGAATACTGCAATATGTAGCTATAATACTAGACAGTCTAATAAATTACAGATACCAAAGTATAAAACAACAGCTATACATAAAACTATTTGTTATACTGGTGTAAAATTATGGAATACAATAATTGATCATTTAACTATTAACTGTACAATATTTACATTTAAATGGAAATTGAGAAAGTATCTTTTGTCTTAATTAATACAGGTATGCTTATTTCATATTCATATAAAATGTCATATTTGTCATAGTTACATAATTAATGTTTGTATCAAGTTTAGCACTGTGTTCTGTTTAGCACTGTCAATGTTTAAGTCATTTATGTAATTTATTATTTTGGAGGAAACATATGCCATTAGGCATCTACTCCTCATTGTCACATGTTAATTAACATATGTAAATGCTATTGAATATGTAAATTTTTGTTATTGTGACAATAAAGGACTATTATTATTATTATTATTATTATTATTATTATTATTAATGCAGTAGGCGCCACCAAAACCTGGCATGAATAATCCGGGCACTTACTTTTGGTAGATAGGGTGGACACAGACGACAGATTGGCGGACAACTTACGACGAACCAGAGAAATGGCATAAGCTCATTACAGTGTGGAGGCAGAAAATAAGCTAACTTTTTTTGGCAGGGGGGGGATGGAATCTGTTTTAACTACAGTTAAAAAAAAACAGGTTGTTTATTATTGACTAATAAACACAATTTATGCTTCGAAACTTAATTGATTAAAATTATTTTTAAAAAAAGTAAAGTAAAAGCGTCATTTAGTGATATACTCAACTTGTTCAGCCCTGCTGTGTGTGATTATTAGGGATCTTTAGCACTGTAAATATATAAAACATTTTGAGCATTATTGATTGCTTCACTTATTTTCTCTTCTTTGTCCAATTTTGATTAATAACTAACAAAAAGTTGATTAAAAAGCCAAGTGTTTATCAGTTAAATTTTTTATTTACTGCTCAACCTTTTTGTTTTTTGGTTCATTAAGTATTTGAATTAAACAAAGAATAAGTAGTTATGATTAACTTAACTTTTATCAGCCCTGCTACATAGCCTTGGAGGTTAACTCATAACTGTTAAAATAAAACATGTTGTCCATTATTGACCAAACCTTTAAACAGTGAAGCAAACTAGATTAAATATGGAAAAGTCACCCCATTGAAGAGTATCTTTTCTAGTAAAACTGTGGTTTCGGAAGGTTTTTGTTTTAATTTTTTTTATGTTGGAACAATTCATGTTTTAGGAGTTCTTTCATTTAAGACATCTGATCTGGTGAAAATGTGAGTGAAAAAAGCTTGATTAGTTTCCGATATAATCTAGTTTGCTTCACTGTTAAAGAAATGAACCGGTTAAGAAAGAAGCATCCTGTCTATTAAATAACTTAACTTTTTCAGCCATGCTACCCTCCCTTGTAAGTGAACTTCAGAACTGTGAATGTAAATAACACACTGTTATTGACAGTTTAACTTGTTTCTTTTGTTTTGTGAAGAAAAAAATTATTTAAAATAACACTGTTTAGTAATTAACTTAACTTTTTTCAGCCCTGCTACTCGGGTTTTGGAAGCCAACTTCAGAACTGTGAATATAAATAACACATTGTTATTGATTGTTTAACTTGTTTCTGTTTGCTTTGTGAAGAAATAAATTATTTACAAAACTGCTTTTATTTACTGCTCAACCTTTTTGTTTTTTGGTTCATTAAGTATTTGAATTAAACAAAGAATAAGTAGTTATGATTAACTTAACTTTTATCAGCCCTGCTACATAGCCTTGGAGGTTAACTCATAACTGTTAAAATAAAACATGTTGTCCATTATTGACCAAACCTTTAAACAGTGAAGCAAACTAGATTAAATATGGAAAAGTCACCCCATTGAAGAGTATCTTTTCTAGTAAAACTGTGGTTTCGGAAGGTTTTTGTTTTAATTTTTTTTTATGTTGGAACAATTCATGTTTTAGGAGTTCTTTCATTTAAGACATCTGATCTGGTGAAAATGTGAGTGAAAAAAGCTTGATTAGTTTCCGATATAATCTAGTTTGCTTCACTGTTAAAGAAATGAACCGGTTAAGAAAGAAGCATCCTGTCTATTAAATAACTTAACTTTTTCAGCCATGCTACCCTCCCTTGTAAGTGAACTTCAGAACTGTGAATGTAAATAACACACTGTTATTGACAGTTTAACTTGTTTCTTTTGTTTTGTGAAGAAAAAAATTATTTAAAATAACACTGTTTAGTAATTAACTTAACTTTTTTCAGCCCTGCTACTCAGGTTTTGGAAGCCAACTTCAGAACTGTGAATATAAATAACACATTGTTATTGATTGTTTAACTTGTTTCTGTTTGCTTTGTGAAGAAATAAATTATTTACAAAACATTGCTCAGTAATTAACTTAACTTTTTCAGCCCTGCTACTCAGCATTGAAAAGGAACTTCATTACTGTGAATATAGAACATGTTGTCCGTTATTGACCGTTTAACTTCATATTTGTTTATAAAATTTCAAATACAGGAAAGAAACATTGTGTCTATTAAATAACTTAACCTTTTCAGCTCTGCTACTCAGCTTTGGACGCGAACTTCACAACTGTGAATATAAATAAGGCACTGTTGTTGACTGTTTAACTTGTTTCTATTGCTGTGTCATTTAAGATTTTAATTAAGTAAAGAAATAAATTTTAAAAAATGTTTAGTAATTAACTTACCTTTTTCAGCCCTGTTTCTCAGCATTCGAAGCCAACTTCATTATTGTGAAATAAAACATGTTGTCCATTCTTACATGCTATTTTTTGTTATATGGTAAATTGGATTGAATCAATTTTCTTCATACTTAACTTTCTTCTCATTACTGAAACTCAGTTGACCTAAATTGCAGTTTAACAATCCAAGGTCCATCGGTGAGAAAATCTTCTATATCCACATAAGGAAATTCCCTTCTTCTACACCCTGTGAAGCTCAATATGTTTTATGACAGAGAGTGTCTCTTGGTTTCATTCACCCTTTACATAATTGTAATCCATTTTTTGCAAAACTTGGCAAAATGTACTTCCTGAAATGATGTGGCCATCTTCTGCAAGCCTGATTGCAAGTTTTAACAAAAATTTAATATTATTTTGATTCCCTATTATTATTGGAAAAGGTGGTCTTACCTGTGTCCCGTCTATATATTATAACAAACACCCTGAACATAGAGATGGCACAACTGCACACCTAGATAGCCACAGTGATCAAGAGGAGAGGGTCACAGGCTCTGGAAGATAATGCCAACCACAGTGGAGACAATGTGAGAGTAGCCACTGGTGACAGCTTTAGCTGCTGTTATACCCCTCACTTCCTTCTTGCCCAAGGCGATAGTTACAAAAAGGGGCTGCTGACCAAAACCACTGGCTTGGGCCTTCTGCAGAGGTCCAGGTAATATTACAGGTACTGGCTTTTTTTTCTTTGCAACAAACACTCATTACACGCCATTATAAAAAAAAAATGTTCTATTACAAAAACAAAAACATTGTACATAAGTGTAGATATATTTAAAACCCATCCCCTAATCCTTAATACATACTGTAAGATAAGATAAGAAAAAAATCATTAAAGTGACAGATAAATAATATATTTACATCCCACCAATTCATGTTTATCAGTCATTCTTTTTGAAATAACAAAAAATTCTGATGCTAAAGTCATTACAATTCACGAACAATTAAAATATAAATACAATAAGAACAGTATAAAACATATGGATACAACAAACACGCCAATCAATTGTTACTGTCTGTTGCCTTATTAAAAGAGCATTCTTTAAGAAATATGCCCCCAAAAAAAGCTACCAATCAGACTATCATTGCCCAATTTTAAATCCATTTTGTTCATCAACTAAAATAATCATTTCATTATAAAAAGTAAATCAATGCATCTATTTCATTTAAATGACACTGGCCTATAGCTTCTAGGATCGTTTGGAGCCATAACTTGACCTTTGAATATTAGAGTTATACTTGCATTTGCCATAATTTTGGGATAGCCCTAGCTTGTTAACATTTGTTAAAAAATCTTGATATGCTACAATTTTTTCATTATTTCAGTTGGAAGCATATCCACATATATACCTAATCCATCATTTTGGCAACCACTGGCAGTATCTGGGTTAAAGGCAGCGCTTGCTTTCACATATCCCAGTATCCTTATATCACAAAATTCAGAGCCCATCTGTTTAAAACTTTCTCTCTTCCCATATTAAATATCCATTATTACTAACCTCTAAAGTTATTCTATGTGTTTTAACATTGACCCCTAACTTACTTAGCTCATTCCAGGTTTCTTTTTTAGATTTGATAGCTTTTGGCTCTTTCTCTTAGTTGCACATAATTCACTTTGACATTTGCCTAGTTCAGAACGAGTTTGATGAATTTGTTCATTTAGCTTCTTTAACATTCTGCCCCCATGACTCCCAACTAATTGTGGCTCTTGTAACTGGTTCACTGCCGTTGCTATAGGTGATCCAGTCAACAAAAAATGAAATCCCAGCTTATAGAAACAGGTCTGTCTTGTCTGTTCTTCAAATGTATTTTGTCTGTTACCTAGGTCTCTAAAATTTCAAATTTTTTAGAATGTGGCACATCTGCTGGCATATCACAATGTTTGCAACTCCGTGGTCCAATTCCAGCAGCCTCCACCTGTCCAGCTCATAATTTTGCAGTTTTGTTCTCACATCTTCCCGCGATACATCCGAGACGCGATTATTTAATCTAATGATTTTGTGGAATATATGAAAAATGTCTAAATATTTCACAGCAATGTGTTTTCCGTAAGTGTTCAAAGTTTGGTTTTGTCCCATGAGACAGCCGCCTCGTTGTTCACTGTGACTTACAAACCACAGAGGATCTGTGTCAGTTTCTAGGCTGCTTGTCCAACAGCCTGGGCACCCCTCCTTTTTCAAACGGTTAAGTTGAGCCAAGGCCACAAAGTGGACACAGTCATCTAAAATGAACTCGTTGCAGTAGGTGTTGGGGACACTCACATATTCTGGCTCTAGCGTAGACAGAATGTCCTCCTTTTGCGAGAGCAAGAGTTGAAACTGCTGCCTGTTGAGTGTCACTGGTGGAAACAAGTCATCTAACTGGTTTCCATCTTGCAGGTACCGCCTGAACAGACGCAAACAGCCTACATCGCCGCTACCACGACTTACCTCCACGTGGCTGAAACCACAAATCATAACAAGGTGAAACTAACAACATTTTAACAATGATTTGAAATCAGAATCATTCAAGGAAGAAGTCTAATTCACATACCACGATCCATTGATCCTCCACGTCTTTTCCTCCACATGCTCATCTCGGCGTCTGTCAATGAACTGCCAGGCCTGGTCTAGCACCGAAAGGAACTGAAATAGACCCCAGGGAGTGAAATCCCAGTACAGGTTCTCTTGGTTCACGTCTGCGTCTGTGAAGATGTAGCATTCTTCCAGTTTGAATAGAGTTAGCTCGCTTCCAACATACCACTGACGATGCTCTCCTTCGAAAGTCTGGTTCGCCACGGGGCCTTTCATGCTTGGATTTTCTTCCTTCTTCCCTCTACCCAAAAGAAACAGATACAATTACTGGAACTTTAGCCACAGCTACCAGGGGTTTTCGTTTTTTAGCTCCTTTTTTTGCATATGAGGAAACTACTTTTGGATAATTGAGGTTGACAACCCTTTCAGCTACTGTCAGGCCACGATGCCCACCTGCTCAAAGTCTGACCCAATATATATGTGTTCATTCTTTACTCAAACTTTTACTTCTCCCAACTCATAAGATGGAACTGGCATAACCCGGTGCTCCAGGTGTTATATAAGTCAATCCGATATGTCAACTGTCCAGCCACTTTAAATAAGATTTTTTAACTTTTTTTTTTTGGTGGTGTGGGGTCTGACCCCCTATGATCATCAAATCCAGTAAAGGGTTAATTGCTTTTGAACACTGATTCCTCCTCCGGTTGGCCCATCCAGCTCGATGTTCGGAGGGTGCCCAGAGTGTTGCGGCCTATCGAATGATGCCCCTCAAACCGTCCAAGCTGAGAAAATGGAATTGGCGTTACATGGTGCTGTTCCCGGCCTTCAGAGGTATTATTTGGGTCATTCCAATAAAGAAGTGGCTGATTGGACAATGACCTACACACTTGAAACCTCATATATTCATTGTCGCCTCGTGCACCGCGTGTGGCAAATTGGCGCCAGGGACTATGTTGGCAACAGGACAAAGGTACCTGCTGCCATTTGCCTACCAAGCTGTCCAAAAAATGATAGGCCGAAGAGCCCACAATAATCACAATACGGTTCACCTCTGCCCCATATACGCATGGCTCGACCTCTGTCAGGTCCCCTGTAGAGGGGCACAGGATCGGTAAAAGGCTCACCGACAATGTCTGTTGTTCTCCCCTATCAACCCAGCATGACAGGACAAAGATTGATCTCGACTCTTTTGTTATGAACAGGAAGAATCTGTCCCTATCCGTTCCTAGCCTAACGCCACAAAATTTGGGCTGGTCGAATGACTCATACAGGGTGCCCCGAAAGGACCATTGGTTGACATCTGGCGCAAATGACTCCGCCACTATCTGGGTACAGCCTATTTCAATATGCTCAAGCAGGGTCACCCTCCACAGTTTCTGGCCCATCTCGAAAAACTGGCACCAAATCTCCTGTGGCTGGGGTGGTGGCAGAGGCATCAGGCGTCGAGGCTGGTCACTGTGACAAATGAAGTGCCTGTTTGATCCTGTACATTGCAGAACTATGTTGTCTGATCCATATACAAGCACCGGCTGATGTCCATCGGGAAAATATCGGTCGGGCCAGGTCAGCCACCTGTTGTTTCAAATGTCGAAAAAGGCATCAATAAAACCATCCCCGCTGTTAAGGTGCACTAATACTGGCATTGTGCTTTGGCCTTTGGATGATTGAGCCATGCTGGGTGAGCTGCATATCTCTAGGTACTCCGGGACTTGTATTCCTGAAAGATTGTGCTTCTTAGCATACCCGGTTAGGTACCTTGTAACCTTGACCTTGCTAGCATGCCTCACTGCACCAGCTTTTATCAGAGCTTTAAGTTCATCTGGTGTGACACTTAACATCTCCCTTTGTAGATGTAGGCTATACTGGAATCTGGCTGAGATCAGGTCAGCTGCAATTATTTCAATGCTTTCCAGGGCCAGGTGGTAGGCTATCCTCCAGGTGGTCACACAGTTGGCCACAGATAACTTTTTCTTCAGATACCTCTCCCCCTGATCCACCAACCTCTTAAACAACAAGAAACGTGCAGCCTTTAAAAGGCCCCAGACATTGTCCTCTGTGAACTCCACCTCCTTTCCATAGATCGAGTCAACAATTGTTACAAGCAGAGAAATATCCTCAAGGGCATAGCTCAAATCGATGTCTACCTGATCCATTTCTCTGAATGTCCCCGTAAACATAGATCTGAAGTAATCACAGGTGGATGCCAGTATGACTCGGTGACAACTGACCGCTTCACCACCAACGCATAAACGAACGTCGCAGAAACTGCCTTTTGTGCGGAGTTGCTGTAGATCATTCCAAAAGTCTGACCGGTTCATAGTTGCAGGCTCTATGGAAAGCCACACACTTGCACTAATAAAGACACACAAAATCAAAGGGAACCAGAAGTCCGGGTCACAAAGTCACTTTTTTCTTCAGGCAAAAAACCTGCAAAAAAATAATATATTTACAATTACAGAAAGGGGACCAGTACCCACCCACCCCTCCATCACACACACACACACACACACACACACACACACACACAGCATCTATCCTCCAACCCTGACACTCACCCTATTCCATCTACTTGAAAAATGTCTCATCATTTAGCATGTCCTCCACTGTTTCTGGGCCCAATAGGCGGCTTGCGGTGTTAGTCATACGCCCTACGGGCTCCAACCAGTTTAAAATGCTGGAGCTTAATTTCACCACATTTGTGCAGGGAAAGCCGGGATTCCCTGGCCTTGATGGCACCCCGCTGGTCCATACCTCTGCACCGCCCTGTGTGGCGCACAGTAAAGGCAGTTCATTGTAGAAGCTGTAGTATGTTTCGTGGTAAACCCGAATCTTGGAAGCACATTCGTCATCCTCTTCTGCTATGGGTACATGAAACTTGCAATTACGATCGCATTCCACATTGATATGCCACTCACACTCTGACATGTCGTACCTGAACGAAGTGCCGCCACTCATCACCACGACCGCGTCTTGGTGAAACCAGGCGGTTACCCTTTCTAATGGGGCAAAATCAAATTTCATCCAGTCATGGATTTCTGAACGTAAGTGACCACTACTAGTTGTCCACAGCTCAATTAGGCCCAGGTATTCTCCGTCCCAATATCTTCCTGTTTCCAGAGTTTTCATTACAATGACACAGACCCTGTTTTCAGCATTTTCAGCCACGTGTATCATCTCAACTGAACCGTTTAGGTTCTGGTATAGTCTGGTGGGGGAAGACCAGCCCATGCCCATCCACTGTGTGGCGTATATGCTGCCGCTGTGTTTAGCCACCTGTAACAACCACAGGTAGTTATCCAGACTAAAATACCTGTAAACTAAGTCCTCCTGTTGCACATCGGGCTCTATATCCGGCACAGGAGGTTGTGTCAGTGGACAGCCATTGCGTTCTGGGTTGCCAGGGCTGCGTAAATTGACCAGCCAGTGTTGCTCATCCTCTGTAAAAACAACTGCCATATCACCGCCCATGTATTGCAAGCTGTGTCTAAATTGTCCTTCTGGCCAAAAGTAAAACTGGTCCCTGGCGGGACTGTACAAGGTACCGCAGCTCAGCTGTATTAAATTCTGCTGGTTTATTTTCATACGTGGAAAGAGAGGAGTCACTTTTTCTGCCCGGGCCTTCAAGGCAGCCACAGAAGCCTGGCCATCACACTCATCAGCCATCTCGGCCACCATGTCTCTGTTGGCCATATCGGCCAAACCTGCCTCAATAAAGTGAGCCACTTGCAGGTCCTTGTGTTGACCCAGTTCGAACCTGAGGCAGAGTGGCAGGAAATAGGGTGCCAGCTCCTGACAGCAACAGGCCAGGTTTGACAGGCCAAAACCTTCAGCTGTCTCCCACACTGCCAACGTGTTTTCGGGCACCCAGCAACGGGCTAGATATCTGTAACAGTCCCTGAACAGCTCGTCGAACAACAGGAAATGCGATGCCTGCAGGTACAGAGAGATGTCCAATAGGTCATAGACGATTTCTTTACCGTAGATGAAACCCACAATGTTTTTCATCACCCTCATATTTGTTATGGAGTTGCTCAGGTCGATTTCATCCTGGTCCCTCCAGCCAGACACGGAGGTAAGATGTGTATTAAAGAAATCCCCACCATGCACCATTATGATGCGGTGGCAGCGAATCGTTTCCGTTCCTACCCTAACAGTCATGTCACTGAATTTATCACTTAGGTGATAATCAGGCAAACGTTTTAGGTTCTCCATGCCGGTCTGTGCGCTTTGTTGATCAGAGAAACGGCCTATCTGAAATCAAACCCTTAGTTTAAAATAAAACAGCACCAATACAGAGATAATTTGGCTCACTGTGACTGTCATATTAAATTGTCTGTCACCGCGAAGTTTACTTATGCCTGGAGATTACCTTGATTTAATAATTTTTCCAAGGACCATTCTTGTGTGCAATATGTAAGAATTTTATTTGGTAGTTTTGGCGGAGAACATTTTCCAATGTGTTCCAATGGTCTTTAGCCACTATTCTACCAATGATGTAGCTGGCGTCACTTTTTTGAACAAACTTTAATAAGACATATCCAAGGACCATTCATTTTGAGCTGTTTTTTTGTTTTTTGTTTTTTGGTTTTTTTTTTAAAGGCTTTCTAAAGAGTAACCATAAAAAAATTCCGCCTAAATGCCAGTCTGTACAGTTTCACTATAATTTGACCAAACCATGATGGCCTATGTTTAGGCAATCTTTTGGCATAATAATAATTACTGCCTTCTGGTTGTTTCAGAGAAGAAGTACCAAAAAAAAAAAGTGAAAACACCAATGTCCAGCCATAATTTTATGACCAATGTAGGGGGCGTCACCAATACATAGGAAGGAGGCCCAATCCAGAAACATGAAATCAAATATGGATTCGATTTCTTAATTAT
The DNA here is from genome assembly GCA_965223105.1 of Saprospiraceae bacterium. GTDB lineage: Bacteria > Bacteroidota > Bacteroidia > Chitinophagales > Saprospiraceae > JABDMH01. The sequence continues at coordinate 26,026 of CBDCVT010000001.1, read as the reverse complement.
TTCTGGTAGTTACTGGCCAAACTAGATACCTAAGTTACCCCCCCCCCCCCGAGTAAACCATCCCCTTGGTGATAAATGGATGGACTGATGGGCCTAAATGATATAAAACTGGAAAACCATTTTTAAACAGAGAGACATACAGACTGACAAACGGTTAGACATGCATGTGGAGAGCATAAAACTAGAAAATATAAGTTAAAAAAAACACTTACCTGTGTTCCAAACTAGTCTGATTTATAGCTGATTGATCCGTTTAGTTCAAACTCTACAATGCATTAAAAACATACTATGAATAGTGTATTTCTACATTTTAACACAGTTCAAATCATTCAACATACATAGGACAAGGCATGTTCATTATGTTGAGCTATTTGATACTTGACCTTGAAGACTGTGTTTAGACTTTATTCAATGTCATTCATTTTATAGGTAAAGGCTTTATTCTTGACCGCAGAACCAATAACCAGATTTTATCGCATTTCCTTCTAATTAGGCCTATGTCAGTTTTATAAACATGTTGAGTTCTCTAACTTTGGAGTTGGTCTCGAGGTAAAAACTGGCGTCCAACATGCATTTCTACACCTTCAAGAACAGTCGTTCCTGCTTCCAGTAGTAATTAGAGCTAAGATGCATGCATGCTCTCTCTTGCTGACTCTAGGTTATGCCTGTTTCATACTAAATTCCTAGCAAGATCAAGAGCTGAGATATAGTTTAATACTCAGGGGCAGAATCACATAAGGCCTGTCTATAAGCTCGTTGCATAATCAATAGGTCAGTCTAGCTATGGTTATCAAAAGACATTGAATTTCATAGCACTGTCATCATAATTTAATTTCAAGACTATTGAATCTGGGGTAACTATGTTTCAAATATTTATTATATATTAGCTGTGTCTGTCTAGGCAATCGTCTCGTCAGAACAAATAAAAAAACCAAACCAAACCAAACCAAACCAAACCAAACCAAACCAAACCACAAGAAACCCCCCCCCCCTGGCCTGCAAAACTTTGAGGGGGGGGGGGTTAGGTTGACATGCCATAAAACTGTCTCTATATTTCTTAACATGAAAAACGTGTCATTCTTAATATAAGCCTTGACCCCGAGATAGATCCATAATTTTTTTTTAATACCAATGACTTGGCTTTGGTATGCCAACCTTTCCATATAAATGGAGCATATGACAATTAAGGTCTGATAGGGTTAGGGTTAGATTCCATCAAAACACACTTTGTTACAGCTTTAAAAGAGCTGAAACATTCACCTTATGTTTAGTATAATGTTAGAAATATATCAGAACTCAATGAATAGATCATCACAGGTAGTGCAGGCAATCAGTTAATACAAGTAAGAAGCATTGAAACAATACAATATTCATTATCTGAACATCCCATTTACATAATTCTTATATCTCCATACATGAAATCAAATAAGATGAAAATGTTCAAATAAATGCAAAAATACAACCTACCCTGAACATGCTTGGTGATTAAACATGTCACACAGTCAGAAATATTTAACATATCCGACAGTTTAGGAGTAAAGTTACGCAAATATAAATCTACAAAAACCTAATTTCAATATAGGTTCGAGGTACCCTGGCTCTCCATTGTTTGATGCCTTAAAAATTCCTAAGGTGTCCTTGTTAAATGATCTACAGAATTTGTTTTTATATAAAAATATTGTTACTAAATATATCGTCAGCTACCTATTTCTATAAGAATGTCGCCCTAACACCATCAGGTCTTAACAATGATAACTCGCTGCTAGAAACAGTGTTAAGCATTTGCAAATAACATAAATAACAGCAGCAAAGGTCAATACTATTATGAAAACGCCTGTGGAAACAATAGGAAAAGTGTTTGAGACAAATTGCCATTTGACCAGGCCTTTAGGATAAAACTTCTCTACCAACGAAAAATATGGATTGCTGCTGCAATTCATCCACATTTTTTGCTTTCTCCAATTTTTACACAAGTCATGTGATAAACGCCAGGGATATCCCCGCCTAGGACAGGGCATAGAAATATTGTCTCTTCACACCATAGAATTTTTAGTGCGATATTCAATCTAGAAACCTCTTATAACAGTAGTAACATTTTTAATGATTTTTTGGCCCAGAAATATATCTATTCATTTTAACATCTGTCTTCAATGTCAAAAATTTTTGAGCTATGACAGTTTTTCTGAAAATCTTCCTTCAGCTTAACTAGATATTGGGATTATTGGCGCCCAAAAATGAATATGCTGAAGCCAATGCCTTTGGAAGCAGTACATAAAGTTTCTGTAACATAATTGACATTTCAATCGGCCTTTTTCAAGGCCACCACATTTTCACGATCAAACTTCTAATGGCCAAATAAAGATTGGTGCTGCAATTCATTCAGATGTTTTTGTGCACTGTGTCTAATTCTATGTGCAGCTATGTTAAACTATAATATTTGCCGATTTGGGTTTGGTTGTTTGACCTGTGAATAATGTTGCTTATATCCATGCACATAGATCCTTTGCCTGGGCAGAAACAACCTGCCCTGACCTATATAGGAACTTTAGTCCAGGTAAAAGATTTATAATAAACATTATTACCACCAATCATTCATTAACAAACTGCTAAAGGCGCAAAACCAGGCTTGCTGCTGGTGGCCTTTTTCAAGGCCACCACATTTTCACGATCTGTGACCAAATGGATTGCTGTCTAATCTTAAAAGAAAGCCAGCTTATCTACCTATTCCCTGCTTTTGGCCTGTCAGTATCATCTGATATGAGACCAGGGGATGAACTGCAGCCCTACTCAAACCAGACATCGCCTGCTTTCCCACAGCAAAAGTGGACAAAAGTACGCCAAAAATATTAAACACCAAACGGATCTGGGAACAATTAGTAACCTGCCCTGGTCTTCTATAGGAACTCTAGGCCATCGAAAAAGATTTATAATAAACATTATTACCACCAATCATTCAGTAACAAACTGCTAAAGGCGCAAAACCAGGCTTGCTGCTGGCGGCCTTTTTCAAGGCCACCACATTTTCACGATCTGTGACCAAACGGATTGCTGTCTAATCTTAAAAGAAAGCCAGCTTATCTACCTATTCCCTGCTTTTGGCCTGTCAGTATCATCTGATATGAGACCAGGGGATGAACTGCAGCCCTACTCAAACCAGACATCGCCTGCTTTCCCACAGCAAAAGTGGACAAAAGTACGCCAAAAATATTAAACACCAAACGGATCTGGGAACAATTAGTAACCTGCCCTGGTCTTCTATAGGAACTCTAGGCCATCGAAAAAGATTTATAATAAACATTATTACCACCAATCATTCAGTAACAAACTGCTAAAGGCGCAAAACCAGGCTTGCTGCTGGCGGCCTTTTTCAAGGCCACCACATTTTCACGATCTGTGACCAAACGGATTGCTGTCTAATCTTAAAAGAAAGCCAGCTTATCTACCTATTCCCTGCTTTTGGCCTGTCAGTATCATCTGATATGAGACCAGGGGATGAACTGCAGCCCTACTCAAACCAGACATCGCCTGCTTTCCCACAGCAAAAGTGGACAAAAGTACGCCAAAAATATTAAACACCAAACGGATCTGGGAACAATTAGTAACCTGCCCTGGTCTTCTATAGGAACTCTAGGCCATCGAAAAAGATTTATAATAAACATTATTACCACCAATCATTCAGTAACAAACTGCTAAAGGCGCAAAACCAGGCTTGCTGCTGGCGGCCTTTTTCAAGGCCACCACATTTTCACGATCTGTGACCAAACGGATTGCTGTCTAATCTTAAAAGAAAGCCAGCTTATCTACCTATTCCCTGCTTTTGGCCTGTCAGTATCATCTGATATGAGACCAGGGGATGAACTGCAGCCCTACTCAAACCAGACATCGCCTGCTTTCCCACAGCAAAAGTGGACAAAAGTACGCCAAAAATATTAAACACCAAACGGATCTGGGAACAATTAGTAACCTGCCCTGGTCTTCTATAGGAACTCTAGGCCATCGAAAAAGATTTATAATAAACATTATTACCACCAATCATTCAGTAACAAACTGCTAAAGGCGCAAAACCAGGCTTGCTGCTGGCGGCCTTTTTCAAGGCCACCACATTTTCACGATCTGTGACCAAACGGATTGCTGTCTAATCTTAAAAGAAAGCCAGCTTATCTACCTGTATCATCTGATATGAGACCAGGGGATGAACTGCAGCCCTACTCAAACCAGACATCGCCTGCTTTCCCACAGCAAAAGTGGACAAAAGTACGCCAAAAATATTAAACACCAAACGGATCTGGGAACAATTAGTAACCTGCCCTGGTCTTCTATAGGAACTCTAGGCCATCGAAAAAGATTTATAATAAACATTATTACCACCAATCATTCAGTAACAAACTGCTAAAGGCGCAAAACCAGGCTTGCTGCTGGCGGCCTTTTTCAAGGCCACCACATTTTCACGATCTGTGACCAAACGGATTGCTGTCTAATCTTAAAAGAAAGCCAGCTTATCTACCTATTCCCTGCTTTTGGCCTGTCAGTATCATCTGATATGAGACCAGGGGATGAACTGCAGCCCTACTCAAACCAGACATCGCCTGCTTTCCCACAGCAAAAGTGGACAAAAGTACGCCAAAAATATTAAACACCAAACGGATCTGGGAACAATTAGTAACCTGCCCTGGTCTTCTATAGGAACTCTAGGCCATCGAAAAAGATTTATAATAAACATTATTACCACCAATCATTCAGTAACAAACTGCTAAAGGCGCAAAACCAGGCTTGCTGCTGGCGGCCTTTTTCAAGGCCACCACATTTTCACGATCTGTGACCAAACGGATTGCTGTCTAATCTTAAAAGAAAGCCAGCTTATCTACCTATTCCCTGCTTTTGGCCTGTCAGTATCATCTGATATGAGACCAGGGGATGAACTGCAGCCCTACTCAAACCAGACATCGCCTGCTTTCCCACAGCAAAAGTGGACAAAAGTACGCCAAAAATATTAAACACCAAACGGATCTGGGAACAATTAGTAACCTGCCCTGGTCTTCTATAGGAACTCTAGGCCATCGAAAAAGATTTATAATAAACATTATTACCACCAATCATTCAGTAACAAACTGCTAAAGGCGCAAAACCAGGCTTGCTGCTGGCGGCCTTTTTCAAGGCCACCACATTTTCACGATCTGTGACCAAACGGATTGCTGTCTAATCTTAGAAGAAAGCCAGCTTATCTACCTGTATCATCTGATATGAGACCAGGGGATGAACTGCAGCCCTACTCAAACCAGACATCGCCTGCTTTCCCACAGCAAAAGTGGACAAAAGTACGCCAAAAATATTAAACACCAAACGGATCTGGGAACAATTAGTAACCTGCCCTGGTCTTCTATAGGAACTCTAGGCCATCGAAAAAGATTTATAATAAACATTATTACCACCAATCATTCAGTAACAAACTGCTAAAGGCGCAAAACCAGGCTTGCTGCTGGCGGCCTTTTTCAAGGCCACCACATTTTCACGATCTGTGACCAAACGGATTGCTGTCTAATCTTAAAAGAAAGCCAGCTTATCTACCTATTCCCTGCTTTTGGCCTGTCAGTATCATCTGATATGAGACCAGGGGATGAACTGCAGCCCTACTCAAACCAGACATCGCCTGCTTTCCCACAGCAAAAGTGGACAAAAGTACGCCAAAAATATTAAACACCAAACGGATCTGGGAACAATTAGTAACCTGCCCTGGTCTTCTATAGGAACTCTAGGCCATCGAAAAAGATTTATAATAAACATTATTACCACCAATCATTCAGTAACAAACTGCTAAAGGCGCAAAACCAGGCTTGCTGCTGGCGGCCTTTTTCAAGGCCACCACATTTTCACGATCTGTGACCAAACGGATTGCTGTCTAATCTTAAAAGAAAGCCAGCTTATCTACCTATTCCCTGCTTTTGGCCTGTCAGTATCATCTGATATGAGACCAGGGGATGAACTGCAGCCCTACTCAAACCAGACATCGCCTGCTTTCCCACAGCAAA
>CBDCVT010000001.1:0-15000 GCA_965223105.1 Saprospiraceae bacterium | reverse complement strand
GCAAAAGTGGACAAATGTACGCCATAAATATTAAACACCAAACGGATCTGGGAACAATTAGTAACCTGCCCTGGTCTTCTATGGGAACTCTAGGCCATCGAAAAAGATTTATAATAAACATTATTACCACCAATCATTCAGTAACAAACTGCTAAAGGCGCAAAACCAGGCTTGCTGCTGGCGGCCTTTTTCAAGGCCACCACATTTTCACGATCTGTGACCAAACGGATTGCTGTCTAATCTTAAAAGAAAGCCAGCTTATCTACCTATTCCCTGCTTTTGGCCTGTCACTATCATCTGATATGAGACCAGGGGATGAACTGCAGCCCTACTCAAACCAGACATCGCCTGCTTTCCCACAGCAAAAGTGGACAAAAGTACGCCAAAAATATAAACACCAAAGGGGCTGAACTTGAAAGAAAACCAGTTTATCTACATTTTTCCTGTCAGTATCATCTGATATGAGACCAGGGGATGAACTGCAGCCCTACTCAAACCAGACATCGCCTGCTTTCCCACAGCAAAAGTGGACAAATGTACGCCATAAATATTAAACACCAAACGGATCTGGGAACAATTAGTAACCTGCCCTGGTCTTCTATAGGAACTCTAGGCCATCGAAAAAGATTTATAATAAACATTATTACCACCAATCATTCAGTAACAAACTGCTAAAGGGGCAAAACCAGGCTTGCTGCTGGCGGCCTTTTTCAAGGCCACCACATTTTCACGATCGGTGACCAAACGGATTGCTGTCTAATCTTAAAAGAAAGCCAGCTTATCTACCTATTCCCTGCTTTTGGCCTGTCAGTATCATCTGATATGAGACCAGGGGATGAACTGCAGCCCTACTCAAACCAGACATCGCCTGCTTTCCCACAGCAAAAGTGGACAAAAGTACGCCAAAAGTATAAACACCAAAGGGGCTGAATTTGAAAGAAAACCAGTTTATCTACATTTTTCCTGTCAGTATCATCTGATATGAGACCAGGGGATGAACTGCAGCCCTACTCAAACCAGACATCGCCTGCTTTCCCACAGCAAAAGTGGACAAAAGTACGCCATAAATATAAACACCAAATGGGCTGAACTTGAAAGAAAACCAGTTTATCTAAATTTTTCCTGTCAATATCATCTGATATGAGACCAGGGGATGAACTGCAGCCCTACTCAAACCAGACATCGCCTGCTTTCCCACAGCAAAAGTGGACAAAAGTACCCCAAAAATATAAACACCAAAGGGGCTGAACTTGAAAGAAAACCAGTTTATCTACATTTTTCCTGTCAGTATCATCTGATATGAGACCAGGGGATGAACTGCAGCCCTACTCAAACCAGACATCGCCTGCTTTCCCACAGCAAAAGTGGACAAATGTACGCCATAATATTAAACACCAAACGGATCTGGGAACAATTAGTAACCTGCCCTGGTCTTCTATGGGAACTCTAGGCCATCGAAAAAGATTTCGAGGAGATTCCCGGTGGAGATACATGTTTTTCACATTAGTAGTATTATAATAAACATTATTACCACCAATCATTCAGTAACAAACTGCTAAAGGGGCAAAACCAGGCTTGCTGCTGGCGGCCTTTTTCAAGGCCACCACATTTTCACGATCTGTGACCAAACGGATTGCTGTCTAATCTTAAAAGAAAGCCAGCTTATCTACCTATTCCCTGCTTTTGGCCTGTCACTATCATCTGATATGAGACCAGGGGATGAACTGCAGCCCTACTCAAACCAGACATCGCCTGCTTTCCCACAGCAAAAGTGGACAAAAGTACGCCAAAAGTATAAACACCAAAGGGGCTGAATTTGAAAGAAAACCAGTTTATCTACATTTTTCCTGTCAGTATCATCTGATATGAGACCAGGGGATGAACTGCAGCCCTACTCAAACCAGACATCGCCTGCTTTCCCACAGCAAAAGTGGACAAAAGTACGCCATAAATATAAACACCAAATGGGCTGAACTTGAAAGAAAACCAGTTTATCTAAATTTTTCCTGTCAATATCATCTGATATGAGACCAGGGGATGAACTGCAGCCCTACTCAAACCAGACATCGCCTGCTTTCCCACAGCAAAAGTGGACAAAAGTACGCCAAAAATATAAACACCAAAGGGGCTGAACTTGAAAGAAAACCAGTTTATCTACATTTTTCCTGTCAGTATCATCTGATATGAGACCAGGGGATGAACTGCAGCCCTACTCAAACCAGACATCGCCTGCTTTCCCACAGCAAAAGTGGACAAATGTACGCCATAAATATTAAACACCAAACGGATCTGGGAACAATTAGTAACCTGCCCTGGTCTTCTATGGGAACTCTAGGCCATCGAAAAAGATTTATAATAAACATTATTACCACCAATCATTCAGTAACAAACTGCTAAAGGCGCAAAACCAGGCTTGCTGCTGGCGGCCTTTTTCAAGGCCACCACATTTTCACGATCTGTGACCAAACGGATTGCTGTCTAATCTTAAAAGAAAGCCAGCTTATCTACCTATTCCCTGCTTTTGGCCTGTCACTATCATCTGATATGAGGCCAGGGGATGAACTGCAGCCCTACTCAAACCAGACATCGCCTGCTTTCCCACAGCAAAAGTGGACAAAAGTACGCCAAAAATATAAACACCAAAGGGGCTGAACTTGAAAGAAAACCAGTTTATCTACATTTTTCCTGTCAGTATCATCTGATATGAGACCAGGGGATGAACTGCAGCCCTACTCAAACCAGACATCGCCTGCTTTCCCACAGCAAAAGTGGACAAATGTACGCCATAAATATTAAACACCAAAGGGATCTGGGAACAATTAGTAACCTGCCCTGGTCTTCTATGGGAACTCTAGGCCATCGAAAAAGATTTATAATAAACATTATTACCACCAATCATTCAGTAACAAACTGCTAAAGGGGCAAAACCAGGCTTGCTGCTGGCGGCCTTTTTCAAGGCCACCACATTTTCACGATCTGTGACCAAACGGATTGCTGTCTAATCTTAAAAGAAAGCCAGCTTATCTACCTATTCCCTGCTTTTGGCCTGTCACTATCATCTGATATGAGACCAGGGGATGAACTGCAGCCCTACTCAAACCAGACATCGCCTGCTTTCCCACAGCAAAAGTGGACAAAAGTACGCCAAAAGTATAAACACCAAAGGGGCTGAACTTGAAAGAAAACCAGTTTATCTACATTTTTCCTGTCAGTATCATCTGATATGAGACCAGGGGATGAACTGCGGCCCTACTCAAACCAGACATCGCCTGCTTTCCCACAGCAAAAGTGGACAAATGTACGCCATAAATATTAAACACCAAATGGGCTGAACTTGAAAGAAAACCAGTTTATCTAAATTTTTCCTGTCAATATCATCTGATATGAGACCAGGGGATGAACTGCAGCCCTACTCAAACCAGACATCGCCTGCTTTCCCACAGCAAAAGTGGACAAAAGTACGCCAAAAATATAAACACCAAAGGGGCTGAACTTGAAAGAAAACCAGTTTATCTACATTTTTCCTGTCAGTATCATCTGATATGAGACCAGGGGATGAACTGCAGCCCTACTCAAACCAGACATCGCCTGCTTTCCCACAGCAAAAGTGGACAAATGTACGCCATAAATATTAAACACCAAACGGATCTGGGAACAATTAGTAACCTGCCCTGGTCTTCTATGGGAACTCTAGGCCATCGAAAAAGATTTATAATAAACATTATTACCACCAATCATTCAGTAACAAACTGCTAAAGGCGCAAAACCAGGCTTGCTGCTGGCGGCCTTTTTCAAGGCCACCACATTTTCACGATCTGTGACCAAACGGATTGCTGTCTAATCTTAAAAGAAAGCCAGCTTATCTACCTATTCCCTGCTTTTGGCCTGTCACTATCATCTGATATGAGGCCAGGGGATGAACTGCAGCCCTACTCAAACCAGACATCGCCTGCTTTCCCACAGCAAAAGTGGACAAAAGTACGCCAAAAATATAAACACCAAAGGGGCTGAACTTGAAAGAAAACCAGTTTATCTACATTTTTCCTGTCAGTATCATCTGATATGAGACCAGGGGATGAACTGCAGCCCTACTCAAACCAGACATCGCCTGCTTCTGCTTTCCCACAGCAAAAGTGGACAAATGTACGCCATAAATATTAAACACCAAAGGGATCTGGGAACAATTAGTAACCTGCCCTGGTCTTCTATGGGAACTCTAGGCCATCGAAAAAGATTTATAATAAACATTATTACCACCAATCATTCAGTAACAAACTGCTAAAGGGGCAAAACCAGGCTTGCTGCTGGCGTCCTTTTTCAAGGCCACCACATTTTCACGATCTGTGACCAAACGGATTGCTGTCTAATCTTAAAAGAAAGCCAGCTTATCTACCTATTCCCTGCTTTTGGCCTGTCACTATCATCTGATATGAGACCAGGGGATGAACTGCAGCCCTACTCAAACCAGACATCGCCTGCTTTCCCACAGCAAAAGTGGACAAAAGTACGCCAAAAGTATAAACACCAAAGGGGCTGAACTTGAAAGAAAACCAGTTTATCTACATTTTTCCTGTCAGTATCATCTGATATGAGACCAGGGGATGAACTGCGGCCCTACTCAAACCAGACATCGCCTGCTTTCCCACAGCAAAAGTGGACAAATGTACGCCATAAATATTAAACACCAAATGGGCTGAACTTGAAAGAAAACCAGTTTATCTAAATTTTTCCTGTCAATATCATATAATATGAGACGAGGGGATGAACTGCAGCCCTACTCAAACCTGACATCGCCTGCTTTCCCACAGCAAAAGTGGACAAAAGTACGCCAAAAATATAAACACCAAAGGGGCTGAACTTGAAAGAAAACCAGTTTATCTACATTTTTCCTGTCAATATCATATAATATCAGACCAGGGGATGAACTGCAGCCCTACTCAAACCAGACATCGCCTGCTTTCCCACAGCAAAAGTGGACAAAAGTACGCCATAAATATTAAACACCAAACGGGCTGATCTTAAAAGAAAACCAGTTTATCTAAATTTTCCCTGTATTTCGCCTGTTAATATCATATAATATGAGACCAGGAGATGAACTGCAGCTCTAGGCAAACCAGACATCGACTGCTTTCCCACACGACAAAACGGATTGCTGTTGCAATTCGTTCACATGCTTTTGTGCGGAGAGGAATTGCTGCGAGAAAACGGATTGCTGCTGCAATTGATTCAGATACTTTACAATTGGAGCAGTCCTTTCCCATGACGTCTTCTCATTGGCCAGAATCCGCGAATCTGGCCAATCAGATTCCAAGAAGCTGGCCAATCAGATTCCAAGAACCCGGCCAATGAAAAGACGCCGTGCATTTCCCGCTCCAGCACCAAAACAGCCCAGCCTTCTTTGTTAGAAGCAAGCGTCATTACACTTTGTGGACTGCACCGAGGTAGACGCTGTGAGCCGCCATTTCAAGACTTTTTGCATCAATCTTGACCCATTGCTTTCACTGACTTGGTAAGTTTAACGTTATTCGTTTTCTTGTTAGGTTTGTTTCTCATTTAGTTAATAAACAGGATTCTAGATATTAAATTTATAGGCATTATATTAATTTATAGGATTCTAGATAGCCTCAGGTTCATTCGACGTTTGACTCCATACAACGTCTCAGTTCGAACTCACTTCCGGGCTTGAACTAATCACTTCTTTTAGGCTCTTACGTTTTTATTTCTCATCTAATTTCTATGTGTCATATATCATTGGAAAGCTGGGAATATGCTCTTTTCAACGATATGCAACACCCAAAAATCTGTCCAGCCGTAAAGGAGCTGTGATCAGTTGAATGCGATACAAATGTGAAATTTGCACATTTGTAATCCTATTGCGTTGTTTAACTGCACACAGTATTGGAACGGCTGGACGGATTTTCACGTGTCGCATATCGTTGAAAAGAGAAAATTCTTAGCTTTCCAATGATGTATAACACAAGTGAATCCAGCAAGAGATGACGATTTTAGACCCCGCTCCCGGATCTGGGACCGATCAGGCATACATCTCAAGCGGGTTCGAACCTTAACTGTGTTTCGGCGGTACAGAGATTCACTCAATTAAGGGGCCTTAGCTAGATTCTAGATAGCTTTTTAATAATTTCTTTTTATCCCTTATATTTCTATAGCCATAAACCTCTGACATTGAGAAAGAAGCTTCAAAATCTTAGGCCGGCCTTGTCATTTCAAAATCTCCTATCCCAGTTTGTTTCAAAATCTAATTTCGCATTAGAGCCTAATTTGTGACAAAACTGTATGTTTGTTAGGTAAATTTGCATTTTAAAATAAATATTCACAAACCATTTTATTTTTGTATTATGCTAAAATGGGCAGCAAGCTAAAATGCCTGAAATGATATCAGAGAGATTTTGAAATGACAACAGCGCCAGTATGACTGTGTCCCAAGTTATGTTTGTCAATTTAAAAGGGCTTTTATCTTTCTGACATAACAAGTAAACAAACGTTCTTTAATGTCCCAGGTTGAGAGAGGTGCCGCGGTCTACAACAATCAATATAATGACGCCCCAACATCCACACAAGTTGTTATTGTCGGTGCTTGCATGGTTCAGTGAATACTAAGTATACACTGTTAGGCAAGCTTAACTTAATCTGGTTATCTAGCACTCATATATTCATGTATATCTGATATAAAAAAGGGAGTTTTGCAGATTATTGTGGTCGTTGGTTTATACCTTTTATTTTAATGTGTGTTTATGGAAATGTTGGATTATTACATTATGTTCTGGGCCGAGTGTTTACAACAAAAGTTGGATTTTTCAAGGTAACACTTTTCATTTGAAATATGAAAACATTTCCCAAAACCCTGCTGTTTGCTGAATCATTATTTTCAAGAGAACTAGTATATATAACATCGAATTATATTTATTTCTTGAAAAACTGTTTTGAATTTGGTGGGTTTTTGTTGTTATAAAAAGACTTTTCTGGATTATAGGAAATGCCCACTTAGACATTGAATTTCCTGTTAAGGCTGCTCTTTACTGACAGAAATGTTAATAATGTCGCTCTGTGAGGGGGGGGGGCGGTCGGGATGTGGGTACTATTATTATTTCTGTTTTAATGTGTTATTTTATAATTGATGAAATGCTATATATATATATATGTTACAGGGAATCTGTGACACCAGGAAATACGTTTGTTTCCTAAAACTTTCAGTAAATTTACACGTAATCACTGATTCAATCAGGGAATACGTGTATTTCCTTGAAAATCCTAGTAAATACGTGTATGTGCTTTTTTTAATCCAATGACTATTTCTACCGAGATTTACTGGATGGGTTTTAGTAAATCTTTGAAGAAGACATGTATGATTCTAACATATGCGAGTCGGAGTGTAATTATAGGTTTTTGAATAATAATAGCCTAGTGTTTCATTGGTCATGTGCAACAGTTAACCAAGCTGCATGAATATTTTAACCTTCCTAATAAAGGCTAATGTGTAACACATCATTTCCCTTGATTTATGAAATTTTGTTAAAGGTAAATGTAGATGCATTTTCTGCTGGTATTTTAATCTCTTACAATATATTATTTTTTATTAAGTAAGGCAGCTTATAGGGGCCAGAGTAGCTTACAACTGGCCTAACTCCAAGCCTGTGATAAAAACTAGATCTAGTGATCATTTATTGTTATCTTAATAGGCAGTTATAATATCTGAGAAATTTTAATGAAATACATAATAGGCCTATGATTGAACCTGCTTTAGAGACACAAGCACTTCATAGATGGGCATATGACGAATTTTGGTGGGCATGACTTGTGTTTGAAGTGCGTTTCAGCTTACATTTACATTAATAAGCTAACTTTATTATGTAAGTAATCAGTGCTGGGTGATCCATTGATAAACATGTGGACACGGAAGCCTTTATAGTTGGCCAGCATTTCCAAATTTGATGACACTATCAAACATTATTAGCTTATATGATTCTCATTTTATTTAGAAATGAATCCTTCACAATAAGGGGAATTACAAACTTCAAGTTGTGTTTTAGAAGTTTCCCTTTTGTAGTTAATCTCTAAACAGTGTAACGGGTGTTTATGTCTGCTTGTGTATGCCCGAGAATTGTGTATGCCCAAGAAGATCGTCAGATTGACAATCAAAAGAATCAAACTCGTGTTTAATCTGAAACTTTTAGGTTTTTTCCAGATATTTTTCTTTCTTGGACTAGTAAGAAAATTTACAGGTCATATCATTATGTATAAGCTAAATATAAAATGAAAGAGCTCAGCTGAAGCTAGATTTTATTTAAAGCTAGATTTTATAGAACTGAATGTTATTGCCTGTTGGACTTGTATAGGACCCTATTGATACAGCTTTGTTTATTAGTGTAATATTTATTTGGTACAGGCGAATTTGTTTTTTACCATCATATCACAATAATATATTGGTGCATGCTAATTGAAAATTTTGTGACATATTGCTGATAAATCCAGATTGATGATGTATTGTTTTTATGAAATATCAATTTTTGGATCTGGGAATAATGTTTCTTGTATACGTGCATATAGATCTTTTGACTGGACAGTAACAACCTGCCCTTGTCTGTATAGAACTTTAGTCCATCGAAAGGATTCATATTATTATCAAACCCGAAACCCCCCCCCTGGCCTGTATATTGCTGGGGGGGGGGGGAGATAGCCAGCATTTTTATATATACTCAAGTCATGCTGTAAACGCCAGAGATGTGCCCACCTAGGGCAGGGGCATCGACCTATTGTCTCTTCACGCCAATGAATATTTAGTGCAGTATTTAATGAATAATCTTCTTATAACGGTAAAAAAACTTCATCTTATCTTCTAATAGGTAGGCTATATCTTTTCCTTAGCGACTTGGTTATGGTTTTTATTACTGCTAATAAAATCATAAGCCAGGCTCTTAAGCCTTGTCCCTACAAGTAGTTTGAAACCTTGTTTGTTTCGCTATCCTTCTATTTCATCCACTTTCTAACAGTAAAAATAATCGCATGAAAATCTCACTAAACGCCTGAACTAATTACCCTAAACGCCTTTAAATAAGCCCTAAAACGCCGAGTCTAAAATTAGTTTGAAACCTTAATTTGTTTGTTTCGCTATTCTTCTATTTTCCATGCTTTTCAACAGTAGAAATAATCGCAAAAAAATATCACAATGTACTAAAAATTAAAACTCACTATAGGCCTGATCTAAATGTGTTTCTTTTTCCGTGTTTAGTTGTAAAATCCTCTAAATAGAGTTAAAATTGTTTGGTATACCCTGCCTAGTGGAAGCTCAATAGCCTGTGTTCTAGTTTAAAGCATAAGAAAGGGTTCAATAAATAAAAATTATTATTTCCTACCTTATTCCGCCCGCACTGCTGTCCTCAGTCAAAAAAAACAATCGGTCTACTGCCAGGTAGATCTAGGTACTGAATATCCTCGTCTGCCTGGGTCTGCCTCTCGGTTGGTGCGTTATGAATCTGGTGCTGTATCAGTCTGCTGCCTCAGTGATAGCTCAGGTCTGCGGGCACTGCTTTGCTGCGTTGACTCGGGTCTGTCTCTCTCGGCTGGTGCGGTATGACTGCTGCTGCTGTCAGCACTGCTCTTTTATGTTGTAGTAGAGGGGTGCTCCGCCCACCAGCCCTTGCTTTGATGGGCTAAACGTAATTTTGATTGGATGGCTTCATACTGTTGGCCTGCCACCTTCTTTTGTGATTGACAGGTGACTTATAGGCATATAGGTTATTCATGTGAATATTTATTATTGGTAGAATATTATTTAATTTGAAATCTTTTAATTTATTTTATTCATAATTAATACAGGTTTTATGTAGTATAGATAACTGGCCAATAACGATGCTAGCCTTTACTAATTAATAACATTGGAATAAAAAAAAATTGGTTAATTGATAGGAACTTTTCTAAAACCTAGTTATTGACAAATTTATCTAAATTAATTTTTTAACAGAAATCAGCTTTTTCCCTAATACCTCGCCTTTTTACCTAAAGATCTCGGAACTGAGGGCGAAAATGAAATCAAAATGAACTACATAACCTCCACCTAACGTTTAATTAAGGGTTTGCCTGCAAAATAAAGAGAATTTTGTTGGTTTATGGAGGTATCATTGCACTTTTCATATTAAGATTCCTTATTGTGATAAATTTTTAAACGATACAATCAATAATAATTTTAAAAAAGGCCTCTAGAGATCATTTGATGTGTTAAATATAACGATTTTCAAAGAGTTATTTCCACACTAAATAAATACGAGAAACTTCACATTTTACCAGGTTATTGGCGCATCAAATATCTTTGCAACATGTGTCATAGGCCTATGCCTTTTTATGATAATTTATTTGAATAAAGTACATTCCCGGCTTGGGCTTTCCAGTGATAAAACTAACGATAAAATACGGCAATTTGTCACTGAGATGACCGGTTGGTGCTGCCACCTTTCAGTTACATTTGTTATAAGGCTAGTATTCACTTGATAGGTGCTGCCCTCTTCAGCTAATCATGCAAACGATAGTCCCTTATAGACCACATGCAGTATTGGAATTTAATGTTCTTGCGCTACCAAGGTTTAAGTGAGACACGTGGGCACAAGAAATTTGACCTGAAGGTTGTTACCACGAAAGAAATAACAGCAAAATAACTTTTATCTCATTTTTTTATGTTGTCAATAGCATCCTAAGATAAAATTATGCCTACACGAAGATAAGTTCAAAAAAGGCATAACCCTTATATTAAAATTATCAATGCTAGACAGGGGCCATGGCCATGGATTTCCCTTTTACGAAAAAAAACCCCCGAAAACCCCCCCCTGGCCTGCATTTCTGTTTGGGGGAGGGGGGTGTCAGGTTGGTCTTATATGTATAATCTTATAGATTGTAATCAGATTGTAACGATATTTAATACTTTGTGATGCTGATGATAACTTATTCATTTCAAAATAATCAGTTGTTTAATAATAAAGCTAATTTATGTGTGATAATTACTATAGAACACCCATTTTAACAGTCTACTTTCCGTTGTTTAACGTTTTCAGATATTAAAAATTGGTTGCAAACCAATGAATCATTGTTGCTATTTGAAGCAATTTTCTAAAATAAAACTATTATGAAGCCATTGTAACAACTTATTTAGAAATAGGCATGCCTATTGTTTTCTCACTGTGCAGACATTTCTATCAGTACAGTTTGCCAAAGAATGGGCGTTTGCTACTTGTTGAAGTATAAATGCCTTGTTTACAGTTAGTCATGCGTAATCTATGTTCTGATGTCTTGTAAATACCATCATTAAAATGAAATAGTTACGGTTACCACGATTTATGGTGGCAGTAACCGATTCCTATAACAATGCAATCAAGAGTTTACAAAAACTTAATAACAAGAATAAGAAAAATGGGCTTTTATTAGCATATACAAACAACCTAAAGTTAAAATTATTCATCTAGTAGAAATTATGGATAATATTATGATACAACTATCGCAACAAGATATTAATATAGTCTTTATAGGAGATTTTTTAATGTAAACATGTGGCAAAGAAATGAATTATCTGACTGTTTAGAAGTAAATGGCTTAAGAAACTTGGTAAAGAATCCTACCTGCTTTAAGAGCACCCCTTCATTAATTGACTTAATAATTACTAATGAGCCAAAACGTTTTAAGAGCGCTGTGTGTGCTGATACTGGTCTTAGTGATTTTCACTCGCTTGTCTGTAATGCCACAAAGATTCAAGTACCTAAACTTAAGCCAGTTACCTTCAGATGCAGAGCTTATAAACATTTTGAGAAGGACAATTTCTTGCATGATGTTTCATTGATACCATATCATGTAACTTGTATGTTTGATGATATAGATGATCCTTACTGGTTATGGAATGAGCTGACAATGCAGGTTATTAATGAACATGCCCCACTCAAAACTAGGACAGTTAAAGGTCGCATTGTACCCTATATGAATGGGGAGCTTAGGCGCGCCATTAATGTTAAAAATATGTTAAAACGCAAATATGATAAAGTTAATAATAAGACAAATTGGGATAAATACAGGTTACAAAGAAATTTGGTTACAAAACTACGTAAAAAGAGTATAAATATTTATTTACAAAATAAATGTAATTCACAGTCTAAATTTGGAAATAGTAAAGAATTTTGGGACACAGTAAAACCTCTCATATCACGTAAAATCAGCAGTAAGAATGATAGTATAATTCTGATGAAGGATGATGAAATCTTTTCTCATCCTGAAGTTGTAGCTTCAGTTTTTAATGACTATTTTATCAACATCGCCAAGAACATAGGTAATGATGACTCTATAAGTGATACTGATAATGTAATGACTTGCCTTATTAAACATGCAAATCATAATAGTGTAAAGAACATTAGAAAACTAATGCACTCAAAGGAGCTCCAAGAAGAATTTGATTTCCATCAGGTTACCATAGATACTATAAGGTCACATTTAAATAAGCTAAAAGCTGGCAAAGCTACCGGTTATGACATGTTACCATCCAAACTGCTCAAAACTGGTTCCGAGTTCCTGTCTCATTCCATTTGTAGCCTTGTCAACATGTCCTTTCAATTATCATCCTTCCCAAGCTATTTAAAATATGCAGAGGTTAGCCCCATCCATAAGAAAGGCAGTGACCTTGATGTCTCTCATTATAGACCAGTCAGCATACTTTCGAGTATGCCCAAAATTTTTGAAAAAGAAAAGGTTGCACAACTATCTTTGTACTTTGAAGACATTTTTAATCCATTTTTGTCTGGGTTTAGATCACAACATAGTTGTGAAACAGTTCTTTTGCGCATGACAGAAAATATTAAACAGTGTCCTGATGAAGGTAAAATTTTATTTGTCTTAATAAGGGATCTGTCACGTGCATTTGACAGTATCCCCTTTAAATTATTAATCTCTAAACTACATGCATATGGATTATCATCGTCAGCATGTGAACTTTTGCTCAGTTACTACAGTGATCGTAAGCAAAGGGT
This sequence comes from Saprospiraceae bacterium, assembly GCA_965223105.1. GTDB lineage: Bacteria > Bacteroidota > Bacteroidia > Chitinophagales > Saprospiraceae > JABDMH01. Next base: position 1,987 of record CBDCVT010000001.1, on the reverse strand, counting down.
TAAAGTAGGTAACCATGTGAGCAACTGGCAGAATATATACAAAGGTTCAGCCCAAGGATCAATAATTGGACCAATATCATATAATATTTTCTCTAATGACATGTTTTTATTATTGGATGATAGCATTCAAGCATATAATTATACAGACGATAACAGTCTTTTAAGTTCAGTTTATGATTATGAAGAAACACAACAAAATTTGTTGAAAAATGTTTAAAAAGTTATGTCATGGTTTGAAGAGAACCACAGGAGGGTAAATCCAGAAAAGTTTAATTACATTGTGTTTGGCAAAAATACTGATGTTACAGGTATAATGTTAGATAATCACTTAATAGAACCAGTTAATAAAATAAAAATATTAGGTTTAACACTGGATAACAAACTGACCTTTGATAGTCATAAATCAACGTTATGCCAAAAAGCTGGTAAACAAGTACAAGTTCTATCTAGGCTAAGTCATGTTCTAAATGAATCTAACAAACTTTTACTTTACAATAGCTTTGTAGAATGCTATTTTTTTAAGTATTGTTCATACATATGGCACTTCTGTTCGAATGCTAATACGAAAAAGCTAGAAAAAATTGCAGTGGAAAGCTATTAAATATATCACTTTGGATTTTAGTAATTCATATGGGTAGTTATTAAACAGTATATGCAAGTAACCTCTATTCACTATCCGAATTCATAAATTTATGGAGATTGTATTTAAAATTCAGATTGGATTATGCCCAAGTTATCTTAATGATCTGATAATATCAAAAGATGTCAGTCTTTACCTCCGTGGTAAAAATAATCTATGTATGCCAGATTACAGTACTGCTGCTTATGGAAAGAAAAGTTTTAGATATAATGCCTCATTTTACTGGAATAAACTCCCAAATCAGATTAAAACATGTACCTCTATGTCTAATTTTAAGCAACTTATACAGAATTGGAAACCATCTTGTACGTGTGGATTCTATATTATTATTTGTGCAATAAGTAATATGTAAAAAACCTGTTAATAACGAAATTGATGATAATGTACATTTGTCATTATGTTACCTTCTAGTCTATCTTTAATATTTATATGTTCATCTCATCGTACATATTCAATATTCATCATATTTTATGTCGGCTTAATAGTGAATTTATCGCTAATGTTATTTGTTTTATTCTTGTACGTCGACTTTTAAATAAATTTTACTTGCTTACTTTCATTTAAATCAACACCAATATGTCACCTTATTGAAAGTAACCATATCCTTGCAATTCAGCCTATATACTTTGTGTTTATTTCTTATTATGTATGTTATATTATACACTTACTTATAATCTGATAATATCGGGTAATAAACGATACTCGGGCTGACAGGACCTTATGCTGGTCATCTAAAGGCTGCCCTGACCAGATCGTTGTTTTATTGCATCATTCCGGGTATCATTGATTACATAATAATGTAAACTCAAATCATGTCCAGATTCAATTTAATAACAAGATATGTTTGATCATTAGATGGTTACAATGCAGCTGATCTATATAGTTCCCATAGCTTTTTGGATGTAGTGCATGGTAGGCCTATAATTTGTTCTGTAAAGTTGTCCTCGATAATCATAGCCCATCAATACAATCGATTTCCTTTTTTTTTTCTAAATTTACATCATTTCAAAACCTGCTAAAAGTCATAAATGATCATTTATAGCTCTGTTTGTATGGTGCGTTTTGAGATAAGCGTTGAGATAAGTTACAACAGTTGTTTACCACAAGCCCTTCTCAGCTTATGCTTCTTCGCAGATTTACTAAACCCCATCTGTCATTGGATTTTAGGAAATAGACTTGAGAAGGGCTGTATGCTCGAAGCTTGTTTAAATAAAACAACTGTTTAAATATCCTTGTTTTAAAAAAAAACCGGTATGATCGAAGGTTGTTTAAATTAAACTGCTGTCTAAATCTTCTAAAACACCTCCAAAATTTAAACTACCTAGTGGCCCTGTTTAACAAGTAAAT
>OZ244987.1:6137500-8143250 GCA_965223105.1 Saprospiraceae bacterium | reverse complement strand
AGAACCGTTCTATAGATCTCCCTGGCCAATCTGCTATGTTTTTCATCATCACACCATACCGGCAACAGATCCAAGCTGAAATAAATCTGAAGATCGGGAGGTGCTAGACACCGCTTACCAGGGGTAAACCGATTCATTTCTTGGCCATTGCTTACTGATTCACGATTTTGATGTGGGACTGGAGGAACTAGACAGACAATTGCTGTGCCCGCTTTTCTATCCTTTCGTGGGTGAATATTCTCCGCATAGGTTTCGAACTGGAGGGGTCTGTATGCCATAAATTGTTTGGCCAAACCCGTTATCTGGATCCGGCCTCAAAGACCAACCAGGCCGGCATTTTGCGCTTTGAAGAGAAATGCCATGTCATCATCACTTGGCCACATTCGGGCCATCGTTGTGACCATGGAAAGGTTGATGATCTAAAATTTGCCCGTTTAGCCGGTGAGATAGACTTGACACTGGATAGACATACCCACCCCATCGTGGCACACCCTGAGGTCTTACCAAAGCTGGATAACAAACCAGTGACGATCAACCAAGTAGGATGGGTCAGAACACTGCTCTGACGCCTCGACATCCACTTCGAAAGTTATCAAAAAGGGCGCCGTATTACCTGTAGAAATCGATGGATAAGATAGCTTAGTGTTGATCCACATCCAAATACATATTAAGATTTTTCTTAATCCATTTTACTTGAGTGATTCAACTTTTTTTGACACAGAAATAATTGACTTTCTGCTGTATATACATTAAATTTAACATTAATTTAAATTTTTTTTGAATAAATTAAATCGATCTATACGCATTACGAATTTTTTTTTCCAAATTTGTTTTCAGAAGAAGAGACTGTAGAAAAGAACATCAAGAACCCTGACATCTTCTGCTTAGAATTTCCGATTGTAGAGATCTGAATTTATTCAGTTTTTGTTCGTGTAATATTATTATTAAGAATGGTAAAGGACTGTCAAACGGTATGGGCAAACTGTCTTCAAACCATACGAGATAACGTAAATCCACAAAGTTATAAAACTTGGTTTGAGCCCATCAAACCTGTTGGTCTTCAAGACAAAGCTCTCACGATACAAGTACCCAATAAGTTTTTTTATGAGTGGCTTGAGGAGCACTTTGTGAGCCTTCTCAAGAAGTCGATCTACCAGGAACTGGGTGAAGGAGGTAGACTGGAGTATCAGATTTTATTGAGAACGGATGAAGACCAATATCGACCAAAAAATAGCCGCACCATACCTCATGTTGATGCCGAATCCATCGATCACCAGGAGATCAAAAATCCCTTTGTGATTCCCGGCATCAAAAAAGACAAGATCGACCCTCAACTCAATGGCAAGTATACTTTTGAGACCTATATAGAAGGTGACTGCAATCGTCTGGCCAGATCTGCGGGTGAGGCGGTGGCTAAAAAACCAGGAGGAACGTCTTTCAATCCACTGGTGATCTATGGTGATGTGGGTTTGGGGAAAACCCACCTGGCTCAAGCCATTGGAAATCGTGTTGTGCAGACATATGATCACAAGTCTGTCCTTTATGTATCATCGGAAAAATTTACCAATCAGATCATTCAATACATTAAGAACAATGCCATTCAAGATTTCGTCAACTTCTATCAACAAATCGATGTCTTGATTATCGACGATATCCAGTTCCTAGCCAACAAGCAAAAGACGCAAGAAATATTTTTTCACATTTTCAACCAGCTGCATCAAAGTGGCAAGCAATTGATCTTAACTTCCGATCGACCACCCAAAGATTTGGACGGAATGCAAGAAAGGCTGATCTCTCGATTCAAATGGGGATTAACCGCTGATCTGCAGGCGCCCGATCTAGAAACTCGCATGGCCATTCTAGAGTCTAAGATGAGTGAAGAAGGCATTGACATTCCCAACCCTGTGGTGGAGTTTATTTGCTATAACATACAAAATAATATCAGAGAATTGGAGGGTGTTTTGATTTCCCTGGTGGCACAGTCTTCACTCAACCGACGTGAGATCGACCTCGACCTGGCCAAGGAGGTCATACAAAACTTTGTGACCCAGATCTCCAAGCAGGTAACGGTAGAGAATATCAAGAAACTGGTGGCTGAATACTTTAATATGCCGGTGGAGAAATTACAAAGTAAGACCAGAAAGCGCTCCATCGTCATTGCTAGGCAGTTAAGCATGTTTTTGGCTAAGAAGCTGACCAACAATTCTCTCAAAGCCATCGGCGCAAAATTTGGCGGCCGTGACCATAGTACAGTCATTTACTCATGTAATGCAGTACAAGATCTAATGGACACCGATGTTGTGTTTAAGGATACTGTGCAAGATCTGGAAAAGAAAGTCACCATGAGTCTGGCCAGCTAACCTCCGCTAAGTGATCTGTATGAACGGGCTCAATTGATCTTCTTCGCCTCCATTGGAAAGCTCATGTAGTCTACACCTACATTGCCCTTAAACAATTCACCCTCGAAAACCCCTTTCAAGTCCACTTGGTAACCCTGGTAGTCATAGGTACCGGACAAAGTCTTTTCCTCGATCAATACATCTTCTAGTTCTGAAGCGCGCTGATCATTACTAATTGTTACCCTGTAGGCATCAGACTCCTTGGTAATGACCATATTTCCCTTGAAGTCTCCTTCTGGAGTGTCACTGATGGTGTACTCCCAGATCCCGATGAAATGATCTTCCATTGCCCGGGTTGATCCCAGTCGCTTGGTCGAGTCACAACTCGCCAATAAGCCAAAACAAACCAGAGCACAGCTGAAAAATTGCATTTTATTCATAAATCGTCATTTACAATGATCATCTACTGAAGCAGAAATGTAATGGAATTTTATCTTACTCACGTAGGTAAGTTTTTTAAATCCCTACTATATTTTCCGAAAAGTAACAAATGTCATTGGTTGAAATCGTCCGACAGCGACGCCTTTACCTTATATTTGGTCGAATAATGAATTGAAGATGCAAAGAAGAAGTTTTCTACGGCAGAGCTCAAAATATTCTTTGGGCTTTTTGGGACTGCAAATGTTTAGTAATGGATGCCGGTCGCAGGTGACCGAAACGGCTTCCTTCCCTCAAACTGGATCGGAGATGTTGCATCCCGGCTATGGAAAGCTGGCGGATGATCCAGAAGGTATTCTGCGGCTTCCACCCGGCTTCAGCTATGACATCATCTCCAGACAAGGAGACCTCATGAGCGACGGCCTTTTAGTGCCGGGTGCTGCCGATGGAATGGCCACCTTCTCCGGCCCCGATGGCAAAACCATTATCATTCGCAATCACGAGGTATCACCTGCAGATACAAAAAGAGGTGCATTTGGTGAGCATCTGGATTTACTTTCCAAACTACAACCCCAGCAATTGTATGATTATGGCCGTGGGGAGTTGCCCTGCTTAGGGGGTACAACCACCATGGTATATAATCCAGTGAGTGGTCAAATCGAAACCGAATACCTTAGTCTTGCGGGTACAATCCGCAATTGTGCAGGTGGATTGACACCATGGGATAGCTGGGTGAGTTGTGAAGAGAATGTCAGTAATGCCAACGACGCGTTGGAAAAAAATCACGGATATAATTTTGAAGTCCCGGCAAACCACAACATCGCCATCGCTACCCCCCGGCCACTGGTTCAAATGGGCAGATTTAATCATGAGGCCATTTGCGTAGACCCAAGAACAAGCATTGTCTATCAAACCGAAGACCGGGGTGATGGATTGATCTATCGCTACCTACCTCACAAAGCAGGTGATTTGCATTCTGGAGGCCGCTTGCAGGTCCTGGGCATTGCCGGAATGCCGAGTTTTGATACCCGCAACTGGGCTGAACTTATCACCGAGAAAATGGAGATCGGTAAAAAGTACCAGGTCCAATGGTACGATATCGATGGTGTGGATACCGAAAATGATGACCTCCGTTATCGGGGCTATGAACTCGGAGCGGCTCGTTTTGCTCGAGGAGAAGGTATGTGGTACGGAAAAGACGAGCTCTACTTTGCCTGTACCAATGGAGGCCACTTGGAATACGGACAGATCTTTCGATACCGACCCTCAGCAACGGAAGGCCAAGATAGTGAGCTGGATGCACCAGGCACCCTCGAGTTATTTATCGAGCCCAACAATATTGACTTAATAAGTAATTGTGATAACCTGACCATTTCAGGCGGTGGCGACTTAGTCATATGTGAAGACCGGGAGCATCCCCGGATTGTTGGAGTTACACCCAATGGTCAGATCTATCACATCGCCGAAAACACTGGTTTTCGATCTGAGTTTGCCGGCGCCACTTTCTCACCAGATGGCAATATCCTCTTTGTAAACATTCAGGGTCCGGGTCTGACCTTAGCAATCAAAGGCCCTTGGTCATCGCGGGAAGAAATTCCAACCTAGTACTCTGTCAAGCCAAAAATTGTCAATAATTTTAATCCATTTTTGCAGATTTCTTCGTTGCAAATACTCACCAGAGCTACGGCTCTGACTGCGTTTAGCGCCTTGAACTCCATCAAAAATCATATTAAAATTAACTAACATCTTTAACTTGACAGAATACTAGTGAGGCTGCTCCGAAAAGGTTGCCAAATCAAAAATGGCTCTTTTGGCGATCTTTCCATTTTTCTCAATCGGCTGATACTCAAGCATCACCCAATCTCGAAAAAGTGAAAATCTCATCCAAAATAGGCTCATTTTATGAAGATGGCACTTTCCATAGCAGCCTCACTAGTGTTCAGAATCTCGATGAGACCAGGAAAAGTAGACATAGAAGGGGATTCCGGTGAGGAAGAGTAGAAAGCCCCAATAGACCACTTCTTGGCCTGCACCATTAATTACCCACAACGTATAAGCAAAAGCCAACCCTGAGAGGAAAATTGCCCGCTTATCATTGTTGCTCAACTTATGGCCACCAGCTTTCACAATCAACATCCACTCGGCCATCGTGGAAAAAGCATAGGGCAACAGAACACTCAACGTCGACAACAAAATGATAAAGGTAAATAGATCCACCAGCCCTTTGCTGTAGTTGAGTAATATGAAAATGGTGGTGAGTGCCGCCGAAAGTAACTGTGCTGCGTGCGGAGTTCCCCGTCTGGATAACTTTGAAAATAGGGGGTGAAACAATCGATCCCTGGACAAAGCATACGGCATCTGACCCAAAATCATGATCATACCATTCAGCGCCCCCAAGCAAGATATCACGGCACCAATGGCAACCATTTGTCCGCCGAAAGGCCCAATGACACTGGCGGCTGCATCGGCGAAAGGAGCCGTAGACTGTGACAATGAGGGTCCTGGAACCAATGCCATAACTGCCATGGTACTTGAAATGTATACGATTGCAGCTGTAGCCGTTCCCAAAATTGTTGCCCGTCCCACATTTTGGGTGGGATTATCCACATTTTCAGCAGCTACGGTTGCCGATTCAATACCCAAAAAGGCCCAGAGCGTCAGGGTAGCTGTTGCTGTTACAGCATCGAAGTCACTGTGGTCACTGGCATTGAATGGTCTAAAGTACTCCATATCACCTCCAATGAAACCCAGGTATGCAATCAAGATTAAGGGCAGGATCTTCAAAAGAGTCATCAAGACCTGTACTACTCCAGCCAATTTAACTCCCGAACTATTGATACCGGTGAGCAACCAGATACCGAAACAAGCAGTCAAAGCACTCCAGATCGGTATCGTAGAAAGTACTGGAAAAAAAACGCCCAGGTATCCCACTGCGGCTACAGCTACTGCTGCCGCTCCGGTCAACAGAGCGACCCAATAACCCCAACCAATCAAGAAACCGGCAAACCTGCCAAATGCAGCCTGAGTAAAAGCATATGGTCCTCCAGCTTTAGGTATTCTCCTACTCAGGCGACTAAGTGTCAATGCCAGCAACACCGCACCCACGGTGCTAAAAATCCAGCCCAGAATGCTGATACCCCCAAATGCGGCCAGGGATGCAGGCAATAGAAATACCCCTGAACCGATCATGGTTCCGGCAACCAATGCCGTGCACTCCCACAGATTAAGCTTTGATCGACCTGAGGAAGACCCTATACTACTCACTGCCATTGGTTTTACCTAATGATCGATTCCACCATTGCCCAGGAGGCATCCGTAATCCGAATTTGAGCTGGTGGTCAAGCCACAACATCAAATGGCGCAATGGTCCTCCAGCCAACCACTTCCCCAACCGATTCCACCACTTTGTATAGTCTTTATTGTACGGACAGACGCGGATGCAGATGGCACAATCGCTATTCATTCCGACCCAAAAACCGAAACACTTCTCAGCGTTTACCGTCCATTTTGTCACGTGACTGTGGCTGGAAATATTGGGAGGTTCACTCTGTGGCTCTCCTTTGGGAATGGCCCGGGGAGGGCAGGCATCGGCACATTTACGACAAATGTTACAAAAGGACTTCACCCCAAAATCTCTGGGTTTATCATGGGACAAAGGCAGATCGGTAAAGACTTTAGCAATACGGACATTGGGCCCAAAATCACGGCTGATGAGCAGACCATGGCGTCCATATTCTCCCAATCCGGCTTGGATGGCCAGCGGTATATTAAGGCCAGAATCGTTCATCGACGCCATGGCATCATAACCCAAATTGACGATGAGCTGGACCAACATAATGGCACATTGGAGGCTATGTGCATACCCTATTCCAGTGGTGGATCCACTCAACGCACTTGGAAAGGTACGACCCAATTGGTAATCCATGGGAATGATGAGCACAATGACAGATTGAAAGTGTTTGGGAAGATCCCAGGATTCTCTTCTTTGCTCTTTGCGATTGTATACATGAGAATAAATCCACCGACGATCGAGCGCGGCAATACCGGTAGCTCCTGCTCCCAGCAACTTGGCTGCAGCCTTTATCCGATGCGTTGCCTCATTAGGATCATCCACAACTATTTGTTGCGATGTAGACTTTGTCTCCGTAGTAAAAGGATGGGTAAATCCCTCTACCTGCCCAGTCTGATCAAACTTGCGTTCTCCAATGTGATCGGTAAGATGCCAGCTGGCATTGCGTAAGGCGTAGTCCCATTGATCAAATCCCTTAGCCTTCCTTGGAACCTGATCCATTGTATCGTAACTCTTAAAGAATGCCTTGGGATCCACCTTATCATCCCAGATGGCCCGATTGAAAATGTCGTATTTCGCATTGAATCGCTTGAAACTGGCGCCGATGGCAAACCTCCTGGTCAAATGGTCCTGCTCCAAATCTGGGATATGCTCTTTCATGTAGACCCTTCTAATCGGGTACGGCTTCCCAAGGTAAGAGATAATTGCAAAAAGAGGTCAAAGTCCTTAAATCTGTCGCCGAAACCCGTGCTATGGATCAGCAGCGGAAATTTGATGTAAGCTTGAGCACATTAATCGTTCGACACTATTACAGACTGTCAAACGCAGTGAAAGAAAAGAGGTAATTTAAGATGCTGGAACCGAAAGAACAAAAACTCTATGACCTCGTGCTTGAATTTAATATGAGAACAAGTGATTTGATTATCACGAAGAGCAAAAAGGGAATGAGGACTTCGGCAGGTCAACCTTTCGGTGCGGACCCGGTTATGGGTCATCCATAGGAATTCAAAAATGACTCAACTTTGAAAGTCTGGAGAGTACCAGTAAGCCGAAAAAATTTGAATGGTGCATGGTGACCTCTACGCGTGAAAAACGTCTTTGGTTTTGGACTTTCGCTGTCTTTGCAGCAATTTTTTCGACTCTTTTCATTGGAAAACCCCTAGCAACTCACCTCCAAGACCAAAATATTCAAGCAGCAATTTTTGTTTTGGGGATGTTACTGGCTGCAGGTGCTGTTGTAACTCATGGACTAAAAGCAAAACCAAGCAGCATCGAACTATCAGTACTATTAGGTATAACGGCAGTTTACATCATGTTCGCTTTTAGGTTGGGAGCTCCGGAAAGAAGTCACTTAGTGGAATATAGTGTCCTGGCAATTTTTATACACAAAGCATTGATCGAAAGAGCACGTCATACGGAGCCAATTGTCCAGCCCGCTCTTTTTGCATGGATCATTGCCTTCTTCATTGGAGTTACAGATGAATCCATTCAAATAGTTTTACCGAATCGAGTATTTGACATTGTCGACATTTTGTTCAATGGGATTGCAGTAACAATGGCGATTGCTTCCACCTTACTCTTGAATTGGGCACATAACCGAACCAATAAACTCAAGGACACAAATGAAAAACTGAAATAGAGCAATGGAGGTGGTAAACTGAAACATACCTATCGCTGACGGACTAAAAAACTGGACAAATTTCTACTAATTTTAGTGACGCTCGTGTTATAGGATCAGCCTACTTGATAAATATTGGAATGTAGTGCCAAGTCAAAGCGCATAAAGGAATAAATGAATTTTGGCCACAGAACTATAGATTCCGGCGGTAAGTAGCGGGACTGCAGTTTCACAAATTAGCCTTTTTAGTAGGCCCGTCGAGGAATATAAAATTTATTGTAGAAATATCGTGACCAAATTTAACCAATGATGAAGAAAATTGTAAAGATAGTTGCTTACCTAATCGCTGGGCTGGTGGTATTACTCCTTCTGGTGTATGGCTTTTTCAGGATTAAATGGCAAATGGCGTCTTCGACCAATATGAAATTGGCTTCTGCAGAAGCACCATCGCTGACCATTCAAGGATATTCCTTTCGCGACTTAAACAAGAATGGGAAATTAGATGTCTATGAGGATAGTCGAGCAGAGCTAGAAGATCGTGTCGAAAACCTAGTCAGTCTGATGAATATTGAGGAAAAAGCCGGATTAATGTTTGCTCATTTTTTGGCAATGGAAGATGACGGATCTTTGCTTGAAATCCCAAACCTCAGTGATCCATTTTCATTTTTTACGGAAAGCACCTCAGGAACCATTCTAAAAAGAAAAATGAACCATGTGCAAAATTTGGCGGGTACTTCAGCTTTGAATTATGCTAAATGGAACAATAACCTCCAGAAGTTGGGTGAACGTACCAGGCTTGGTATACCCATTACATTGATCTCTGATCCCAGGCATGGCAACACAGCAATGCCTGGTGCCAGCACGAAGTCTGGCTGGATATCTACCTGGCCATCCCAATTGGGGCTTGGGGCCATCGGTGATTCCATCCTGGTCCGTGAGTTTGGCGATATTGCACGACAAGAATATCTGGCCATTGGTATACGTGTCGCCCAGCATCCCATGGCAGATCTTGGCACAGAACCGCGATGGTCAAGAATTAATGGGACATTCGGAGAAGACGCCACGTTGAGTGCAAGATTGACAGAGGCTTACATTTTGGGATTTCAAGGCGACAGCCTGACGTCTCAAAGTGTGGCCTGCCAGGTAAAGCATTTTGCCGGTGCCGGTCCGCAGGAGAAGGGCCTGGATGCACATTTTTCCAACGGAAAAGGTCAGGTGTATCCGGGCAATAATTTTGACTATCATCTGATGCCTTTTACAGAAGGTGCTTTCGCTGCCCGTGTAGCGCAAGTCATGCCATATTACGGAATTCCAAAAGGTCAGACGAATGAAGAGGTTGGATTTTCCTTTAACCGAGAAATGATTCAAGGATTATTACGGGATTCCCTTGGATTCGACGGTGTGGTAGCAACTGACTGGGGAATAATCACAGATGCCGTGATCAAAGAAGCATCCGCTTGGGGTGTCGAAAATCTGTCTGAGAAAGCAAGAGTCAAAAAGGTGCTCGATGCAGGATGTGACTTGTTTGGTGGAGAATATCGCACTGATCTAATTATTGAACTCGTACAAAGTGGAGAGATTTCGGAGGAGCGAATTAATATCTCGGCAAAGCGAATTTTGAGAGATAAATTTAGACTCGGGCTTTTTGACAATCCGTACGTTGATTTAGAAAAAGTAACCATTGTAGGTAATGCGGATTTCGTAGAAAAAGGGAGATCCGCGCAGAGAAAATCTTTGGTACTTCTTAAAAACGAAGGCTTGCTTCCCCTTTCATCAGACACAAAAATATTCTTGCAAGGTATGGATACAGAAGAACTGCCAAGTCTGTCGTATCAGATTGTCAGCGATATTGATGAGGCAGAGGTAGTCATCCAAAAATTGCAGACACCATCTTCACCAACGGGAGGTGGCTTCTTGGAGAATTTTCTGCGTCAAGGCCGGCTTGATTTTCCAGAAGACCAAAAGAATGAGATACTCAGACTTACACAATCCAAACCCACAGTAACTGTACTAACTATTCAGCGCCCTCCGGTAATACCCGAAATCAATGATGCCAGTAGGGCTGTGATCGCAGATTTTGAGTGTGAGGATGATATTATTCTGGAACTGATTTTTGGAAATTTCAATCCCACCGGTAAGTTACCAATCGAAATACCTTCCTCGATTGAAGCTGTCGAAAACCAAATGGAAGATCTGCCCTATGATTCAGAAAATCCACTATATCCGTTTGGACATGGGTTGTCTTACTGATAATCACATTAGGGTACCTCTAAAAAACCCCGTTCGTGGATCGGACACAATGGCTTCGCCAATTGTTCTTGAATCTTTAGTTGTTATCAATAGCTTCATGATGTTTGTGGACCAGCAAGGTCTGCCGCTCACTAAAGAACAAAACAAACGGGTAAAAGAGAACCTAAAACCAAAAGGTATTCCCTTCAATATACTTGCTGATGCAGTAGGAGATATTCATGGCTTCGTAAATAATACTCGTCCAAGCAATCCACGAACACCGACTACCATTGCAAAATTGATTATGTAGATGATCAAAGCAATCACAATCTGATCAAAAGACATTCACCTGCACCATGTGATCAGCCAAGATGCTGCTGGGAATAATACTTATCTTTACAGCGGAAGTCATCTCTGTTAATAACAACGGAGAAAACTAGCATAACTAAAAATACAGCATGAAGATCAATAAACCCTTCACCCAGATCCTATTTCTTCTGGCTATACTCTACACCTCGACTGATTCATTTTCTCAATGTTCAAACTGGATAAATCACGAGGATAAAGAGACTCTCCAAAATGAATATGTGATTTATCGAGATTTTCTTAGAAGGGGTGATCAAGAAAATGCATTTGACCATTGGAAAATCCTATATGAAAATGTACCTGCGGCTGATGGAAAGACCACGACAATCTATACCGACGGGATCAAGTTGTACATAGACAAATTTCAAAAAGAACAGAACAAAAACGAGCGAAAGAGAATAGCAGAAACCATCCAACAACTGATGGAAGAACAGAAAAAATGCTATCCGGGTAGTGAGCTGGTTCCCATCCCTGAAGAAATTAGGGAATTTCGCAGCGAAGTAAGTCCGATACACGATACAGGAGATTGAAAAAGCTGCTTCCAAAGCTTTCCGATCCCACCCTATCGCCCTAACGATTCCAATCATTCCATTGGGAACCAGCATCAAGGGATTCTCACGGCCTAAAGAAACGTGAGCCCAAAAAATTGATTTCCATTGAACATTCCAGCCCCGATGTGCCAATGGAAAGTCTCAACATAGAATGTTATTTCAGGGTCTCACAAGTCGTCATAAAGTCTTTCACTCTATCTCCGCTGTTCTTATCTTTGATCCGCATTAGGCTTCCTCTTTTAGTCAGTGGGTATTTTTACATGCACTATTAGAGTCAAGATTGATTCAAATAAGACTTGCTTATTTTATTACCAATTGTAACTGCATGGAGATAAAACTTAAGAAATCCAAAAATAGATCGACAACCCCTTCATTTGCCTTACATGAAGCCAGTTTCCTGATACAAATTGGAAAACTAACCTACTAGGTGCAATGGATTGAATAGGAGTCCTTTATAAACCACCATGCCTGATGAATAATGCACTAATTCAGAAATACAATATCGCCGGACCAAGATACACCAGCTATCCAACGGTACCTTACTGGAGAAGTGAAGGCATCACATACCAGGATTGGATCGATTCTGTCCGAAAATCTTTTCGAGAGAGCAACCAGACCGAGGGAGTTAGTATTTATATTCATCTGCCTTTCTGCGAATCTCTTTGCACTTTCTGTGCTTGCCACAAGAGAATTACCAAACAACACAATGTAGAAAAACCATACATCGACACACTACTCCAAGAATGGCAATTATATTGTGACATTTTCCCTGAGAAACCACGGATAAAAGAGTTGCACCTTGGAGGGGGCACCCCCACTTTTTTCCAGCCGGAGAATTTGGAAAGCCTGATTAAGGGCATCAGTTTACATGCCACATTAGACAGGAATTATGAATTCAGCTTCGAGGCGCATCCCAACAATACCACGCAGCAGCATTTGCAACGTCTACATGCTCTAGGTTTCCGGCGGATCAGTTTCGGCGTGCAAGACTATGACGAAAAAGTTCAAAGAACCATCAATAGGATCCAACCTTTTGAAAGAGTAAAGCAAGTCACAACCTGGGCCAGGGAAATCGGTTATCATTCCATTGGGCAGGACCTCATCTTCGGTTTGCCGCACCAGAATCCCAGGAGTATGACCCATACCATTAACTTAACCAAGGAGTTGAAACCCGACAGACTCGCCTTTTACAGCTATGCCCATGTTCCCTGGATAAAAAACGTTGGTCAAAGAGGATATAATGAAAGTGACTTACCCAGTGCGGAGGAAAAAAGAGTATTATATGAAATTGGTAAGAAGCTATTCTCCCAATTAAACTATGAAGAAATCGGCATGGACCACTTTGCTCTGAAAACCGATGCACTCTTCAAATCTGCACATAACAAAACCCTACATCGAAATTTCATGGGATATACCCCAAATAAAACCCAGCTTATGATTGGGTTGGGGATGAGTGCAATTGGTGATTCATGGTATGCATTTGCTCAAAACCTTAAGTCGGTAGAAGATTATACTGATATGGTTAAAAAAGGAAAGCTTCCCATTTTTCGTGGGCATAAACTTACCGGGGAAGATTTGATCGTTCGGGAGCATATCCTAAATATCATGTGTCAATTTGAGACCTCCTGGAAGCCAGAGCGGTTAAAGTTTCCAGACCTGGGGGCGTGTCTTGACCGCTTGAAGGAAATGGAAAGCGATGGGTTGGTAGTCATTGATGAGGATGGTCTGAGCATACCACAATCAGCACGACCTTTCGTAAGAAATGTTTGTATGGCTTTTGACTTACATCTCATCAGAAATAAACCCCAAACTCGCATATTTTCCATGACAATATAGGTCACCTTTAAGGAAGATCACAAACTCGAACAATTTTCAAACAAGTAATTTAGACATGATGAAATGGATCGGCACGTTGGCCTTACTTATTCAATTGATGATTGGTATGGCTGAGGTTGGAGCGAAAGATTTGAATAAATCCGAACCGCCTGATTCTGCATTGCTGGATCGAATGCTAGAAATGGACAGCCTGCTCTTTGAAGTAGCCTTTAATCTATGCGACAGTGCAATGGGTAGGGAGCTGGTGAGCAAGGACTTTGAGTTTTATCACGATCAAAGCGGATCATTGCTGGATTCTGGGGTAATTTTGGCTTCCTCTAAAATGGTAGAGGATCTGTCGAAACTTTGTAAAAGTGCACATCGCAGGTTGATTAAACCTAGCACAGAAGTTTATCCTCTCTACAACAATAAGGTACTATATGGAGCTATCCAAATTGGAGAACACACCTTTGAAGCCATTACAGATGGTCAACCAACGAACCAACCTCATACGATTGCCAGATTTACTCATCTTTGGATTCTGGAAGACCAAGACTGGAAACTTAGGAGAGTCCTTAGCTATGACCACCGACCCTTCGATCAAGGCACGATCCATGATGACTAGTGCAAGCTCTCTCATATTCTGTAGGTTAGTGTTATCGACCTATACATTTCATTCAAATGTAAGCGATGGTCTCATCTTCCCGATGAAGTATTAGAATGATTACTATGAAAAAGGGAAGACCAGAGCAAGTGAGCACTGGCTTGCTCCACATCATAAAAGGAAGTCTTTCCAGGCACCTCAGTCAGGAATGAACAACTCAGGTCTTAAAGAATTTCTTCCTTACTTTAGCAAATTCTATCAAAAAAGATCTTATCCATGAAATTTAAAAGAGTCACCATTCAAGAGACCAAAGGTTTGGGTCTTCTCCTGTTTATCTCAATTTCAGTTATTTTTTCTATTGATTTACATGCCCAATCGATGACTTCTGAGGAAGTGATCGACGCCCTCCGGCAACCGGCCAACAGCACGGGCAATATTGCTGATGCCGTGGAGACTGTTACCGGCACCCGGGGTTGGATGTCAGCAGATATGAAGCCCATCAGTGAAGCCAAAATCGTAGGACAAGCCTGGACCGCACTCTTGCGGCCTGTTTTGAAGAATGATACTCGTGAATATCCAAATTATGCCCTGCAGATTCTCGATGAAGCTCCTCCCGGAAGTGTCTTGGTGTATGTCTTGGAGGATGGATTGGAGATTGCGGGTATGGGCAATCTCATGGCTACCACAGCCACGGTGAGAGGTTTGGAAGGGACCGTGATTGATGGAGCGGTTCGTGACATTGCTGAAATCCGCCGGATAGGTCATCCTGTGTTTGCCCGACGCATCAGCCCAGCCACCTCGGTAGGTCGGATGGTAAGTGTGGCCAAACAGATCCCCGTGACTTGCGCTGAAGTGCAAGTAAATCCCGGAGATTATATTGTCGGAGATTTGGACGGCGTGGTTGTCGTACCTAGTCAAGTTGCCGATCAGGTCATTGCCCTGCTGAAAGATTACGACGATAAAGAGACCAAAATGGTACCTATCATTCAAGAAGAAAAATCCATGCTGAAGGCACTGGAAATCTATGGGCGATATTAGTACGCTGTCCACTAGAATATTTTTGGAACGAGTAATAGTGAGGATGCTCCGAAAAGGTTGCCAAATCAAAAATGGCTCTTTTGGTGAAGATGGCACTTTCCGGAGCAGCCTCAATAGTAATGTGTTTCATACATAAATGATCACAGGTAATGCGCCCCTGCATGCGATATGAAGCGATACAGAGCAGGTCCATTCATCCTGGCGGCCTTGCTATCGCATCACCCGATTACGGCAAAGTGGAGATCTCAACAGCCTGACCTAAGACCACACAGGCAGGTTAAAAAGCTGGCTTTATAAATATGGCACTTTCCAGCGTGTGCCCACTATAGATCCTGTTCAATCGACGACTGAGCGCTGATAATCCCAGTTCGATCCGAAAAAATGATATCCCCCTTATGGTTCAAGATACTCAGATCCACCACTTGCCCAGCCCCGAGAAACCGGATGCGGAAGCCAGCAAAATCACCGAGATCAGCAGAGTACCTGCTCTGAAAGACCTCCTCATGGTCAAGAATCACAGCCAGTTTCTTGTTGTTGACCGTGATTGCAATCTCTCGAAATTCAGAAAAATCAGCAGCTAAGTTTGAAAGATCATTTTCTTTTCCAGAGATATACTGGTCACTGATCATCACATTTAGTTCAGACACACATCCCATAATGGAGAATGGAACGATGATGGCACTTTCAGACCCTAATATAATGAAGGAAGTCCTTTGACATACTGCCCATTTATCCTGGTAACTATTTTGCACCTTAGCTTTCAAAGTAAAGTCATCTGCTGAGAGTCCGTCAAAATCCTCCACGTAATGGTAAGTAGTAGTAATCGGTTCATCACTGATACTGAGCTCATGCAGTACATTGGACGGTAGCCGGATTCCATTTCGATTAATCTCCCCTTCATCTAAGTATTTGGGCACCGGCTTATAATCTAACGTGCCCAACCAGCCGTCAGACTTGATGTAAAGATCATGTTCGCGAATGACGTATCCGTTGACCAGTAGTTTGGAACGAAAATATCCAGGATAATAATAGATACCGGTGGCTTGCTTTTGATCCCTTTCCAAGTCAATGGTCTTGGTCGGATCCCAGAACTGCTGTATTTGTAATTGCTCGGTGGCAATGCCCTCGATGTCAAATTCAAAGACCACGGAATTTGGTAAACCACGGGTCACTGGATGGCTGGAGAACTTTACTTGGGCCAGATCTGTTGCCAGCGGATTGTCATTGCTGGGATCGATCAAGGAGAAAAACGAAATGAAAACCACCGTTAGTAATGAAGCGGAGGTGATGATGATCACTTGATTCTTTGACCAACGGCCAGCCCGATGGACCGATGGTGCCGACAAGACAGGATTTTGCTCCTTAAACTCCCGCCAATTGTGGTAGCCCAGAAATTGAGAAAGGGCATTGCGGGTGGTGATGCTGGGACTGTTGCTGTAAGGCAATCTACCCCAAATTCTCTTCAATGTGGTCGGACTTAAGCGTACTTGGGTCTCAGCCGCAATAGTTTCGCTGAGTTCTTCAAAGACCTCATTGTGCCATTCTGTGGGATCTCCCCATTGCAATTTATCCTCGATCTGATGTCGGCATTCAACCATCCACTTTTGATCAGAAGGTGCTTGCATGGATCCCCAATTTCGCCAATATTCCCTTGCTGCACAACATTGCACGAGATTGCACCAAATTGTTTAGGTCTGGTCACGGTTATCAAGGATCTTTAAGGCAAAACGATCATGACTAGATTCATCAAGATAATCGGGCTTGTATTGCTATTTTCAAATACGGTTTATGGTCAAGCGATCATTCCCCTCGACACGGCCCATTGGAAGATTGAAGCCCAAGGGCAGGTTTTTGAGCAAGTCGATGGACAAAATGCCATCTACTTGAGCAATGGTTCTATCATTCTCAAGGACCGCCAATTTGTCAATGGCACTGTAGAATATGACATCAGAATGACAAACCGGAGAGGATTCTATGGTCTACGATTTCGCATCACTGAAGATGGCAATGCCGAAGAATTTTATTTCCGACCTCACCAATCTGGAAATCCCGATGCCAACCAGGCCACTCCTGTGGTCAATGGGTTGGCTGGATGGCAACTGTATTTTGGACCTGCCTATTCGGTGCCCTATGATTACCCATTCGATCGCTGGATGCATGTCAAAATAGTGGTCAAGGAGATGGGAGCACAGTTGTACCTTGATGGAGCCATGCATCCCAGTCTGTCCTGGCGGCTAAAGCAAAAGCCGGGCGCTGGTCCATTGGCTTTGACCAGCAACCTGGCACCCATTCATTACGCCAATTTCTCGGTTCAGCCTGGTGTTGGAGAGCTGGTAGACTTCTCGGTGAAAGAACAGCCAAGGATTAAGGGTATTGTCGAGAAATGGCAAGTGTCAGACAAATTCGAAGAGAAGGCATTAAATGACTTGGAAGGACTTGAACAGCTGATTGCAACAAGGAGCTGGAATAACGAGGTACATGTTGAAGAAAACAATGCTGCTAATCTTGCCTGGGCCGCCAGGAGACATGATGGTACGGACCAAAACACCGTTTTTGCCCGGATAACCATTCAAGCTACTTCAGAAATGATCAAACTCTTTCACTTTGGTTACAGCGATCGCATTGTGGCCATTTTAAACGGAAAACCCATCTATAAAGGGACAAATCAGTTCAGATCAAGGGACTATCGCTACCTAGGCACGATCGGACTGTTTGATGCCATCTTTTTACCTCTAGAGAAAGGTACCAACAGTTTACTACTCGCGGTATCGGAAGACTTTGGTGGGTGGGGAGTCACCGGTAAATTTGCAGATCGCGAAGGAATAGTAGTGGTCGAATAAATGCTCTTCATGCTCACAGGCACAGTTATCCGATAATTCCTTCCTTCGGTCCTCACCCCGCGGCAGGACCAACACTTCTTTCCATCAGACCAAATCTGTGATTAGAAAGACTCGTTCAAACCTATCAATATAAGTGTAGTATTTTGAATCCTTCCTGCTCGGCAGATCACTTACACATTCTAAGCATCTGGACCCGTAGCTGACATCAGCAGATCTGCGAATTAACGGTGCTGGTATGAACATACGTACAAGTTGTGCCATCTAAGGCGTGAACACTATTCAAGCAAGACGAAGCCAACGGCTTGGATTTTTTTCACTAAAAAATTTACCTATGAAATCATCTAAAAATCTGTTTGCTTTATTGGTAGTGGTTCTGCTAATCAATGCTTGTACTGAAGACGATCCAGTGATTCCGGTTATCGAAGGACCAGAGATCAATCTCAATAGTGGTCCCGGCTTGGTAACGAGTTCTGATACCGTCCTAAATGGAGAGACATTCAGTGTACAGCTGGCTGCTGTACAGGGAGATGTCGCCATGAATGACTTACGTATTCAGGAAGATGGTAGTGCTATTCCCTTTGATCGCATTTCCGTGGAGGGCTCACCGGCTAGCGCTAATCCCATACTCCTGGTTAACTCGGATCGAGAGTCTTTTACTTTTGATATTGAGATTACCACAAGTGATGAAGCAAAAACAGCGGAGTACACATTTCTGGTCATGGATGAAAACAATGAGTCTGCCACCGCCACAGTCACTGTCACGACCCTGGGAACCGCCGTGGATACACTCATGGGGGTCCTCCTAAATGCTGCTGGACCTCAAGGTACCGGCGGGCTGGACCTTGATGAGGGCATCGGCACCGGATCTACGGACACCATTGCTGAAATTAAAGATGAAGGAATTGACTTAGACTTGCCATTGGATCAGAATTGGAAAAGGCAAATTTCCGGAACTAACGGAGCGATTGTCAAATATCTTTCCCCGGGAGAAAATGGTCTATCCGAATCCTTTGCTTTTGAGAACATCAGCACCAAAGAAGTGATCAGGGAATTATTTGATGGCAACGGCATTGACTTTACTCAGGTCAACCAGGATTCAGAGTTGGTGAGTGATCCGGTAACGGTAGGAGATGTGTTTGTCGTGCAAAGAGAGGAAAAGCATTACCTGATCCGAATTGCCGAGATTACCGAGACTGTCGATGACAATAATGACTCCTACCTGATAGACATTAAGCATTGATTTGTTGATTGGCCAACGGCACAAATTTCATGAAGGCCCGTCAATCGGGCCTTTCTTCATTATCATAATAAATATCATTTGCGATCTGATCAAATGTAACATCACTACTTTAAATCCCATTTCAGGTATTTGAGGGTATTGCCTTCCAGTTTTATTTATTCGATTCACATCTACGCCTAGATAAACTGGCATGCTAATGTTGAATTTTAGGTTTTCTTTGCACAATGATTTACTGCATTCTAAATCGAGACTGAGTAAACGTGTTGCCATCCATTGTCATCAATGATGAACCTCTCCATTATGTGGACAAGGGAAAAGGAGAGCTTGTCGTACTCGTACATGGGACTCTATCGGATTATCGTGCCTGGAACAGGCAAGTGGATCCATTCTCTGCCGGTTATAGGGTGATTGCCTACAGTCGTCGATATGCCTATCCGAACCGCCGTGAGTTTAATCTATCACGAGATTACTCTCCATTGATCCATAGTGACGATTTGGCGGAATTAATTGACGCGTTTCAAGCAGATAAAATTAATCTCATTGGCCATTCCTACGGTGCTTACATCAGTTTGATCACTGCCCTAAATAATCCATCTCGTATAAAAACCCTTGTGTTGTGTGAGCCACCAATCATACCCCTTCTCGCCACTATAAAAGGAGGAAAGCAGTATTTAGATCATTTCAAGAATGAGGTTTTGGTACCTGCTAAACAAGCCTTTTTAGAAGAAAGGAATAAAAAGGCCCTGGGGATTTTTCTTGCTGGTGTATCAGGAGACGGTAAAATTCTTAACAACGTTTCTGAAGAAATCATTGCGACTTGGATGGAAAATATTCTAGAATTGTGGGGTACAACGATGAATGATGTCTTTAAGGCTATTGATCTACATGATCTTCAAAATTTACATCTACCGGTGCTGCTGGTGAATGGTGAAAAATCTCCTCCTATGTTTTCACTAATCATTGATAAGCTGGATCAATATTTACCTCAAAGCATCATATACACCCTTCCCGGATCATCACACGGTCTTCATTATGAAAACCCGGATGACTTTAACCTAAGAGTCTTACAACATTTGGATCGACATTAGGTAATGTTTGACTACGCTGCTCTGCATTAAAAGCAATGTAGAATAATTCTCAGTTCATTTTTGTGAATGGACGACATTGCCTAATTTGTCTGGAAAGGACAACATTGAGTACAGAATAGATCTTGATCAAGGGTTGGAATAAATCTGATAGAAGGATGAAAGCAATTACGAAGTATTGGGTATGCATAGGTTTTCTAGGACTTTGGGGTTGCATGGGTCAAGGGGTCCCAGATGAGGCACAGCGCGTGAATCGTCCCAATATTCTTTGGATTGTGGGTGAAAACCTTGATCTCGATCTCGGATGTTATGGTGCAAAAAATGTGTCGACACCTCATCTGGATGCGCTTGCCGAGGAGGGCATTCGTTTTACCCACGTATTTTCCACATCACCGGTTTGTGCACCCAGTAGGTCCGCATTCATGACTGGGATGTACCAGACTTCTACCGGCACACACCATATGCGGTCTCATCGCGAAGATGACTATCGTTTGCCGGAAGGTGTTAGACCCATTACGCATCGCCTTTCTGATGCGGGATATTTTACTGCCAACATCAAGACCATCGGGCAGGAAGTGGTAGGTACTGGCAAACTCGATCTCAATTTCGTCAACGAAGGCCCTATCTATGCGTCTGACCAGTGGGAGCACTTGAAATCGAATCAACCTTTCTTTGCACAGATCAATACTCCGGAGGTAGAATATGACATTTATGATCGCAAATCAGCTGAAAAGGAGAGGGTTTTGTGGGTAGGCGAAACAGAGCATGAGCAGATCGCAACCGCAGAAAATGTAAAGCCCCCACCGTACTATCCTGACCACGAAATTACCCGGCAGGAGTGGGCCCGTTATCTCAACTCGGTTTCGGGTATGGACCGCCGAATTGGAGTGATCATGGAGCAACTTGCGGCTGAGGGCCTTGCTGAAAGCACGATAGTCATTTTCTTTGCCGATAACGGACGATTAGAAGCCCGGGGAATTCATTGGTTATGGGATTCTGGCATTCATGTGCCGTTGATCATTTATTGGCCTCAAAACCTCTCACCTCCCCCGCAATATGCACCGGGTCAAGTTAATGATCAAGTGATTAGCCTTCTCGATATTACTGCGACCACCTTATCGATTGCCGGCCTTCCCAAACCGGAGGGGATGCAAAGTAGGATTTTCCTGGGTGAGCACCCAGATCCACCCAGAACCTTCGCCGTTAGTGCCCGGGACCGCATTGATGAAACGCTAAATCGCATTCGCTCGGTACGGGAGAAACGCTATCACTACATCCGCAATTTCGTACCAGGCATTGATTTTACCTCATTAAACCGCTATAAAGAAAAGTGCTTTCTGGTAAAGCCACTGATGCGGCAACTTCACGCAGCAGGAAAACTGCACGGTCCCCCAGCTGACTTGATGGAACCCCTTCCACCCGAACTTATTTACGATACCGAAAGCGATCCCTTTGAAGTTCATAACCTTGCTAGTTCATCACAGCCCGAGCATCAAGATGCACTCATCCGACTGCGTAAGACCCTCGACGACTGGATGGCAGAAACCGGCGACCTGGGGGAGATCCCTGAGCCACCAGAAGTCTACGAGCCCTTTACTCAGGAAATGCACGAATGGTTTGGCACTCCGGAATGGGCTCAAGGCTCGAATGACTAATCGCTCAAGCTGCAGCTCAACAGGCATCATATGTGATAAGTACCATGCTATATCCGCCCAATTGTGTGATACACACGCTCAACAGACTGCAGTATTCTATCGCTTTCCAAGAGCTATACTCTACTTCCCTATCAAGAGTCCTCTTTCCACCATGGTCCATAAAAATATTCGATAAAAAAGACCTTATCTTAATCTACCGAAGATATGCAGGACAAAGGCGGAAATAATTGAGTTCGTTGCCATCAAAGAAGAAATTGTAATTGCATCATGAAGAATAAAATAATAAATGAATTTTTTCGTCCACCTGACCTATTAAAGCGAGAGCAACGTTACCATTACCACGTCCAATTAAGTACTTTTCCAGACTTTATTTTTATCCTCGCTTATTCTGTGTTTTTTATGGCGATGGGAGTTCCCATTTTACCAATCGTAGGTTTATTCTGTCTCATATTTCTTATTCCATTGGAACATTACTTGGCTCACAAGCGAAGATACTTGCAAGCTCATTTTATCCAATTGTCGATGTTTATTGTCTTCGCTATTTCAGGCGTAGTTGTCTTGGGTTGGGATAGTGGTATGCAATATGTGCTGATATCATCCGCCGTTACGGTCCAATTTTATATGACAGGCAGGAAAAAATATAAATTAGCTGTGGTTATCATTCTTACTTTCTTGTTAATTGCTTTAGCCATTTACACAGATTACAATGGACCATTGTTCCTTATGTCTACCCCGTATCTTAACATCCTGTGCTATTTTAACATTTTCATTGTTATGCTGATTTTTGTTGAAATGACCAACATTGTTGATACATTGCAAGATTTTGAGGAAGAAGCGATTAAATCTAATTTAGAAAATGAAAAGCTACTTCATAATATTTTGCCAAAAAAAGTGGCTCAAGAATTAAGAGAAACAGGAAGTGTAAAGCCAGCTCGATATGAGGATGTCAGTATTATGTTTTCTGATTTTAAAGGCTTCACTAATATAGTTGCATCCATCCCCACGAAAAAGTTGATTGAAGAGCTCAATGAAATTTTTAGTGAATTTGACGATATTGTTGAATCTGAAGGGGTAGAAAAAATTCAGACAGTGGGGGATGGATATTTAGCTGCTTGCGGATTACCCACAGTAAAACAAGACCATGCCCAAAGCTGTGTTAGAGCGGCAAGAAAAATGATCAAATTCTTAAATAGAAGAAACGAAACAAGCGCAATTAAATGGAAGGTGAGGATTGGAATCCATTCCGGCCCCATCTCAGCAGGAGTAATAGGAAAGAAAAAATTTACATATGATATCTTTGGTGACACTATAAATACAGCAAGTAGAATCGAATCAAATGGAGAAGCAGGAAAAATCAATATCTCGGCATATACTTACGATCTAATTAAAGATGAATTTCCATCAGAATATAGAGGAAAATTAAACGCTAAAGGGAAAGGTGAACTTGATATGTATTTTGTCAAATAAAATCAAACAGGAGGAATTCAACCGACCGTACAGACTGAAGAACGCCACAAATCGCAAATTCAAGGATGCATCATTAATGAACACGATCAAGGTGACCGATTAGACAAAAAAATGATCAACGAACTCCAAATACAATATGAGGAATTGCAAAGGGACAATAGAAAAAGTAAAGATCTTCGCTAAATCATCGCAGAGAAGTCTGTCTGAAATAGTTGAATCTTATTTGGAAAACATTACAAATCCAAGTGATGAAGATCTGGATAAGGAATTAGATGAGATCGTTGGTGCGATCAATTTGCCTGATGGATTTGATGAAAAGCAAGTGATCAGAGAAATACTGCATGAAAGACATATGAAATGAGAGTATTTCTGGATACAAATATATTGGTCGATATATCTGCGAACCCCGAACCCTTTTCGAAATGGGCCATTAAATTGTTCAAAGAAGCAAAGAAAGGAAAATTCGTATTATATACATCTACGTTGTCTATCCTCACTACATATTATTTGTTATTTGGCGGAGAAGGTAGTGGACAAAAGGAAAGGTAAAAGGAGTATTAACATAATTCTAAACAGGGTGAAAACACAAGACATAGATCATCATGGACTCATGACAAGTTTGGCAAGTAGATTTTCGGACTATGAAGACGCGGTCCAACATGTGTGTGCAAGAAAAATCCCAGACATAAGATACCTGGCCACAAGGACAAAGAAAGATTTCAAATATAGACTCATCGAGGTTGTCAGTCCTGAGCAACTATTTATCGAATCTTGGGATGGCCACCAATTAAGCGTGGCAAAAATAAACAGATGTATGTGGGCATCACATCGCATGCCGTAGAGATGTTTTACGCCCAGCATCGGTCCTCTTCAAGTTTAGGGGAAAGAATTGTTGAAATTTTAGACATGCTGGACGATGAAATAACGTAGAAAACCAAAAGAGGAATCAACGCCAACTATGGAGAACACTACTTAATCGACTTCGCCAAACTCTCTGAGAAGCTAAGCTTCAGCAGAAAAGGGGGTCAGTTTCAGCGGGAATTAAGAATCTTCAAGCGGTGGCGCTCGTGGATAACAGCCTAACCTGGCCGAATGTTAGCCTGAAAATGATGACATGAACAAGATCAAAGCTAATCATGAGGTAAGTATAGATCTTATCCCTCCAAATAATCTTCATTCTACGTACTTTTAACTAAATAATTTAGTCATTCGAAGCGCAGACAAGCTGCAATCACGTTCATGCCTCCTTATTTAGGTACGATATTGTTTCAAGCTCGTATTGCGACATCCAAAGCCGATCTAGTGCAATTGCGAAAAATCCGATGAAATACCAAACACACGATCCGAGCCACGACTTAGCGACACTCGTCAAATGTTATTGGACATTGGAAAGCCCAAAAGAAAGACCATATGAAAGACAAACCATCATTCCTGACGGCTGCATGGAAATGATTTTTCACTATGGGGATTTGTATAGACAATATATGGAGAATGGAAGCAGCATCATCCAACCCAGAAGTTTTGTCATTGGACAACTAACCCGACCGCTTGAAATAGAACCCACGGGCAAAACAGGCATTTTTTCCGTTAGATTTCATCCCAACGGATTTCTTCCCTTTACAACCATCCCTATTAAAAAGATGGAAAACACTGCTGTACTACTGGAAAAACTTTTTGGAAAAGACGGTCAGGAAATAGAAGAGATCATTTTGAATAGCGTTTCAACCGTGGAAAGGATAAAGCACATTGAAGCATTTCTCCTATCTCGACTTGCTGACACAAAAGCTATTGACCGCATGGTAAAATCAATTGTAGAAACAATTTTAACCGCTAACGGCAAACTGTCTGTCGACGAACTTTCCAAACAAACGAACATCAATCGTAGACAATTGGAACGCAAATTCTCGTCATCTATCGGCCTAAGTCCTAAACAGCTTCTAAAAACCATTCGGCTACAAGCAACACTCAAAATGTTGTTGAACAGTAAATTTACTACTCTTACAGCTTTGGCTTACGAAAATGAATATTACGACCAGGCCCATTTCATCAAAGACTTCAAAGAATTTACAGGATTCACACCAAAAGAATTTTATGTGAACAACCTGAAAATGTCCGCACTTTTTTACAGAACGGACTAACCATGTCGCATTTTTACAATTTTAGGATTCATACATATTGCACCTTTATGTACTACTATAAACATATCAGGAGCAACTGTGTAAGGGCGAAGGTTATAAACCCATGGTTGGTGGGATAGTTGCCTATGCACATGGTGATAACAATATGTTGTATTGTATAATACACGGATAAACTATGGCACCTAAAACCCAGATCAGGCCTGAAATGAGATACTTCGGAAATGTCTATCGACATCGAAGCAAACAAAATGGCAGCACACTTAATCCAATTAGACTATGAGAGCAGGAATGAAACTAAAACTTTTTACCTCCGTTCCAGGTTTGATACTTCTCAGTATAGTGACCATTAAGCAAACGAGCGACTTCCAAAAAACTGAATGGCTCATCGGAACTTGGGAAAACAAAACAGCAAGGGGTAGCATCTATGAAAGATGGATTTCAGCGGAAGGCAATTTATTGTCGGGGAAAAGCTATGTGATAGGAGGCCAAGACACTATTGTTCTCGAAACCATACAGTTGGTACAGGAACGGGGAAAACTATTTTATATTCCCACCGTCAAAGGCCAAAATGACGGATTTCCAGTCCATTTTGCTTCTAAAATAGTGACCGAAACACAATTAATTTTTGAAAATCCCGAACACGACTTTCCACAAATCATTTCCTACAGGAAAATCACTGCAGATTCATTAGTGGCTGAAATCTCAGGAACAAAGAACGGTCAAGAACATAAACAGACTTTCCCGATGAAACGAGTAGAGTAAAGGGTGGGCACTTATTAAATTGGAGCCTTATAGCCAGTTGACCATCTCAACTCTACTGGCGATTATGTCGGCGCTGAGGCTCCCACTTGGCCGTGATGATTCATACCATCAGGCAAATCAAAATCACATACTTACTACAGTGAGCAAACAGAGAGATCTCTTACCACACTGTTGTGCCGGCATAGCATGTGCTTGTTTCTAGAACCAATAGTTGGCGAAAAACAAATAAAGTACTACTTTAAAAGATCAAATTGATATCGTGAACAAGGCAACGATCACTAAGTATGGAGTTTTTCTTGGAGCATCTTTGATACTTTGGACATTCATCAATCAACATAGTCAGATAAATTCCTTTCCCGCAATTATCATGACCGCGGTTTTCTTTTTGATATTTGGAGCTACAATTATAACCTTTTTAAGGTTTTCAAATGACAACCATCCCCTGCCGAATTTGGTAAATTTGCTATTCATAGGCTTTGTAGGAATAGGAATTTTCTGCTTATCTATGTATTTTCATGCCAGGGTAATTGATCAAAATTACATAGAAAAAGAAATAGAAACATCTTATGCAAAATGGGATGACTTAGGTTACACCTCTGATGAGATCAGTGAACAAGTAGAATTGACCGAGACATTCCGAGAACCACTTTATTGGAGCTTCGAGCTATTTAAATTTAATATGATTGTTTTTATAATAATTTTATCAGTTCTCCTTACAATTCTCTTTCTTCTAACGGTGGATAAAACAAATGGCAAGGAGTTAGAGTACGATGGGAAACTTATTACCCTTAGGCAAAGTCAAGAGAGTGCAGGGTTTAATCGAGTAGGTTGTTGACACATTCCAAAAATTTAGACCTTAAATCCAAATATCCGATCATCACGTCAATAAATTATCGGTTGGTCCAGTTGGTTTTGATCAATGGCTTATTTGTTGGAGATCAAATTTTTTACTAATTACTTCGGAAGGAACAATGAGTGGCTGGAAATTTGAACATGCTGTTACATGTAATGCCAACCGGTCTTTTGTATGGTCATTTTGGACCGATGTATCCAATTGGGAAAGACTGGAAGGAAAAGCCGTGGAATGGATAACGCTCCAAGGGCATTTTGAGGTTGGTACATCTGGAGTGACTAAAGCTCCTGGGCAAGATCCTCAACAGTGGAAAATTGTGCAACTTGATCCTAAACACTCTGCTACTATTGAGATGCATTTGGACGGCGCGGTGTTCTCGAACGTTATGTTTTTCGAATCTGTCTCCCCAGAATGTACACTGATCAAGCAACGTATGGGTTTAACAGGTGCAAAGGCCCCTGACTTTGCTAAGGGAATGCGAATTTTCGAAATCAATGCCCCCCAAGGTCTCGCCAAGCTAGCAGAAGCCATCGAGGCAGCCTACAAAGTACTCCCAAGTTGATCAAAGATTAAAACAACATCAGCGTGTTAAAGCCCATATCCTTATCACAACTGAACAATTGCATTTCTTGGACCATACCATCAGGACGCATCGAACATTATCGTACAATTCATGCGCTTTTCGTATTTCAATTCTTATTCTCACACTAAGAGAGTACCTTGCTGTGAAAGCAAAGCACGTTACTCCGTGAACCAAATAATGTATAGAATTTATATCATCCTTATGATGGTCATTTTCACTTTCTGCAGTAGAAATCTCATACAGGAAGATGAACCAAGTAAAATAAGCAATATTGCAATTTTTGAGGTCTATCTTAAGGACACCAGTACCCTGAATACATTTAGCCGGTTTCTTCAAGACACACTCCACCTTCCGATAGAATGGGAAGCATTTGATCTCTTTGGTGATGGAAAGGTGCTCGATATCTCATTCTTCCTGGGCAATACTACATTTGAATTGGTCGGTCTATATTCAGGAGATTCCTCAATGAATGACGAGGCTCGATTTAATAGAATCCTCTTCGGAACAGAAGATATAGAAGCGTTGTCTGAGTCGCTGACTCATCGGGGTTTTAAGCATGAGCCTCCGTCTGATTTCAACATTTTTTCTGGAGGAAGACGATTTGCCATAGGTAGACAAACGACTTTGGATTCCTTGAGTATTGAATCCAATGTGTATTTTTCTTTTTGGCAATTTCTTCCTGCCGGACTGAATTTCGCCGAACGGCCGGTAAAAGCAAAATCGGTCAATGAGCTCTATGAAAAACTAGATTTGGACTTAGAGTCAAATCCGATGGGAGTTATCGAGCTCAAGGAGGTACATGTATCAATGAAAAGAGAGGTCATAGCCAAATGGGATAAGATCCTAGGAACTAGTAAACGAGATTCATGGAAACTATCAAATGGCCCTACAATATCTTATTCACAATCAACAGGGCACAAGGGTATTGAGTGGATTACCATTAAGGTAAAAGATTTGGACCTGGCCAGGAATTTTCTCTCTAGCAGGAACCTTCTATCTACCTCCTCAGGCCCTAGGATTTCAATTGATCCATCGCATGTTCATGGCCTGCAAATATATTTGGAAGAATAGCTCCAAACTCAGTAGTAATGATTGAGAAATATGAGCAAGAACATTTAAACATCCGAAGCAGTTCGAGTTTGAAACAAATGGGTACTTGCCGTATGATTCCCTCCCTAGACTATATTTCCATGCTCTTCGGCTCCATCCGGATCATCGAAAAACCTATCTTTCGGTCATGTCAAAAATTTATTTTGCGTCTGATTTTCATTTGGGATTAGATGTAAGGTATACTAGCAAAGAAAGAGAACGTCAAATTATCAGGTGGTTAGACATGATTGCTTCTGATGCAGCCGAACTTTACCTGGTAGGTGATATCTTCGACTTCTGGTTTGAATATAGGGAAGTCATTCCCAAAGGATATAGCCGGTTAATTGGAAAACTTGCTCAATTGCGGGATGCTGGCCTGCCCATTTACCTATTTACTGGCAATCACGACATGTGGATGTTTGGTTACTTTGAAGAAGAACTGGGTATTCCTATTTACCGTAGTCCCATTGAGCGTACATTTTCCGGAAAGAAATTTTTGATTGGTCATGGTGATGGTCTGGGTCCGGGTGACCGAGGTTACAAATTTATTAAGCGAGTTTTCGCCAGTCCGGTCAGTCAATGGCTCTTTGCCCGTCTTCATCCCAACTTTGCTTTTTCAGTCGCCAAATACTGGAGCAATAAGAGTCGTGATAATGCTGATGACGGTTTCAAAGGCAAGGAGGGAGAATGGCTTATATCCTTTGCCCATCAGATACTAGAGGACACCTACTACGACTATTTTGTTTTTGGACATCGTCATCTACCCATCTGGTGTCAGCTTGACAATGGTAGAAGTATCTACGTAAATTTAGGGGATTGGATGACTCACAATTCGTATGTCTATTTTGATGGTTCATCATTACATCTTGACTTTTTTGAGAATGAGCATGGACAAATCATCAAAGTCTGACTCTCAATCATTCAAGAACTCTAGAGAACACAGCTCCTGGACATTGCTGGTGCTCGCTGTAATGTTTGGTTGTTCGACTACACAGCCTACTTCTCGGGGAAGTGCGCAAACAAAACCCAAAATTGCCTATGAAACGGCCACAATTGATCGCTTTGGTCATCTCTATTACGCCAAAACCAATAATGAAATTATTAAGTGGGATGAGCATGGAGATAGCATGGGTTATTACACCAACAATTCCTTTGGCGATGTTTCATTAATTGATGCTACTAACCCACTAAAAGTCCTGGTATACTATTCGGACTTCTATACCGGCGTAGTGTTGGACCGTCTTCTCAATGAAACACAGGTTTTCAATTTGTTGGAACTGGGATTTGGAGAGGTGCGTACTATAGGAGCAGCTATTGATGGAGCCATCTGGTTTTTTAACGACCACGAACAAAGGTTGATAAAAGCTACCCGACAAGGACAAATCTTGACACGTGGTGAGGATCTCCGACTCCGATTTAATGAGAGGATTCTACCAGACAAGATCGTCCAGCAGGGTGAAGATCTGATCGTCATGGTGCCTCATCGAGGTCTTTTACTCTTTGATCTGTTTGGACAGTACAAATCACAAATTTTAGATCCGCAGCTGGTTGATTTTCAAGTGATAGCGGGATACGTTTTAACCAGAAGCAGCCAAAATTTCAAGGTTTATGAACTCAAAGCACCCTTTACCTTCGACGTCTTGCCGGTTCAACCCCTTGATAAAGCCAAGATGCTATTTACTCTCGATCAGATGGTCATAGTTACAGGCGAAACTACCGAAAGAAAACCTTGGTTTATTAAGGACTGATTAGAGGTACCATAGAGTGTTCAGTGGAGTTTAGATAGTCATAATATCCTTTTCCTTGGCTTCTACCATTTCATCTACCTTGTCGTAGTACTCGTGTGTCAATTTCTCGGCTTCATCTTCTCTTCGCTTACCTGCATCTTCGGGATAGCCCTCTTTGACGGCCTGTTTAATAGCATCCATGATCTTATGGCGGGTACTACGCAGGCTGATCTTGGCTTCTTCTCCAAGGTGCTTGGCCTGTTTGACCAGTTGCACCCTCCGTTCTTCCGTTAGTGGGGGAATATTGATTCGAACAAATTCACCATCATTCATAGGGGTCAAGCCCAGATTGGCAGCAAAAATTGCTTGCTCAATAGGTCCCAGCATAGACTTTTCCCAGGGTTGGATAGTCAAAGTCTTAGAGTCGCTTGCTCCTACGTTTGACACTTGTTGCAAGGGTGTAGGGGTACCATAGTACTCAACCATAATACCATGCAGCATAGCAGGACTTGCTTTACCAGTGCGAATCTTTACCAATTCCTTCTGTAGATGTTCCAATGCATGATCCATGGCCTCTTTGCCCATATCAATGCTCAATGTTAATTCTTCCGCGTCCATTTGTCAAGAAATTTAGACTTACAAGATATTCAATATAGAAATTAGTCTCGATATCTGGCCAAGAGATAAAGCAACATCACCAAAGCTGACAGCGCAGCTGCTACATAGGTCATTGCAGCCCATTTCAAAGCATCTTTGGCTCCTTCATACTGTGCACCTGTTGTGACTCCTGTCTGATCGATCCACATAAGAGCTCGCCGGCTCGCATCAAATTCTACCGGCAGGGTGATAAAACTAAACAAAGCAGTTATGGCAAATGCGATGATGGTAACCAACAGTATGGTATTGCTTCCACTGGCGCCAGCTCCAAAACCTCCAAAAGCCAGCAACAATAACCATTGCTGAGCCTGTGAAGAAATCTTAACAAGTGGTACTAAGCCCGAGCGCAGTTTAAGGAGCGGATAAGATGTTGCGTGCTGTACAGCATGACCACACTCGTGAGCAGCTACGGCGGTAGCAGCTACGGAGCGTCCATGATAGACCGCAGGAGAAAGTGCAACGGTCTTATTTAAAGGATTGTAGTGGTCAGACAAGAATCCCTTTGACTCAATCACCTTTACATCATGGATGCCGTAGTTATTGAGCATTGATTGGGCAATCTCTTGGCCACTCATTCCACTCTGGGTTGGAATCTGACTGTATTTGGCAAACTTAGATTTTAGTCTGCCACTTATAACCATGCCGATCAAGGTCATCACACCGGCGATCATCATATATCCTAAATATCCTGACATAATCTCATCTTTTTAATTAATACGGTCAATCTTCATGAAGGATTGCAAAACCTCTGGCACCCGTATTCCGGTTTCATCCTGATTGTTTTCCAACAAAGCCGCCACGACTCTGGCCAGGGCCAAAGCACTACCGTTTAACGTATGCAAGAGTTGAGGTTTTGCCCCCTCTTTTCGGTATCTCAGTTTGAGTCGATTGCTTTGGTAAGTTTCAAAGTTGGACACAGAACTCACTTCAAGCCATCGCTTTTGTGCTGCTGCATAGACTTCAAAATCGTAGGTCAAAGCAGACGTAAAACCAAGATCTCCACCACACAAACGCACAATCCTATAGGGGAGTTCCAGCTCATTGAGTAATCCCTCTACATGAGCAACCATCTCGTCGAGAGCCTGATAGGATTTGTCAGGAGTAGTCACTTGAACGATCTCGACCTTGTCAAATTGATGTACCCGATTCAAGCCCTTGACATCTGCTCCGTACGAGCCAGCTTCTCGACGAAAACAGGGTGTATAAGCGGCCAATTTTATCGGTAGTTGGGCAGGTTCAAGCAGTTGGCCACGTAGAATATTGGTCACTGGCACCTCTGCCGTGGGTATCAGATAAAGTTCATCCTTTTCTATATGGTACATCTGACCTTCTTTGTCAGGCAATTGACCGGTGGCCCGGGCAGTGTCGGCGTTTACCAGGAGGGGTGGGGATATTTCCTCATAACCGGCCCTCCAAGCTTCTTGCAGAAAAAAATACACCAGTGCCCGTTGAAGCATAGCGCCATACTTACGAAACAGTGGGAATCCCGAACCCGCGAGCTTTACCCCAAGTTGGAAATCAATCAATTGATGTCGGGCAGCAAGATCCCAATGGGGCAATGCCTCAAATCCAAACTCAGGCATTTGGCCTCCTGATCTGATCAATTCGTTATCCGCTTCACTATGGCCGGCAGGAACAGAGTCATGTGGTACATTTGGCAAATCAAGCAAAGCAAAATCCAACGTCTGTATCTGTTCTTTTTGCTTGATCTCCAGCAACTTAGCCTGTTGTTTCAGATCTGTGACCTCCTCTTTTAACTGGCCAGCTTTCTCACCATTCCCCGATTTGTATAGCTGCCCAATTTGTGCTGAAAGGGCATTAACTTCAGCCAATAATCCATCCAGTTGTGTCTGTGTGGCTTTTCGCTCTTCATCAAGAAGGACGATCTGATCAATCTTTGAAGGTATGTCGCCAGTCAAATTGCGTTTTATCAGACCATGGATGACCCGGTCACGGTCGTTCCGTAAGATGTTAATTTCCAACATAGACTCAAGTATAGAAAGAGATGCGAATCTCTTAAATTGTAAGCGTGATTGATGCTTTTTTTTCAAATATACTGCATCGATTAAAAAATAACTGTATTTTTGCTTCGCCAAAGAAAGGGCTACGTCCGTTTTATTGCAGCGCTTCTTGCAGTATCCTTGTGCTTTTTCCTGGAATTACTTTTTATAGAATCTACGTTTCTGAGCGATAAAGAATCATTTCACATTATAAATCTTATTTGATCACTGACACTTCCTTAAAACTTACCAAAGGTATGTATGATATTCTTCAGTTAAATGATATGTTGGTTCCCGAATTGCGAGATATAGCAGAAGGACTAAACGTCAAAGGTTATAAGAGACTCAATAAGCAGGAGTTGATCTATAAGATTCTCGATGAGCAAGCATTGACGCCGCCCGATGATCCCGCTGATCAGCCTCCAAGTAAAAATGGCGACCAAAAGAAACCACAATTTGAGTTTGACATCGAGGCTAAGAACGAACAAAGTGCAGGCAAAGCTAACAATGGAAAGAGTTCCAGGTCCAAATCAAGACCTCGATCCGCTCCCAAAGAGCAACCTAAAGCCGATGACTCTGCAACGAAAGCAGAGAGAGATGCCCCCAAACAGCAACATCGGAAACCAGCAAAAAAGGAAGAGGATAAGCCACACGCAAGAGATAAGAAGAACAACGATGAAAATCACGATAAGGGTAAACACCAAAATCAAAAGAGGGAAGAGCGAAAACCCGCCTTCAATGTGGAGTTGGATGGGGTCATCGAGGGAGAAGGAATCTTAGAGATGATGCCGGATGGTTACGGCTTCTTACGGTCTTCTGACTACAATTACCTAACCTCACCCGATGATATTTATGTATCACCCTCTCAGATTAAGCTGTTTGGCTTGAAGACCGGAGATACCATCAAAGGCTCTATCAGACCTCCCAAAGAAGGTGAAAAATATTTTGCCCTGCTGCGGGTATCGCTGATCAATGGTTTAGAACCAGCACAAATTAGAGAGCGGGTACCCTTTGACTATCTAACACCACTGTTTCCAAAGGAAAAATTTAACCTGGTTTCCTCGCCGACCGGCAAGGATTACGGAAACCGGATGATCGATCTCTTTGCTCCTATTGGTAAGGGACAACGTGGCCTGATTGTGGCTCAACCCAAGACAGGAAAAACATTTTTACTCAAGGACATTGCCAATGCCATTGCAAAAAATCACCCAGAATGCTTCTTGATCGTTCTGCTGATAGATGAGCGTCCTGAAGAGGTGACTGATATGCGACGCAACGTGAATGGAGAAGTCGTGGCTTCAACGTTTGATGAACCAGCTGATAACCATGTTCGAGTTGCAGGAATTGTGCTCGAAAAGGCAAAACGATTAGTGGAGTGTGGTCACGACGTGGTCATCTTACTCGACTCGATCACGCGATTAGCAAGGGCTTATAATACAGTTGCACCTGCCAGCGGTAAGGTACTGTCTGGAGGTGTTGAAGCCAATGCCCTTCATAAACCCAAGAAATTTTTCGGTGCTGCCCGAAACATTGAAAGTGGAGGATCTCTGACCATTCTAGCTACGGCCTTGATTGATACAGGATCGAAAATGGATGGTGTCATATTCGAAGAATTTAAAGGCACCGGTAACATGGAGCTTCAGCTTGACCGGACTTTGGCCAATAAGCGAATGTATCCCGCCATTGACTTGCCAAAATCAAGTACTCGAAGAGAGGAACTCCTGTTGGATAAAGACACGTTGTCTCGCATGTTTATCTTGCGAAATCATCTGGCCGATATGAAACCTGAGGAAGCCATGGATTTCCTACGCAAACATATGTTTGGTACCACTACCAATGAGGAATTCCTTTCTTCAATGAACGGCTAGACCTTTTGTAAGTGTCCAGATTCTATTACATTTGCGGGCGCATTGGAAAAGCGGTAAATATCATAAGCAATGAAGAGAACATACCAACCTTCGAGGAGAAAACGGCGGAATAAGCATGGGTTTAGGTCCCGTATGAGTACGAAGAACGGTCGTAAAGTCCTTGCAAGACGTCGAGCTAAAGGACGTGCTAAACTCAGTGTGAGCGACGAGAGAAGACTCAAGTAGTAAAAAGCTAAGAATCTAAATAATGGGGGATGGTTGTTAACAACGGTCCCCCTTTCTTTTTCATGACCGCTAAGCAGTTTGAAGTTTCCTAGCAAAGACGGATGATGAAGAAACAATCTTATCAAAAAAAGGAGCGGCTCAAAAGCCGTAAGGATATCGACGCGCTTTTTAGGGAAGGCAGCTCGGTACATATCTTCCCTATTCGAGCTGTTTTTCGAACCATTTCACAGAATGGAGGTCCACCGGTAAAAGCAGCTGTTTCGGTCTCCAGTCGGCTATTTCGCAAGTCTGTGGATAGGAACCTCATCAAACGTCGTATTCGAGAAGCCTACCGTAAACAGAAAGATCTCGTCACCCTTCAAGAAGGAAAGCATATACAGCTCATGCTAATCTATACAGCCAATAAAGAATTGCCATTCCACAACATCTTCAAAGCTGTGGGTCGCATTTTGCAGCAATTGTGAAAGAAGTACTTAATTGCCATTCTACAAATGAGATTATTCCTCAGCTGTCTACCGAGTACTTTTATTTTCGAAAGAATGCTGACCTTGTACATATAAGGAAACAAGAGATCGTTTTCGACAATGGGGTCATCCACAAGCCAACCAGATCCAATGGCTCGAAGAAGGAGAATATTTTTAGTGCGAACCTATGGTGTTGGCATCTTAAGGAAGATGGCAAAGACCAGCGGAGATTCAAATGCTACTTTTACATGGCGTTTTCAATAACAGAACCGTAAGATTGTAAGATATGCCACAGATATGGACAGGTAAAGACCATAGCTCACCGCACAAGTTGATGTCCATATCTATGGTTTTGACCTGCCTTTTCCTTGCTTCCTCTAGTGGTGTTCTCAAGGGTCAAAAAGCCATGCTGCTGGAGAAGGCCAATTCATTGAAGACCCAGAAGTTCTTCATAGGTGATGACCTGACATTTGCGCTTAAATCTGCTCCCAAAGATTGGCGTACCGCTACCATTGTAAATATTTATGTGGAAGAAAGGGTGATAGATCTTTCCAATCAATTGATCTCCATTGATAGCATTGGTGCCATTCGAGTTAGGGCCGGGGGAAATTTCATAAAGGGCCTTTCCACAGGCCTCATCTCTTTTAGTGGTATCTGGAGTTTTTGGACCTTAGTATCACTTGCCTATGGTGATCCTTTGGCTTGGTCAACAGTAGCTATAGCCATTGGCTCGTTTACAGTTGGCAAACTGCTGAGATTCACCTTTTCTAGGTCTCACAAATTTAGCGGTAGGAAGCGACTAAGGCTAATAGATCTAACTTTTGAAGATAAACCAAGCAGCGGCTTTTAGCCGGCTGAGTTAGAGAAGTAGCGGATGGCAAGGTCGTATCCTTTCAACCCCAGTCCAGCAATGCAGCCCACTGACTTGGCACCAGAGAAAGTCTGATGACGGTAGGCTTCTCTGGCATGAATATTAGAGATATGAACCTCTACCACCGGGGTTTCAATCGCGGCAATCGCATCTCCCAAGGCAATTGAGGAATGACATAGACCACCAGGATTAATGATGATTCCATCATATTCGAAACCCACCTCGTGCAATTTATCGATGAGTTCGCCTTCGTGGTTAGATTGGTAGTAGTACAGGGATACTTCCCTATGACGTCCCTCTAGCTCCTGAAAATATTGATCAAATGACTGATTGCCGTAGATATCAACTTCACGTTTACCCAGCAAATTGAGATTGGGCCCGTTCAAGATCAAGATCTTTTGTGCCATACTGTTTTGTCCGTAAAAATGAGATTAGTATTTCGATGTTTGTCAATTGTAGCCCACTATAATTTCCCTTAAGATCAATTGGCCATTTCTGACAGAAACAGGATGCGTACAATCCTGATTTCTTCCAGGTTTATATCTTCATCCTCAAGTTCTTGCAGGGCTACTTCGACATCGTCAGTTTCAGACTCCATAAAGTAGTCATAAATGTCTTCTTTCGAATATTCATCGATATTATCGCTGACATAGTAATCAATGTTCAACTTAGTACCGGAATTGACGATCATGTCCATTTCATCAAGCAATTCTTCCATAGACAGAGAGACACCATGAGCAATATCCTCCAGGGGGAGTTTTCGGTCAATGCCTTGGATAATGGCCACCTTGGCTTTGGATTTGTTAGCCACAGATTTGACGACTATATCCATGGGGCGCTCGATGTCATTCTCTTCCACATACTCACTAATCAGGTTGACAAAATCTTTGGCATAGCGCTTAGCTTTCCCTTGTGAGACTCCTGAAATACTGGTCATATCCTGCATAGATATGGGATACTGCGTTGCCATATCTTCTAGCGATGGATCTTGGAATATGACATATGGAGGTACTGATTTTTGCTTAGCGATTCGACGGCGCAAATCCTTAAGCATCTTGAGAAGGGTTTCGTCAAGGGCCATGGATTTAGAACCATCGGAGGGCGATGGCAGATCTCCATATTCGCGATTGAGGGGAATGGTTACTTTATGCGGATCTTTTATGAAGTTCTGGCCTTTCTGAGTCAACTTGATAACGCCGTAGGTCTCAATATCCTTATATATGAAATCTTCAAGAATGGCATTCCTAAAGACACTTTGCCAAAAAACCATATCACGATCCTTCCCTTTTCCAAAGCGAGCCAGTCTATCAAAACCAAAGTCTTTCATCTTTTGATCTTCTTGCCCTTGTAAATATTTAACCAGAGTCTTACCCTGGTAATTTTCTTTAAGGTCATCAACTGCCTGCAAAGCCAAGACCAGCTCTTGGGTCACGTCAATTTTTTCTCTCGGATGGGCACAATTGTCGCACTTGTCATGACAATCCTCCTGATTGAAGTCCTCTCCAAAATAGTGAAGCAAGGTTTGCCTCCGACAAGCGGCTGTTTCGACGTAAGCCATCATTTCGATGAGCAGCTGCATACCCATCTCGCGCTCAGCAACAGGTTTGTCCCGCAAAAATTTTTCGAGCTTCTGGATATCACTGGGTGCATAATAGGCAATGCACTTTCCTTCTAGCCCATCTCTTCCAGCGCGACCAGTCTCCTGGTAGTAGTTTTCAATACTCTTGGGTATATCGTAGTGGATGACATATCTCACATCGGGTTTGTCAATTCCCATTCCAAAGGCAATAGTGGCGACAATGACATCTATATCTTCCATTAGAAAATCATCCTGGGTCTGGCTCCTCACTTTCGCGTCTAATCCTGCGTGGTATGGTGCAGCCTTAATGCCATTTACTTTTAATACCTCAGCCAGTTTTACTGTTGTTTTTCTAGCCTGAACGTAGATAATGCCAGACTTGCCTTCCATGGTCTTGATAAACTGAACGATATTCTTAAAGGTGTCCTCGGGACTAGTCTTAGGTCTGACTTCATAGTATAGATTGTCCCGGTTAAAGGATGAGACAAAACTATTGACTTCAGACATATTGAGATTCTTAACGATATCTGAGCGTACCTTTGGCGTTGCGGTAGCTGTCAGTGCAATGATCGGGATTTGTCTGTCAATGCCATCAACCATATCTCGAATGCGACGATATTCTGGCCTGAAATCATGGCCCCATTCCGAAATACAATGTGCTTCATCTACGGCGACAAAGGAAACATCCACTTGCTTGAAAAATTGGATATTCTCTTCTTTAGTCAGCGTTTCTGGTGCTACATATAAGAGCTTGGTCTTTTTCGCAATGATATCTTCTTTTACTTTAGCAGCTTGGGTCTTAGATAATGATGAATTGAGAAAATGAGCTAGGCTATCATCCTCGCTATGACCTCTTATGGAATCCACTTGATTCTTCATCAAAGCGATCAATGGAGAAATAACGATGGCTGTTCCGTCAAGCATTAAAGCCGGCAGTTGATAACACAAAGATTTTCCACCCCCTGTGGGCATGATTACAAATGTATCTGAGCCAGATAAAACACTTTCTATGATTGCTTCCTGAGGCCCTTTAAATTGATCAAAACCAAAATAATCTTGAAGGGCTGACCGCAAATTCATCACATCTTTCATAGTCGCGATTGTATAGTGATAAGTGTTGAACTTAACAAGTGTACCTTATATTGGTCATTTGGTTTGTACGGTACTCAGTGGGGCAAGTAACAGCTCTCTTGAAGCTTTATCTAAATTTAGTCAAATTATTTATAAAATCTGTAACAATAACACAGTGATTTCCAAAGAAGTTGGGCAGGAATCGCAACATGATTCGTTGCTGCAAATAGCAAGACTTTCCATAGAGGTGGAATACCAAACTCTACAGGCATTGTCGCAGAAAATCGGGTATGAATTTATCGAAGCAATTGAGCTCATTGGCCAAGCAGCCGGCAGAGTGATTGTCACAGGTGTAGGTAAGAGTGCACTAATCGGTAAGAAGCTTGTTGCCACCTTTAATTCTACCGGAACTCCATCCATATTTATGCATGCTGCCGATGCTCTACATGGTGATCTGGGTATCTTGCAAGACGGCGATGTAGTTCTGTGCTTATCCAAGAGTGGAGAGACAGAGGAACTCAAGCGAGTGATTCCTGTCATAAGAAAAATGAACTGTCCGATCATTGCTGTAGTGGCCAACGAGAGAAGTCATTTAGCCAGGATGGCCAATGTGGTGATTGCAACTCCCGTGGCTCGTGAGGCAGATCCCAACAACCTGGCTCCCACCGCCTCTACGCTGGCGCAGCTTGCTGTCGGTGATGCACTGGCAGCATGCCTCATTGCTAGAAATGGGTTCAAGCCCAATGATTTTGCCGAGCTGCATCCCGGCGGCACCTTAGGTAAGAGATTGCATCTATCGGTAGCTGATCTTTGCCAACACAATGAAATTGCCTCGGTTACTCCGGATACAAGCATCAGAGACGTAATTATTGAAATCAGCAGTAAGCGTCTAGGTGCTACTGCAGTGGTTGAACCAGACGGTACTTTGGTCGGAATCATTACCGATGGTGATTTGCGCAGAATGCTTCAAAACAATACAGATACCCGCCTACTCACTGCATCTGACATTATGACTTCTGATCCGAAGACTATTGCCGGTCAGGCCCTAGCTGCATCTGCAATCACAGTCATGAAAAGACACAATATCACCCAGCTCTTAGTTCTCGACGACAGGGAATACCGGGGCATTATTCATATCCATGACCTCATTAAGGAGGGATTTATCTAACTTCGCATCCCTATGTTTTTTCCCATTGGAGATGACCAGGTAAAGGGCGGACACTACCCTTTCTTCAGCTATACGATCTTAGTCATTAATATTGTCGTCTACTTCTACCAGGTCAGCCTGTCGCAATATGCATTGCAAGATTTTTTCCACCTGTACAGCACCATACCAGCAAACATTGAAGGTGGTCATCAGTACTATACTCTCCTCACCTCAATGTTCCTCCACGGGGGAATGTTGCACTTAATCAGCAATATGCTCTTTCTTTGGGTTTTTGCTGATAACATCGAAGCCACAATTGGTAACCTGCCTTTTCTGGCGTTCTACATAGCTGGAGGCGTTTTGGCAAGCTTGGCACATGTTTATTTTAATCCAGGCAGTGAAATACCCAGTGTCGGGGCAAGTGGAGCCATCTCGGCGGTAATGGGTGCCTATCTGATTATGTTTCCTCAGTCGAAGGTTAAGGTGATTGTTTTCCTCATTATTATCCTTCGACGCATTACCATGTCGGCTTTGGCATTTCTCGGCATTTGGATTGTCATACAGGTTTTTAGCACTTTTCAAAGTATGGGTACAACTGTACAGGGAGGAGGCACAGCATGGTTTGCCCACCTTGGTGGTGTCGCATTTGGTCTATTGATGGGATCCTTTTTTCGCCCGCAAGTGCAACGCTTAGGATAAATTTCGAGGATTTTTCATGTGATTGAGGCCAGTCAAAATGAAGAATATAAAGATGGCAACCCCCATGGAAGTTTCAAAAGTATTTTCGACCAGGAGAGAGGCTAAAATGGCAATATAAGCACTTAAATACCATTCGTTTCGGTAATGTTTGTTACTCCACAAGGGTACGAACAAGCACAGGATAAACAGAAACAGCCCAATGATCCCATTGGCGGCAAAAACTGTAACAAACTGATTGTGAGGGAGAATAAAACTATCCTTATCAAAATGTTCGTAAAAGAAAGTCCGCATTGCATCTTTCAAATCGCCAGGGCCTACGCCAATCAACCAATGGTCAGCACCAATCAATACTCCTGCTTTAATGGACAACATTCGCTCTGCATCTGAGTAAGCGTTCCACTTTTGTTCCTGATATT
The DNA here is from genome assembly GCA_965223105.1 of Saprospiraceae bacterium. Taxonomy (GTDB): domain Bacteria; phylum Bacteroidota; class Bacteroidia; order Chitinophagales; family Saprospiraceae; genus JABDMH01. Next base: position 8,102,026 of record OZ244987.1, on the reverse strand, counting down.
TTGAGACATCTTCAAACATATAATGCACCCGGCTTTGCAGTGATGGAATGGATTGATAGGCCACCCAGGGAATGGCCAGGAGAGACAGCATCAGTAATCCCGTCTTCAAATTCAGACCTTTCTTGTAAACCTGCCTCAAGATCAGTACCAGTCCCATTAGATAAAGTGCCAACAAACCAGACCTCACAGCCAAGACATGTAAAAACAAGACGAGGCCAACGCTTAGCACGAACGACAGTTTTTTGATTAATGGAGAAAGGGGAATACCACGTCGGCATAATAAGAAACCACTGATCGAAGACAATGCCACCAACAAGGAATAGCGGATATGATTACCCGGTGTGGCTATGGGTCTACCTTGCTGAAGTCTTAGCAAGATCTGATCATACTCGAGCACCATACTCCAGATGATTGGAAGGGTACTGATAGACATGACGATCAAAAGGGCCAAATGTACCCGATGGTAACAGTGGCGAGATATGGAAGGCAAGAGAAAGAATGCCATGGGAAAGAGTACGAATGGAAGCTTGATCCGAATACGGGTCAACCAATAAGCTGTATCGTCGGAGTAGAAAGCACCTACCAAAACCAGAAAAAAAGGCACGGTTAATAACCACCATGCGGGTTGATCCATCATAGGAGGCAAACCTAATGGAAAGTTGCCTCTCCAGGAAAATCGTAAGGGATTCCATTCCACCTTAAAGAGAGCAAAGAGTCCAAAGCAGATCATCACTACTGAGAGCATAAACACAGAATACAAAAGGGAGACTAGCAATAGAATGGAGAGCCCCAAGAACACCGTTTCATATTGCTGCTGTGAATACAATCTATCGGTTTGGCTTTCTGCTGTCATTTAGATCCAATTCTCATAAAATTATACCTTTACGGCTCAATTTTAAGTGGCCGCGCATGAGTGCTGAGATATTTGATAAAGTACGCCATATCATCGGAAAAATCGAAGCTGCGAAACCCAGTAATGCTGAAGAGGTTGAACAGTTCAGATTGCAGTATTTGGGCAGCAAAAATACCATCAAACCCTTATTTGCCGAAATCAAGAATATAGCAAATGATCAAAAGAGAGCTTTTGGTCAGCTGCTGAATGAAGCTAAGAACAAGGCAGAAGTGAAATACCAGGATCTGGTCAATTCTTTAGAGACCAGCGGTATTGAACAAACCCAACTTGACCTCACTGCTCCAGGAATACCATTGCCGTTGGGAAGCAGGCATCCAGTCTCCATTGTAATGAATCAGATCATCGATATTTTCCGTCGGATAGGCTTTCAGGTGGTTACGAATCGAGAAATTGAGGACGAGTGGCACAATTTTACGGCTTTGAATACTCCAGAAGATCATCCTGCCCGGGATATGACCGACACCTACTATGTCAAATCACCCAGCGACGGAGATGGTGAGGTACGAATGCTAAGATCACAGACATCCACAGTCCAGGTCCATGTCATGGAAACACAACAACCTCCGATCCGTATCATCTCGCCAGGAAGGGTATATCGGAACGAAACCATATCAGCACGTGCACACGCTCAGTTTCATCAAGTTGAGGGCCTCTATGTCGACGAAGGGGTCTCCTTCGCAGATATGAAGCAAGTCATTTATCACTTTGCCCGGGAACTTTATGGATCCGAAGTGAAAATTAGGCTTCGACCTTCCTATTTTCCTTTTACTGAACCTAGCGCCGAAGTCGATGTCTACTGGGGATTAAAGAATGAAGATGACTACCGAATGACTAAAGGAACGGGTTGGCTAGAGATCATGGGCTGTGGCATGGTTGATCCCAACGTCTTGCAAATGTGTGAAATTGATCCCGATCGGTACAGTGGTTTTGCATTTGGGATGGGCATTGAACGGCAAGCCATGCGGAAATATCAAATCAATGACATCAGGTTGCTCTTTGAGAACGATGTGCGTTTTCTCGGTCAGTTTACAAGTGCCTTCTAAGGTAGAGTAGTCATGATCAAACCCGGTATTCCAAAAGGAACACGAGATTTTGGACCTAATGAGGTCTATAAGCGAAACTATATCTTCAGCGTCATTCGTGAACACTTTGAGCGTTTTGGTTATCACCCAATTGAGACACCTGTGATGGAAAATTTGCAGACCCTCACCGGAAAATACGGAGATGAAGGCGATAAACTCCTCTTTAAAGTGCTTAACAACGGTGATTTTCTGGCCAAAGCCGACGCAGATGCATTGGCAGAAAAAGATTCGTCTCGCTTGGTACCATCGATCTCTAGAAGAGGTCTTCGCTATGATCTTACGGTTCCTTTTGCGAGATACGTAGTGATGCACCAACATGAAATTTCCTTTCCATTCAAGAGATATCAAATCCAGCCGGTATGGAGAGCCGATCGACCTCAAAAAGGCCGGTACCAAGAATTCTATCAATGTGATGCCGATGTCATTGGTTCAGGGGCCCTGGTGTACGAGGCCGAGCTGGTCCAATTGATGGATTCAATCTTCAAAGATTTAGGGATTCAGGTTCGTATGAGGATTAACCACCGAAAGATTCTTGAAGGAATGATAGAATCGATTGGTGCTGGCACTCATCTTTTTCCGGTAATTACTGTCATTGACAAATGGCTGAAAGTTGGTGAAAAGGGTGTTTACGAACAGCTCAAAGGTATTGGACTAGCGGATGAACACATCGATCAGCTGGTTGGGTTGATGAAGATCCGCAATGTGGATCATCTGCCCAACGATGAGGGAAAAATGAGAGATGGAGTTGCCGATCTAAAGAATATGCTAGGCTACCTCGGCAACATAGCACTCGAAAACGAGTTGGTCTTTGACCCTTCACTTGCCCGGGGCCTCGATTATTATACAGGATGCATATTTGAAGTGCAAGCTATGGATCATGCCATTGGCAGTGTGCTGGGGGGTGGCCGATATGACAACTTAACCGGCTTTTTTGGATTGCCTAATGTATCTGGGGTTGGAATATCATTTGGTGTTGCGAGAATTTTTGATGTCATGCAAGCCCTCGAACTCTTTCCAGAAGATATCACCCAACCTTTGCAAGTGATGATTATGGCGCTGGACCATGACTGCCATCAGTTTGCATTCTCAATGGTCACTACCTTGAGAAAGGAAGGAATCAAAGCCGATCTCTTTCCCACTCCCTCGAAGCTTAAAAAGCAAATGAAATATGCCAACAATATGAATGTGCCCTTTGCATTAATGATTGGCCCTGAAGAGATGCAGAGTCAATCTTATACTTTGAGAGATATGAGGTCTGGCGATCAAGACCGCTATACCATAGACCAAATTATCCGTACACTTCATGCTAGAAAATAAGGTACTCACCCTACCGGTCGCCGAGGTACGAAACACCATCCTGAATGGAGAGCTTACCTGTGTAGAGCTAATTCGGATATTTTTAGACCAGATCGAATCGACACGAGCACTTAATGCTTTCACCCAAGTGTATAGCGAGGAGGCTCTTGCCGCGGCCAGCAGAATAGATGAGAAGATCGCACAAAATGACAGGTTAGGAAAGCTGTGGGCGGTAGTCATCAGCATTAAAGATGTCATTTCCTATCGTGACCATCAGACAACCGCAGGAAGCCGCATCCTGCAGAGTTATCGACCAGTTTTTTCGGCCACAGCAGTGGAGCGCTTGCTGCAAGAAGATGCCATCATCATCGGCTCAACCAATTGTGATGAATTTGCGATGGGATCAGATAACCGAAACTCCTTCTATGGACCCGTACACAATGCTATTGATCCAGATCTTGTCCCAGGAGGGTCATCGGGTGGTGCAGCAGTTTCTGTACAGAGCTTTGCCAGTCATATAGGTTTGGGATCTGACACTGGAGGATCAGTGAGGCAACCGGCATCTTTTTGCAATTTAATTGGTTACAAACCCAGCTATGGACGAATCAGCCGGCATGGATTGATCGCCTATGCGTCCTCCTTCGATCAAATTGGTCTTATTGGCCGACATCTCCATGATGTCGAGAGGGTCTATCAGGTGATTTCGGGCCCCGATGAATGGGATAGCACCACATTACCTACGCAGGAAGTTGAAGAATGGGAGGATCCCCCTCAGTTGGCGTACATCAGTGAAACCCTACAATATCAAGGATTGCAGCCCAGGATCAAAGACGCCTTTCTCCAAAAGATTGAAAGGCTGGAGAAGGAAGGTTGGAATATTGAAGCGGTCAGCTTACCTCTGCTGGACTACGTGATTCCCAGTTATTATGTGCTTACTTCTGCTGAGGCTTCGAGTAACCTATCCCGGTATGATGGAATCAGGTATGGGTTTCGTTCTCCATCGGCTAAATCACTGCAGGAGATGTATACCAAAACTCGCACCGAAGGATTTGGAGATGAAGTGAAGCGCCGCATCCTTTTGGGAACCTTCGTTTTGAGTGTTGGATACTACGACGCTTTTTTTGCCAAGGCTCAGCAGGTAAGGAGGCTCTTGACAAATGAGTTCGATCATTGGTTCCAAAAATATGACGGGATCATTCTACCCACTACGCCGACTACCGCTTGGAGCCAAGACCAATCCCTCACGCCAGTTGAGATGTATCTTTCCGATATCTACTCTGTACTGGCCAATCTTATTGGGGCACCAGCAATCTCCATACCACTTGGAGCAGATGATCAAAGTAAACCATTTGGCATCCAGATTCTCGGCAAGAGAGGGGACGACGGAAAGGTGCTGACCATTTCCAAGAAATTACTTGGTCTGACTGATCGTTAAGGTGGATTTAAGGAATACGTTAAGAACATGTTTTTGCCTAATGATGTCTCATATCCGTACTTGATATTTGATTATGTTTGCGGACCGGACAATTGCGTAAAAACTGGTATGATTTATGCATTATACTTTACTATAATGTATAAAATTTCATAAACCAGTATGTTAGCCCGGAAAACAAAGAAAACAGTAAGTTATCCCATGCGATTTGTACCACTGCTGCTGCTATCAGCTCTATCTGTACTATTGTCAGGAGGTCCTATGGTAGCCGCAACCGTTAAGATAACTGTGCCACTGGACAATGTGACGTCTCTGGTAGATTTTCACGATAACGAGCGTGTACTGGATTATATTGACCAGTTTCTACGTAATGCGAAGGGTACGGAAGAAATCCTGGAGAGGGGAATGCTTTATTTTCCAATAATAGAGCGAGAGATAGATATACAGGGACTACCGAGTGCACTCAAAATCTTGCCAGTCATAGAATCGAGGTGTGATCCCTTAGCCATTTCCAAAGTAGGTGCGGTGGGACTGTGGCAGTTTATGATCCCGACGGCCAGACAACTCGGGCTAAGAATCAATGAATTCATTGATGAGCGACATGACCCAACCAAAGCCACCCGTGCAGCATTGGCCTATCTTAAATATTTATTTGAAAAATATGGCGATTGGACTTTGGCACTAGCTGCCTACAATGCAGGACCAGGTAGAGTAAACAAGGCTATTCGGCAAGCAGGTGGAATCAAGACTTTTGATGCGGTCAGGCCTTTCTTACCTCGCGAAACTCAACAATATATTCCCAAGTATGCAGCTCTCCAGTATGTAGTAGAGAACCATCGCAAGCATGGATTGTCGCCAGATCTACCAGACTTGGATTTACAATGGGTCGGTAAAGTACACCTAGCCAGAGAAATGGATCTGAAAGAAGTGGCAAAGATTACTAACCTAGACGTAAGATTGCTGACCTTTCTCAATCCAGCATTAAAGAAAAATTACATACCAGATATTCCGTTAGGATACGATTTGGTCATACCCCAGCGTGTCCTTCCTGCATTTCAATATTACTTAAGCACTCAGGAAGCTTTTGCCAATTCTTTCTCTTACCGCACCCTAGAATTGACTTTAGACAAGCAGCAAAGTATCCATGAAATTGCGGCGAACCTAAGTTTGGACCCATACCTCATCAAATACTGGAATGCATTAAATAGTGAGGCAGTACCAGCAGGTCATAGCATACAGATCCATGAGCTGGTCAATCCCCAGGCTCAGCAAGTTGAACTGATACCAGAGCGCTTCAAGGAAGTATCGATGATCACACCGCTGCCTGTAGGATTTGATCTTGAAGGTACTTTTGCCAGAGAATACCTGAGAATTACCGCGATGCAAAGGGAGTCCGTGCTCCTTGATTTTCAAAAGCAATCTGCTGATTTCCTAGCCAACAATTGAGGGTGAACACTGATTGTTGAATTTTGCTTAACATACTGTGTGACCATGACTCAAGGGAATGGCAACCCAGTACCTTTCATACTTTGAAATATTGTCAAGTAAGCTGGACCATCTTTTCTTTTTAGTGGTCAGATCGCAATTCTGCACCGATTGTTAAAATCGGATATTTTAAGTCTGAACACTTGCTAGCCAGGTAATTTTTCGCATTTTAGCACCGCGTAACCGCAAAAAAGAATAGGCCCGGGAAAACACCCAGGCCTATCAACCAAACCCTAACCCCATGAACATGATTCTTACGAAACCTCTTAACGGTTTCTAATCTATCTTAGTATCGGACTCTTACACAACAAAGGAAAAAGTCCTTTAGATTTCATTTTTACGTCTCCAACAATGCGTGGTCTTTCTTCAATTCAAGAGACCTCGCTGTAAGGATAACGTCTCAGATCCGTATTTCGTTCACCAAAGCTTATCTCAAAATCTACTGGGATATTTCGGTGACGAGTCATTCGTAAAAACTTACATTAAAAGTTGTAGTGGTACAAACGACTGGGACTTTATTAAGTTCACATTAATGAAATTTTATTATGCCCAATCACTGTTAATGATTTCTTAAAGAATATCAATAACCTTCGGAGCTTGTTTCTTCGCTTCCTCCCTCTTCCATAGCACTATCCGTAGAATTCCATCCTGGTAATTGGCTTCAATCTTTTGCTGATCAATAGCTTCACTAAGTTTCCAAACTCTATTAAATGACTTATAATCAAAGCCTTTCTTGCGATATACTTTGTCCTCTTTCATTTCAGGCCGAGTAAAACTTACCTTCAACTGATCATCCTCAACTTTGATCTCAAAGTGTTCCTTCGCAAAACCTGGCACGGCTATCTCCAATGCAAAATGGTCATCCCCTTCCAAAACATTGGTTGAAATATGGGTTTCTTGCCATGATCCGCCATTAGATGCATTGGTGGAATAGTCATTAAATAGTAATTGGAATGGATCTGCTCTCCGGATCCGGTGGGTCGGTTTATATGCTGCAATATTCATGATGATAAATTTTAAGATGAATAAAAAACTCTCTTACTCTTTATCAATTCGCATTCCAACCGCAGATTTGGGCCAAATTGACTGAATGGAGGCCTACAATTTCGCCATTGTGGCATACGACAACACTAAGCACCTGTCATAATGACAGAATTATTGAGCTGGCTCGACAATCAGCATCCCCCGCATCAAAGCTCCATGGCCAGGAAAGGTACAAACATAGGGGTAACTGCCCGGTTCGTCAGGAGCGGTAAAATAAATGACATCAGAACTATGGGGAGTCAATAGATTGGTATGGTAAAGTACTTCCTCGTGATCTGGGATATAGCCCTCCTGCATTCCCTGCAATCCTAGATTCAAAGCTGCCTGAGCTACTTCGTCGGCACTATTGGGTGTCACGATCAAAAGATTATGCATCATGTCGTCTGGATTCTCGAATACCAGCTTGATCTTATTTCCTGCCTTGACCCTTATCTCCTTCTTGTCATATTGCAGACCAGGGAGTGTACCTACCGTTAGGGTAAGGTCCGGACCGTTGATCCAATTATCTGGCATCTCAAGAATGCGTTTTGGCGATCGCACATCGACTTCTTCAAAAAGACTATGGGCCAACACTGTGTCGTGACTATCAGCTACATTGGTTCCTTCAGGCAACTGATTTAGAGTATAATATCCAGTGGGATGTAGAAGAGGATCTCCCGCCTGGTTGCGGACACCTTCCGCTTTAATCTCGTAGATGTAGCCTTCTCGTAGACCACCAACCGAAAGATGTACTGTGCTTCCTTTTTCATCCAACCTGACACCGACAATTGAACGGTTTTGCTGGTCTACCACCGGACTTCCATATAAATGATGATATTTATAGGTAAAATCAGTGATCTGATAGTTTGCAGGATCTTCAGCAATCGCCCGATCTACAGGCATCGTGAATTCGATGGCGAATCCATCTGATTGTATTTTGACGGTTTTGATCTCAAAGGGTTTCTTTCCAGTCCAAATCAGCCGCTGCAATCCAAAGGGGGAAGCTCCTGTCGAAGCCCATCCCCGATTGGTCATGCCCACAAAAAGGCTGTTTTCAGAAGACCATTCCAGACGTAAAACACCAGACGAGAATCCTTCTCTAAATGAGAAACATATGCCCTGATAAACGCCGTTGACCTGCTCTTGGTACACCCGCATGACTTTACTGTGTCCCTGATCTCCGACCAGCAGTTGACCAGTAAATGGACCAAATCCTTCGGGGATCACGATGATATCTGAGGTGGAAATACCCATCAGGGTATGAGGAAACCACACCGATGGAGGCTTAACAGCAGGGATTTCTTGACCATACTGATATAGCGATAGGCCTCTAGTATCGTCAATATCCTCTACGTTTAAGTCAATGGGTGAGTTCGGTTCAGCCGACCATTTCAGTCCTTCAGGATGTCCTACGAAATCCCCCTTTTGGATATGCGTCATACGGCCTGATCCTACCCAATCACCCTGGTTTTCTGTGTAGAAAATATCCCCTTCGGCATTCATACCAAAACCTGCCGGAGATCTCATTCCTGTTGCGATGGGTGTCATGGTGCCATCAGGACCGATCTTTAGCATCCAGCCTCTCCATTTAGATAGGCTGGCTCCACGCCCTACCCATCCAAGGTTTAACGTGACCAGCATGTCACCATTGGGTAAAACCTTGGGACCGTAAGAATATTCATGATAATTGCCTGCCAGTGGCCAAGTATAGACAGCATCATACTGATCAGCCAAACCATCACCATCTGTATCCGTTACTTTACTCAACTCTCCCCGCTGAGCTAAGTAGTATGAACCGTCATGGTAAGCCAAACCCAATGGTTCATGTAGACCATGAGCAAATCGTGTATAGAGCGGAGAGGCTCCATTCGGATTTTCAATCACCCACAATTCTCCCCGTCTGGTGCAAACACCTAGATTGCCCTGGTCATCAAAAGCCAAACCACCGGCTTCAAGATTTATATCATCTGGTATGGGCACATCGATCAATTGATAATATTGCCCTTCATCAACTGACGGCTGGCTCTGGGCATGCAACTGAAGTGCCCCAGTGTAAGCCCACATGAGCATGGGTAAATAATATCGTAATCTCATCATACTACCAAAGAATTTCATATTGCAGTTGACCGGAAGAAATGGCCATCACCAATTGCTCACCAGCTTGATGCTCCCGGATCTCTGCCTTGCCTACTGGTTTCACATAGTAGAGTCCTCCAATATTGTACATGCCATCTTCCATTGCAATGATTTTTTCAGCTGATCCCAGCAGATACCAGAGGAAATCTCCTCCATCCCCCTCCACAGAAACTACTCTTTTCAATCCACCTCCACTACCCGGGAGAATGTGATCAGTTACAAGATGGTCCTTGATCTGATAACGAAAGTGCGGAAGACCTTCTTGATCAATGCTGTACCCTAAATATCTAAGTTCTTCTTCTCCTTTGAGATCTAACAACAAGCCTCTATTAAAGAAGTCAATCGAGGCATTCAGTGGAACAGACAATTGTGATTGACCCCTGCCCCGCCACATATCGGTAACATCCAAAAATCTACCTCGCCAAGACTTCACCAGGGAAGCCTTATCGAGATCATAACTATAATGTACTCCCGAAGGCATGCCTACCGATATGGCATGGGTTAGTTTCTCGTCACCATATGTGACAAAGCCTCTCAGCAATTCCGGCTTCTCCTCCACCTCCACTTGGAGCTTAGGTTTCTTTTCTTCTTCGATCATCCAAGCCGGTTTGGCTATACTTGATGCCAGGGGCCTCCAGGCAATCTTGGGACCCTCGTAGAAAAGCTGAATGGAGGCATTCCACACTTCTTGATAGTAGGTCAGCGTCAATTTATGAGTACCTGCAGTTAACTCAGCCAGTGCTCGCTCGGTACCCATGCCGGGCTCCCCCTCATTGGCTACAATAAGTACATCATCAATGTACAGATCACCACCATCATCGATCTTCGTTTCAAACAGATAGGTTCCCTCCTGTTTTACATCTAGACTTCCGGTAAAAATCAGACCGTAGTGATCGGCTTGATTGGTAACAGTCTTGGGATCAAGTACCGATGTTTGTCCACTTTCAACTGCTTCCAGCGAATTGAAGTCGGGAATATAGTCCCACTTCCCCTGGAAAAACTGGAAGGCAATATCCCGCAACTCCAAAGTATCAAAACCATAGACCTTGTACTGAATATTTCTAAATGCTACAGGTCCATGATCTCCTTGCAAGAATAGCGGGCCTTCAGCCGCTTCTCCTTCGAAAGGCGCTCCCCGTGTAGGACCCGTCAATTCTACGTTCTCGTGAATAGTAAATCCATTCAGCCGGACAAACTTGAAGGTGGCATTCGCTACCTTATTTCCATTGGCGTCAAAACGTGGGGCCTTAAACCATATGTGAAAGTGTTGCCAAAGACCAGGAGCCTTTGCTGCATTGACAATTGGAGCTATACCCTCGTAACCGGCCTCTTCTTCAGGCTTGGAGTCATCCCATCGTTGGTATATTCCTCCCATATCGTGGTGAGCTGGTTCAGACACACCCCAGCTGTCAAACAGTTGCACCTCATACCGGCCTTGAAAGTAGACACCCGAATTGGATCCCTTCGGCATCAAAACATCGTACTGTATTTCAATATCACCATGCTGCATTTTAGAAGTCAGATTGCTCTTGGCGGAATCTGAGGGTAGATTTACCAAGATACCCGTTCCTTCCTCGATCTGAAGGTCAAGCTCCTGGTCTAAAGCCGCATTGGCACCACTTGATACTTTCCAATTATTGCCTGGATCCAGGAAAGCTTCCATATCTTCCAACGGAAGCGATGTAAAAGGAAGATGAGGGGCAACCTCTTGGATATCAACGCTTAACGACTGATCTGGATTTGGTGCCTGACAAGAACACCCCAAAAGCACCAGTGCAGATAAGTAAACGAAATGTGCCGAACTATTCATCAAAAAGCTCTTCAAGGCCGGGAAAATAGTGAAAAAAGAGACACCCTTATGAAAATCAGACATCCATATCATGGGCCATTTTCAGAATGATAAGACCTCAAATAAAATCTTACCGATACTTGGCAAACCATGCAATAATGTGATCAATTTTGGTGATAAGCTGGCTAGGTCGATTGGCGATAAAATGATATGCGCCGGGTACTTCTACTAAGGCAGTTTCAACACCTCTGAGCTTGAGCGCATGGTATAGTTGCTTGGCCTCTGAAAGGGGAGTGCGGAGATCCGCTGTACCTACCATCACTAGAGTCGGTGTTTCGATATTACCTACCAGTGAAAGGGGTGAAAATTTCATGTAAACATCTGGATTCTCCCAGGGCTGACCCGGATACCGTGAATGTGCATACCCGTAATAGTTATCAGCGGTTAGTGTTTTACTGATCCAATTCACTACCGGTTTGATCACAGCAGCTGCTCGAAACCGGTTATTCTTGCCAATCATCCAAGTACTCATGATCCCTCCTGCACTGCCCCCAGTTACGAAGAGACTGTCTTCGTCGAGATATCCCCTTTCTAAAAGGAAGTCTACTCCATCCATCACATCATAGTAGTCATCTCCAGGGTAGTTGTGATAAAGCTGATTGCCAAATGCTTCACCATAGCTCGTGCTTCCTCTGGGATTGGGATAAAAGACTACAAAACCTGCCGAAGCATAAAGTTGAATTTCAGGCGAAAATCTGTCGCCATAGTTAGAGACAGGCCCTCCATGATTTTCGACCAGCAACGGATATTTTTGATCACTTTCAAAATTCGGAGGCTTGACAACCCAACCTTGAATATCTAATTGATCTACTGATGATTTATACCACACTTCTTCCACCTGACCCAGGGTGCGAAAAGTCAAAACATCATCGCTTAAGAAACTAATTTGGGTCATTTTACCATCTTTCCCGATTAGAGCCAGCTCTGCCGGATGGTATGGCGTGGTATAAGTAAATGCTATCTGCTCACAGGCCGAAATACTATAGCTACCTCCCCCGTAAGGTCTTCCGACCTCAGTACCCCCAACATTATCGGCGACTTTCTTAGCTACACCTCCAGAAACAGGCACATTTCCAATCTTTGTATTTCCGTGATCGTCGTAGAGAAAATAGATGCTCTGACCATCGCTAGACCACTGTAAATCTTGCAAGTTACGATCCAAACCCGTCTCGACTTCACGTTTATCCAGACCATCTGCTGAAGAAATGTAGAGTTTGCTGATTTGATAAGTTTGCACCCGATCATCGAAACCCAAGTAAGCCAAAAACCGGCCATCGGGCGATGCGATTGCTCCACGATCGGGCCCTTTGCGATCAGTAAGAGGATGTACTTCTCTACTCTGGACATCAACCGCATAAAGTTCAGTGTTTCGAAAATCCATCTCCCAGTTCTCGTCACGATTCCCACTCACAACCAGCGTTTTGCCGTTGTGTAACCACTGTGGGACCCCTGTGTGATTAAAATCTCCTGAAGTCAATTGCCGAGCAGTTCCTCCATCGGAGTTGATCACAAAAAGGTGCTGAAAACCAGGTTCGATATACCCACTGCCATCCGCTTCGTGTTTCAGCCTGGTGATGACTTTCGGATGATCAGCCCATCTGGCACCTTTGGGTTTGGGGCGCGGCTGAACCAGTTTAGGTTCGGAGGTTGGTACCTTCATAGTGAAGGCCAAATATTTCCCATCCGGTGACCAACTTAACCCTCTTGGACTACGGTCTAACTGACTAATGCGTGCCAAGGCACCACTTTCCAACCAGTAAATGAACAATTCTGAACCCTCATCGGTCGAACTGGTAAAAGCAATCCGGTCACCTGATGGTGACCACTTTGGGCCGGATTCCGATTCTTCACGGCTGGTAAGCTTCCGGTGCATTTGTCCATCTGCATTGATTAACCAGAGCGTCGATCGTCTCTGATCCTCCATAATGTCCATACTCCATCGTTCATATACAATCATGAGACCATCAGGAGAAATCTGGGGTTGATCAGCCCACTCCAGCGCAAAGACGTCCATCGCTGCGAAAGCGGGATAATTCTGACCATTTACAGTCGCGACAAACAAGATGTATCCGATCACGAAATAATATATAGATTTCATAAACCAAAAAGATATTTTTTCGAACACTGCTGGTGAAAGCTACTCATTTATATGCCCTAATCCGCAACTTAATCAGTTCATTGGTTCCGGTAAAGGTCCTCCGGTGAGATGACGAATAGGAAGTCACTGCATCTTCTGATCATCACCTCATGGGGTCAATTTACTGACAGCCATAGGTGGATAGGGAAAAAGGATTCGTTTCAAATTTCTTTCATGATGAGGGGAAAAAAATCACCTTGTAATTTCTCTCCCCGAGAAATGGGAGGCACTCCGTCCAACAAACTTTCATCGGTATTGGATAGGGTTCCGTCTCGGAAGACATTGAGGACGAAGGCCCGTCTTGAACGAGGTGAGCTATTGGCGGCACTTCCATGCACCATCAAGGGATGATGAAATGTTCCATATCCCGCTTTCATCTCAATAAAGACCGGATGCTTTAATTCATCTCTTTGTTTATCAGAGAGAAACTTTATCAATCCCTCCATCTCGCCAGCCAATTCTGGCTTATCCAAAAGTCCCCAACGGTGGCTCCCCGGAATGTACTGCAGACAGCCGTTGGATTGATCGGCATCATCCAGACCGACCCAACAAGTCAGGTGGGCCATCGGTCCGGTACGTGTCCAATAGCTGTAGTCTTGATGCCAGGCCACGTTGCCTCCATGATTGGCGGGTTTGCAAAACAATTGATCATGCCAAAAGCGCACATCTCCACCCAAGAGTTGGCTGGCAGCCATGCGAAAGGCAGGACTCCAAATCACATCGTGAAATCCTGCCTTGATGCGCCAATGTCCCAGAGCATGAAATACGACCTTATTTGGATCGCTAGATTCATTGCTGTGGTATTCGTGAAAGAGTTCATGACCAGGACAGTTGGGGTTGACCAGATCAGCCAACTCACTACGCAACATCTCAATCTGTCGATCATTGAGGATCTTTATTCCAGCTAGGTAACCATGCTCATGAAAAAACGATACTTGCTCCTCACTTAACCGGTATCTCTCCCATTCTTCAGGATGGGTCGGTTGGTCAAATAAATCCGTAATGGGATGATGAACTCCAGCCAAATCTTTAACTTCTGATGACATAGTTGATTTCCTTAAATAGATTTTATCAGTATTTTTTTTTGAAAATTGACGAAAGACACCAGCCATTTACCTACGCCAATACGTCATCGACCACATGGCCATGCACATCCGTCAGGCGATAACGACGACCCTGATGTTTAAAGGTCAATTGTTCATGATCTACTCCCAAAATATGGAGCAAGGTAGCCTGAAAATCATGCACATGTACGGGATCCTTAACAATATTATAGCTGAAGTCATCTGTGGCACCGTGAGTGAGTCCTGCCTTCACGCCAGCTCCTGCCATCCACATTGTAAAGCACCGCGGATGGTGATCCCTGCCGTACGAATCTTTGGTTAACTTACCTTGTGAGTATACTGTCCGACCAAATTCTCCACCCCATATAATTAGCGTATCATCCAAAAGGCCCCGGTCTTTCAGATCTTTGACCAGTGCAGCAGTAGCTTGATCTGTATTAGTAGCCTGATTGGTGATCCCGGACGGCAGGAAATTGTGTTGATCCCAACCCTGATGATATAGTTGAACAAAACGTACGTCACGCTCTAATAGCTTTCTCGCCAGCAGGCAATTGGCCGCATAGGTTCCGGGATCGCGACTATCTGGGCCGTACAGATCATAGATCCAATCCGGTTCTCCAGACATATCGGTAACCTCGGGTACCGAGGTCTGCATCCGATAAGCCATCTCGTATTGTGCAATACGATCCGCGATTGCCGGATCATTGTAAGCATCCCTCTGCAAGTCGTTCAATTGTCGCAGATAATCAAGCATCTGCCGCCGGTCTGCTGTCTCGTATCCCTCTGGATTGTTGAGATACAAGACCGGATCGGCACCTGATCTAAATTGAACACCCTGGTGGCGAGTGGGTAAAAACCCATTGCCCCACAAACGTGCATAGAGTGGCTGACCACCAGCATTCTTAGACACCAAAACGATAAAGGTTGGTAAGTTTGCATTTAGGCTACCCAGTCCATAGCTGACCCATGCGCCGATGGATGGCCGACCAGCAATTTGATGGCCGGATTGGAAGAAAGTAATCGCCGGATCATGATTAATAGCCTCGGTATACATCGATTTGATAAAACAGAGATCATCGACAACTTCGGCTGTGTGAGGCATTAATTCACTCACCCAAGCTCCTGACTGACCATGCTGTTGAAAGGAAAATTTAGATGCTGCCACCGGAATGGCCGTTTGACCGGCACTCATCCCCGTCAATCGCTGACCTTTGCGAACTGAGTCTGGCAGATTTTGACCATGGAACTTTGTCAGTTGCGGCTTATAGTCAAAAAGATCGAGTTGTGAAGGGCCTCCACTCATAAACAAATAGACAACTCTTTTGGCCTTTGGTGCCAATGAAGGCAGTCCCGTGGGACTCTGCAAGCTCATACTTGATTGTCCTGATTCTGCAGTTCCGGCACCGACCAAAGCACCGAGAGCCAAGGCCCCCAATCCTAAAGAGCCGTGCTTTAAAAAATGTCGACGATCCATCTGACGACATAAGGGATCCAAAGGATTTTTTGGTGTACTCATCTCTTATAAATCGATGCATCTAAATTTAAAATCGTACTGGCTACCACTGTGTAGGCAGCCAGTGAGGTATTACTTTTTGCTTGTCCGGTTAAACCTGTCTTCAGCCAACCCTTCATTTTGCTTGGTTGAGCGGTAAACTTGTCCAGTTCTCTCTGTTGGAGATCCTGTAGCACACTCAATTCTTCAGGACTAGGTAGGCGTCCTGTCAATTTACGAAACACTACTTCGACCCCCCTGTCCCATCCGAAATTCTCGATTTGTTGACCCAGCATGCGAGAAGCTTCAACATAAGTGGGATCATTCAACAACACCAGGGCTTGTAAGGGTGTGCTCGTTTTCTGTCGACGCATCAGGCACTCGCTGCGATCAGGAGCATCAAATGTCGATTGCGTCGGATGAGGAACACTCCGCTTCCAAAATGTATAGAGACTTCGCCGGTAGAGATGATCGATCGATGGGTCAGGATATTGACCTCCATTCACTTTCCATAGATCCGGAGGTTGATAAGGAAAGACACTCGGTCCTCCAATGCGGCCATCGAGCAAGCCACTGGCATAAAGGGCTTGATCCCTAATCATTTCGGCACTCAATCTTTGGGAAGGGCCCCTGGCCAGATAAATATTCTCGGGATCGTCTTGAAGCAACGCTGCACTGGCTTTAGAATCTTGCCGATAAGTTGCCGAGGTAACCATCAACTTGACCAAGGCCTTTACATCCCATTCATGCTCTATAAACCAGGTTGACAACCAATCAAGCAGCTGGGGATGACTGGGTAAGGCTCCTTGATTGCCAAAATCCTCCGGTGTTGATACTAGTCCACGGCCAAACATCTGTTGCCAGTACCGATTGACGGCTACCCGGGCAGTGAGAGGATTCTGCTCTCGGAAAAGCCATTTTGCCAGCCCCAAACGATCTCTCCGGTCACCTTCAGCCATCGTCCCTAAAAATTTGGGCGTTTCAGGATATACCCGTTCAGCCGGCGCATCATATTGACCTCTTTCAAGTAGGTAAGCTGGCCTGGCAGTGGGCATTTCCTCCATCACCATCAGTTCCTGCACTGTGTCTACTATCTCAGCGTACATCTGCTGCATCTGCTGCCATCTCTTCCTCAATCCCTGATAATCACGGTGGTGATTGTACAAATAATATTCAATGACCCAGCCCTGTTCTTTTTCACTAAGAGATGGCCAAGGCCTGTTCAGTATATCCCCCCAAAGTTTTTTGTTGGAAATCTGGATGGCCTCCAGTCTAGAGAGCTGCCGGTCAAAGACCACAATGTCATCGACGATCGCATCTTTGATACCGATACCGCGCCAACGTGCACCTACTTGTAATCCAGGTTCCTTACGGCGCTTAAATAAAATGCTCTTATACAAATTGTCAACCTTAGTGGTGGTGATTACAGGACTACCATCCAAATAATACTTGACTCCATCAGCATCACTAGACCCATCATAGGTCATCAATATATGTATCCACTGCTCTCGAGGTGGATTTGGGGCCAGCTTGATGATAGCATTATTCGGAGTGGTATGAGACAAAAGTATTTCTAACTTATTGTCTTTTAATGCCATGTGATAACCTCGAAAGTTATAAAGTGCTGCACCTTCTCCTTTGTGAAAAATCACACCATTTTCCAGGTCTTGGGGTAGGTAGATCCACATGCCAATAGAAAAAGGTTGGTACCGGTCAAACACTCCTGCATCGCCTAAATTGATCCAGGCATCCCCGTCCAATTTTACACCCGAGCCCGTTCTTCCGGGCACTATTGTGGGATGCATCTGGTCTCTGATAAATTGCTGTTTGATTTCTCCGTTGCGGCCTCGGTGCAACCGGTCGATTAGTAAGCGGCTATCGCAAGAGAAATGTGCTTGCAAACCAACTGGCCATTGACGGTGTTGCAAATTATGGGCTGACTGGTTCCACCATTCTTTGACTAAGGATTCGTGTACAGCAGTAATTGACTCCAGTTCTCTTCCTTGTTTGGCTAATTCTTGATCTATATAGTGGGTAATACTGTCTATTCTCTCCGTTGTTAGGAGGAGGGTAGGCACCGGCATGGCATTAGAAAAGTCGATTTGTCCAGCTTCATTGATGTTGTTGAAAAAAGCAAAAAGCTGATAATATTCCGCCTGGGATATGGGATCGTACTTGTGATCATGACACCTTGCACAGCCCATGGTGAGTCCTAAGAAGGCTGTACCAAAGGTATTGGTCCGATCGGCCACATACTCTACCCTAAATTCCTCATCAATAATCCCTCCCTCCATGTTCTGTGGGTGATTGCGATTAAATCCTGAAGCAATGATCTGTTCTCTAGAAGCTTGAGGCAGCATATCACCTGCCAATTGCCAGGTAACAAATTGATCATAGGGCATATTTTCGTTGATGGCGTTAATAACCCAATCTCGCCAGGGAGACATATCCCGGTAACGATCTACAGTATATCCATGGGTATCGGCATAACGAGCCAGATCCAGCCAGCTCGCAGCCATATGTTCACCAAAATGTGGTGACGACAACAATTCATCAACTACGGCCTCGTAAGACCCTTCATCGCCGTGATGATCAATTCGCTCCAACATCTCTAATGACGGTGGCAATCCGGTCAAGTCAAAACTCAACCGTCGAATCAGCATATCTTGGGGTGACCTGAGACCAGGTGACAGATCCGCTCCCTTCATTTTTGCTTCAATAAAACGGTCTATCTCATTGACTGCCCAGTCTGACTCAGCATGGGGAATCTTTGGTTGAATTGGGGCCTCAAATGCCCAATGTGGTCGATATTCGGCTCCTTGCTCAATCCATTTGATCAAAACCGCCTTTTCCTCGGATGAGAGAGATAAATTAGAAGAGGGAGGCGGCATCTTCACTTCTTCGTCTTCTGACAGAATCCTCGATACCACTTTGCTTTTGCCTGGTTTGCCAGGTACAATAGCATAAGAACCAGGAGAATCTGGTAGGTCACCTTTCGCCGATGACTCTATATCCAGCCGCATACCGGCCTCTCTTTTGGCTTCATCGGGTCCATGGCAGGCGAAACACCGGTCTGAGAGAATGGGCTTAACCTGAATATTATAGTCTACCTGGCTGGGTAAATTGTCAAGAGCAAGCTCTACCTCCGTTGGGATGGCAGGGCCACAACTTGTCAATAAAATGATCAGTGATAAGCCAATTAGGGCCCATTCTCGATCAAATCTAATAATCATCGTAAATCAAAGTACTGAATCAAGAGCAAAATATCAATAAATGAAGAATAACGTGATCAGAACCTGTCGAACTATTCTACCTCACCACCAAAGACAATGCTCTGTTTAAAATCCTTTTGCAACAACAGTTCAAAATTAGTTCGGACAATTTCACCCATGGTTTCACATCTATCGAAAGACTTCGTCCTATGATGGACAGCCAGCTCATCTTTCAACTGTTCAGTTTTCTCTTGACTGGAAATGCGGTCTTGAGTCATAATTCTAAACAACTGACCCAATCGTTCACGGGTAGTCTTCACACGATTGGCGATTAAGCTTCTTTCTTCAAGCTGATATTGGTAAACGGTTTCGGGTTTCATATGCTTGATACCCAAAAAAATGATCGGGTTATTGTCTTTAAAGTACTGGGGTAAATAAAAACTCTTTCGGCCTTCATAGGATTGCTGATCAAAATCAATGGCCCTCAGTCGGAATTGCGAGCCTTCAATGTCAGGAGTGATGTCTACTACGTAGTTGTACGAGCGCATGTCTCCCAGTAATCTGACAAAGCACCTTTCATTGAATTTGATGAATTCCTTGGCGATTCTAATTTGATTAAAGACGCTGTCATCAAGATTGCTATTTATAAAGTCATCGCCGGGTATCCCGGCAATATGCTCCTCGATCAGTGTATCCTGGTTCATAAAGTAAGCGAATTGATTGGGTGAGACCAAATTCTCTAATTCAAGACCATACACTCTTGAGGCATCACTTTTTTTGATGTAGAAATGATCATAGTTGTCATTAAGCCTATTGATGATACGTATACGAAAAGGGCGGGTGTTGCCAAAAGTGCAGTAATCGATTCTTGCAATCGATAGATGTTCAAGCACCTTTACATCGCCATCTGTCTTTAGATGGGCATAGATCAATTTAAGGTCTCGACTGATTTCACGAGTATCGTGATCATTGTAATAAACTGTACGCCATAGCGTATCTCGATCTTGTAGATCAAAGAGGGGCAAGGACTCCTGAAAGCGCAAGAGATCTTCATACTGCAGAGGAATATCTAATTTTCCATAGTATTCTCTAAGATACCCGGCGAGTTTGGGCCTGATAGGAAATGCAACCTTCTTTTTCGAAGGTAGGTCACCTTTCATGATTTGCGATTTATACAATGTTAGCTAAAAAGCAGGCCTGAGAAAAGCCCTTGCACTAAATTCCTGCCTCTATCTCTTTTGCTCCAGTTCTGAGAGAGATCACCTTTCATCGATTATTCCATACGATTCATCCTTTGTAATACACAACCTGGCAAAAAACCAAGGAAACTTTAAACACGATCAGAGTTTCCACGTTAGATTTGTCGTGATGATAGATCTAAAAGAAAGGATTTGTGACCGGGTTTCCCAGATGTTCCTTCGGTATGGAATCAAGAGTGTCAGCATGGATGACATCAGTAGAGACTTGGGTATATCAAAAAAGACGCTGTATAGTCTTATCCCCAACAAGAAACAGTTGGTAGCTAATGTCCTGCGGAATTTTATGGCTGAGGAGCAGAGACTGGTAGAAGTCATCCATAGTGAAGCTCAAGATCCGATCCATGAATTGATTCTGATCGCCAAGCACGTCATCAGTATGCTCAAAAAGATTGCACCAACAACAATTTATGACTTACGCAAATACTATCGAGAAGAATGGTATTCCTTGGAAAGAGAGAGAGACCAGATGATCTTTTCCGATATCAAGAGGAATCTCGAAACAGGAATCGCAGCCGGTGTATATCGAGAGGATCTCGATGTCGATCTCCTCACAACACTTTACCTGCGGATGGCGACCTATATTACTGATGAGAAGATCATTGATCAAAGCCCTCAATACAAAGTGCAGCTCTACATCGAATTCATCAAATATCACATCCGCGGCATTGCCACCGATCATGGTTTATTCACATTAAGAAAGTATGAGCATCTACTAATCCAAGACTAATCTATGAAAGACAGTACGCCACTTCTTGTCCTGCTTCTCCTACTGATTTGTATTCACCATAGGTCGTCTGCACAGCAATTTAGTATGCAGGATGCCATCTCCTATGCCCGTGAAAATCATGATGAAGTTAAAAAAGCATTACTAGAGATCGCCGATGCAGATGGCAATGTAAAGGAGTTTACTTCCATTGGAATGCCCAAAATTTCGGGAAATGTACAATTACAGCATTTCTTAGACATTCCCACCAGCATAATTCCTGCCGGTAGTTTTTTTGAAGGTGATCCAGATCGGAACATACCTCCCAACCCAGCTGAAGACCTGCAAGTACAGTTTGGCTTCAAAAACAACCTGACTGCCGGACTATCGGCCGATGCTCTGCTATTTGATGGGTCCTTCTTCGTGGGGCT
The DNA here is from genome assembly GCA_965223105.1 of Saprospiraceae bacterium. Classification (GTDB taxonomy): domain Bacteria; phylum Bacteroidota; class Bacteroidia; order Chitinophagales; family Saprospiraceae; genus JABDMH01. The sequence goes on along the minus strand of OZ244987.1, from coordinate 8,080,512 downwards.
GCAAGCGGCAAAATTCTTTAAAGATCTGGTTGCCAAGCAAGCTGAAGTTACTAAGGAGAATTTGGGTGTTTCGGTTGCTAAAGCCTACTTAGCTGTGCTAGTAGCCGAAAAAAATCGAGCGCTCTTACAAAAGAACATTTCGAATTTAGAAAAGACCTATGACGAGTCATTCCAAATTTATCGAGAGGGATTTATTGAGAAATTAGATTTAGACCGATTGGATCTATCGCTTAACAACTTACGAGTGGAAGATCAGAAGATACAGAGTCTGATCGAGATCAGTAAGAATGTGCTCAAGTTTTCGATGGGTTACCCCTTAGATCAAGAGATTGAGCTGACCCAGTCATTTGACGATTTACTTATCACTGAATATGAAAGTATTGCACTGCTCGATGCTCAATTGGACCTTAAGGAAAGAACAGAGTATGTGGCCTTGAAAGCCGCAAGAAATCTCAATGATTTAAATATAAAAAGACTGAAGATGCAATACATACCGACACTTCGAGGCTTTGCTTCTTATGCTCAAGTACTGCAGGGGAATAACATCAGTGGTGGATCTTGGTTTCCCACTACCATTGTCGGTTTAACCTTGGATGTGCCGATTTTTGATGGGTTTGAAAAAAGATCAAAAATCAGCAGAGCTAAAATTGAAAAAGAGCAGCATCTCGTTGATTTGAGCACCCTGGAAAAAGGAATAAACCTTGAAGTTATCAATGCTAGGAAGGCCATGGCAAACGCATTAAAAACCGTGGAATCGACTCAAAAGAGTGAAGCCTTGGCACAAAATATTTATGACACGGCTTTGATCAAATACCGAGAGGGCGTTGGAGCAAGTCTCGAAGTGACCCAAGCTGAGAGTGACCTCTATGCTGCTCAGGGAAATGTTATCAATGCCTTGTACGATTTATTGGTTGCCAAAGTTGACCTGGAAAAGGCACTTGGACATCTCTAATTTTTAATAACCCCTCCATCTCGAAAAATTCAGTCATGCAAAAATCAATCTTCTTCCTTCTTCTCATCTTGCTCGGTTGCCAACCGAAGGATAGCGGGGAACTTCCTCAAGATCTTCAGGGATTAAAAACTATGTTAAAAATGAAGCAGGCAGAATTGCAAGCTTTGGCCAATGAAGTGGCTACTCTCGAGGCTGAGGTCATGAAGAGGGACACTACTTTAAGACCTAGTCGGCGACTGGTGACGGTAGCACCGGTTGAGAGAAAGGACTTCAACCATTACGTGACGGTACAAGGCAATGTGGAATCTGACGATGTAGTTAATGCCAGCAGCGAAACTGGCGGCCGTATTGTAAGTCTTCCAGTCCGGGAAGGTCAATATGTCAAAAGAGGACAGACCATCGCATCGATAGATCTAGAAAATATTAAAAAGCAAATTGCAGAGGTCGAAAAATCTCTGGAGCTAGCCATTGACGTATATGAACGTCAGTCTCGTTTATGGAATCAGAAAATCGGCTCTGAAATACAATATCTACAAGCGAGGAACAACAAAGAGAGATTGGAGAAATCCCTTGAAACCTTAAACCATCAATTGACCAAGAGTAAGGTTTACGCACCAATTTCGGGTGCCGTTGACATGGTTTTTCTGAAGGAAGGTGAACTGGCTTCTCCGGGTGCACCGATTGTACAGATCCTTAGTACAACCCGACTAAAGGTAAGTGCTGATGTGCCAGAAGATTTGCTGGGTCACGTAGACCGTGGGGATTGGGTGGATGTTCACTTACCGGCGCTTAATGAAGACCGAAAGGCCAAGGTAGCATTGATCGGCCGACGCATTGATCCGGCCAATCGCACCTTCGAAATTGAAATGGATATAGTCGATAAATCAGGCCTTCTAAAACCCAACCTGCTTGCAGAAATAAGGATCAACAAATTCACCGAAGAAGGCGTCATCGTTATCCCTCTTGAGCTGGTGCAACAAGAAGTAGGAGGAAAGGATTTTGTGATGGTACAAAGTGGAAACGGCAAGGATCTGATCGCTCAGAAAGCTTATGTATCAACCGGAGAAAGCTACGGAGGAGAAGTGGTCATAGAGACTGGACTAGATACCTCCGATGTCATCATCATCGATGGGGCACGGGCACTTGCCAACAATGAACTGATTGAAATTGCAACCCAAGAAAAGATTTGACGATGAGCCCAGAGAAAATTGGTAAAAAATTGCGCGAATTTGGGTTGACCTCCCTGGCTGTGGATAATGGTACCTCAATCTTCATCCTCACCTTTATGATTCTATTGTTTGGATTGCAATCCTACAATCAGATGCCCAAGGAGCAGTACCCTGACGCATCCTTTCCCACGGTTTACATCAATACACCTTACTTTGGAAACTCTGCTGCGGAAATTGAGAATTTGATTGCACGACCGATGGAGAAGGAGATTGCATCCATTACTGGTCTAAAAAATATCCAATCTACATCCATGCAAGATTATTCGGTCATAACGGCCGAGTTTAACACCGACATCGACATGGAAGATGCAATTCGCAAAGTCAAGGATGCTGTAGACAAGGCAAAGAGTGAGTTACCGTCAGATCTGGATCAAGATCCTCTGGTACTGGAGGTAAATACTGCTGACATACCCATCATGACTGTTAATATGTCGGGAGAATTCACGATGGATGAATTGAGGGAATTTGCTGAATACATGGAAGATCAGATTGAAGAAGTCAATCAGGTTTCTAATGTGGTTATTAAAGGGGCCTTAGAAAGAGAGGTTAAGATCAATGTAGACCTACATAAGATGCAGGCTCTAAAAGTAACCTTTCGGGATCTGGAAAATACGATTGCATCAGAAAACCTAAATATGTCTGCCGGTGAAATCGTGAACAACGATTTTAGAAGAGCAGTGCGAGTCATGGGTGAGTTTGAATCGGTGGATGAAATTGATCATGTGATTGTAAAAAGTGAGGATCAACGCCCCATTTACCTCAAGGATATTGCCGATGCAGAATATAGCTTCCAAGATCGAACCAGTTATGCCCGGTCTGGTGGTTTGCCAGTAGTGTCACTTGATGTGATCAAACGCAAAGGTGAAAATCTATTGCATGCCTCTGATGCCATTAAAGAAATTATTGACCAAGCCTCTTCAGAACTTCCGGATGGGGTAAGCATCAGCGTTTTTAACGATCAATCCGTGTATACCCGCAATGAGGTTTCGAATCTGGAAAACAGTATCATCTCAGGTGTAATCTTGGTGGTGATCGTCCTGCTGTTTTTTTTGGGCCTCCGCAATGCTATGTTTGTGGGTTTAGCAATTCCTCTGTCGATGTTGACGGGAATCATGTGGCTTTACTTATCGGGTGTGACCATGAACATCGTCGTGTTGTTCTCGCTGATTCTGGCACTTGGGCTATTGGTAGACAACGCCATCGTGGTTGTAGAGAATATCTTTCGCTACATGCAGAATGGGTGGAATGGTCACGATGCGGCAAAATATGGTGCAGGTGAAGTTGCCTTACCTATCATAGCATCCACAGCTACCACTCTGGCGGCCTTTCTTCCCCTGGCATTTTGGCCAGGTTTAATGGGTGAATTTATGAAGTACCTCCCCATTACCTTGATTATTGTCTTGACGTCGTCTTTATTTGTAGCTCTGGTGATAAATCCCGTTTTTACCAGCCGCTTTATGAAGGTAGACGAAAAGGCAGATGAGATGATGGTACGTAAAAGAAAGCGACGCAATGCCATCGTTTTGGCACTGGTCATGGCAATTATTTCCCTCGGAGGTCACTTGACTCAGGTCATTTGGATAAGAAACCTATTTGGCATCACTGCTTTGATTACTATAATCAATTTTTTCCTGTTGCGTCCGGCATCCTTCCGATTTCAAAATCGATTTCTACCTGTTTTAGAAAATTTTTATGACAAATTCATTCGAGGAGCATTATACAAACGTCGGCCATATGTCGTTTTTGCCGGCACCTTTGTTCTCCTGGTTGTCGCTCTATTTTTATTGGCAGCCAACCAACCCAAAGTTGTTTTTTTCCCCACTCCCGAACCATTTTATGTCAACGCTTTTATCGAATTGCCCATGGGGAAAGATATAGAAGCTACCAATCAACTGGTCAAGGAAGTAGAGGCCAACATCACCCGTACCATTGAACCTTACAAACATATTGTGGAGGAGGTGTTGACCCAGATTGGTGAAAACACCTCGGACCCCAACAGCCCTCCAGAGCCTGGGGTCACACCTCATAAAGCCAGAATCACGGTGTCTTTTGTTAAGACTCAGGAACGGGATGGTCTCTCTACTTCGAAAATCATGGAAGAAATTCGCACAAATCTGAAGGGATATCCAGGAGTTAGAATCATTGTAGATCAGAATGCCGCCGGCCCACCCACAGGTAAGCCCATCAACCTCGAATTGAGGGGTGATGACATCAATGAGCTGGCAATTCTTTCTGACGATGTCATCAACTTTATCAATAGTAAAAATATACCGGGAATTGAGGAGCTTAAAGCCGATGTCGAAATTGGCAAGCCGGAATTAATTGTAAACATTAATCGTGATGCAGCACGTCGATATGAAATATCGACCTTCGATATTGCCAACGCAATCCGGACTTCAATCTTTGGTAAAGAGGTTTCAAAATATAAGGAAGGAGAGGACGAATACCCCATCACGGTAAGATTGGATGAAAGGTATCGAAATAACATCACCGACGTCCTAAGTCAAAAAGTAACTTTTAGAAATGCCAGCAATGGTCAAATCGTTCAAGTGCCCATTTCATCAGTGGCTAGCATAAAATATTCGTCCACTTACAGCTCGATCAAAAGGAAAAACCAAGAGCGGATGATCACAGTATTTTCCAATGTGCTGGATGGCTACAATGCTAATGAAATTGTAGCAGATCTGGAAGCACTCATGGGAAATTATGATTTCCCTATGGGAGTGACCTATGAATTTACCGGCCAACAGGAACAACAAGCTGAAGATATGGGCTTTTTGAATACTGCCTTCCTCATTGCAATCTTCAGTATTTTTATCATTATTGTAGCCCAATTTAATTCAATAGTATCTCCATTTATTATTATCCTGTCCGTATTATTTAGTACAATAGGAGTATTTCTGGGTTACGCTTTTAGTGGTCGAGATATCGTGGTGATATTCACAGGTGTCGGAATTATTTCTCTGGCGGGTGTTGTGGTCAACAACGCCATAGTGCTGATAGACTATATCAACTTATTGATCAAGAGAAAACGAGAGGAGCTCGGGGTTCAACACATGATGGACTTGTCTCCAACTGAAATCAAAGAGGCTATCATCAGAGGTGGGGCAACAAGGTTAAGACCGGTGTTATTGACAGCTATCACAACAGTTTTGGGCTTGGTACCTTTAGCTGTGGGTTTCAATTTTAATTTTTTTACTTTGATTTCACAATCTGATCCGCAAATTTTTATTGGTGGTGACAACACGGCAATGTGGGGCCCTATGGCTTGGACCATTATATACGGGCTGATTTTTGCGACTTTCCTTACTTTGGTTGTTGTACCCACCATGTATTGGTTGGCATATCTCGCCACAGCAAAATTAAAGGGCATGCTAAGCCGAAAAACACTTGTGACCAAACATGCATAATGGTGGAGTATGAATAACAAAAACCTAGGTAATCTCCGAGTGGATTACGCTTCGGAAGGATTGGCTCGGACCAGTCTTGCCAATGATCCTTTTACTCAGTTTGCTCTCTGGTTTGAGGATGTACTGGCTACACCTGAAAAGGAGGATGCCAATGCCATGGTTCTGTCGACTGTCAGAGATGACCGGCAACCATCAGCACGGATTGTGCTGCTGAAGGAGATCGACGAAAGGGGATTGATTTTTTTTACCAATTTCGAAAGTCGAAAAGGCAAAGAATTGGCAACTAATCCCAAGTGCTCAGTCACTTTCTGGTGGCGCTCATTACACCGGCAGGTTAGGGTTGAAGGCGAAGTGGATAAGATCAGTGAGGAGAGATCCAAGGAATATTTCAAAAGTCGTCCGCGCGGCAGCCAAATGGGTGCCATAGTATCGCCCCAAAGTAGAGAAATCAAAAATCGTCAGTTTTTACTAGATCGCTTGCAAAGATTGGAAGATGAAAGTAGCGATCTGGAAATACTCCCGAAACCCGAGCACTGGGGCGGCTACATCATTGTGCCTCATGTATTTGAGTTTTGGCAAGGACAAGAAAATCGTTTGCATGATCGCTTCCAATATGTGAAAACATCCCATGGTTGGGAAATTAAACGCCTAGCACCCTGAAGATTTTTTCTTTTAAATTATCGCCAATCGAACTCACTCTGAGGATCGGTATTTTTGGGACTTTCCTGGGCCACGGCATTTATGCTCTATTACAAAAGCAAGCTTGGCTACCTTTTCTGACATTTTGGGGATTTAGTAGATCTGTCTCTTTAGATTTAATGACTGTCATTGGGATTCTAGATATAATCGTCGCAGTCAGTTCCTTGTTAAGACCTATGAGGAGCCTCCTGATCTATGCGACCATCTGGGCATTTTGTACTGCCCTAATGCGTCCGTTAAGTGGTGGCGAATGGCTCGACTTTATTGAACGTTCCGCTAATTGGGCTGCACCTTTGGCACTTTTGTTTTTCTACAATGGTGAAAAAGTACAGAAAGGAGAATCTAAAGACTTTGTTCCCAAGAGCATTTAGGGATCACTCTTGCCCCCTTGAATTCTCCTCAACCAGGCTCTAATTCCTCCCGCAGCAAAAGGGATAAGCGTAATAACGACCAAAATCAAATAAAGTAAAAAGAAATTCTCTTGCACAAAAGGTATCGTACCGGCAAAGTAGCCTATTAAGACAAACAAATTGACCCAAAGGAAGGCTCCAGCAACATTATAAGTCATGAATCTCCGCCAAGGCATTCCAATCAACCCGGCCAGCAAAGGGCTAAAAGAGCGGACGATGGGAAAGAATCTGGCCAAAATCAAAGCACTAGGTCCGTGTTTCTGAAAGAAAACCCTGGTCTCGTCCAGGTGAGACTTCTTTATCCAGGAAGTGTGGTGAGATATCATACTAAAGAAATATCGGCCACAAATGTAGTTTAGAAAGAAACCAGATACTGCCGCAAGGAGAAGTAGAACAATAATTAACAAAATATGTAACGAACCAGAACTGGCAATGATACCGGCTGCCAGCAAAAGACCATCACCGGGAAGAAATGAAAAAATAATGATACCACATTCTAAGAAAATAATAAGTGCCACGACTGAAAAGGCAACCCACTCATTCCTTCGAGCCAACGTAAGGATGAATTCATCAGTATGAAGCAATAAATCCCAAAACTCGCCCATAATTGGTCAAACCCAAGGTAGCTTGAGATCCAAGATAATCACAATTAGGCCATAAAGCCTATTGGCAACCTAAATCCGATCTGGTACGCACATCGTTATTTGGAAAGCAGAATCCAGATGGCAACGCACTAGGATTGTAACGTTCAAGATCCGGATCACGCAAGGCATTTTCAATAAATGCGGTAAGATCCTCGATTTCGTCGCTGGTGAGGTTCAAGGGTTGGAATTGTGCAGCCAACTGACTTGAGGGGACAGCTGCATTAGCTGGGATGGCTGCATTCTTGTATTCGACAACCTCACGTACACTTCGGAAAGTACCTCCATGCCCGAGAAACGGACTGTCTTTGAGGTTGTATAACTGGGGTACTTTAAACTTATAATTGTCAGCCTCAACCTTGGTGAAACCACCCCGGCCCAAGTTTTCTGCCTTATCTGGTGAAGTTCCATAAACACCGGGTCCCTCCAAATCTGGCATGGCCAGTGCATAAAATGCCATTTCGTTTAGTGCCGGCCCTGTGTGACAATTACTACATTGTGCTTTACCAAAGAAAAGGATGGCTCCTCTTTTCTCGCGTTCAAACATCGCTGATCTATCACCGGCAAGCCATTTTTGAAATGGTGCCCGGTTAGCCAATACCGTTCGTTCATAGGCAGCAATAGCCAGCCCAGCGGTTTCTCGATTGTACAATTCATCACCCCCTAAGCCGGGAAATGCCTTCTCAAAGTAAGCTTTATAGTCAGTTTCTTCGCAAAAGCTAGCATCAACATCCATCCGGTGAACTTTCAAACCGGCAATTGCCTGAATCTCTATGCCTTCGTACCCCAAATGATTGGTTTCTTTGGGTGTACCTGCTGCCCACTGCGCTTCCGTGCCCACATTCATTCCAGTTGCTCCAAATTGTCCGTTCCACAGCATGATTTCTTGATAGGCAGTATTCAGTACAGTTGGCGTACGAATAGGCTGTACATCTAATGAATCAATCAAGTATGCGGCATTATTTACGCGGCCTTCTCCCGTGAGACCAAAACCAATCCCTCCTTCACCTATGCCCTGTTGCTTCCCTGCTTGAAAGCCAGCCCTCGAATGATGGCATGATGAGCATGAATAGGTAAATCTTCCTTCTTCATATTTAGGCCGGATGGCCAGACCCGTCTCGTGGTAAAGATGCTTACCCAATTCAACCTTAGCTTCGCTCAAGGGATTGTTGGGATCCTGTGGAATGTCCGCAAAATTGTCGCTTGCTGGTAAGCGAAAAAATTCTAAACCCCCACCCTGCGAGGCTTCCAATAATACATCGGTAAGTTCTTCATCGAGTCGAATTCCCGATGGTTCGTCTTTTTGACAACTGATAAAAATGCCTAGAATCAGTAGAAACCAGTAATTGGTATGCAATCTGTTCATCAAGATTAAGATTTCGAATGTCGTATAAACGACAAAAATAGTACCATTATCACTCACATGCCATAGAAGTTTTTTGTCGGGATCCAAAGGATTCCTGAATCTGGGATGAACATGAGACTTTTTACTGGGGAGAAACTGACATCATCTCATCACTTTGCAAAAAGAGAAAGGGTGGGCAGTACTGAAAAACAAGAAGGAACACGTTGCCGTATCCCTTCTCAACATTAGGGTGTAGATAATATGGTGTTGGGGAGTATCACTCCCCCGAGCTGTATGTGAAATGGTTTTCTTTGTCTAGTAGACGTGTTGGGATCCTTCAAGGTTGGGTGGAGTGAGCGAATTTTTTTCCTGGGTGGGCAATCCCTATATTGCCTGCGTCTTTATCGATACAAGAGGAAGGCCCCATACAATCTTATCAGGAATTATGAAGATCAAGTCCCATGAAAAAATCATCTCTACTTTGCCGCTTAAGTGACCTGGAGGATAAGGATCCAAAGGGGTTTGAAGTCTCTGGCTTAGATCTCGTAGCCGTTCGATACGGCAACAAGGTATCAGTGTTGTATGGAAGATGTCTACATCGTGGGGCCCTGCTAGCTGATGGTCACATAGAGGGTCAGAATCTTATTTGCGGTGTACACGGCTGGGACTATCGCTACGACAGTGGTGTCAGTGAATATAAGAACGATGAGGCCTTACAGAAATTTACCGCTGAGATTATCGATGGATCAGTTTGGGTCGATGAGGAGGAAATCACCAATTATCTCAAAGAGCATCCTCAGCCCTTTAAGAGAGATGAGTATTTAGGCATGTACGCGGACACCCATCCAGAAGCCACTGAGCCTTATACCAAATATATTAGGGAGTTAGCCCAGAATGGTCTTAGAAATACAGGTCATCACGGTCCATCAGCCGCCATGGGGGTTGATCGAAATCTACTGCCCAAGTGGGAGGACATTCAATTTTTGCCGGCTCAATTGGCCGCCCGTCCACTTATGGATGAGGAAGAAGTAAGTACTAAAGTAATTATTGGACCGCAAGCCCAGAAGCCTCTGACCCTGGAAATGCCTCTTTTTGTTTCTGATATGAGCTTTGGTGCTCTGTCAAGAGAAGCAAAAATCGCTTTGGCCATGGGTGCCGAGATGGCTGGCACTGGGATATGTAGTGGCGAGGGTGGCATGCTCGCAAAGGAACAAGCCAGCAACTCGAGGTATTTCTATGAGTTGGCATCCGGCAAATTTGGTTTCTCTTTGGATAAGGTTGCCTTAGCCCAGGCGTTTCATTTTAAGGGAGGCCAGGGTGCGAAAACAGGCACTGGAGGACATCTTCCTGGTCATAAAGTAACTGAAGAAATCGCTGATGTCCGAGGACTAAAAGCAGGTCAGACAGCTATTTCTCCAGCAGCATTTCCTGACTTGAAAAGCGTTGCTGACTTTAGAGAAGCTGCTGACCAGGTAAGGGTCGTCACCGAAGGTATTCCAATTGGTTTCAAAATTGCGGCCAGCCATATCGAAGCCGACATTGACTTCGCCCTTGACTCTGGTGCAGACTATATCATCCTCGATGGCCGTGGCGGCGGTACAGGATCTGCTCCTACCGTTCTTAGGAATAACATCAATGTACCAACAATCCCTGCTCTGGCAAGAGCAAGACGTCACCTAGACCAGAGAGGTGCAGATCGTATATCGCTGATCGTAACCGGCGGACTCCGAATTGCAGAAGACTTTGCCAAAGCACTGATGATGGGAGCTGATGCGGTTGCGGTTTCAAATGCCGCCATTCAAGCGATTGGTTGCCTTGGCATGAGAGCTTGCAATACCAATAACTGCCCTGTTGGGATCGCTACCCAGAAAGAACACCTCAGAGCCAGGTTAATTATTGAATCTGCCGTCTGCCCAACAACTATTTAATTTTTTCAATGCGACCAATCAATTAATTAAAGTGATCTCTCGTGCTTGTGGATACAATGACATATCTCAGTTTAATATGAATGATCTGACTACCTTTGACCGCGATATCCACCATCTCACTGGGATCGCTTATGCTGGAATAAATCCATTGTGATGGGGGTTTTTTTTACGATACTATTATGGATCTTGGCAGCCTACCTGACTGGAGGTTTGGCTTTCCTAATTGCTCTGCTTGCCAAAGGTCTGAGCAAAGTTGATCAAAACGCTGGTGAAGTCTCAATGATTTTTAAAGTACTTATTGCACCAGGTATCATCTTATTCTGGCCAATATTACTGAGCAAATGGTATTACTGGATAAAAGAGAACAATGACTCCTAACCAAAGAGAGAGGCATATCATTATTTGGGGCATTATTCTGATTCTGGGTCTATTTTTTTGGATGGTTATACTGTAGATATTATGGGTCTTTCATACCAGCCTGTGATTTGGAATCGACAAAAAAAGCGCTATGACCTGGCTGTCGCAATTCTTGTCTTATTGATATTGGTTACATACATTGGCACAACATTGATTGTTCATCCAACGATCACCATCGAAACATTGATCATCAGAGCATCTGCCCTCACCGCATTTATTTTACTCCATATTATTTTATGCATTGGGCCACTTTGTCGCCTCGATCCGCGCTTTTTACCATTATTGTATAATCGACGGCACCTGGGAGTTACCATGTTTCTGTTTGCTCTTGTGCACAGTGCCTTTGCTGTGGTGCAGTTTCACTTGCTTGGTGACACCAATGCGATATTGAGTGTATTTACCAGCAATACCAACTATGCCAGCCTCAACGAATTTCCTTTTCAGATTTTGGGATTTTTGGCACTGATCATACTCCTCCTAATGGCCGCATCCAGCCACGATTTTTGGTTGAAGAATTTGTCTCCCCGAATTTGGAAATCGCTGCATATGATGGTTTATCTCGCGTACTTCCTGGTTGTGGTTCATGTGGCTCTGGGTACCTTGCAATACGAAGCACAGACTTTATTTTGGCTGCTGCTCATCCTCGGATTTACGATCATAACAGGATTACATCTACTTTCCGGTTGGCGCCTACTCCAAAGCAAGAAAAAGCAAAAAATTAGTCTTGGTGAAGAGGGTTTTTACAAAGTTGCCAGGATTGATGAAATTCAAGACGGCTGCGGTCGTTCCTATTTAATCCAGGGGGAGGATATTGCACTTTTTAAATACGATGGTAAATTATCAGCAGTAAGCAATATATGCCGCCATCAAATGGGTCCTTTGGGAGAAGGGCAAATCATTGATGGTTGTATCACCTGTCCTTGGCATGGTTACCAATACTTTCCTGAAAATGGTCAATCCCCGCCGCCCTATGAAGAGAAATTGTCAACTTACCGGGTTAGATTTCTTGATGGGGATATCTGGATACATCCTGGACCACTGCCCGAAGGCACTCCTGTCTCTCCTATCCATTACAAAGATTAATCGACCATGCAGAAGAAAAGCCCCTTTTATGTTGGTTGGTCAGAAATGGTTTCGCCCTCCACCGATAAATTTCTCAAGAAAATATTAGCTCTTTTATGCTCTGCCATCATTCTTCTGGTATTGCTGGTAGCTCTCCTTCAAAAACCCTACAATGATTTCACTTTCGAATTTGGTAAATCGACTCAAGTTACCGGAGTTTATTATGACCAACCGGTGCCGATGTTATCCATCCAACCAGGCATCCTGCCAGACTCACTCTCATCCAATATCCTCTTAGTAGGCTACGGTAAATGGGGTGCTGGAGGAATCATGGAAAAAATGATGGAACAACATGGGGACCTTGTGGGCAGGCAAATTACAGTACTCGGCAGCCTAATCTATGGGGATGGGAAAACTCTGCTAGAGCTTACAGATCAAGAACGGTCCCTGGTAAAAGTAGGATCACAAAACAATGAATTGCCTCAACTATCTGCAAGAATACCCACTGCAGTAAGGGGAGAAATTCTCGATTCGAAATGTTACTTCGGGGTGATGAAACCCGGAGAAGGCAAGGTCCATAAAAGTTGTGCTATCCGTTGCATCAGTGGTGGTATTCCACCGGTTTTTAGGTACGAACGTACCGATACCAAGCAAGTTCAATACTATCTGTTGAAGGATAAGAATGGTAGAGATATCAGTCAAAAGATTCTTCCCTGGGTAGCTGAAAAGATCAACCTTACCGGCGAATCAGCCACCTTTCTGGATTGGCAAGTGCTTTTCGTAGACTGGGAACAATTCTTGGAAAATCAGCCTGTGAAATGATTCTTTCGAGACAGTACTAAGGAGCCTCTTCCTGCCATTTTTCATCTAATTTCCGGATTTTATGGCTTCGATTTATATCATTAACGAGGCACAAAAAAAAGGCCAATATTGAAGGGAATAAGTGAATAGAAAAACTTGCCAATACCTTTTCTCCATATCCTGTACACTGCACTGCACCAAAATTCCTTTTCTACTTATGTCATTTCGAAATACTAAACACTCTCTCCTAGGTATTTTCTTTTTTACTTTTAGCACATGTGCACCATTACATATATTCCCTTTGCTAAAGATCGATTTATTTTGACTCAAAATCGGGATGTACGACCGAATCGGTACGCCAAGAAAATAATTACCAAGAAGATAGGAGACGAATGGGTTATGTATCCGCAAGATCAGGCTGCTGGTGGAACACATCTTTCTACATCTGATCAAGGGAGGGCTTTTTGTGTGATGAATGGTGCCTTTGTACCCCATAAAACCAGCGCTTCTTATCGTCTAAGCCGAGGTATCATTGCACTCCGGTTTTATCATTATCCTTCCGCTGTTTCTTATTTTAAAGAAATAAACCTTGAAGATATCGAGCCTTTCACAATGATCGCCTTTGAAGACGGGCGACTGTACGAGTTTCGCTGGGATGGTGTCGAAAAACATCTTAGGGAAAAGGATCCTCACGCTCAACACCTGTGGGCTTCCTGCACCTTGTACAACGACGTATGGCAGCATCGTCGCACGGCTTGGTTTGACCAATGGTGGGCAAAAGATGATCTGGTTACCTTAGAATCCATCTGGAACTTTCACCAATATGCTGGTCAAGGTGACGAAGAAAATGATCTCGTAATGAACCGGCAAGACAAAGTTAGGACTGTGAGCATCAGTATGATTGAAAAAGGTGAAAAGGCGATGCACCTGGAAGTAAGAAGTCTGATTACAGGCAAGACGCTTAGTGCTGAACTACCCCTGACTGACTGATCACCATACGAACTCGCAAATGATAAAACATTAGTAATCAGTTTCAAAAGATCTAAAGAATTGGAATCCCCACAATAAAATGGGACCCTCTCCTACTTCTCCGCCTCTTTCACGGAGATTGATTTCTGCACCCAGAGCCAGGCTGGGAACGAGTGTAAAATGATCACCTAATTCAATGACGTAATGGCCAACCAGAGTAGGCTGGAAGACGATAGCATCGGTATGGCCAAATTGGGGATTTGCAGATTGGATATCATCTTTCCAATCAATTTGGTTAAACCAGAGGTCGGTTCGGAGACCCAAGGACAGCCTCGGATAGCGAGCTATGGCCCTCTTAAAGATCGCCAATGAACCACCCCAGCCTCCTCCACGTTCGTCTTCGTGCACACCTGCGCTACCGTGTCTGACTAAATTGTATCCAATTCTCACTTCAAAATCAGTTTGCTCGTTCATCGCATATACTCCCATGACCGTGAAAAGAAAGCCTGTAGGGTATTGTTGTATCCCTAAACCAAATTGTGACTGGTAACCTACGGACCTTTGAGCCATTGTTGGGACTAGGAGAACCCAACTTGTGGAAACAGGCAAAAGCCATCGGCAGGTCAAGCTGATTGACAAACTAATCCTCATTATAGATAGACGAATTGCCATAAATGTCATTTTAGAACCAACAATCGTCTTCAATTATAATGACAAAACCCTTAGTTTCGGCAGATAAAATTAATCTTATGGATCTCTTGGCCAGGACCAGAGCAGTGCTAGAGGATGCGAAATTTTACCTATCTCAAATCGATGCACTAGCTTACAAGAGTCCCATTGAAATATTATCACTGAGTTCTATTGGGCAGCATACACGACATTTTATAGAATTCTACCAATTGCTTTGGAAGCATAAGTCCACTGGATCAGTCAATTATGATCTTCGTAAGCGAGATATTCGACTCGAGACTGACCCTTACTATGCATCAGAATGTATAGTCCAAATTTTAGAGCAGTTGCAAGATTATAAAAGTGACCAATCGATTCTACTTCAATCCGTGCTGGTTCGATCAGGGGTTGATTCGACGATTGGTAGAGAGTTGATGTACAATCTCGAGCACACCATACATCATCTGGCCATTATTAAAATTGGACTGCATCAGATTGCTCCACACATTTCACTTCCTGCAAATTTTGGAGTAGCACCGTCGACCATCCAACATCGTTCAGAAATCGTAGGTCCTTCCTCATAAAGTGCATTGGCGAATCGTCATGAGAAACTTTTTGACTCGACTTTTCCATTGGGAATTCTGGCCAGTGTACGTAACCAATGTTCCAACCATAGTGTTCTGGCTCTACTTTGGAGCTAGACGAGGAAATCTGTTTTTCTTTAGTACCGTAAACCCTGTCATCGAAACTGGAGGTGTATTGGGAGAATCCAAAATAAACATTCTACGACGGTTCCCAGAAAGCAGCATCCCCAAAACGATCTTCTTTAGTGCCTCTGAATTGGATGTAAATTTTATAAAGCGTAAACTTGAGGACCAAAACTTCCATTATCCCCTAATTGTCAAGCCCGATGTGGGTGAAAGAGGATTTATGGTTGAGAAAATCCACAATTTCGAACAATTAGAAAGCTATCTCGAAGCGGTAAAAGTCAATATCATTATTCAAGAGTATATCGACTACCCTTGCGAATTGAGTATTCTCTACTACCGGATACCAGGTGAAAGAAATGGGCAAATTACCTCCGTGTGCATAAAGAAACATTTAGCGGTAACCGGAGATGGGAGGTCGACCATTTCCACATTGATGCAAGTAAATAAGCGTGCTCTGCTGCAATTGCCTCGACTCGAGCGAGAAAAGCCTTATCTACTGAGGAAAATTATTCCTAAGGGCCAGAAATACATAGTTGAACCTATAGGAAACCATTGCCGAGGCACCTTATTCTTGAATGGCAATCATCTTATCAATCAAGATCTAACCAATGTCATCAATAACTTAGGGCAAAATTTGGATGGGATCTATTACGGACGCTTTGATCTCAAGTGTAAATCAATTGCCGATCTGGAGGCAGATAAAAACTACGCCATCATGGAATTTAATGGCGTAGCCAGTGAACCGGCTCATATTTATGATCCGGAATATTCCATAATAAAGGCCTATTCTGACATCTACCAGCATTGGAAGATCATCTACAGTATTAGTAAAATACAATCTCAAAGGGGTGTGAAATCCATGTCATGGAAAGAAGCAAGAGGAAGTGTGGCAAGGTATTTTCGATATATGCGCAATGCCCGCCAAAAACAACGCGCTTCATTAAACATCTCTTGAAGTATCTATGGGATTCTATTTCCTCACTGGCCTTGCCCTAAGCTTCGTTGGATCAGTTCCCCTCGGCATGATAACACTTACGGTCATGCAAAAAACGATTCTTCGAGGGATCCCTGCAGGGGTTGCTGTTTCCTTGGGAGCTACCATTCCCGAGTTCTTCTACACCTACATTGGATTGAAATTTTTGCATTTCTTTATTTCATCCCTCTTGCTCAGTCATTGGATCAAAGTGATCAGCATTGGCATCTTCTTGGCATTGGGTGTATTTCACTTATCTCGCAAAAGGAAGAAATTAGTCTTAAAATCAAAGATCCATGATAAATTATACTACCATGATTTCCTTCATGGAACGGTCATTGGTTTCATGAATATGTTGATTATCCCCTACTGGGTCCTCATTGGTACGATGTTAGAATCTTCGAAAATGCATCTTAGCTATCCACTGCAAATCCTGTGGTTTAGCGTCGGCGCCGCGATTGGTGCACTCCTGGTTTTTCTAATTTATACTTGGTTAGCTAAGTTTCTAAACAGTCGGATTCAAGCTATAGCCCGTTATGTTGATCGAGCAGTGGGAATCCTATTTTTTGCTTTAGCTCTCGTGCAATTGGCCGTTGTCTTGTTGAACCAAACAAAATTATAGACTTCAGAAACTTTCTAATGCCTGGTCCGCTAATTCAGGATGTCAAGAAGCATCTACTTGCCAGATAAATTATGAACGATCTCTATCATATTGGCGATCTCTGAAACAATGAGATCCACTTCTGACCAGAGAATAAAATGGTTAGCATCTTCGAGCATGATCTTTTTGAAATATCGATTGTCAACCAACATTTTTTCCGCAAATAGTGCGTTTTGCATGGGTACCAATCGGTCTGCTGTACCTTGAATTACAGTCACGGGTTGCCTTATCTTTGACCAGCCACCTACCATTTGTTGGAGTTCTCTTTTCAAGGGAATGATTTCTTGATTGCAAGCATTTAATGCCGGTGGAATTAACCATCTGAACACCGGAAAATTAATCAATTTGCGCCACCCATTAGGTGGTTCATCTGCTGGCGAAATCGACGGCGCAATTAGAATCATCCCATTTGCCAGCTCCGGGTATTCCATGATGGCTTTGGAAACTACTGGTCCGCCGAGAGAATGTCCCACCAAAAGAACTTTGCTATTGGCACATGATGCGCCTATAACTTCTGCCAGCTGATCAGCATGTGATATTAGTGACCCCTCCGCTCTACCAAACTGACTATAGCCAAACCCTTGTCGGTCAACAGATATTAGATTGGCAATTGTCCTCAATCTACCGCTCAGCAAATAATCTCGATAGTCCCACATAGATCCCGGCGATCCATGTACAAACACAACATATGGTTTTGTGGTGTCGCCACCGACTTGGAAATAATGTAACTTGTTTGCTATTCCTGGGTCATGATTGTATACTGCAAGTCCATCACCCAAGCTGTTCAGTTGATTAATGACCTCTTCATGGTTATATCGAAAAGCACAGCGTTCCATTCTTCCAATGGCAAAAATTAACACGAGCACCATCAAGAAACCCAACCATTTATACCCCCAACCCTTCATCAGTGTAAAAATACGGCAAGTAGGGATATAGGCATGTCCAAAGCTTGTCCATTACTGAGTAATTCTGCTGAAATCTGACCAACCTTCCTGTAAAACCTGAAGTTCGGCATCAATCCATTGTCGCGCCCTCTGTCTCAGCAGCTCCGAATCTGCTGCTTGTAATGCCGGTCCATAACTTACTCTGATGGGCATCTTCCGATAGCCGAACCTAGCAAAGAAGTGCCGTAAAAAAGTATCATCACCAACCCAGGCATCCTCTAGATATCGGTAGGCAATCGCCACGGGATATACTTCAGCATTAATCTTAACTGCTTCCTTAAATACTCCCGGCCTAAAATCAATCGTAAGAGAGTTAACATGGGTTGTACCCTCAGGGTACAATAAGATACTATATCCCCGTAATAGCACTTGAACAAGATTTTCCCGGGTTCTCTTTCGACTGTCCGCATTCTCTCGATTCACAAAAAAAACACCCGATGCACGCAGCCCTATTCCGATCATCGGCCAACTCCGCACCTCCTCCTTGGCGACTGGTAATGCTCTAATGCGACTAAGAACCACCAATGGATCGATATAACTGCGGTGATTACTGACAATGACTCCTGCTTTGTCAGGCACAAGACCTTTCTGCGATATCTGGATACCCATAAAATGCAATAATAACTTGATAAACTCCTGCCGTAATCGAAGACCCCGGTCAAGATCCATTCCCATAAAAATGGCCTTCGTAAAATAGCGGCCCAAATAGAGAGTGAGTGCCAAAGCAAAAAACAGCAACCGCAATCCCGCCCTTACCCAATGAATCATATACAGATCGAATGCAAATTGGCTTGTTAAACTAAAGAAAACTCCATTGAGGAATCACAAAAAATCAGATATTAATATATCTCAAAACTTATTCTTTTCGCAAATTCTCAAGAGTACGCTTTGGCAGATCTCTCAGATCCAATAACATCAAACCATCCAATGCATGCGAAAAGCTGGGATCCAAGTTAAATCCCAGAAACCTAGCATTTTGCCTTGCATATTGTTTTAATAAGACCGGCACTTTAATATGCTCTGGTTCAATAGTATTTAGAAAATATTCCAAATCCGATAATTCCGGGGCTAAACTATCAAATGTGCGATCTAAGTCAATACTACCCAGGCATGGATGAAAGTCAGTTCGAGGTGAAAAGAACTTAGCCAAATCATGGTTGTAACAATATTTTTTGATGAAGCTAACAATAATGCTCCGAGAAATATCTGAATAATATTTACTAATACTTACAGGTCCAATAAGGTATTGAATTTCAGGATGACCATTTAAAAAATGCAGGATACCTTGCCAAAGTAAAAATAAGGGAAAAGGTTTCTTTTGGTATGATGGAACAATAAAAGATCTCCCTAGTTCCAAGCTTTGCTCTAAAACAGGGAATATCTGTGGATCAATATGGAAAAGACTATGGACATAGAACCCTTGCACGCCATAATTTTTGAAAATACTTGCACCATGCCCTAGGCGATATCCTCCAACGACACAATCAGATTCATCATCCCAAATCAAAAGTTGAAAATAGTGTTCATCATAATGATCAATGTCACAGGGTAATCCTGTTCCCTCACCAACCATTCGGAAGGTATGTTCCCTTGACCGTCCAATCTCCGTCATCAGTGTTGGCATCTGATGCTGTTTGAAGAGGTAAACACTGTAATGTGACCTGGCAAGGATCTTTTTACTCTGGTTTTGACTCAATTCACAGAGTACTTGCTCCAGATCAGGAGGTGCAATGATGTGACCGGTTTGATCTATACCAGACATAACGTTATTAGCGAAAGATAGGGAAAGCGCAGAGTTTTAGAGATCTTTGTCTAGTCTTAGGTCTTGGTTTGTACATTTCTACATTTTATTGATCAGGAGTGCTGATCTGCCGGTTTTCATGCTTTTGTTATCTTTTGCAGCAAATTCAACCCATTAGTTTGCACGTTTCCGATTTTCTACAACGGGTTATTACAGCTCTTTTTTTTGGATTGGCACTACTATTGCCAATTTATTTAGGTCCTATTATGGGCTCTCTGATCATCGGTGCACTTTGTCTTCTCACCGTTTTGGAATACCTTAAAATCCAGAACCTGGAAGGTAGAAGCTTGCTCATTTCCACTTCCCTGGCGATGGCAATGTACTTTGGACTGGTCTGGCTGATTATCGATCGAGGAATCACTGTGCCAGTGAAATACGCGATTTTCTTATCCATCATTTTTGGGATCTTACTATTGCTCAGATTTAGCCAAAAGAAGGATCCATTCATTTTCACCTTTCAGGTAGTGCCGGCCACACTTTATATTGCGGTTCCATTATCGCTGTTATTGGCCATAGCTCAATGGGAAGGGTTTTACCGACCAGGTATTATTTTGGCTATTCTGCTTTTTGTGTGGGTGAATGATACAATGGCATATCTTTTTGGACGAACCTATGGTAAAAAGCCATTTTCTCCCGCCATTTCCCCTAACAAAACCTGGGAGGGCACCATTGCTGGCTGGGTTTGTTCCTTGATCACTGCAATTATTCTCTGGAAGATCATGGGGGGATTTAATTGGTGGCAATGGATTATACTGGCCGCAGTAATGTCTATAGCTGGAAGCTATGGCGATTTGATTGAATCTCTTTTCAAAAGAAAGAAAAACATCAAGGATACCGGAGTGTTCCTTCCGGGACATGGTGGAATGCTGGACCGGCTTGATTCATTACTATTTAGTCTGCCTTTTGCAGCTTTACTCTTCTTGCTCTGGTCTTGACCAAGTGAAAACAAGAGAGTCCTATAGATCCTCACGAATATGCATTAGTCCCGAAATACCTAATTATCTTAGCGTCGTTAATTTATTATAAAGGTAGTTTCAGTGCCAATGTTGAGAATTCACAAAGAGGGCTATCGCACGATTGCGATTATTGGCATCATCATTTCAGGAGCCATCTATCTTGTAGGTCCGGCTAATCAGTGGTGGTCCATGCCAATAGCAGTGAGCCTGGTCATCTTGTTCTTGCTTGTATTATATTTCTTTCGCAATCCACGAAGGCCAATGCCTGCATCAAGACCAGAGGAAATCATAGCTCCGGCTGATGGAAAGATTGT
Source organism: Saprospiraceae bacterium (assembly GCA_965223105.1). GTDB lineage: Bacteria > Bacteroidota > Bacteroidia > Chitinophagales > Saprospiraceae > JABDMH01. Next base: position 8,059,621 of record OZ244987.1, on the reverse strand, counting down.
CGCTATAGAAGAAGTGCAGGATGATGAGTTCTTCAATGACAAGCGTCTGCAAATCTCAATTTTCATGTCACCCCTTGATGTGCATATAAATTGGCATCCGATATCCGGGGAAATTATCTACAAAAAGTATCATCCTGGAAAGTACTTGGTCGCTTGGCATCCAAAGTCGTCAAGTGATAATGAAAGAACCACGGTGGTTTATCAAGATAATAGCGGGTCCCGGCTGCTGGTGAGACAAATTGCGGGTGCCATGGCACGAAGGATTGTTTGCTATCCGGAAGTCGGCGATGTAGTAACGAAAAGAGGTGAGTTGGGATTCATCAAATTTGGATCAAGGGTGGATGTGCTCATTCCCTCCTCTACAAAGATCGAAGTCCAACTTGGGCAACGGGTAAAGGGGAGTCAGTCTGTTCTCGCATCAATATAAATCACATCATCATCTGATCGAAAATCTGTAGCCTTAATCCGATTTTTCTTTCTTCATCTGAGGGAAGAAAATCACTTCTTGAATTGAAGTTTGGTCAGTCAGCAACATGGTAAGTCGATCAATGCCGATTCCCAATCCACTCATGGGTGGCATTCCATATTCCATGGCCCTCAAAAAATCATAATCTAATGCCATAGCTTCATCATCGCCACGCTGGGCAAGTCGTAATTGGTCTTCAAACCGGGCTCGTTGATCCAGGGGGTCATTTAATTCTGTATATGCATTGGCAATTTCACTACCATGGATAAACAATTCAAAACGTTCTACCAACCCCTCTTTGGACCGGTGCTTTTTTGCCAAGGGAGTCATTTCGATTGGATAATCGATGATATAGGTAGGTTGCACAAGATGGTCCTCGACCTTTTCACTAAAGATCTCATCAATCAATTTTCCCTTACCCATCGATGCCTCTATCTCAATATGTAAGTCCTTGCATATCTGCCGCAGCTCTTCTTCGTCCCGATTTTCTAGATCAATTCCTGTATACTCCTCAATCGCATCTAGCATACTTAATCTCCGAAAGGGCGGTGTAAAATCAATTTCATGTTCACCAACTTTTGCTTTTGCACTACCCAATACCGCTAGTGAAATGCGATGCAAGAGTTGCTCAACCATTTCCATCATCCACTCATAATCCTTATAAGCAACATAGATCTCCATGGAAGTAAATTCTGGATTATGGGTGCGATCCATTCCCTCATTTCGAAACATCTTTCCAATCTCATAAACCCCATCGTAACCACCCACGATGAGGCGCTTTAAATACAACTCATTGGCGATACGCAAGTAAAGATCCATGTCGAGCGTATTGTGATGGGTACTGAAAGGACGAGCTGCAGCACCTCCATGTATAGGTTGTAGAACCGGTGTTTCCACTTCCAACCATCCCTGCTCATCAAAATACTTTCGCATCTCTGAAATCAGCTTTGCACGTGCTTCAAAAATCCGGCGATTCTCCGGGTTCACTACGAGATCGACGTATCGCCGACGGTACCGCAGATCTGGATCAGTAAACGCATCATAAGTGGTCTTTTCACCAGTCTCTTCATCAACTTTTGTCTTTACGACCGGGAGGGGCTTGAGCGATTTACTCAATAGCTGAAGCTCCTTGACATGAACTGAGATCTCCCCAACTTTAGTACGGAAAACGTAACCCTTTACTCCTATGTAATCACCGATATCTAACAATTTCTTGAAAACCTGATTATACAGGGTCTTATCCTCCCCGGGGCAGATGTCATCACGCGATACATAGATCTGAATTCGCCCTGTGCTGTCTTGCAATTCTGCAAATGATGCTTTACCCATCACGCGTTTCATCATTAGGCGTCCAGCCAGTATGACATCGTTATAGTTTTCACTTCCATCAACATAATTCGCTTTGATATCCGCTGCAAACTCGTTAACTTTATAATGAACTGGAGGGTAGGGATCAATGCCCAGCTCTCTGACCTTCTGGAGGTTTTCTCTTCGCACCAGTTCCTGCTCGCTTAATTGCGTTGACATAGTCTTGATCACTGTTTTAAAGTGCTGCAAAAATAGGGGTTAAACCCATAGGCAGTACCAATCATCAAGAAAAACCATGACACCCCCACCCAGACAAAACCCGTACTCTCCTAATTTTACCCGATTAGCCCATCAGTCAGCGCAGAAAATCGCCATGTGTGGCGCCGTATGGTGTGTTGGCTTTTTGTCCATTGTTGGTCAGAATGAACTGTATTTCTCTGAATACATCGAAGGTAGTGGCAACAACAAGGGCCTTGAAATCCATAATCCGTCATCCTCTGATATCAATTTGGGTAGTTATTCCATCGACATTCATAATAATGGCAATCCAGCTCCATCCTTTTCCTTTTCTCTTGCTGGTCAAATCAGTGCGGGCAATGTTTTTGTTCTAAGTCATCCGATGGCGGATAATGCAATCACCACTAAAAGCAACATGGTATTTCCTGGTATTGCCAGCTTCAATGGGAACGATGCGATCGTGTTGAAACGAAACACTTCCACCATCGACATTATCGGTAACATTGGTTGTGATCCGGGAGATTCTTGGTCCTCAGGCGGCAATTCCACCAAGGATCAGGTATTGGTGCGTAAGGCTTGTATTTTATCAGGAACTAGGAATAATCCTGGCGGCTGTTCGTTCCCCACTCTTACCACCGAGTGGACTTCTTATTCAGCCAGTGACTTTAGTCATCTGGGTTTTCATCATTGGATGGTTATTAATCAATCAATGATGCCGCCTGTGCCCAACATTTCATCTTCACCCCCATTGGAATGTAGCAACGATAATGGTTTGATCGTAATCGGAGCGATTGGAAATGGTCTGGAGTACTCAATCGACAATGGCAGTAATTTTTTCACGCATCATCAGTTTTTGGGATTAGAAGGGGGCATTTACGATATTGTTGTCCGAGTAACTTCTGATCCAAGCTGTGACTATCATGACCAAGTTACATTAGCTAAAAAGGTTCCCCCGATCATTTCTGTGGATGCAATACATCCACCACATTGCAGCAATATGGCCACGGGTTCCATAGACCTCAGTATTTTCGGGGGTTCAGGATCGTTCACCTATCAATGGGATGGGCCTTCAGCTATTGGAAACCATGAGGATCCCACCGGGCTATCAGCCGGAACTTACCACGTTACTGTGTCCGATGATCAGACGATGAGTTGTGACACCTTCCTCCACAACATCATTGTGCCCAAATCCAATCAAGCAGCATTGCCGGTACCACTCTCTGCTGTTGATATAGATACCCTGTGTCAAAAAGATCAGCCGGTGACTCTTGATGAAATTCAAGATGGTTTTACAGGCAGCTGGAGTGGAACTGGTGTAGCCAACAACATCTTCGATCCCTCTCTTATGGAGGGTGATCATGTGCTATTGTTTACTCCCGATCCCGGGGAATGCGCCCTGCCCAACAGTTTGACAATCTATGTTCAACCTGAAGCTACACCACCGCTCCAGCCTATTGATGACCCTTGTGCACTTGATCCACCTATCGTTCTATCCAATACTCAGGGAGGGTTCTCTGGAAAATGGTCAGGACCCGGTGTCACCAATGACAGTTTCGATCCTACCGGCCTCAGTGGTACACAGACCTTGACCTTCACGCCTGATGCCGGTCAGTGTGCCATCGCCAACGTAATCAGCATAGATGTGCAACCGGCTCATATCCCTTCCTTAACTCCAATGGCTGACCTTTGCTTTGAAGACCAGCCGGTGGAGCTGCCTGCAGAGCAGGACGGTATCAGTGGAACCTGGAGCGGTCCTGGGGTCACCGGCAACTACTTTGATCCCAGTATTCAGATTGGCATCATTACCCTTACTTTCACTCCCATTCCTGGTGAATGCGCTTTATCCAATGATTTATCCGTTCACGTAAAAGAAGCTGAAATACCACTTTTACAGCCGCTAGACAATCCTTGTTCGATTGATCCGGCCATTTCCCTGTCCCCCCTTCAAGAGGGCATCTATGGAAACTGGTCGGGACCAGGAGTCGCTGACAACAGTTTTAATCCCATTGGCCTCATAGGTATTCAGCTGCTTGTCTTCACCCCGGACCAAGGTCAGTGTGCTCTTGTCAATTCCTTGACCATCGAAGTTCAACCAGCATACATCCCCACACTAGTACCGATCGCAGACCTTTGCTATGAAGACACGCCGGTTGAATTGCCTCTGGTGCAGGACGGCATCACCGGTACTTGGGCCGGCAGTGGGGTTACTGACAACTTATTGGATCCCAGCGAACTGATGAGATCAATCGTCCTCACCTTTACCCCCGATCAAGGTATGTGTGCATTACCTGGCGAATTGACCGTGAATATAGATCCCGGTATAAAACCGCAATTACAAACCATAAGAGATCCCTGTACCCTAGATCCACCCATACCACTGTCGAGCACGCAAGGCGGTATAAAAGGAAACTGGTCGGGACCCGGTGTCTTGAATGATCATTTGGATCCCACCGGTCTGAAAGGTCTGCAGATGATCACCTTTACTCCCGATCCCGGTCAATGCGCACTCGTACATGCCTTGTCAATCGACATTCAGCCAGCGGAGGAGCCCTCCCTCACTCCTATCGAAGACTTTTGTATCGAAGATCAGCCGGTGGATTTGCCTTCCACTCAAGATGGTATTACCGGTTCCTGGGCAGGTACTGGAGTTATGGGCTTCACCTTCGATCCAGGTGTAGAGGCAGGATCAATCCTTCTGACTTTCAACCCAGAACCAGGTCAATGTGCATTGCCCGCCACTTTAACCATGTTGGTCAATGACCAGGAGACCCTCTTACCGCCGAATTTACCGGGACTCTGCATGTCAGCGCCTCCGTACCCTTTACCAAAGGACATTGGTGGCATCACAGGTTTATGGAGCGGTCATTCAGCAATCAGCAATAATCACTTTGATCCGTCAGATCTTTCAGGATTCTACGAACTCACCTTCAAACCAGATCCTGGTCAATGTCTGATGGAGGCCATAACAACCATCGAAGTATTCGAGGATCCAGTAGTCGATGTATGGTCAACAGACCCATTTTGTTCAGGTTCGAACGATGGTTCGATCAAATTAGAAATTACCTCGGGTACCGCTCCATTCAAATATGACTGGAATATGGATGGCATCGCTGATTTTGATGACCCTTCATATGTAACAGGGCTTGAATCTGATACTTACCTATTTACAGTAAAGGACCGGAATGACTGTATTTCTCAAGGAGAAGTCACCCTCAGCGATCCCATACCAATAACCCTCGATCTAGACATCCAACATGAGACAAAAATGGGTCATCATGATGGTACAGTAGCCATCAGCATCACTGGGGGTATGCCACCCTTTTCGATCAATTGGAGCCATGGTCTAAACACTTTAGAAGTTGAAGATCTAGCACCCGGTGCCTATTCGATAACGATAACCGATCAAAATGGATGCTCTACGGATACTAGTCTGACCATTTCAGCAGGCTGCGGCCTTCAAACGGATATATCCACTATGGATATCCTATGTCACGGAGATTCAACTGGAAATATAGGGGTAACTGTCGATGGCGGCAGTGCTCCATATCAATTTCGGTGGTCACACGATGCTCTTGCTTCTGGTGCAAAAGTGACGAATTTGAGTGCTGGTACCTATTGGGTAACGATCGAAGATGAGGATAAATGCTCACACTCAATTGCCGTACACCTTGAGCAGCCACAAGAACTGTCTGTCACCCAAAAAATTCAAACCGAGACCACACGAGGTGCCGGTGATGGATCAATTGAGCTCATTGTCAAGGGCGGAATTCCTCCATACAAGTTTCTTTGGGCATCTGGTCTAACTACTTCAGGGATTGAAGATCTGACAGCGGGTATCTTCCAGGTCACAATTACCGATGTGCAAGGATGCCAGTTTATCGATTCGTTTGAAGTCGATGCAGGCAAATGTGCCTTAGAAACCATGGCAGTCACCCAAGATATTATCTGCCAGGGAGATTCAACCGGTCAGGTGACCATCGGTGTGGAAGGAGGTACCGAGCCTTTGGAGTACAGCTGGAGTCACAATACCTCTTTGACTCAATCTGTAGCTACTGGACTTACTTTAGGTGCTTACAGTGTAACTATTACTGATGCCAGCGGTTGTCAAACGGTTGATTCATTTTTTGTTGATGAACCATCAGCTATTTCCTTAAATGTTGAGATTAATCCGGTGAAATTTAGTGATGATGCTAGTGGTTCCATCAGTTTAATGATCTCCGGTGGACTTCCTCCCTACAACATCCTTTGGAACACTGGCGAGATCACCGCGTCAATCAATCAACTAGGTGTTGGAACCTATTGGGTAGGTATAGAAGATGCAGGAGGCTGCAGCCTCAGAGACACCTTTGAGGTCCCGTTGCAATCCTGTAGCATAATGGGAGAGATCGGTACTGAGGGGGTAAGCTGCTTGGATGGCCAGGATGGAAAGGCATACGTGAAGATCTTGGCTGGGAATGGACCTTTTACCTACCGCTGGAGCCACGACTTTGCCATTAGTGATTCGATTGCAGATCAATTACACAGTGGTATTTACAGTGTCACGATTACTGATCCATCGGATTGCGACCTTATCCTGATGTACACTATTGAAGAGGGTGAAAGTCTCAATATCACCCTCGATGCTGCAGATGAGAGTAATCCAGGGGCCAAGGATGGCTGGATCAAAGCTCAGGTGTCTGGAGGTCAACCACCATTCTCATACAATTGGAGCAATGGAGCGGAGTCGGATAGTGTTGGCAACCTGAAACCAGGGAGGTACTCAGTGACAATCACGGATGATCAAGGTTGCCATCAAATAGCTACTACAGTGGTTAATGGTGCAGAGTGTACATTATTATCCAGCCTGGTCGCGCAGGACCCCAATTGTGCAGGTACAGCTACGGGATATGCTGAGATTATCGTGGTTGGAGCGGTCTTTCCGGTTGAGACGGAATGGAGTCATGATTCAACCCTCCAATCCATTCGTGCTGAATCACTTAAAGCAGGAAATTACCGCGTTACTGTCCGTGATGCTACAGGTTGCAGCCATACTTGGCCCTTTGAGATCATCGATCCAGATAGTCTGCGATTAACATCGGAGGTTCATCACGAGACCACTCCAGGAGCATCGGATGGCGCTATACTGCTGGCACCTTTAGGCGGACAGAGACCCTACAAATTCCTCTGGTCAAATGGAAATCAAGGAAGCGAGATTGAGGGACTGTCTCCGGGCAGCTTTCAAGTGACATTGACTGATGATTTGGGGTGTGTCTTAGTTGATTCTTTTAGTGTATTGCCATCGGATGCTTGTCTGCTGGATCTAATTGTCACTATCGAACCATCGGCCTGTGGCCAGGCTTCAGGTTTCATAGGGTTAGAGATTCAAGATCAACAAGGGGCAACACAGGTTGATTGGAATCATGATCAATATGATGGGCTTTATATTATCGATCATCTGGCGACCGGTTCGTACGAAGTCACAGTCTCTGATGATCAATGTTCTGTCAGCCGGGCAATTACCGTACCTGAGAACTTTATTTCCGGAGTCGATTACACCGTCATCTCATCCCCATGCGAGGATTTGGGTGGATCCAAGCTACAATTGAGGGGAGTGCTGGGAGGAAATCCACCCTATGTGATTACTCTAGATGATCGGTCGATAAATTCTACCCCAACGGATTTAATGATTGATATTGGCACCCATACCTTAAGGGTCAGAGACACCATGGGATGCATCTATGAAGAATCGATCGAAATCACATCCTCAACCTCATTGGTATCAGTTTCTCCAGACACCACGATTAAACGGGGGCAAATTGTACAAGTAAATGCACAAATACCGGACGACCATCTTAGCACATCTTTTACTTGGCAGAATCGGAAGGGCGAAATCTGTCATTGCTTATCATTTGAGGTAAACCCAACGACCAGTGAAGTGTATCGTTTTACTTTGCGACGCAATGATGGCTGTGTAGTGGTCCGTGATGTCGAAGTCAGTGTAAGCGAACGAGATTTATTTTATATCCCCAATGCGGTTACACCAAACGGAGACGGTTTAAACGACGACTGGTTGATCTATGACGGACTGGATCTGATTCAATCTATCCATTCTCTACAAATATTCGATCACCGGGGCACATTGATTTTTAGAGGATCTGAATTGTCACCGAATAATCCCCTGCCAGGCTTGAAATCAGTCCTAGCTCAAGTTGTATCACCGGAAGTGATTTTCTTTCTGGCTGAGATTAAATTCAAACAAGGTTATCACAAAACGTATCGAGGGGAAATCAATGTGTTGCGCTAGTCCCGATTAGAAAACATACAAATTAATTCAAACGGCCGTACCATACAATCTATTTAGAAAGATGTAGTAATTGACCTGTTTGCGCTTCTCTAAGACTTGACGGCCGTATGTTGAAACATAAAGTCCCTTCTTGTAGAGCCCATTCACGAACTCGATCCATTCGGAGTTGGTCCATTCCTGACCCAAATTTGCCCATTCCTCATGGAGCCGGTCACACATTTCAAGGTGGTTTGAGGCAGAAAGAAAATACCAATAGGCGTCATGCATTACGGCTTCTTTCAATCCATGACCTTCTTCGAGATTTTTCGTCGCCAGAATACCGAGCCTGGCCTCTTCAAAGTCAAAGCTATCGATGTTTTCCTGTTTGGTAAAATCATGCAAGATCTCTATGGATGCATTGAGGGGATCCTTACAGTCTTCTGTATACCCAATATTCCGGAACCAGGCAGCCATTTGAAGAGCTAGTGAATCTCCAGAGATCGACATACCCTCACACATTTCCTTGATTGCATGAACAGTTTGCACCGTATGTCTTTGATTGTGAAACAGAATCTTAGCATCCAGTTTCTGGGCCATTCTATCCAAGACATAGGATGATGCGGAATGAATAATATCAATCGGTGATGTAAGTATGATCATAATTGCTTTCCGATTCTAAAAGATAGAATGTTGATGTGTAGTCAACACATCACTGCATGGGACAGCTATGACGACTTACATTTGGCACAAACCGTGCCACATTGACCTCCAGCCAGTTATGATAAACAATGAAGATACATCTGGATAGTATTCTGCAGCCCATAATAGATGGCGTCACAAATTAGTGCGTGTCCGATGGAAACCTCGAGCAGCTGGGGTATTTGCTTATTGAAGTATGGCAAGTTCTTGAGATTGAGGTCGTGTCCGGCATTGATCCCGAGTCCTAGGCTCGATGCAAATGAGGCTGTATCGACAAACGAAGCTATAGCCTGCTCCGGGTTCTTCAGATATTCCCGTGCATAACTTCCAGTGTATAGCTCAATTCGATCCGCTCCAATTTCCTTGCAACCATCTACCATTCTCAAGTCAGGGTCGAGAAACAGAGAGACTCTGATATGGTGTTCATGTAATCTTGAGATCACTTCACTGAGCTGAGTCTTATGTGCGACAGTATCCCATCCCGCATCTGAGGTCAGTGCGTCTGGTGGGTCAGGTACCAAAGTACACTGATCAGGTTTGGTGGCACAAACCAATGCTAAGAAAGGTTCGGTCGGATTACCCTCGATATTGAGTTCAGTCTGTACTACTTGTTTAAGGGGGGCAATGTCATCGTAACGAATATGTCTTTGATCGGGTCTGGGATGCACTGTGATGCCCTGTGCTCCGAATTCCTCACAATCCTTTGCTACCTTCAACAAATCGGGAACATTTCCACCTCTGGCATTGCGAATCAGGGCCACTTTGTTAATATTTACACTCAGTCGCGTCATAAAATAAAGATACAAATTTGGGGTTCGAAGACAATCAGTATTACCGCAGACCTGAAGTGATCAAAGAGTTCTTATGGTTCTTAATGATCTTCATTGGCACTATGCTGATTGGCTCATTGCTGCAAGCCTTAATACTCCATGCCAGTGGGATCGACCCACTAAATTGGCAAGTCAATGCAGGAATATCTAGACCTGTGCTAAAATGGTCGTTACTTATAATGACCATCTTCACTTTCATACTGCCGGCGATCGCGTTTTCATGGGTAAGGTATAAGAAGGACATCTGGTCTTTTTTGGGATTGCAATTGCCACCAAGGATCTCCTGGTTTATGATCAGTCTGATTATGCTCTTCCTTCTTCTTCCCCTTATTCAATACAGCTTTGAAATCAACAAGGCCATTCCCCTACCTGAATGGATACATGATATGGAAGCATCAGCCAATGACACGCTCATGACACTCCTTCAGATGAATGATGTAGGTGACCTCATGATCAATCTGGTCTTGATCGCCATTCTACCAGCTCTGGGCGAAGAGCTGATATTTCGCGGCATCATTCAACAATATGGTTATAGATTGTTGAGAAAACCAGTCTTAAGTGTATGGATCACAGCTCTCCTGTTTAGTGCCATTCACTTACAATTTGAAGGTTTCATTCCCAGATTTCTACTGGGAATGTTTTTAGGATATCTTTACTACTGGACCCGTAATTTATGGGTCCCTATATTCATCCACTTTGCCAACAATGCCTTCATGCTGGTAGTAAGCTATTTCCTACCAGATAGTATGGTAGCAGCTGAGGAGGTTGTAGCACCAGATCTGCCAGTACTTGGAGTGCTGGCCACGACCCTCTTACTGCTACCAGGAATTTATTTTTTTAAAAGAGAAAAATGATGTCCTCAACATGATTGCCTATGTTATTTAGAACTTTGGTTTCAGTTATCATTGCCATCACTTTGTCTTGTAGTATACAAGGGAGAGTATTGGAAGTCGAAATTCACCAGCGTGACACTGTTTTGAATGGAAAGAGATGGGGAGAATTTGGAGCCTATGAATTATTAAGGGGCAGGGTACACTTAGGTACAGATCCCTCATTAAGGGTGAATAGAACCATTGTGGATATTGATTTGGCCACCACTGACGATCAGGGATTGGTCAGATCGATGGCTGATCTCGTTGTTCTCAAACCACTTGATCAACAACAGTCAAAGTTGGCATTGATAGAAGTCAGCAACCGAGGAAGAAAATTCACACCTTCCTATTTCTTACGGGGTGAAGGCAGTATACAAGATGTCGAAAATCTGGCAGCTTTTGGTGACGGGTTGCTCCTTAAAATGGGTGTAACTATTATCTGGATAGGATGGCAATTTGATGTGCCTGAAAGTGCCTCGAATCTCAATTTTTACCCGCCTACAGCCAAATATCCGGAAGGTAGCCCTATCATTGGCTTGGTTCGAAGTGATTGGGTACTGAATGAGCCAGTACATCAACTTAAATTAGGTCACAGGAATCAAAATGGCTATCCAGTTTATGATCCCCAATCACAAATTCACAGGCTCACCAAACGCCCCGGTCGTTATGCCAAGAGAGAGATCGTTGAAAGATCATCGTGGGATTTTGGAAAGTGGGAGAACGGGAAACCACAAAAAAGTAATCAATGGATCTACAGTAAACAAGGCTTTGAGGCAGGAATGATATACGAGCTTGTCTACTATGCCACAGATCCACCGCTGGTGGGTCTAGGTCTTTCAGCAATCCGGGATATCGCTGCCTATGTGAAATACGATACGACGTGCTCGTTTTCGGCATCTGCCACCTTGGCAGCAGGTGTTTCTCAAACAGGCAGGTTTCTCCGGCACTTTCTATATCAGGGGTTTAATGAGACCGAGGGCGGACTGCTGGCCTATGATGGAATGATGATCATGACAGCAGGTGCAGGGAGAGGGTCGTTTAATCACAGATTTGCTCAGCCATCAAGGGACGCGCACCAATATTCGGCTTTTTTTTACCCCACTGACCTTTTTCCATTTTCAGGACTTGCCCAATTCGATTCCTTGGCTGGGATACGTGACGGTTTGCTTGCTTCAATACAACCGTCATTCATACCAAAAATATTTTATATCAATACTGGCTATGAATATTATGGTAGAGCGGCAAGCCTTCTTCATACCAATCCAGCCGGAGACCAAGATTCTCCACTTCATCCTAATGAAAGAATCTACCACATTGCCAGTGGTCAGCACTATGTGGGTCCTTTTCCACCTGACACTATAGGTGTTGAAAACATATTTATTGGCAACCCCTTACAATTGAAGCCAACCTACCGTGCGCTCCTGCTCACACTGCACGACTGGGTACTTCACGGCACCACACCGCCAAACTCATCTTATCCTAAGTTTTCTGAAGGCACATTGGTAAACAGCCAAGATCTCTTATATCCAGAAATTCCCGGCTTCAGATCTACTTCGGCCATTCATCAAGCCCATCACGTCTTCTACGGACCAAACTGGTCACGTGGCATAATTACCAAGCAACCACCCGAGATCCTAGGAACCTACCGTTCCTTGGTTTCCCAGGTGGACTCCTTCGGCAATGAAATAGGCGGGATCAGAAGTTTTGAATTAGGGGTACCGTTGGCCACCTACGTACCCTATGCAGTGGAAAAAAATCCAGGTGACGGCTCTGACCGACTATTGAATTTCCAAGGCACATACATCCCATTTCCACTTGAAGAAGATCGCCAGGATAAGCGACCGGCGGTCAGCGATCTTTACCGCTCAAAATCAGATTACCTACTCAAAGTCAGAAAATATCTTGAAGAACTGGTCGATAAAAGAGTGCTGCTTCCTCAAGACATTCATAAACTCCTGGACCGGGCCAGTGAATACTGGAATTGGTTACACAAGAAAAAACCAGAGGAGATGACAAATAAGGCCAAGGTCATGACCTTCAATATCCGGTATGATAATCCCGGTGATGGCATTAGTAGCTGGGAATTCAGAAAGGATCAGGTGGCCGAACTTATTACCCAATATAGTCCAGATTTCTTGGGTCTGCAGGAAGCCTTGAAGCATCAGTGTAAAGATCTAAATAGAAGTCTTAAAGGATACCGCTGGATAGGAGTTGGCCGGGAAGATGGAGATGAGGAAGGTGAGTTCACACCGATTTTTTATCAAAATAAAAAATGGAAACTGGCAGATTGGAATTTTTTCTGGCTCAGTGCAACACCCAACCAGCCCTCAAAGGGATGGGACGCGGCCTTTGAACGAATTGTCACTTGGGCCAAATTTACTCATAAGGAAACTTCAAAAGATATTTTTGTCTTCAATACCCACTTCGACCATCGCGGTCAAGTGGCCCGGCTGCAAAGCACGGACCTTATTCTTCATAAAATTGAAGATATTACCGAAGGGAATCCTTTTGTATTGATGGGTGATTTTAATTTTAATCCACAAAGTGCTCCTTATCTAAATTTAACAAAAACATCAGCTTATGTGTTGGACACTCGGCACCTTTCATCTTCCCTACCTAAAGGGCCAACAGGCACATTTTCAGGTTTCCAGGAGCAACCTTATCTACCGATAGATCAGATCGATTATATCTTTATTCGAAACGACATGGTAGCAACAGATTTTGAGGTGGTTGTTCATTCACTAAATGGTCTATATGCTTCAGATCATTTCGCGGTATCAACTCATATCGGTTGGTAGTATTGTATTTATCGCCATAAAGTCAAAATTATCGGGAACAGTTATCCCCTTTCGATGAAGCTTAAGGTCCTCTCTTCGGAGTAGGCCATTTCTAGGTTGCCATGCCAAAAACCCACATGACCTCCTTGGTCAGGTGTTTCAAAATATACAAAATCATGTTTTTTACATTGCTCATAAGGATAGCTAGGTTTACTCAGAAATGGGTCATTTTTTGCATTAATGATTAATGTAGGTATACTGATATTATCGATAAAATATCTCGCTGATCCTTGTCGGTAGTATTCTTCCGCATTTTGAAATGACGTCAAGGCGGTAGTATATTGATTATCGAAATCCTTCCACTTGCGAAATCGATCATAATTAGTTAGATCTAAACTTCCTGGAAATAATCTTTCTTTTTCGATGAATTTCCTCTTCAATGATCGCCTGAATCTCCTTGTGTATAAATAGTTATACCATTGATCTAACGCCTCGGAGGAACTGGCGAGATCACAAGGGACTGAAATGGCTACTGCAGCCCGGATTAAAGATGACACTGTATTACCATGCGTACCTAAATACTTCAAAATAACATTTCCTCCTAGACTAAATCCACAGAGTGATATAGAGTGATATTTAGTCGTTTTAAGAAGGTGATCGATCACAAAAGCAAGGTCTTCGATCTCCCCATGATGATACATCCGAAGTCTACGATTCATCTCACCACTGCAGGATCGAAAATTAATAGCCAATACATCCCAATCCTGACTAGTAGCGGCCAGAGTCATGCCTTTCATATATTGGCTTTGAGCGCTACCTTCTAAACCATGGCACAAAACCAGTAGTCTGCCAGCTCCATTGGTTACCCAATCCAGGTCTAGAAAATCTCCATCACATAATTCCAGCCGGTTTCGTTCATATTTACACTGCACCTTTCGAAAAAGGTACGGATAAATGGTTTCTAAATGACCCGACCACAAGAAGGCGGGAGCTCGATAGGAAGAGTCTTTTACCAGAGGCATTTCAGAAGAATTTTAAAACTTGGCATAAGCCCTGACTGGGAGAGAACCCATTCCTGTAATCTTGGCAGGGGCTGCGCTAAAGAGGAAATCCTGGTCGGGCACTAAGTGCAACTGACAGAGATGCTCAACAATGAGAATGTTTTGAGATAGCAAGGTAGTGTGCACAGGTCGCTTTCGATACCGGGTATCATCCACATTATACGAATCAATACCCACGAGTAGTACGCCCTGGGTTGCCAAGTATTGGGCAGCATCTGCCGTCAGGAAGGGATGGGGCTCAAAATAGTCGTCACTCCCCCACCGCTTTGACCAATCTGTTCTAATCAGTACTGCTTTGCCACGTAGATCAGCTTTCTGGACATCACCAATCTCTATTGATAAGCTCGATTTTTGGTGACATCGGATCAATACGCCCGGAAGATCAACCAAATTTGAGAGGAAAATCTCCGAAAAATCCCTTCCTCTTTCAAACCTGTGGAAGGGACAGTCCATATAAGTACCGGTGTTGCCCACCATGGTCAATTGTCCAATTTGAAAAGCAGAGCCATCATCATATTGATCCAGCGAATCACCCCTCGACAGATAATCACAAATCAAAGGGGCTGGTAATCCCCGATAAGTGATCATTCCATCATTGATGGTATGGCTTAAGTCTACATATCGTTGGCTCATTTCTTTAGATTTTAAAGGCTTGGGTTATTCACCGTCGAGGGGCTACTGGACTACCGTAGACATTCCAGGCAACCGAAGGGCAAAACTCCAAAATAGTGAGTCAGGATGAATAATGGATCACTCTTTGCGCGAGCTCCAGGGCATGATACCGATTTTGACCTTGCTCTCTGATACTTACGAACCATGAAACGACCATTCTTTCAAGTGTTTCCAACCATCAGACAATGCATTCAATACTCTTCCATCCATTATAAAATCTTCGTTGGCTGCGAAAATACGTCGTTTCCAGGATTAGACTCATCAATAGGGTTAGACCATTAAAACATTTGCTATATTTCCCTCTTAAAAATTAAAAAGTTCAACACACAATATTATGAAGTTCTATCCCCTTATCACGTTTGCTATGATCACCCTGACTATAGCATGCGGTGGAAGTGGCAACAATGGCTCAGATACCGGAAGCGATCAAGGGCAAGAAAGCTCTCCTGCCCAGGCACAAGCTGATGCTCCAGATGGAGAAAAAATATTTCGCACTTACTGTATCACCTGCCATGGTATTGACGGCAAGCTGGAGTTGAATGGTGCAAAAGATCTCACGCTCTCTGAAGTGCCCTTAGAAGAAAGGATAACTCAAGTCACCGAGGGCAAGGGTCTTATGACTCCATTTGAGGGCATCCTTACCGAGGAGCAGATCAGAGCGGTAGCAGAGTATACGATGACATTTAAAGAGTAACATGCGTGTAATTGGTGTCATGTCCGGAAGTTCATTGGATGGAATTGATCTGGCTTCCTGTAATTTTGCTCTCAAAAAAAAAGCCCGGTTAAGGTAGAATGGGATTGGTATGCGACCGAGACTGTTGTTTATGATGAAGAGTGGCTAGATCGCCTATCCACCGCTTCGAAAGGATCAGCTAAAGATTTACATCTCCTCGATGCTGCGTATGGTCGATATGTGGGGCAGGTTGTAAGGAAATTCATCATCGAAAAGGGCGACGATCCAACATTGATTGCTTGGCATGGTCATACGCTATTTCATGATCCGCAGAAGGCGACTTGTCAGATTGGAGACCCCGCCGGCATTGTTGCTGCAACTGGACATAACGTCGTAGCACAGTTTCGAACGATAGATATTGCTCTTGGTGGACAAGGTGCTCCACTGGCACCGATCGCGGATCATCTGCTGCTGGAGAGTGCCGATTTTTATCTCAATTTGGGTGGAATAAGCAACATGTCTTTTCGGGATGACTCGGGAAATCTCCTGTCATTTGATATAAGCCCGTGCAACCAGTTGCTAAACCATTTGGCAGAGCAAAAAGGACTGCGCTATGATCCAGGTGGTTCATTGGCTGCAGAAGGTCAAGAAAATGTGACCTTGCTTAAACAACTTGATGAGTTAGATTACTATCATAAACAACCCCCCAAATCTTTGGATAACAATTGGATACAGAGCACTGTCATTCCGATTTTAGATCAAATTCCTGACCAAGTTGAGAATAAATTACATACCTGCTGTGTTCATATCGCCAAGAAAATTGCGATTGAAGTCGGAAGGAGCGACACTCAGGCCAGGCTCCGGACCATGATTGTCACGGGAGGAGGTGCCCACAATCAATTCTTAATGAAACAAGTAGCCATACATTGCGGACTTCAATCTGTGGATGTGAAATTGCCCGACCCACTAATCATTGATTTCAAAGAAGCAGCGATGATCGCCTTGATGGGATTCCTTTTTGTCGAGAGAAAGAGGAATGTACTGTCTAAAGTGACCGGATCTCGACGAGACCACATCGGAGGTTGCCTGTATCGCGGCTGGCATAAACCTATTCCGATGTATGGATAGGGCCACCAAAATATTGGTAACTGGTGCTTCTGGACCCATTGGTAGTCATACAATCAAGAGATTGCTAGCAGAGAAATTTCATGCCATCAAGGCTTTGATTCATCCCGAGAATGAACTCAATACACTAAGTGAGATGGAAGGCCAAATCAAGATCATTGAGGGAGATCTGTTTGATTTGGTGAATCTGCAGAAGATCATAGAAGAGACTGACATTGTCATTCACACTGCTGAGCTGAAATCATTTGTCCGTTCTGATCAAAAGAAGATGACTACTGTCAATCGAGATGCAACCGCAAATCTCGTGAATACTTGTCTGCACAACCGCGTCGAAGCATTCATCCATTTGAGTTCTGGTTTTGCCATTTCACAGAATGTTCCAGGACGAAAGATCGGCGAAGAAGGAAGTTGGGCAGGAAGACCTGATTCTTCCGACTATGGTTGGTCAAAATATCAGGCTGAACTGGAGGTATGGCGAGGTGCCGCCGAGGGTTTGCCCGTGATCATACTCAATCCAACGCAAATCATTGGGAGTAGTTTCTGGGAACCCGGGCATCCCGATCTATTCAGATATGTGGATAGGGGGTGTAAATATTATCCATCTGGGAGTACGGGTCGAGTTGATGTCAGAGATGTGGCCCAGGCCATATTTCAGGCCCTGAAGATGCGACCATATGGTGAGCGATTCATCATCAATGCTGAAAACATTTCATATCAGACACTACTTACACTAATTGCCCATCACTTATCTGGAGTTGCACCATGGAAACCACTCGACCGATGGACGCTTGAATGGACGCTGCTTAAAAAGAGTTTTGTAAAACAAGACCTCCAGACGACCATGTTTACTCGAGCCTTTCTTCAAATGGCACAGCAAGTATGGACTTTCGATGCCACCAAATCGATCCAGCAACTTGGTGTGAAATACCGATCAGTAGACCAATCCATTGCTGAGTACTGCCTCCGCATGAAGGATGAGCGGCAGCAAGGTCATCCCATCAAACACCTTCCACATTAGATCTTTATAACCTGAAGGTCTCCGGCCGCATGACACGTCGACAGCAAAACTCTTGATAAAACAAAGCCTAGTCAATTTGCATCTGTCACCTCATCAGGGGGGCAGGTTGAGGTATACACATATACTTGTGTTGGGGACAAAAAAAATATCAAGACATGCCAACCATCATCCATATATAAGATGCTGATATGAAAAGGGTTACTTGGATCGAATTCACATCACGGAAATTGCCGTTGTACTGTGGTTGATTAGGTTAGGTAAAATTGTTGTAAATACCTATTTTAAATTTCTGACCAAAGGTTTAGGATTGTAAAATTATTGGGAATCTCAAAAAAAAGAACATATGACGCTAGAGACAAAGAACATCAGGAACGTGGTTTTATTGGGACATTCAGGAAGTGGCAAGACTTCATTCGTCGAAACCATGCTGTTTGAATCTGGGGCTGTGACAAGGATGGGTAACATCGAAGAAGGCACAACGACCTCCGACTTCACCAATATTGAGAAGGAGCGAAGCAATTCGTTGTTTTCTACCCTGATGCATATCAATTGGCGTGCTAACAAAATCAATATTATCGATACACCAGGACTGGATGATTTCGTCGGAGAAGTGATTTCAGCTCTGAAGGTTGCTGATACTGCAGCTGTACTCATCAATGCCAAAAGTGGCGTTGAAGTGGGTACTGAATTGATCTGGGAGTACATAGAGCGATTTAGAACGCCTTCCTTTTTTATTGTCAATCAATGCGACCATGAAAAGGCTGACTACGAAGCAAGTTTGGAACAATTAAAAAATCGTTTTGGACCCAAGGTAATCCCTGTGCAATATCCACTCAATGCCGGATCTGGATTTAATACGATTATTGATGCTTTGAGATTGACGATGTACGTCTTTCCCGAAGGTGGAGGGAAACCTGAAAAAAAAGATATCCCAGAAAGTGAGATTGGAAGGGCTCAGGAGATGCACAATATGCTGGTGGAAGCAGCCGCTGAAAACGATGAAGAGCTGATGGAGAGATTTTTTGAGGCCGGGTCACTCACGGAAGATGAACTGGCCAAGGGTTTGACCATTGCCCTTGCAGCACAGGAGATATATCCTGTGTTCTGCGTTTCCAGTACTCAAAATATGGGTAGTGGACGCATCATGGGATTTATCAATGATATTGCTCCTTCTCCTGCAGACCGTCCACCTGCAGAGTTGGCTGATGGTAGTGAGCTCCCATGCGATTCCAGCCTTGACCCATCCATTTTTATTTACAAAACCATGTCAGAACCAAGAATTGGCAGTGTCAGCTACTTTAAAGTGTATGCAGGCATTCTCAATTCCGGGGATGAAATGTACAATGAGAGAACAAGTACAGCTGAGAGATTTAATCAGATTTTTGTCTCCAATGGGAAAAACCGGGAGCAGGTTGAAAAATTAGTGGCCGGTGACATTGGAGTCACTGTCAAGTTAAAAAACTCGCATACAAATGATAGTTTAGGCATCAAGGGAAAAGTCAAATTGATTGAACCTATACATTTTCCAGAGCCACGAATACGTACGGCTGTAAAGCCACCCTCCAAATCAGATCTGGAAAAACTTGTCAAGGCCCTCCATATGATCCAGGAAGAGGACCCAACCCTGATTGTTGAGCAATCAAAAGAATTACGACAGACTATTCTTCATGGTCAGGGACAGCTGCATTTAGACCTCATCAAATATCGCTTACAAAAGGCCAACGATATTGATATGGAGTTCACTAAACCTAAAATATCCTATCGCGAGACCATCACCCGAGTTGCCAATGACTCATATCGACATAAAAAACAAAGCGGGGGTGCTGGTCAGTTTGGAGAGGTCCACATGCGCATTGAACCCTATCATGAAGGTATGGCTAATCCCTCCGATCTCACGGTGAGAAATTCAGAGATCATTGATCTTCCTTGGGGCGGCAAGTTGGCCTTTTACTGGTGCATTGTGGGTGGATCGATTGATGCAAAGTATTCCAATGCTATTAAAAAAGGGGTAATGCAAAAAATGGAAGAAGGACCATTGACGGGTTCTCCCTGCTTAGATATCCGAGTGTGTATCTATGATGGAAAGATGCACCCTGTTGACTCGAACGACATGGCCTTTCAATTGGCCGCAACCAATGTATTTAAGAATGCATTTCAGCAAGCAGGTCCACAACTTCTGGAACCCATTCACGAGGTCGACATTCTTTGCTCAGATGATGTGATGGGCGACATCATGAGTGATTTGCAGTCTAGAAGAGCAATGATCCTAGGAATGGGTGCCGAAGGTCATTACCAAAAGATCAGCGCCAAAGTGCCTCTGGCTGAATTATATCAGTATTCCAGTACTCTACGTTCGATTTCACAAGGCAGAGCAAAGTTTAGCCGCAGGTTCTCTGAATTTCAACCGGTGACGCCAGATCTCCAAAAACAATTGATGTCTGCATACCAGGAAGAATTACAGGAAGCTTAGTGTCGCTTTCCTAAGGTATCTGTTGGGGCAGCTAGTACTCTGACAAGCCAATTATTGTCGTTTATTTTAAGAAATTTCGCAAAATCCCGCCTGCCCACCCGTGCCGGATCGCATGGGGAATGACTTCAGTCGGGTAGGCGGGCATAGTCACAGTTACGGAAGGCTTTTGACGATGAAGAGCCTGCTCTGTAGGGTGCATGCATCCAACAGTGATGTCAGAAAGTAGCATGTCCAATAGTATTAGATATTTTTTGGATGGAGCACTTGCCAAAGGGTCGAAAGTCAAAACCCTGTCAGTCACTGGTAGAGACTGGCATTTCCTTTGTATGAATTAGCGTATCAAATTGTGATATAATGCGTCGACTCATTTGTTGGTTATTGATTGCCACTTTTATATCCTGGAATAATCCGGGATTTGCTCAAGATCTACTGGCCGGAGCAGAAATGTTTTCTCATAAAAAAACAGCATACGTCCACAAGATTGATGGGACAAAGGTCGAGGGCACTATTCACCGAATTAAGCGTAAGAAAGGATTAATAAAAGCTATTGAGGTCAAGGCTGACGGGGAAAAACTGACCATCTCTCCAGATCAGATTAATCACATGTATTTACCTCCATCCGGTCTCGATAATCTGAGCAGAACACTAGATGAGGCCACAACAATTGCCAAGTGGGACCGGGAGGAAATCGAATCATCTCTAGTCATGAAAGGATATGTGTATTTTGAGAAGACAGAGGTCCTGCTGAAGGACAAGAAATACATCCTACTGATGCAACTGTTAAATCCCGGCTTTTCTAGTAGAATCAAAGTTTTTCACGATCCGTTTGCCAACGAGACCACTCGTGCTGGGATTGGAGGCTTGACCGTAGCTGGCGGATTGGCCAAGTCATATTATATTCAGAGGAAGAACCAGGTCGCTTACCGGATGCGAAAGAGTCAATATAAGCGAGACTTTAAAGAATTTTATCAGGACTGCCCTGCCATTCTACAAGAATTTGGAGAAAAACCTGATTGGGCTGCTTTTGCCAAGCATGTCCATGCTTACTCAAAAAATTGCCCATGATACCAGGCTCCACTCTCCAACCATCACTTATTTCCGGAAATCTTTTTTCAAGAATAATTGAGCCACTTCATGAGCCAATTCCCCAGGCTTACAATTCGCTACGTTAGATAAAATGATAATGCTAAATTTTTGATCGGGAAATTGTATATACTGTGCTCGATATCCTCCTAGGGACCCACTATGACCAATTACTGGTAGGCCCTTAAAGGTATCTTTTCTCAAGGCAAAGGCATATCTGGTATCTTGCCCATTCAATAATTCGCCGGTTGTCAATAATTTGGAAATAAAATTTGGAGACCCCATTTTAGGATGGTAGAAGTTTCGATCCCATTTAGCCAAATCCTGTACCGTTGTATACAGTCCACCTGAGCCCACCAAATCAAATCGCATCAGCATATTCTTCACATTGCCATCAATATCGATCTGATAGCCGAAAGCACGGTTTTGCACCAGTGTACTGACATCGTCCAGGAAAAGAGAATGTTCCATTTCAAGTGGTTCAAAAATCTCTTGGTCCACAAATCTTGGCAGTGATTGGCCACTTACTTTTTCAATGATCATAGCTAATAGTAGATAGCCTGAGTTACTGTAACTGTACTCTTCGCCAGGAGTAAAATCCAGATTGGGCTGCTCATTAATCAGGGAGAAGACCCGTTCCGGTCTGATTTGATTCAGGTAATTCAGTCCATTCTCTTCCAAAATCTCAAAGTAATCACGTATTCCACTTGTATGATAGATCAGGTGCTGTATTGTAATTGGGTGACTATATCTTCTAAATTGGGGAAGATAGGTCTGGACTTCACTCTCAAGGTTCAATAGTCCTTGCTCACTCAATAGCAAAGCTGAGGCGGCAACAAATTGTTTAGATATTGAGCCTGAATAGAATACCGAGGTGGGAGCAATGGCGATTCCGTGTTCTAGATCGGCCATTCCATATCCTTTCTCAAAAATTATCTTTCCATCATGCACTATAGCGACTGCACATCCTGGGCGATCGCTGCGATTATAGGCTGAGAATATTTCATCTAAGGCAGCCGCTTCTTCCTCCGTTATCTGTGAGAAGACCGTCGCAACAAAAAATAATAGAATAAGTGACAAAAAGAGCTTCTTCTCAATCACAAAGTCACAGGTTTTAAGATTACATCTGCCCTTCGGTTTTTCAAACGGCCAAGATGAGTATCATTGCTATAGGTCGGTAAATGTTCTCCAAAATCTTTGATCTCAATCGCCTCAGTGGCAATCTCAAACTCGATCAGCTTTCTCCACACTGCACTAGACCTCATCTCTGATAACCAATTGTTGTAGTCAACGTCTCCAATATTGTCGGTATGACTTTGAATGATAATTTCGTACTGTTCGATAAGTTCAAAGCTATCAAGCCATTGAAACAATTCTTCGGTCTGCTGTCTATCAATGTAGTAGTTACCCCCTCCGAAGTATATACTTTTTATGTGAATTGCCGTGTCTACAGGTTGCCCCTGAATACGTACCAATGAAACGACTATCAAGATCCATATCAAACATCCATACTTCAGCATCCTGATCGTAAGTTAAGCATTCCTTATTGTAGAAGAAACGATTAGTTTTGAGAACTGTTCAACAAAGCTAAAATGAGGGTCGGTTTTGATGCTAAAAGACTATTTTTCAACACGACCGGCCTGGGAGTCTACAGCCGTCTTCTGGTAAGAGGGCTCGCCAGCCATCACGAATCACCCGAAATCATTCTGTTTTCCAGAGATCCGATAGACAGCATCTTCTATTCGCAGTTTCAAGACTTAACTATCAGGCCAGGGGGAGGAATATGGTGGCGTACCTTTCAGATGAAATCAGATATTCTTGCAGAGAGATGCCATTTGTTTCATGGACTTAGTCATGAAATTCCAATAGGATTTGAGAAGACTGGTATTCCTTCGATCGTTACTATGCATGACATCATTTTTAAGAAGGATCCGTACCTGTATCGATGGCTGGATCGTCAGATTTACGATTTTAAATGGAGATATGCCTGTCAACATGCTGATCATATCGTCGCCGTAAGCAACCACACCAAAATAGACCTCATGCAAGTCTACAAGGTACCCGAGCACAAAATTTCGGTCATCGGTCCTCCTATTGATCTAGATTTTGGTCAAAAATTAACGGAAGAAGAGACTATTGAAAGCAGTAAAAATCTCAGGTTACCTCAGAATTATTTTCTGTACGTCAGTTCGATCACTCCCCGCAAGAACCTTTCCGGCATCCTAGATGCTATGGCTATGCAAGAAGCTGGCCACAGGATTCCATTGGTTGTGGCTGGCAGCGGTGGATCATACTTATCCGAGATGAGGTCAAAAGTAGGAGATCTCAAATTGACCAAATTGGTGACTTTTACTGGTCACATATCCAATGATGATCTGCCCTATTTATATACGGGAGCTGTGGCCCTTATCTACCCGTCATTTTACGAAGGGTTTGGAATTCCAATCGTTGAATCACTCCTCTGTGGAACACCGGTAATCACCTCACAGACCAGCTCAATGCCTGAAGTTGCTGGCCCTGGAGCGCTCTATGTAAATCCCGCCAAACCCGAGACCATCGCTCAGGCCATGACCCAAATCCTAGAGCAGGATGATTTGCGATCTCATTTGGTTAAGGAAGGTCAAACCCATGTACAGCAATTTGGGATTGACAGAGTCTGTGATCACATGATAGAAATATACAAACAAATGCACCTATAAAAAAAGACCAGGAGGGCATCCTAGTCTTTCGTGTATTCGCAGACTCTTAGCTCACAAAAATACGTCTTACGGGTATGGATACGAGCTAAGAAACGCACTGACACTCCATTTGCAAAGACATGCGAATTAGAGTCTCGTCTTCTCCAGAGCCCCGCCAGGCATCCGATGAGTATCAATCACAGATGCGTGGCAGAACATGGGATTATTGAACTTTGGTGTAAATTTTGACCTATCAATGGACTTCTCCATTCATATAATCAATTTCAAATATATAAAATATTTTTATGTGTTGCCTTTTTTCACGGCAAAAAAGTTTGATATCCACTCTTAAACACCTGTTTGATAGCGATGGACTTTGGAAGGATTACAAGTCGATTGATGGGAAAGGGGCAGCCGACAAACACAGGACGGGATCTGATCTTGTGAATGCGAAGAACTCAGCTGTGGAAGCAAAGAGGTATGCCTATACTTTTTGTACTTTTGTGGCCGTTTTCTAATCAAATAAACTCACTGGTCAATGGATTCAACCACAGAAAAGTTAAACTATAAAGTTAGGGACATAGAGCTGGCAGATTGGGGGCGCAGAGAGATTGAGCTGGCGGAAGCGGAAATGCCGGGCCTGATGTCGTTACGTGAACAGTACGGAAGTCAGAAACCCCTAGCGGGAGCTAGAATTGCCGGTTGTTTGCATATGACAATACAGACAGCGGTCTTAATCGAAACTTTGGTGGAGCTGGGTGCCGATGTCACGTGGTCTTCATGCAACATTTTCTCCACACAAGATCATGCAGCCGCCGCAATCGCAGCAACTGGTGTTCCGGTATTTGCTTGGAAAGGCATGACCGAGGAGGAGTTTGATTGGTGCATTGAACAAACGCTCTTTGCTTTTAAGGATGGTGAGCCACTCAATATGATTTTGGATGATGGTGGAGACCTAACCAATATGGTTTTGGATCGATATCCAGAATTGGTGGCTAATATTAAAGGCCTAAGTGAAGAAACCACGACCGGAGTGCATCGTCTCTATGACCGGATGAAGAAGGGCACGCTGCCCCTACCGGCCATCAATGTGAATGACTCCGTGACTAAATCAAAATTTGACAACAAATACGGCTGCAAGGAGTCTTGTGTAGATGCCATAAGAAGAGCCACTGACATCATGATGGCAGGAAAAGTAGCCGTGGTTGCAGGTTATGGAGATGTGGGGAAGGGATCAGCTGCATCCTTGCGGGGTGCCGGATGTAGAGTGATCGTCACAGAAATCGACCCAATTTGTGCTCTACAGGCGGCCATGGACGGTTATGAAGTCAAAAGGATGGAAGATGCAGCTAAGGAAGCCAATATTGTAGTTACAGCGACGGGCTGTAAAGATGTGGTGGGACCGAAGCATTTCCTTGCCATGAAGGACAAGACCATTGTCTGCAACATAGGCCACTTTGATAACGAAATCGATGTAGCATGGCTTAATGAGACAGGGGAGAAAACTGAGATCAAGCCACAGGTAGATAAATACACAATTGAAGGCAAGGACATTATCCTACTGGCAGAAGGCCGACTGGTAAACCTGGGTTGTGCCACAGGTCATCCATCTTTCGTCATGTCCAATTCTTTTACTAATCAGGTGCTGGCTCAGTTAGAGCTTTGGAAGAACAGCGATCAGTATGATAATAGAGTTTATACTCTCCCGAAACATCTTGATGAGGAGGTCGCCAGATTACACCTGGCTAAGATCGGTGTTGAATTGGATGTACTTTCTGAAGATCAGGCAGAGTATATCGGTGTTGCACCCATGGGTCCCTATAAACCAGATTACTACCGATACTAGGGGACCAAGCATGATCTTCGAATGATGGAGTGATCATCTAATCTCTTGACAACCTTGTACAAGTACATCTGGTTCTAGTTAAGGACAACTTCTGCTTTATGGTGTTTTTGACAGTGATTTTAGTAAGTCTAGTGCTGTCGACTCAATCCACCAGCACGGAAGTACCACATGACTTTCATGTGAGTAAAACATCTGTACACTACAATAATACCAACCAATCTCTCGAAGTAACGTTGCATATCTTTATAGATGATCTTGAGCTGGCAATGATTGCGCAAGGGATGGAACGTACATTTATAGCCACTGCAGAAGAACACATGCAGGCCGATGAATTGATTCACAGATATTTGCAATCTGTATTTTCAGTCAAGGTAAATGGTCAACCGGTATCTTTCTCATTCTTAGGCAAAGAGGAGTCAGAGGATCTCATTGCCATCTGGTGCTACTTAGAGGGCAAAGATATCGATGAGCCGAATGAGGTACTTATCCAAAATTCCGTACTTACGGATATATACGACGATCAGAAAAACATGGTATCTTTTACTAGTGATAGTGTCCGAAGGTTTTTCCTTATGGACCATCGTGTCCAAGAAGCACATATCAAGCTTTAAAATGCAGTGGTTACGCAAGCTCTATGTCCTTCCTATCCGATTATATCAGTGGACATTATCCCCTCTTTTGGGTCCTACTTGCCGATTTGAACCCTCATGCTCGCACTATGCTATTGAAGCTATCGAAGAGTGGGGGATCTTTAAGGGTACCTGGTTAGGCCTGAGAAGGATTCTTCGTTGCCATCCTTGGGGCGGGCAGGGCTATGATCCCGTACCGAAAAGAGATCAACCTTCGGATACCTAGAAATTTAAGTTACAAATTAGCTCAGCTCTCCCTGACCAGCAGCAATAAAGTACGGATTGAGAAGATCAGCTTTATTATAAGTCAGTGGTGCCCGATCCTCATAGCGCAGTACTTTGCCTCCAGCCTCCTCCAATATGATCTGGGCTGCTGCAGTGTCCCATTCCATGGTTGGACCTAATCTGGGATATATATCGGCACATCCCTCAGCTATCACCAAAAATTTCAATGCGGATCCCTTTGATACCAACTCGGGATAACTGTACCGGTTGATATATTTTTGGGTTTCTTCACTTAAATGTGATCTGGAGCAAACAAAGAAAAGGCCATCATCGCCGGCTCTAAAGTTTCGCACCTTAATCCTCTCGCTGGTCTCCCCAGTCTGTTTAAAAGCTCCTTGCCCCTTCATAGCATAATAGGTACACTGTTGGACAGGGATATCCACCATACCGAATATTGACCGTCCTTTGTGTATCAATGCCACATTGATGGTAAACTCCCCATTTCGCTTGACGAACTCTTTGGTGCCGTCAAGCGGATCAACCAGCCAACAATAATCATAAGCTTCACGGACATGATAAGGCACCAACTTGTTCTCCTCAGAAATGATTGGGATTTCTGGAGAATATCGCGACAACCCTTCGCAAATGATCTGATTGCTGGCCTGATCAGCTAGAGTGAGGGGTGAGTTATCTGCTTTATATTCCACCGCAAATCTTTCCTCCTCCCGGTAAATCGTTATCACGGCCTCTCTAGCCTTTTCGATAACAGGCATTAATTGAGAATGTAGATCCATTAAGTCCATCTCAAAATTCTTATAGTCCTACAAGAAACATACTTTTAGGCAAACGGAAAAAATCTATAATGGCTAAAGTTCTGGTCACTGGTGGTTGCGGTTATATCGGCAGTCATACTTTGGTTGATTTAATAGAAAACAATCATGAACCCTACAACTTAGACAATCTTTCTAACAGCAGCATTGAAGTACTCAATGGGATTGAACGGATAACTCAAGCCTCAGTCGGTCACTCTACACTTGATTTAAGGGATTTGAAAGCACTAGAACAGCTGTTTGAAGAACAATCTTTTGATGCGATCATACATTTCGCGGCCCTAAAAAGCGTAGGCGAATCTGTCGAGCAACCCTTGACCTACTATGAAAATAATTTGTTAGGAATCATTAATCTTCTAAAATGTCAAGTTAAATACAAGGTCTGTCATTTCATTTTTTCAAGCTCTTGTTCGGTTTATGGCAATCCTGATGATCTCCCCGTAACCGAGGAAACTGAAATACGTGAAGCTGAATCACCATATGCCCGAACGAAGCAGATATGTGAGCAGATTATTTTTGATACAGCAAGAATTCATTCGCAATACCACTACGTGATCTTGCGATATTTTAATCCAGCGGGTGCTCATCCGAGCATCGAGATTGGAGAATCCCCAACCAACATAGCCAACAATTTGGTGCCGGTAATCACTGAAACTGCTGTAGGTAAGAGGGAGAAATTACTCGTTTTTGGATCAGACTATCCCACCCGTGATGGCACTTGTATTCGAGATTATATTTATATTATGGATCTGGCCAGAGCCCACACTCAGGCATTGGAGTATTCCCTAAAAGGATCGAACGATCAAAATATCAACATCTTTAACCTGGGCTCAGGCACAGGCTGCACAGTACTTGAAGTTATACATGCTTTCGAGCAAGAGACAGGTCAACATCTCAATTATGAGCTCACTGACCGACGCGAAGGTGATGTGATGGCGATTTACGCCAATCATCAAAAGGCCACCGAAGTATTAGGTTGGCATCCAAGACATACGATTCGAGACATTATGAGAACGGCCTGGCAATGGGAACTTAAACGATCAGGAAAAGACTAAGTCATCTTATTTCGCCCTGGATTTAGGTACATAATGTACCAAACTGGCCTTGTCTGGTCGAATAAATCTATCGACCACACCCAATAGATCCTCCGCTGACAATGATTGATAAATCGATCCTTCCAAATTGATTAGATTGGCATCTCCAATCAATTGGTAATAGCCTAAATTAATGGCTCGATTGAGTGTGCCTACCTCAGAAAACATAAAATTACTTTCAGAGGTATTTCTAAGTTTTTGCATCATCGATTGCTTAATTCCAACCACCACCAATTGCTCGATCATCTTCCAGAAACAATCTTCAATTTCGCCTAATACGGCAGCTGGGGCCAACCTGCCTTCCACCACAAAGAGTCCGGTATCAATATTGCCCGTTATGTAGGCGTCTACGTTACTGAGCCATTGATTCTCCTTGATGAACTTCTGGTAGAGCATCGATGATCTGCCCAGAGCAAGCAAATCAGAAAATAAATCCAGACTGTAGTATGACGGGTCTCCCCTGCCTGGCATGGGAAAGACCAGATAGAAAGACTCCGAAGGCACATCCGATTCAATGACAATTCGATGAGGCACATTGTCTTTTGTATCAAATGCAAATTCAGGTATGGGAAATGCTGTTCCATTTATCTGTCCAAAATACTGATCGACCCAATCATCTGTCTGAGACGGGTCAATATTGCCGGCCACTGAGAGAATTGCGTTGCTCACGTGATAGTACCGGCGGTAAAATGATTTTATGTCATCTAGGGTGATGGTTTCAAGTTCCTTATCACTCCGGCCTATAGTAGGCCACGCATAGGGAAAATTCCGATAAACCATAGGCAGCAAATGATGCCAGACATCGCCGTAGGGCAAACTGAGACAGGATTCAAACAACTCTTCAATGACAACTTTCTGCTGTACAGCAAACTCCTGTGGTCTTAACCGAAGATGCTCTAAGCGATCTGACTCGAGCCATAAGAAAGCCTCCAAACTCTTAGCAGGTCCATACGTATAATAGTCAGCATAATCACTATTTGTAAAGGCATTGTTCTCGCCACCCGCAAGTTGTACGGGTATATCGAAATTTGGCACTTGATCTGTGCCCGAAAACATTAGATGTTCAAATAGATGGGCCAAGCCGGTCTTGTCGGGTGGATCGTACTTCGAACCAGCTCGAAACAACATATTGACAGCAACTAGTGGAGTGGATGAATCCTGATGCAATAACACCATCAAACCATTTGACAATTGCCGCTGTTGATATTCGATCATAATGCTTTTGGAATGCTCGCAAAGATAAGACTACGGAAAGAATAAAGCTGATGCAATACGATCTGCAAATAATCTGCCTTCTGGGGTCAAACGATAGGTATCGTTCTCTTCAATCACCCAGCGATCGGATAAAAAGGATTGTACCGCATGTTCAAAATGGGAGGCAAATGCATCCCCGAGAAAAAGCAGTTCTTCTTTCTCGCATCCCCACTTAGTTCGAAGCCGAACCATGACATATTCATTGTAACGTTGAATGGGCGTGAGAATCTCCCTTTCCTGACGAATTTCATTGCTCTGCAAAGCCTTAATGTAGTGGCTATTGTTGGCCGGGTTCCAGGATCGAGCATTGCCATCAAAGGAATGGGATGAAGGTCCAAGCCCTAAATACGGCTTTCCCAACCAATAATTGGTATTATGGCGTGCATACTGCTGATCTTTGGCAAAATTTGAAATCTCATAGTGCTCATAACCGTTTCGGCAAGCCGCGGTAATCAATTCGGTAAATTGCTCGGCTACCTCCCCATCATCAGGCATCTGAACCTGTTTTTTTTCAATTTGTGCTGCCAATGCTGTCTTGGGTTCCAGTGTTAGTGCATAGCATGATAAATGAGACACTTCCCAATTGAAGACGCGCTCTAGTTGGTCTAGCCAGTCTTTGGTGTCTTGTCCAGGAACTCCGTACATAAGATCAATGGATACTTGGTCAAATCCCACTTCCTTCACCTCGTTAATGACACGAGTTACATCTTCAGCGGTGTGGGCTCGATTCATGAATTTAAGCAATTGATTATCTAGACTTTGTACGCCGATACTCAGGCGATTAACCGGCGACCGACCCAGGGCTTCAAGCTTTTGGTACGATAGATCATCAGGATTTGCTTCAAGAGTGACTTCAGGATCCTCACTCAAAGCAAAATGGTGAATTATTGCCCTGAACAATCGAGTCAGTTGATCCTCAGTTAATAGGGATGGGGTACCACCACCAAGATAAACTGATTGGAGATGTTGGTTGGATAGGAAATCCGATCGCAGCTCCATTTCTCTAATAATGGCATCTATCATCTCGTCCATTCGCTTCAAGGAAGTGGAAAAGTGGAAATCACAATAAGAGCATGCTTGCTTACAAAAGGGAATGTGTATATATAGGCCCGACAAATTCGTTTTAGATCTTAACCATTATAAAGATAGTAATTCACTGCGTGCGAACTTTCGGTCTATTTCAAGTTATGTTGTACCTAAGTATAACATCCTTGTACTCACAGGCGATGCCTCTTAACTGGCGGGTGCAATCAGATAACAAGCAAAGCGAGGAAATCTTGACCTTACCTCTAGCAGTCGATGTAGACAACCTGTCGGATACGCTGGCACATATAGTCAGACAATTGCACATCCAATCTTATCTAGAAGCTTCGATAGATAGCTTAGATTTGATAAACGACAGCATCTACGTTTCATTACATACTGGGCCACCCTACACTTGGAGTTATCTCGACCTCTCTCAATTACCGGCATTACTGCACGATGCCCACCGCTTTCAACATCGTGAAGATCAGATTTTTGAATATCGAGAAATTCAGCAGCTCTTTGATGCTTTACTAACTAAGGCAGAAAACAATGGATACCCTTTCGCTGCGGTGAGACTAGATAGTATTGGAACCAAAAACGGGCAAATTTATGCTAAGGTAGAAGCAGTAATGAACAAGAAAGTCACTTTAGAGGCAATTGAAATCCAAGGTGATATTAAGATAAGTAAACGATACCTACAGCATTTTCTTGATCTCCACGAGGGCGAACCCTTTAATAAAGGAAAGATAATCAACGCACACCGGCATCTTCAGGAGCTCGTATTCCTAGAAAGCCAGGAAAGTCCGGTAGTTGAATTCCTCGCCAATGGTGCAACTGTAGAATTTCAACTCAATAAAAAAAACGCCAATCAATTTGACATTCTACTTGGTTTACTTCCTAATATGGTTGAAAATAAAAGATTTCAATTAACCGGAAATGTAAACATCGATATGTTGAATCTCTTTGGTTCAGGAGAAAAATTCCACTTGAATTATGAAAGCTTGCAGCCTGGTACACAGCAATTAGAGCTCAACTTAAATTATCCTTTTGTATTTCAGCTTCCCTTTGGGATCGATCTTCAGTTTGACCTTTACAAGCGGGACTCCACTTATATCGATGTAGGATACGAGATCGGATTACAATATTTTACAAAAAGGAATAACTACGTAAAATTTTTTACCCATCATACAGGCACTGATCTTTTATCTGTCGACACCACGAGAATCCTAGAAACGCGAAGGTTACCGGATTTTATCGACATCTCTACAAACTTGTTTGGAGTAGAGCATCACCATGAAAACTTAGATTACAGATTCAATCCACGACGAGGTCATTTGATTACACTAGAACTCAGTGCTGGTACTAGAAAAATCACTCCAAACAACGCGATTGTTAACTTAAGTGATGATGGGGATCCAGGATTCTCCTTCGGTAGTCTCTACAATGCCTTTGATTTATCCAGCTTCAAATATCGAGCGACTGCTTCACTTGGCCTATACCTACCGATATTTAGATCTAGTGCTATCAAGCTGGCTACTCATACCGGATTTATTGGTTCCGCTGAAGAACTTTACGATAATGAATTATTCAGAATTGGTGGTGCCAAACTCCTCCGCGGATTCAATGAGGAAACTATATTTGCTAACTTTTATTCTATTTTCACTCTGGAATACCGTCTCCTCTTTAATGAAAATTCAAATCTATTTTTATTTTCTGATTTGGCCTACACAGAACGTCAAACAGCGCAATTATTTTTTATTGACAAATTAATCGGGTTTGGCACTGGTTTAAATTTACAAACAAAGGTGGGCATCTTTAATATAAGTTATGCACTGGGTGGTCAAAAAAACATACGTCCCAGTTTCCGAAACGGCAGGATACATTTTGGCATGGTAAGCTCGTTCTAATAAAGTCGATAATCCTTTGGTCCTCCTTTAAACCCGAACGAAATCCTCCCATCGAAATCCATTCAGGACCTCCCGGATATCGACACACCTATTTGAAAAGGTCCTGTAAAAAGGCAAAAAACCACTTTCGACGCCAAAGGTAAAAATAGGTTTTTTGCTTTGCTCCAAACTGCCGACGAGTACGTTCCAGGTTTTCAGACATACCACCGAGAAAATCAAATTGTGGTGATTCTCGATGATTACTGGCATATTCGATCGCTTTCCAGAGTGTAAAGATCCCTGCACCTACAGAGCGAAAGTCATCATACTCTCCTGTCAAGAAAAGATAAGTACTCAAATTATCCCACAACAAGAAAACGCCAGCCTGCACTTTTCCCGTTCGATCTCTGGTGTATATGCTAGTGCCGGCTCCCCGTGACTGTACCACTTCGATGATCTCTCGCAACAGACCATCAGCAATTGGCATCGTGATGCCTTGCCGGATAAATGGCTGCCTAAATAATGGAATTAATTCTTGAGTACTCAAACCAGTGCCACAAGTCAAGAGATCTTGCACCCTCCTAATTTTTTGATTGCGATAGTCACTGCTGATTCCATGCCAAACGGCATCTAGATCAGAGATATCCGGAATCATATAAGAGTAATAAACCGTCTGCTTAAACCCTACCCACTTAAAGGGGAGCCAATTGTCAATTTGATAGTGAAAGGTTTGTTGATGACTTGAAACGGATGGAAGTGCTTCCACCATCTTTACCAGTATACTTTGCTTCTTTCGATCGGAAAAATCACGCAAGAAATAGGGTCCTGAAAACTTTGTGAGCGGAGGCATGGTAATATAGTGAAACGGACCTTTTGTCTTCTCATACCAGGCCATGACAGCAACAATATGAGGATCCTCTTCGTAAAGCATTACCTTCCAATGGCTTTCGCCACACACCAGATCTAACCACCAATCTTGAAAAAAGATCGGCAGAATTTTTGAGGAGCGGCACAATTGCCGATACCGGTTTTTGTTAAATGTTATTTTTTTAGACATACCATCATACCATCCACTAAAGGCAATAAGATATTCTCAACCCGAGGATCGCATTGGATTTTCTCATTAAAAGAGACCAAAGATGCCGTGTCTTCATCGGTAGCACCTGCCAATACTTTACCTCGCCACAGCACATTATCGGATAAAATATACCCACTACTATTCACCTTCTCAAAAACGAGATCATAAAATAAAGAATAGTCCTTTTTCGCGGCATCGATAAAAACGAGATCAAACTGAATATCCAGTGAAGGTATGATTTGTAGCGCATCTCCAATGTAGACTGAAATTCTATCCTCCATGCCAGCCATCTGGATATTTCTATGTATTATTCCCGAAAGCTCCTCATCAGCTTCAATCGTATGTATCCGGCCTTCTGATGATAAGCCTTCGGCAAGACAGAGGGTCCCATATGCCGTAAATGTACCGATCTCTAATATATTTGCCGGCTTGATGAGCCGACTGATTAAGCTGAGAAATCTCCCCTGCAACCTTCCCGAGATCATTTGTGGCGCCGTGGTGGTCAAGTGTGTATCGCGTTCGATCTGATGTAAATATTCCGGGCCTTCGCTCGTATAGTCTTCCGCGTATCGCACTGCTTGATTGAAATCCATATCATATCGTGGTGATCTTCAAAGGTGTAAAATATCCGTAAAAGGTCCAGGCTCTTGCCCTACTCACCTGGGATCACCATGTATGCACTCTGAAAAATCATTGAGGTAAATCATGACATGGCCCAAAGAGATATGTTTGAATCTTGTTTACCCAAGCACAATAGTCACGACTAGTAAAAAACATCATCTGTTTCCTCAGAGGTCACAATAAATCTTTAGTTTTGTGGGCACCTAATACTTAATTACATGGAAGTCCGAGTGGGCGAGAAAGCACCTGATTTTGCACTTAGGGCTTACGATAAATCTATCGTGACTCTTAGCCAATTTAGGGGTAGAAATGTCCTATTGCTTTTTTTCCCACTGGCGTTTTCCAGTACCTGCGAAGAGGAGTTGTGTTTTGTTCGTGATCATTTGGCCATGTTTGAAAGCTTTGATGCGCATGTCATTGCCATCTCCGTGGATTCTCTTTATACTCTACATAAGTTTCGGGAGGTAAACCGGCTGAACTTCCTATTATTGTCGGATTTCAATAAGGAGGTAATCCGGAGCTTTGGTACCTTGTGCGAAGATTTTGCCTATGACATGAAAGGTGTGGCCAAGCGTTCAGTTTTTTTGATTGACCACCGGGGCATACTGAGGTACAAGGAAATTCAGGAAGATCCCAAGAAGAACCCTGATTTTGAAAAGATCAGAGAGCATTTGGCTAAAATATCACTATGGAAACAAGTCTGAAGATATGAACCTGCAACATATGGAAGAAGTAGAAGAAATCACCGTTCTTGAAGAAGATGTAGATATTGGCAAGACGGCACAGATTGTTGTGTACAATGACGATGTCAACACATTTGATTGGGTAATCGAATGCTTTGTCGAGGTACTACAGCACTCTGTAACTCAAGCCGAACAACTTTCGCTTCTCATTCATTACAAAGGCAAGGCTATCGTAAAAACCGGCGTCTTTGACACCCTCAAACCTAAAAAAGATGCCTTGGTGGAACGAGGTCTTTCTGCAGTAATCGAAGAACTCGTGGGTTAAAGTCCACTTTGGGTCCGAGAATTCCTCTGCAAAATCCTAATAAAAAGGATTGTTGAGACAATTTTGGTACTTACAGCCCACCTGTTACCTAATCATTCCCCATGTTTTTCCCTCATCCAATGCTGGCCGATCATCATGGTCTCTTAGCGGCAGGAGGAGATCTCAGTACCGAAAGATTGCTATTGGCCTATCATTTTGGGATTTTTCCTTGGTATTCTGAAGGACAAGAAATTTTGTGGTGGACTCCTGATCCACGATGTGTTCTCTATCCTTCTGATCTCAAAATCAGCAAGAGCATGCGGTCATTTCTCAAAAAGACTCGTTTCACACATACAATTGATTACCGCTTTGAAGATGTTATCAGAAGGTGCGCTTTAGTGACCCGAAAAGGGCAAGAAGGTACTTGGATCACTCAGGCAATGATAGATGCGTACATTCTCATGCATCACCAAGGCATTGCTCACTCTGTCGAAGTCTGGGTCGATGACAAGCTTGTGGGAGGTTTATATGGTCTCGCTCTTGGCCGGATCTTCTTTGGTGAATCCATGTTTTCACTGGCTTCAAATGCGTCAAAATTTGCACTGACCAAGCTGGTCGAGTCTCTTTCCGATTACAACTATCTGCTAATCGACTGCCAGCAAGACACACCGCATCTCCGCTCTCTTGGAGCCAAGTTAATTACGCGGAAAGCATTTCTCAACCACTTGAGAGAAAACATGCTGCTTGAGCATGACGGGCCGTGGAAAGCAAGTTGAGACTAAAGCTGTGAAGCCAAAAGCCGTTGAAAGTGATGTACGCCAATCTCCATGGTGGGTGAAAACCTCCCCCGATTGTACAATCTCGAATTCACACCTTTTTGGACATCCAAAACAATGGCTTCATCCTCCATCTCTGTTTGGTTCAGACCATCAGAAATGGTTGGGTCTGGTTTTACTCCTGGTAATAAATAGGTCTTGAATACAATCTCCGTTTGATCAAGACCCAACGGTTTAACAATATTTAATGAAATTCCCCAGGTATAAATATTCAGCATGGTGTTTGGAAAAAGCCACCAATAGTAAGCCAGGATCTTCTGCCCATAGTCCGGACTGGAAGTTGGTAAATCAAAAAAAGGTTCTTTATCTCTAGCTGTGCCCACTTGTAAATTGCAGTAGTCAAAAACTTCT
This sequence comes from Saprospiraceae bacterium, assembly GCA_965223105.1. GTDB lineage: Bacteria > Bacteroidota > Bacteroidia > Chitinophagales > Saprospiraceae > JABDMH01. Next base: position 8,022,727 of record OZ244987.1, on the reverse strand, counting down.
GTACGATATGCAGAAAATTCAAGTGCTTTGTTAAGCGCCTCATGAACAAAAGGGATGTGAAATCCTTCCAGGTAATTTTCGACATAGAGTGCCCAGTGAGCTTTGAGGCGGTAAGTATTAGAAAGCTCAGGGCAATAATGAAGGTCCTCAAACTTAAACCAGTTCATTCGTGCCCTCATTGGAGCGGCCCAATCGTCAAAAGATATTTTTGGCCCTATACTGCAGAATGTCAAAGGGCCCAATTGGTAAACTGGCAATTGGGGTAAATTATCGTCATCAGTGGGAAAATGATCTGCAGTTTCAAATCCAGGCATTGATTTGAAATTGCCATTGAGATCAAAACATTTGCCATGATACCGGCATCGGATGGTGCTCAACCTACAGGGTTCCTTGACCAATATGTTTCCTCTGTGAGTGCACACATTTGACAAAATGCGCACTTTGTCCCTATGTTCTCGAACTCGTAAGAGAGGTTCATCTAGTGAACCCGACAATAGGATAATTGGATCACAATTTTTGCCGGGGTCTAAGTCATCGCACTCTAATACTTGCCAACTCTGGGCAAAAACACTTGTCAATGATCGATCATAGGCTTCCTGGTCACTATAGATACTACCGGGTAGTGTGCTGGCTTTGGAGATTTCTGGCTCGACTCGGTAATTATTCATTACAAATCCATCAATTTGAACTTGGCAGGAATTCGCGAGATTTTAACAGCGCCTGATCAATGCCACCAACATCCTTACCTCCTGCGGTAGCAAAGAATGGTTGCCCTCCACCACCTCCCCGGATTTCTCGGGCCAGTTGTCTAATAATTTCTCCGGCATGAAAACCACGCTCCTTGGTCAAATTATCGCTGATTGTCACCATCAGTTGCGGTTTTTGATTGTTTTCAGCACCAAAAACAATGAAAGCATTACCCAATTCTTTCTCCAGTTGGTAAGCTAGGGATTTGAGAGACTTGGTGTCTTGATCCTTAATTCGGGCAGCCAGGTAATTGATACCATCAATTTCCTCCACCTGATTTTTCAGGCCATCTTTTAAAAGTCCCACTTCGATCGACTTCAAATTTTCGATCTCTCTATGGAGGAGTTTGTTCTCTTCAATCAGGTTTTTCACTTGCTCAACAACCTGAGTCGGGTTTTTGAAAGATCTCCTGATGGCCGTGAGGTCGTCGATCACATTGTCGAGATATCTTTCTGTTTCTTCTCCAGTGACTGCTTCAATTCTCCTGATTCCGGCAGCAACCGAACTTTCACTGACGATCTTCAGCATTCCTAATGTTCCCGTAGCACGCACGTGACAGCCTCCACAGAGTTCTACCGAATATTTCGGATCGAAGGTGATCATCCTCACGGTTTCACCGTATTTTTCTCCAAACAGCATCATTGCACCAGCTTCCTTCGCCTCCTCGAGTGGAATTGCACGGTCTTCTATTTTCCCAATATTGTCACGAATCTTTTGATTTACGAGGCGCTCGATTTTACGAATCTCTTCGGACGTAAGCTTTTGATAATGGGAAAAGTCAAATCTCAAGTGTGTATCAGTGACGAGCGAACCTTTCTGGGTTACATGATCGCCCAAGACCCTTCTTAGTGCTGCATGGAGCAGATGGGTAGCCGTATGATTGTTTTCTATTAATCTACGTCGACTATCATCGACCTTTGCTAGGACCTTAGCGTCGGGATTCGGTGGCAACCGATCCACCCTGTGGACAATTAGATCATTTTCACGAAAGGTATCTTCAACCTTGATCATTTCATCGCCTACTTCTAAAAAACCGGTATCTCCTACTTGGCCTCCACCTTCAGGATAAAATGGTGTTTCCTCTAGAACTACCTGGTAAATCTCTTCTTCTCTCTCCAATACAATCCGATACTTCACGATCCAAGCCTCATCTATCGTAAGTGTATCATAGCCTACGAATCCGTAATTGGGCTGATCGATCAATGTAACCCAGTCTCCAATTGATTTTTTGGCATCAGCTTTGGACCGGTTTCTTTGAGCGGCCAGAGCCTCTTCAAAGCCAGTTTCATCTAATGTGACTCCCTCCTCTGCCGCCAACAATCTGGTGAGATCGATAGGGAATCCATAAGTGTCATATAATTCAAAAGCAAATTCACCATTAATCTGACGAGTAGACTTGTCAAGGGCCTCCCACCTCTTAAGCCCCGCCTCAAGGGTTCGCAGAAATGATTTCTCTTCTTCGATGACAATGCTGCTGATGATTTCTTCTTGCTCTTCGATTTCTGGAAATATCTCTGCGAATTGCTTTGAGACCACGGGTACAAGGTGATGTAGAATTGGCTCTCTTCTGTTTAAAAATGAATAGTAGTATCTAACTGCTCTTCGCAAAATTCTACGTACGACATATCCTGCACCGGTATTGCTGGGCAAGGTGCCATCCGCGATGGTACAACAAACGGCACGGATATGATCTGCCAATACCCTCATGGAAATATCAGATTTGGCGTCAGGAAGGTAGGATCCGTGGTATTTGATACCTGTAAGGCCTTCGATCATCTTGATGATCTCAAGAAATAGGTCAGTGTCATAATTTGATAAGACACCCTGAAGCACCATACATAACCTCTCCAATCCCATGCCGGTGTCAATATGCTTTTCCGGCAATTCCTCCAGTTTGCCATCCTGTGACCGGTTGTACTGAATAAAAACGAGATTCCACAGTTCCACTACTTGAGGATGGTCGCGATTGACAAGTGTATCTCCCGGCACGGCCCTCCTTTCCTCTGCTGATCTCAGATCCATATGAATCTCAGAACATGGTCCGCATGGACCGGTTTCCCCCATTTCCCAGAAGTTCTCTTTTTTCCCGAATGTGAGGATTTTCTCTCTCGGCAGCCATTCCTTCCAATAATCGATCGCTTCTTGATCTGCTTTCAAACCATCCTTCACATCTCCGGAAAAAACCGTAACATACAAGCGATCACTGTCTATTTTATAGGTCTCAGTCAAGAGTTTCCATGCCCAGTGGATGGCCTCATCTTTGAAATAATCACCGAAAGACCAGTTGCCCAGCATTTCAAACATGGTGTGATGGTAACTATCCACCCCCACTTCTTCCAAATCATTGTGTTTACCCGAAACACGCAGGCATTTTTGGGTATCGGCCACTCGATCAGCAGGGGGTTTCTTATTTCCCAAAAAAGAATCCTTAAACTGATTCATGCCAGCGTTGGTAAACAAAAGGGTAGGATCATCCTTGGTCACAATAGGTGCACTTGGCACAATTTTGTGTCCCCTTTTCTCAAAGAAATCGAGAAAAGTCTGTCTCACTTTCTTGGAATCCATAAATCTTCCGTTACTCAGATGGCAGGTTTAACAATTAAAGGCTTGGGAAAGACCCATGTAAATTTGCTTAGCTCGGGATTGCTTCCTAATTTTGCCGCCATCCCACCTGAACTATCCCAAGGTTTGACAAAATTAGATTATTTAAGCGAATAAGCCTCGTTTGATGAGTAAGGAAAAGTTTGTTTACAATCCAAAATCTCTCACTTTTGAAAAGTATCGAGCTTCTTCAGTAAGGAGGGGATTTCAATTGTTAGGTTTTCTCCTGATTCTGGGAGTAGCCACAGTCGGCTCAATATTTCTCGTACTTGAATACTACCCATCTCCAAGAGAGCAGGCACTGCTTCGGGAGATCGACCAGATGAAGATCAAGTATGCTTCACTAAATGAGCAGTTAGACATGATGTCTAAGGTCTTGCGTAACCTTCAAGATCGAGATGCTAATGTTCATCGGACCATCTTCGGAATGGATCCCATCAATGAGGATGTTTGGAATGCCGGAATCGGGGGTCATGAAAGATACCGAGAATTGACTCATTATAAATCCAGCGGTGACCTACTCATTGGCACACTTTCGAAAGCTGATAAATTGGCGCGCCAGATGACAATTCAATCCAGATCACTGGACTCGCTTGAGTTCATTGCCAGTGAAAAGGAGAAATATCTCAATTGTATTCCATCGATCAAGCCCGTGAGAGAAGATAAACTGAAGCGCAACATTCGCTATTTATCTGGTTTTGGAATGCGTGTGCATCCCATCCATAAGATCCCGCGTATGCACTATGGTCTTGACTTTACCGCGCCGAGAGGTACAATTGTCCGTGCAACAGGCGAAGGGAAAGTCACCAAAGTCAGAAAGGACAAAAGCGGTTATGGTAATCACATCATTATTGATCACGGATACGGCTACCAAACCCTATACGCCCATCTGGACGAAATTGATGTGAAATCTGGCGAGCACGTGAAGAAAGGTGAGGTGATTGGAAAGGTCGGCGATACTGGAACCTCCACCGCACCCCATCTGCATTATGAGGTGAAGTATAAAGGTCGGCAGGTAAATCCCATTCATTACTGCATGGACGGATTAACCCCCCAGGAATATGAAGAAATGGTGAAAATGGCCTCTGAAGCCAATAAATCATTTGATTAGAAAAAGCCCATTTTTTTGATTTCCTTCCCTCCCAACAGACCGTGCGGCTTGCATGGTTAGATCGAAATCGATCGGAGGGCTCATGGATTAGGATTACAATCGTGTATGCCTCTCAATATTGCATTCAGTTCATGACCAACATGGTTTTTCTCTGGAAGTTTTTAAAGTGTAGTTTTGTCAGTCATTGCTAAACGGCTGCATCATGTCAGTTTCTTACGAAGCGGTTATAGGCTTAGAGGTTCACATTCAACTCAATACCAGAAGCAAGGCGTTTTGTGCGGATCGTGCGGAGTTTTCGATCGATCCCAATACCCAGATCAGTGCCATCAGTTTAGCTCATCCGGGCACCTTACCACGTATTAATCGAGCACAGATCTCATCTGCCATCAAGTTGGGGTTGGCTTTGAAATGTATGATCAACCAAAGTACATACTTTGACCGCAAGCACTATTTCTACGCCGACTTGCCGAAGGGCTTTCAGACTACACAAGATGGCAAGCCTATTTGCCTGGGTGGTCAGATTGACTATTTGCACCAGGATACCATGAAGAGCTGCCGAGTGCATCATATCCACATGGAAGAGGATGCCGGTAAGTCTATTCACGACCTGGATGATCAGTTTTCATTCATAGATTTAAACCGAGCTGGTGTACCGCTGTTAGAACTTGTCACCGAACCAGATTTCCGTCATGAAGATGAGGTTTTTTCCTTTATCCATGAGCTTCGACGTATCGTAAGGTATTTGGAAATATCTGACGGGAATATGGAGGAAGGCTCTCTGCGATGTGATTGCAATGTCTCAGTAAGACCGAAAGGCCAGGAATCGCTAAATGACCGCTGTGAGATCAAAAATATAAACTCTGCCCGTTATGCGAAGAAAGCGATTGCCTATGAAATTGGCCGGCAAATTGAGATCTATGATACGGGAAAGCAAGTATCTCAAGACACGTTAGAATTTGTTCCTGAATTGGGCATCACTCGATCACTTCGAGGAAAAGAAGATGCGCATGACTATCGATACTTTCCCGAACCCGATCTGCCGCTGATTAGAATCAGTGATGCTCAGATAGAACAAATTCGGAAAACCCTACCCTTCCTGCCCACAGAGTGGTACGACAGGTTTTCTAGTATGGGTCTCAGTTATGCCGATATTCAAATCCTGACCGAGACAAGAGACTTTGCGAAATATTTTCAAGGGTTTACAGAAAGTCATCCTGGCTTGAATCCAACGGCTGTGGCCAAGTTGCTCATCAACTGGGTTAGGCCCTATTTAGAACAACATGATCTGGTTATTGATCATTTTCCATTGGATCCAGAACACCTTGCATCATTTCTGACTTTATTGGCCGAAGGTAAGATCATCAACAATATCGCGTATCAGAAATTGTGGCCGGCTCTCTTGGAGGCCCCCCAAGATCCAGCTGGCCTAATGCAAGCTTTATCACTAGATCAGGCGACTAATCAAAAAGACTTAAAAGAAATCGTGGTTCGGGTCATTGATGATTGTGCTCCACAAGTGGACAAATTACGAAAGGGGAAAAAAGCTGTGATGGGCTTCCTGATCGGTCAAGTTATGCGGCAGACCCAGGGCAAAGCGGATCCTGATGCCGTGAGAAGAGCATTGGAAGAAGCTCTAAAATAAACTACGCCAGCACCTTACAAACATGGGCACGGATGTTTGATCAGATGCCTTCGTGCGTACCCAAAATGAGGACTGGTGGGTGGTGCACAAGCTGCTTCAGATTAAATTTTTATTTATAAATTTAGAGTTCATACAAGACCATGAACAGAAAAGCATCCGAGCTCACCAAGTTGTATTATTCTATCGGCGAAGTCTCTGAAATGTTTGACGTTTCGAAATCTTTGATTCGTTATTGGGAATCAGAATTCAGCATCCTTAAGCCACATAAAAATAGTAAAGGCGATCGTCGTTTTACCAAACAGAACATCGAGCAGCTAGAACTGATCTATCATCTGGTAAAGGAGAAAGGATTCACCTTGGATGGCGCCAAGAAGGAGATTCGTCAAAATAAAGCAAAGCTCCACCGGAGGAAAAAAGTGATCGATGCCTTAGAAAAAGTTAAGACTGGACTTCTAGATTTGAAGGAGAAGATCTAGATGCGTCATAAATGATTAAGGTCAGTTCTCGTCCCTTTTGCTATTCAGCAAAAGACTCAATATCTAGGAAAGCTTTGGCCAATTGAAGATCATTTGAATCATTGGAGGCCAAGATCACGAGACGTTCAGTGCAGCAGTCCTGAAATAAAGTTGAAAACCACTCACGAGAGCTGGCATCTAAATAGCTGGTTGGCTCATCCAATAGTAAAACTGGTGTATCAGTAAGTAAGGCTAAAGACAGTTTAAACCTCTGTAACAAGCCAGATGACAAATGACTGACCAGCTTGCTCCGATGGGCGGTTAGCTGGCTTCTAGCAAGGAATTCCTCGATGGACATTTCGTTAATCAGAACCTTAAATTTCAGGTGAAATGCAAGATGTTCTTCAACAGTGAGCTCACCAATAAGCGCGTTGTACGGTGTTGCTATTGTTAGCATCTGATACATTTGATCGCCTGGTAAGGTTTGGCCTCCATTGTTATAAACCACCATTCCTTCGGTTGGTGTAGTATATCCGGAAATGATGCCAAGCAACGTGGACTTTCCACTACCATTACAGCCAGTAATCCCATAAGTTGCCGGCCCATCAAACGAATAATTGACTCTTCTAAAGATCCAGTGGTGATATCTCTTTGCAATATCGCGAAGGCGAATTTGCATTGCTAACCATTGAGCTTCTTAAAACCCTTAATGATTCCACGATCAGCCGCTTGAATAAATTCAATGATTCGGTCTCTTTCTTTTGTGGCTTCAATAGTGGTCTCGATAATATTAAGTGCTTGTCGGGTATTATTGCCCTTGACAAATAACTGTCGGTAGATATCCTGAATATGATTAATCTGCTCACTTGTATAACCTCTCCTTCGGAGACCGACTGAGTTGACGCCTGCATAGGAGATGGGCTCACGTGCGGCCTTTACAAAGGGAGGGATATCCTTCCTAACTAGTGATCCTCCACCGACGAAGGAATGTTCTCCAATTTTTACAAACTGATGTACAGCGGTGAGACCACCGAGTATGGCATACTCGCCAATCTCAATGTGCCCAGCCAAGTTGACATTGTTGGCCAATACTACGTGCCGACGTATAACGCAATCATGCGCTACATGTACATAGGCCATCAATAAGCAATGGTCATGAATTTCCGTCTTGTAATTGGCTCTGGTGCCTCGATTTAGGGTACAATACTCTCTAACCGTAACATGATTGCCAATTTCTACGATACTTTCCTCGCCCTGAAATTTCAAATCTTGGGGAATTCCGCCAATCACCGAACCGGGAAAGATCTTGCAGTTGTCACCCATACGCACTCCATTAAGAATGGTAACATGGGGACCAATCCATGTATTATCGCCAATGACCACATCTTCAGCAATTGTGACGAAGGGTTCTATGGTCACATTTTCACCAATCTGTGCACCAGGATGAATTAAAACGTTCTCTTTTACAATCATTGCTTTGTCCTATTGATAATTTGAGCTGTCAGTTCTCCCTCTGCTACGATCCGGTTGCCAACATAGGCCGTACCCTGCATATGCACAATGCCCCTTCGTATCGCTGATAAGAGTTCCATCTTGAGTATCAGAGTATCACCTGGTACAACTTTAAATTTGAACTTAGTGTTTTCAATTTTCAAAAAATAGGTATCCCAATCACTGGGATTCTCCACTGAGGAGAGGGCCAGAATACCCCCTGTCTGAGCCAGAGCTTCTACGATCAATACTCCTGGAAAAACGGGATTCCCAGGAAAATGCCCCTGAAATACGCTTTCTTGGTAGGTGATGTTCTTTATTCCGACCACATGTTTGCTTCCCAATTCGACAATCTTATCGACCAATAAGAATGGATATCGATGTGGAAGCATTTTCTTTATCCCCTCCAGATCAAAAATGGGATCACCATTGGGATTATACTTTGGTTTGCCTTTGAGCTTACGCTGAATCTTATATTGATCCTTAAGTATTTTAGCGAAAGCCACGTTGGAGGCATGTCCGGGTTTGGTGGCAACGATCTTACCTCTTATAGGTCGTCCGATCAGTGAGAGATCTCCGATGAGGTCAAGAAGTTTGTGGCGTGCCGGTTCGTTGGGATAACGCAAGTCAGTATTGCTAAGGACCCCCTCCTTCTCCACCTTAATACTCGGCTTTTCAAGTTTTCCGGCCAACGAATCCAGTTCATGCTGGGTCATCATTCGGTCGACGATAACAACAGCGTTATTGAGGTCACCTCCCTTAATCAGATTCTGATTCGCCAGGTGTTCCAGTTCCCTTAGGAAGACAAAAGTACGCGCTGGGGCTATTTCTGTTCCATAGCGATCCAGGTTGTCGAGCGATGCATACTGCTTACCTAAGACGGGAGAGTTGAAATCGATCATGGCAGTCACTTCAAAACCGTCGTGCGGAAGTGCAACAATCTCAGTTCCAGTCACTTCATCTCGATATGAAATGGGCTCTTCAACGATAAAGTATTCCCTCTCATCCGCGGATTCTTGAACTCCTGCAGCAGACAGAATATCGACAAATGGCTTGGCGCTGCCGTCGATGATCGCTACTTCGGGACCATCAATATCTATCAAAATATTATCGATTTGGAGGCCAGCCAGAGCCGAAAGGACATGTTCCACTGTGCTTACCTGGGCACTTCCCTCGCGGATTGTTGTTCCTCTGTTGGTTGAGAACACCTTGGTGACATCTGCATTTAGAATAGGCTGGTCTTCTAAGTCACACCTACGAAACCTAACTCCATAATTGCTGTCAGCTGGGTGAAAGGTCATTACAACTTTTTCACCCATATGTAGACCTATCCCCTCGATCGTGGTCGACTTTGCTATAGTACGTTGACGTGTTGTACTCAAGTTATCCTACCGAATATGGGGCACAATATAAGACTTTAAGACTTGCCCTTGATCCGCCCCAGTTGGATTTCAACTTCCTCTATCTTCTTCTGCAGGGCTCTGAGTGCAGTGGATAGTGAGGGTAGATTTTTGAAAACTGCGTAAGACCTCAGATAAGCAACGTAATCGAGTGAGGGTGAGCCATAAAGCTTACTGCCGGGTTTGGTACTTGTAGTGACACCACTTTGAGCTTGAATTTCTGTATTCTCACCAATTTCGATGTGACCCACAATACCTGCCTGGCCTCCAATCAGACTATTGGCTCCAATTTTAGTACTGCCTGCCACGCCGGATTGGGCAGCCATGGCAGCATTCTTACCAATCTCGACATTATGAGCCACCTGAATCAGATTATCTAATTTGGCGCCCGATCGTATGATGGTGGATCCTATGGATGCTCGGTCAACCACAACATTGGCTCCTATTTCGACATCATCTTCGATGATCACATTGCCAATTTGTCGAATTTTTCTGAATGCTCCATTCGATCGCACGAATCCAAATCCATCACTGCCAACTACTGTATTGGCATGTATCTCCACTCTCCTTCCGATCTGACAATCATGATAAATCTTGACCCCGGTGTGAAGATGCGTTTCCATTCCGATATGACTTCCCTTCCCTATAGAAACAAAGGGATCTAATTTCACTTTATCTTCGATGACCACTCCTTCACCAACCACAACAAAATCGGCAATGTCTACATCTGAACCGATTTTGGCTGAAGTGTGAATTTGAGCGCTTCCCGCAATGCTCGGTTTGCTTTCTTCCTCAGGATCAAAATAATCAAAAAGCTTGGCCAGCGCCTCATAGACATTATCTACCCTGATCAATGTTGGATAGACCGTCTGTTGAGGTTTAAAAGTCTGATCAACCAGTACAATGGAAGCCTTGGTATCATAGATGTGCGAGGCATACTTAGGATTGGCCAAGAACGTCAAGGTACCTGGGCGACCATCCTCGATTCTGGCCGGGCGATTTGCTTTCGCTGCTGGATCTCCTTCAATCGCTCCATTGAGCAAGGTAGCCAACTCTTTTGCCGTTACTTCCATTTGTTTTGTTAAAGCGGATTGTTGCCCTTGCAGCGGATCAAGAATCCATTTTGATATATCTTGTGCAAAAATAGTGAATGCCCATTGAAAAGTGTTAGAATAGGCACTAGAGGTAGCCAGTTGGCACTCTGGCAGGCCCATTACGTTAAAAAATTACTACAAAATCAGGGTTTTGCAGCTGACATCCATATCATTAAGACCAAAGGCGATCAGATAAAACACCTGTCCTTTGACAAGATCGAAGGTAAAGGCTTCTTTACCAAAGAATTGGAAGAGGCACTATTATCCCACCAGATAGACTTAGCCGTACATTCTATGAAGGATCTTCCAACGAAAAGCCCAGAAGGATTGCAGGTGTCTGGTGTATCGGCCAGAGAGAACCCTGCAGATTGGTTGATCATTGCAAACTCAGGATTTGATGAGGCCCAAACCCTAAAATTGAAAAAAAGTGCTGTTGTAGGAACTTCATCAGCTAGACGAAAGTGCCAGCTGAGGAGCATTCGCAGTGATATTCAGACCAACGACATGAGAGGAAATGTACCCACACGTATAGAAAAACTAAAAAATGGAAAAGCGGATGCCATCGTATTGGCGGCAGCAGGTATTTCCAGATTAGCTCTCTCCTTAGATGGCTTTCATGTGGTCAAACTTCACCCAAGAGAGTTTGTTCCTGCTCCGGCTCAAGGTGTTTTAGCCTTTCAGACGCGTATTGACGATGCAACGGCCATTGACCTCCTCAAACCCATTAACCATGCCCAAGTTGCGCAATGTGTTGAGATCGAACGTGATATCCTCCGACTACTTGATGGGGGGTGTCATTTACCCTTAGGAGCCTATTGTGAAATCGACAACATGGACAATTACCATGTATGGGCCTCCTATGCTCCGTCAGTCAATGATCAACCCAGATTTATCAACTTATCCTACAGCACCAACAGTGGATTAGCCGAGGCTATTGTCGAACAGTTGACCATAAAAAGTTAATATTTATGTTTCTTCTATTTGATGTGAGTACCAATGGAAAACCAAAAAATTGGAAAGCCCATTACAGTGATACTTTCAGTTGGCCTAAACTCATCCATTTATGCTGGCTACTCTATGATAAAAAAGGTGAACTGACTGAAGAAGGTGATTATTTGATTACCCCGGCTGGAATGGAAGTAGACCCAGAATCTCTTCGAAGAGCAGGCATTAACGAACAGGATTTAGATGAAAAGGGCGTAAGTGTAAGGGATGCATTGATTTCATTCGATAAAGCACTTGAAAATGCCATGTATGTTTTCTCTTTCAACCAGCAATACAATGAAAATGTGGTCTTGGCTGAATTTTACCGCGCAAATATGGACCAACACTTATCCCAAACGGAACGCTTTTGTCTAATGCGGGAAAGCACCTACTATTGTAAGATTCCAGGAAGGGAAGGTGGCTACAAGTGGCCAACACTCACTCAACTCCACACAAAACTCTTTAACAGTTCTTATGAAGGTGTAGGAAATGCACAAAAAGATTTGATGGCTATTTCGAGGTGTTTTAACCGCTTGCTAACCTTGGGTCAACTGGATGACCTCTTTTGAATAAGCTCTAGAATGGTGAAGAGCATTTTTATTACCCGAGAATTATCACCAGATAGCCCTCTTTTACAATTGCAGCCAAAGTTTCGGGTATTTGGGAATACCCTGCTGGATTTCACTATGGTCCCGGTTGAGGGAATACCTGAATGTGAGTGGCTAATGTTCTATAGCCAACGAGGTGTGAAATTTTTTGTTGAGCAGTCCCCACCCTTTGAATCTTGGCCTAAAGTTGCTGCATTGGGTCCAAAAACGGCCAAAACTTGTCAAGAATATGGGCTTAAAGTTCATTTTATTGGCAATGGAAGAGCAGTTGAAACGGCAGAAGCTTTGGCCCTTGTAGCCAGAGGAGATCGTCTCTTGTTTTTGAGAGCCAAAAACTCGATGAAGTCAATCCAGCAATTACTGCATGGGGAAGTAGAGGTATTAGAAAAAGTGGTATATGACAACAAAATCAAGACCACTGGCCTAAGTATTCCCATAACCGACATCGTGGTTTTTACCAGCCCTTTAAATGCAAAAGCCTACTTTAGTAAAAACATATTTTCTGAGGACCAGTTGGCAATTGCCATAGGTCCTACCACTGAAACGGCCTTGCTAAATTTGGGATTGACCGACGTACTTCGTCCAACCCTTATCAGTGAGGAGTCAGTCGTGGATTTAATTCAAAGTCTTTAATCCCTTGATAAAGACCCTATACATAAAAAACTACGCCATCATAGAGGCATTGGATCTCGAATTCTCTGATAATTTGAACATACTCACTGGAGAGACAGGATCTGGGAAATCGATCATCTTAGGGGCATTTGGTTTGATCCTGGGAGAACGTGCCGATACGAAAGTTTTACTGAATAAAAAGGCCAAATGTGTGGTTGAAGGTCAGTTTGACACCGGTCGCTTTGATCTTACGGATTTTTTTAGAAGGGAAGACCTGGATTATGACAAGAACATCATCATTAGAAGAGAGATCAGTGCACAGGGTAAATCACGAGCATTTGTGAATGACACTCCAGTAAATTTGAAGGTCCTGCGTCAGCTGACTGGCCATTTGGTAGATCTGCACCAGCAGTTCCAAAACCTCGGTCTTAGCAGTCCGGAAGAGCAAATGAAGATCATCGATGCTGTATCTGGAGTCCGATCTCAACTTCTACATTATCAAAAATCTTACAAAGAGCTGCGAGCTCTGCAAAAAGAACTATCTGATTTACAATCGGCACAAGCAGATGCAATTCGCCAACGTGATTTTGTTGAGTTCCAATGGAAAGAATTGGTTGACCAATCACTTGATCCCGTAAATGATGCTGACCTTGAAAGAAGACTGGCCAAGCTAGAAAACGCCCAGGAAATTGCTTCGAGATTTGGTCAAGTGAGCTTTTACCTTAGTGAAGGTGACCGAAATATTATCTCTCAAATTAAGGAGTTGCAGCGGCAGCTTGACTCCGTCATCTCTTTGGATGAGGAGGCTGAAGGTATTTCAAAGCGGCTTGAGTCATGTTATATCGAGCTGGTTGATATTGCTGATGAAGCAGCAAGAAATAAAGAGAAGCCAGAATTTGATGATGAAGAGATCAATCAGGCCCGGCAAAGATTGGACAAGATCAATGCGCTTTGTCATAAACATCAAGTCCAAGGTCTTGATGGGTTGTTGACGCTTCAAGAGGATTTTGAGGCACAGCTCAATTCCTTTGCTGACCTAGAAAACCAGATTGAGGCCCTGGCAAAGCAAGTGCAGCTTGCTCAAGATCATTGTAATCAGATCGCCCAACAACTACATAATCAACGGGAAAGCTCGATTCCAGAATTTGAAAGACAGGTGCGTCAATTGCTCAATGAGCTCAGGATGGAGACTGCTGCTTTCAAAATAAGATTTGAACAGACCAAGGAGCTCAATACCTCTGGCCGGAGCAACATTTCCTTCTTGTTTGCTCCTAACAAAGGGAGCGAATTCAGGGCCATAAAGGAAGTGGCTTCGGGAGGTGAATTATCCCGACTTGCACTTATTACGAAATCTTTAGTCGCTGGATCCATGGACTTATCAACCCTGATCTTTGATGAAATTGATAGTGGAGTTTCTGGAGATGTAGCACAGAAAATGGGAGAGCTCTTGCAGAGACTTGCAACCCGGCATCAGGTAATTTCAATTACCCACTCACCTCAAGTGGCCGCACGAGCAACTCGTCATTTTAAAGTTTACAAGCAAACAAAAGGTGTTAAAACTAAGGCTGAGATCAGCCTACTTAACCGTGAAGCGCGAATCACAGAAATCGCCACTATGCTAAGTTCCAGTCCTCCTACCAGCACGGCCTTAGCCAGTGCACGAGAATTGATGACAGATAAGGGAGAGCGTTAAAAATAACTAGACCAATCCAGTGGATCGGCTCCTTACTTTTCCGCATAACCATCAAAAGGATCAGTATATTTGGGACCGTTACAAAGAGCCATCGATTGAGTGGGGGAATGGATAGGCAATCTAATCCGTGATGACCAATTTCAGATCCGGTATATGCATTGAGATTCAGGTGGTCATTTGAAGGAAGCAATGCAAAAACAGGTTCCGTTTTGGATGAACCAAAGTCGGATCCTCATTTTTGAAACTGGTAATGAACTGCTGGAAGAATAGGCAAATGTACGGGCATTAAATTGAAAAAAGTTAGAGACCAAGTGACATGGGAGTGCAATTATTGACTGGAAAACGGGGATTGATTTTTGGAGCATTGGACGAGAAATCCATTGCCTGGAAAGTAGCTGAAAAATGCAAGGATCACGGTGCAGAAATGGTGCTTACAAACGCACCTGTTGCACTGCGAATGGGGAAAATACAGGATTTAGGGAAGAGCATTGGTGCCAAAGTAATCGGAGCAGATGCCACAAAAGAAGAGGACCTTGCTCAACTGCTTGAAAAGACTGTGGACATCCTGGATGGAAAGCTGGACTTCGTTTTGCACTCCATAGGGATGTCTCTTAATGTGAGAAAAAACAGATCATATATTGATCTCAATTACGATTGGATGCACAAGACTTTGGACATATCCTCCATTTCATTTCATAAGTTGATGCAAACCGCCTTGAAGCTAGATGCAATCGCAGAAGGTGGATCCGTCTTGGCGCTTACCTACATCGCTGCGCAGAAGGTCTTTCCTGACTATAACGAAATGGCTGATGCCAAAGCATTATTGGAGTCATTTGCGCGGAGCTTTGGCTACCACTACGGGGTGCAAAAAAATGTACGTATAAATACCATTTCACAAAGTCCGACAGTAACGACGGCGGGATCTGGAGTTAAGGGGTTTGATGAATTCTTTAACTATGCCGATCAAATGTCTCCGTTGGGTAACGCCAATGCTGAAGATTGTGCCAATTTCTGTGTAGTCATGTTTTCAGATCTAACCCGCATGGTCACTATGCAAAACATCTATCATGATGGAGGATTTTCAAGTATGGGTATTCACCCCCAGATCCTAACATAATCTTAAATGGCCACTCAATGGCGTCAAACCTCTCTATAAGAGACGTTTTCTAGTTAATGTCACGATCCATGCTGAGGTGTTGGAAGGTACTTTTTATGGTCATTGGACTCACCAGTATTTGTCTGTGGAGTTCTGCCCAACGGCCCGCACCGGGAAGAAGCCCTGATGAGAGCTCGCCCGGGCCTGAATTTGGACATTTGTTTAGCTCAGATGATACCCTGGATGTAAAGTACTACTACTTGTCAGCGCCATCCCAAGTGTTCACCTATCAGGATACATTTGTCCGATATTTTCATGAGTATGATATCAACCATATCAAATCAGAACAATATCTCAATCTAGGATTTCCAGGATCACCAGTCAGACCGGTAATACCCATACCCGTCGCAGTAGTAGGTTATCACCCTGGTTACAATGCCTATAGACCGTATCAAGTGAACAATCACAATTACCGGTTTTATTACCTGCGAAAAGCAATTACTTACGCCTCTTATTTTCAAGGCCAAACTCAAAATGATGGAATTTTTCGAGCTTTTTTTGCACGAGATTTTAAAGATGGTCTGCAGTTTACTTTAGATTATCACAGAATAAATAACACCGGCATTTACCTCAGACAGGGAGGACAAAACACCATGCTTGGTATGGGTCTCCGGTATTTGAGTAAAAATAAAAGATGGCAAGTTCATGCTACGCACTATGCCAATACCTTTGCACAGGAAAACAATGGCGGTGTAGCCACCGATAGTTTATTTGCCAATCCACTGTTTGAAGACCGGGTGGCTATTCCCATTCAGTTAAATGCTGCCCAAACCCGAGATCAACAAAGGGTATTTCAATTGTCTTCAAACTACAGGCTCATCGGAGGCAAGGACAGCACTAACTTTAGCCAGGGAATAATTGCTCAGTTTCAATTGAAATCTGATAACTGGCTGTTCAAATACTCGGATCCCGAAGCACCTTTACAATATTATGGGGCCTTTGTTACACATGTTGAGGGCATACGAAATTTCGTAGGAGTTAAACGACAATCTGCACACTTCAACCTATTGTTCGGGGGGAAGAGGCCGGATCAACAATTCAAAGTAGGCATTCAACATATTGGTCAGAAGATAGACCTTGATTTGACCACAGATCGCATCAACGACTGGATCTTAGACGGCAGCCTAAAATGGTCTCTCAAGGAAACGATACGTGCCCATGCATTCGCACAACTCGGATCTAATGACTTGGGAAACAGCTATTTATTGGGAGGTGACCTTGCCATTGATCTAAAAAAGGCTGGAGTGCTTACAGGCTATATCCATATAAACCAGCGCTTACCCAGCTTAGTGGAGACCAGGCTCATCTTGTCTCAGGCAGAGGTCTGGCAAAAAGACTTTAAAAACGTCCTAAACAATCATCTTCGCGTCAAGTACGCTATACCGGCTGCCAAATTTGAAGTCTCAGGTGGTCAAGTAGTGACTTCGAATCCAATTTTTTTCTCCACAGATGGCCGACCTGAGCAACTTGATGAATTGGCGAGTCTATCATACCTAAGTGCATACAAAGCCATTGAGCGTGGAAGATTTCTGACTGAACACAAAATCATTCTACAGACATCCAGTAACGCTGATGTGTTCCGGGTACCGTCATGGTACAGTATCCATGGCGTCTACTTTAGTGGTCAACTATTCAAGAAGGTGCTTAACATGAAGACCGGAGTACAAATCACTCTAAACGACAGTTATGCCGGCATGACATTCGCCCCGTTTATCGGCCAGTTTGTCTTGGCCAAGGATGATATCGACTTCTACCCTTCGATTGACTACCACCTAAGTTTCCGAGTAAAGTTTTTTAGGGCAGCACTGCTCCTGGAAAACCTCTTGCAACCTATAAGAAATGACGTGTATTTTCAGACGAGCAGATATCCAAGGCAAGATCTGACTTTGCGTCTAGGAATTAGTTGGTTATTCATCAACTAGTCTGGGGTCTGTATTATTACTAAAAAAGGTCATCAAAAAAAATTATCGTCGTTATTCAAGTTCATAATTCGGTTGAAGAACTCCGCGGTCTTCAGAATAAAACCTATTAATGTGGTCCACTACCTCTTCAATCTCGTCTGTGATCTGAAAGAGATTTAGATCCTTGGAATGGATATTGCCATGTTCTTCAAGCATCGTCTCCACTAGCCAGTCCTTAATTCCGGTCCAAAATTCTGATCCAAATAAAACAACGGGCACACGAGATATCTTTTTTGTCTGAATGAGAGTCAGGACCTCAAACAACTCATCCAGTGTACCAAAACCTC
The DNA here is from genome assembly GCA_965223105.1 of Saprospiraceae bacterium. GTDB lineage: Bacteria > Bacteroidota > Bacteroidia > Chitinophagales > Saprospiraceae > JABDMH01. The sequence goes on along the minus strand of OZ244987.1, from coordinate 8,004,885 downwards.
CCGGCAACACTACAAAGGCCTGCGCATATTTTACAAACATCACTTTGCGAACGAAGAAATAACGATGATTTAATACCTTATCTCTGTCGATGTACTGATTATGACCCTGTTCAGCTGGGAGATCAATGTTTAAGCCAACAGACACCCCTGACCTTTCTGCCGCACCTTTATTTGCTGCTTCCATGATTCCGGGACCACCGCCGGTAATTATACCATACCCCTCGTCAGTTAGTCGTCTGGCTATCTCGGTGGCAAAACCGTAATATTTTTGATCTGGGGTTGTCCGTGCGGATCCGAAGATACTTATACAGGGACCAATTTCGTTTAGGCGTTCGAATCCCTCAACCAACTCAGCCAACACTTTAAACATGGTCCAGGAGTTTTGCCCTTTCATCTGGGTCCAGGTACGCATGTTCTTTTTCTGGTTTTCTGTCATCGCTCTTTTTTCTTTGTTGGGAAATGGCTTCCCCGAAAAGCTAACCAGCGTGAATTATTTCTGACTATTTCACTGAGTTAGAGGCGGCAAGATGATGAGATTGAGTTTGCTACGGTGCCACGATTGAATAGACCTGGGAGCTACCATCTGTATCGGATGTTAAGCGTCTACATCTGACTTGTATTTTGAGTAAGCTTGATTAATAAACTCAGTAAGTTCCTGAACATTCTCAAACTTGTCAAAAATCGTAGGGAAGGAAGTGGTACCTTTTTTGCGGCTGTTTGGTACTACGTAACTTAGTACATCGGCCTTAGCCACGACTTCACTACTAAGGATAATCAACCTCTCCACAACATTCCGCAGTTCGCGTATATTTCCGCTCCAATCTACCTCTTCCAACGTTTGTATGGCATCTTTGTTGAACTTTTTCTTGGCAATGCCGTATTCTTGACAAATTTGATCATTGAAGTGATCTACGAGCAAACCAATATCCTCTTTTCGCTCATTGAGGGTCGGAACATTGATTATGATCACAGCCAAGCGATGGTATAGATCCTCTCTAAACTTTCCCTCTCTAATTTCATTGCGTAAGTCCTTATTGGTTGCTGCAATCACACGGACATTGACCGAGATGGATTTGTCGCCACCTACTCTAGAAATGCGATTCTCCTGCAATGCACGCAGCACTTTTGCCTGAGCTGAAAGACTCATGTCACCAATCTCATCAAGGAAAAGTGTTCCACCATTGGCCTGTTCAAATTTACCGATGCGCTGTTTTACAGCTGAAGTGAATGCACCTTTCTCGTGTCCGAATAATTCACTTTCGATCAGCTCTGAAGGAATAGCAGCGCAATTGACCTCCACAATTGGATGCTCACAACGAGGACTTTTTTCGTGGATCCATCGGGCCACCAATTCTTTGCCTGTCCCATTCTTGCCGGTGATCAGTATTCGCGCCTCTGTGGGAGCAACCCGATCAATTGTTTCCTTGATCTTGGTGATCGCCTTCGAATCGCCAATAATCTCCTGGGTTTTGGACTTGGCCACACGTCTTTGCAAAACTTTCTTCTCTGTAACCAAACTGGCCTTATCCATCGCGTTACGAATCGTGATCAGCATCCGATTTAGATCAGGGGGTTTGGATATGAAATCAAAGGCTCCTTTCTTAACAGCTTCGACCGCTGAGTCGATATTGGCGTGCCCACTGATCATGATAACCGGAGTGTCAGGAGCGATCAATTGAATGCGCTCCAATGCCTCAATACCATCCATTTTGGGCATCTTAATATCCATGATAACGACATCATACTTCTCCTTCTTCAGTTTGACCAGACATTCCATTCCATCTCTGGTCTCTTCCACTTCATACTTCTCGTACTCAAGAATGTCACGTAGTGTTCTTCTTATTGATGCTTCATCATCAACGATCAGGATCTTAGCCATTGAACTATTTGTTTTATAGATATTTACAAATTAGCAAAATTTCTTATGTGTAAAGTAAGCCAAATGAATGTAAACGTCCAATTATTTCAACAACAATTACAAAAATTAATTAAGTGATCATACATTATATATTGATTATCAGATATTTACAAAGAAATAATTATACACAGCCAGAGTGAATTGGTCCGAAATTGTTCAAAACGCACAAACGAAGGCTACTGATCATCAGTAGCCTTATTAACCAAAACATGCATTCATAAACTCACTAAATAAATATCACAAGACGTGCCAACAATGCATACTCACACGCATCTGAATATCAACATCTTAGTGAAATACATAATATTTATATGCAATGATCATACCACGATCTTAAAAAGGGGAGTCATTTGAAGGCTTTTTTTGTGTGTCAAGTAGATTATATATGAAAGACCTCATTAGTATAGTACTCAGAAGGTCTGACCTGTAGCCATGTGCTTGTCTTATATATAATCGAATCTCTATACTTTATGGTAAACTGACCCCTTGATCAAAGAAGGGCTGGATCGGCAGGTTACCTTTAGAAAAAGCAGCCGAAAGAAACTCATATTTTTCTTTTTCTAAAGTCAAATCGAACCTGTGTGGTATGCCAGTTCTCTAAGTGCAACAAAAGCCATTAATCCGGATCCTAATCGCAGGGCATCTTCGTCGATATCAAAACTTGAGGTGTGCACAGGTGAAGTGATACCTTTCGCGAGATTGCCAGTACCAATGCGGTAAAAACAGGCATTCATTCTCTGTGAATAATATGAAAAGTCCTCTGCTGTCATTCGAACGGGCAGTTCTACCAAATTGTTATCTCCTACATATTCCTTGGCATACGCACGAAATCGAGTAGTGAGTTCTTCATCATTGTGAAGATGAGGATAGCCCTTTTCAATTCTAAAGTTCACACTACCTCCATGTGCGGCTGCCACGTTTTGAGCAATCTGTTGCATTTTCTCATGGGCATTCATTCTCCAGACTTCATCCATGGTACGAAAGGTGCCCTGCAAATGCACAACTTCAGGAATCACATTGGTTGCTCCTCCCTCAGAATGGATTTTGCCAAAAGTAAGCACAGTGGGAATTGTTGGATTGGAAGATCGACTGATCAATTGTTGCATTGCAATCACAATGTTACTACTGATCACAATGGGATCAATCGTTTCGTGAGGTAAGGCCGCATGGCCACCTTTCCCCTTTACAGTAAGGTACAATTCGTCAGCGGAGGCCATATACATACCCGACTTCACCCCAACCTTGCCAACTTCCAAAGGCGGATGGACATGTTGAGCGAAGATCGATACTGGTACTGGATCTTCCAATGCTCCTTCCTCGATCATTAGAGAGGCCCCACCAGGGAGTTTCTCTTCTGCAGGTTGAAACAAAAACTTGACTGTCCCTTCAAAACTCGTGCTTAGTTTGCTTAGTATCATGGCACTTCCCAATAAGGAGGAAGAATGTACGTCATGTCCACAAGCATGCATGACTCCGTCAACCCTTGATCTGTATTCTACCTCGTTATCCTCCTGGATAGGAAGCGCATCCATATCTGCTCTCAGGGCAACGGTAGCTGCTTCAGGATTGGTGCCCTTCAATACTGCCACAATACCATGACCGCCCACGCCCCCTCGAACTTCAAGGTCGAGCTCGTGCAGGTATTGCTTAATGTAGGCCGATGTCTTGATCTCCTGAAAGGAGAGCTCAGGATGCATGTGTAAATACCTGCGATGGGCTACTATTTCTGGAAACATTTCATCTGCCAGGGATTCGATCAGATCCTTAATTTTTTGGATTACCAAGCTGTCTGAATTTACTAATTGCCAAAGATACATCCTTCCAAACGGTATAATCCCTGGCATAGAAAAAATCAAGATTACGCATCTGTTCCTGGCTTAGATGGGCAGTACCACTATAGGCATTGATGAGACCTTGTTTCAGGGCCGGCAAAGTCACTCCCGAGTCACTACTTGCATAAGATACCCAAGTATTCTTGCCTTTGAGGACATCAAATATATTGGTCAACAGGGATCCCCTACTTTCCATAAGCCAAATCACCAAAGGATACAATACCAGGAGGAGTAGTGCCAGCACTACGTCAAAGATCCGTTTGTTACGTCTGGAAGTCGCTGTACTGATCTGGTACTCTACATCGAAGGTAAACCACTCTCCTTGTGTGTTCTTCGAACTACTTCCGATAATCGTAAGTGCCTGATCAGGAGCAATCTTGTATTTATAGTTTGGACCAAGTCTGGTCATTAATGACATAATTTGCGTACTGGACACATTTCTGGCACAGAATATAATTTCATCCAAATGGTGAAATTTCGCCAGATGATTGATCTCGTTAACCGGTCCCAAAACTTGTTGCTGGTGAGCGTCCAATGCTGGTGCAATTCGACCGGCATAACGATGTTTGGCCCGGTTGGCGTCCAGCAATTGCAAGACCTTATCGGCTTCTTGCGCATCTCCCACAATGGCGAAACTGCTGAGGTGATTTCGAAAAAAAGGCCAAGAACCGAAAGACACCAAATGCCAGACAGTCCGTACTGACAGAAGAAGGCTTCCCACTATTGGACCAGCAGCAAACACTATGAAGCGAGAAGGTCTGAGAGCTGATCCAAAAAAGGCATACATGATGGCGACTGAAATCCAACCGATGATCCATCCTCTTACCATTCGCTTTAAATCAAACTTATCATCGTATGCTCCGACCATCAGTAGTGTCAGCAGCCAAGTAGCTGAATAAATCAGCACATTTAAGGCAATAGACGACTGGGCGTAATAATTTGGATCCTTGAAATAAATTTGGGCCCAGAAGCGGGCAAAGAGAATTAAACTGATACTGATCAATCCGAACTCAAGGGCCATTAAACCATAACGGTGCCAGATATTACTTCCAAAGGTGATCAGCGCTTTGAGATAAATAGCCAACTGCAGAACCAGGCGGAGCACCAACGCTCTAGATCCTCCAAAGTGTTTCCTTGCGAATAGGATCATTGCTCCGTAAAAAGATCTTATGTAACCCAAAGAAGTCTTCTGGGTGCTCTCCCCTTTAAAATGTATGATTGACGTATCTGGCAAGTACATGAGTTTGTATCCAGCTTTCTTGATGCGATATGACAAATCAATATCCTCCCCGTACATAAAAAAATCATCATCAAAGCAACCTACTTCTTCAAGAACACTCTTTCTCACCATCATGAATGCTCCGGTCAAAACGTCTACTTCATGGGTTTCAAACTCGGATAAATGTCCCAGGTAATAGCGATTAAAGAATGAGGATTGGGGAAAAATCTCATTGATCCCGAATGCTTTGAAAAAAGCAACCAATGGTGTGGGAAAGCCTCGCTTTGACTCTGGTAGGAAGGCACCACTACCATCAATCATCCTAACACCCAGTGCACCACAGTCTGCATGTTTGTCCAGGTATGCTAGGGCCTTAATAAGAGTGTCTTCTTCCAAAACTGTATCGGGATTTAAGATCAATATGTATTGACCTCTTGCCAGCTCAATGCCTCGATTGTTAGCTGCCGCAAAACCCTCATTCTCTGCATTATACAAATAAGTGATGTCAGGGAAGGACTCGGGTATGTAGGTTTTCGATCCGTCGGTAGATTGGTTGTCTACTACAATTACCTCGAAGTCAAATGGAGTTTGACTGCGCTGAATTGAGAGAAGAAGTTGTTGTAGAAAGTATTTAACATTGTAGTTTACAACAACGATCGACAGCTTCATACAATTAGTCTACAGTCTCAAAGACCATTAAGGGCATATGGTACACGAGCTATAATGGAGCGACCCAAGGTGATTTCGTCGGTATACTGCAATTCACCGCCAAATGACACTCCTCTAGCAATTTGACTGACTTTAATGGGTGAATTCTCCAATTTCTTTGAGATGTAGTAAATGGTCGTTTCCCCATCGATCGTTGGACTGATGGCCATGATCACTTCCGATATTTCAGGGTTGTGCGTCCTTTCCATCAATTCTGCCACTTTGATATCATCGGGTCCTATTCCTTCGATAGGCGAAATAACACCCCCAAGCACATGGTAAACACCCTGGTATTGGCCGGTCTCTTCAATGGCCATGACATCCTGAATGCTTTCCACAACACAGATCATTGCTTGATTTCGGGATTTATCTGTGCAAATACTGCACAGAGCTGAATCCGATAAGTTAAAACACTGTTTACACTGATGGATCTCATCCATTCTGGAGATTGCCTGTCTTATCCCAGCTCGTTTTTCACGAGATTCATTCAGGAGAAACAGAGCCATCCTCAATGCACTCTTCCGGCCTATCCCTGGAAATTCCGCAAAGGCTTCAACCACCTCTTCCAATAATTTTGATTGGACTTTCATAGGTTAAAAATAAGCAAATCACTTCACGTGATCATAGCCATTCAGACTGACTCTGAAAAGCTTTTCTGATCTTTATTAATTTTGCATTTATCTTAGATCACATTAACAGGATAGAAAATGGCAGAAATCATAAGGATGCCCAGATTAAGTGACACTATGGAAGAAGGTGTAATTGTGGAGTGGCTGAAGAAGGAAGGCGATCAAGTTGAGCCCGGCGACATATTAGCCGAGGTGGAAACCGACAAAGCCACAATGGAACTGGAAAGCTATCACGAAGGGGTCTTGCTTCACATCGGTGTGAAAGAAGGGGCAGTGCCGGTAAATGGAATCTTGGCAGTCATTGGTGAAGATGGTGAGGACTTTAGCGAGGCGTTAGCTGCTGCTAAGGCGGAAAATGCTCCCGAAGATAGTAACGGGATGGATGATCCGGTAGCTGGGGAGAGTGAAGGCGAATCCACTACTGATACTCCAGTTATTGAGACCGAAGAAAAAGAGACGGGCACCTCAGCCGACGATCGAATAAAAGCTTCTCCACTCGCCAGAAAAATGGCTGCAGAGCAGGGCTTGTCTCTATCTTCGGTTCATGGCACTGGGGAGCATGGTCGCATCATCAAGAAAGATATTCTAGATCATTTAGAAAATCGACCCGCAGCCGCAGCTTCACAATCCATGGCATTTACAAGTGGTGAAACCCGGGAAATAGCCGTATCACAGATGCGGAAAGTTATCGCCCGCAGGTTAGGTGAAAGCAAATTTACCGCGCCTCACTTTTACGTCACTGTTGAGATTGATATGTCGAATGCAGTGGAAATTCGAAAGGAACTCAATGAGGATGCTCCACCAAAAATTTCTTTTAACGACTTCATTGTAAAGGCCTCGGCTATGGCCTTGAGGAAGCATCCAGAGGTAAATTCGTCATGGCTAGGAGATAAGATTCGATTTAATGGTGACATCAACATTGGAGTTGCCGTAGCTATCGATGAGGGATTATTGGTTCCTGTGATTAATCACGCTGACCAGAAGTCATTAAGTATGATTAATGAAGAGGTTAGAGCACTGGCCACAAAAGCACGCGATCGAAAGCTACAACCAGATGAAATGTCAGGCAATACCTTTACAATTTCCAATCTGGGCATGTTTTCGGTCGATGAATTTACCGCCATTATCAATCCGCCGGATTCATGCATACTTGCTGTTGGCTCAATAGTGGAAAAACCCGTTGTCCGTAACCAAGAAATTGTCATCGGACACCTGATGAAGGTAACTCTATCCAGTGATCATCGAGTCGTAGATGGTGCCAAGGCTGCTGCATTCCTGCAAACGTTAAAAACGTATTTGGAACATCCAGTAAAAATGCTTCTCTAGAAAATATCAGGACAGGATCTCTCTTTACCGGTCAAGTTCAAAGCAATTTTGACCCTTCTCGGCGATCGTTGCAATTAGAAATTTCACAGTTTTCATTGCTTCAAATGGAGCAGACGATTCAGTGTATCCTGCAGAGTGTGTCTCAGTGGAGGCCATTTCTCATCCTACAGACAAATAAATACTGATCAGCTGATGTGATTAGCCAGAGCAAATACTCCTCAAGCTTCGTCCGAACCCAAAACCAAAAGGCCTTCGTCGAGATAGACGAAGGCCTATTAAGATATACTCGGATTTTATGCTTTGAATATCTTATTCGTATCCTGAATTTCGATTGCCACTGTATTTTGGACCTGGTCTGGACGAACCTGGTGTGCCCTCGCCAGCATCCGGGCCTTCTGGTTCATCCATCTCTTGGTCATCGGCCGATGCAATGATAAATTCCACCCGGCGATTGAGATATTGTTGCATCTCCTGCTGCTTTGAGATATTATGAGAGTCTGGTAAATCTGGGACCAGAGGTTGCTCTTCTCCGCCGTACTGGATAATAAATCTATGTCGTGGCAGATCGTAACGATTCATTAAGTAATCTATCGTAGCATTTGCCCTGCGGTAGGAAAGAACGGCATTATAATCAGATGGATTTCGCAGATCTGCAAAGCCCTTCACCACCACATTGACATTCGGATGTTGTTGTAAGACTGTGGCCACATGATGCAACTGACCATAAAATTCAGGCTTGATGTAATATTTGTCCAGATCAAAATGGATCATAGGTAAGAACCAATTCGTACGAATTCCTGCGATCTTCTGATTGATGATTTGATTGATTTCATCCTCTTCCAGATATGGTGCATCAGGTACCTGAGCGACCCCGCTGGCATCAACATCATATCCTGGTATAGAGTAGGGCTCAGCGTCTTGATAGTCTGCCACTCCATCTCCATCGCTATCAAGCACCACCCCACGAGTATCTACGGGAGCTCCCTCTGGGCTGTCGACCTCTTGATCCAGCATATCTATCACTCCATCGCTGTCTGTATCCGTCAAATCCAGTACCGGTCGAGCCTTCACCTCTGCAAGGTCGTTGAGAGCACCGCTCAGCGGATTCAACCAATAGAGGGGTTCAGTTTTTTCATTAAAATCTCCGAGATTAATACCCAATCTCAGACTGACATAATGTGGCACGTCAAGATTGTTTGTCTTATCAAAGCGGTTACGGAATTCAAATCCATCATATAAGTCATTATCAGATAATATGACTTGCCATTCCAATCCCAAATTTACTCGCTGTGTCAATTTTCGGGAAACTCCCAAGCCAAAGTTAAAGTAAGGTATGACCGTCTTGTCATCACCTAAAGCCAAGATCTGCTTTTCTACTCCACCCGGTGTTTCATAATCTCCATCCAGTAGATCTTTTAATCGCTTTCTCGCTTCTTTACGATCATCCTTCGAATCAAGATTTAAACCACTGGTCACGGAGGAGAAATTGTAGAGTGATGAACCGTTCAACAGATCGATATTGGCATCCGGAATATTGAGTCCAATGCCCAGAACCGAATAGGCATTCCATCGATTCCTTTCCTGATGAAAGAGGAGATTGCCGATATTAAGCACCGCTTCCAAACCACCACCAATAATCGAAGTTTTGTAATTTCTATGAACTCGATCACCATTCTCCACATATCCAGCAATCGCATTCCCTTCTCTCTGTTGATAAAATCGTTCTATGCTGAGGGTAGATGGACTAAGGGGCCTCGCATCGAAACCCTTTGATTGAGTATACCACCCGTCAAGGCGGAAAGATAGAATGTAATTGATGGCTTTTCGCAGATGAAGTCCGAAACCGTACCCTGCTGGAAAAGGTGCTTCAACATCCCCTGAAATAAAAGAGTGCCCTGCATGAATACCTAATTCCCACATACTTTTGGGCTTAGCAGAATAGGGGTACTGCCCCTCCCTCCATTTTCTATTTTGCTCGGGATCCAGCGTCAGTTCATCTTCACTGGTGAAGGAGGAAGTAGTATCCTGGGCTTGGACTGAATTATAGAGGAGTATCGATAATACAATTCCTAGAATGTAAGATGCTTTTTTTGTCATAAGGATAACATGTTTAAGAAAATTCAGGTTTTGCAAATTATCTACTCTCCATCTGAACAAAAATATTGTTTTTTTATCAGCAGGCAAATTATCTTCTCCTTTTTTAAGATCGATGCAACATACTTTGTTATTTTCGTTCAAATCAAAATAATTCAATAGATTTTCTACTGAAAAATAGGAATTTACGTATTAAAAATAATACCAATGTTAAATTTTGATTTTAACCCCTTTCCAGTGAAAAAAGCCGCCAGAAATCAAGTGCAGATTATCGCTCAAAATGCACAGCTGGGTAAAAATTTGTTGGCAGGTATGAAAGGCCTCAACCTCGATTTTGAGAATGTGAACATAAGTTCGCTCACCCATCTTAACCAAGATCCCTTAAGCTCGTTGATCCCTGCGTTGTCTTCTGCTCATAGTAAAAGTATTCTATCCATCATTGTTGGTTACGATTACAGTCTACTGAAGGCAGTATTCGATGGCTACCAATTTATCGAGCAACCCTTCTGTCTCTCCCACTGTCAAGATTCAGTTGGCATACCTGGCGGTATTGATTCGACCCTGCTCAGCTTGGCTCATCCGAATCTGTATCATTATCACCTCTTAGGTACGCAGGCCTCAAAGTCATTCAGCTATGATGAAAATAGATTATTAACCACATATCGTCTGGGAGCACTAAGGTCTGATTTGAGTCAAGTAGAACCAGAAATCCGAACAACCGACATCATGGCCATCGATGTGAACTCCATGAAGTTCGCCGAGATGCCTTGTCAGTCTAGTGAAAATCCGGTTGGATTTACCACTGAAGAAATCTGCCAGCTGACCTACTATTCTGGGAGAGCAGAAAAGGTCAAGGTCTTGTGTTTGTACGGTTTTGAATACGCAAGGGAGCAAATTAGGTTTTGCCTCAATGCCATCAACCAGGCAATATGGTATTTCCTTCAGGGAGTAAATGGTCGTAAGACCACATATCCCTCATCTTCGATGGAAGAATTTCAATCCTTCGTTGTAGAGGGTAAAATTGATGGTTTAGAATTGGCTTTCTACAAAGATGAATCGCAACAAAAATGGTGGCTAAAAAACCCATTTGTCAAAAACCCACTGTACAAGCATTTGCCACTGATCGCTTGCGATTATAATGACTACAATCAAGCAACCGCACAGGGTGAATTGAGTGATCGGCTCCTAAGGATGGTGGAGATCTTTCACATCTAAACACTGGAAAGATCCTCATCTAAAGACATGGCTGTTTTGGTTCAATCTCTTAGGATTTGATCAGTAGTTCCCGGCCGGTTCGACCTTTGGCAAATCTGGGATGCCAACTAATCCGACCACATCTCCTCACAGCCAGAATAGGTGTATACGTAAATCACTCCAAATCAAATGGCTAGGCGTGTATCAAGGTCTCCAACTTCATTGCTCTGCTGCCTTTGATTAGTATGTGCAACCCTTCCAGTGACTGCCCATCCAGATATCGAGTCACCTCCTTTACATCACCAAAACTGAGACAGGGTAATGGCCGACCAAGTCGATCAAAAGCACGCTCAAAGTTCCTTCCCACCAGCAGGATCTTTCGCACATTCTTGAGTTTCAAGGATTGCTCAATGATGGAGACATGCTCCTGCTCACTGACTGCACCTAGTTCCATCATGTCACCTAGTATCAACATCTTCTCTTGACTAATCAGCGTACTCATAAATGACAGGGCCCTTGACATGCTCGTGGGATTGGCATTATATGCATCCAGGTAATAGGTAACATTTCCATCTTCAATGATTTGTGATCGATTGCTTTTTGGCTGATAGGCCTCCAAGCCTGCTGCAATGTCTTTAGGATCGACTCCAAAATACAAACCAATGGCAATCGCCGTCAGTAAATTGTACTGATTATGCCTTCCATAAAAAGCGGTGCGAAAACGTATGAGATCTTTTGCCTTATCTGTAGGAATGAGATCAACAGCAATGAAGTGACCATCTTCCCTAAAAGCAATTTTTGCAACTTCAGATCCTGGCAGGTGGTCATGTCGGTAAGGCTCAGCTTGGGGAAACACACGGGGCACCTCACTTAAGGTTGTTTCATCTCCATTGTATAGCAGTGTTCCAGAATGGGAAGCTAGGAAATAATACAGTTCAAACTTTGTCTTCCTGATTGTATTGATATCGCCAAAACCCTCTAAATGAGCCTTCCCAATGTTGGTTACAAGTCCATGCGTGGGTTTTGCCAAATGACAAAGCCACTGAATCTCACCTTGGTGATTTGCTCCCATTTCAACAATAGCGACTTCTGAAGAAGATCTCAGCTGCAGTAGGGTAAGGGGTACACCGAGATGGTTGTTGTAGTTGCCTTGTGTTACTGTTGTTTCAAATTTCTGATCAAGAACGGCACTGATCATCTCTTTGGTAGATGTCTTGCCATTGCTGCCGGTGATGGCAAGGGTCGGAATCTGAAAAAGGCAACGATGATGGTGCGCCAACCGGTGCATTGAAGCCAGTACATTATTTACATATAGGCACTTGGGATGCTCGCGCCATTCGGGCCGATCTACAACACAATACTGTGCTCCAGCATCAAGGGCTTTATCTACGTAATTATGTCCATCTGATTGGTCTCCTCGAAGTGCAAAAAACATCTGATCCGGAAGGATAGTACGTGTATCGATTGAAGCTCCTGACGACTCCAGATAACAGCGGTGCAGTCTATCGGTATTGATCATCTGGGAAATTAAAAAAGTCCCATTAGATCACTTCCAATGGGACTTCCTTTCTTCTTAAGGGTCTAAAGCCAGCTACTTGTATTTTCTATTCTTTTTGGTTTTGGGTTTCTTAAAATAATTTCCACCCTTTCCGTCATTACCCACAGGTGATCCCAGACGATCCATAGCACATCTAAAGCCGATGGTCTTATCAGACTTATCTTCGTCTTTATATCTCCTTGCACCAGGAGCCAACCAGTAAAGTCGATCTGCCCAAGAACCACCTTTTATTACTCGAGACTTCTTATTGATCAATGTAGTTACCCCATAATCATACACGGCGTAGCTGTCCTCATCTCCATCTCGGTAGTCGAGAAGTTCAGGTCGGTGATAATTTTCTCTTATTGCAGCATCCGCCGAATCAATCAGTTGAGTTCGCAGTCGGCCCAGGCTGTCTTTTTCAACAATGTTGCCTTCCTCATCTCGCACCAATTCCCTAAAAGCATTCCCACGATATGGATTCAGATCATGCTGGTCAGCATCTCTCAAAGTCATACTGGTTGTTGGACGATAGACATCCCCCACCCATTCATTCACATTACCGGCCATATTATAGAGGCCATAATCATTAGGCCAATAAGATCTTACAGGAGCTGGATAGGGAGAGTTGTCGTTGAGTTTTCCGGCAAGACCCATATAATCTCCTCGCCCTCTTTTAAAGTTAGCCAACATTTTTCCCTGATGCTTATCACGGTTTTTATATCTAGCCGTATTGTTGTCCCAAGGATAGATTCTCCGTTCAGATATGAGTTCATCTTGTTTCGCGACCCTTTTTCCAATCAGGCCGAGAGCGGCGTATTCCCACTCAGCTTCTGTTGGAAGTCGATAGGAAGGCACAAAGATTCCGTCTTCAGTCCTGACTTTCCGCTCGCCTCCCGTCATCTCATCTTTCAGATTTTTCTTTACATTGCCCTCATACTGTCCAGCGAGGTATGATTTTGTATTAAAGTTGTCAGCATCCTTCTGCTCAGGATTCGGATTTAAAATACCTTTCTCGATCATCATCATTTCATTGACACGGTCAGTACGCCATTTACAGTATTCTGTGGCTTGCTTCCAACTTACACCAACCACTGGATAATCATCAAATGATGGATGTCTAAAGTAGGTCTCCACCAATGGTTCATTGTAGGCCAGCTCTTCCCTCCAAACCAACGAGTCGGGGAGTACTTCATAGTATCTCTCTGGATAGCTCTCACCGAAAGTGTTTTTGGTCCAGAATACAAAATGTCGATAATCTATGTTTGCGATTTCAGTCTCGTCGATGTAAAATGATGGTACTGTCACTCGCCGAGGAACGTTATTCCATTCAAAGGTGACATCCTCCTGGGTCAGACCCATGGTAAAAGTTCCACCTTCGACCAATACCAAATTGGGTGCTGTGACTTGCCCTTTGTAGTCAACTTTTTGAAAGCCACCCCACTTCTGATCATTGTACTTCCAACCGGTTGTAGTAGACCTCTCGGACTTCTTACATCCCACGCCTACCAGAGCAAGAATGACTATGACTAAGATTGAATTCAAATACTTTCCCATCGTGTTCTATTAGTTGCGTTTAATTGTTTGAGTTTTAGCGTCTCACCTTGGTTAACGACACAGGCGTCCCAAGTATTATCTGAATAGATTGAAACAGTCGTTATATCTAGATTCCTTCTTACCACCATCAAAATTTATCATAATGCTGATCTCATGCGAACCCCCGGTACCACTTAGGGCGGAGAGGGTTATGTCATAGGAGTAGGATATGCGGAAGATATCTTGCCTGCCCTCAATCAAAAATATCAAAGCATCGGGATTCGCGCTGGCGTGCCGGTACCAAACGCCGGTTCCGACCTTAAAGTACCTAAAAATCGTGCCAATGTTTAATTGTTGAAAAGCCCCTTGCTTGACAAATTGGGCATTGGGGGCAATGAATACTTCTCCTTTTCTTCCGATCCTCAGAAAATCGAGCTCAGCACCAGCATGGATGGAAAAAGTAAGCGGTAAACCATCAAGCAGGTCTGGATTAATCTCTAGGAAGGATATCTGTGGTGAATTGAGATGCTTCAAGGAAATGCCACCGTAAAACTTCTCGCTATACATCAGTAACCCCATGGAAACGTCGATGACCGAAGCACTACTCCCCCCTTCGGGTGGCAATTCATTGGAGGGATAAGGTATCCCGCCGGGACTCAATGCTCCAAATTCCGGATCGAGTTGATCCAGAAACACTAGACGATTCCAATCAATGCGTGAATTGATGTAGCCAGCTTCCACACCCAGTCGAAAATTGAGGTGACGATTATAACGAATATTGTACGCATAGTAAAGACCAAGATCAGTCGTTTTATACAGTCCTCTACCGGCATCATCGGCCAACACGGAGATGCCGAAACCACTATTTATGTACGGAAAATATTGATCGAACGATGCGGCATAGGTCACATAGGCTTGATTAATACCGGGCCACTGATTGCGGTAATTCAATGCTACAGCTCCTCCCTCTGTATTTCCCGCAAATGCAGGATTCAATCCCAGAGGAAAGGCATAAAATTGACTAAATACGGGATCCTGAGCAACTGCCGGGGCAGCAACAAAAAAGACAAACCATAACAACAGCAGGTAAGTTCTGCAGAATCCTTGGTACATACTATACACATCATTCTATAAGTGATCACTGTAATCACTTACTTTTGTGGGTTCTAATATGCGCATTTTACACAATTGAACGATCTGAGGACCGCCACTGTTTTCTCAAGCTCTTCAAAAAGTTGGCCAGCATTCTTTGTGTCGACTATCATTCTACTTGGATTCTGGCAGCTTACCACGTTTTCCTATACTTTGAAGTGGGATGCTCTGGATATTTCACTCCCTTGGAGGTATTATGTCATTGATGCCTTTCGCAATGGAATAGTCCCATTTTGGAATCCCTATCAATTACATGGATTTGCCCAAGGCACTTCTCCTGAAACCTGGTATCCCATTGCCTCCCTACTTGGAATATTGAGGGGTTATGGTTTTTACAGCCTCAATATAGAGTATCTCATCCATCTCTTAATCGCCAGCTGGGGGATTTTCCGCTTCTGCCGCCACTTTGGCCGTTCACGCTACAGCTCAACCGTGGCAGCATTGATCTTCCCCATGTCTGGCTTCTTTATAGGTCATGCACAACACTTGGGATGGATCGTTGCAGGGGCTTGGATACCGCATGTACTTACAAATTATCTTATTTTTAGAACTCACCTGAAGTGGTCGAAGGCATTCGCCTTTGTTATTTGCTTCTTTTGTTTGGCTAGTGGTGGGTATCCAGGAATGACCATCGTAACCATGTATATCCTGGGTGGCATATTCGTAGCCGATCTTATTAAAAATCGGAGAAGAAAATACAGCAATGCGAAGTACCTAGTCGCTATGGTTCGGCTCTTCATGCTCTGTTTGTTGAGCTGTGCCTTACTGATCGCGGTGTTCCTGGACCTTAAACACAACCTGGCAAGAGGGGAAGGACTTACCGTTGATGCTGGCTTAATCGGTTCTTATGAATTTAAGTTCTTGATAAGTCTTCTCTTTCCATTTACCACAGTAAAATCCTACGATAGCTTTTGGAATGCCGAACAATCCATCATGAACATTTACATGGGGATTCCAGTACTACTGCTACTGTTGATGGGTTTGCGTTCGTTTCGTAAAGACAGCATCTGGTGGATTCTTGCTTTACTTTCACTTGCCTTGGCGCTAGCCAAAGAGTTACCCATTAGAGGCATTGCCAATCACCTGCCCCTCTGGGACCTTTTCAGATTTCCCTCCTTATTCAGATATTTTACAATCCTATGTCTTCTCATGGTGGCCACTGCCACAATTGATCGAAGATCCGACAATGTACAAAGTCTCTTTCGCCATTTAAGAGTGGTGGCTTTGCCACTTATGGTCAGTTGTGGTATAATCTTTCTCTATTTTCTGGTTACCAGAACTGTCAATGTGGGCAAAGTACTTCGACTATCCATTGACACCGCTGGAGAAGCGCTGATCTTGCAATCGCTAACGGCCTGTGTCTTGCTCGCTGCCATTGTACTCCTCCCTACATTTTTTGGAAGGAGAAATCACCTACGGATGGGTTTTTTAATGATTGCAGCATTAGATGTCTTTGTGGCCACCCAATTGAATGGACGAGTTTCTGTCTTTTCGGATGATAAGCTCTCCACCATGCAAGAGTGTCTGGCTAAACTGCCACAAGGTTTCCCCCTGCCCTCTTTACTTAATCCCCTGGGCTCCAACAGCGATCGCACCCTGCACTTTGGTCAAGTCTATCGAAATACGCATATGCTATTTAAGGAGCCCAGTTGGGACGGGTATAGCCCCTATCAATACAATGGTTATATCGCATTTGATAACTCGCCATACTACGAAAAGTCCCTAGAACAAGGGTTCGCCTTCTTATCTCACCATGATACGCTCCTTGACCATGGATTTTATCGATCCAGGCCTCTTACTTTTACAAATAGTGACTCCATCAGGATAGTGAGCTTCAATCCCAATAGATTTGAATTTGATGTGGTCGCCCGTTATCCCCGTATCCTCATTCTCAATCAAAACTACCTGCCAAAATGGCGTGCCTTTGCAGGTGATCATAGGCTCGAAGTAATAAGAGCAGACCAGAATCTCACTGGGGTGAAGGTACCCCAAGGAGCCCATCGTATTCGGGTAGAATACCATCCAGGACCATTACTAAATACTTTGTACATCAGCGTCGCGAGCCTGTTCCTGGTTGGTATAGCCTTCTTATATCTTGCAGTCTCCGGCTGGTGGATCTTTGGCGGAATCATCGCCATCACTCTGCTGATCATCTCTGGCTATGAGGCTGCGGATTTACCTGTGATCAGGGGATCAGATCAGATCATTAACCAGGTAGATCAACTTACTCTCTTTGATTCAACATCGGTGCTCGATCGATTTTTGGACTGGCGTGACTTCCATCGTTTTCGTGCCATGATCAAGAACCAAAGCACTGAGTACACCTATCGGTCTCGCTCGACTTGTCAGCAAGACGATATCTTCTGGAACTACTTGGTTGAAAGGCACGCAGCCCAGGAAGTCCTTGATAAAGGAAGTTACAGGTCGCTCATGGTCAAACCAAACCGTAATGACATCTTTTTGAGTTCATATAATGCTTATGAGGGATATGCAAAGGGTTGGCGGGATCTGGGAAGGGAAATAACCTTGGAAAAAAATGGCAATCGCTATCAGAAAATATCTGAGTTGAAATTCAGTGCAACCTGGTCAAAGAGTGTTAGGTTCGATTCTATCACATCATTCCGGCTTAAACTGGCCGTTAGACACCGAGGAACAAATGCCACTAAGGCCAGTCTTGTTTTTGCTTTGCTCGATCAATATGATCAGGTTATAGAGTCAAAATCATATGCGCTGCGAGACGGAAAGGAAGAAGAGTGGACCAAAACCCAATGGCAAAGGATCATCACGATACCAAAAGGTGACCACATAATGAGAGCATATATCTGGAATCCCCAGTTTGTTGATCTTCATATTGATGAATTTGAAGTAGTAGTAGAGCGTCTGTAAGCTGACAATGAATCTGCAATAGGCAAGTTGTATGATCGTTATCTTTGTATTGACAGTCACCCGAGTCAATAGTCAATTCACTTGTAACCAACAGACCATCACATGATTGGTAAAACCATTTTCTTGTCCTTGATCGCCGGCAGCTCCCTAATTCTGGCAAATGCACAAGTAACCCGGTCTTCACTTGCTGATGGTGATGTCTATAAATTGGGGGTGAGAAAAGAGGGAATCCACATCATAACCTATGAATCATTGGAGCAATTGGGGCTAAATCCCACAACCATTGATCCCAGGCAGATCAAGTTGTTGGGTCAAAGTGGTGGAGTGTTACCAGAAGCCATAGACTCGGCAAGAATCAGTGATCTTGCAGAGATCCCAATTCTCGTTGTGGGGGAGGATGACGGAAACTTCGATCCGACGGATTACATCCTATTCTACGGTCAAGGACCCAATCGTTGGATTTTCGCACCTGATGAGGAGGTCTTCGTTTTTGAGACAAACCCATACGACTTTAGAAATTATTACTTCATTAAGATCGGTGGGGAAAATGGAGTTCGGATTGCTCCCATAGAGGTTCTTTCATCTGCTGAATATGAAACCAGTACTTATCTCTCGCACCAGCACTATGAATTGGAGCAACACAACCTGCTTCATTTTGCTGATAATGCCAATTTGCAGGGTTCTGGACGACGTTGGCTCGGAGATCTGTTTCGAACGGATCGCGAAAAAGATTTCACCGATCAATTTGACTTTGATGACATACAACCGGGTGAGCCACTACACATCCGTTCGGTTTTTGCAGCCCGATCTTCGGTGGCATCCAATGTGATTTATACCATTGGTGATCAACAAATATCACGAACCATCTCGAGCGCAAGAACCGATGAAATTGAAGCTGACTATGCTAAATTGGGATCGATTACGCAATCCCTAAATTTCAGTAACACTCCATCTGTAAAAGTCTCCTATCCCGACCAGGGTAACAACAACATAGGTTGGTTAGATTTCATTACGTTAAATTTTCGACGTACTTTAAACTATACTGGAAACCAACTCATCTTTGCAGATCCAGAATCCATAAATGCCTCTGCTACTCGCTATCAGCTTCTTGGCGTAAACGAAGGAGATCAGATTTGGGAAGTAACCGATCCTATGAGACCTGGTATTGTCGCTTTCGAATCAAGTGGGAGCGTAAATTTTGCGGTTTCCAGCAATCGACTTCGCCGATTCATTGCCTTTGAGCAAGCCAACGCACTTCCAGTGGAACCGGTAGGTAAAATCGAACCTCAAAATCTACACGCATTGGGTGGCATTGATTATTTGATGATTTACCATCCGGATTTTGAAAATGCAGCCAAAAAGCTGGCTGAGTTTAGGCAAACCCAAAACGGATATCGAGTTGGTTTGGCAACCATCGATCAGGTGCTTAATGAATTTAGCAGTGGTCGAGTAGATCCTACAGCTATTCGTGATTTTGCTCGTTACCTCTATATAAAAGAAGTACCGCTCAAATACATGTTGTTGTTTGGCGATGGTTCTTTTGATTACCGTCATATCTATAGTGATCTTAGCGATGAATCCTTTATTCCAGTTTGGGAGACGAATACGTCACTTCATCCCATCACCGCTTTCCCAAGTGATGATTATTATGCTCTTCTCGAAGATGGGGAAGGCGGTACTTTGCGTGGAGATTTGGATATAGCCGTGGGACGTATACCTATACGCACCCCAGATGAAGCAAATCTGGTTGTAGATAAGATTATTAAATATGAAACCGCTGACAAGACATTAGGTAATTGGCGAATCAATACCTTGTTTGTAGCCGATGATGAAGATAATGACCGACACCTTGTAAATGCTGACAATATAGCCGAATCAGTAGCAAGAAAGTACCCGTTTTTTAATATCAACAAGATCTATATCGATGCTTTTGCCCAGGAGAACACGCCGGGAGGTGTTTTTAACTTCAAGGCTAAAGAAGCAATTAACCAAAGTCTTTTTAAGGGGCAGTTGGTGGTCAATTATCTCGGGCATGGTGGGTCTAATGGTTGGGCACAGGAACGAATTTTGCAACGAGAAGATATCGATACCTGGAACAACATCGACAGGCTACCTTTACTGATCACTGCCACCTGCTCTTTTGCCGGATATGACAACCCCAAGAAAATCACTGCGGGCGAGTTGACCATAAGTAACCCCAACGGGGGAGCTATAGCCCTCTTTACTACTGTGCGTGCAGTTTATGCTAACAGCAATGAACGACTAACGGAATCAGTCTTTAATCATCTTTTTGCACCCACCAACGGCAAAATTCCTGCGATTGGAGATATTTTGAAGAACTCCAAAAATTCTCGACCATCTGACATTTCCAACGCACGTAAATTCACTCTTTTAGGAGATCCAGCATTGCGGCTGGCCATGCCAGACTACAAGGTGCGTACCACAAAAATCAATGGGAAAGCCATTGATTTGGGTAGTCCAGATACTTTGAAGGCCCTGAAAAAGATCACAGTTTCAGGGGAAGTTCTTACAGCAGATGGTCAATTGGCCACAGGATTTAACGGCAAGATCTATCCCACCATTTTTGACAAAGCCTTGACATTGAAAACTTTAGCTCAAGACAAAGGCAGTTCAGAACGCGAATTCCGGCTCCAAAAGAGCGTCATTTTTAAAGGATTGGTCAGTGTAGTGAATGGACAATTTGAATTCACCTTTGTCGTACCCAAGGATATAAACTATGTATATGGTGAAGGCAAGATCAGCTATTATGCTGAAGATGGTACCCCTGTTGATGCAGCTGGTTCGTTTAATGATATTGTGGTAGGTGGAACCGATCCCAACGGACTGACAGATGAGACAGGGCCAGAAATTGAAATTTTCATGGACAATGAAGATTTTGTCTTTGGAGGCATCATAAGCAGCAATCCGACACTCTTGTTGAAACTATCTGATGATAACGGAATCAATGTCATTGGCAATAGCATTGGGCATGACTTAACTGCGATCATCGACAACAACTTTCAAAATACCATTGTCTTGAATGATTTCTATGAGGCCGAACAGGACGACTATCGGGCAGGACGGGTCAGTTATCCACTCAGTAACCTTGACTTGGGTCAGCATTCAATTACCATCAAGGCCTGGGATATCGCCAATAATTCAAGTGAGTCTTTTTCTGAGTTTGTGGTTGTAAATGAAGCCCAGTCCGGATTACGGCATGTCTTAAACTATCCGAATCCCTTCAATGAAAGCACTTGCTTTCAATTTGAGCATCAGTTTCCCAATGTTGAGATTGACATCCGGGTGGATATACTTACGGTGTCAGGTAGGTTGGTAAAAACCCTGGAACAGACAGTGAAAGCTTCTTCTACGCTATCCCGTGATGTTAAATGGGATGGAAGGGACGAGTATGGTGACCCACTGGCCAACGGGATCTATATCTACAGAGTTACCATCAAGGCTGAAGGAGGTAGCGGGCAGATCCTGAAGAACCGGAGTGAGCTTGAGAAGCTGGTAATCTTGCGTTAAAATCGTTGATTTTTCCCCAAACATGTTGAGCCCAAATAGATAATTAGCCATTGTGAAAGAGTTCAATCTATGGTACAAACTAAAAATTCAGACCGGTCGTTATATTTGCAGTCCGAAATTGACGAATCTTAAAGATAATTATGCGACGAGCACCTATACTTATTTGTTTTGTGATATTTTTTGCTGCTGACCAGTTCGATTTAAAAGGGCAATGCATTGAGAATCCTGTGGGCAGTGGAAACTATGAAGCGCTGGGTGGTGGGCCATGTGCAAATGCGATCCCAACTGCAGTACCGTTTTTACGCATTACCCCCGATGCCCGATCTGGTGCCATGGGCGATGCCGGAGTTGCCATCTCTCCAGATGCCAATAGTATGCACATCAACACCAGTAAGTTGGCCTTTGTCGAAAGTGATTTTGCCCTCTCGGCTACTTACTCCCCATGGCTACGCTCCCTCGGCTTACAAGATGTATATCTGGCTTACCTTTCCGGTTATCGGCGCATAGATGATCTCCAGACCCTGGGTTTCAGCCTGAGGTATTTCTCATTGGGTGATATCCAGTTTACCAATGACGTGGGTGAACCTGCTGGATTTGGAAGACCAAATGAGTTCGAACTCGCGGTTGGATTTGCCCGAAAACTGGGTGAGAGTTTTTCAGTGGGAATTAATGGAAAATTTATCTACTCTAACCTGGCCGCAGGTCAGCAGGTAGGTGGGATTGATATCAATCCTGGTGTAGCAGGAGCCGCTGATATCTCTTTTTACTACAGTCTGCCATTGGAGACCAGCAATTTGGCCTTTGGTCTCTCTTTGTCTAATATGGGTTCGAAGATCTCTTATACTAAGATTACCAATGACTTTCTACCAGTAAACTTCGGCTTTGGTACCGCTTGGGAAATGGATATAGATGACTACAATCAGATTACCTTTACAGCAGACATCAATAAATTAATGGTGCCTACACCACAACATGAATTTGTCGATGATGATGGAAACGGCATCAATGACCATCGAGAAAAATCTTTCTTTAGTGGAGTGTTGGGCTCCTGGTCAGATGCGCCAGGTGGTTTTAGCGAGGAGCTTAAGGAGTTTACCTATTCGATTGGAGCTGAATATTGGTATGACAAGCAGTTTGCCCTTCGGGCAGGGTATTTTCACGAAAATGCCCTTAAGGGAGCAAGAACCTACATCACCGCCGGACTGGGTCTGAAATACAATGTCTTTGGGATTAACCTCTCATATCTGATCAGTACAGGTGCTACGCAGCAAACCAGCAATCCATTAGACAAGACGCTAAGGTTTTCACTCCTGTTTGACTTTGGTACCGGAGAAACCGACATTCCAGCGGGTACGTAGACTTGCAAGTAAAGGAAGAGCGAATAAGATAAAAGCCCCTCAATCAAGTTGAAGGGCTTTGTATTAATGGTGATCAAGATCCTATAAACCGGATTCTGTCAACCTTTCTGACGAAAGGATGCTCTATCATTTATCTAGCCCCATTTTCGCAAATGGGATCAATCTGCCTACCCCTTTCAAATGCTGTATACAACAACCCGGCGAGCAACCAGGCCTGCCAATCATGGCAGTTTGAAATGTACATGGCATTTCAACCCACAAGGTTTATCCCTACTTGATATTGCTATCCCGTAGCGTGCGCTCTTACCGCACGTTTTCACCCTTACCTCTCGAAAAATCGAAAAGGCGGTATGGTTTCTGTGACACTGTCTGTATCCTGCACTTCTGCAAGACCCCATCCGTTAGATGGTGTGGTGCTCTACGTTGTCCGGATTTTCCTCAGATACAACCTGAGATTGCATATGCGATAGAGTGAATAATGATCACCATAATTTTTAAACTCTACTTATAATAAAGCATTTATGAATTATAAAAAATTATAATATAAGTTGAAATTGCTTATCTTAATCCACTAAAACGATAAGGTCATCAAAGAGTTCAAAAATACGCTCTTATTTTGGGTTCTGGCAGCGGTATTATTGATCGGTGCAGGTTTCACCCACTACACGTTCCTGCAGCGTGATCTAACGCTACATATAAAGGCCAAATTTGAAAGCTATCTTCATCAAGCTGAGGAGGAGATCAACTCTCTTTATGAGGACCCGGAATTTCTGAGTACCATACTCACTTACTTCAATGATGATGATCAGGGCGATCCCGAAAATCGCAGTCGGCTGCTTGAATTGTCGGAGAAGCCCTATTCAGTTTTCATCTTTGTCGACAACCGACTGGCCTTTTGGTCCAACGACAAAGCGAAATCACCCAAACCTGAAAATTTTGATTTAAAAAATCCTTACTTCAGTGATGGCAATGGCAACTATTACAGAATACTAGCCAGGCAGAGTAAGATCTTAGGACACCAAGTTCTTTTAGTATCGTCGATCCCAATTAGACTGGGATCGAGTACCCATCCCTTTGGTCATATAAACTTAGGTATTCCCAAAGACGTACACCTGAGCACCAATCCCGGTGTTCCGATATTAACCAGCTCCGGAGAAGACTTTCTCTACCTATCTGAATTATCTAAGGATAGACTAACAAAGCAAGACATCCGAATACTTCTACTCCTGTATGGGCTAGCCGCCATGGCCCTGGCAGTGCTGGTCCAGAAAATTACCAACTTGATCAAAAAGCGAGTTGGACCTTGGGAATCCATCGGTTTCCTCATCTTTACCACTGTCGGTATTCGCACCGCATCAATGCTCTTTGGGTTCAGTGACCAATTTGGTGTCGTCAAATCATGTGATGCAAGTTTGATGTCACCAGCTTTTGATATTTCATTGGCTGATCTGCTGATCAATATTTGCATCTTCTTGTGGGTTTCTGTGTACACGATCAACAATTTACGGCTGCAGATCGATTCGAAAAATCAAAGGGGAAAGCAAATTTTGACCAGCTTCTTAGGGTACTTTATGATAGCCGCTGGCCTGATCTTTTTAGGACGATTTTGCCAGCAGCTCATTCAAAACACCTCTATTGACTTCAACTTCGAAAGTGTCTTTAATTTAGACCGGATCAGTATATTATCTCTGGTGGGTATTATTCTTCTGCTCTTTACTCAATTCATCTGGTCTGCTAAACTAGTTTCGATCATCCAGAAAATGGAAGTGCCAATTCCGGTTAAAGTGGGTTCCGGGATAGCTGTACTTGCTTTTTCCATTCCTGTGTTGCAACTGGTGAGCCCATCCATACCTTGGGTTCCCTTCCTATTGGTGGCCGGCATTTTCATCCTCCTACTCGATATATTTCTAGAAGTCAAGACACCCAATTTTACCTGGATTGTACTTTGGCTTGTGGTTTTGTCTGGATTTTCGTCAATTCTTCTCTTCAAATTCAATCAAGACAAAGATATTGAGATCAGAACGGCGATTGCGCAGTCACTCACAGAAGAAATTGACACGGTGGCTCTAAGTGAAATCACCAGAATTCTGGAGGTGGTTGAAGAACCTTTGAGCCAAGTCGGCGTACGAGCTCAAGTGATTGATTTGATAGAAAATGACTTTGTTAACGGATCACCTTATCTCAAAACACACTATCACATACTGTTCCCCAAAGCCAGTGCTCTAAACCAATCAGATGTAATAGAACGAGAGGGACATATCTTCTACCGCAAAGCTGGCCTGCTTGATCACTACTTTTTAGCTATTGAAGGTGCTGATGGGCTGAATGTGTTGACCGCCTTTGCAAAAAAGAAAAACAATCCCTATAGTCCACTTCCCAGTTTTGTACCTGCAAAAAACTTTAAGGGCATCAAGATTCTCAATGAATACGAATATGCGATTTATAAAGACGGTCGCTGCACTGAAAGAAGCACTTCAAATTATAAAATGACTTTAGAGGAAGTGATTCCTCCAGTTAACGGTATTCGGCTGGTATACCCCAATAATCGGTCGGAGTTGATTTACAACAATGGTGAATATGTAACCTTGGTAGGTAAGAAACTCACAGGATTGATCAAGCCGGTTTCGCTTTTCTCTTATCTTTTTGTCATTATTGTCGTGATCATATTGAGTTTGCTCATTCTAAACTCGATCTTCCCTTACCTCCCATCCGAGTTCAATTTCACCTTATCAAACCAGATCTCGTTACGAAACAAGATTCAGGTGTCTGTCTTGACACTCATCATACTGTCGTTTATCATCATAGGGCTTGTCACTGTTTTCTATTTCCAAACAACCGCAGAGAAAAACAGTGATGAGAAACTCAAACAAACGGCATCTTCCCTACAATATGAGATCCAGGAAAATATCCGGGATGACCAGACCAATGCTTTTGATTCTGTATTTAAGACCTCGGTCTGGAATCTAGCCATTAAGTACAATACGCACATCCAGCTCTTTGATGTAGATGGCATACTCGTTCAAACTTCAGACCAAGAAGCCGTTGACCAAGGTTACTTAAGTGACAGAATAAGTGTGGAGGCACTCATAGAACTAAAGAAACAGAAGGAATCGATTCACATTGATGAGGATCAAAGGAGAGGACTTCAGAAGAGGTATAAGATAGCTTACTTGTCACTCGTAACCAATGGCAACAAAGCCCTTGGGTATGTCGGGCTCCCCGTTTATCCTAAATCGATAGATGCTGGAGAGCAAGTCAAGGACTTTATGGGCACCTTGCTAAATGTGTATGTTTTCCTCTTGTTGATTGCTGGTGCCTTTGCCTTGGCTGTGGCCAACAGCATTACTCGGCCAATGACCGTCTTAGGGCAAAAACTGAAAGAATTTAAACTTGGGAAATCTAATGAACCTTTGGAGTGGAACACCAAAGATGAATTGGGCATCCTAATTAAGGAATATAATCAGATGATTGTTAAACTGGATGAGAGTGCTGATCTGCTTGCAGTCACAGAAAGGGAAGTTGCTTGGCGGGAAATGGCAAAGCAAGTAGCCCATGAGATCAAAAATCCATTGACGCCAATGCGTCTAAGTATTCAGCATTTGCAGCATGCCATGCAGAATGCTGATCCGATCGAATCTAGGCAACTGGTGCAACGGGTAGGCATAACGCTGATCGAGCAGATTGATAACCTTTCAAGAATCGCGGCTGAATTCTCAACCTTTGCCAAAATGCCCAAGCCGCAATATGAGCGTATCATTCTCAATGATCTTGTCGCTTCAGTACATGATCTCTTTAAAAAGAGGGATGACATGGATTTTAACTTGTACGTGCCTATTGACGAAATCTATGTCAATGCAGATCGTAGTCACCTTCTCAGAGTACTGAATAACTTGATTAAGAATGCTATTCAAGCCATACCCGCCAGTCGTAGAGGAATCATCGACATCAAACTGGAAACCAAAGAAGACCGAACGATCATTCAAGTAAGCGACAATGGCAAAGGCATCAGTAGGGAAATGCGCGAGAAGGTGTTCTATCCAAATTTTACCACGAAGACCTCGGGAACCGGCTTGGGCTTGGCCATTTCAAAAAATATCATTGAATCCTTTGGAGGCCGCATTTATTTTGAAACAAGTGAGGGAATTGGTACCAAATTTTTCTTTGAGCTTCCCCTGTTACAAAACTCTACAATGGAAATCCGAGAGGCTCCAATCACTAACAGGATATCCTAGCCACCGAATTTTAGCGGTCTAGCACTTCCTGTACTGTCTTCCCGATATCTGCTGGACTCACAACCACATGAATCCCACATTCTTCCATGATTTTCATTTTGGCAGAAGCAGTATCATCTTTTCCGCCGATTATTGCCCCGGCATGTCCCATTTTACGACCCTTGGGAGCAGTTTGGCCGGCTATAAAACCAACCACAGGCTTTGAACCGTGATCCCTAATCCAATAAGCAGCTTCGGCTTCCATACTGCCGCCAATCTCACCAATCATGACAATAGCTTCGGTCTCGTCATCACCCATGAGTAATTCAACAGCCTCTTTGGTCGTAGTACCAAGAATGGGATCACCCCCAATGCCGATACAGGTAGATTGACCAAGTCCGGCTTTTGTGACCTGATCAACCGCCTCATATGTCAGTGTTCCCGATCTAGATACAATTCCAACAGAACCTTTACGATGGATAAATCCAGGCATGATTCCTACCTTGGCCTCTTCAGGAGTTATTACACCAGGGCAATTGGGACCTACCAGTCGGCAATTTCGATCAGCGATATATGCTTTGACTTTCACCATATCTTGCACTGGTATCCCTTCGGTAATGCAAATGATCACGTGAATGCCACCATCAGCCGCCTCCATAATAGCATCTGCAGCAAACGGAGGTGGTACAAAGATCAATGACGTATCGGCCCCTGTAGCTTCGATCGCCTCGGCAACAGTGTTAAATACGGGCTTGCCCAAGTGGTTCTGTCCCCCCTTCCCAGGGGTAACACCACCGACCACATTGGTACCGTATTCAATCATTTGTGTGGCATGAAAGGTTCCTTCCTTTCCAGTAAAACCCTGGACGATAATTTTTGAATCCTTATTAACCAGTACTGACATCTGTGTCTATTGATCTATGATAAAAACTTGCTCTCCGGGTTTCTTCATGTAGTATTTTTCCCGTGCGTATTTTTCTTGATTGCGTGAAATGTCCTGTTTGATTTGCCGAGTCTTCTCAATATCTTCCAACATAAATTGTCTTTCATCTTCTAACTGGGCAATCGTCTTACTCAGACGCCACTGTATAACCAGGGCATTTTTGTCAAAGAAAGAGATCCAAACTAAGAAAATGGTTAGTGCCAGCAAATACTTGTTAAATACAATCTGAGTAAACCTCTGTGCAATGCCCACCATGCGAAGTGAGAACTTCATCATCTAATTGATTATTTGATACTTAAATATAAAAATAAAATTAGATATGTCTAACAAGATTGCGTCCGGGATAGACGGCACAGTCACCTAAATCTTCCTCAATCCGCAACAATTGATTGTACTTTGCAACGCGATCTGACCTCGATGCAGATCCAGTTTTAATCTGACCAGTGTTGAGTGCCACTGCAAGATCTGCAATGGTAGTGTCTTCGGTCTCTCCTGACCGGTGACTGATTACACTGGTCATAGAATGACGAGTAGCAAGCTGCACCGCTGCAATGGTTTCACTTAGCGTGCCGATTTGATTGACTTTGATTAAGATGGAATTTGCGGCATTGAGATCAATTCCTTTCTGCAATCGTGTGGTGTTCGTCACAAATAGATCATCACCGACCAATTGCACTTGATTCCCTATCTCGGCAGTCAAGCTCTTCCAACCATCCCAATCATCTTCATGTAGTCCATCTTCAATAGACAAAATTGGGTATTTTCCGATCCAATCTTTCCAGAAACCCACCATCTCGCTGGTACTGAGTTTCTCACCTGTAGATTGATGAAAATGGTACATGGCCTCCTCTTCGAGGTAGAATTCTGATGCCGCGGCATCCATGGCGATCATGACCTCCTCACCAGGTCGATATCCAGCATTTTCTACGGCTTTTAATACCACTTCTATGGCTTCAGTATTTGAACCTAGATTAGGAGCAAAACCTCCTTCATCCCCGACATTGGTTGAGTGGTTCATCTTCTTAAGTACAGACTTCAATGAATGAAAGACCTCAACACCCATTCTCAGACCCTCGGAAAAAGTTTTCGCCCCTACAGGCATGACCATAAATTCTTGAAAATCGATGCTGTTATCGGCATGTGACCCTCCATTGAGGATATTCATCATAGGGACTGGCAAAACATGTGCATTAACGCCTCCCAAATACTTGTAAAGGGGCAGATCTGCCTCAATCGCACCAGCTTTAGCCGCTGCCAAACTTACACCCAAGATGGCATTGGCCCCCAAACTGGATTTATTATCCGTACCATCAAGCTCAAGCATCAATTTATCAATCTGCACTTGGTCCTGTATGTCTACACCAATCAGGGCTTCGCGAATATTGGACTCTACGTGCTTACAAGCTTTGGTGACTCCCTTACCCAAGAATCGGTCATTGTCTTCATCTCTTAATTCCACTGCTTCATACTTGCCAGTAGATGCACCCGATGGAACTGCCGCCCTGCCCATCACTCCGAGTTCAGTAATCACTTCGACTTCAACCGTTGGGTTACCCCTGGAATCAAGGATCTGTCGTGCCTTAATATCCAATATACTGCTCATGCGTTGGCCATTTGTTCTTTATGCAATACAATCATTTCCAAAAACTGGTCAAATAAGTACCGGGCATCATGTGGGCCAGGATTGGCTTCAGGATGATATTGAACACTAAAGGCTTTCTTCTCCTTCACTCTAATCCCCTCGATACTATCATCATTGAGATTGACATGTGTGATATCAACTGATTCATTATGGCGTACCTGATCAGGATCAATTCCAAATCCATGATTTTGACTGGTAACTTCACATTTTCCCGTTACGACATTTCTTACCGGGTGGTTGATACCTCGATGCCCATGGTGCATTTTATAGGTGGAAATCCCCATGGCAAGTGCGAGAATTTGATGGCCTAAACAAATGCCAAATAAGGGTTTATTTCGTTGAAGGATCCTCCTAGCGTTTTCTACGGCATATTCCATGGGCGCAGGATCTCCAGGTCCATTTGACAAGAAATATCCATCTGGATTCCATTTTTCAATTTCGGTAAACGGAGTTCTAGCCGGAAATACCTGCAGATAGCAATTGCGATTGGCCAAACATCGGAGAATGTTTTGCTTAACCCCAAAATCATAGACCGCGATCTTATAGGAGGCTGTGGGGTCACCTACAAAGTAATTTTCCCTGGTTGAGACCTTAGAGGCCAATTCAAGGCCCTTCATTGATGGAGTCTTTGCCAATTCAGTCCTCAGAGCTTCGAGGTCGTGTATTTCCGAAGATATGATCGCGTTCATGGCGCCCTGGTGCCGAATATGCCTTACAATTGCCCTGGTATCTACATTAGAAATGGCTACCAACCCATGATCTTCAAAATAATCCTGGATGGACCGGTCAGCGAGAGATCGGGAATAAATCTCATTGTAGTTCTTACATATAAATCCCGAAATCTTAATGCCATCAGATTCAGTCTCTGAGGCCTTGATTCCATAATTGCCGATATGGGCATTGGTTGCCACTAAAATTTGACCGAAATAAGATGGGTCGGTAAAAATCTCCTGATAGCCGGTCATACCGGTATTGAAACAGATTTCACCCGTAGTGGTTCCCATGGCTCCAGCAGACTTGCCTTGAAAAACTGTTCCATCTTCCAAGAGTAAGATGGCTTTCTTTCTGGTATCAATTTGCATAGTAAGTCGGCTCGAAAATTCCTGCAAATATAGAACTAATCTCTAATTACCTAGGCTTCGTCGAACACCTTAGGGAATGGCATTGGAAAGCTCAGTGTCAAAACTGCTTTGTCATTAATGCAACACCGATAGATCCAATAAATAAGGCTAGTGGCCTTTAGACTTAGGCCAAACGGCTGAACAGATGTGAGTTAATGATTGGTCTGCATTCAGGCAGGAGAAAAAACCAAGCTATTCCTCCTCACTCCTGGCTTCAGCAGCCTTCGGGGAACCTGCTCCACCACCACGCCTGGTACGTCTTCTACGTCTTGATTTACCCTCTTTGGCATTGCTATACGCATCATTAAAGTCAACCAATTCTATCATGGCCATTTCCGCTCCATCACTTTGGCGAAAACCCGTACGAATGATCCGGGTATAACCACCCGGTCGCTGACCTATAGCTGCTGATATCGGACCAAACAACTCTTTAATTGCCTCCTTATTCTGCAGGTAGCTAAAGATCACCCTACGTGAGTGCGTGGAATTCTTCTTTGACTTGGTGATTAGCGGTTCGATATACATGCGAAGGGACTTGGCCTTAGCCAATGTGGTATTGATTCTCTTGTGATGAATCAGTGCATTGGCCAAGTTGGCCATAAGAGCTCTACGATGGCCCTTCTTTCTACTGAGATGATTGGACTTCTTTTGGTGCCTCATGGGTTAAATGTTTTATGATCTTCGCAACACTCAGGATCAGATCAACCAAGTAATTGCAAGTTTTATTTATTCGTCGGCTTTATGCGTCCTTACAAGCTGTTGGCTTAGTCTTCATCCAGTTTGTAAGGAGCTAGGTCCATCCCAAAGGTCAAGCCCTTGTTGGCCAACAACTCCTCGATCTCCACTAATGATTTTTTACCAAAGTTTCTGAACTTCAGCAATTCATGCATCTCATACTGTACCAGCTCTCCAAGGGTGTTGATTTTGGCGGCCTTCAGACAATTGTAAGCTCTCACGGATAGATCCAAGTCTTCCAATGATGTTTTCAACAGCTTGCGCATGTGCAAGATGTGCTCATCCACCACGGTATCTTCGCTCCGTGTGGCATCATCAAAAGTGATATTTTCATCGGTAATCAAGATCAGATGTTGAATCAAGATTCGTGAAGCTTCCTTGATCGCTTCCTCCGGATGAATGGTGCCGTCGGTTTTGACCATTATGGTCAGTTTTTCGTAGTCAGTGCGTTGACCAACGCGAGTATTCTCAACGTGATAAGCAACGTTTTTTATTGGCGTATAAATCGCATCAACCGGTATCACCCCTATGGGAGCATCCTTTGGTAAGTTTTCATCCGCAGGAAAATAACCTCTGCCTTTGGTTATGGTAAATTCCATTTCCAGATTTACTGAAGTGTCCATGAAGCAGATGTGATGATCCGGATTCATGATCTTGAAGATATTGGTGTGCTCTTCAATGTCTCCAGCCTTAAACTCCTCTTTGCCTCTAATGGTAATATAAATTTTCTCCTCACTCATTTCGCCATCTGTGATGGCTGGTTTCAGTCGGATCTGCTTGATATTAAGAATGATATCGACCACATCTTCCATTACTCCCTTAATGGTCGAAAACTCATGATCGATTCCAGCAATTCTTACGGCTGAAACAGCAAAGCCCTCCAGCGATGATAGTAGTACCCTTCTCAGTGAATTACCAATGGTCTGACCAAATCCAGGCTCCAAGGGTTTAAATTCAAAGGTACCTTCGAAGTCATCGGCCTTTTGAAGGAGGATCTTGTTGGGTTTTTGAAAATTTAGGATACTCATTTTTTATTGCTGATTAATGAAGGATGAAGAAAAAAAATGGACGTTCTGGAGATCGAAGGGTTCTATTTTGAATAGAGTTCAACAATGAGTTGTTCGTTAATGTTTTCAGGGATCTGCTCACGTTCAGGGTACTCGAGAAAACGGCCCTCCATCTTGTCACCATTAAACTCCAACCAGGGAAACTTACGTACATCGGACTTTCCGTTAATACTCTCTCTGATCACCTCCAATGCTTTAGACTTATTTCTCACTGACACGACATCTCCCGGTCGCAGCAGGCAAGAGGGAATATTGGTGAGGACGCCATTGACCAAGATGTGTTTGTGATTTACAATTTGACGCGCTGCCCTTCGAGTTGGCGCAAGGCCCATCCTGTAGACGGTGTTATCAAGACGTGATTCGAGCAATTGGAACAAGATTTCGCCAGTAACACCACTCTTGCTACTCGCTTTCTCAAACATCTTTCGAAACTGCCGTTCCAACACTCCATAGGTATATTTAGCCTTTTGCTTTTCCATAAGCTGTACAGCGTAATCTGAGCGTTGACGACGTCTTCTACGATTACCATGTTCACCGGGCGGTGATTTTCGACGCTCCAGATTCTTATCGTACCCATAAATGGGTTGCCCAAATGCACGAGACTTCTTTGTTTTTGGACCTGTATATCTTGCCATACTAAGTTTTTCTAATATTGCTGGACTTACGAATGCTTGTGATTTACACCCTCCTCCGTTTTGGTGGTCGGCAA
The DNA here is from genome assembly GCA_965223105.1 of Saprospiraceae bacterium. Taxonomy (GTDB): domain Bacteria; phylum Bacteroidota; class Bacteroidia; order Chitinophagales; family Saprospiraceae; genus JABDMH01. The sequence goes on along the minus strand of OZ244987.1, from coordinate 7,971,540 downwards.
CCGTTGTGTGGGATGGGAGTTACGTCTTGAATCCGCCGGATTTTTATGCCGACGCTGTCAATGGCTCGAATGGCTGCTTCACGTCCAGATCCAGGACCTTTTACAAAGACCTCCGCAGTACGCATACCCGCATCAAAAGCGACCTGAGCGGCATCAGAAGCAGCAATCTGTGCAGCATAAGGTGTGTTCTTCTTCGAACCCCGAAATCCAGCTTTACCAGCTGATCCCCAGGAGATCACCTGACCTTGTTTATTGGTAAGGGAAATGATGATATTATTAAAGCTGGCCTTGATGTAGACCAGCCCTTCTGGATCGGTTTTGACCTTTTTTTTCTTCTTAGCTTTTGCCATCGATATTTAAGTGGTTTAGTACTTAATTATTTAACCGCCTTTTTCTTATTTGCTACCGTTTTCTTGCGACCTTTCCTCGTACGAGCATTGGTGCGTGTACGCTGACCCCTTACTGGTAGCCCCTTCCGATGTCGAACTCCGCGATAACAGGCAATGTCCATTAATCTCTTGATGTTTAACTGTACCTCAGATCTCAGTTCACCCTCAACTTTGTACTCTTCCTGTACAATACCAGAGATCACGCGAACATTGTCATCCGTCCAATCCTCCACTTTTATATTTTCGTCGATCTCTGCCTTAGTCAGGATTTCTCTCGCTCTGGAGCTCCCAATACCATATATATATGTCAAGCTAACCACTCCCCGCTTAGCTCTGGGAAGATCTACACCTGCTATCCTAGCCATACGATATTATCCTTGTCGTTGTTTAAATTTTGGATTCTTCTTGTTGATCACATAGAGCCTACCCTTACGACGCACAATCTTACAGTCGGAGGATCTTTTCTTGACTGATGCTCTTACTTTCATAGCCTGTACTTATTTGTACCTATATATAATGCGGCCCCGAGTCAAATCATAGGGTGACATCTCAACCGATACTTTATCTCCTGGCAGTATCCGGATGTAATGCATCCTCATCTTTCCTGAGATGGTTGCAACAATTTGATGATCATTTTCTAACCTTACCCTAAACATTGCATTCGAAAGTGCTTCTTCAATCACTCCATCCTGCTTTATTAACTCTTGTTTGGCCATATTCAAAAATCGGAGTGCAAATATCTAATTTTTTATCGAAACTTCCTGAAGATCTGGGTTATTTTTGACGGCAGCCTCTACGATGTCATGATCTGAGAGTACCACCGTACCTGATCTCTGAACAGCCACCGTATGCTCATAGTGAGCCGAGGGTTTGCGATCTCTGGTGCGAATTGTCCACCCGTCATTTTCCTGTACTACTTGTCTTTTTCCCAAGTTTACCATAGGCTCAATAGCGATCACCAGTCCCTCCTTGATTTTAACTCCGGATCCTCTACGTCCATAGTTGGGTACTTCTGGTCTCTCATGCAGATTCTCACCGATGCCATGTCCGACCAGTTCCCTAACTACCCCATATCCATGCTGTTTCTCACAGAGGTGTTGCACCGCATAGCCGATGTCACCCATTCTGTGACCCACCCTCGCCATATCAATGGCCCGATACAATGAGGTCTTGGTCACCGATAAAAGGGACATGACTTCATCTGAAATATCTTGAAATGCAAAGGTATAAGCGCAATCACCATAAAAGCCATCCATTAGTGCCCCACAATCTACCGATACAATATCGTCCTCTCTAAATGGCACATCGTTCGGGATTCCATGTACTATGCACTCGTTCTTAGAAACACAAAGGGTAGCTGGAAATCCATTCAGGCCCTTAAATCCGGGAATGGCTCCATGATCACGGACCACTTCTTCAGCAGCCTTGTCGATCTCCAATCCTGACACTCCAGGTTTCAACATCTCAGCTACTCTACTAAGGGCAGCGCATACGATCAGGCAGCTCCGACGGATCTTTTCAATTTCTTCACTGTTCTTATAAATAATCATATTCGATTCTATCGAATCAAAAGGGTCTCACCATAAAGATTGAACGCGGATGAGCATCAAGAAAATTCAATGCCCTGAGATTTACAAATCCGAACCTATGGTCTGCATGCCTCCACTACTCCGTCCTCTAAGCTTACCGGATTTTACCAGTCCATCATACTTGCGCATCAGCAAATGGCTTTCGATCTGTTGCAGCGTATCCAGTACCACACCCACCAATATCAGAAGTGAGGTACCTCCAAAGAAAAAAGCAAAGGTCTGATTGACATTAAAGAGTAGATAGACTATGGCAGGGAGGATGGCTATCAAACCTAGAAAGATCGAACCTGGCAAGGTAACTCGTGTCGTCACTGAATCGATAAAATCTGCTGTAGGCTTACCCGGCTTGACCCCCGGTATAAAGGCATTCTGTCTTTTTAAGTACTCTGAATATTGCTGGGGATTTACCAGTAGTGCAGTGTAGACAAAAGTGAAGCCAACTACGAGAAAGAAATATATGATATTGTATGGTACCGCAAAAGGATCTGACAAGGATCTGACCAAGGTATTTGCAGCTAGGTCAGTACCCGAATCACCACCGACAAATCCGGCCACAGTAGCAGGTAGGAACATGATGGCCTGGGCAAAGATAATTGGCATCACACCGGCCGCGGCGACCTTTACAGGAATATAATCCCTCACACCAGATACTGGCATATTTACCGAACCCCTGCCAATCATTCGCTTGGCAAACTGAAGGGGAATCTTGCGAATGCCCTGTATCACCAGCACTGTAGCGGCGGTAACAAAAAACAATGCCGCCAACTCAAGTACAAAAATGATCAAGCCACCTCCGTTAAGTTGTGAGATAAACTCAGCAACCAGCGAACCGGGCAAGGTCGCGATGATTCCGATCATGATCAATATGGAGATACCGTTGCCAATACCCCGATCAGTAATCTTTTCACCCAACCACATCGCGAAGATGGTACCGGTTGACAGGATAATAATGTTGGCAATCCAGAAAACACCGGGAGGAACGGTGGGATCTACAGCACCCTGACTACGGATGTAGGTCAGATAGGCGCCGCCCTGGACCAAGGTTATCGCAAGTGTCAGCAAGCGTGTAATCTGCGTGATCTTTTTACGCCCTGATTCACCTTCTTTTTGCTGAAGTCTCTGAAAGTAGGGTACTGCGAAACCAAGAAGTTGAATGATGATCGATGCCGTGATATAGGGCATAATTCCCAAGGCAAAGACAGCAGCACGATTAAATGCTCCTCCGGCAAACATATTGATCAACCCCAAAAGATCGGTTGCACCTTGACTTGTGCTATTGGCCAAGATGGCAGGATTGACCCCTGGCAGCACCACAAAGGAACCAAAACGATAAACCGCAATCATACCAATCGTGTAGAGGATGCGTTTTCTCAATTCCTTGATCTTCCAAATATTCTGTATGGTGCTGATAAACTTGTTCATCCTCTAAAATTATATCAGATCTATACTTCCACCCTGCTTCTCAATGACTTCTTTTGCCTTGGCACTATGGGCATGAGCAGTAACTTTTATTTTAGATTCCAAATCACCTTTGGCCAAAATTTTGATTCGATCCTGTTTGCGGATGTAGTTTTTTTCGCGCAGGACCTCAGGAGAAACATCTGAAACGGCATATTTATCTACAAAAGCCTGCAATTCACCAAGATTGATGATTCGGTACTCTGTTCGACCCGGACGTTTGAAACCAATCTTAGGAAGTCGCATTTGTAGCGGCATCTGACCGCCCTCAAAGGCACGTTTGCGCTTGTATCCAGAACGCGATTTAGCGCCTTTGTGTCCACGAGTAGATGTTCCACCCCGTCCACTGCCTTGACCTCTCGCAATCCGTTTGGCTTTTTTTACCGATCCAGGCTTAGGTTTTAATGTATGAAGTTCCATTTGCAGTCCAATTTGTATCTCTATAGGTGCTCAACCTTAATCAGGTGTGAGACACTTTTAATCATCCCCTCAACCTGTGGATTGAGTTCATGCTCCCGGCTTTGATTTATTCTTAGCAAGCCCAAAGCTGCCATGGTGGCCTTTTGCTTCTTTGATCGATCAATTACACTTCGAATCTTGGTAATTCTTACTCTAGGCATGATGACTTGATTATCCTTCAAAGAGTTTTTCCATTGTAATACCCCGTTGCTTGGCAATTTGTTGGGGACTTCTCAGTTTTGTCAATGCGTCAATTGTAGCTTTCACAACATTGTGCGGATTTGAAGACCCCTGAGATTTAGCCAATACATTGTGAACTCCAGCACTCTCCAACACAGCCCGCATTGCTCCTCCTGCTATAACGCCGGTTCCATCTGCAGCTGGTTTGATCAGCACCTTCCCGGCCCCATACTTACCTTTTTGCTCATGAGGTATGGTCCCCTTGTATACAGGCACTTTGATCAGATTTTTCTTGGCATCATCAACCGCCTTAGCAATGCATTCGGAGACATCCCTTGCCTTTCCTAAACCATAACCCACTGTTCCTGCACCATCACCCACAACCATGATTGCAGCAAAACTGAAGGTTCTCCCTCCTTTTGTCACCTTAGCTACTCGATTGAGATTAACTAACTTCTCCTTTAATTCCGTCTCCGTGGGTTTGACGCGCTGTACTTTCTCTTTTGCCATTTAAAAATCCTGTTTATTTAGAAAATGAGCCCTTCCTCACGAGCTCCCTCTGCCAGGGCCTTTACTCTGCCGTGATAAAGATACCCACCACGATCAAATGCAACATGTTGGATATTCAGTTGCTTGGTTCGTTCAGCGATCAATTTCCCCACTGCCCTGGCCTGATCGATTTTCGATCCAGATGGAACAGATTTTTCGAGTGAATTGGCCTGAGCCAAGGTACGCCCTTCCAGGTCATCGATAAGCTGACAGTAAATCTCCTTGTTTGACCGGAATATCGATAAACGAGGCCTGCTTTCCGTACCCGAGATCTTATTTCGAATTCGGTGTCTAATTGTTCGTCTGCGTGCTGTCTTGGTCGTAGACATAACTTCTCTTTAACTAGTATTTTATTTAGCAGCCGCTGCCTTACCAGCTTTTCGGCGAATTTGCTCTCCCACAAACCTTACACCTTTACCCTTGTAGGGTTCTGGTCTTCTAAATGACCTGATTTTAGCGGCCACCTGCCCAATCAATTGCTTGTCTGCACCTTGCAAGACGATCGTTGGATTCTTCCCTTTCTCCATCGCCGTCTCAACCTTGATTTCGTCAGGGATATAAAACATGATCGGATGCGAATAGCCCAGGGTCAGCTCCAGTAGATTACCGGTATTTGAGACCCGATATCCCACCCCTACCAGTTCCAACGAACGAGTATATCCCTCCGAAACACCCACCACCATATTGCGAATGAGTGAATTGTAGAGTCCGTGCATCGACTTATGTCTCTTTTGATCCGTAGGACGGGCAACCTTCAGTATTCCGTTATCCTGTTTAATCGTCAGATCTCGATCTACTGCTTGTGATAGCTCACCTTTGGGTCCTTTCACCGTGACTACATTGTCCTTCGCGACATTAATCTCAACACCAGTGGGAATCTCTATTTCTGCAAAGCCTATCCTGGACATAATCCTTTCTTTAGCCGTTTAATAAACATAACAAAGTAGCTCTCCTCCCACATTTTCTTGCCTGGCCTGCTTGTCAGTCATCAAACCTCTGGAAGTCGAAACAATCGCAATTCCCAGTCCGTTAATGATCCTGGGTAACTCATCTGCTTTGGCAAACTTTCGCAAACCCGGTTTGCTGATGCGTCCCATCTTTCGAATGACTGGCTGACTGTCATTATTGGTGTACTTAAGGGCAATCTTAATTGTACCCTGTACTCCTTCATCATCAAATTTGTACTTAAGTATGTAACCCTGCTCATAAAGTATTTCAGTTATGCGCTTTTTAACTTTTGATGCAGGAATCTCCACAATCCGATGACCAGCCATCATCGCGTTCCGGATACGAGTCAAGTAATCAGCTATTGGATCAGTTGTTGCCATAGTCAATTTCTTTTTTTCTACCAGCTGGCTTTAGTAACACCGGGAATCTTACCCTCAAGTGCCATTTTTCTAAAAGCTACCCTACACAATCCAAATTGTCGTATGTAGCCCTTCGGACGACCTGTGAGACGACAACGATTATGCAACCTCACAGGTGAGGAATTCTTGGGTAACTTATCGAGTTCTTCCCAATTGCCTTCCTCCTTGAGTTTTTTTCGCAATTCGGCATACTTGGCTACCATCTTGGCTCTTTTCCTCTCGCGTGCTATGATTGATTTCTTTGCCATCTCTTACTTTCTTCTGCCCTAGTTATTTTGATTCTTAAAAGGGAGTCCCAATTCGCGGAGCAATACCAAAGCCTCTTTGTCAGTCTTTGCTGAGGTCACAAAAGTAATGTCAAGACCACTGATCTTACCGACTTTGTCCAGATCGATTTCAGGGAAAATGATCTGCTCACTGATCCCCAACGAATAATTGCCTCTGCCGTCAAAGCTTTTGTCATTTATACCCCGAAAGTCGCGCACCCGGGGAAGAGCTACAGCGATCAGCCGATCTAAAAACTCAAACATCCGATCTCGTCGCAAAGTGACCCTAGCACCAATCGTCATTCCCTCTCTTAACTTAAAATTGGAGACTGACTTTTTTGCCTTTGTCGGCACCGCTTGCTGACCGGCAATTAGGCTCATCTCCTTAAGTGCATTATCGACCAATTTCTTGTCTTGAGTGGCCTCCCCCACTCCCTGGTTGATGCAAATCTTCTCCAATTTGGGAACCTCCATAACTGATTTATAGGAGAAGTCCTCCATCAGTTTAGGTATAATCTTTTCCCGGTATAATTGCTTCAATCTTGGTTCGTATCCCATTATCTGATCGTTTCGCCTGATTTTTTTGCATATCTCACCAATTTGTCTCCTTCCAATCTCCGACCCACTCGAGTGGGTTCCCCACTTCGAGGATCAATCAGCATCAGATTCGATAGGTGAATCGGATTGTTAATCTCCCTGATACCCCCGGCTCTTTCATTCGTTGGCTTGGCATGTTTCTTTGCGATATTTACGTTCTCCACGATGGCCCGGTTGGCACCTCGCTGCACCTCTAAGACTTCGCCTTCGGTCCCTTTGTAGGCACCAGCAATCACCCTGACTTTGTCTCCCTTCTTTATTTTTAACTTAAACGGACTCTGCTTTGCCATCGAATAGATTTTTATAAAACTTCCGGAGCTAATGAAATAATTCTCATATAGTCATGCTCTCGCAATTCACGGGCTACCGGACCAAAAATCCTAGTACCGCGCGGTTCATCTGCGGGAGTGAGAAGTACTACTGCGTTATCATCAAAACGTATGTAGGAACCATCTCTTCTTCTAATCTCCTTCTTCGTTCTCACTACTACAGCAGTTGAAACAGTACCTTTCTTAATACCGCCCGGAGAGGCCTCCTTCACACTAACAACGATTTTATCTCCGATCGAAGCATAGCGCCTCTTTGATCCTCCCAATACCCTGATGCAAAGTACTTCCTTAGCACCACTATTGTCCGCTACCCTAAGCCGTGATTCCTGCTGTATCATTTCTCCTGCCTAATTATTTAGCTTTTTCAATAACTTCCACCAGTCGCCACCTCTTCTTCTTGCTAAGCGGTCGCGTCTCCATAATCTTAACTTTATCACCGATCTGGCACTCGTTTTTGTCATCATGTGCCATAAACTTATTCGTCTTTTTTACAAACTTGCCATAAATAGGATGCTGCAATCTTCTTTCCACGACCACCGTAATGGATTTGTCCATTTTATTGCTACTGACTACACCTACCCGGGTCTTTCTAATATTTCTGTCGCTCATTTCTTCCTATTTACTCTTTTGCCTTCTTCTTTGTCTAATCTTTGATCTTCCTTCCCAAGCCTTCTGATCCAGAGACTCCAGCTCTCGACTTCTGATTTCAGTATTGATTCTGGCCAGGTCTCTACGAACTTCACGAAGAGCCAGGGGATTCTCGAGACCTTTGGTTGCGTGATCGAACTTCATCTTCTGGTACTGCGATTCTGTCTCCAACAGTTCGCTACGCAAATCTTCGAGGGTAAATTCCTTCAGTTCTAACGACTTTTTACTTGGCATTTCTCTGATTAACTTTAGAAGACAAGGCTATTCAACATAGTCTCTGCGCACTACAACTTTTGTCAGTACAGGCAGTTTTTGGGCAGCCAGGCGTAAAGCCTCTCTTCCCATTTCTAAATCGACCCCATCGATTTCAAACATAATGCGTCCAGGTTTTACCACAGCGACATAGTGATCAAGAGCTCCTTTGCCTTTACCCATCCTGACTTCTTGAGGTTTAGATGTGATGGGTTTGTCTGGAAAAATGCGGATCCAAACACTTCCTTCCCTCTTCATGAACCGCGTCATGGCAATCCTGGCAGCCTCGATCTGGCGACTTGTAATAAAGCCAGCTTCTAAACTCTTGAGTCCAAAAGTGCCAAAAGAGATCGTACTCCCACGGTGCGCAAGGCCAGTATTTCTGCCCTTTTGCTGCTTTCGATATTTTGTCCTCTTTGGCTGTAACATATCTGATTTTTAGCTAGTTAGTGACCTCGAAACGAAGCCTTCCGAAAAAGCTTGGCAAAGGTACGATCTAAAAAATAATTTTTCTAGCGATCTTTCATATTTCTTGAACCCCGCCGGCGGCCCTTTCCACCCTTGCGCTGATCGGCTCCAACATTGGGTGATAAATCCCTTTTACCCAATACCTCACCCCTGCAGATCCAAACCTTAACTCCTATCTTGCCGTATACTGTATTTGCCTCAGAAAGTTGATAGTCAATGTCTGCCCGGAATGTATGCAGTGGAATCCGTCCATCTTTGAATTCCTCTGAACGTGCCATTTCTGCTCCATTAAGTCTTCCACTTACACGCACCTTGATTCCCTCCGCTCCAGCTCGCATTGTACTTTGAATTGCCATTTTGATGGCCCTTCTAAAATTTATTCTCGCTTCAAGTTGCTTGGCAATGGACTCTCCTACAATTGCTGCATCTAACTCGGGTTTGCGGATTTCCAGGATATTGATCTGTACTTCCTTTCCAGTCAATTTCTTGAGCTCTTCTTTGATCCGGTCAACTTCTGATCCCCCCTTACCTATGATGATACCAGGTCGGCTGGTGTGAACCGTAACGGTGATTCGCTTGAGCGTACGCTCGATGATGACCCTCGCAATTCCACCTTTTTGAATCCGGGCATTGAGATAATCTCGGATCCTTTCATCTTCGATAACTTTGTCAGCAAAGTCGTTGCCTCCAAACCAGTTTGAATCCCACCCTTTGATGATGCCCAAACGATTGCCTACCGGATTTGTTTTTTGACCCATGTTTGTTATTTAAGCTTTGTCTTATTCTTCTTCATCATAATATTCATAATCAATCTCTAGTGGTATGTTGTTTTCTACGATCAGTGTAACGTGGTTCGATCGTTTTCGGATTCGATGAGCACGGCCATGGGGAGCGGGTCTAAACCTCTTGAGCATTCCTGCCTCATCAACCAACACTGTCTTTATGATCAGATCGTGATCGTCTGCACTTACAGCCATATTCTGCTTGTACTCCCAATTCGAAATAGCAGACAACACTACTTTTTCAAGCCACCGAGCGGCTTCTTTCTTGGTATATCTCAAAATATTAAGCGCATCGTCCACATTCTTGCCTCGAATTATGTCAGCCACCAGTCTCATTTTACGGGCTGACATCGGACAATTTTTCAGTTTGGCAACAGCTTCCATCTTCGCTATCGTTTAGTTTATGTAGTAACTTATATTAGCGTCTATTACCGGCGTGGCCACGGAAGTTTCTGGTGGGAGAAAATTCACCCAACTTATGACCTACCATATTTTCAGTGATAAACACTGGCACGAAAGTTTTACCATTGTGCACTGCGATAGTCTCACCTACCATATCTGGGATCACCATGGAGGCTCTTGACCAAGTCTTAATCACTGTTTTCTTTTTACTTGCCTTTGCCTGCTCCACCTTTCTCAATAATTTGTGGTATACGTAAGGACCTTTTTTTACCGATCTGGCCATGGACTTCTTATTTAGTTTTTCTTCTTGAGATGATCAATTTCGATGAGTGCTTCTTCCGGTTTCTCGTTTTCTGACCTTTGGCCATTACACCGGTGCGAGACCTAGGGTGCCCACCCGAGGCGCGGCCTTCACCTCCACCCATCGGGTGGTCGACTGGATTCATCGCAACCCCTCTCACTCGTGGCCGTCGGCCGATCCAACGTCTCCGACCTGCCTTACCCAAAACTTGCAGACCATGGTCTGGATTTGAAGTAGATCCAATGGTCGCTTTGCAATTTGACAGGATCCTTCGCACTTCTCCTGAGGGCAATTTAACCACTGCGTATTTTCCCTCCTTTCCGACAAGTACCCCAGAGGTGCCCGCGCTTCTGGCCATGGCAGCTCCCTTACCTGGAGTCAGTTCAATGGCGTGAATTGTTGCACCTAAAGGAATCATATTTAGCGGAAGGGCATTTCCAATCTCTGGTGGCGCCCCCTGCCCAGATTGAACAGTATCCCCTATATTTAACTTATTAGGAGCGAGTATGTACCTTTTCTCTCCATCCGCATAAATGATCAATGCGATATAAGCAGAACGATTGGGATCATATTCGATCGTCTTAACCTTACCGGGAACACCTTCCTTATCTCGTTTAAAGTCAATCAGCCGGTATCTTCGTTTGTGACCTCCTCCACGATTCCGCATGGTCATCTTTCCAGCCTTATTCCGACCTCCTGTTCGCTTCATCGAAGTCAATAGGCTCTTCTCTGGCTTATCCGTAGTGACTTCCGTGTAGGAATTTCCAACTCTGGTCCTACTACCCGGCGTTATCGGTTTAAATTTCTTTAGTGCCATCACAGTGCTTTATGAACTCGCAAAAAATTTTATGCTGCTAGATATCTCCAAAAAAGTCAATTTCATCACCAGGAACCAGCTTTACAATAGCCTTCTTATAAGACCCTACCTTGCCCGACTGGACACCCGCACGAGTAAATCGTTGTTTCGACTTACCGGGCATGATCAAAGTGTTGACAGAGGCAACACCCACATTGTACATCTGTTCCACTGCCTTCCTGATCTGGATCTTATTGGCTCCTTTGTCTACGACAAATGAATAATGCTGTACTTTCTCCGAAAGCGACTCAGCCTTTTCTGAGATGATCGGTTTTATTAAAATCTGTCTGGCCATTTCATTCTGATTTTTGCAACGTTTGACTGATCACCCCAACGGCACTTTCGGCCAAAATCAAATGATTGGCGTGCAGTACATCATATGTATTTATATTCTTGGCCTCTGTAAGCTTGGCCTTTGGTAGATTACGACCCGAAAGATAAAGTGTCTTGTCGTGGTCACCGGTAATAAAAAGTACCTTCCTATCACTCAATGTCAGATTGTCTAAAACACCGACAAATTCCTTGGTCTTTGGCTGGTCAAAGGTAAAGTCCTCTACGACCACAATTGCCTTCTCACTTGCCTTTACTGACAAAGCAGACTTACGTGCCAGAAGCTTGACCTTTTTATTTAACGCGAATCCATAGTTTCTAGGACGGGGCCCAAATATTCGACCTCCACCCCGGAAGATTGGATTCTTAATATCTCCCGCTCGAGCTGTACCTGTACCCTTTTGTCTTTTGATTTTGCGTCTTGACCCTCGGATTGCATTCCGTTCTTTAGCACTATGGGTTCCTTGTCTTTGGTTGGCATGGTACTGTTTAACGGCCAGGTACACAGCATGTTCGTTGGGTTTAATACCAAAAACATCATCAGGCAGCTCAACTGACCTTCCCGTGCTCTTTCCTTCGATATTTAAAACATCCAATTTCATGCCTTGCCTATTTTTCGATGATTATCATTGATCCCTTATGCCCGGGAACCGCTCCCTTTACGAGGATTAGGTTTTGATCAGGAAATAATTTTATGACACTGAGATTGCTGATTTTCACCTGCTTGTTACCCGTTTGACCAGCCATCCTCATGCCCTTCATCACTTTAGCCGGATAAGACGCAGCTCCAATCGATCCTGGTGCACGCTGGCGATTATGCTGTCCATGTGTAGCATCATTCACACCACTAAAGCCATGCCTTTTTACCACACCTTGGAATCCCTTACCCTTGGATACGCCGACAACCGACACCACATCTCCTTCTGAAAAAATTTCCTCGACAGTTATGGTATCACCTAAGTCCTTATCGATGGAAAAATCCCGAAACTCTACCATTTTCCGCTTTGGGGTAGTGGCGGCACGATCAAAATGCCCCAAGAGCGCCTTACTAGTCTTCTTACTTTTGGCCTCACCGAATCCCAACTGGAGGGCCTGATACCCATCGGTATCGTCACTCTTCACTTGGGTTACCACACAAGGCCCTGCCTCTATCACCGTGCAAGCAACATTGCGCCCGTATTCATCAAACACACTGGTCATACCCACTTTTCTTCCAATTAGTCCGTCCACTTCAACTGTTCATTTTAAGTGAATGAAAAAAATGCATTGCTGTCTAATAATTCAAAGGCCAAACTCTCTGATTGGCCTTACAAAAACAAGCAATATTCTATGTCAACTTAACTTGGATATCTACCCCACTCGGGAGCTCTAGACGAGAGAGCGCATCCACTGTTTTTTGAGTTGGAGTATATATCTCAATTAACCTTTTGTGGGTACGCAACTGAAACTGCTCCCGAGATTTTTTATTGACGTGCGGAGACCGAAGAACGGTAAACACTTTTTTCTCGGTGGGCAGCGGAATCGGTCCAGTTACCACAGCACCACTGCTGCGTACCGTTTTCACAATCTTCTCCGTGGACTTATCGACCAGGTTGTGATCGTAAGAACGAAGTTTGATCCTGATTTTTTGATTCATACCTTATGGTTATAAAACGTTTCTTTCTAAGTCCTATACATTTACTTCTCCCCGGGCTCTTTCCACTACTTCTGTAGTAATGCCGGCTGGCGTCGGTGCATAGTGTGAAAATTCCATCGATGACGACGCCCTTCCCGAAGTTATCGTACGCAATTGTGTCACATAGCCAAACATCTCGGCAAGTGGTACATCAGCTTTAATGATCACCGCATTGTTCTTGAGATCCTGACCTTTGATCAATCCTCGACGCCGATTCAAATCACCGATTACCGAGCCCGTATACTCATCTGGTGTGGTGACTTCTAACTTCATGATTGGCTCCAGGAGCACAGGTTTGGCCTTAGGAGCAGCAACTTTAAAACCCTCCTTTGCACATAATTCAAAGGCGATGGGCTTGCTGTCTACCGGATGGGTGGAGCCATCGTAAACTCTGACCTTCATACTATCTATCGAGTAACCGGCCAAAACTCCATTTTCCATCATGGCTTCAAATCCCTTCAGGATTGATGGCATATACTCTTTCGGAATCGAACCGCCAACAATATTGTTTTCAAACTGTAGTTTCTTTCGACCACTGGTAAAATCGTCTGACTCTAAAAACTCAGGATCAGCAGGACCCAGTTCAAATTCCATGTCTGCAAAGAGACCAGAGCCTCCAGTCTGCTTCTTAAGTCTTTCCCGATGAGCAACGGTCTTTTGCAGTGCTTCCTTATAGTTCACTTGAGGAATACCCTGATTACATTCCACCTTAAACTCGCGCTTGAGTCGATCGATAATAATCTCGAGGTGCAATTCGCCCATCCCACTAATTATTGTCTGATTCGTTTCTTCGTTGAATCTGACCTGAAAGGTGGGATCTTCCTCGGCCAATTTGGCCAATGCCATGCTTAATTTTTCAAGGTCTTTCTGGGTGCGAGGCTCGACAGCAAGACCGATGACCGGATCGGGAAATGTAATGCTTTCAAGTATGATGGGTTTGTCTATGGCACAAAGGGTATCGCCGGTTTTAATTTCTTTAAAACCTACTGCTGCAGCTATGTCTCCAGCTTGCACCTTTTCTACGGCATTTTGCTTATTGGAGTGCATCTGATACAAACGTGAAATGCGCTCCTTCTTACCCGATCTTGAATTCAGCACATAAGAACCGGCGTTGAGCTGACCAGAGTACACCCGAAAGAATGCCAATCTACCCACATACGGATCAGTAGCTATCTTGAATGCCAATGCTGCAAAAGGTTCTGCAGGATCAGGCTTTCTGGTGATGACATCACCCGTACTAGGATGAGTGCCTTCCACGGCATCTACATCTAACGGCGAAGGCATATAGGCACAGACCGCATCTAGAACCGCTTGAACTCCCTTATTCTTAAAGGCAGATCCACACATCATGGGAATGATAGACATATCAATCACTGCTGCCCTAATCGCTGCTCTGATTTCTTCAGCTGTAATCGAATCTGGATCTTCAAAGTACTTCTCGAGAATGCCTTCGTCATACTCGGCCACCGACTCTAACATTTTCTCCCGGTACTCAGCCACCAGGTCTTTGAGGTCATCTGGTATATCTATCACTTCATAGGTCATGCCCTGATCCTTTTCATTCCAGATCCTGGCCTCATTGGTAATCAAATCCACCACTCCTCGAAAATTCTCCTCTGAGCCAATAGGTACCTGCAACGGCACCGGATTTGCCCCTAACATTTCCCGTACTTGGCTTACAACCTCAAAGAAATCCGCTCCCGAACGATCCATTTTGTTGACAAAACCAATTCTGGGTACGCGGTAGCGATCGGCCTGGCGCCAAACGGTCTCGGATTGTGGTTCCACTCCGCTCACTGCGCAAAACAGCGCAACCACTCCATCCAACACCCGGAGTGACCGCTCAACCTCAACGGTAAAGTCCACGTGGCCTGGAGTGTCAATGATATTGATGGTGTAAGGCTGATCCTTCCATCGCCAACTCGTCTTGGTAGCGGCGGAGGTGATGGTAATTCCTCTCTCTTGCTCTTGCTCCATCCAATCCATCGTAGCAGCACCATCGTGCACTTCACCCATCTTGTGGCTGATACCCGTGTAATACAGAACTCGCTCCGTGGTTGTGGTCTTGCCCGCATCAATGTGAGCTGCAATGCCTATGTTTCTCGTATACTTTAAATCTACCATTGCTTTAACTTAACTTGGCCTCTTAGATCAAACCTTAAAATGTGCAAATGCACGATTAGACTCAGCCATGCGGTGGGTATCTTCTTTGCGTTTCACGGCAGCACCTTCTCCCTTGCTCGCAGCCATTACCTCCGCAGCCAACTTCTCAGCCATCCCCTTGCCGTTTCGAAGTTTGGCAAAGCGAATGATCCATTTCATCCCGATCATGGTCTTCCGATTTGAAGGAATCTCTGTGGGTATCTGAAAGGTGGCTCCTCCTATTCTTCTACTGCGCACCTCCACCTGAGGAGTGGCATTGGATAGTCCTTGTTTCCAAATCTCTAACGGATCTTCCCCCGATCTCTCCTTGATTATATCCATGGCATCGTAAAACACTTTGTAGGCGAGATTCTTCTTTCCTCGCTGCATAAGATTGTTCACAAACCTGGTAACCATCCTGTCACCAAATCTGGGATCTGGTGCAATCATTCTAATCTTGGGCTTACGTTTCCTCATATCTAATACGTAGAGATTATTTAGGTTTCTTAGTGCCGTATTTGGAACGGCTTTGTAGTCTGTCGTTCACACCTGCAGTGTCTAATGCACCTCGAACAATCGTGTAACGTACCCCTGGTAGGTCTTTAACCCGACCTCCCCTCAATAATACTATTGAGTGTTCCTGCAAATTGTGTCCCTCACCAGGTATATAAGCGATCACCTCCAATCCATTGGTAAGTCGCACTTTCGCGACTTTACGTAAAGCAGAATTTGGTTTTTTAGGAGTGGTCGTGTACACCCTAGTACAAACCCCTCTCTTCTGCGGCGACCCCTCAAGAGCCCTAGTCTTGCTCTTGGTCACAATCTTTTTTCTGCCCTTTCTTACTAACTGATTAATTGTAGGCATAGATGCTGTAATTTCTCATAAAACCAGTGCTTTTTGACTACTGACAATTGGGCCAAAAAGACCCTTTTCGGCAAAGCGACTGCAAAGATAGACTTAATTTCCACTATTGCAAAACAGCGTCCGGCGAAATTTTGCAGCCAAACAGGTCCACCTCCTTCGGCTATTTTTGTAACATTTGGTGGCCTACATTTAATCAAGACAGATTTTCTACAGTATGCATATTAACGTGAGAAAGGGGAAAACCAAAGACTTGGCAGATGTATATGATTTGGTGCGGGAGTTGGCTGCCTATGAAAAGTCACTCGACCAAGTGAAGGTGTCACTCGAGGACTATCACGTTGGATTTAGGGAAGGTCAATTTGCAGTGTTGGTGGCTGAAGTTTCAAGTCAAATTGCAGGCCTGGCCCTGTATTACGAGACCTGGTCTACTTGGCGGGGCAAAATGCTCTACCTGGAAGATCTGGTAGTCAAGGAGTCCTTTAGAGGAATGGGAATTGGCCGCCAACTATTGGAAGCATTTATCAAAGATGCCCGTGAAAGAAACTGCCGCATGGTCAAATGGCAAGTGCTGGATTGGAATGAGCCAGCCATTCGATTCTATGAGAATTTTGGAGCTATCATTGAGAGGGATTGGTGGAATGTGAAAATCATTTTCTAGCCGACTAGTATTGGCGATTAAACAGTAACTCAAAGTACCTCATCAGATCGCCTTTGCGTTTCTTATTGACCTTAACTTCATCCAATGCACTCAAGCCCTCTCCAAGAAACTTCTGCTTCAACATTTCCCCATATGATGCAATATCAAGCGACTCGAAAATTTCTCGCACCCTCTCGATCTTTTCCTTGGGATCTACTTCACCATCTTGAGATAGCCATTTCAACTGTGCCCTAGCCTGCGGACCAGCAACCTCCAAGGCCTGGAGGAGCGGGAAGGTCTTCTTTTGTTGCAGAACGTCGCCACCTACTTGCTTCCCGGTCATTGCCGGATCCCCATATAAGTCAAGCAAATCATCTTGCAACTGGAATGCCATGCCCATCTTGGTTCCCAAACGATGAAGCAGTCGCCACTGCTTCTTCCCGGCTCCGGCTTTCATGGCCCCCAAGGATAGGGACGTACCTAAAAGAACGGCCGTTTTTAATTTGATCATTCGCAAGTAAGATTTGATGGACACATCTTCAGATCTTTCGAAATCCATATCGTACTGTTGGCCTCGACAGATTTGCAATGCCGTTTTTGAAAACAGTCGCAAAGCAGTTTTCAATTCCTTTCCCTCCAGGCCTTTAACCAGATATGTATAGGTCAAAATGACCATTGCATCGCCTGCTAAGATTGCGGAGCATGTACTGAATTTTTTGTGAAGAGTTGGTTGACCTCTGCGCATCGGTGCTTCATCCATGATGTCGTCGTGTGCCAAACTAAAATTGTGGAACATCTCCAAAGATAGGGCTTGAGGAAGAGCAACTTTTACATTGTCTCTGAAAAGCTGATAAGCCATCAAGCACAGAATGGGCCTAACCCGTTTTCCTCCTAGTTTATGCATATAATCAACTGGGGAGGCCAGACTACCCGGATCCTTTATAAAAACTTGTTTGGCAAGATAAGTTTGAAAGAGATCTCGCAGAGATTCAGATGTCATCAGATTAGGTCGTTAGGAAGCTCAAAAAGTAAGAAGAAAGGTCGAATTTACGATCGTATGTCAGCCTCTGATGATCGAATCTTGAGCATCCGGACTGTCCATCTTGTCTTGGGGCATGAAATTCATAGAAAGCGAATTGACACAATGGCGTATGTTTTTTGGGGTGAGATATTCTCCTTCAAAGACGTGACCCAGGTGTGCTTCACAATTGCTGCAAAGAATCTCAACCCGCCGACCATCAGAATCCGGCAACCTCCTGACAGCTCCGGCTATCTCATCATCAAAACTTGGCCAGCCACACGTGGATTCAAATTTATGTTCGGACCGATATAACGGAGCATCACATCTTTTACATAGATACAACCCCTGAGCGTCATGCTCATTGAACTTGCCACTAAATGGCCGCTCAGTCCCTTTGTTTTCAATAATTCTTCTTTCCTCTTCATTTAGATCGTTAAACTCCATGGTTCATCGTTACTTTGAGTATTGAACAGATCTTAGCCATTGAGTAGGCTACTCCAAAGCAATATGATAGCAACCAAACATTGGTTCCATCCGCTGGAGCAAAAATCTCCAAAATTAATACCTTCCTTACCTGGATAATCTTCCACCATCTTACCGTCTATGGGAGGTCATCGTTCTCTTTAGTTTCCTGGATCAACCGCTGAGCAGCTTCCACATCTTTGGACTGAACCAACAGCTCAATATCACCTATAGAAACGTAGGCACTATCTTGTTTGTTCATGCTGACGACTTCGATCCCGTGATCTTGCAAAACACTGACCAGAATGCCATTTTCTATGGGATCTGCGGTATGATACACCCGAACCCACCTATCTTCTTCCATCATTCGTCCTTAAAATTTCTCCTTTTATGACTGCCGTCACAAAACGGCTTATTCTCTGAGCCACCACAGCGGCAAAAGAAGCTCGCTTTTTCCTTTTCCTTAATAGAACCATCACTCATTACAACCGTGCAGCTGGATTTAATAGCTAACGGACCATTCCTAATTACCTCTACCCTAACCCACTCACTTTTGTCACTTTGAGAAGCGCTCTTGCTCTCTTCGAGTGAAAGTGCACCCGAAGGGCAGCGCTTCACCTGCTCTCTAATATCCAGTTGATCTGCTTGGGTTAGGTCGATCCAAGGTCTCCTATTGGGATCGAAAACCCGTGGCAAACCCTGTACGCATTTACCCGAATGAATGCAACGCTCAGCGTTCCAAAATACAACCAAATCACCTTCGACATACTTCTTTGACATCTCGTTTCTATTTTGCATCAAAGTAACAATTCAAACTGACTTTGGTTTGGCTAAGAGGTCCAACAGGTTCCAGTTGGTCAAAGCAAAGTCTATGCACATGGCGACTTCATTACCAAATATCAGAAGCTTTTGATTGAATAGTTTCCCATCAGTAAAAAGCCGACATTATGAAAACACAATGTCAGCCTTTCACCGAAGGTAAAGTCCAAAAAATTCTACTGTAGGATAAGTCTTTGAGATACCGTTCCCTCTTGATGGACCACCGTCAACACATACACACCAGGTATGAGATGAGATATGTCCCAATCAAGGGTTGTAGTGAGGCCAGCTGGTAATTGCTTTGTAGCCATAAGAGTGCCGGTATTGGAAAATAATCGGATCTCGATAATCTCTTGTCCAGCAGGACTGTGCAGCCAACCCTGAATCCGTCCACGTACGGGATTAACTATTTGAAGTTCTATGAGGTCCAGGGGAGAGTCCCGGGTCCCTCCTAGTCGACTAATAGCAGCCGTGGCAATCCGTGTAATTTCAATAAAATTGTCAGAAAGGTCGTAGCAATCATCGGCCAGCATGCTATCATCGATTAAGTCGCCTTCCTTAGCAAGTAACGTACCGGTGTATGACAGACCCCAAACCCGGCAAACGCCAGGTCCAGCCGGATCAAAATCCTGAGAGCCCGCCAAGGGTATACTGAGGATCTTATTTTCGTCATCAGTGATTATGTAAGTAAAAAGGCTATTTGAGGCGCCGCTTGAAGTAAAATTAATGATGTCAGCTGCCCCATCTCCAGTCGTAATGCTTACCTCGGTCAGTCCACCATCCGTTTCAACCATACCCCCATCAGGTACATCGCGTATCACCTCAATGAAGTTGTCTGATAGGTCATAGCAATCGTCAGAAAGCGCGGTACTACCAGCATGATCACCAATTTCAGCTGTCAAATTGCCGGTATAGGCAAGTCCCCAAACCCAGCAGGTACCAGGTGGCGCATTGTCAAAGTCATGGTTATTAGTGGATTCAATGCCCAATATTTCCAGATCCGGAGATGTGATAATATAGGCGTACTTTGAATTTGATGCTCCCAAATGTTCAAACATAACGACATCTGGCATGCTGTCCTGAGCACAGGTGTAGCGCATGGTCTCACCGGAGGGCATTTGCACTGTTCCTCCATTTGGAATGTCACGTATGATTTCAATATAGTTGTCAGAGAGGTCAAAACATTCATCGGAAAGGGCAACGGCATCTGCTTGATCACCAACCTTCGCCGTAAGATTACCAGTATATGCGAGACCCCATACCCAGCAAGTCCCTGGTGGAGCATCATCAAAATCATGACTTGCCTTTGTTTCTATGCCCAGGATTTCCAGATCCGGACTGGTTATTATCCATGCATACTTTGAATTGGAGGCACCGGTTGACTCAAACAAGACTTCATCAGCATTCTCGTCCTGAGTGCAAGTATACCGAGTGGTTTGACCGGAAGGCATTTGGACTGTACCTCCTTCGGGTTGATCACGTATAACTTCAATGAAGTTGTCCGAAAGATCGAAGCAGTCATCGGTCAAGGGAGTTAAACCCACGGTATCTCCGACCTCCGCAATAAGTTCACCTGTGTAAGCCATTCCCCATACCCAGCAGGTTCCGGGTGGAGCATCATCAAAATCGTGGCTGTCATTGAATTCGATCCCAAGAATTTCCAGATCTGGGCTGGTGATGATATACACATATTTCGAGTTAGACACACTATCCTTCTCAAAAAAGACCAAATCAGGCTCACCATCCTGGGTACAGGTATATCTGACTGTGTCGCCACCAGGCATCTGGACCCTGCCACCTTCCGGAACGTCCCTAATAATTTCCAAGAAATTATCCGACAGGTCATAGCATACATCAGACAATGGCTTCACCCCAACCGTGTCACCAATCTCAGCAATGAGATTGCCAAAATATGCCATCCCCCAAACCCAGCATGTGCCGGGAGGTGCATCATCAAAATCATGCAGTGGTGCCGGCTCAATCCCCAAGATCACGAGATCAGGATTGGTGATGATGTAGGTATAATTCGGTCCAAAGGTGTTTGTCCTCTCAAAGAATACCACATCAGGATTACCATCCTGAGCACAGGTAAAAATCACTGAATCACCTGATGGTGTCTGCACAATCCCACCATCAGGAACTTGGCGAATCACCGTTATGAAGTTGTCAGATAGGTCATAGCAATCTGAAGTCAGTGCGACCTGGTCTGCCCGGTCGCCCACCTGAGCGATGATCGTTCCAGTGTAGGCCAATCCCCAAACCCAGCAAGTTCCCGGAGGTGCATCATTAAAATCATGCCGGTCATCGGTAGTTATACCCAAGATCTCAAGATCAGGATTAGTGATGAGGTAGGCATATTCAGACTGGGAAGCACCTTGGTGCTCAAACATCACAACATCCGCCAGACTATCTTGGGTACAAGTGATGATTGCGGTATCACCCGAAGGCATAGAAACCATGCCTCCTTCCGGTCTCTCTCGTATGACTTCAATGTAGTTGTCTGAAAGATCAAAGCAGTCATCACTGAGCGCAACAGAATCGGCTTGATCTCCCACTTCAACCAGAAGTTCACCTGTATAGGCCACGCCCCAGACCCAGCAGATCCCAGGAGGAGCATCATCAAAATCATGTTGATCTCCAGATGGAACACCTAAAACCTCTAAAGTAGGAGAAGTTATAATGTAGGCATATTTCGAATTAGACGCTCCCTCATGGGCAAAGGTCACCAGATCGGCTTGGCCGTCCTGAGGACAAGTGAAGACTGTCGTATCCCCAACAGGAGTTATGACCCTTCCCCCATCAGGGATATCTCGGATCACGGTGATGTAATTATCTGACAGGTCAAAACAGTCATCACTGAGGGGGACATCTCCAGCATTTTGACCAACTTCTGCAGTCAAATTGCCCGTATAGGCCAATCCCCAGACCCAGCAAGTTCCCGGAGGTGCTCCATCAAAATCGTTGCTATCCGCTTGGGTAACTCCTAAGATGTCGAGATCAGGTGAGGTAATGATATATGCATATTTTGACTGAGAAGCGCTGTCATGTCTGAACTTGACTACATCAGCTGTACCGTCCTGGGCACAGGTATAACGCTCAGTAGCACCTGATGGCATGCTTACCATTCCACCATCTGGAACATCCCTTACCACCTCAATATAGTTATCTGAGAGGTCATAACAGGAATCTGAGAGTGATACTTGATCAGCTTGATCTCCGATTTGGGCAGTGAGGTTACCGGTGTACGCCAAACCCCAAACCCAGCAGGTTCCCGGAGGTGCATCGTTAAAATCATGGGAATCACCATGCTCAATACCCAGAATCTCAAGATCTGGTGAAGTTATAATATAAACATAATTGGTTTCTGACACACTGTCATGCTGAAACTGGACCACATCAGCTGAATCATCCTGGGTACAAGTGTACCTTTTTGTGGCTCCTGAGGGCATAGACACCATACCTCCATTAATAAAGGTGCGAACAACCTCAACATAGCCTTCCGAACGGTCTGAGCAGCCATCTGATACTGAAGCTTCAAGAAAGTTCTCACCCAGATTAAGTAAGAAATTGCCAGTATAGGACACACCCCACACCCGGCAAATGCCTTCTCCTGCTCCATCGAAATCCACCAGTGGACCGTCTGGTAACCCTAATATTTCGTTATTCTCATCCGTGACAACAATCCTGAACTGAGCTGCCGAACGACCAGGCGCTTGAAAAGATATGGCATCGGCGACTCCATCTCCTACGCACAAGTCAAGCCGCTGAAGTCCTTCAGAGGTCTCAACCTCACCAGCCTCCGGAACAGCACGGACCACCTCCAGACTGTTTTCACTCAAACCAAAGCATCCGGTAGCCAACTGGTCTTGCCTGGCATTTTGCCCGACTTCTGCAAGCAGATCTCCTAGATAGTTGAGCCCCCACACCAGGCAAGTACCCTCTCCGGCACCTTCGAAATCTTGGCTATTGCCTTCCGGAATTCCCAGAATATTGTATTCAGGATCAGTAATGATAAAGGTGAAGTTACCTTCTGACGAGCCGTCGTAGTTGAAAGTAATCAGATCTGCTACGCTGTCTCCGGGACAAGTATAGATGACAGTGCTGCTATCATTCCCCGTAACTGTGCCAGCACCTAAAAGCATCCTGTTTACGGTGATAAAATTTGGAGAGACTTCGTAACAAAAGTCGGAAAAAATAGCCTCCGAAATTGACTCTCCAATCGGCTTTTGAGGCAATCCCCACCACGAGACACCATAAATCCTGCAAATACCTGGATCGGCGTCGCCAAAATCAATGCTGGGATCGAAGCTTACATCCAAAATTATGCCCTGATCATCAGTAATGGCAAAGAGATAAGGTGAGGCAATATCGCCTGCCCGCATATTCACAGTAGTGTGAAGACTGCCCAGGCATATATCTACTTCGGTCTCACCATCTTGGGTACTAACCGGAAGATCTGGCAGACATTGCGAGTATCCTGAGTTCACAATACAGAGTGACAATAATAGATTGAGTGCTGTAAGGGTGATAAGTTTTGTTGTCATTTTGATCACTTTTTTAACTGATAAATTTAGTTTGCTGCCGTCGTTAAAATCATCACTAAAAGATCACAATTGGTGATTGACCGAATAGTTAAATGAAGATTCCAAATTAGCAAAGGTGTCTTTGCTTGATCTAGACAGTGTATGGTTGACAAAAGATGGTTTTGCCAAAATATATTTTTCTCCTCAGGAATGCCACTTATCAAAATCAATTCATTGGTTTTTCTGGAGGAATTTCAAAATTACTTGTCAGATCAACGGGTTTCGGTGTGAGAATTCAGAAGACGGGGCAGCAGGAGTTAAGGCAGGCCGGCTACGGCGAGACCGGAATACAACCAGCTCTTTTGCCATTGAACATCGGCATCATACTTAGAAAAACGGCAATGGAATATGGCAAGGCAACAGACCGCCCATTTTTTCATCAACTATCTGTAATGCAGCATACTCATGACGATGCATGATATGCAGGAAGGTTAAAAATGAAAGATGCTCCTTTCCCTGATTCGGAAAGCACTCGAATGCTTTGGTTGTGAATCTCTAATATTTTTTTCACTATGGCTAACCCTAGTCCTGCACCTTTGCGATCAGATCTCGTACGATCTAACCGGCGGTATCTCTCAAATATATAGGACTGTTCTTTTTCCGGTATACCTGGACCATCATCGGTAATATTAATTAACACATCATCATCTGTTGGGCTAAGTGAAATCTCGACCTTTCCGCCGTTGTTACTGTATTTCAGGGCATTATCAACGATATTACTGATGGCCCTTTCGACCAATCCAATATCGGCAAATACCATAGGAAGGTCCTTCGGTGCTTCCAAGATGATCTCGATATTTTTCTCTTTGGCAATCACTTGAAATTTTTGGATAATGTCTTGGATCAGGTCACTGACGAGAAACGGTTCTTTCTTAGGAGAAATTTCCTGGGCTTCCAGCTTGGAATATTCAAAGAGCTGATCGATCAATGTTGAGAGATTGTCGGTACTGCTGAGAATGATTTGCAGGTAGCGGTTTCGTTCATCTTCCGACAGTGAGTCTTTCATAACCAAAGTTTCCACATAACCACTAATAACTGACAGTGGAGTACGAAGATCATGAGATACATTGGCAATCAGCTCACGGCGCAATTTTTCGACTGATTTCATTTCGTTTATATTGTCAACGATACGGTCAGCCATTTCATTAAATGTGCTGGCAAGCTCCTCAAATTCACCATTGCTTTCCATCCTGGCGGCCAGATCTCCTTCCTTAAAGCGACGTACGGTCTGCATGATCTTTCGGAGATTTCGAGTAAAATAAAGGAAGGTCAATATTCCCAAGAGAAGAGCAATAGAGAGTGAAATCAGGAAGGTCCGCGAACCCAATTTCAGTACGTAACTTCCGATTAGTGTAGACAAAACTGAGGTTTGCTCCTCGCTGGCTAAAATGACATAGACGTAACCCTGCAAAACACCATTCTCCTCAATGGCTGCAGCCGAAAAGACTTTTTGATAACCCGGATTCCGCGGATCATCTCCTTTGATAATCCGATCGTGACCATCCCTGAGAAACCGGTGTATGGGTTCTAGTGACACCTTCTCCAGTTTAACTTTCTTGTAAGGAGCCACATAGGTTATGATGTTGCCACTCATGTCTAATAAATATACTTCGACACTTGGATTGATGACCATCATCGAATGCATAATGTCTTGAATGGCATTGGTATCAACATTACCATTGATCAGTGGAGTAACTTCCTTTACCGTATGTGCTGCAATGTGTCCGTTCAGTCTTTGATTGGCCTCGTCAAAGTAAGTACGGGAAGTATAAGCAGTGAGGTAAATGTAAAGCGAGCCAATCCCAATGATGATAAGCAAAAAAACAATGGAAAGTTTCCAAAATAACCTGTTGTTCATACTCTTGCGTGTTAGACGTCTTCGTTAAATCGATAACCAATGCCCCAAGTTGTCAGTATATATCTGGGTTCCGACATATTGGATTCGATCTTGGCTCGCAAGCGATTGATATGCGAATTCACCGTGTGTGCGAAGCCCTCAAACTCATAACCCCATACCAGGTTTAATAGACGATTGCGACTATAGCTTACCCCAGGATTTGATGCCATCAAAGTAAGCAGATCAAACTCCTTTGGTGATAGCTCGACCCGGCGATCGCCAATCATCACTTTTCGCTTATCCACATCGATCGTGAGATCACCTCTCGTAATCATTTTTCCGGTTGTGCCCTGATTCATATTTTCGAGGATGGAGGCCCGTCGAAGCAACGCTTTAACCCTGGCCATCAGCTCCCTGATACTAAACGGCTTTACTACATAGTCATCGGCACCGATTTCCAATCCAAGAATCTTATCAATTTCCTCTGTCTTGGCAGTGAGCATAAGGATCGGAGTGAGTATGTTCTTGGCCCTGGCACGTTTGCAAATCTCAAATCCATCTAAAGACGGCAACATAATATCCAAGATGATCAAATCATATTGATTTTCAACAATCATCTTTAATCCCTCCAGGCCATCTTCGGCACTATCGAGGTTGCAATTGATGTCTTGCAAATGTATCTGCAGAAGCTCCAACAAAGAAGGATCATCTTCAACTGCCAAAATCGACTTCATACTTCAAAATAGCTAAGAAATTATCACAATAACATCACAATGAAATCCCCTGTATGCATCTAATGCACCCCACGGCACTGCCGAGGAATGACGATCACTTGATCGCTTATCATTGATAGAATTAGCGCACCAATACTATACTTCTAACGAGATGATTGACCAATGTGTCAAGACCAATCAAGACATTTTGAGGCACTACCTAGCTCTGATGGGATCTGTACTGATTTCTATCGACCTCGTGGTCTTCGGCGTTTACCGCCTGGCTGCATCATAGAACCTCTATGCCGATGCCTGAGTTTTTTCATCGCGCCCTGGTTTTTCAGCGCTTTGGTAAACTCAGCAACTTGCTCTTTGATTTGAGGTTCAGTTACTTTTTGTTGCTTGGCCTCACGCAGGTGATTCCGTGCTGCCTGGAGATTGTCTTTGGTCACAGCGAGGTTGGCCAATTGTAAGTGAACCATTGCCCTTTCGTTGTCGGAGGGCAGACCTGTTTCTTGAGCTTTGATCAGCAGCTCTTCCGCTTCTTCATTGCGTTTAAACTGCATAGCAATGCCACCTTTGATCATATAGTAGTAGGCGCGATTGGTACTGTAGAGCCATTGGGGTTTAAGGGTAAGATTCAAGCGCTTCTCGGCACCCAACAAATTGGTTTCCTGCATTAATTGAGCAGCTGATTGCACCGTACCTAGAAAAATATATCCGACCAAAAGCACAATGCCGATCAAGAAGAAGGGGAAAGCATACCAAAAGCCAAATAGAATTGCCAGGACTATCCCGCCGATCAGAGTGAGGCCGATCAGGGCAAATCTCAAATAGATGGGAATGGTAAACATAGCAGTCTTTTACGATTGGCTATAAAGGTAAGTATAATAGTTCGCTGGAAAGAAGCTGTGTGCGTACACGCCGCATATTAAAATAATGTATTTTTGCCCACTCGAAATCGAATACCTGCTATGGACGTACTTAAATACCAACTCCGCTCCATTGAGAAGATTCCAGTACGCATCTGGGAAAATTCGAAAGAAGCTTCCAAACATGTGGCCAGATCGATTGCTTTAGCAGTGCGACAGAAGCAACAAGAGGGAGAATCCATCGTACTTGGTCTTGCTACCGGCTCCACCCCTGTTGCACTTTACCGCGAGTTGGTAAGAATTCATCGCGAGGAGGATCTAAGCTTTTCCAATGTAATCACCTTTAACTTGGATGAGTACTATCCCATGCAGCCTGAGGATGCTCGAAGCTACATAAGGTTTATGCATGAGCACCTTTTCGATCACCTTGACATCAAACCAAAAAACATTCATATTCCTGACGGCACAATTCCTATGGAAGACATTGAAGCTTACTGTGCTGAGTATGAAGAAAGAATTGAGGCTGCCGGAGGAATAGATATACAGATCCTGGGTATCGGCCGGACAGGTCACATTGGTTTTAATGAACCTGGATCTTGGGAAGGATCGGTGACCCGACTCGTCAAACTGGACAATATCACTCGCCGCGATGCAATTAAAGACTTCTTCGAATTTGACAAGGTGCCTTATCGGGCGATTACGATGGGCATTGCCAGTATATTCAAAGCAAAGACCATCTACCTTATGGCCTTTGGAATGCACAAGGCAGATGTGGTCAAGCGCGCTGTTGAGGGGGAAATTTCTGCGGCATGTCCTGCATCTTACCTGCAAAAGCACGGGCATGTACGATGCATACTAGATCAGCCAGCTGCCGAGTCTCTAACCAAAATAGCTACTCCTTGGCGGGTTGGCCTGTGCAATTGGACGGATGACTTGATCTGCCGTGCGACCATTTGGCTTTCTCAACGGACCGGCAAACCGATACTAAAGCTGACCGATGAGGATTACAACGAATATGGACTCAGCGATCTCATAGTAGAACATGACAGTGCCTACAACATCAACATAAAAATCTTTAACCGGCTACAGCATACGATTACTGGGTGGCCAGGAGGCAAACCCAATGCCGACGATTCACAAAGGCCGGAGAGAGCCCTGCCCGCCAAAAAGAGGGTGATCATCTTCAGCCCTCATCCCGACGACGATGTGATATCGATGGGAGGCACTTTTATTCGTCTGGTCGAGCAGGGTCACGAGGTACATGTTGCTTACCAGACCTCAGGTAATATTGCCGTCCACGATCACGATGCCTTGCGGTTTGCCGAATTTATTGTTGAATTTGGCAGTGATCTAGACATTGATCAAGAAGTGCTTACCAAGTTGATCAAACGAGTCACCAAGCACATCAAGAAAAAACGTGGAGGCGAAAAGGACTTACCCGAGATTAGGAAAATTAAGGGCCTGATCAGGAGAGGAGAAGCCCGAGCTGGAGCCCGGGTAAGTGGGATCGATGATAATAATATCCATTTTCTCGATCTGCCTTTTTACGAGACCGGACTCTCAAAGAAAAATGCCATTAGTGCTGAGGATATCGATGCCGTACGTAAGTTGTTGGAAGATGTTAAACCGCATCAGATTTATGCAGCTGGCGACCTGGCAGATCCCCATGGTACCCACCAGCTTTGCCTGGACGCGATTCTAGGAGCTATGAAGAAACTTAATGGTGAGGCCTGGACGTCTAATTGCTGGCTCTGGCTATATCGAGGCGCCTGGCACGAGTGGAAAATCGACCAGATTGAAATGGCAGTTCCCCTATCTCCGACCGAATTAGCCAAAAAGAGAAAAGCAATTTTCATGCATCAGTCGCAGAAAGACCGTCCTCCATTCCCAGGAAATGATGAACGAGAATTTTGGAAGCGCGCTGAAGATAGAAACCGTGAAACAGCCGTAGCATATCACGAACTTGGTTTAGCAAACTATGAAGCCATGGAGGCTTTTGTTCGTTGGAAATTTGACCGCGGAGGCATTTAGATGTATTGTCAAATGTTAAAAATCCAACTTTTTTTTGAGAACTATTTACAGATAAGAAGATTTACCTTATATTGCAATCGAAAAATAGTTTTGAGTGTGTTCGTAAAAGCCGCAGTATCGAAAGGGATACTGTGGTTTTTTTTTGCCTACAACTTACCAACAATAATCTGATTTCCTGAAACGGGCATCATCTGAGCGTTCTCAAAGGTGTCTTGAAAAATTTCCTTGTAGAATCTATCAGTATTCTTCTTATCGCGTCCGGTCAAATAAAGTCTATTGTAAAGCAGCGTGCCCGAATCAGACAGTAGATGTCGCAGAGCAACAGTACCTTCCTGTGATTCAAAGTAACTTGGAATCACATCATCTACGAATAAATCGACGATCACTAATTCATATTTAGCTGAGTGTACCTGCACAAAGACAGCAGCATCAGCCTGAACGATCTGGAATGGGCTCTCTAATCTATGAAGCGAATACTTGGAAGCCAAGTCGATTACCGACTCATCGACCTCCACCATGACATATTTGTAAATTTTGCCATAATGCCTTTCCAGTATGAAGGGTATGCTGCCCAGTCCCAGTCCCAATACCAAAATCTGCGAACCTGTCGGAGGCAATTCAATTGCCTGAAAAGCCCTGTAGAAGTTAATATAAAGGTCATCATAGGAGTAAATTGAATGCTCAGTAGAGAGCTGGAGGCGGTTCTTAATCAAACTAACTTGCAGTAGCGGATTGACGTCACTGCCGCTCCTTTGGATTGGCACCTCGGTCACGTAACTTAACCAGCGCTTCCATCGAGGTATGACCCATTTATCCATTGGCCAAATACATCAACTGGCGTTCCTGAGCTGTGTCCTTATGCAGTCGGTCAAGAAGGTCCAGAACTGGTGTTTCGATAATCCTACCTTTCAGCGCTTGCATCCTGGTAGCGGCCTCTTTAGCCCTGCTGATATCATATTCATCTCGTTCGCCCCAAGAAAAGGAGGGAACGAATCCGGAAAATGTGTGATGCCCAAAGAGGTGACAAGATACACCAATCACCGTACCGGCATTGATGCGAGTATGGATCGCAGTTCGACAATAGTCACCCATAAAAATACCACACTTTTGCTGCAATGTTTCCTGGAAGGATCTTGTAGGATAATGCCAAACTTTAACCTGGCTAAAAGTATTCTTTACATTGGAATTGGATGTTAGCGCTCCCAGATTACACCACTCGCCGATAAATGA
Source organism: Saprospiraceae bacterium (assembly GCA_965223105.1). Lineage (GTDB taxonomy): Bacteria > Bacteroidota > Bacteroidia > Chitinophagales > Saprospiraceae > JABDMH01. The sequence goes on along the minus strand of OZ244987.1, from coordinate 7,941,431 downwards.
ATCCCCCAGATAGCCCTCATGGGATTTATTGCTATTGGCCAGGATTGTAGAATGCTTCACCTCCCCTCCGACGATGCAGCCTGGACCGATAGAAGTCCCACCATAAATATTCGCACCCATCTTGATGATGCTCTTATCTCCAATGGACAAAGGACCGCGCATATGGGCCCCATCCATCAGGATTGCTTCCCGCCCGATGTATATAGGTCCATCGATCGCATTGAAAGTAACCCGCTCTACTTTAGCGGTAGGATGTACAAAAATCGTAAAATCCCCCATCACATTATCCGTCCAATTGTGGCTTAGGTTAAGCAGCTCCATGTCCTTTGCAACCTGAGCGGCAGATAAATCGCATAGGTCCCAAATTTGACTAGCGAAGGTTACCTCACCGGCATCGACTTCATATCCGGTGAGATCATCGAGGTCGTCGGCCTTAACCAAATGTTCAAATTGAGCCCTGGGCAGGACAGCTGCCACCAATTCTCCCTTATGCATCAGTGCTTCATTGGTGCCCAATCCTTCAATCAGTTGCTTGAGCTTGACGGATGGAATCACTGATCCATTGATCAGTGTATTTACGTCTTGAATCTGAATGGGAAATAGCGCCTCAAGTTCATCACTAGTAATGTGTGAGAAAGATGCTTCTTTGAACAGATGGTTCCACTTCTGGCGTAAGGTCAAGATGCCCAACCTCAATTCGCTCACTGGTCGAGTTAACGTAAGGGGCAAGAGCTCGGCTCGCAGATCACTGTCGAACAATATGACGTGTCTCATATCAGCATTATGGGATAAAAATAAGTAGATTTCAATCACTCATTTCCCAAACCAAATCTAAGTATTGACAGAAGTGCATCTCAAGAAATCTCAGTAGCATGTCATTTATCCAACGCTCACACGTGAACATACGGACAGACTGAAAGGCATGAACGGTTATTGTTTGACCAAGTAAACAGGAGAAACATGGGCCAGACGCTCAGCGCAGTTGAAACCCACTGACAACTTATCCTTCTTGTTCTGGCTTTGAAAATCTAGTTTTAGAGAACTTCTTATTGAACTTATCGATACGTCCTGCGGTATCCACAAATTTCATCTTGCCGGTAAAAAAGGGATGGGATTTGTTAGAAATCTCCAGTTTTACCAAGGGATACTCCTTTCCATCCTCCCACTTAATGGTGTCCTTACTGGGCGCACAACTCTTGGTCAGAAAAGCTTCGTCACAAGAGAAATCCTTAAATACAACTAATCGGTAGTTGTTTGGATGGATGTCTTTTTTCATCAGTGCATTATTTCAAAATGGCTGGCAAAGATAATGGATTATTAGTCAATCGGCAAGTCCTTTAAGCTAGGCCTGGAAAAAAGGCATTTACGATGTGATTGATGCTCGGAGGTGCTTGATCGTTCCAAAGGATTGAGATGATGTCAAACCTCACCTCCCATTGATGATCAATCAATTCCATGTAGGCTTGCATGCACTCAGCCAGAAACCTTTCCTTTTTAGCATTCACAGCCATTTCCGGGGGACCGTAGTAGTTGTATGACCTTGTTTTCACCTCAACAAAAACCAAAATGTTTTCAATCATGGCAATGATATCAACCTCTGCCCGACCATAGCGCCAATTAGTTTCCAGAATCTGATATCCCTGCCTTTTCAGATAGGATACGGCTAAGGTCTCACCTTTTCTCCCCATTTCTTTCTGTACTGTCATATGTACCCGACCATTTGTAAATTTACCGCTTCACGAAACTACAGAAGATGCCAATTGTCACCAACAATATCAGTAAGATTGACCCAACCTCCACGGAAGCCTGGGCAAGGCTAAAAAATCTAAAGCTCAATGCTTTAACTTCCGATTTAAGAGCCCTTTTCGACCACGATCGACAACGAGTCGAACGATTCTCCATTGAATGGGAAGACTTTTATGTTGATTTTTCTAAAAACCTCCTTGATGAAGATACATTGCAACAACTACTTGCTCTGGCTCGCGAAGTGAAGCTGGATCAAGGCATAGAAGCGATGTTCTCCGGAGCGGTTATTAATGAAACTGAACAACGAGAAGTACTACATACCGCCTTACGAAGGCCGATTGATGATTCTCTGATTCTCCATGGGGAGAATATAGTAGAGCAAGTGCATCAAGTGTTGAATCAAATGGAGGGTTTTGTAGATCAAATCGATCAGGGGGTTTGGAAGGGATACTCAGGCAAGACAATCACCGACATCGTGAATATTGGTATTGGAGGCTCTGACCTCGGCCCCCTGATGGTATCCGAAGCTCTAAGACCCTATCACAACCCCAACCGGCAAGTTCATTTTGTCAGCAATGTGGATGGAGCTGACCTTTCTCAGACCTTATCTCGACTGAATCCTGAAACCACATTGTTCGTCATCGTTTCTAAGACCTTTACTACCATAGAAACTATGACCAACGCTCAAACGGCAAGAGAGTGGTTTTTACAAAAGGCTTCTAAGGAGCAGATAGCAAAACACTTTGTTGCGGTATCAACTAACGTCCGAGGAGCCCGGCAGTTTGGAATCCGCGAAGCCAATATTTTTGGTTTCTGGGATTGGGTAGGTGGGAGATATTCACTCTCCTCAGCAGTGGGGTTGAGCATCATGTTGGCCACATCACCTGCTCACTTCCGGTCGTTGCTCAAGGGCATGTATGCCATGGATCAGCATTTCAGAACCCATCCTTGGCGAGAAAATATTCCTGTTTTACTGGCCTTACTTGGAGTGTGGTACACCAACTTTCACCAGGCGGAAACCGAGGCCGTTTTACCATATGATCAAAACCTTAAATATCTCCCAGCTTATTTGCAGCAAGCTTCCATGGAAAGCAATGGCAAAAGTGTAGACCGGGCAGGCCAGGAGGTAAACTATCAAACCGGAGCCATTCTGTGGGGGGGTGCTGGAACCAACAGCCAACATTCCTTCTTTCAATTGTTGCACCAAGGGACCAAGCTTATACCTTGTGATTTTATCTTGCCTATTAATCCCCACCACAACCTCGCAAATCACCAGGATTTGCTGGTCTCCAATCTCTTGGCTCAAACAGAAGCACTCATGCGCGGTAAGCATGCATCTGAAGTATTCAAGGAGCTTAGAGATGCCGGAAAATCAGAAGAAGAAATCCGATGGCTAACCCCATTTAAATGTTTTCCAGGCAACCGACCATCAAATATGATCTTAATCAAGAAACTGACTCCGTTTAATCTTGGCGCCCTTATCGCCATGTATGAGCACAAGATCTTCGTCCAGGGATTTGTCTGGAATATTTTTTCCTTTGATCAATTTGGCGTAGAACTGGGCAAAGCACTGGCCAAAGCGATCCAACCAGAGTTGAGGGGCGAAATCAGGGCTGATCAACATGACCCTTCGACCAATGCAGCACTAAAGCAATTCAAGAAATGGCGAGAATATTGATCAAATGATTACCAAAATTAAAGGGACCATTAAACACTATGCCTGGGGTGGTCTCGGGTACCTACCCAATCTGCTTGGTGAAAATCCCGACGGTACACCATGGGCTGAGTACTGGCTGGGAACACACCCTCTTGGGGAAAGTCAGCAAATTCCATCTGGCAAATCTGTTATTCAGCTCTTGGCAGAAGATAATATAGAAGAATTACCTTATCTGCTAAAAATTCTCGACGTCCAGGATATGCTTTCCATTCAGGTTCATCCGACCAAAGATCAAGCAACATCCGGCTATCGGCAGGAAGAGGAGGCGAAAATCCCACCAGATGCATTTCATCGCACCTTCAAGGATCGGAATCACAAGCCTGAGCTAATGGTTGCGCTCTCTGACTTCTATCTCGTTCAAGGATTTAAACGGAACGCTGAAATTTACCATGCGCTTCAGGCCAATCCTGAATTGAGCAGCTTAAAGTCCCATTTGTCGGACGGTGGAATCAAGACTTTGTACCAATACATAATGACTGCAGACCAGGAGGACATCAATCAATTGCTTCAACCCCTGGGAAGTCGCATCAAACCTTTGTATGAAAGAGGAGAGTTAAAAAAGTCTGACATTAATTTTTGGGCTGCCAGGGCCTTTCTCACCTTCAACCGAAAAGGTAGGTGTGACCGTGGAATCCTGTCTTTATACCTCATGAATTTGGTGCACCTGAAACGAGGTGAAGGTGTTTTTCAGGCACCCGGTGTTCTACATGCTTACATGGAGGGCCAAAACGTGGAGTGTATGGCCAATTCGGACAATGTAATCAGGGGTGGGTTGACCCAAAAATATATCGATGTCCATCGGCTACTAGAGATCATTAACTACGACCAAACTGAGCCACTAATCATTCACAAAACTCCCGACAGCTATGGAATGGAAAACTTCGTTACGCCAGCTGAAGAATTCTGCCTACATATGAATCGTGGCCGCGCAGTCAAGGTGTCCATCGATAAAACTCCATCTATTGTTCTTTGTATGGAGGGCTCCGTGAATTGTCAGTCGAACGATCAAGAACTGGAAATAAATGCTGGAGAATCTATTCTGATCACCAGCCCTGCAGACATTTACGGTAATGAGCATTCTTGGTTTTTTTTAGCCCATGGTTGACATTGAAATCCAGTAGTACATAAGATTATTAAGGAAAGAGTTGGATGGGGCCGTATAATCATACAACCAGGAATTTGCCGAGCAGCAATCAAGAGGTCATTTTCATCTCAAACCCACAACAGTACGTGTATAAACCAACGATCTTCCAGTCAAGATCCAAATTGAAGGTCAAGTTAGCATGACTCTACATCAGATTCTTCTATTCTCTAGCCTGTACTGAGTAAGCCTGCAATTCCACATTTTTCTCTTAGAAAACTACTCTTTAACAAGGTCGCGGGTTTTGTATTCACCGGGATATTCAACCATCTCTTTAGAATTCATGGTTCAACCGTAGATTTTTAGAAAGGCAGCTCTTCGGGCTGCTATAATCTTGCCCGGTGTTACCCACAGACAGGGTCTCCAGCTCAAGGAGTTTCAGCTCTGCAGCCTGATTTTCAAGTTTTCGATGTGGACTAATTATTAGACATATTTTTTCTGCCTGAGGATATCTTTTGACCATCTGATCCCTTCGAGTTCTTACATCTGATCTTAGAGCCCGATCAGTGAACAATCAAAGGGCGGGACAAACAAATGCGAACATCAAAATGTCATACAAGTGTTTTGCCCCATGGACATACGTTCAAGGTGCAGGTAAGACAGAGTGATGGTACAATAATAACCGAAATGAATAATTTCTTCAGAACACTTATTGCCGGCTATGGCGCCTGGAAACTGGGTGGAGGTTGCTTTGGCACAGTTTTGATTTTCATTCTCCTCTATTTTCTTTTGGGGCAATGTGGATAGGCAGATCAATTGGAGGTTTCCTCAAACCTGCTTCACATGTAAATAGACATGAAATCGATTGATCCATTGCGAAAGAATCCCTGCCAATTTGTTGCTTAGAATTGGTCTTGTCAGGCAGCAAATTTCCCGGGGATCTTATGCATCTTCCGGACTAAGTATCCCCTCTTCCACCTCTGATTCGACTAAGTCGTCTTCTTCTATGATTAGATCTTGGTGCATATACAGCAGCTCACCCAAATGAATGAGATCCTTTACCATGCTACTGACGGTTGCACTGTCATTCATCAATGAAGTAGCCATCTCGTTGGTAATCAAATCGTTTCGCACCAAGTCATCAATCGAACCATCCATGAGCACGTCGCTCTTTTTAGCCTTCTCCCTTAGCTTCAGAAGTTTTTTGAGATGTTTCTTCGGTTCTTTGCTGGTTTTTAATTTTTGAATTTCCCGAATCACCTTCAATATGATTTTGCGGAGATCATTATACTCCTTCTTGATATGATAATTATCCGAGGCAATGTACCGGGACATGTTTCGATGCAAAGGCTTCATGGCTTTCACAATGGATACAATGTGTCGATTGGCCACCAGGATATTTCGAATCAATTCAATCTTTTTCTTATCAAGTTCGAATTTACTTTGAAGGGTCGTGGCATACTCAACAATTTTATTGTAGATGGTCTTTATTTTTCCGTAATACAAAGCATCCAGGTCCACCTCTATGACTTCCCGCCTGTCGATCAACTCACCGAGTCGTTTATTCGACTCAATATCAGAGCGGTGCACGTTGATGCCGTGCGCAATTGCCCGGTAGGCCGAATTTTCAAAAAGACGTGATGATTCTTTTAGAAGGGCAGCAATACCCGTCTGTGGGTATCGTAAATCTGCTGTCTGTAGATACATGGGTTCATCAATGGCTTTCTCAGGATCGACTCTTTCAGGTACCAACTTGGTGACGGTACGGGCAATCAGCGGAACAAACCATATCAACACTAGGGTATTGGTAAGATTGAAAATGGTATGGAAGCTAGATAATGCGACTGGAATGGCCGTTGCCTCCACGAAAGGTGAAGGACTTTCGTTGGAAGTCACAAACACATCAATAAATGTGAGGAAAGGATAAAACAGAATAAGCATCCAAATGACACCAATGATATTAAAGATCAAATGTGCCCTGGCTGTTCTCTTGGCCTGGAAATTGGCAACCAGAGCCGCCAAATTTGCTGTTATGGTGGTGCCAATATTTTCACCCAGAACCATGGCCGCCGCCATGTCGAAGGGTATCCAACCTTCGTTACACATGACCAGAGTAAGGGCCATCGTTGCACTTGAAGATTGAATAATCACTGTCAACAGCGTACCTATGAAAAGAAATAACACCACAGAGAGATAACCCATCTGAGTATACCGAGAAAGGAATTCCAAGGCTTCAGGATTGCTGCCAATATCCGGCACTGCATCCTTCAAAAATTGTAGACCAATAAAAAGCAGGGCAAAACCGATGATAAAGTAACCCCACTGCTTTCGCTTCTTATGCTTGCTAAAAAGCAGGAGAAAGCCCAAGCCCACCAAAGGCAGAGCGATGGCACTCATACTTACTTTAAACCCCAAGATCGTGATCAACCAAGCGGTGACTGTCGTACCGATATTCGCCCCCATGATGACCCCAACAGACTCGGTCAACGTCAACAAACTGGCATTGGCAAAACTCACCACCATTAGTGTGGTTGCCGATGAAGACTGGATCACTGAGGTAATAAGGAAACCGGTAAAAACAGCAAATAGACGATTCGAAGTCATTGATGCCAAGATGTTGCGCATCTTATCTCCCGCCACTTCCATCAAGGCATCGCTCATTACTTTCATGCCGTAGAGGAAGAGACCCAGTGACCCCGCCAAGGTTAAGACGTCACCAAGACCGTAGTTCATGTTTCAATTCTTTTGTTGATGTGTAAGATGTAGCATCTACATTTGATTACATTAAGTTAACATAAAGGCTAAATAAGCAAAGAATTCCTGATAACGTAAATCATGATTGCATGTGATTTAGATCATAGTTAATCAGCAATAAATTGATGTAAATTGTTGGAAACCAATATATTATACAATAAGGCACTCGTCAACCAAGATACCTATTGTTGATTTGTACAACTGCCGATCTGACAAAATTGTCTTTTACAATTTATTAACATGACGAATGTATTCATAGATTTGTTGATCATGACCCAGAAAAGAATTGCACTCAGGACCATCCATCTCATTCTGCTAATCATTGGCCCCTTAGTGGCTTACAGCCAATTTGGTAAAGGCATTCCCTATCTCGCGCAGGATTCGTCCTTTTCCACCAAATTCAATTTGAGATTTCAGACTCTATATGTCTTTCAATATGATGAATCAACGAATGAATCTAGCTCACAAATTCTGATCCGACGCGCGAGATTAAAATTTGGCGGGTTTGCTTTTTCACCGAGGTTGAAGTATAAAGTGGAGCTCGGTTTAAGCAATAGAGACCTCAGCATTGATAAAGAGGATGGCAATGGGAGAGGAGCTTCACGAGTGATTCTGGATGCGGTACTGATGTGGAACTTTGCCAAAAACTGGACTTTATGGCTTGGTCAAACCAAGCTGCCAAGCAACCGTGAGCGAGTGATCTCTTCGGGAGATTTACAGTTTGTTGACCGATCGGTGTTGAATAGTAGGTTTACCCTCGATCGTGACGTAGGAATCCAGTTAAGGGGTGACTACACCATAGGAAAAACCACTTTCAAACCCATGTTGGCCATCAGCCAAGGTGAAGGACGCAATATTACTTCAGAAAACTTTGGAGGATATGATTATACACTTCATCTTGACCTGCTGCCCTTCGGAGAATTTTCCGGAAGCAAGGGTGACTATGTAGCTTCTGATCTCCAGCGAGAAGACAGCCCTAAACTATCTATAGGGCTTACCTACGATTATAATGATGGTGCGGTCAGACAAGGAGGCCAACTGGGTAATTTTGTGAGAAATGGCGAAGGGGTATACCTGGAAAACTCTTTGCAATCATTTTTTGCTGATTTCATGTTTAAGTACCAAGGTCTTTCGATCATGTCTGAATTTGCGGACAAAAAAGCAGCCAAGAATTTATCAAACACTAGCAATAAGTATAATACCGGCTATGGATTTAATTTTCAGGTGGGATATTTGTTGGTAAAAAATTTTGAAACAGCTCTAAGATATACCATGGTTCGTCGAGACGAATCATTCTCGGGGATTAAGGATGAAAATCAACTCACCCTTGGTCTTTCGAAATATATAGTTGGCCACAAATTAAAAGTACAGGGAGATCTGTCCCGACTAAGTTTTCCTTCCCAAGATGAAGGTACTTTGCAGTTTCGCATACAGGCTGAGATGCAATTCTAAGACGATTCTCGTTTTGGGGAAATCTTAGGTCTTGAAGGGCAGAGAATCCAAGGCATGTTGCATGACGGCAATATTGGCAGCTCTCTGATCGTTGGCATCAATGATCTTCCAAGGAGCAATAGTGGAGTCGGTAGATGACAACATTCTTTCTTCATATTCCTTATATTTCGACCAGAGTTTCTGGGCATTTTCATCCACCTTTGACAATTCCCAACGTCGAAGCGGATTCTTGCGAATCATTTCGATGCGACGGGCTTGGACTTTTTTAGAGATAGATAGATAATTCTTCAACAGGAGGATCCCATCATTGCATATCATTCTTTCGAAGTGATTCACTTCATTCATAAATTGATGGTATTCCTTCTCTGTGCAAAAGTCATTCACCGGTTCGACCAAGGCCCGGTTGTACCAGCTGCGGTCAAACAATGTAATTTCTCCTGGTCTAGGCAGTTGCATTACGTAGCGCTGGAAGTACCATTGCCCTTCCTCGACCGCATTGGGTTTTGGTAAAGCCACTATTCTCGTTACTCGAGGATTTAGGTGTTCTGCGAATGTAGTGATTGCTGCCCCTTTTCCTGCAAACTCAGCCCCTTCGAAAATGATTAAAACCTTTTGATCCGTATCTACCACCCATTGCTGCACTCTTATCAGTTGGGTCTGTAATGCACGCAGATCTCGATCATATTTTAACTTCTCCAAGACATCATTAACCCTTGGTTTACTTCCAGACAGAAGATATAAAAGGCCTCTGCGAGAGTTGATGAGTTTAAGTTCTTCCTTGGTGTAATCCATTTGCTATAAAAGTAAAAGTAGCTAGTCGATTTGGATCATGGCTCTGTGAAAGCGCTGAATAATATTGGGATCAGGGTAAATATTTATTTTTGGTCCTCCCTTTTCTTTGTAATCAAATCTTGATAATAAATATCTGATGGACTCAAGCCTGGCTTCCTTCTTGATATTGGTCTGAACAATGATCCAAGGAGCAAAGCTGGTATGTGTCTTGCTAAACATTTCGTCCTTGTAATATGTAAACTGATCCCACAGACCCTGTGCCTTTAAATCAACTGGACTTAGCTTCCATTGCTTCAGTGGATTCTTTTTTCGCGCCCGGAACCGTCGGTTTTGTTCATCCCTAGAAATTGAAAACCAAAATTTTACAATATCCACACCATTTTCAAACAGCATATGCTCAAACTCTGGTACTTGTCTGATAAACTCAGCATATTCTTCTTGAGAACAAAAACCCATAACGGGTTCGACCACTGCACGATTGTACCAACTTCGGTCGAAGAATACGATTTCCCCGGGATTTGGTAATTCCTTCACATGCCGTCGAAAATACCACTGGCCTCTTTCCACTTCAGTGGGTTTGGTCAAGGCCACCACCCGCATCGACCGGGTATTTAGGTAGGCGGTAAACCGGCGAATGGCACCACCCTTTCCAGCGGCATCGCGACCCTCGAAAACGACCACCACCCTCTTCTTCTCGTTCAGCACCCAGCGTTGCAGCTTAAGCAGTTCAATTTGAAGTTTGTAAAGATCTTGCTCATATTGAAGGTGTTTTTGGAACGGTTCAATATCGATCGATTTTTTTGCCAACAAGTCCATGAGGTCTCGCTTGCTCTTAATCGATGATAAATCTTGATTACTTAACTCGGATGAACCTCTATTCTTACCCATTGACTAATTTGAACCTATTCATTGTTTTCCACTCGTCCTTCAGACAATTCAACAAACAATGAAGTGCCCAAAAACTTTGGTAGCCGTAACATTCAGCGGCTCAAAGTTCACAATTATTTAACATTGGACCTAGGAAAATTCCATATATTTATGCTGCCTTTCGATCTTTCGATGCCCATTTCTTTTCTTAATCTCCATGGTTTCAAAGGAGCTGTGGCTTTCATAAAAGATCTTGTAATTCCAAATGGCTACTTTTTATCTAGTACTCGTTATCGTTTTGTTTTTTCTTGCCATCTCCGATCTTGTGGTGGGAGTAAGCAATGATGCCGTCAATTTTCTCAATTCTGCAGTTGGTGCCAGGGCAGCCACATTTAAGACCATAATGTTTGTGGCAGCACTTGGGGTGTTGGTGGGAGCCACCTTCTCCAGCGGTATGATGGAGGTAGCCCGAAAGGGAATCTTCCATCCAGAATATTTTTATTTCTCCGAAATCATCATCTTGTTTTTGGCCGTGATGGTGACTGATGTGATCCTTCTCGACACCTTCAATACTTATGGCATGCCCACTTCCACTACGGTTAGCATCGTATTTGAATTGTTGGGGGCAGCAGTAGCGATTTCGATGATTAAGATCTTTACGGATCCGAATGCCTTACATCTTTACGAATATATAAATTCAGCCAAGGCCTTGGCTATCATTTCCGGCATCCTGTTGTCGGTAGTCATTGCCTTCACTTGTGGGATGATCGCTCAGTACCTGAGCCGCCTATTGTTCTCTTTTGACTATGAGAAATCTCTGAAGAGATGGGGTGCCTTATGGAGTGGTCTGGGTATTACAGCCATCACTTACTTCATGCTGATTAAAGGCGCCAAAGGGGCATCCTTTATGAGTGGTGACTTGGTCAGTAGTATTGCTGAAAACACACGGTCGATCTTGCTCCTGAGTTTTCTCGGCTGGAGTTTAATTCTATTTGTCTTGCAACGATTTCTGAAGGTAGACATCCTAAAAGTTCTGGTCCTTGTTGGCACCTTTGCTTTGGCTATGGCATTTGCTGGCAATGATTTGGTCAATTTTATTGGGGTCCCGCTCGCAGGCTTTAATTCCTACCAGCTGTACGCTGAATCCAGTGCTATTGGTGGAGACCAATTTCTAATGGATGGACTTGCTGGAAAAGTTCCAACTCCGACTTTACTTCTTCTCCTGGCCGGACTCATAATGGTGATTACACTCTACACCTCAAGAAAAGCCCGAAGTGTCGTGAAGACATCACTGGATTTGGGAAGACAGGATGAAGGTTATGAACGCTTTTCTCCCCACATGCTTTCCCGAAGTATTGTGCGAAACTTTGGAACATTGGCCACCAAGGTGAATAATCTCTTACCCCCGACCCTGCAAGAATCCGTGTTACGAAGATTTGACCAAACCCCCTTTACGAGAAAACAAGTTCATCTCGGTAAGAAGGCCCCTTCTTTTGATATGATCAGAGCTTCAGTCACCTTGGTTGTCGCCAGTATTCTGATTGCAATTGGCACCAACCTCAAATTACCCCTTTCGACGACCTATGTCACCTTCATGGTTTTCATGGGTACTTCATTGGCTGATGGTGCCTGGGGACGTGAAAGCGCTGTGTACCGTGTATCTGGCGTGCTTTCAGTGATTGGTGGCTGGTTTTTTACCGCTTTCTCTGCTTTTCTCATTGCCTTTATTGTCGCACTGATTTTCTACTTCGGTGGCGTACTAGCCATCGCGATCGTCCTTGCAGTTACGGCATATGTCATTTATCGAACCCATCGATATCATGGTGAGAAGCTCGACGCTCAGAAGGAATTTGAGAAGACTGTAGAAGAGGGGGCACTAACCAAAGCTCGAGTGATCGGTTTGTGTGCTACTCAATTGAAAACCTTCCTAAAGCAGTATGGTAATTTGGTCGATAAATCACTCCAAGCTCTAAAGGACGAGAACCTAACTGCACTCAACCAATCTTACCAGGCATTTAGACCCATCATAAAGAATCTCGAAAGCCTGAAGAACAATTCAAGTTTTGCATTGGACCGCCTTCCGGATAATGAGCTTGAAGCCGGACACCTGTATATTTTGGTAGTGGACTATCTGGCTGAGATGGGTAGAGAGATCTCCACCATCATCAAAGCGAATCTCAATCATGTGGATAATAACCATAAACCTCTTCTGCCAGAGCAAATTGAAGAATTGGAGTCACTTCATGAGATGCTTAAGGAAAGATACAGTCTTACTGTTGATCTTTTTAAGGATGTAGACGATTCAGTTTTAGAGGTAATGAAAGAACACCTTCCTGCTTTCATTACTACTACCAGGCAGGTCAGGAAAAATCAAATTAAGCGCATCAAAAGGCAAGAAGTCGGCACCAGAAATAGTGTTCTTTTTCTCAACATACTTAGCCATTTCCGAAATTTGGAATTATTTGCCAATCGGATTGTCAAGGTGTTTGATGACTTGGTTCTTAATCCCATTGAAGACAGCGAATTTGTACCTTCTACCATTAAGAAAGAGCTGAAGGAAATGAAGAAGGAAGCTAAATTACTGGCCACCGCCGAAGTTTCTGACGAACTTGGAGAAGAAGCCAGTCCGGAAACGGAAGGAGCTGCTCAAGATGGTAGTGATCACGAGGAAAAAGCCCATTCTGAAGTTGATGTAAGGACTGAACAGGCAGATCAAACACAAGGTCAAAATGGCAAAGGAGATCCAGAGCAGCCTCCATCTTCCTAGCTCCATCGTTAACCATTTTGCGTATGGTTGTTATATGAATCCCAGGCTAGCATTTCGGATGGTAGAGTATGCTGAGAAATTTAAGTTTGCCCAGGGAGGGGCGTAATATCAGGCAATTCTCTGTGGCATAAATGGCAATCCTGAACCTCCTATTGGTCGGCAGCGAAGAGGTTGGCCTGTAATTTATTCATGAGATCTCCATTTAGGGAAACGATTGAACTGGAATCGATCTCTAGCTCGAATACATCGACCCGTACTCCTACCATATCCAGATGACCATCCGTTATAATTCCTCCAAGTGTATCGATTGAAAAAGCTTGGGGAAAGGACGCCGAGGATTGAGCCAGGTCGAGATGCAAGGTATGGAAGCTTGAATAGTGCTTTTGATCTTGAAGCGAAGGGTTGCGATAGTTAGGTGCCAGGCTGTGAATAAAGTGAATCTTATTCTTACTGCCACGAAACTTGACTTCAGTGTTCTCACTTTGAGAGATCACATTGAGGCTTAGACTGTCTGCCTCAATTTCTACTTTCTCAGGAAGGTGTAACACCAGGCCTCGTATTCGTAAAATGTGATTGCGTTCAACCGTTTTGGTGTTGACATAAAGAACACCCTCTTTGACCTCATGATGAACCGGTAGATTTCGATGCACTCGGCCGATCTGAATGTAATTGCGATTGTCGAGCACGATAGAAATTATCCCTCGTCTGCCTTGCAATTTGACCGTGTGAACTTCAGGAATTGTAATGTGATCAAAATTTGCATCATAGATTTCTTGTGCACTAAAGATCCCCTCTTCATCGTCCACTTTGTCCACAGCTTTGGTAGATCGTTGATATTTTCCATGTAGAATCAATGAGGAAATAACACTGAAACATAGAGGAATTAATAAGGCAGTAATAAATATTTTGAGGCTTGTATTCATTTTTAGATATTTTTTTAATGAATTTTTTCAGTTTTCACGGATATTCCTCTCTTTTTAATGTACTCCGCGAGTTCATCCACCTCAATATCTAACATTCGCATCGTTTTAATGATTATCGGCAAATCAAACTCAATAAAATTGGTTTTGAGATACGACCGTGCGTTTTTGAGGGCATCGGTCTTCACAAAAAGTCCCAAGCCTCTTCTGCTCTCAATGATATGAAGCGACTGCAATCTTTCGTAGGTTCGGGCCACGGTGTTGGGATTAACGCTAAGATTCTGGGCCAATTCACGTACACTCGGAATCTTATCCCCGTCATTGTAGGTACCGTCAAGGATCTTATCGCAGATGAGATCAACAATCTGAAGGTAAATGGCCTTATGATGAGAAAACTGCATTAGATCAACACGTTTTTCTCCCGAAAACGGTGGTAAATGGCCATTGATAACAGGATAAAAGTAGCAGCTACGATCACATAGATTAAGACGTGATACCATACTCCCAGCTCAAGGCGTTGGATTTCCTGTCCACCCTCCCAATGTGACCAGGTACTCCAAGATGGAATCCACCCTTTGGGTACCAAAAACCATCTCGACCATTCAAATATTTGATCGCTAATCAAAAAGATGACAAATGTGAAGAGAGATGCCGTAAAGAATACAAACTTTCGAAAAGAAAGCATGCCAAAAACAAATACCAGCAAGTAAATCTCCAGAACCAATAAGGTCAAAAGCGGGTAATTTAATAAGGCATCGCTCTGGTTGAAATTAATAAAGGGATTCAACAAAGGAGAATTCATGTTTGGCCTCCCCAAATATTCGAGGAAATTGTTTGTTATCCACAAGAAGGGAATTTCGACCAGATAAAATATCGAAATGAAAAGCAGCGGCATGAGAATTGCACTGCTCAATACAATGCCGGCAATATGGATCCCATTAGAAAATGGAAGTAAGTTTTTAAAAACGCTTTCCGGCCCCTTTAACCAATCACGTGTCAGCTCATAGACAGCGACAAGTACGAAAGGGACCAGGGTCGAAAGAAAGATCATGTATTGTTCATCCACGGTGATTGACACTGGTCCGGCAGTCCTAAATTGCATGAAGTTTGCAATAATCAAGACAATGAGCAGGAAAATAGACCAATAGATCAGTTTTCTCTTTTTCCATTGCCAATAAAAAACCAGCCAGAGGTTGAGTTGCTGAAAAAGTGGAATCTTCATAGTTCAGAATATTTTGAAAGGGATACCAAACCTGGGTTGGCGTGAAAGGCTTTATAGAAAAGCTCGATATCGACTTGCCCCTCCAGGTCTCCATCTTGCTCTCTGACATACTGATATCCGTGAATAGAAGGTTCGGCATAAAAACACTGTGCCGGTTTATCAAAACTTATTCCAAAAGCATACCTTTCAGCCAGTTTGGACACCGGTTCGTCTACCATGATTGCACCTTGCTCCAAAATGCTGACATGGTCCAACATGGATTCCACATCTCTTACATGGTGAGTGCTGACAATGATTATTCGATGGTCATCTATAAACCTTGCCAGTGATTTATTAAATTGATGCTTAGCCGGTATATCTAAACCATTGGTGGGTTCGTCAAAGAGTATGACCTCCGCCTGGGAAGCGATGGCAAGAGCGATTAGCAATTTTTTCTTCTGACCAAAACTAAGTTGCTTCCAATCACCAAACCGACCCAATGCAAACTCATTAAGCAATTGGTTGAAGACATCGATCTCAAATCTTGGATACAGCCTTTGATAAAAATAAAGCAACCGATCCATTGAGATTGCCGGCAGATAGAAAGATTCCGGAACCAAGAAGATGTGGGTTTTGAATTCCCTAGTCTGTTCACTAGGATCCAGATTGAGTACCCGGATCGAACCCCGGGAAATCTTCAAAAGACCACAAATACAATGAAGTAAGGTAGTCTTGCCGGCTCCATTCTTTCCCAAGAGTCCATAGATCCTGCCCGGCTTTAGAGACCAGTCAAGACCCTTAAATAATACTTTGTTACGATATTGAAAGTGAATGTCTTCGCAAGTGATCATGTTCTTGTGTACTATTTAACTAGTACACTAATATACCGTATTCATACGATATTTGCAACTCCAACTTAATTCTATGATTAAATTGACTCTTTCTTTTTTACTGTTTGATCAAATGCTATGGCGGACCTCAGTAGATGATTTGCAGTGTTACTGAGATTTCTCGGCATTAGGGATACTTGCAAAACCAATGGATTTTGACCGGTAACCAGAGGCAAGAAAGGTACCACTGCCATCCAAAGATGGATCGAAGTCCTCTGAGTCAACCAGTAGATGACAGCTCTGCTGATAACAACAAGCCACGTCAGAGTCCTTGCTGTTATCCAGTCAACCTTCTGACCTGCTGTAATCCTCAAAAGCTGTAAATCAATGGTCATAAATTCGTAAATTAAGGATGCATCCTGCAGCCTTTTGAAAACAAACCTCTTGCTCTTTCTATCCAATGAAACTCAAGACACTGCTGCTGGTGATCATGTGTACAGCGATGATGAGCATTCGTCATACTTCTGGGCACACTGACATACAAGACAACGGTCCCGTCCAAAATTTTAGATTTCTTCACATCTCACCGGAGGATCCCCGGTTCATTACCGGTAGGTACGAGTTACGCCATTGCCTGTATGTCTTCATTGACTCGACCGGAGATCTCTCTTACGGTGAGGTCTCGTCTCCTACCCAGGCCGATAACTATTTGGAATTTACTAAGGTATCACCTTTAAAATTATTTTTCCGGCAGCAACCCTATTGGCTCAGATTGTCGATCAAGTCATCTCTTGACAGGGAGGTCCAGTGGCTGACGAATTTCATGGAAGGAGACATTACGGCCTTCCAAAGCAACGCTACCAAAAGTCTTCAATCCATTAGATCCGGGCTTATTCTACCTGCAAGCCAGCGTTACTACGGAAACCACTATGGCCAATTGGGCATCTTACCCATCGATATACCATCTCAAGGTGAGAAACATTACTATTGGAAGATACAACCAGCGCCATTTCGAATCGGCACAGATAGTGGCATGGACATCAACTACGCAATGTTATCACCTTCGTTCTTAAGTAATTTCCGGCATAAAGAGGTGCTGTTTCTTGCGCTTTTCATAGGATTTGTTTTGGCTGTCACCATTTATCACCTGGTAATCTACCTGTATGATCAGGAGAATAATTACTTGTGGTTTGCCCTATACTGTTTCTTCAGTGCAGTTGCTGGTATCGTGATGATGGGTTATGGTATTGAGTTATTTTGGCCTGAAATTCCTGAAGTCAACTACAGATTATTCAGACCATTGGCTGCTTTTGGTTCTGATTTATTTTTGGTCATTTTTTCGAGGTCTTTTCTTGAAATCAACAAACTCGCACCCAACTGGGATAAGATGCTTTGGGGCATCTTGGGCATTTTAGGTATCTGTCTATTATCCGGAGATGCAATTGCAGCTACAAATCCAGAGCTAGGATTTATTGTTGTCCGAACAGGTTTGCTTTTTCGGATGATTCTGGCTTGCTCACTCCTGGTCATTCCCATCATCTGCCTTTATCGCGGTGCGCCGCAAGCCAGATTTTACATTATTGCGGGTATAGCCTTTCTTATGGGATTTATTGTAACTGTGCTAAATACCATCGGTGTGATCCCAAGAATTGATCACATTACCTGGATTCAAATGGGTGCCTTGGTCCAGTGGAGCATTTTTGCCTTTGCTCTCGCTCAGTCGTTCAGATATCTTAGGTCTCAAGAAGTGGAGGCCAGGCGACTACAAGAAATTGACGCTTTCAAGAGCAGATTTTTCACCAACATCACTCATGAATTCAGAACGCCAATAACCATCATCCTGGGCATGGCTGACCGAATCAAGGAAGAACCCCAAAAGTGGTTTACCGACGGCTTGGAAATGATTAAGAGGAATGGTCAGAGCCTCTTACATTTCATTAACCAAATTCTCGATTTATCAAAGGTGGATGCAGGAGCTATGAGAACAAACATGGTGCATGGTGACATCGTACCCTTTTTGCAATACCTGGTACACTCATTTCATTCACTAGCCTCAAATAAAAAGATTGCTTTGCAATTTAGGCATCTGCAGCATGAAAACAAGGATGAACCTACAATAATGATGGACCATGATCCAGAAATTATGGAGCATATTCTCACCAATCTGGTTTCCAACGCGATTAAGTTTACTCCAGAAGGTGGTCGAATTGAAGTATCGGTCAGTTGCATACATAAGGAAACCAAGACCAGTTTATCAATAGATGCTGATAGACTGGAAATCCGTGTAAAAGATAATGGACCCGGAATACTTAAGGAACAAATACCCTATATTTTTGATCGCTATTACAGCAGTAGCGTAGGCACTTCCACTCCTCATGAAGGATCTGGAATAGGACTGGCATTAACCAAAGAATTGGTTCATTTGCTGCAAGGAGAAATTACCGTGGAAAGTCAATATGGCGTTGGGTCGTGTTTCAAAGTGCGCATACCCGTTACTAAAAATGCTCCACCAATCTCCAATCAGCAATTATCTCTCACGACCCCAACCAAATCCATTCAAATGGAAGAGGCACAGCCTCACTATTCCGAAGAAAGATCAGAGGAGTTTTCCATTGGAGAAATCCCAATATTACTGATTGTTGAAGATCACACCGATGTAATCACCTACCTCAAAAGCTTTCTGAGCGATATATATCAAATTACTGTGGCCAGAGATGGACGTGAAGGTCACTTAAAAGCGATTGAAGTGATTCCCGATATCATCATCAGTGATGTCATGATGCCACATATGAATGGATTTGAACTGTGTGGGAAAATAAAATCTGACATGCGCACCAGCCACATTCCAGTCATATTGTTGACTGCCAGAGCCGATATGGATTCCCGGCTGCAGGGATTGAGTAAACAAGCGGATGCCTACTTGGCAAAACCCTTCAACAAACACGAATTGATCCTACAGATAAAAAATCTGCTCACACTGAGAGCCAAATTACAAAAGTACTATCAAGACACTTCTGGTCCTCTGGTTCTACCCAATACTCCTGATTTAGACCTGGAAAATTCCTTTCTTCAAAAGGTGAACAATATTTTAACGGACAAAATTGGAGACGAAAGTTTCGAAATGTCCCAATTATATCCAGAGCTGGGTATGAGTCGATCACAATTTTATCGAAAGTTTAAGGCACTTACCAACGAATCGATCGCTCATTACTTCCGAAAGCTTCGTTTGTTAAAGGCGAGACGTCTGCTGCAATCAACCGACCTCAACATTACCCAGGTAGCTTTCGAAACCGGATTCAAGGATCCTGCTCATTTCTCGCGTGCATTCAAAGAAACTTTTGGCCAACCCCCCAGCGAGATCACTTGATGGTCAAATACGTTCCGGTGAGAGCTACCGGGACTGAAAGACAAGGAATTGAGACGATCCGTCAAGCGATTACCTCCCTGATATCAAAACTTTGACAATGAAGGATGGTGATTCCGTCCAATGTGTGATCTGACATCGAATCAAGCAATCGATGTAAGATCCTTCTGCTTCCCGATTGCCTATTCTTCACCCATTTGTTAACCTAAAGCTTTTTATCATGAAAACTTTATTTCTTTCAGTTACCTTGTTGGTCATCCTCATCTTGTCCAGCTGTACAAAAGATGATACCAGCCTCTCAGCCATGCACACTACTTCTGACCATGAGTTGGAAAAACTTCTATATACACCATTCAACGAGACCCCCCGGGCCTTCAAAGGAACCATCAATTCAGTACCAGCTCCTCCTGAAGCAGCATGCGATTGTGAAGAAGATGATCTCGTTCTGGCCACGAAAGGATCCGGAGAACTTACCCACATGGGCCTGGTTACGACCTTTACTACAGCTTGTGTTGAGGGCTTCATTTTTGACGACGATGGAAATACCATCGGGTCCAATATCAACAGTGTATGCTCCAGATATGTAGCAGCCAATGGCGATGTACTGAACCTGTACACAGGGCCTCACCAAAATCTATTTGATCCCAGTTGTCTCTGTGTTGCTTCCGAAATTACCACGTATTTCACTGGTGGTAATGGTCGATTTGCTAACGCCACCGGATCTGCCCATGTGTCACTTTCAATTGATGTATTTGCTGATCCACTCTTTTACACGTCCGTCTTTGATGGTGAAATCTCCTATTAGGATCCGGGAGACAAATAGTGCCTTCGAAATCATCATGGACCGGTTTGTTTCAGGACGGAGTCGGTGTTAGAAGCCTCACAATATCATTGGAACACGGCTGATGCGGATCTAGTTGCCAGCTCCTTTAAAGATCAATCATCGATAGTGCGTCCTGATACCATCGTACCGCCTAATTTGATGACAGGTTTAGGATTACAGACAAATATGGAATCTTCTTCAAGGACTAATGGTCGATCTCTGACTCAAATTTGCAGGTCTTTAGTGGTTTGGAGGTAATATGTGACAAAAGGGAGGACAAATTTAGGTTTATGCAACATTGCAACCCGATGCTGCTGATAGAAAGCTACAAATCAGGGTGTGCGATCATGGGCCTGGAATCCCTGAAAGTCAGCTGGCCCTAATTTTTGACCGTTATTATCGAGCACAAAGTGAACAGATCGGTGGATTTGGGATAGGCTTAAATCTGGCAAGCGGACTCATAGAAATAATGGGGGGAAACTAACGGTCGAAAGTAAGCTGGGAAAGGACAGCTCTTTCAGTATCTGCTGCCAGTTAGCCACCCATGCTTGGGACAATCGCCATAATGGTGAAAGCAAAAAACATCTTCCTCTCATGTTGCCCTATTGAAGAAGCACCCAACAATACACGGCAACCTAGTTGTAATATTTTTGTTAAATACATTGCATTTTGTTATCTATCAAAAAAGTCAATGCCTTATTGGACAACATAAGATTTCAACATACTTTACATTGAACCGCTTACCATCACACATGAAAAATTTAGTCCGCGCAGTTATTCGCCTCATTATCTTACTTTGCCTAGTACTACCCGTTCTTGCTCAAGATCAATCGTCGTTTTTCGACTACGGCAAGATGGATGCGGACACATATGTCAACAAATATTTCAACTGCAGCATGGTGTTACCCCTAGATTGGGAGGTCATAACCAGAGCAGATATCGAGCAAATGCTCAGCGTCGAACAGGAATCACTTGAAGCAGCTCATCAGGCCAAAACTGTCATGCCATCAGAGATCAAATATGCCCAATTGCTTTCAGCCTTTCAGCATAAACCAGATCCCTCAATTATTTTTAACCCAAGCATCATAATCATGGCAGAAAACCTCCACTTGTCACCCAGCATAATGCCCATCGAAGATTTCCTGTGTCAGACAATGGAATCACTGATAGCCATGGATCCGAGTTATGACATTTTATCAGACGCAACAACGCTGAACATCAATGGCACCGAATTTCATCATGTCCACGGCGAAATGGAAGGGATGAACGCAAAGATAAACCAACTCTTCTACTTCACGAAAGTCAAAGATTTCAGTTTCAGTGTGATCTTATCCTACGTCTCAGAAGACCAAAGAGAGGTTCTTTTGCAATCACTGCAAACCTTAAGATTTGCATCGAATAAATAATATAACTACCCGAGGATAAATGCCCTTATTTTTTCCGAATTAAACGGAGATCGATGTTGAGGCATCATGATTTAAACATTTCCTAAGGACCGTAAGCATTTTTATACCTACCAATAAAATCTAAGACAACTCCAGCCGGCTGAAATAAAAATTGGAAAACTTAATGCACTGGCTTCAATGCCCATCCAAATCACTTCCTTCTCAAGTTTCTAATTTTTTTGTGCCCCCTTTAGCCGAGTTCACGGAATCCGATCAAATACTTAAAAAGGTTAGGCTCACAGGCACTTCTACTTTGGCTGGAGGCTAGGCTCTAGCCATGATTTTCGTAGGTGCTAAGGAAGAAAGGTAAATTCTCCATGCTTACATTCTGTAAATTCCGATATATTTAGGAAACAACTGACGTTTCCTCACCCCAGTACCTACAATTTTTCAATAAACAACCATAAGCGTAGATGAAATCCGTAGCTGTATTTCTTACTACCCTTGTCTTTGTCATTGCTGAACTGCCGGCTCAGGAATGGATCAAGATGCAAAATGAGGGCAAATCCTTTGAGGAAATCAAGTCGGCAATGCAAGCGAAGTTCGCTGGAAAAAGTACCTTAAAAGGGGCGCCGAATTACGATAAAGCCTATAAAAAGTTTGCCCGCTGGGAGTATTTCTGGCGGTTTCAACGCGATGTGGAGGGAAAATTTGTTACGGCGCCCCAGGTTTTCACTGTCTGGAATCAAGTACAAAGAGAAAGGGTCAAAAAGAGAAATCAGACGGCTAATTGGACTTTTGTGGGGCAGGATGTCATTCCGAACGCTACCGCTATTGCCTATGCCGGCATGGGGCGGGTCAACGCGATCAGCTTCGATCCTTCTAATGTAAATACCGTTTATGCTGGGGCGGCAAATGGTGGCCTGTGGAAATCTACCAATGCCGGAGTCAATTGGGTAGAGGTTGGAGGGAATTTGCCAGTTTTGGGCATTAGCGACATTGCCATCTCCCAATCTGGAGACACATTGTATATTGCTACAGGTGATGCTGATGGTCAACATTCCTTAACGGTTGGAGTCCTGAAGTCCATCAATGGAGGTAATACCTTCAGTACGACCGGATTGACCCACATGACAACCGATGATGCTTCTTCCCAGTTTCAAATTCACCATTTGTGGGTCCATCCCAACAATCCAAATATTGTGGTAGCGACGACTACGGAGAGTACCCAAAAGACGACCAATGGCGGAGATACTTGGAGCGTCGTAGATGGTTTTCCGGGCTCCGACATCAAACAGCGGCCTGGAATGCCCGATGTCTTATTTGTAGGCTCGGAAAACGTGGTGATCCGATCCACTGATGGAGGAGCCACCTGGCCAGACGTCGTTCACACTTTTACCAATACTGCCAACAAGGTGGATCTAGCAGTTTCCGGTACTGTGGTATACGCCATCACCAATGATGGACAAGGAGCAAAATCCATTGATGGCGGAAATTCCTGGGCTGCCATGACGTTACCGGGCCAGTATGATTCGCAGGGAGGATACAACATGGCGATTGCTGCCGATCCAAGCAATTCCAATCGCGTGATGTTAGGCGGTGTCCAAGGCTGGATCTCCACCAATGGCGGCACCACGTGGGCCCTGCACTTGAATGGTGTAGAAGAGGTGCCTGCCGATCCTGGAAAATACGTGCACTCCGATCACCACATGATCAAATTTGTGCCTGGCAATAACAGTCTACTCTTTTCAGCGCATGATGGTGGCATCCACATGGGCAATTTTTTTGATCTTAATGCCACCTGGACCGACCTGTCAGTGGATCTCAAAATTACCCAATACTACGGTATGGATGGATTTCCCGGAGCCGAGAATGTTTTGATCGCAGGTGCGCAAGATCAAGATGGTGTTTTTTACAACGGTACCAATTGGATAAATATTAATAATAATTCCGACGGTACCGGAGGGGCCATCAATCCCACCAATTCCAATATTTCATTTTGCAAAAGTCAATCGGGATTTGTGGCACGTACCCTTAATGGATGGACAAACAGTACCAATGTATCTCCCCAACCAGCCAATGGCAATGACCAAGCTGATTTTGTCTGGCCACTGGCAATGGATCCAACAACACCTACCACCTTATATGCAGGATATGGCAACATTTATAAAACCACTACTAATGGAGACATGTGGAATGATGTGACCAATGACGGAGACCTGACTCCCTATACCTCCATTTCCGTAGCTCCCTCCAATCCTATGGTGGTGTACGTCATCAAAGGTAATACGACGGTACGTCACTCCGACAATGCCGGGACAAACTGGAATACTTTGACGGCTCCCGCAACCGGTGGAGCTATGATCACCAAAATCAAAGCCTCTCCAACTACCGCAAGCACCGTTTATGTGAGCTGTGGAAATTACATCACTGGCAACAAGGTATTTATGTCCACCAATTCCGGCGCAAATTGGACCAACATCTCGGCCGGCATTCCCAATATTCCCGTATTCTGTGTAGTGGAGCATGCGGCCTCTGGCGACCTTTACGCGGGCACCCAGTTTGGTGTTTACAAACGAGCTGCGGCAGGTGGCAATTGGGTGGCGTACAATACAGGTCTACCTCCAGTATCGGTGTATGATTTGAATATTTATGCGGGAGGAAATATCCTTAGAGCTGCTACCTTTGGTCGAGCTATTTGGAAGACCCCTATTAATGGAGGTGGAGGCGAACCGTGTAATCCGGTAAATACGACAACGGTGTTACAGGGTGATATTGCTGGTGGTGCTACCTTCCACGACGGCACCATTATGTCAGGTGCGCTGGGAGCCGGCAAAGTGACTATTAATGCCAACAATATCACTTTTAGGGGTGTTAATGCCGTTAATATTAATCCGGAATTCGAAGTACAGAGTCCCAACGTATTTAATATTGAGATCGGACCATGTAATTAATGCTTCACCAAAATCTATTTGATCCCAGTTGTCTCTGTATTGCCTCGGAAATTACAACCTATTTTACCAGTGGAACCGGGCGATTTGTCATCGCAGCCGGATTTGCTCATATGTCACTTAGTATTGATGTATTGTCGGACCCTCTATTTTACACCTCAGTATTTGACGGCACAATTTCCTTCTAAGATTCGAGAGAAAAGTACTTGCCTCGGCAACGATCATTGAATAGTTGGCATCAAGCCAGGTCGTTGTGAGAAATTTCATACTGCTAGATACGGTAGATCAGGACATATCTCATGCCTGGGGCGTATGTCAAATCAAAGCTATGGATTTGGCGATTTCGTGAAACCCATACCGAAAGAAGGTTAAGTTCTCCTCTTAGATTAGTACCTTTCATCTAATGCCGGTTTTTCAGTGTCTAAGATCTCACATGAAGGTCAAATACTATTGATTCAATGATCTTGGTCACTCCTTGGCCAAAAGGTTCCATTCTTCTTTTTCTCCTGCTGCAAAAGGCTTATCTTATTCAATGGATTTGGAATCAGCACTTACCTGTAAATCATTGATTTTCTGGGAGCTTCTTGCTGATTGGGTCCTTGTAAATATGAACCGAAAAATCCTCATATTATGGAGTCTTTTCATCATTTGCCAATCCTGCCTTAATCGGCAGGAGGCGGACAAAGATGTTGCTCCAAGCACTCCGAATCATGGTGAAAAATTTCTGGTCAACCTGCAAGGAGATACGATTCCTACAGGTATCCCAATTCTCGTAAAGGAAAATGAGGTCGATCCAGATAGCATTGCCAGTCCGGTAAAAACACGCTTAAAGCGACCTCCGGTTCGCGAACTTGCCTCAAAAAATATTATTCAATTACAGGGATTGAGAAGCGTGAAGATTCCCGATGAGCTCCAAGTATTTATTCCCGGCGAAAATGGCATCAACATACCCAAAGCTATAAGTGCTTCAAGCAAAAAAGTACCCAGCCGTCAACCCCCTTCGCAACCTGCAATGCCTTTGTCGTTTAGTGATGCGGCCAGTTACGATATAAGACATATTGATGTGGAGCAGGGTCTCAGTTCGTCATTCGTATGGGACATTTTGGAAGACAGGAATGGCCATTTGTGGTTTGGTACAGGAACCAATGGAATCATTCGATACAACGGTCACGATTTAACGAATTACACTACCGAAGAGGGCCTGAGTCACAACACACTCAGGGCTATGATGGAAGACAGTCAGGGCAATTTATGGTTTGCCACTGATGGTGGCGGATTATGTAGATATGACGGTGCACAATTTGTGCATTTCACTAAGGAAGAGGGACTAAGCAATAATGTCGTTTATTCTCTACTGGAAGATAACCGGGGCATGATTTGGATTGGCACGAGAAATGGCTTGAATAGATTTGATGGTCGATCTTTCACACATTTTACCTCTAATGAGGGATTGAGTGGTAATATTATTGGTGTCATGCATGAAGACCGGCAGGGCTTGATCTGGATAGGATGCTTTGGCAGTGGTGTAACTCAATTGAACCCTATGGCTGCCAATGGGCGAGGTCGATTTATCCATTTTACTACAAATGAAGGCCTGGGAGACAATTGGGTAAGAGACATTTACGAAGACAAGGACGGTATATTATGGTTTGCCACAGGTAGAGGTATAAGCTTCTTCGATGGGGTCCGTTTCACTCAAATTACTGAAGATGACGGATTAAGCCATAATGAAGTTTGGTCCATTTGCCAGGACTCCCAGGGTGATTTCTGGTTTGGTACGCGCTATGGCCTGAACAAATACGAGCGTGATCCGCAGGTCGACAAGATTACTCAAATCACGGTTGATCAAGGGCTCAACAATAATTGGATTACATGTATTCAAGAAGATCGCCAGGGCAATCTATGGCTGGGTACTCGTGGAGGAGGAGTGAATCGTTTTGACACCAGAGGTTTTACCTACATGCAGTGGAAATCAGGGCTGGATCAAAAATGGATTACGTCAATAGTTGAGGATCAAAAGGGAAGCATTTGGTTTGGCTCCCACAATGGAGGATTGACCAGATATGATGGGACCTATTTTCATCATTTCACCACAGAACACGGATTACACAGTAACGAAATCAGCTCGTTACAGAAAGATGATTTTGGTAATATCTGGATAGGTATGTATGGTGGTGGAGGTGTCGATTGTTTTGATGGAGGCTCTTTCACACATTTTGGCAAAGCACAGGGTCTGTTCAGCCCCAATATCTGGGCCATGCTGCAC
Source organism: Saprospiraceae bacterium (assembly GCA_965223105.1). GTDB lineage: Bacteria > Bacteroidota > Bacteroidia > Chitinophagales > Saprospiraceae > JABDMH01. The sequence continues at coordinate 7,914,515 of OZ244987.1, read as the reverse complement.
GATAGCCGGGGTCATTTATGGTTTGGTACCTGGTTTGGCGGTGCTAGTAGATATAGCCCTGACCAGGGAAGAAATGCCTTTGCTCATTTTTCCATGCAACAGGGTCTTGGCAGCAATGATGTTCTGGGATTTATGGAGGACGGAAGTGGTAATATTTGGCTTGGGACCAGAGGAGGAGGAGTGGGTATCTTTGACGGAAAGTACCTAACCAACCTGAACCCAAAGGAAGGCCTGGGATCGCATGCAGTCGCCAGTATGATGGAAGACAGTCAGGGTTACTTGTGGTTTGGGGGCAAGGGCCTTAGTCGTTATGATCCTAAAAATGAATGGGGTCATTTTATCACTTTCACGGAAGAAGATGGCCTCTGTGACAATATCATCACCTCCATCCTTGAAGATAGAGAACGAAACATTTGGGTAAGCAGCCCCAGCGGTATTAGTATGCTGAGACCCGTAGGTAATGATATCGAAAAGACAGACAGAATACGCTACGACATATTGACCTTTGAGGTAGGTGATGGGCTAAAAAAGATCAATCTATCTCAGGGTGGATCATGCGTAGACCAGAACAATCGAATCTGGTGGGGATCTGTCAATGGATTGACCATGCTCGACTTAAACCATTTTGTTGTACCACGAGATACACCTGAAGTTTTGTTGAGAACCATCGAGGTGAATGAGGAATTTGTTGACTATCGTAGACTGGTTGATTCATCTTACCGAAACCAACTTTCCTATGGAAAATCTTTAGTCACCGCCATCGATTCCGTAGTTAGTTTTCAAAACTATCCGTTGAGCCTTAGTCTACCAGCAAGAATTAACCATTTGACCTTTCATTTCTATGCCATTGACTTCGCTGCACCACATAAACTAAGGTACAGCTTCATGATCGACGGTCTTGATGACAGTTGGAGTACACCCAGAGCAGAAGGGAAAGCAGACTACCGCAGCATCCCGCATGGCAATTATGTTTTTAAAGTGAAGGCCATGGGGGAGTCAAAAGTATGGAGTAAACCCTTTACCTATAGATTTGAGATCATGCCGTTTTGGTGGCAAACTACGTGGGCTAATGCTCTTTATGGCGTGCTTCTCCTGGGAGGCCTATGGGCTATACATCGCTATGAGATCAGTAGAAGACAATTGCGCCACCAGCTCGAATTGGAGCATGTGAGGGCTGAGAAACTAGAGGAAATCAACCAAATCAAATCTCGTTTCTTCGCGAATATTTCTCATGAATTTCGGACTCCACTCACTCTCTTACTGGGTCCGGTCAAGGAACTAATCGACAGGGGCAAAAAAGCAGACTTGCCCTATCTCAAACTCATTGAGCGAAATAGCCACCGTTTACTCAACCTGATCAACCAATTGCTTGATCTTTCTAAGTTGGAAGCCAATGAGATGAAATTACGAGCCTCCCAACAGGATCTGGTCCCCTTTCTGAGACAGTTATTTGCAGCATTCTGCTCTACGGCAGAGCAAAAAAATATAGAATACATATTCCACGCTGATACCGATTCCGTACCCCTCTATTTCGACCCGGAAAAGTTGGAAAAAGTAGTGCTCAATTTACAGAGCAACGCTTTCAAATTTACACCTGAGGGTGGTAAAGTGAGCCTGGACCTAAAGAGCTCCGAAGAGAGTATCGAAATCATTATCAGTGATACCGGCCCCGGAATACCTACCCACCAACTTCCGAAGATCTTTGACCGGTTCTTTCAAATTGAGCAACGTGACAATCGATCCCGCGAAGGAGCCGGCATTGGTTTGGCACTGGTTAAAGAATTGGTTCAATTGCACCGGGGTGAGATTAATGTTGAGAGTCAACCCGGCTCTGGCACGAGTTTTAAGGTGAAATTGCGCCGGGGCAAAGCTCATCTGCAACCTGATGAGATCACGGTAAGTCAGGATCCTCCCGCATTGGATGTGACGATAACCGGATCCTTAGTGCAAACTCAGCCTGTAAGCATTGAGGAAGATCAAATGGCCCTGGATCTGCCACTGGTACTTATAGCTGAAGACAATGCAGATATGCGGCTTTTTATCCGGCGAAGTTTAGAATCTCACTTTCGAGTGGTGGAAGCCGCAGATGGTAAGACCGGCCTTGAGTTCGCCCTTCAACATGTTCCTGACCTGATTATCAGCGATGTCATGATGCCAATCCTTGATGGACTGGAACTTTGTGGTCGCCTAAAATCCGATGCGCGTACCAGTCACATACCCATCATCATGCTTACCGCCAAAGCTGATTTCGACACACGTATTGAAGGCCTCAAAAGGGGAGCAGATGTCTATTTGGCCAAACCATTTGATAAAAAAGAACTGTTGGTCCGAATGGAAAAACTGCTGCAACTACGTGAGGAACTGCGAACTCGTTATCAACGGATGGATCATCTGGCACCCACGGGTGATCCAGCCATCGAAATCGAAGATGATTTTATTAGGCGGTTAGAAATCCTAATAGAGGATAATCTGGGTGACTATGATTTTGGGATAAATCAGATTTGCCAGGCCATGCGCATGAGCCGGTCACAAGTCTATCGAAAACTAAAAGTCCTTACCGGTAAATCTGTCAATCAATTTATTCGAACGCATCGTTTACGAAAAGCAAGATATTTACTCCAAACCTCTGATTTTAATGTTTCGGAAGTGGCTTATGAGGTGGGATTTAAAGATCCGGCATATTTCAGCCGGTCCTTCAGCAATGAATTTGGCGTCAGTCCAAGCGAACTGATTTAGTTCACACCAAACACAAAGGTGTTGTGCCGACCTCCAGATATGTTTCACCAAGATCTTGCTCAATTCACATGCGAAATCTTCCTAATGATCATACATCCAGAAAAATCTAGATCAGTCACGCCAATTCAAAGATGAGACTGATTATCTACTGATTATCAGTTAATTACCTCCATCACCGTATCCCAATAAGACATTAGTCCAAACATTTCGGGCTAGGGTGGACATTGGTCCAATCAATAGAGACAGTAATCCATGAGCGGAAAGTAAAACAACCATAAGTTGCTTGTTCAACAGTTATGGCAAAATGTAACTACCTAATCATTCCCATTCGGTTGCACGAACATTTTACTCATTCAAAAAATCATATAACCATGCAAAAAATAATTTCACCTGATGGTATGACAAAAAGAGGATTTCTGTTTTCCCTTTGCTGTCTCTTGTTTGTCGGTTGTGCAGTTGATGACGAGGATTTTTATTTAGAAGCACCCAAAGATCACTTGGTGTCGTTCGACTGGAGGAATCTCTTTACAAGATTTGAACACGAAAACAACCTGCTGGTACCCAGGGGTGAATCGATTCAACGGGCAATAGATGCCGCTGAGCCCGGAGATAATATTTTCATAGAAGCCGGTTACTATGATGAAAATTTCTTCATTGACAAATCAAATTTAAAACTCATTGGCTTGCCAGGTCCGGGTGGTTCTCAAGTGATCATTGCAGAAAATGCCGTAGCCGATATTGGCGATGCGAGACTTTATAACATTACACCACTTCTGAAAGGAGCTTGGGAAAACCGATCGCTCGATGATTTAGAAGCATCAGCTACTCAACGTTCAAGCCGTTTTGCCAAAGAGAGAATGGCTGGTGGAGTGGTGCATTACGGCCTCGATATCAAAGTGGGAAGCGGCGATGAAGAGATCGTGCGTCTGCACCGGGTAGTGAAAGAACAACGCAATGGAAAAACAGGACCCACTCATGCCAGTGTTTTCATGATCCATGGTGCTGGGCAGAATTTTAACGACATTTTCCTACATTCTGATATTGGCTATGCCGAGAGCTCCTGTCCGGTATATCTGGCAAACAACAATATTGACGTATGGGGCATCGATCTTGGCTGGACTCGGATACCAGCTGAGACCACCGATTTCTCGTTCTTAGAAAACTGGGGCGTGGACCGTGACATTAAACATACACTGTCCGCGATGGCCATGGCCAGACTTATCAGGGGATTGACCGCACAGGGATTTGGCAAAATGAATCTCCTGGGCTTCAGCTACGGAGCCTTTGTCGGCTATGGCGCTGCTGGAAAAGAGACTCAACAGCTGGAAATACTCAAAGATATTAGCGGCCTGATACCGGTGGATCAAGGTATCAAGGAAGGCTCGGATCGTGAGGTTAATCGAATAGGTGCTTGCAATCAGGCATCAATCTTTGCCGAGCTACTCCAGTCAGGTCAGTACCATGATCCGCGAGGCCAGGGTACCGCTGGTCTAGGTCTGCTGGCACTATTGGATCCAGAGGGTGCAAGCCCAGCCAATCCCAATTTTACCAATTATCAATTTATGCTGTTTCTCGGTGCCAATACATACCTCACCCAAAACATTCCCAATCAGTTTTGGCATTTTGTAGGCGGAAATATGGCTCAGCCGAGTGACCTTGCCAGTGAATTTTTATATACAGATGTGAATAAATGGATATCTGGTATTGCAGGCGTCCCACCTTATGAAAGCGTTAGGGTGGCATTAGATGCCACTACTTGCCTGTGCAATGAAAAGGATGTTGTCTTCGATGATTACCTAGACCAGATTTCACTACCCATTTTTTATTTAGGCGCTGCTGGTGGTACCGGTACTGCTGGGGAATATACGATGTCACTAACCACTAGCAACGACGTTAGCAGCCATATTGTAACCATGGAAACCCATGAAAATAACTTTCGCGACTTTGGTCACGCCGATCTGTTTCTGGCTGATGACGCATCTACACTTGCATGGGATCCATTGGCTCAATGGCTCCTTTCGCATGGAGATTGAGTGGGTCGATAGTCCAGCGCTTTCATTACATGAAGTAAGTTTTTCTGAACCCCAATACTGAACAAATTTCAACTTTCTTTTTCAACACAACTAAATAATAAAATCATGAAGAAGTTATTGAGTCTTTTTATTCTCTTGCCGATACTGGCATTCTTACCTGAGGATGTACCTGATCAAACCTACTGGACATGCCCCAACGGATATGAATTTGTATGCGTAAATGTCATCTTGCATAGGCCTCACGATCCTCCCATAAATCAGAATAATGATTGTTGGGTCTGCAGACCGATTGATGGAAGAAAAGGTAGGCTAATCGATAACCGGATACCATCGCGCGAACCAGTAGAAGCACCGGATTGTGGTTCGTGCCCCTAAGCGGGAATGCATCATTTTATGGTAGATTGAGGCTAGGTAAAAGTCCTCGATTCTCCTCTGAATGGATTGAAAAATAAAGCAGGCGTGGAGGCCACAATCTTGTTAGGTTGGTAATTAGTCTGCCAAATATTTCAAGATTCTGGCTTCTACCACAGCTTCCGATTTTTTTATCTATTCTTGCGGCGTCACCGATCCATGATTTGCTAAAAGAAAGTGTATGACCTTGAGCTTACTGAACTAGTCATGCCGATGAAAGAGCCACCCCTATAAAGAAAGTAAGTCATACCTCCAATGTGATGTAACATTATTCGCCTCTTGCAATTTGGTAATTCTTATGTGCCTAACCTCCAGTACTCGTTTAGATCCTGCTCTCTGGGCCAAAGTGCACTGCTAGCTCTTCTCTTCCTTAATCAAAGTGGGCGGCTGCCGCACAGAAGTCGTGCGTCAATTTTTAGTACTTCAATCATCTCCCGTGAGGGAATATCAAACTCCGAGGTGCAGGCTTGTTGAATTTGCAGAAGGTGACACCCCCTCGTTATTCGAGTTTGAACTTCAAACCCATATCCCAAGGCAGTATAGTGTACCTGAGCTCCCCGGTTTGTCTCCGCTTCCTCCGGGCAATAGGCTTTGTCCCCTTTCTGTCAATTTCATAGCCATAAGAGAGTACCTTACCATGCTACTGAAGTACATTATTCAGTTTTGAAAATTAAAGTATCGCCAATTCTCTTGCCGGAATATCATTAAGGTGCTTCCTTCCAGCCGGAAGACTAAGAATTTCTTCAAGGAACTATGGCAGACTTTCTGGTTGGCATTGCCCTAAGCTACTCCCAACCAAATCTCGAGTGATAGCCCCACAGTACAGCACTATAGGGGTTGTTCTATCCTTAGCCATTAGGAAAATTTTCTAAATTACCCATGCTATGTCTGATTTGCAACAGAGTGTGGATGCTACTTGAGGACGTTTCCTCTGTAGTACAGAGTGTGGATCCTACGATCACCGGTGTTGAGGACGTTTCCTCTGTAGTACAGCCCATCGCGCTGTAGATGTCGTCAGGTCATACAAGATCCTTTTTTCACTGGCTAATCCCAGTACTGATTTTGCTTTTAAGATTCAGTACATCATTTTGGCCATAATCGTGGCTTCGCTCATCTCATTGGACTGGGTTTTATAAACAATCCCATCAATAGAGACATTCAATTATTTGGCACTTATCCGGGAAGTATTGAGAATAATTTCCCGAATCTACCAAGGCGGAATATCATGGAATCCCAGGGTGAGCATACGGCTTTGCTCGGTACCTGGCCACCATATTTATGTCGCCATGGCTGTGGTTTTGGTGCTGTTAGCTACACCCCAAGAGCTGGTGGAAAATTACAATATACTGATAGATAAGGCTTTTTGGTCGCCGATCGTACTCGCTGGACTTTTGGGTGCCACCTTCTCATCCGGACTATCTTCTCTGGTAGGTGCACCCCGGATCTTAAATGCGTTGGGGCAAAATAACATTTTGATTAAGAACAAAATCCTTGCTCAAACCGATGCTAAAGGTGAGCCAAAAAATGCTTTGTTTCTCACCTCCTTATTGGTCATCCTAGCACTATTGTTGAGAGACCTCAATGCTATAGCTCCATTACTTACCATGTTTTTCTTAATTACCTATGCGATGATAAATGTCGTAGTACTGATAGAGCAGAGCCTAGGACAAGTCAGTTTCAGGCCAACCTTCCAGGTCCATATTTTGATACCACTTTTGGGCAGCATTGGTTGCTTTTTTGCCATGTTTATCATCAACACCACCGTAAGCTTTATAGCATTAGGATTAGTGATCGGGGCCTATATCCTTTTACTAAACAGGAAATTTGATGTGACACATGGCGACAATCGTAGTGGCATGTTTAATGCCTTGGCAGAATGGTCGGCTAAAATTGTCAATAAATTGCCCGAGGCGAAAGAAAGGGCCTGGCAACCCAACATGATTGTGCCAGCCCATCGCGCTGTAGATGTCGTCAGGTCATACAAGATCCTTTTTTCACTGGCTAATCCCAAAGGGTCTATTAAGATTCTTGGTTTTCCCGAATCTACCAAGCGGAATATCATGGAAAACCGGCTGCTCGACATACGCAAGCATTTCATGGATGCGAACATTACTTGTACACAGGCGGTGGTTGAAGCACCCGATTTCATAACCGCAATGACTTCCGCCTTACAGGCCATGAAAGCTACCTTTTTCAGACCGAATTCAATATTTCTCAGTCTCACCGACGATCGCAGCGAAGATCCCATATTTCAAGAACTCATCAGCAGGGCCGATACCTTAGGCTTCGGCACTTATTTATACATTCCTTACGGCAAGGTAGGCCTTGGCTTAGAGAAAACCATTCATCTCTGGCTGGAAGCTGAGCACGTAACCCATGTATCAGAGAGTAAAATTCCTTACATAAATTTGGCCATTCTCACCTCGTATCTATTAAAACGCAATTGGAATGCACAGCTCACCATTCATATTTTGCACGCTTTAAATGATCGGGAAAAGATGTCGGCTAGTTTGGAGAGATTAAAGACCTTGGCACGCATTCCGAAAGATACTCAGAGTAAAATCTGGGCTGGTGGTATTGAGGAAGTCATTACCCTGGGAGTAAGGGGTGATTTAAATATTTCCTCTTTGGTCCCAGGCAGAAAAGATATTTCATCACTGAGAGAACGAAGTGAAAAGATGGAATCTTCTTTCTTATATACCCAGGATTCAGATGTAGAAAATGCCATTGCTTGAGAATAATGGCTCCTAGGATTACAATAGTTCAACTAAGCAAATTGCCCAAAAAGCCAATGCTTCCAGGTCAGTAAATCTCTAAAGTGAGCATCAGAATGAAGGCATATTAATAGCGTTCAACATCTGTACAAAACAATTATTGCAGACGGATAAATCCACTGCTAAAGTCTAGGATTGGATTCCTTGTCAAGCATGGTCTACTCATCACTGCCTGCAGATTGCTCTCGGTCATGGTTACTTTGATTTGCATCATAACTGCATTTGCCAGTCTGAATCCCTCAGCAGTGTTTTTCGAGAACCCGGAGGGTTCTAATATGCATAACCGATGATGACGGCTTCAGCCGAATCATCGGTGCTGGCTCCGCTACAAAAACCACAAAGTGGTTGAATATGGATTCATTATTCCTTTTTGGTGGGAGTGCTTTGGTCCAGATCCTATGGAGGCCTTTGCAACACTGAGTGTTATACTTGCCAGACTAATAATTCAACCACTTCGTGGTTGAAGGATGTGGAGACCTCATACCGGACATGGCAATACCCGGTTAAGTACATTCATCCCTCCGGGATTGACTTCCTTTGGCAAACGTGGTCTACCCCACACCAGCGGATAAATCCACGCTACGAAATTGAATTAAAATCCAGGACCATTGTAGACTAAGTTTTTGATCAGTACAGCGATGCTGATTTCATACTGAGGAAGTTATCCATGAAAAATTAAATGAGGTGCTACTAAAAACCTTTGTCGGTCGGATAAATCCGGCGCTCTAATGATTGACCTCTACAGAGTACAAAACCATTTTGTATGGTCAGATTTTCATTCAGCAAGTCGAGATCATTTCTAACTCACTAAAGCCCTTACTCAACCCTTGCATTCAAATGTTTCCCTTAAGAAATTTGTTGTTACTTCACCATTGGCATTCACCGTGAAGTGAAAGGTGCAGTAGGCAATAAACTGTATTCCGCCCTGACCAACAAAATGAAATCGATTTACGAAGGTGCCACTTTGAGCTCCATTTGAAGCAGGGAAGGCGTCCGTAGTAACGCCAGTGGCTTGAAATCGTGTACCGGTGATCTCACCGTACATGCTTCCTCCCTGGGGATGAAAATGTGCTTTGGTGATGTCGCCATCGGCATTGAAGTGAAGGACCCCATGGATTCCAATCTCACCTTTCACAAATTCACCATTGCCATCATTGGCGCATTCTAAAAAATCGCAAATGAACTGCTGAAGATCCAGTTGAACCGATTGAGCATAAAGAGGTGAAAACATGAAAGTCAGAAAAATGCAGGAGCTGAGTGGGAGAATTTTGAAGAATTTCATCGTATTTAGTTTTTTGATTAACAAGTAAATGAAAGAGTATTGACCTAAGTGCATGAAGCACATAACTCTAGTGTAGATCAATCCTGCTGCAGCGGAAGAAAACCCTGGTCCTAATTTGCAAAAGATGCATTGGAAACTCTGGTACTAATCTTTCAAAAGCCAGGATTATTCGTTCATCAACCCAATGATGAGGGCATTTTTAAACAGCCTCTGTCCTAAACCCACTAAGGCCTCAGCAGTCATGTACCAGTAGCCTCGTCAAGGTTGAGACCAGGGTGTTTTTCGGTAGCCGTCCTCGTTTTTTCTTATATTAAGAAAAGAACTCGATACCCTTTCCAGCGATGTCTAACTTAAAGGTGTGGATACTCCTATCCATTTTATGGATCTCCTTTGAAGCTGCAGCACAGTCACAAGCATTTGACTTTACGCACCTGACCACAAAGGAAGGCTTGTCCAATTCCTCCGTCAAATGCATCATACAAGATCATCAAGGGTTCATGTGGTTTGGCACTGCCAATGGCTTGAATCGCTATGACGGATATACCTTCAAAATCTATAAGCACCAACCAGGCGACTCATCAACGTTGACCGATAATGTAATCAATACTGTTTACGAAGATCGAGACAGTTTGCTTTGGGTCGGTACAGATATTGGCCTGCATCTGTTTGATCGCAGCAAAGATGAATTCATCCGCATACCAGGTCCTCTCATGAATGGCAAACCGGGTAGCCGAATCATCAGTGCCATGTTAGAAGACCAAAGCGGGAATTTTTGGATTGGAACAGATGGCGGTGGATTATACCATTTTGATCGTCAGGAGAGTATTTTTACACCGTTCAAGAAGCCGGGAGTGTATCATGGGCAAAATACCATTCTCCGCCTTTTTGAAGACAGCAAGCATCGCCTGTGGATTGGGACCCTCGCTGGATTATTCCATTTCGATACTGAAAAGAAGGAGTTGACCCATTTTTCCAATAGAAAGCTACCTTCTGATGTTTTGCATAGAGAATATGTAAGCGATATCACCGAGACTGTGAATGGCGATCTTCTGATTGCGACACTAGGCCATGGTTTGTACTCATTCGATCCTGATAAGGGCATTTATACCCATTTGAGTGACATATTTGCCGAGGAAATACAACAGTCTAGTGAGAAAAACATATTTGCACTAACATGTACGAAAAATGGCCAAATCTGGATCGGTACTGGTTCCAAAGGAATTCAGGTCTGGAATTTTAAGCAGAAAGATCTATACACATGCAAAAATGATCCCTTCAATCCACAAAGCATCTCGGGCAACCAAATCCAAACCATATACGAAGACCCACTTGGTGATCTTTGGATTGGTACCCAGTCTCAAGGAATCAGTTTTTGGAGTCCGCGTAAAAAAGCATTTAAGCCTGTGAGGTATTTTCCACACCTCAAGAACGGTCTCAGTCACCCTCAAGTGACGAGTTTTTTTGAAAATGAATCCGGGGAAATATGGTTGGGAACATTAGGTGGAGGGTTAAACCGTTTTGACCCACATACAGGCTTCTTCAGCCATTATCGGCACCAAACGGATAACAAGCATAGTTTGGGTAATGACCTGGTGTTATCTGTGATCGAAGATAATGAAGCCAAGGTCTGGGTGGTAAATTCCAAATGGGGCGTAAGTTGCTTTGATCCTGTTGGTGATATCCCTTCATTTCAACACCATCGTGTTCGATTGCCGAGAAGTCTATTTCAGGACACTAAAAATCGAATATGGCTCGGAGCAGGATTTGGGATTACTCTATTTGATCCAGTCTCCAAGCGTTTTAGACCATGCCAGGATCCACCAGGAGCTGGTGAAGTCACCCTGACCTCGGTTGTTTCCATTTATGAAGACCTCAACCAAACCGTTTGGTTTGGCTCATACGAGGGCCTTTTTTACTATGATGAAGCATTAGAGAAATTTATTCATTTTCCCCTGTCAGACACCTCCTTACGAGACAATATTGAAACTCCAGTTACAGTGATCACGGGAGACAAGGAAGGGAATCTATGGGTAGGAGGAAACCTTGGCTTGGTCCGTATCCAATTGTCTAATGGTGAGATTTCCGCGTGGCGAATCCATGATGGTCTTCCTGACGATATGGTAAGTAACATTACTATTGATATGACTGGAAGGGTTTGGATTTCAACTGCTCATGGCCTTTCAGTACTCGATCAAATGACTGGTGATATTCGAAATTACGATCGAGTCCATGATCTGGACAATCATGAATTTAATCCCCGGGCATCTATAGTAACAAAAAGCGGACATCTTTACTTTGGAGGAACGAATGGCTTTCATGTTTTTCATCCGGACAGCATTTATGACAACACCCTAGCACCGCCAGTTCACATCACCAATCTTTACTTGCATGATCGAATTTCGCCAATGTCCTCAAACCGTGGCTATGCCTCATTTTCCCGGGATTATCAAATACCAAAATTTAAACCCAAAGACAGGCTTTATTTAAAACCGTGGCAGAACAGCCTGACTTTTGAGTTTGCAGCATTAAATTATTTGGATTCTGAAAAAAACCTCTATAAATATCGATTGGAAGGTTTTCAAGATGACTGGCTCTTGACTTCGTCTGACCGTCGATTCGCTTCCTTTCCAAAACTTCCTCCTGGCACCTATACTTTTAGTGTAAGAGGCTCGAACAATGATCAATATTGGAATGAAACCGGAGATTGGCTAAGGATTCACATTGCTGCACCCTGGTATTGGTCATGGTGGTCTAAATCGCTCTACTTGATCGCTCTATTGGCTGTAATTTATTCCAATTACCAATATCAACTTAGGAAAAAGCTCGTTCAAGCAGAATTATTCCGACTCCAAGAATTGGATGCGTTGAAAACCCGCATGTTTACCAACATCAGTCATGAATTTCGTACACCCCTGACAGTCATCACCGGAACGGCAGAGGAAGAGATTGAAAAAAATGGAAAATTATCCCCCGCTAAAAATTTATCAAATGCACGGCTGATCAGGAGAAACAGTGATCAAATGCTGAATCTTGTCGATCAAATGTTGAGCCTTCGAAAGCTGGATTCTAGAAACACACGTGTGAAATATATCAATGCTGACATTCTTCCTTTTTTACGCTACTTAGTGGAGTCGTTTTACTCAGTGGCAGAGGTTAAAAAGATTGGCTTAGAAATGCGTACCTCCACAGACGAGATTTTTATGGACTACGATCCCAATCAATTGAAGACCATTGTCACCAATTTATTGACGAACGCACTCAAATTCACCCATGAAGGTCAAGTTATATTGTTCGTTGATACCGTTGAAAGTCCGCATGATGTACTTAAAGACGTTTCCTCCCCACAAGGTGTATCGGATAACACTCCTGTATTAAGAATAAGAGTTAGGGACACCGGCATTGGTATTAAAGCCGAAGCCCTACCACATATTTTTGACCGCTTTTATCAGGCAGAGAATGGGCAAACCAGCCAGGGTACCGGAATTGGCTTAGCCCTCACGAAAGAATTAATCAAGCTTCTTCGTGGCCACATTTCCATCAAAAGCCGGGAGGGAGAAGGCACTGAAGCAACCATTATTTTGCCCATAACACATCAAGCTCCAGGCAAAAAAGAGGTACAAAGTGCCACTGCAGTGCAAACTGGTTTAAACCGATCATATCTGACTCAGCCAGAAATGAAGGAAAGTGTCAGTCATGGTAGAAGAAGCTCAGCAGAGCTACCATTGCTCTTGATCATTGAAGACAATGCAGATGTCCTTCGATATTTGCAATCTTGTCTCAAGGATGACTATGACCTCATTTTTGCAAAAGATGGTAAAGACGGAATCGAACAGGCATTTGATGCCATACCTCAGATCATCATCAGCGATGTAATGATGCCAACTGTTGATGGCTTTGAGGTGTGTCAGACTTTGAAGGAAGATATAAGGACCAGCCATATTCCAATCATTTTGTTAACTGCAAAGGCCGACATGAGCTCAAAACTGACGGGGTTACGTGGTGGAGCCGACGATTACCTGACAAAACCATTTGACAAAAAAGAATTGTTGATACGGCTACAGAACTTATTGCAACAAAGAAAAAGATTGCAACAATACTATCTTTCTCTTGCCACCGGCGCCAAGATAGAATCTGCTTCCCAAAAACGCAATGATCAAGAGGACCTTTTCATTTGTCAGTTGCGATCAATCATCGAAGCACATCTTGATGATCCTGCATTCTCCGTATCGAATTTATGCCACGAAGTAGGGATCAGTCATGCTCAATTACATCGGAAAACCACCGCGTTGATAGGCCATTCCACCAACCACCTCATTCGTTCTATTCGACTCTCTAAAGCCAAAGAATTACTCAAAGAATCAACAATGAATATTTCTGAAATTGCATATGAGACTGGCTTCAGCGATCCAGCCTACTTTACCAGGGTTTTTCGCAAGGAATTTGGCATTACTCCCTCGAGATACAAGAAGGCTATCGTCGAGGAAGTAGGAAAATAAGAGGGATGCTGACGCTCTAATAAGATCTAAATCTCTAGACATGAAAATACCAAGCTGGGCACTTACAAAAGCTGGTACTGAAGATCGTAAAGCAGTAAAAAAGGCATTTGAAAAAAAGAACGCACATTTTGTTTTCAAGGATCGAAAGAAGTTAAAACCATGGATGAAGTCCAAAAAATGGCGCACATCCTGGCTATTCCCAGAACAATCATTTTACCGGGCCCTTTTTGAAAACGATGAAAATTTTCAAACTGCCCTTTCAGAAAATGTGGTTGAAATTTTTCTACCAAAATCGACCTATGAGATTCCGGATAAGGAGATCCAGGAGATCGACCAACACTACGAGCAAGAAGAATGGGACTGGGCGGTCGAATCACTGCGAGAGATCCGCAGGGCGATCGATGCTGGAGTCGTAATTCAAATTGGAGACCAGGAGTTTACGTCTGCTGGAAGCTTTTATACCTGGGCTCATAAGAGATATCACATCCTGGAAGAAGCCTCAGATAAGTGGATCCTTGATGATCGGTGAGGTAAGGTTCATTTGTTTGTATTGAATTGTACTGAACATAACTTGCGTTATTCAACTCCTGGAATTTTATTTACAGTAAAAGTCTTGAAACCTCTTTCCGTTAAGATCAAAAACTTTCTCTTTTAAAAAGCACATCAATATTTTACAATCTTTTTGGCCAATTTTCCACTCTCAGTAATTAAAGTAATCAGGTAAGTGCCCACTGGTAAGTCTATGATGGAATGATTTAAAAATTTTGGTGCAGTCGGAAAGTGGCGATAATCCAATACTTTACCTTGAATATCAGATAGGAACATACTGTACACTTTTGTATCACTTTGATATAGGTCAATGGATATTTCATCTGAGGATGGAATGGGAAAAACAGCAATATGATGTGATTCGAAATCAGTATTGCTTGTGGCATCGAGCAATCGTTCTGCCTCGCGTACAGCCGCCAGTGCGTTGATTTTACCATAACCCCATTGAGGATTGGGAGTAGGCTCGATTGCCTCAGTATATTGATCGGTAACGGCGGTTGATATAATAATATCCCGAATTTCAGAAAATGTTAGATCCGGATTGGCTTGCCAGATCAGAGCTACGGTACCAGCCGCCATTGGAGAAGAAAAACTCGTACCAGACCACAAGAGATCTGGACTCTGTGGATCCCCTATGGTAGGAGGTACTCCTGCCACCTTGAAAAATGCACCGATTTCACTTAAGAACCGTCGTGACAGACTCGATCGAATCAAATAACCCGGAGCAGTGATTTCTGGTTTTATCCTTTCAGGGGTCGACACACCTCCACTGGAAAACCAAGCCAGATCACCTTCCATACTTTGAGCCAACACCGTGTCTCCAGTGAGAGTTACTGCATTACTTCGATTGGTGGATGCTCCCACAGCCAATACACCCGATGCCGCCGCTGGTGGGCCTACATTGTATTCATTTCTGGTGGAAAGAAAATGTTTAGATGGAAATCCTTTGGATTCAGGATCGGTAAAACTTGGAAGCCTTCCATCAAAGTACCCAAAGAAGGTTCCGGTACCATGTATCTGGATCCGAAAAAAATCCAGAACATTTCCTTTATCGTCAAACTCGATCCAATCAACCAGATCATTGATAAAAATGCCGAAGCTTGCAAACCGTTGACCCTTGGAGACAACAACCGAACCACTGGATATTGAAACGATACCAGCCATGCCTTGATCATCGTGATATGCGGTATCAAGCAGAAATCCTTTTCTCAATTCCTTAAAGGACAAAGGTCCCAGTGTGTCGGTTGTTTTGAGATATTGATAATCAAATAGTGGAGCGCTAACAGATAACAGTAGCGAATCTACCAACACGCAGACGAAGAGTGAATCCAGATCACTCTCGAGCACATTCAGCCGAAGAAATAAGGTAGGTGCACACATGTTCCCATTGTAAACCGTGTCATTAGTGAGTTGGGAAGTCCAGTAAACGCCTACTGGTCCGGAATTTCCTGCAGCAGCACAAAAACCTACAAGACTGTTGCTGTCCATGAACCCATTATAAGCCTGATTTAAGGGACCCGAACCGTCTGCTGGAAAATAACTACCCCAGCTACAATTGATCACACAGGGCAATTGCATCATTTCACTCTTTTGAATAATGTAGTGAGCTGCATCGATTACATGGGATCCACTAAAATTCTTTAATGCAACGGCAATGATTGTCGCTTCAGGAGCTACACCTCGATTGCCAACACCGGACCCAGCAACTACGGTACCATGTCCTCCACCAAAAAACTTATCATAATTCTCGGAATGAACTAAACTGGGATCATTTTTCTGCAACGCCAATTCAATTTCCCCTCTCGAATATTCCCTGCCATAGGAAAAACCTGCCGGATGGTTAACGGAGTTTGGTTTTTGATTCCATAAATAGGCAATTCGAGATTTGGTAGAATCATCGGGGTCACGAAAATCAGGATGCATAACATCGATACCATCATCAATGAGCCCAAAGACAATTCCCCTACCCGAGTAGGCTGTCATTAGACCACCCGTCCCCATCTGAACCTGGTCAGCACCAATATGCTGCTTAGCCCGGTCATTATAGGGATAGAGATGAGGGCCAAAACCAGCGTGAATAACCTGATCTAGGGCCAGCACTTGAGGTAGCTTTTCAGCAGGAAGATCAACGGTTATCAATTCACCTATTTTGGTATTTATAGTGCCGCCCAATTCATCAATATCACGAACGACAGTAGGATCATAAGCTTGGATGATCAGGTGAAGTCTTTGAAAATTCGATGTTGATTCCAACGGTTGTAAGGTAGATGAGGCCATCGCGGATACTATCCTTGATAACGTGGGATCTACCTTTCGTTGCCAATGTATAGAGGCTATGCCTTCTCTTTGTGCACTGAGCAGTAAAGCCTGGAGCAGCAATATAGTTATCAATCCGAAAAATCGCATCGATTTCGATTCAAGATTTTCATTATTGGTAGTTTGTCAATAATTATTTGCATCAGACCGAATGAAATTAAAAAAGTCTTATGGGATAAAAGTGACTCTTCGGGAAGTAGTAAAATCGCCAGCGTTCATGCGAACAAAATACACACCCGGTGGATGATCAGAAAATTCAAATGCAACCTGGTGAGTGCCAGGATAATAGGTTTCTTTAGCAATCAGTTGCATCATTCGGCCCCTGATATCTAAGATTTCCAGCCGGACATGATGCATTTTAGGGATCGTAAACTCAATTGTCGCAGAACCCCGGAATGGATTGGGGAAAATTGGCTCCAGGGAAAGCTGCTTGGAGACTTGAGCGGCAACCACCGACCTGGTACTTGTGGTTTCACTAGGTGCAAATTTCGAAATCTCACCATCAAATGCGCGAACCGCCCAACCCACATTGGCGTTTACCAAACTTAGCCCTGTATGGGGTTGTGTACTCAACTCCTGCCAGGTCACCCCCTTGTCAGTCGAGATCGCACTACCCTGCAACGAAGTCACCAGGATGTCCGAGGTCGAATGCGGTACGATTGCAATGGTAGAGGGATTGATCATGGGAAAGGAGTCATTGATTGTCCAGGTACGACCGCCATCATAGGTCACCAAAAGGGATTCTCCCAATTCTTGGTAAGCTGAACCTGCCATGCCGAAGCTGGTATCGGGGAAACAAATGGTAGTTACTCCCCGGAAAATTTCGGTACTGTCCCACGGCGTACTTACCGCAGTCCACGACTGACCACGATCGTTGGTACGAAAAATTCGAATCGATCCACCTGAAGAATCGACCAGAGCAGTACCAAACCATGCGTGTTGATCACTCGTCACCGTCAGTGTAGTCCCTCCCAAATCTCCAAAACCGGCAATCTCACCTGGTTGAGGTTCTGGTATGGCCTCTTTGGGAGTTTCCTTCCAGGTCAACCCGCCATCGGTGGTAGTCACAACCAGAAAAGCTCCCTCGACAGGATCGCTGATCGCTATGCCATGCTGGGCATCCCAGAAAGCGATGGAGTTAAAGAAAGCACCTTTCTTAGTATTTCTATATTGTAGGTCCCACTCTAATCCTCCGTCAATGGTCTTATAGATCCGGGCATCGCTTCGATTTAGGTCAAAGCTCTGAGCAGCTACATAGGCTGTTAGGTCATCTACAGCCACGATCGAATTCACAATCAGACTATCGGCCCCAGGAATACTACCTTGAGTCCAGGTAACTCCTCCATTAGTAGTTCTAAGAAACTTGCCCTCTACCCCACCTGCCCAAACCATCTCCTCACCAACGGCATCGATGCAAAAAGCGTGTACATTCTCTGGAGTTTTCTGAGGGATCCATGTCCTGGGAGCATCAGTGATCTCGAGTCCGTCAAACAATAGAGTCCCCTCTCCAACCAACAGAGCTCCAAAAAAGATACGGGTACTTTCTTCCGGCACATCCAGAGTAACCTGGTATTTCTGCCAATCCGTAGATCCTTGGATTGACCGCCACAGCATATTGTCAAAGGTCAGGCTTCCGTCATCACCATCGACCCGGAGCCACAGACTTGCCCAGTCCTGGACTTCGGTAGATTGTACATAAGCAGATACAGAAATGGCTTGATTTCGATAGGGTGCAGCACTTATGCTGGTAGCCCATGACCCAAAACCTTCAATATTGGTTGTGTTCGATCTGATGAAGGCAGGATTTTCACTGCCGTGCTCTATGGTAGGATCTCCCCCCATGTCATATTTACCCGGTTCTGATCCGGTACGAAACCAATCTTGTGCCGAGAGGTAGTAGGGACCAAGCGTATGGCAAACAGTAAGGAATCCGACCAAACAACATTTGATAATTGTACTCATAATATGCAATTTTTTATTTACCACTCATTAGTTTCAAAAAATGCATCTCACCATCATTTTGAGAATATTTGCCTGGCCGATATTCTCATATTTTGAAAATTAGGTGTCAGGTTGACCACCAGTTTTAATCACTCCGCAGGAATACCTGTTGTGCCGGAATTTCGGCCGGATGGTTGATCCCCATTGGCATGTGATCTGGTATTAAATTGCATCAATCAGGTCTGGAATGCTGGTACTATTCTTTCAAACTGTAGGACTATTCTGTCAGGGGAGGTTCATAACCTCTGATGACAATGATGCAAACGTCACCCTGGCGAAGCCAGTGACATATTTGAGTGTCAGATCATTACAACCGTTGGCACTTCAGATCTATCGCGACCAATATTTTGTCTAATGTGAACCATCACTGCCCTTCTACATTAAAGCACACCTGCTATCCGAAACTTATTCTAATTAATTTCCCCGATAATCTAAGGCTTCCTATTTTTGTTCTATGCCATATATTGACATCAACGATTGTAAGTATTTCTACATCGATGAAGGCGAGGGCAATGAGTGCATCGTATTCTCTCACGGGTTACTGTGGAATCACAAGATGTTCCGCCCTCAAATCGATCATCTGAAGAAGGATTATCGGGTGATTGCGTACGATCACCGGGGTCAGGGGCAATCAGAGGTCACACAGGGAGGTTACGATATGGATCAACTATACCGCGATGCTTTGGAATTAATTGATCGCCTGGACCTCGGTCGCG
Organism: Saprospiraceae bacterium; assembly: GCA_965223105.1. Taxonomy (GTDB): domain Bacteria; phylum Bacteroidota; class Bacteroidia; order Chitinophagales; family Saprospiraceae; genus JABDMH01. Next base: position 7,895,201 of record OZ244987.1, on the reverse strand, counting down.
TGCATTTTGCCGGTTTGTCCATGGGTGGTTTTGTAGGACTGCGCCTGGCCGCTAGGAATTCTGATATCATAAAGTCTCTCATACTCATGGAAACATCAGCCATGGCTGAGCCTAACCGGCTAAAATACTGGATTTTGAACTCCATCGTCAAATTATTTGGTACGCGACCTGTCGCCGGTAGGGTCATGAATATCATGTTTGGACAAAAATTTCTAAACGACAGCTCTAGAGACACCCTCAGGGCTCAACTCAAAAATGAGTTGAGCGATCTGGACAAATCCATTGTGAAAGCTGTGGAAGGAGTCATTCAGAGAAAGGGAGTGGAAGAGGAGCTGAAAAACATTACCTGCCCAACTTTGATCATGGTTGGCACTCAGGATGTGGCCACCGTACCAGCTAAGTCTGAATTTATGCACCGAAACATAGTTAATTCGAAGTTGCATTATATTGATGGGGCAGGGCACACCTCAAGCCTGGAAGAACCAGATCAGGTAAATAAAGCTATTGCGGATTTCTTAGCTGGAATCACTTGAGGGTACCTCTAAAAACCCCGTGCGTGGATCGGACACAATGGCTTCGCCATTTGTTTTTTGAATCTTTTGAATTTATACTTCGTTGAATTTCAATCACGTAGCTACGGCTATGCTCATTCTATTCGCTGTAGGAAAACTCATTAATTTTTACGTAAGAATTCCAATATTTGGGTTTGCCAGATTGAGGCGGCAGGAGTGAAGTAGGGCGGGCTCCCTGCAAGCGACGACAACGAATAGATGGCAAAGCCAATGAAGAAATTGTAGATAATAATTAATGTGTTTGCCTACTGGTCTAAATCCAAAATATTTCAAAACCGATCTCACTCAGAGGTTATTAGAAGTACCCTTGATGCTTTTGAAAGAGTAGAGTTGGTAAAGCGAAGCAGCATTCATGATTCTCAACCGTATGAAGTCTGATACTATTTTTTTTGACTGGATTTCATTCGGAACCGCTTTCATAAAGAATTTGGCTACACGTATCAAAAATATTTCCCATCGATTTTCCCTTAAACCCAACTCCCTGATCGTCCACTACCCAGCTGGATACCCTTATTTAAACAATGGCGATAAAAGGTGTGCTGAGTATGATTGAAATGATGAGCAACGGACAGAGCTTTTTCAGTTTCACTTGATTCCATGCTGAGTATAATTAGTTGCTGCCCATCAGATCAGAAAGGTGTATCAAATTCAACTAGAGTGCCGGTACCATTCTATCGCAAGCTAGGGTTATTCGCTCATCAAGTTAAAGAAGGGCAGTCGAATGTCTTTCTAAGGCATGCATGAAATTCCTTAGCTTTCTCTCAGGTGGAATATTGCATCACGAAATACGCATACTTACTTAGGTCAGCACAGCCCCATAAACCCCTTACTCTGTCTTAGCTTTTGGTGAACCTTGGGAAACCTGAACTGGCCAATGATTTCTTACCACAATAGATTATATTGCGACTGATGGTACGTCTTAAATGTATGCTAGCTACAATAAAACCAAAAATTCCCTGATCGATGAATGCACCTGGATGGGCACTTACAAAAGCCGGTTCTGAAGATCGTAAGATAGTGAAAGAGGCTTTTGATAAAAAAAGGACAAATTTTGTCTTCAAGGATAAAAAGTCGTTAAAATCATGGATGAAATCCAAAAAATGGCGCACATCTTGGCTATTTCCCGAACAATCTTTTTATCAAGCGATTTTTGAAAACGATGATAATTTTCAAACCGCCCTTTCCGAGAATATTGTGGAAATCTTTTTACCCAAATCCGCATATAAAGTTCCGGATAAGGAGATCGAGAAGATCGACCAATACTACGAGCAAGAAGAATGGGATTGGGCGGTCGAGTGCTTGCGAGAGATCCGTCGAGCAATTGATGCCGGAGTCGTCATTAAGATTGGAGACCAGCAATTTACTACTGCTGGCAGCTTTTATACCTGGGCTCACAAGAGATATCATATCCTGGAAGAAGCCTCAGACAAATGGATCCTTGATGACCGGTGAAGTATTTGATCTTGTTGTTTGCATTTCATGACAAAGGCCAATGCGGGGTTTAATTTCCCATTTTCAATTATGATGAAAGTTTGAAAACATCTGCTATAAGCTTGCATTAAAACTTCACAATCTTTTTAGCCAATTTTCCACGATCGGTTATGAGCGTAATCATATAAGCTCCATTCGGTAAATTTCTGATCGAATGCTCTATAGATTTCGGCGAAGTCTGAAAGTGACGGTAATCGATGACTTTACCATGGATGTCTGACACAAACATGCTGTAGATATTTACATCACTTTGACGAAAATCAATCGAAATCTCTGAGGAAGCTGGAACGGGAAAAACGGTGATGTCATGCGATTTGAAATCCAAATTGCTGGTAGCATCTAACAATCTCTCGGCCTCACGCACTGCCGTCAGTGCATTTATCTTTCCGTACCCCCAGTGACTGTTGGGTGTTGGTCCGGGGGTTTCTGTGAATTCATCGGTTAGGGCAGTAGAGGTAATGATGTCTCGTATCTGGGCAAAAGTCAAATCAGGATTGGCTTGCCACATTAATGCTACCGTGCCGGCAACTATAGGGGAGGAGAGACTAGTGCCCGATACTAAAAGATCGGGATGGGCAGGGTCTCCTAAGGTGGGTGGCGTCCCTACCACCTGCCAAAATGCTCCGATCTCCTTTAAATACCGGTTAGAGAGACTCGATTGAATTAAATAACCCGGAGCCGTAATTTCAGGTTTGATCCTTTCCTCCATCTTTACACCAGCACTAGAAAACCAAGCCAAATCTCCTTCCAGACTTCTAGCAAAAACCGTATCACCAGAGGTGGTCACCACATAACTGCGATTCGTCGATGCTCCCACAGCCACTACTCCAGATGCAGCTGCAGGCGGGCCTACATTGTATTCATTTCTTGTAACCAGAAAATTTCTGGTGGGAAATCCTTTTGATCCCGGATCTGTAAAACTCGGTAGCAATCCGTCGAAGTAACCAAAGAAGGATCCACTACCATGAATCTGAATACGGAAAAAATTCAGAACATTCCTTTCAAGGTCAAACTGAGTCCAGTCAACCAGATCATTGATAAAAAACCCAAAGGTCGCATACTGTTTACCTTTTGAAAGTATCTCTGAGCCGCTGGACAATGAAACGATGCCAGCCATACTCTGGTCATCATGATACATGGTATCAAGCCGGAATCCTTGTTTCACCTGGCTAAAAGAAATCGGACCCAAAGTATCCGTGGTTTTGAGGTATCGATAATCGAAAAGAGGAGCATGATCTGATAACTGAACTGAATCCACCAGGATATTGACAAAAAGTGAATCCAGATCTCCTGCTAACACATTCAGTCGAAGAAATCAGGTTGGTGCACACAGTCTTCCATTGTAAACAGTATCATTGGCTAGTTCTGCAGTCCAGTATACACCTGCCGGTCCCGAGTTTCCAGCTGCTGCAACGAAACCGATCCGATTGTTGCCCTCCATGAAACGATTGTAAGCCCTACTTAATTCACCGGAGCCATCTGCTGGATAATAACTGCCCCAGCTGCAATTGATGACACAAGACATGTTCATCATTTCAGCCTTCTCGATGATATATCGGGCAGCATCAATGACACTGGCTCCTCCAAAATTCCGCAGAGCGACAGCTATGATGGTAGCCTTAGGGGCGATGCCCCGATTTCCCGCAGCAGAACCTACAACCACCGTACCGTGCCCCCCTCCGAAGAACGAATCGTAGTTCTCGGATTTTATCAGTGTGGAATCATTATCCACTAATGCTGCCTCGATTTCTTCCTGCAAATACTCTCTTCCGTAGGAAAATCCCGATGGACGATTGGTAGACGAGAGATCTTGGTTCCACAAATAGGCCACGCGCGACTTTGTAGAATCTTCGGGATCTCGGAAATCAGGATGCATAATATCAATCCCATCATCAATCAATCCAAGGATGACACCCTCGCCTTGATAACCGCTCATGAGTTCATTACCCAGGTGCACCTGATCGGCACCTACGTGTTGTTTGGCCTGATCGTTGAATCGATGTAATGGAGGGCCGATACCAACGTAAAGCACCCGATCCAGGGCCAACAATTTGGATATGTTATCTACTGGTATATCTACCGTCATGAATTTGCCGACGATGGTGTTGACAAAACCCCCTATCTCTTCAATCTCACCAACAACCAATGGATCACTTGCTTCGACAATCAGTTGAAGTCGCTGCTCATTGAATATCAATTCTAGTGGCTGCAAGGTAGACGAGGCCATCGTGAATACTACCCTCGACAGTTCCGGATCTATCTTTCGTTGCCATGGAACAGTGCTTCTTATCTCACTTTGACCATGCAGGGGTGACGCATTGACCAGCAACATGATGGCAAGGAATAAAAATTGAATTGATTTCATAAGGAAGATTTACTGTGGCATTAATTATTCATTCAATTAGCGCTATAAATACAAAGGGGATGACGATCCTATTTGAAGAAATAAACACCATATTTAATTTAACATTTCCGGGTGAATCTCTTATAATATCTAATAATACAACCCTTGTATTTCGTTCATGAATCTTCAAAGTTATTGCCATCCCACACCCCATTGGCATGAATGTTTTAGTGGGCAGCAACATTTTAGCCCTTACACTCAAACTTTTCAACAAAGAAGTCAGCGCTGACTTCACCATTGGCATTCACGGTAAAATGACCAGTACAATAGACGATAAACTGAATTCCACCTTGGCTTACAAAATGAAATCGATTTACAAAAGTGCCGGTTTGAGCACCATTTGAACCGGGAATGCTTTCCGTGGTGACGCCGGTAGCTTGAAACCGGGTCCCGCTAATCTCGCCGTACATGCTTCCCCCCTGGGGATTAAAGTGCGCCTTGGTAATTTCCCCATCGGCATTAAAGTGGAGAACACCATGCACGCCGATATCGCCTTTTACGTTTTCACCTGCACCATCATTGGCACATTCTACAAATTCACAGATATTTTGCTGAAGGTCGAGCTGTACAGATTGTGCCTGCAAATGGGTACAAAAGCATGCCATCAAAAAACAAGTGGCAATGGACAGAATCTTTGGGTTCTTCATGATGATTGATTTTTAGTGATGAATAGAAATAGAAAAACTCAGTGAGCGTATAAATACAATGGACTTGAAGTTTTCACTGGATCATAACAGCAACACTGATTGTTCAATTTTAGCCGTTATGGCATTTAGATTCTGGTACCATTCTGTCAAATACCAGGATTATTTCGTCACCTCGGCTTATTGATCTAGAAAGGAATGCTTGATGACTTTTAGATCACAACCGCCTGGTCATTTCTTACCATTACCATTGATGAAGGGCCCTGGTGCAAATTCTCATGAGCCGTGATAAACATCGAAAGAACGACCACGGTGGCAGCAGCTTAGTGATTTTTTTGGGACCTGGGACGATCTTCAATATCATACATATTGGCTGCCAATTGAAAATCAGGATGGCCGGTCTGCCACAAGGCAAAACTGAAAACATCGGCCTGGCTTTCAAAGAATGTCGTTTTAGAGTCGCCAATTCCGTGACCGGCTTCAAAATCTACTAAGAATAATATTGGCTGGTCGGAGGCATTGGCAACCTGAAGTTTAGCAGCAAATTTAGCTGGCTGCCAAGCAATGACTCTGGGGTCATTCATTCCCGCGGTAATTAGAGTAGCAGGGTATCGTTCTCCAGAAGTGATATGATGATAGGAGTCCATTTCAAACAGTGCTCTAAACTCAACAGAATCCTTAATTGTACCGAATTCTGGAATATTTGCAGGGCCATTGGGCGAAAATTCCATCCTTACGGTATTCAGGCAACCCACCTCCGGTATGGCCGCGGCAAAGAGATCTGGCCTTTCTGTCATTGCCCGTCCAATCAAAATTCCTCCAGCGCTACCACCAATGATGGCCATTGTCTTTGGTGCACTATATTGCTCCTTATTCAAATATTCGGCGCAGGCAATGAGATCCCTCCAGGTATTGGGTTTGGTCGTTTTGTAACCCGCTTTGTACCAGTCATCTCCCAATTCTCCACCACCTCTCACATGGGCAATGGCTACGATGGCCCCTTTAAGAGCCGGCGAAAGAAAAATCGGGCTAAAGAATGGTCCAAATGAAAAACCATAGGAACCATAGCCAAACATAATCACTGGATTGCTCCCATCCTTCTCAAGCCCCTTATCGTAAATGAGTGATAAAGGTATCTCCACTCGATCGTGTGAAGGAATCGATAATTCTTCTACTACGAGGTCGGCTAACTCGGGATAAGCTGCCCGGAAAGATAGATCCTCAGGAATCCATTCTTCATTTTTTGAATCATATCGGAAGCGTCGATTATCTGTCGTCCAACCACTGACAGTTACCCAAAGATCGGACGAATGCACACTCTTCGCATAAAGATTCAGCCTTCCGGCATCCATGGGTAGCTCAATTTTCCTCGGCCTATTTTCACCATTGGAAATGCGATAGAGCTCTTGTTTTACACCATTGATAGACACCGTATAGAACAACCCATCCAGGGTAATGACAAAAGATTCAATTTTAGCACCTTCATGCTCAGGAACAATTACTTCAGCCTCTTCCAGATTAGGATCATGTATTGAAGTCGTAATGATTGAAAAACCGGGTGAACCCTTAGGGGTGTAAATAAATATTTGATCTTTCGAAGTCTCAAAATCATACACTTCATCCTCCAGGCCAAACAATGGTTTCCACTGAATCCGGGAATTGTCGAGCTCCTGGGCAGAGGCGATAAATGCCTTTACACGACGGTCTACCGTGTACAAAAGCCCAAAAAGTTTTTGATTGTATTTATCGTAAAACACGATCGGATATTCTTCAGATTGGATACCCAGTTCCGGATTATTCTCCTTGGATAAGATTTCTCTGTCTGCATCCACAGATTGACCCAAAGTATGTAGAAAAGCCTTGCTGTTTAATGTGCGCTCCATATTGTGTACATCACTGCTATTCAACCGATTGTATATAAACCGTTGATTATCCGGCAGCCACGAAACCTCAGCAAACCAGCACCGGTCAATGGCCTCAAGATGTAGTTGCTGTGTCTCGGCACTGATGATATGAAGAATGGCACTTTCCGAACCATTAGGCGCAATTTCAAAGGCCACTTTAGATCCGTCATGGGATGGATAAAAGGAAGAAATACTGTAACTCAAAGTGTCATCCCTATATTTTTCAGGGTCAAACAACAGTTGCTCTTCACCTTCAAAACCATCGCGGTAAAACAACTTTGCAATTTCATCGTCGGGTGTTTGTCGGTAGTAGAAATACCGATCATTCTCCATAATTTGCACTCCATAGATTCGAGTCTCATTTCTGGCGTCTAAGTCTCTCATTCTATCGATCAGTCCCTGCCTTCCTTCAATACCCGACAAAAGATTTCTGGTATATGCCGATTGGCCTTTAAACCATTCGACCACTGCTGGATCATCCAGGTTTTCCATATAGCGATATGGATCACTGAGAACCTGTCCAAACAACGTGTCATGAACCATTTTCACTGGTGGCGAGAATGGCTGCTTGTCAAGATATTGGCTCTGAACATTTGAGTATGTAATGACTAAAGCAAGGAAAAGAAAGCATATAATCTTTGCGTCAAAATGATATTGTTTGTACATGATAAGTGCTTTATTGATGCTGATCTACTGTAAATTTTTCATTTTCTTCGATTTGCCTTTTGCCAATCAATCCGAATCAGAGCTTCGGAAAATCTTACCTTGAAATTTTTGAAAATTCGCTATGTCTCGTAAAATAAAGGTCAAGCCAGTCTAAGAAAGACTCTTTCATTCTAATACGGTCGGCATATTTTGTACAATGCCTCATTATTGTGGAAGCCAAAAGTCTAATCGAGCCCTTTCTCGGAAATTACTTAAGATGCCTTCAAGAATCTTGTACTAATCTGTCAATAATCATGATCATTATTGCAAGTGCAACCTACTCTGTGACAATAGACGTTTTCAAATGTTTCCTTGAATTCCCTCTTGGCACAGTGGGCAAAGTGAATCGATAAATTAGGCCTTCATCACCAGCTTCCTCAATAAATTTTCCGCCATGGAGGTCAATCAATTGAGTCGCGATTGTCAAACGCATCTGAGTGCTATCCGTAGCCTGTAAATTTGTTTTATCCTGGACATCATCCGGGGCAAAAGTATTTAAGTCCGAACTGATCCCCACCCCACTAGCCTGAACTTCGACTTCTATTTGACCGTTCGCATGATAAGCTTGAATGACAATTTGATCTGATGAAGAAAGTTGATAAGCACTACTCAATAAGCTGTTGAGTATTTGCTGAAGCCTTTGCTCATCGGCATTGGCCTTTGCCAGGTCTGGTGAAATATTGTTGATAAACATTAAATCTGTTTTCTTCATGTAATTTTTCACCAGATCAATGGCAGCATTGGCAGCTTCATAAAGGTCGACGGGTCTCAACCGTAAGTCTAGTCTTCGTTGGCGCAGGAGTACAAAATCTGTCAAATCACTGATCAAGTAGGTCAAAAATCTACCATCGGAAGCTATCTTTTTCAAATTTTTCCTGGAATCTCTGACATTTCCTTCCACCGACTCTTTGGTAAGCAATTCAGCTGTCTCAACGATCTCCAATAGTTGTGTTTTCAAATCATTCGAGCCGAAAGTGATGATATTATCTTTTATTCTATCGATTTCCTGCAATTGATCGTTCACACGGTTAACCTGTAATAACTTCCTTTGATACATTAAATATTTTCTGTAAACGATCAAAGTAGCCATGCAGATAAGCAGCGAAGCATAGATGATCTGAGACCAGAGATTCCAGTACCAAGGAGGGTCTATGTTTATCTGTACCGTTCTGGGTTGGCTCCAAATACCGTCAGCATTTGCGGCCTTGACTTTAAAGGTGTAGCGACCTGGTGGCACATCATGATATCTCGCTGTCCTTTCCCGGTTGGCTAGGATCCAATCATTATCGATTCCGTCCAATTGGTAGGCGAATTGATTTTGATCTGGGTCAGCGAAATGTAGGCCCGTGTAAGAAAAACATAAGGCATTGTTTCGCAAAGTACTCCATTGCAGATTCATCATTGTCATTGACCCAACTGGCAAAATAACAGCTTCACCCTCATCTTGGTTACCTAGCCTTATTTCTTCAATTATTGGTCTTGGGGGAATGGAATCCAAATCGATATCATCAGGATGAAATAGATAAAAACCTCCTCGCTCCTGATTCCTTACATAAAAAGTACCATTACTATGCCTGAAATTGCTGCCCATATTTATGAAGAGATCACTGTGGCCATGTCCTTCTAAAATGGACAGCACTGCCGGTTTAATGATGAGATCTTGAAGAGGATTGTAAATAACCATACCTTGTACCGTATGCAGCCACAGGTTTTGGTTGCTGTCTTCAAGGATACTGACTATTTCGTTCGAGGGAAGGCCATCAAAAGTACTCACTTTCTTGATTACCTGCCGATTAGAATCGAGCCCTAATAATCCTTGCAGCTTAGTACCTACCCAGATGGTCCCCTCTCTACTTTTCATAATCGCTCTCGGCCTACAATCAAGCACAGAATAACCTTCAGAGAGAACCTCTGAATCAATGTTACACTGATACAAAGTAAATGCAGGCGTCCTGGTCATATTGGTATTGTAATACAAGAGGTTACCATGCTCATCGATCAAGCAAGGATCTGCACCAAAATGTCCAATGTGCTGATCAAGGATAAACTGTTGGGAGACTATATCGAATTTAATCAAGATCTGTTGAAATTCCCGATTTACTCCATTCTGCTCACTAATTCTGATCAAGCCCCACAGATGTCCATCCTCCGTTTCATATATGATTCGATAGCCCCAATCATAGTGGATCGAGAAATGCGAATTTGCAGGTAGCCTATATTCCTCGAACACGAGATCATCCACATTCCAGCGCCTGGCTCCCCCATCACAGGTCGACCAAATATTGCCAGCGTTGTCCGCAAAAACGTGAGTATTTGATTTGTTGGTACCATGCAAATGATCATCCACTAATACCTTATGCATTCTATTTATGGGATCAAAAAAAAGCAACGCCCCTTCACGTGTACTGATCCAGACCTTGCCATTTCGATCTTCTGCAAAAGAGGTAACGTGAAAAGATCCGGTGCCATCAAAAGTCCTGACTGAATTGGCCAACGGATAATAACTAATCATACCATTGCTTGTTCTAATTTTGAATAAGCCGTTGTTCATAGTTGACACCCACAAAACTCCACTATGATCAAGTTGCAAATCGGATATCGTTGCTCCCGAGTCATTGCCCAGAACCACCTCATTCGGCCCGACAAGAAATGGTGTTCTCCAGTGGTAAAGCTTATCATTTCTAGTTAACCAAATGGTGCATTGGATGGAGTCAAATACCATGCGTGAGTACACATCGTAAAATTCCTTAGTATCTAGGGATTGATTGGAATACTGATTTTCCATAGCTAATTTCGAAGGATCGAATAGATCAAGAAAACCTTTAGAAGTACCGTCCGGTTCTTCATGGACACCATAAATCCAGAACTTTCGATCTGGAGCAGGACTCATTGCAAGTACTTTATAATTTATTTCCTCCCCATTAGAATATTTTGGGATTCTGCTGGTGGAGATATAAGGTGGATTCGAAGAAAACAGTAAAGAATCTACGCGGAACAGCCCGTTTTCAGAACCGATCCAGATTATTCCATGCTCATCTTGCATGAAGGAAGTCTTCACCAACGTCTGGGTAGCCGGAATGTGTCTATTTCTCTCAATAACTATTTGATTGATGCTGTCAATCATCCGCAGATTTGCATCATCCACATCAAGAATCTGAATTCCCCAATATTCTGGTTTGTCCGGTGGGAGATCATACCAGGAGTTGTAGTTGTAGGAATTGTCAGTTCTATACTGCACAGTATAAGTGCCAGGGCTGAGCAAGACCGGTTCAATTTGCACTCTACAACCAACACCGAGTGCTCCCGATCCGGATCTCTCGTATTCCATTTTCCAGACAGTCTTCCCAGTGTGATCGGATATCCAACCAAAGTCATGAAATTTCCCATCAAACTCACCCAGGCATAGAATGAGATAACGTTTACCCTTTTCAATAACAAAATCTCTAGATATCGTAGTATCAGAGGTGACCTTCAAGATGGAAGCCAAGGACCGCTTAGTAGCACTCTCAACCTTGTCATAAAGCTCAAATGGATATCGCTGCCCAAAACCATAGTGGGCCAGGCTATCCCTATCACCAGGTGCTTCTGGCATCAAGAAATTACCGAAATAATAATTGCTCCAGAGCCTACCAATCTTGTCAATGAAAATCCTCCCTATATCTCCACCTTTCTTATAATTTGGTCGATATGTCTTCTCTAAAGTAGGATCGTACTTGAACAATCCACCTTTTCCGTAACCCCAAACATGACCTTCTCTATTCACAGAGATGGTATTTATCTGTCTTCTTGACCAATGATCGATATCAGCAGCCGCTGCCAAAGGTATTTCTTCAAATGTGTACCCATCATATTTAAATAAACCGTTCTGTGTCGCAAACCATAAATACCCCAAATTATCCTGTAAAATGTCATACACGCTGGCACCTAAAGGATAATCCTCACTATCGAAGCGCTCTATAAAAAAGTGATTATTGGAAAGGTGTTGTGCATCCAACAAGCCCAAAAAAAGTATGTGAAGAAGAAAGAGAGAAGACAGGTAAAGCTTCATTTTCAAGGTTTTGAAAATGGTAGAAGTGAGGTGAAGTGCCATGCTGTTAATGTTACGGTGAAATTAACCGCATCCCATCTATTGTAATTTATGAAAAAATAAAGACATTGAAAAGGGCACCTTACCCATTCGTGAATGAATTTGTTACCCTTGCAAAAGGTAATGGCTCTAGAATACGCAGAAGTGCCTATGGCCCAGAAGCAAACCAAAGACTAAAGAGGGATTGTAAAAGGGGCAAGATAGCACGGCAGCCAGTAATCGTTCTGCCTCTCGCACAGCAGCCAACGCATTGATTTTTCCATATCCCCAGTGGGCATTGGGAGTAGGCTCGGCAGCCTCTTTATATTGATCGTAGTTGCTGTGTTGACAATAATCTCTCGAATTTCAGAAAATCTAAGATCTGGATTGGCTTGCCAGGCCAGGGCAACGGTGCCAGCAAAAATCCAGAACATTTCTTTTATCCTCAAACTCGATCCAATCAACCAGATCATTGATAAAAATGCCAAAGGTTGCAAACCGTTGACGCTTGGAGATAACAACCGAGCCACTGGATATTGAAACCATACCAGCCATGCCTTGGTCATCGTGATATGCGGTATCAAGCCGGAATCCCCTTCTCAGTTTCCTATAGGACATCGGACCCAGGCTGTCGGTCGTCCTGAGAAATCGATTGTCGCACAGAGGCTCCTTACCAGATAAGGCCACTGAATCTGAGAATATGCTGATATAAAGTGAGTCCAGATCACTTTCCAACACATTCAGCCGCAGAAATAAAGTCGGTGCGCACTGATTCCCATTGTAGACCGTGTCCTGAGTAAGCTGGGAAGTCCAATAGACGCCTGCCGGACCTGAGTTCCCTGCAGCAGCACAAAAACCTACACGACTGTTGTTATCCACGAACCTGTTATAAGCCTTATTTAATGGACCCGAACCGTCAGCTGGAAAATAACTACCCCAGCTACAATTGATCACACAGGGCAATTGATCATTTCACTCTTTTGAATAATGTAGTGAGCTGCATCGATTACATGGGATCCATATCCATGACGTAGTAGAACTCCATAGCCTAGTCCTCCTGTGACCTTTTTTTCGTATATTAATTTTTCACCAGCCGCACTGCCCTGCTTGATCGTTCGCCATCCTGGATACACAGAAAATAGACACCTTTTTCTAAATGTTCTCCGACTTCAATCGGGGCTCCGGTCGTATCTAAAGAGATCACCTCTATTCTCCGGCCAAGTGGGTCGAAGAGGTATAAAGTCACTTCGTCATTGGGGTTCGGATTAGGATAATCTACGCGGAAAGTGGAGCTTGAAGGATTGGGGAATACTTTTACATTAACTGCATCCTGTTCTAGGAAATTAGTAGCAGTGACTATGTTATCCCAAACCCGTACAAAGTCTATTCCGGCTTCGGTAAGATCATTGGATCCTCCCCCTCCGATCTGGAAGGTTATCTGCATATTTTCGGTGGGTTCCAGCTCATCAAGTATCCTAAATTCGGAATGTTTCCAGGCTTGTTCATCGAAAAAATCTTCGTCGATTACTAATTCGAGGATCTTGGATTCTATACCATTAGAAATGGTGACCATTATGTGATCATTACCCACAAAGGGCTCGCTTCCGATGGGAAAGGAAGGATTAAAAAACCAGGATTCGTAGGCAATCCAGGGGTCTTCCAAATCGCTAATGTCAAAAACAGGAGAGATTAGAGTTGTATTACCACCAATTAAAGGGTTGGGACCAGAAACATCCGTGAAGTAGCAACCGTTACCAGCGTCATTGGGAGAATCATGTCCGGTTTTCCAGAAAAAACTGCCTACATTAGGTAGAAATGCAGGAATTGGCTTAGGTGGAACTGCCAGTTCCAGTCCGCCAATATTGGCTGTTGTAAATCTTTTCCAACCAAGATGCAGTAAAAATATATCTTCATAACCCTTTTCCATTTCCAGGCTCAGAAAAGAATTGTTCTCACTGATCGAATTCGAAGCTGTAAAGGAATAAAGATATCCCCACTGACCAGCGTAAACCTCATAATCGCTCTGAAAAACTTCTTCAATAAGAAAGGTACCGTCCTGACCACTTACCGTTTCATAACTGACTTCCGGGTGATTTAATACGACCTGAACACCGACCAATGCCTCCCCAGTTTCTGCATCCAAAACTTCCCCATTTACATCTACTTTAGGTAAAACTTCCAGTTGAGCATCTAAAATAACGACCTCTCCATTCACTAAGGTTACGGAAGCTTCAAAAGAAGTGTAACCAATCTTAGAAACCTTAACATTATGCAGTCCATCATGGACCGTACCGGTTTTATATTCTCCTAAACGATCGGTAGACTCGATGTTCAATTCATCACCCAGCTCAATGTTAGCATCGAATATTGGATCCCCGCTATCCATATCTGTTACCTTGCCTTCCAGGTAACAGGCCCTAACATAATTAGGCTCCAGTACATATAGACCATTACCGATATCGGTTAGAATGATAAGCCCGGATGGCAAATAAGGATATACACCCCATGCTCCCGAAAACAATCCACTTACCCCAAAATAGGTGTCGAAGTTGCCTACTTGAATGAGATTATCAGGATGGGCAGCATCAACTACAATACATCCTTCCGTATAATAAGAAACGATCAGAAAGTCATCCCATTCAAATACATTATGTGGTGAAGGTTGACGATCCCGGTTGAAAAGCGGCCGGAATTCATCCAGAGCAATGATCTCATCCAGGTTACTAACATCATAGGAACCGATCGGAGCACCGGCGGTTTCATCTGTTGTAAAGAGCACCGGGCTGCTTTCAGATAACCACACGTTATGAGTAAAACGAAATGGGCTGGATTGAGCAACCAGTGCAACAGAATTTGCTTTGTCACTAACATCATGAACAGAGAAACTTCCATTTATCATATCGGCGCTGTAAGCGACATTATTTTTAACGAAAACGTCATGGGAATAGACAGCGGGACCATGTCCCAGATAAGTTGGATCACCGGGAGAAGTGACCACGTCTACATAGATCATCCCCCCCGAATTTAGATTACAACCTGATAAATAGGCATAACCAAATTCGTCAATATAGAGGTTGTGACAGGTATTGAGCATACCTAATTCCGGAATGGTTGGAGCCCAGTCAGAAGCAGTCACTTCTCCCGGCAGATTGGAAAGCTCAATAATCATGAGACCATCCCCACCCTCATTGGTAACATACGCAAAATTCTCCCAGGTTTTAATATCCCGCCAGGGAGAATTTATTCCTTCCACAAATTGGACTTCAATAGGGTTAGAGGGATCAGCAAGGCTTACAATCGAAATGCCGTCAGCATGGCAAACCAATGCATACTCGTTGCCATCTGGAGCTACATAGCCCCAAACATCGCTGACAACCTTGTCGTAATCCAAATGTCCGACAAGGGATACATTCAGATCAGGCTGAGCAATAAGGGCGGTGACAAAAAGAAAAGAAAGGGCAGATGGATAAAAAGTCTTCATAATGAAGTATTTTGCTTAATAGTGAAATATTCCTGTAAAACATGTTGATGGTTCCTTACAAAGTTGTCGATTCTTACCTGGAACTATCTGGACAAATTACCCAAATAACTGGATTGATATTGCACCCCTATTTATTTGCAATTTAATTTGCATCCTTCCACATTCGCTATGCATTGAAATGCCATTTTGCACTGATTTCTTGAACCTCTCATACCACGCATTAAGGTTCAGAGATACCAGAATATCCAGATCAATTGACCAGGTTAAATCCTCTTCCGGGAACAGATCAATAGAGGTCTGGTCAGCATTCATGTAAAACATCTCATGACTTAGTCTCACTATGAACTCATATGATCACGACAAGACCAATAAAGAAATGTCCACTACTCTCAAATTGTCCAAAACCTACTTGTCATGCTGGTACTATTCGTGCAAACTCTAGGACTATTCTGTCAGGGGAGGTCCTTAACCTCTGATGACAACGATGCAAAACGTCATCCTAACGAAGCCAGTGACATATTTGAGTGTCAGTTCAATGCAAACATTGTCATTTCAGATCTTTCTCGACCAATATTCGGTCTAATGTGAACCATCACTGCCCTTGAAAAACAAAGCACCTGCTATCCGGAACTTATTCTTATAAATTTCGCCGATAATCTAAGGCTTCCTATTTTTGTTGTATGCCGTATATTGACATCAACAATTGTAAGTATTTCTACATCGATGAAGGCGATGGAAATGAGTGCATCGTTTTCTCCCATGGTTTACTTTGGAGTCACAAGATGTTCCGGCCTCAAATCGATCATTTGAAAAAACATTATCGAGTGATTGCCTACGATCACCGGGGTCAGGGGCAAACAGAAGTCACTGAGGAGGGTTATGATATGGATCAACTATACCGCGATGCTTTGGAATTAATTGCTCGCTTGGAACTCGGTCGCGTTCATTTTGCTGGTTTGTCCATGGGTGGTTTTGTGGGATTGCGCTTAGCCTCCAGGAATCCTGATATCGTAAAGTCACTCATACTCATGGAAACATCAGCCATGGCTGAGCCTAACCGGCTAAAATATTGGGTTCTTAACTCCATCGTCAAATTATTTGGTACCAGGCCGGTTGTCGGTCGAGTCATGAATATCATGTTTGGACAAAAATTTCTGAACGACAGCACTAGAGATAGCCTGAGGGCCCAACTCAAAAATGAGTTGATCAATCTGGACAAATCAATTGTGAAAGCTGTGGAAGGAGTCATCGAGAGAAAGGGAGTAGAAGAGGAGCTGAAAAACATTACTTGCCCAACTTTAATTATGGTTGGCACTCAGGATGTGGCCACCGTACCCGCTAAAGCTGAATTTATGCACCAGAACATCGCTCATTCGAAGTTGCATTATATCGATGGGGCAGGACATACCTCAAGCCTGGAAGAAGCAGATCAGGTAAATAAGGCTATTGCTGATTTTTTGGCTGGAATTGATTGATGGGTTGAGGAGTAGAGCTGGTAAAACGCAGCAGCACTCATGCCTCTCCTACTTCCCCTCCATCACAATCACCCCACTCCAATCCTCCGGTACTTCTTCAGTAATTAATTTGGCCGATCGATTCAGATAGAATTTCGTTGGTTTATCTTTCCGATTTTTCTTTAAGATATTTTTAAATATTCCTGCAGCCTCAACAAATTCCCCCTCGTAATATGCTTTTAGCCCCATGGCAAAATCTGCTTTTGTTTTTTCCTTGAAACCTCTTTGTTCATCCACATCCCCACCATACCATTCGTGAACAGACACTACTCTTTCTTTTCCTTTCACTTTCACCTTACCCAAAAACCGGCTTGGTCCGGTCTGTCCATTCAGGCATTTCTCACTCACTATGATCTTCACTCCAAACCAACTGGTCAGGCCCTCTAGCCGCGAGGCGGTGTTTACCGCATCGGATAGTACACCGGTGTCATTCCGATCCTCATCACCTATGATACCCACCATCAGATCACCAGTATGAATGCCAATCCCTACCTCAATTGGCGTCTTGCCGTCATTTAGGCGCACACCATTGTAATGTTGGACTCGTTGTTGCATCGCCACGCCGGCATCGATTGCATCCTGCGGACTACCATTAAACAACGCCATGAGTCCGTCACCAAAGTAGTGACTTATAAATCCCTTGTGCTCCTTGATCAGCGGCCCGACCTGCTTCAGATAAGCATTAATGAAAGCAAAGTTCTCCTCCGGGGTCATCTGCTCCGAAAGGGTAGTGTAAGACCGGATATCTGAAAATAATATGGTCATCTCTCCCTCAATCTGATCACCAAGATGAATATCGATGATGGACTCCTTACCTAGCAATTCCAGAAAATCATGGGGTACAAAGCGGCCATAGGCCTTATTGATATGGGCCAGCTCTAGATGGGTACGGATCCGGGTGAGCAGTTCATCTTTGCTAAATGGCTTGGTCAGGTAATCGTTAGCTCCAGAGGTGAAGCCCTCCACCAAATCGGTTACCCGGTTTTTAGCGGTGACCATCACCACCGGCAATTTGGCACTGGGATACCGCTCCCGCACGCGGCGACACACCTCATATCCCGACATCTTCGGCATCATGATATCTAATAGAATCAAGTCGAAGTCTGGGTTATTATCCAGGATCTCCAAAGCTTTGGATCCACTCATTGCGTGGGTGACTTCATAATGTTGAAGACTGAGATGGTTTTCCAGTACCTGCAGGTTGACCGGCTCATCATCGACAATCAGAATCCGGTAGCGCCCTCTGCCAACTGCCAGCCGAGAACTGCCAACTGCAGACTGCCCACTGCCAAGTGCCTTCTGCCGACTGCTCCTTGCCAACTGCTCCCTGCCAACTGCAGACTGCCAACTGCTCCCTGCCGACTGCCCACTGCCAACTGCCAACTGCCAACTGCCATCCTCCACCACCCCCACTTTCTCATCTGAAACTACCGGATTAAAATCTTGACGGTCTATCTTACTAGTAGGTAAGGTAAACCGAAAGATCGATCCCTGACCCACTTGCGACTCCACTTCGATGATTCCTCCATGCAATTCCACCAACTGTTTGGTCACCGATAGCCCCAGACCTGTACCGCCAAACTCCCGGGACACACTGCCATCGGCCTGCTCAAAGGCATTGAAAATTTTGTCAAATTGCTCCTCCTCAATGCCCATACCAGTATCTGACACTTCCACCTGGATATGTCCGTTGTGTCGCTCCGCGGTGATCTTCACTTCTCCTTCTTCGGTAAACTTCACCGCATTGCCCACCAGGTTGTGCAAGATTTGTTGCAGCCGGTTTTCATCGGCTTCGGCCAATTCCAAGTCTAGCGGCACTTCATTTTTTAATTGGATTCCCTTTTGCCTTACCAGGGGCTGGGATAAATTCACCACCACATCGGCTGCTGAATGAATGTCCACCGGAGTCTTATGCAGCACCAGCTGCTTATTGCGCAGCTTGGCAAAATCCAGAATGTCGTTGATCAGGTTGGCCAGCCGTTTACCGCTGGAGGTGATCAGGCTGAGGTTCCAAATGGATTTTTTTGGTAATTCTCCGGTGGCTCCATCGATCATCGATTCAGCGATACCAATAATACCGTTAAGGGGCGTACGTAATTCGTGGGATGTATTGGCCAGGAACTGGTCTTTGAGCTTGTCGATTTGTTGGAGTTGGGTGTTGAGCCTGGTGGCATGTTCGAGTTTTTGTCTTTGTCTGGCAGTACGCCAGCGATAGATGCTGATCAAAGTGGAGACTAACAAAATGGCGTAAATCATCTTGCTCCACCAGCTCCAATACCAAGGAGGAGTTATGATGATCTTCAGTGAACAATCCTCTTCGTTCCAGTATCCATCGCCATTAGCTCCTTTGATCTTCAAGACATAATCGGTCGGATCAAGATTGGTAAATGTGACCTCCCTTCGGGTTCCCAGATCAATCCACTGATTATTAAACCCTTCCAATCTGTATGCGTATTTATTTTTAGTGGGATTGAAGAAGCTCGGCAAGATGAAATTAAAAGTCATAATATTATTTCGATAGGAGACTTTGATATCATTTCTTCCAATCAATCCTCTCACTTCGAAAGGCTGATCAGATCGCGCCTTCCTCGGATCGTAAAACTGCAGTGATGTAAGTAGTGCCCTAAGTGGTTCGTCATAATCCACAAGCTCGCTCGGATTAAATACAGTAATCCCCTTTGAGGTCCCTATGTACAATTCTCCTGAATCACCCTTTCTAAGAATATCGGTAACCTCATTACCAGTAAGACCATCCTCTTCATAGTAGATACGCGAGGTCAAAGTTTCGAAGTCAAATTTTACCAATCCTTTTTCAGTGCCAATCCACAATATGCCCTGAAGGTCCTCCGAAATCGCGGTAATTGAGCCCATAGGAAGACCGTATTCCCCACCGAATCGAGTAAAAATCTCAAGTTCCTTGTCAAATTGGTTAAGACCTCGGCCCGTGCCCAACCATAATCTTTTCTGTGAGTCTTCAAATATTTCGTAAATAAGATTGTCGCTGATACTGTTGGAATCCGAAGGATCATGATCATATGTAATAAAATTGTTTTTTGACCGATCATATTTTTTAAGGCCAAAAGCAGTCGTGCCAACCCAAAAATCTCTATCACTATCTTCATAAAGCGCATATGTGCTTGTTTGCGTCAATGAATTCTCATCTCTCGATGCATGTGGGATAAATTCAAATTTATCCGATCGAGGATTATGTTTGTTAAAACCACCAGCCGTACCTAGCCACATCGTGTTGGATCGATCCTCAAATAGTACAAAACCATAACCAAGAAAAGATACATCTATAGGATACCAAAAGAAGCTATTCTTCTCATGATCATATCGGTAGGTTCCCATCCCAGGAGTACTGATCCATATTTGCCCCAAATGATCTTCAAGTACATCAGTAATCTGGTTGGACCTTAAACCGGATAAATTGGCTGGATCGCCCTTGAAACGAGAGAAATATCCCATCGTCGGATCAAGAACGTTCAAGCCACCGCCATCAGTTCCAATCCAAATATTGCCATCCTGGCCCTCACACATAGTCGTAATGACATTTGAACTAAGACTTCTCGAATCGCCAGGAACATGTTGTATGTGCCTGAATTTATTAGCACGATACTTTAATAAACTAATTCCCTTATCTGTGCCAAACCACAGATTTCCCTCTCGATCTTCAAGGATTGATCTTATTGCAGCGTCAGACACAATGCTTGTTTGTCGAGCGGGATCATTTGTGTACTGCTGCACGTCATTTCTTGATGGGCTAAGACGTATTATACCTCCACCGATTCTCCCGACCCAAAGGAATCCATGGCTGTCCTCAAGAATGGAATAAGTGGGACTGTAGAAAATTCTTTGCTTGAGATCATACCAATCATATCTCACAAATGTATCCCCTGAAATGTCAAAATAATTTAGTTCCGAAGCAGTTCCCGCCCAGAGTCTACCTGTCTTATCAAAATATAGGGTATTAATCCATTTTAAACTCACACTATGACGACCGGTGCTATTCCCTTTCCAAAATCGACGAAATCTTTGGGTGACAGGATCAAAAGTATTTAGTCCTGAGGATGTTGCAATCCATAATTTTCCTTTGTCATCCTGGACTATCTGGCTGATCTCATTATCACTGATGCTGTTGGTATCAGAAGCGTCGTGTTGAAAAAAGATAACAGAATTATTGACAGGATTAAATTTTGCGAGTCCATGCCTTTTTGTCCCGAGCCATAGCATGTCATTTTGATCCTCAAAAATACACATGACCAACATTGCACTTGAACCTGCAGAATCCTCTTCAGTAAAGGAGTATCTTTCAAAACTTTCGTTTTGTGAATGATATCGATTTAACCCCTGATCCGTGCCAATCCATAGATCGCCAGATCGACTGTTCATGATACAACCAACGGAAGTGCCATTCAGGCTGGTAGAATCCTCCGGATTATTGTAATAATTCCTAAATGTATGGCCATCATATCGGTTTAAACCATTCATGGTACCGATCCATATAAAACCACTTCTGTCTTGGGCTATACACAAAGCTTGGGAGTGCGACAAACCATCATCCGTTGTGATATTCTCGAATCGAAGGTCGAAGGTTTGACTACGTGTGCAGATGCAAAAAAGAATTTGAAGGGAAAGGAATAACCAGATTTTTGGGGGTGTTGATTCAATGACTGATATAGCTTGCACTTTTAATTGATTTAGGTCATTCCAAACAGCAACTATGAGTCAGGGTTTGAATGCGACGATGTCTTCAACCATTTCTACATTTGTTCTAAATAGTTCGAATACATCCTAACTCATAACTTATATCCGGATTCATCCAGAAAAGGACGTTAATCTCTTTTATCCTTCACTTTCCCTCCATCACAATCACTCCACTCCAGTCTTCCGGCACTTCTTCTAAAATTAATTTGGCAGATTTCTCCAGGTAAAATTTCGCTGGCCTATCATCCGGATTCTTTTTTAAAATATTTTTAAATATTCCGGCCGCTTCGACAAATTCCCGCTCGTAATAGGAGCTCAGGCCAAGAGCAAAATCTGCCTTCACATCCGCTTTTAATCTCCTTTGTTGCTCCGAATCGCCGCCAAACCATTCATAAATCGACACCGTTTTTTCCTTTCCTTTGACCTTTACCTTTCCCAAATACCGGCTGGAGCCATCATCGCCATTCAGACAACTTTCACTCACTATGATCTTTACCCCAAACCAGCTGGTCAGTCCTTCCAGCCGGGAAGCCGTATTCACCGCATCCGAGATCACCCCGGCATCATTTCGATCTTCGTCGCCGATGATGCCCACCATCAGATCACCAGAGTGGATACCAATACCGGCCTCGATGGGGATTTTGCCTTTGGCGATGCGCTCGCTGTTATACTTTTGCACTCGTTGTTGTATTTCCACTGCCGCCCGGATGGCATCCTGAGGACTACCGTTAAACAGTGCCATCAGTCCGTCTCCAAAGTAGTGACTGATGAAGCCGTGGTGCTCCTGGATCACCGGACCAATACGCTTCAGATAGGCATTGATGAAGGCAAAATTCTCTTCCGGCGTCATCTGCTCGGATAAAGTAGTGTAAGACCGGATATCGGAAAACAGCACCGTCATCTCGCCCTGGATCTGATCGCCCAACCGGATGTCTATGATCGATTCTTTACCCAACAACTCCAGAAAATCGTGCGGCACAAAACGACCGTATGACTTGTTGATATGCGAAAGCTCCAGATGGGTACGAATACGGGTCAGTAGCTCGTCTTTACTGAACGGCTTGGTCAGGTAATCGTTGGCACCAGAGCTAAAGCCTTCCATTAGATCCGTCACCCGATTTTTTGCGGTGAGCATCACTACCGGCAGCTCACTGCTGGGGTACATTTCTCGCAGTTTTTCGCAAACTTCATATCCCGACATTTTAGGCATCATGATGTCCAGGATGATCAAATGGTAGTCCGGATCTTTCTGTAATATCTCCAGCGCCTTGGGCCCGCTACTCGCCTGGGTCACACTGTAGTTGTGCAGACTGAGGTGGTTCTCCAGCACTTGAAGGTTGACCGGCTCATCGTCGACAATTAGAATCCGGTACGATCTTTTGCCATTTTCCCTTACAGAGTCAACCCCCGCCAAACCTTCTCTCTGACCCACGCTATCCTGCCTACGGCTCAATGCCGACTGACCACTGCTGACCTCCGACCAAGAACTGCCTCCTGACGATTTCTGCTTCGCTACAATGTCAGGATTCGACTGCTGACTGCCATCCTCCACTACACCAACCTTCGCATCGGAAACTGCCGGATCAAAATCTTGACGACCCACCTTGCTGGTTGGAAGCGTAAAACTAAACACCGAACCCTCACCGACTTTTGACTGCACATCGATCGTGCCTCCATGCAGCTCCACCAGTTGTTTGGTCACCGAAAGACCCAGACCCGTTCCTCCGTACTCACGAGCCATAGATCCATCGGTTTGCTCAAAAGCATGAAAAATCTTTTCATGGTCCTCCTCCCTAATACCGATACCGGTATCGGATACATCAATCTTGATGTGACCGTTCTGTCTTTCTGCGGATATTTTCACTTCTCCGGTCTCGGTGAATTTTACACCATTGCCCACAAGGTTGTGGAGAATTTGCTGCAGCCGGTTTTCATCAGCCTCTGCCAATTCAAGATCTTCCGGAACCTCATTGATCAGCTCAACTTCCTTCTGTAAAACCAATGGCTTGGAAAGATTCAATACCACATCTACGGCTGAGCGAATGTCGACGGGTGTTTTCTTTAATACCAGCTGCTTATTACGCAGTTTGGAAAAGTCTAAAATATCATTGATTAGATTGGCCAGACGCTTACCGCTGGAGGTAATCAGGCTGAGGTTCCAAATAGATTTCTTGGGTAGTTTTCCGGTGGCACCATCGATCATCGACTCGGCAATGCCGATGATGCCATTGAGAGGAGTGCGTAATTCATGGGAAGTGTTGGCCAGGAATTGATCCTTGAGTTTGTCGATTTGTTGGAGTTGGTAGTTGAGTTGATGGGCTTTTTCTAACTTTTTGCGTTGCTCTGTGGTGCGCCAGCGAACAAACATGGCCATTGCTGCAATAGTAGATAAGGCATAAATGATCTTTGACCACAAATTCCAATACCAGGGAGGATGAATCGTAAATCGAAGGGAAAGGGGATCTGACCAGACTCCGTCTGCATTAGCGGCTTTGACCTTGAAGGTGTAGTCTCCGGGAGAAAGTTTGGGGTAACGAGCCACTTTTTCATATCCAGCGTACACCCAAGCTTGATCCCAATCTTCCAAAGTATAGGCATATTTTATCTCGTCAGGATTATCGTAATGGAGCCCGATATATTCAATTGAAATGTGATTTTCGGCAGATCTAAAATCTAGCACCTGAGAGTGATGTAAGGAGGAGAAGCTATGCACAAGACTATCTGAAACAAGAATCTGCTTAATATCCAATCTTGGCGCAATCTGATTAAGTCTAATACTATCAGGATGAAAAATATAATGCTTACCGATATTTGGGTAACTCAAATGAAAATTGCCACCAGAATCCTGAAATCTTCCCCCTTGTATCAAGTCAATCCCTGGATGCAAGTTGTGTAGTGCGCTGTAAGAGATGAATGCATTGGTTCTGGGATTGAAGACCTGATACCCTTTAGATCCAAATAGCCAAATATTACCTTTGGAGTCCTTGTTCAGCCTAACCATTCTATTATCTAACAATCCATCCACTGTCATAATTCTTTTAAGAATATTAGCATCTGAATCCATAAGTACCAGTCCACTTGTCCGAGTTCCTGCCCAGATTCCTCCATGATCAGCTATATCAAAGTCCATGATGAACTCCTTTGATAAGATTTCAGCTTGAACGCTGCCGCTTAAGGCAGAATCCAAATCGAACTTCATTAAACCTCCATTCTGACCTCTACTGAAAACATAGAATTTATTGTCCTTATCCACTTGCACTCTAAGCATATTAGGTGATCTGATATGGAGTATGGAGTCAGTCAATATGAATTTCCTATGGCGAGGATCAAATGGGAATAATAAAACTCCACCTCTAGGAGAATTGGCATGACACCATATGAGGCCATCTCGAGCTAAGGCGGTTGGGTGAATGACACTTCCTGGATTAATAAGATCGTCACCATTAACTCTAAATGTAGTGAATGCTCTTAAGGTGGGATCATATTGATGTATACCTGCAAACCCACTTATCCAAATATTCCCAAGCTCATCTGCTAAAGTGATTCCCGGATCATAAGAATTCTTGTAGTCTGGAGTTTGGAGCCTCATGAATGAACCATAGCTAGAATTAAATTCAAAAAAGCCATGATTGATCGTTCCAAAGAAAACTCCATTTTTACCAGCATCTGCAAGTGAAACAAAGAAAGCAGAACGAGAAGTACCATCTCTAATGGGCAACTCAAATTCTCTCAGATAGTTTTGATCAATATGCAATTTCACTAAACTTCCGCTACCAGCTATCCAAAGCTTCTTAGAATGGTCAAGAAGTATGGAGCGAGCATTCCATCGAAAATCCAATTCAGTCCGGAGTTTCGATTGATCTGGACTGTTCTGAAATGGATTTTCAATCCGGTATAAACCATTCATTCCTCTATTTGCCCCGACCCATAAATAATCTCTATCGGAGTCGTACTGAATTGGGAAATCTTGGAGGTTCAAGCCGGTGACTCTAAAGTTTTGCAAGTCACCAATCGTTTCACTGTAATCATCAAAATGTCCAGATTTGGGATCAAATAGTGCGAGGAATACTTTACCACCTTCATTTGAGTGCCAGGTTTTTCCGGATACCCAATCTCTTCCACCCGTGCCCTCTATCATATAGTCCAAGGTGTAAGGCAGAGTGTTTCCGTTTTGCATTAAGGGTAAATTATCGAAGTGAGCTACCATTTCCGATAGATCGGCACTCAGTTGAGAACTAATCCTGAATAAGTTATCATCTGTCACAGCATAAATCAACCCATTTGATGATCGAAATAGTTTTCTAATAAAGAGCCCCGGATATACTAGTTCAGATGAATCATTTAGAATCTCTTCTATATCCGATATCTCCCTTTCACTTGGACGAAATACTTGGATTCCTTGATAATGAGGAAAGGCCGGTGGGCGGTCAACCCATTCACCAGCATCATGATCTTTATTTGTAATATAATGCAGCCTGTATTGGCCTGGTTTTAAAACGATCTGGTCAAAGACCATGACATTTCGGGGACTGCCACCAGCATATTTGTTCAACTCCTCCGACATCGAATAGACAACTTCGCCGTTGGCATCCTCTAACCAACCAAAATCAACAAGCAGGGGTGTTGCCTCACCTTGGGCTAGGATAAGAAAAGTACCATCTTTATAAATTTCGAAGTCTTGCTGTATATGCTGATCTTTCCCTACATTCAATATGCTTGAGATACTTTTTGATTGGGTTTGATTTAAGTACTGTAGAAGTCGATCCGAATATCGTCTTGGCTGATATTTAGCAAATTGAATGGTGTCGAAGCTTTTCTCATCCTCTGGGGTCAATCGCGCGAGTTGCATCCCCGTTGAAATCCACATCACTCCATTTCCTTCCTCAACAATTCCAGTTATTGCTGTATAGGGCCTGTCTGGTGGCGAGAAGGTTAATTCATCATATCTTGTAACTAGCCTCGAATTGGGATCATATTTAAATAATTGGTCGGTTCCAATCCAAATGTTGCCTTGAGAGTCCTCCGTCAGGGCAGTAATTCTAATGGTTGAGAGGACTTTTTCTTCTGGTCTGAGGCCTAGGTCAATTTGATTAAATTCGTATCCATCGTATTGAATCAAGCCACTCCCTGTCCCGATCCAAACGTAGCCTCTCTTGTCCTGGTAAAGAAGACTTAGATCGAAGGGTACACCATCGTTCTCCGTAAATTCCTCAATTCGATATTTCAATTTTCCTGTGAAACTGTCATAGGACTGAGAATATCCTCTCATCGGCCACAAAAGAACCGATGTCAAGCAAATCAACAAAAATGATTTAATCATGAAATAGCTGATTAATGGTTGTATGTTAGAGTTCGCATTCATTATTTATGAATTACATTACTTCCCTTCCATCACAATTACCCCAGTCCAATCATCAGCCACATCTTCCACAATTAATTTCGCCGATTGATCCAGGTAAAATTTGGCTGGTTTGTCTTCTGAATTCTTCCTCAGGATATTTTTAAATATTCCCGCTGCATCGACAAATTCTCTGCTGTAATATGCTTCCAAACCCGATTCAAAATCCGCCTTCGTTTCTTCTTTCAATTTTTTCTGATTTCCGCTGTCGCCGCCAAACCATTCATAAATCGATACTGTATTTTCCTTCCCTTTAACCTTTACCTTTCCTAAAAACCGGCTGGAGACATCATCGCCATTCAGGCAACTTTCACTCACAATGATCTTTACCCCAAACCAACTGGTCAGTCCCTCCAACCTCGAAGCGGTATTGACCGCATCGGAGATCACGCTGGCATCGTTCCGTAGCTCGTCGCCGATGATGCCCACCATCAGATCACCAGAGTGGATGCCAATTCCGGCCTCGATGGGGATCTTGCCTTTGGCGATACGCTCTCCATTATACTCTTGTACCCGTTGCTGTATTTCCACTCCCGCCCGGATGGCATCCTGAGGACTACCGCTAAATAGCGCCATTAATCCATCACCATAATAATGGCTGATGAAGCCATGGTACTCCTGGATCACCGGACCAATACGCTTCAGATAGGCATTAATGAAGGCAAAATTCTCTTCCGGCGTCATCTGCTCCGATAAAGTAGTGTAAGACCGGATATCGGAAAACAGCACCGTCATCTCGCCCTGGATCTGATCGCCCAACCGGATGTCTATGATCGATTCTTTACCCAACAACTCCAGAAAATCGTGCGGCACAAAACGACCGTATGACTTGTTGATATGCGAAAGCTCCAGATGGGTACGAATACGGGTCAGTAGCTCGTCTTTACTGAACGGCTTGGTCAGGTAGTCGTTGGCTCCTGAACTAAACCCCTCCATCAGATCCGTCACCCGGTTTTTTGCCGTGAGCATCACCACCGGCAGCTGACTGCTAGGGTACATCTGCCTTAGTCGCTGGCACACCTCATAACCAGACATCTTCGGCATCATGATGTCCAGGATGATCAAATCGTAGTCCGGATTTTTCCGCAAGATCTCAAGGGCCTTGGGTCCGCTACTCGCTTGGGTCACACTGTAGTTGTCCAGACTGAGGTGGTTTTCCAGCACCTGCAGGTTGACCGGCTCATCATCGACAATCAGAATCCGGTAGCGAGATCTGACAACTGCCAGCCGAGAACTGCCAACTGCAGACTGCCGACTGCTCCCTGCCGACTGCTCACTGCCAACTGCCGACTGTAGACTGCCAACTGCCGCCTCCCAACTGCCATCCTCCACTACACCAACCTTCGCGTCTGAAACTGCCGGATTAAAATCTTGACGACAAACGCTGCTGGTTGGAAGCGTAAAACTAAACACCGAACCCTTGCCGACCTTCGACTGCACATCGATCGTGCCTCCATGCAATTCCACCAACTGTTTGGTCACCGATAGACCCAGGCCGGTACCACCAAATTCACGTGATACCGATCCATCCTCTTGTTCGAAAGCATTGAAGATCTTTTCATACGCTGCTTCTTCAATGCCGATCCCAGTATCCGATACATCGATCTTGATATGGCCGTTCTGCCGCTCCGCGGTTATCTTCACTTCTCCCTCTTCGGTAAACTTCACCGCATTCCCCACCAGGTTGTGCAGGATCTGTTGCAATCTATTTTCATCGGCTTCAGCCAGTTCCATATCTTTGGGCACCTCATTTTTTAGCTCAATTCCCTTTTTCTTAACCAGGGGCTGCGATAAATTCACCACTACATCTGCTGCAGAATGTAGGTCGACAGGTGTCTTCTTCAGCACAAGCTGTTGGTTGCGGAGCTTAGCAAAGTCCAGGATATCATTGATCAGATTCGCCAGGCGCTTACCGCTGGAGGTAATCAGGCTGAGGTTCCAAAGGGATTTCTTGGGTAGCTTTCCAGTTGCACCATCGATCATCGACTCGGCAATGCCGATGATGCCATTGAGGGGAGTGCGTAATTCGTGGGAGGTGTTGGCCAGGAATTGGTCTTTGAGTTTGTCGATCTGTTGGAGTTGGTAGTTGAGGTGTTGTGCTTCTTCGAGTCTTTTCCCTTGTTGGCTGGTCCGCCACCGGATGAACAGGGCAATAGCTCCGATAGCAAGAAGTGCATAGAGTATCTTGGTCCATATGTTCCAATACCAGGGGGGATGAATGGTGAACCGAAGAGAAGTGGGTTCCGACCAGATACCGTCTGCATTGGCGGCTTTGACTTTGAAGGTGTAATCGCCTGATGATAAATCCGGGAAATACGCAAATCTATTGTACTGAACCTGCTGCCATTGTTCATCTGCCCCTACTAGCATATAAGCATATTGGATTTGCAAAGGCTCGGTAAAATGTAGGCCAATATATTCGACTGAGAAATTATTTTGAAAATGACTAAAATTCATTTCGTTATGATCTCTAAAATCTATTTGTTCATCTCCGATTCGAACTTGTTTAATAGCTATTTTGGGTGGTACATCATTAAATTTCAGGCTATCGGGATGAAAGATATAGAACCCATTAAGATCCTGTGACCTTGCATAGACAAATCCCTCTGATGTCAAATAATCTCCACCAGGAAAGCTTCTTGCATAACCAATTTCATTGAGTATGTTTGGAGTGAAAAAATGTTCACTTGATGGATCAAATACGGTAATACCGTTGTTTGTTCGTAGTATTAATCTCTGATCTTCCAATACTACTAGTTCATGAACTTCGTTGCCATTCAATCCATGCTCCGTTGTGTATCTCTTCAGTATTCCATTATCCTCATTGAGCAATACTAAACCTCCGAGTAAAGACCCTCCCCAGATTTGACCTTCCGCATTGACCTGCATATCCCAAAACATCTCGTTGCAGAGATGATCAATTTTAGGGTTTCCTTGTAAGATACTCTCTATAGGTACTTTCTGTGTTCCACTGCCATCCCCCCTGCTAATCCAAATATTGCCACTTCGGTCAGCTGTTAAAGAGGCAATATTGTGCAAATTGGAAATAGCATCCTCTGGATGATATAGTGTGGTTTCTGTATTAAATCTGAAAATCATACGACCCTCATTTCTGTTTAAAAACATATGTCCCCAAAGATTGGCATTTTCGTCATGATAAAATGGCAGAAAACTATACCTGCGATCTACAGATTCATTAGGAACTAAAAAAGATTCAAACTGCTCTTTGACCGGATCAAACAGATATAATCCTCCATAGTGGTTACCAATCCATATCTTGCCCCCCCGATCTTTGTAAATACTTGCATTATGACCAATAATTGGTTCTCTACCTGGAAAAGGAGGATGAGGTATCCGAATAAAAGTTCCCTCGTTAGGTTCAAATCTAAAAATACCAGCTCCTAAACTTGTAAACCATATTTGTTTTTGGTCATCTTCAATGAAATCCCTGATCCTAACATCAACAGATCTTCTTTCAATTTCGATTTGCTCACTTTCATAATACTTGAGTGCTCCACTATTTAAATCCAATTTGTGAATAAAATTTCCCTTGCTTCCGAACCAGAACGAACCGCTATGATCGGAATAAAGTGAAATGTGCGGCGGTCCCGAAGTGTAATTACGAAAACCTGGATTCCGAATGCTCATGTCTTTTCCTTGAAAGAAAATTTGTTTTATTCCACTTTTTGTTAGAAACCAGAGAGCATCTGAATCTGAATCATAGCGCATGAGTTCACCAGGGATAGTTTCAATAACACCTGGTAGGTCTTCTGAGTAAATAATTCTGCTTTTATTATCAGTCATATCAAACTCAATGATTTCAACTTTGTGACCTGGTTCATTGACAGCATTTGTACTAAATAGATACAGCATATCCTCAGAACCTCTTTCCAGATCAAGTATATATCGACTTACCTGGTTTGGCGTTGGGGTCAACGATACGAAACGAAAAGAATCCTTTTCCAGTTTGGGAATGATTTGAATGAGCCCATTGGGTATACAAGCCCAAATATTTTGATTTCCATCCTCAACAAAATCGGAAACAGCTCTATTGAGATATTCAGGAAAAAAGTATGTATTTTCTAAATGATTAATCAATCTCTTATCATCCAAATTTGCTTTGATCACATGAATTCCCCAAAGATCTGGACGATCAGGAGGGCCTAAATACCAATTTCCGTAACCATGGTTTTGATTTGATGTATAATGAAGAGTATATGTGCCTTTTTTGAGGGTAAGAAAGTCAAAAGTTATCCGGTTGTATGATGAAGCACCTGCATGGAAACTATTCCGAAAATCAGCTTCGAATACACTATTTCCGCTTTGCTGAATCCAACCATAATCACTCATTTTCATACCAGCGTTGTACTCACCCATACAAACAATGATTACTTCAGTAAGAGTATCTAAAGAGAAGTCTTTTGTAACATGTTCATTGTTTTGGACATTCTGAATTGTTGATATCGTGTCTTTCACATTTATGTTGAAATTTTCTATGAAGTCAGGTGAAAGTTGCTCAGAATAATTCAAGACATTAAGAGAATCGCTGTCTGTGCCTGGATTTAGTATTTTTCTTAAACCATCAAATCTCGCTAACCACAGGCTACCAAAATGATCTTGTTGAATTGCTCGAATATCTGCGATATCAAAACTTTCGCTTTTACGTGTAATAGGATTATACCAGAATAACTGCTTCGGTTTTGCTATCCAAAGATTTCCATCTTGATCTTCATGAATGGCATGGATAAATTGATTGTCAATATCAAAAATTGAATCACACAGGTAAATTGTTTCAAAGTCTATACCATCGTAGCATATTAATTCTCTTCCACCAAACCATAAAAATCCCCTGCTGTCCTGAAATATATCAAAAACAGCCTGTTCCCCGAGTCCCTTTTCAGAATCAAACTGTTCCAGTCTGTATTGATCGAATTGAATTGGCTGACCTGGTAGCTCTATATTTGTGAAAAAAAGTAATAGAATGATTCCTAATCTTGAGGGCATGGATCATTATTTATTTTTAGATTCAAAATTTTCACTTCCCCTCCATCACAATCACCCCAGTCCAATCATCAGCCACATCTTCCACAATTAATTTCGCCGATCTATCCAGGTAAAATTTTGCTGGTTTGTCTTCTGAATTCTTCCTCAGAATATTTTTAAATATTCCCGCTGCATCTACAAATTCTCTGCTGTAGTATGCTTCCAAACCTGATTCAAAATCCGCCTTCGTTTCCTCTTTCAATTCTTTCTGATTTCCGTTGTCGCCTCCAAACCATTCATAAATCGACACCGTTTTCTCTTTTCCTTTCACCTTTACCTTTCCCAAAAACCGGCTGGAGCCCTGATCTCCGTTC
Organism: Saprospiraceae bacterium; assembly: GCA_965223105.1. Lineage (GTDB taxonomy): Bacteria > Bacteroidota > Bacteroidia > Chitinophagales > Saprospiraceae > JABDMH01. The sequence continues at coordinate 7,862,958 of OZ244987.1, read as the reverse complement.
AGGCAACTTTCACTCACAATGATCTTTACCCCAAACCAGCTGGTCAGTCCCTCCAACCTCGAAGCGGTATTGACCGCATCAGAGATCACGCTGGCATCGTTGCGTTGTTCATCGCCAATGATGCCCACCATCAGATCACCAGAGTGAATACCAATCCCAGCCTCAATGGGTATTTTGCCTTTGGTGATGCGCTCGTTGTTGTACTTTTGAACCCGTTGTTGTATTTCCACGGCCGCCTGGATGGCATCCTGAGAACTACCGTTAAACAGTGCCATTAGTCCATCTCCAAAGTAGTGGCTGATAAAGCCGTGGTGCTCCTGGATCACCGGACCAATACGGTTGAGATAGGCATTGATGAAGGCAAAATTCTCTTCCGGGGTCATCTGCTCGGATAAAGTAGTGTAAGACCGGATGTCGGAAAACAGCACGGTCATCTGGCCCTGGATCTGATCGCCTAACCGGATGTCAATGATCGATTCTTTACCCAACAACTCCAGAAAATCGTGTGGCACAAAACGCCCATAAGATTTATTGATATGTGCCAGCTCCAAATGGGTACGGATGCGGGTGAGTAGTTCATCCTTGCTGAAACGGCTTGGTCAGGTAATCGTTGGCACCAGAGCTAAAGCCTTCCATCAGATCCGTCACCCGATTTTTTGCGGTGAGCATCACCACCGGCAGCTGACTGCTGGGGTACATTTCTCGCAGTTTTTCGCAAACTTCATATCCCGACATTTTCGGCATCATGAGGTCCAGGATGATCAGATCGTAGTTCGGATTTTTCTGCAAGATCTCTAGTGCCCTGGGCCCGCTACTCGCCTGGGTCACACTGTAGTTGTGCAGACTGAGGTGGTTCTCCAGTACCTGCAGGTTGACCGGCTCATCATCGACAATCAGAATCCGGTAGCGCCATCTGACAACTGCCAGCCGAGAACTGCCACTATCTGCCTATTGCTCAATGCCGACTGCCACTTCTACCTGCCGACTGCCTCCTGCCAACTGCCGCCTGCCAACTGCCATCCTCCACTACACCAACCTTCACATCTGAAACTGCCGGATTATAATCTTGACGACCCACCTTGCTGGTTGGAAGTGTGAAACTAAACACCGAACCCTGACCGACTTTTGACTGCACATCGATCGTGCCTCCATGCAATTCCACCAACTGTTTCGTCACCGATAGACCAAGTCCTGTACCACCAAATTCGCGCGATGCCGATCCATCCGCCTGCTCAAAAGCATAAAAAATCTTTTCATGGTCCTCCTCCCTAATACCGATACCGGTATCGGAGACATCAATCTTGATGTGGCCATTCTGCCTTTCGGCGGATATTTTCACTTCTCCGGCCTCGGTGAATTTTACTCCATTACCCACCAGGTTGTGGAGAATTTGCTGCAGCCGGTTTTCATCAGCCTCTGCCAATGCAAGATCTTCCGGAACCTCATTGATCAACTCCACTTCCTTTTGTAAAACCAATGGCTTGGAAAGATTTAATACCACATCTACGGCAGAGCGAATGTCGACGGGTGCTTTCTTTAATACCAGCTGCTTATTACGCAATTTGGAAAAATCAAGAATATCATTGATTAGATTGGCTAGTCGTTTACCACTAGAAGTGATTAGGCTGAGATTCCAAATGGATTTCTTTGGTAAGGGACCGGTTGCACCATCGATCATTGATTCGGCGATGCCGATGATGCCGTTGAGGGGAGTGCGTAGTTCGTGAGAGGTGTTGGCCAGGAACTGATCTTTGAGTTTGTCGATCTGTTGGAGTTGGGAATTCAGTCGTTGAGCTTCTTCGAGTTTTTTCCTTTGTTGGCTGGTCCGCCACCGGATGAACAGGGCAATAGCTCCGATAGCAAGAAGTGCATAGAGTATCTTTGTCCACATGTTCCAATACCAGGGGGGATGAATGGTGAAGCGAAGAGAAGTGGGTTCCGACCAGATGCCATCAGCATTGGCGGCTTTGATATGAAGATTATATTTTCCTGGAGCTAGGTTTGCAAAACCTAAATTTCTTTCTGTCTCCAGATCAATCCAATTGTCACTAAGTCCTTGTAACCAGTATGCATAACGATTGTGCTTCGGATTGGTATAGCTGAGAGCACCTAATTGAACATGAAGAAAATCGTTTTTATAACTGAATTTTAATGCTGATCGTAAATCTCTAAAGTTTACGGGTATCTGCAAATTGAAACGATTGCCTTTTCTGAAACTTTGAACTTCCGTAATAACCACTTTTGGGGGTATTGAGTTTACCGGTAAATGATCAGGATCGAACGCCATTAGACCTTCTGTCGTTCCAAAGAACAAACGGCCGTCGCTAGAATTTTTAGCAAAGGAAATCCTATTAATTTCATTGGCTGGCAATCCATCTTCGCGATAATAATTGTGGAAATCATTTGTGGATAGATCCAGTTTGGAGAGACCTCCTTCCGTTCCGATCCACATATATCCCTTAGCGTCCTCAAAAATACCCCCGCAAATATTATTGGCTAAGCCATGCCTTTCATTGAAATTCTCGAATTCCTTTGTATTGGGATTGAATTTGTAGATTCCACTACTACCTGTACTTAACCATATGCAGCCATTACGGTCTTCATAAATACAATGAATTACATTGTTGAAATTATCTTGTTGCCCACTCAAAGATTGAGTAAACGGAAACTCCTCATAAACATGGTTTTTTGTTGATAATTTTTTCAATTTTCCATCTCCACTACCAAACCATATGTTATCTCTAGAATCTGCCATCAGGTAGTATATGTTGCCAAGCACTACATCTGAACCCTCTTCGGTCTTTGGGTGAATATTGTGATACTCAAGCGTACTTGGATCCATTAAAAACAGGCCATTCGACGTGCCAATCCATACATCCCCTGCTACTGGCCTCATGCAGTGAACATAATTGATCCGCTGATTCTTATTTTTAATCAGTACTTCAGTCACATTATTTGACTCAGGATCAATCTCGACAAACAAATCACGGTACTTTTGTACCCAAATTTTGTTAGGTACAGCATGAAAAAGATTTGTCCAGAGATTGCATTCAAAGTCATCAGTAATTTTTCTATCCAGGAATTCAAAATTCCCATCTTCCAAATGAATTTTACCGAGGCCATCTTCCATTGTACACCATAAATAGTCTTCTGTAATTTGTACAGACGTTACTATCTCATTATCTACATTCCTTGGTAGAAAAGTCTTCTTATTCAATCCGAGAAACCTGTTGGACATATGGTTGTAGTAATAGACTCCATTGTCTGAGCCGATCCAGAATATTCCCTCCCGATCTACAAGCACAGGAGGAGTTCGGAAATCCGGCAGTTTAATCCCTTCAGATAGCCCTGGTTTCTGGAAGGGATAGGACAATGTGTTATCGTGTAGTTTGAAGAGCCCCAGACCTTCATCAAAGAGCATCCAAACCTCATTGAGGTTCTCTGAAGCCCGTAACCCCAAAATCTCGAATGGCTTTCCTGCACGATGAAATATATCCTCGAATTTTCTTCGTTCAGTATCAAATCTCAACAAACCACCATTCGTTCCAACCAACAAAGTTTGGCTCTGCTTCAATGGTAAAATAGAATGGATATAGCTTGCTCCGGATGAGGCGTATTCGATAAGTAGGAAGTTTTCGACAATTCCTGTGTCTTCATGGAATCGAACAAGGCCTGAATTGCCAATACCAAGCCATAAAGATCCGTCAGTGCCTTCTACCATGCAATTGACCGGCCCATTTGGGAAAAAACCTATACCCTCTTTAAAAGCGGGCTGATATCGAATAAATTTCTTCAACTTAGGATTGAATAAGTTCAATCCATTCCTTCGGGTGCCAATCCATATTTTGTGATCGTCAACTGGAAGAATAGTGGTGACATGATTGTCACTGATACTGAAACTGTCATCCACAAGATGAAAGAACCTTTGAAATTCACCTGTTACCGGGTCGTAGCGATTCAATCCCAATGTTGTACCTACCCAAAGCGATCCATCGAAACCATCTGCGATGGCGGTCACCACATTGTTCGAAAGACTTAGAGAGTCTTCGGGATCGTGCTTGAACTTCATAAATTCATAGCCATCATATCTGGCTAAACCGTCTCCGGTTCCAAACCAAATATATCCTTGTTTATCTTGATGAATGCTATAAATCTGGCTATGAGGCATTCCCTCTTTGCGGCCCAACTTTTCAAATCTTAAGTTTATGTTTTGTTCCGAGACTATATTTTCATCAACGACATAGGCGATTGGACATAATATTTTTAATGCCTGCTCTCCCTCTGGTGCATCACGCACTACTTCAACAATGAAATTGTTATATATCTCAACTCGCCCTCCCCATCCATTTAAAGGATTCTTACTTTGAGATTCTTCGAAACCGGCATTTGGAAACCTGATCGGCTTCCAGATACTACCATGATCGTGGACATCTATTCTCACATCATCTATAAAATATTCTCCGTGATTAAAACCAATGATTCCAAACTGAATATTTACGGCATCTTCATCAATCTTTCCTTGGATGACAAATCTCTTCCATTGGTTCGCTTTGATTGGTCTGTCAGACATGTTGTTAAAAAAACCTTTCTTTTTGGATTCACGATCTACGCGAAAATACAACTGGGCCCGGCCAAACTCATTTGAGGGATTGGATTTCACCAATGCGCTGAAACGGAATTGTTTACTTCGCAATGAATCCGCATCGATGTTTTGACTAACGGTCGTCCAGGTTGTCATTCTGGATTGCTGGGAATACAAAGGCAAACAAATCAGAAGCAGTAGTGCACAACTCATAACAGCAAAGACAAGGGGACTTATATGCAATTGCCGCTTTAAGAACTGGTTTGATGTAAGAAACGAACTCATATCTTAATCTTAGTTTCTCAAAACCTTATATTGATTCTCTACAGATATTTGCAGACTTTTTCTTGTATACATTACATCACTTCCCTTCCATCAAAATCTCCCCCGTCCAGTCATCGAGTACATCATCCACGATTAATTTGACGATCTGGTATTAATATGTCAATTCCTCATACTCCTGGGACTATCACCGTAACTCTCCCGAAAACACTTACTGAAATAAGCTGCGTCTTTGAAACCAACCTCAAAAGCAATCTCGGAGATCGTCTTGTCGGTCTGCCGCAACATTTCGTAAGCCCGGGTCAACCGGATGGAACGTATGTAGACCGCTGTAGACTTTCCAGTTAATGCCTTAATTTTTCGATACAACTGCGAAAGGCTCATACCCATCACTTGAGCAAGCCTGCCGGAATCAAACTGCTCGTCTTCCAGGTGGTCCAGAATTGAACTTTGCAACTCAAGTATAAAACTGTCTTCTTTTTGGTATTGGGTATCCCTGGTGTGCAGGCTAATGGATGAAATGCCTTGTCCATAACGCTCCTGCAAGCGCCTGCGCGAACCGATTAATTGTTCTACCCTCACCACCAGCTCCTCTGCATCGAAAGGTTTGCTCAAGTAGGCATCCGCACCCGCTCGCAGGCCTGTGATCCGGGACACCGCATCTGATTTAGCCGTTAATAAAATTACCGGTATGTGACTGGTGCGAAAATTATTTTTGATCTCGTCACACAGTGCAAAGCCATCCTTCGCCGGCATCATCACATCACTCACTACCAGATCGGGAATGATGTCCAGGATCTTGTTGATCGCCTGTTCTCCATTTCTGGCAGTGGTCAAACGAAACCTTTCAAAGAGGCACTGCATGATGTAATCCAAAACATCCGGGTTGTCTTCAACAATGAGCACCAATGGTAAATTGTCGTCATTTTCCAGCAATTGAATGGGTTCGACGTCTTGTTTCTCATATTGGCGTCCTCCTGAGCCCATAAAGTTCAATGGATCGGTGGTCATAGGGTATTCCCGGCTAACCGGCAGAATCACTGAAAACAGACTGCCTTTGTCCACTTCGCTCTCTACATAGATCTCTCCATCCAACAACCGCACCAGCTCGTTGGTATAAGCCAGGCCAATGCCAGTGCCCTCACTTTTATGGTGTCCACCCCCGTCCGGCACCTGGTAGAAGCGGTCAAAGATCTTGTTGAGGTCCTCTTCCGAAATGCCAATGCCGGTATCTTTGACTTGCAGAATCAGGCTCTCCTTAGTGGGCAGGATACTTTTGATCCGGGATTTCCAATCTGTCCGTTCATGTATTAATTCATTGGTAGAGACCATCAGGTAGACATCACCGCCAGCTTCGGTAAACTTGATGGCGTTGCTGAGCAGATTTGCGGTAATCTTTAACATTTTATCCGGATCGTAATCCATGTAGAAACTACCCATCTGGGCGATAAAATGAAGCCGTATTTTATTACTTCTGGCCATGGATTCAAACGACTGCAGGAGATACTTCAAATAACCCACAACATCACCTTGTACATATTGTGCTTGCATCTGACCGGCATCCAGGCGTGAAAGATCCAGCATCTGGTTGACCAGATTGAGTAGATTTACACTGCTTCGTTCAATGGTATTTTTTAGCTTATCCTGGCCCTTGATTTGTTGGGCCAATCCTTGAATCACGGTCAGTGGTGTACGAAATTCGTGGGTTATGTTGGTATATAATCTTGATTTTACCTGATCGAGCTCCCGCAATTTTTCGGTTTCTGCCAATTCCAACCTTCTCCTTAATTGAATTTGATACAGGCCGGCGACACAGCCCAGAAAGAGCGATAGATAGCACAGCTTCGACCAGGTCGTCCAATACCATGGAGGCCGGATAACGATATCTACCACCGCTGGTGAAGTTGACCATACACCGTCTGGGTTGGCAGCGAGTACTTTAAACTGATAATGACCTGGCGGTAGATCCGTGAATCTCGCTATCCGTTGATTGCCAGCCTCAATCCAGTGATCATGCAAGCCCGACAGCTGATACTTGTACTGGATTTTCTCAGGATTGTCATAGTGAAGGGCGACATATTCAAGATTCAAAGTATTTTGATCATGTCTTAAGACGATCGATTGACCAACTTGCTCATTGACATTAATAGTCTGCTCTTGACCATTTAACTGGAAAAGAATTAGATGGACTAAAATGGGGATAACGCATGTGATATGGTTACGCATCTATCAACATTTCCTTATATTATATCCAATATTGCTGCATACTTGCATGAGCATTCTTGCGATTAACTTAGCTTTTTGCGTTTCCTAATCCACATCCCACCACAGTGGAACATTCAATGCATCCTGCCCTCCCAGCCAGGTGTTTATGGCCTGTTGCCAGTTCTCGTTGTTGAGATCCCGTTCTGAGGTTGGGTATCCCTGACGCAAAGGGATGCTACGGCTTGCGTTCAAAGCGTCAGGAGCTGGCTGCAGTAATGGATAATCTAACCTGCGCCACTCTGCCCAGGCTTCAAAACCATGGGGAAATAGTGCAATCCATTTTTGGATGCCAATCAGCGCTTCAGCATTCTCTTCATCCCAGGCAACATCATCCTGGATCATGTATTGGCTAAATGCTTCATCATCATAAGCCGACCATTGTTGCATCGATGCCCGTATGGCCTCTTGATAAAGTTCACCGGCATCCCGATCAATCCATCCTAGATGTGCGGCCTCAGCCATCGAAAAAAGAATCTGTGCATAGCTGATAATGGGCAATGGGGCATCTTGAGCCCGTACGTGCTCACTGTTGGGAAAAGATACTCCGGCTGGGTCGTCGACCGGATTTCCGACCCCATAAGGCATACCCCGGTAATCGGCATTTGCTTCAGTCGGATCACCGTATGAAAACAGCCGGGGATCCTGCAAAGCAATCAGCATATCCACAAGTGTATTGCTCAAGGCAAAATCGGTACGGGTCTTGAAATGTGAGTACCATGGATTTTCATTGCTGCTCTCCGGCAGGAAGGGATACGTAATGCTTTCTTCATTTGAAGCCGGGAGGCCGGCATTCACTGCATCGACAAATTCCCGTTTGCCTGTGCCTGGATCTACCTTCGAAAGACGTAAAGCAGCGATTAACCGGAGCGAATTGGCAAACTTTTTCCACCGCTCCATATCGCCATTAAAAAGAAAGTCACCCCTTACCGGTGGTCCATCATCGATTTGTAATGCAGCCTCCTTTAATTCTGTAAAAATTCCCTGGTAAATATCTTCCTGACTGTCGTATGGTGGTTTGAAGTTTTCCCGTCCTTTCAGTGCCTGGAAGTAAGGTAACGGCCCCCAGCGGTCGGTCAGATGAAGGAAGAAGTAGGATTGCAAAATACGGGCCACAGCAATTTGGTTGGCATTGGATCCACTTTGCAGCGCAGCCTCCCTGGTGTCTTCAGCAGTGTTGAGCTCAATGATCTTTTGCAGATTGATCAACGCCGATGAATAAATCCAGTTAAAATCCCAATTGACGGTACTGTACCGGGAATTCTCTGTGTATATTATTTCTGATATGTACTGTACATAAAGCGTGGGGATGAAATTTCCAATCAGAAAGCTGACGGTTCTCAGGGAGTTGGTCAAAAGTGTTTCCGGGGCAACCTCCGTGGTATTGTTCGGATCGATATTGATATCCTCAAATTTGCCACAATGGAAATAAGTAAGGGAACAAAGAATGATGATGATAATTATCCTCGATTTATAAATTTTCATGGCTATATTCATTTTTGGTAAGAAATGATGGCTTCAAAAACCGAATTGCAGATTTACCCCAAATGAACGGACTCCAGGTAAAATGCCGGTTTCATGATAGACATAGGGATTACTTCCGGGCGATAACTCAGAGGGATCGATACCTTCCACTTCACTGTGAATCAGCCATAAATTATGGGCAACCAGGGATACCTTAGCCGAGGTCAGGGGCATTTTTGCCACCATTGCCTCAGATAAACGATAACCGATACTCAACTCTCTGAGTTTGACATAGGAAGCATCATATATCCAGCGCTCATGAAGAAAAAAAAGACCCTTGTAGTGTTCTTCCGGAGTGACATAAACAGTATGAGGAGTTCCATCAGAGCGTACTCCGTCCACCCGGATACCACCTCCTTCGGATACCGGCGCACGGATCTCCACACCCTTGTCATTTAAACCTACGGTTTCAATGGACAGACCGGAGTAGGCGTTAAACATTTTGGTGATGGAGTGAAATTGGCCACCAATCTGGAAATCAACAAAGGCTGCTACTTCAATTCCAAATACAGTAACCCGGTTGACCAGACCCCCTGTGTAATCTGGCAGGAAGGTGCCAAGATCCTGATCACGCAGTGGTACATACTGGCCTGCCTCATCTATGACAGGAACACCGTTGACGCGTGAAAAGGCGGTGCCTCGCATCATTCCCCATTCTCCCCCAACGGGAGCGTTAATTGTAATGAATGCAAAACCACTGAGCACCCGGTTATCCAACCCCTCGGCCAGTTCCAAGACTTCGGATTTATTCCGGGCCAAATTAAATATCAGCTCCCAATTTACCCTGCGAGACCGAATAGGAGTGGCCAGGATGGACAACTCAACTCCCTGGTCCTGGATATTGCCGGCATTGATGATGGCCGAAGAATACCCACTCGACCCTGGTACCTGCAAGGTAAGGATCTGATCCTTGTTGTTTTCCTTGTAATAGGTGACATCCACCCCAAAACGGTTGTTCAGGAAGCGCAAATCCAACCCGAACTCGATCGAATTGGAAAGGGCTGGGCGCAATTCATCATTAACCAAAGTACGAGGAACAGCGAAACTTGCATTTGAACCGTAAGGTCTTCCAGCAGAAAAAGTCTGAATGGTCTGATAGGGTCCGAGATCAGAGCCCACCTGAGCGAATGAAGCCCGAAATTTGCCGAGCGAAATGATTTGGCTATTGAATAATTCGGAAAAAACAAAACTCAGATTAGCGGATGGATACAAGTACGAATTTTGATCGACGGGCAGGGCAGATGACCAATCGTTCCGGAGCGTGCCACCCAGATAGAGAATCCCTCGATATCCAACCGTTGCTGCTCCATAAACGCTCTGTACTTTTTTTTCTGATATATAGCTGCTCAGACTTGGCCGATCTACCGAAGCTCTCAAATTAAATAAATTGGGTGCCGACAATCCTCCCACGGTACCGGCAAAATTTGAGTGGTATTGATTGTTTCTAAGCGAGCCGCCAGCATAGGCATCCAGGGTAAAACCCCTCAAACCTTTGTTGTACTTCACCAGGAAATCATAATTATCCTCAGTGGCATCAACTACCCTTTCGGAATAAAACGCCTCCTCCAATCCACCCGAAGCGCCTCTCTTTTCAATACGTTGGGTATACTGGTCCCGTCGAAAGGAACCCTCAATACTCAAATCTTGTGTAATCTCGTAAGTGGCGGTTACATTGCCAAAGTAGCGTTCACGGCTGTCGGTTGAATAATTCTCAAATAAACTGAAGAAAGGGCTATCCCAATACAATGGTCGCAAATTAACCGGGCTACGGATATTCCAGGAAGAGAAAGTACCATCGGGATTTTTGTAATCTCGAAGCCGGTGGATGTCCAGCTGACGTTGAAACCATTGATTAAACGACAAGACAGGATTGTTGGTAGAATAACCAAATTCCGGCCTTCCCTTACCGTCAGTGGAAACAAAATTTAAATTGGCAGAAACAGTAAGCCGATTGGTGAGATTAAGGGATGAGGATGCCATGAAATTATTGCGTCGCAAGGAAGAATTTGGCATCACCCCATCTTGATGGATGTTGGTATATGAGAGACGAAAGGATCCCAGATCGTTGCTGCCATTCAAGGCCACGTTGTTATTAAATATCAGACCAGTGCGAAAGAAATCCTGCACATTATTGGGATTCGCAACCAAAGGAATTTCCGTACCATAATGCTCTCCAGGGTACCAACTCCACCAGGGCCGGTACATGTTGCCGTCCATGCGCGGTCCCCAGCTCTCGTCGGCATAGTACTCTAATACCTTATAGCTTCTGCCGTCCACCGGGTCCACAAAGTCCTGCAATTGCCCATCGTAGCCTCCAGCATACTCGTTTTGATATTCCGGAGTGAGGTAAACGTCCTGTGTGGTTACGGACGAGTTGATCGTTATACCAAGTCCGGAACCCGCACTTCCCTTCTTGGTGGTGATCATGACCACACCGTTTGCCGCCCGGTTGCCATACAATGCAGTGGCCGAAGGTCCCTTCAGCACAGTGACCTTGTCAATATCATCCGGGTTGATATCCTGGGCCAGATTACCAAAATCAGTGCCTAGATTCGAAGCCGAGAAATTACTGTTGGAAATGGGCGTGCCATCCACGACAAATAATGGGCTACCACCGGTAAGTCCGTTGGATCCACGTATGCGGATATTGGCCGAACCGCCGATGCTGGCACCGGACGCGGTAGTAACCTGTACACCAGCAATCTTGCCGGCCAACGAGGAAACCAGATTGGTCTCTCTGGTCAAGGTCAATTGATCCCGCTCTATTTGCTGAACAGCGTAGCCTAATGATTTTTGTTCTCTGGAGATGCCCAGCGCCGTCACCACAACCTCCGACAAATGAAGTCCAGGCTTCATTACAACCTTCAGGTGCGAGGAAGTATCAACCGGAAATTCTTGGTCGATAAATCCAACATATCGGATGATAATCACTGCCTTCGACGCCACAGCTAGGGCAAAGCTACCATCAGCATCGGTGACCGTTCCATAGGATCGCACACCTCTTTCCGAGACGGTGGCGCCCATCAAACTACGACCCTGGTCATCAACCACGATTCCCGTGACTGTTGATTGAGCAGATAGGAAATTGCTGATATGAATCAACAATACGATTAGGGTGAATGAGTAGAGCTTAATCTGTTGCATGACAATTTTGTTTTGACTTGCAGTCCCATCACATCTTTCAAGATCAAGGAAAGTCTGATTATTTGCTGGTACTATTCTGTCAAATACCAGGATTATTTCGTCACATGACCACCTAGCAAGCAGTTCATGTTTCAGCAGTGTGATCAAAGGCCACGTAGGACATCAGTAGATACCACTGGTATCCACAATTACTCGCTGGCGACCTTTTTCCGTTCATCGCACTTGTTGGAGTGAAACCAAATATCCAGCAGATTAAATAAGGAGTATCACCCGGCAGGAGAGTTGCGAGCAACTGCACTTGCCAGGGTACAGATGCATCACTTACCTATGATTCAGTAAAAAATAGTTGGATCACACCTTCCTGATGATCAAAGAATCTTCTTCACGATCTAAAGATTTTGTGTTACCAAAAAATTGGTATGGTGTGCAATACTAGTGGCAAATCTCAGGCGAAGGTCACCCACACGAAAGAAAAAATTTCGCTCGCATTTTCGACGAGTGGTTCAGTGGCCACTCGGTGCTTGTAATCATCCAGGCCTTTTGCCATTGCATGATTTATCCTGGTTTTTGGAAGAATAGTACAAGCATCAAAGGAGCAGCCTCACTACCTTCCCATGCAACACATTTAAAAATCAAATTAGAAAAAAGATGAAAAAGTTATTTGTCCTTCCGTTACTCAGCACCCTCTTACTTTCCTGCGAAATTGAACCGGTTGAACTGGCTATTCCTGTAAGTGCAATATCCATTGAGCAATCAGAATTGCATCCCATTGCCCAGTCAAACAGCAGGCACAATGCTCCGGCACAATCGGGTTTTATTGTATCGCGGAACGGAGAGGAGGTCCTGGCGACCCTATTTATCGATTTCAAAACAGGACTAACTGCTTCAATTGGAGCCGACAATGCGGGCTTCTGTAATCCTTTTCCCAATTTTGATGCCTTGGAATTGATCCCCATCCAAGAGGTCAACATCCCCAATGATGACCTGAGAAGGCAGATTCTGGCAAAAGGAGAGACCTATGTCGAAGTATACGATGGCATCATCAATGAATTTCTATGTGACTTCTTTGCCAACACACCAAGATTAGCTAGTGGAAATGCCAATTTCGTACTGACGGACAACGATTTTGAAATCTTCCTTCGTGAGGATCCTAAAAACGCCAATGCGTTTGGATTTAACGCGATGGGCACCTTGGAAGATGAAAATGGGGATCCTGTAGATTTAAAAGCCCATTATCGGGCAGTGTGGGATGGAATCGATTTTGCGAGTTTTAAAGAACAAGCCAAAATTAGTTTGAGATAGGGTACAGCTGGTATGTTTATAAAGGGAAGTCGCCTGCTGCAAGGCAGAAGATCAGGTAATTTGAAATAATGCTTTATTAGGGTACCTCTAAAAACCCCGTTCGTGGTTCGGACAGAATGGCTTCGCCATTCTAAAAAGCAGGTGCCTTTGATTGGGAGGTAAGTTTTTTGACCTTCAGTTTCATTGCAATCGGAACCGGTAGGTTTGATGAGCTACCTCAAACCGACGAAAATTGGTTAGCTATGATCAATGAAGAACAACGAAGTTCATTCTATCCGGGTCAACTGATTGTAAAAGACAACTCAGCCGTTTCATCTCCGGGAATGGTGGCATAGGGAAAGAAAATGACAATCGATGCTTCTCCGGACTTTTGTGGGATCCAAATGAAATCGTAGGTCTCGCCAGCACTAATGGCAAATTTAGCCTCTTTATCGGTTTGCAGAGCAGCTGGTAGATCTGCCCCGTCATTTGCCCAGGGTAGCCAAGTGCCTGATCTACCGTCTTGCTCCAGAGATACATACAGGGTGGAGCCCTCCGTGATGTTGATGAATCGCAGCCTGTAATCGATACCAACTTTACCGGACAGGGATGCCGGTTTGCTGGATCCATTGATTGTCAAAAATCGATATTCCTGATCTTCAATGGCATTGCCAAAGACAATAATCCGGTTACGACTGGTGTCATACACCTCCTCTGTATCTAAAACAATCAAGGGCCCATACATACCCGCCATGATTTGCTCTGTCTCATCCATATGGGTATGGTAGATGTAGGTACCGGCACGTGGTGGTGTCATGTAGACCAAGAATGAGTCATTTGGAGCGATCAGCGGTGCCACTTTGGTACCGGTTCTGCTCCATCCGGCAATACCATCGTAATAACTGTCGATCTCCATACCATGCCAGTGTATCGTTGTGGCGTCCGACAGTCTGTTCACTACATTAATAGCCGTGGTTTTATCTTTTCGCATGAAGAGAATCGGTCCGGGCACCGAAAGTTTAGCGACCGGGTCCATATTACTTTCAGTTATAGTGAAACCCTGAACCTTCAGATCGGAGTCTTCCACAGGGATCTCATCAGCCACCAAGCGCAGCACCTGATCTGGCTCAGGTCTGGCGGGTTGATGGACTACGGAATCAGTAATGGTAATGCCCATCACCAGACCATCCATGGCATGCAGGGCATGCAGGCTTACATCTTCAAGATCGTGTTCTTGTAAGGCTGGGTCTCGGGGATACATCGGTATGACATGATCGCGTATGTGACAGTGCATCATCCAATTTCCTTCACGGGTGGGAATCCATTCCATTCGCATAGAGCCTCCAGGCTGTATCAGTTCGGTAACGGAATGTTGTATCTCATCGGAGGGATAGAGAACTTCACCCCGGCCATCACCCCGTGCAGTTGTCCGAAAATGAAATCCATGCAGGTGCATGGGATGGGGAGAATGAGAACCGTTGATCCAACGCCATTTAACTTGCGTATGGATGGAATAAACCAACCTCTCGGTGTAAGGCCAGGAAAGGCCATTGATGGCCGGGTCGTGAAAATCTTGCCGGTCGCGGTCGTGTGCAGTATCGGGAAAAATATCACCATGGGTGATGACGAAGAATCGTTCATCCGGATCGACTCTAGTATCAAGTGGATCCACCACGATCAATCCAGTCAATTGTGCATCTGTACCTGTACGTGCATCGATATCAATGGGCGACATGGCGGCCCAGTACAAAAAAGTGCCAGGTTTGTTGGCTTGATATTCAAGAACCCGGGTCCTACCATAAGGGATGATCAGCGTATCATTTTCGGATGTGCCAGCCCTCAAACCATGTACAAATAAATTATTGCCGGCAGTGGAAGAGGTGTTCTCTCTTTGAAATCTTGGCGTTGGTAAGCCCAGGTAAGCTGTATCAGGAATACTGTTCCGGATAGTAATCATGACATGCGTGCCTTGACGCACTCTTAAAAATGGCCCCGGGATTTGTGGAGACATTCCCAATTCTGCGAAGGCAAGTGCAGGAATGGGCTGGTCATAATCATTGTCAGGCCGCCAGGAAGCTTGTCTGGCTTCGAGGTCGATTTTGAAGACCCCATTTTCTGTGCTGCCACCTGATTTAGTGTTGTCGTTCGGTACGACCAGGTTTTTCTCAGAGTCAAATAAAGAAATCAAGCCGGAAAAAATATTCTTCTGCACTTGCGGTATCGGTGCACACATTGGAATGCCAGCCATGATCGAATCCGTTTCTAAAGTAACCTCCGCTGGATTTTTGGCTTTGATCCACAGAAAGGTGCTCAAGAGAGAAATCATGAAAAAATAAATGATTCTTTCACGCCCAGTGTGGTCAAAGTTGGAAAACATCGCCATTACTTACTTGATGGGATGAATTCAATTTAGCGAATTTATGGGAATTGCACTGTGAAAATACCCTCAGGCTCTCCATCAATGATGGCTGGCCATGGCCGACTAAAGGGGTAGATTGATGCACTACATTTCACATCTCTTATCATTGGCGATTGAACGGTTGCTGAAAACAGTTTGTCGTCGTGTACTTTATTGCCTCCTCATTTACCGGGGTTCGAATTACTATTGGTGCTCACTCATAAAATATCAAATACTATTGTTGGTGTTACTTTCCGGCATCTCTCCATCGTCAAAATCCTCACATAGAACCGATCACTCAGGGCTATCCTCCTTCTTGAAGGAAGCACTAGCTCTGGGCTGATGAAATACCCACTAAAATCAGCATTATAATGTTTCGAGGACGTGCCTATTTTGGTTAGTCTCTATAAAACTATGCAGTCACATTTTTTTGATCGTACTGACCAGCAGCGAGATTGATTAACGTCTGATAATTGGTTATCTTTCTAGGTAAGGACTCGCTCAACTTCTGATGAACTCAACAATAAAAACACCATTTTATGTTAAAAAAACGAGCAAGAGTCAATGAAAGCATTTTGCAGATCTAGAATAATTAAGCATAATGATACCAGCACCTGATTCTGTCATTTAAAAACCAATGAAAAGTTTAGCTCTATTCTTACCTCTGGTATTTTTATTTGCTTGTCAAGATAATAACCCTCAAAGTTACGATGTCGTAATTCACAACATTCGACTTTTTGATGGTAATGAAGATCGGGGCATCGTAAATATTGCAATCGATAGTCAATTCATTGCTAATATTAGCAAGAGTGAGCTCAATGGCAGGAAGATCATTGATGGCACCGGAAAATTTATAGTGCCGGGGCTGGTCAACGCTCATACCCATGTTTGGCATTTAGATGATATTCGGGAAAGTTACACTGCGGGTATTACTACTGTTTTTGATCTTCATCAAGGAGATCCACGATTGGATGCTAGGCTGAGAACTTACAGAGATTCTTTGGGTTATGCCGATTACTTTGGATCGGGGCCATTAATAAGTGTCGAAGGTGGGTACCCAAGCCACATGAAAAAAATCGATCCTATTAACGACTCTTTATCCATTGTGCAGGCAGTAGACAATAGAATCAGGAATGGTGCGGATGTCATTAAGGTGGTCAAACAAGATTATGATTTTGGTGATTTTATCATAGACAGGGGTTATAAGCAAATACCATCACTTTCCTATAAACAAATTCAGCAGATTATTGAGGTTAGTCATGATCGAGGATATCAATGTATCATACACATACTCGATCTTAAACATGCGGTTGGACTGGCAAAATTCAAACCCGATGGCTATGCTCACCTATGGACCTGGGATGAAGAACTTACTAAGGAGAAAATTGATGCCTTAAAGGAGGCAGAATTATTTATTATTCCGACAGTCCTACTTCAGAAAAGGGCCAACGCAGACCTAGAAACAGATACCATTTATAGTCAAGAGGAGATCGAATACGGTAAAGAGCATTTCCTTTACCCTGATGAAAAGTTTGAAGCACATATTTTTAAGCTTTATGAAGCTGGAATTCCAATTGTAGCTGGGAACGACCCTCCCAATAATAATGTCAATTTCGGTACCGATTTAATTCGAGAATTGGAAATATACCACAGAAGTGGTCTGCCTTTGATCGAAGTTCTGAAAACAGCAACCGGCAATGCAGCCAAGTATTTGCCCATCGAGGGCAGAGGATCTCTGGAAGTTGGAAACAGGGCAACGTTCTTATTTTGAATTCTAATCCGCTTGAAAGCCTATCGGCATTAGAAGACATCGAATCCATATGGAAAAATGGAAGAACAAATTAAAGCAGAAGCCTTTGTGACCTTTTTTTAGTTGCAGCCTGCCACTGACTTGATTACGATCTGTCACTTCTCTGGAATTAGGGCCCGGTGGATCGGTGCCACCCAGGCATCCTTTTCCATGTCCCAAACGAGATGGCTGGGTTCTCGCCCAGGGTCCGGTGATTCCGAGAATTCAAAGAACGCCCAAGCGAATCCGTGCCGCTCGGCTTCCCGTGCGACCGCATCGATATAATCTGCGCGCATGTATACTGGAATGCCGACATCGGCGACCACGCCAAACTCCCCTAGAAGCACCCGGAAACCTGTCGCCCGCGACCACTCCGCCACTTCGTTGAAGTGCTCCGCAATACGGGAATGGTCGGCCTCGCTCCCCCAGCTGACGCCAGTCTCCGTCGAAACAAATCGATTACCCTGCATGGTGAATTGAGCAGGGTTGTAGTAGTGGAAGGTGGCAATGATATTCGGATCGTCCTCGGGCAGTTTCAAGGTGGGAAGCATGTTATAGTTCCTGTACCTTGACGGGCCGATGACCACACGGCGCGTCGGGTTCCCCTGCCGTACCAGGGCGAGGATCTCCGGGAATACCGCGTTCCACGTGTCGGCATCCATCTTGCCGACAGGCTCATTCAGGAGTTCGAACAACACCGATGGAGGTGCATCCCGGTACCGCTCCGCGACATTGCTCCAGAAGGCCAACAGCCGTTGATGGCATGCATCCGCATTCTCCCCACATAACTCGTAATCGTGCACGTCTAGAATGACTGATAATCCGGCTTGGGTCGCACTTTCGACGATCCAATCGACAACCTCGAGGAAAGAAGGTCTGCAGCAATGGTATTCCGCGTCCATGGTATAGAAATCGTAATCAACAATCATGTGGCGAAACGTTCGCAGGTTCACCCGAATGAAGTCGAAACCGCCCCTGCGGATCTCCTCGAAGTGCTGCTTCTGGAATCGCCAGCGTGCCTGGCGAGTGCTACCCGGCGACAACGGATCCAGTTCACCCCATCCCGGGTCGTAGTAGAACACGTTAAGGCCGCGCTTTAGTTCTGGCAGAGGTTCCATTGACCCGGTACGCTGATCCAGTGTATCAATCGATGCTGCTATAGAAAACATCTCCTGTATATTTGGGTCCAGCTTTTCCTTTGGGTATATCTGGGGAATAAAGTATAAGACCAAGGCCAATCCTATTGACTTAAATAAAGACCCAAACTTTGTAAAAGTTACACCTGATGTAATTGCGTAATTCATATTGTTTATCATTTTCATGAAAGCGAGCCAAGCGAGCGTATGTGTCAAGATCTATAAAACCAGGGTGATACAACCAGCTGATCAGCATTTATCACGCGTTTACCCTCTAGCGGCGAGTCTGACATTGCAGTGATGGTACCCCGATGAATCCCTAAGTTCATTACTTTATCCAAGCCAGTTTCGGGATCCATTACTCGTCCACCAGCAATCACTAGATCGAACTCTGAGCCAGAACTCAAGTCTTGAGCAAGACCAGAAAATCCCGGCAGATAAAAAATGCCAGCCAATAGAATATAGAGCTTTGAGAAAGTCAAGATCCTCGCAAATGCTTTCCCTCTAAATATAATCTTTTACGGTGGTTTTTACAAAGACGGAAAGTATTAAGGTCATGGTGACCAGATCTTATCTCGCATGACCATTAGTCTGAGATTGAATATTTTCTCATATTAATAGTGCTAGGTATAAAACACAGATCTTAACAATAATTGACCTTCCCCATTAGGGCACCTCTAATATCCTCTGAGTGAGATCGGTTTTGAAATATTTTGGATTTAGACTGGGCGAAATTGAATGAGCATGGCTAATCCTTAGACAACTAATTAAATCCTTCTTTTTCAATGATTGCAGAATATGCCGTATTACCGGAATCAATAAAGTTCTTGACTTGCCAGCCTGTTCCTTCTAATATCTCTTTCAATTCCTCCTTTGAAACAAGTAAATAATCAAACCAATCTCCAATATAATTTCTAAACCTAACTCTAATTCGTAGCTGACCTGGCATTCTCCCTCTTTCTTTATTGAAAATATGATATTGAAGATGTACAGGATCATCCGTACGATACGGATCAATATTTTCTGTTATTATTTGGGCCCTGGGGCTGGTTATCTGATGAAAAGTTTCCAAAATTAACTGTGCTTTTTTACGGGCACCAAAAAGTCCGAAATTATTTCCAAACATAATGATCGTATCAAAAGGTTTTGATCTGATCATTCCAACCTCTTCAATAGGTAGAACTTCGTGCTCCTTCACTCCCCTCTCGGCACAAACCCTGATCGCCAGTGGGGAATTATCGATTGCCATGACCTCAAATCCTTGTTCCTGGAGATAGAGTGAAACACGCCCGGCACCAGCACCTACGTCTAGTATTTTACCCTTCACATATTTTATCGCCTTCCTTTGAATTTCTGGCCAATCACTAAACTCAGCAAAATACGCTGGCGCACCTTCCGACAAATCAATATAGCCATCATCTCTTTCAATAATTTCATATGACTTCTGGCCCTGCAAATAAGCCCACATCTCTTGGCCAAATGCATCTTTACTTGGGTCCATCTACATCGAAGTATTTCGATAATGATATGAAAAATGTCCCAATCTCAGGGATATGATCCACTCTTTGAGGATCTGGCTCACGGTTCTGAAACCCAAAAGGAAATAGACGACAATACCTATTTACTTTTCCCACAACTCCGGAAATGGGATTGGTACAATGAGAATTTCCAACATCATGACCCGGACCGGCCATGTAGGACCGTGGAACAGTCAAGGCACCAGGAATATTGATCTTTGATCTTTTTACTTAGAAATCCACATAGTGATCACATCACCGATCTACCGGTCGATGTGGAAGGGTGGATCACAGCGAGACTAAGCCTAACTGTGCGAATCGTGCATGCTCAACTGATCCCGATCTACCATCCCATTTTTCTTATCCGGCCGCCTGGGCAGCACCTCTTCAGGGAATGGAAACAGGATTGTTGAATTCTTCTCTGAGGCAATATTGGCCAGAGTCTGATACAGGCGCAACTTGATCGCCGATGGAGATTGATCGATGATTTTTCCCGCTTCCATCAGTTTGGTTGCGGCTTGTTCTTCGGCTTGGGCTAAGATAACCCGGGCTCTTCGCGACCGCTCTGCCTCCGCCTGATTAGCCATCATCCGGCGCATATTTTCCGGCAATTGGATGTCTTTAATCTTCACATCAATGATCAGGATACCCCATTCAGCGGTTTCTTCTTCAACGATTTTGCGAATGTTGTCGCCAATTTCCTCCCTTTTCGATAAGATCGTGTCCAATTCCACCTTGCCACATACATCTCGGAGTGCCGCCTGGGCAAGCTGCGTGATGGCAAATTTGTAATCTTCGACTTCCAATACGGCCCGCTCCGGATCATCTACCCTGAAGAAGAGCACGCCATCAATACTACATGGCACATTGTCTTCAGTCATTACTTCCTGTGATAATATATTGATCGTAATGACCCGGATATCGACAAATTGCGCACTTTCGATGACTGGAATGATCCATCTCAAACCTGGTTCAAGGGTTTCAATGTACTTACCAAAGCGAAATTTTAGGGCACGTTTGTATTCAAAGACCACCCGCACACCACTTAAAATAAAAGCACCTGCAATCAGGGCTATAATTACTGGAAGTTCCATAACTCTCTATTTTTAGTTTTGGACATCTCCCTGTTTCCACCTACGACCTGAGAAAGTCGCCGTTGGGCCAGAAACTGAAATAAAAAGAGATGCCCTTAAATATTCCCTAGAGTTAACACTTATTTGGGGAAAAAGCAATGACCATAGTCAGTTAAGCTGAAATGGTCGGCTGAGAGATACCGGCCAAAGGGTCACCATCATTCCCTGCATCAATGATATAAGTCCAGAACTTCAAACTAAGTACCGCTCACACGAGGATCGGGCTGGTATTTGATCTTATACTCTTTAGGTGGCTCGAGATGCAATAGATGCTTTACAAAATAATCCCACCTGCGACGCATCATATAAAAGCCATCACTGCCAAAACCATGACGTGCGTTGGGGAGGATGAGCAAATCGAAATCCTTGTTGGCCTTTATCAGGGCATCCACCACCAAATAGGTATGGTATGGTGGAACATTGTCATCCATGCCCCCATGAGCAAGCAGTAATTTACCCTTCAGATTTTGTGCGTACAATTGATTGGCTTGTGCTGCATAATTGTCCGTGGAATCGTCCTCTTGTAAGAGACCGATGTATCGCTCTCCCCAATCGTCTTCATAATTTCTGTTGTCGTGGTTTCCCGATTCGGCAATACCGACATCAAAGAATTCCGGATAGGTAAACATAGCGGCTGCAGTTGCAAAACCACCTCCGGAATGTCCCCAAATGCCTACTTTCTGCAGATCAATAAAGACATAGCGCTCTGCCAATTGTTGCATTCCATAGACTTGGTCCGGCAAAGTATTGGTGCCCATTTCTCCATAACATAGATCGTGAAATGCCTTTGACCGGCCGGGATTGCAGGTGCCGTCTATGGCCACTACGACAAATCCCAATTCTGCAAGTGCCTGATGATCCCTTCTGCCAGGGTCAAAAGCCCTACTGCCCACACTCCCCCCTTGGGGTCCGGGATAGATATAATTAATGATCGGATACTTTTTACTGGAGTCCAGATCCGTTGGTGTGTACATCAGTCCATACAAGTCGTAAGTATCTCCAAAGGATTTTACAGTGATGGGCTCCGGCGGTTTCCAACCGACAGCTAGTAGCCTGGAAATATCAGCGAGTTCCACCGTATCAAGCAGCTTCCCATCCAGATCGCGCAGTACCGATACAGGTGGAATGTCTGGCTGTGAATAATTGTCTATGAAATATTTATTTCCAGGAGAAAAATAGATCTGGTGGTGGCCATCCTCAGGTGTAAGTAATTCCAGATTGTCACCCGAAAGATCAATACGATAGAGATGAGAGAAGTAAGGATCCCTACCGGCTTCTTTCCCATTGGCCTCAAAAAATAAAACTCCTGTTGCTTCATCTACGTGCAACAATCTGGTCACAACAAAATTCCCCTTGGTGATTTGGTGTCTCAACTGGCCAGATGGAACCTCGTACAGGTATAAATGACCCCAATTGTCTCTTTCTGAATACCAGATCACTGCTTGCTCTTTTTCCAACCAATGCCAGTTGATCTCGCCCTGACCGGATTCATATTGTGTTTCCACCTCCTCCTTCAGGATATCGCGTACTTTACCACTGGATGCATCAGCGAGCCTTAACTCAGCGATCTTGTGATCCCGCGATGTGGACACAAACATCAATTGACTGCCATCAGCACTCCACTGGTTATCGTCAAATTTGCCAGTGCACGAAATATCATCACACAACGTACCGCGCCGGGGATCGGGCGGCAAATCCAACCGGATCACATTTGGACCATCCACTTCGATGATGATCCGGTGAATCTTAATGATTTCCTCATCCTGTGGCAAGGGGTATTTCCAACTCTTCAATTTTGGTTCCCCCACATTGGTGGTTACCAAATACATACTGGATACATGCCTTTGATCTTGCTGAAAGGTTGCGACTTTCTTAGAATCGGACGACCAGATTATGACGGGCCGTTCGCTCTGTCTCCATCCGGCATTGTCGGTAGCGTAGCCGAAGTTTTGGATGCCATCAAAGGTCAATTGCTTCTCCGTCCCACTATTGACATCTCGCATCCAGAGATTCCAATTACGTAAAAAAACGGCCTTGGTTCCATCTGGAGACAGCACCTCTAAGTTGGGATTGTGTTTAGGAGTCTCTTCAACAAAGCCCGGGATATCTTCCCTCCGTCCATACTTGACCTGGGACTGCTCTTGAATATCATATACGACGTACTCTTTGCCATCGGCAAAGAGATTGCAATACCAAAATTGGTCATCAGATTGCCAATTGGGTTTCACGAACATCCGGTCAACCAATGCTGAAGTGTTGAACGAAAGCATACGCTCAGCTTGTTGATAGGTCTCTGCCGGCATGGCTTGCTGCCCCTTGATAATGCAACAATACACTACAAAGATCAGTGTACATATTGATCTCATTGATTCAGGTATTTATTCAAAGTTTATAAAATGCATGCGCTTCTCCTCCAGCAATTACTTCCCTGCCCGTCTTTCATACAATAAAATAAAAGAATATCCCATCTCGACCAGACAAAAAGGGCAGCACCTCATCAATCAATGCAGTTAATGAAGCGGTTCAATCTAATTGGGTACAATAATCTATTGTGAGAAAGTATCTTGATAAAATAGTTTTGGAGTCTTAGTGACATTCCATCGGTGCAATAGGTCGGCCTTTAAGACTGAGTGCTCTGGGTCACGAACAATGCGAAATTCAAGTACCGGACAGTCATCAGGTAAGACCACGACGGAGGCTTTTGATTGTGCTATGGTCTCCAAAGCAAGCCTTTCACAGATGTAGCCATCTGTTTTCAAACCATCAGCATTGGCGAAGATTAATAAGAATAAGATTACGAATGAGAGATAAAAAACACGATGCCTACCATGATATTGCTTGATGATGAATGAAGTGGAGAGTGCATAAAGAAAAAAGAGGCTAATCGTGATAGGTAGCATGGTATCGTAACGTACTATATTTGGTCGGTAGACTCTAAAGCCACCCAGTGGAAGTAAGAGTATGTACAAAATCGAGAATATTCCAATCCACTTGGCCATGGCAAAGATTTTATCACCCTCGGCTCCACCAAATTTTTTTCGCAGTAAAAACAAATTAACCCCAATAAACACCAACAAAATTGGCAATGCTAATTTGGTTGTAATCAATGTAAACAAACCGAAAGGGATCCTGAGATAGCGGGTCCAAAGATCAATAGGATCAGCAAAATTTAATGCGTTATGAGACCCGATGTAGAGGGAATAAATACTAAATGACATGAAAATGACAAACAAGAAAAGGATATCCTTATCGATGCCCTTTACACCATCTAGGATGACAGCCAATCTAAGCCTATTTGGACAATTCCTCAGATTCTTCAAAGTTAAACTAAGGAGTACCAATGGGCATATGATGAGAACCACTCCCGGCACCAGTGGTCCACTGAGGGAAAGGACCAACATAAAAAACCACCAAACCAATCTTTTTCATATGATGGACATTCCTACGAAAACCTTGATGTGCATTTTTATAGAATGGAAGAAAAAACCAGAGCAGCAAAGTAATAGGAACCGCATAAAAGAAGGTATAGATCACCGACTGGTCAATAATACCGATAATCCGGTTGTAACCCCAGGTCTGAAATAGAGGTGTAAGAAGCACAGCAACAAGCAATAGTTCAGTGGTTGATTTTTCATGTGCGCCACAATATAATATCAAGAGGTATAAGAGCAGAACTTGAGTTACAAGCTTTACCAGCGCACAAGAGAAATAGATACTGTCGATCGGGGAAACCCATGATTTGCAAGAACAACGGTACATGAAGGAAATAGCTTGAGGCAATCCAATGGACAAAAAAGCGATTTGGATTGCTATAGATTTTATTGTCTAATAAGACGCCAAATCCTAATGGGTCCTGTAAAACCTGATAGTATCCGTGGCCAGGCGTCGGTACTACGATCTGAGCAATATCACCTCCGACAGGCATCTTATAGTGTTGATAGAAGGAATATGCCAAGTCGAGTACAAGCACTATGAGAAAGAAAGATTTAATTAGATGATTCCTGTCAATACCAAATAAGGTCATTGTGATTTAACTATGATTCCATGGTAATCGGGTCGAAGCACTAGAGCAATACACTGATCGTGCTCACATTGTCAACATATGATTTTCTCTAAACAATTCTCGCACATTTTTGTGCTATTAGTGTTTGTTGAAGGAATGGTGGGCCGGCTTGACCGGATTAGCTCAAAAAGCATTTTGTTTGTATTAGGACATGGGTATTCTTATCGCCGAATCGAATAAAATCGATCTGGGTAAAACCTCAATCGTTACCACGCTGTTACTCTAGACTTTAAAATTATCTCAATTGCACACAACACCAACGATACGATTATGGCATGGCAATGGGAGCATCCAGTGAAGCGTTAGGTATCCCAAAGGCATCAATGAGTGTTAAAGCATCTTCCCTTACCATGGCACATAATCGGTCAATTCTACGGCGGATAGCCTTGGTTTTTATACCCTCGAGATAATCGTGTTCTAGGTACCAACCTTTGTGCCGTTCTATAGTTGATAGGGCAAAAAGGGTACAGAGGTGATTTAAGGACTCACCTTCTACAGTGCCCTCATGATCAGAAACTACCTTCTGAAACTCTTGCAACACACTTCTTTCTACAAAGGCTTCAGCCAGCGTCAGCATGTGATTTTGGGTGCGAAGAAATACATCGTAAGGAGTAATCCTTTTGCGAAACATGTTGCGCATTCGACTACCTAAAGCAAATAGTGTCTTACGCTCCCGGTACGAAAATGCATGGTGGTGAAAACGGGGATCATTGAGGTGGTCAGCGTCTGTCTTTCGCTTGTATATTGGGTTGATTCTGATCATCGAATCACTTACTTGACGACTTAAGTACTTGATCGCAGATAAAAAGCCGCCACCGCCAAACTCATCGCGAAAATCAGATAACAGGCCTTTAGACACCAATTGCATCAATACCGTGTTGTCTCCTTCGAAAGTGGCAAAAATATCGGCATCTGCTTTGATGGTTGGAATGCGATTTTCCCAAAGATATCCCTTCCCACCACAAGCTTCGCGGCATTCCTGAATGGTATCGTTGGCAAACCAAGTGGCGTATGCCTTGACACCGGCGGCTAGGGTCTCGATCTCCCTAGTATCGGCCTCTGTCCTGCCTTCGTACCTGTTGATCAAGTGCTTTAGGGCAAAATGAATGGCGTAGGCCGTGGCGAGGCGAGGCAATAGTCTTCTCTGATGGCTGGGATAATCTAGGATCAAGGTTTCTTCACCTTGGTTGTCTGGTCCAAATTGCCTCCTGCGCAATCCGTACTTGATGGCGATGGTCAAGGAAAGTTTGGCAGCACTCAATGCTCCCATACCCACACAGATTCTCCCAGCGACAAGCGTTCCCAGCATGGTAAAAAATCTTTTGCCGGGATTCTCAATGGGACTTTCATAGCGACCATTATCCGTGATTCGACCAAATCGATTCAACAAATTTTGCCTTGGCACCCTAACATTATCAAACCAGATGCGTCCGTTATCCACCCCATTGAGTCCCATTTTGTAGCCATTGTCCTCAACCCGTATTCCTTCCAATAACTGTCCTGAGGAATCACGCAATGATACCAGAACCGCATGCACACCATGGGATTGACCATCCACAATCAGTTGCGCAAAAACCGTGGCCATCTTTCCATGCAATGCGTTGCCGATGTACTCTTTGCCTGCCTTCTCGTGAGGAGTATGAACGATCAATTCTTGGCGTTGGTGATCATACGTTGCCGTAGTTTCAAGATCCCTGACATTAGAGCCATGTCCAGTCTCGGTCATCGCAAAACAGCCCAGCAAATTACCCGTCCCTACATCTTTGAGATAAGCTTCGTGATGACGTTCTGTGCCGAGATGATGAATACTTCCTCCAAAGAGCCCAAACTGGACACCGAACTTCACCGCCAGGCTCAGGTCATGATAACTCAATACCTCAAAGACCGCTGCATACTTGATCATACTGTTTTGTCCTCCATATTTTGATGGAAAACCCAGCGAACCATAACCTTGTCTGGCCAGTGCCTGTAACCATGAGAGAACCTTCTGCCGGTAGGGCTCCTTTTCACGGATGTTCTCAATTTCAAAAAAAGGGTCGCTAAGCAATCTCTTCAATCTTGACAAGATTGTGGCGCTTTCACCATCCAATATAGATTGTAGGTCCGACGTACGGACAGTAGGTACAGAAGGCCCAGGGACATACTCGGGTCGAGCGATTGATCGAAATCGGGCAAGACCTGGTAACTCCAGTTCTTCCTCCAACTTTTGCAAAGTCTCACGAAGGGCTGCCTCCTCGGTGTCCCGAAGTCCTATTTCGGAACGACGGGACATCGCAATACCCAATTCCACAATAGATTGAAGGGATTGATACTTTACCTTCTTTCCAGTCTCTTTCAATAGGCTCATCCAGTCTTTAAAGGTCTGACTGTCTGGCCAATCTGCAGGGTCAGACCATCGAAACAAAAGCTCTTTTTCTTCATCGGTAAGGTGAGGTAAGTCATTAATCCGGTTATGTATAAGCTGGACTTCACTTGGACTGAGCAATCCATCGGCCCAGGCTACGTAAAGCAGCGGAATGAAACTACGTACCGTAGCGGTATAGGAAGTGCTGGTCTGAACGGTCATACTTGGCTTTTGTCTGAAATAAGGTAGGCATATCTTCTGAGATGCTAAGAGTCAGCCAGAAAAAAAGTCGAATGTATGCCTACACTCGACTTCTTTTAAAGGTACTTTGTCTTTGGGAAACATTGAGTACCAAAACATTCACTAGGGAAAATCGCACAAATTTGATGCCAATCACCACAGCCTGGTGAGTTCTTAATATGGATCAAGGTAACCCTCGTTTGGCCTGATCTGGGAAGAAGGTCAATGTTCATCTCAGATTTTTTTCCCAAATTTCGAATCCACAAAAAAAAGGGGAAATGACACTAAAAGATAAAATCTGCCTCATTACTGGGGGGTCAAGGGGTATAGGTTCGGCACTGGTAAGGCGTTTTGCCGAAGAAGGTGCTCATGTCTATTTTACCTACCGTCGATCATCCGAGGAAGCAAATGCCTTGGTACAGTCACTTCCGGGCACCACCGTGACCGCGATCCAATCGGATGCAGCTGATTTTGAGGCGGCTGGGCAACTGGTGGATCAGGTGATTTCTACTTCTGACAGAATAGACGTTTTAATCAACAATGCTGGCATTACCGACGATACCCTTATGTTGCGGATGTCTGAAGACCAATGGGATCGCGTGATCCAGGCCAATCTAAAGTCTGTATTTAATCTTACCAAACATGCCCTCCGGCCAATGCTTAAAAATCGCAGCGGCTCAATCATAAATATGAGCTCGGTCGTAGGAGTTTTTGGCAATGCCGGCCAAGCCAATTATGCAGCCTCAAAAGCTGGAATTATTGGTTTTACCAAGTCCATAGCAAAGGAAGTCGGGTCACGACAAATCAGGTGCAATGCCATTGTACCCGGATATATCGCTACCGAAATGACTGCGGAGCTCGACGAAAAAGTCAAAGAAACTTTTCTTGCCAATATCCCATTAAAGAGAATGGGTCAGGGCAGTGAGATCGCTGACTTGGCTTTGTTTTTGGCTTCTTCAGCTTCTTCATACATCACGGGTCAGGCAATCAGTATATGTGGAGGATTAAATATGTGAGTTTAGGTTTGATCACCGGTTGGATCCTTCTCCAACCCGCATGCCGTTCCGTCCACATCCATCGCATTGTGGGTTTAGATCAGATCATAGAGACCGAACCAAAGCTGGACATTTCTGTTCCCAGCCACAGTGCCAGTCACTATATCCCCGATACACACTACATTGAAAATACCCCGATGCGTTACCTGCGTGTCAATGTTCACTTTATGAACAATGCAGACAGCACAAAGAACTATTATGGCACGAGGGCCAAACAATTTGGTGAAGATCTGGTCGAAGAAGCCAACAAGAACTTGGCCGAAAATCAGCCCATGTGGCTACCAGCAGGCAATGAGACCCCCGTATTACCCACAAGGTATCGGTATGTACTGACCGCCTCGGAAGGGTTTGAACATGAAAACGGGATCTATTGTCATTTTGACGATCAATTATATTCCTTTGTCAGCCGGGGAAAAAATCGAAACAATTATAGTCGTGATGTGATCAGAACCTATGGTGTCGGATTAGATTCGATCATTAATATTTTTGTGATGCCACATCATCCGGATAGTGTGGCTTCCGAAACCTACGCCGTTACTTCAGCTGGAATTGCTTTGGGCAGTGGTGTTAAGATTGCCGGTGTTTTCGAGACCCGCAAACCACCAAAAGCCTTCGATGGTTTGATTAACCATGAGATCGGTCATGTGCTGGGGCTGAAACATTCTTGGAATACCGATGATGGTTGTGATGATACTCCCAGAAACAGCAATTGCTGGAATCGGACTGAAGAACCTCCTTGCGATACTGGGGCATCAAACAACCTCATGGACTACAACGCCAAACAACATGCCTGGACACCCTGTCAGCTGGGTAAGATCCACTATAATTTTGGCCGGATAAAATCCTTGCAACGCAAATTTCTGATCAAACAATGGTGCCAATTTAATGCTCAGAAGAGCATACTGGTAGAAGACTCCATAGCTTGGTATGGAGCTAAAGATCTCGAAGGCAACATCATCATTCAGCGGGGAGGTAAGCTGGCCATCCATCAGCGAGTATCTTTACCACCTAATGGAAAAATCACGGTTATGCCGGGTGGAAAACTTATTCTCTATGATGCCTTTTTGCACAATGCTTGCGGTCGTCAATGGCAAGGTATAGAGATTATCTCTGACCGGTCTGGTCAAGGTGTGGTACAATCCATAGGAAATACAAAGTTTGAGAATGTTGTCCCGTTGAAAACGGAGACGATCAATTTGGCTGGTCAGTCATAAAACACGGCGACTTCATCTAGTCCCTTTCTGGTAATATCAGGCACTTCAGCATTTTCCGAGGGATAGCCTACCGGTACCAATAAGAATGCGCGCTCATTGGGAGGTCGGTCTAATATCTTCTCAAGGAAGTTCATGGGACTGGGCGTATGAGTCAGCGAGACCAAGCCTGCCTGGTGTATTGCTGTCAATAGGAAGCCTGCGGCCAGACCAACGGATTCATTGACGTAATAGTTCTTCCGTTTGGTTCCTTGCGGATCCAAGTTATAGGGCTTTTTAAAGATGATGATGAGCCATGGTGCAACTTCAAGAAAGGGTTTTTTCCAATCGGTACCCAATGGAGCGAGATCTTTTATCCAACTCTCAGACATTCGTCCGCTGTAGTTGAGACGTTCCTCCTTCTCTGCTGCTTCGCGTATTTGTTGCTTGATGTCCGGGTTAGATACAGCACAAAAAGTCCAGGGTTGCTTGTGCGCTCCCGAAGGTGCTGAAGATGCGGTGATGATCAGCTGTTCAATGGTACTACGACTGACTGGCCGGTTGGAAAAGGTCCGTACTGAACGGCGTCGATCCATTAACTGGCGATAGGCCACACTCGACGATTCGGTTTGCTCTGCCGTATAACCCAAACCGTTGTATTTGATGAAAGGAAACTTAGACATAGTCGTACATTCAAATTATAGATCTCCCAGCTGGGGTCGGATGACTACATCTTCGACCACTGCTGAGGGACTCAATTGATAACAGGAAACGAGTAAATCTGCGATATCCTTGGCTTGCATCAGTCTGCTTTCGGGCAAGTCGACACCCTGCCAAGAGGCAGACCAAGTTGCACCGGGTAACATGGAGGTGACCTTAACTCCGGTATCCTTGAGTTCCTCGCGAAGTACTTTTGAGAAGCCCAGCATTGCAAATTTGGAAATACTGTAAGATCCCCCGTTGGGATAGGCTATCTGACTTGCGATTGAACAAATATTGAAAATATGGCCCCTGCCCTTTTCCACCATTCGAGGTGCAATCATCCTGGTTAGTCGATATGCACTCAACAAATTGGTATTCAACATCAGTTGAAGTTGTCCTTCCTCTTCAGTCAAGATGCTGCCAGGGAAGAAAACACCGGCATTATTCACCAATATTCGAATATCTTGGCAATTCGCCAGAACGTACTTCCCAAAGGAATCGACGTCTTCAGACTTACTCAAGTCCGCATTGTAGGTAAGACAATGAATGGATTGAATGCTCATTTCTTCAGCTACGGCTTCCAGATCTTCGTTATTTCTCGAGCAAGTGACAATAGACAAACCCAAAGTGGCTATCTGCCTCACAATAGCGCGACCAATTCCTTTTGTACCTCCAGTGACAATGGCATAACTATTACCCATACTACGTTATTGATCCAATTGGTCAACCAAGCTTGGTCAACAATTGGTAGGATCTGATGTTTGCCTAAAAATAAAGTTATTTTAGCGGTCACTTACGTACAGGCATGATTACCGGTTTATTATATCACTTTGGTCGTTATCTTCTCATGATGCGATCAGCCATATCTCGTCCTGAGAAATGGCGGATGTACGGTCTTGAGATGGTCCGTCAGATGCATGATATCGGTGTAGGTTCATTCATCATCGTGCTCCTGATATCAGTCTTCATCGGAGCAGTTTCAGCCGTCCAGTTTGCTTATCAACTCGATGGCACTTTGGTCCCCACGTATTATATTGGGTACGTAGTAAGAGATCTGACCATCATCGAACTGGCTCCCACCATCACTTGCTTGGTACTGGCTGGGAAGGTGGGATCAAACATGGCTTCTGAAATTGGTGGTATGCGGCAAAAAGAGCACATCGATGCCATGGAAGTAATGGGTGTGAATACCTCGGCTTATTTGATTATGCCTAAAGTAGTCGCAGCCCTGATCGTCATACCACTTCTGGTTTCATTGGCTGCTTTCTTAGCCGTGTTGGGTGGTTATATTGCCAGTGTTCCTACTGGTCTTGTCAGTCACGCAGAATACATTCAGGGGTTAAGGTCTTTCTTCGTTCCCTACAATGTTAATATGATGTTTGTCAAGGCCTTCGTTTTTGCCTTTATACTGACCAGCGTATCCTGTTATCAGGGATATCACGTAACTGGTGGAGCCATTGAACTTGGGAAAGCCAGCACAAATGCAGTGGTTGTGAGTGACATCATGATCCTCTTGGCTGACTATTTAATCGCAATAATCATGACCACATGATCAGGGCTCAGAACATCTTTAAATCCTTTGGAGATGCCGAGGTACTCAAGGACATCTCGATTGTATTTGAAGACGGCAAATGCAATTTGATCATTGGGAAAAGTGGTGCGGGCAAGACGGTTCTTCTGAAGATCATTGCCGGCTTACTTACCGCGACTAACGGCGAGATCTGGTATGATGATGTAAACTTTTCATCACTCTCCAAGAAGCAGATTCGCAAAATAAGAATGCAAGTCGGTATGCTCTTCCAGGGCTCGGCCCTCTTTGATTCAATGACCGTTGAGCAAAATATCCGCTTTCCCCTGGATATGTTTACCCATAAAACCCGGATGGAAAAAAAGATGCGGGTTGATTACTGTCTTGAACGTGTTAACCTGTCAGGAACCAATGATAAATTTCCTTCTGAGATCAGTGGTGGCATGCAAAAAAGGGTGGGCATTGCTCGCTCTATCGTATTGGAACCCAAATACTTATTTTGCGATGAGCCCAACTCTGGGCTAGACCCCAAGACCTCCATTTTGATTGATGAATTGATCCGAGGCATAACCATTGAAAACAATATCACAACCATTATAAACACTCATGACATGAACTCGGTCATGGGTATTGGTGACAATATTAACCTCTTGTTTCAGGGAGAGCTGGCCTGGTCTGGCAACAAATCCGAAGTACTTGAGAGCGACAATGCCGTCCTTCATGACTTTATCTTTGCTTCTCCATTTCTTCAAAAACTCCGGGACATCGCCGTGAAGAACTAGCGGTGTCTGGGCAAAAAAGAAGCCCGCGACTTGACGTTTCAAATCCGGGCTATTCGACTAAGGTCTCAAAATAAGAAAACTACATCTTTATTGAAAAAGCCTCTAAGGCCTACAAAATCAATTTATTAAGGTTTAACGATATTTATAATGATTTTGTTCCATCTCGTTGCCCTTATATTAAAAAAAACTTATATACAAAGAGAATTTCAAATAGATTGCCAATATATAAGGATTCCCAATAATATGGGACTGATTCCTGTCAAAACTTATTCACATTATGGAGATAACTGTGGAAATCAGCTTTTACCCACTACATCAGGACTTTGGTCACCAGGTCATTTCTTTCATTCATGACCTAAAGGAGAAACCCGGCATTCAGTTGAGAACTAATGCCATGAGCACTCAGATAATGGGTAGTTTTGGCGTGGTCATGCCGGCCCTTACACAAGTCATAGAAAAGAACCTCCATGACGGATTAAAAGCAGCCCTGGTACTGAAGATTTTCAATGAAGGGCTAGAATTGGATTGGATTGATATTTAGACAGCAGAACCGACAAAGTCAATCAAAGCATCAAGTACGAATTTGCTGGGGCTTGATCTTGGTTGAAACCTGACCAGATTTGGCTAGGCATGCTCCTTGACGTCGGACTCCATTCGTGCAATCAAACATCATACAATGCTTCTCAATGAATTTCTTATCCGTTGATGAGTAGACTACCGGTACATATCGCATAGATCCAGTCGTCTGGCATTCAATTTTCTTGAGATATCTCGGCAAACCAGTATTTTCATCTACTACTGAGATGATATGATCATCTTCCAAGGCAGCCAGGGCGGCACTGTACTTGCCAGAGCAGTGCTTGTAAGCTTTCTTATCAGTGAGGCACTTTTTCCAGTAGCTACAGCTTTGAGCATCAACTTGAATTGCCATAAATAAAGCTGCCGAAAGAATAAGAAGGGCATAGGTTCTCATCGATCACTGTTTTGTTGTTTGGCATATTAGTACTTTTTGTTAGAAATGTCAATGGCAACTGGACCTTCTCACCAGCAAGGTGACATTCCTAGTTAATCGCATAAGGAAAAAGATTATTTGTATTATTGGTGATTAACTTCTCATAAAATGATTCGCCCCACCCTTTGCATCATTGCCCTAAGTATATTGATCCATTGTAAGAGCATCCCTTTTCAACCATCGAACCACAGCGGTGATTTCATTGCTATTGGTGAGGGTGGTGGTTTTGCAGGTTTGGAGGAAAGGTATTACGTAACCGATGATGGCCACGTGTATCAAAAAGGATTACAAGATTCCTCTTTCGTTTTGATCAAGCGCTTACCGCTCGCAATCATAGATCAAACCTTCGAAAATTGCCGAACCTTTTCGCTCATTGATTACACCTACAACAACCCTGGCAATACCTACTTCTTTCTCTCACTTCATTTCGATCAGAGCGAAAACACCATTGTTTGGAGCAGAAACGATGAGGAGGTGTTGCCACTCTGCAAAAACATCTATCAGTCACTAAATCATCTCATTCATGAAAATTAGGCTTTCGTTCATATTCATATACACGATATTGACTCTTTCTCTGAGCGCACAAATACATCTGGGAAAGAAGATGCCTTCTGGTACTTTGGATTTGAGTCGCTACAACATCAAACCCTTGAATATCGATCGGCAACAGCATGGGATTAATCCTCAGGATGCAAGCTTAATGTACCGGCGTCTTGATCCGATTCTATTAGAGAACAAAGACCAGATTGATATTCACTTTGTTTCACATGATTCAGGAACATTTTGGGCCAATGGTGAGATAAAGTCCAAAGCCCGCGGTTTACCCCCTAAGGATCAGCGTTCTCTGGCAATCAGATTAGGACTGGCAAGGGCTGGATTGGGAGGATTGACATCCTGGAAGGAAGTGGCTGAAAAGGAATGGATGGGAGTTAGGCACTATTCCTTTAAACAAACCTTTGACGAGATCCCAATTTGGGATGGTGAAATCAGGCTGCATCTACAGGGTAACAGCTTTTCCATTTCAGGTCGGGTCGCTACCATCACGGATTCTTTGTCAACCCTTGTTCACCTCAGCGAAACAATGGCTAACTCTGTGGTTCTAGACGATCTGAAAGTCAGTGGGGTTTCGGTGATGCCTGCAACGGCCCGGTCAAAGCATGACCTGATCCTTCCCAATGACGGTATGGAATTGGTCTATTACCTCCATCAGGGCCAGCACCGGCTGGTTTGGCACCTAACAAATCACCCCAATCCTGCCGAGAGGTTTGAGTATTTTGTCGATGCGTCTTCAGGCGAGATTTTGGACCGCTATGAAAGTTTATGCCGTACCCATCATGTCCCCAATCATTTCTTTAATGAACCCAGTGTCGGTAACGGCCTGGATCTCAATGGGCAGAACCAGACGCTGCAAACATGGTTCTTCCAGGGCTTTCATTTGCTCATGGATGCCACCAGAGGTGATATGTTTAATCCCTTGGCTTCCCAAATGCCCAACCGTCCAGTGGGAGTCATTCTCACGCTTGACGCAACGAATACCTTTCCTGGAGACGACAACTTCAAGGTACAGGATTTGATCTCCGAAACGGTGAATTGGTCCGATCCGGCAGCAGTTTCTGCACACCGAAATGCCGCCCAGGCCTATGAGTATTTCAAAGACAACTTTGGCAGAGTATCCATCAATGGGCAGGGTGGCAATATCATTTCTCTTATCAATGTGGTTGATGAAGATGGAGAAGACATGGACAATGCTTTTTGGAATGGTAAGGCCATTTTCTACGGTAAAGGCAAGACAGCCTTTAGTTCCCCTCTGGCTAGGTCACTGGATGTGGCCGCCCATGAACTGACCCATGGGGTAATCCAGACCACCGCCAATCTGGAATACCGGGGAGAATCGGGAGCACTTAACGAATCATTCGCCGACATATTTGCGGTCTTAATCGATCGAGACGACTGGCAAGTCGGAGAAGAAATTGTAAATGTGAATATATTTAAGACCGGTGCCTTGCGAGACCTTTCCGATCCTCGCAACGGTGGCACGAAGCTGGGAGACCCAGGATATCAGCCAGATCATTACGACATTCGATTCAGAGGTACGGAAGACAATGGTGGCGTTCATATCAACAGTGGCATACCCAATAAGGCCTTTTTCCTATTTGCATCTCAAGTGGGGCTGGAGGTAGCCGAACAAGTGTATTTCAATGTACTAACCAACTATCTGACCCGCTCCAGCCAGTTTGTCGACCTGCGGGTAGCCGTCATTGATGCTGCTCGTATGCAATTTAACGAGCCGACAGCTCAGGCCGCAGCAGATGCTTTTGCTTCGGTTGGCATTCTCGGAGATCAAGGAGGAACTTATATAGAGGATGAACCGGTAAACCCAGGAGATGACTTTATCCTGGCAACGGATAATAATGAAAGCTCTCTTCATTTGATCAATCCCAATGGCGAAGAACTGACTGAGGGGCCCATTGCCATGGAAGGAGTCAACAATCCGCCGACTGTCAGCGACGACGGTGAGTTGGTCATTTATGTTGATGAAGACAAAGCTTTGCGTTTGATTGAATTTGATTGGAACCAGGGCACTGCGGAACTTTCAGTCTTGGAAGAAAATCCGATTTGGCGCAATATCGCATTGTCGCGAGATGGAACAAAACTAGCCGCAGTCCTGGACATGGAAAGTGACTCCATTTACATCTTTGACCTGATCCGGGAGACCTTTGAGATCTTCGAACTCTCAAATCCAACGACTGCTGATGGATTAATCGAAACGGCAGATGTACTCTTCGCCGATGCAATGGAATGGGATCACTCAGGTGAGTGGTTGATGTACGATGCATTCAATAGTTTGCAGAAAGTGGGGACCATCGATCCTATCTCTTATTGGGACATTGGCTTCATGAGGGTGTGGGATAACAGTAAAGATACTTATGGAGATGGCTTTATCAGCAAGCTATTTAGTGGCCTCCCGGAAAACACCAGTGTAGCCAACCCAACTTTTGCCAAGAATTCTCCTTACATCATCGCCATAGATCAGTACCAAAACACTGGTGATCAAGAGACCTTGGATGTGCTGGGGATCAACATTGAAACTGGTGACATCCGTACGATTTTCGAGAACAATCAGTTTGGGTTTCCATCTTTTTCCAAGAATGATGACCGGATCATTTTCAACGCTGATGATGAGGATGGCAATACCGTCATCGGCCAGATCAACCTTGCCGACTCGAAAATTGCGCCCGCTGGTAACGGCACGGTTTTGTTTGGACCGGCTAAGTGGGGAGTGTGGTTTGGCAACGGTGAACGGATCTTGTCTACCGCCCAGCTCGACATAAGTTCCACTCATGGTCTTCAACTCTTTCCCAATCCCACCGAAGACCGACTTTACATAACCGCTGAGGATTGGGATCTACATATCCCGATACAATTTACCTTGTACAATCCGATGGGGCATCCAGTAAAGCAGGTCTCATCCTCACCCCAAAATGTCATGGACTTAGATCTAACCTCGGTTCCACCTGGATTATATTTTTTACAGGTCAACCAAATGGGATTCCGCCAAGCCACTGTAAAGGTGATGAAACAGTAGTCGTTGAGCTTTAAAGTGAGGGTATGAAAATTTTGGTCATCCGGTTCAGCAGCATCGGAGATATACTGCTCACTACTCCAGTGGTTCGGGTACTCAAAACACAATTGGAGGTAGAAATCCACTACCTAACTAAGCATTTTTATACTCCCCTTTTAGACCTTAATCCCTACGTTGATCACCTGCATCAACTCCAAGATAGATTGCCGAGTCTATACGAAAATTTAAGAAAATTAGACTTTGACTTCATCGTAGATCTGCATGCCAACCTTCGATCCTTCAGGCTTAAGCAGGCCCTCAGTAAAAGGTCACGCAGCTTCAAAAAAATGAATATTGAGAAATGGCTGATGGTGAATTTCAAGATCGACTTTCTATCCAATCGTCACATTGTAGATCGCTACTTGGACAGCGTATCCGTACTGGGTGTCGAAAATGATGGTCGTGGTTTAGATGCTTACTATAGGGAGAACAAATCGATCCAAATGCCGAAAGAACCTTATGTGGTATTGGCCATGGGAGGTGCTCACCAGACCAAGAAACTTCCACCACACGCTCTAAAGAAGTTGTGCGCTCTGATTGATGTGCCCATTGCAGTCATCGGTGGAAAGGAAGATGCTGCTGTCGGTCAGGAGCTCTCCCGAGCATATGGTCATATAACAAATTATGCCGGAGAGCTCAACCTCCATGGCAGTGCTCAACTCATTGATTACAGCAAGTTGGTCATCAGTCATGATACGGGGATGATGCATTTGGCTGCTTCATTGAAAAAGCCGGTCATTTCCATCTGGGGAAATACCATTCCAAAATTTGGTATGTTTCCCTATTACCCTCGAGATTGGGAGGGCAGAGCACCTCGCTTTGAAGTTGACGTATCTTGCAGGCCCTGCTCTAAAATAGGATACTCTAAGTGTCCTAAAGGACATTTCCGCTGTATGGAAGATCAGGATTTGGAAGCGATCGCCAGAACATGCGGTGAGTTCTTTAATCAGTAATTATTGTCCTTGATTATAAGATAGAACAGTAACAACATCAGGCATTCCGGAAAATGTCTTCTATTTTGTTGTCTTGATCTGCTAAGTTCGTAGCTTTATCTTTTTTAGGAAGACTCTGAGAACCATATCGCTCACTTTATCATTGAATAGTAATAGAATCTAAAAGGAATAGTAATGAACCAAGGAAAAATAACAAAACTGGCCATTCTGGGCTTCATTGCCCTTATGGGCTTTTTGGTTTTGACCAATACATCATTCTTAACCATTGACCCTGGAGTTAAGGGCGTCCTCTTTAAGCGTTTTGGAGGTGGACTTGATAAAGACAAATTATACGATCAGGGATTTCATGTGGTAGCTCCCTGGAACATCATGTATCAGTACGACGTGCGGATTAAAGAAGGATGGGAGAAAATGGAAGTTTTGTCTAAAAACGGCCTCAACATCGCCATCGAGCTTTCTTATCTATACAGCCCGATGGCTGATAAAATTGGTTACTTGCATGATGAGATCGGCCCAGACTACCTCAATCGCATCCTCATCCCTCAAGTGCGATCTGCTACACGGGAAGTCATAGGTAAGTACTTGCCCGAGGAGCTCTACTCCACGCAAAGGGAAGCCATCCAAGATGAGATTTTTCAGCAAACACGTGATGCAGTGGCTCCCAAGTATATTTACCTGGATGCCATCCTGATCCGTGAGGTGGAATTACCACAAACCTTGCAAGAAGCGATTGAGCGTAAGTTAAAGGAAGAACAAGCTTCCCTTGAGTATGAATTTAAGCTAACTCGTGAGAAGCAGGAGGCAGAGCGTATTTTGATTGAAGCTAGAGCCAAAGCAGAGGCCAACCGCATCGTAAGCTCCAGTCTGACTGATAGGATCTTACAAGACAAAGGCATAGATGCCACATTGGAACTTGCACAATCTAGCAATTCGAAAGTGGTCATCGTGGGTAGTGGTGAAAGCGGTCTACCGCTCATTCTGGGAGGTACGAATTAAGAAATAGAAAGAAAGGCGTTCTGGTTTTTCACTAAAGAACGCCTTTTCTCTTTTCTCAATCTTAGCACCTACTTTACAATTAATTTGCTCGATTGGCTCACACCTCTTTGGCTGGAGAGGTGATAGGCATAAACGCCAGCATTCAAGTGGCTAACGTTGACATTTCTTTGATAGATCCCCGGTGATCTGATTCCTTCAGAGATACTATGGATCAACCTGCCATGCAGATCGTAGATCTGAATTTCCACGAGGCCTTCAACGCGTACGGAATATTCGAAAACCGTTTCAGTCCCGACAGGGTTGGGAAAATTGCGAATGATGCCAGTTGAATTTTTGAAATTTGCTTCAGGGACTGGTGTAGATTGACCAGCAAAAAACTGCTTGGCGTATACAAAGGCTTGTGGACCGATCTCCATTCCAATTTTGCGACCGGGAATATCGTCAACAGGAGGATGAATCCCACCCCAGATCCGGGAAAGACTAGCCTGATCAGAAGCGTCTCGATATTTTGCCCACTGCAATTGCACATCGACACTAGGGCCGTCTTCAAAAATCAGATAATCACCTTGAGGAAAACTAAAAACACCCATTCCTCCAGGAAAATACTCATCACCGGTCAAGAGAGTCAATACTTCGGCAGCGGCTCTGGAGAAGGTACTGTGCCCTGAAACATATCCAGCAAAAGGTGGGGTGATAAACGATGGACTTTGGTAGGGCCACCAATTCTCAGCGAGAATCCATCCCACTCCAGCTGCATCACTTTCCGAATCGCCAATATGAGCTGGGCCCCGCCAGGCAAAAAGCTTGATCTTACCTACATTTTCATTTTGTTCTCCAGCAAGCGCATCGCCTTCCAATACCAATTCGATATGGTCTTCGACCAATGGCAGACCACCCGGGTGATATGATAATGCCATCGTATCCGAGCATTGACCTAAGTCGGCCATGCCGCGAATTGCCGAAATCGGGCGAATGTAATCATAATAGGATTTGATCCCCCATACCGCAACCGCCACATCATGCATTGCACCACCAAGTATTAGGTACGCCTTAACGTCCCATTCTAAATCGTCAAGAACATCCCCTTCACCTTCGAACCTCTTTTCAAATTCTGGATGATCATTGACTTCATTCAGGATGGTAAACCAGTGTCCGGGAGGCGTCTCCGAATTGGGCCCATCTGCCCAAAACTCCGCCAGCACTCGACCAAAGTCACCCATTGGTACCAATTGTTGTTGATAAGGCATGCCAGTAATGGGATTTATGGCATAGCCAGTGTCAGTCACACCACCTTCCAAGAACTGGTAAAAAGACCTCATGTCTTCCTCAGTGCTTGGTAATGTATTGAGGTTCCCAACAGAATTGGGTGAGATGTCGATCATCACACCGTTGCTGGGATCCAAATGACCAGACCAGATCGCAACCAATGCAAAATTCCATTTATAGTAGTCATCCAATTCAGCACCACTTAAAGTGTCGATTCGTGGTGGAGCCCCTGGATCGTAGTAGACATAGTATTCAACTCCGTTTTTGTCGTATCGGGCCAGATCGGTATCGGTCAGTGAAAACGGTGTCGTTTTACCCCATTGAGGACTGAGAAAACGGCGGCCCATGTTGGCGTTTATTGCCAATGGTTGCCAGTGGTTCAGGTCGATAATGGTTGGATTTCCAGGGTCTGTTGGTACCAGAGGTGGATTGACCGGCTCATAAAAGTCATCGCTGTATTCATAGTTGCTGGCCTCATCAGCATAATCCAAAAGCCCGTATTCCATGCAGCTGAACGCCAGATAGTTGCCCAGGGCTGCTGGCCCATCGTTGAAATAATCAATCGAAGTAACGGCAGAATCGTAGCCCAGCTCAACCATCAACAAATCCAAGGCTGGCATCGTCGTAAATTGGCCAGGTGAATCTTTGAATCGATGCTTCATCAGCCGGTATGCAGCATAGCTGATCGCTTCTTCTTGTGCGGCTTTTCTTTCCTCTTCAATGTCGGGTATTTCTACCCCATCAAATTGCCAGGTGTACTCACCTGTATTCCGGCCCAACAATAGATGATCGGCTATATCGTCATAGGTCGCCCAGGCATCATACATCAATGCCGATACGTGGTAAAGATTTCTTGCATGAACAGTGGGCCGACTCACATCTGCCCGTATGGCATCCAGGAGCACTTCATTCCACTTTCTCGCAACAGATTGCTGGGCATTGGATTCTGTAAGAAGCACAGAGCCAATGAATAGTGATAGTAAAATTACTCTCATTTTTATTGGTTTTTTTGTTGTCATATAATCAGGTTTGTCCTAATCCACTTGAAAGCACGCTGGTTACATAT
Source organism: Saprospiraceae bacterium (assembly GCA_965223105.1). Classification (GTDB taxonomy): domain Bacteria; phylum Bacteroidota; class Bacteroidia; order Chitinophagales; family Saprospiraceae; genus JABDMH01. The sequence goes on along the minus strand of OZ244987.1, from coordinate 7,821,091 downwards.
TGCAAGGAAATATCATGTATTAAAGAACAGGTCTTTTGAGATCAACAAGTCCATGAAATTGACCTTTGAGACATCAGCCCTTGGAGATAGTGTAGATTGGTGCGCCAAGACCGAGTGATGGGCATTTTCAAACTCCATGGTGATCAGTAGATTGTGCATTTCTTTTCCTGGAGATCATAAACCATACCATTTCGAAGTAAATCCGGAGATTTTCGAATTTCTGTCATCCCAGCAGTTTGATCGGACATGTTAATAAGATTTGATCTGCTCGACATCAAGGGCCTTCAGTTCGAAAGAGCTTTTGATCAGCTCAGAAAAAAGTTTGCCAGATTCCCCTAATGGCACCGCTGGCTGCAGGGAGTTTTTGTTGCAGTTCGTCCATCAATTTTACCTATTGTTTGCGTCTGCAATCAATGCTCCAAAAGGGCCAGGTTACGGTGCCATCATCTTTTATCCAAACACCTTTCCAGCGGTAGCCTTCATCGGTAATATCATAAAAGGTCAGTTGAGAAACACCCTGCAATCCCGAGCCAGTCGTATGGGGCCGTTTCAGCACGATATCATCTCCGTCTCTACCTCCTCGCCAGGTCCCGGGGCTTAGGGATACGTTGGGATAACTAAAGAAGGTGACCACCCACTCATTGCTATCTTGGTGAAATTGACGGATACTGGTCGCATAGAGACTTCCTTCTTTAAGGGATATATCTTGCACCGCAGTCCCGTTGAGGATGTACCTAAAAGTCCAATCCATCTCGATGGTATCTTGCCAAGTCCCATTTTGATTTCGCTGAACACTGGTACAGTGGCAGGTACCGATCATTTTTTTCCAATCTTCGATGGCTGCTCCTGCTTCCGGATTGGGTTTGCCAAAGGGATGGGTTGTTGTCGCCTCATAGAAGAGCTCACCCTGAGCTGGTAATGCTTGGATCAATGTAAAGCAAAGTGCGCACATCAAATAATTCATTAGCAGTTGTTTTCTAATCAACTTGACAAAGCCGGTAAGCGCTGCCCAAGCTCAATCCATTTTACTCAATTGCTGCATATTTAATCTCACCTTCAAAGAAATACAACAAGTTTCTTTGCAATGGCTTTGGGTATCTCCCGTAACTCCATCTAATCAAAGCTCCAAAAGGGCCAGGTAACAGTGCCATCATCTTTTATCCAAACACCTTTCCAACGGTAGCCTTCATCGGTAATATCATAGAAGGTCAGCTGAGAAACAGAAGTCCGATGCCCCCACAAGATCGGTTACTTGCTCGATGAGATCGGACCTGATTATCTCAATAGAGTGCTCATACCTCAAGTTAAATCCGCTACCGGAGAAGTAATTGACAAATAGTTACGTGAAGAGCTCTAATCAACTCAACGGAAGGCCATTCATGACGAACTTTTCAGCAAACCCGAGAGCTGTTGCACCGAAACACATTTTTCTCGAAGCCATTCTCATTCGTGAAGCCGAACTTCCAGAAACGCTGCAAGCTGCTATCGAACGAAAACTCAAAGAAGAACAGGCATCTCTTGAAGACGAGTTTGAGTTGGCCTGTAAAAGGCAGGAGGCTGAGAGAATCATTATCGAAGCCAAGGCCAAAGCCGAGGCCAATCGAATTGTCCGTTCCAGTCTCAAGATCAAATCTTGCAAGACAAGGATATGGGAAGCAACAGGAAAGCCGCACCCTAAAGGCCTTTACAACGCCTTAAACAGAGCCTTGTCTCCTGGAATGCCTTTTAGACTAAAATCTCCCTTGAATTTCAATGTCTCAGAAGATCCGAAGAGAAGCTCCTTGACCACATCAGACACCAAGATCTCGTCTGTTTCGGCTTCGGCAAGAATCCTGGAGCAAAGATGAACATTGATTCCTCTTATGTCTCCTGCTGTCTGCTTGATTTCACCGGCATGGACTCCACACCTCAGATGTAAACCCAAAGGACTCAATTGTGCCATCAGCTCTCTTGTACACCTCAGGGCCATGGATGGAGACTCAAATAAGATGATAAGACCATCCCCAAGATCTTTGACGATCGTACCCTCATACAAATCCACAAATTTTTTTGCGATGGCATTGTGCATCTCCAGTAATTTGATCCATTCTGTATCACCCAACTTCAATGCCAGTCCGGTCGAATCAACGATATCGGTAAAGACGATGGTCCTGACGACTCGATGAAATGCATCTTTATCTATTTGAATCCAAGGATCAAAATTTTCTGTCACTCCAATAAACCGGTACACTTCTTGCCAAAAAACAGTCCAAGCCGGTTCATTGTCCTGCAAAATGTGATTATTGGTATCGAGGCCAACAAATCTTGAGTCCGGAATGAGTTCTGCCAACCTCTTTCCTTCTTGAAAAGGTACCGACGCATCTTGAAATGGATGTAATATTAAGGTTGAACATTTCACTTCCTTGGCCAGTTGTTCGACGTTTGATAAATGCATCTCCAATTCCAATTGAGCGGCGATTTCAGGATCTGCAGAAATCTTCATGAGTTCATTAAGTGCATTGATCCGCTCCATGCCCGCATCTGGCATAAGCTGTGAACAAAAGAAGGTTCTGAATGCCGGATTTTCCCGTCCCCAACCCAGCCGCATCATGTCGATCAATAAATCCGCCTCTCTTCTCTGTTGCACTGTCAAGTCTCTGTGACGCCACCCTCTGGCATATCCACCAAAAATGATGAGTTTTTCCACCCTTTCCGGATACTTTGCTGCGAAAGCCGTAGCTACAGTTGATCCTTGAGATTGGCCGTAAAGAACAAATTTTTCAAAGTTTTCGGCATCAACCACTGCTTCCAGATCTTCGACCCACCTTTCCCATGAGTAATCATTTGTGTACCAATCAGAAAGGCCTGAACCGCGTTCATCATACCTCAGCAAGGTGTTGTATCTCGATAATCCGGTAAGGAGGGGTCTCCAAACGACGTTTTCCCAGTCATGAACCAGATGAGTTATATAAGTGGCAGTTTTTACAATCGGCGGCCCTGCACCATGTAATGAATAGGCAAGTTTGGTACCGTCCTTAGAATAAGCTTTCTTGGGTTCAAAGTCCACAGGTAGATTTTACTAACAAAGTTAATGGTTTGTCCGGTCGGAAAACGGAAGCACGCCTGCACAGTGAACCGTCAAATCCATTCTCAGGGTGACAAGGTTGAAATCACCCATCACCCTACTCTCATCCAATGGGTCAGATCAACAATGATTCCTGCACGATTTTTTGCATATACATTCCAACATGACACATTACATAAGTTTTCTGGATCTGAAAAAGGTGGCCTTTGAGTTTCGGTCATGACACTAGCTTCGAAACAAGCGTCATATTTTTCATCCTTAGAAATGAAAGATCAACATGAAACTCATTGAAAAAACTCACGAAATTTCACTACTTTGATAATGTAGTGAGCTCATTGTTGCCAACTCAGGCCCCAATCTCTTGATTCTCACCGCGATTCAGGCAATCTATCCTGCAAATCTAAGATCTAGAATGAAATGAAAAATCCAATCTCTCTCTTTTCAAATTTGTGTAATGTTTCCAAACAGATAACCATCCTCGTCATTTCAGTGAGCACCATTGCCACAGTCAGTGCGCAGACCAGAGTACTATCTGGGATCGTAAAGGATGTTAACAACGAGCCATTGATTGGTGTCACTATTCTGATCAAAGGCACAAATATCGGCTCTGTTACTGACTTTGATGGAAATTTCGAACTTGAGGCTCCACAAGATGCGGAGATTTTGGTTTTTTCCTACACCGGATATACCAGTGAAGAAGTTGAAATTGCTGGCCAGAGTACCTTTGCGATCACCTTGGAGCCTAGTGCTACCACCTTAGACGAAGTTATTGTAGTCGGTTATGGCACCCAGAAGAAACGAGATTTGACCGGTGCAATAGTCTCCGTACAGTCCGAAGATTTTGTAAAAGGAGCCAATACCTCAGCTCTACAGCTATTGGATGGCAAAGCCTCTGGAGTACAGATTAATCAAGCCAATTCCGCTCCGGGAGGTGCGGTTGAAATTAAGATACGTGGTGTGAATTCGATCAATAGCAGCAATGAAGTACTTATTGTAGTCGACGGGCTACCTGGCGGATCTGTGACCGCGCTTAGTCCGGATGATATAGAATCCATTGAAGTTTTGAAGGATGCATCTGCATCTGCAATCTATGGGTCTCGGGCTGCCAATGGAGTGGTACTGATAACAACTAAGAAAGGCCGAAAAGGTCAAATGGACGTGAGTTATAATGGCTATATCGGATTTCAGGATGTGAATGAAAGGGTAGATATGCTCAATGGCCAGGAATATCTTACGGTACTCAATGAGATTAATGTAGAATCGGGGGGAGACATCATTCATTCTCCAGAAAAAATCGCTGCTGTCGGAGAAGGCTATGATTGGCAGGATATTATTTTTCAAGGAGCAACTACACACAATCACCAACTATCTCTGCAAGGAGGAGGGGATCGCTCCACCTATTATGTTTCACTGAATTATCTGGATGAAGAGGGAGTCATGATCGAGTCTGGAGAGAAAAAGTACAACGCACGAATCAACTATGGACTGAAGCCAAGTGAAAAATTTACCATAGGAATTAATCTGAGTGCGAACCGTGCTTTCACCGATGTGATCAAACTTGGCCGGGGAACCAATGAAGGTGTCGGCGTGCTATCCGCCGCACTTTTATTTGATCCTACGATAGGCCCCGAGAGAAATGAAGAGGGTTATTTCGATGTGAATCCATTGGTAGCCATAGAAAATCCGATGGCCCTTATCGAAGGATGGGATCAATTTAATGTTCGAAATACAATGTATGCTACTACCTACGGAGAATACGAGATTCTGAAAGGTCTAAAAGCCACTGTGCGGTTGGGAACGGAATTAGAGAATTTTCGCTCTGATCGGTATGAAAATGATCAGTTTCAAATTGGACGTGGGCTGAATGGCCGGGCGACGGTAAGAACAAATGAGAGCACTTACTGGTTATTGGAAAACCTGCTTTCTTACGAAAAAGTTTTTGGTGACCACGATTTTAAAGTTCTTGCTGGAGTGACTTTTGAAAACTTTGAAAACCGGTTTGCTCAAACTCAGGCAAGTGATTTTCTCTCTCATGTGACTGGTACCAATCTACTACAAAGCGGTAATTCTGAAACCTTTGTCATCTCTAGCGGAAAATTTGTTAATCGCCTCAATTCCTATCTTGGAAGAATTAATTATGCCTTTAAAGAAAAGTATATTTTCACTGCCTCCCTAAGAGTCGATGGCACATCCCGTTTTTCCGATAAAAACAAATATGCATATTTCCCTTCTGCTTCTCTAGGATGGCAAATTACCGATGAACCATTTATGGCCAATCAAGATCTCTTTAGCAACCTAAAGTTTCGCATAGGTTACGGCGAAATTGGCAACCAAGGAATCAACAATTTTGAGACAATTCAGACCTTCAGAGCTGGAAGCAACGCTGTACTAGGTGGTGCGCTACAAAATGGAGCAATACCAGCACGTATTCCGAATGAAGATCTCGTATGGGAAACCACCAAGGAACTAAATATTGGAATTGATTTTGGAATATTAGATTACCGGATTTCCGGAAGCATTGAATATTATTCAAGAAATACTTTTGACCAGTTGTTCAATCAACCGGTACCATTTACCACAGGGTTTACCGGAGTCAGGGTCAATCTAGGCCAAGTTAGAAACAGTGGTTTCGACGTTTCAGTCAATACCCGCAATCTCAACGGAGATCTTTCTTGGGAAACCGATCTGGTATTTTCTACGGTAAAAAATGAAGTAATTGAGCTGCCAGAATTTGCTCAAAGAATTATTTATGGTGGATTTGGTTTCTCCGGCAACTACCTAATCATTCAAGAAGGCTCACCTATAGCCTCGTTTTATGGCTACATTCAAAATGGTATTTTTCAGACCGATGATAATATTGCTGAATCGCCACAGCCCAATGCATTGCCGGGCCACCCCATTTTTAACGATACCAATGGAGATGGTAAAATCACCGCTGACGATAAAGTCATCTTAGGTGATCCTTTTCCAGACTTCATCTTTGGGTTAAACAATCGCTTCAGCTACAAGAAATTTAACCTGGAAATCTATTTTGTAGGTACACAAGGTGTCGAGACCTTTAATAACCTGGTGGCAGAATCGCTCTATCCCATCAATAAGGAGAGAAATCACCTGGCCAGAAATTATCTTGACCGATGGAAAGTAGACAATCCAGGCGCTGAATTTCCTTCTGGTGTGAATTACACCTCGTACTCCGATGTGTGAAAATAAAGTAAATACATTTACCGTACAGGATGCTTCTTTTATTCGGCTAAAAAATGTGACTTTAGGATATGATTTTCCACTAAACAAAATTGGTGCTTTCAAGTCTGCTAGGATTTTCATCTCTGGCGAAAACTTATTTACCATTACCAATGGCAATTATGATGGATTTGATCCAGCTGGAAATTCTGATGGTCCTGATGGACTTGATCTCGATGGTAACTTCAGCAATGCTTCAAACCGATCTGCCACTTTCACCAACTATCCCATTGCAAGGACATTTCGAATTGGTGGAAAAATCAATTTTTAACCTTACTATACAATAATCAAGATCATGGAAAATATAAAATCATTATTAATCGTCGCATTGATCTTAGGCTCGGGGTGTAATGATTTCTTGGAAGAACAAGTTTTTACAGAGTACGACCCTGCAACCTTCCTTAATTCTGAGGCAGGAATTAATGCTGTTCTGACAGCTACCTATAGACAGTCCAGACCTCTTTATCGTGAGACATGGTTTAGTTTTGCGGGTTGGACTACTGACCTGCAATTAGAAAGAGGAGGAGGTTATGCAGCACCTGCAGCTACCTTCGCCAACTTTCAATGGCTGCCGAGCAATGCCTTCTTCCGCAACAATTGGCGAGAAATCTATGAAGCGATTCGAAATGCCAACTCGCTGATCGATAATATCGAAGAAGTCACTGCCCTGCCTGCAGAGAAAATCTCTGCTTTAAAGGGGGAAGCGCAGTATTTACGCGCTTTTAACTATTATGTTCTACATGATCTCTTTGGAGGGGTACCCTTAGTCACAACTACGGAAGAACTAAACCTGGAAGTACCTCGAAACTCATCTGAGGATGTCCTTTCCTTTATAGAATCCGAACTAAATGAAGCAGCCCAAAATTTGCCAGTGAATGCAGATTTGTCCGGTAAGGCCACAAAAGGCGCTGCTCTCGCTTTACTAGCCAGAGTTATGTTAAATGCCAAACAATGGCAAAAATGTGCCGATGCCTGTGCCCAGATAATAGCGCTCGGCAAATATGAATTATTTACTCCTATTGAAGGTCTCTTCGCTGTCGAAAATGAGGGCAATGAGGAGCTAATTTTTGTTTTTGAATCATTGCCGACCGGGCCTGGATGGAATTATACACCACACGCATATCCGGTAGGATATCAAACAGGGCAAGTAAATTATGGAGCACAGTTTCAACTGTGGAGATGGTTTGTAGCATCTTTCCATCCCGATGATAGACGCGCATTGGACTACGATCCCACCAACGGTAAATTTGGTTGGATCTTAAAAAGTTATATAGACAAAGGAGGGAACCTGGTTGATTTGCTGAATGACGAAATCACTGCGGGTGTAGAAAAAAAATATCCTCGTAGTTTCAAATTTACGCCAGATCCAAATGCCTTGGGTGCTCAGCACGGCAATGACATGCCTATTTTGCGTTACGCCGAAGTCTTGGTCTCTAGAGCGGAAGCATTAAACGAATTGAACGGTCCGACTCAGGAGGCTATCGATCTTCTTAATGAAGTCCGAACCAGAGCAGAAGCTCCTCTATACAATTTAGCTGATTTTCCGACAAAAGAATCTTTGAGAGATCAAATTCTGATAGAGAGAGGTTGGGAATTCTTTACAGAGGGCCTAAGACGTCAGGACTTGATCCGTCATGGGAAGTTTATTTCTTCAGCACAGGAAAGGGGTAAAAATCTAGCACAACCACATCATGTCCTTTTTCCTATTCCGCAGACAGAATTAGATGCCAATCCAGCACTACAGCAAAATCCCAGCTACTAACTTAGGAGATCGAAAATTTGAGTGGTTCTGGAGTTTAGACATACTGACTTTTCTAATTCACTACATTTTGGTATTTCACAACTCCTCCCACGATAGTACAAAGTACTTCTGCATCAAGTATTTCTTCATCACTACAGGAGAGCAAATTTTTTGAAAGAATAGTTATATCAGCCAATTTGCCTGGTTTTAGAGATCCCTTTTGATCTTCTTCAAAGGCGGCATAAGCCGCATCAATCGTGTACGACTTAAGGGCTTCCATCCTCGTCATTGATTGCTCCGGAAAAAACACAAACCCGTTGTCGATGCGTTTACGGGTCACCGAAGCATAGAAGGATTCAATGGGATCCACATCTTCTACCGGTGCATCGGTTCCATTGGAGATAATAGCACCTGCATCCAATAAGGAGCGCCAGGGATATGCACCTGTTTTAGCCCTCTCATACCCCAACCGTTTTTCAACAAAGGGAGCATCAGATGTACAATGGATGCCTTGCATGGAGGCAATGACACCTAATTCCGCAAACCTGGGGATATCATCAGGAGCGAGATGCTGAGCATGCTCAATGCGCCACCGGAGGGCAGCTGGATCTTCACTTTGGGCATATTGACGTTCAAAAATATCAAGTACTTCCCGGTTGGCCCGGTCACCTATGGCATGAACACATAGTTGTAGTCCATGCTGCCTAGCTAGATCAGCAATGGCTTCTACTTCGGTGATCTGCGTGGTATTCTGACCCAGAAAATCTGGTTTGTCATCATAGGGCTCAAGCAGCCAGGCTCCAAAAGAACCCAAGGCTCCATCAACTTCCGACTTAATGGCTCTTACTGTGAGGTGATGGTTACCAAGGTCCAACCAGGGAAAGGGATCCAACTGACCACGCATTTGCTCAGCACCGTGCCTGATCATCGCCCAAAGTCTGATGTCAAACTTCCCTTGCTCGGCCAACTCCCTAAACCGCTCTATCCAATCAAAACTTGATCCGGCATCTTGAAAGGAAGTGACTCCCTTACGCAGGCATTCTGCCTGTGCCAACTCAATTCCTTCATACCATTGTGCCAACTTTTCGTCCTCCGTTAGCGTCTCAAGGTAAGCCTGGTAGGACCTGCGTATCAAGTTCTGGGCTCTCTCCTCAAAGACGCCAATCGCATTACCCCTTGTATCCCGTACGATTTCTCCACCCGCTGGGTCAGGTGTTTCACGGGTAATGCCAGCTTCGTCCATCGCAGCTCTATTGGCAAAGGCCGCATGACCACTGGCATGAAACAAGAGCACTGGATTGTCTGGTGACACATGGCTCAGCTCATCGTGATAGGGATAGCCATGGATGTTCTCTTCCGGTACACGTACCCACTTTTCTTGATGCCAACCTCTTCCGATGATCCAGTCTCCCTTTTCACTTTCACGCACTTTCTCGCCGACCATTGATACGATCTCATCCCACGACTTGGACCTTAGAAAATTCAAGTTCTGCAAACTGCTTCCAAGCCCCGAAAAATGGCCATGGCCTTCAATGAATCCTGGCATGACAAAGGCACCCTCGACGTCAATCACCCTGGTGCTGTCTCCCATCCATTCATCCACCAATTGATTCCCACCGAGGGCCTGAATCCGATCATCAACGATGGCGATGGCGGATATCTCACCAGCTTCAGACTCCATCGTAGCGATCTGACCATTCCATATAATGAGGTCAGCCTTGGGCCCGGGAGCCTGACACTGCCAAAGAAACAAACACAGGATACCCATACTATATCTCATATCAGACTTTTTTAATTCACAATCCTGAATCTCGGTTGAAAACTATTGATGTCAGCCAAGGCCATATCTTGATCGTAAACCTTTGGAATGGTCTTCTCTTGCAAGAGACAGCCCCGGCTCAAATAAGGAAAAATATGTGCATAGGTCTTTACTTCGTTAGCATTTATCCGGCGATTAATGCTGTACCGGTTGATCATTTCAGCACGTTCGAAACCGGATGCCGCCAATAGCTCAACAAAGCTTCTGATGGTCTCCTCATGATATTGTGCCACTCTATTCGTCTTGTCTTTGATGTGAAGGCCGGCAACCAATTCAGGGTCTTGAGTGGCAATACCGGTAGGACAGGTATTTTTGTTGCATTCCAGTGCTTGTATACATCCGAGTGCCAACATCATAGCTCTGGCACTGTAACAGGCATCCGCACCCAGCGCCAACGCTTTGACCATGTCAAAAGCAGTGATGATCTTACCGGAGGTCATAATTTTTATTTTGTCCTTGATATCAAAACCCACCAAGGCATCGTATACAAAGGCCAGACCTTCCCGATAAGGCATACCTACGGAATTGGTGAATTCCAGAGGAGCAGCACCCGTTCCTCCCTCTCCTCCATCGACAGTGATAAAATCGGGATAGACATCATAGGTTCTCATGGCTTTACAGATGGCAAAAAACTCACTCTTCCATCCTACACACAATTTAAAACCGATCGGTTTACCGTTTGACAATTCTCGCAGATGAGCAATAAAAGAAATCAGGCCAGCAGGTGATTTGAAGGCAGTATGGTATGGAGGCGACAGCACGTCGATGCCTGGATTCACACCTCTAATTTGGGCGATCTCAGTGGTATTCTTTTTAGCTGGTAAGATGCCACCGTGGCCAGGTTTGGCACCTTGTGATAATTTGATTTCAATCATTTTCACTCTCTCATCAGAGACTAAATCAGCAAACTTCTCTGGCGAGAAATGACCTTCTGAGGTACGACAACCAAAATAGCCGGTTCCAAACTGGTAGATAATATCGCCTCCGAATGTTAGGTGATAAGGGCTAAGACCTCCCTCACCGGTGTTGTGGGCAAATCCACCCAACTTCGCTCCACCATTGAGTGCTTTGATCGCAGCTTTACTCAAGGACCCAAAACTCATCGCTGCAATATTCAAAATACTGGCATTGTAAGGTTGCTGACATGCTGGACCACCGATCATCACCCTAGGGTGTTGATCAAGCGAATGGGGATCCAAAGAACCGATGCTGTGGTTAAGCCATTCATAACCTACCTCATAGAGATCAAGTTGGGTACCAAAGGGCGTGGTATCCTGGACATCTTTAGCCCGTTGGTAAACGACTGATCTGAATATTCTACTGATCGGTCTTCCATTGGTCTCAGACTCAATAAAGTATTGATAAATCTTCGGCCGAAGTTCTTCGAAGAGATATCGACCGCGACCGAGAACCGGGAAATTGCGCATAATGGCATGTTTATACTGAAACATGTCATAAACACCCAAAACGATGATCGGACCTACGAGTACAAATGCCCACCACATGGGGGCCCATACGAAATAGGCGATACCGCTGATCATCAAGATCATCAAGAGAGAAAAAGCAATAAATTCGTTTCTCATGACTCAGCAACTGGTCTGAAATTAGAAAATTTCTTATGCCAACCTATATAGGCCTACTTTATCTTTCAAGATCTTTGTAATATCTGCAGTACGAAGACTCTAAGCAGGAGCAGCGATGCAATGAAGAGGGATACTCTTCCTATCACATCACCCCATTTCACATAAAAGGTAATCTCATTAGATAGTTGCACTGAGCCTGTGATTGCATCAGCCTCTCCATACTTTGTGGGCTGTGTCATGTCTCCCTTAGCATTGATAAAACAAGTTGTGCCCATATTGGCTGCCCGCACTACAGATCTTCTGGTTTCTATGGCACGTAGTCTTGCATAATCAGCATGTTGCTGATGACCAGCTGTATTGTCCCACCATCCGTCATTGGTAAGAACAAAAATCGCTTGGGCCCCCCGCTTAATAAACCGGTTGACAAACTCACCAAAGATAGATTCATAACAGATCGGCGTGGCTACAGTAGCCAGATCACTGTAAAAAGTACCCCATCTCTCGACCGTACGATATCCGAAACTGGTACCACCTAGGTGATCCACCAATGGTTTCATAAAGTACAACACTTCTTGGAAGGGAAAGAATTCAGCCCCAGGAACAAACAGAGCCTTATAGTAAGTCTGAACTGTATCATTGGGGTTTAACTGAACCGCACAATTGTACTCTTCATAATAGACATCATGCCCGCTGGTGGTGTAATGCCGGGTGGTGGGAAGTGAAAAATCTCGCGATGAAGTAAGCAACCTAAAGGCACCCAATCCTGCGATGACCTTCAGATTGGGAAACTGTTCCTGTAAATTTCTTAATTCTTCGAGATCGGAACCCTGGATCAGGTCTTCGAGATTGATTCGCGAAAAACTGGTCTCCGGGAGTACCAAATAATCGGTCTCATCGCTGATTTTGCCTCTAGCCAGGAATAGGATCGTGTCCATGATCGCGGCTGGAGAAGCCTCGAATTTCTCGTAGTGGGGTTCAAAGTTCGGTTGTACCGCAACCACTTGCACGGCCTCAGATGTATTGTGAGTGAAGCGATAATACACGATCAGCGAAAGCAGGACAGGCAGTAGAATCCAGAAGGCTAACCTCACGTGCTGAAATCTCACCTTTTCGGCAGAGATCCACTGAAAAGCCAAGTGATTTGCTGCTAAGATCCAGAACGAACCGCCAAATACACCCGTATAAGCATACCACTGTATCGCCTGATGCATGCCAGAAAGACCGTTACCCAGAGTAAGCCAAGGCCAATAGAGCTCCCAACGCATATGTAAGAATTCAAAGGCCAGCCAACAACAGCAAAACGCCATTAAACCCACAGCTCTACCTAAGTGTTTTCTAATGTAGAGATAGCCCAGGAGAGGCAGACACATCAATAAGGCATTTACGATATATGCAAAAAGTCCAGCGGCATAGGCCGTATTGGCAACCCAGTAAGTACTCAATATGTTCCAAAGAATAAAAGTGTGATAAAGAAGTAGGAATTTTTGCCACCTCGACCAGTCCGCAGCACGGTCTAGCACATACAACAGAGGTACGAATCCGATAAACAATAACCAGGGAAAAGGAAAAGGTGGGAAACCCAGGGCGAGTAATACACTGGAGAGGCTTGCCCAGCTATATAACTTCAAATCATCCCTTCTATTAAGCTGTTTTTTGGCCGCCAGAAATAAGATGAGAAGCCAAGAGGAAGTCAGCTGGACAAGGGGTAAGAATCCCCATAATTCCCGGTCACCTAGCCGTGAAATCATGAGGCCAGAACTGACCAGTACCAGCAACCCAAGGACGGATATAGAAATTAACCAGTGCGATCTGGTCATCTTACCACATCACCTTTACTCCATCCTTTAGGAGGGCTTACAAAGCCCAGTTTACCATCCTTGTTTTCTGCAAGAAGGATCATTCCTTGAGATTCTACGCCGCGGATTTTTCGTGGTTCAAGGTTGGCGACTAGAACGATCTCCTGACCAATCAGTTTCTCTGGAGAATACGACTCTGCAATTCCAGATACGACCGTTCTTTGCTCGAAACCCAGATCTACAGTTAACTTTAACAACTTGTCGGTCTTTTGAACTTTCTCGGCCGTCATAATTACACCCGTCCGTAAATCGAGCTTCGTAAAATCATCATACGATGCGACTTCTTTTAGCGCTCCATTCTCACCTGAACCTGATTCATGGGAGTCGTCTACTTCCTCGCTCTGCAACTTATTGATCTGCAGGTCGATCTCCGCATCATTAATCTTCGAAAACAGGTGTTCCGCCTCTCCAATTTTGTGGTCACTAGGCAAAAGGTGCTTCCCCTCTGACAATGCGTCCATCAGGTCAACAAATTCTCCTTTCTCACTCAAGCGAGGAAGGGCAAGCATATCTCTGATGCGATCACTGGCAAATGGCAGAAAGGGTCGGCAGGCCACACTCAATGCCGTGACGTACTGTAGGCATAGGTTCATGACAACTTTTACCGTATCTGGATCCTTTTTTTGATGTTTCCATGGCTCATTGAGCTGCAGCAATTGATTGCCAGTAGAAGACACCTCCAGCAATGTCTTGAGGGCATTTCGAAACTCAAAAGCCTTAATGTGCGAACGGTAAATATGGAGGAGATCGAAGAGATCAAGTAATTCAGAATCGTGCCAACTGGGCAAACCAGACTCCTGAGGAGCATTGATCGAAATGCTCTCATCAAATTCAGGTACAACTCCTTTATAATATTTATGGGTAAGTACCAAGACTCTGTTAATGAAGTTACCAAGGTTGTTTACCAATTCGTTGTTATTGGCTTCTTGAAATCCCTTCCAGGTAAAATCACTATCGCGTTGTTCGGGCATGATCTTATAGCCGTAGTATCGAAGTTCATCTTGGCGATTGGGAAAGTCGGCCAAATATTCATGGATCCAGACGGCCCATCCCTTGGAAGTGGACACTTTTTGCCCTTCAAGATTTACAAATTGATTGGCGGGGACATTGGTCGGTAGGTTGAAGCCACCATAAGCCTTCAACAAAGCTGGGAAGATCAAGCAGTGAAAAACGATGTTATCCTTACCAATGAAATGTACCAAAGATGACTCTGCGTCTTTCCAGTATAGTTGCCAATCTTTCCCATTTTCTTGTGCCCACGCTTTGGTAGCAGATATGTATCCAATGGGGGCATCCATCCAGACATAGAGCTTCTTGCCTTCACTACCTTCAATTTCTTTTGGTACATCAACACCCCAATCTAGATCCCTGGTAATGGCGCGGGGTTGTAATCCTGCATCCAACCATGATTTGCATTGTCCTACAACATGTTTCTTCCAGTCGGCAGCATCATGATGGTATTCACCATTTATGACTCCGTCGACAATGTAAGTACGGAGCCAGTCTTCATGATGTTCTAAGGGAAGATACCAATGCCTGGTTTTCTTTAGGACTGGTTTTTTACCACTCAAAGTAGATCGAGGATTGATCAGATCCACCGGGCTCAGGGAAGAGCCACAATTTTCACATTGGTCACCAAATGCTTCTGGATGTCCACATTTAGGGCATTCTCCAGTAATGTAGCGATCGGCCAGAAATTGTTTTGCCTCCTCGTCGTAGTACTGTTCATTCTCTTGTTCAACGAATTCTCCGTTGTCGTACAACGTGCGAAAGAAGTCTTGGGAAGTTTCATGGTGAATGGCCTCAGAAGTGCGGTGATAAATGTCAAAAGAAATCCCCATCTGCTCGAAGGCAGACTTCAACTGTTGATGATATTTGTCTACAATTTCCTGAGGAGTGATGCCTTCCTTAAAGGCCCTCATCGTAATGGCCGCACCGTGCTCGTCTGATCCACAGACATAAACGACATCCTTGCCGGAGAGTCTCAGGAATCTGACATAAGCATCTGCCGACAGGTATGCACCCGCCATATGACCCACGTGAAGTGGACCATTGGCATAAGGCAGTGCAGAAGTCACGATATACCGCTTAGGTGTATTCATGCTCTAGTGTCTAAAGCAAATTCAGTAACGAATATACTGGCTAATTGCCTAAGGTTATCGAAAACTTTTCCACAGCTCAGCACACCCCATAGAACAACAGTTGATTAGCTATAAAGACTCTTGGATTTCTTATTAACTACCAAAGTCATCAAACGCAATGTTCTCCTCGGGCACTCCCAGGTCATCAAACATCTTTAGGCAGGCCTGTAACATCAATGGTGGTCCACAGAGATAGTATTCGATTTCTTCCGGTTCTGGATGCTTTGAGAGATAGTTGTCATACACTACCTGATGAATGAAGCCTTCATATCCATCCCAGTTGTCTTCTGGCAGAGGATTAGACAAAGCAATGTGGTACTTAAAATTGTCAAAATCCTTTTCGATATCTCGAAAATCCTGGGTATAAAACAATTCCCGTAGCGATCGACCACCATACCAATAAGTCACCTTGCGATCCGTAGTCTTGAGGGTGTGAAAGAGGTGGAAGAGGTGGCTTCTTAAAGGTGCCATACCCGCTCCTCCTCCGATATAGAGCATTTCCTTATCGGTGTTCTTGATAAAGAATTCACCGTAGGGCCCACTGATGGTGATTTTATCACCGGGTTTGGAGTCAAATACATAACTAGAGCATACCCCTGGATTGACATCCATCCATCCTCCTTTCCCACCGTTGGCATTGCGATCCCATGGCGGAGTGGCAATCCTAATATTCAACTTCACGATATTGCCTTCAGCTGGATGATTGGCCATAGAGTAGGCCCGAAACTGAGGCTCATCATTCTTCATTTTCAAATCCCAGAGGTTAAATTTATCCCATTCCGATCTGTACTTATCGTCGCCGGCAGGATCTCCAGGCAACGGTCGGATATCCATGTCCTTAAAATCGACTTCTATCTTGGGCACATCAATCTGAATATAGCCGCCCGATTTAAAGTCCAGCACCTCACCTTCGGGAAGTTTTACTACAAACTCCTTAATGAAAGTGGCCACATTGTAATTGGAGACCACTTCACATTCCCATTTTTTAATTCCAAATATCTCATCGGGCACCCTGATTTCCATGTCCTCCCTCACCTTTACCTGACAAGCCAAGCGCTTGTTCTCGGCAACTTCTTTTCTCGTCAAGTGATTCAACTCTGTGGGCAAAACATCTCCACCACCTGAATCCACGTGACATTCACACATCGCGCAGGTTCCACCTCCACCACACGCCGAAGGGAGAAAAACATTTCGATCTGAGAGTGCGGATAGTAGCGAAGTCCCGGGAGAGACCTCCAAGGTATTTTCCGGATCCCCGTTGATGACGATCTTTACCTCACCTTGAGGTACCAGACGGTTGCGGGCGTAGATCAACATAAAGGAAAGGGCCAGGATCACTAAACTAAAAACAACCACTGCCCAAAGTATCGGTGCTAATGAAAGTAAACCAATCATTTATTTTCTTTCAATCAAGTTTTTCAATAGGTCAAAATGCAGCTGGGTCAATTCCCAATAAGCTCATAAAGGCCAAGCCCATCAAACCAGTGATGATAAATGCCATTCCCAAACCTCTCAATGGGGCAGGAACATTTGAATACTTAATCTTTTCCCTTATCGCCGCAATAGCAATGATGGCCAAGAACCACCCAAATCCCCCTCCGAGACCAAAGGCTACCGATTCGGCAAAATTGTATTCGCGAGAAACCATAAATAGAGAGCCACCTAGGATGGCACAATTGACGGTGATCAGTGGCAAGAAAATCCCCAAACTGTTGTACAATGCGGGAGAAAACTTCTCGATCACCATCTCGACCAACTGCACCATAGAAGCAATAACCGCAATAAACAAGATCAGGCGAAGAAAAGTGAGATCCATACCAAACAAACCGCTCTCACTAAGCAGGTAAGTAGTTATCAGCCAATTGATCGGCATGGTGATGCCCAGTACGAAGATTACCGCCAAACCCAGACCAAAGGCGGTCTTCACCGTCTTGGAAACGGCCAGGTATGAGCACATTCCAAGAAAATACGTCAAGACCAGATTTTCTATAAAGGCTGACTTGATAAATATATTGACAAGTTCCATAGTTCCTGCGATTTTTGGTGATTAAGAAACGTCAACAAGCTTGGGATTGTAAGTCCGATGTATCCAGATCAGAATTCCTATAATAAACATTGCTGCGGCAGAAAGCACCATTAGATTGTTGTTTTGATACCAGCCCAGCCAACTGTAAGCGGTGGTGTCTAACATATACTCCGACGTGGGTCCGATAATTTTCCACTCGAGTGGGCTACCTGCAAAGAGACTTCCCTTGCCAAATAATTCGCGAAACAATGCTACTACAATCAAAATGGCGCCATATCCGAGACCATTGCCAATTCCATCCAAAAAAGATCTCCAGGGCCGGTTGGCCATGGCAAAAGCCTCAAGTCGGCCCATAATGATGCAATTGGTGATAATTAGCCCGATGTAAACTGCCAGTTGCTTATATACTTCAAAGTTCAGTGCCTTAAGGGTTAGCTCAACCACGGTAACCAGTGTCGCTATAATGACGAGCTGTACAATCATTCGTACCTGCTTTGGAATACTTTTCCTCAATAGGGAAGTAAACAGACTCGAGAATGCGCATACAAATATGACCGATATGGCCATCACAATCGATGGATAAACCAATGTCGTGACCGCTAATGCAGAACAAATGCCCAGCACCTGCACGGTGATGGGGTTGTTGTCGTTTAAAGGGTCGGTTAAGAGTTTCCTTTCCTTGGATCCAAAGAGTGGTTCTCTTTCCTTGACCTTCGGTTCTTTTACCGCTGTTTCTGCCATGAATCTACTGCTTAATTTTTTCGAAATAGGGCTCGTAATACTCCAGGCCACGATATAGCATCTCACTGACTCCATCAGAAGTCACTGTTGCACCACTGATAGCATCCACTTCATGATCGGGATCCTTAGCTCCACCCTTTCTTACATTTACCGAGGTATATTCGCCATCTTCCTCATAGATCTTCTTTCCCTGAAATTGCCGTGCAAAAGTCGGATTGTCTTTGATCTCTCCCCCCAAACCAGGAGTTTCGCCCTTGTGATCAAAAGCTGCCCCGGCAATGGTGTTGAAATCATCTTCCAGTGCAATACTACCCCAGATCTCATCCCATAGACCATTTCCTCGCACACTGGTTATATATACTTTGCCCTCTCCGGAATTAAAGACGTAAAGAGGCAGTCTGCGTTGAGGCTCTGGTTTCTTTCTCTCCTTAGCCATATCAATGTTCTCAGCTTGCAGGTCGGCAATGACATTACCCTCCATGTCCAAAACCAGTTGTTCTACTTGCTGATCAAAGATCTGTTGCACTTCTTGATCTGAAAGGTTTGAAGCTTTAGTTTCTAAATAAGGTTGAACCGCTGATAAGATGGCTTTCTTATTATAGATTGCTTCATTTCTGTCATGAATGGGTTTCAATCCCGTGGCCATCAAAGAAAGAACGAGAGCAACGGCGACTGTAAGGCAAACCACAAAAACCAGGATGTATCTACTGTTATGCACGTTTTAATCTTTTGGTTATATTTCGCTGAAGAACATAATGATCAATGAGTGGAGCGAAGGTATTCATTAGCAAGATGGCTAACATCCACCCTTCAGGATAAGCTGGATTTAGCACCCGAATGATCATTCCCACAAAGCCAATCAAAAATCCATAGATCCATTTTCCCGCATTTGTCGAAGATGCTGTAACCGGATCGGTAGCCATAAAGACCATGGCAAAAAAGAAACTACCCATATAGAATTGGTAATACCAGGGTACAGTCATAAAAGGTGTCGCCTGCCAGGCGTTGAGAATGAGAGCCATGGTCACCGCTCCCAATATCATGCTAAGCATGATCCTCCAGCTGGCTATTCCGGTAACGATCAAGAACAATGCGCCCAATAAGATAAGGGGTTTACTTGTTTCTCCTATTGATCCCGGTATAACTCCCCACCACATTTGACTTGCAGTATACACCTCAGTTACGGCCTCCCAACCACCTTGAAAGGCCAATATGAGCGGTGTTGCTCCCGTATATCCATCTACCACCACTTGGGTCATATCAAAAGGTTCGGCACCAAAAAGACCGAACAGGCCATTACAAAGTTGATGCCACCAACCGTACTCAACAGAAGCGCCTGCCGCTGTAGATTCCAAGCCAGAAACCCATACTTCATCCCCCGAAATTGTAGTGGGATAAGCGAAGAAGACAAATACCCGGGCAAGTAGGGCTATATTCCAAATGTTCATGCCTGTACCTCCAAAAGCCTCCTTACCAATCCATACAGCAAAAGCCACTGCCAGTATCAATATCCAGATAGGTAAATCCGGTGGCATGATCAACGGAATGAGTGCTCCGGATACCAGGAACCCCTCCTCTATGCCATGACCTTTTTTCCAGGCGTAGTAAAATTCTATTCCCAGACCAACAACATGGGTCACGATGAAGATGGGTAATAATTTTCCTAGGCCAAAGAACAGTTTTAGGTGAAATCCATCCAGAAATCCGGCATGTTCTCCAAGAGCTAAAAAATGTTGATGACCGATGTTGTAACAGCCGAAGATATAACAGAGTTGCAAAGGAATAACTACATGAAGCATTGTGCGCTTCAAATCCATGCCATCCTTGATATGGGTACCCCCATGGGCAACCTCATCCGGACTGTACAGAAAAGTGAAAAACCCATCGTACAATGTATGGAGAAACGTTCCTTTTTTTGGTTCGAGTCTTCTGGCGAAATCCAGCAGTTTGCTCATCTCTATCTCTTAAATAAATATTGTCTAACCTTGTTCACGCATGAGGTCAAGACCTGATCTTAAAATGTGCTGAAGGGGTTGCTTAGATGTGCAGGCGAATTCGGCAAGTGCCACATCTTCTTCACTCAATTCATAAATCCCTAACCCCTCCATTTTTTCAAAATCTTTTATCAGAATGGCCTTCATCAGATGTTGCGGGTAAATATCCATAGGCAACAGCTGTTCATATTGGCCAGTCATCACAAAAGCTCGTTCCTCCCCATGGGTGTTGGTCGTTACCTCATACTTGATATCTTTAAACAAAAACCCCGGAAAAGTACGTGAAACACTTGGGCGCATTTTTATGGGCAGCAACCAGCCAAACAATTCAAACTCTCTACCCTCTGGTATTACCGTGACCTGGTCATCATAAAAATTAAGATAGCCGTTGGTCTCCTTCGCCTTACCAGATAGAACATCACCTGATATGATCCGCAAATCACCTTCGAGGCCCTGATTTTTAAGCAGATCTTCGAGTTTGGCTCCGATGTGGGTACGGACATATTTAGGGTCAGCAAGGGATTGACCTGTCAAGGCAACCAATCTGGAGGAATCATACTTGCGATCAGCAATTAATCGGCCTAAAACCAATACCTCTTGCACTCCCAAAACCCATGCCTCTTTTCCATTAAAAACGGGCTTGATGTGATGGATCTGCACACCAACATTTCCCGCTGGATGTGGGCCTGAAAAATAGTATTTATCAACCTCGGTCGCCTCTGTAAAGGCATCGGCTGGTTTCTCCTTTCCATTGGCATTAAGCCCCAAGATGACTGAGCCACCCGTCAATTTCCTCAGCACTGAAAGTCCCGCCTGCCATGCAGCCTCTTGTCCTTGAATGATAAGATCAAGGTCCGGGGCCAGTGGGGCAGTGTCAAAGGTGGATATAAAGATATTCTCAGGAACAGTATCCGGATTGGGAACGATGTCGTAGGGTCTTTGTTTAATTAATGGCCAGGCACCAAATTCCAAAAGAAAGGTAACCAGATCTTCACGGGAGATGGATGCCAGCTCAATGGAAGGAATCTCTCGAAATCTCTGCTCTTTATCCGCCAATATTGTTACTTCTGTAATGGCTCTTTTTGCTCCCCGGTTGATCGAAACGATTTCCCCGCTGACTGGTGCTACATATTTGATTCGATTTCTCTTCTTGTCAAAAAAGATCTCGTCACCAGCCAGCACTTCCTGTCCTTCTTCAACCACAACCTTAGGAATAGGCGACATACCCACGAAATTGGGTGGTTGGAGTGCGTAGGTAGAAACCGCAGCCTCTTGAATCTCAGGTGCAGCTTGTCCCTTAAGGCGAATATTATGTCCCCTTCTGAGATGAATATATTTTCCAGAAACATACTTGGGTGGATTTTTTTTTGTCAATTGACTCAGAAAGTTCTTTCCTGCAGGAAGATCTTGAATCCCCATTTTCTGTGCTTCAATACCCAATAAATTCTCGGTGACGATGTATACAGCACTCACAAGGATTATCGCTGAAACAATAATGATACTTACATCAAAAATCGAACCGGCACCTGACGTCTGAGCGGCGAGAAAATTTAGTGGTAAGTGGCTGAAAATTAATAGACTGAGTATAAGCTTGCAGTGTCTGAGATACACGATTTACATTATTTGATGAGTGGCAAAAAATAGCCCTGCTGTAAAATCACCGCAAATATATAAAGCTTTTCAGACAACCTTTTGGCTTTTGAAATGGCTTGTCTATTTAGATGAATTCTAAATAATTTCATCGACTGGTTCGGGTTTCCTTCGTCTACGCCAACTCATCCAACCATAGACAGCAAGAACAGTATACAATCCGAACAACCCCGCGATCAAAGGTATGTCTCTCTCCAAGTACAGTACGATGCTCACGGCGTCAACTATGATCCAGTACAACCAATTTTCCAGGACCTTGCGCGCCACTAGAAAAGTTGCCAGGATGCTGTAGGAGGTCGTCAGGGCATCTACAAAGGGGAATGCTGCCCCAAAGTGCTGCCAGAAAATACCCAAAGGAACAGCCAACAGTGCTGCCAAAAGAATGTACCGAAAATGATTTTGCAGAGAAATACTGGTGATGACTAAGGTATCTCCGGTTGGCGAGCGATTGGTCCAGGTAATCCAACCGTACACTGCCATACCCATGTAAAATACTTGAAGAACAGCATCAGAATACAACCGTACATCAATATAGATAGCAAACAGTAAAATCACTCCCAGTAATCCGAAGGGCCAGCAAGCAATGTGCTCCCTAGCAGCTAGGATGACATAACCGATGTTAAAAAAAACAGCTAGCCATTGCAGCCAACCAAAGTCGATTGCCGCCTGCAACAGATCGGTCACTGATTGGGTCTAGTTAGGCTTTTGTACAATCACTTTAAAAAAAGCCTGGGTGATGATCGGGTCAGTGTTGGCCAGTACGTCAATCGTCACGTCTTGTACTCCTTCTTTCTCAGTGCTGTCGTATTCAACCTCTATCTCTCCCGTTCCTCCAGGTTTAATCGCATGCCGTGGCCAGTCGAGAGTGGTACATTCGCAGGCAGAGGCCATTTCGATCAGCAGGTCTCCATCTCCGGTATTGGTGAAGGGAAATACTTCTTTCTTTTTTTCGCCCTGTTTGACCGTACCCAGATCTTTTTGCTCCTGCTCAAAGGTGATCTTTGGTACACCACGGTCAAGATCCAATTTTGGTTGCAAGCTGGCTGATGCACCTCCACCGGTATCACCGCTGCTTCCGCCCGTGTCTGTGGGTATCTTCTTTCTGCCTTGCTTCTGGACCTCGATGGTTTGAGGTCCTTCAATGATGGTGAATTCCGTACGTCGATTGAGGCGGTGTTCTGCCTCACTACAATTGACGCCATCTGCACAACGATTGATCAATCGGGATTCGCCATATCCCACTGCTTTAATTCTCTTAGCGTCAATACCTTTGATCACCAGATATTGTTTGGCGGAGTTGGCTCGACGCTGTGAGAGGTCTTGATTGTAGGCATTGGGTGCCCTGCTGTCGGTGTGACTCGATAATTCGATCACCATATCCGGATACTTGACCATCAAGTCATGTACAAAGTCGAGATCACCTTCAGCATCTGGCAGGATCTGATCGTCATCTAGATCATAATAGATATTGTTGAGTCGAATCGGTTCAAAAATGGTATAAACTTCGGTCTCCGGCTCGTCGACCTTGGGTTTGGGCACCAACCGAAATACACCCCGGAAATTCTTGGATTCTCGCACTCCCACCGTATTAAATTCTGCTGAATCAGGATAGTAACCTTCCAATTCGGCAACTACCTTGTAAGCTCTGTCAACATCTACCGAGAATTCAAATTCATTGCCTTCTTCGTTTTTTTGCACATCCGGTGATCCAAATTCTTCAGCGATCTTTTGGTAAACCCGTATGGTAGCTCCGGGAAGTGCCTTCTCGCCCTCTTTACCCTCATAAACAGTAGCCAGCAAGTTTATGATAATGTCCTTTTTCGAAAAGGCAAAAATGTCATCACAACAGGTCTTGCTCTTGATTGACCTTGTTCCATCTCGATTAGAAACGAGAAAACCCGCTTCCTCATCACCCGGGCTGTAAAAAAGGTCGTCGACCGAGGTATTAAACCCTTTGCCCATATTCTCTGCGGCCAGCAGCTTACTTCCATCCCATTCACACCGGAATATATCAAAGCCACCCATGGTGGGATGGCCATCTGAGCTGAAGTACAAATATGAATTATCGAAACTGGGCGTAATCTCATCAGCGATGGTATTGACACTGGGTCCCAGGTTAACCGGTTGACCGAACGATCCATCGCGATCGATGGGAGCATAGAAGATATCCAAGCCGCCAAGGGTGCCGGGACGGTCAGAGGAAAACAGCAGTACTTCCTGGTCAAACAGCTGGCCAACTGAGGGATGTTTACAAACGAAATCACCATTGAGCGAACTGATCCGCTGAGGAGCTCCCCAGCCTCCTCCTTGCTTTTCGCTATAATAGAGATCACTAACCGTTACTTCACCGCCGCTTACAATGGCACGGGTGTAATACATCCGTTCTCCATCGGGTGAAAAAGAAACATGGCTATTGTGAAATCCAGGGCGATTAATTTTATCCGACAATGCCTTTCCGCTGCGATACCGACCTTTATCGTCTCGAGTGGCCTTAAAAATCTTGGCATGAAAATCCTCACTCTTACTCGTCACTTTGATGACATCATCAGAATCGAAGGTTACGTAGTGGAGATCTCCATCTAAATCTACCGCCGGTGAGGCTTCAGAATTTCGAGTATTGATGCGATTACCCACCGACTCTATGAGGAGATCAGGAGGCATCTTCATACTTTGGGCAAGATCAATCCCTGTAATTTCATTTTGCAATAAGACATCCTTGTCTGACATTTTACCACTTGCCAGTAAAGTTTGGAAAATATCACTCGCTTCTTCGTATTTGGTATTTTTCTTTAATAGACGTCCATACTCGTACCAGAAATCCGGATACATGAATCCGGTGTCTTTCTCCACAATCCTTTCATACCACCTCTCTGCACGGCGATAATCCCTCATTTTGTCATGCGATAAGGCAATTTTTCTAGCCAACGCGGGGTCACGAGTTTCGCGATAACACTTTTCGTACCACTCCACTGCATTGTAATAATCCATCCGGGCGAAGGCAGTGTCGGCAGCCTCCAACATAAAATCGTAGGGAATTTCACTGAGGGGCTGTGCAGAATGGAGAAACGGAATCGTGAGTGCGATACAAAAAAAGAGGTATCTGAATGTTTGCATAGTTCTTAGAATCTAGGACAAAAGATAACGGGGTCAATCTTTGGTCGTTTATAGATGCGGCCGATGTATGCCACAGCTATCTCAAAAGCATTGTTGGGATCGGATAAACTCGACAAAGTCAAATCATAGCTTAGGCCTACTCGAAAATCCTTGTAGTCGGCTCCCACCAAAACTTCCAAGGCATCACCAAGCCGATATCCCAACCCTCCTTTAATAACGAGGTCTTCGGAAGTTATCTTGTAACCGGCCATGCCCTGAACCGACATTTCACTGGCAGGTCCGATCGATTGAAAGAGCACGCTAGGTGTAAAGAGAAATTTTTCATTCATATCCCAATGATAGGTTGCATAACCCACCATTCTCATGGGTAGTTCTCCGCGGGCACCGCTCAAAATTCCATTGCGAGGTTGATTTATATGCATTGCACTCAACCCGAGTCGGTAAAAAGATTGACCACTCGTTCGGCCGGTAACCGTAAGGCCTCCAGAGACATCAAGAAATGACTTGGGAGACTCAGAATCAGGCAATTGTTCCTGTGTGGGTGCACCAGAGATTCCATCAATCAATTGATCCTCGAAGCGATACTCGCCATCAACTCGTCGTGACAAAGTCCCTCCTTGAATGCCAAGGGCAATCACGGTATTGCGTTCCTTATCCAGAGCAAGATGATAAGCGGCAGAACCCAGCAAACCACCCTGCTTAATCTGACCAGCTAGATTTTGCCCTCCAGAAAATGGGGCATAAACGGCCTCGGCTTCATCCTGATAAACAGAGACACCCACGCCAATCCAATCCATTTCTCGAAATCCCTTTAAGATCGGAGAATCCATATAAAATGATGGAGTGGTATAGGCTCCAGACCATTGATCGCGGTAAAGGCCACCTAGTCTAAAGGACCCGCTAAAAGCACCGGTCATCGCAGGATTGACAGTTAAGGGAGCAAGATTAAATTGAGTGAAATGTATATCCTGTGCACCAAGTGAAACGCATAGCAACACATACAGCACCGATTGGCAGCATCTCCTGATTATTGTCATAAATTCGTAAGCATTAAAGCTGTGTTCAGATATGCAGGTAAATTACAATATTATAGTCGTGGACTATGTCAAAAATACCGATTTCTTTAAAGAACGTCTCCCCTCCTGGAAATTGCAGTGATCAAAACCCGCAAAATCAATTTTGAATTGTGCACTGGACCTTAAACCATAAGCCAGTATTGATCTTGGCCCTTGTCTTTTTGACCAGTCCACGCTTGCAGGGTCAAGGCGACACCCTAACTGAGTTCAAACCCAAGCGATTTTATACAGCTGCAGCCACTGGTGCCGTACTTTACACAGCAGCTGTTATCGGTTTTAACGAAGCTTGGTACAAGGATCATGAGCGAACGGGCTTCCATCTATTCAATGACTGGGGTGAATGGAAAAATATGGACAAGTTTGGTCATGGCTTTACGGCTTATTTTGAGACTGAACTTTGTCATCGTGCCGCCATTTGGACCGGTCTTCGGCCAAAAAAAGCTATTTGGACTGCTGCTGCCCTCGGTACTCTTTTACAGAGTACAGTAGAAATTCTGGATGCCTATTCTGCCCGGTGGGGGTTCTCGATATATGATATGGCCTATAATCTGGCAGGAGTTGGTCTTTACACCGCCCAAGAGCTCCTCTGGAGCGAGCAAATGATTCGATTGAAAGTTTCTTCCACACAGCGATCTTATCTCAGCAACCAATACGGCCTGGGTGGAAGTGCCAACTTGGTTGCAGAGAGAGCAAATGCATTGTTTGGAAGTCATTTTTTAGAACGATTCCTCAAAGATTACAATGCACAGACAATATGGATCTCAGCCAATCCGCATCGATTGTTTAATGCACCTTCCCCCCGATGGCTCAACATTGCCATCGGGATCGGTAGTGAAAACCTCTTTGGAGGATTTCAGAACCAGTGGTTCATAGGAGACGACACCATTTTCGAACTTCCAGCGGATGATTTTCCAAGATATCGACAATGGTATTTAGCTCCGGATATTGATTGGACCCGGATCAAGACCCGCAGTAAATGGTTAAACACCGCATTTCGCATCTTAAATTTTTTCAAACTTCCCTCACCTGCCATCGAAGTCAATAGCCTGGGAAAATGGCACTGGCACTGGTTATACTTTTAAGGGACCTAATAGACCGCCTTGACAATTCTCTTGATGGTATCCGTGTCGCCCATTGTGTAGTAGTGAATGCAGGGCACACCCATCGCTTTTAATTCCTTTGATTGAGCAATACACCATTCGATACCTACTTCTTTAGCATCAGAGGAGGTCTTTACCTTTTGGACTTCTTTTACCAATGCCTCGGGCATATTTACGTAGAACATTCGGGGTAAGGATTTCAATTGATAAGTGCGTGTGAGTGGCTTAAGTCCGGGCACAATGGGTACATCTATCCCCATCCTTTGACATGCCTCTACATATTGCTTAAACCTCCCATTATCAAAAAACATCTGGGTAACGATATAGTCAGCGCCGGCATCAATCTTTTCCTTGGTAAATTCTAGGTCAGTCACGAAGTTAGGTGCTTCAAAATGCTTTTCGGGATAGCCGGCCACACCTATGCAAAAATCCGTACGGGCACCATTTTCGATATTGCTGTCTAAATATTGGCCAGAATTCATATTGACAATCTGCTTTACCAGATCCACAGCATAAGCATGACCCCCTTCTTCTGGTAAGAATCGACCATCAAATTTTCTGGCATCCCCCCTGATGGCCAATACGTTGTTGATATTCAGAAAGTTTAAATCTATTAGGGCATTCTCAGTGTCTTCCTTGGTAAATCCACCGCAGATTAGATGGGGAACTGCATCTACACCGTAGCGGTGCATAATAGCGGCGCAAATACCAACTGTGCCTGGTCGTTTCCGGATCGAAGCTTTTTCATAGTAGCCGTTGGCGTTCTTTTTATAAACGTATTCTTCACGATGGTAGGTTACATCAATAAAGGGAGGTTTGAATTCCATCAGTGGATCGAGCACATCAAAGATCGACTTCATCGTACCTCCCTTGAGGGGAGGAAGTACTTCAAAGGATATCAGTGTCTGGCCCTTAGCCTTCTCAAAATGTTCGATGACTCGCATGCTGCATCTTGGATAAGTGCGCAAATTTAGAAATTATTATATCCCTGATGGTTCTCGGCGCTAGATCGCGACAGGCAAAAGCAAGAAAAATACGTATCCTCCTACCTTCAAGGTCCGAGAAATATGAATCCTTACAGGACGGAAAGTGCATTTAACGATGGTGGAACATCAACGTTATTAGGTTTGATCTCTGCATTCCGGCGAGATATTCATCAGGGTGCTATCTCGCCAAAACGATCTACCTAAAATAAGTTTAGAAGATTTACCTGCATTATCAAGGAGTACCTCCTGATACCTTAACCTTAAGGAAGGCTAATCCTTATTCTTCTTCGCTTTGAAATCTCCATTCTTCCAGGCTTTGAAGAATTTTGCCCAAGCAATAGGATTTAAGATATGCATGGGTTTGGCTTGTCCAAAGGAGTAATATGATTCCGCTTGTCTACGCAGATAATAGGTTCCAGATTCATACCCATCAGCAGGTAAATTTTCCCGCAGTTTCTCCATTGTATTGGCTGCCAGATTCGCTTCGGCGCGATCTTGGAGGTCTTCCGGTACTTGAAGAGCCAGGAACTCAATCTTAAAGTGTTCCCGGCTTGGCCATGGATACACCACAGCAGTCGGTAAATTGATGGTGTCTTGGGTCATGATCTGGTAAATGGAGTAACGCTTTTCAGTCAATGTGTCGGGAATGATAAACTCCACAGTACTATAGCCCACGGATGAAAAAACCACCTTTTCTCCCATTTCAGCCACAATGGAAAAGAAACCATCGAGATTTGAAAAAGTACCTCGCCCACTCTTCTCAAGTAGGATGTTGGCATATGGTAGGGGTACCAACTCTCCCTCCTCTTCAACCACAACCAAACCCGAAAACTGGATTACCGAGCTATCAGATTGAGCAAGTAATCCGGTAGTAAGTCCAAACATGAAACCGACAAAAACAATTCTCTGTAGCATAGGATTCGTCACGTGGCTCTGAAAATACTCAAATTATCACAATGCTGAACGGACAGTATCGCCTTACCCATCAACCCAGAGATACCTTTAACCTGTCCTTAACCTTTAGACCGCTGTAAGACGCCTATTGTTTAATTAAGCAAAGCATGCTCTAACACTTCATCCATACTGTCAGTATAGATAAAATCAAGATCTTTTATGAAGTCTTCGTTGATTTCAGCCACCTGTTTTCGATTTTCGGAAGAGAGCAAGATTTCGCGAATGCCGGCGCGTTTGGCAGCCAATACCTTCTCTTTTATACCCCCTACAGGCAGTACTTTTCCCCTTAATGTGATCTCACCAGTCATGGCAAGATAAGGTTTGACTCGACGGTCGGTAAAAATGGAAGTTAACGCAGTGAGCATGGTAACCCCGGCCGAAGGCCCATCCTTGGGAATAGCACCTTCTGGTACATGTATGTGTATATCTGACTTGGCAAACATTTCAGAATCAATACCCAAGGACTCACTGTAGGCTTTGATAAAACTCAGTGCTGTCGTGGCTGACTCCTTCATGACATCACCCAGATTACCGGTCAATGTCAACTTCCCGCTTCCCTTACTTAAGCTGGCTTCGATAAAGAGAATATCTCCACCCGTACTGGTCCATGCCAATCCTATGGCCACCCCCGACACTTTGGAGACGGTATAAGCGTCACGATTAAATGGTGGAGCACCAAGCACATCCTCGAGATCACCGATATTAATTTTCACCGAATCGGCTTCATCCATAGCAATCTGCTTGGCTGCATTTCGCATGACAGCACCAATTTTTCGACTCAGATTACGGACTCCGGATTCACGAGTGTAGTTTTGAATGATCTTTTTCAGTGCAGCAGCACTAATTTTGATTTGCCCTCCTTTCAAACCATGTTCTTTGCGCTGGAAAGGGATCAGGTGCCGTTTGGCAATCTCCATCTTCTCCTCGGTAGGATATCCACTGATCTGAATAATCTCCATTCGATCAAGCAAGGCGGGTTGAATGCCTGCTAATGAATTTGCTGTAGCGATAAACATTACCTTGGATAGGTCATATTCCAACTCGAGATAATTGTCGTGGAAGGTCGAGTTCTGCTCCGGATCAAGCACCTCAAGAAGAGCCGATGAAGGATCTCCCCTAAAATCTTTACCTACTTTGTCAATTTCGTCTAAGATGAAAACCGGATTTGAGGCCTGGGCTTTCTTGATTGACTGAATGATTCGGCCAGGCATTGCTCCAATGTAAGTTTTGCGATGACCCCTGATTTCAGATTCATCGTGCAAACCTCCCAAGGACATGCGCACGAATTTGCGCTTGAGAGCGGCAGCAACTGACCTACCCAAGGACGTCTTACCAACTCCGGGAGGTCCTACAAGACAGAGAATCGGAGCTTTCATGTCGCCTTTTAGCTTTAGCACGGCCAGATGCTCGATGATTCTCGATTTTACCTTGGTCAAACCATAGTGGTCTTTGTCCAAGGTTTCCTTTACCTTCTTCAGATCAAAATTGTCCTTGGTATATTCTTCCCACGGTAAATCCAGCAGAAGGTCTAAGTAATTGAGCACCACAGAATACTCTGCAACCTGAGGATTTATTCTCTTTACCTTATTGAGCTCCTTCTCGAAAGTTTCTTGTACCTCTTTAGACCATTTCTTTTTCTTGGCTCGCTTTTCCAGCTCCTCGATTTCACTCTGCTGTGGGCTTTGCCCTAGTTCCTCCTGAATGGTCTTCAGTTGCTGGTTGAGAAAGTAATCCCTTTGCTGCTTATCTATGTCTCCCCTAACCTTAGAATCTATTTCGTCTTTAATCACCAGGATTTGCATCTCCCTTTTCATGTGCTGAAGAATCTTCTCAGCCTTTTCAGACAGGCTTCCCAAACGCAAGATCTCCTGCTTATCACTCATTGGGATGGCCAGATTTGAAGAAATGAAGTCAAGAAGGAAAGTATTGCTCTTGATGTTGCTGAGCATAACCGAGGCTTCTGAAGGAATGTTAGGGGAGAGTTTAATAATCTGTGACGCCAAATCTCTGATTGAAGAAATCAAGGCATTGAACTCCATTTGATCCTCGGGTTCGATATACTCAAGTTTGGTGATGCGGCCCTCCATAAAGGGCTCCTCACGGATCACTTCATCAAGCGACATCCGTTTCTTGCCTTGCAGAATGGTGGTCGTTGTCCCATCCGGCATTTTGAATAGCTTCAGAATTTTAGCAGCTGTGCCGATTTGATAGAGATCACCCAATTGGGGGTCCTCAACATTCATGTTTTTCTGAGACACAACGGCAAGCATTCGATCATCTTGATAAGCTTCACGGACAGCTTTGATTGACTTATCCCTCCCTATGGTGATCGGTATGATGATACCTGGAAACAGTACGGTGTTCTTTAATGCCAGGATCGGCAAAGTCTGAGGCAACACCATATCCTTTTGATCCTCTTCGTCATCATCATTTATGGGCATCATCGGAAACATCTCCCGATCATCCTGTACCTCATCTACAAAAGCTAGTTCTTCAAACATATATGTTTTTCCTTATACTGCTCTAAGCCTAATGTCTCACGTCAGATTGTCAGACATTGACTAAGATTAATCAGCTCTATCCAGGCTCAATCTCTGTGCCATCTAGATATATATGACATCTGAGCACCT
This sequence comes from Saprospiraceae bacterium, assembly GCA_965223105.1. Classification (GTDB taxonomy): domain Bacteria; phylum Bacteroidota; class Bacteroidia; order Chitinophagales; family Saprospiraceae; genus JABDMH01. The sequence continues at coordinate 7,789,376 of OZ244987.1, read as the reverse complement.
TTTCTACCTCCTGAAGCACATGGCAGTGTCAAAAAGTCAGTAAATCCAGGGTAGTTGAGCGTGGGTTTAGGAGACCACAGGTTTATACTGAGTCAACCGCGAGTTCTTGCTCTTGGCTCACGGTAGAAATCTCGTCGACCTCATCAATTTCGATCTTAAGATTATCGATAATGAAAGTCTGACGCTCTGGTGTATTCTTACCCATGTAGTATGCCAGGATATTCTCGACATTGGTATCTTCCAACAAGTGCACTTGCTCCAGTCGGATATTTTCACCAATGAAGTCACCAAATTCATCAGGTGAGATTTCTCCAAGACCTTTAAAACGAGTGATCTCGGGTTTGCCGCGCAATTTCTCGACGGCTTGATCCCTCTCCACTTCCGAATAACAGTAGTAGGTTTGTTTTTTATCCCGCACCCTAAATAAAGGGGTCTCAAGAATAAAAAGATGACCTTCACGCACCAAGTCAGGAAAGAATTGCAAGAAAAATGTCAATAACAGGAGCCTGATATGCATCCCATCTACATCCGCATCAGTAGCGATCACCACTCTATTGTACCGAAGTCCATCCAAGCCATCTTCGATATTGAGGGCATGCTGAAGTAAATTAAGCTCTTCATTTTGGTAAACGATTTTCTTGGTAAGCCCGAAGCAGTTTAAAGGTTTGCCCCGAAGACTAAATACTGCTTGATGTTGTACATTCCTAGCCTTGGTAATGGAGCCACTTGCCGAGTCACCCTCAGTAATGAAAATGGTTGAAGCGTATTTGTCTTCTGGTTTAGCCCTCTTGGTGGTGAGATGGATCCGGCAATCGCGTAATTTTTTATTGTGAACATTGGCTTTCTTTGCTCGCTCGTTGGCCAATTTTTTGATCCCTGCTATCTCCTTGCGTTCGCGCTCGCTTTGCTGAATCCGGGCTTCGAGCTTCTTAGCGATTTCGGGTTCACGATGTAAGAAATTGTTTAGCTCTTCTTTGATGAAATTGCCTACATAGGTTGCTATAGTGGGCCGGTTTGGACCCATATTTAGGCTACCCAACTTGGTCTTAGTCTGCGACTCAAATACCGGTTCTTCAACCCTTACACTGATGGCGGCAATGATGCTGGCACGGATGTCCTTGGTGTCGTAATTCTTACCGCAAAAATCCCTGATGGCCTTGACCATGCCTTCTTTCAGTGCGTTGAGGTGAGTGCCTCCCTGGGTAGTGTACTGTCCGTTGACAAAGGAGTGGTATTGCTCTCCATAGTGATTGCCATGACTCATGGCCACCTCAATATCTGCTCCCTTTATGTGTATGATGGGATATCTTAAGTCTTCATTCTGGGTACGATTTTCTAATAGGTCGAGCAGACCTCTCTTACTGGCGATGGTTTTACCGTTAAATCTAATGCGAAGGCCAGTGTTCAGGTAGGCATAATTCCATAGTTGTCTCTCTACAAAATCTGGATTAAAGGAAAATCCTTTGAATACACTGGAGTCGGGCCGAAAGATGATTTGGGTCCCATTTTCCTGCCGGTCTTTGTGAATTTTTGAATCCTGCTGTTTATCCCCTCTTTCAAAGGTCACGTGTTTACACCTGCCATCGCGCCATGCTTTGACTTCAAAAAATTTAGACAAGGCATTGACGGCTTTTGTTCCTACTCCGTTCAGCCCCACGGACTTTTGGAAGGCTCGAGAATCGTATTTGCCTCCAGTGTTCATTTTTGAAACACAGTCTACCACTTTGCCCAGAGGAATCCCTCGACCATAATCCCTGACCCTGACCATGCCGTCATCGATCTCCACCTCGATCTTATTTCCATATCCCATCACAAACTCGTCGATCGAATTGTCAATCACCTCCTTGAGCAAGACATAAATACCATCGTCCGGACTACTGCCATCACCTAACTTCCCGATATACATTCCCGGCCTTAATCGTATGTGCGCCTTCCAATCCAGCGATTGAATGTTCTCCTCTGTATAGCTAATCTGATCCATTATTACATGCAAGTGTTAGGGTGGAAATATAACGAATATCACTAATATGAAACTATAGGTACCCGGTACCGTAACCGATTTTTTGCAATTACAGTTCAAATATAGGGTCCACGATCAGGCCGAGTACTATTCCAGAAGAACATTCTGAGGAACGATGGGCAACTCACCATAACCCTCGACTTTGGGATGTGTCAGTCGATAACAAACCATCCTATTTTCTGCTCTGTGGAGGAATCATTGCGGTAGGAAAAGCAGCACTTCCGTTGTGTGTAAACTTGACATTGGTCTGAATCGGCATTTGGTACCGGTTTACAAAACTGGATAAGAAAGCGGTCATTTCAGCCATATCCACAAGGCGTGAGGTGGGTTTTAGGTAATAGGAAATGTAATCGATCCCTCCTCCCTCATTCCAGAAGACCTTTAGCCAAATCTTAATCCCACCTAAGTCAAAATCAATATCGGCAGCATAAGCCTCCATTTCTACGATCATGTCCATCCACTTATCAAAAGCGATATTCATATCATTGTGACAAACTGATAATAAAATTTCGTGGTAAGTTTCATAGAGTAGGCCGTACTGAGTTTCATATTCTCCGATTAAGAAAACTTTAGGCATACTAAGCTCTGTGGGTTGCCCTTCAAAAGGATCCTGCTGACCTGTAATACTTAAACAGAGAACCGTCAGAGCTAAGAGAGATCCAATTCTTTTTATGTAATTGTGCATTTTGTTTCAACTATTTCAAAAATAGAAGATTTTTCAATCCCGGGCAGGTAGAGATGGTTGGATTTACCTTATGGAAATCCGTATCAGGATAAAACTTAGCTGAAAACTCCCAGCTTCTTACTGCACGAAAACTTCCAATTTTCTCATATTAAGGAAATATATCATATATCTTTGTGCAAAATACATGCCAAACGACAGCTAGTGATTCTTTAATATGACCGTACCAGACATCATTGACATCGTAGTCTGCACATTTCTTGCCATTGCCTTTTATGCGGGTTTTCAACGTGGTATCGTCAAAATCTTTTCCCTCGCCGCCGCTGGCCTTATCACCCTGCTTGCCTTGCTTTGGTTGTTTCCCTACCTGCATGAATTCATGAGAGCGTCGTCAGTCGACGGTTTGCCGCCATCCAATGATTACCATATTTTATCGTTAGTCGTCTTCATCACCGGCACTGTAGTGATTTATGCCTTGCTGAGGCATCTTTGGTTGAGCAAGTCTTCTAGCTATTCTGCATTTGGGCAGAAGGTATTGGGAGGTATAATCCTGTCTGGACTTATGATGGTCTCTCTGGCTACGATTTTGATTTTTGTACGACAAGCAGACATAATCAACGACCGCCACCTGAATGACAGCCGCTTCATGCCCATTGTCGATCCCATTGAGAAGTGGGGTAAGGAGGGGATCACGATGCTGACTGGACGAGAACTGGCAAAGCCGTAAGGTAGATCTATCTTACAAGGTGTGCAGAATAATTCTGAAGTCAATCTTGCGATAGTCAAAACGTTAGAAATTGTATTGGCACCCACAGATATCATCGGAGTGAATGTCTTGAGGATATCCAGGCGAGCGAACCAAGTAGAGGGTGGGTTGCCAGCATATACTACGGCTAGCGTCGTGTAGATCAATATCTTCGGCCAGGGCTCTGCGAAGCTACGTCTGGCAAAAGGGGCCGGAGCCAACAATGACATATGAGTTTGAGGTAGGAATTTCGAGATTGGGTTTGCCTACTTACCTCCATTACGCGTTTCGAGCTTTTCCCATAGCTTGTCTTTTAGTTTTTCAATACCACTTTCGGTGACTGCACTGATAAATATCTCGTCCCAGTCATCAGGAAGGTCCGCTTTGATCATGGTCATCAATTCGATGTCGATCAGATCGGACTTACTCATCGCAATAACCCGGGGCTTGTCGAGGAGCTCAGGATTGTAATGCTGCAGTTCACCCAGGAGCGATTGGTACATCTTAACGGGATCATCGGTGTCGCAAGGAATAACAAACAGGAGCACCGCGTTGCGCTCGATGTGCCGCAGAAAACGGATGCCCAGACCTCTACCTTCACTGGCACCCTCGATGATGCCGGGGATGTCTGCCATGGCAAATGACCTGCCATCCCGATAGTCGACAATGCCCAGGTTCGGTCTGATGGTCGTGAAAGGATAGGCACCAACCTTGGGTTTAGCTGCCGACATAACGGAAAGCAAAGTGGATTTACCTGCATTGGGGAAACCGACCAGGCCCACATCAGCAAGAACTTTAAGTTCCAGTATTTTCCATTCTTCACTCCCTTCCTGCCCAGGTTGTGCATAAGTAGGAGCTTGGCGAATCGATGATTTAAAATGCACATTTCCCAATCCTCCCTTGCCGCCTGACAACAGAACCTTGCGCTGTCCATGTCTCGTTATTTCAAACTCTTTCTCACCACTCTCATCCTTTGCTACAGTACCTAAAGGGACCCTTATGACGATATCCTCACCATCAGCTCCGGTCTTCATACTCGGACCTCCGGGCTGGCCATCCCCAGCAATGATGTGCTTGCGATACCTCAAGGGCAATAGCGTCCACTGATTGCGATCACCTTCAAGAAAGATGCTTCCTCCTTTACCGCCATCTCCGCCGTCCGGTCCGCCACGGGGGTTTCGCCGATCCCTGTGAAAGTGGGCTGACCCCGCCCCACCTTTACCAGAACGGCAAAAAATTTTAATATAGTCTATGAAATTATCCTCTGACATTGCTAGGACTCAGCCTTGCTGATCTACCTCAGAGCAAGGTGTCAACGAGGTCGGTGAGTCGTTGAAAGACCTCTTCAATATCTCCCATCCCATCGATACGATGAGCTTTCTCCGTCTCATGATAGTAGTCAAATACGGGTGCAGTCTCTTGGTGATAGACGGCGATACGGTTTCTAATTACTGACCGGTCAGCATCGTCTGGCCTACCTGAGGTAGCGGCCCTCTCTACAATTCGATTTACAATTTCTTCTTCTTCCACTTGAAGAGCTATTAATGCACTTATCGTCTGATCTTTCTGGGCGAGGTATTCATCCAAAGCTTCCGCCTGTGGTATGGTCCTAGGGAATCCGTCCAAAATGATGCCCTTACTCATTCGCTCCGACTCTACACGGTTTTTCAACATCCCAATGGTAATTTCATCGGGTACCAATTGTCCTTGAATAATGTATTGATTGGCCTTAATACCTAAGGGTGTCCTATGACCTATTTCATATCTGAAAAGATCTCCAGTACTTATATGCATTAATTCATACTTCTCAGCAAGCCTTATAGCCTGGGTGCCCTTCCCAGAACCAGGCGGTCCGAACAATATCAGGTTAGTCATTTCAGTTTGGCCATCTTCTAAAGGGCCCGTAAGATAAAAACTTTAGATCATTGGCAGTCTTGGACCACCATCCACGGGAATAATTGAATATCAATTGACGATGAAGGCTCTTGTCGATTTGGGCATCCAACCAAGTACCTGGATGGCAAAGTTATCCAAATGAGACTCAGTGTACCAGTACTGTCCTTAGGCCTTTAATTCTACCCTTCCAGTAAGAAGATCTCATCACGTCTTCATGAATAACTCCCAAGGAGGTGGTGCTGTGCACCACCCACAGCTCTTTTGATGAGATCTTTGAAATGATACCGACATGGTTGATTTTTCCTCGTTTGCTAAAAAAGATCAAATCTCCCGTCTGTGCATTTTTTTTGGTGGTTGCCTTACTGGAAGTATACTGATCCCGTGAACTTCTCGGCAACTGAAGACCCACTTGACTGTAGACATGGTGTACCAATCCAGAACAATCAAAACCCCGAGAGTCCACGCCTCCAGAGCGATATGGTGCCCCCACGTAGGCAATGGCGGCCTTGGCAACCTTATTCCGAATAGACGAATCTTTTCTCGCTTTAGAGTCAATGGCTGAATTGCTGATGTAGCATGAAACGAAAAGCAAGCAAAGGAATAGTTGTTTACGCATGGATAAGAATCATTGAGTGGAGATATTTATTTGAAAGGGATCTGCATCCTTGTAAAAGGGAAGGGATTCTCTGAGCTTTTGCAACTCCTGACCATTTAATGCTATAATACCTAACTCTTGGTGATCCTGAAGGTTCAAAAGCGGAGTACCCAATGGGTCTATTGCCATTGAATCACCGCTGTAAGACAGATCAGCACCGTCAATACCAATACGATTAACGCCAATCACAAAGCATTGGTTCTCAATGGCTCGGGCTTTCAACAGCGTGATCCAGGCCTCTCTGCGCTTTGCCGGAAAATTGGCAATATAGATTTGAACATCAGCAACGCCAGCGCTCCGCGTCCAAACAGGAAATCGGAGATCATAGCAAATAAACGGCATAATCTTCCAGTCATTCCATTCCATGATTACCTGATTGCTCCCAGCAGAAAACACTTTGTCTTCACCACCCAGTCCAAAGAGATGTCGTTTATCATAGAATTGTTTGATGCCCTGTGATCCAACCCTAACACATCGATTAAAGAACTGCTGCTTTTCCCGGATAATAAGGCTACAAATGACATCAACCTTCCATTTTCCCGCCCTATTTTTGAGCCATTGAATTGTCTGACCGTCCACCTCTTCGGCCAATCCATCGGCATGCATACTAAATCCGGTATTAAACATCTCGGGCAATACCAAGAGATCAAATTCGACTGGAGAGGTACCGACCAGTTGATCGATCAGGGCAAAATTTTGCTCTGGATCTTCCCACCGGATGTCGTATTGCAACAATCCAATTTTTAGCGTTGGTCTAACCATGAAAAAAGAGATGCATCGAAGATACATCTCTTAAACAAACACATGACGTGGTTTATTATGTGTCTTTACGAAGTGCTTTCTGCAGCAGCTTGATCATCAGCCTCTACAGCATCTGTATCTTCGGCTTCTGATCCCTCCTCTCCTTCTTCGAGTTCATCTACTGCTCCTTCTTCAGCAGATTTCAGGGCCCGTGGTATTTCTACAGTGGCTACTGGGATCGAAGGATTATTGAGGATTTCGATTTCATCACCAACAGCGATGTCTCGAATTCGAACTGACTGGCCCAGATCGAGTGAAGTTACATCCAGCACCACTTCGGCCATAAGGTTTTCTGGCAGGGTTTTAATCGATACGCGCTTTACTTTTTCAGTGAGTTTTCCACCGTTCTTAACCCCTGCAGCAATACCTTCAAAATGTATGGGAACCTCCACTTTCACTTTTCGTCCCTCCTCCAATTTCAAGAAATCCAGATGCAAAACCTCATCGGTCACCGGGTGAAATTGTATGTTCTTCATGATGGTACGATATACCTCCCCATCGATCTCTACATCAGCCAATTTAAATTCAGGTGTATAGATGAGGTGTTTCACATCGGCGGGTTTCACTGAAAAGTGAATATTCTTCTCATTGCCGTATAATTCACAGGGAATTCTACCTTCTCGACGAATGGCTTTTGATGCTCTTTTTCCAAGGTCATCCCGTAGTTTTCCCTTGATGTTTATAACCTCCATGATCCTGCTTAATTTGAAAACGGTCGCAAAGATAACCAAAAACCGCTATCTGCCAACAAACAAGGCGGCGATTGATTTGTGTTCATGGGTATTGCGAATGGCTCTGGCAAACAGCTTGGCACAGGACAAGACTTTAATCTTATTAGAGTTCTTACGAAGGGGAATCGTGTCGGTCACATAGAGCTCATGCAGCATAGAATTGTCAATAGTTTCATAGGCGTTACCAGATAGAACTGCATGGGTACAAATGGCTTTTACGGTATTTGCACCCTTTTCAATCAGTGCATCGGCAGCTTTGCAGAGTGTTCCCGCAGTATCAACAATATCATCAACCAGGATGACATCCGAGCCCGTTACATCGCCAATGACCGTCATACTGGAGACCTCATTGGGTTTTTCACGATGTTTATCACAGATGACCAAAGGACGGTTGAAGTGTACCGCATACCGTCTTGCTCGTTTGACACCTCCCACATCTGGCGCAGCAAAAGTTACCTGATCCATATTCTGCTTCTTGAGCAAATTGGTGAATATGGCTACCGATTGCAAGTGATCTACAGGAATGTCAAAAAAGCCCTGAATTTGATCTGCATGAAAATCCATCGTCATCACCCGGCTTGCTCCCGCTGCCTGCAATAAATTGGCAATCAATTTGGCTGAGATCGGTACCCGGGGTTTGTCTTTTCGATCCTGCCGAGCGTACCCAAAATAAGGAATTACTGCGGTGATATAGCCTGCAGATGCGCGTCTTGCAGCATCGATCATCAGCAGGAGCTCCCATAAATTGGCAGGTGGTGCGAAGGTAGACTGGATAAAAAAGGCGTATGAACCTCGTACCGACTCATTGATCACAGGTTGCATTTCACCATCTTTAAACCTCTGCAATTCGAGGGCTCCTAACTCAGATCCATAGAAGTCTGCAATTTTGTCAGCAAGGTAATATGAGGAGGTTCCGGAGAATAGCTTTACATCAATCATATTTTGCCCAAATACCATACTATATAGGGACGTCAAAGGTACTAAAATTAGCCTTGCCACAACAGTATAACAAGAGTCTAACTGCTTGGCCGAATAAAACATCGAATTCGTCGAAGTTGTCGAACCCAAGAATTTTAATAGCGTTAACTTTAGTAGTAATCACATTGAAGTAAAGTGAAGATGGTAGTAGAAATCAGTTGGTGGTCCAGTCTTAATAACATTGAACAGATCTTTTGGGGTATAGCCATTGTTTTCAGTGTCCTGTTTGTTATCCAGTTTGGGCTCAGCTTATTCGGACTTGACTTTGATTCCGATGCGGATATTGATGTCAGTGAAGCAGGTTACTCCCTCGACCCTTCCTTTACGCTCCTTTCTGTACGGAGTATTATAGCCTTTTTCACTTTTTTTGGTTGGGTAGGTGTATTGGCCCTGGCTCGTAACTATACCATCACTTGGGTATTGATACTGGCCATAGGTGCTGGTCTTATAGCCATGGGATTGGTAGCCTACATGATGTACTTCTTCTCACGGCTAGCTGAAGAAGGTAACGCCAACATCCAAGAATTAATATACAAGAACGCCACGGTATATCTCACCATTCCAGAGCGAAGAAAGGGAAAGGGAAAGGTGCATGTTACCCTGGGGAAATCATTGCGTGAAATGGATGCAGTTACTGAAGGTGAGCAGTTGGGGAACGGTAAAACTGTTAAAATCATTGAAATTATAGAGGACAACATTTTGGTCGTTGAACCAGCTGAGATCTTCGAAAGCCATGTTTCTTAACCTTTAAATCTAAGAGTTATGACCCTGTATATTTTAGTCGGATTAGTTGTGTTGGCCTTTTTGATGGCCATATTCCTGGTATCGCGCTACCGTCGTTGTCCTTCTGATAAAATTTTGGTCATCTATGGAAAAACGGGATCGGGCTCTGCCAAGTGCATCGCAGGTGGCGCTGCCTTTGTATGGCCTGTGATCCAAGATTATCAATATCTGGATCTCTCTCCGATTTCGATTGATGTAGATCTGCGCAATGCATTGAGCCGGCAAAATATCCGAGTAAATGTTCCTTCCAGATTCACGGTTGCCATTTCAAATGATGAAGGAACGATGGTGAATGCTGCCGAAAGACTGCTCGGTAAAACCATGGAAGAAATTAGAGACATAGCAAAGGACATCATCTTTGGCCAATTACGCTTGGTCGTAGCTACCATGGATATCGAAGAGATCAACGCGGATAGAGACAAGTTTCTTTCCAACGTAGCATCGAATGTAGGTAGTGAATTGAAAAAGATTGGACTGGTACTCATCAACGTAAACATCACCGATATTGAAGATGAATCCGGCTATATCGAAGCCCTGGGTAAGGAGGCTGCGGCACATGCCATTAATGAAGCAAAAGTAAGGGTAGCCGAGAAAAATCGCGAAGGAGCCATTGGGCAAGCCAGAGCAGATCGCGAAATGCGAATTGAAGTCTCAAAGGCCAATGCTGAGGCCGAAATAGGGGAAGCTGATGCCAAAGCGCAGTCGGTAGAGGGTGAAAACCTAGCACAAGTGAAGATAGCTCAGTCTGAGGCCAACAAACGGGAGAAAGAGGCGCAGGCACTTAAGATTGCCGTTGCAGCTGAAAAGATCCAGGCCGCCAAAGCACTGGAAGAATCATATACCGCCGAAAAGGAAGCGGAAGAAGCTAGGGCATCAAAGGAATTGGCTTCGAAAGAGGCCGACATCATAGTCAATGCAGAAATAGAGAAGCGAAAAGCTGAAATTGATGCTGAAGCCGAAGCTGAAAAAATGCGTCGCGAAGCCCGAGGTAGAGCGGATGCCATCTTCGCTGAAAAAGAAGCAGAGGCACGAGGTCTGTACGAGATCTTGAAGCGGCAAGCAGAAGGTTTTGACAAAATTGTCCACGCAGCCAATGGCAATACCAAAGATGCCGTCCTAATGCTGATAGCAGACAAGTTGGAAGAATTGGTTAAAACACAGGTCGAAGCCATCAAAAACTTGAAGATCGACAAAGTAACCGTTTGGGAAGGAGGTCAGCAAAACGGCGAATCAGGAAATGCCACCAGCAAATTTGTATCAGGACTGTATAAAGCCATCCCGCCAATGCATGATCTATTCAACATGGCCGGTATGGATTTGCCTTCTTATCTGGGCAGCCAGAAAGCCGAAAGCACTGTTGAGGTTAAGGGTGAAGAGTTGCCAAAAAACGGTAAGAATGCGGAGAAAGTGCAGGCAAAAGAATGATAAAGAATTACGAACTATGAAAATCTTGATGGGGGCAAATCGTCGGAAATTTGGCCCCTTTTTTAGTTTACTTCGTCTCAAAAACTTCTGAAGCAGGAAAATTTCAATGTTAACAGGGCATCGCTATTATTCTGTGCAATCACCCATACCATCCGGCATAATCCACGTAAGCCCTGGATATTCTCTGTACGGTATCGGCAAACTGCTCCGGTGAGATCGGCTTTACTTTTTTGGCCGGCACACCAGCGTAGATAAAACCTGATTCACATCGCATTTTTTCCAATACGATGGCTCCTGCTGCAATCAGGCAATGATCCTCGACCAAAGCTTCATCCATGACAATGGCCCCCATCCCAATCAACACCGAATCTCCGATCGTACAACCATGTACGATCGCATTGTGACCAATAGTCACATCACTGCCCACAATGGTTTTAGTGCGCTCAAACGTACAGTGAATCACTGCACCATCTTGTACATTGACCCGGTCACCCATGCGAATGCTGTTGACATCTCCCCGCAAAACAGCCTGAAACCAGACCGAGCATTGATCTCCCAACACCGTATCTCCAACAATAGTGGCATTCTCAGCAAACCAACAACCCTTACCCCAGTGTGGAGTAAAACCCCTTACCGATTTAATCAGTGGCACGATCTTCAACAATTGGAGTCACGACAAATCCAGCATTCTTCAACAATTGTATTACACCATACTCCCCGGCAAGGTGTCCGGCACCAACCGCAATAAACATTGGCTTCTCCTGCATCAGTTCTACCATCACCGGGATCCAGTTTTTATTGCGATTGTCCAGCAGCAGCGTGCGGTACTCAGCAGTAGTCTTATCGGCATTAATCAATTCATCCAACTTAGTAAGATCCTGTGCCTTGTAGTAATATATAAGACTATCCATAGATTCTTCCGTCAACTCCTCATCGGCCTCAATCGTTGCTACCAACATATCTGCCTGGGCACTGTAAGGTATACTGTCAAAAATACTGAGTTGATACTCCATAGTTTCCAGACCCTCTACCGGTATTTTACGAGCTTTTGCCATGTCGACCAATTCAAGTTCATAGGATTTGATGCCATCCATCGACATTCCATCGCCAGAAAACATATCTTCAGAAGCAAAGATCGTTAGAAACATGGGCTTTATGCGTTCGAAAAACATAAATGGTACTCCCATCTTGTTGAAGTGAGCCTCCACCATTTTGTACTCCTCATCTGTTAACAAGTCGCTAAGTGTGGTGTCTCCCTTCATGAATGCTTGACCAAGCAGGCTTAGTTGGGCTCCAAAATTCATGGCATCTTCTAAATTAAATTCCAGTGCCAGACCTTGAGCCGAATCAAAGGCTGATTGCATAGGTGGTGTAAAGAAGTACTCGTCTTCTTCGATCAGGTGAATTGTGCCAAATAGATGTGAGGTTCGAATTTGATCACCTTCTATTTTCCACAATAACGAAGTCGGCTCAGCCTGGGTCTGTGGTGCAGCAATTGCTGCCGGCTGTGCACTCTTGCATGCGATTAATATTAAGGGTGAGAGTAGGGCCAAAAGCCCATGAAAATGCCGCGCGCTCATTGTAGAGATTGTTTTCTCAGTTTAGTAATTTCATAAAGAATAATGCCGGTGGCCACAGAAACGTTCAGCGATGCAACCTTGCCAAATTGGGGGATACGAAAAATATGATCGCAATACACTTTAAGATGTCGGTCAACACCCCTTCCCTCAGCACCCATGATCAGGGCCAGAGGCTGGTCAAGGTCTATCTCTTCCAAGGTAGAAGGAGCATCCACTTCGGCAGCCAGGGCCAAATATCCATCTTCCCCTAATCGATCCAAAGCGTGCTGCAGACTTCGAACTCTGCACACCGGTATTTGCAGCAAGGCTCCTGCTGAAGTCTTTATGGCAACATCATTGATATGGGCACTCTGTTTGGTAGGCAAAATCATCCCATCTATGCCGAACACCTCTGCTGAGCGAGCGATTGCTCCCAGATTCCTGACATCTTGCACGCCATCAAGCAACAGCAATATAGGGGTAGATTTATCTTTCAGGCTTTCGAGTAAAGCATCCAAAGCATAGTATTTCATCTCGGTGGCTACTGCATATATGCCCTGATGATTGCCTCTGAATCTTCGATCCAGTTTGACCTTGGGTACTCGTTTCAGTGGGATGTTTAACGATTTGCAAAGCGAACGGACCTGCTTCTCAAATGCTCCAGAGACTGAATCTTGAATAAATACTGTCTCCAGTGTTTGTCCTTCTTTAAGTGCGGTGAGTACTGGATGCCTGCCGATAATCTCTGTCATTATTTTGGGACCATTTAGCCACCCGTTCGATCGATCAGCAAGATCAAGGTGAGAACCGCAGTAGCCTGTGTTACGGCATCCTTCAATACCTCACCCCAATCAATCTTTTCCTTTTCACCCTGTACACGATCTTCCTCTTTGGGTGGTTTGGTTCCCACATGCACCATTGCACCCTTATCTACTTTAGGGTAGACATTAAAAAGGCCAAAGTTCTTAGATTTCCGGATCTGTCCATTCGGATATTCCACGGTGACGTTTTGTGGATCCCCACGATCAGCAAATCCTCCGGCAAATTGCTCAATATAATACCTGGCAGATCGAGTACCATCAAACACGACCGTTACCCGATTGTCAGGTCCCAAGAGCTCAGGTTGAAATCGTTCCGAAGTGTTTACCGCTCCAGAGATAGAAACGAAGTCCCGAATTTTTGGAATCGTAATTCGGTCACCTGCTTTCATGATGATGTTGGATTCATTGCGTTCATTGGCCAGGGCTTCGTCCAACTGGATCACAATGGGGCCAGGAAGTGGACCCTCCGACCGAACCAGTCCAGCCCCCTCGGCAAAGGCCTCATCGGTCAATCCTCCAGCACGACGAATGATACTGGTTATACGCTCATTATCTGATATCAGATTATAAGGGCCGGGGAATTTGACTTCACCATCAATAAAGACGGTTTTCTGAAATTCAAACTCTTCTACCATCCTTACAAACACCTGGTCGTAAGGCTGAAGTTGGAAGCCAGGATCATTTTCGGCATTGAGGTCTGAGCCCAATTGTAGGTTAGCCACTATGACCTTGGTGGGTGTATTTTGTTCAATGATCAGCCGGGAAACTTCAACCCGATTGGTTTTGGCTTCCATCCGAAGACCATTGGCCAATAAAATCAGATCACGAAGACTCATAGATTCGTCGTAGGCAAAGGTACCCGGTGATCTCACAGCCCCATCAATTTTTACTGTCGCCTGGTCAATGAACACAGCCTTGGATTGAATTCTTAGCTGATCACCTGGTTGAATAATCAGATTGTCTCCAACGGTAGGGTTACTCATCACAGCTTGAATATCAATAGAAATGTATTCCGGTTCGTTGGTAGCCAAGTTCCGCCTTATGATATAGGCAAAATCAGTTGCTCCGGGTGTCAGGCCACCGGCCATCAATACAGCATCATGCACCCTAAGATTTTGAGATGGGTCGTAGGAGAAATTGCCTGGACTCCTTACCTGCCCACCTACTGCAAATTCATGAACATCCACAAATTTTCCTTTGGGATAAATGGTCAACTGATCTCCCGGCGCCAACAATAGATTTTGGGAAGATGCCGGGTTTTGAAGGATATCCAGGAGGTCAACCCGCTCAAAATTGTAAGTGCCATCTCGGTTGCTACGACGTAAAACGGCAAAAGAGCGTTCCGATTCATCATTTAGCTGTGCTTTATCGATGAGATCATTTATTCGCATACCTTGACTAAATTCATATTCACCCGGAAGTTCAACACTACCAGAAACAGAAACAAAATTTCGATAAGGACTCGGAATGGTCCGAATGGTAAGTACATCACCATTCTGCAAAGTAAAATCCGATTGCTCATCAACCAGTTGGTTGTAAAAAATGTCGATAACCAATTGTTGATCATCCTGATAACGCTTCAGCTGAAGGATCTCTTTGTACGCGTCCGGCCTAAAACCGCCGGCATAGTCAATGAGTTGATGCAACTGCTCACCATCGGTCAATTCATACCGCATAGGACGGTTCACAGATCCCTTGATCTCAACCACACGCTCTGATATGGGTACCTGAATGATGTCATTCTCCTCCAGATAAAAGTCTTGAGCAATGGTGGGATCAGCCATGTACTCATAGACATCGATCCCGGTAACTGTTCCGTCAGCCTTGATCCACTTGATGTTTCGCACTGAACCGATGTCTGTGGGTCCACCCGCTGCAACCAAAGCATTAAATGCCGAATTGATCGCCGACACGGTATGATTTCCAGGATTGAAAACTTCACCAAAAATCCCAATCGACAAGGTACGGGCAAACCGCAAGGAGACTTCAAACTGATCCGTATTAAACCGCATAAAACGAGAAAACGTACTGCGCAGCTTTGCCTTGGCATCTCCAAAAGAGAGGTCTTTCAGGAAGATCCTTGGCATGGCTGACGGTTTGATATAGCCATTGTCATCGATCACATAAGTATTCTCAAAAACTGACGCCCCCCAAATCGAAATGGTGATTTCATCGCCCGTCCCAAGACGATAGCTGTCTCGAGGTTTGATGTTGTCGGCCTGCCGAAATACTTTCAGGGTCTTATTGCGAAATATCTCCTGTCCATAAATCTTGGCGGGCGGCAATTTTGGTTCTTCTTCCTGCATCTGCTCGGCTACAGCCTCCTCCACACTTGCTCCCTCGATGACCGACTCTTTTACCTCCTGTACGGTTTGCACCTGAGCAGGATCGAGTATGGGCTCAGCTGGATTGGCTTCGTCCAACAACGTAGACTGAGGTGATGTTGTGGCCTCCATCTCAGCCAAGATCTCGCGAACGATTCTTTCCACTTCGTCATATTCTTCTGGGGGCACTTCTTCCAAGGAACCGTAGGTCACTCCCCGATCTCTCAATTTCTGACGGAAGAGTGCCTCATCGATATTTTTTTCTGCCAACTGCTGTCGAAGAAATGTCTCTGACACCTGCGACCAGCCAGGTCCACACATAAATGTCAAAAGCAATACCAGGACCAGAAAACGAATCATTGCTCCGCAGTTTTGTACATGGCATCGTAGTAAGACTGGTAAGTGCCCGAGGTCACATTATCCAACCACCTTTGATGGTCAAAGTACCAATCAACAGTCAAAGATAAACCCTCCTCTACATTCAGGGCAGGAGCCCAACCCAATTCATTGGCAATCTTAGAAGCATCAATGGCATATCTCCTGTCATGTCCGGGACGATCCTTAACAAAGGAGACCAGCGAATGGGATGTACCTGCAGGTCTTCCCATTTGCTTATCTACCAGGTCGCAAAGTGTATACACCAATGCAATATTTTCCATCTCATTATTGCCACCGACGTTGTAGGTTTGACCATCGGTCCCCCGATGCAAAATGAGATCGATGGCATCCACATGATCACCAACATAAAGCCAGTCGCGGATATTTCTGCCATCGCCATAGACTGGCAAAGGCTTTTGCTGCCTGATATTGTTGATCATCAAGGGTATTAATTTCTCCGGAAATTGATAAGGCCCGTAGTTATTGCTGCAATTAGAAATCAGAACCGGCAATCCAAACGTGTGAAAGTAGGAGCGCACCAGGTGATCAGCACTGGCCTTAGAAGCGGAATAGGGAGAGCGAGGATCATACGGTGTAGACTCGTGGAAAAAACCAGATGGACCTAAACTGCCGTACACTTCATCTGTTGATACCTGATAAAATACTTTTCCTTCAAAATCATCTTGCCAGAATTTTCTGGCTTGATTCAATAAATTGACCGTCCCTAAGGTATTGGTTTTGACAAACTCAAGAGGGCTATGAATGGACCGGTCGACATGAGATTCAGCAGCGAGATGAATCACTGCCTCAGGTTTTACTCGCGCAAACAGTTGAGCCATTGCATGCTCATCGGTTATACAGGCCTTAAAAAACTGATAGTTGGATTTGCCTTCCACATCACTCAAATTTTCCAGATTCCCGGCATAAGTCAGCTTGTCAAGATTGCTGATCTTGACCTCGGGATATTTGCTAACCAAGTGCCTCACTACATGGCTTCCAATGAAACCTGCACCGCCGGTTACCAATATCGATTTGAATTGTCTCATTCGCGCTTCTATATACTATACAACTGTCTGAAAATATGCTAAGGTACGCTTTAAGCCCTCTTCACGATCAACCTTTGGACGCCATCCCAGCAATTGCCTGGCCAGTGTTACATCGGGCTGGCGAACTTTTGGATCATCGACTGGCAAGGGATGATAAGCAACTTTCGACGATGTGCCCGGCACAAGCCTTATAATCTCATCCGCCAATTCATTGATGGTCACCTCTTCCGGATTACCCAGATTTACCGGCATATGATAATCACTGTGCAAAAGTGCCACAATGCCATCCATCAGATCATCGACATAGCAAAAAGATCGCGTCTGCGATCCATCACCAAAGACGGAGAGGTCTTCACCACGCAAGGCTTGTCTGAGAAATGTTGGAAGAGCTCGACCGTCCTGGACACGCATACGTGGTCCATAGGTATTGAATATTCGAACGATTCTGGTCTCCATACCGTGGGCATTGTGATAGGCCATGGTCATGGCTTCCTGAAACCTCTTGGCCTCGTCATACACTCCTCGTGGTCCCACCGGATTGACATTACCCCAATAGTCCTCTTTTTGCGGATGAACCAATGGATCTCCATATACTTCCGAAGTTGAAGCAATCAAAATCCGAGCGCGTTTATCTTTAGCCAACCCCAAGAGATTGTGGGTACCCAATGATCCCACTTTGAGCGTGTGGATCGGCATCTTTAAGTAGTCAATTGGGCTTGCTGGTGAAGCAAAATGCAAGATAAAATCAACCTCTCCGGGCACGTGGACAAACTTGGTCACATCGTGATGATAAAATGTAAAGTTTTCCAGTTCGAATAGGTGCTCAATGTTTCTCAACGATCCCGTCAGCAGATTGTCCATAGCGATAACCTGGAACTGATCATGGACAAATCGATCACACAAGTGAGATCCAAGAAAACCAGCCGCTCCCGTGATAAGTACTCGTTTCAATAATTGTCCAATCTTTGAAGGCCCCAAAGGTAACCAAATTTGAACTCGTTAAACTGTACCTTAGTGTATGCGAATTGTAGCCGTAACTGTATATCTGTGCATCAGTAATTGGGGCCATATCCTCTGGTCTCAGGCAGACTCGACAGCAAGAGTTTCGGTGATCATGGCCCACCTGCAGTACGGAGTCACCATGCCCATGGCAGACCTCCAAAGTAGATTTGGTCAGGGATTCCAACTGGGCAGTGGAATATCATGGTTGTCTAACCATCTTTATATTGGATTGGAACATCAATTTATGTTCGGAAATCGAGTGAAGGAAGACGTATTGTCGGCCTTACGGACCCAAGAGGGAGGTATCATTGGCAGAGACATGCAATTTGCCAATATCTTCTTACGCCAAAGAGCGCACCATACCGTCATCCGCGTCGGATATTTTCTTCAAAGTCAAAAAAGCAAGCACAATATGGGACTATTGTTATCAGCAGGTGCAGGATTTCTGCAACATAAGATTCGCATTGTCGATGACTTTGACTCCGCCATCCAGGTTCAGACCCCCTATGACAAAGGCTACGATCGTTTAAGCACTGGAATGAGTCTTCATCAATCATTGAAATTCATCTATCTTTCATCAAGTAGACTCATCAACTTTTTTGTGGCACTAGAGCTCGTAGAGGGATTTATCAAAGACCGGAGGGAAATAAATTACAACCTCACCCCCATTTCTCCGCAGATGCGGCATGATTTGTTGGCAACCTTTCGACTGGGCTGGATAGTACCTCTTTATTTTGATCAAGGGTAGCGCTATGATTAGTTTGACAATTTAAAGTTGTGCGATTCATCTACACTCTGTGCATCCGGGCATATGGTTTGATCATTTGGTTGAGTCAGCCATTCTCCCATAAGGCCCGGCAATGGATTCGAGGTCGAAAAAATCAGTCGCTAGAGAAATTGGCAACCCTTGACAAACCCATCTGGATCCATTGCCCTTCCTTGGGAGAATTTGAACAGGGCCGGCCACTCGTAGAGGCAATCAACCGGAGTCATCCTGGGATTCCGATTGTGATCAGTTTTTTTTCACCAAGTGGGTACGAAGTAAGAAAGGACTATCCATTAGCCGATGCCGTAATTTATTTGCCGTTAGACCTACCGCGAAAAGCTGCTCATTTCGTTGATGTCCTACGACCTCGATTGGCGATCTTTGTAAAGTACGACTTCTGGCTTCATACCCTCAATGCCTTGCAACGGAGTGGTGTTCCCTATTTTTTCATATCTCTGATCTTACGGGATAATCACTTTCTCTTTTACTCGGGCCTTCAACCCATACGAGAGGCAGTTTTTTCGGCAAACCAGCTGTTTTGTCAAGACGAGCGGACCAGACGGCTGCTGGAAAATCAAGGCGTCCAACATGCTATCGTTGCTGGGGATACACGTGTGGATAGAGTCCTCGAGCTGGTTACAGAAAAGAGAACGTATTCGTGGTTACAAGAGGCCAGTAACCATTATAGAGTGTTTGTCTTCGGAAGCATATGGTCCTCAGATCTGCAAGTTCTCCTTCCTTGGTTAAAGGAGCATCTAGACGACAATTACTTCTTTGTTTTAGCTCCACATGACGTTTCCGAGAAGACGCTGCAGGGACTTGAGAATGCTTTACCTGGTATGATGCGCACATCATCCTTCCATGGTGCACCTAAAGGGAAGCTTGCCATCGTGGATACCATTGGAGATCTGGCCTATCTTTACCAGTATGCCTATTTGGCTTATGTAGGGGGTGGATTTGGTAGAGGGATTCACAGCATTCTCGAACCAGCCGCACACGGCATACCCATTTTGTTTGGTCCTAATCACCAAAAATTTGCCGAAGCCAGTCACCTAATCGATTTGGGAGCTGCCATGGCAGTGCATAATACAGCCGATTTTGCACAAAAGCTTCGATATTTTTCAGATCCCCAAAATCATCAACAAGCGGAAATTGCCTTGAAGAAATTCTTTGCTGCCCATAGGGGGGCGACCTCGAAGATTCTGCATTACCTTCGTCAATCAGAACTACTATCGACCCATGTTTGACCTACCGGCACTGGAAAGAATCCTGGCTAAGTTTAAAGATTTGCACATCCTTGTTGTCGGGGACCTCATGCTAGATCGCTATTTACTAGGCACAGTTAAGCGAGTTTCACCAGAAGCACCAGTCCCCGTCCTAGATTATGACATGACAGATAACCGACCTGGAGGGGCTGCAAATGTGGCACTGAATGTGGCAGGTCTTGGTGCCCGGGTAAGTACCTGTGCGATAGTAGGCCACGATCAGGAGGGAGAGATTCTCATTGATCAAATGAATCAGGCCGGACTCACTACCGATCAAATCATACGCAGCCCTGATCGCATCACCACTTTAAAGACACGAGTGATGGCCCAGAAGCAACACCTGCTTAGGGTAGATCGCGAAGATAGTAGTGATATTCATACCGGCCTGGAGGACGAGCTCCTGGAGCAGGTACGACACCTGCTTCATTCCACAAATATAGACGGCATCATTTTCCAGGATTACAACAAAGGTTGCCTTACTTCCAGAGTTATTCGGGCCACACTGGCCCTTGCACGCTCTACAGGTACGCGCAGCTATGTTGACCCCAAATTCTACAATGTCGATGCTTACCAAGGCATTACCCTACTCAAGCCCAATCTGGCAGAATTGCAGTCCAATGTGCCCTTCAAGATTGAGATCAATCCGGAAGGGTTGGCCAGAGCGAGTAAATATATGCGTGATCAACTCTCATGCAGCAAGATGCTCATTACGCTTTCAGATCAGGGCATATATTTTGACGATGGGACCTACCAGTCTCATCAACCGGTAGTAAGAAGAGTGATCGAGGACGTATGTGGTGCTGGAGATACAGTGATCAGTTTTGCGGCATTGGCCGATTTGGCCGGGTTAGCAGCAGATGAATTGGCCTGGTGGTCTGGCTTTGCAGGCACGGTCTCCTGCCAATATGCCGGTGTGAAACCCATCTCATCAGAGATCTTGCAGAAGGAAGTACAAACGTCGGCTGTTTGATAATAAGACCGGGCATCGAATGCCCGGCAAGCAACGTTTTCCCGTGGTGTCGTATCCCCTGTATGATCAGCATGCAGATGTTAATGATTAAACGGGTGGATCGAATTTTTGATATATTTATCGCCTAAAGAAATTCATTCACCGCTTATCTAAAATTTTATATATGTATTGGTCGACTATTCAAACACTTACGGCTATTTTATCATTTTCTTTGCTGCTTTCGAACTCTGTGGCCCAGACACCCATTTTGACATTTTCGTTTGATGAGGGTCTGGAAGAGTGGACACCAGTAGGGCTGGCTTCTTCTGATCCAACCAAGGCAGATTCCGCTTTGTGGGTTTGGGCACCCAATGGCGATGCTGGAAGTGGAGCATTCAATAACGGAAATGTACCCATTGGTTCAGTATCAGGCGGAGGGGCTTTGCTCTTTGATTCAGATGGATACGATAATGGAGGGAATCCGGATCCCGACGCTGCAAACACAGGTCCGGTACCAGCACCACAAATGGGTGAAATTACCTCACCTGCCCTAGACTTCTCCAGCGAGAGCAGAGTGATCTTGACCTTTTATCAGTATTATCGCTATTTCGCTAAGGACGCCGAGAGCGATTTCACCACCCCCAATTCATCTTTTGAGGTGAGTGGTGACGGCGGAGCGACCTGGACGTCTTTTGTGATCAATGAAGACATTTCACCCAATCGGTCAACCCGTCCTACTGATATCATCGTGCAAGACATTACAGATATAGCAGCAGGTCAATCAGACGTGCGGGTAAAATTCGTTTGGGAGGGTGAATATTATTATTGGCTCATTGACGATGTGACTTTCTACAACGAAATCGGCAATGACCTGGCCGTGACCGCCTTTACCAATGTCAACAACTTTGAAACGCCTGATTTTCAGATGGTCGATGATACTGTCGACCTGGAGATGACCTTCGCCAACCATGGCGACAACGACATCAGCGATTCAGTGATGGTTTGGACCCGTGTGCTAAACAATGATCTTGATGTTGTCTACAGCGATACCGGCTATGTGCTAGGCATCTCCCAGGGAGACACGCTATGGTATGACTTTGAGAATTGGGTCCCGGGGGAGCTTGAACAAAATGCCAGTGATGAAAACTACAACGTCGTCTACAACGTCCGCATCAAAGGTGATACGGCCGGCGAAGTGGTTAAGCCTGATGACAATGTTGATTTTCAGGGATTTCTGGTACGTGACCTTACCCTACGTAAAGTCCCCGGTGGTGACGGCATTGGTTTCACCGGTGAAGTATCGGAAGGGACTTTCGAAGATTTCACCTGGGCCAACTTATTTGATTTGCCCCCCTCATTTGCTGAAGGATTGAAAATCAGCAAAGTTACTTTTGATGCTTTTTCCATTGATGAGAATGATCCATTGGTTGGCAAATCGGTTGTGATCTACATCTTCAAGTTTCCGCCAAAGACCGTCCTGCAAGGGGATACATTGTTATTGGTTGAACTGGCTGGCGCCCTTGATCTACTGAGCTTTGACATCAATGGTACTGTTGATGAGTTGGCCGGAGATCCGGATATAGCCGTCGGGGTAGGTAGTTATCAATTTACCGCCGAGGACGATGCCAACGGAGGTCCATTCTCAGCTGATGTGGTTGATTTTGAAGCTGAGGGTCCGGTCGTACTGGAGCCAGGGAATCAATATTTGGTGGCTATCGATTATATAGGCGGTGCCAATACAGTCGCCCAAGAAGTCAGCGAATCGTTTGCATTATACCAGATCAGCTCGATGGCTCATTATCCTTCAATACAAAACAACTTTGTACTGCTGCGGACCAATGATCGCAACTATGCGAGAAATATCGCTTCCATAGGCATTGAACTGGAATTTACAGATGCCGTGGTGGATAAGAATCCGCTTCCCGAGCAGTCAGTCAAGATTTTTCCCAATCCGACCTCGGATATCATAAACGTTGAAATCGAGTTTGATCAGCCCAAACAAACTACAATCTTCATCGCCGACGCTCAGGGTAAGATCCTTATGGCCGATACTCGTAAACGGCTGATCAGTCAGAGAATCGACTATGACCTGAGCCAATATCCCAGTGGGAATTATATCGTCCGGGTATCTACCTTGGAAGGTACCAAGACTGAGCACGTGTTAGTCACGCATTAGGATAAAAAACAAACCATATCGAAAGCCCGGTCTGCGTATGTAGTTCGGGCTTTTTTAGTTGATAAAAGATTTCAATCGCAGTGACCAAATTTGATCACTGAAGCTTAGCTAGGCAGGCCCTAGTTTTGCTGAATCAGCACTAGGTAGTCTTCTTACGAAAGCTCAAAACCAAAAGCAATGCTAAAAGCCAGAACCGAGACGAAGAATGTTGACTGTGCTTATCAGCTACGAGGAGTACTTTGAGCGGGAGCTAGCATCTCAACGCTACCCTTGGCCTTACCACTTATGACCATACGATGATCGAATTACCACTTATCACTGAGGATCTAAAACTACCAAGCATTGCGGGACGTTAGGGCTTGATGCGCTAACAAATGCTGTCTGTGCCTAGCTCAATCGCTGCAGTGTTTCCTCTAGCATGGCAATTCTCTTCTCTCCATCGGCTAGTTTTTGCCGTTCTTTCTCGACCACGGCCGTAGGGGCATTTTGGACAAACCGGTCATTGTCCAACTTCTTTCGAATGCCTGCCACAAACCCCTGTTGATATTTCAGATCATTGATGACTGATTGGCGTTCGGCATCAATATCTACCGCCTTACCCCCATCTAGGTACAGCTTATCGGTCCCCACCACAAAAGATATCAGGCTGGGATCCGACGGGGGACCATCGATCACGTCAATCCCGCTAATATATCCGGCCTTTTGCAGTAATGCTTTGAGCCCCGGATTACTCAAGATTTTTTCCATCATCGCGGAGTGCAGTACTTGCATAGGTATCGTCTCACGAGCTTTGATACCCTGCTTGTTTCTCAAGTCCCGAATCTTGGTTATTATTTTCTTCAGATGTTCCACCAGGCTTATGTCGGTCTGATATACCGGGTCGGTCTGTGGAAAAGGAGCGACAATACAATCGACTTTCTGATCGTCTACTTGCTGCCATACTTCCTCAGTGATGAATGGCATAAATGGATGCAACATGATCATCAATTCACCAAATATTTGGACCGTTTCTCGATAAGTTTCACTGGAAATGGATGCCCCCGGTTCTGGTTTGATGAGTTCTAAGTACCAGCTGCAGAAGTCATTCCAAATGTATGAGTACAACTTCATCAGTGCATCTGCTAATCGATACTGCTCGAAGTCTCTTTGTACTTCCCTGATCACACGCTGCTGCTTTGCCCTGATCCATTGAGTGGCTTGCTGATCAGTCTCAGGTGTGGGTTGCTTTGAATCCACGATATCTTGCCAGCTTTTCACCAGACGAAGTGCATTCCAGATCTTATTGCAGAAATTCCGCCCTTGTTCGCATAATTTTTCATCAAACAGCAAATCTCCGCCAGCCGGCGAGCTAGACAGTATGCCAAAACGTACGCCATCAGCTCCAAAGCTGTCTAACAACTCTAAGGCATCTGGTGAATTGCCCAGGGATTTACTCATCTTACGGCGCTGCTTGTCTCGGACCATTCCGTGGAAATAGACTTGCTTAAAGGGTCGCTCCCCCTTCCACTCGTAGCCACTCATTGCCATGCGGGCAACCCAAAGATAGATGATATCCCATCCCGTCACCAACACGGATGTGGGATAGTAGTATTCGATGTCGGGGTTGTCGTTCAATCCATCAAATACGCTGAAAGGCCACAACCAGGAGCTAAACCAGGTGTCCAGTACATCCTCATCTTGATGTAGGTCATCGACACCCAGATCACCATTACCTGTATCTTCCCTTGCCATTTGCAAGGCTTTCTCAACAGTTTCGGCAACGTAGATGTTGTCGTTATAATACCAAGCAGGGATACGATGGCCCCACCACAACTGCCTGGAAATGCACCAGTCCCGAATGTTTTCCATCCAATGACGATATGTGTTCTTTTGGCTCTTGGGAAAGAATTCAATTTCATCATTCATCACAGCTTGGAGGGCGGGATCAGCCAGCTCAGCCATCCTCACATACCATTGGAGAGACAGCCGGGGCTCAACAACCGCATGGGTACGTTCAGATCTGCCCACACTGTGTGTGTAGGGTTCGACCTTTTCCAGCAATCCATCTTCTTTCAATTGATCGACAACTTTCTTTCTGGCAGTAATCAGATCTTCACCGACAAAATACTGTGCCGCATCACTCATCCTTCCATCATCAGTGAGCACATCAACTACCTCCAAGTCATGTCGCTTTCCAATGTCATAGTCATTGCTGTCGTGAGCAGGAGTCACTTTTAGGGCACCCGTGCCAAATGCCTGATCGACATAGGCATCAAAAATCACCGGTACTTTACGTTCCACCAGGGGCACAATGACCCTTTTGCCTTGAAGGTTCGCGTACCTGGCATCATGCGGATGTACGGCCACAGCTGTATCCCCCAAAATTGTCTCAGGCCGGGTAGTAGCTATGGTGATGAAATTTCCAGGTTCACCATCAATGGCATACTTCACATAGTAGAGATTGGACTGTTCCTCTGTGTAGATCACTTCCTCATTGCTTAAGACGGTCTGTGCTTGCGGATCCCAATTGACCATCCGGTGATCACGGTACAGTTTGCCTTTATTGTAGAGATCAACAAAGACCTTAATGACCTGCTTTGAACGAATATCATCCATGGTGAAGGCAATCCGCTCCCAATCACAAGAGGCACCCAGGCGCTTGAGTTGCTCTAAGATGATGCCGCCATATTTGCGTGTCCATTCCCAGGCATATTCCACAAAACGCTCCCTTCCCACCGCGGCCTTCGTCGTGTTCTTCTCTTCTCTAAGCCACCGCACTACCTTGGCTTCAGTAGCGATGGAGGCATGGTCGGTCCCCGGTACCCAGCATGCGTTCTTACCATCTTGACGGGCCTTGCGTATCAGAACGTCTTGTATTGTATTGTCAAGCATATGACCCATATGCAGTACACCAGTTACATTGGGAGGGGGGATCACAATGCAGTATGGTTCGCGCTCATCGGGTACAGACCGGAAATAGTCTTTGTCAAGCCAATGCTGATAACATTTCTCTTCAATTTCTGATGGATTGTATCTGCTGCTGTTTTTCATAGGATCTCGAATCTCCTTTTTTTAAACCGGGTACAAATATAATACACCACTGGAGGGGAATGCATGCATCTATACATTACCAGAGCAAACTTTATGTTTTAGGTGATTGTTATTGTCTAGGAATGACAGAAGACGAACTTATTGAGGGCTGCAGAGAGAAGGACCGCAAAGCCCAGAAAAGATTATACGAGCAATACGCTCCGATATTGTTGGGCATTTGCCGTCGATACATACGTCAGCGTGAGGATGCTGAAGACGTCTTAGTCGATGCGATGTACAAAATTCTGTCAAGTATAAAGCAATACCAAAGCAGGGGCAGCTTTGAAGGATGGATGAAGAGGATCACGGTCAATCAAGCCCTGATGTTCTTGCGCAAGAAGCACAACTTTCATCTGAGTATTGATGGAATTGATTGGCAGATAGCTGACAGTCCCAAGGTGGAGGAATTGCTGTATGAAGAGGATCTACTGAACATCTTAGACCAATTGCCGGTGGGCTACAAGACGGTATTTAATCTCTATGTGATTGAAGGTTATAAACACCGGGAAATTGCCGAAAAGTTAGACATCAGCATCAATACCTCAAAATCACAATTGATACAAGCCAAGCGTAAAATGGCCCAATTATTAAAAAAAAATAAACTCGCAGGATTTGCGACAAACAGATGAGGGATAAAGATCAACAAGAGTGGATGAACAGGTCTGATCAAATCAAAATTCAACCATCTTACCGCGTATGGCGGAGGCTCGAAAGCAGACTTGATCAGGACCAGGACAAGATCCGGTTAAGTAATCTTCGATCAACCATCATGGTTGCTGCCACTATTCTATTGATCTTCACTTGTAGCATTTATTTTTGGCTGCCCCAGTCGACAAATACTTCAGAGATACATTTGCAAGATCTGACCATGGTGGTTCCACAACCAGATTATGCCACCTATCATCATGTCAGCGATATCAACAGTTTTTATCGTGATCACGACTGGAGGAGTATTGTCGAAGGTGAGCACAAGCCACTACGGCCTTCGCCCCAGCGGTCTGCTGAGAATAATTGATCCTTAAAGCTCAGCGTCCTTCTGAGAAATAAGCCTGAAGGGCTGCCATGCTGAAAATAATATTAAGATGTATCATTTGACATTGTGGTTAGTAATTATGATTAATAGCAAGACCGAAACCAACAAATGGGGATCCCAAATGGGAATCTAGCATTACAGGCTTTCGCCTTTGAGTGATTCATCATTTGAGGTCTCTTGGATCTCTTAAGGGACAAACTATCCCATGACCTAATGACCGGTCGCTCGTTGCAATAATTCTAGTGCCGATTCTTCATCATCCCATGTCATCTGACTGACTCTGCCGGTCTTGCCACGATTTCTGAGCCAGTATTCGAAATGGTACTTAAGAGGGTCATATTCGATGATGAATTCACGAAAAGGCAATGGAGCAAGCGTCTGATATTGATCCAGCACCGGCACGGCCACCACCTCCTGGTGCCTCTGACCATCTAATGTGTAATCCAGCAGGGCGATAGGAATGATCCCTACAGTATCTCCAGGCAGTAAACCCTTCCCAATGATCCAGGTATTAACTTTGCTTAGACTCTGACTTTCTGAGAAGACCGGAACAAATCCTTGATTCACCGGATACGGCAACAATAGCGGGGACTTGATTTCCACAGTATCCAACCTACCAGTTTCGAGGTTATAGCGTTGGGTAAGGTGTGATCCTACGCTATTCTCGATATAGGCCATATACCCATCCTGATCTCTCATTTTTGGCAACACCAAGGATGGTTCGGAGCTGCTTTCAGGTTGCTTATGGCAACCAACGATAAGCAGCAACACAAGAAATTGTGACAGTATTCTCCATTTCATATTATAAAAATAATTAATATAATAATATGTAAGTGCCCTCATTGAATGGATACACTTGAAATGGCAATTTGAACGTAAACTATACCACCAACAACTACCCTATCTGCAAGCCTCCTTTCCGTTGTCCCAATCAGATCTCCACCTCCAACTGGCACTTATTTCGTAATTTTACATGGCTAAAATCTATGATATGAGAATCAACGGCATTTTGCATCTGCTGCTCTTCGTCGTCGCCACAAGCTTTGGCATCAGCTGCGTTTCTACTAAGAAATATGAAGAGCTGGCCAGTGAAAAACGACGCATTTCAGACGAAAAAGTAAAAATCAGTGAGTTGCTTCAAGCAACCAAGAATCAGATGAATGCCGAAATCAGTGCCAAAGAACAAGAGATCGTCAATACTCAGGATGCCTTGCGGCAAGCCCAAAACGATATCCAGGCTCTGCAGGTGGTCAACAATGACCTGATGATGAGGTACGACAAATTATTGAGTCAAAACCAGGAGATTCTAGAAAAAACCTCTGATGAAAAAATGGCTCTAGCTGATGAACTGTCGATCAAGCAGCAAGAATTGGATCAGAAAGAACGGGAGTTGAATTTCCTGGAAATGAAACTGAAATCACAAGAAGAAAATCTGTTGGGTCTTCAGGAAGATGTGAGAATCAGAGAACGCAAGTTGGCCGAATTGACATCTCAATTGCAAGCCAAGGACTCGATGATGACTTCACTCAAAGAATCCATCAACGAAGCATTGAGAGGATTTTCTGCTGCTGACCTTACGGTCTCGGAATACAATGGAAGGGTATATGTTTCACTAAGCCAAAACCTGCTTTTCGCCAAGGGCAGTACAGTGATCGATCCGGCAGGAAAAGAAGCCATCAGAAAGGTAGCTAGCGTACTAAAAGACCATCCTGATATTCAAATAAATGTAGAGGGTCATACAGACTCCGATGGTTCAGCGGCAAAAAACTGGGATTTATCAGTCAATAGGGCCACAACTGTGGTGAAAGAGTTGACCCGACACGGTTTGGATCCAAATCAGGTCATCGCCTCCGGAAGGGCACTCTATTTTCCTATTGCACCGAATGACACCGAAGAAAACAAAAGCCGGAACCGTCGCACTGAGATCATACTGTCTCCCAACCTTGATGCTTTGTACGAAATGATAAGCTCTTGATCAAGGACTTTGAACCTATCGGATCATTGATTCGTTGTTCGCTGCAAATGATAGATTATTGATGATTCCCCCCTTATCATTTTACCGCCTTACTTACCTCTTGATCGGCTTCTATTGCATCTCATCATGTAAGAGCCCACAACCTGCAAAAAAGGCAGATTCTGTCCGGTTGATGTACTCCCTTGAACAAACGGGTTGTCTTGGCAACTGTCCCGTATTTTCATTGAAGGTCTTTTCTGACCGTGCCATTCATCTCCATGCCAGGCAAGATTTGCCGGTTACCGGTGAATTTTCCGATACCCTTAGTGCCTCTGAGTACAGCGAGCTTGAAGAAGCCTTGAGATCCTCAAGGTTTAGCACTTGGGATACTTTGTACGATGCCAAGATCTTAGATGCACCTTTTATTAAAATTGGAGCTGATCAAGATGGAGTATGGAAATTGGTCCGTTGCCGTGGCCAGGAGCCTCCAAATCTCGACTCTTTGTTGAGGGCGTTAGAAAAAACCATGAGCGACCGAGGTTGGTTGGCTGATGATAAAACTCCGGCTCAGGAGCGGGCAGAACTGATCCTACATTTGCGCGAGGAAAATGACATTAAGGCCATCGAGCAAAAATACACCAAGTACGGACTGCAACTGATAAAAAAGATCAGCCCCAGACAGCCCTATTACCTTTTCAGCACAGAAAGTGCAATGACCGAGACCAACCATTTGATCAACTTATTGAAGGAAGATAAGATGGTAGTAGAGGCTCAATGGAATCACGACTTAAGGAAAAGAAATGAGAAGAACTAGAACTACCTATTTATTTTGCTGCACCTTTCTGCTGGCAGGCAGCTTATTGGCACAGGATGCAGACACCTCGTCTTTTGAGACTTTCGACTATGTACACGAAGACTCTACCTATGTCATGCAAAAGTATTTCCTCGTATTCCTAAAGAGAGGAGAAACTAAAATTGATGACAAAGAAAAAGCAGCACAAATCCAAAAAGCACATTTGGAATATCTCGGAGATTTATTTAAGCAAGGGATCATTTGTATGAATGGACCTTTTGGGGACGATGGAGAGATCCGGGGAGCTACCGTTTACCGGGTTAGCACCTTGGAAGAAGCCCAACGTCTTGCGTCCGGAGATCCTGCCGTAAAAGCAGGCAGTCTGTCCGTAGAAGTCCACCCCTGGTGGTTGGCAAGAGGTTCTGGAGTGAAGTGAGTCTTTGAAGGGATCATCGAAATCTCGTATCCTGGAAGTTCTTTTTATAGGGGATCTTTAGGAAATTTAGGGGACCCTCCCGGACTCTGATCATGAACGAATAGGTGCCACGTTGAGGTGCCCAGTTAAAACTCATCTCCCAACAATGCAGATTGCGGGTAAAGCCCAGGTAGGGATAAGTAAGACGTTTGGACCTAAGATCATAACCAATATTACCAATGGACAGATCCCAGTTAGGAGTAATGCGAATATTTCCACGCGTATTGATGGAGTTGGTGGTAACCTCCAGCGATTTCCTTCCATCGCTATCCGCCTCCCACATCATGACCAAATCGTGATTGAGCCGAAAGTTCTGAAATAGATCAGTGATGGACTCCTGCCCGTTGCTTGATATACTAGAGCCTCCCCTGCCACGGTCATTACCCCGTGATTCTGATTCGCTGGTCCCACTGATCAAATCTTTGATTTGTTTGACCGTCAGGCCGTTACTGATCCGGAAAGCTGCACGCTCAAACCGCAGGAATTTACCATCGGTATCAAAGTAGAATTTGTTGATTCTCCTACCATGCTGATCCAGAGCATAGGGGTCCCAACTGGCACTGAACTGGAGCCTGGAGATGCCCTTAAAAAATTGCGTACTGCCGCTCATCCTTACCCGGCTCCATTTCAGTGAATCAGCAACAAAGTTGTGAGACCCATTAACTGAGAGAGTATTAAAGAGCTTGATCTTCTTTTCCGATGAATCCTTCTTGGTAAAGACCTTTGCTTCCAGCAGATTGGTGATCGAGTACGACATATTCATGTTGGGCCCATTGATCGGAGGTGATCCAAAGAGCGGACTATTACCAAAAAGGGAGTACAATTCGAGCTCAGGATCCCTTATATCTTCCTGCACAAATCCTATATAACCCCGGCTGGGATCGGTATAATCAGGAGAATAGTTTAGGGAGATGGTAGGTTTAACCACGTGCCGGATCCCACGAAACCACCCTTTTTTGCGTCCTACACCCAGTGAGCCAAAAAGATTGGTGGTCAATGATAAACTGGAGGTGAATTGCCGTAATGGAGCAAAGCCCTTCAGGGTATCGTCAATGATCTGACCAAATGATAAGGTATCTGCCATCAGCATGAAATCCGTACTGTCCAGAGGATTGAATAATGTATCAAATTCAATCTCCAGGGTAGGGTCGAAACTCTTGCGAAATTGTTCAAAATACCAACTCTCATCATAATTGATTGATGGGGTAATATTGAAATATCTGAATAGCTGAAATGAGGCACTAGAGTTTACCTTGTGGTTGAAGCCTACTTCTGCATTTTGCCAGGTCTGAGCATCAAACAGGAGACTGTCTTTGGTCCGGATCCGGTTTAAAAACTTGCCGGAATATTGTACAGATACCTTTTCATACCATCGTGCCTCTCCGATTTTATTCTTTCGCTCAAATGGGAAAATCCGGTTCATGTTCACATTGATGTCGGGGAGGGTAAATTGCATATCTCCGGTATTGGAATTTTGGGAATGACGAATGTTGGCCGAGATACTAAAAGGGGATCCCGTAAATTTCTTCCGAAAGGCAATGTTGCTGCTGTATTGATTGTTTAGCACCCGGTCTGCATCGTTGTAGTTGAGTTGTTCATATCCATTGGTCTGCATACTTACACTCGCGTTGAAGGATTGTCCCGGCCTGGCCCTTTGGTCTTGTGAATGTGACCAACGAATACTGAGAGACCGCTGACTCTGATCCATTGGAGTCTGTTCGACAATGACCTCATTGATTCGATTGGAAAATCCGATATCGAAGTTCCCAGTAAACTTGTAGCGTTTACGGTACCCTGAGCGGGCCCTGATCCCCCAACTGCCGTTGAAATAAATGTCTCCCGTTAAAGTGAGGTCTACATATTCACTAATGGGAAAGTAATAACCAATATCCCTCAGCCCGAATCCCCATTGATCGGAATACTCGTAGTCTTGTGGAAAGATCAAGCCGTTTTTGGCACCCTGCGACAAGGGGAAAAATCCAAAAGGTAAGAAGAGAGGTGTCGGAATTCCCGCAATTTCCAAGTTTGATGGTCCAACAATGACTTGTCGGTTGGGTATGATCTTCTGCTTCCGGCTTCGAATACCGTAATGCGGATTGGGTGCATCACAACTGGTGATGATGACATCCTGACTGTACACATAATCTGTGGAATTCGTATCTGGCCCACCAGAGACAAACTTCGTCTCATTACCTCTAATAAACATCTCACTACCGCCGGCATTCTCTTGCGTTACCACCTGATATACCTTCCCGATCCTCGTCTTAAAATTGTAGCGCAGTCTTTGTGCATCAAATTGATTTGTCCCGTCATCAAAATGAGGTCTTCCGTCTTCATTGCGTTCCTTCTGGGTCTCTGCTCTGCGATCTGGCAAATTTCTACCTGGTCCACTCAAGGTATCGTACAACAGCGAATCGCGATCATCAAAAACCGGTTCTGGCTCGACAGGAATTTCATCTTCTGACTCAGTTCGCAATGCGTCGAGGGGATCTTCCTGCTTGAGACTATCTGGTAATTGCTCAGCCAAGGCTATACTACTGTCGAGATTCACTCTGATGAAATCGGCAGTTATTGAATAACTCTGGTATTTAATTGACGCATTGCCATATAAGTAAATCAGATGATTTGCGTTATCAAATCGTATGGAATCTCGAGCACTGTAATCCACCAGTGCCTCAAGCGTATCTGCCGAAAATGCAACTACGCCCCTCAGCGGACTTTCAGCTAGTGTATCCGCATGGGTCGTTGGGAGAGACCTACTGTCTGGTCTTACCTGGGCCACAAGGATATTAGACATACATATTAAAACAATAAATTGTATGTAATTTGCTGATTTCAAGAAAGTTTGGCTTTATTTTTGCTGACAAGATACATAACTAGGATTTTTAATATAAATCGCAAATTTTATGAAACGTTTCGCTATGGTCTCTCGTATGCAATTCTTGGGTACGCTAGTTGCCCTGTTATACACTGCTTTCCCTCAACAGGGTAACGCGACAAAGGTAGGATATTCGCTGCCGGAGTATGCCGACTTTAATATTTCATTAAATGAAGTCGATCAATATCCCATGGATGGAATTCGCAAAGTAGTGCTGGATGCCGGCCACGGAGGAAAAGATGGAGGTTGTTCGGGTAAGCACTCTATTGAAAAAGACATTGCGCTGGATATCACCCTCAGATTGGGGCAGATGATCAAGAACAACTTTGATGACGTTGAGGTCATCTACACACGAGATCGGGATGAGTTTATTCCTCTGCATGAGCGAGCAAACATTGCCAATCGAAACCAGGCTGACCTATTTATCAGTATCCACTGTAATACGACACCCAAACGAAACAGCGCACAAGGCACAGAAACCTTTGTACTTGGATTACATCGGGCTGAAGACAATTTGGCCGTAGCCAAACGAGAAAATTCCGTAATTACTCAGGAGGAGGATTATCAGAAGCACTACGGCGGATACGATCCAAATTCTGACGAGGGGCATATCACATTGAGCATGTATCAAAATGCCTTCTTGGATCAAAGCATTGCCCTAGCCAATTTTATCGAGGACGAGTTCACCAACCACGGCAATCGGGTCAGTAGAGGGGTAAAGCAAGCTGGTTTTCTGGTCTTGAGAAATACCGTGATGCCCAGTGTCTTGATTGAAACAGGATTTCTCAATCATAGCAAAGAAGAATCATTCCTTACTTCGGAAGCTGGCAAAGCCAAGATTGCCAGTGCTATATTCAATGCTTTTAGTAAGTATAAATACGATGTTGACCATATGGTGGCCCTCCAATCTTCTGATCAGGATAAGATCGAAGCGATTCCCGCTAGTTACCAGACCACTAATAACCAGGCTCAACCGGTTGCCCAGGAAACTTCATCTCAGAATTTCCCGGCTGGTGATACACCACCCGTCAATTATGTGGAGAAAGCCAAGCGTGAAATGGAGAGGATGAAATCCTTAAAATCTGAACCTCAAAAGGAGATGAATGCAAAGGAGGACCGGAAGGGGCAGCTTGCCGCTGCAGCTAAACCTGCCGTAGCAAGAATGAGCGAGTCACCTACAAGCCAAACCAAACCACCGAAACCAGGAGTTTCAGCCCAGGACGCATCGCCAGCTGAGTCAAATACAAGAGTTCAGCCGAGAGAAAAGAAACTCGAGTATGTAGTGCAGTTATCCGCTTCAAATCAGAAGATCAAGAGCTCTCGAGGACCCAAATGGGACAAGGTACAGAATGAAGTGTTGATCCGCTTCGAAAACAATTTGTACAAGTACCAAATTGGGGAATTGGCATCATATGACGCTGCAGTGGCCAAAAAAGATACTTTACGCTCGCTGGGATTTCAGGACTGTTTTATCGTGGCATACTATGATGATCATCAGATCTCAGTCAAGGATGCTTTAAAATTAATTAAGTAGCACTTTTATTACTTTGCGGGCGTTTTACAACTTTCAGAGCCTACTGTTGTTGCAAGGTGATGATTACGACGCCTACATCATATGTCACGAGAAATTAGGATTGGATTACTGGCTATTGTAGCCATTGGTACCCTGATATGGGGCTATAAATTCTTACTGGGTAATAATCTCCTAAGCCCCGGCAACACCTACTATGTGGAATATACCAATGTAGATGGGCTACAAGTGTCTGATCCAGTCACGATCAATGGTTATCAGATTGGTACGGTGCAAAAAATTTACCTCAAACCTGAAGATTTACAAACAGTGGTTGTCGTTCTGGGCATCCAATCTGGGATTCAGCTCCCAAAAAATACCGTCGCACAACTTTATAGTGGCAGTGTAATGGGTGGAAAAGCCATTAGTCTGGAATATGAAGGCATCTGTGAGGAGGATTGTCTTCCAAGTGGATCTCAGCTGGCAGCAAGGGAATATGGATTGATCAAGTCTCTGGTAGATCCGGACGAATTGGATCAATACTTGAAGACGATTCAGGAAGGTGTAACGGATGCACTAGACAGTGTGGATGCACATTTGCAAGGAGATGGAAATTCTGAAATCGCCGAAACTTTTCACGATTTGCGATCAGTCATCGCCAATCTCAGCCAGACTACGGCTCATATGAATCACCTGTTGGCGAGCTCCTCTTCTAAATTGGTGGGAGCCATGAGCAATCTTGAGTCCGTCACAAAAAATATAGAGGCCAATAATCAAGCGATAGCGGGCTTTCTAAATAATGCCGAGAACATTACCGCGCAGCTGGCAGCAGCCAGGCTTGATACGACCGTTATTCGTACCAATCGTACGCTTAACAACACCAGTGATGTCATGACATCACTGCAGGAGACCGTCAATAAGGCGGATGAAACCTTTAAGCAGTTATCCGTCCTTTTACAGGATATCAACATGGGTAAAGGCACTTTAGGCAGCTTGTTGAAGGATGAGGAATTATACGGTAATCTGAATCTTTTATCTAAGAATCTCCAATTGCTGCTCCAGGACGTTCGACTTAGGCCTACTCGTTATGTAAATGTTTCGGTTTTTGGCAAAAAGAACAGACCTTATACAGTGCCAGAAAATGATCCTGCCTTTGATACTATACCTGAGTAAAGGCATCTATTTCTTATATAATATTCACTTCTGGTTGTAGTGTGATACCAAAGGTCTGTTGAACCGATTCTTGAACCACCTGGGATAAATGGATAAGATCCTCGCCCGAAGCGGAACCATGATTTACCAACACCAGAGCGTGCCCATCGTATATGCCTGCATCACCGATCCGGTATCCCTTCCAACCACAACGTTCGATAAGCCAGGCTGCCGGAATTTTTACTTGTTCATCATTCCAGGAAAAAGAAGGCATATCGGGGTAATCAACCAGCAGAGCCTCATAAATTGATGTTGATACCAGAGGATTTTTGAAGAATGAACCCGCATTACCCAGCCTGGCCGGGTCCGGCAGTTTAGAACTCCGAATAGTGATAACTGCACGGCTTACGTCTGAAATCATAGGTTGAGATATCTGCCATTGCGAGAGGAGAGACTCTATAGCTCCGTACGAAACCACCACTCTTGAAACGTCCTTATGCAATCGCAGCGTCACATCAATGATTACATAGTCACCCTTCCATTTGCCCTTAAAATGACTTTGTCGATAGCTAAATCCACATTCTCTCTTAGCGAATGAGCAGGTGGCCTTGTCACTGATTCTCAAGGCAGTTAATCGCTCAAACACTTGGTCAAACTCTACCCCATATGCGCCGATATTTTGTATTGGAGCCGCTCCTACCGTGCCTGGAATCAATGATAGATTCTCTAAACCTCCATAACCGTGATCAATCGACCATTGCACCAAGTCGTGCCAGACCACACCTCCACCGACCTTCACTTTAACCTGGGTGTCATCTTCATCGATGATCTGAATACCGGGAATGGCAAGATGTATGACTAAACCATGATAATCTCCCGAAAACAAGACATTACTGCCTCCTCCCAATATGAGCTTGGGATGCAGGTCCAGATCCAGTGCCAATCTAAGTTCCGAGACGGAAGAGATTTCAACAAAATGAGATGCTGTGACCCGCACCCCAAATGAATGATACCTTGTTAGAGGTTGGTTCTCCAGGATCTGCATCCTACGATGTAGTTTCGAATTGAAGTCTTGCCAGTGTACTGTACATACCATCTGCCTGGGCAGACAATTCCTCATGCGTGCCCTGCTCAACGATGCGACCACCTTCAATGACATAAATGCAATCGGCCTTGCGTACAGTGGCCAATCGGTGAGCGATGATAATCGATGTACGGCCGTCCATCAACTTGTCCAACGCGTCTTGTACGACCTTTTCTGCTTCAGCATCGAGGGAAGAAGTCGCTTCATCTAAAAGCAGGACGCTGGGATCTCTCAAGATGGCCCTGGCAATGGCCACCCGCTGTCGTTGGCCTCCAGAAAGCTTGATACCACGATCGCCCACGACTGTCTGTAAACCTTCAGGGAAAGCTTGAATAAAGTCCCAGGCATTGGCCTTTCGAGCTGCTGCCTCTATTTCAGCATCTGTAGCATCCTGTTTTCCATACCGGATGTTCTCCTCGATGGTACCACCAAACAAAATCACCTCTTGAGGCACCGTAGCCATATTCTGGCGCAAATCTACCAGGGGTAAATCCTTGATAGCGCGTCCATCAATAAATATTCGCCCGGAATCGGTATCATAAAACCGCATGATAAGTTTGGCAATCGTCGATTTTCCTGAACCACTGGCTCCAACCAGCGCAACTTTTTGCCCAGCCTCTACAGTAAAATTTAAGTCAGTCAGCACGGGCATATCCTTGCGAGTAGGGTAGCGAAAAGACACGTCACTAAATCTGATATCACCTTTGATCCTGGAAATGGGTCCTTGAGCATTCTGACGGACCTCCAGTTCGGGCTCCATCCTAAGTATCTCCAGAATGCGCTCAGTAGCACCAATCGCTCCGGCCAAGACTGTGTAAAGGTTGCCAATGCTTGCAATCGCAGCACCAATCAAACCTGTGTATATGATAAATGAAAAGAGATCACCCACTTGCATATCACCCCGTTCGACAAATAGTGCTCCCTGCCAGAGTACAAAGAATATGCCCCCAAACAAAACCGTGATGATAAAGATAAAGAAGACTCCTCTCACCCTGGCATAACGCAAAGAAATAGCCACAATTTCACTTACCGAGCGACTATAACGAACTGTTTCAAACCATTCGTTTGTAAAGGACTTAACCGCTGCCACGGAATGCAGCGTTTCTTCCACAATCGTATTGGCACTGGCCAATTTATCCTGCCTATTCCTGGACAATCTACGGATATAGCGGCCGAATACCATTGCCAGCACTACAATGATCGGAAATGAAACCAGCATAATCAGCGATAATTTAGGTGCCAACCAGGCAAGTATTGCCACACCCGCAATTAATATCACTACTTGCCGCAGAAACTCAGCCAGGGTGATGCTGAATGCACTCTGCAACTGTTCTACATCTGCAGTGATCCGGCTGGTGATCTCACCAATGCGCCTTTCCTCAAAGAATGAGATGGGTTGTGTGATTATCCTTTGGTATAGTGCTGTACGTACATCAGCCATTCCCCGCTCACTTACAATCGCAAAGGTCACAGTACGGAAATACGAAAATATGCCCTGCAAAACCAGAATCACCAGAAAAAGAATTCCATAGTCACCAACGGAATACGGTAACCGTGAATTTCCATTGGCAGCGTTGGCCATCTCACCGGCAGCTCCAGGAAATATCATGAAGATCAGCTTGATACTACCAGTAAAATCAAGCCGAGAAGGAAATACCACCGATATGGTTTTATAAACCGAAATATCTGTGCCGACTCCTTGATCGCCCTCCAGGACAACTTTTTCTTTGTCTGTTCTTCCCTATCCAATCTATTTGCCATAACATCACTCCGTTGCGCATGCAAATATAAACAGGATTACCACCCAGGAGTTATCCGAATGCTAAGGATGAGTAGGCGTGACTCATATTATAGATTTACCTCGTCAAGCAAGTACTTCTGAAAAACTCCTAAGGTCAGGCGGCTTATCATTCGATGGACTCAGGAGAATTTAGCCAGGAGATTTATCTGACCAATATGATAAACATCGTGATAGATCACACCCTGTACGACGTCACGATATGTATAATTCTTTTCTGGAAGTCTGTCATCCATCCAGTCCTCATTGGTTTTCACTGCAGTTGTCAACTCATCATGCAAATTCTGAAAGTCTCTCAGGAGCTGATGCCACTCTTCATGGTTGATCTCACGGATGGTAGGAAAGTTCTCTTGATCAGGAACTTTCCGATGGCTCCTATTCCTTAGCACATAGAGTGTATACCTTTTCCAGGCCAACATGTGATGCACGAGTTCGACAATGTTGTAGCTGCCCTCTATTCGATGGGTTAATTTTTCAAAGGGAAGATCCTCAAACGATCTGGTGAGATTTTTACCATACCAGGGAGATCCGTTGTAGATCTTTTGAAGCTGGGTGCTGAAGGAGACTGATGTCATTACTAAGACTTTTGTTAAAGCTCTGTGGATTCCACTCATTTTCCAAATAAATCATCACTTATCGTATGAACCAGTGAATCCCAGAATGGATAGATTGTACCATGATTCTCAGTGGGTTTAGGGGGAATAATAGCATGCGCGGGAATGGCTGTCAGGATAGCAAATATCTGGTCGAAAGCCCTTCCGCCTCAGTGATTTGAGATTGCCCAACTTTACCTTAGATGTAAAAACCTTCTTTCTCCAATAGATCATACACCTGGATTGCCTTCTCATAGAAACTCTTGATATCGCTGACTGGTAATCTCTTGTGCGGACGATACAGGATCAAGAAGTAATTTAGCCCTTCGACAATCCAGCCCTGGTCGAAAGTGAAATATTCTAGAACAGAATCAGAAAAAGTATGCCTTACCAGATCTTCATCTTCTCCCTTAAGATGATAGGCATCCGAAAATTCTTCGTGACTCTCAAAATCGATGTCCTCCATGCCCAGCCATGCAGCAATCTTATGAATTAGTTTTTCCGGCTGTAGTCGAAAAGCAGGTAAACCCAGGTTCATTGAATTGAAGAAAAATACCGTCTGTCGGTGTACTTGATGACTGTTTCCAGCACTTATGGTATACTGGTAGTCAAATATTCTGGTCTTTAAATTCTTAGGAGCTTGGTCTAACCAAAGGAGGTTTTTCACTTTCTTTGAGTGTCCAGCCTTAAACAATTTAAAATCCATCAATAAAGGCAGGACACTGATGCCGTCCTCCCGCGAAAAATGCATACCAAGAGACAGCGATAGATCCTTGATCTCCTCCGGCCTTTTAGATGTAAAAAGATCTTTGAAACCCATCAATCGAAATTAGGAAAATCACGGCTAACCATTTCTAATCTATTGATTAGGGCCACTCTTACATATTCGTTGTTTGTCTATCAACCATCAATGCACGGACGATCTTTTGACCGGAAAAAATGTACAAAGCGTAGGATCCTGGTCGAAGCGAAGATAAGTCCAGTGTCATGCTACGGAAAATTCGGCCTTTTCTCAGGATAATGCCTTCGACACTGGAAAGACTGTATTGCAGAGAACGGGGATAGTCAGTATTGACCAGTAAGGCAAGGTCGTTACTGACTTCAATGCCTAATTGAAAATGAAAAGAGGAATCGGTATAACCCTCCGAAAGTGTTTCTGCACTGTTGAAATCTTTGGAGACAGTATCCCCTTTAATATCGTGCAAAGCAGATTGATGATAGGCCTCAACAGGTTCCAATGAGACCCCAATCTGACCAAATGTCGAGATCGTAATGGGGAGAAATAAGGTGAAAAATAGTATGCCCCTCATGGTTTGCAGCCAGGTGATCAAACATATAATCTGATTTTCTAAATGCAAAAACTCTGCCTCTTTTGGATCTGCTTTGAGGCCGAAAAGGTGCGACGATAGAGATAAAAGATCATGTTAGAACCACTGTCTATGCATAACGGTGCAAAGAACAAAAGCTTAGATTCTCAAATCCGATCATTCATGTCCTGTTGGTAAAAAGTCTGAAAAACTTTCGTCTTGGGCGTTGGAACCCAATCACTCAATACCGAGCGAAAATACTTGCCATAAAACCAGACGGCAATGGAGATGAAGATGATCAAAAGCAAATTTGATGTTTTCATAATTCTCTTTACCATAACGTGTCTTGAAGAGAGAAAATGTCCTATCGATTTCCTATGGATTTGTTAAGATCTGTTAGTACACTTGGTGAGTTGCCGCTGAGAAGGGATGCTGCAATCTAAGGGGGACTCCTGCAGATGCGGCACTACTATCTAATGTCGGGCAAGCGGCACAACCTGGCGGTTGGTTTGTACCTAAAAGCTATCCATGATCACAGTTTCAACTTGGGATTCAGGGCTTACAGGGTCGGCACATTTCATTTAGCTTGATTGTACAATTTTAAGTCATGGTGGCCAATAGCTCATATTAAATTAATTCTTTATACGTAAACCAGCTGAGCTTTTCGTAAATTCGGCGACTTCTTTTTGGTAAAAGAAACCTAAATACCATATCTTTTCGTTGCATATAAAATCAAAAGTATTACGACATGGCAATAATGATCACAGATGAATGCATTAATTGTGGGGCATGTGAACCGGAATGCCCCAACAATGCGATATATGAAGGAGGAGTAGAATGGGCCATCTCCGATGGTACCTCAGTCACTGGCACCTATGTACTAAAGAATGGAGAGGAAGTCGATGCAGATGCGCAGAATACTCCGATCTCTGACGACTTGTATTACATCACTCCCGACAAATGCACCGAATGTGAAGGATTTCACGAAGAGCCCCAATGTGCTGCGGTCTGCCCGGTAGACTGCTGCGTACCAGACCCCGATCACGAAGAAAGTGTGGAAGTATTACTTGCACGAAAGGAGAAATTGCACTTGTAATGAATTGAATTTCACAATCGTGACATCAAACTAAATTTGTAATGAGCACAAAAACTATGCTCCAAGAGGAAGTCACCATAAAGTTTGCTGGTGACTCTGGTGATGGTATGCAGCTCACGGGCGGATTGTTTACCAACAACACAGCATTGACGGGAAGTGATCTAGCAACTTTCCCGGATTTTCCAGCTGAAATTAGAGCACCCGCCGGCACTCTTCCTGGAGTTTCAGGATTTCAGATTCATTTCGGAAGCACCAAGATTTTTACACCGGGAGATAAATACGATGTTCTGGTGGCCATGAATGCAGCTGCTCTGAAAACAAACCTGGATCAGCTCAAGGTAGGTGGTAATATCATTGTCAATTCCGACGGATTCGACAAGAAAAATCTTCGCCTGGCCAAGTACGCTGACAACGAGAATCCGCTGGAAGATGGTTCGTTAGATCAATATCAGCTGTTTGAGATACCCATAACCAAGATGACCCGGGAGTGCCTTGTAGACTTTGATTTAGGCACCAAGGAAAAGGACCGCTGTAAAAACATGTTTGTGCTGGGTTTTATCTACTGGAGGTATGCACGAGAAATGGATGAAACCATTGAGTATCTGACTTCTAAATTTGGTAAGAAGCCCGATATCCTAAAAGCCAATTTGGCCGTACTCAAGGCGGGTTACCATTTTGGTGAGACTACCGAAACTTATAATGCTCAATACCAGGTTGAAGCTGCGCCTTTGGAACCAGGTACGTACCGCGGTATTATGGGAAATGAGGCCCTGGTGATGGGACTGGTCACTGCCTCACAGAAGTCAGGATTGCCTCTTTTTTATGGAAGTTATCCGATTACGCCAGCTTCTGATATTCTTCATGGCCTTGCAACCTATAAACATTTTGGTGTAAAAACCTTTCAGGCTGAGGATGAGATCGCGGCTGTTTGTTCAGCTATTGGCGCTGCTTATGGTGGCAATCTAGCTGTTACCGGTACTTCCGGCCCTGGATTAGCGCTCAAGGCAGAGGCCATTGGTCTGGCTATGATCCTTGAACTACCCCTGGTGATCTGCAACATTCAACGTGGTGGCCCTTCTACCGGACTTCCAACCAAAACAGAGCAGGCCGATTTACTTCAGGCCTTGTATGGAAGAAATGGAGAATCTCCCGTAGCCGTAATCGCCAGTAAGTCACCCGGTGACTGCTTTGATGCGGCACTGGAAGCTTGTCGATTGGCCCTCAATCATATGACGCCGGTGGTGCTGCTCAGTGATGGTTACATTGCCAATAGCTCAGAACCATGGAAGTTTCCGAAGTCTAGCGACATACCGGAAATAAAGGTTGAGTTTGCTGATGCTGAATCGCAGGACAGTGATGTCGCCTACCAACCTTATGTACGCAATGAAGATCTTGTACGTAGTTGGGCCATACCCGGAACACCGGGCTTAGCTCACCGGATTGGTGGTCTGGAAAAAGAGGCAAACACCGGAAATGTCTCATACGCCCCGGCAAATCATGAGTATATGGTCAAGATCAGGGAGGCCAAAATCGCCAAGATCTCCGACCACATACCTCCCCTCAAATTGGAATCTGGACCAGAAAAAGGTGAACTCCTTATGTTGGGATGGGGTTCGACTTTTGGAGTCATTCATAGTGTCACCCAAATGATGCAGGCCAGGGGACGATCTGTCTCCCATGCCCACCTCCGATACATCAAGCCATTTCCTAAAAATCTCCAGGAGATCTTGGAAAGTTTTGATCAAGTTTTGGTTCCAGAGATAAATAATGGTCAACTTGCCAGACTTATACGTGACCACTTTTTAATTGATGTGAGGCAGTACAACAAGATCCAAGGTATGCCAATCTCTAAGTCGGAACTAGAACACGAAGTATTGCAAATCCTTGAAAACAAGTCGCAATGAGTACTAATCTCCCCAATAACGGTCAGCCCATCGCATTAAAATCCAAAGACTTCGCTACCGATCAAGACGTTCGGTGGTGTCCCGGCTGTGGTGATTATTCGATCTTAAAACAAGTGCAATCGGTCTTTGCCGAGATGGGTCTTGATAAGGATAATGTAGCCATCATATCAGGCATAGGATGCTCCTCACGATTTCCCTATTATATGGAGACTTACGGTATGCATTCCATTCACGGACGGGCTCCCGCTTTTGCCTCCGGCTTAAAGCTGGCCAATCCCGATTTGAGCGTCTGGGTGGTCACCGGAGATGGAGACGGTTTCTCCATTGGGGGCAACCATATGCTGCACGTGCTCAGACGCAATTTTAACCTAAACCTGCTGATCTTTAACAATCAAATCTATGGCCTGACGAAAGGTCAATACTCACCTACTTCAGAACAATACAAACGA
This sequence comes from Saprospiraceae bacterium, assembly GCA_965223105.1. GTDB lineage: Bacteria > Bacteroidota > Bacteroidia > Chitinophagales > Saprospiraceae > JABDMH01. Next base: position 7,745,279 of record OZ244987.1, on the reverse strand, counting down.
ACCAAATCAACCCCACTGGGTTCCATTGATTTTCCAGTCAATCCCGGTGCCTTTGCCATGGGTTGTAGTGCAAGTTTTGTCGCCCGATCGATGGACAGGGATCCAAAACATCTGAAACAAATGCTTCATCGGAGCCATCAACACGAGGGAGCATCCTTTCTGGAGATCTATCAAAATTGTAACATTTTTAATGACGGGGCTTTCTTCGCATTTACCGATAAGGACACCAAACCTCTTAACTGTCTGTTTTTAGAGCAAGGTCAGCCCTTGGTCTTTGGTGAGGGACAGAGCAAAGGGATTCGACTCGAAGGTCTTCAACCTCAGGTCGTCGATTTGACAAATGGGAGCTATACCAAGGATGATCTATGGGTGCACGATGAGCAGGACATTTTTAAGGCTTCCATGCTGACCCGGTTTTTTGATGATCCAACGCAAGAAGGTGCGCTTCCCAGGCCGTTTGGGGTGCTGTATGCCGTGGAGAGACCGACCTATGAATCACTGCTTTTCGATCAGTTGGAAAAAGCGAAAACCCCAGAAATTGATCTGGACGCTATGATTGCCGGAGATAAGACCTGGGTCATTGGTTAGATAAAACAAATTCATTATATGTCAGCACCTAAATATTTAGTGGCCATTTTTGGAGGGGCTGTATCAGGATCAGAGGCTGCTCACCAGCTTGCCCAACGAGGTATTCCTTCGGTTGTTTTTGAGCAAAATGCCCTACCCTATGGAAAAATCGAAGACGGTTTACCCAAGTGGCACGTAAAACTACGCGATAAAGAGGAAGGCAAAATCAATGAAAAACTAAGTCATCCATTGGTAACCTATGTCCCACAAACCGCCTTGGGCACCGATATAGATTTTGAAGATGTCACCCAATGGGGGTTCAGTGCGATCCTTTTGGCAACCGGAGCCTGGAAAGATCGTCCCCTTCCAATTGATGGCATTGACGAGTTCTTGGGGAAGGGTCTGGTTTACCAGAATCCATTTATCTACTGGTATAATCATAATCACGAGCCAGGTACTCATCAAGATGAATATTCTATTGAAGACAATGTGGCCATCATCGGTGGTGGTCTGGCATCACTTGATGTAGCGAAGGTCTTGATGTTTGAATTGGTGCAAAAGGCCCTGGAAAAACAGGGTCACGATACGGATCTGTTTACATTGGATCGAAGCATTGCCAAAGTTCTTCAGTCCTTAGATCTTACTTTAGACGATTTGGGTGTTCAAGGATGTACCCTCTACTATCGACGGCGCGTAAAAGACATGCCCCTCGTATCCCGTCCTACCGATACCCCAGAACAATTGGCCAAGGTTCAGGCTATAAGAGAGAAAATCCTGAATAATTACCAATCAAAATATCTCTTTAACGTCGAGCCCAATCATATGCCAATCGGCAAGATTACTGAAGATGACCGCCTCGTAGGCCTGATCATGCAAGAAACTGAAGTAACTGATGGCCGCGTCAAAGCCATTCCTGACACGGAAAAAGAAATCCGCTTTCCCTATGTCGTGTCTTCCATTGGCAGCATACCAGCTATGATTCCAGGCATTCCGGTAGCGGGTCAAACGTACCACATAGAAGATGAGGTCTTCTGTCGGTTAAATGGTTATCCAAATGTGTTCGCCTTAGGAAATGCAGTAACCGGACGGGGAAACATTAAGGAATCCATGGATCACGGCCGTGAAATTGCCCAAAATGTTATTGAGGGCTATCTGCCTGACAGTGATGGGTCGCCGAATGAAGAGGTCGTAACACGGATTCAAGAGGCTATCGACAGCCTTGAAGATGAAGTGCGTGATCGAAGCTTATCCCCCGGAGTTTATAACCAAATCATGGAAAAAGTCAATGAGCATCATCAGCGGACTGGATATGAGAATGATTATCTGGCATGGATGAAGTCACATTTGCCGGTACGACTTGAGCAACTTTTGGGCGTAGATCATTAGACGATCTTCCTATTGATTTTGAGATTTCTTATTGGTTCTGCCTTATCCGGTCAACAAGCCGATGACCATAATTATTAAATGGCCTTTCTATGAGTCTATAGGAAAAATGGCAAAGTATGAATGTCAACAATAGAGAAAGGAGAATGTAAATGCCGAGATGCAGATCACGAAACCAGGTCGACTCCGCTACCAAATAGGACAGGAAGCCAAATACCACAGGATGCAAGAGATAAATCGAATAACTGATTATTCCGAGATAGACCGCCAATTGTGGAGGATGCTTCCACAACAAGATTCCCGTAAAGAAAATAGCAATACCCAAAAGATACGCTATAGCATCAGGCAAATGAGTAGATTCCCGGGAAATGAAGAATTGAAGCAGGATGAGCAGCGGGACAGAAAGAACCGCCAACAATTGCAGAATGTATAATGAGCCCGTGGTTAACTTCCAACGATGCCAACCCCATGTCCAATGGTCATCATCGTGAAGATGACGGTAAATGACCCCCAAAAACATTAAGCTCAAATGATACGGGGCCGCAGTCCAATGCGGCAGTGATGGTTGCATATCTGGAACCGCCGTGTAGAAAATGAGAAGTAGGTAAAGCAAGAAGGTAAGAACCAGGTATACCGGTAGTTTCCTCAATACGCCCAATCCAGTCAAAATAATCATCAACAGGTAGAAAATCAGCTCCGTCTCTAAAGTCCAGTACAGTCCAATGATAAAGGGTTCAGAGAAAAAGGCAGGTATCATCGTCACATTGGCCATGATCAAAGATCCTGTAACTGATCGGTCGTGCAGGTACCAAATCGCAAACAGACCCAAAATCATGGAGAACCAAAACAGTGGATAAAGCCTGTAAAATCGTTTGATCACAAATTTCCCAATGGGCCGATTCTGCTTGAGTCGAATACTTTTTGGAATCACAAATCCGCTGATGATAAAAAAGACGGTAATGCCCATCCTACCGATATCAAACTTTTCAAAAAACTCCATAACCGCAACGCCATTGCCAGTGACACCCGGCAACTGGGCAAAGAAGGCGCCCACATGTAAAATCATAACCATGAGAGCAGCCACCCCACGCAGTGCATCGATCGACTGATATCTCGGGGAGGTGGTCATTCTTGTATCATCTCGGTTACTTTTGCCATTTCGCACGCTCAATATACGTCTAAGCACCGGAGCAGTTACAAACAGGCATCGAGTTGGTGGTGTGCGATGGAGCTCCGGCAGGTCAGGCAAACGCGATGCCGCAAATCTGGATTCGCCTAGGTGTAGCCAGGTAAGAAGCCGGTTCCTATTCCGATGTCTGCAGCGGTTTACACTGCCCAAATGACCAGATTACGACAATCAACTATCTGAAAGAAACGGTCACTAAATCTGAATCTGTGAAGTGTAATACCGTAGTAAACCCTCTGTGCGAAAAACAAAAAGTAGAGATCTCCCAGTCTCAAAATGGTGGATTGGCAAAACCGGGACAATGCTTTACTAGAAAATGGCTTACCGATATAAAAAGAGTCCAATTGGAATTGAAATGGATTGAAGGTCCCATTTATTACCACCCTATACCATAATCTTCCCCATAGTTGCTCGATCCACCCCACATCGATCCATTTTCCCAATCAAAATATATTGCATTAATTGGCCCCGATGTACGGTCTCGTATCTGTAGTTGATATCCCATCTCACGCAAAGTCTTCTTCGTCCAGGATGGAGTGTTGCTATGAATCATCATGCGTCCTGGGGAGATCTCGTGTTTGCCGAAGGATCCACGCAACTGAAAGCTATTCATATTGGCTGCTTCTACTGCTTCCTGTACACTCATACCAAATTCTACCATATTGAGAAAAAACTGTAGCAAGTTCTGGTCCTGTGTGTCTCCTCCTTGCACCGCAAATGACAAATAGGGCTTACCATCTTTCAAAGCCATCCCGGGAGTGAGGGTGGCCCGGGGTCTCTTCCCCGGTTCGACGACATTGTAGGGATTTTCGGAAGCCCTTAGAACAAAGCTCTGCATTCTTTGACTCAAGCCAACTCCGGTTTTCCCTGCGATGACCGCAGGAATCCAGCCACCGCTGGGGGTTATCGACACAACCCAACCTTCTGAATCAGCAGATTGAATGGTGGTGGTACCGTAGTAATAAGGTTCATCAGGAAATTCCTGGTCGTCATTCACTGCAGGAAAATGATCCTGGTATGAAACATCCTTAAGCCAGTTCTCTAGATGATTTTGAAAGGGATTTGTCCGTCCTTCATATGGATAGGGGTCTCCTGGCATGATCGAAGTGTCGTTCTTCTCCCAATTGATCATTTCGACTCGTTTTCTGGCGTATTCTTTCGACAAAAGACCTTGAATGGGTTCCTTTGGTTCGTAATACGGATCGCCATAATAAAAATCACGATCAGCAAACGTCATGCTCATCACCTGATACAAACCATGGAGGTATTTTGCCGTATTGTAGTCCATGCAGGAAAGATCCAACTGTTCCATCATATTTAGTGCTTGCAGCATCACCGGCCCTTGTACCCATGTATTGAGCTTGTATACTTCTATTTCCTTGTAAGTGGTCATCACGGGTTCTTCAAGATATACTTGCCAATTGTCTAGGTCTGCCTTGGTGATCAAACCACCTTGCTCCTGTGTACTGCGCACCAGTTCATCGGCAATATCACCGCGGTAAAATCGATCATAGGCCGCCATAATGGCCTCCTTTCTCGATTTGCCATTCTCCAACGCTTGAGTTTCAGCATCAATCATTTTCTCGAGTGTATTCTTCAAATCTTCCTGCACAAAAACTTCTCCGGGATGGGGAGCTTCGTGCTTATGACCCAGATGGGGTAAGAACAAGGCTTTAGAATAGGGCCATTTCTTGATATGATGCTTGCTTCGTTCGATACTGTTGACCGCTTGAGCTTCGATGGGGTAACCCTTTGCCATTTCTATTGCTGGTTCCAGGACTTCAGCCAGGCTCATTGAGCCATATTCGGCCAGCATAACCAGCAATCCTCCCGGAGTACCTGGAGTGACCGCCGCCAATGGTCCATACTCTGGTGGATACTTCATTTCCTTCTCTAGGAAAAAGTCAGCTGTTGCACCTGTTGGGGCAACACCTAGCGCATTGATCGCAATCACCTTCTTTTCCCCAGGATGGTAAATCAAAGCCTGAGTTTCACCACCCCAGCCCAACACATCCCACATGGTACAGGTTGCTGCCAACATTGCACATGCTGCATCAACGGCATTACCTCCATTATTGAAGATGTTGGCCCCGGCAGTTGCGGCCAAGGGCTTACCTGTGATGGCCATCCAATGCTTGGCATGCAAGGATGGTTTCTGAGTCCGCTGAGACCAAAGATTGGTCACGAGAAGAAAACTAAGCATTAGAGCAAAACAAAGAGCACATTTCCTACACATGGATCTACTTTTCTTCGAAGTTAAGAAGAATCCAGCATCCCAAATCAACTCTAGACTGTCTTTCAAGAAGGTACAATAGTATACATTTGAGGTCAACCCCGCATTTGACTGCCCCGTTTTAAATTAAGGCCGATGAGAAACGTGATAATTATGCCGAATATTTGAAGTCCTACCATCCGTTGCTTGAAAGAAGACCTCAACCGAAAATACTCCGGTATCGTCGGTATGTTTAAATGAGGTAGATGCTTCACCACCGGCATCGACACTCACCGCAGGATTCCAGTAAATTTGTGGACGCATTTGTGGCTCTCTTCCTGCACTTTCAGTAGGCTCTGGGAAAACAGTGGTAGGTTGTAATCCGTAGGCCGTATGCACATCTTCGGCATCGGCAGGATGCATCTCAATGTCAACCAAGCTGGTCTCTATCTTTACCACTCCGCTGATTCCTATGGCCTGATAATATTCTCGAAGTTTTACGGGATCCGAATAAATTTCAACCCGTTCAATGGGTGTCATCGATAAATTGGCAACAAAATCAGCGTTGCGAGTCATTTTACCATCAATAATAAATAATGGAGGGCCCTTCAAATTCGTATTTTTAGCAGTTCGTTCTCTTGGATTATATAGTGTCGCTGTATAAGTACTGTCTTCTTGTAATTTGAAAGTTAATGTAGTTAATATTTCTCCGAAAAATCCCTTCACGTCAGGAAAACTCTCGTATTCTTTAATATTAAACACCAAATCAGGCTTAGTTTTTTGTTTTGGCACCTCCTTATCATGGAACTCTAGTGGCATTTCCTGACTTTCAAAATATTGATAGATCTTCTTTCGCATCCGGCTGAATTTTAGATAATCCAAAATGCGATCCGTAAAGATTATAGGACGCTGGTCATTAATCCTCGTCGCGTGGTCAACTGTGGCTGTAATCTCTGAAATCTCCCGCTGGAATCCAATAAACTGGATTCTCTTCTTGCCGTAAAAATCTGGGAGTTTCATAGAGAAAAAACCGCTTTCGTAGGATTTACTGTAGTAAATTTTATCATGATCACCAATATAACCTCCCAGGACATTTACCTGCTGAGGTTCTTCCTCATCTCCCAGGCGTCCCTGAATAAATAAATCGTTTTTCAATTGATCTACCTCCCCATTGACTGACGAATTGGCAAATTGAATATTTTCATAAGGGATCTCGTTGCCGGAAGTCAAAGTGTGGTCAGTAACAGCTATCGAAAATGAACCCTGCACTGGAGACCCTGATGAATCTCGTACTAAAATTAAAGCGGTTACCTCTTCTCGCGGAGAAATTTGTTTGGGTAATTCTACAGAAATACTCAAGGCATCAAGATGATTGGATCTCTCAACCTTTTGGGGTTCTGCTATTTCTATATTTGATAAATTGGCTAGGTCATTGTATACCGGCAAATCAAATGCAGCCAATAGTTCGGAGGAATGGACATCACCCTTGGAAACACGAAATTGAATTTCAAAAATACCGGCCTGACTGTTGTAGGGTATTTTATAGTATCCATGCACCCACGTACGACCGGCGTTCCGTAGAAAAAAACGATCTTGTTGCTTCCCATCGCCATCCACTATACTGGTTTCAACCGCGATATTCTTATCTAAGAAAGTGATGGGCAGATAAAGAGTAAACCATGCGACTTCACCAGTAACATAAAACGGTTTGTCGAGATGCAACCCAAGATCTTGCTGTGCACTTGCAGGGGAAAATGCTCCCCCAAGAATACCCATGATGGTCATGAGAGAACAAAGGAGCTGCGGTATGCATTGGCTTTTACTTTTCATCATAATTATTCGACCCAAAAGGATGGTTGATCAAGTGTACTTCCATCGGCCAGAAGGCAGTCACAACAGGGAAAACGAGGTAGGCAGCGTTCGCCGGGGGCTGGAGGAGAGGGAGGACCCGGACAGTAATTTGCTGGATTGTCCGCCATTGAAGGCGCAACATACAAGCGGGCCGTATCCTCTTGGGTAGCATAAAAATAACCAAAGACCTCTCCGTCCGGACTTTCTTCAGTAGGCACAAAATTGCTCCGGATTTTACCTGCGGGAGCTTCAAACATATTTCCATTTCGTTCAATCACCTGGCTAATCTCATTCCAATAGCGGAAAGCTCCCTCACTCAATGACTGCTGATAAACGGTGAGGTAATATCCTTCTGCAAACACCGAACGGTTTCTCAAAGCCTCCAATAAAGGAATTTTTACCTCCGATGTACCACCAAATCTATTTCCATCAAAAACCAATACACTGGTTACATCTGTAATTTCCGTTACAAAGCATGTCTTGGGTGGGGGAGGCTCCGGAACACCGAAACCAGGTACAGGAGAATCAGTCAGTTTATACGTTTGTTCTAAGAAATATCGATAGCGATTGGCTTTGCCAGTGGGTCCAATGACCACCGGAGCATTGACCGAAAATTCGAAAAGATCCAAAAACTCGAATTGCTCCAGATGATTGATGGTTTCACGTTGAATTGGTCGTACCGTCACCTCCCCAACCTGATCTACAGCCAATAGTGGTTCAGGCGATGAAATGAAGGTTCGACCGTCAAAAGTCGCGATCTGCATCTGATAAGATCGACCGATTTGCACCGCAAAATCAGTATCCCCCGGAAAGATTTTTGTTTCATATTCTCCGGGTCGGATCTCCTCCAGATCTCTTCGATTACCCAAATCGTCCATCAATATGGCTGACCTTAGATTAACTGCTTTTAGACCATCTGCACTAAAATCAAATAACCTGGATATAGTAATATTTGCCACGCTGGGATTTCCTAACCGAAGGCTTCCCTCCACTACAATGGCTCTTTGTTCTTCCTGCAGACTGGGAAAGTCAATTTTGTCAAGGCAGCCTGTTGACAATAGACTCATTCCGAGAAACAACCTGATCAAATTTCCATGAATCATCTAAATAAATTCGAAATTGAAGGTAATGGAAGGAATAACTGTACCGAGCACGGCGAGTTTATTCGCTTGTGCTTGGCGGAATGCTGCCTGGGTAAAGAATACCGAAAATGCATTTCTTCTCGCATACACATTGTATACAGATATGGTCCAGCTGGTCTGAATTTTCTTGTCTCTTTTATAGCCTTTTCCTAAAGTGTAAGCAATATCCAATCGATGATAGTCCGGAATACGAAATTGGTTTCGTTCGGCGTAAATCGGCACAATCAAACCGTTGCTTGTTTTATAGTTACCCACCGGAGGTGTGGTAGGCCTTCCGGTACTGTAATTAAAATTTAATGTCAGCGTATTTCTTCGGTTAGGCTGAAAATTCATGATGAAAGAAATGTCATGAGTTTTATCAAAATTACTGGGATACCATTCGCCTCTATTAATACCCTCGATCAGGCGTTCACTCTTTGAATAAGTATAACTCAGCCAACCATTTAATTCTCCTCTTTTTTTCTTGATACTCAGTTCAGCACCGTAAGTTCGACCGATGCCCGAAAGCATCTCTGTTTCCAGATGTTCGTTTACCAAGAGGTCAGCAAAGTCGCGATAGTCGTACAATTGGTCGATGTGCCGATAATATGCCTCAACAGAAGTTTCCCACAAATTGTCTTCAAAATTCCGGAAATATCCCACCGAGGTATTGTGTGATGTATGCGGCCTTAGGAAAGTCGTTGAAAGTTGCCATTGGCTGTTGGGTGTAGGAGAATCGGTATTGAAAATTTGGTTGATAAACTGGGCCGTCCTGCTGTAACCCAACTTCGTCGAACTATTCTCAGAAAATCGATACCGCATGGAGATCCTCGGTTCGGGAATAAAATAGCTCGCAATGGTCTCACCGCTACCATACTCCATGCTACCTCGTATAGTCGTTTCGCTTGGACTGATCGGATCCTCGTATTGAAATACGGTCTTGGGTCCCAAATATTGATAATAGGAAGCTCGGATCCCCACCGAAATAGTAAAGGCAGGAGTAAAGGTCAGTTCGGCATTGGCAAAGAGGCTGGACTCCATCCCATGTTCTTTTTCAATCTCATCATTGATGATTTCGGACTCATCCCCAAAAGGTCGCTGCCGGCCTGGATCCACTTGATACAAGATCGAAGACAGACCAAAATCCAGTTTCGTCGCTCTTGAAGGCGAATAGGTCAAGTGCTCCTTGAGCCTTAAATAGGATACTCCATTTTCTACAAGAGAACCATCAACTCCCTGCAGATCCGTTTGACCACTTTCGTATCTACTCGCGGTTACTGCCAATTTGTTATATAAGTTGTCATTAAAGATTTGCCGGTAGATTCCTTGAACCATCAAGGTGTTGTAATCAAATCCAAATTCTTTGTTATAGACGAATTCATCCTCTGATCCATAACCTGATAGTATCACTGTACTTTTCTCCGTGGGTTTGATAGTCAACCGAAGATTGGCATCATAAAAAAAGGCGCTACTATTCCTTACCTCCAGCACCTTAAACTGCTTTAAGATCCAATCAGAATAGGAAGACCGTACTCCTGCAATAAATGATACTTTGTCTTTCGATAAGGGCCCTTCTAGTGCCAACCTACTGGTAACAGGCCCTACACCGCCTTTAAGATGAAATTGTTCCATGTCGCCATTCTTCATCTCAACATCCATAGCCGAAGCTAAACGACCCCCATACATCGCGGGAATATTTCCTTTGAAGAGCTCTACCGAGCTGATCAAGTCCGCATTAAATGTGCTGAAAAAGCCGAGGGCATGAGACGCATTGAAGAAAAACCCGTCATCTTGTAAGATCAGGTTTTGATCGACATTTCCACCACGAACATTGAATCCTGTTGCCCCCTCACCTAGAGAGCTGACACCCGGATTCAATAACAAATTCTTTACAACATCCGCTTCACCCAGGAATGCGGGAATCTTCTTGATATTTTTCATATCGAGGCTAGTCACTCCGATCTGAACATTTTCAACACTCGCATCAGCTGCCTGAGCCGTTACGGTTATCTCATCCAGGTTGATTGCTGCACTGGTCATTTGCAGGTTTACTTGGCCATCATTGTAAATGTTAATCTTTCGGATCAGGTCTTCAAAGCCCACATACTTAATGATCAGTTCGTGGGAACCAACCGGCAACTCATATGAAAATGCTCCCTCCTCATCAGTCACTGTACCTCCTTCGATTCCCGTCCATGTCAAAGTCGCTCCAATGATAGGTTCACCATCTTCTTCATTGGTGAGAATCCCCGAGATTGTGGCCTTTCCCGATGGGTTCATATCCTTGATTGCACCTATATCGACATCTTTCAGCCTAGGAGTTTCATCAATCTCGTCTCTGGATCTCTCTAAGGCCTGATAGTAGTTGACAGTATATACCTGATCCACTACTTTCTTATTCATGATGACCACCTGATTGTTTCGGTAGTAAAGAAATCCCAACCCTGTTTCTTCCAATATCCAATCTAAGACTTGCTCCAGACTCAGATCTTTGGCATTAAGTGTTACTTTATATTCCGTCAAATCAGCATTTCGAAAGAAAACTTGGATCCCTGTTTTTTCTTCCAGGTCCGCAATAACTTCATCAAGGGGCAGCGAGTTGTACTGGCCGCTAAAAGTCAGTTCATCAAGGCTCTGACTTTGGGTAGAGGCCGGGATCATGGTTAAGACGATAAATATGAAAACCAGATGTCGAGGGGTGCGGTTATGCACGTGCATTAGATTGAGCTTTTTTCACAATACGTGGTCGAAGACGCTTAGATAACGATGTCAATAGGCAATCTGCAACCGTCTGCCTGCCAAAAATATAGATTCATCCCAGCTTTTTCCGCCTATTGCAAGACATTTTCTACACTCGTATGAGGAAGGTCAAATGCATCTGCCACTCCCTGATATACTACTTTCCCTTCCACAATGTTTAATCCCTTTCGTAAGTCGACCATTCTTTGGCAGGCACGTCTCCAACCATGATCGGCAAGTTGTACCGCATAAGGCAAAGTGGCATTCGTCAGTCCGATGGTTGAAGTATACGGTACTGCGCCCGGCATATTGGCCACACAATAATGCACAATCTTATCAATTACAAAAATTGGATGAGCATGAGTGGTTGGCCGACAAGTCTCAATGCAACCTCCCTGGTCAACTGCCACATCAACCATAACCGTCCCTGGTTTCATCTCTTTCAGCATATCCCGGGTGATTAAATTTGGAGCTTTGGCGCCCGGAATCAGTACCGCTCCAATAATCAAATCGTGATCCTTAATCAAACGCCTAATGTTGTACTCATTCGAGTACAGTGTGTGAACATTTGCCGGCATTACATCGGCCAGATATCGTAACCTTGGCAAGTTGATATCTAGGATGGTCACCTGTGCTCCTAATCCAGCTGCCATTTTAGCCGCTTGTGTTCCCACCACACCGCCACCCAAAATCAAAACTTTGCCGGGTTGCACACCGGGTATGCCACCCAGTAACACACCTCTGCCCCCCATAGGACGCTCCAGGTACTTAGCACCTTGTTGAATTGCCATCCTACCCGCCACCTCTGACATGGGTATCAACAAAGGTAGGCTCCGGTCAATGAGCTCCACGGTCTCATAGGCCAAACAAACCGCCTTCCGATCAATCATCGCCCGGGTTAAGGGCTCGTAGGAGGCAAAATGAAAATAGGTGAAGACCAATTGATTGGCTTTGATCAGGTCGTATTCTTCTTCAATGGGTTCCTTAACCTTCATCACCATTTCAGCCCTTCCATAAGTTGTTGCGATGTCGGGCACGATTTCGGCACCAGCTTTCTTGTAGGAGGCATCTTCAAATCCACTTCCTTTACCGGCAGAGGACTGAATCAAGACCTGATGACCTCGTTTGACCAATTCATTGACTCCTGCAGGCGTCAACGCCACACGGTTTTCGTTAGACTTAATTTCTCTGGGTACCCCAATGATCATATTCAGCTGATTTAAGAGTGAATAAAGATAGCCTTTAGGCTGTTTGAGATGGCATGATCCTCCTTGATAACACCTCTCAGAAAAGAGGGAATATTAGCGGTGCAAATACATTAGATGATTTCTTGAAAATAGTGATGTCAAATTACTCATGTCGGTGGAGGTTTGCTAATTTTGCGCCTCTATTTTTACATATGATCAAATCTCTAATCTGATGAAGATTCACAACTTTAGTGCTGGTCCTTCAATCCTGCCGAGAGAGGTGTTTGAAGAAGCTGCAAAAGGGGTTCTCCATCTAGAGGGTAGCGGCCTGTCAATATTAGAAATCTCACATCGTAGTCCAACTTTTACTGATATCATAAACAAGGCTAAGTCCCTGGTAAGGGAAATTCTGAACTTACCGGAAAACTATCATGTGCTGTTTCTGTCGGGAGGGGCCAGCACTCAATTTTTGATGGCACCAATCAATTGCCTTCCCGAAGACGGTAAAGCGTGCTATATCGACACCGGGTCGTGGGCTAGCAAGGCCATTAAAGAGGCCCAATCTTTTGGTCAGGTTGAGATTTTGGCCTCCAGTAAGTCAGCCAATTACACCTTCATTCCTAAGGAGTTTACCGTGCCAGCCGATGCCAGCTACCTGCACATCACCAGCAACAATACCATCTACGGAACACAATATCAACGCTTTCCCGAGTGCGATATACCGATTATCTGCGATATGTCTTCCGATATCTTTAGTAAACCCATCCCGGTTGATCGTTTCGGTATCATTTACGCTGGAGCTCAAAAAAATATGGGGCCGGCTGGCACTACCCTGGTCATTGTACGCGATGATATGTTGGGTAAAGCTGGTCGTTCGATGCCCACTATGCTTAATTATCAAACCCATGTTGATAAGGACTCGATGTTTAATACTCCGCCGGTTTTTCCGATCTATGTGAGCATGCTGACTTTACAATGGCTCAAAGACCAAGGTGGCATTCCCTTTGTTCAGGAAAGAAATCAAAAGAAAGCTCAATTGCTCTACGAGGAGATAGATCGCAATTCGCTTTTTGAGGGTGTAGTCGATAGGGAGGATCGATCCACGATGAATGTTACTTTTGTCATGAAAGATCCTTCATTAGAATTAACCTTCCTTACAGCTTGTAAGTCGGCAGGTTGTGATGGAGTGAAGGGCCATCGGTCGGTCGGGGGATTTAGAGCTTCCATTTACAATGCGATGGGTTTAGAGGGCATCAAGGCTTTGATATCTGTGATGCAAGATTTTGAGAACAAATACTCGCTCGGAAATGGACATTAATCTCGCTAACAAAAATGCGCTGGTATGTGGTGCCAGCAAGGGTATAGGTCGTGCCATAGCTGAAGAATTGGCCTCACTAGGTGCCTCAGTGACCGTCGCTGCTAGAAGTGCCGATGTCATGTCGGATGTCGTTGCTGGTCTGTCGACAACAAGCGACCAAGACCATGATTTTCTGGTATTTGACATGAATGATACCGAAGATCTCATCCAAAAAGTGCACAACCTGGCCTTGAGCAAGGACATCCATATTTTAGTCAACAATAGTGGTGGCCCTCCTGGAGGACCAATTTTGGAAGCCAGCGAAGATGATTTTATCACCGCACTAACCCGACATCTGCTTGCCAATCATCACTTAGTGAGGTTGCTGTCTCCAGGTATGCGAAAGAGTGGCTATGGTCGCATCATCAATGTCATTTCTACCTCCGTAAAAGAACCTATTCCTGGGCTTGGCGTGAGCAATACAACTCGTGGAGCAGTAGCCAGTTGGGCCAAGACCATGGCTATGGAGTTGGGACCATTTGGAATTACGGTCAATAATATCCTACCAGGTTTCACCCAGACGGAGAGGCTCAGATCCCTGTTTAGACAATGGGCTACGAAGGAAGGGATGAATGAAGTGGCTTATACCGAAAAAATGGCCAATACCGTCCCTCTCCAACGTCTTGCTCAGCCTTCAGAGGTAGCAGCTGTTGCTGGATTTTTAGCCAGTCCGGCCGCTTCTTACGTGAGTGGGGTAAGTCTACCTGTAGATGGGGGTAGGACCAAGAGTATTTGAGCTGTCTCAGAGCTTCGGACATAAATTTCGATTGCCATTCCATGCCCGACCCGACTGATCTTTTTGGTTCCGATCTTCCACTTCAGTCACAGAGCATGGAGACTCCTCAACGATCAGCGATTGAAGCTTGGGTTTGCACGCAAAATTTGACTCGGCGACTTCTTTTCTGAAGTCAGAAAAGACCTTTTCCAAGTTCGGATTCCGAAAACCAAATGTGATCTTCTCTAAATGATCTCATAGACTTCTTTTTGTAATTTCAATCTTTACCTCAAAAAGGAAAACTTTGACAATGCAAAAACCAGTCTCCCTTCTATTGCTGCTGGGATCCCTTTTTATCTGCAGCAACTCCATCAGTGCGCAGCCTGACCAAAAATTAGAGCATTTGGTTGATAGTATTTGTTCTCCTTGGACAATGGATGGACCGGGTGGAGTAGTGGGCATCATTGACAATGGAGAACTTGTCTTTAGCAAGGGTTATGGGCTGGCCAGCCTCGAATACAATGTACCCATTACCTCCAGCACCATATTTAATATTGCTTCGGTTTCCAAGCAGTTCACTGCTTTTGCCATGGTGTTGTTGGAGCAGCAGGGAAAACTGTCACTGGAAGACGACATTCGCAAATACCTACCGGAGGTGCCGGATTTTGGGGAGACCATTACAATTCGTCATTTATTGACCCACACGAGCGGTTTGCGTAATTTTCAAAATCTCCTGTCGATGGCCGGATGGCGGCAAGGTGATGCCATGACCAATGAAGATTTACTGCGTTTTATTTCTAAACAGAGAGACCTAAATTTTCCGGTAGGCTCCAACTATTTGTACTGCAACAGTGGTTTTGTGCTGTGCACCTTCATTGTGGAAAGAATTACCGGACAAGATTTTAAGGATTGGACCAGAGAAAATATCTTTCAGCCCCTGGAAATGGACGATACTGAATATCGTGAAGATCTCACACGAATTCATCTAAATACTGCTACCTCCTACGATCACACCGAATCTGGCGAATACGTACAGCCGTATAAATATTGGACCTACATGGGCAATGGTAATGTTTATACGACGCTGGCTGACCTCACCAAGTGGATTAAAAATTTCCAAACCAGACAACTCGGAGGCGAGGCGGGCATTGCTTCCCTTACTACCCAGGGAATACTAGATTCGGGAGACACCTTGTCATATGCTTTGGGTTTAGGTGTATCAGAATATCGAGGCGAACCACGCTGGTCACATGGAGGCTCGGTAGGTGGATACAGATCTGCCTTTCATTATTATCCAGAGCGCGCTTTAGGAATCGTTATACTGGCGAATCACTCCAGTGCGAATCCAGGGGGAAAGGCCAATGAAATTGTCAGTCACTTCTTGGCTGCACCAGAGACGGATGCCTATGCAGCACCCACCAAAAAATATTCCCATACTCAAGAGGAAATGGAGATCACAGCCATGCAGCAGCAGCCTTTTTTAGGATCTTATTATGTACAGGGAGTTGTGGTGGATCTCTACGAACAAAACGATCATCTGTACCTGAAGGCCGAAGTTGTTGTACCCCAGATGACACTAAAAGCCGCCTCCGACACCAGTTTTTTCATTCCGGAAGCACGCATAACTGTATTTTTCCCCAGGGAGGATCATGACATCGTGATCTTAAGAAGTAACGAATTAATGACCGGGGAGAAACTCTACACCAATTTCTCCGACCTGGCAAAATTAGCCGGCACGTATTTCAGTCCGGAGTTAGAAACCAGCTACAAAATTTCGGTGAATGGAGATCAACTGATTGGGTATCATCAACGGCATGGTACCTTTAGGCTATTTCCTCTGGATGATGATCGATTGATCGCGAATACCATCTACTTTGCCGATGTGAAGGTGATCTATGATGCTGGAGATCAGATTAAGGGACTGGAAGTGAGTAATGGCCGGGTTAGAAATTTGTCTTTTAAGAAGATCGAATGATTCAATCCACCCGCTTTGACATGATTTTACAATGAGTAGATCTGATGGAATGAGATGCAACACGCCTGTGCAGGTGAAGGGTGAACAAAAATGAGTTCACTGGATTCTACTTCATCAGGATCTTTGATCTTTTAGCAGGGGTTGAAGCGCTTACTCATGCTCAGTTGATAAACTTCTTGCTACCAATCGCACAAATCTGGTGATGATGCTATTGGCAATTTCTGTACTGTCTGACATTTCAATGAATTTCTGATACCGCTCTTCGGAATCGAAATACTTCTCCCTGTAGGCGCTTACTCTCGCTACCAGATTTTCGCAGCTTATTTCCGGATGAAATTGAAAAGCATAGAACGGTGCATCAATGATCTTAAATCCGTGGATTTTACATTTTGCAGAATAGGCCGTTCTAATGCAGTTACTTGGCAAATCTATTGTGCTTTTGATATGTCCGCTAACAGCACGAAAAGAGAAAGGAAAATCCCTAAAGAGCGGATCCTGAATCGCTGCTGGGGTGAGCATGATGTCATACATACCTAACTCGGCTTGAAGGGGATCGATGACTACTTTGGCACCTACCAGGTCGGAGGCCAGCATAAAGCCTCCGCATGAGAGTAGTGAAGGAATTCTTCGGTCGATGGCACGTTGCATCAAGGTGCGAAGATTGTCGAGAAAAGGATCAAAGAAACTGGGCAGTTCGATTTGGTCACTATCGTCATCGGAGAGACCTCCTATCATCAGCGCATCATAACCATCGATCAGATGGGCAGAAAAGTCAGGATTTCGAAATACGTCCAGGGTGAAAATTTGGTTTGCCCGTAATTGCGAAAGCCTGACAAATTCATTTCGCTCCGCTGGTAGCATGTCTTCATCCCGGCGGATCTGGATCAATAAGATCTTCAGTGTTTCGAGATTGCCCATTCAAGCGGCTAATATAGTGGGCTATGTAATATCTTAAAGATTCTAAGTCTAGATAAAAAGCGAATTTCTTTACTCGCACGAGGGTAAATCGTTACACTAAATATAAACTACTCCAGTTCTGGTTGATTCTACAGCTTCAAGACTTCCCATTACGATGATCATTTGGCTTTCCCCTCCGTTTGAAGGCAGAAACCTCACCTATACAGGTCTTCAAGATATAGACGGTGCGGTTCGCTATGATAAAATTCTCCTCAACATCTGTGCGACAAACTTGTTTAGAGTCAAATAATTTGTGGGTACCTCTCATAACCTCTGAGTGAGATCGGTTTTGGTATATTTTGGATTTAGACGAGGCGAATTGAGTGAGCATAGCTGTAACTTCGTGAGTGAAATTCAACGAAGTATGCATTCAAAAGATTCAAAAAACAAGCTGTTGTGTCCGATCCATGAACGGGGTTTTTAGAGATACCCTTGTATAAGAATTGACATTTATGCGCCTATTTCTACTTACATTTCTTTTGTCTTTCAGCACCATGGCATTTAGTCAAGTAAATGAAGACCAACTCGGTGCCTGGTACATGTACTTCTTTCGCAAAGACTTCAACAACAGCAACTTTGGGCTCCAGGGAGATTACCAATTTCGATTCTGGAATTTTGGATCTGATCTTGAACAGATTCTGTTGCGCACCGGTCTTACCTACCGCCCAAAGGATACTGGCATCCTTTTTACATTCGGCTATGGGAATATAACTTCAGGAGAACCTGGAGATGGTACGAGTAAGACCAGTGAGAGTCGCATTTACCAGGAGGCTCTATTTTCACAAAAGATTGGGCAACGCTTTTTATTGACGCACCGATTACGTTTTGAACAGCGTTGGGTAGAAGACCAAGATTTCCGGACACGATACCGGTACAATTTATTTCTCAATATCCCATTAAACCATACGGTACTGGCTAAGGGCACCATCTATCTTGCCCTGTATAACGAGTTATTCATCAATGGTCAAAAAAGCATTGGCAACGGTCGAAGTGTAGAAATTTTCGATCGCAACCGAACCTATCTTGGCTTGGGTTTTGGATTGAGAGATAACTTACGCACTCAACTGGGCTGGATGAAGCAGACCACCAACAATTGGAGCAAAGGGCAAGCGCAATTCAGTTTACATCACAGCTTGTGAAGTAGAGGCTGAGGCACAAATCCAACAAGGTGTATTATTATCCTTAGAAATCTCGAGGTCGTATCAGCTGGCCTGTGCTGCAGCTTCCAATCGACTCTTTCCAAGGGCACGAGTCTCTTCATCGTCTAGCACGGGACTGACCTCACAGTCAAGGATAGTATTCCAATTCAGTGCCCAATTAGCCATAGCAATCGGATCATCGGTTTCATATATGGCTACTCCTGTAAACTCTGCGATATTATGCCACCTCCCAATCAATCGAATATTACCACCCATATCGGCAGCATCATCATCTGCGGTCATTTGTGAAAAGGCACCGAGTGCGTTCTGTCTCTGGTCTTCATGAATTCTCCAGGTCAGCATGAATTTCATAACATTGGTTTTTTTGTGGTTTAAGAAATGAATTGACAATGCTTGGCCAGCCAGTTAAGGGAAGACTGGCTTTGCTTTTTTCTAAGTTACAACAAATTATCACTCAACCACAGGAATAGCACGAATATTCATTGAAATCGGCATCCTGTTTCTCCGGATCAATAGTACACTTGCGATCGTTATTTTTCAGTCGCGGACTGCCAGCCTGCTCACAAAGGCTTCGTGTTTATCCATAGCCAATTGAAGAATGGCAGAAAATGCGGGCAGATCTCTTACCCCATCCAGGAGGGGATCCTTTCGAAATCCCTCCACTGGATAATAGCCTGACTCCACTGCCTTTCTAAACATCTCGAGGAACCCTTCTGTATCTCCATGTATGATATTGATAAGGGACCAGCTGTACATGCTCTCCGGATCTTCTACCTCTGACTCAATAGATTCTAATTCGTCCCAGTCAATGTCGCTTTCCTTTAAATATTGCAAAATCATCTGTGACCACTTGCCCAGAAGTCCAGACGGGTCTAACATCATGGCCTTTTCCAATTCGCGACGGGCGTCATCGTATTGATCCATACGAACATAAGTTAAGCCTTTCCAACTTTCACAAAATCCGGAGCTGTCTTGGTATTTCAAAGCTTCGATGGCATCCTGGAATCGACCCGCTAAATTGTAGGAAATGCCTATGGACCGGAATTGAGGATCATGAGGATCGATACGCACCGCCCACTCCATTTCCCGCACGGCTTTATTTACAAGACCAACGTACCGGTAGACATAGCCCTTACAAAAGTGACCCAGCGCATTATTTTCATTGATAGACACCATTTTTTCTGCAACCTCCAGAGCTTCATGCATTTGATTTAGCTCGGTGTAAACGAATGAGAGCAGCCCCATCGCTGGCAAGTAATCTTCATTGATGGCTAGTGCTTTATCCAATATATTGAGAATCTCTTCAACTGCTTCTTCCTCATTGCCCAACAAGGCATATCTCGTCATATAATATTTCCGGTTGCCCAGCTCGGCATATGGAGGAGCAAAGCTGGAATCAGATTCAATAGCTTTTTCCAGCCATTCGACAGCCATTTGATTTCCACCAATGCTCTGTGGCGCAGCCAAGGCCTTGAGATAGTAATCATAAGCAAGGGGATCCGTGGGCTCATCTCGAGACATGCGCATTCTCTCCTCATTTGAAAATTGCACACTGAGGCCATCAATAACCCGCTGAGCCACTTCGTCCTGCAAACGAAAGAGGTCAGAGATCTCTTCCTTGACTGTACCTCGCCAAAGGAGATCGTTAGACGTAGCCTTAATCAACTCCAAATTGAGGCGTAAAGAATCATGCACTCTCAAGTAGTGACCCATTAAAATATACTCCACTGCCAGGTCCTCAGCAACTTTCTCCGGAATGATTACAGGCTGTTCGGCATACTGTCGAACTGTTGTAGAAGGCCGTATGGTAATCTGCTTCAGATAGGACAGGGCATTGATGACTTCGTCGACCAGGGCAAACCCCAGATAGTTGAGCTCTTCATCTTCCGAAATATTGGCAAAAGGAAGTGCAGCTATCGAGGGAACCTCCCGCTCCAACAATCCCAGCTCACCAGGCTGATCGAAATATTGTATGATGACCGCCAAACCAGCAATCGCAGCAATAACGGCTAGAGTTCCTAAGAACAATCTCTTTCGTAACCCGTTCCCTTTGGGTCGCTGGATGTTGCCAGGATGAGACCTTCCGGAGAAATTCACGGTGTGCAGCTGCACTGGTTTCACGACGTGTTTGAGATGAAATGTCCCCACACTCTCTGTGCGAAACTCCGACTTGTTGCGAATATCATCGTAAACTTTATCGGTAAAGAGTACTTGGTCGGGCTCCGCCATTTCCTGCACCCGGGAAGCGATATTTACTCCATCACCAAATATGTCGTTATCCTGCAATACCACCTCTCCCACGTGGAGGCCTACTCGCAAGGAAATACCAGACTGCTGAGATATCCTGACCAGTTCTCCCGCACATCTCAAGGCTTGTGTATTGCTTTCAAAAGATGCCAGCACACCATCTCCCATCTCTTTCAACAAATTGCCATTGTATTTCTCCAGCAAAGATTGATGCAGTTCACGATTCTCTCGGAGCACTTGCAGTGCACGGGGCTCATCCTCAGCCATTAGCTGTGTGTACCGAACAATATCGGTAAACATGATGACAAGTACGCGGTGCATGGAAAGCTTGAGATCTTGCTCAACTCAATTTAGGAAATAAAATCGTTTGATATTACGGTCTGCCCTTGTAGAGGGCAGTGTAAGCCTTTGAGAGGACTAATTTATTGTCTCCAAATAGTAGGGTAAAATGATGGGATAATGTCGATTCTACTGACTTTTCTTATCTAATGAACTACCAACCTGCTTCTGAACGATTCGTGTACTTTTGCCCATTAGTGTATTTGGTTACCTCAATGCGTAAATGGTATTTGGAGGCGAGTAAAGGTGTGGGTAGTTTTTAATGAATGCACTATCCTTGACTAGACCAAAACAGAACCGGCCCAGTGACACAACTATTTTTTTAATGTTATCTTCTCGTATAGCCTTAAAATGAAGTAAAAATGTTTAAACGCACGATTATTACAGGTCTTATCTCATTTGTTGCAGCCATGTACCTTCCAGCCCAAAATTGCACTGATTGTGATGGTGCAACAAATAATACCTTGGTTGGAATTAATGTAGGTTCATCACTTACCAGCGGTATTGACAACACCCTGGCAGGTGAAGCTGCTGGCGCCAATACCACCAGCGGCAGCCAGAACAGCTTTTATGGTGTTTCTGCTGGTTTGCAGAATACTACCGGATCAGGAAACAGCTTTTTTGGTCGAGATGCAGGGAGGAATAACAATGGGGTATCAAACAGCTTTTTTGGCTACAATAGTGGCAAAGGAAATAATGTTGGACTCTCTAACAGCTTCTTTGGCATGGAAGCCGGGTTATCAAATAGCTCCGGAAGCTACAACAGCTTCTTCGGTCAGACTGCGGGTCAGGACAATACAACTGGGTTGAGAAATAGCTTCTTTGGTCAGGGAGCCGGTGCAAATAACACCACGGCGTCTAACAACTGCTTTTTTGGTGAAGATGCCGGATGGGCCACTGCCATCGGTGAAAACAACAGTTTTTTCGGCCAAGGTGCTGGAGAAGACAATACCGCTGGTGCTTTCAATGCCTTTTTTGGCCAGGGAGCCGGAGCATCTAATATCGATGCTGTCTATAACTCGTTCTTTGGACAACAAGCAGGATCCCTTACAACAACAGGTAGTGCCAATTCTTTTTTTGGACAATATGCCGGTGCAAACAATATCACAGGATCTTTCAATATTTTCATCGGCTTTAATGCTGGCCCGACTGCACAACTAGGTAGCGTAAATAACCGCTTGTACATCGATGTGGAGACCACAGACAATCCACTGATATATGGTGACTTTGATCAGAACTTTGTTCGCATCAATGGCGGTTTCGAAGCAACAGCAGGCTTGTCCAATCCATCAAGCATTTTATCCAAACAGCATTTTAGGCCGCTTAATCCTGCCAGAATTCTTGAAAAAGTAAGGACCTTACCGATCATGGAGTGGTCGTACAAGCACCTCCCAGGTGTCAGACATATTGGACCTACTGCAGAAGAATTTTATGAAATTTTTCGTGTAGGTGATGGACCCGAGACTATTTCCACCATTGATGCAGATGGCGTTGCCCTATTGGCCATTCAAGCAATGCACCAGCAACTTGAGCATCTGCAGGCAGAAAATCAACGAATAAAAAATGAAAATGATCAGCTTAGAAAAATTGTGGTTGGTTTGATGGACCGGATGGATCAACTGGAGAAAAAGGCAAAATCAAGTCGGTAAGTAACTTAATTTGATAGCAATTATTTCAGGTCCTACTCCAAATCCAGTGGTGCTGTCAATTAAATTTCTTTAGGTGATCGTCTTCAGTTATGCTAGCCCTTGTCCCGTCCTCCTCCATCAGAATCTCAGCTGCATCATTGAAAAGTGCTTTCTAGTGCTTTAAACATGGCCTCCTTACGGCTCCTTGCCACATTAATCTTAGTATTGTCTTTCAGTAAAAGGCAATTTTCTTGCCGTAGATATTTTTTTACCTCACGCAAGTTTACCAGATGTGATTGATGTACCCGGTAAAATCCATAATCCTTTAACAGCTGCTCAAATTCCTTGATCACTTTACTCACCAGCAAATTAGTACCGTCCCTTAAGTGTATCTCACAATAGGCACCCGAAGCCTCACATCGCAAAATCTCTTCGATCTGCACAAACTCTATGCTGTCAAAAGTGGACACCAATAAAAGAGGATTCTTATGCCGATCGAGCTGGAGGTTCGACCATATCTCCCTCTGACATATAATGTTGTATGGAGTTGAGCAAATTAAATATGAAATGCGGGTTCATTTGAGACAATAAGGCACGTTTTTCCAGATCTGCGATCCTCTGTTGGATGTCCCCTTTCTGCTTTATCCGGCTTACTCGAGCTTTTATCCAATAAACGATAATAGCGGCAATCCCTAAACTAAGAGCAAATTTGAAAAACCAAGTCTGCCACCAGGTTGGATGTATTTCCAGCACCGAAGAAATCGTGTTGGAAATTAAACCATTCGAAGATTGCGCTCTTGCCTCCAGAAGGTATCTACCAGGTGAAGGCCGACTAATAAAGATCTTGCTATCAGAACCGAGATCTAGCCATCGGTCTTTTCGATTCGTTGCTGGGTGATAATCGATAACTATAAGTTACTCCATACGGATCACCAAGGTGAATTCCACGCAGATTAATGCCCAACAACCGGTTCCGATGGAAGAGGTCGATGGTATTTCTGGTCTCTTGTTTATCATCTAATCCGTCATGTACAACGAATACAGGGGAATAGTGTTCGGCTGGTGTGCCTTCCTCGGTATTTATCGGGATGACTTCCAGACTAAGTTTGGGTGGGTAAGGGTTAGTTCTAATTAGATCTGGATGAAAATAGTCGATTCCAGCGGTCCCCCCAAAATACAATGTACCATCAGGGCCAATGGCGCGACTGCGTAGATTGTAGCCGTTGTTGACGAGACCATCAGATGCACTGTAGTTTCTAAATCGCCCTGAAGACACCTCAAGGAAAGAAATACCATCATGGGTGGAGACCCAAACTCGATGGGCATCATCGATGAGCACACCAGTCACAAACTCATTGGTTAAGCCTTCGTCACGGCCATAAATTATAAATCTACCACTAGAATATTCCCTTTTTATCAGGCCATCTATAGTACCGATCCAAACATTATGCTGGGTATCTGCCACCATGTCATTGATATGCCAGGAGGGAAATCTGGCATTCCGGCTAGATTCCGGATTATAATAAACTATGGAGTCTGTACTGAGATCAATTAAAGCTAATCCCTGGTTACCAGTACCCAGCCACAATTTTCCACTTGGATCTTCAACTATGGCATTTAAGAGACTATTCATATTCTCCCTCGCCGTGAAATTGTATGAGCGATTTACACCACCTACGGGAGAAAAAAGTTGCAAGCCATTGAAACCACCAACCCAGAGATTTGCCTCACTATCGGATATCGCAGTACGCTGAATCCCTGGGATATCAAAGCTTGCTATTATTTTCAAGTCCTCTCCAAAAATACTTAGTGACCTGTATGATAATGCCAGTATACGATTGTCCTCTATGGCTAGCAAGCCCATGTAAGTTGCAGAGTCTTTGCTGCTATTAATTATTTTAGGATTGCCATTTTCTATGGTTGTTCCAATACCTTCTGTGCTGATAATGCCGCCTTCCCGGTAACTCAAATAGAGATGGGTGCCGTGGTGCATAATTGCCAGATTATCTTGGGTAATGTCAAGCTTATTATGTTTAAAATTATGAAACCCCTGTGGATAAGAATATTGCAAAAAATTATTGCCACATAGCCATACATTACCAAAATCATCTACCATTGGATTTCGCAAAAAAAGTTCTGATAGACCTAACGATGATGAGTTCATCGCTTCCGTTCTCAACTGATAATCATACACCCGGAGACCATTTCCAAAACTAGTTACCCATATCCGTTCGTCGTGATCAAAGCAAAAACTAACAGCAACTTCACTATTTGAAAATGTCATGTCTCTAAAGGGTTCACATACCATATCCTCCTCATTAAAAGTCATCAATTGGTTCTCATGTTCCCGGCGGCTGATCCAAATTTTACCCTGCCGGTCTTGCTGAATATCGTCTACGGGATCTTCTAGTAAAGCATAACCCATATCCCTTGAGATCCACTTTTCGTCGTAGAGATAGAGTCCATCTTCACCACCGATCCATATCCTGTGCTCACTATCCTCAAATACAGTATTGATTGAGGCAAGTTGTGGCTGGCCGGCCATGATGGGATTATTCCCGGTCACTTGTTGAAAAATTCCATCTTCTCTTTGCTCTATAACAATAAGACCCTGGTCTGAAGCTAGCCACATTTGATGGTACCTATCCTGAGCAATATGGTGAAAATTTAGATCAGCAGTCTCTCCTATTTGGATTGACTGGAAGTAAGACTTGCTTGGATCAGAAACATAAATTCCCGAGCCCCAAGTACCAACCCACAATCGGTTTTGATCATCCTCGAATGCACACCGAACTTGACCCATATTGTTGTCACTCGACCCAGGCGAAAGGTCTGCGGAGTACTGAACTTTGATGCCATCAAAACGCCAAAGGCCTCCGGCGGTAATTAACCAAAGATCCCCGTCCCGATCCTGGAGTATATCCACCGCATTTTGTACGGGGTTACCATTAAAGTCTTTCAAGACTTCAAATGGTCCATTTGCTTGTGCCAGAAGCCAAGTAGGCAGCAATCCCGTATATAATAAAAATGAAATAATCTGCTTCAATAACATACTAATCGATCAGCAGTGCAGCAAGTTATATCTAAAAATGGATATATGGTGATTTGATTTAGTATTCTGCCTCATTCATTTGGTAATCGGGTCTCTTCATGGCTGTACCGCCTGGATACTCACTCTTGGCGACACGTATTAACCCAACGACTCACTATACTAACTACATTGTGCCATCCATCAATTCTCAGTGGATTCCTATTCCTATTGGATCTAATTTGTAGAATATTTAATAAGAATTACGAAAAATTAAATGGAATCATGAGCAGGCGATCAAAGATTCAATTAATTAGTAAAAAGGCGGAGTTTTGTAAAACGATTTGTTTTATGCCCCTATTGATACTAACCATCGCGGTGGAAATAGCGGCTCAGGGCATCGAGGTGTCAGGTACAGTTGACCATGGAATAATAGTGCAAAATGCTGGCGAGTATGGTATTTATGTAGCAGACACTGAATATGACGGCCTGCATATTAGTGGCGCTGGCTACGACGGACTTTACATCTATTCTCCAACCGATCGTGGCGTCCATGTCAATGGTAGTGGGGACGATGGAATCTTCGTCAGTAATGTGGGTGATGATGGTGTCCACGTTGGGGGTGCGGAGGGATACAGTCTACATATCCGGGGGGACAAGAGTGTTGCAAATCAGCTCACGGGCCACATTGCACTG
This sequence comes from Saprospiraceae bacterium, assembly GCA_965223105.1. GTDB lineage: Bacteria > Bacteroidota > Bacteroidia > Chitinophagales > Saprospiraceae > JABDMH01. The sequence goes on along the minus strand of OZ244987.1, from coordinate 7,718,931 downwards.
CTCCGGAATGAATCTACAGGCAGTAGCGCAGACGTTTTGGCCTTACAAGTCGAGACGATAAATCCCGGTGCAGGCGCTAATTATATCACTTTTTACGACGGGAATGAAGCCATAACCGGTCAAGTCCAAGGAAACGGCAGTGGTGGTATATCCTACGAGTCTACAGGTGCCGATTACGCGGAGTATTTACCAGCAATAGATCCGGGAGATGAATTTCAAGCGGGAGATATAGTTTACGTGCACGAGGGCAAAATTTCTCATCGCATAGAAGGAGCACAGAAGGTGATGGTCATCACGGAGCACGCTGCTGTAGTGGGCAATCAACCGCAAGATACCAGAGGATATGAAAAGGTCAGCTTTATGGGCCAAGTGCCTGTGCGGGTGCAGGGACCCGTGGCAGCCGGCGATTGGATTGTAACAGATGGTACAGGAGCATGGCGTGGGTGTGGCTGTTGCAACGGAAGATATTAATCCAACACATCGATTAGTTGGACGAGCGTGGGAAAGTTCCACTAACCCAGAAATTAAGAGAATTAATACCGTGGTGGGAATGGATCAAAGTGAGAGTTTACTGATGATGTTAACCCGTGAAAGAGATACTTCGCAGAAACTTCAGAAACAAATGATTTCATTCATGACAAAGGTGGAGAAAATGGTCAAAAAATTAGAAGAGCATGGCATGAAAGAGCTGTAATTAGAATAGCAATAAGCAAAAAGACCTTTCATTCAGAATGAAAAAAAATTATTAAATAATAAAAACTAAATAATGAAAAATCGATTAATTCTTGTAGGATCTTGGACAATTACTAAATATTTCAAAGCGATTCTAGCATTGGTGCTAGCGACTGTTTCTGTGCAAACACAAGCACAGCAGATCGTTGTCGATCCGTCTGAAGATCAAGATGCAATCGTAATAACCCATTCTTATGATGATGGATTGAGAATCAATTCAACTGATGATGATGCCATTAGTGTAATTGATGCAGGAGATAATGGAATACGGTTTGTTCAAGTCGGAGGAGATGCTCTTTTCGTCGAAGATGTGGCCGGTTATGGCATTAGAATTGAAAATTCTGGTCTTGACGGATTTTCGGTGAACCACACCAATGATGATGGTTTACACGTGGTCGACGCCGATGATGATGGGGTCTTCATTAACCATGCCGACGGAGATGGTTTGCACGTAGCCAATGCCGGTCAATTTGGCCTCAGAATTCTTGGCGAGAAAAATGTCAGTAACCAAATCTCAGGGCATCTCGCTTTACTTCATAATCAATCCAATGGCTCTGGTCCGGATGTGCTGGCTTTACAAGTCGAAACCCTAAGCCCTGGTGGAGGAGCCAATTTTATCACCTTTTATGACGGTGGCAATTCGATCCTCGGTCAAGTGCAAGGCAATGGAAGTGGTGGTATATCCTACGAGTCTACTGGCGCCGATTACGCAGAGTATTTACCAGCAATAGATCCGGGAGATGAATTTCAGGCGGGAGATATAGTAGGGGTGCACGAAGGCAAAATTTCTCATCGCATAGAAGGAGCACAGAAGGTGATGGTCATCACGGAGCACGCTGCTGTAGTGGGCAATCAACCTCAAGATCCCAAAGGATATGAAAAGGTAAGCTTTATGGGTCAAGTGCCTGTGCGGGTGCAGGGGCCCGTGGCAGCCGGCGATTGGATTGTAGCGAATGGCGAGGAAACTGGTGTAGCCATTGCGGTGTCAAGTGAACATCTCAGCAGCAAGCATCGAATAGTGGGTCAGGCGTGGGAGAGCTCCGACAATCCAGGAGTAAAAAGAATAAATACAGCTGTTGGCTTGGATCAAACGGAGGCCCTGCTAAATAGGCAAGATTACCAGATTCGCATGCTGGTTAAAACACTAGGTTTGACCGAGGGGCAAACAGCAGACGTGTTTAATTGAATGAGGTCAAACAACCATTGGAGTAAGTGAATATAGTCTGAGATTTTGAACCACTCTACCAACTAAAGATATTATCATGAATAAATACAACTTTACTTATAGGCGGAATATCCCTATTGCTTGGACATTAGGTTTTCTGACCTTCATTTTGTTGTTAGCAGATTTGAACGATGGCGTAATAGCACAAGCCATTGAGATCGATAGTGCGAATAGCACGGCCTTGACGATTCTATATCCCGGTCATGATGGCATTTCTATCTCTGATGCCAACTCTAACGGGATTACCATTTCAGGTACGGTTGGTGATGGCATCGAGGTTACGGATGCAGAGGGCGATGGAATCTTTGTCAACTTCCCCGACCTTAATGGTGTATATGTGTCCCATGCTGGCAGTAATGGCATCTCTCTGTCTAATATCACATCAAACGGGATGCTTGTGCAGCAAGCGGGAGGCTACGGTGTTAGAATTGAGGATTCTGGTTTAGATGGATTTTCGGTGAATCACACCGGTGACGACGGATTGCATGTGGTCGACGCCGATGATGATGGTGTTTTTATTAACCATGCAGACGGAGATGGTTTGCATGTAGCCAATGCCGGTCAATTTGGTCTCAGAATTCTTGGTGAAAAAAATGTGAGCAACCAAATCTCAGGACATCTCGCTTTACTACATAATCAATCCAATGGCTCTGGTCTGGATGTGCTGGCTTTACAGGTCGAGACCCTAAACCCTGGAGGAGGAGCCAATTTTATCACATTTTACGACGGTGGCAATTCTATCCTTGGTCAAGTCCAAGGAAATGGCAGTGGTGGTATATCTTACGAGTCTACCGGTGCCGACTACGCGGAGTATTTACCGGCAATAGAAGCGGGAGATGAATTTCAAGCCGGTGACATAGTTGGAGTGCACGAGGGCAAAATTTCTCATCGCATAGAGGGAGCACAGAAGGTGATGGTCATCACGGAGCATGCTGCGGTAGTGGGCAATCAACCGCAAGATCCCAGAGGATATGAAAAGGTAAGCTTTATGGGTGTGCCTGTGCGAGTGCAGGGGCCCGTGGCAGCAGGAGCTTGGATTGTAGCGGATGGCGGGGAGAAAGGTGTGGCCATAGCGGTGTCAAGTGAACATCTCAGTACCAAGCATCGAATAGTGGGTCAGGCGTGGGAGAGCTCAGCTGATCCAGGAATAAAGAGAATCAATACCGCTGTCGGTCTATCGAACGGTGAAGAGATCCTGCTAGATCTGCGGCAGCAAATCAGTGTGCTTCTGGGCCAAATGCGTGAACTCAATGAGATCGTAACTGAATTGAGACAGCCAGCATCCGATTCGAATCAGGACCGACAATGATTAGGCAAGTAGGACCCAAATAAGTCAGATAAGCCAGGCTTGTCCCTTTGCTGCTCCCTTATCAAACAATTAATCCATTAAAAAAAATATCATGAATGCTTTTAGTTTAAAGAGGTGCTCAATAATCATTCGCTCTATCACACACTCCATATGCTTATGCATCTTAGTCTCTGTTCTTTGCATGCACACGGAAGTATTTGCCCAAGGTGGTATTCTAGATGTGGAGGGGGGCGACGCTCAAGACGACGGTATCAGCATCTACAACATTGAAGATGACGCCATCCAAGTTTCAGATGCCGGTCAGGTATTGTCAGCAAGTCTTACAGACCGTGGCATATGGCTACACGACATTATCGATTTTGGCATATCAATGGGTGATATTGGCGGAGATGGGTTAAGGGTAACGAATGCAGGTGAGTAAGGTGTTAGAATCGAGAACTCTGGATTGGATGGATTTTCGGTGAATCATACCGATGACGATGGCTTACACGTAGTAGATGCGGATGATGACGGAGTCTTCATTAATCATGCCGATGGAGACGGCTTACACGTAGCCAACGCCGGTCAATTTGGTTTGCGAATTCTCGGCAATAAAAATGTCAGCAACCAAATATCAGGGCACCTTGCTCTGCTCCACAATCAATCCAGTGGCTCGGGACCTGATGTGCTGGCTTTGCAGGTAGAGACGATTGATCCCGGTGCAGGAGCAAATTTTATCACTTTTTATGACGGAAGTAATGCGATAGTGGGTCAAGTAGAGGGTAATGGCAGCGGTGGTATCTCCTACCAGTCAACTGGCGCCGATTATGCGGAATATTTACCGGTAAAAAATGCTTCCGAAAAATTTAATGCGGGTGATATTGTTGGTATTTATGGTGGCAAGATATCGCATCAGACGAAGGGAGCTACACAACTGATGGTCATCACCGACCAGGCTGCAGTGGTGGGCAGTCAGCCGCAAGATCCTACGGGATATGAGAAGGTGAGTTTTATCGGTCAGATTCCTGTGCAGGTGCAGGGGACGGTAAACGAAGGGGATTGGATAGTAGCTAATGGTGAAGAGAATGGAGTAGGTCTGGCTGTTCCAATGGAAAAAATTAGTTCAACTCATAGGATCGTTGGACGGGCTTGGGAAAGCTCGAGGAATCCGGAAATAAAAAGAATAAATACTGCTGTAGGATTGGATCACAGCGAGGGTCTGTTTCTGAGCCGGCAGAAGCAAATTAATGCCCTTGAAAAACAAATTAAATCATTGATGGAAAGCAAGCATCAATTCGAGAACGCTAAACATGCGCTGGATGAATAATCGCGAATTTATTTACTGTTTTTCGAGCATAAAACTGATACTAAAAAATAAGATATGAATAATTCATATGATGATTCAGAAGCATGGGGAAATACAAGTTTTAACAGGATGATTTGTATAGGAGCACTGGTATTAATAACCATTACAACACATCTACATGCCCAAGGAATTTTGCTAGAAGAAATTGAAGGCCATTCGATGAATATACTGAACGCTGATGATGCCGGCATCGTTATCGACAGTTCTTATGGAAGAGGTTTGAGCGTCTTCCGCACTGGGGAAGAAGGCATCTATGTGCGATATTCAGAAAACGACGGCCTCAGAGTACTAGATGTCGCCGATGATGGTATATCTGTGAGCAGTGCTGGAGACGATGGTATTTATATTACATCTTCGGGAGACGATGGAGTGAAAGTAAGCGGCGGTGTCGATGATGGCGTTTACGTTTCGGGAACACAAGGAGATGGTGTCCATGTGGCCGGCGCAGGAGAATATAGCTTACACATCGTGGGAAACAAGAGTACAGCCAATCTACAGACTGGCCATATTGCACTACTTAGAAATGCTTCTAGTGCTAGTAGTTCAGATGTGCTGGCTCTTAAGGTTGGCACTGTAAATCCTGGTGCCGGTGCCAACTTCATCACCCTGTACGACGGCAGTAATTCGATCCTTGGTCAAGTGCAAGGAAACGGCAGTGGTGGTATCTCCTATGAATCCACCGGTGCTGACTATGCAGAATATTTACCGGTAGAAAACCCTGAGGAAGAATTTCAGGCAGGAGACATCGTGGGAATTTATGCGGGTAGAATATCCCATAGAACAAATGGGGCTGACCACTTAATGGTCATTACCGATCGTGCTGCCGTAGTAGGGAATCAACCTCAAGATCCAAAAGGATATGAGAAAGTGAGTTTCATCGGCCAGGTGCCTGTGCGGGTGGGCGGGACAGTACGGTCGGGAGATTGGATAGTAGCTGATGGTGAAGAGCATGGCATGGGTGTAGCGATTCCAACGGAAAAAATTAATCGAACACATAGAATTATTGGTCGAGCTTGGGAGAGTTCGAATAATCCAGCAATAAAAAGAATAAATACGGCAGTGGGTTTGGATCACAGCGAGGGTCTGTTTCTGAGCCAGCAGAAGCAAATTAATGCCCTTGAAAAACGACTGGAGGCATTAATGGATGGGAAAATGTATTCGGTACAGACGCAGCATGCTCCGGATCGGTAGCGCTACCACATAACGATCATATTTCCCAAGAATCATCTTTCGGTTTAGCCATAATTGAAAAAATCAAAGTGAATTATGAATAGTCTATGCTTAGGTTTGAAACCATTGGTAAGTACAAGCCTTCATTATATGATTTCAATGGTCATAGTTATAGGGATATCAAGCACAACAACCCAGCTAAATGCACAGGGAATCTTGCTTGAAGAAATTGATGGAAATTCTATAAGAATCAATACTGCAGAAAATGCGGGCGTAGGTCGATAGCGCAACGAACTGGGGTTTCATTGCTCAAGATGTAGGATTTGATGGTATGAGAATTGCGTCTGCAGGACAGAACGGGATCACCGTGGACGAGGCAGGAGCGGACGGGATACATATTAGTGATGTGGGAGATGACGGAATTAGCGTGAATAATGCTGGCGGCGATGGGCTGTATGTGTATGATGCCGACGATTACGGTCTACGCATCGTGGGGAACAAGAACATAGTTAATCAACTCCAGGGCCATGTTGCACTAATCCGCAATATGTCTACTGGCAGTAGCCCCGACGTCCTTGCACTAAAGGTAGGTACTGTCAGTCCAGGTTCCGGAGCCAATTACATCACCTTCTACGACGGTAACAAAAGCATCATTGGGCAAGTGCAAGGCAATGGCAGTGGTGGTATCTCCTATGAATCCACCGGTGCTGACTATGCAGAATATTTACCGGTAGAAAACCCTGAGGAAGAATTTCAGGCAGGAGACATCGTGGGAATTTATGCGGGTAGAATATCCCATAGAACAAATGGGGCTGACCACTTAATGGTCATTACCGATCGTGCCGCCGTAGTAGGGAATCAACCTCAAGATCCAAAAGGATATGAGAAAGTGAGTTTCATCGGCCAGGTGCCTGTGCGGGTGCGCGGGACAGTACGGTCGGGAGATTGGATAGTAGCTGATGGTGAAGAGCATGGCCTGGGTGTAGCGATTCCAACGGAAAAAATTAATCGAACGCATAGAATTATTGGTCGAGCTTGGGAGAGTTCGAATAATCCAGTAATAAAAAGAATAAATACGGCAGTGGGTTTGGATCAAAGTGAGCTCTTAGTCGATCTTTTACATAAAGAAAGTTCCCTTCGACAAGCTCAGGTGGATAAACTTATGGACATGATAACTGAGGTAGGTCAAGGTGTGTTAAAAGGAAAAACGCTGGATCAAGGAAATGCAAATCAGCAAGAAAGCCGGCAATATGGAAACGAAAATGATTATTAATAAAATTACAGCCTAATAAAGCAAACTAAAATGCAGATGCTAAATAATTGCACCACTAAATGCCAGGGAAGACCTCAGAATCGGAGCAAAAAATCTTTCGAGGCTATTTCTTTATTCATATTGATATTTATATCGGGATACGTAACCGCCCAAGAAGTACAATTTGAAGTGGCAGAGCACGCCCTCGAGCTAGATCCGGTGGATAATATATTTTCTAATGGTGTGCATGTGAATCATGCCAAAAACAATGGTCTTCATGTGGCAAGTGCCGGTAAGGCAGGACTACATATCGCCTATTCATACAATGATGCTATTAGAATAGCTGAAACCCAACTGAAGGGGATACACATGGAGAATATCGGGGGCACCGCGATTCAGATTGATACTGCTACTATTGGGATGCATCTTAAAAGTGCGGATTTTCATGGTATCCATATAGAAGAGGCAGGATATCATGGTATTTGGGTAGAGGACGCTCCCTTGCACAGTCTAATAATCGAAGGCACAAAAAACCAGAGTAATAGTCTAACAGGGCATATAACCCTACTACGTAACAAGTCTGCGGGAAGTGGCCCGGATGTACTGGCGCTGCAAGTAGAGGCGACAGATCCTGGTGGTGGAGCCAATTTTATCACCTTCTACGATGGTGATGAAGACATCTTGGGAGAAGTACAGGGCAACGGAAGTGGAGGCATATCCTATACTTCGGCCGGTGCCGACTATGCTGAGTATCTTCCGAAGTTGAACAGCAAAGATGAATTCCAACCGGGCGATATTGTCGGCATTCAGAATGGCAAAATTTCTCATCACACCATAGGGGCAGCACAGGTAATGGTGGTCACCGATCAAGCTGCTGTCCTTGGGAATAGACCAAAGGACTCGCAAGGATACGAGATGGTGAGCTTTCTGGGGCAAATACCGGTGCGGGTCAGTGGCCCGGTAAAGGCCGGTGACTGGATTGTGGCCGACGACAAAGAAAACGGAATTGGTAAGGCAGTCTCCGCAGAAGAAATCAAGCCCGAACACCAGATTGTCGGACAAGCTTGGGAGAGTTGCGCACATCCAGGACTAAGACGAATCAATACTCTTGTCGGTCGAGATGCTGGCATGGCCTTAGCGCCCATCCTTCGATGTCAGCAAGCTACCATCGAAGAGCAACAATCCGACATCGTAAATCTCAAAGCGACTGTTGAGCAATTTAGAACGCTCCTAAAGTATATCGTGACTAAAGTTGATGATCACCCACAGATTGGATCCTATTGAATGGAAATCTTTAACCACTAGCTTATCATGAATTTATCCATATCAACACGAGAAAAAGAAGTATTACACCTAATCGCTTACGAGCATACCAATGTCGAAATTGCTAAAAAATTATTTATCAGTCAGGATACAGTCAAGACCCATCGCACACATTTGCTGATGAAATTAGGGGCTCGAAATACAGCGGGTCTGGTGCGCAGGGCTTTTGAGCGAGATTTGTTATAGAAATAGGGTTTCATCGCATGGACTTTTTGGATGTCAGGGGTTAGCCCCAAGATGGAGATGCCGGTTCACCACCGGCATCTCTATTTGGTAAGATAATCGTCATTCTAAATATCATATGAATCCAAGCTAGATACATACAGGTTATCCTGCCATCTGCTGGTCTATCTTTGCTCGAGTTAATAACTTGCTCAACTTTGCCCATCACTTTAATTTATGCTGACTCCTGAAATATTCAATAATCAGGGGATCGTTGATTTTTGCCCTATTCTCTGGACTAATCGCTTCCGATGGATAGCTGCAGGCAACGATTAGATTGCTCTACGCTGCAACTATTGGGTTTAGTACATTTGACACCTATACATAAATTTACAATTCTTAAAGCAGCGCTGAATGCTAGGGCATCATAGTATATCGAAAAGGTGACAATAATAGAGGGAGAAGATGGTGAGGAAATACATATTGCCAAAGGGCATGAGAAGGGGGACCGGTCTAATTATGAAGGCATTGACTATCCTGTGGATGATCCCAGGACAGGACTTGGAAACAACTAGATTTCTTTCAGTATCAGTGCTATCTTCATGCATCAGTGCCTAGAGTTACCAAAGAGAATAAGATCCTATTAGTACAAGTGCCCATGCATGGACATCTAAAGAAAAAAGGAGTGCCGACCCGTCGGACAGCACCCCCCACTCAAAACAATTAGGCCCCCTAGACGGACCCAATTACAATCTATTATCTTTCTTGACTGATGATCACTGGTTTCATAGAGATGTCGTCCTGATGTTTAATCCTGACATAATAGAGACCATCTGAAAGTACCTCAGGAATCAGCATTTCAATTCTTTCGTTCTTCCTGTAATTGATCTTCTCTTCTCTTACTAAGCGACTCAGTGGGTCGACCAGCTGGACAACTAAATCTTGACTATTCAAACCATTGATGTCAATGTAAAAGGACCTCCAAGCTGGATTGGGATAGATCTCCATTTCTACAGCTGGAGTGATCACTTGATTTGTCACATCGTCACGAGAGGCACCAATGAAGTTAATCGGTGGACTAACATCACTGGATGCACAATTGAAAGATCCATCCGGGCATAGCGTACCATTGTTGTAATTATCCAAGGCAGTGGCAAGACATAAAGCGTCTGCTTTTAAGGCTCCCGCTCCCTTGCCTTTGAGATAATCTCCCGTCCCGTCAAAACCTATCGAACACAAAAGACTTTCGCCTGCTAAAGCAGCATCCAAGGCTGCTTGGCATACCTCCGCACCAGCGGCAAAATTCAAGTGTGCGGCAAGCAGGGCCCGGGCCAAAGTATAGGCAGCATCACTAGACTTCTTCTTACCATTATTGTGGTCTCGTGCATCCAAGATATCTACCGCCTGCTCACAGTCATCAATTATAAACTCATCACTGGTTCCGATGCACCAAATGATACCAGGATCATTCAGGATGTCATCCAAGGTGCAAAATCCTTCATCGCAACCACCATTTTTGGCTGCAGTTATTACCTGGTTTCCGCCCGAGCAAGAACTCCAGTTCTTCCAGTAGCCGGGAGTCCTGGGATCGCCTCCGGGGAAGGTATTGTCTACCGATACATGTAAAGTACACCCAATATCAGTTTCTCCGAGTGGTAGTGGATATGACGTACCGGCTCCAAATTGAATACAACGTGTCCCTAAATCGAGTGGAAAATCTGGATTGACTGCTGGTACAATCATGTCGGCTACTCCGTCGGCATCACTATCAATTCTCCATACTGCCGTATAACCTGCAGGTATTCCGGTTTCGCACAGCGTATAAGTCTCACTGGCACTTAGAGGGCCTATCTGGTCGAATAAGATGCCATCACCGTCACCTAATGTATTCTCATCGATCTCAACGTTACCATAGGACAAGGTAAAGGCCCAATCCTTGGATGCATTCACCGCACCATTGGTGGTCTTAAGCAGCTCAAAATCACCACAGTCGTTGATGGTGATGGTTTGTGAGCAAGTGGCCGTGTTTCCTGCACAATCCGTTGCGATCCAGGTACGGATGATGGTACCATTACCGCAGATGTCACGATTATCAATGGTTCCTACTTCCGCTACTGTTACCGACCCACAATTATCTGAAGCTGTCGGCTCATCAAAGGAAACAATTCCGCAAAGAGCCGATTTGTTTGGCTCACAAGTGATGGAAGGTGGTGTATCATCCTTGATCGTGATGATCTGCACACAGGTACTGCTGTTACCGGCACAATCCGTGGCAGTCCACGTTCTTGTAATGGTACCCAATCCACATTCGTCTAGATTATTTACATCGCTGGAGCTGATCTGTATGTCCAGATCTTCAGTGCAGTTATCTGAAGCAGTTGCGCTTCCTGCATCGCCCAGTGTACAATCGAAGGTTGCATTTGCAGGACAAGAAATGGTTGGAGGGGTATCATCCTTAATGGTGATGGTCTGAACACAGGTACTGCTGTTACCGGCACAATCCGTGGCAGTCCACGTTCTTGTGATGGTACCCAATCCACATTCGTCTAGATTATTTACATCGCTGGAGCTGATCTGTATGTCCAGATCTTCAGTGCAGTTATCTGAAGCAGTTGCGCTTCCTGCATCGCCCAGTGTACAATCGAAGGTTGCATTTGCAGGACAAGAAATGGTTGGAGGGGTATCATCCTTAATGGTGATGGTCTGAACACAGGTACTGCTGTTACCGGCACAATCTGTGGCAGTCCACGTTCTTGTAATGGTACCCAATCCACATTCGTCTAGATTATTTACATCGCTGGAGCTGATCTGTATGTCCAGATCTTCAGTGCAGTTATCTGAAGCAGTTGCGCTTCCTGCATCGCCCAGCGTGCAATCGAAGGTTGCATTTGCAGGACAAGAAATGGTTGGAGGGGTATCATCCTTAATGGTGATGGTCTGAACACAGGTACTGATGTTACCGGCACAATCTGTGGCAGTCCACGTTCTTGTGATGGTACCCAATCCACATTCGTCTACATTACTTTCATCGCTGGAGCTGATCTGTATGTCCAGATCTTCAGTGCAGTTATCTGAAGCAGTTGCGCTTCCTGCATCGCCCAGTGTACAATCGAAGGTTGCATTTGCAGGTACAGGTACTGCTGTTACCGGCACAATCTGTGGCAGTCCACGTTCTTGTGATGGTACCCAATCCACATTCGTCTACATTACTTACATCGCTGGAGCTGATCTGTATGTCCAGATCTTCAGTGCAGTTATCTGAAGCAGTTGCGCTTCCTGCATCGCCCAGTGTACAATCGAAGGTTGCATTTGCAGGACAAGAAATGGTTGGAGGGGTATCATCCTTAATCGTTATGGTCTGCACACAGGTACTGCTGTTACCGGCACAATCTGTGGCAGTCCACGTTCTTGTGATGGTACCCAATCCACATTCGTCTAGATTACTTACATCGCTGGAGCTGATCTGTATGTCCAGATCTTCAGTGCAGTTATCTGAAGCAGTTGCGCTTCCTGCATCGCCCAGCGTACAATCGAAGGTTTCATTTGCAGGACAAGAAATGGTTGGAGGTGTATCATCCTTGATCGTGATGGTCTGAACACAGGTACTACTATTACCAGCACAATCCGTTGCAGTCCAGGTCCGAGTTATCGTTCCCAAACCACAAGCATCGAGATTACTCACATCACTAGAGCTGATCTGAATATCTACAGCGTCTGTACAGTTGTCTGTCGCTGTCGCTGTACCTCCATCTCCTTCTACACAATCAAACACTTTGTCTCCCGGACACGTAATCACTGGTGGTGTATCATCCTTGATCGTGATGGTCTGCACACAGGTACTACTATTACCAGCACAATCCGTTGCAGTCCAGGTCCGAGTTATCGTTCCCAAACCACAAGCATCAAGATTACTCACATCACTAGAGCTGATCTGAATATCTACAGCGTCTGTACAGTTGTCTGTCGCTGTCGCTGTACCTCCATCTCCTTCTACACAATCAAACACTTTGTCTCCCGGACACGTAATCACTGGCGGTGTATCATCCTTGATTGTGATGGTCTGCACACAGGTACTACTATTACCAGCACAATCCGTTGCAGTCCAGGTCCGAGTTATCGTTCCCAAACCACAAGCATCGAGATTACTCACATCACTAGAGCTGATCTGAATATCTACAGCGTCTGTACAGTTGTCTGTCGCTGTCGCTGTACCTCCGTCTCCTTCTACACAATCAAACACTTTGTCTCCCGGACACGTAATCACTGGCGGTGTATCATCCTTGATCGTGATGGTCTGCACACAGGTACTACTATTACCAGCACAATCCGTTGCAGTCCAGGTCCGAGTTATCGTTCCCAAACCACAAGCATCGAGATTACTCACATCACTAGAGCTGATCTGAATATCTACAGCGTCTGTACAGTTGTCTGTCGCTGTCGCTGTACCTCCGTCTCCTTCTACACAATCAAACACTTTGTCTCCCGGACACGTAATCACTGGCGGTGTATCATCCTTGATCGTGATGGTCTGCACACAGGTACTACTATTACCAGCACAATCCGTTGCAGTCCAGGTCCGAGTTATCGTTCCCAAACCACAAGCATCGAGATTACTCACATCACTAGAACTGATCTGAATAGCTATAGCATCTGTACAGTTGTCTGTCGCTGTCGCTGTACCTCCATCTCCTTCTACACAATCAAACACTTTGTCTCCCGGACACGTAATCACTGGCGGTGTATCATCCTTGATTGTGATGGTCTGCACACAGGTACTACTATTACCAGCACAATCCGTTGCAGTCCAGGTCCGAGTTATGGTTCCCAAACCACAAGCATCAAGATTACTCACATCACTAGAGCTGATCTGAATATCTACAGCGTCTGTACAGTTGTCTGTCGCTGTCGCTGTACCTCCATCTCCTTCAACACAATCAAACACTTTGTCTCCCGGACACGTAATCACTGGTGGTGTATCATCCTTGATCGTGATGGTCTGCACACATGTACTACTATTACCGCATGCATCTGTGGCCGTCCACGTTCTAATAATGGTCCCCAAACCACAAGCATCAAGATTAGTTACATCGCTGGATGAAATTGCCGGAGAAGGATCACAATTATCAGTAGCGCTGGCTGAGCCTGCATCCCCTAATGTACAATTGAAAGTAACATCCGCAGGGCATGCGATCACTGGATCTGTATCATCATCCACACTTACTGTCTTCATACAAGTACTCTCACAACCATCCTTTGCTATTGTCAAGGTCAGTACAAAATCCTGACCACAGGCCGATCCGGCATCTACGGTCACCGATTGACCATTAGTCGCACCCACAATGGTCCCGTTGCCGCTAATGGACCACGAATAGCTGTCCATACCATCTGGACCACTATAGTCATGACTTGTACTGGAAGGGCAGACCAAATCATCACCGCTAATCGAGCAGACGGGGGCGGCGTTGACAATTACTGATAACTCGCAGGTACTGGTACCAAATTCAGAATTAATGGTGACTTTCACAGTATATCCTCCAGAGCCCGTGCCGGCGTCAACAGTAGCCATGGTAGCATCACTGCCTGGAACTCCACCCACAAAGAACGCCCCCGTTGTATTGTTCACCAATTCCCAGGTATAAGAAGGATTGATGGCACCAATGGGAGTTAGGGTATAGACGTTTTCCGTTCCTTCACAGACACTTTCCGGGCCTTCTAGGGTGCATTCCGGTGGGGGAACCACCGCCCCAGCCGAGAGGGATCGATCTTGATTGCCCAGATTATTGAGATTCCAATCGATCGTTCTCATATGATAGGGCGATCCGGAAATACCTCCGGCCGACCTTGGTACTCCGGCATCAAAGCCCCAGTCGAGACGACTACCAATGTGACCACCCCAGGCCAAGATAAGCGTCTGAGCAGGATCTCCCATACTACCACCAGTAGTGAAGGTGACATCAATTTGCTGACCTGACTGAGCCAGACTCAGATCGGCCGTGTTGGGATAAGATATGTTGGTAATATCTCCATTCCACATTGACATAAAGGCTTGTCCAGCTCCACTAACCGTGTTAAAACTCGCCGTCGGCTGACCGGCCACGGGTGAGTTCAGCACGGGAGGAGGTGGAATCGGATGCGTGTCATCTGCTGGCTCAGAAAATCCGGCAACTCCATCTGTCGGATCAATTTCTTCTGCCACATGGGTAAACGCGAGATTATGGGGCTCAATTCGATCGTAATGAGTCAAGTAGTCCAAGGCATGCCGACCGCTATGCTTAACGTCATATTCCAGAGTTAATGTGACGACTGTAGCCGGTGGCATGTCGGTCATTACGACCCGATAAGGTGCCGACATCCCTTCAGCGTAGTGAGATTGTTGTGATCCAAGATTTCCATTGACCCATGCTCCTGGATCCACCGGTGAATCGGCCGAACCATTTCTGACTTGATCTAAATTGGCCGCAGGTGGTGCATCTGTAAAAGTTGTTACTGCCACCATACCAGAACTTAGACCAGTTGCCGTGAGTGTATATGATGCTCCTAAATCATGCAACTCCGGAGAATATTCGGTGTTGGTAAAATTTCCATCAGCATCAGCTACCTCCAGATAGACAATGTCTTCATGTATTATTGGTTCTTCCTGTAATACCAATTCGACGGTTTCACCCGGTTCCCAACCAGTACCTGTAATGGTAACCGTTTCACCTACAGTATAATCTGCCTTGTCTGTCGATACCGTAGCTGTAAGGAACTCGAATTCTGAAAACGTCATTTGATCAGTGATCTCTGAATGTTTGGCGACCTCCCGGTCGATCCCATTTAACAAACCGCTGACGATTAACAATAATAATACTTGTAGAGAATAAAGTCTTGTCGTTGACTTGGGAATTAAATTCTTAATAAAGACAAAAGAGGAGCTTAGACATAGTTATAACTATCCAAGCACAGCTGTGGTTATGGCAAAAAGTAAGAGATATTGGGCCTTACAGCAGGAGCAGCAAGGCAATAGCTACTTAGACTGACTTATGAAATTAAAATGAGCTTTACTCCTAGATTTTTTGTTTGGTCCTTTGGTTAGTTATTTGAATGTGTTCGTCGCAGCCTGGGCAAAATGCCCCTTACGTTCAGTTGAGTGTTTTACAATTTTGTATGAGTGTCTAGGCTCAAGATGGGTCAGAGTATAAAGATGGTAAGATGTCTGGAGAAGAAAGGTAAAGCCAAATTTCAAAATTCGCAAATTTTTTTCTACTCGACATTATACACACGCAAGAAAAGTGTCTTCCTAAGGGGCTACGGCCCCTGTAAAGGGGAAAATGATATCTAAAAACTCCCCTCATTCTCATAGCCAAGTCATAAAAGAGAACTAAAAAAAGCCCGGGTGAAGAAGTAATAATATGTGATTACTTGCAAGTCATGGATGATTTCCTGGCTAGCCGCCTGTCCGTGGTGTGAGCAGCATGCTGAGGATCTGCAAATACAACCGGTCGGATTTCTGTATGTGCCACGACATTTCGGCATCAAGACTAACCAGCACTAACAATCACCGTTCTTGGACCCCGCACCCAAGGCATGTGACCGCCTACCCGAAATTCATGTACGAGATCTCAGATCAACGCGGTTTGGCTAAATATGCTGCTAAGGTTGGCACCTGCCCCCCCGTGGTCTCCAAACCAATTTTGTCACTCCTTTCCGATATCTAAACTTATTGGTCAATTTCTCAGGCCGGTTCACCACCGGCATCTCTATTTGGTAAGATAATCGTCATTCTAAATATAATATAAATCCAAGCTAGATACATACAGGTTATCCTGCCATCTGCTGGTCTATCTTTGCTCGAGTTAATAACTTGCTCAACTTTGCCCATCACTTTAATTTATGCTGACTCCTGAAATATTCAATAATCAGGGGATCGTTGATTTTTGCCCTATTCTCTGGACTAATCGCTTCCGATGGATAGCTGCAGGCAACGATTAATTTATTATTAGTCGGACCTATGGTCACTACATCGATCATGACGATTCCATCCTCGCTAAGGGATGAAATGTTGGACCAAAATTTACCTCGATAAATCTCCTCCCCACGCAACTTGACCACAAAGGCTTGCTGGTAAAGACCCGAGTAAATTTGCGAACCAGTCTGGTAAGACTGGAGCCTGGCAGCAGCAGACATGGTTAAAATAAAGGTTTGGGTAGAGGCTTCATAGGAAGTGATGTCTTCATCTGTGATAAGCACAGAGTCAGAAGCAGCGAGATGTATCGCAAAATACCGATTGGCATCGGGCGGACACCCAACTACAGATGCTAAAAAAAGAAAGATGGCAAATGACCATGAAAATTGTCGTAGCCGGTTTCTTACCATAACCATGTAATCAGCAAGATACTGCAAGAATTTCACATCGCGACACCAACCAAAACTGCGTTTGTCCCAAACAGAATCATAGTATATGCACGCAGTATTCGCATTGTGGTTGATTTTTTAGATAATATTATAGATCTCAGACCATGAAATAAGATCAAGCCCATTTACCTCTCGAAAAATAAACCACAGGACCAACCAATAAAATTAATAAGATCGCAAACCACCACCAAGGGACACCAGCCGAAAATGGCACCTCCCCAGGCTCACCCCATAACACCAGGAATGCCCAATTCGCTGGATGTCTTTGCAATGGATCAGCTGTTGCCAGGTATGCTAGTTTTGCTTCCTGCAATGCCTTCCTCTTGGGATATCCACCATGAATCTTCTCGAAAAAAGTCTGCATGATTATTTGAGTGGGTTGATCCCTTGCCTGCCAGAGACTCAACACAATATTAGGGCACCCAGCATATAGAAAGGCCCTACTAAGGCTCATGACCCCTTCTCCCCGCTGTATTTGACCGGCTCCGGTATGACACGCACTAAGCACCGCCAGATGGCTCTTTATTTCCATATTGTAGATTTCATACGCATGCAGTGCGTTGTCTTCTGCTTCAGAAATGCCATTTCCGAATATTAAGCGTGAATGCAACGGTTCGTCGTCAAATACCTCGCCGTGCATAGCCAAATGAATAATCACGGGATCCGCTTCGAGCTCCTTAAACGCTTTCTCAGTGGCTTCCGCACCTAGTAATGTTTGTCCATTAAATAATTTCCCTGCAGCCCTAACCTCTACCTGTGTGCCTACCAAGGCTCCCAACTTTGATCGAGTACCAGCAAGATCTCCAGGATAACTGGGCGCAAAGCCAACATAAAGTTCCGAATAACGATCCTCTCTCCTATTGCTAAAGAGTAATGATGCTGAATTTGCGTAGCTGATATCGTACTCCTCAAGAAGAAATTCAGGGCGACCTGGAATAGGGAGTGCATCAAAGGACAAATAACTCAGGATCCCGTCAGGAATAACGACGATGCTCTTATGCTCAGGAAAGTCATCCAGAACGGGTGCTAAGATGCCATTAGATATTTGTTGACCAGTGCTCATTAAAGTGTCAAAATTTGACTGGGAGTAACTCGCATTAGTACAAAATCTCTGGATTTCATCTGAAATCCCGACATCGATCGTATAAGGAACTGTCTTCTCTGAAGTGGTTGCCAGCATATACCAAGAAGAATCACCCAAATAATAGGTAATGATTATTTCATGATTTCCGATGCTATTTTTAAGCCCATCCAAACTCAATACATTGGTGGCATATTTTAATTGGTAGTAATTGGGATAAACTTCAGATATATGGATCATCAAAGAATCCCTTCCCAATTTGGCATTAAAGATTTTATTTCTCAAGCCTGCGTAAACACTATCATCCCTAGAAGCTTGTGCCATTTGCAATTCCAGCGATTTGATGTGTCGCCGAGTTTGTATTTCTCTTAATGGCAAATCCTCAGGAATTCCATGTACTTGTGATATTTCCTCATCGCGAATACTTTCTGATAAGACCGTTCCTTTAACTTTCTCCATAAAACGGAAAATTGTATCGAGGTAACCTATGTCGTCTTCATGTTGATAAAGTAAGAAGGCATTTTCAATAGCCATTCCATACACCTTATGTGCGGATTCCTGGATGTCAAGTTTTGCTGATTCTGTAGAATAGCCCCTGCGCAAAAAGTCAATTATTTCCGATGCCCTATTCAAAAGATCTAATGATGACCTGAGATAGGTAATGTTTTCGGGATCACGATCATACAATGCACGAAACAACGAAGCTTTCTTGCGAACCAACAGCAAAAAATCATTTTCATCAAGAATGCCATCCTCGGTATTTGGATTGGCATCTAAAGACGGATTTTCAAAATTCGTTGCGATGGCCATAAGACCTAGTTGTATCTGATTCAGGGCAGCGTGATATTCTTCCTGCTTTTCATAGACCTCCGCAATTCCTCGATAGATTTGACTGATTTGGGGATGCTTATCCGGGTAACTCAATTTAACAATTTCCTGAGCATTAGACAGCCAAGCTAAAGCGGGCTCATATTCGTCTTGCTGTGCATACAAATTGCCCATCAGTTCATAATATTCAGACAATCTGGGGTGTTGTGGACCATGATCCTCCTTTAATAGGTCAATGGCCAGATTGAGGTGCCTTTTGGCCATAGCATAATTCTTTTGCTTTTGGTAGGCTTGGGCATAAGCCGACTGAGTAATGCTTTCCAGCCTCCTTAGCCCCTCATTCCTAAGACAAAGTGAATAGGTCTTGTCCAAATATTCCAACGCCAGATCATACTGGCCAAGATTTTGGTACACTTGGCCCAAGTTAAAATAAGGATAAGCCAGATTCCAATAACTTGAATCGTGGTTGTGAAGGTGAATTTCGATGCCTTGCTGAAAATAATCAATGGCGTGATCATTATCACCCATGTCCCGGTACAAAATGCCAACATTAGTATACAATTGTGCCACTCTGGGTCCATTCCATCCATACCTACTTCGATAACTCGGGAGGGCCCTGAGAAAGTGTTGAAGGGCTTCTTTGCGCTCGCCAAAGTACATAGATGACAACCCGAGATTGTAGTGCCCAACAGCAATATGTAAGGTGTCCTCAGGTATATACTTTCTTCGTAGTGCCAGTGATTTTTCAAAGAATTCTCTACCTGCCAGTCGATCACCCATGTCATTTAAACCCGCCCCGTAAGCATTATAAAAGTCAATCAGCACGGAATCGTGCTCAGTGAGATATTTCACAAGTAAGCCCTTAGCCTGCTCATAATAGGGCAATGCCTGTCGGTACCCTCCCACCTTGTAATGATGTGCCAAACCGATCATAAAGAGGCTCTTGCCGATCAGCACACTATCTTCTGCTGCCTTGGAATGCTCGAGTGCCTCACTACCAATCAGAGCAGCACTATCGTAATGCCCCTGGTAAATAAGCAAATCGGCCTCCACCAAAAGACTATCAATCCCACTACTGCTGGGTTGACCATTTAGAGTACAGGCCGATAAAACTATGAAGGTGCCAGTTAAAAGAAACAATCTCATTGTTGATCCCTCAAGAAAATATTGTCTACAAGATATCACTTTAACTCCTTTTGATAATCGTACAATGATCATCTCAAAGTTCAATGACTTGAAGATCGATATCGGACAGGCAGTATTCTATTGTGGTGAAAATATAATTTTCAAAAATTTCGTAGGGAGAAATAAAGTCCAGTCATAATTTGGGGACTTCCTTTCCTCAGGTTAGTCTTTAAACTAGCCAGGGTCAGATTCTCTGAAAGGTGGAGATTATTTTTAGGATCGTGCTTTTTAGCACAATTATCACCTTATCACATTCAGTAATCTACTTACTCTAGGATTGCAAAAAATTTAACTGCGTTTTTTTTAGAGTCCGAGGAATGAACGACCGATCTCGAAGAGTTACGTGCGACAGCACGTAAAGGGAGAGAACCGCGAAAGCGGATGGGTAGCCACATTGTAGTCAGAGCTACGGTGAGGAATTGCAACAAAGAAATTCAAAAAAAGGCAAAAACAACAATATTTCACTTGATTGAGTACTTTATTAGTGCAATAAATTAATTATTGAATAAAAAATGGGTGCTAAACTGGATATTTGTTCAGCGAGTAGCAATACGTATTATAAAACCGATTTTTCACAACGACATAAGCAAGTTCGTGATATTATTTTATTCTGCTATAGTTTAAAGACTTGCTTGCTTCAACTCGCCAATACTTGGTAATGTTCTTTATTTCTAATCCAAACCGGAACCATTAACGAGTGCAGGAAGCCATAAATTTTATGAAACCCATTCAATAGCCACCAAGCTCTAAATATTTGCTATTTTTAGCTAAAGTACACAACCGTGCGATGAAAGATCATTCCCACCCAAATACTAAGCATAATGTGGCCATGAACAAAAAGAGTGCTGAAATCAGGCTTTATGCCATCATGTTTACTGATATCGTGGGATACACAGCCATAATGCAGAAAGACCGGCGTTTAGGCATCGAGATGGCGCAAAATCATGAAACAATTGTCAATCGCTGTGCAGCAGATTTTAACGGCTCCGTGGTGAATTTTTATGGTGATGGAAGCCTCACCATTTTTGAATCGGTGACAGATGCCATCCATTGCGCCAAGGAGATTCAGAAGGCTGCTACGGAGGAATTTGAAAGAAGAAGAAAAGTGGAGAAACCATTATCGTCGGAGTAATTATATCAGGCATATCAACAGCGATTGGGAGTTTGAGCCTTTTCGAAAAGGTCCAGAATTTCAAGATTTTTTTGTAGAGAAATCATTTACCCTAGATGGTGGGACTTTAGAAAAAATAATTTCATTGCTTTTTAGTGATGTTAACACTATGATCCACACAGAGCAGAGATGTACCTGTTGGTTAACCCATAAATGCAAGAGTTCAAATCTCTACCGTAAAATTTTTTAATGATCTTTTCAGAAAATTGTCCAAAGAAATTTCTATCAAAAAAATGAAACATTCAAAAGTCACCTCTAGTCTATACCTGTTGAATGCATTCGCCATTCTGCTGTTTACTCAATGCTGGCACAAAGACAAACAGTCAGTGAACTCCGAAAAGCCCAACGTCCTGTTTATCGCCGTCGATGACCTGCGTCCCGAGTTGGGGTGCTATGGAGCAGATCATATCAATACCCCAAATTTTGACCGCCTGGCTGCCAATGGAATGCTTTTTGAGCGGGCCTACTGCCAGCAAGCGGTATGCGCTCCTTCACGCAACAGTTTGATGACCGGCTTACGTCCAGATGCTCTGGGGATTTACGATCTGTACACTTTCTTCCGGAAAAAGGCGCCGGATGTTGTTACACTTCCACAGATTTTCAAAGATTACGGTTACCAGACTGAACGGATGGGTAAAATTTATCATACCGGCCATGGCAACCAGGACGACTCATTGTCTTGGTCCATCCCAGGATGGAATATGATGGAGGAGGTGCAAAAACTAGCCAAGATCCAGAATGATGACACCATCGGCCTCGAACGCGATTATCCTGAAATTGCCGGCCGGAAACTCCCCTATTACCGCTCAAATCAACCAGTAAGCAGCATGTCAGACGCCATGGTCACCCAGCATGCTGTTGAAAGGCTGGAGGCACTCCAAGATTCCAGCTTCTTTTTGGCGGTGGGCTTTGTCAAGCCCCACCTGCCCTTTGTCGCACCGCGAAAATACTGGGACCTCTACGATCCGGCCGCTATTTCCATACCTGAAAGAAAAGAACCGGATGGTATGGCCTCCATGGCCCTGGCCAATTTTGGCGAATTGAGAAAATACCACGGTATCCCGCAAGAAGGATTGCTGAATGATTCCATAAGCATCAACTTGATACATGGCTATTATGCAGCTGTAAGTATGATCGATGCACAACTGGGAAAATTACTGGATGCTTTAGAGAGGTTCGGCCTGGCCAAAAATACCATTGTTGTGCTATGGGGCGATCATGGTTGGAAACTGGGCGATTACGGAAACTGGTGTAAGCACTCGAATATGGAATTGGATACCAGGGTGCCTTTGATCCTTTCGGTTCCCTGGCTGAAGAAAGGCTTGCGATCCAGATCCTTGGTTGAATTCGTAGATATTTACCCTACACTTTGCGATTTGGTAGGGATCGAAAAACCTGGCCACCTGGAAGGTCAAAGCCTCCTCCCGATTTTGCAAGATCCCAAGGCGGTCGTCAAGGAAGTAGCCATAAGCCAGTATCCGAGAGGAAAGTCACTGGGCTATGATCGAAAGCATGAATTGATGGGTTACAGTATTCGAAATGGTCAATATCGCTACACCCGCTGGCAAAAGTATGAACAGCCACAAGTAGTCGTCGAAAGAGAACTGTACGATCATGCCGACAATCCTTTGGCTATTGAGAATCTCGCGATGGATGAAGGATATGCCACCACCGTGCAGGAACTCGATCAACTATTGGATGACGAACTTGTAAAGTACAAAGTTTGGAAAGCTGCTGATGATGATTTTGAAAATTTGAACGAATAACACATTCAAGTTTATCGGTCTTGCATGAAACACCATACTAAAGATGAAACTTTCTGTTTGGTGAAAACTGATCACTCATTTCCGACCTGCGTAAACCGTTCCCATCTTTTTTCATATAATTATTAACTGTTTTTGATCATTTTTGGGAAACAAATAATGACCAGTATGATGAAAAAAATGGCCTATATTTTAATGATTTGCTTTGCCCTCGGCACCTGGTGCCAAGGACAAGAAATGCTTAACATCATCGCCATAGGTGCACACCCCGATGATTGCGATTTCAAATTTGGTGGCACTGCTGCCCTTTTTGCCCAAATGGGCCATAAGGTAAAATTCCTATCGTTAACGAGTGGTGATGCCGGTCACCAATCGCAGGGAGGAGGAGCATTAGCCAGTAGACGTCGAGCTGAAGCCATTGAAGCTGGCAAAAGATTAGGCATTGCCGAATACGAGACGCTCGACAACCACGACGCCGAATTGATGCCCACATTGTCAGTGCGCCATCAGGTCATAAGAAAAATAAGAGAATGGAATGCTGACATTGTCCTTGGTCTAAGGCCGTACGACTATCATCCGGATCACCGAAATGCAGGGAAAGTAGTGCAGGATGCAGCATACATGGTCATAGTGCCCAATGTATGTCCGGATACCCCGCCGTTAGAAAAAAATCCATTATTTCTCTACATGCAAGATCGTTTTAAAAGGCCATATCCCTTTCAACCGGATATTACCGTAGTTATTGATGAGACCATCGAAAAGAAAGTCGACGCACTAGATGCTCACGAGTCGCAGATGTATGAGTGGGGGCCATGGACCAATGGAAGGAGCCAGGATGAAGTTCCCACTGACAACGAAGAGCGGAGAGCCTGGTTGGCAAAGCAGATCATGCAAAATCCCGGCAGCTTAAATGAGGAACGCAAAACCTCAATCGAAAAATGGTACGGTGCTGAAATTGCGGCTACAGTTAAATATACAGAAGCATTTGAGATAGCAGAATACGGGCTGCAACCTGATGACGATCAAATAAAAAAACTGTTTCCTATGTTTATTAATTAAGCTTAGCTCCTGAAATTGTACTACATATAATAACCAGGATAAGTAGTAAGATTTTCACCACTGCATTTTGTGATTCAAAGTTTATAGATTCATTTAATTTCATCTCAGTTGTCTAAATCCGGATCATCAATAGGTCTTGCCATGAAAAATTCTGATAAAAAAACGCCATATAGCTCTCTATGAAGCGAAATATTTATCTAGTAGCCCTCATCCTGCTCACCTTTTTTGTCATTTCCTTTCTGACCAATATCATTGGCCCATTAGTGCCAGATATCATTGAAAGCTTTGACCTCAGCCTCACTTTGGTCGCCCTCCTCCCATTCGCATTTTTTATTGCTTATGGCATTATGTCCATTCCATCAGGTATACTGGTTGAGCGGTATGGTGAGAAACGGGTAATGATAGCCGCGTTTCTGGTATCTGCGATCGGTGCTACTGCTTTCGCCAGCAATCCTTCATATGGAGGTTACCTGGTCTCACTATTCGGCATAGGCACCGGTATGGCGATGTTACAAGTAGCCATTAATCCGCTGCTGCGGGTGGCCGGAGGTGAAGAGCATTTTGCCTTCAATTCAGTTATGGGTCAATTGTTTTTTGGATTGGCTTCCTTTTTAAGCCCATTGGTTTATTCCTATGTGGTGATTAACCTGCTTAAAGAAAGAACCAATGAGGGATTTTTCCGGTCTATCCTTTTAGATATCGTTCCAAACAATTTACCGTGGATCTCGCTGTACTGGCTGTTTGCGGTAGTTTGCCTGGGGATGGTTGTCATCATCGCAGTTTCCCGGTTTCCCAATGTTGTCTTAGCTGAAGATGAACGGGTAGGAGCTCTCGAAACACACATTGCCCTCCTTAAGAAACCTCTGGTTATATTTTATTTCTTGGCGATCTTTGCTTACGTAGGTACAGAGCAAGGAGTGGCGAATTGGATTTCACAATTTCTGCAGACCTATCACGACGTAGATCCCCAAACCCAGGGTGCACGTACCGTTTCCTTATTTTGGGGTTTAATGACTGCTGGGGCATTTCTTGGATTGGTCTTACTTAAATTTGTGGACAGCCGTAAAGTTCTCATTGGCTTTACAACAATGGCAGCGACTTGTTTGCTCACCGCATTAATAGGCTCAAAAACCGTAACATTAATCGCCTTCCCCTTGGTTGGCTTTTTTGCCTCGGTCATGTGGTCAATAATTATTGCTCTGGCGCTTAATTCAGTAGCCAGTCATCATGGCTCGTTTTCGGGAATATTGGTCACGGGTATTGCTGGAGGAGCTATTGTCCCCTTGATTGTTGGATGGCTGGGTGATGCATTCGGTTTGCGTGCCGGGATGTTTTTTCTATTTGTGACACTGGCCTACATCGCAAGCATAGGCTGGTGGGCCAAACCCCTGGTTAACAACCAAACTGTAGGGCAGAAAAAATCACCCGCCGCCACAACCCATAATTAAATGAAAACAGTACTTGGCGTTGATATTGGCGGAACAAAAGTCCTAACAGGAACAGTGGTAGAAAAGAAAATTACCGGCAGCAGACGTGCTGACATCCCATATACCGAAGATCCTCAAGAGGTCATTGATACCATTTGCGACACCATCAACCCTCAGATGTCATCTAAGGTCAATGCTATTGGTGTGGGTGTTCCCAGTGTGGTAGACACGGAACAGGGCATAGTTTACGATGTCCAGAATATTCCCTCTTGGAAGGAAGTACATTTAAAGGCCATTTTGGAAGAGAAATACCAGGTTCCGGTTTGCATAAATAACGACGCCAATTGTTTTGCTTTGGGGGAAAAATATTTCGGCCAGGGACAGGGGCAACGCGATTTTGTTGCATTGATCATTGGCACGGGTATGGCTGCTGGTATGATCATTAATAATCGATTATATGAAGGCTCGACCTGTGGAGCAGGTGAGTTTGGAACCATTAGATATTTAGATCAATGCTATGAATATTATGCCGCGGGCCAATTCTTTGAAAATGTCCATGAGACTGATGGGAAAATTGTGTATGATCAGGCCGTTAAAGGAAATGCTGAGGCCCTTGAAAAATTTGCAGAACTGGGAGGTCATATCGGTGAAGCCATCAAGTTGGTCATTTACACGGTTGATCCGCCACTCATCATCTTAGGTGGCTCCGTCAGTAAAGCTTATCGATTCTTTGAACAAGATATGTGGAATAAGATTCAAGAAGTTTCTTATCGTATGGCACGCGACCGAATCAAGATTATCTGCTCCAATCAACCGGATATTGCCGTGCTGGGGGCCGCTGCTTTATGCCTTGACAAAATCTGAAAAAGAACTCTAAAACCCCTGCCTTCGCATAAGGCTACCGTATGTTGGCGAAATCCGAAATCGATATCGTTGGACTTAGAGTCAGCTAATTTTTGAAGATCTAGTAGAATTTCCCCAAACCTCATTACGTTTATCAATTTGATACGGGCATGAAATACAGACTCACACCAATCAATATATTGTGCTTTTTCTTGCTGTTGACTTCGGCAGTATCACGAGATTGGCAAGAAACGAACGGCTTTGAGCGCATAGGTCTTTATTATGTTCTGCTCTTCATTGCCATAGGGATGATCTTGGACCTAATGATACAGCTCCTCATCAAAAAAAGAAAACAATTAATCATTATTCAAGGCATTTTGTTGGTAGTAATAATTACAATATATGGTTGGCATCAACGTTCAAAAACCCTCATCATTGATCACGATCGCAAATACGATTTTGTTGCGATTATTTATGGAGTCCATGTAGCCGAGCCTCTTCCTGTAAATTTTTTCACCTGGCAATATGATCTAGCGATTAATGTCGATGGTATTGTACACACGTCCACTCCTATGTCTCGCGACATACGCAAAACCAAATTTGCTGCGAGCAAAACTTCCTCCTCAAATACCAAGGGCAATTACGAGGCACTGTATGGAGCCGAATTAAGCCCTTCCAAATTGGTAATAGATGGCGACACCCTCAACTACCGAGCTTGGAAAATAAGCTCGATGTCATCCATTTCCTATTCTTTAGAGGATGTAAGCAACCTGGAGGAGTCTATTAGAATTAAACTTTCCCAAGCTTATAAAAGCTCGAAATAATCATGCAGCATTCTAAGATTTCCGGCTTGCTAGAAATCCGACGAGCATGGCAATAGCGAAGGAAGGAAACAGCACATCCATTTTCTCAAAAAGTATACCCACGCTGGGCACTTGGGGCATCACAAACTTGAAAAGTGGTACACATGCAAAGCCGGTAATCATCGAGGCTATAGCACCTTGTTCGGTATATCCCTTCCAAAAGAGTGACAGGATGATTACGGGACAAAACGTGGCGGCAATGCCAGACCATCCGAATATCACAAACCAGAAGATGGTACGGTCTGGAGAAAACACGGAGACAGAAAGAGAGACAGCCAGTGCGATCAGAGCTATGATCACCGTTACTTTTCTTGATAGGCCAGTGAGTTCCGTCTCATCCTTTTCGGGGTGCAGAATCTTTTGGTAGTAATCTCTGGTGATGGCACTGGATGCCACAACCAGCAATGAATCAATTGTCGACATGATCGCCGCCAAAACGACTGCAATAAATAGACCTGATAAGAATGTTGGCATCACCTCATCTACTAACAAGGGCAAGACATTTTGGCCGTTGTTGCCAAGTACGGATTCAATTTCAGCTCCCTCGACATGAAATGCATACCTTCCTAACAAGCCGATCATGACTGCAGCCGAATCAGTGATCAATGTAAATAAGATAGCCACCCACTTGCCTTTATCGAGTTCTGCCTCATTTTTCACGGAAATGTAACGTACAAAAAGCTGTGGTGATCCTATAAATCCCAAACCAATCATGCTGAATCCAATAATGGCGAACAAATTTTCTGTGTTAAATCCACCCGGACCCCACCAGTTCACCAAGGCTGGATCAATTTCCGCTAATTTCGTCCATAATGGGGGACCATTATAGGACAACCATGCCACAACGGGCAGTAATACAAGCCCCGCCAACATCAGCATTCCCTGAAATAAATCGGACCAGGCCACTGCAACAAATCCACCGGCAAAAATGTAGAATAAGACCAGTAAAAAACCTAAAAGTGCACCAGCGTAGTAGTTCCATCCTAAGAATGCCTCAAAGGCTGATCCAGTTGCATCAATCTGGGCGCTGACATAGATCATGACAAACACGGACAGTACGAATGCCGACAGTTTACGAAGTGTATGTGTAGTCGATTGAAAACGGCTGACCAGATAGTCTGGAATCGTAATGGAACCATATTCATCGGTGAGTCGTTTGAATGGCTTGGCCATAAAAAACCATGCGAGGGAAACCCCGATCACCTCTCCTAAAACAATCCAGAAAGCATTGACACCGGCCACTGCTCCGGCTCCCGTCAACCCCAACAATAACCAAGCTGATTCACCAGTTGCCCTGGTAGAAAAAGCCACCACCCAGAATCCCAATTTTTTGCCTCCTACATAGAAATCGGCGATATTCCGGATCTTTCTGGATGCTGCCCAACCGATGAGGAACAGGATGACAAAATAAATCAGTAATATGATATATTCGGTATTCATATCAAATGTCATAGGTCATACCTCATCCTCAAGACCCCACTATTTCTCCGATTGAAGATTAGTGCCACCCTTATTTTGTCTTATGGGCAAAAAACATCGCTTTGTTGATTCGAGTACTTACTTAGATGTTATTCGCACCAGAACACATTGGATCAAGATGATGGTGCTACGGACTATTCCAATAATTTAAACATAGTGGCTAGCGCATCCACCGCTTTTTCTGCATAGCTGGCCAATCTGGGGGTAATCTGCGTGGGATGAACATCCGGGCCAATAATTCCTACCCCGACGGGTTTATAAAATTCAAGCTGTAATTGTACAATGGCTTTGATCACGGCTTCAGCCATTACCCGGCCATGTTTGGTTTCACCTCTCTCAATAATTCCTAAAACAGCTAGACCATCAATCTCTTCCTGGCTGAGTAAATGTTTAATGGCTAATGGTTTTTCCATCGAACCGGGAACCCAAACCTTCCGGATCACATGCAATCCCTTATCCCTTGCAGTGGCTACAGCCCGGTCGTGCATGACCTGTATAAGTTCTTTGTGAAAGCTGCCCATCACCAAAGCTATTTTCCTGCTCATTTTAAAAACTTTTATCAATGTCCATTTCGCCATATACGCATACCGGGACAATCATCAGGATATCGTTTAAAGCCAAATCTGCCATAGAAATTTTCCAGTCCAGGTGCAATCATCAGTCCGACAAAACTGCCGGAATGAAGGGGCGCCTCACGATCCAGATAGTCCATAATTTTAAGCATGATGCCCGTACCAACTCCCTGCCTTTGGTATTCAGGCTGCACCAGTACATCCTGAATATAAAAATACAAGTTGCCATCACCAACTACGCGGCCAAAACCAATGAATTGATTGACCTCGCGTACAGATACCGTATAAAGTGATTGCTCCAGAGCACGGTTTGCTCTATCATAACTGATCTCATGCCAACCAATTGATTTCCGCAGATCCAAATATTCCTTTACAGAAGGTAGTTCTTCAGTATATACCAAAATATTGTTGGTTTGCTTACTTATCCCTTTCATGCATACTGCTTCTGACCATCCTACGCAGTTCTTGGTTATTCATATCCTCTCCTCTCACATTCATCCACCAAAATATCCCCGAAATTGGCGCGTATGGCTCCCTGAAAAGAGTCTGATCCTTGTTCACGCTGAGATGAATTTCACTTTCCTTACTTAAAATTTTAGGAATGAAGGTAAGTGCGTTCTTTGAATTCATTACCATTTTCAACATGACATTTTATGAGAAGGAGGTCCTATTGCAAGATTTTGTGATTTGTAAAGTACTGACAAATAATCCCTTGGTCAGACTTAGCTGCATTGACAGCCCTGTAACCCATGCAGATAGTTTTTTACCAAAAGATATGCCATTCACTGTATGCATTTAAATTCTCAAACGACTAAATTAGAATCTCCAATAACGGCAAAAAAACATCATCAATGAAAAGAAGAAAATTTCTATCATCTTCAAAGGCAGTCCTACTCGCTCCCTTGTTGCCAACCTCTTTCATCACAAAGAAGATAGCACTTCCTAAGGTGCTACTGCTCGGTGATTCCATATCGATCGGATATACACCGTTTGTTCAAGAGATGCTGGAAGGCAGAGCAGAAGTGACCCGGCCCATGCTATCGCTCGAAAAAGCTGAGAACTGTGCTGGGACTACCAAGGGTGTGCAATCTCTTGATCGATGGTTGGGAAAAGCAAAATATGACATCATTCACTTCAATTTCGGTCTTCACGATATTAAGCATGTTGATCCTGCCACTGGTGAAAACAGCGACGAGCCCGCCCATCCTCGACAGGCTGAACCGAAAAAGTATCGCAAGAATCTAAAATTAATCGTGAAGAAATTAAAGGAAACCGGTGCCGACCTGATATTTGCAACGACCACACCCTATCCTGCTGAAAAGTCAGGACCCTTGCGTGATTTTGGAGATGAAATCATTTACAATAAGATTGCCAGAAAGATTATGATTAAAAATCAGATCACCATCAATGATCTGCACGCTTACGTGCTGCCGAGGGCGGACGAACTCATGCGACCCGCTAATGTACATTTCACAGAGAAGGGAAGTAAAATGCTGGCCCAAGAAGTGGTAAAGCATATAAGTGCTAAGTTATGAGCCAGTTACTCCTCGTCCAAACATATCTGCATTAATGATATAAGATGTGGACTGGAAAGAAAAGTTGCCTGAAGTACATAATATAAAGGGGTTATGGAAAAGAATCCATACCCCTTCATCTTTTAGTGTCTTATTTCTGTCTATTTATCCCACCAAACTGGCACGTTTAGCATCATGGCAAATTCTGATGGTAGTCCTTGATTGGTTATAGCGGCATCTAAATTGACGGCATTTACACCAGCTTCCGATTGTGGGTACACCAATCGCTTAGGAATCTGGCCACCAGTAATGGGTAATGCAGCTTCATACTGAACAGGGATTAGTTCCGGAAAACCAGTACGTCGGAAATTAGCATAGGCCTCGTACTCATTCAAGAAAGTGGCGGCCCAATATTGTTCACCAACCAGTCGCATACCTTCAGCGTCGTTAAACGGATTTGCAGTCAGGTAAGCATCAATGGCTGCATCTTCTATTGTTGTACTAGGATCGTAAAACTCTCCCCAC
Organism: Saprospiraceae bacterium; assembly: GCA_965223105.1. GTDB lineage: Bacteria > Bacteroidota > Bacteroidia > Chitinophagales > Saprospiraceae > JABDMH01. Next base: position 7,687,709 of record OZ244987.1, on the reverse strand, counting down.
TGCTTCATGGCAGCTCGTATACCATTCTGATAATGAGTAGCAGCATCGCCACCACCCCAACCGCGTAAAGCTGCCTCAGCCAGAAGTAATTCGACCTCAGCGTAACTTTGAAACATCATTGGCGAAGCCCTGGTTACCAGCACTGGATTGACATCACTTATCATCGAAAAATCCACTGCACCTTCTGCATCCAGTGGCACCCAACCATTTTCCACAGGTTCTCCTAAAACCGTTTGGGCATCAAAACCATTGGGTAAACCGAGAGGTTCAGTACCTGCAGGTACCGAACTAAAAATCTGCAACCTCGGATCACCTCGCTCACGCATCCATTCAACAAAAGTGCGGCTTAAATGCTGATTCCCATCGGCAACAAACACATCTCCAATACCATTATTGTTGATTCCACTTGGTCCATCTGAATGCGGAATGAACGCAGTCTCAGACAGATCTGACATAACACCACCTGAAATTGCTTTACTGACCCAGGACTCCGCTTCACTGGGATTGACTTCTGACAATCTCATACCCAGTCTTAACATCAAGGAATTGCCAAACTTTTTCCATTTGTCCACATCTCCGCTGTAAATCAAATCTGCATCTCCAAAAGTGGGTTTATTAGGATCAAAACTTGATACAGCCTCACTGATCTCATTGAGCATGTCCATGTAAATAAACTCTTGTGAATCATATTTTGGAGCGACAATTCCTTCAATAAATCCTTTGCCTGCTTCAGAATAGGGTAAATCGCCGTACAAGTCAGTAAGGCGTTGAAAAATAACCGCCCTCCAGATCCTCACAGCTGCAAATAAATTGACCATATCGGGATCACCTTGTAACCTATTATACAAATCCGTAATGTCTTTGACCTGATTTCCGTAGGCCCGGTCCCAGAGGGAGGATGCATAGCCAGCATTATAGAGATACTTGTCGCCAGACCAATATCCAGGTAATGCGGCCAAATGCTGAATCATGGTTGATGAATAAATAAGCACAGCGCGCCAATTTTCATAACGTTCACCGGAGGTCTGCAGTTGAACATAGGTAAATTGAAAACCAGGATCCAGGTCATTAGCCTGGGTAGGGTTTACATTGAGTTCTTCAAATCCATCGTCACACGAGGCGAATGCCAACAACAACATTACCAGTGTCAAACAGTATTTTAAAATAATTTTCATCATTGATTATTTTTCTATTTGTCAATCAATTATTCAATACCACCTAAAAATTAACATTCAAATCAAACCCAAAAGTACGTGTCTGAGGTACGCCCAACCATTCCAGCCCCTGTCCATTCGCATTGTTGTAAGTAGCCTCTGGATCTATGTTATCAACTTTACTAGAAATCAAAGCTAGATTCCGGCCGACAAATGATAGACTGGCTCCTGAAATAGCCATATCCTGAAACAATGATCTCGGCAATCGATAGGTCAAAGTCAATTGACGCAGTTTAACAAAGCTGGCATCGTAGACAAATTGCTCAGTAATACCGGAGACCCGGCCATAGTAGTCTTGAATATCATTGGCATTGAGTTGGGTAGTCTGCCCGTCTGCCAAAGTGACGGTTCCGGTCTCTCGTCCTTCAAGCGTATGCTGATGCAATCCACGCCCGTAAGCACCTACATTGGTGCCAGAGTAGATATCTCCACCAGTCTTCATATCCAGAAGAAAACTTAGACTTGTATTCTTGTAAGTGATCGTGTTGGTCAGGCCTGCTGTTACGTCATGGACTCCTATGCCTAGGACATCGAATTCTCCCTGCATGGGCAGTCCATTGTCGTCCAAAAGAATTCTACCAGACTCATCCCTGGCGTATCGAAATCCCATGATGGCACTATAGGGATAACCTTCGATATGATGTATATAAGCGTTTCGACTGCGAGCCTCAGCGACGCGAAGATTTTCCGCTTCGTTTGTGCCAGCCAGGTCGTCATTCGTAGGATCGAGTAAACTTTCGACGTTACTATTGTTCTTGGCAAAATTTAGTGTCATATCCCATTGCCAGTCCTGCTGTCGCAAAGGTGTTACCGACAATAAGAGTTCAATTCCCTTATTACTCAATTCACCCACGTTGACAACTTGCGATCCAAATCCTGAGGTTTGTGAAATACCGGCAAAGAGAATATCGTCTTCAGTCTTCCGATTATAGTAGGCAAAATCAACACCTATACGATTGTTTAGAAGTCGTAAATCAAATCCCACCTCAATCTCAGTGTTAGAAAGGGGAATCAAGTTGGCATTAGGTATACGGCTTTGAGCAATGCGTCCCAATGGATTACCCAAGTGCCCCTGACCTACCAATGCGTATGTGAGAGCCAGGTTGTAAGGGTCAGTAGCCCCACCGACCTGAGCCCATGATCCCCTCACCTTACCAAAAGTAAGCCAGTGCGGCATCTCCAATGCATCTGAAAAAATAAAGCTCGCACCTGCCGATGGGTATAAAATGCTGTTGTCCTCTCCTTCGACATCGATATTGGAAAGGGTTGAAAACCAATCCTGCCGGGCCGTAAAGGTGAGGTACAAATAATCGTTGTATGAAAATTCAGCTGAACCATATAGTGAATTTATCGCTTGCTCAGAAATGCTGAATGAGATGCTTTGATTGGCTAGATTACTTAAAGTCTCTAAAAATGGAATGTTAAATTGGCTGCCACTCGCACCCAATGTCTCTCTCATTTGATCCATCTGATTGCCTCCGAAAAATGCATTGATACCGAACGTGCCAAATTTCTGTTCAAATCCCAACAGGAAGTCCTTATTGACCTCCACAAACCGCCGTTCCAATTCACTGAGCTGACCCATTGGACTATATCCTGTACCATATGGTGTCAAATTTCTTCTCCGGCTCGTATATTGGTCTACTCCTATACGGCCCTGTAAGTACAACCAATCTGTAAAGTCATAGCGTAAAGTGACGTTCCCGATCATCCTGTTACGAGTGTCGCTAGTCTCAAATCGATGTGCTGCGAAATAGGGATTTTGTGTAAAGATGCCTCCATCGGTTTCCAACTCAATGCCGTCCTCATTGGTACCGTTTCCATTGGGACCAGCCATAGGTCTTACGTCGATGTTCGGTGGGAGAAAAGCCACTGTAAAATTGGCATTGCCAGGAGCATCAGACAAACGTGGCCGGTTTTGCACGTCTTCCACACTGTAGGAACCACTGATCCCGGCTGTCAATCGATTAAAAAACTTACCGCTGACCTTAGTGGTAAATGTATTTCGGTCGACACCAGAATTAGGTACGATACCCTCATTTTGAAGGTTGGTCACCCCAAAGCGAAAATTGTAATCTTCGTTGCCACCGTATAAGCTGATGGAATTTGTCCAAGTTCCACCGGTGCGGTAAAAGTTGCCAAGATTGTCTTCCACAGCTGAATAAGGTCGGGATTCACCATCCCATTGAATAACCGATGAGCCATCTAAACGTTCACCCCAGGCACTGAGGTTGAAATCTAAAGCTTCAGAGATTGTCGTTGGCCTGGCTCCTCGATTACCAGTGCCATACTGGTCCTGAAAATCGTAGGTATTCAATATCCTTTCAAATGTATAGTTAGTACTGAGATCAACTCCAACACCAGATCGGTTCGAACCTCCTTTTGTGGTTATGAGGATGACTCCATTACTGGCTCTTGACCCATACAGCGCTGCCGCGGTGTTACCCTTAAGCACACTAATCGTCTCAATATCGTCAGGATTGACACTAGAAACACCATCTCCACCATCCGATCCACCCCACATGCCTGCGGATCCAAGGTTGGCATTGTCGATCGGTATACCATCCACTACATAGAGTGGTTGATTGTTACCAGTGAGGGAGCTATTACCCCGAATGATTACCCGTGAAGATCCAGCCGGCCCGGAAGCGATGTTACTTACATTAACCCCTGCAATCTTGCCCGAAAGGGCATTGGCAATATTGACTTCGCGTGCCTCGGTGAAATCTTCACCACCGACCTCGGTAACTGAGTATCCCAGTGCTTTCTTTTCTCTCTCGATCCCCAAAGCGGTAACGACCACTTCATCTAAGCCAACTCCGGCTGATAACACAATGTCAATGGTTACTTGGTCCCCTACCAGTAGTGTCTCTGTCTGAAATCCGGTGTACGAAATTTCCAGACGTGCTCCTTCCTGTACGGTGATGGTGTAGTTACCATCTATGTCTGAAGCCACACCATTGCTGGTACCAACTTCCAATACATTGGCACCGATCAGTGGGGCGCCATCACTGTCTAGTATCTTCCCAGTGATGGTGCGCTGGCCATATAGACCTCCAACAAAAAGGAACAGCATGAATAGTAGTAGAAAGTCTTTCATAATAAGCTGCTTAATTTGAAAATAATATGAATATGATTTCTAGGGTGAACGGTAACGCTAATTTAAGATAATTAGAAAACTGTGGCAAGACATAACGATTTCACAGTGGCATATTGCTCTAGAATGTGCTTTTCGTGCACTTTACATATTCCTTAGTGAATTAAAATCAGTTTTTCTTGGAAAAATTTCAAGAAAAATGAACGATTTTTAGGAATTCAATATGCTGGAGCTCAAGCATTCTAATTGGATAAACCAGTTACTGCTTGGTTTTCACCTTTTGTAAGAACGCAAGTATGTTGACCTGACTATATTGGTTGCTGATGGGATGGGATGCTTGCCTAGAGTGAAACCCACCAATATTGCTTCGGTAATCCAGTGGGAGATAAAGGATAGTGCAATGATGTTTAAGGCAGGTCTGACAAATTGGTCCAAGGTATGATGGGATCAAGATTTGTAGACTGCTACTCTTGGGTAAAATTTAGTCCAAGCAAACCAAAAAGCTGACATGTTCTTGGGAGTTGCCAAATGGGAGCCAATGTTTATCGGTTTTCCAAAAATACTATATCGATTTCCTTGCTGATCAACAAGTTGTGTTGTCTCACCCTCCTGAACAAAATCAAACTGGTGAGTAACACCATCAATGTTGCTCTTATAGGCATTGATGAAATCGAGATAAGGTACATATATCAGGACAATGGGTTGCCCGCGGAAAACATAGTTGAGCACTGTGACTTGGTCATGTGGGAATGATGATGTCGGAAACACCATGGCCTCTTGATGAACTATGATGCCAAAAACCTGGTGCTTGGCTGGCAATCGCTTGTCAGTAAATTCAACCGGTGATATGAAAAATTGATTGTTCGAGCGATAATCTCCATAAGGGTAAGAACTGTAAGGCAAATCGAAACCAGTTTTGTTACTGAGCACTTTGACATCTTCAGATACCATTTTTTTCAAATCAATCCAAGAGAGTTCGACCAGGGAAATTTGTGTCAAATTACGGCCCACTTGCCTCCCGTTAATACAGTCCATGCGCATTTGAGACCACAGGCTATTGGTTGTCCGGTCAAAGGCGATCATATTGGCATTATAAAGTAACCCCGACACCCCAAAAGAATGATCTATCCCATCAATCGCACTGCGCCAACCTATACCTGTACCGGTCAGCGGGCAGTAACTGATTGTCACAGCCTGAGAACCAATAATGTCATTTGTTATCTCATGCCAATTAAGAATACTAATTGGATATGCCCGAATCCCAGCACCCGTTGAGTAAACCAGAAGCCGGTCATCATCTTGCAAGAAGGATACCTCATGAAGATCTTCAAAAACCGGTTGGTCCAAGGCTTTTATGGCATCTTTTGCCGCTCCTCGCAGAACCTCCTCCTCAGGAACTAACCAAGCATTACTAAATCCCGATCCCGGAAGATCTTTTCCAATGTCACTTTCTTGACAGCCGTAAAAGATGGTTACTGATATCAACCAGCAGATCACCAATATTCTGAAAACATAATTCATCAAAGGAATCAAGGAAATTGGATAGTTTCAAAAAATAACAGCAATGCGGGAGGCATCGGAGGCTCAAAAAGTGCTTTGGTTCCCATTCTTCACCACTATTTGATAAATAATAAATTAAACTCCGCTAAAAAGGTCTTCATCATACCTACTGCTTTTCCTGTCGAAACTACGGCAATTTCCTCATATGGTTTTCCTTCGCTAAAATTAGGCAAACTCCTCGCTGGCAAGGGAAATTCCAGTACTGATTTGGATCATCCAATTCATTGGAAAATCAACTATTCTTCAAGGGCACGACTGGGCTGATGAAAGATGACTTCTATCAGCTGAAACAGCAGGACCAAGGTCGTTAATACCAGCAATCCCAAAAACACCACTGCAAACACCAAAGGAGAGATCATCACCTGGTATGAAAATGTTTCTAGCCACCTCATGATCAATAACCATGCGATGGGCAATGCCAGTAGAGATCCTGACAGCACCGTAAACAAATATCTTGTTGAAAGCAGCTTCATAATCTCAAGTGCACTAGAACCCAAGATTTTACGGATACCGATCTCCTTTCTTCTGTTTTGAATAGAGAAGCGCATCGCAGCAAGCAATCCCAAAATGGCGATGATGAGTGCCATGGCTGTCGCACTATTGGCAATACGACCCCATTGCGTTTCCGTAAAATATCGGTCGGCAATGGCTTCGTCTACAAAATGAAATACAAACGGTTTATGAGGTGATACTTCTGTCCAAATGGTCTTCAATAATGAGACCGATTCCTGCAGATGACCTGGAGCCAGTCGTACATAAATCTTATAAAGATCTGGTGGCCAGACATAAGTAGAGAGGCCATTGATGCCCGATCTAATAGGCGCATCGCTAAGGGCTAAGATCAGGGGTTTGATGGTCTCGTGTAGTGTGCTATAATGAAAATCCTTGACCACACCAACAATTTGATGAGCACCTGCAAAATCCTTACCAGGAATCTGCCTTCCTATAGGATCTTCCCAACCAAAATGGCGCGCCAGAGCCTCGTTAACTAAAACGGCAGCATTCGCCTGTGAATGATCAGACCGAAATCCAATGCCCCGCACCAGCTCAATACCCATCGTCTCCAGATAGCTTGGAGTCACCTGGTTGAAAAATATCTTTTCCTTACTTCCGTCCTCTTGATCAAAGACCAGCTGAGTCCACGGCTCGTGCATATTGTTCATGCTGCCTGCGACCGCTGTAATTTCCGGGAATCTAAGACTGGCATTTTGAAATGTTGTAAATAACTGATTCAGTCCATCACCTTCACTTGGGGCATCCATCGAAATCTCCACCAGTAATGTTTCACTGAATCCAAGATCTTTATTCTGAATATAATGCAACTGTAACCTGATGTAAATTGCCCCCAGCACTAATATGGTACATATCGCGAATTGGAAGGTCAGCAGCAACTGATTAAATCGTTGATTGAATTTTGGCATCTTCAAATGGATGGCGAGGCCCCTGATCCTCCTTGCTCGAGTGAATAAAGTAGCCTGAATACTACCGGTAAAAATGGCCACGGACCCGAATAAAGCTAGTACGTAGAAAAATAAGCGAACACTCACCAAAAACCGTATGGACTCTCCTAAGAGCGCATTGTAAAAAGGCAAAAGAAAATAAGCTGCGATTGAGCTGACCAGTATGGCAATAAGCACTGCCATGATCGACTCGCTGATCATTTGTTTCCAAACTTGGTTACTCGTCGCACCTATGGCCGTTCGCATGGCCATCTCTTTGGCACGACCTAGCGATTGACTGACAGACAGGGTGGCATAATTTACCAGTGCAATAAAAAGTACCAGTGCGATTAATATCCAAAAAATCAAAATTTTATCGGGATCGGTATATAGGGCGTTGCCAATTACCTCGTTTTCGAAATGTAAAGTAGATAACGGTTGCAGGCTGTATGATACCTCAATTTCACTAGAATCAAAGAATTTACCCATCACGTCATGCGTGGAGGCAAGTAAATCTTGTTTATCGTGATTGCGTTCTACATGAATATAATTTTCCACTAGACCCATGCGATAAGAATCGAAGTACTCTTCCGAGGTCATCACGCGATAAAGCTGAAAAGGAAGTAAAAAATCGAATGGCAGGCTCGATTGTTGAATTCTGGCATCCACCACTCCGGCAACCAGCAAGGTGATCAAGCTGTCTCCTAAATCGAGGTGGATGGATTCACCTACAATATCGATACTGCCAAATAATTGTTTGGCTTTATGCTCGGCTAGCATCACTGAACGGGTGTTGATGGTCCAGTCCACCCTCCCCTCCAATATTGGAAAGTCGAACATGTTAAAAAAGCCAGCGTCGACAAAATGAATTTTTTCCTGATAAGGTTCTTGGTCCAGCTTGATGGTGGCCGCTGCACTGGCGATTCTGGTATAATCTAAGATGGTTGGAATTGCCTGGGCAAGATCCCTTGATATTGGAATGGCCGTTACGGCGCTGTGGTCTTTCAGCTGACCGGTGGTTGTGTTGCTTATTCTATGAGCGACTCTGTATACCGCATTTTTGTGCTGGTGAAACTGATCATAAGACCTCACCTGTTGTATATAAAGTAGGGATAGAAAGGCGAATGAAAAAGCCAGTGATAATCCGAGGACATTTGTCGCGGTATAGAAAGGATCCTTCGCAAGGTGCCTCCGACTTGTAAGCAGGTAATTGGCGAATAAAGGCAATGAAAATACAGATCCAGGCCATTTATTGCGCAGCAATATACCGGGATGAAAAAGACGAATTACATTCCACCACAATCTAAGGTTGGCTGTCTGTTCAGAATAGACTCGCCGGTCACCGGCGTACTTTTCCAAAAGATCACCCTCAATACTCTCCAAGAGTTTGTCAGGACAAAAAGTACGTAATACTTTTATGGGAAAGGGAAGAGTCTTCATTTTTGAAAGTTCATTTTAGGAAGGAGTTTCCACATTTTGACACGTTGAGATTGCAGATCTTCAAGCCTGCACCTACCCGCGTTGGTAATTTGAAAAAATCGTTTCCTGCGGCCACCACGGGTAGCCGTCGCACCGCCCATAACAGAACTAACAAGTCCTTTATCCTCTAACCGGTATAATGTAATATGTGTAGCACTAAGATTTACATCTCGATCTAGGTGCTCCTTGATGGCTTCCACAATAGCATTGCCGTAGGCCCCATCCTCCAGAATGGCAACAAAAGTCAGTATGAGTTCTTCAAATTCTCCCAGGCTTTTACCCATTAGTATTGATTTTGTAAAATAAATGTAATGATTTCTATTGTATTTGTAAAAGAAAAGAATGAAAATAATCTGAGCTGAGTGATATAACCTCCCCCTCGCAGATATAATATAGTTGACTGCTGGAACCAATGATCCATCCCGAAATTCCAGTATACACTCTACTACAAATCAGATGGCAAACCAATGCTGGCAACCAGAGGGCTAAATCGTAAGATATATTACTGTGGGAGACCGTAATTTTCTAAGTAATATCATTACTTTTTAATTGCGCCAGCATCTTTGCTTCGGTAAGCCGTTGGAGTACAGCCACGATACTTTTTCCATATTCGCAGGAATTGCCGGGTATTCTCAAATCCACATTCGATGGAAATTTCTTTTATTGACTTTTCAGAATGCTGCAACAGTCTTTCACCCAACTTGATACGCACTCGATCTCTATAGGCTTGAATGGTTTCCCCTGTATGATCTCGAAACAGCCGTGCAAGGTGACGTGGGCTGAGATGAAGTTGCCGGGCAAGATCACCCACCGTAAAAGTCGATCTCAGCTCAGTAGAAAGTATTTGCTGCGCCCGATAAACATCGGCGTTAAAATGATTTTTGAAATCCAGGAAAATATTGCGCTGAGTAACATTCTCAGGACGCCGGATATTGATCACCATTTCTTGGGCGACACGGGCTGCAATCAATGGACTATCCCATCTCTCCACTAAGGCCAATGCCATATCAATCCCAGCCGTCATACCGGAACTGGTAAAAATATTGCGGTCGAAGGTGTACAATCGATCATGCTCAACTACCGTTCTTGGGAACGTATCCTGCAAATAATCAAGACATTTCCAGTGTGTCGTACAACGATGGTGATTCAATAGCCTCATTTTTGCCAAAATCAACGCCCCTGAACATATCGATCCTACAAACACCCCTTTTCGGTGTTGCTTCTGCATCCAGGGTGCAACCTGCTCAATCCAAAAGTCGAGCTCACCAGCTTGAAAGCGTCTAAAATCTACACCAGGCACGCAGATAAAGTCTGCCGGATTAGGCTCGACTTCTTGAATAGGACTAAGACCAGAAAACATCAGGTCTTGTTCTGAAGTAACCTTTGAAGTCATTGAAGTATAAATCATTTGATAATCGCGACCTCCCAATTGCCTGGCTTCATAAAACACTTGAGCTGGACCAGCAAGATCCATCAAATGGGTATGAGGAAAAAGTAGAAAGATGATTCTCTTTGTCATTAAACTCCCATTTTCATCTCCACATTACGACTTATACAGACACTAATTCGTCAATATAAGACATTTCATGCGATTGCGTCAAACTCATCTTAACTTGTCATCGTGGTTGCCATCGAATTCAGTTTTGATTGGACATTCAAATCATTAATAAACTATGAAAACAAGCCTATTAATAATTCTGGTAAGTACCCTATTCTTCTCGCCCAACAGCGTTTTCAGCCAGGGTGATTCACATGGACCTTCCTTTGTATGCCCTCCATGTGGAGATGGTTCATGCGACACCCAGGTGTATTCTGAAGCTGGCACCTGCCCTCACTGTGGAATGATCCTGATCAATAAAGAACAGGTTAAAAACGTAGCCATCTTCATCCATAACGGTGTCGAAATCCTGGATTTTAGCGGCCCTGGTGAGGTATTTGCTGCCACCCACACCGATAAAGGTGCGTTTAATGTATATACCGTGTCACTTTCTACAGAGCCGATCGTCAGTCAGGGTTTTGTCAAAATCATACCCGAGTATGCCCTGGAAGATGCCCCAGCACCTGACATCATCGTATTACCTGGAGGAAATACTGGTGCAGTCAGCAGCAATTCAAAATTGCTCGATTGGATCAGGGCAGTTGAGCCTGACTTGGAAGTAGCATTGTCCGTTTGCACGGGCGCATTCATCCTACAACAAGCTGGACTTTTGGACGGTCTAAAGGCAACGACCTGGCATGGTGCCATTGATCGGCTTAAGGAATCAGCCACCAAAACCGAAATATTGGAAAACACTCGTTGGGTCGACAATGGGAAAATCATCACTACTGCTGGTGTTTCGGCTGGAATTGACGGAGCGCTCCACGTAGTTAGTAAGATATTTGGAATCGAAGCCGCACAAGCTACTGCTCGCTATATGGAGTACGATAAATGGAAACCCGGTGAAGGATTGACAGTCTCCAATCCTTAAGCGATTTCTCGATCCATAGCAAGGGCGAAGATAGACTGAGGCTGACAAATAGGTGATACCTTTGTGGTTTGTGGATATAATCTCGATTGATGTTTTACCCCAAAGTTCTCATCTATTTGCTCACGGTTCTTCCATGGACTTTTCTTGCCCAGCAAGTTTCTGATAAAGATTATCTACCGTCCATTGTTGATCCCGCCTATGATACGGGCACGGGACCCCAGATTTTGATCGATGCTGGTCATCACAATTTTCACACAGCTGATGGCAGGTATCAACCTTTCGCCCAACTGCTCCGGCGGGACGGATACCAAATTGACTCCTTTCGTGGGCAATTCAAGACCAATGCGTTAGAAGTGTGTAAAATTTTGGTCATTTCAAATGCCCTTCATGAAAGGAAAGTCAACGATTGGACACTACCCAACTATTCCGCATTTACTGATGATGAAATAAGAATTGTAGATCAATGGGTTCAACGTGGGGGAAGCCTTTTCTTAATTGCCGATCATATGCCCATGGGAGGAGCAGCCAAGTCACTGGCCAGTGCTTTTGGTTTCGACTTTACTGATGGATTTGCCATGGACACGAGTACCAGCGGTCCGTCGCAGTTTTCAGCCGAAATGGGAGCAATCACGGAGAACGTCATTACTGAAGGCCGTTATTCTGATGAAGCGGTCACCAGCGTGCTCAGTTTTACCGGTCAAGCCTTTAGGTGCCCTCCCGATGCTCACTCCATACTCAATCTGGATGAGCGATTTGTAAACTTTCTGCCTGATACGGCATGGGTCTTTAATGAAGCAACCAGGAGAATGCCGGCTGATGGTTGGTCACAGGGAGCCTTCAAAAGGCATGGAGAGGGTCGAGTGGTCGTCTTTGGCGAGGCCGCCATGTTTACCGCTCAGTTGGCTGGACCTCAACGGAGAAAGATGGGGATGAATCATCCCGAAGCGAAACAGAATTACCAGCTGCTGCTCAATATTGTTCATTGGTTGGATGGACTCATCCCCTGAAATACTGATCAGGGCTTCATTGCAAACGGTTGGCCTCAAGCTCACTGTGCTGGCTGTATAATGACATTTATCATCTGCCCATGGTATCACATCATATTCTGATGAAACACCTGTAGCCTTTGGGAAGCGACAATAGGATAAACAGAAACCATTCAAGTCATTATCTTCATGCAATTGATGGCCAAACATCTTAACAATACATTTTTCTATTTTTTTCTGGCTTCGTTTAGCTGGTCTTCGGTCTTGTCAGGCCAAAACTCCAAACTGTTTGTAAAACCTGGTGCAACTGGCCCGTCTGGAGATTCGTGGGCAACAGCATTTGGTCATCTCCAACAAGCCATAGATTCAGCCCATGCTGGAGACAGCATCTGGGTGGCCAGTGGTGAATATTTTCCAACCAAAATTTTCGATACCGACAGCAACGGTATTTTTGAAGAACGCGAAAAGACATTTTACATCAACAAGAATATTGCTTTGTATGGAGGCTTTGCTGGTGATGAAACTTCGCTCTCAGAAAGGGATCCGGATCTATACGAAGTACTGCTCAATGGAGATATAGGCATTGTTGAAGATAGCACCGATGATGTATACCATGTTGTATTCATTGATGGCACCACTCCTTCAGGTTCGATCCTGAGATCTTGTTTGCTGGATGGTTTTGAAATCGAATATGGAAATTCATCGCAATCAACTTTTCCACATCAGGTTGGAAGTGCCATCTTTATCAACGGAAATAAAGCTGGCCGCGAAGCCAGCCCCACCATTCGGCGTTGTGTGATCGCCGAAAATTACGGCTCCTATGGTGGCACCGTGTATAATGATGGTCGCAATGGCACGTGTCGGACCTTCTTCGATCAGTGCCTTTTTGAAGACAACTTTACTTATTCCGGAGGTGGCGTCATCAACAACGGTTCTGGTGGTGTTTGTGATATTACCTTTCGTCATTGTGAATTTACCCACAATTATACCAGTTATGCTGCTGGAGCCATATGGAATTTCAATATCAATGGTGTTTGCTCGCTGGAAGTCATTAATTGCGTTTTTGATCAAAATGAGTCTGATCTCGGTGGCGCGATATATAATTTTTCCCACATGGGAATAAGTTGGTCAAGAATTGTTGGTTCAGAATTCTATTTGAATAAAGCGCACTCTTACGGAGGTGCAATCTTTAATTACGATTTTCAAGGTGTTCATACTTCTGAGATCATCAATTGCACTTTTTATAAGAATATCGGTTGGCATGAAGGAGGAGCCATTCGCAATTGGAACACCAGTACAGCGGCTGCCAACTGCATTTTTTGGGATAACGGCGACGAGATTCACAATAACGATGGCGCTGAAACAGCATTGTCTTATTCTGTTTTTGATGATGGCACACCAAATGGATCGGTTGTCTTTCCTTCAGGAGTCCACGGGCAGAATAATATTGATTCACCACCTGATTTTATTGAATCCTCCGGGCCGAACCTACGGCTTCGTCAAGGATCCCCTGGCATCGAAGCAGGGACCCCAGATACTACAGGACTTCATTTACCCACTGATGATCTGGATGGTTTGATGAGGGTCAGAAACCGTGTGGATATAGGTGCTTATGAAAATCCATTCACCAACTGTCCAATACACATTTTTATTACCCCATTGTACTGTCCCTTATATGGTACCTATGAAGCCCAAACCAGTATTACTGTACACCATGATGCGTTTATTCCTATTTCCCACCAAGTCATTCTCAAGGCACCTCAAGTCATTATATTGCCTGAGAGTATCATTGAGAATGGGGCTATTTTCGAAGTGATACCCCAAAGCTGTAGCCAATAAATAGTGACCTTAACCCGGACGAGATTAGATCTCAAAAGCCAAAAAGGAGATCTAACTGCTCGCCAAGCAACCAATAAATCATATTCACCCAGCATTGTGAAGGGGCAAATGGGACACCATTCACTTATCCCAGCAAAAACGATCAAGTTCTGCCGTCAATAATAGATGATCTGAGATCCTGCAGATACATTCTGCCTCCGGACAAGGATTGGAAATATGCGTCATCGAGCCATGGAGATCAGTGGTGCCCTAAAGTTCGGCCACGATGAGGGCCATCTCGTTACAGTGACCGTACCAATGTGAAACTGAAAAATGAGAGAATGTCGCCACAAAGGTTGGTTGTGGACAGACAAACTTTTGTATTTTACAATTCCTGGAGTCCTCTATCTTGTTCCTGGGGCCTACCGGCTTTGAGCTATTTTGTATTCAGGACGTGGTGGACCAAATCAGTCACAGAGCTACGTGATTGAGGTTCAACATAGTATGAATTCAAAAGAGCCATTAAGTGGTTGCTGAATGGCAGTATATCAGCCACAAAGGGAGTAAATAGAGTACCTGCTAAAAAAAACAAATACCATGAGAGATCGTCGCTCATTTTTGAAATACACATCAGTGGCAGCTGCTTGGCTTGGTTTAGGAGCTCGAAAGACTGCCGATAAAACTGAATGGCTTGATGCTTATTATGAAAAAATGCATCGGAGGCCATCCAATCAATCATCGGTAGTTGGTCTATCGAAACCTCCGATTGAACAAGTAAAAGTAGCCATGCTGGGCTTGGGCAACCGGGGTACTGGGCAAGCAAAGCTGGTCAACGCCCTCTTCCCGGACAAGGCTAGGATCACCGCCCTATGCGACATCAGGCCTGAGCAAGTCGAGAAGACCTTAAACAACCTTAAGGATAAAGGGCAATCACCGGCTACCTACAGCGACTCAGAAGAAGCCTGGAAAGAAATGGTGCAACGGGATGACATCGATCTGGTCATCATTTGCACACCATGGAAAGATCATGTACCCATGGCGTTATATTGCATGGATCAAGGAAAGCACGTTGCAGTGGAAGTACCTGCAGCCTGGACCTTGGATGAGTGTTGGGCTTTAGTGGATAAAGCCGAGGAGACCCAGCTCAATTGTATGATGTTGGAAAATGTTTGCTATGGCGATGAGGAACTGTGGGTGCTCAATATGGTACAGCAAGGCGTCTTTGGCACATTGACCTATGGAGAGGCTGCCTATATCCACAACCTGCGTGATAGCTTACTTGGTGACCAGCATTACTATGAGAATTGGCGCATGAAAGCCAATATGGAGCAAGATGGCAACCTGTATCCTACCCATGGGTTGGGACCAGTAGCCCAATACATGGACATCAACCGGGGCGATAAATTTGACCGTCTGGTTTCTATGAGCAGTAAAGAAGCCAGTCTCTCCGAAATGGCGCAGACCGTACCATCAGATAATCCATTTCATGGCGTCAAAGACATTGCCCATGGCGATATGAACAATACCCTGATCAAGACAGCTCAAGGGCGTACGATTTTGGTGCAACATGATGTAGTGACTCCTCGACCTTACAGTCGCATCAACGCATTGGCCGGCACCATGGCCTATCACGAGGGTTATCCCAGCCGGCTTTCCATAGCTGGCATGGGCCACTCCTGGTTAGAAGAAGACAAGTACCAGAAATATCGAGAGAAGTACCGTCACCCCATCTGGGCCAAGCTCGCGGAAGAAATAAAAGAACACGGAGGTCACGGCGGTATGGATTTTGTCCAAATTTACCGTTTGATCGACTGTCTCAACAACGGCTGGCCACTAGATATGGATGTCTACGATGCCGCTGCCTGGTCGTGTCTTATTCCATTGACCAAAATATCCATCGAGTTGGGTAATATCCCTGTCAAGATACCTGACTTTACCCGCGGTGCATGGGAGAAATCCAGAGAACTTGGGATTTTTGCCAACGTCTAGCTTGGGAAAAATATTGAATTGTATCATTTTTGGGTACCTCTTAAAACCCCGTTCGTGGATCGGACATAATGGCTTCGCCATTGGTTTTTTGAATCTTTTGAATTTATACTTCGTTGAATTTCAATCACGTAGTACCGAGCTCTCGGGACTATGCTCATTCAATTCGCTAGTAGGAAAACACATTAGTTTTACGTAAGAATTTCAATATTGGGTTTGCCAGGTTGAGGCGGCAGGAGTGAAGCAGGGCGGGTTCCCTGCAAGCGACGACAACGAATAGATGGCAAACCCAATGAAGAAATTGTAGACAATAATTAATGTGTTTACCTACTGATCTAATTCCAAACTATTTCAAAACCGATCTCACTCAGATTTTTTTAGAGGTACCCTTGATTGAATCATAATTATCCCCAATCGGTTTATTGCCTATGCTCATTTGGCATGGATGCTGCTGGATGTTATTATACCAACAATCAGAAAGCAATTTTTGAACTTACGAAAAGGTTGTATATTCTTTTAGTAGAACCCGTCCAGTCAAGAATGAACTGCAAATTTATCAGGTTTTTCCTCCTTAACTTATATCTCCTTTCTCTGTGTTCTGCATATGGCCAGGACTTTGAAAGCTACGACGTTGTAGTGATACCCGAGCAAGCTGAAATGATGTCGACGGATATTTACTGCATGCTACAGGATAAGGATGGGTACATCTGGTTTGGCACAAGGGCAGGGCTAAGTAGATTTGATGGACACTCCTTTACGCACCAATACTATGAGGATCAAACAACCCTGGTAATGATGAAAGACATTGTCCAGGATTCTTCTGGAATTATTTGGGCTGGCGGTGCTTATGGTCTCTTCTACGTTCTGGATGATCAAGTAGCGCATGTGCCGGGAATAGGGCATCATATCACCACTTTGCACATTGATAATAATGATAACCTCCTCATCGGTGGTTTACAATTTGCTCCTCTACAAATTACTTCTGAGCAACGGCAAGCCGTGGTAGAGCACAACAGGACCGAGATAGAATGGTTGGTGGATTCTAGCCATTGGCGAAGGGAGGCCATAACTCGACGAGTCTGGGATTTAAAAACCGATGATGAAGGTGGAATTTGGGTAGGGATGGATTTTCAATTGATGCGGCTAACCAATGGACAAATGACTCAGGAATGGTCCTCACAAGGTCGCAAAACCATGATTTCGGAAATTGTGCCGCTAACCCGGGATAGTGTTTATTTTGGATCCGAGAACATGGGGTTACACCTTTTGAAAGATGGTGAAATAGTCCAAAAAACACTGCCGGCCACCTACATATCTTACACCACGGATGATGCGATCTATTTCCTTACAACACTTGAGCTCATGCGATTTAAGAATAATAATTGGGATACGATCTATCAATTCAAGGATTTTAATAACCTGTATTTTAAAGATATGATTGTTGATCGCGAGGGAAACATTCTCATTGGTGCAGAGGGGAATTTAATTATGCTGACCCCGGGCTTTGTTCATGCACAGAGCAGATCAACGAATGGTGAAGTGGGGTTGAATCATTCTATTGTCGCACGAGATAATGGACAGATTTTAATTGGAACAGCAGGTGGACATCTCCTGGATGCTAGCGACAGAAAAATTAGATCATTCGATAGCATACCCGTAGCTAATAATTCGGTCACTGAAGTAATTTATGAAGATGATAAGAAACATCTATGGATAGGAACATCCATGTCGGGAATTATTTATTTAGGAGATAGGGGAGAATATCAGGTTTTTGACCAAAGGAGCGGATTGTTTGATACGGAAATTCACTTTTTTAAAACGTTTAGCAATGGTTCATTCTGGTGTGGAGGATATGAAGGGATAAGCCAGATTTTTTATTCAGACACTAAGGTGCATTTTGAGAATCAGTTGGCTCAGGGCAAAAGAAATGAAATTCCAGTATTTATTGATATGGTGGAAGGTCCCGACGGGCGCTATTGGGCAATAAGTGAAAGCGGCATATTTGAGGTAGTGGGTGACGGACTATTTGAATATAATCTCGATGATAGGCCACTGCCCCCTATTAGTGGCATTGTCAACAATAGTGAGAAAAATTTTTGGCTCGCAACACAAGGCCGTGGATTATTATATCTAGGATTTGACGAAGATGACAATCCCCAAATTTTAAATACCTATGGCAGAAAGGATGGGCTGATGTCAGATGTAGTGCTGGGGGTATCATTGGACACCACAGATCATATATGGGTCTTTCATCAATACGGATTCAGCAGATTCAGTACGGATTTTGGTTTAGGGAAGAAACGGAATTTCACCAGAGAGGATGGTTGGCCAAATGTAGCTACGGCCAAGATAAAGATCACACAAGATGCTAAGGGGTTGATATGGGTTGTCACCAACACCGCAGTAGTTCACTTCAATCCCTATCAATTGCCAATAAATAATGAAAAACCAAGAACCTTCATCTCGCAAATCATAACACAGGATAGGAAATCTGAACTCACTAGCTATAAGCCAATGCGCAAGGCGGACGATTATTCCTATCGCTTTCGATCTGGTACCAATGTGGTCACATTTGATTATCACTGCACCAGTTTCACTAGACCAGCTAAGGTATCATACCGCTATATGCTCATGGGTTTACACGACGAGTGGTTTGGTCCTGTTAAGGAGCGCTCAATTAGTTTTACTGGTCTCAGGCCGGGTCAGTACACTTTTCGAGTCCAGGGTATCAACAGCAGTGGGTTACGAGGACTAGAAGCGCAGCCAGTGAAATTCCGAATTTTGCCCCCTCTTTATTGGAGGTGGTGGGCAAAACTACTATACATCATAATATCTGCAGCAATTATTTATTATTTCTTTCGGTTTTATGTTAAACAACGAGATCAAAAACAGGAGGCTCTGCGACTAAAAGAATTGGATGAAGTCAAGACCAATCTATATACCAATATAACTCACGAATTCCGGACACCCTTAACAGTGATTGGTGGGATGGCTGGCGAGTTGCAATCACAGGTTAAGGATGATCAACAACACAAATTGAGGATGATCATCCGCAATAGTCAGAAATTACTAGGACTGGTAAATCAAATGCTTGACTTTTCTAAAGTGCAGGCTGGAAGGTTGAATGTGGTGCAGGAATACACTGATGTAGTACCCTTTACAGGATATCTTGTCGAGGCACATCAATCTTTGGCAGAGATAAGAGAAATTGAGTTGCGTTTTCAATCTTTCGAAGAGCAGCTTTATTTAAATATAGATCGCAGTAAACTAGAGCAAATTCTGACAAACTTAATAGCAAACGCCGTAAAGTTTACCAATGCAGGTGGGCTGGTAGAAGTGTTTTTAAAGAAGGAAATTAACGAGTTACTGATCGAAATTAGAGATGATGGCATTGGAATAAGTGAAGCTGATCTGCCGCATATCTTTGATCGATTTCATCGCGTCGAGTCGCTGGATGGCAGGCAGGGTACTGGCATCGGCCTGGCTTTGGTGAAGGAATTAATGCAGGTATTAGGCGGTCGGATAGAAGTCACCAGCAACTTTGACGAGGGCACCGCTTTTCGAGTGTATTTTCCCATAAATCATGAAAAATCGGAATCAAATTCAACAGGACCCAAGTTAATGCCAGTTAACCATCAGCCGAAAGATGTTGATCGGGTTGCCATTTCTCCTAATCATCTTCCGATGGTCCTGCTGGCAGAGGATAATGCGGATGTAGCACTGTATATTAAGTCTTGCCTGGAAAGTGATTATCAACTTGCCTACTGCGTAGATGGCAAAGAAGCCTTGGCAATGGCCATTGAATGCATTCCCGATTTGATCATCACCGATGTCATGATGCCTGAAATGGATGGCTTTGCCTTCTGTCAAGCTATTAAGGAGGATGAGCGCACCAACCACATACCGGTCATCATGCTGACCGCCAAAGCAACCGTGGAAGACCGGTTATCCGGATTACGGCTTGGGGCAGACGCTTATCTCACTAAACCATTTCACAAAGAAGAATTACTAGTACGCATAGGCAAATTACTGGCTGTAAGAGCCTTATTACAAGAGAAATATGGCAAGCAGTTAAGAGACAATTTGGTAGTGCCTGCAGCTGAGAAGGACCCTTTCGTTCAAAAGGTCGAGGAAATAGTGCTAACTCACCTCGATAGTCAAGATCTTTCTGTTGAAACCCTGAGCAATGAGCTTCATCTCAGTCAATCCCAAACCTACCGAAAACTGAAGGCGATCACTGGTATGTCTACGGCTGTATTCATTAGACATATTCGGCTTCAGCATGCTTCTGAATTGCTTCGGGACCACTCTATGAATATCTCTGATATCGCTTTTGCGACCGGCTTTCACACGTTGGCTTACTTCTCGCGAACCTTCAAAGAAGAATTTGGTGTCAACCCTTCCCAATTTCGCCAAGACCTGAAAAAAAATAGCAATAACTAATCTCTCTTTCATGTCCCATGCAACGATAGTGAAAACTATTGCAAGTATGGTGTAAAAGGTCCAGGCTTTAGGCAACTAGCTTTGTATCAAGGCTTAACAGGATGGTTTTGGCAATAACCATCGAAACGCCAGCCACAATGACCAGCGACTTTCTACACGTTGTGGTTTGAAAAACAAGCAAATCCATTGGCCTATGAAAACACAAAACGCCACTGTTACACCACGATTTCAAATTTAAACCTTTCAGAAACATGAATTATCTGTACTTATTTGTTCTTTTACTTTGTTCGTTAGCGATCATTGATGTTGGTGCGCAATGCACTTCTGACTGCACCGGCACCAACAGTTTTGTCGGCACCGGAGCCGGAAGTGACAATTCATCGGGTACCCACAACACATTCATAGGTAGGGATGCAGGTGAAAAAAATACTACTGGTAACTCAAACACTTTTGTTGGTACAGGAGCAGGGATTTTTAACACGACAGCGAGCTCCAATAGCTTTTTCGGCAGAGATGCAGGAAGAAATAATAGTGGCTCCAACAACAGTTTTTTTGGCAGAGATGCAGGTTTTAGCAATACCAGTGGCGGAGCCAATAGTTTCTTTGGTGAAGATGCGGGCCGGCTAAACACTATAGGAAGCCGGAACAGCTTCTTCGGAGATAATGCCGGTGCTGCCAACACCACCGGAAATGACAACTGCTTCTTCGGAGAGGATGCAGGTAAAGAAAACACTACTGGGTCTTCCAATAGTTTTTTTGGAGAAGATGCAGGCTTGAGCAATACCAGTGGAGGAGCTAATAGTTTCTTTGGTGAAGATGCGGGCCGGCTAAACTCTATAGGAAGCCGGAACAGCTTCTTTGGAGATAATGCAGGTGCGGCCAACACGACTGGAAACGACAACAGCTTCTTTGGAGAGGATGCAGGCAAACAAAATACCACTGGCAGTTCCAATAGCTTCTTTGGTGAGGATGCCGGTCAACAAAACACCACTGGTGCTAATAATAGCTTCTTTGGTCATGAATCAGGAATGATGAATACCACCGGTGCTGCGAATAGTTTCTTTGGCGAAGATGCAGGCCGGTTAAATACCACCGGAAGTAGAAATAGCCTCTTCGGAGATAATGCAGGTGCTTCTAATTCTACCGGAGAAAACAATTCCTTTTTTGGAGAGGATGCTGGTCGGGACAATACCACCGGTGTTTCCAATAGTTTCTTTGGTGAAGATGCAGGTATCATTAATACAACTGGAAATGCTAACAGTTTTTTCGGACAAGATGCGGCTAAAGCAAATACCACCGGCAGCTCCAACAGCTTTTATGGAGACAACGCAGCTTTAGCCAACTCCTCGGGAAGTTTTAACTCGTTTTTTGGCCGGCTCTCTGGTCGGAGATCTAAAGGTTCCGGAAACGTAATGCTAGGATATGGTGCCGGCCCAACCATTGCCAATGAAGACGTCAACCTAAGACTATACATCGACGTAGATACCGCCAATACATTCGGGAATGACGAACCCCTCATTTACGGAGAATTTGATAACGACTTCGTCCGCATCAATGGCACTTTTGAGGTGACGGCTGGATTGAGCAATCCTTCCAGCCGCATCCTCAAAGACAAATTCACGTCCGTAAATGCATCCTCAATGTTGAATAAACTTGCCCAGCTCGAAATCCAGCAATGGCATTATAAGCAACGCCCTCAGGAAAAACACATCGGTCCGGTGGCAGAAGACTTCTACGCAGTATTTGGACTGGGCGAAGGAGACAAGACCATCTCCACCATCGATGCAGATGGTGTGATGATGCTGGCCATCCAAGCGCTGAAGTCAGAGAATGATGCCCTTAAGGCCAAGAATCAGCGTATTGAAAATGACATCCATTCTCTCAAAGAGCAAAATGATCAGCTCAAAACAAGGTTGGAGCAGCAGGAAAAACGCCAGGATAAGCTGGAACAGCAAATTGCGGAGTTGATGAATCGCTAAATAATTTTGGAAATTAAAGAGGACTTGAACAAAAGCCTAGTGAAATAGCCGGATAAGTTGCATCAGCACCTCTAATGAAACAATAGTGTAAGTATTTGCAGTTATGGTACAAATGCTTCAACACTAACGTAACTACCTTAATATCAATCCTTAAGGCATTGACTTCAAACCTCCATTACTTTGCAAATACATGATATGAATATTTCGAAATTCATCCTGATACTACTGATCATAACTGGTTTTTTAAGCTGCAGAATCCCTAATAGCACCGTACAACAGGAAACCACTACCACCTCTATGGTCGACCAGCCCAAAGCTGTCGATATCCGTGGTGAAAAAATCCATTATATCAGTCAAGGGACAGGTGATCCCCTGATTTTTATTCATGGAACCGTAGGTGATTACCGGAAATGGACGTCGCGCATGGGGCCCTATGCCAAACATTACCACGTAGTGGCATATAGTCGCCGTTATGCATATCCCAATAAAGAGGTGTTTGACAAGGGTGCGGATTATTCTGTACGAATCCATGCTGATGACCTCTACACTCTTGTTGAAAAGCTAGGATTGAAAAAGGTGCATCTAGTTGGCCATTCTTACGGGGCTTTTACTGCCCTGACTATGGCGCTTGATCACCCCGACCTTGTAGCTTCGCTGGTATTAGGTGAACCTCCTGCTGTCTCTTTGCTCGATAATTCGGAAAAAGGGAAGGCCAGTCTTGAGGCTTTTTTGCAAGACAACCTTGGTCCAGCGGCAGAGGCCTTTCGTGAAGGTAGGAATGAAGATGGTGTGGAATTATTTTTGAAAGGGGTCATGGGGGACGATTTTTCACTCAGCGAGGTTCCACGCGAAGTGAAGGAAGGTTGTCTGGATAACTTGTCGGAACTGTGGGGTATTGCCATGACCGAAAGATTCCTACGCCTTGATCAAACACGTATCCAGCAGTTGAATTTGCCGGTATTGTTGTTAGTCGGAGATAGGTCGCCCACGCATTTGGTTGAAATCTCGAATGAATTGCATCGCCTCTTGCCCCAAAGTGAGATGGTTCGTTTTGAGAACATTTCTCACGGCCTCTATTTTGAGGATCCGGAAGCTGTAGATCAAGCAGTTCTTGATTTTTTAGATCGGAATTAATTATTGTTTCGTAACCATATTCTTAACAAAAAGCATCTGAAGTGTATTTAGGAGAAAAGTGACCAACAAATTCACAACAGGGTACTTCTAAATAGAGAACATCACAAATTTCATCCTCTCCGATGCCAAATCAAAAAGAGAAAAGATGGCTGAAGAAAAGGAGCCCCTTTAGTGTCTCACATGTTGAATTGAAGACCAAAAGGAGACTTTATCACAAACGAAAGACAAAATGAAAAAAATTAATCGCTTGAAGTGCGTTAAACCAAGCAACAAATATTATAGTAACGGAAGTAATTCTACCCCTTTTAAACTCATGATCACTTGGGTTTTCCTAATGTTATCATTCCTGCCTCTTGGTGCTCAACGGAGTGACTCAGAAGTTGACCAATTGCGAGCTAAAGTCGAGGAGGCGTTTATACAAAATGTTGTGATACTCTCTACTGCAGTGATCGAAGCCACAGAAGATTTACCAACGCATGTTCTGATAAGGGGATATACCATGCCTTCCAATTATTTTCTGATGAGATTTCCGGTCGATCAATGGAATGAGAAAATATTTATTGGTGGATGCGGCTTGGGATGTGGTACGTTACCAACGGATATTTCAGGAAAATTGAAGACGGCATTGCAACGTGGTTATGCCACGGCAACGATGAATTCAGGACATTGGTCGACCAGCATCAGGGATTTTTCATGGGCTGATAACAATCCACAAGCGGAAAGGGAGTTTTCCCATCGGGCAGTTCATGAAACGTTGCGGGCCACACAAGAATTGATCAAAACATTTTATGAACAGGAGCCCAGTTATTCCTATTTCTGGGGATGTTCCACGGGAGGGAGGCAGGCCGTTATGGCAGCCTCCAGGTATCCCACAGATTTTGACGGAGTCATTTCCGAAGCCCCGGTCATCAATTGGACGGATGTCGTGATACTGATGGTATGGCTTCGTCAAACCAATACCGGGCCTGATGGTAAAGATATTCTTACCAAAGAAGATCTTCCGCTTATTAGCAGAGCGGTCTACGATGTGTGCGACAAACTTGATGGAAAAGCGGACGGGCTGGTCAGTGAGCCTGCTCATTGCCGATTTGATCCAGAAGATCTGATTTGCTGGGATGAAAAAAATTGTCTGAGCAGGGAAAAAGTGGAAGTGCTGAAAAAGTGGTACCAAGGGCCAGTGAATGAAAAAGGAGAAAAACTTTTAAACTTCGACCTGCCGATATCGTCAGAACCCTTTTGGGGTTTTTGGCTGCTGGGAGAATCGGATGATCCCTTCGATGAATTTATTCCTTCGGAGGAAATGTTGAGATACATCGTCTTTAAAGAAGACCCAGGAGATGACTATTCAGTTTTTGATTTTGATTTCAACACAGATCCGGAGCGAATGGATTATATGGGGAACATCCTGAATGTTGACCATCTTTCATTGCAATCCTTTAAGGACGAAGGTGGCAAAAT
This sequence comes from Saprospiraceae bacterium, assembly GCA_965223105.1. Classification (GTDB taxonomy): domain Bacteria; phylum Bacteroidota; class Bacteroidia; order Chitinophagales; family Saprospiraceae; genus JABDMH01. The sequence goes on along the minus strand of OZ244987.1, from coordinate 7,662,648 downwards.
GTTGATCTACCACGGTTTTGCTGATCCTGTGATCCCTTATCAACTATCAGTCGATTATTACAATCAGAATTATAAGGAATATGGAGAGGAGACAAAGGATTTCTTCCGGTTGTTTCTGATTCCAGGTATGGATCATTGCACAGCATTTAGAAACCTGGGAATAACCGGTGACAGTGTAGACCCACTATCGGCACTGGAAGATTGGGTAGAAAAGGACCAGCCACCCCTCCAATTGCCAGTGACGCGGTATAATCAGGATGGAACCGTGATGTCGGGATTTGTTGTGAAACCGCATATTCCAGGTAACTAATGTCAGATCGACGAAATTTGGAGCGCTAGTTACTGGATTCTGTTGGCTATGACGAGAATAGCTGATCAGGCCTATGAAAGAACATTGAAAACATCATCAGGTGTACCACCATTCAATCTATCCCGTTGCTCCAGTAAAAAATTGTATACGTTCTCGCAAAGAAATTTGTCTACCCATTCGGTTATCTGCACTCTATCTCCAGGAGGATGAACCAAATCTCTGAAAAGGCTTTCCTCGTCTCGTTATGGTAGCCTTCGACGGCATCGATCAAATCAAAACTGCATTGAATTCACTGATTTTGCAACCATAGTGTCAAAGTGAGGAACCCAACTGTTAGTGGCTTTCCCTCTTTTAAAGAAACTTTGAGAGAAGCAATATGATCGTATGGATCTGCAAAAGAAAATACTTTCTCCTGATTTCAATCATCTCAAAATCCTCCCAAAATGAAAAGCTTGATCTTTATTTTGCCTGTGGCAATAGCCACTTTCTCTCGGTCTTGTGGTACCATCGGTGATCCACCTGCTTTATTTCACTATCAAAACTGCTGGTCAAGTGTTGCATCCACTGGTGTAACCGATGAAACTGCGAGGGATCACCTGATCTTCGGTTTTCCTCCAGATCCCAATGTACTGGCTCCGGAGGGTGCACCAGCGGTACCACAGACGATCAACATGGATGCTATGGTCACACTCGATCATCGCAGTCCAACGGGAACTTATCAAATCCGCTATCCACTCACCCAACAATTTATTTTCAACCGGGTGGTAGGTGAAGATGATTTTACCTACGCGGCCTTTCTGCAAGCACGATTTCGGGTAATAGACAAGGATAAATGTGCGGTACGCGTATTTCTCAAGAGTTACCCTTTATCATCTATAGACGGAAACGAAAGCTCAACCCCTGTTCTCGAATTAGATTCAGACGATTTCTCGGCATCTGACGGCTTTCAAACCCAATCGGTCTTTGACGATTCAGTCCTATTGGATTTCTCACGATTTGCTTACTACATTGACGTACACCTGGTCAACAAACAGACCTCGAATATTCCGGAGTCACCCCAGCAAAGTCGAAGTCCGGCAATTGCCAATTTGGCCGTGTGTCAAGGAGGAGGGCCACCTGTAGATTGATATCCAGCCCCATCTCTCATGCCTTCAGCTTAAGCCAATCAAACGGTGCCACTACCCGGTCAATATTTGATGCGCACGGCCATGGTGCGACTATGCCAATCGTCCCGGAATGTCACACATTAGTTGTATAATGGTGCAGTCAAATCAAAATGAGATCATCCATGCCATTGAGCGATCTTGCGTTAGATCACATCGGCCTAGCAGTGCAAGACCTAGAAACTTCCACTACCAGATATCAGGAAGTACTCGGTGCTCGCCCCATCCACGATGAGGTGGTGTCTTCCCAGGGTGTACGGGTGAGGTTCCTAGATTATGGCAATGCTCCACTGATCGAACTCCTGGAGCCACTAAATGACCAAAGCCCGGTGTATCGATTTTTGCAAAAAAGGGGGGAAGGCATCCATCACATTGCCTTTCGAGTTGAAGACATCAATACTGAATTTAATCGTCTACAAGCACTGAACCTACAGCTGATTCAAGACATGCCTGTGCCCGGAGCAAACAACAAGATGATCTTTTTCATTCACCCAAAATCAATGGGTGGGGTCCTGGTAGAAATTTGTCAAGCCATCCGGTGATGGAATGGTATTACTATGTGATTGCCATTGCTGGAGGCGCTATTGCCGGTGCCATCAATACCCTGGCAGGTAACGGCTCTGCGATTACCCTGAGTATACTTACCGAAGTCATCGGCCTGCCGGGAAATATGGCCAACGGCACCAACCGAATCGGGGTGTTGACCCAGTCGACTGCGGGCAGCTGGGCCTTCCACCGGCACGGTAAGCTGGATTTTTCCCGCAGCAAACTCAACATCATTCTGACTGTGGCCGGGGCAATTTTAGGGGTTTGGCTGGCTATCAATGTCAGCAACGAACAATTTCTATTTGTTTTCAAGTATTTGATGCTGGGGATGTTTTTAGTCCTATTGGTTAATCCAAAGAGGTGGCTAGCAGAAACCGAGAAGAGCCCTAAAATCAATCTTTTTCTGGCTATACCGCTGTATCTCCTTTTGGGATTTTACGGTGGTTTTATTCAGATGGGGATGGGCATCTTCTATTTGGCCGTGATGGTGATGGTGGCGAAGTACAGCATCATTGCAGGAAATGCCCTCAAATCTTTTGTCGTGGCTGTTTATACGCTTATTGTGCTTGCAATTTTTCAATGGAAGGGATTGGTCCAATGGGATATTGGCTTGATCCTAGCGATTGGGCAGACTGCCGGGGGCTGGTATACTGCAAAATTTGCCAGTCTTTACCCTCAGGCCAATAAGGTGGCTTATTGGCTACTAATGATCATCGTTGTTTTGGTATTGGTCCGGTTGTTTTTCTAGCCCTGCATCATATTATATGTTACATAAAATATGAATCATAATTTACGATAAGATTCTCCAAAGCTTGATGTGAAAGGCAAGTATTCACTAGCGTTTAAACTAATATATCATAAATTATGTTACGTATATTAAGATGCATAATTTATGTTCAATGAACAATCCATTCACTATCCACAGGTGCCATTGATGAATTTCAACAAATATCTAACTATCCAGCTGGCAGCAGAATTGATGCTACAATACGGGGCTATATCCATAAAATTCCCAACGTGCATTTCCTATTTTCTGGTAGCCAAAGACACCTGCTACTCGCATTGTTTTCAGATGCGAAAAAGCCTTTTTACAACTTAGTAGATCAATTGCATCTCCAGCCTTTAGACCTGCAGGTTTATAGCCAATTTATCGAAAAACAATTCGCGAAAGATCAGCAGAAAATATCGGCAGAGCATATCGCCGAAATCCTGCAGTGGACCCGGGGACATACCTTCTACACCCAATACTTTTGCAACCGGTTGTTTGCCAAACAACACCAGGAAATAAATGCAAAGGGGTTACTAACCATAAAAGATGAAATACTTTTTTCATTTGAGCCCAACTATCTGCAAATACTGGCCGCCCTAAGTAAAAATCAAGGGAAATTGCTATCTGCGATTGCTCAAGAAAGATCGGTAACGGGTGTCAATCAAAGGGCTTTTCTGACCAAATACGATATGGCTCAATCTTCTGCAGCCCAGGCACTACAAGTCCTTATCGAGAAGGAATTGCTTTATGAAAAACTCCAAAAGGATCAGAATGAGATTTTTGTTTACGATCCATACCTGGCGAACTGGCTCAGGGAATATAATAGATAATGCAAGTCACAAAGTGCACAAGCTTAATCTACCGAACTAAAGGCATAAAGGTCAGAGATCTAGTTTAGGATCTTAGTGCCTTGGTGTTTTCTATGGTTTATCCAAATTTATATTGGTAATTTTCTTCATACATAGTGCCATTCTTAACAACAGCAAATACTCGATGAATGAGTTTGTTCCTCACAGCATTTAATACAGACATTTTGTTTTTACCTTCGGCAAGTTTTCGATCATAGAACTTTCGGAATTCACCTTGCCGACCAATGGCAGCCATGGCCCCAAGGTGTAACAGGGTTTTTAGCTTTTTATGAGCCTTGTGATGTACCCTTGATCGACCTCTTATACTGGTCCCAGAAGTGTGTTCAAATGGTACAACTCCCACGTGACATGCCAACTGTTTTGCATTTTGAAAATTCCTGAACTCATTACTCCTTATGATCAGTTCAGTTGCTGTCACTATCCCTATGCCTGGAATACTGGTTATTCTTTTCAAGATGCTTTTCAGTTGGGTATCTGAACTAAGGATTTGCTTAATTTTTTGTTCTACCTCATTGATAGTTTCTTCGATTGACTTCAAGACCTTTTCTGTTGGTTGTGTAAGAAGTTCTAATTCTGAATCGTCCAAAAACTCCTTAGCTTCTTGTACCGGTACAGTTAGTTGAGTTCGTACCTTGACCAGTCGCTCTCTCATAGTTGTCAAATGAGTCAGTTGCTCAATGATCTTTCTCTTTGGCTTCCAGTAATTTAACTTATCTGTGTATCTGTAGGCATATTCAGCAATTCGTCTAGCATCTACTTGATCAGACTTGCCTCTTTGCAATCCCAGCGATCGTTGGATCTGATACGCTGACTCAATACTAACTTTTGCCCCAGCTGCATGTAGCTCACTCAGCAATATGGTACAGTAAATACCAGTATGTTCCATGCAGAAAACAACTTGATCCCAGTTTCCGTCAACATGATTGTGAACAAATCGAATGAATTCCACAACTCCAGCAATCTCGTTAATGTACTCTCCCGAAATCACCTCAGCATTCCCATCTAAAATGCAGTAGTGGAAGCTGGACTTGGATACGTCAATTCCAATGAAATAGGCTAACTTCATAACTTAAGTTTTTTTGTTAATAAAATTGACCGATGCTATCAAAGCTGCTACTAAGACCTTACTAACGGGCTTGAAAACCCAATTTTCTATATGGTATCAAGGCTTTGATAAACCAGGAGGGGATTAAAACACTAAATAGGTTCATTGACCTTCGACTTCGTCTAAAGTGCCCCACCTGGTTATCGGTCAGTTATTAACATATCAATGTTTATTCACAAAAGAAAAAGGAAGCAAAAAGAAAACTATATATGATGATTAATCGTAATATTTAATTTCTTCCTGCTTGACAAGACTAAAGGTCTTCGTGGCACATCAAAACGTTCACAAAGAAGGCACAAGTTCACGAGGTGAAACTACCGAGCTAAAGAGAAACAAAGGTCAGCAATGGCCGTGTTTTTATGTAGGGCAACAATGCGGAAGACGAAAGTCACTTGATCATGTACTCATCCTCCAGGAACTTGATCACTGCTTGATCCCCCTGCAAAAGATCATGAGGCTTATGCAGTTCATCAAATACCTTAAGTTCTTCCTCAGCCAAAACGGTCACAAATGATTCATTGTAACGACCTGTCGCTTGATCAAAATCCAGTAGACCCAGATTCAAATCCAATTCCTTTGCCAAAAAGACATAGGCTGCAGACCGCTTGGACAATCCATAGTCATGCCGTTCCATCGGCAGATGTACATTTTTGACCCGTTGTTTTTGATCGAAGGAAGCATAGATCTTTTGCAAGTAGGGAAATTCTATTTCCGGATTGTTGCTGGTCCAGTCGTGACCATTGGAAATGATGAGCAAGGGGCGTGGAGCAGCCAGTCCTGCAATTTCCACATTGTTGGTCTGAAAATCACCATCCCGGTGAATGGGCATTCCACTTTCACAAACACAACCACCAAAAAAATGCGCCGACACCATGACGGTCGGCACACTTACCTTGATGCGGTCATCCAATGCAGTTAACATAAAGGTTTGCGTTCCACCTCCCGAGGCACCCGTTATCCCAACCCTTTCCGGATCAACATCATCACGGCTAATCAGATAGTCCAGTACTCTTTTGCCATTCCAAGTCTGAAGCAAGAGAGCTATCGGGATATGATGTGTGACTTGCTGAGCCTCGGCATATCCTACCATGTCATAGGCAAAAACTATAGCTCCCATTTTAGCCAAAGAGGCACAACGCAGTTGCATATCCTCGCGTAACCGACCTATATCACCGGGTCGATTCCAATGGCCGTGAGGGCATAAGACAGCTGGCACTTTATCCTCAGTACCCTCAGGCCGATATAAATTTCCTGTCACATAAAACCCGGGGAAACTCTCAATAGCGATGTTTTCGACCAAATACCCATCCATCTTCTTGGTACCATGCACAATGGCGGTAGGAGTGGCCGGATTCTCTGGCATGCGATCCCATTGCATTCCAGCCACTAAGGTGGATTTGATTTTCACCGCCCTTTTATCCCATTCCTCGCGAGTGTTCCATTCAGCTGCCCATTCTTCCAGGTGCTGGGCTCCTTCCTGCTCGGTCCAATAGGCTCCTTGGCAAAGATTGGTTTGAGTACTTGCTGTAATTGAGACAAATAATAGGAAGCTAAAAAGAAATACGGTACGCCACATTTTAATCATTTTTTGATGTTTCTTTTAATATTGCCAAATTTTTCTAAACTAAAATAACTAAACTTTTAAGTGTCAAATCAGTTCGGTGGCATCGCATACTTTAACCCAACTCCTTACGAACAGATTTACTACGTATCAGATAAGGTTATTCATGAAAGAATAAACCTGGTACCACGGACCACCATCTCGCCGGTTAAAACCGCTGCTACAACGGCTGAGTGATTCCAGGACTGGTTTCATCTCTGATAACGTTGATCCATTGAAAGAATAGACGCAATGCTGTTCAACCACCTAGTCTACAATCGGCGAATTTCATTCATTTCCGAAGACGTTGATCCATTGAAAATAAGTTTTGCTACTCATCTCAGATTGGGACTTAGGTAGGTGAATGGATAATCCTCCCATTTGTCAACAAGTTTGGCCTTAACCGGATTTTGCAATATGTAATTAAGGATATTCCAAAACTCATTTTCATCTCTGATATAATGGTCGTATGAGTCCTTTTGCCAAAACTTGCCGCCCTTTTTCAAGACCTTGTTTGCTAGGTATGCTGTGCTCCCCTTAATGAGTTTCATTATTTGGTGCAATTGTATGTAGTTCGCAGGAACTTCATCTAGATGGCTTTCTTTTTGATCCACAACCTGAATCGACATGTCAAAGAGAGTGTGCACGTGATTGGGCATAATACAATATGCAATTAAGTCGTACTTATCACCATCAAATTGATGCAATTTATCTGCTACGATCATTCCTATTTCTGGTTCTTTCAAGTGGCATTTCCCATGTGATTATTCTGTCAAGTTGTTGATCAAATCGCTTAAATAATAAAAGTCCTTCCTTCTGGATCTTCAGAAACGTGCCTCTTTGCTCATCTGACCTTAGCTTTAGTTGTGTTACAACTTCCCGAGGTAGGCTATCGGCTAGTCTAAATGTGACAAAGAATGTAGCTCCGATAGGTGCTATATGAGGAAGTCGGTTTCGATATTCATTCTTGATCCTGTCCAATGTCTGATCAGATGGACGGATAAAATAGGAAAAAGGGTAGTAGTTTTGGGTCAGAGTTTTGAAGATTCATCTTCGGACTGGTTCAACTGATTCTTATTTGGCTAGTTAACATCTTTGATTTACGATAACCTTGATGCAATAGAATATACCAGCTGCTGATCAGCCACCAAGTTGGTAGTTAAAAACCGTCGCTACAATCGGGCGAATTCATTCGCCGAAGTCAGCGTTTAGCAGGCAGCTGGTTTCATTTCCGAAAACGTTGGTCCATTGAAAGAATAGAATGCTGTTCAACTACCAAGCCGGAGGTTAAAACCGCCACTACACCATTTTTTTGAGTATTTTTCTTCTCAATCTGTAAGATGATAAAAAGGAAGGGGATAAATGACCATACCTTGGGCGCCCCGCAAACTATTTTCCTCCAGTTCAACAACCATCCAATTTTCGTCAGGTACTGGCCAGGGGCAATCTAACCTAAGAATGGAAGCCGGTACAAAGCCAAATCTGGGATAGTAGCTGGCATGTCCCAGCACCACAACACCCATAAAACCCAAATCTTTTGCCTTACTCAGCCCGCTTTCCACCAATTGAATACCGATACCCTGCCTCTGCTGTTCTGGCAAGACAGCCATCGGAGCAAGGGCAAGTAATTTAGTCCGGTAATTATCAGAGCCTTTTAGCTTGATGGGAGAAAATAAGATATGGCCAATCGGTTTATCCCCTTCATCAACAGCCACTAGCGAAAGTGAGGGTATGAAGTCCGGTTGCTTCCGTAAGGACCTTACCAACCGGCACTCCTGTATGCCGCCAAACGCCCTTTCCAGGATATTGTCGATATCGTTATAATCACTATCGATCTCTGGTCGTATCGAAATAGACAATATAAATGCGTTAATTTATTATTCCCTCTCAAGATAGGAAAAGTGAGAGGGGATTTGACAAGACGTCAAAATCCCCTCCTGGACTAAGTGAAACTCACATTTTAATGAATCTCTGAATCAGATTCGTGCTTCCGTAAGTCGCCACCTGGTACATGCCAGGCGACAGATCATCAATGGAAATCTCATAGTTGGCATCTATGATTTCATTGACAGCAAGCTGTTTTACCACTACTCCGCCCATATCGATAATAGCAATTTGCCCAATTTGTCGGGGCACCGATAAGTCCAGCATTAATATTTCCTGGGCCGGATTAGGATAGATGGTCAAAATTGGCTCTTTTAATTCAGGTTCCGACGGCATAAAGTTTTGCTGAATGATCTCACACTTAACTTCAATTGTCTGAAGGTGTGAAATATACAAGCTGCTTTCGCATCCTTTGGATTTCCAAAAGCGTTTGATGGTGCAATTGCCATCGCTGCAATCTCCGATGATCTGTTCTCCATCAAATATGGGGATTCCAGGTCCGCATAGGCCGGCCTGCACAAAGTCTGGTAACGCGGGAATATTGCAGAAAACGACTTGGTCTTCTGGCAGCGGAATGACTGAGTCAGTATTGATTTCTCTCCACTCAAAAGATTGAACACAAGTAATTGTATCATCACAGCAGTTGATAAAGTGGTAATAGCGGGTCAAAATGTATTCACAGCCGGGAAGAGCCTGAATATCATCACCTGCGTGCACTCGTGTAGCCGGGCAGATCTCCGGTCCAACGGTTTCATCCTCAAGCGGTTCTGGTATTTCCGGAAGCTCCTCTACACAGCCATAGTCGACATCTTCTGGACAAAGGTAGAAGACTGACACTGGCGGAAATTCACGATAAGTAATTACCTGGTCACAAGATGTACTATTGCCACAATGATCGGTGGCGGTGTAAGTACGCGTGATCGTAACTAAACCATCAATATTGTTGATGCTACTAGCCGTTAAAGAGACATCAGCAACCCCGCAATTATCTGAGGCTTCGACCAATGAAGGATCTGGTGAGGGAACCACTTCAGGATCACAGCCCAGATCCAGATCTGGAGGGCACACGATCACCGGATCTTCCAAATCTTCCCTCCAGAAAACCCGTTGTTGACAAGAACTTATGTTGCCACATGAATCTTCTACTTCATAATTGATGTAATAATAATAAAGGCAATCGTCTCCTTCCTCAACTGGGCTGGTGCTGACTTTCTTAATGCTGAAAATGCCACAATTGTCTTCAGCGTCGATGCCAAAGTCCGGTGATACTAAAAAGGGCCCTCTTTCGACCGGATTGCAGCCCAGGTCTAAATCTTCGGGACAATGTAATATCGTAGGCGGCTCCTCATCTACCATCCAGGTAAAGGTCTGCAGACAAGTGCTGGTGTTGCCACAACGGTCTTCAGCGACATAGACCCAACTGATGGCATAACGGCAACCAAATATTGTGATATCAGATAGATGTGCGGTTACTTCTACTTCACTGCAAGGTGATGATACCTCCACCAATTCTGGAGTTGCCTCAGGAAGCTCCAGTTCAAGATCAATATTGCAGCCCAGGAATGCTCCTTCCGGGCATTGGGTGATTTCGGGCGCTTGGGGAAAATCGTACCAAGTGAATTTCTGCTCACACACCGATGTATTTCCACAACAATCTGTGGCTTGATATTTCCGGATACGGATGTGCTCACAGCTTTCAAAATCATCGACGATGATATCACCCAGCCAAACTACCTCAGAAAGGCAACACTTATCGATTGCTTTGACTTGACTCGGATCAGCCGGAGGAATATTCGGTTCCTCACAGCCGAAGTGTATATCTTCCGGACAAGAAATTTCTGGTGGATCCATATCTTCAATCCAGTTGTAGATCTGGGTCAATATGTACGAGCCACCACAATAAAATACTTCATATTTCCTAATAAGAGACTTGTAACACCCATCCTCATCCCGTGAATCTCCCAGCCAAGAAGTACGGGCGTTACAATATCCTGGATCATAGGATAAGGGATCGGGAATCAAGCTGAGGTTCGGATTGCAACCGAGATCGATATAGACCGTCACATCTTGATCGGGTTTGGGCGATGTATCATAAACAAAGGAGATGGTCTGGGTATCCTGCACATGATTGCCACAGGCGTCCTCCGCCCGGTAGATACGATTGATCTCCTGATCACATCCTTCATCTCTGATGGCGAGATCTTTAACGTGCCGAACTACTGCCCCTCGGCATCCTCCCAACACCTCGATACCTTCCGTATTGGGCTCGGGCACTTGGCTTAGATCTGCAATACATCCCAGATCTTGATGCTCCAAAACGATTTGTAAACTTTGCCCGATCATCATTGGTAGGCAAATCGTACTGAATCCAAACAGACATAGAAATTTTAGGGTATTATACCTCATTACACTTGATTTTGGTTGAAAAATTTCATGGCACGCCATTCACTCATTGCGAATGAGTGAGCACCATGCATGACTAATGACTTTGACTTTTATTGCCTATGAAGAGTTGCTTCGGCCGGGAATTCCATAATGGGTCGGTAGCTTCCCTCTCAGGTTTTGGTATGACCTATCCCTGTTGTACCTATTTACCATGAGGCTCGGTTGGCAGTTCCTTTTGCTGATGGAGCCTATTTTTTCCAATTTTCCTCTATGATCTGATGGGTAATTGCCATTGCCACTTCACTTCCCTCTGCAACGGAGGACGCAATTCCACTCCAGCCGGTTCTCGCGTCTCCAATAATATACAATCCTTTCACCTCTGTTTCCTTATTCTCATCAACCTTGTAATACTCCATTCCAAAATGACCTAATTCTGTCGGAACATTTAATTTTTTAGCAAAGTCAGTGCTTTCCATCGATCTTGTATCAGGCAAAAAGCCACCCTGCCTTTCTATTACTGAACCGTCATGAAGTTCAATGCCCAACAATTGACCGTTTTCTGAAATGAGTTTGCTGATCTTTCTCTCTTCGATCTGGATACCGTTCTTTTTCAAGTTTAAAATCAATTCATGATCCGAGACTTCCTCTCCATTGGTAAAAACAATGACATCTTCTGACCAATGAGCAATTGTCTTTGCGAACATTGGTGCCATATGGGCATCTCCAATGACTGCCAATTTTTTATCTGCTATTTCAAATCCATCACAAAATGGGCATGGATATACCGATTTTCCATATACTGCAGACAATCCATCTATTCCGATTCCATCAATATTATCCTTGTGACCAGTTGCTATGATTACTCTCCTGGCTCGGTAGGCTCCTGATCCCGTTTCCACTTGGAATCCATTTTTTCCACGCTTCAGGCCAATTGCGCTTTCCTTTTTGTAAACAATGCTCGGGTATTTGGCAAGTTGGATTTTTGCTGTTTCAAAAATTTTCTTGGGATGCTTCCCGTCTTGAGTCAAAAATCCATGTGAGTGTGTTGTTACTAAATTTCTCGGAAATTCATTATTTAAGAGCAACGCAGTTATTCTGCTCCTTCCCAAAACCAATGCACTACTCATCCCAGAAGGCCCTCCTCCTATGATGATTACTTCAAATATCTTGTCGTCCATATATTCTTTCAACCTGTGTCTATTTTAAGTCTCACTAGAGAAGCTCACACCATCAGGTTGGCCTAATTCCTTGGATTTACCTCATTTCGGAACGTTTGCTATCGGCTATAAATAAATGCAGACATACCAGCCAAGCACTTGGAACGGCCAAATCAGGTCTTCTTGGTTTTCAGGTCCTTCTTATCCTGTCGCTGCTTCGCCTGTGGTTTAGGAAAACTGAGTTCCGAACTGGAATAGGTGGTACCAAAAGTCATTACCGCATTGTAAACTTGGGAGACTGCATCGATCACTTGCTCTTTGTGAAGGGCTTTTAAAGGATGTATGAAGGCGACCCACATCACATCTTTAGAAACGGCGTAACGCACGTCCAGTGCAGAATGAAAGTTGGCCTCTAGGGCGGCATCGATTTCTTCTTTTGAAACATCCTTCATGTCTCTCACCGCTGAGATAATGCGCATCCGGTCGTGGCCTTGATCAGTTACACACAACATCGTCACTTCACCGACTGAAAATTGCCAGAGACCAGGTTCTCCTGCCAGTGAGTCGCTCACCACATAGAATATCTTTTCCAGTTGATCATTGTCCATGGATTGTGCCAGCATATTGAGACACAGCACAAAGAAGAGGGGTATCGACAGAAAGGATTTACGCATGATGATGCTTTTTTTCTAAGATAAGCATCCTGCCCCACTAATCCCCACCCTCATGAGTGACAATCCACCAGATATTGCCCGCACTGTCCTTAACTCCGCCATATCGATCCCCATGCGGGTACTTCTTTGGCTCCAGTACTCTTTCTGCACCCAATGTTAAAGCTCTGTGGTACGTGACATCGCAATCATCAACATACACATACAACATACTAAATGTAACTGCGAAATCGTCTATCGGTTCACCCAGCATGATCACTGAGTCACCTATCAAGACCTCAGCATGTTGCACGCTTCCGTCATCGCGGTAATTGTACTCACCTCGTTGTGAGGCCCCAAATAATTTGACCATGAAATCGACCAATCGCCTCACATCATTCACGATGAGGTAGGGTGTGACTGTACGCAGTCCAAAAGGATTTTGCATCTGTGATATTTCTGACATGAGAGTATTATTGCTCTTGCAAGAAGCCTTGGGATTCAAAAGTAAAAATGGGGGAGGGAGTCCTGGCTTGCTGCATAAGATCAATCATTTCACTGACGAGCTGGGGATAAGTCGATGCCAAATTATTGTTTTCGCCCAGATCTTCAGCTAAATTATAGAGTTCGGCTGGTGCCTCTGGCCTAGTCTTCACATCGTACTTTACCAGTTTCCAATCGCCCTGTCTTACAGCCACTCTCCCATCTCGCTCGTGAAACTCCCAATATAAGTACTCGTGCTTCTCTTGAGTTTCTTCACCCATTAGGGTAGGTAAAAATGAGAGACCATCGATTGAAGGCATTTCATTAGCACCTGCTAGCTCCAGCAGGGTTGGCATCACATCCCAGAACGCAGAAATATGATTAGCCGTAGAGCCTGGCTCGATCTTACCAGTGAATCTTGCCAACATAGGTACACGAATACCGCCCTCGTACAGGTCTCGTTTATAGCCTTTGAGTGGACCATTACTGTCAAAATAATCGGGATCTGCACCACCCTCCAAGTGTGGTCCATTGTCAGAGGTGAACATGATCAGGGTATTCTCGCTCAACCCCAGACTGGAAATCTTGTCCAGAATTTGACCCACATGGCTGTCCAGCACTTCAATCATAGCCGCAAAAGCTGCATGGGATTCTTTCTGAGATTCATAGGGCCCTTCACGATATTGATCTCCTTGATCGGTACCTTCATACTCCTTTTCCGGCAGGAATTTACCTCGATGCTTTTTCATGATCTCTTCCGGAGCAGCCAATTCGGCATGGGGTATTACCGTCGGTACAAATAGGAAGAAAGGCTGGTCCTTATTTTCTTCGATAAAATCCAACGTTTTCTCCTGGATTATCTCCGGAGCATACAATCCTTTCTTTAACCCTTCATTTTCGGGGATCATCAATTTTTCGTCATTATCCCATAAATGCCGTGGATAATAATGATGGGCCAGCCGCTGGCAATTGTATCCAAAAAATTCATCAAAACCTTGGTTAAGTGGATCACCTTCCGAGCCCGGGGGACCCAAACCCCATTTCCCAAAAGCCCCAGTATAATAACCTTGTTCTTGCAACAATTCGGCAAGTGTAACAATGGAATCCGCAAGGGGATATTGGCCCTCAGGCCTCACCTCTTTATTGCCGCGGATATACGTATGGCCCGTATGCAACCCGGTCATCAGGCATGACCGTGATGGAGCACAAACCGTGCTTCCCGAATAATGCTGGTTAAACATCATGCCTTCCTGGGCCAGGCGGTCGATATTCGGTGTCTGGAAAAATTTCTGCCCATAACAACTCAAATCTCCATAGCCAAGATCATCAGCTAAAATGTAGACAATATTGGGTTTATCTCTGTTATCGACTTCATTGGAAAGGCTTTGCTGTTTCGGCTGTCCACAGCAGACCACCAAAAATGCGAACACAAACATTTTCAATGCAAAACGAGGAAACATTTATCCAAATTTTAGTAGAACCATACTAATATAATGTTCTCTTTCTTAACCTATCGCAACTGAATCGCAAAAAAGACATTGACTTAGGTTTTTTATTTGAAGGGGTAATGAGATGCCAGTTTTCTTCCCTAATCCTAACGGAAGCAGTCATTGCATGGATGGAAGACTTTCTAATACTGAAATTCATGCAAATTTCAAGAAGGTTTAATATTTATTTAAGAAAGTACCTTTAAGTTTGCAGAAGGGTGATCGAAGAGCAGTTTAGCTTCGATCATGCACAGGATGAGACCCAGCTAGTGGGTCTTTTTTTTATTTTCCTGCGGCCTCATATTTTTCAATAAGATTTTTCCCCTTTTTGAGGTTGCGTTCGCAGGTAAGAAGGGATTGGATTATGCCCTGAGTGATTGCTAAACCAGCACCCCAGACAAATTGGCCGGAGGCTATGCTAAATTGTTGGCTGGCTATTTTTTGAAGTATGAGGCTATGATCGGAGTCGAAGGAAACCGAAAAAATATCTAGAACATTATGGTCATCTGAAGTCATTCCCGCCAGGTAAAGCTCTTCTTGACTAATGAAAAAATTAAGGTTTTGATAAGGCAACCAGCTTGAATCAGACCAAGTGGTGCGATCCATTTCACTGGCGGTGATGGTTTGAAATAGTTGGAAGGAATCTGGTCGTTCAAGGTTAGATCGGTAGAGATCCAGGTGGCGGGTATTCCAATCTCCCACTGCCAGCAACCACTGATCGTCAAAGTGGGTTATTGCCACACACCCCGCAGTTGTCCGCTCATAATCTCCCTTTCTTTCTACTTTATCAATTAGAATCGCATCCGTTTGCGGGGAGGTGACTTCATAGATCATCACATAGGAGTGATTTCGGTCCTCATTATCTTCGATACCTATTGCTGCATAATGGTGATAAACTTGGAAACCTCCCGCATGCTTATAGGGTTTTGACATCAGCTTCTGAATGTTGACGACCTCCATGTCAGTGCCATCCACCATAACTAGATAAGCGTGATTAGCAGAACTTCCCGTCAGGGCATAGTGGAGCACACCGCCGGTAGACCAGCTCTGAATACCTTGCAGATGGCCACCAGCTGTATCAAGGGGCTGATCACAATGGAAGACCATGCTGACAGGATTTATAAGTAAGTCATCAACTTGCTCAGTTACCGTTGTTTGGGCAATTGTGCTTCCCAAGATGAGAGTGAACATTATTCCACAAACGGTGTATGACCTATTCATGGCGAATGGCTTCACTAGGATTGATTTGGGCCACTTTGTAATTCTGATAACCCACCGTCATGAAGGCAAAAATTGCCACGGTCGCCAAAGCAACGAGTATAGCCCACCACGGAAAGTCAATATGATAGGCATATCCCATCAACCACTCACTCATAGATAAGTATACCAAGGGAATCCCAACCAATGCAGCCAGCAAAATCAACCATACGTATTCCTTAAAAAAAGAAAGCACAATATGCAGAACCGATGCTCCCAAGACTTTGCGAATACCAATTTCCTTGGTCCGCTTAGAGGCCAGGAAAGACGAAAGCCCAAAAAGACCCATGCTCGCAACAATGATGGCAAGTATTGAAAAATTAGCGAATAATTGGCCAAACCGCCGGTCTTCGGCATACAGTTTGGCAAACCGCTCATCTACAAAAGCGTAGGAAAATGGCGTATTTGGGAAGAACTTTCTCCAGGTCGACTCAATATTGTTGATTATCTGTGCGGGACGATACTGACCAGCTAACCGAGCCACTGTATTCCGTGGTGTCGATCCGTAAAAAAATACAGTAGGCTCCACCCTATTTTTTAGTGAGCTTCGATTATAATCTCCAAAAACACCGATGATGTTATATTTCCTACTGTCTGGATCTCGTCCAAATTGTACGGATTGATTAAGTACCACCGAGGTTTCTGCGATATTTAATACCTTGATCAGTGATTCATTGACAATGACTGCACTGGTATCTGTACCTCTCAGTCGATCAAAGTTTCTCCCCTCTAAAAGGGGAATAGCAAGCGTGCTTTGTGCACCATCATCGATCTGTGTAACATAAATTGTAGTTTGAATCACATCCGTCATTCCTGCAATCCGGATTCCACCACTGATCGAACCAATTTCTGCACTGCCTCCTCCGGGAAGGCTGGCTATCGCACCCACTGATTCCACGCCAGACAGCTTTTGAAGTTCCTCTTGGAAAGCTTGGTACTCTACTGCCACTTGCTCCCGGTTGGACTGGGTAAATTCGGGATTCTGGAATCCTATGACGCGATCAATGTCGATACCTACATCCTTACTAAGCATAAAATTAACCTGCTTGTAAACAATGATCGTATTGGCTATTAGAATCAAAGAGGCTGCAAACTGAATCGTAACCAATGCTTTGCGCAATAAGTGCCCAGTAATTGAGCTTTTAAACTTGCCTTGGATCACCTGAAGCGGCTTGAAAGATGACAGGACCAATGCAGGATATAAACCAGCGGCTACAATACCAATCAAGAAGAATAAACCCAACTTGACGAGAAAGAGCGGTTCGGTCCACACTTGGGTCATGATTTCTTTTCCAACCACCATGTTGAAATAAGGCAATGCAGCTTGGACCAGTAAAAGAGCCACTCCAGCACCCAAAAGATTAATCATAAACGCCTCGGTCAAGAATTGTCCGACGAGTTGCCTTTTGCGTGCACCAACAACTTTTCGGAGGCCTACCTCTTTAGCACGATCAATAGATCTTGCCGTACTTAAATTAATGTAATTTACCCAAGCAATGATCAGGATAAACAACGAAATGATTTCCAGAAAACGAACAGCTTTGGCACTACCGTGGATTTCTGGTTCAAAAGTAAAATCTGAATGAAGGTGAATTTCTTCAACGGGTTGCAAATGAAAAACCAATTTCGATTCTTCACTCAGGTATTCCTTACTTGCTGCTGCCACTTGAGGTTCCAGGTCTACAAGATTGGTCCCGGGTGCCAATTTTAGATAAGTGTAGTAGTTGTAGCCATTCCACTCGTCACCTTCAATCTGATCTTTTATGCTCGCTAGTGACATCAATATGTCAAACTTGTAATGCGTATTTTCAGGTGTGTCCTCCACCAGCCCGACCACTTCAAAACTTCGTTGGAATCGTCCCAGCAATTCAAGGGACTTCCCGACGACCTCGGTACTTCCAAAATACTTCTGCGCTTGGGAACGAGTCAAAACCAACGTATTGGGTTCTGAAAGGAGATCTTTTCTATCACCGGCCAAAACCGAATAGCCAAACAGATTTAGAAAATTTGAATCGACTGCCAAGACATTCGGTTCTTGAATGATTTGATCTCCCTTTCTAAAAATGAGCGTAGGGAACTTAAAGGTGGTCGTATACTCCTCTATATCAGGAAGAGTTTCTTTTAATGCCGCTCCCGAGGGTGCAAACGACATGGCATCACGTGCCATTATATTGCCGTTTACAATGTTATCCGTAGTAAGCCTTACCAGTCGGCCAGCATCGGGATGAAAGCGATCATAACTTTTCTCAAATACCGTATACTGATGGATCAATAGAAAGGCGGCCAACCCTAGTGCCAACCCAATGACGTGGATGATCGATGACGACCAGTGCTTAACGATATTGCGAACACCGATCCTGAAGTGATTTCTAAGCATATCAACGAATAATAATAGAGAATAATTGAATTTTTTCATGAGTGTGGGTCGACATAAGACCAATACTTGTACAGCATACTGAAGTCCGGCAATCTGACCCCCATGAATGGAACTTCTTACCTCATAGATTTCCTCAAGATCACCTTCAATATCTTCCAGATAATCGGGATTGCAAAACCACCTTAAAAACCTCTGTGACCAATTCTTCAGATACATAGGCTAAAAGTCAAGGGCAACATCTGGGATGTCATTCCAAAGAAGCAGTCGAGTATCTCTAGCATGTTCCAGGGCTTTCTTTCCAAAAGCAGTGATAAAGAAGTAACGCTTTCGCCGACCACCCCTTTGAGCAGTGGCCTCCCCAAACCTTGACTCCAGAAAGCCTTTCTTTTCGAGACGTCTTAGGGCAGATTGTAGTGCACCCACACTGACTTTTCTCTGCAATCTATGTTCGATTTCATTCTTGATGACAACTCCATAGGCCTCATCATACAGAACGCCGACTGTCAACATAACTACCTCTTCAAATTCACCTAGTGGATATTTCTTATTCATTATATTCCTAAATGTAGTATTTATAAAAGTAAATCCCAAATCAACAAGGTACTACTCAATTCGACCAAGGAGCTCCTCCATTCGTCCAATATCTTCTACCTAATGACCAGTATGTACAATGCTTGAACTTGACGAAGAGTCCATCTATACCTACCTTAGCAAAGGAGGCTTCCCGCAATTTATCATGCAAGACGTGATGAAGGGGTTGTGATTTGGCTGTCTGAACCAAACGAAAGAAGAATGAATGCTCGACCAGCACTAAGCACTTCAGATCTGAGTAAACAACAGAAATTAGCCATCCAATGCGAAGACCCACGCGTACTGATATTGGCTGGGGCTGGGGCTGGTAAGACCCGCACATTGCTGCAGAAAATTCTTTATCTGGTGCAGCAAAAAGGAATCAAACCACATGAAATTGTCGCCATCACCTTCACCAAAAATGCCACCAATGAGATCGTAGATAGGCTACTGCTGGCCGTTGATCACGACAGTCACTACCGCAAGATACTAGAGGATAAAGAATTGTCACCCTCGGAAATCAACCGGCAACGCCGGCAAAAAATGCAAAAAAACAAATGGGTTTCCCGGTTGACCATTCGCACCTTTCATAGCCTGTGCTATGCAATACTGAGGGGCTTTGGAGCGAGGGAATTTGACAATCGTTTTAAGATCATTACCAATACCAAGCAGCAGCAAGCGTACGAATTCGGAAAACTTGCTGCTTCTGAGACACAATACGAGATCTTACATAAAATGCTGATCAAAAAAGCTGAAGACCGGCTTTGGCTGTTGAAATTCAAGCGATTTATTCTCGATTATATGGTAGACCGGATCCATCTGCCACAACGCCAGTTCTTACACAGCTATCCGGAAGGAAAATACTACACCACTTTAAAAGGAGAAAAAGTAAGATCAAAGTCAGAGCAGTACATTGCCGACTGGTTGTATCGACACCATCTTTCCTATGTGTATGAGCCCAAGGTAAAGTTTTCTAATGTTGAATTTCGTCCGGATTTCTACATCCCTGCAGCAAACATTTACCTCGAACACCTAAGCCACAAGAGTGCTCCCATAGCTGGTAAGGAAAAAGAATTTTCATTGGGTGGCAGGACTTTGGTCAGGACCTATGAAGAAATGACCCGGGATTCTGCACTATTTAATTTATCGCTTAGCAGGATTATTAAAGACAGGCTACCCGCTCAATATGATGTCAGTGTCGCGCTGCGCTATGAGGAGGAGATGCGTGGCCGCCATAAGGAGGTCAGGGATTTCCTAAGGCAGGTTATCCGCGTTTTGGAAATGTGCCAGGCTGATGACATCAGACTAGAGACCATTGCTGAGTTACTACAAGATGAGCAACATGAACGGGTTAAATTATTTTATGATTGTGCATTGCCACTTATTGAGAGCTATCGAAAATATTGTATAGAAAAATCCTACCTCGACTTTAATCAACTGATATCCAAAAGCATTGATCTCTTAAGAAATCACCGCGACATTCAGACCCAATACCACGACCGGTATAAGTACGTACTAGTAGATGAGTTTCAAGATGTGAACAAGATGCAGATCAGGCTATTAAAAAACCTAATGAACCCAGAAGCACAACTATTTTGTGTAGGCGACGATTGGCAGAGTATTTATGGATTTCGAGGATCCGATGTAAAATATATCGTTGAATTTTCCAAATTTTTTAAGGCCAGCAAAATTTTTCAACTCAGCACCAACTACCGCAGCAACGACAAGATCGTCAAGGCCAGCAACAAAGTGATTGCCCACAATAAGTATAAGGTTGATAAAAAGATCAAAGCCGCCAGCAAATCCAAACGTAAAATAACCGTGTATGCGGGCACCGATGCAGACGATAGTGTAATGTACAGTGTGGGGGCTGTCCAGGACTTGCTTAAGGCCGGTACTCCTGCTGATCAAATCCTTTTTTTATACCGCCGTTCTAAGATGTTTGACCCCTATCGCAAGGCACTACACAAAGCAAAGCTCAAAGTGAAGTCCAGGACGATTCATGCCGCCAAAGGATTGGAATCCGAAGTCGTTTTTATCATTGGTCTCACGGAGGGTTCCGGTGGTTTTCCCGATGTTTGGATGGGCGACCGTATTTACCAAATTATCCGACCAACACGTTATGACATTTTATTGGAAGAGGAACGACGGTTGTTTTATGTGGCCATCACTCGAGCTAAGGAAAGATTATATTTGATCACAGAACTAGGTGTAGAGAGTTCTTTTATTACGGAGATTCCCGATTCATTCAAAGTTACCTATTCAACGCCTCTGGTCATTAAGGGCAATCAACAGAAAAAATGTTCCTCTTGTCAGATACGGCTTGAACGATATTACCGCTTCTGTCCAAATTGTGGCGAACCAGCAGGTACCCGTACAGCAACCCACTAAGCAGCCTACTCATGTTTATCGCAAAGGCTCACCTTTGCAGAGTCTTTATCATCGGTCATGCCGATGACTTGGGACTTCGCCACATCCCGTAACACTTTGGTCCGTCCTGAATGGGGGTTAACTCATACCGGACTTCGAAGCCGAGGATTCTGCACATTCGCATGGTTTTAATACCCGCAGTGTCCAGGTGGCATCCCAAATTTTGTTCATCGGCTCGATTGAGTACAACTGCAGCAAGTTTCTTGGCAACGCCACCACTCCTATGGGCTGGATCTATGCCAAAAAAGGCCAAATACCAACAATCCACATCACGCGGATGGTTTTTCTCAATTACTGTTGCTACTCGAAATAAGCGAAGTATGCCAGGGCGAGAAAATCCCAATTTAATTGCTGCTGGCATTACCTTAGTTGCGATCCAAAGCATATCCTTTGCCCTGAGCGGAAACCGGTCCGGTCGAATAGCAATTGAGAGTCCAACCAAACGATCTTTGATAAAAACACCATCAATTTCACTAAAAGGTGCGTGACCCTTCAACATTCCCCTCATCAAATCGCGTAAGTAGCGTGATCGCTCTTGTTTGTTCGAGCCTAGGAGATGAGCAAATAACGGCTCTTCCGCAAATGAATTTGCCAGCACCTTAGCACCTGCTGTGAAGTCTGATGACCCGAGCGATCGAACAACAGCTTGATTTCGATAATTCCTCATGGAAAGGTAATCTTTTCATTAATTGGCAATCTAAAAACGATCCTCTCCCTACTTAATAACAATAAGTACTAAGTTTTGTCCACCAAGGTAAGACTTCTTAAAAATAACGTTTAGCACTCAATAATTTCCATTGTCTCATAATGCCTGATGAATAACGTCTGGTATCTCTAAGAGCCTTTGAATGAGTCCGATCCATGAAAGGGGTTTTAGAGGCATCCCTATAAGACCAACATATATTGAAAATAATTGAAGATATCTGTAGAATAGAACCCAATTCATGCATTAGGAAATTTCATAGATGAATTACTTGAATCAACTAGGATTTAAAAGATTGATTTTCTTTATATTATAAGCAAAAAGCCTGCCCTAACTAAGCACCGGCACTTGGATTTAAAGGATGCATGATACTGAGAGAATTTTTATGGCCAGACAATAATTTTGGAACACTCTAGAATATGTATGAAATTTGATTCTAATGCAGCATTCTTTGGCCGAAATTTCTTAAAGATCGACATCTTAATTTTTCTGATTTTAATCAAAAGATAAATCAAATGCTTTCAAACCGGATCGCTATAATTTCATGCACATTTATCATCTTATCCATGTCGTGCGATGTCGGGATCGAGGACGAATTTGCCGATTATGTGTATCAATACTCCATCATAGATGCCCTGATGGCTGGTGCTTATGACGGAGATCTTACTTGCGCAACACTGAAAAAATATGGAGACTTCGGCATAGGGACATTCAATGCATTGGATGGTGAAATGGTAGTAAATGACGGTATTATCTATAGGGTACGATACGATGGGTCTGTAGCGGAGGTGCCAGATGACGTGCAGACGCCATTGGCAATTATGAAAGATTTTCAACCAGATTCGGTCTTTGTGATAAAAAATTCAACGTGGTTGGATTACAGTCAACTCAAGAAGTGGCTCATGAATATATTGGAGCCAAACGAAGTATATGCGATACGAATAAAAGGTAACTTTCAAAAGATGACGACCCGGGCTCCCGCTCCTGCCCAGAGACCGTATCCACCACTCGTAGAATATTTGAAGGATCATCAAAATATATTTAATTTCGAGGAGAGCACAGGTGTGGTTGTAGGGTTTTACATGCCAGTGTATCTGGAAAATATTAATGTCCCAGGTTTTCATTTTCATTATTTATCGGAAGACAAGCAGAAAGGCGGTCACGTGATCAATCTATCAGTAGATTCTATAAGTGTTGAAATAGATAAATCTCAGGGATTTGTCGTTGAGAATTTAGAAAGCAGGACCCTTTCAACCCTGGATTTAAGTACGGATAGACAAAATGAAGTCAGGCAAGTGGAAAGTGGAAAGATTGATTCTTTGACAAGCGATAAAGTAGACACAAACAAAGTTGAATAACCGTATCAAACACGTTGTGCCACTTCTTAAAGCTAAAGTCCGGATCACCGATTACTGTGGTCCTATATTCCCATCCTTGGGCAGTAAGAATGCCGTAAAAAAAGCAATTAAGGAGGGCCGGCTTTATCTCAATAACAGGGAATGCTCCACTGGTGATTTTGTACAGTCGGGAGACATTGTTGAATTGCGAGGTCATTCAGTCAGGAAGTTAAAGCATTACGATTATCATGTAGAAATCGTTTTCCAAGACGATCACCTGATGATTGTAAACAAACCGGGAGGCATCGCATCCAATGGCAACCGCTACAAAACTATTGAGAATGTGTTGGTTCATGCCAATTCCGGGCTTACCTTACCCGATGCCTTACCCCGGCCTCTGGTCGTACACCGAATCGATGTGCCCACTTGTGGCCTGTTGATGCTGGCCAGATCAAAGTCGGCCATGATCAAATTAAACCGGTCTTTTCAGCGGAAATTGATTGAAAAAAGGTACTGTGCAGTGGTACATGGAACACCTCCGAAAAAAGGCACGATTCAGTCAGCGATAAAGGGGAAAGATGCGGTCACCAAATATGAGACCATCAGAACGGTCCCTTCCCGCACTTTTGGAAGTTTATCCTTTATTGAAGTGCAGCCGCTAACTGGTCGCACACACCAGATCCGCATCCACCTAAAAGAGCTTGGTCATCCCATCGTCGGTGATAAAAACTACCTAGGCCAGCAAAAAACCATTTTGGGAAAGGGATTGCTGTTGTGTGCTGCCAGTCTACAATTCCAACACCCCCACACCGGAGAAAAAAAGAGGGTAAACATAGAGCCACCCGCTAAATTTCACCGGATTATGGACCGCGAGGAAGAACGATTTAAACCCGATCTAAATTGACAATCAAAAATCTAAATTATTTGCAAATAATAATCACCCGTTAGAGCTTGGTAATTTTGAATTGACGCACAATCTTTCTTTCCTGATCCAGCCATTGCAATACATATTGTCCAGCTGGCAAGTATTGCATCTCCAGACTAGTAAATTGCTGGAATCTCCTCCGAATCATTGGTTTTCCGCTTGAGTCGCTCAAGACCACTTCGCTGCCTGCAATGGGTAAATTGGCGGAGATGACGATCTTGTTGTAACTGGGATTGGGAAAAACTTTTGCCTCAATCTTCGGGTAATAATCTATTGCGGTCGACATCACCTGCACAAACCCTTGAATAAAGCCTTCACTAACCACGTGATCCATGAGATCGAAGGTCTTCACAAAAGGCTGTCCGATGGAATAGTGTAAGATGATGTCGTCTGATTTGGCCATCCCACCTCCCAAGTCTAAGGTTGACCGCTCGAGGATTTGGGCATGGATGTGGCTCACGCTCAAGAATAAAGAAGTAAATATGAACAAGATGATTTTCATGATGATTCAATTTATGGTGTAGCAGTCGTGCTAAGGGCTTCGACCGTTTCAGTGAGTGACTTGATTTGAGTCCTTAGGTCCTGCATTTCTGTTTGCTGAAATTCAATGATCGTTTGTTGCTCCTGAACGGCTTTTACCAATATCGCCGATAGCTCACTGATATTAAGGGTACGAAAGTCGGCAATGGTTTGATCTCCGAATTCCTCTACGACTTGATCCACCCAATCGGGCATGATCTCTTCCACTTCTTGGGCAATAAATCCATGATGGAGTTGTCGATCATCTGGCCGGTAACTTTCTTCCCAGCGGTAAGTGACCGGGCGAAACATTTTAATTTTGTCCATTGCATTTTCCAGATCGTTTATTTCCTTCTTTACCCTGGCATCCGAACTGGTGGCCCAATTGGCTTGAAGAGATCTGGCTACACCATTGACATGCAAGATGTGGGTTGGACTGGTCAAACCGATGGCCACGCCCCCAAAACCCGGTCCTTTTTCGATGATGCTGAGATTGCCACCCTCCCTCTGAAGGTACAGGGTTGATCTTTGTCCATTTCTCCGCGCCATAATGTCATTGTAATCAAAGATCATATTGATGCCGGATTTCTGGCCAATCATAAAATAGCCACGATCTTGCAAAGTCGCATTTCTCCCACTTTCTATCTCCAGTGAGGGTTCATCGTTTTGCCAGCCCCGGATTCTCATTTGACCTCCCACAACTACATCGGCCCCCAGGTCGTTTAAGATCAGTTCTTCCACGCTGTTAGAGCGTCGACCTTGGATCTTGTTGTCAGTAATATAAGTATAATTGCTACCGGGCCAAGAGCCAATGGTCACTCCAGAAGTGTGGACGGCTAACTCAGTCTTGTTACCGAATTGAAATTCAATCGGTGCTCCAATGAAATTGATCCTCTTGTCTCCTGATCCTATCAGTTTAGCACCCATCCGGATGTTCCCATCCACATGCAGCAAC
This sequence comes from Saprospiraceae bacterium, assembly GCA_965223105.1. Lineage (GTDB taxonomy): Bacteria > Bacteroidota > Bacteroidia > Chitinophagales > Saprospiraceae > JABDMH01. Next base: position 7,637,167 of record OZ244987.1, on the reverse strand, counting down.
TCCTCCGGATCATTTGTACCAATGCCCACATTTTCTTCCGTGTAAAGACTATTTGCATTGCCACTTTCCCATTTCGAATCCAATTCCGGCAAATCGATTTCTCCACCATTTTGACTCAATTTGATTTTAGAACCGGAAATCGATAATTTCTGTATCTCATTTTGAGGATCATCATCAGCATCGTCTACTTCATCAATTACTTCTCCACCATTGCTGAGTTGGATAACATTTCCTACTCTGGATAGTTGTTGCAATTCATTCTTGGGATCCGAATCGGCATCGTCCACTTCATCAATCACCTCCCCACCCTGCGACAATTTGATCCTGTTGCCTTGCTTGGAAAGTTTCTGCAATTCGTTTTCTGGATCACCATCCGCATCAGCACCAACCGTTGGGATTCGAACGGTATTGCCGCCTGAAATGGTCAACTGCTTAGTTGCTTCATCAAAGGCCAGATGTTGGATCTCATTGTTTGGATCAGCATCGGCGTCATCCACATTTTCGGCGGATAATGCATGTATGGCCAGGGGGACACTTGCCAATGGCGTACGATCCAGAACAGTATAATCATTCTGACCGGGCAATCGAATAGACACTTCTACGTAGTATGGCCGACTGAAGTCCATTTCAATAAACGCCGTGGGATCCCGGTCTCCGATCCTGGCAGTAAATACACCAAAGTCATTGGTCATTAAATGGAGATGCTCTTCTTCATAGTCAAATAGAGAAGCTTCATTGGGATCAGCAAGCAGCCTAAATCGAAGATCGAGGGTTGAATTTGAGATCTGTCGACCATCAGTCCCCCTCAACACCCCTTGATAGTTAAACCCTGTTTGGGCCTCAGCCAGGGATAAGCCCAGGAAAAAATAAAGCGATATCAGTACATATTTTACCTTCTTCATAATAGCACAATTTTGAGGTTAAACAAATTGAAAGGGGAAAACCCTGTTCTGTCTATAGAAGGTAAATCCAGCTTGGTTAAATGTCTGTCACAATAGTTCCAAATACTAACATTATCGTTTCAGCCACAGGCAAATCGGCAATGAGTATCCTAGATTTTCTAATCATAACCAATCCGTTGCTCGACCTCCAAGTGATTATTCAGCCGATGGCAAGAACATTCGGCATCCATTACACCCCCAAAAACTTGAAAGGGTCCGTTCCTTGAGCTGAATAAAGCCCCGATTTGGCCCAATTGGTATTTTTTGCGAGATTTAGTTCAATCCCTTACTATGAATAACCAACTTGAGACTTGGGTCATTTTGCTCACTTTTACCCTGGCGACAATCCCAGCATCCTCCCAGGATTCATCTGTTGCGTCCATCTTGAATGACGACCATGAAGGGATTCTGGTGATCGTTGATTCGGTACTCGTATTTGAAGATTACTACCAAGCCAAAACAACTTGTCTTACAGCACTCAGCCAACTGGATCCTTCCCAGAATCCATCCACTTATGTTCATCTACTTACCCACTTGACCGAAGCGGTTCTTATGCTGGGTGATGCAACAACTGCACAGCTTCATCTAGACCAGGCATTGCAGCTGGCAGCACAATACCACACAGCTGGAGTGGAAGCTGGTGAATTGGAGAGGATAAGGGCAAAATGGCATGCAGAAAATGGACATGACAGTTTGGCCCAAATTCATTTTCTGAAGGGGGTAGCAATTCTGGAAGAATGTTGTAAGGCTGATGGATCGGCCCTAGGGAAAACATACCTTGAGTACAGTAAATACTTAGATTCCAGGGATGATCCCCTGGCTAGAATCTACTTCAATAAGACCGTTGAGATCCTTCAAAATTCAACATCAATCTATTCATCGATTAGACTTGCTGATGCTTACATTCGACTGGGCGATCTGGTACGTGCAAGTGGGGAGACGCAGTTGCATGGTCATTTTTTGAATGGAGCTAAACTCCAACTTGACCGGCACCGGAGACATCCTTACGGTATTCTCAAGAATTTTTATTACAGCCTGGGGCAACATTATACCGATGAAAAAAAGTGGCCGGAAGTCATCTTAGTTTACGATACAATAGGACAATTAATTATTGAAAGGGATGGTGAGCATGCATGGGAACTATACTATCCATTGGCTACAAAAGGCAGCGCTCAGGTTCGGATGCAAGAACCGGAAGCCTGGCAAACACTAAAGCAAGCGGAAAAAATCTATTTCAGATCGTCCTTTCAGGTCCCCAGTGTACTAGGCTTCATACATCATCGAATGGGTCTGCACTTCCAAAATCAAAATCATTCAGACAGTACAGTGCTCTATTTTACGCTGGCCGCCAGAAATTACCGGTTGTCGCAGGACTCTGTATTTCTAGCTGAACTTCACCGGGACATCGCCGAATTTTACTTGGTCCGGAAAATATCGGCTGAGGCATTAAAGCATATCGATTCGGCCCTTGTCTATGCTGGTTTCGATTACCTTGAAGCATTTCATCCGAAGGTCCTGCAAACTGAGAATGTTGACATTTACTTTGACCCCTTGGAATTGCGGGCACGGATTCTACTGTCTTTGTATGAAGAAACAAATCAGATGTCACATTTGCATGCATCTTTGGACATATATCATAAAATTGAGCAAATTGCCGAATTTACTCAGAATGGATCCTATACTAACGACACCAAACGGATTGTTTCAGAACATTTTCACCGGGCTGCCCAAGGTGCCTTGAAGACACTGACCTTACTAAATCAACTTTCTCCGGATCCAGCTCACGTTATTTCTGCTTTCGGTTTCATGGAACACAATAGATATGCTCAGCTCTTTCAAGAGATGGAGCAAAGCCGTCAGCTGTCATCACCTCAACGGCCGGACCATCTGGCCGAACAACATGCTCTTTTCAAAACAGAAATAGAAAGGCTAACCCACAAACAGGAAAATAGCCAGCTCTCAAGAAAAGAGGCCGACAGTCTACTGCGATTGCAGATGTCCTGGCAACAATTGCGAGAAGAATTGCGGCGAAAATATCCCGGTCAATTTCAGATTCAATACGACAGTATGTTCACTCTACCCCAAATCCAGGAAAAGATACCTCCCACACAACAACTCTTTGAATACTTCTGGGGTGAAGCTACCATTACCTTGATTGCCTCGACCAGAGATACAGCCATATTGGCATCGATCAATAAAGCAGATGTGGAAAAAGAGCTCTTGCAAATTTTTCCTAATCTCGCTGCAATTTATGTGGTGGACTCCCTTGCACTAAGTTTCGAGCAATTTATTGATTGCGCCCATCGACTGTATCAGCTATTGTTGGCTCCTTTTATTCAGCAAGGGACAAAGCGACTGATTATTTCGACTGATGGAATGCTGTCATTTTTACCTTTTAGTGTTTTATGCACCTCAGGTACAACAACTTCGGGCGATTTCCAGAACGCTCCCTATCTGCTAAGGAGCCATGAGGTACAGTATACCTTCTCAAGCAACATCTTATTTAAGCAATTACCACCACCAAGGATGAAAAACCCACGGGTGCTGGCGATGGCTTATTCCGATGAAGACGACGACCCCTTACTCATATCCCGGGAAGGGTACCATGAGATTCCCCATACAGCCAGGGAAATTCGCATGATCGAACGAGAAATGAAGGGGAGAGTTACTGGCCTTAAGGGTGATCGAGCCACTAAAGAATCATTTCTAAAGTTGGCACCCGAACATGATGTGCTTCATTTAGCGGTGCATGGAACTGCAGATACCGCCTCCGCCCTTAATTCGCATTTAATTTTCAAGAGTGCAATCTCGAAAAGTGCTGGACGGCTTTATGCCCATGAGCTCTATAATCTATCAGCAAGTCATTGGAGGCTTGCGGTTCTCAGTGCCTGTGAAACGGGTGTCGGTAAGTACTTTGAAGGTGAAGGTGTATTTAGCATGGCACGTGGATTTGCATCTGCTGGAATGCCAACTATTGTCATGAGTTTATGGCGAGCTGATGATCAAAGCACTGAGCAAATCATGGAAAGTTTTTACAAGGATCTCGCTCAAGGTAAGGATGTCACAACGTCATTACACCAAGCCAAACTCCAATTCTTAGATAGTGAAAATAACGAAGGCAGGTTCAATCCCTTCTATTGGGCTGGGTTTGTATCTCTGGGAAATGGTTCAGCCATTGTCAAACCTCCTTTCATAAGCCCATTCCTGGTAGGACTTATCTCTGTTTTATTAGTTCTTATTCTGGCTATTTTCCTTGTCAAAACAAGGTATAGATCTACTCGTACCGACCTTCACGGGTTGGTAATTCCTCCGGAGTAGCAATAAAATGCTGACCGTTGTCTCCTATCTCCTGTAGTATTTCACTCCATGATTTGTATTTGTGATCCAGGCAATCTGCGATTGTAGGAATGCCTCCACCTTGTGATAAAAAGCGAATCTGGTTGACCCGGTACTCGGCTTTCCTCAATTCAGCTGTGACCCTTCCGCCGCTGCGAACATTGATATGAAAACCAACGGCAATGGGACGTTGGAACTTAATAACTCGGCCAATGGCAGCCTGTCGTAAAGCCTGCAGGATCAAACTGGTACTGTCGGCGGCTAAGTCCTCAACAAAGTGGAAAAGAGGATTAAGAATAAACTTGGGCGGAAGAGGTTTTACCTCTGTTGCAACGAAACTAAATTCAAATTTACTCCCGACCTTACTACACCAAGGTTCTGGAATGGCTTCCTTCAATGAGGTGAGATCTTCTGGACCAATTAATCCCTCCCACTTCTTGGGTATTCCATCGCCATTTCTTTCACCCCCATCGTCATAGGTTTCGAGATTGAGCCGTACTCCGTCTCCATAGTGAAATGCCTGACCGGTTTGGTTGAGAAAGATGACAAATCGATTCTGGGCACTTTCTTCCCAGTCATCTATAGTTGCTTCTTCGTTTGGTGGTGGATCCGGAATGACAAATGTGAGTTGTCGGTTGGCCTTTTCCAATACATGGCCAAGGGTCACCATTCTAATCAATCCAGGTGATTTATCTGGCCGGACAACTGATCCTGTGTGGGACATTTTTTTGTTTTAAATATTACTTATGTAAAAAATTTCCTATTTAAACGATGATTACTTTACTGAACAAAAGGAACTTCGCTATCGGGAGAAATACTATGTTCTCCGTTGTTCATAATCTCCTGCCAGACGGCATCCTCATTCTGATAAATTCTCTTATCATATTTATTGTTCCTGTTGTCAGGCGACTTGTCAAAATCGACTGAGTTGACTTTTCTAACGGCATCAATTTCATCCGTTGACCCTAAAAATTTCACCCTGAGCTTACCCGGATTTTGGTGCAAATGGTCCCAAATCGATTCGGGACCCAATTCGCTGACTTCCGTCGCAACAAATTTAAATGCAACATTACGCAACTCCGGTTTTTCTTTTCTTAATTCGTCGATATCCACCTTGGTAATTCTGTCTCGGGGATTAGGCTTGTTGATCCATTCTGATTCAATGTATTGTTTCAAATTGAATTTGACCCGACCTGACTTGTTTCTTGGAAAAGCAGATTCCGGGAAAATTACGAACTTCTCTTCATCACTATCCTTAGGTGTGACAATGACCAGCTCATTACCCTTCTGGGCAAAACCGACAGATTCTATTTGAATGACTCCGGGAGATTTGCTGGGTCGGATTACAGATCCTGTATGTGACATCTTTTTAGTTTTTCGCTATATCCAATATAGAGTTTTCATTTGGTTCAATCCAGGGCTTTTACAATTTTACCTGCTTGCTTGGCCCGGTCGCTGGGCGCGGCCACATCTTGAAGAAGGAGTTTTGCTTCCTCGGTATTGCCGGTGCGGAGATAGACCAGGGCTAGATACCACTTAGCGTTCTCTGATAGTAAAACTTCGGCTTCGGCTACTTCCTTTAGAGCCTGAATGGCTTTATCCCATTTTTCAAGGATCAAATAACAATTGCCAAGATGAAACAAATCAGTCAACCGGTATTCGCTTTGGTCTACGATACTTTCAAAAAGATCGGCCGCTTGTGCATAATTCTTGAGATCATAGGCACGATAGGCCAGTATGGTGGGATTGTCTACCTGGTCATTCCGAGAATTCTGCAAACCCTGGTTTGCTGCAACTACAAAATGCTGTTGAAAAAGTTGGTCAGGAGGAGTAGGTTGATCAAAAGCACCGGTAAGCAAAGAGATCAGCAACAGCAGGCTTGCGGCAACAGCCAGACCGGTAAAAACCCAAGATGATCTGGGTCGAAGACCGGTTACTTTTGCAATATGCTTCTGAATGGTTTTTGGATCCTTTTTATCCCCAGCTCGATCACTTGAAATTTTCTCTAATCGAAGGAGTTTATCCCTGAGGGTGGTCTTTCTGGCCGAAAGCTTAATTCCCTTTACAAGGGTCCTCATGGTTTCAAAATCCTCTCTAAATTGATCATCGATCAAAAAGCGTACCTCCATATCTTCCATATCTTGGTCTGACAGGTCTCCTTCGAGGTATTGTTCTATTTGTTGAATGTCCTTAAGATTTTTCATTGTTGTTTGTTGCGGGATTAATTTTCATCTCACCTTTTGTCTTTGCGGATATTGTGAAAAATTCCCCTGAGTCGCAAGAGGCATTTGTACTTCATATTTTTTACCGTCTTGCTATTTTTATAAGGCATATGATCCAGTATTTCTTCCATTTGCATGCCATGAAAATAATAGAGCTCTAATATAGTTTTACAGGGTTCGCCAAGTTGAATGAGTGCTTCCTTAAGCAAAGCCAAATCCTCATGATCCTCTTGCATTGGTTCGTGATGTTCGATCACATCAAGTGTTTCCTGATCGGCCTGAACGTATTTTCGCTCCCGCCGCAAAAGTTCACGATATTTGTTCTTAGCCACTCCATAGATGTAGGTTTTCATCGTGCATTTGATATCATCAAGTTCGCCCCTTTGGGCCTTAGTGGTGATGGTAAGCATGGTATCCTGATAGATATCTCTGGCCGTAAGCGTGGTACAATGGTATCTCGAAGTCATCCAGGCGATGAAATCTGGACGATATTCTCGGTACAACCGGCTAACGGCCGTCTGATCCCCGTTTTTAATTTCCTGGATCATGGATTTGATCAAATGCTATGAGTTAGTGCCCAGATCCGCTCGAAGGTCACCCAATCATTGGAAAATTTTTCGCAATCCCAAACCAGTATACAGTGACTCAGCATAGGCCTGGAAGAAATTCAATGAGGATAATCACAAAAAGGGCTGCCTGAGGTGACCTTTTCAAAATCACCTGCACTAAGAGATACAAATGCTCAAATTTACTCAACCCTGAAAAGTTAAGACCATGAAAATTCTAGCTCTCGTTGGCAGGTGATACTCACCTGCGCAATCCCACAAGTAAAATGTTCAGTCCTTAAGTTGGAGATGTGATTTCTTGAACCTATTGGTTCAACCTCAAGGCAAATGGTATTGGTGTAGACCTGATCCTTCATCCAGATTCCACACTTATTTTTTCACCCTTAAATAATTTCACTATGAAAACGACATTTGATCTCATTAAATATCAACATCCAAAAACGATTGGAATCATTCTTGCTTTTTATCTCATCGCAGCATGCACAGACACAGAGGTCCAACCCCTTGGTCAATTCACTGTTATCCCAGATATTGCTACTGGATATATTGGCGAGTATACTATGACTCTTGATAACTGCTATCAAGAAAACTATAGCATTGAAATCAGTCGTCACTACGACGATGAAGTCCTTAGCCAGACCGATAAGCCTAAAATTGTCATGACCAACCTGGTTAATACTGGATACTACCAGCTGATCGCAGAATGGGATGGATCAGCCTTTATCTTTCAGAAACAAGAAGTGTATATGAATGAAGCACCCTTCCAATTTTCAGGTCGTATGTACAAAGATAATGATGAGCTTTCCATAAGCTATGTTCTGGAGCAAAGGAAAAAATCCCAGTCCTGCTCGGCAAAATTTATTAAGCAATAACTAAGTCCCCTGGAACAGAGCTTCATACTAAGGAGGCCTGGCCGCAAGGTTGGGTCTCTTTTCTTTCCGTGACTCCAGATGGGCAAACCCGCCAAATCATTGTAGAACCTGGATCTCGTATGAGCCGTGGTCACAAGACGATTCTCCTATTAGTTTCATAATTTAGAATGCACCACAAACTAAATCTTTATCGAGATGACTAAGCGACGAGACTTCATTCGAAGGAGCTCCGCTGCGGCCTTGGGGTTACCACTCTTTTCAACGAGTACCTCTGCAGCGTGGTCACAGACGACAAATAAATCTGAATCCCTTCTACTTAACCATCTAACCAAGGATGCGGGAATTGAATTGTCACTCGCCTACTTCTGGGGATTGGAACCAAAGAAGATTGCTTTGAGCAAACAAATGGGAGTCTATGGCGCTGTTGGAGGAATCAATAGCAGAATGGCAGGAATGGATAACGCCGATAACTACGACTACAAAGTTGTCAAAGCAGTGAAGGAAATCTGGGCAAGAGAAGGCTTAGATCTAAAAGTAATCGAGGGTCCCCCTTCACTGTCTGAAAAAACAAAATTAGGCCTGGAAGGGAGGGACGAGGAAATAGAAAATTTCATCCGTTTTCTCAGGAATATGGGATCGCTAGGTATCGAAATCGTGTGCCACAATTGGATGCCGGTCATTGGCTGGACCCGCAGCAATGTTGAGAAAAGAGGGCGAGGTGGAGCTCTGGTCAGTGCATTTGACGTCGTGGACATCAAGAACCAACCTGTCTTTGAGGAGTATGGCGAACTGACCCACGCAAAAATGTGGGACAATATGGAGTATTTCCTCAAAGCTGTAATTCCCGAGGCGGAAGGAGCCGGTGTAAGACTGGCTCTGCATCCCGATGATCCACCCATCGATACGATTAGGGGCATACCCCGCATTATGACATCAGTCGAGGCTTTTAAGAAATTATTAGATCTCTATCCCAGTCCCAGCAATGGCATCACCTTTTGCCAGGGCAGCTTTGCCTCGATGGGAGATGAAAATAATCCGGTGGATATTCCGGCCGCTATAGAATATTTTGGCAGTAGAGATGCCATTCATTTTGTACACTTCCGCGATGTAAGGGGCCACAAAAATCAGTTTGAGGAAACTTTTCACGATGAAGGCAAAACCGACATGTACCGGGCCATGGAGGCCTACTATAAGATCGGTTTCAGGGGTCCTCTACGTCCCGATCATGTACCTACCATGGCTGGTGATAGTAATGAACACCCTGGTTACAGCACCATAGGTACACTTTTCGCCATTGGCTACATTAAAGGTCTCATCGAAGGCGTACAGAAATCTCAAGTCAAAAAGGAATAATGATGCTGGGAGCTCTAGAGAAAAAGACGCTATCCTCCCACTGCCAATACACCTATTTCATAACCGCGTTTTATCAGGCCAGCAACATTACGAGCCTTTAATTTTCGCAATAAGCTCTTCCGATGTGACTTTACGGTTTCAGGGCTTACATGTAGCATTTTACTGATTTCAAAAGTCGTCCATTCATCGGCAATAAGTCCCAAGATCTGCTGCTCTCTGTTAGATAACTTAGCACAACAAGGATGAAACTGTTTCAAATTTTTCATTTTCTAAACTGTGCAATGGTCATTTGTCCTACAGATGCGTTCAATTGCCAGTCATTAAGCGATGCAGCATATCCAGTTCTTCCTGTAATCTCAGAATCTCCTGTTGTTGCTCTTGTACTGCTTTGGTCAAAACTGGTATCAATCGCATGTAGCTCATAGACCATAAATTCTCATTTTCATCTTCTGGTTTGGAAACTGCCTCGGGAATAACTTCATAAACCTCTTGTGCAATAAATCCCAGCTCTCTATTGTATTCTTTTTCAGCAACTTGCAACCCATGTGCTCGATCAAATTTGGCGGAGTGATGATCATAGCTTACTGGCTGTAGAGCTAAGATCTCCTCTAATCCATAAGTAGTCATCTGCACATTCCGCTTTACCCGAGCATCGGAGTAAGTATCCCAGTCGTAGGCCCTCGCCTGTCCAGCTGCAAGGTGACTGGCATTGGGTAATTCGAGTTTGTAGGTGGGCTGGTCTACATTGATGCCTACTTTGCCTTCGGTATCGATGATAAAATTTTTGTTGTTGTTGCCAGGATCGCATTGGAGTTTTAGTGCGGTAGTGCCACCAGTACTATGCTGGACAAAGGCCCAACTGCGCTCACTGTTGAATTCAAGGAATTTGTTACCTTCACCAGGTCGGCCTACCCTCACATTTCCATCATGGTATACAGAAAGAGCACTTCGCCGATCAATGAGATTCTTACCTACTCCCACATCGAACGTGGCATCGCTGGGCTCATTGAACCTCCCTATTGCCATACACCCCTGACATTCAGCGACTGTATGCCATCCTATTGCTGTAGATCCCACGCCAGCTGCTCTCGCTCCCCGGCCAATCGCCATGGAGCTTTGACCATCTGCTCTTGATTCCTCACCAAGTGCAAATGCACCTAACCCATTTGCCTCAGAATAATGCCCGATGGCTATTGAGTATCCCCCACGTGCGTATGCACGCTCACCAATGGCTATTGTACCAATTGCCCTAGCATTGGCAAGGGGACCAATGGCAACCGAGTTTTCATCCCATGCATTTGCAAAATATCCCAATGCCATCGAGTAATCTCCCCAGGCTGATGGGCTGTAGCCAGTTGCAAAAGAGTATCTGCCGATATTATCGTAGTCCCAATCAGTGCTGTTGGTACCACCTGCACGTAAAGCGGCCTTGGATGGCAACCACATAAATTTGTCACCTTGGCCGCTGGTATCACTACCAAACAATACAGCATTGGGTTGCTCCACATGAAGTGCCAGCTGTGCGTCGAGGATAAAGTAATGTGCGAGGAGCAGATACAAAGTGATCATAGACAGTTTGTCGATTCTTCTCATCATTATTCCAATTTATCCTCGAAAGATCGAATAGCGATCGGACAATCACTGACAATATGGTTTCAAATCTTGACACGTTGGTTCCAGTTTCGAAACCCTAGCACCAGATCCCGAACCCAAAGGGCTAAGCAGCTGAAGATTGAAGACTACCAGACCACCTCCTGAGGACTGCCAACAGCAGACTGCCAACTGAAAGACCATCTATATCTCGACGGATGACTCATCATATATCCCAACATCTTGCCCACTTCAAGAGACCGGCTCCAGAAAGGTGATCATGAATCTCCTCTTTTATATAGCCACATGCCAGCGCAAATTGAAGCCACACTTGGGTTTCTGCATTCTCCATATCTGAATCACTAATTTTTGCAACAAAATGTTTTGGGTATTTTCTCTTCCGGTATCCTTCAGCTAGACAAGGGCACACTGACCGGGAAGACCTCCTTATCTGGTCTGTCAATGAATACGTTTCTTCCTAGGGAAATTGCTTGGATTGATCAAAGATCTCCATGGCCAAATCAAAGCCTTTCTGATAAACCTTTAAATCTTTAAAATTTGACATCGTCGTTTTTTATTTGTTAAAATAAATTCTACTCATGAAATATGAAACTGCTGACTGACTGCAAACTGAATACAGCAAACTGCCACCTACCGACTGCCAGACTGCAACTTCCTTATTCGAATCTTATCTTTGAACCCCAATCATTTACCTGGATTAGTGGATCTACAGTCAACTGAAGGAAACAACGAGATTAGACTTTTGTCTTTCGACATCGACAATACGTTGATAGACCTGGCTACTCTTCAAGGCAGATTTGGAACGATTTGGGAGAAATACCTCAAGGGTAATGGTTTGATCCTGGCTTACAACTCGGGCCGACTTTACGAAGATGTATTGCAATTGATCGATCGCAAAATTTTGCCAGAAGCACACTACATCATTGGTGGGGTAGGTACCCATATTTATGACTTGACAAGGAAATCAGTCATTAAAGAATTTAGTGAAGTACTCGATGAAGGCTGGGACCCTGCGACGGTCGAAGAAATCATCGACAGCCTGAGCTACCCGATCACCATCCAACCATCAAAATATCAACATTTTTATAAGCGAAGCTATTTTTTGAAAGAAGCCTCCATCCTGGACATTGAGCAAATTGAAGAAAGATTTAGTGATTCTACTTTGGATGTCAATGTGGTGTATTCAGGCAATCAGTACCTTGACATTTTACCCAAATGGGCCAACAAAGGCAATGCACTCCAATGGCTACTAAAAGACCTGGAGATTCCTTACCACCATGCTCTGGTAGCCGGAGATAGTGGCAACGACGCGGCTATGTTTGAGGTTGCTGGGATCAAGGGTGTCGCCGTGGGCAACGCACGTCCGGAACTTTACCGGCTCACTAAATACAAGCCCGTTTTTCATGCTGAACGAGAGCGAGAGGCCGGCGTAGTTGAAGGTTTGATTCACTACGGTCTACTTCCTCACGATGCTTTAGACGATATCACTCTAGATGACGAAGCACAGGAGGAATTTTTCATTCATCAGCTGACCGACCATCATGAGGTAAAGGATGAAAAACTTGACCTTATTAGAGCCGGATATCAGCAAGCCATCCAGGCTTTGAAAAGAAATATTTCGCCATTAGGCTTCCTTGCTGCACCTGTAGAAGGAAATGAGGCGGTAGGAACAGATGAAAATTATCACAGCGTTTGGGCTCGTGACGGTGCCATCACCATCATAGGTACATTATCCCTCACTGATGATGAAGAGATTCATGAGTGTCAAAGAAAAACTTTGATGACCATTCTAGATAACGTCTCTATCAATGGTCAGGTACCTTCTAATGTGCGGCTGAAGGATGCCCAACCTGACTACAGTGGAGTGGGAGGCATCTGTTCGATCGACAGTGGACTATGGATGGTCATTGCTTTTTATCAGTATATCCGGGTCATACGAGACTTTGATCTTCTACATAAATACATGCCAATCCTGCAAAAGGTCATGGGCTGGTTGAGTGCTCAGGATGGAAACAATGACGCCCTGCTGGAAATACCCGAAGCTGGTGATTGGACTGATTTATTTGGCCGGAGCTACCACATTTTGTACGACGAAGTACTTTGGTACCGGGCCAATGTTTGCTTTGGACGTTTGCTCGAATTGCTTGGCAATTATGAGGATGCCGGAGGATATATGCGCTGGTCTCAAGTGATCAAACGTGAAATCCTTTCTAATTTCTGGCCATCTACCCAACAAAAACTATTTCAGTCCGTCTCCTTCGCCGAGAGGCAATTCTCTCTCGGTGACACCAAGTACCTGGTGGCTCAAATTACCCCCTTTGATTATAGTTGGCGCTGTGATGCTTTGGGTAATATTCTCGCTTTTCTCTTCAATGTGATGGACGTTGACAAAGCACATTCGGCTTTTAAATTTATGCTGGGAGTAGGGATTAATCAACCTTATCCCGTCAGTAATGTCTATCCGGTCGTAAGTCCGGGTGACCCAGATTGGAGACCCTACTACACCGTGAACCTCCTCAATCTGCCACACCACTATCACAATGGCGGCATCTGGCCCTTTATTGGGGGATTTTGGGTCCAGTTTATTCATAAAATGGGTCAATCAGAATTGGCTCTCAGTGAAATGTTTAAATTGGCGAAACTTAACCAATTGGGAATCAATGAGCAATGGGAATTCAATGAGTGGGTGCATGGTAGCACCGGTAATCCCATGGGTAAGAGTTATCAAGCATGGTCAGCAGCACAGTACATTGCAGCCTACCACACGTTAAAAATCAAATAACCCTTATATGGATTCTATTTTAATGATCTCTTTGCATGGCTATGTTGGTGCCTCGCCAGAATTGGGAAAACCCGATACCGGTGGGCAGGTCGTTTACGTACTGGAACTTGCTGACCGTTTCAGTCGACTGGGTAAACGCGTGCACCTGGTTACACGGCGATTTGAAGATCAGCCCGAATTTGACGATGTCAATGAAAACTACAAGGTCTGGCGCATACCTTTTGGTGGAAAAGATTTTATCCGCAAGGAAGATATGCACGAACATGTAGGACAGTTTGTAACCAACTGTTTGGCGGCCATCAAGAAAGCGGGCCATCACTACGATGTAGTGTATTCACATTATTGGGATGCTGGTTGGGCCGGTCAGAAGATTGCTGAAGAACTGGGCATATCGCATGTACATACCCCCCACTCCTTGGGATGGTGGAAGCAGCACAGTATGGGAAGTGATATGGATCATCGAAAAATGGAAAAAACTTACCGTTTCAAAGAACGAATTCGCAAGGAGTTTTTTGTCTATCAGATGTGTAATCATGTTATTGCCACAACCATTCCTCAAGTGGAGTTGCTTACTAAGCAGTATGATATGCTGCCTAGAAACTGCACCATGGTACCACCTGGAATTGACGAGAACCGGTTCTTTCCGGTACCTTCCAAGGAGGTTGAAAAGATCAGATTGCAGCACGATATGCAACCATTTGATATTTTGGCATTGGGCAGGATGGCTCACAACAAGGGTTATGACCTTCTCCTGAAATCACTTCCCACCATATTTAGCTTGATGCCCGAAGCCAGGTTGGTTGCAGCCATAGGTGGAGATGATTCAGATCAAGACAACAAGGGTGTCAACACCCTGAAAGAACTGGCTAAGGATCTTAAGCTGGAAAACAAGATCATCTGGAAACAATATATCGCCGACGATGAAATGGCCAACATCTACCGCGCTGCTACCATTTTTGCTATGCCATCGCGCTATGAACCCTTTGGTATGGTAGCGATTGAGGCCATGGCTTGTGGAACTCCATCAGTGATCACAGTGCACGGAGGGTTGAAAGACTTAATCAATTTTGGAAATCAAGGTCTCTACGCAGATCCACATCGGCCAGCAGAATTTGGTACAATGTTGGCCATGCCCATGCTCTATCCTGAGCTACGCAATGAGCTATCGGTCGAAGGTGCCAAATTCGCGCGACGAAATTTTGGTTGGACAGGCATTGCTAAGAAAATGCTGGAGATCTTTAGCCAGTCTATTAACCGACAAAATATCGAATCCAACATTTTCTCCAATTGATAGCGGTTAAGAATTTGCATACTCCTTCGGGCTTACACCATGATATTCTTTAAAGCACTTTGCAAAATATGATAGATTGTTAAATCCGACTGCATAGGCGGTTTGGGTTACACTCTCACCTTTTTCAAGAATCTGAGCAGCCCTTTTTAGTCGATAACTGCGAAGGAATTCTCCCGGAGCGTAACCAGTCAACGCTTTTAATTTGCGATAGAGCTGAGTTTTACTCATAGCCATTTCTTGCTGCATATCGGGTACCCCAAACTGGACTTGACCATAGTTTTCCTCTAAGAGGTTTAAAACCTCAGCCATAAACTTTTGATCAAGGGATGGGAGGTCAATTTCGCTGGGACTGAAAGGGTCTCCCGTCGAAAACAAATCTCGCAACTTGGCGCGTTGTTCGATGAGATTCTTTACCGTAACCTGAAGTTCCCTGACATGAAATGGCTTGGTTAGATAGGCATCGGCTCCGGTTTCCAAACCTTCCAGCCGGTTTTCCAGTCCAGCTTTGGCCGTCAGCATGACAATCGGAATGTGCGAAGTTCGTTGGTCCGACTTGAGAATCTCGCAAAGCTGCATGCCATCCATCTCTGGCATCATAATGTCGGTTACAATCAGATCTGGCAACTTGTCGGTGGCAATGCGCAGACCTTCCGGACCATTGATGGCCTCCAGAATCTCAAATTGATCTTGTAATTGCTCTACGACGTAATCTCTCATATCTGCATTGTCCTCCACGATGAGCACTTTCTGGGCTTCTTCCTGCCCCTCGCCAAATTCACTGTCGTCGACCAGCGGCAAAGTCAGTGCATGTTTTTGAGGTCGGTCGCCGTCTTCTCCCTTGATCAATGTATGCTCTCCCTCAATTTTTCTCAGGGGAATACTCACAAAAAAAGTGGTTCCCTTACCGATTTCACTTTCGAGAGTGATTTGACCCTCCATTAGTTCCACAAATTCTCTTACCAATGATAATCCTATTCCTGATCCCTCACTGGATCTCGTACTGCTGCTATCGACCTGATAGA
Organism: Saprospiraceae bacterium; assembly: GCA_965223105.1. Classification (GTDB taxonomy): domain Bacteria; phylum Bacteroidota; class Bacteroidia; order Chitinophagales; family Saprospiraceae; genus JABDMH01. Next base: position 7,621,171 of record OZ244987.1, on the reverse strand, counting down.
AGCGATCAAAAATATGGGCCTGATCACGGCTGGGGATACCGACACCATCATCAGAAACTTCAAGGTTGAGAATACCATTCCGGTAATCGGCAGCAAAAACGATCGTCCCCCCATCTGGTGTAAATTTGAACGCATTGCTCAACAGGTTATAAACGACCTCTTCCATCTTGTCCCGATCAAAAGATGCCCAGAGGGTCATCAATGGTATACGCACAATATAATCTACACTCCTTTGAGCAGCATGAGAACTAAATGCGGATGTAGCGGCCCGTAGACACCGATATACATCACCTTCTGTCAAATTAAGCGGAAGAGATCCTGTATCCAATTTTGAAAGTGCAAGCAACTGATTAACCAATCTAAGCAATCGGTCAGCGTTTCGTTGAAGTGCACGGATTTTCCTAGCTGTCAAAACAGTCCCAGGGAAACGCACCAACTGATCAACTGGACCTTTGATTAAGGTCAGAGGTGTCCTAAATTCATGAGAAATGTTTGTTAGCAATCGAGATTTCATCTTATCGACTTCCTTCAACTCTTCAGCTTGTTTAGCAAGTTGAACTTTTTGCTCTTCTAATCGCTCATTTTGAATTTGCAATTCAGCAGTGCGCAAATTGACCAGATTCTGAAGAGCCAATTTCTCCTTCCTCAATTGCCGGGAACGCCATCGTACGATACCTAGGACTCCCAGCAGGCCCAGTAAGAAATAGATTGTGTAAGCCCACCAGGTGCGATGCCAGGGAGTTTTTATGACGAAAGCTAAGCTATCCTTTTGTGATAGCGTACCCCATACATTTTTCGCTCTGACCTGGAAATCATACAATCCGGGAGGAAGATTGGTATATATCGCAAAGGTTTCTGGCGACCAAGAAGACCAAGAGTCGTCGTATCCATCGAGGAAAATCTGATACTCGTTTGCCCCTGCTTGGAGGTAATAGGGAAGGGCATAATTAATTCTCACCCGATTCTTGCGATAGTTCAGTTCGGGTACTGATGCTGTGAGATGATCTCCGGCAACTTGGAAGTCATTGAGAAAAACACTGCTGACTTGTACTTGCGGTAATTCACTCTGTGGTGTAAAATCTTCCCGGTGCACCAATATCCCGTCCGGTCCGAGTGCCAGGATAAATTTTTCTTTGGGTTCAAATAATTCAAGAACTTGAAAATTTGGCCAAAGTAGATTCCAATCCTGTAAAATAAAGCTGTCACCCCGCAGAAGATAGATCGGATATTTTCCTTGTCCTTGAGTCATGCACACTACTCCCCGATCGAAGCGATCGATTGCCGCAACCCCACCCCTTGGAGGTTCTAATAAAGGCACAAGTGAATCCACAGACGGATCCCACGTCAATACCTCTTGGGTAGTTCCGACATAAAGTCTATTATCGATATAGGCAAAAGAAGGAAAGGCTTCATCTAGCTGAATATCAGTCCTTCTGAAGGTGTCACGCTGGTCTGAAAAGTATTCTGCAAGATGGTCATATCTCACCAGGCCTTTGCTAACCGTGCCTACCCAAAGTGTTCCTTGTGGGCCATGATGTATCTCAGCAATGTAATCTCCGACCGAAATACTGGGACCGTTCTTTATCCACTGGCCCCTTTGATCCTTGGCAAATACATGTAAATATCCTTCGCGATTATAAGCCATAAACTTTGAAGGGTCCCCCGGCAAGGTCAAGATCTCACGAAATGTGCCCGTGGCAAACTCAATGTGCCTCCATCTCCCATCTTTATTCAACCACATCAAGGTGTCGAAGTGATTAATGATCATATCATCATCAATCTTGAGAATTGAACGAATGATATTCTTGGTCTCAGGCACTTTTTTGGCTACAAATTCCTCCGTCGGATCCAGATAGTAGAGGCCAACATTCAATCCCAGATAGATCTTTCCCTGAAAAACCTCAAGATCATGGACCGATTCGGGAAGTCCATGTTGATGGTCCAATATCCTGGTCGGTGCCGCCAGGTCAATCCGGGTGATTCCTTTATCGGTGCTCAACCAAATAGAACCCGATCTGTCTTGAAAAGCATTGTAAATCACATCGGTAGGAAGGCCCGTAGATTGAGAAAAGTGACGGATGATCCTGCCTTCTCGATTAAAGATCATTACCCCATCTCCCAAAGAATAGGCAAGATAGTTGCCATCCTGTAGTCTCATACCACCATAGAGACGATTCATTTTCAATACCTCTTTTCGTGAAGGATCCTTGTATACCGGTTGGGTCTCATCACCAAACACAATAAAGCCATTGTTCGCATGGCCCAGTAACACACCATTCTCATGCTCAGCCATAAAAACAGTGCCGCGGTTCGGAAGCCCTGGATTTGGCAGAAGTTTCAAAGAGTCTCCATCCAGCTCAGTAATACCTACACCCCTGTCTTCGTAGTAAATATTGTTGTTTACACAAAATCCGAAACCGATTCCACTCCTTGGCTTCCAAACTCGAAATGACCCTTGACTGTACTTAAGCAAGTATTTGCCACACAAGAAGTATACAGCTTCTCCGATGGCATAGACGTGCCAAATCGTCCCAAAATCATGGTACGCAGAATCTAGCAAAGGTTTGAGAGATTGGTATTGCAAAGCTCCCAATGAATCTGGAGCAAGGTAACCAAGCTCGTTTGCAGCAGCGACGTAAATCGTCCCTTCACTATCGGCAGTAACATCCCTGACCACTGTCAAGATATTCAGAGGGATGATGCGCCATTGCACCCCGTTGTATTCCAATACTCCGGCAGCATTGGCAGCATAGATATACTCATTCTTACCCTGGGTCACTGCCCAAACTTGCTTCCAACCTTTATAATCAGATTCGTCAAGACTCTCCATTGGTGGCCTAGCTACTTTCCACAACTCTTCCCATGGAATGAAAGATTGGCTATAAGTCATCAATGTTGAACCCATCAAGAGGGTTGCCGCAAGAAGGACATTTGATTTTTTTTGAAACGTGCTAAGCATTATGTCTGTAGGACTTTCCGAGGTGAAACCCATTGTGACCTGGAAAAACCCTGTTTCCCCAACGGTTTACCTCATCTCTGTATAAGTTATTCAATTTTTTCTTGATGTTGTCGACTCCAAAGATCACTAGACTTAGGGGTTTAATCTGCCATAATAGTTGCAGTGATTACCACAATAGTTTCAAAAGGCTGGAAACTATTGTCTGAGTTGACCGATCGATCTTGCTGAATGCACTGACCGATCCAACGTGAAAATCCTAGAGTGCATGTACGTTGGCGAACACTAACTGTGCGAATATGGGCACTTCCTGGCCAAATCCTTTATACGACTATTTCATAAATATCTGATAATGAGTGCTATGCAAATCTTGGCACGCGACTTGAATCCTTGTACCTGTGCAAATAGGACAACATATCGATCTACTGACCTTAGCGGCGGTGATTCTGGTAGGTGTGATCATGATTTTCTTCATCACCTTGGGATTGGCCAGTCGCAGTAACCAGTTAGAGAAGGAAGCGTACCCGTTTATGGCAGGAAATCGCCGCATAAATCTGGTACATCTTTTAGCCGTAGGGGCTTTGATTGTTGCTCTACAATACGCTCAGTACACCTGCAATAAGCAAATGAAAACAGATGAAGAGGTGATAGTGATCAGTCCATAATCACTATCTCCATCTTCAGCCCAGGACCCACTGACCTGGTCCGCTTATTTGATCGCTAGACTCCGCCAAAGGTACTGCACCAAATAGGCCTGGTAACCGTCAAACTGGTCGAACAAAGCTACTAGTGAATCTTCATCTTTACGATCATGTATTAATTTGTGCTTGGTCAACGCGCTCAGGAGACCTGCGTCTCCATGAGGCACCGCCTCCATATCCGCAAAACACTTCATTAAAACATAGTTGGCCGTCCAAGGGCCAATACCTTTAAAAGACTGTAGGTACTGTAGACGATCCTCCCTTGACCCCAGGGAAGCGCATTTCTCCTTTGCAAGCAAGCCGCTTGATACAGCTTCTGCAATTTCCTGCAAATAACGGATCTTCTGTCTGGAGAATTGCATCTTGCCCAATTCAACTCTGGAGCAATCCCGTACCAGCGTAGGTCGAGGAAAGTGCCAAAGTTGATGTCCATAAACAGACTCGGTACGACCGAGATACTCTACCAGACGTCGTTTGAGGAGGTAGGCAAATTGAAGATTAATTTGTTGTCCAATAATACACCAACTGATCGCCTCAAAAAAGGATGGAATCCTCATCAGACGCAATCCCCAAAATTGTCCCGTCAGATAAGACAAGGCTGGATGCTGTTCAAGACATTGATAAAATGGTTGCAGATCCCTCTCAACATCAAACCAATCCCCGACAAATCGACGGATTTCATGCTCCTTGACTTGACCCCACATACCAGTCTCCTCGACTATAATATGATCATCCTGTTCACAAATTTTTAAGACGGCACACCCATTTTCAAACTCGACCAGGCGTAGAATCTGATGGTCTTGGATTCTATAGAGACACTCATCGTATCCACGGTGTAAAAACCACAAGCATTCATCAAAGTCAAAGGGCTCTCTAACCTTGATGTGTAACCTGACTACCTGGTCATCTTTCACAAATTTCCGGATCTGCCACCTCCTATCGGCTTTGGTAAGGTCAAAATTATTTGATAATATCGTAAATGTCCCTACATCCTCAGTTGATTTTCTTGTTTTGCTTCTTCGTAATCATTGCTAATGCACAAGATTCTGCCTCACTGGCCATCACCCTCCCAGACAGCACAATGATACCAGAGGGAATTGCCTATTACGAAGACACACATAACTTCTTTATCAGCAGCATTCACCAAAGAAAAATTGTAAAGGTAGATGCGGAGAGTGGTGAAATGCAAGATTTCATCCGACCAGGGCAGCACGGATTTTTGGGCGGGGTTGGTTTACACATCGATCAAAAAAATCATATTCTTTATGCACTATGCTACAGCAAACTAGATAGTGTTGATGCAACAGGTCTCTACCTATATGACCTAAAAAAGGAAGTTTTAATATTCAGAATTATGGATGATGGTCCTGGTCCAAAACTGTGGAATGACCTGACCCTAGATCGAAAGGGAAACCTCTACATCACCGATACCAATGGCAGCTCGATTTGGGTCTTACCCAAAGGGGCAAAAAAAATTCAACTTTTTTATAGTAAACCTTCACTTTATCCCAATGGGATCACCATTAATCAAGGGAAAGATCGACTGTATATTGCCTCTTGGAATCAAGGTATTCTAGCCATTGATATCTTAACGAAAGAAGCAAAAAGCATTCATCCCGATGGCGAGATTATTTCTCAAGGAATCGATGGACTTTATTTTTACCGAAATTCACTCATCGCGATTCACAATCGAGACCACGGTAAAATCATGAGATATTTTCTGGATAAAGACGGCCTTTGCAGTGGCTCTGAAATCCTTGTTTCTGAGTGCCCATACTTTGACATACCAACCACTGGTACCCTAGTAAATAAAACCTTCTTTTGTTTGGCAAATAGTCAATTGGATAAACTTGATCAAGGGAGCAATCAAATTAAGAAAGATGCAAAGCTCGATCCAACCTACATTATTTCTCTCCCTTTGAAGAAATAAACTGAAAAATGTATTTAGGCTGCAATGTATCGACTTAACGAAATCAACGTTTATGAAGTTTCAATTTTTTTCGTATCTGGAGTATGGCAGACGATTTGGGTGGAAGAGACCGGTTATTCAGAAAATCAGTGATTACCTTTACTTCTGCAAAACGTTTTAGACACTTGAAATATTGACATTTAATTGTAGATTATCAATATGCTCAAATTTACAGATTCCCTGGCCTTGGTTCTCGTTCTTTTTACGATGGGTTGCCGGCCTACTTCTTACAATGTCATCCTATTTTATGCCGATGATTTGGGTTGGAAAGACCTCAGTATCCAGGGTTCTGATTATTACCAGACACCCTATATTGATAAAATTGCCGCCGAGGGGATGCGTTTTCGTCATGCTTATTCCAACGCACCCAATTGTGCTCCCTCAAGAGCGTGTTTGATGACAGGCTTATACACTCCAAGACATGGAATCTACACGGTCAGTAATGCAGCCAGGGGAGAATCCATCAATCGGAAATTGATACCTGTAGAAAATAAAACACGTCTTGATTCGACCTTCACCACACTACCACATTTATTTAAGGAAAAGGGTTACCAAACTGCGATTGCAGGAAAATGGCATTTATCAGAAAATGCCACGGACTATGGATTTGACGCCAACTTTGGTGGTCATCACCGGGGTGCCCCTCGATCCTATTTTGCACCATACCAAAATCCACAGTTGCCTGATGGCCCTGAAGGCGAATATTTACCAGAAAGGCTATGTGATGAAGCCAAAAAATGGATCAGTGATCATTCCGAGCATCCATTTTTTTTCTACTACCCTTTTTATTTGGTACATACTCCCATACAGCCCAAGGAGAGCTTAGAACGTGAATATGAAAATATTCCCAAGGGTGTACTGCACGACAATGCAGCTTATGCCGCCATGGTTGCAGCGATGGATCTGGCTGTAGGAGAAATTATACAATTACTGGAGGAGCTTCGAATCAAGAACAATACCTTAGTAATCTTTACTTCTGATAATGGTCCTATGGGAGCCATGTCGGTCGCCAAGCCCTTGAGAGGTAGCAAGGGTATGCTTTATGAGGGAGGCATCCGGGTACCCCTATTGGTTCAGTGGCCTGGGGTGATACAACCAGGGAGCACCAACGATGAACCAGTCATTGGGTCCGACCTCTTTGCTACGCTAGCTGACCTGCTCGGTTTAGATCAGGCCAAATCTGATGGTGTGAGCCTACTGCCGCTATTTCGGGGAAGATCTTTTAAGCCACGGCCTTTATATTGGCATTTCCCAGCTTATCTGGAAATGTATGACAGGGATCGAGCATTTGAAGATTCTCACGATAAACCTCACTTTCGAACCAGTCCTGTAGGAGCAGTGCGAAGTGGAAGTTGGAAGCTATTACAGTTTTTTGAAGAGGACGATCTGGAGCTCTACAACCTGAAAGATGATCCCGGTGAACAAATAGATTTAGCAGAAAAACAAGTAGAAATTCGTGATTCTCTTCTCCAAACTTTAATGCACTGGCGAAGAGAGGTTGGAGCTCCAGTTCCAAGGACAAAGAATCCAGAGTACCGGGCAGGTGGGCAGATCGAATAAAGTCCCTACATGCGTATTGGTACTGGTCGGGATGCAATATTTTGCAAACTATTCAGGTTTTTGTTTGTAGCCATAGTCAACCCATAGCCCAGCTCATCTCAAAGATTCCTTTATTTTAGATCATCAATACGAACATTTGTTCATGGACCTGGTGAACACTCATAATAGATTGCTATTTATCGCTCTGAGCTCGTTGATCATTGGAGTAGCCTGCACGGACGAAATTGTACCTGAAGTATTTCGGCCTCGCAATGATCATGAGGCTTATTTGCACAGCCTGGAGAAGGCCAGCCTGCTTGAGACTGCCCTGGGTCATGATTGGCAAGAAGTGGCCTTCAGCTGTTTTGATCAATCTATCGCCGTCGAGCTCCCTTATACGGAATCATTTTACATAGCCAAGGAAAAACCTTCGGCACTGGCGTATACTTTTGCTGCTAGACGAGGAGAAAAGATACAGGTTAAGGTCGATTTAGAATCGAATCAGCATCAAAGGACATTTATTGACGTTTTTCGGATCGATACTTCCAGTGCCCAGACACAACGTTTACTGATAGCTTCTGCCGACCAAGATCACCGAGTTTTATCGTTTGAACCCAGGAGAGATGCCAAGTACCAGCTTCGCATCCAACCTGAGTTACTTCGTGGAGGCAAATATCATTTGACACTGTTGATCGGCCCCTCTTTGGAGTTTCCTGTTCTTGGCGCCAACAATCATGACATTGGGAGCTTTTTTGGCGATCCCAGAGATGGTGGTCGACGCAAGCACCATGGCATCGATATATTCGCCCGTCGTCATACACCCATAGTTGCTCCAACTGATGGCTACATTCGATTTGTCGGTGAGAGAGGACTCGGCGGCCGGGTAATATGGATGCGCGATCAGACCAGAGATATGACTTTATATTTCGCTCATCTACAGGATCTATGGGCTGAGGAGGATACCTGGGTAAAAGCAGGTGACACCCTAGGCACGGTTGGGAATACGGGAAATGCGCGAACTACACCACCTCATCTGCATTTTGGGATCTACAAGAATGGACCTATAGATCCTTACTATTTTGTCGCCAAGAAAGAAACCGGGGCAAAAGAAATCAAGGGGAATCTAGACTGGGTAGGCCTGCTGGTTCGTGCACGTCATCAAGCCAATCTGTCAATGTTGTCAAATGACACTGCCTACGATGTCAGGCTGCCAAAATATCAGTTGTTAAGGATCTTGGGTTGTAGTGGATCACGATATCGGGTGGAAAAACCTGACGGCACCCTGGGACTTATCCACAATCGGGATGTCGAACTTCTGGATCAACCAATCCAACCCCCACCCTGGAGAGATACTTTGACTCTTTTCAATCACTTGCATGCCGGTGCAGTACCCATAGATAACCAGGTTCCCAAGGCCAAAGTCAAAGTGTTAGCGAAAGACACCCATCACTGGTATGTTCAGAGTGAGAATGGACACTCCGGCTGGATCTTGTCGACGGCCCCTTAGAAAAATCAGAACAGTGCCTACCCTTGTGGCAGAGCACATCACCACTAAAGCCCACCAGACTGCGGAAACTCCTTTTCTCTTGTCGAGATCATGATTGCCGGTTTATGTTCACTGAGCCGGTAGCATGTTCCGGATTGCGGCTATTTTCCAACCTTGCTGATCAATAAACAGAAATGTACTCCACATCCTTCTCTCCTGACGGTTGCCACGGGCTTTGATGATGTAACGCGCATCAGCTATAGCTACAGCGGGAGAAAGAAAACGAATCTGTTCAAGTTCGAGCATTCTATCTCCCGGATTTCTCTTCGAACTGTTTACCATACCTCCCAACATTACATCTCGTCCCTTTCGCCACTCTCCAGTTGAAACCAATTGATCTGCATCCTCGGTAAAAAGCGTCTTGAGTATTTCTCGATCTTGTGTCTCCCGGGCATCTGCATAATTTTTGATCAGGCGATCGATTTCTTGCTGATCAGTCTCACTTTGCGCGGATGCGAAACCGAAACTTAAGCCTAACCCGATAATTGTGAACACCATAGTGGTTGTAGACTTCATCATTCTAACATTTTCTTCGCGAAATTATCCTATTCAAAATTCCACATGTACAAATTAAGTGAGATTTTTCTTCCTGGGAATGGTCGTCTTTGCTATTTTCCGGTAGACAGTACTCGTCTTCGTCCCAGTCCATTGCTAATTTTTTAACCAAAAAACACAAAATCATGCGTCAAATCTTGTTTCTCTCTATGGCATTTCTTATTGCTCAAGCCACCGCCATTTCACAAAATCCCACCGTTGTTTTCTCACAGAATAAATGCGACTATGCCAAGTTAGGGCAGCTTCGAGAAGGCATGAAGAAAGTGGGAGCACCTATTTTGAATGATTTGGTCCAAAAGGGTCAGCTGCTCAATTGGGGTATTTTAGAGCACAGCTGGGGCGATGAATGGAATTACAACAACTATTATGTAGCTAAGGACATACCGACCTTCTTAGAAGCTTTCAACACAATGGTCGAAGAAGGCCAAAAAGTCGATTCGACCTTTATCACTGACTTTTGGGATGCCTGCTTTGAACACAAAGACGCCATGTACACCGAAACCATGGGCTACAACGCTAGTGGCAGCGGACCGTTGGTCAAGAGTATGACTATGTTTAATCTACCAGACGGGGTGACCGCCGATGCAGTTAAAGCCTCGCTGGAGGAAGCAAATAAAGCCATCGCCAAACTGGGCTACCCAGGGAATGGGTATACTTTTTATATGGTCTCCGATGATAGTGTTCAAACCGAAAAATGTCTGGTAGAAGGTAGTTGGTTAAGTCAGGATATTTATGATGTGATACACGATTCCGATGAATGGAAAGAGGCCACTTCAAAGGACAAGGAAATGTGGGATAAAATTTTAGCCAAAAGAATGTATCGGCGCTACCATAAACAATAAAATTTTCAATACGAGCCTCACTTTCGGGAGGTACTATAGTTAATACCTGCTGACCCGTCTCGTTGATTCAATTTATTGGCTGCGCCGGGTAGAAAATTCGGACCTCTTAGAGAAGCCCTTCAATTTGGTGTCTAAATCGTATCTTAAACCGATGCGAAGCAATTTATTTATTCTACTTGCAGGACTCTGTCTTGGGGCTGTATCAGGCTGTCAGGATCGCACCAGTGAAGGAGCAACAGATACAAAGCCAAATATCCTATTCTTATTTACCGACGATCAGTCATTTCGTGCAGTGCATGCCTTAGGAAATGATGACATCCAGACGCCAAATATCGATCGGTTAGTCGAAGGGGGTACCTCGTTTACCCACGCCTTTAATATGGGGGCCTGGGGAGGTGCGGTATGCGTGGCTTCCAGGGCCATGATCATCAGCGGGCAATACGTTTGGCGCGCCCAACAAATCAGAGAACGATGGCAACAGGGCGACAGCCTGGCGATGAGCCAGACCTGGGGTAAATTAATGGCAGGGGCTGGTTACCAAACGTATATGACCGGTAAATGGCATGTGACAGCACCGGCAGAAGAGGTGTTTACCCATGTGGGAACGGTGAGGCCAGGAATGCCTAGAGATGCCTGGCCTTCGGCAAAAGTTGGCCAAAAGCTTAAAGATAGGAACCTAACTGGCCGTCAGCTTAAAGAGATCATGCCGCCGGGTTATTTCTATCCCGATGGACCTGACGACAACTCTTGGTCACCCACCGACAGCAGCTTTGGAGGTTATTGGGAAGGAGGTGTGCACTGGAGCGAGGTGGTGAAAAATGAAGCGATTCAATTTATTGAGTCGGCGACTCAAGAACCTGATCCCTTTTTTATGTACATCGCTTTTAATGCTCCGCATGACCCACGTCAAGCACCACAAGAATATCTAGACCGATACCCCATCGATGAAATCCAACTGCCACCAAATTGGCAAGACGAGTACCCTCACAAAGACAGTATTGGACTAGGTCCAGGACTACGTGATGAGGCCTTGGCACCATTTCCTCGCACTGAATATGCGATCAGAAAAAACCTGCAAGAATATTATGCGATCACTACTCATCTTGATGAACAGATTGGACAAATTCTCGATGCTCTCGAAGCTTCAGGCAGGGCAGAAAATACTTACATCTTCTTGACTGCTGACCATGGCCTGGCCGTTGGACAACATGGGTTGATGGGAAAACAAAATATGTATGCTCATAGCATGCAAGTACCACTGATAATTACGGGACCACAGGTGCAAACGGGATTGAAAGTCAATCATCCAGTGTATTTACAAGATTTGATGCCTACAGCTCTGGAAATTGCCGACGCAGAAAAACCCGCCTATGTTGAGTTTCACAGTCTATTGGATTTTGCCAAAGGCCTACGAGATGCATCCCCTCATTACGATGAAATATATGGCTGCTACATGGATCTGCAGCGAATGATTGCCAGAGACCATTACAAATTGATCGTATATCCTAGGGCGGAGACAGTCAAGCTCTTTAACACGGAAAAGGATCCCTGGGAAACCAAAAACCTGGCCGACGATCCAGAGTACAAGGATACAGTCACGAAATTATTTATAGACTTAATCGACCTACAAGAGAAAATGGGCGATCGTTTGGACCTCAAGCCTTTCTACGAAAAAACAAAAACTTGATTATGCAAGCTTTCGGTTGGCAGAAGTTTCACCTGCTTGTACTTTGTCTAATTTATTTGTTTTCGCAGTCATGTGCTTCAGACGAAGGAGTAAAGAAGCGCCCTAATATCGTCTATATTCTGGCCGATGATTTAGGCTTTGGAGATCTGTCGTGCTATAATGCTAGTGGTAAAATAAAGACACCTCATTTGGATTCATTGGCCAGGGGCGGAATGCGATTTACTGACGCGCATAGTGGCTCTTCAGTCTGCACGCCCACCCGGTACGGAATTCTGACCGGGCGGTACAGTTGGCGCAGCCCATTAAAGCATGGTGTTACCTGGAGCTGGGATGCTCCACTCATTCAATCCGGCCAAACCACCGTTGCTTCACTCCTTAAAGAACGTGGCTACCGCACCGCCTGCGTTGGCAAATGGCATCTTGGATTGGGATGGCAGAAGGATACCGCAGGTACTGTTGATATCACCTTGCCTGTTACTGCTGGCCCCAATGATCTTGGATTTGACTATTTTTTTGGGATCACAGCCTCCCTTGACATCCCTCCATACATCTATCTGGAAAATAATCAATCAACCTCACAAGAAATTGATACCATCGATGGAAGAGACGGGATGGAATTTTGGCGAAGAGGCCAGATTGGACATGATTTTACCCATGAGAGCTGTCTACCTACGCTTACCAAACAATCTGTTTCTTTTATTCGCGAGCAAGGACAAGATCAACCCTTCTTCCTCTATTTCCCACTTCCGGCACCCCATACACCCATCTTGCCCACAGCCTCTTTTCAAGGACAGAGTGGCACCAATTCCTATGGCGACTTTGTTCTGATGGTCGACGATCTGGTTGGTCAAATCACGGATGCTTTGGAGGAAAAGGGCCTGCTGGAAAATACACTCTTCATATTTACCAGCGACAATGGTTGCTCACCCAGAGCAGATTTTCCTGGATTGGCGGCAATTGGCCACCATCCCAGTGGAATCTTTCGCGGCCATAAAGCCGATATATTTGAAGGCGGTCACAGGGTTCCGTTTATCGCTCATTGGCCATCAGAAATCGAGGCTGGTTTGACATCTGATCAGACCATCTGTCTCACTGATCTCCTGGCTACTTGTGCAGCCATAGTGGGAGATTCATTAGGTGCTAGCGAGGGAGTGGATAGTTACAACTTGCTGCCACTGTTTCAGGAGAATGACGATCGAGGTCAATTTAGAGAAGCCACGGTTCATCATTCGATCAACGGCTCCTTTGCTATTCGACAAGGTGATTGGAAGTTGATCTTTTGTCCGGGCTCCGGTGGTTGGAGTGAACCCAGACCCAAGCAGGCCAGAGAACAAAAATTACCACCCATCCAATTATATAATTTAGAAAATGATCCTGGTGAAACGATCAATGTAGCCGAAGCTCATCCACAAAAAGTTAATGATCTTACCACACTAATGCAAGGTTACATTGACCGAGGACGCAGTACGCCGGGACCAGAACAAGCGATTGATAGCCTGACGGCATTGAATTACGCAGAGCACTCCTTTGAATAAAATTGCTTTTTCATGAGTTTAACCCGGTTTACTGGCATCTATACTGATCTTTATCAGCTGACCATGGCTCAGGTCTATTTTTTAAAGGGAAGAGCTAGTGAACAAGCTGTTTTTGACTATTTATTTAGAAAACTACCTTTTAAGGGTGGATATGTAGTTTTTTCCGGCTTAGAAGATTTATTGAAAATTATTGAAGGTCTGATTTTTAATGAAGATGATCTACAGCATTTGAAAGAAATTGGATTTAACAATGAATTTCTAGAATATCTCAGGACATTTCGATTTCGAGGCAATATTTATGCTGCACAGGAGGGAGATTGTATTTTCCCTGTAGAGCCTGTTTTACAAGTACAAGGAAACCTTATCGAGGTGCAAGTGATTGAAACGCTTTTACTCAATCTCTTGAATTTCCAATCGCTGGTAGCCACCAAAGCACGGAGAATACGCAGTGTTGCCGGCAACAAGATTCTGGTAGATTTCGGTCTTCGTCGCGCTCATGGTCCAGCCAGTTATTATGCCAGCCGGGCTGCTGTAATTGGGGGGTTTGACGCGACCAGCCATGTGAAAGCTGGCCATGATTTTGATATACCGGTCAGCGGAACCATGGCACATTCATTTGTGCAGAGTTATTCCAGCGAATTAGAAGCCTTCCGGGCCTATGCTGAGGTGGAAAAAGAGGATTGTGTTTTATTGGTAGATACGTATGACACCCTGGAGAGTGGACTGCCTAACGCCATCAAAGTAGGTAAGGAATTGGCATCAGATGGTCATCAACTCAAGGGGATCAGGCTGGATAGTGGGGATCTTGCCTACCTCGCCAAGGAAAGCCGAAAAATGCTGGACAATGCCGGTCTGAATGATACCAAGATAGCCGTATCTAACCAACTGGATGAATATGTGATCCGGAGTTTACTGGAACAAAAAGCACCTATTGATATTTTTGGTGTCGGCACCAGCTTGGTCACCGGACAACCTGATGCAGCCCTGGACGGCGTATACAAGTTGGTTGCCATCAATGACAGACCGAGTATTAAGGTTTCGGAAAATCTGAAAAAAACCACCTTGCCGCATAAGAAACAGGTTTATCGCCTGGTGGAAAAAGACGGATCTTTTTCAGGTGCGGATGTCATCGCTATTCACGGAGAACCCGAACCATCGGTGATGCATCATGCTTTCGACCCCTATAAATCCATGTCGACAAAAGACAATGAAAAAATACCTATGCTACAGTTGGTCATGGAAAACGGAGAAAGATTTGACCCTCCGCGATCGTTAAAAGAAATTGCGACTTACTGCACCCACCAGATGAGTAAACTTCCTCTAGCATATCAACGGTTCGAAAATCCTCACTTGTACAAAGTGGGGATAAGCGAAAATCTCAGGGATGAACGTAATGATCTCATAGAAATTCATGGAGGATGAAAACTAGATAAACAATCGAGCTTAGTTCAAATGAGAAACAATCTCGTCAGCCATTGGCTCCACTGATGACGCAAAATGAGCTATTATTTGACCATCCTCGTCCAACAAGAATTTATTGAAATTCCAGCTTATCTCGTAATCGTCCTTACCATTTAATTCCTTTTGTGTCAACCATTGATAAATCTCATGTGCTCCTTCACCCTTGACATCAATTTTGGTGGTCAACGGAAAAGTTACGCCATAGGTCGATGAGCAGAAAGTGGCAATCTCGGCCTCTGTGCCCGGCTCCTGGCCTTTAAACTGGTTACAGGGAAATCCGATAACCACCAATTGATCTCCATATTTTTTATACAATGCTTCAAGGTCTTCATACTGTCTGGTGAAACCACATTTAGAGGCGACGTTTACCACCAGAATTTTCTTGCCCGCAAATTGCTCGAAGTCAATGATCTCCTCACTATTGAGTGCTTGGATTTGGAAATCATGAATGGACTTTTGTTCAGTGCTGATCATTAGGGAAACCATCAAGATCATCATCGTATAAAGGTACATACCGGTTGTTTTTTACATTATACATACAAAGAATGGCGGCAATTGTTCGACAATATGTTGCTAAAGTTTGCACAAGGGCGGAGGTTTGCGACACCGCACCGATTTATATTTATGGCTTCCGGCAATGGGCAAACTATCCAGATCTACAGAATCGAGAGAATGTTTACAAACATTTGGTGTTATTTATTCAATTGGGGAGCTGTCTGTTACCCTTCTTGCGATCAACATCTTTACTCCCGGGTAAGAGCCAATATTAAGTCTCAACGGAAAATTCGCTGGATGACAGTACAATGATCATCACGATTTAAAGAATTGGGTTTAGCTGATTCTGTAAAATTCTAATTTTCTGCAGCACGAGCGGCCCTTCGTTTCTCACGGGCTTCAAGAAATTCTGTTAGCTCCTCCTTGGACATAGGTAAGTTTGGATACTCATCTAACCATTGTTGAAAATCCTTTTCAAAGACTTCAGGTTCCACCACAAAAGCTTCATTTACATACTCGTATTTATTGGTTTTCATACAAAAACGGTTAAACTCATCCCGCAATGCTGTGTATTCACCGGCCACCACTACTTCTTGCACCAGATGGGATGGAATGAAAGCTACCCCGGTTTTTTTAGCAAGTACGACATCTCCCGGCAGGACGGTGACCCTACCGATACGAATCGGCCCATTGATATAGCCAATCATCATGTCCTTAATAGCCGAAGGGTCAGAACCACGGATCCAGGCATTGAAACCCTCAATTTGTGATAACCCTTCCACATCTCTAACCGAGCCATTAAAGATGACCCCTCTTTTACCGGCCTTGTAGATGGCATTTCCAAGATTATCGCCGATCAAAGTTCCTTCAACCATTTTACCGTAGCTGTCGGCCACATAAACATCGCCATCCAAAAGTTTAATGATGGGAGCATAGTTGGTAACCGGAGTTTTGGTACCCTCTTTTTCCGCTTGATTTTGAACGTATTCATCGAAGTCTGGTCTAAAAGGCATGAACTGCGCAGTTAACACCCGACCAGTCATCACTTGATTGGGATGTAATATTTCCCATCCATTTTGGAATGCTCCGGCAAAGTTTTCAAATTGATTTTTAAACCCGTGTCTTCCCAAAGAAGCCCAAACTTCCTCCATCGAGAGTGCCTTCAATCTCTCCAATAATTGATCAGACACTTTCGGCCTGCCATCGGGAGTGCGTTCTCCTTGCCATTCAGCAGTTAAAGCTTCAATGCTTGCTGCCGGCCATACCACGTTTTGAGTGAAGGCATCGAGGTAAAGATGAAGTGCCAACAAAGGCAATAGATATCGTTTCATACTCCGTAATTCATTTTTATGTATTTGAAGGTACGAAACCATCAAAGGAGTTTGTATAAGACTTTACCTAAGATTGAAGGCAAAACCTTTGATTTCGCAATGGAAGGTACTACCAAGCCAGGAAATTTATACTCTGATAGTGGTTATCTTTAAGTTAGCGGCTCTCCCTAGCTAAAAATAAAGGCGCAAATGAGAACTTTAGGAAGCTGTGTCCTTGCACTATCATTGTTGTTTATCATCAGTGCGTGTCGTGATCATTCTATGGGTCAGTCCAATCATCATTTAAGATCGTTCACTCGCGACCAAGTTGGGGAGGTCATCAGATATCATCATGAACCTGTCTCACCAAGCAATATCACCAAGACTCTGCAAGCGGAGTCAGACGGATACACTCGTTACCGCGTCTCGATCTTCGACGAATGTGGGGATGCAATCCCGGCCATTTGGCTAACGCCAAAGCGGATCAAACCACCTTATCCAGTCATGATCTGCCATCAGGGTCATGCTCCGGGCATGTATATTTCGGTTGGTGAAATCCGCAACGAGCGCGATAGCCAGTTGATTGCAGGTGGGCGCGATCTGGCATTGCAAGCCATCAGTCATGGCTGGGCAGCATTGGCACTCGAACAATATGGTTTTGGTGAGCAAGCCGTAGATTCCTTATCGTGCAATCATCTCTCATTAAACATGTCTTTGCGAGGAAAATCAATGATTGGAAGACGCGCCCGTGACGTGTCCTTGGCAATAGATTTTTTGGAAACCCTCGACGACGTAGATCTATCACGACTCGCTTGCATAGGTAACTCATCGGGTGGCACTACAACCTATTTTGCTGCTGCCATGGATGATCGGATCAAGATGGCGATTGTGTCTTGTTCTTTCTGCACTTATGCAGACTCTTGGTTAAGATACCCTCACTGCGCCTGTGGTTACGTACCCGGATTATTACAGATAGCAGACATGCCTGATCTTGCTCGACTTATCGCACCGCGTCATCTCCTCATTGTTGCCGGAAAACAAGATTATCTAGCCGACATCTCTGGTGTGCGAAGAGGCTTCACGATCGCCGAGAAGATTTATCGTGAAGCAGGTGCAGTTGGTCATATTCGCCTGCTGGAAGGTGATGATGGTCATCAATTTTATCCCGATTTGAGCTGGCCAGTTATTGAAGATTTTAAAACCAGATTAAGACAGTAAAGTGTAACAATAGATAGATCCCTGACTTATTTCTCTCAAAACTCCAGGCTTCTTTTGGTTCTCTTTCCCAGAGCGAGTTGGCATTGCGATCTTAGGTATGATACGGTTTGAAAGATAGATAAGAAATATTGCTTCCCAGCTCATTCGACGGGAATGCGTTGTTTCAATTCTTCCACCCAGTTTTCAATAATATGCAGCTCATTACGGGTGTGACTGGTCTCAACACTTTTCTTCATTAGAAACAAACTACCATCTGAAGTGACATCATACGAGGTGCCAGGTACATTTAAATAGGGATACTCCCATAATGTACGAGGGCTTCCAAAATTAAGGCCTTTAGACATATCCACCTCCACAGACATCATTTGATAGTTTCCTGACCGGTAAACAATTTCTTTTCCGTGGCCCAACCATTTGGGTTCGATTCCTCCTGCTCCGGAGATTTGCATTTTTTCACCTGTCAAAATATCCTTTACATAGATTGCGGAATATTTACCCGATTCATCAGATTGATAGGCGATGTACTTTTCATCTGGCGACCAACTGCCAAAAAGTTCATTTGCAGAAAGATTGGCTATGGGTCGTGTCTCCTTTGTGTCCAGATCAAGCATCCATATGTCCCATTTTGTCTCAGGATGTACTTCACTAAAAGCCAATCTCTTTCCATCTTTCATTACGTGTCCTACTGACATAAAATGGCTGCTTACCACTAAAGTGTCAACATCACTACGGTTTTTCAATTTTCTCAAGATTAACCATTCATTTCCAGTATGGACCTTGTATATATTTCCTCGATCACTAATATCGCGATGCGAAATAGTCGCCATGTCCTTTTGCAGATCATAATTCCAAACATTGATTTCATCTTCACTCTGGCCTAAACCGGTGTATAGTCGATAGATGATCGTTTGATCATCATCTGACAACCTAAACATGCCATAATGGTCTGGAGGTAGAGGTGCCGATTTCACTTCGTTGCCTTGCCGGTCCACAAAAACGAATGTGCCCTTGTCGACAGAAACACCAGATGCATATATCAAGGTACCGGTTTTAGACACGGCATATTGACTGCTATTTCGCACCGACTCGGTACGCATACCTTCGACTACCGGCTGCGCAATCCCTATCACTTCCATGGTTTTGGCATCAAGGGCTACCGCCATTAGACGACCCCACTCAGAGAAGAGTAAGTGACCAGATGACAGGTATTGAGGTGCAGCGCCTCCCTTAAAAAGAGGCCTCAGATCACCTGAAGCAAGATTAACTTCAAAAATCCGGTACGACCCGTCAGATAACAAAATGTGTCCGGGTCTGGATGAGGCAGCCGGCCACATCAATTGAAGTGAAAATTCATTTTGTCTGACGGGAATTCTCTCAGGCTCACTTCCACTTTCATTTACTGAGATTTTTAACAGTTGATTTTCAAGTTCTACAAAGACAATCTCTCCTGATTCCAACCAAACAGCTCCATATGGACTAATCACTTCGCAAATCCTCAATAACTGGCCTCCTTTGGTATTAATTTTGTTTAAACTCGAACTTGTGAAAAAAGCGATCCATTCGCCGTCCGGCGAAAAAAAAGGATATACAGCATCTTTTGTGCCCGCCAAATAATCGATCTGGTAGGAATGAAGATTGCGGAGAGCCAGCTGATGGTTCCCCTTGTGCTCGGCTACATAAACAATGGTTCTACCATCCGGTGAAATGTCGAAGGCTCGCTGTCCTAATAAAGTCTCATGTCGGCTCAGTGCAACCGGACCATCCTTTGGAAGAACTATGGAGTATCGAGAGGCAGGAGCCTCATTGGGCATTTTAGCAGATTCCTTCTTACCAATAAACCAGCCAAGCATCATTCCCAGAAAAATGAAGGAAAGGATTTTCAACACCTGTCTTCCGAAAAAATTTGCCGGATTACTAGAATTATTGGCCGTGTCTCGATCAGTGGTCTCTTCCTTATATTTCAGTTGTCCTTGGTCAGGCACAACGAACCCTTTATTGGCAATGGCAAAGACGTGAACGGCTTCATCTACATTCTTGAATTCGAAGGTTCCCAAAGAGGCCAGCTCAAATTCAGGTTTATTGCGAATCTTATCCTTAACTTCCTTTGAGAGCAGTATTGCACCTGGAACGCCCATTGATTCGATGCGGGAGGCAATATTGACGCCATTGCCAAATACTTTTCCGTCTTCTCTAAATACTTCTCCGATATGGATGCCAATTCGCAATGGCACTTGGGGATCCTCACGCAGGGCTTCCTGAATCTCCATGGCGCATCGAACTGCCGCTGATGCACTGCTGAAAATGCTCAGGCTTCCGTCGCCATAGTAATTCAGTATCTCCCCTTCTTGAAGGCTTACTCTCTCTTCCACTACGCTTTGATGGCGGTTGGCCATCACAACGGCAGTGGTTTCATTTCGCTGCATAGAGACGGTATATCCGACAATATCGGTAAATACAATAGCGGCAAGCTTACGTTGAGACACTATGATTATTGGTTTCTTCGGCTTCGAACTCGGTGTTGGCTGTAAATGTCAGATTTAAGATAACAAACTAAGGAGAAGTGGTACTTTTTTGACTTGCCATGGGTGCATTCAATCACCCTCTGGAAGGGATATTTCATCTTCCTTTTCGTTGTACAGAGCTGTGGCAAGAGTTTGTTTCCAAAAGAAAGTTATGATCAAACTGATGCAGTCTGATCAGACTATGCCTTTGGAGGGGTGAGGACGGTTGATCTATTATATCCCCGATCTAGCCTAGCCAGCATGACAAATAACCTTCCAAAAAAATTAGGACTTTGAAGTACTATGCGTGCCTCAATTAGACCTCCGATAAGAGGCCGTCATTTCTCTCAAAAGGCATAGTAAGATCCTCCAGCGCACGCCTGGCAATTATTGTCGTTTACTTTCTTGAGAATTTATTCGTCAAAGGTCTTCATTGTATCACCGGCTACATTGCGGTCTGCTCTTCGAAATTTCCAAAAATCCCACCAATATAATTGAACAGATTCTTGACAGAGTGCCAGCAGGATCAAATAATTAAGGATTCTGTTAATCTGAGGGATCTCAGTTTGAATGTTTATCGATCCATGATATTTTTTCAAAAGAGTGGGTGACCTTTTTAACAATCTTAGCACAAAAGTACAAGAGCACACCAATCACGTCAGCTAGGGCAACCTACATATGACGACATAATCAATAATATCAGAGCAATTAAATCCCCAAAAATGAAAGTCAAAGATTTCGATCATCACGTCAAGCAGAATCTTCTCCACTATTTCAATTGCATTCGGCTACCATTAGATATAGCATCTGTTCTTGAGGTCAAGGCCATCGACAAGAAACATCTCGATATTCAACAAAGATTAGCCAAATTTCTAAATGAAGAACTTGGCGAAAAGGTAATCGATGTACGTGCTCAGGTGGAAGATGGATCATTTAGATCCTTGGAGGATCTTAAATATCGACTGGATTTACCGGATCAGATACTGGAAGACCTCTCCATCTTTTGGCAACCACCCTATTGCAAGATCTGTCGGAATATTTATTTAAAGATCGAGGAAATAGAAGACTATTCGCCAGTAGATCCACAAATTGATAAACCTTTACCTCCTACAAAATATCGGCGAGACTGCTTGCGACTGCCGGGTCATGAGTCCGCCATCATCCCCGATGATGAGGTAGCTGCACGGGCTGTGGATGCTATTGTTTTCAGGGAATACGCCGATGCTGACTATATCATTCCGAAAACCTATAAACTGATTAATGCGGATATCAACGAACCCATTTTTGACCGCCGGGTGCCAGGCACCGTCATCTACGCTTACCCCGGAGAGCGCCTCTGTATTCATGTCTTTAATGCGCACAACGAGCCTCACTCCTTTCATATTCATGGACTGAGTTACGGACCGGACTCGGATGGATCATACCCACTAGGCACGCAAAGCAGCGACGGGCGCAGATCGGATGAAATCTGCCCTCAGCAATCATGGACCTATATTTTTGATGTCGACGAAAGTATGATCGGATGCTGGCCATTTCACAGCCACTACCGCAATGCCGCAAAATCGGTGAAGTTGGGCCTCTTTGGTGGTCTGGTTGTCTTGGAAAAAAAGATCAAAATACCTCCCTTTCTCCCAGTTGCCAGATGGATTTATCGAAAATGAGAAAGTCAATATTCCAGTAGTTTTTGGTGAGAGGCATAATCGACTTACCATTCGAAAACCAGTCATTTATAATCAATTCTTGGAGAATATGCATGAATGGGTCCTGGGAGACTGGGCTCGGCCAAAATTTGACCAAAAAATACACCATGCTCCCATATTTCTCCATCAGATTGCCAGTGATCAAGTGCTGCCATTATTTACCAGTGGTGATTTGGAAGAAAATACGGGAATATTCGAGTATGTTTTCGCTGAAGAGGGAGATTTTCCCTATTTCTGCGAATATCATCCCAATATGACAGGAACCATCCACGTGATGGCGGGAGCACCCAATTTCCGCACTGTGAATATCGAAGATGCTCCGGAGATGGGCTTTTATCCTCAGATGATCGATGTGGCCCCGGGAGGAACCGTGAGATGGGAAAACCACAGCGATCAACATCACACAGTGACATCAACTGAGGGCGCCAATATTCCTACCCATTGCATAAATGGACGCGGCTTCTTGGGTAATTCGCCAACGATAGAAGCAAACACTGGGGAGAAGATTCGATGGTACATTTTTAATCTTGACACGAGTCACGAATGGCATAATTTTCATCTGCATAATGCCCGATGGACCTTTGCTGGCGAAAATATTGATGTGCGGAGTGTGGGACCAGCCGAATCTTTTTGCTTGGAAACGGAAGTACCACCTGTCGTATTAATGGACAATAAAATACAGGCCATGCAGGACAAACAAACCAGGCCTAAGAATGCGAGAAAATATACATTTTCGGGAGAATTTCTTTTTCACTGCCATGTACATCACCACTTCATGAATGGGATGGTGGGAATGGTCCGTGCCAAACACACACTGTGGCTTACTCCCACATTGGCTTGTGCCCTGATGCGCGAGCGAGGGCTGAAACTGTACAATAGCGCAAACAATTGCCCAGTGGTGGATCTGAAGAGATGTAAAAAGCAGGGAGGTGGTAGCTGGGAGGACATTCCAGGCGATCCGAGGGTTGCTATGATGCACGCCTGTCTCCTACCCAATAGTTCGAAGCTTTTCTATTTCGGATATGAGAGCAGATATGCACCGAATGAACGGGAATATTCATGGTTGTGGGATCCCACTAATGGCTATCATCTCACAGCCAACCAGTTGGATGACATCACTCCGGGCGGATACACGGAATGGAGTATGTGGTCGGGTGAGCACACTTTCCTAAACGATGAGGCGGGAACAATCTTAGTACATGGAGGTTATCGAAACAACGTTAAGAAGGCCTATCTCTTTGATTCAGCTGCTGAAACCTGGGCAATTACCAATGCTACAGCAGAAGGCCGATTTTATGCGACTACACTTACACTGGCGGATGGCACTGCTATGACGATTTTTGGATCCAACCTTTTTGGGCCAGGAGGTGTATCTACTTCAGCTGAGATCTATGACCCTGTGGCCGGCACCTGGTCTGCCCCAGTGGCATTTCCTTTACCCGATTTTGAGGATCATCAGTATTATCCATGGACCTGGTTACTGCCCGATGGCCGCTTCTTTATCGCGGGTCCACATGTACCGACGCATCGGTTTGATATCAACAATCTGGCAGCCAACGAGCAATTTAACACGGTCCATGGTGACCGAAGCTCAGGTTCGGAAAAAGGTACCGCAGTTATGCTGACGTTGAGACCACCTGATTACAAAGTGAAAATATTGATCATTGGTGGAGATATTGGCACGACACGGGGAACATCAGAAATCATTGATCTATCTGAGGCCGTGCCAGCATGGAGTTCACCACCATATCTTGACCTCAAAGAAGACCGGACACTGCAGTGTCAATCGGTGATCTTACCTGATGGGAAGATCTTCTTATGTGGTGGCATCAACAGCGGCGGAGATGGTGGTCCCTGCGAAATTTTGGATCCGTCCGATTTAGCTGCTGGCTGGAAGTTAGGTCCGGTTATGAATTATCCACGAATATATCACTCGTCGGCAATTATGATGGCGGATGGAAGTGTCATTGCTGGAGGAGATCCCGAAAGTGGGGGCGATCCGACACCACACGAACAATTTAAACCCTACTACTTTAATTTGGCCAGGCCTTCGATAATCGGTGCTCCCAATCAAGTGGACTATAATGTCAATTTTGATGTCAATACACCCCAAGGCAATGATATTGGAGAGGTAGTCATTATGCGCCCTGGTGCAGTTACCCATGGTTGGAATATGAGTCAGCGCCGTATCGAACTGGTCATTAATAATCAAACGGCGAACAGTGTAAATGTTACCAGTCCACCCAATGGCAATATTGCTCCTCCCGGCTGGTACTTACTCTATATTCTTGATATTGACCGGATACCCTCCAAAGGGCACTGGATCAGAATTACTCCGTGATCACCATGTGAGTATATTCAAAAAGATCTTGCATGGCGATGATTCGAAGAATTCTCTAAAAACTTCTGCAGCGACCGTTATACCCAGATAATTTAAATAATCCTTAGGATTGGATTCTTAGGATAACTTTCTGCTTTTCTCATCATGTAGTCCATTATCTCATTGTCACGAATACTATTATCAGCCCGCAGATAGGACTTCAGTCAATAGATCGGTAGGCAGAGATCTCAAGGGTGGCATTGGAAGTCAGTAGGAGGCAATGTTTGATTTTCACTGCATGGTGCTGATGAGATTCGTATATTACCAGTTATAGGCGGGAATAGCTCAGTGGTAGAGCATCAGCTTCCCAAGCTGAGGGCCGTGGGTTCGATCCCCATTTCCCGCTCTTTTTCGTCTTGTGCCAAATTGTAGAACATTCTTTATGACAAGAAAATAAAGGAAAAATGACATTGTCCAATCAAAGTTTGAACTGACCTGATATCATTCCAATACAATCTCTATAAATACACCATAGCCTAATTACTGCGCCACAAAATGATCATCACAAGGCCCTTCTTACAAATCTGTATCCTAATCCTATCATCGTCTATTTATGCTTCGGCCCAGGTTGATCGCATTGCCATTCGCCAGGTTAATGATCAAGCCGAATTCTATCATAAGCAAACAGGTGCCACCTTTTATCCTCGGGGATTCAATTACATCCAACTGGTACAGTCGCCTTTAGGGCCATTCGGAGAATCGGAATTGTTCCAACCCGATAGCCATGATCCAATAGCAATTGATGATGATTTCCAGAGAATGGCGGCATTGGGATATAATGCCGTAAGGGTATTTGTCGATCTATGCCGGGACGAGCGTTGCATTGCCGACAAAAACGGACTGGTACCGTCCTACATCGAAAATATAGCTGGTCTACTAAGGCAGGCAAAAACTTACGGCATATATGTAATGCTGACCGCCAATTGGTTACCCGATGCCGGTGATTACAGTGGCCCAGCTCATGAGATCTGTCACAGTAGTGGTGATTTTGAAGGCGGCAACTGCTTGATCATGAGTAGAAAGGGGGTTGAACTTTATCAAAAATTTTTCACCGATTTCATTAATGCACTTAAAACGGCTGGTGCACCATTTGATGCCATATGGGCTTATCAACTGCGCAATGAATTCTTTGTGGAGTTTAACTTGCCTCCTTTTACCAAGAATTCAGGGAGTGTGATAACCGCAAACGGACAAACCTACGATCTCAGCTCTGACTTCGAAAAAGAGCAAATGGCTCAAGACGCCGTTGTATACTGGGCCAACAGTACCCGTGAGGCCATCCTCTCGGTCGACCCTGAGGCCCTGGTTTGTTCTGGATTCTTTACCCCCAACGATCCGAATATTTTACGGGAAAATGATCCGCGCATTGTCCCCTTCAAAGCAGCATTAGACCGATCGGAGTTGGATTTTTTCGATATCCATGCTTACGCGGGCTTTCATGATTTTCAACTAGAAGCCGAAAATTACCGCATTATCGATTACACCGAAAAACCCATCGTTTTAGGAGAGTACGGCACATTTTTACCCAATGCAGCAACGGAATATCTGGCTGCTCAGCTGTCTGATCACTGGATGTCTGCTGCTTGTAGCTATGGCGTACAAGGATTTCTCTATTGGACCTGGGACCGACACCGCACCCTTGCCAACAACGCCGACGATCCATGGGCAGGCAGTGACTCTTCAGCATTCATTGCCAAAGTTCTGTCTCCACAGTCCAAGATAGATCCCTGTTTGACCACCTTACCCAATACAAATGTAGCCCTAGGCAAGCCCACCCATGCGTCCATGGAATGGGAAACCTTTACCAGCGATCAAGTCGTGGACGGCAATGCCACTCAGACCCCCTGGATTGCCGGTGGTGAGCCACCACAGTGGGTAGAAGTCGATCTTCAGGATCAATACGATTTAGCCAGCATTCAGATCGTGGTAGAAACCGGCTCCGATGATCCATTTTTCTATACTCATGAAATCCAGGTAAAATCGAACGCAGCATCACAATATCAAACCACCCATACCTTCGCTGACGATCGAGTGAACTTCGAAATATTAACCTTTCAGCCGGAAGATGAAAGTGTACTTAAGGCCGTCCGCTTTATTCGTGTATTGATACCTCAAGCTCCCGGATGGGCGGCGCTACACGAACTGAGTGCCTTTATACCTGAACAAAGAAGTGAATATGATGTCCCTCCACCACCTATCCTGACCTTCCCCCGACCGAGCCTTGATGTGTTTAACGGATCCATCCTTAGGTGGAAAAACAATGTAGGCGGCTTACCGGCTGATCTACAAATCGCGACCGACTCTTTATTTTCCTCTCTAATAGAGGAAAGTTCTGGTATTACCAATGACCAATACGATATCAGTCACTTGCTTGACAACCGAATACTGTGGTGGCGTGTCAGGCAACAAAATGAAATTGGGACCAGTGCCTGGTCGGTCACCGGTAAACTGGATCTTATGCCGACTTCAGTTGAGCAATTTTCAGATGTATTCAACATCTATCCGAATCCCTTCAACCACCATCTGAACATCGAATTCAACCGCTCTCCATTTCGCATCAGTCATATCACACTTTGGGATGTGGCCGGGAAAAAGATAGAACTTGCAGATCTATCGACCCCGTCGCTTGATTTGTCCTTTCTAGAACCAGGCATCTATTGGTTACAACTAAAGACCAATGATGCATTTCACCATGCTAAGGTGCTTAAGGTTGACTGAGTATGATCGACTGATCCCTTCTTCACTCGACTTAATGGGCAGCAATTGAAGGGTTCATCAAAAAAAAATGCGTCTTTTCACACCATAATCCGTCTATAACACAAATAAGCTCTTACACCGATGAGCAATGACGTTGACGACATCTGGCACCAGTTTCACCAAGAGTTGAAGACATTTGTCACAGCCAAAGTTGGGAATCCTGAGGATGCAGATGACATTCTACAAAATGCCTTCGTTAAAATAATCAAGCATAAGGATCGAGTGCTCAATGCTAGAGATCTCCGTCAGTACCTTTATGCCATCTTGAGAAACGAAACTGTGGATTTCCTTAGACCGCAAAAAGGTCAGAAAAGGGAAACCTGCGAGCATTTCTTTTTATCGTAAGAAGACGAACAGACGCTCAACCACACAATTGCGCAGGGCTGCATAAAGCCGTTCATCAATAAACTCCCGGATAAATACAAAGAGGCTTTAATGATGACCGAAATGTCCAATCTATCTCAAAAGGAATTAGCCAAACGTCTTAACATTTCTCACTCTGGTGCCAAGTCAAGGGTGCAACGGGGAAGGGAAAAATTGAAACAACTCATTTTGGAATGTTGTGCGTTGAAAAGCGATGTCTATGGAAATTTGACCGGTGAGGAATCCTGCCAAGGTACTTGCTAACTGGAGTCTTTGCCCAAATTATCGACACAGCGTACTGCCTGCTGCAAACCCAAGGCAGAATGTCAACCCAAGGTTTGCTGCCCAGCATGTTGTAGAGTTGCTCTAGCTGCTAAGGCTAAAAAGATCACTTTAATCAAAGCAACCAAACCCTTCAATGTCGATACATTGCTGTTGGAGAGAAATATTCTCGGAATCAAGGCAGGCTAATTTAGTTGTAGAACATAAAAAGCCAAAACAAAAATAACTGCTAAACATGCCAACGTGACCAAGCATTTTTTTGCGTCTTTTTGAGCAGAATGTCGTGTTAATATTGTAGGCTTTTTAATAGTTAATTATCAAGTTAAATTTTGAAAGTATGACACACAAAAATATCAAGGAAGAAATTAGGAATTCTTATGCAAAGATTGCTAACGATCATACCTCAGAAAGTTGCTGTGTAGACACTGCTTGCTGTCCCACAAAAGACCTGGCTCATACGATGACAGAATCTTATGTGCAGATCAAAGGTTACCAAAAAGAGGCAGATCTGGCGCTTGGCTGTGGGATTCCAACTCAAGTAGCCAATATCAGAGAAGGCGATACAGTGATCGATCTAGGCTCTGGAGCAGGCAATGATGTATTTATCGCCCGCCAAATGGTGGGAAAAACGGGAAGAGTGATCGGTATTGATTCTACCCCCGAAATGGTCATCAGAGCTCTAAAAAACAACCTTAAATTGGGTTTCAATAACGTCGAGTTTTACTTGAACGAAATTGAAAATATGGAAAACATAGCCGATGATAGTATCGACGTAGCCATCAGCAATTGTGTGATGAATCTGGTATCCGACAAGAAACAGGCATTTTCAGAAGTTTTCCGAGTCTTAAAATTTGGTGGTCATTTTAGCATCTCAGATATTGTCTTCACCCGGAAAGTTACCATCATCGATATTGGACGCGGCCGAAATGCATGCCGGCTGTGTTGCCGGGGCAAGCGAAAAAGGCAAGTATCTGGAGATCATCAAATTGGCTGGTTTCAGCAATATACAGGTGAAAAAAGAAAGGTCGATCGCGTTGCCCAATGAATTACTTTCTCAATACCTAACCGCTGACGAACACTCGGAATATCTGAGGTCAGAATCTGGAATTTACAGCATCACCGTATATGCAGATAAATTGGCCGAAGGAGATTGTTGTGAAGTAAGAGGAAGCAAGTGTTGTGGTAGTGAAATAGCTAATGAAACTTCCTGTTGTGCCGCTACTCCTGGCAATAGTTGTTAGAAAAAATATCCATGGCTATGATGGGAAGATCAATCTCCTTCTCAAAATCATTGCCCTTCCAAAAAATAATGGCAGGAACACGGTGGCCTCTATCCCACACATGACATTGGGATGGTAATCAAGTAATATAGCACGCCCATTTGCCAACCTATCAATGTTTGGTGTTGACGATGGTCGGCGGGCCCAAAACAGCCCAAGTCATGATGACTTGGTTCTGACTATTGCTCTCGTTCTTTCTCCTGTTTGATTTGCTCCTTAGCCTGCAATAACTGTTCGTTTGTTGGTGGTTCTGCTTTTTGTGCCTCTGCTCCATCAGGGGCAAAACCAAGTTCGACAAAAATAGGGAAGTGATCAGAACCGATATACCGACCTCGCTCAACGGTGATCACTCGAAAATGTTCGGATACAAAAATGTGATCCAGTGGCCATCGAAAAATAAAATAGTCTGCGTGATAAGTATTGAAAAGACCACGTCCTTTTCTCACATCCAGCAATCCACTCACACTTTGGAACAGTTGAGTGGACTCAGACCATGCAACATCATTAAAATCTCCAGCCGCGACCACCGGATACCGTGATTCGTGAGATAGCAAGGCGATCTTCATCATCTCAGCATCTCTATCTGTTGAGCTGGGATTATGCTGTGGCATGGGAGGTGTAGGATGAATGAGATAAAGTTGTAAGGTATCTTCAGATCTTAGGCGAAGCAGCGAATGGATGGAGGGAATGCTGTCGTCTACAATAAATTTTACTTGCGGTGAAATGACCTCTAGCTTCGAATATAAGATCATTCCATAGGTATTATCCAGGGGCATTTCCACTCGAAAAGGATAAGTTCTATTAGCAATGGGCGAAAGTGATTGCTTCCAGGACTCGTTGGTTTCTGTCAAAACCACGATGTCGGGATCCCATCTCTCGATTTCAGCCATGAGAAGCTCCCTTCTATCATTGTCCTGAAGAACATTGGCGGTAAAGATTTTTACCGTCCCTTCTTCCTGATAGCGGTTATTCTCCAGCACTTCAAAAGCTGCAAAGCTGGTATAAGGATAAATCTTGGCACCTTGAAAAATAAAACAAGCCACCATCATACTAAGGAAAATGTAGTCACTCATCATCTTATGATTAAAACTGAATAAGTAAAAACAGATGGCAAATAAAGTCAGAAGTGTCAGCTGCAGATGGGGAAAGTCAAAAATTCTAATCCACCAATAGTCCACGGCAATAAAGGGTACCACCGTTAGCAGGATGGCTATCAAACCAAAAATTTGAAAATATCTCCGGAATCGCATCAAAAGCAATCAGATGTAAGTTTTATCCTCTTGCTAGACCATATATCGGCATCAGAAGTTCAACAGGTGACTCCCTGAGTCACACCGGCCTTTGCAGTCTACATCTAAATTTCCACTCTTCAATCCAGCCACTTAACATACAATGGCTAATCTCAACCTGATCAATCCTACCTCCAATCAATCTCCTTATTCTCCTAACCCGCTTCTCTCTCCTCGTGAAATCACTCCATGGCTCCTAATTCCTTTGGCGAAATGCACTATTGTGAATCCAAGTCGACAATATAAACCCCTCTACAACCACTCCTGTAAAGATTTATGTTCCGTGACAGATTTTGAACATGCAAGAAAAAAAACACCTGGTGCGGTAATGATTTCTGATGCAACACTACTAAATGAACAAATGCAATGTGATCAGTTCTTCGGTTTTAACTGATTCGATCTTTGAAGCCATGAAAATAAGGCTGCCAATTCGCAAAAAGTAATTAACCATTAAAAAAGTAATCATGAAAAATTCACAAATTAAATCCAGATCCGTAGGTACAACCCCAGAAGGCAAGACCGACAGAGAACCAAAAGTTGCTTCTTCTGTTGAGAAATTTAGCACTAAGCAACCTTCGTACCATTCAATGAAGAAAGCAGTGAGGAGAATTAGCCAGGATCACTCTTTTGCGGAAATCAAAGATTTTTATGGAGTGAGCTAATGGCCTAATCTTCCAATTACTCCCCATCAAATTGTCATGGGGTCTAGTGGTATCTAACGCTAAGTACGGATAAAGAAATCCCGAGGTAAACTTGGCACAAGCCATCTGCACTTGCTATCAAGTGTTTAGCACTCCCTTTGTAGCACCCGTAAGTCTATACCATTGTCTGCCAAGCACTTCGCTCAAAGACGAAGGAGCCGACCATGTCATTATCAAAAATCAACTCGCCCCCCCGATGATTGTCGTTCGGGTGGGATTCTTTGCTGCTGCTAGTGGGGCATGAACTTGAATTTCTGTCCACCTACCGCAGCTTCATACATTAAACCACCCTTGGCCAGGGTAAAGATTGCTACCCCTTCCTCGTAAGCCACATCAGCGGAGGCTCCCTGGTCAACAGCCACCACCGAGGCTTGGGCGGCAAATTTCAACTCTCCTTCCTTAAAGGAATCCATTGCGGATTCATCAGCGAAGAAAATGGCTTCGATATAAGCTTGACCACCCCACTGAAATCCAATGGAGACCTGAGTCATCCGGGCAATTCCGATGCTCTCCCCATTTTCAAAGACTTCCCCCTTGCCAGTGGCACCACCAATTCCTATAGCGCCTTTGCCGATAGAAGGGAAAA
The DNA here is from genome assembly GCA_965223105.1 of Saprospiraceae bacterium. GTDB lineage: Bacteria > Bacteroidota > Bacteroidia > Chitinophagales > Saprospiraceae > JABDMH01. The sequence continues at coordinate 7,589,518 of OZ244987.1, read as the reverse complement.
TGACATAACCAAAGGCATTGTCAAAAAATCGCTGCATATCCGGATCCTTTTCCAGTAATGCCTCCTTCGCCTCCTCTACCTTGTGCCCTTCATCGGGATCCCAACCCTTTGCTTGAGCCGCTGCTTGATGGGTGGCTAAGAGCATACTCAAAGATACTGTAGTTAGCTTGAAGTAGGTGGACATTGAACTATTGGTTAAATGATGAGAATTTGAGAACGACTTAATAACGTCAACACTCAGAAATATAGTACAATGTGGAAAACTTGGAGCGATGATAAAATACCGAAGATATCGTCATGAGGAAAATGGGAAGTAGGGCCCAGCAATATAGCTTCCAGACGCTCACTCACTAGATACAATACTTATTGAACTATATGCCTTCAGACCGTTTTCTCCTCACTGCAGGCGAAACAATATGCTAAATTTGAGCAACAATGATTTTTTGTAAGTTATTAAGTAACAAATAGAGCAGGTGTTGGAAAAGAATCTAGTAGACCGTCCCTCATAACATTATAAATATTTTTAATATGTTAGTGTTAGACTAAAAGGTATCAAAAATGGCACGACCACATGAAATCGTTTTACTAAACACTGGCGATAAAGAAAAATTAGAGGCTCTTACCTCCAAGGGTAAAATATCTGCTCGAACACTGAAACGAGCAGAGATACTCTTGAGAGGAGATGATGGTTACACCGTAGACCAGATAGCGGAACTGACCGAAAAGCATCCTCAAACGGTTCGCAATGTGCGAAGGCGTCATATTGAAGAGGATTTAGATGTAGCACTTAATGAGAGACCTCGACCAGGCAAACCTCGAAAATTGTTTGACAAAGATATAGCACTGATCGCAACAATTGCTTGTAGTGAACCACCATCGGGTCGCAGTTCCTGGACCCTACGGCTGATTGCTGACAAGTTTGTCGAATTAAGTGAACAGGATTCGATAGGTAAGGAGACCGTCCGCCGAGCAATAAAAAAAACAAGCTCAAGCCCTGGCAGAAGAAGCAGTGGTGTAGATAACATCTAAGTACCTTACTCAAATGGAGGAAGTTCTAGATGAGTACGCCCGTGAATGTCCCGAAAACACAGTGAGACTCTCTTTTGATGAGCGCCCTTGCCAACTCATCCAAGATGTGTATGCCCCTATCGAAATGGAACCAGGAAAGGCCAAGAAGTACGATAATGAATATGAACGCAATGGGACAGCATGCCTACTGATGGCATATGATATCGATTCTGGTGTTCGGCATGCTCAAGTGCGCGAAAGACGAACGAAAAAGGACTTTGCAGAATACTTTGACTGGTTGGAAAAAAAGTATGCAGATGTACCTAACATCCTTGTTGTCCTTGACAATCTAAACACCCATCATGTCGGTACTTTTTATGAGTTTTTGTCTCTACCTAGAGCCACGCATCTAAGAAGAAAGTTCAGGTTTGTGTTTACCACAAAACATGGCACTTGGCTCAACATGATTGAAATAGAATTCTCCGCACTGGCACGTCAATGTCTAGATCGTCGAATTGCAACGATTGAACAGCTTCAAAGTGAAATTATGCACTGGATCACACAACGCAATCGAAAACAAATCAAGATCTCTTGGAATTTTACCACCGAAATCGCTCAACAAAAACTGGCATCTCATTATATTAAAATAAATGATAATCTTTGATGAGTTCTAGACTAGTTGTATGTAATAGACATAGATATCAGATACAAAATTATTGGCTTGAAGAGGATCCTTACAGAGGATGATTTAAGCCTAATTATCGAGTCCTCATTACAAATATTTGACCTCAATCGGTTAGATTCTCATACCTGGACATCTCTACTTCCCACCGATCTAATTTTGACCTGAGATCGGCGGTCTTTTCCGGGAAAGAATCAATCAAGTTAAATTCCTCCTCCAGGTCTTCAGCTAGATTGTACAAGTACTCATCTTCTTGATGCATAATATATTTCCAGCTATTTGATCTGACGGCTTTCTTATGAGGACCAAATCGCCAAAATAAATCCCGGTCTTCAAGTACTGTCTTTTTACTTTCCAACAATCCCAGAAAACTTTGCCCGTCGAATTCTGGAAGATCGATGTTGGATGGGTTGCCTACAAGATCAACCACCGTTGGAAAGATATCCATGGACAATATGGGCTGGTCAATCTCTTGAGGAAGAGCCTTGCTCCTCCAGTAGGCAATGGCAGGAACCCGGTGTCCTCCTTCCCAGACATTACCCTTATATCCCTTCAAGGGTGCATTTGAACCCGGTTGAACGGCTCCATTGTCAGAACAAAAAAATAGTAACGTGTTTTCCAAAAGGCCGAATTTCTCCAATTGCACCAGGAGCTGCCCTATCCCTTCATCCAAGGCCATCATCATTTCTTCGTAGGCACCTTCCCGGTCGGTTCTTGATCCTTTTACATCAAAAACTCCATCAACATTCCGATCTGCTGAATCCTTTCTGCCCTGATATGGATAATGGGGTGCTTCATGGGCGATGTAGAGAAAAAAGGGATCGTTCCTGTGTTCGGAAATAAAGGCCAAAGCACTATTGGTAATCAGATCAGTACTGTATCCAGACTCTTGAAGGGTATCCTTGTTTAACCACCAGTCGTAGTAACCTTCCTGATCAATGTGCGAATGATAATCTATATTGCCACTGACAAAACCCTTGAAATAATCAAACCCGTTATTGAGTGGAGAGAAAAGAGTGTCATAACCTAGGTGCCACTTCCCTATGATGGCGGTGTGGTACCCAGACTCACGTAGAAATTGTGCCAAAGTCAGGTGGTCCCTAAACCCGGTCTGCCGATGATGTTTAGCCGTGACTACGGCTTCTATTCCACTCCTCTGTTGATATCTGCCCGTAAGTAAAGCTGCCCTGGTTGGGCTACAAACTACTCCATTCGAATGATAATCCAGAAATTTAGTGCCCCCGGAAGCCAGTTTATCAATATTTGGTGTGGTGATCGTTTGGTTACCATAGCACTCCAAATCGTTATAGCCAAGGTCGTCAGCCATAATTAGGATGAGATTTGGTGGCTCTCCGGTTGAAGGCGGGTCGGTTACACTCGAACTACAAGAGACACCGAGATAAAGAACCATGAAAAAAACCCCAACTCTGCCTTGACAAATATACATCTCACAAACTTACTCACTTTGCCGCGCAATAACGTCCCGTTACATGGCCGAGATCTAAATCAAAATAAATCATATAGTATTTAAGCCCCAATTTGAGGATTGAGATAAAAAGGGATCTAAAGATGATGATCAGTTGGGAGGGCTGAAACTCCCCGGGCCGGAAATTACCTATCCGAAAAGCCTTTTCACAATAGCCAACGGGTTACGAATGCTCTGAATGCTGATATCCCCACTTTGGATTTCTTCCCTAAAATACCGCCCTATTTTTCCCAGGGTAACATCATCCAAAGTACCACCCTGCTGAAAATGAACTTTATAGAATTCACCAATGGTAGCTACATAGACGCCGGCAATTCCAGCCCCGGAGAGCCCCTTGACTGAGCCACTGAATCCAGGAATCGCGGTAAGGGCAGAGGTAATCCCTCTGGTCATTACACTACCCAAAACCGAATTAACGGTCGCACGGACCAAATCCTTGTTAAAAGACACCCCAAACAACCGGCACAGGTCTTTAATGAGCATCATTTGGATGATAAAAATGCCACTGGTGGATATCACTGAATTACGAAGAAATCCCGTACCGGTGGCGGCGATGACGTAGCTACGAATGAGGCGTTGCGCCTCGTTTTCCAATGGTGCTTCCTCCTCGTTTGTGACAACAGGAATGATTTGTGCTTTTTTAGACATGTTACCATTTTAACTTCAAAAAGTCCTGTGGTAGTTCGGCTCTATTGCCTATTATCCACCATTGCATATAAATAATGCCCTTTGCTAAGAGTGGCATGAGCATCTACCGTTACTGACTTTGCATAAGTAGAACATGACAGCCCGGACAGATGTTCGGATGGACTTGATAACACTATCAAAAGATCCGACGATTCACTGGTTAGAAACAGCGCCTTCATGCTGCATGAAATGGTCGTAGGAATGCCCGGGTATATGCTTGCCTCACCTTGGAATCGTGGATGGACCTTGGGTAAGTTTTCAACTTGAGCAACCAACGTTTTAGGAACTACGAGGGGATCAATAAATCTATGGTCATCTCTAAGGGTTGTTCTTATCTCACATTTTATCTGCCATTGTTCTGGATCTGGTAACACCGGCAACGAATCATTATACTCAGTCCCCCATTTTCCAAAAAGCGATGCCACCAGCCTGTTTGCCTATCTCAACGTAATCGACGATTTCAAGCTTATCCAGACTGATGATATCGACGGTGCCAGGTTCCCCTCCAATCCCTTCCACCGATACAAAAGCAAATTTGTTATCTGGTGTAAGTGCTATTCCGTGAGAAACCTTCCTGGTGTTGGTTATCCGAGCCAGTTCAATACCTGAATCCAGATCCCAAATACCGGTACTCCCTTCCGACTTATAGGTAGACACTAGTGTCTTCCCGTCAGCAGTCACCTCAACATTGTACGGACCTTTTCCTGTGGAAAATCGTCTGATCACATCCCATTGCCCGATATCAATTTCCAGAATTTCATCCGAGCCATTCCCTGCAATATAGAGGCGCTTCCCATCAGGGTGTGAGACTACCCAGGTAGGTTTAATGTCCGAATGCTTCATATCTTCATGATCCATCCCATCATGGTGCTTTTCGCCTCCTTGGCTGTGACCCTCGTGATCATGATGATTGCTCATTCCTGCCACTTCATCCAACGGGAGGATCCGGTCCAAACTGAAGGTAAGTGCATCAATCTCAAACAATTCACCGCTCATCATGGCTAGTGAATAGTGTTTAGTTCCTTCTGGATTGAGTCGTGAACCATGAGGCATTACTCCGGTCTCAATTCGAGCCAGTTCAATCATTGGATCAGGATCTACCACCGAGACCGTACTGGGAACCATCTCTCCATGTAAATTAAAATTGACCACATATAGCAGGCCAGTTGCTTTCGATACCTGCATTGTCGCTGGGAAAAGTCCCAATTGAGTTTGACCTACCAATTCGTTTGATCCGGTGGTATATTTAAACACTGTTCCATAAGGTTGACCATGAGCCAATGACAGAAACCAAAATTTTCCATCTGGGCTGACTGTCAGGCCATGAGGTCCTTCGATTTCCTTCGGCCAAAATCCAACCTTGACCTCCTCCTCTACCCGGGCCTGGAAACCGTCATAACTCACCAAGGCAACCTGATCTTCCGACTCAGCAGCCACATACACATAATATTTTTGGGACCAGGAGAAAACACCTGTGATCCAAAAAAACACCAGAAATATAAAACGATGTAGGGTCATTCCTCAATTTTTAAGCTCTTCTTTGGGTCTAACCTTTACCGACCATAATCCACTGTTGAAGTCAGAAAAAAACACGTGACCTTTATGCGGTTGCGCACCCCACACCATCGCGAAATTAGGAACATAAGCATCAGCCGCAGCAGGCACAAAATGTGCCATTTCCCTACCCTGTTTATAGAGGTCACCAAGCAAATCACCAGAAAGGTCCACTACCCTTACACCACCGTTATAATACCCGATGTAAAGTATATCATCTTCCACCCAAAAGTTGTGTGACCCAGCTTCCGGTACTTCGTATCTCGCTACTTCCTTTGGATTATTCGGGTCAGAAAAATCCATAAAATGGAGATAGCCGGATGGGGTAAATACTTCCATGTCAGCATTTGGAGAATCGATAAAACTGGTAGGAAATATCTCGTCACCAGCAATCACATAAAACTTACCTGTAGAACTGGAGCGAAATGGGAAAGCAGCATGGTTGGCATCTCCCTCTACCCTCGAACGAGCAATCTCCACTGGATTTGAAGGACTACCACCTGCGATGCCATTTCCTACGTCGACAATGATGATACCGTCATTCCAATTGGATGAATAAGCGAGCCCATCCTCTATCCACACATCATGAATTGACCGTGCAGGATTTTCAATCTCAAACTTACCCACCCGATGAGGATTTTGGGGATCTTCAATGTTTATCACATCATAGCGCTGACCATTGCTCAACGCATAAACGTGGTTATCATAGATGAAAAGATTATGAACACCACCGGTTAGGGTTTCAGTGAAGGTGGAAAGTTCCCTGACGTTGCGTGGATCTGTTACGTCCAGGATGACAATACCATTTTTCCGGTTGGAAGCCCCTTCCCTACTGATCACGCAGATTTTACCATCTTCTGAAACCTTCACGTCATTTACGGTACGGGCATCCACTTGAAAGCTATCGATGCGCTGAAGATCAGATGGGTCAGTTACGTCCCAAAAATAGGCCTTACCATCAGCACCCCAGGTACCGGTCACCGCATAGTCCCGACCATCGATGCCTTCCCAGACCCAGAAATCAGAGGTGTGCTTGTCATTCACTTTTCCATGCCCCACCACCTCTATTTCACGAGAAACTTCTCGTGCTTCAATCTTTACCGTTCTGACTGCAGACTTGTCTCCGATTGAAGCCATGATTGTATAGATTCCGGCCTTTTCAGCAACAAAACGACCATCCTGCTCAATGATGGCTGAGGCACCACTGGCCAACTCACTTTCCTTACTGCTGACAGTGTACACGATAGAAGCATCTTTAATCTCATTGTCCTCGCTATCCCTGGCCATGGCATGAAACGCCAACACATCACCCGTTCTGGCTACCACCTTCTCCACCTCCAGATCGATGGTGCTTACTGGATTGGGTAAGATATTAATATCAATGCTGGTTTCAATGTCATAGACCTTAATCGACAATCGGGTCTTGCCGGGACTCTTTGCATACAAATTATTAAGTGGGTCCAATGCTGCGATCTCATCATCATCCACACTTAAGCTGGCCTGCTGCACATCCATTGGAAACCCATGATGATCTTGGATCTTCAGCTCCAGTGGTACCACAGATCCAGAAAATATTCGATCCGGAAGGTTGTCGATCGCAATCTCAGCGGGATTGCCATGCGAAACAATGGCTGGTACATACCTCTTTGCAAAGTTGCCCATGGTATCGCTCCAGACGGCAAAAATGGTATACTCACCAGGCACTCGTCCCGTGATTCTGCTGCTGTCTGCATTCACTTCAATTCCACTGCTGGGTACTGCCCCCTCATACCTCAAATTCATAAAATAGGTGAACCCCATCTCCAATCTGGTCCCATCATCCTTGATAGCAAACGACTGAAGTCTCTTCGATTCACCCACACCTAACCGAATGGGATCGGGAAGAACTTCCAGACTGAATTGAGATTGACCCATTGCCGGAAATTGAAAGACCACCAAAAGAATGACCACTAAGGTTTGTCCGACTCTATTTTGACTGAAAGTATCCATATTAAAAACTTGTGAGCTCCAAAAATTGCCTTAGTCAAGATTAATGGCCGGTAATGGAGCCTCCATTAATAATGAATTCAATAGAATTTGGATTTTGGAGTACTTGACTCTCAAGGAGATGAAAAAATAAAAACGGTAGACAACTGCAAAATTAATTGCGACTGCCTCCGGACTGCAATTCCAAATTACTGATTTAAACTGGATCTGGATTAAAGGTGCTCGTAAATCTTCAGAGCATATCGCGTGTTCGTGGGCCATTATAATCCAAGTTTGGCGTAGATCTCTCGAAACTCAGAAGTACCCCAGATCTCCTTCAGGTCAACGTCTTGGCGACACCAGAGTAAATAAGGGTGTCTTAGATCGTATGCCTTCTCTAACCAGTCCAGAGCCTTGTTCGTTTCACCCAAGGCAAGATAAATCTTTACCCGTCCCAAACTATTCCATGGACTGTGCTCTAGATTATTTAGAATCTCCCGAGCACTCTCGGTCTTTCCAGCCAAAGCATAGGTATGGGCTAAAGCATAACTCCAGGTGCGATCAAGAGACGATGCTTGAATATGCGTGGCTATGGCTGAGCTAAAGTCACCTCTGGCTACCGAAATCTTGCTTTTCACATGTAGGGCTTCAGCAAATGAAGGATTGATTCTAAGACTTTCGGCTACTGCCCTATCGGCTGCTTCGAGATCCTCATTCCAAAGATAGATCCAGCCATGCCATGCTGGCCACAAGGGATTGCCTGGTTCAGCCCTAGCGGCATTTTCGATTTCTTGAAGTGCTTCAGAACTGCGGCCAAATAGTACGTGGTACCAAGCCAGGTCTGCCCTAGCTTTGCTATTCTTTGGATTGTGTTGAAGCGCCGTATCAAGCATTTTCTTGGCCGCGGGTAAATCCCATTTCTCATATAAGAGTACACTGGCAGAATCAGCCAAATGTGCGGCCATTTCGACAGCACCTTTTCGACCTGGATTCCGACCGTCTGCGATTTCAATTTGCTGTGCACGTACTTTGGTATGGCAAAAACTTACCAATATGCAAATCATTATCGTTGCAAAGGACCTCCTATTCATGCTTTTCGTAAATTTTTAATACTAATTTAAAATTCCTTCAGGCCCATCTTAATAAGTAGTTGATCATATCTTGGATCATCTCTAATGGGATCAAACCACGGATCAGATTTGATCGTAAATAGGAGTAGAAAGGAGCGGTGACCATAGGCCTCGTCCAGCAATTTGAATGCAGTATCATAATCTTCCAAGGCAATATATATGGGTACCAACCGCATGGGATCGACATATCCATTCGCAGGATCGGCTGTCATCTTTTGGATCACTTGCAAGGCCTGCTCAGTCTGACCTGCTTTGCCATAAATCCACCCCAAATAAGTGTTAAACCAGATCTTGGTTTCAAGAGATCTGTCGTGAATCTCTTCAATGATGTTGGTAAGGTCCCTTCCACTAGCTTCTGCTTCCCGTACGTCGATCTTGACTTCTAAAGCACTGTGGTAAGGACAATCAGACCCGAAAAGTTTCTTGGTCCTTTCTAACTGTATTTCCGCTTCATCGAGTTCATCTGCATAGAAGTACGCCCAGCTGAGATCACAATGGGCAAAATGTGCCGTGGAATCTAAACTTACAGCTTTCCGCGCAGCCCATACACTTTCTTCCATTCGTCCCATTGCCCACATTAGCTGACTATAAGAATCATAAGTTGACCACTCGGGATCCTCCTCTATGGCATGGAGGAGTTCTTCTTTGGCTCCCTCCCAATCCCAGTTGCTAAAAAGTTTCACCATGGCAAGCTGATGGTGATCATGGGCCATACTAGCATCCAGTTCAATGGCCTTTTGTGCATAAATGCGAAAATTGGCAAAAGCTTCCTGCGATGACACGATGCCAAATCCCTGAAGGAGATAGGCCTCGACCAAACCCGTATACGCCGGGCCCAGTTTTGCATCAATTGCGATGGCATCATTGAAAAGTCCGATAGCCCGTTGTACATCTTCATGGGTGCCCAAATTCAGTTTTGCCTTGCCTTGGAGATAAAGGTCATAGGCATCGGAATTGACCTTTTGAGTAGCTTGCATACCTGCCTGGACGGTAGGTGTCAAGGCCAGCTTGATCTCAGATGCAATGGCCTTGGTGATATCGTTATAGAGAAACATAATGTCACTGAGATCACCGTTAAAGGCCTGACCCCACAAATATTCTTCATCCTCGCCACTGATAAGCCTTATCTCAATCTCCACTTTATCTCCAGACCGAATCACCGACCCTTCCAACAAACCATTTACTTGCAGCTCGTTTGAAATCTCCCGGACACTTTTTTGAACATCCCGGTAAGACATCATGGAGGTCCATGGCTTTACTTTCACACCTGCCAGTTGTAGTTTGGAAATAAGGGCTTGATGAATACCATCTACCAGATAATCCTGCTTAGCATCATTCATTAAATTTGAAAAGGGCAGTACCGCCAAATGGTCAATACCAATCGAATGATTCCTTGAAGAGAGCCACTGCCCTATGAAAAAGAGGACCAGGAGTAAAATCGAAAAGCTGATCACCTCCTTACGACTAAATTTATGGCCCGACTTTTTTTCTGCCAGTTTCCCTTTCAATTCCTGTTTCTGAGGAATGGTCAAACCAGGCAGGGCAACGGCATAAACAGTGCGGGGCTGCGAATCATTTTTGAAGTGAAAGCTACCTAGACTCGTCACCGGTAAATCGTCTTGATTATTAATCTCAGCAACAACTTTCTCCGATACCAAGACACTTCCTGCCACTCCCAGAGATTCAATTCGTGATGCTACGTTTACGCTATCACCTATAATGTCATCATCGGTCAGTACAATATCTCCCATATGAATTCCAATACGGACCGGAATTGAGGGCTTTTGTAGAAACTCGCTTTGGAGTGCATATCCACACCTTACCGCATCAACAGCACTCCTAAATATACTGAGGGTGCCATCTCCGTAGTAGTTGATGATTCTCCCATGATATTTCTCCGTGATCTGCTCAAAAACCTGGCGGTGACGATTGCGATATCCAATGGCCTTTTCTTCACTGATCTGCATGAGCCGGGTATAACCCTGAATATCAGTGAACATGATGGCAGCCAACTGTCTTGCAAATCCCATGTGCTTAAATGGTGTGATCAGCGAGTCAACAGCGAAAGTTAAAGTAAAATCCTTTAACTGCGAGATCCAAACTCTCCTGTCCAATTCAAATGCAAGAATTTTCTCAGAAAGTACGTGAGTCATTCTCTTGCTCAGAATTTTTTCTATATTAAGGAGTATTCAGTAAACCGAACACACAACTATTCTCATGCAAAATTGTTACCTTTTTCCACTCCTCCTCCTTTATACATTCTCCTCCTTCGGCCAAGAGCAAAGTACCTCATCATTGCGTCCTTCGACATTTGGGATTTCATTTACCATGGAAAATGCTTTTGGTTTTTATCCCGTCATTTATGGCAGCTTGGGCTTATCCAGTTCCGTGGATCTAACCTACTACGGTGCTTTGTGGACCAATCCTAGTTTTGGATTTCCACAGACCACATTTAGTTCGGATTTGTGGTTAGAGAACAGTATTGGACTTGGATTCCCCATCCTTGATGGCAACGCCTATATTAATCCTTCACTGGGTTTCACCCATGGCAAATTTCTTTCTGGTGGAGACCAGAGCGTTGCCTTTGAAGGACTGGTCCCCAGTGTTGCCTTCTATCTCCATCCAGGCGATTGGGAAACCGAAATCTATTTTTCCTTATATCAACATCTCCGCAATGAGGTTACCGATCCACAATCAAGATCGACTGCTGATTTCATATTTTATTGGTTCACTCCCGGCTATAAGGTCAGCAATAATGTATCCCTGGGTCTACACTTTGAAGGATTATTCTTAAAATTTGGCGATGGTGACTACGATAGCTCATACCAATGGCTGGGGCCTTACCTAAAATTCAAGTCAAAAGGAAAATACGAATTCCGTTTTTCAGCTGGACCAAACTTGAAAAAAGGTATTTATGCTGATGAATTCTATAAACTAAGCACAAATATTCCTCTGGAATGATCGGAATATTTTTAAGAGAGCCAGAGCAAGAGGAACAAACCAACCATTAGACCAAATTGATGTGGGTATCTCTATGGTGAAAAAGGTAATCTGATGTCGTTGGATTTGCCGGAAAACAAAGCGAAATAGGCCTTAGAGAATCGTCAAATCATCAACAGCAATTATACTGTGGCGATTTCGATATTGAAAATCGCCTTATTCAGGAATCATCTTCTTGAACTTTTTGCGATAGGCATTTGGAGATATCCCTAGATGTCTTTTAAAAATCTTGCTGAAGGTACCTGAATCACTGTATGATAATCGGTAACTAATCTGCTTAATATCGATATTCTCGAATTCCAGCTTCTTTCTTGCCCATTCCACTTTTACTCTTTGGATATAATCTTTCGGTGTATTTCCTGTGGCATTTTTGAATTTACGAATGAAACTTCTACGACTAAGGGCGGTCAAATTTACAAGATCACTTACTCTGATCGATGAATTCACATTCTCCTCAATATAATCCTGGACCCTGAGAATATCATCCTCTCCGTGCTCTTTTTGCCCACTAAAAATAGCATATGCAGATTGGGGAGCTTTATCCATATCAATTAGCATACTTTTAGAAAGGAGTATCGCTATGTCATGTCCACAATATTTCTCCACTAGGTAAATTACCAAATTAAAGAATGAAGTTGATCCCCCTGCACAGAACAATCGTTGTTCATCAGTTATGATTTTATCAGGAACCAGGTTTACATTTGGAAACATCTTCTTGAAAATGTCAACTGCCATCCAGTGGGTGGTAGCTTTCTTCCCATCAAGTAATCCAGTTGCCGCCAGAAGTAGAGTGCCGGTACAAAAAGCTCCAATATCGGCACCAGCCTCATAATGCTCTTTCATGAATTCAATCAAGCCTTGATTAGCCCCGATTTTCTCTTCAAAGTTGTCAGTCAGGTTTGGGACAATAATCAAATCAGTTTTTGAGATCTCAGCAATTGTCTTGTGGCAGCGTAGAGAATATCCTCCCAAACATTCAACAAACTTACCTTTCAACGAAACCAGTTCAATTTCAAAAAATGGCCTATTAAGCAAAGGGTCTGATTCCATCTTCAACCGTCCTGCTTCATGCAGGACATCCATTGGAGCCGTAATGGCACCAGATGCAGCTCCCACGGGTACTAGAATTGAAACGTGTTTCATGACATCTGGAAATTATTATGAGAAACAAAATATACAATATTTGTGCCTTGATAAATAACTATGGCATGAATGAACCAGCATCTGGCACAAATGGCCGTTGCCAGGAATACTCAATGCCATATCTTTAGTACGATTGAATTTCAAACTTAAACGACGGTGTCAGAAAAAAATAAAAATGTAGTCAGACTTCTTTATTCGGAAGTAATGGGAAAAGGCAATATGAAAGTCGCCGATGAAATATTTGATCCCAACTATGTGGACCACATGCCCATTATGGTCACTCCAGACCGTGAGGGTTTGCTGAAATCAGTCAAAGCTGCCCGTAGTGCATTTCCCGATGTCAAACCATCCATTATTGCGGAAATCTCAGAAGGTGACTGGGTTGCTATTGCAGTAGAGGCGGATGGTGGTATACAGCATGGGGAATATATGGGAGTGCCGGCATCCGGTAAGCCAGTAACATGGACGGAAACCCACTTCTGGAGAGTGGTCAATGGCAGGATCAAAGAACACTATGGGAACGTCAGCTTGTTCGAAATTCACAAAATGATTGGCTCCCACGACCTCAATGTAAAACTAAAATAACCGGATCATGAAAGTGACCTTTGTAAACGACTGGCACTTTTTAGAAGACGCAAATATGGATGAAGCCATAAAGACGATAAAAGAATATTTAGCATACCTTTTATTCAATGAACCCGAACTTGAACTAGGTTGTCAGTGGTTAAAAACCAATGTTGATCCACGACGTCATTTTCGCATTGCCACATACAACACACAGGATTCTCTTGACCAGCAGATAAAATCCGAAGGCACCAGGAGATTTGTCGATAGATCATATCCTTTGATAGATCGGAATCCTGGTTATGCCTATGGAGCGGGTGATAGCAAATAGGGGAACCGGCCCTGATGAAATATAACTCAGGAATACATTTTCGCAATTAAAAGAAATATTATGGACCTAAAAGAACATCGAAAAAATATCGTAGATCAATTTGTTGAAGAATATAAGAATCGACAAAATCCTGACAGTGTAGATCAGTTTGTTGCACAAGATTGCAAGTTTCATTTACCTTTTCCTGGTTTACCTGAAGGACGGGAAGGTGTCAGAATTAATGGTCAGATTATGTGCAGTGCTTTCCCTGATGTCCATGTAGTACGGGAATTTTTTGTGGTGGAAGGAGACATCGTTGTAGAGAGAGCAAAGGCAAGGGCAACGCACATGGGTAAAATTATGGGTATTGCTCCGACCGGGAAAACAGTTACATGGACAGAGCTTCACGCCTATCGTGTTAAAGGTGATTTGATTACTGAAATCTGGTCTGAAGCAGACCTTATGGGAGTCATGGTTCAAATCGGGGCCGTCGAGTTTCCGGTTTCATAGAGAGACTTGATCGTAGCACGCCCGGAATATGCTAATTTTGAAAGCCCTGCTTAAAAATAAAAGCACAAAAAGTACAATGGAAAACAATAAGTAGCCGGTGGATACCAAATATACTTCGAGATATATCCGCTTTGATGGCAGCAAAGATCAGTTGTTTGAGCAAATAATAAAAGAGATTTGTGTATACTGAAGAAATCACAGAAGTTACACGCCTCTTGTCGTTGGCGCTGAGTCTTACGATATGAAAGGTACGGAATCCTTTGTCGACATTGATATAACAAAACTTTAAACAAAACGACATGAAGAAGATCATCCATGTAGTGCATATAAACAAAACGGCAAACCAGGTTTATAAAGCGATAACCACGGCTGAGGGGCTTTCCAGCTGGTGGTCAACACAGGTTACGTCAGAAGAAAAGGTTGGTGGTATGATCGATTTTACCTTCAGAGGTGATTTCAATCCAGATATGAAAATTACAATGATGATCCCCCCTAAGGAAGTGGGATGGGAATGCATTGCAGGTCATGATAAATGGCAAGACAATACTTTCTCTTTCGAGTTGGAGGAATCAAATGGATCTACCCAATTGAAGTTTACTCAACACTACACAAGAGAATTAAGCGATGAGGACTATGGTATCTATAATTTCAATTGGGGGTATTATCTCCATAGTTTGAAAGAATATTGTGAAACAGGACAAGGGAAGCCGTTTAGAACCTAAATTATTTTAAGGATTTGATCAATTGAGACAGATTCTTAAATATTGCATCGTTGGAATTTTGATCCTTTCGCTGTCTTGCAATCGCCCAAATCCTGAGATTGAAATTGAACACCTGGTACAAAGATTGATTGATGCCGATATTAGAGAGGACCTTAAACTTGTTGTTAGTCTCTATGACAATGAGGCCGTTTTAATGCCACCCTCCAAGGAGGAAATACAAGGAATAAAGGCAATTGAGAAGCACTATCAAGACTTGTTCAAAAACTATGATTTTAATAATCTTAGATTAGAATCCCATGAAACTGTACTGAATGGCCACTGGGCAGTAAACATTGGGACAACCAGTGGATTGGTAGTTTCTTCTGCCAAAGACTCAACTTGGCAGGTTAATGACAAGTATATGATGTTCTTGAAAAAATATGGCACTGGAGAATGGAGGATACATCATCTGATCTGGAACAATAATCCATAAATGCGCTCCAGGATACCTTTAATAGCCACTAAATGAGACCGGTTTTGAATCTTTTGGATCCAAAAGATTCAAAAAACAAATGGCGAAGCCATTTTGTCCGATCCATAAACGGCGTTTTTAGAGGTACCCATTAGCAAACTTGTAGAGAAATAGAGAAGAGAATTCTTGAGCAGTGCCGATTTTTTCTCTCTACAGTGGATTGATGTATTCAATAATTTCCCTTAGATTGGATGCGGTGCGTAAGAGATGCTGCCGGAGCTACGTGGGTGCGCTCATTAATTTATCGTAATGAATCGACGTAATGTGAGTTGGTCTTGGGCTCTAATTTTGGCGGGCTTAATGATTTCTGTGGTGGCTTGTAAAAAATTTACTGGCTCATCACAGCCCAATGTGTTGCTAATCATTACCGATCAACACCCACTGAGCTGTGTAGGCGCGTACAGTCATCACGATCAACTGACTCCAAACCTGGATGAGTTGGCGAGGTCTGGTCAAGTCTTACAAAACCATTACATAGCTGCATTTGCATGTAGTCCTTCCCGGGCGTCGTTGCTTAGTGGTCGCTACTTGCATAACCACAATGTATTCACCAACAATGTTAAATTTGATGCATCCATTCCTACGCTTGGCAGTATACTCTCTCAGGAAAATTTTCAGACCGGCTACTTTGGTAAAGCACACTTGGGAGGATATATGTATGTGGGTAGACAGGGAGGTGATGGTGTTGATTATTTGCATGATTCAACTACCGCCAAAGATCCTGTCGGCGATCAAATCAGGGGATATTGGCACTATGAAAGAAAGGAAACTGCAAGGGGCTGGATGGCCTCGCGGGTGGATGGTGGACCAGGAGAAGATGGGCCCCAATTGGGATTTGACACCTGGCGTGGAGGGTGGAAAGACTACAAAGATTGGTTGCTACAGCAGGGTTGGCCTGAATTTGCGGAGACTGCAGGAAATCATGATGCCCTACAGTCAGCTCCTGAAGGCGAACATATGTATTCTCTATTGGGAGAGGAATTCCACATGGCCACCTACTTCACCAACGAATTGGAAGCATTTATCAATGCTACTGACCATGATCGTCCCTGGGCTGCCGTATTATCTTATTTTGGACCCCATCTCCCGGTATCGCCGCCGCAACCATGGGACACACTTTTTTCATTGGACGATGTGCGGCTTCCTACAAACCTTACAGATTCATTGCAAGGCAAGCCGGCCAACCAAGTGAGGCGGGATTTGCAATATGTCTTGGGACAGTGGAATGACGTACAATACAAAGATTATATCAGGCGCTATTGGGGATATTCGGCTTTTATTGACCACCAGATCGGCCGAATTTTTAGTCTGCTTAAGGACAAAAACCAGTGGGATAATACCATTATTGTTTTCACCACAGATCACGGAGATATGCTCACTGGCCATGGTATGATTTTTAAATTAGGAGGCAATGCATATGAAGAACTTTTTCACGTACCTGCAATTATCAAATCGCCAAATATAGAGCCTGCAGAAAAACCCGTTCCCGCACTAACATCATCCATCGATCTATTACCCACCATCCTCGAGGCTGCCGGGGTCAATATACCAGACCAGGTTGACGGCCAAAGTCTCATGTCACTATTAAGAGGTGAAAAAGATCAACATCGGCCGGCTGTCTTTGCTGAAATTCACGCACCGGGGCCTGGCAAAGTGATCATGTGCCGGGATCAGCGGTACAAGTTTATCTATCACTGGTCTAGTGAAGATGTAGATGAATTGTATGACCTGCAATTAGATCCGGGGGAAATGATTAATCTATATTCCGATCCCGAATACCAGGAGATAGTCGACACGATGAGCGCAATAATTTTGCAATGGGCAGATGAATCTGGCCATACATACACCCAACTAATGGCAGAAAAAGTCGATCGGTCAAAGCACTAATACTCCTTCCATCAAAATATTAGCAAAAAATAGAATGTCTTTCCCTCATCAAGCCTTTCACTCACTACACGAAGCTCGCTAAGACGGCATCCTCAGCGCTATTTTTAGTGATGATCAGGTGCACCTATCCGATCCTGCAGGTGCCAATTCTTGCTATTTTTCCTGGTAGTGTCTGAGTAGATGCTTTGCCAAGAAAAAGCCCACTTTCGACATAATAAAACTATTTCATTTGCAAATATGAAAGATATATATTAGTTTTATGTTTGCAAACCATATCAAATGCCAAGGGAATATTTGGGAGAATTTGAAGAGACGATTCTAGCAATTGTGGGGATATTAGATGGGAAGGCCTATGGCGTTTTGGTCATGCAAGAATTGGTGCGACAGATCTCAAGAAAAGCCAATATTAGCGCAGTACACAGCGCTCTACGTCGCCTCGAAAAGAAGGGATTGGTTAATTCGGATTGGAGTGATGCAAGCCCTGAAAGAGGGGGCCGTCGCAAACGTCTATTCAAGATAACCGCCGACGGTTACAGCGTGCTTCGAGCGTTGCGGGATCAAAGGTTACTACTTTGGGGACAAATCCCTGGGTTACAATAATGATTTATGAACCAATCTAGACAACCACCGCAGTGGGCTACGCGTTTTCTTTCCTGGTTTTATCGAAGTGATTATCTGGAGGAAATTGAAGGCGATCTTCTGGAAATATTTGAGAAGAGCTTACGGGAAAAGGGACTTTTGTTTGCCGAGTTTCAATACTGCTGGAATGTCTTGCTTGCCTTCCGGTGGAACAATTTGCGAAGTTTTAACTTGAATCTTCTTGATCTTCGAGAAGACCTAAAGATCGCTTGGCGCTTGATGCGCCGACGTAAAGGTTTAAGCTTTATAAAACTAGGCGGATTTACTATAGGACTGGTGCCTTGTATCTTGATCCTGCTTTTTTATCGTTATGAATCCAGTTTTGATCACTTCCATCCACATGCTGATCGTACATTCAGGGTCGTTCAACACACACAGTATCCTGAACAGACTTTATACTGGAATACTACCGCCTACCCACTAGCTAGTGCCCTGCGACAGGATTTCCCAGATCTTCAGTATGTCACCCAAACTGCTGGCCCAGTGAAGAGAAGCTTCGTCGTCCAATCGGAGGCAAAGCAAGCAACATATGAGGAGAACCGTGTTCTATTTGTAGACTCAAGTTTTGTTCAAGTATTTGCTATAAACTGGTTAGCCACCGGAACGCCAACGTTATTCACAAAGGCACATGATGTGGCAATTTCGAAAAAGATAGCTACCAAGTATTTTGGTGCTAGTGATGATTTTCTTGATGTGATCGGTCAGCATCTCACTATTCCTGGTCGGGAACCCCTACGGGTGGTTGGCGTGTTTGAAGATGCACGCCCAAATCAAACGTTACAATATGATTTGTTGATGTCCTACGAATTCTTTCGAGAGGGCAATCCCTACTATGCCAATAATTGGTCTGGCAATTATCAAGGCACAACGTTTGTTGTACTTGACAAAGGGCAGCACCCACGTTCCCTTGAAGCCAAACTTACGCCTTGGAAGAAGAGATACTTACCGCCTGTTGACGATCAACGAATATCTTACTTTTTACAGCCGTTAATATCAATACACAATGAACCACTTTATGGCAATAGTCCAGGTAGTTATACTATGCCCAAAAGGGTTTTAAATCTATGCCTTTTCGCTGCAGTTTTTGTCCTACTAATTTCGGTATTTAATTTTGTGAATCTAGTTACTGCCGAAACCATCACCCGGCTGAAAGAAGTTAGTATCCGCAAGGTCTTGGGGGGAAGTCGGGCATTATTGATGCGTCAATTCATAACAGAGTATGCGCTACAAGTTGTGCTAGCCAGTTGTATGGCTTGTCTATTTTCGTATGCTTGTCTATCCTCGTTGAATCAGTTTTTTGATACCATTGATTTACAGCTTTCATTGCAGCCCAGGGACTGGATAAATCTGGTCGGGATTTCCTTGATCACCATTGTAATGGCTTGTGTCTATCCGGCACTTAAAATTGCCCGGTATAGACCTGTAAGTGTTTTGAGGATCAAAGATCGTCCCAAGAGTTCTAATGCATTTTTTCGCAAAACACTTGTACTTCTACAATTTATTCTGGTACAAGTATTCATCCTCAGCGCCATAATTGCCAGCCGGCAAATCAAATTGTTTCAGTCAGCCGATCTGGGATTCTCTCCAGATGCCATCATATCAGTTCCCATCCCAAATGCAGAAAAAATAGGGGTGTTTCGCCATCATTTATTGCAGGATGGCAACATAAATAAGGTAGCATTTGGTTCCGGACCACCGATGAATGTCAAGGGATTTGCTCTAGGTACTACCTATCGTTTACCCGAACAACCAGCAGAAATGGGACAAGAAGCTGAAATGAAAATAGGGGATCGCAATTATTTGGATCTCTATCAATTATCCTTACTGACAGGAAGGAATTTCACTGATAACAAAATTGCTTTTGATGAGTTTATTGTAAATGAAACTTTGGTCAAAGCCATGGGATGGGACCCAGCAGAAGCACTGGGCAAAAGAATTGCCATCAATGAGGGTGAAGCTACAATTGTCGGGGTGGTTGGTGACTATCACAATAATTCCTTACAAAATGCCGTAAGCCCATGCATTATTCTAAACTGGCAATATTTCTTAGATCACGCCTTTCTTCAACTGGATGTCTTATCATCTGACAACCTCACTAAAATAGCATCCATATGGCAGGAGCATTTTTCTGGTGCGGTATTTAATTACACTTTTGTTGATGATGATATCGCTCAAGAATATCATTTGGAAAGCTCAATTGAAGCTGCCCTGAAAATATTATCCATTTTGGTTATCCTGATCGCATGTTTGGGCATTTTTGGTCTGATGATGTTTATGACGCAGCGTCGCAGGAAGGAAGTCAGCATTCGTAAAGTGCTCGGAGCTTCTATAATCAACATCATACATTTATTCTCGAAAGAAATCATCGGGATGATCCTATTGGCATTCTGCATAAGTGGGCCAATAATCTATATCCTGGCAGAAACCTGGTTAAATAGTTTCGCACATCGGATTACACTGGGTCCCAGAATATTTTTGGTTGGAGGAGGTGTAACCATGCTACTTGCCTTACTAAGCTCATCGCTACAGATCGTGAGGGCTGCCGTTACACACCCGGTTAAAAACCTGGGTGAAAGTGAATGAATCACTAACCTGAATTATTGTGTCATGCCTGTGTATGTTCACAACAATACAATTCTCTTTACCGTCAAATAGATGATCACAGCCCAGGAAGTAAACCTGGTCGATTTGCTTTCATTATCCAAAACCCATAGCTACAACTAGAATTTTTCCGAGTAACATGGAGTTCTTGATCCTGTCTTACTTAAACCTGCAAGGTCTCTAAGGGCACTCCACTTCTTCCTGAACCATATCGCCAACCTCATCTATGAAAATTCGATAGCATTTCCCATCTTGCCCCTTAAGCACAATGGCCTCCTTCTCATCAGCGATGTAGAGTGCACCTCCCTCCAAGTCCATTTGTATTGACGGTGTATCCAGGGGTTGGCCCGGACAGGTGTCGGTACAGGTGCCGGGAGCCGATGACACATTAGCCGAGCCAGGGGAATAACATGCATGTACAAAATCAGCACTATTGTCATCGGTGTCGGCGCCATTGGGAAATCGTGAAATGGAGGCTAGTGAGGAAACACCGTCATCACCGGGAGCTGGGCTACCTTCGCAGCTGGAGATGGCACCTTCGTAGCAGATCTGATCTATAATGGACCCTCCACAGTTACGAAGTATGATTCCATCCGGCCCATTCTGAATATAGCTATCCTGACCGATCACCGTGTCGCAATGACAATTGATGTCTTGCCCACAGATCACATAATAATCATCGGCAGCAAGCATGATTGCAGGAAATGTAAAGGTGCTGTAGACTGTCATCGTGCCACCATTGTAGAACTCGAGACAGAGTCCTGATAGACTTACCTCGGTCAATCCGCTATTGTAGAGTTCGATAAACTCACCAGAGTCGCTACCAACCAAGTCATAATCCACCTCATTGATGACAACTTGCCCATGAAGGCTAATACACATTGTATAGATCACGACAACGATCAACAAGCTATGGAGCAGTCGGCGAAAATGAGGTACAATGACAGGGCGATAGGTTGGCTTTTTCAGTGACATGAGAAGATGATTTACGGGAATAAATATTATTGGCAATATAACAATTTGTTACAACTATTAATACACATATACGTAATAAATTGTGATAATTAAGTAGCACCGGCCAAAGGCCAACGTTGTAATCTTGCTCATCTGCAGTCTTACATTCCCAACAAGCTTCATACCTAAAAGGGACTGCAGTGGAAGAATGATCATCAATCCTTAGCGATAACTACCGGACTTAGAGCACTGACAAAAAGCGGATTCATTGGTATGTGCATTCATCCCTCATTAGACACCAATGCACTGTTGTCCTATGAAATCTGTCTAATTCTCGACTACAATCATATGGATATCAATCTACTATGATCCATGTCAATTCAAACCTGGCATTAGTGAAATTTCTAAATTGTCCTGAACAGGGCAAAAAGCAACCTATTTGATATGGAAACCGATCCAGGAGATATGCAAATATGGCTCATCAGGATGGATTTCAGTATGTTCACACTAAACTTCGCCTTGCTTTTATCTGAAGGGATCGAAAGTGCGCAGGACCACCTACTAACGTCTGAACATGGATACAACCAATTGGTTACACCTATATCATCTTACCACCCTTAGTGTTCTTGGAATTCCTTTGCATAATCTCCAAGAGCCATTTTAACACTTGAAATCACTAGGCCAGGATCATCAAAATGTACAAAATGGCCTGCTTTTGCACTGTACAGCAGCTTTCCTTTTTCGACCGACTGAATGACTTCGATCCATCGTGCTACCCTATGTTTCATTTTGGATCGAAACAAAAGCTCACTGTCGTAGTCTTTGGAACGAAATTGATCTGGCATATCGAAACGACCACCTACGATGATATGTACCGGGATATCAGGTATGGGACTATGGGCTATCTCCTTAAAATCGGTTTTACGCAAATTGCTTAACACAACACTCTCTTCAATGATAGACTTCGGCATTTGCTCACGACGGCTCATATGTGTTTGATGTATCATTTCAAGCTCCTCATCAATGCGTACATCATCCCATCCTAAGACTCGATAATACTCTCGTTTATTTTGTTGGGTTTCCGTGAAATCGGCAGGATCGATCATGATCAGGCCGGCAAGTAATTCTGGGTAGTATACAGCAAATCCACGTATTAATGCACCGCCCAAAGAATGACCAACGAGTAAATAGGGAGGCTCCAGTTGCAGGTGATCCAATATTTTGATTAACGTCTTACTTACGTTCTTGATCGTAGGATATTGCTGGTCTGGCTCAGACTTTCCTATGCCTGGACGATCATACGTTAAAAGAGGCCCAAGTTTGGCTACCTCACCCAGGATCCGCTCCCAATTATCCATGGGAGTCCCTAAACCACTTTCAAAGACGATCAAGGGTTGTCCCTTATGTCTTTCTACTGTTCCCATCGTCTTCACCCAGATATCTGTACCGTCAATCTTGATAAATCTTTCCTGCGAAAAACTGTAGATGCTCAGAACGGTCAATAATATTAAAGCAAATTCTCTTTTCATTTCTGGTGTTTTAGCTATGCACTCGATTACAGACCATCGGATTTACCTAAATCCAATGACCTCTGAATAACAACGAGTCAACCTGCTCCACGAAAAAGACGTGTTTAAGAATGTAACCAATGTATCCTGCTTTGAATGACTGGCAAAAATCATTTATTTCTGGTCGGCATGGTTCCACCAGTATATGGTCGCAAGGTATCCTACGAGTGCAACCGAACCTAAGATCACGAAACTAAGGATATCCAGTGAAGATCTCAATTCCTCACCACCACTACCGCTGTAAATACCAGGTATTGCCCAAGGAAAGTACGTTCCCAATCCCATGGCAGCAATCATCTGTGCCAGGACAATGAGTAGAATGACACCAGCGAGAGGTACCAAATATCCTGCGCCCCAAAGTGCCAAGAAAGCGATGGGTAAGTTAGCGAAGAGAACCAGGATTGTGGTGATGAGATAAGTACGGAGATTGGCCCCAAATATTGACGAGTCCCATCCCTCTAATTGTAGGGCAAATCCGATCAACAAGCCAAACAGTAAATTTGATGAGACCAGAGTAAAACACCAAATTGTATAATACAGAAATTTGGCATTTAGGATCTTGGTCCTTGAAATCGGCAGTGCCATTAAATCCTTTGCAGTTTCATCAGAGTGTTCCCTCCCAAATAGCCAGCTGGCCACAAACCCAAAAATCAGGATTCCACCGACTCCCACTGCTTGAGACAATAACCCGAGATAAGAATCCCAATTGGCCTCAAATGACATGAGCGCTGCCTTCGTGCGTAATGCTCCAGACAGTCCTTCATATCCATCACCCTTCATTAAAAACATAAATAATCCACCAAATATTGGAGCCAGAATGAAAGCGATAAATGATACCCATCTTATAGGATGGTGTCGATTTTTAACAAACTCCGCAATGATTGCTCGCACCTGTTGATTCATCAGGATTCATTTCCTATTATTCTTAAAAAATAGTGCTCAAGATCTTCCTCAACAATGGATATCATCTTTGGGGGCATGCTGTGGTTTACGAGAATAGTCGAGATATCTTCCGGGTGTTCGATGGCCTCATCAGAGACAATCTCCATAAGTCCTTGATTAATGCTGATATCATGACCTCTATCCTTCAGAAGTTGAAATGCTTTGGCATTGTTCGTACTATCCACACGCAAAATCTTAATGATCTGTGCCCGGAGGTCCTCTGAATTTATCTCTTTTATCAAAGCTCCATTATGAATGATGCCGATTCGGGTGGCAAGTTTCGCGACTTCCGAAAGGATGTGGCTAGACACAAAGATCGTCGTATTACGACGCACTGCAAGATCTTTCAGCAAGGTTCTCACCTGCACGATGCCTGCAGGATCCAGGCCATTGATCGGTTCATCCAGGATAAGTACCTTGGGCTCATGAATCAAGGCTTTGGCCAGACCCAACCGCTGTTTATTTCCCAGAGATAGATGTTTTTCCTTAATATTCCGGTAACGGCCAAGGTGAAGTTGATCCACAATGCGATCAATGGCTGTAGGATCAGTCAGCCCTCGCAAAATAAACATGACCCTCAGATTTTCTTCGACCGATAAATTTGGATATGCGTGGGGCGTTTCGATCAAGTATCCAACATCGTTCCACATTGTGCCGGCTTGAGTTGGCCTTCTGCCAAACAATCTACAGGTTCCATAATCAGCCCTGATCAACCCCAGAAGCAGCCTTATGAAAGTGGTCTTTCCAGCCCCATTTAGGCCCAGGAACCCATAAATCTCACCCTCATCTACCTGAAGAGAGACCTGATCAACGGCCGTTGCGTGTCCATACTTTTTGGTAAGCTCCGAAGTTTTTATAACGTGCATATCCCGTGGTAAAGTACCGAAATCTCCTATGACCTCAGGCACCTAAATATGGACCTTTTAGTACCCATTCGTCGTAAATTATCCGCCGTTTATTGCTGCTCCTGGTTTTCTCTCTCAGGGCTTCAAACCCTCTTATGCCCTCATGATCGTCTCAAGCCTCTAAAGTGTTTCCCACAAGTAGACTAAATGTCATTCACCCGTGGTAATGTGTCAAATCTCCTTTTTTAGTAAATATTCGATCACCTGATTTCTGCGATCCCGCACGGAGCCCTTAACTTCCACAGCCTCTGTTTTGAGATCGTGGATCCAATTGCTCAATAATTCGTGTACTTGACTTCTCAGTTCGGATCCATCAGATTCAAGGTATGTGATTCGATCTGATTCTTCAATGGGCACAAAGACCAGAAGATCAATTTTACAAATCGCATCTTCTGCACGATTGTATAAAGTAGGAAAATCAATATCCCATTCTTCAGCGCTGGAAATCACCTGAATATATGCCAACAAATCGATCGGACATCTATCAAAAATCACCTTGTTTCCATGTTTAGAGATGTGGTCGATCGAGTACTCAAATTGGATGATGTAATCCTCAAGGCTAGGGGGATCAGAAAATATGTGATGTCTCTCTTCCAAGGCATAATAAGGTTCTCGGATGCAGACATAATCCGGCAGTGATTCCTGTAATAGGTGAACCAAAGTGGTCTTGCCTACCCGATGTGCTCCAGTTACAGCGATTTTCATAACATTCTTTCCAAACGAGGCAAAAAAGTTGGAATTTTTAAATTTCCCATCTAAAGTGAATTCAACATCACATTGGTTAATAGGCACCCTAATATTGATCGTCGACACGTCCGATCAAAACCCACACAAATAAAAGATGGACATATTAATACTGAAAACGTTTTCAACAACTTTCATCGAGAGTATCGCAGCAAAAATATTTGGTACAAAACATAT
Source organism: Saprospiraceae bacterium (assembly GCA_965223105.1). GTDB lineage: Bacteria > Bacteroidota > Bacteroidia > Chitinophagales > Saprospiraceae > JABDMH01. The sequence goes on along the minus strand of OZ244987.1, from coordinate 7,563,829 downwards.
TGCAGGAACCTCCATGAGGTCATTTGGAAAATCCCAAACGAATAAATTTTGTTTCGAAATGTTCAAACATTAATGGGCCACTCAGCGTCCGTATTTTTTCCTCCAATACATTTACCTCATCGATTGTCGCAGCTTGGGTTTGTTCTTTCAAGTGATCTATGTTGATGGTTGCATGGTCACCTTCAATCTCTCTCAAGTGGAGGATAATGCTCTCTTCATCTAGTGATGGGGCGATGTCTACCAAAAGTAGATTTCTAGGCTCGATCGTCATTAGAGACCTGGATACAAGCTCACTTCTTTTTGCTCCTGCAGTAGGCGAAATCACTCTAGCAAAGACGGGCACCCGCTCATTCCATCCAAACCGGGTCGCAAAACTATGGGATGGATCAGGCGAGGAACTGAGGCTGTACTTCCACCTTAGTTCACCTTCTTGATAGGCCTTGAAATTTGTCACCCAGTAATTATTCATCACCCATGAATAAATATGATGAGTCTTTGGCTTCAACTGATAGTAATATCTACCAATGTTTAGATCACCAAAATGTACGAGGGGTATATCACTGCTGACAAAGAGGATCTGGGATTTGTTGCTTTTAACTGCTGCATAATTTTGAATGGTATTCCAGTCGGCCGCTGAACCTTTGAGCTGATTGACACCAGGATAAACCACACCTCCCTGGGCTTCGTAGGCAAGCCTACCCCCATCGAGATGGAAAGGGAAGGCGACGTAGACACCCTCAGGTTCATATACCGGGAGTTTAAACAACTGATAAGCAAATTCGATCTTCTTCTCTCGATGAAATAATCTGATCTCAATCGTTACGCCTCTTGGGTCTGCAGCTACAGGCAATTGACCATTGAGACGAATGCTTTGGTAAATTGCCCCATTGCTTACCTCCAAAATTTCTGGATTTTGAATAACAGAGCGTTTTTCATTGAGCGGCCTGTAGACAGTATCCCGCGTCGATGAGGTCAAGCGCTCCAGAGTATGCCGGTCTTGAAGTTGTTCGTAAATGACCTGGCCCAAAGTATAGGACTGGGCGGAATCAATGAGCTCCACTCCCAATTCTTTATCAATGACACTGGATACCACCCCTTTGCTCACATCAATACTGACTTTGTAGAATTGATTTTCCAGGGTAGAGGCAGAAGAAAGTGGCTCCGGGGTTTCGCTCCTTTGATTAACATTGATCTGAAGTGTTTTATATCCCAGAGCTGGAATGTCATCGACCCACAACTGATAATAACGGCCTTCTTGCCGCTCGCTCATCTGCTGGACTGGAACCTCCCTTCCCTGATCATCACTAATGGTAAAATCTGTATCCGCAGGCAACGTCTCATACTGGATAAACAACTCCACCATCTGTGACCTGGTCCAGTTGAGGGTATTAAACACTGCAATGATGGGGATATCGGATTTAGCGATGACGGGTTCGACAAATGCCAAAGCCTTTTCCTTGAGAGCACTTGATCTTTTGGCCCCATCCCAGGCATAGGCAGCCTTCATCCCCCATTGATTGATCGTATTCTGAGCAAGGGGGTCCGAAACACTTTCAGAGGCACCATGGGTATGCTCGTCGTAGAACAAGATATCATCATAGACCATTTCTATCTCCTTCTGCAGGCCAGGTGGTAAGGACTGCTTGAGTAATTTGGCCATAGATAATATTGCGGTGGTCGCTGCTACCTCTGTTTGTATGGCCCGAATGACGCTGGTTTCATTGGCTGCAGAAGCTACGCCATCTGTCCACCAGTCTGGCCAGGCAACCTCATGTACCGGTATTTCCTGGGCGTGTTTTTCTTCGTGATATCTCAAGAAATCACTAACCAAAGCACTTTTCAATTTCGGCCATTCATATTTTTCATTCCAGTCCTTGATGATATAACAGACCTTGGTCGATGGTGGAGAATTGTCAGTCACATAACCTGAAAACTGCAAAGAGACCTTATCATAAGGATAATCTCGCGCTTCCAGGCTTTGGAGGTAGTTTGAAAGATTTCTCCGAAATTCATCTTGTGGCGCATTGTGCACACCGAGCCGATTGGCGTATTGATAGTGTTCGCTTCGATAAGACAGAAGGCGGTGACCGGCTGGTGACTGCCACCAAAAAGTAGTGGGTTTGTTAAAGGGCTTTCGAGCGCGATGCGCATGGATCCCCATGTCCAGGTACTTGACGTCAGTGTTGTGGAAATAGTCGACCAAACACCAAGCGATGCCATTGACATCATTTTGCATGGCCGTCTTCACATCAATGCCCTCATCCTTCAGCAGACGCAGGGTTTTAGTCTGTGCGGCCAACGCGGGTTCATCAATCGTTTCAGAGAAGTTAAAAAACATGCCCGTGGCCTCTAATCGGCCCTCTTTCAGTCGCTGGAGTAACCGGTCAATTTGGGTTTGCGGTCTAGACCTAAGATACTCTCTGACCGACCAGGATGTCTCAATGGTCCATCTAAACTTGGCCGCATCGGGCAGATGGTCTGTTTGATCACAGTAATCCAATGCATTGTCGATGTAACGCAAATGCTCGGGTAGAATTTCTGTTTGCGGCCGTGTATAGCCAATATCAGTATGGGTATGTTGTACCAGAAAAATTTCCCATTCCCTGACTGGTTTCAATTGAAAATGCACCTGGTCTTCTGCCTGATTTCTAATCTTAATTACTGCTGTAAGATCGCTGGGTTCCTCCACCTTGGGCAGCAAGATATTTTTCTGGTTAAATCCAGTTTCTAATTTCATCGATGCATTCAGATCCTGGATCTTAATATCTGCATCGGTAGATTCTCCGAGATGAATAATCTCTACATTGACGGAATGCATCAGGCCATCCGGCTCCCTGACGACTACCAGCTCTTGCTTGATGTCCTTGGATTCGTAGACGCCAGTTTTAAATGTCATATACCATGCTTGGCTATCGCGATGCCTAGTAGAGACACTCAACAATTGCTGTGCTCCGGGCTTAATGACACTGAGAGGCATCTTAAGAAAGGCAAAGCCCATTTGATCCTGATGCAGATCGAGCATGGTAGTGTGCAATTTCAACTCTGCACCTTCCAAGCCCATAATGGTTATGGGGCCATCGACACTGACTTTCGCATTACGGAAGGCAAACCATGGTTTTCCATTGAAACTCAACGAAAACTCTACAGGAGAATTATGGACATCCATACCAAATGCCCAGACAAAGTGCACAAATTCACCTCGGTAGTCCTGGGGAACGGCTTCTGTTTTCCACTGGATGGAGTCATAGTCTTGGTGTCCTCTAATGATGTAGCATTCGCTTACGTTGGGTAAAGCTGAATGATAACCAAAGGTCTTACCACTCACTCCTTCGGCAAAACCCTGAAACAATCTCGGTTGTGCTTGCAAAAGGCTAAAGGTAATGATGGCAAGTACCGCAACCAATGCTAATTTTTTCATCTTAAGATAATTCTGAGAATGTCTGTCGCGAGTCCTGTTGAAAGGCAAACGGCACGACAGCAATAATTTCAATTTCAATCACCGGATGGACTACTATTCTGCAAAATCGATATTATTACGGAAATAAAGAAGTCGAACCCTTAAGGTGGGTGTCAAAATTGCACTATACTTATCCTTTGGCCTAAATTTTAGTACAGAGCCAGGTCACTCTCCTGGGAGAAGCAAATTCAGAGAGTAGCAGCACCCCGCTGTTATCACCCGCTTGACAGAGTACTAGATAAAATGAAAAGAGGCGATGTTATACTGAGGGTCAGCCTCACAAACTTTAGAAAATGACCTAACTGTCCTTCATTTTCCCCTAAAACATGTATTCAGGCTTAATAATTAAAAATCATTGCACAGGCAATGATAATATCTACCGACCATCTCCTACATAAATAATTTTTCCATCCTTGGGTGCTTGGGGCCAAGGTGTCGTACCCGGTGCCCAATCTTGGGGTTGACGAGATCTCACCTCTATCATCAAGTCCTTCAACCAGTCCGGTGCGGATTGATTTTCTACTTGGCCATATACCCAGGGCAGTGCGGGTGTCATTAAGACATCGAAGGTGGGACGTTCAGGGCGCTGGTCACCCACTTCCTTCAAACGCTCATGAAGGTATTTCACTCTCGCGGGCTCGCTGGGTGCAATGTTCTTCTCTTCACCAGGATCGGTTGTGATGTTGTATAATTCTTCTCCAATGAGCTTGTAATCACCCAAACGGATGGCTGGAGGCCGTACACTGTGGGATACTTCGTAAATGATTTCTTCACGGCCACCATCCTTATCATCAAAAATTACCGGGGACATATCCAGGCCGTCAAGCGGCAATTCCTGTTTAAGAGAGCCTCCTCCAATGGCCAGTAAGGTAGGGTACAAATCTGTGATGTGCATTAACGAATGGTTTTCTCGCTGGCCCTTGATTCTCTCTGGCCAATAAAAAATACACGGCACCCGGACTCCCCCTTCATAATTGGTGTTCTTCGTGCCCCGGAATGGTGCATTCATGGTGTCTCGTATCGCTCCATTGTCATTGGAGATAACAATCAGGGTTTCGTCGGCGAATCCAAATTGATCCAACCCTCCAAGGATTCGCCCTACTGCTTCATCAAAACATTTTAACGCCGCATACCTCTTCTCTAAAGCATCGGAATGCCTTGGAATTTCCTCGAGAGGTCCGTGAATCGCATTAAAAGGTATGTAGTAAAAGAAAGGTTGGTCGGCAAATTTTTCGCTGTGCTCAGCCAAGAGTCTCACGGTTTCATTGGCAATGAGATCGGTGCTGTATCCCTGCTCATAGAGGGGCTGCTGGTTACGATGCCAATCATACACGGCAAATCGCGCTGGGGCATTGTGTGGTATAGTATATTGGTTGTAATCGATGCCCCATCCATAATGGCCATATTGATGGTCAAAACCCTGCCCCATCGGGAGGTGCTGCTCCAGCCACTCCCCGCATCCCCACTTGCCAATGAGTGCAGTGTGATAACCTACTTCCTTGAGTGCTTCAGCAATGGTTCGCTCCGAGGAGGGTAAGGCGTGAATTCTACGAGTCTCATCCCCTTCACTGTTTTTGACCAGTTCCATTCCAAGCATCGATAAGTAGCTGGGTTTGCCCAAGTCTTCGGTACGCCAATCGGTCCAATTCCGAAACGGATAGCGTCCGGTCAAAAAGGCACTTCGGGATGGAGCGCATACTGCATGAACATAGAATTGTGTGAGACTAAGTCCTTTGCGATGCAAACGATCGATATTTGGGGTGTATTTCTTCCTAGGGTTGTTAAACCCAAATTCACTCCATCCTATGTCATCACCAAGGATAAAAATGATATTCGGCTGTATCCTTGGTTCGCGGCTTTCCACTTTTTCATCTTCTCTCTGGCAACTCATCAAAATAAGGTATCCACAGGTGACCATCATTAGGAAACCAAAAAAAGTGGTTGATGAAAAAAGATTAAACATCACAAATACTTATGGCTTCTCGCAGTGCATCAACCGGATTACGGGTTGGAATCCATTCATGCCCTACGTATCCTTCATATCCATTCTTAAGCAGCTCCTTCATTACGGCTGGATAATAAATTTCCTGGGTGTGATCAATTTCTCCTCGGCCAGGAACTCCAGCAATTTGCACATGACCAATAAATTCAAAAGATTTTTCTATATGCCGCAGAATATCCCCATCCATAATTTGAATGTGGTAAACATCAAACAACAGCTTCAATGCTGGAGACCCCACAGCTTGAATGATCTCTATGCATTCTTTGAGATGGTCACCCTGGTAGCCGGGATGGCCCTTACGGGGTTCAGCCACTTTAGAATTTAGTGGCTCCAATACCATGGTTACACCCTTCTCCTCGGCATGGCCAATGATTTGTCCATAGCCCTCAATACAGTTGATCAAACCTTCTTCGGCAGTAACCTGCGAACCATTTTCTTCATCCCCGGTATCAAGGGCTCCCGTAAACGTCATGACATTGGGAAAGCCCGCTTTAGCACTGGCATCTATGGCACCACGTAGTGCTTCAATACACTCTGCATGATGATTGCGGTTGTTCATTCCTCGGATAAAAGAATGTGATCTCGTTGCGGCACATACCAATTGGCTCCTATCCAGGAGAGACCAGTGCTCTACCGGAAAAAGCTCAACTCCCTCAACACCCAGGGACTCCACCACTTCGACAAACTGGTTTGGTTCCCATTTTGGCCCCAATTGCATAAAAGGCCAGGCAGCAATGACTTGCTTAATCTTCATAACATAAAAGGATCAACAATATGCCTGAAGATCGGTTTTTTTGTCTTTTATGGATACCTTTTCAGTAAATCTAAACTCGCAATGCATTTCCCAGATTGCTAACCAACCAACCGTTTTACAACACTCTACCTCCTTCAAAGGGACGGTGCTGTGGTGAAATTGGGTCATGATCATTAGACCCAAAAGCATGTAATCATGACGGGATAATTCATATTATTTTGGGGTCCCAAAGAAATATGTTCACCTTTATTAAAACCTTGGCAGTTTGAATATTCTTAAAATCATGTGGATATCCATATTGTTTTGGTCAATATTCCCAGGGCAAAACTTTTGCTGATCAATCCACCCGTGGTTTTGACTTCAAGCTTTCGTATTAGGTTCTTACGGTGTGTTCGGGCAGTTTCCGTACTGATAGAGAGCTCGGCGGCCAATTCCTTAGAGGTGTGATCTTTAGCCAGTAGTTCAAGCACTTCCAATTCTCGGCTTGTCAATCTATCGCTCATGTAAATGGTTGTTTATCGAAGGGGAAATTCAGTTCAAGTTTTCAACACTTTTCCACATACTCATTACAAAGATTACACTCATCAATCAATTTTCATCCCCGAAATGGATGTACTGGATTGAGACATGCTTGCTCCGCCAAGTTTTATAGTCGGTCCCCCGGTGATCGGCAGAACAGTAATAGTGACAGCATCTCCCAGTTCTAACTTTAGAATAATTGAGAAATGCGTATCCTCACCATAATTCGACCGGACCGTAATCCTTTGGGTTGTCTGTCCAGCAGGAGAAATTAGTCCGTTAATCTTAAGTCTGGTAAGCACTGGGGCATCGTCCAAGTCTGTAAGGTCTCGTTCCCACCTACACCTACTCTTAAATATGTAAATGCCATCCGCTGGAGATGTATAGATACCGGTGATAGGGTCAAAATTATTTCCTTCATCATGTTTTTCTTGCCAATTGATGACCGTGTATTCTGTTGCATTCTGCATAGTGGTATCTGCAGTTAGCATGGCAGAAAATGCAGTTTCCGAAGCAGTACTAGCTTTTAAGGTTCCATCAGCTTCGACCACAACCTGTCTTTGTCCAGAACCCACTAATTCATTAATCACTACTTTGCCATCAGCGTCTATCCTTAAGTGCTGTTCATGGAGTTGATTCCCATCATTATGACCCTTCCCAAATAAAATGCCTTGTTGCTTAGAAAGCAACACAGCTGCTTGTTCCATATTGTCACTGTTGCCCGTGGCCCCTAAATAAAGATAGTCGCCCAAAGTCCCGCTCCACCCTTTCTTCAAGAAAAGCTGATGGTCGAATAACCAACCATTTCTATAATGGCTCATGGTTGCACCCCAAGGCAGAGTAATATGACCTTGTACATGCAATTCTGACTTTGGGGTTTCCTGGTTAATGCCTAGGTATCCATTAGGTGTAATCGTTAATCGCTGAGAAAAATTGGAAAAATCTGCTGCACCATTTGCGATTCGAAAAGTATCCAGGTCCGAAAAATATAGGTAGGGCTGTGGATCTCCCAGTCTTCCACTGTATAATCTCAAGAAATTTGATTGTGAGGGGGTGGCCAGTTGAAATTCACCACCATCGTCAGTATCATCCATTCCACGCACATCGACTTCGGGGGTATATTGGGCAAATAGCGTCATTGACCAGTATGTAACTACCAAAAACGTGGTATAGCTTCTCCTACATCTACCCAATAATAGACTGATTCGAATACTTTCCATAATAATTTCACTTCAATTTTTCATTGATCGCAGACAAATACCGTACACCCTAATCGTTTTGATTGGTCATTAGCTTTAGCTGCTTGATTTGTTCTTTGTATTTCAAGTAGCCTTTCTGACAAATCCTCTCTCGTCTACTTGCAATTTTTAGTGTCAGATGGCTTCAAAATTCCTTCTTGGTTCGAATTTCGTTGGTCAGTAGTCGTATCGCCTACAGGTATGTATCAAATACATGTACTAATGTAACACGAACATTATTTTTCTGACAATCAGCTTATTACAGATAACGTATTCAGCCGAAAAGAACAAATTGCTTATGTTGGTAACCGATTAGATCTAGATAGGATTGGTCGCATATTGACTCGGTGAGATGCCATAGGACTCTTTAAAGCACTTGCTAAAATAGAAAGGGCTGGTAAAGCCAACCGAATAGGCTACCTCAGAAACATTACCATGGCCCTCCCTCAACATTTGTGCAGCAGCCTTTATGCGTTGGGTCCGAAAAAAAGCTGAGGTGGACAGTCCAGTCAGTGCTTTCATCTTTCGATGTAGTTGCATTCTGCTCGTCGCCATTGCCTCCGCAAAATCCTCGGTAGAAAATTCTGGGTCATTGAGATGTGTCCTGACTACTTCTTGCAATTGCCTCCAAAACTGACGATCCGTATCGTTGGTGGCCAGCACTTCTGGATCGATCAGTGAGTCCTGCTGATATTTGGATCGCAACATTTCCCTCATTTGGATAAAATTCTGCACTTTCACCTTGATTTCATCAATTGAAAACGGTTTCGTCATAAAATCATCAGCGCCATGTTGCAGCCCTTGTAATTTTACTGTTTCCATTTGATTGGCAGTAAGCATAATAAATGGGATGTGACTAGTTTTGGGATCCTCACGTAGGGCTTTCAAAAATTCTTGGCCGTCCATTACCGGCATCATCAAGTCAGATACAATCAGGTCTGGAACATATCGCAATGCCAATTCCAACCCTTGGCGTCCATTTGACGCGCTAATAATCCGGTATTCATCACGGAATAAGGTGTTCAAATGAGCCTGCATATCCGGATTATCTTCCACCAGCAACAAAATAGGTTCATCTTGAAGGACCGAGGGTACAATCGATGATCGGTCAGCAATGGTAGTGTCGATCTTCTGGCTTATGAAGACATATTCCTGTCCCACAGGAATATTCCTTGTACTAAAAAATCCTTCCTGTACGGGAATCTTCAGGATAAAATCAGATCCCTTTCCCAATTCCGAATGCAATGATAAATTCCCGAAGTGTAATCTGGAAAGTTCATAGGCCAATGCAAGGCCAATCCCAATCCCCTCTGTTTGCTGTTGACCCCCTTCCACTCGAAAATAGCGATCAAAAATCTTTTCCTGATCTGAAACGCCCAATCCTGGCCCTGTATCTGACACAGTAAGCAATGCAAAGGAATCCTCGACAATGGCCTTTAGTTGAACCTCACCAATTTCTGTAAACTTAAAAGCGTTGCTAAGCAAATTATAGATCATCGTTTCCAGATGTTTGGGATCATAACAATACAACCGGTCAGGAATTTCAAGAACCGTGCTAAATCCAAGTCCTTTTATCTGAGCCAGGGATTCAAAATTGGCTGCTATTACCTTGAGATGTTCAAATAGATTGACCTGTCGAATCTGCAATTTTAATTTGCCTGCATCTAGTTGCCCCAAACTATTCACATTATCGACTAGGCGATTCAATCGATTGGAGTTCCGGGCGACAATTTTCAATTGCTTTTCAATGTTTGGCTGCACAGGGCCGTTCATCAACATTTCTACGGGACCCTTAATTAAGGACAAGGGCGTCCGGAATTCATGTGAAATGTCGGCAAACAGCTTGGTCTTCAACGCATCAAGCTTTTCCAGTTCAACATGCCTTCTTTTTCTTCTTCGGGCACGTTGATAGAAGAAAAAAGAAATAAGCAACAGGAAAAATATCCCTGCACCACCAAAATAAACCAGTTTTTGTGTTTGCAAGCGCTGTCTGGATTGGGTCAACTGTAAGTCGAGGATTTCCCTTTCCTTCCTGGCGGTTTGATACCGGGATTCGATTTCCTGAAGCCGTGACTGTAACTCATATTTATTGATGGAGTCATTGAGTTGGACATATGATATCAATGTATCATACGCAGCTCGCCAATCTCCAGCCAGAGCATGAGCTGTGGCCATGTCCCGTAAAATTAAACTGCGTTGCAATTCTGAAGATGGCTGTTGCAAAGACTGGCGGTAATACTTGATACTTTGGTCGAAGTCACCATTTGTCTGAAAGAGACCAGCCAGTATCGTGCTAACATTTGTTAGACCAGCTAGATCGGCAAGTTTCCTATAACTATTTTCGGACTCTTTCAATAGGCGCTCAGCAATCCGCATATTGCCGATCTTGATCTGCAATTCGCCATAATGCATGCTTGTTTCTGCAAATTTCCTTTCATGCCCGCGAGACCTAAATCCCAAAACAGCTGATTGAAATAGTGAATCGGCCAAATCCGTTTGTCCCATGGCAGCATAGATCCTTGCCAGGAGTGCATCGGCAGCATCCAATTCTCCGCGGTCATTGTTTTCCAGAAAATAATACCTCTTTGCTTCTCGAGTATAGGATAGTGCTTTTTGGAAATTCTGGAATTTTTCTAAATAAATGATACCGACATTCTCCAAGGCAAGGCCATGCCGATAATGGAGCTCTACACTTGATTGAGACAAAAGGGAATCGACAGTTAGAAACTGCTGCAGAGCCTCCAAATAATCGCCGACCTCGTTTTGAACGTTGCCTAGAGCAACTAGATTCATTGTAAGCAAATCAGTATCAGCCAGCTCCCGAGAAACCCGAATGGCCTCCTTCAGATATTGCATGGCCTCCGCTTGATTTCCGAGGATGCTGCTGACAATGGCCAGCTTATTTAATGCATCAGCGGTCCAGCCTGGCCGATTCACCTCTTTAGCCAGTGCTAGTACCTTAGTTAGATTGGTTTGAATGCTGTCATAGCCTCCCCGCCGGAAATAGAAATAGGCTTTGCCGTAATGATAAAATAACTCACCTAACTTGTATTTCTTCTTTCTGGAAAAATCTTGCAAACTATCCAACCAAGGCAATGCCTGATCGCCCGGACTGAATTCGATATGGTAATTAGCAATTTGCCGATATACATCAGCCTGCAGGGAATCTGTAGCAAAAGGTCCTGATAAGGCTTGCACCAAAGAATCCAGTCGATTGATTGGCTGTGATTGAGCAGGGATGATCACTGTGATGACTACGATAATAGGAGCAAGTCGTAATACTATCCTACTAAAGCCAGTATCACAGGACATCCAACCATTAATTACTGATAGAATGGCAGGTTTAATTGATTGCATGGGTGTTTCTTACCAGAATAAGATACTAACTATCACTGTGGAATGAAAGTCTAAGCATAGAGTCACTATGAATTTGTATCCTTTATTCTCAACTTCTTCTGTCGAATTGTATTACATCGAAAGTGATCAAGTAAAACGTAACTTGATGCCTGGTGTGTAATTAAACGGCGTCATATTTCAAAAAGTGGTCAATACTCACTTCCTCTATCAAATACTTCTCCCGATCATCGACCACGGCCTGCTTCCAATCTTCGCCCGCAAAGTTCTTCAAAGATTCTATATCGCTCCAATACGAGGTCATCATAAATTCCTGCAAGTCATCGTCTAATGGCAGTCCAACAACTACATCGATCATTCCTGTCTGCTGCTTGATCAATGGAATCGCAATTTCTGTAAAGAAGGATCTGAATTCATCTTGTTTTCCTTCAATTACTTTAGCCCTGAAGACTCGAATTATCATAGTACTGCTGTCAATAGGTGAATAGATAAATGGTTACCCGGCCTATGCATCACTCCAACTTCTTATTGAACCAGTCAATAATATAATCAAACCTTTTCCTGTCAAGTCGATGGCCTCCTCCCCTGAATTCCCTAAATGAAATACATTCTTCCAGATGGGATTCTTCTTCATCCTTTATTGCCAAATATATTTGTTTAGCGTCTTGAGCATATTTATCTAGTTTGCCTGACACAATCAGCAAATCTCTAGGTTTAATGAATTTAAGCAAGTCCTGAATATCATACTTTGTTGTAAAATTTGGGATTACTTCTGCCATTTCAATTCCCACATTGTTCTCAAACTTGGTTTTATAACTACATACTGCTCCGCTCGAACAAGAATATTTGATTCGATCGTCAAATGGACTATGGAGTATAACGGTATTGCCATCATATGAATGCCCTAATATTCCCATACTATCCGTTATGTGAGCGTCAGGCTGTACCAATAAACTAATGCCAATCGAAGAATCTTCTACTACTTTCTTCATCAAAGTTGTACCATCCAACAATAGATAACACATTTCATTGTAATGTTGAAGCCAATCGTTCTCTGGATTGATGTCAGGTTCAAGACCTTTCTTATTTGTCCTTCTATCCTCAAAGCAAATTGAATCAGGAGCTAAGGTGATTATTCCCTTCTTTGCCAATTCGGGGCAAAAAGCCTGATAAGGGTCCCCAACTATACCAGCTACTTCACTTTTCCCTAAGTGTCTTTCCCCATTGTGCTGGTGGTGTACTAATACACTCCCCCTGATTCTCCTACCTTTTGGAATGAACAAATAGGCCCTGATTTCATCCCCCTTACTACCAGAATATTCGATCAGCTGCCTATCAAACTGACTAGTGGTATAGGTCTCAATGATCTCATAATGTACCTTGTCTTGGTAGATGCTAATATCTAGAAACTCCTGTATACTTCCCTCGGTCATGGCCGTCCATATTTAATCTGAAGTATAAAGTATAGAAAACGATTGAGAAGCAATAGACCCTAGGGTGTTCATTGGTTTCAGGTGTATTCAAAACATTTTGGAAATGTAAAGTCCTTCCTTGCCTAAAATCCAAAACCTGCCTTGGGAAATTTCAGACCTGCATCGCTTGACTGAAAGTGGATCATAAAAGGATACTATCCGGTGTGAGATGCAAAGCTGTTTCTGCAGAAGAGACCTCCCGGCAGTTGTAACCGGTATGGGTCTGCTCGTCATTCGTGAAATATTTGGCGAGCACCAAATATCCTCATTAGCTTCGTAAAGGGATAAACAAAAAAGCGATGGCTAGGACATTAATTCTTATCGATATTCAGAACGACTTCACTGAGGGCGGATCATTGGCGGTACCAGATGGCAATAAAATCATCCCGATAGTAAACCAATTACAATTTGAATTTGATCACGTGGTAGCAACCCAAGACTGGCACCCCCAAAGTCACGGCAGTTTTGCCTCAAACCATCCGGGGAAGAAACCCTTTGATGTGATTGATTTGGATGGTCTGAAGCAAACGCTTTGGCCGGATCACTGTGTTCAAGGTAGCTTTGGAGCAGAATTTCATCCTGACCTGGAGACTCGCAAGATTGCTTCCATTTTTCGCAAGGGAATGGATCCTAATATCGATAGCTACAGTGGTTTTTTTGACAACGGCCGCCGCAAGCAAACGGGCTTGAAGGGCTACTTAACGGGACTAGGACTCCATGCCCTGTACTTCTGCGGACTTGCTTTGGATTATTGTGTGTATTATTCCATCAAAGACGCTTTGGAGGAGGGATTTGACTGTTTCCTCTATGTAGACGCTACCCGAGCGATATCAGTTGATCAGCAGGAAGAAATATTGGAAGAATTAACAAGGAAAGGGGTTCATTTGCTATGAGACGAGTGAGGGAATGAAAAGAATCTCCACAAAGACCGAAAGCTCCGAGTGTTGGTATTTAGCACTCAATTTTGTGCATCTAGTACTTTTTCTTGTCATTATTTCCCTTTGATCTTTTGGATTGCTACCAAATATTACTGGTAAATCTCCAATGAACGAGTTTAGCAACACCTGGCCAATCCATCCATTCAAAGAATACCAAGGTGTAGTATGCGACCACCGGTTTGATCAACCGGGCTCACACTTTTACCAATAACCACACCGGATTCTGGCGAGCGGTAATCCTTGATTTTATCACCAAATATATTGAACTGCCGGGCAATCACCTGGTCTTTCAGCACCTTATCACGAAGCTCAGGGAGCACCGAAAGCAGGCCACCTCGCTCAGTATATAACCAATAGGAGTTTTTACAAATTAGAGGCTTTTTTTTAGGTTCATCGACCTTACCTTCACACATCTTGAGATAAATCAAAACGTTGTGCAGGCCGGTAAGACCAGATCGGATCATGCCACGCTGAAACGTACTGGGATTGCCCACCTCAAGGGTGATGGCAGGAATTCCAGCTCCTTCTGCGGCACCTCTTAAGGTGCCGTCAGAGGCGGGGTTGTGCACTATGATGTCAGCATTCTGCAGCAAAGCCAACTTTCTCGTAGACTCGACATCCATGTTGGCACGAATATAATATGAATTGATCCTGCCGGTACTGGCAGTGTGCAAATCCACTAAATAATCAAACTGAGAAACGACATCGCGAAAAAATCGATAGGCGTATACTTGACTTACCGTTCCATTTCGCTTGCCTGGAATGACATGATTGAGGTCAACATTATCCACAAAGCGGCGCTGTTTCCGCATAAATCCAGGCACATTGACTACTGGTATACCCACAACAGTACCGCGGATTTTTTTCCGGGCAATCTCCTTAAACAAGCGTTGGATGACAGGAATTCCATTGAGTTCATTCCCATGAACTGCTGCTGTCACTCCCAGAACAGGGCCCGCTAGACTACCTCGTCCGATCAGCAACGGTACGCTCATAGGTTTGCCAAAAGGATCGGAAATGATGTCATACCATAGACGATGTAGTTTCCCTCTTTGCAGAGATTCCAGATTCAGCTTAGTAATGTGTTCAACACTTGTCATGGATCTGTTTACAATATTTCATCAATAGGCGGACAAATTTACGTGTAATTCGGACGGTCTGCGCATCATCTTGATGAGCAAGTCCACCAACACTTAAAGTATTGATTTCAGAAAGCACTCTTCTTCCCTTTTCATCCATCAATGTATCCAGACCATAAATAAATATGCCTCTTTCCTGCAATACCGGAGTTATTTGTTTAACAAGAAGACGCTCCTCATTGGTCATTTCGCTGCTCTCTGACTTTCCTCCCTGGGATACATTGCAGAGCCAACTACCTTCTGGTGGATATCTCAAGGTCGATGACAACACTTGCCCATTAGCTACGACAATCCTTTTATCACCAGCTTGCAAATTGGATAAATACTTCATAGCTAAGTAGGTTTGAGGACTGGATCTAAAATCAGAAGCAAAGGTTTCCCAGGCAATGGGACCTTCATTGCCATACCACACTTGTTGTTGATCAATTTTCACTATACCGCGGCCACCATAGTCGTATAAGGGTTTCAAAACAATGGGAAATGCTTGGCCAAAATCTTGAATATCTTCTACACTTTGACAAAGATGGATAGGTGGTGTCAGATGTTTGAAATGAATTAAAAAGGCCTTACTACTGGTCTCAAGAACACCCAGTGGCTGGTTAATGATTCGGTGCTCGGGAGAATACTGCCCAATATTGTGCAAGAAAGAAGATGGTATGGGTTGTGGTAGACGTAAGAGCACAAAGTCAAATTCGGTGATATAAATTTCAAGTCGACTGTGGATGACGAAATCGAAGAAAAACCGAAAATCTGGGCCCACCGGGGAGCCATACAAAGTCTGAGAAAAATCTCCTTCAAAAAAAGCTCGGTTACGACCATAACCCCTGGATGCTACCACTACTTTATCTACTGTGTCTTGCTGATGCAATTCTCGACAGATGCCGTAAAGAGAGTTTTGCGGGGTATGATGGGTATGATCAGTAAGCACTAAAAACTTAAACTCACCCATGGTTTTTCATCATTTCATTCAAAAGACCTTGATCGTTGTTAAGAGACTGAAATAATTTTTTTCTAAATCTTCCATTTTTGCCCGTCAGATTGCCCGACATTTTGTCGATCGCAATCATAGATAGCACGGTCTGAATAAAGGCCTCAATCAAATCATCAAGGGCCACCCCCAGTTTGTTGAAGTCTCTTCGATCCATCAGGATCAGTCTAGAGGGATCACTATTCCAACTGCCGTCTAGATCGCGAAATGACAAATTGGTGCCGAGCATATCCCATGAGTTCTGACCTTCTGATAATTGATCCAGGAGTGGTGATTTTGCCCTTCGGGCATAGATGCAAAGCGGTTTGATTCCATCGGGAGTGGCACTGACCATCAGTCTGATATCTGCAACAAAGGTTCTCCCTTTATGGTTAGGGATCATCCCGACATGATATAATTTCCCTCTTGAGCTGGTGGAAGACCATTGATAATTACCGATCAAGCTTTGGACGATAAATTGATTATAATCATATTCTTGGGCCATAAAGTTATGCAATTCGAGATCGTTGATGATGGTAAAAACCCCCTGCCCGGCATTGCTGTAGGGGATTTTTATCACCGCTTGACCCCCCAGTCGTTTTACCCAAAGAGGTACTTCATCTTTACTGACATCCCAAATGGTTTCCGGGGTATTGATCTTGAGGCCAGTCCCACTCAACTCTGCATTATAAAAGTCGTATGCTTTGGCAGCAACCATTTTATTGCGGCCTCCAGCTAAGCAAGAAATTATGGGATTAAGGATCTTGGTTTTAGAGTTAGTTGGAATCCGGGTCCAGGGGCGTTGAGTCACATATCGGAAGGCTGCACGAATGCTATGCCAGTGGCCCTGAGGATCCCTGACCTGCAGTATTCCTTGTTTCCACCGCAGGTATGATTGATAACCTTCCTGCGGAAAGTAGATATAGTGTACAGGTTCGTTCAGCAAATCGGCCAAAGTAAAGGCATATCCAGATGCTTCCACCGGATTCTTGTCATAGATTACAGCAGTAAGACCATCAGGCAAGCCTCGTTTACCCTTCATAGTAGGTATAAAAGTTCTTTCAATCAGCTGTCTGTAGCCACCGTATTCCTGGTGGTCGTCTAAAAGGGGCATAGATTTCTGACCTGAGGGACAAGAATTATTCTCAATAACCACCATTTGACGTTTTCCTCCTTCGGTGGTCACATTAATAAGATCGGCCCCAGCCCATCGAAAATATTTGGGCCGGTAGGCCAAAATGTTCTGGAGGTCGGCCCTATTTACTGTAGGATGCAGGTGGCAATATCTCTCCACAATCCTGGCGGTACTCAGGTTAAGGAAAAAGGCCACCATGGGATGGATTGTCGCATTCAGCGCTTTGGGATACCAATGCTTCTCCGGCTCATAACCTCCGGGCTCTACAATGCTGTAAGGGGCTTCCAACATGATCTTGATGCTTCAAACGACTAAGAAAAAAAATGAAACCGATAAAGGGACATTTTATTTCTGGGAGACATCAAAATATTTCCTCTTATGATCTCTATTCCGAATGTCAATAGCTGTACTTTAAGGACATGCAGCTAGGGAGGCAGATGACGCCGATCGTTGTTCAAAAGTTCATCAGATTTTCTATCAAATTAGCTCAGATTTACTACCGATATTTGTGGATCGTCTACATACGATCAATAGCCAGGCATAGGACGGCAATTTCATTCCTTGGTGTCGCTTTGGCTAGTGATACCAAACATTTATAACAAAATGCTTGTTGCACTTTTTTCAATGAAGACATGATGTCAATTAGAAAAATCATCTTATTTCTGCTGGGGGTTGCCTTGCTTGTCGTAGCCGTCTATGTGGCAAAGAGCATCGCAGCCAAACGTCAATTTCCCAGACCACGTGTCAGCAAGACCGTGACCAGCGTCTTTACCCAAACGGTGGAAAATGGCGACATTCCCATCACCATCAGCACCAGTGGTCAACTTATGGCCAAATATCGCCTTGAGTTGTATGCCGAAGTTCAAGGTATCTTCGAAGGCAGTGCCCGAGAATTTAAGCCTGGAGTTCGATACGGTAAGAAGGAAATTTTGTTAAAGATCAATAGCGATGAACACCTAGCTACACTGAGGTCTCAAAAAAGCAGCCTATACAATCAGGTAGTATTGCTGCTACCAGATTTGCGACTGGACTTCCCCGAATCGTTTCCCCAGTGGCAAGCTTATGTTTCGGAGTTTGATCTCGATGGTCCACTCCAAGCATTGCCGGAACCGCTCAATGAAAAGGAGAAGCTCTTTATCTCAGGTAAAAACATTTACACAACCTTCTACAATGTTAAAAATCTACAGGAACGCCTCATCAAGTACCGGTTAAGGGCGCCCTACAATGGAGTTTTAACTGAAGCACTGGTCACACCTGGTACCTTGATCAGGGTGGGACAGAAACTGGGGACTTTCATCAGCACCTCCACGTATGAATTGGAAATACCGGTAAATACCCGTTATGCCGATCGGGTACAACCTGGGCAGACCGTCGTCGTTCATAATATTGAGCGGACAAAAGAGTGGCAGGGAACGGTAATCAGAGTCAACAGCCTGGTTGACCCATCAACACAAAGTATCCAAGTTTTCGTCCAGCTCCGGGGTCAAGGTTTGCGGGAAGGTATGTTTCTGGAAGCCGACCTGGAGGCTCGAAGGGAAAGAAACGCTTTTGAAATGGACCGCAAATTGCTGATCGATGAAAAACAAGTGTTTACTGTACAGGATACCGTGTTGGAGTTAACTGACGTTGAGCCAGCCTATTTTAAAGAAACTACGGTAGTGGTCAGGGGTCTTCAGGACGGGACGGAAATCCTGGCCAAGCCAATACCTGGTGCCTACCGGGGAATGCCAGTACAGGTTTTGGAAAATTTGGAAGGATCTATTGAATAATTAAACCGCGGATCAAATGAGAGCACTGGTCAAATACTTTATCAAATATCCGGTCGCGGTCAATGTTTTGATGATAGCCATCGTCCTCTTTGGTATTGCCGGAATCATGAGTCTGAAGTCGTCCTTTTTTCCGCTAAATCAGGCCAACATCATCAATATCACCGTGGCCTACCCTGGTGCATCGCCCGAAGAAATGGAGGAGGGGGTGGTTTTAAAGATTGAAGACAACCTACGCGGTTTGATTGGAATCGATCGAGTCACCTCAGTTTCATCAGAAAACACGGCACGAATCACCGTCGAAATCTTTGACGATTACGATCTCGATGCAGTACTGCAGGAAGTTAAAAATGCCGTAGATAGGGTACCTACCTTTCCTACGGGAATGGAGCCTCCCGTAATTGCCAAGCAAGAAATCAGAAACGAAGCCATCAGTTTTACCGTAAGCGGGAGTGGTATACCTTTAAAGACCTTAAAACAAATAGCCCGTGGCATCGAGACTGATTTGCGGGCAAATGAGGAAATTTCCCAAGTAGACATCGCCGGCTTTCCGAATGAGGAAATTGAGATTGCCGTGCGTGAGAAAGACCTACGTGCATACAATCTGACCTTCGATCAGGTAGCTCAGGCAGTAGCTAGCGCCAACATCCTATCCACCGGTGGCAATATTAAGACGGATACTGAAGAATACTTAATTCGTGCCAATAACCGCTCCTACTATGGTGACGAACTGGATTTCATCATTGTCAAAGCTGATGCCCAAGGAGATGTGGTAAGACTTAAAGATGTAGCCGAGGTAAGAGATCGCTGGTCAGAAAGCCCAGATCGCCTGTATTTCAACGGAAATACAGCCATTCAGATTCGGGTCCAAGCTACCAATAATGAAGATCTGATCGCCATTGCCGATGAGGTCAATGCTTACATTGATCAATTCAATCAAAAGCACGACAATGTGACCTTAGATGTGACCAGAGATGCCTCGCAGACCCTTAAACAGCGTACGCAACTATTGCTGGAAAATGGAGGTCTCGGCATTTTCTTGGTAATGATCTTACTCTCGCTGTTTTTAAGACCCAGTCTAGCCTTCTGGGTAGCGATTGGTCTTCCCATTTCCTTTTTTGGCTTTTTCATCTTTGCTCCGGGTTTGATTACCATCAATGTTCTGTCCCTTTTTGGGATGATCATTGTGATTGGCATTTTGGTCGACGACGGCATTGTCATTGGGGAGAATATTTTTCAACATTATGAAATGGGCAAGAGCCCGGTGCAGGCTGCCGTTGATGGAACCCTGGAAGTGACTCCCGCGATCATCTCCGCCATTCTGACGACGGCGGTAGCTTTTTCGACCTTTTTCTTTCTCGAGGGTCGAATCGGTGAGTTTTTCTCTGAAGTTTCTATCGTCGTGATCATTACCCTGGCAGTATCTTTGTTGGAAGCGCTGATCATTCTGCCTTCTCATGTTGCCCATTCTAATGCTTTAAAGAAGAAGGGAAAGCGATTTCTGGTCAACCGGTTGTCAGATAAGTTGATGAATTTCCTCCGGGATAAATTGTACGCACCAACGCTCCGTTTCTTTCTAGAGAATAAGTTCCTGGGTTTTGCCATACCTGTGGCATTTCTGATCATCAGTGTCGGTGCCCTCACCGGAGGCATGATCAAGGTAACCTTCTTCCCCCGTATAGCGAGCGATCGAGTCTCGATCGATCTGAAAATGCCACAAGGTACCAGCGAAGCGATCACCGACTCACTCATCACGATCATCGAAGAGGCGGCCTGGCAAATCAATGAAGATTTTACCGCACGTCAGACCGACAACAAGTCGGTAATTGAAAATACGATTAAGCGAATTGGTCCAGGCACCTCCACCGCCTCTCTGGAGATAAACCTGCTGCCTGGCGAAGAGCGAGACTTCCCCTCATTGGAAATTGCCAACGCCATCGAGGAGCAGGTAGGAGTCATCTACGGGGTGGAGAGTATTGAGTACGGATCGGGATCAAACTTTGGGGGTAAGCCGGTCTCCATTTCCTTGATCGGCAACAACATACAGCAACTCAAAGGGGCTAAAACGGCCTTAAAATCGAAACTGCAAAACCTGCCACAACTAAAGGATATCAGCGACAATGATCCCGCCGGGATCAAGGAGATCAAACTCCAGTTGAAAGACAATGCCTATCTACTGGGACTTACCTATAATGATGTGATGCGCCAGGTACGAAGTGGCTTCTTTGGTCAACCTGTCCAGCGCTTTCAAAGAGGACAAGACGAGATCAGGGTGTGGGTCAGATATGACCGTTCAGAACGGACCTCAATAAGAAACCTCGATGAAATGTGGATCGTCACCCAGACCGGCCAACGCGTACCACTTTCTGAGATCGCCAACTACAGTATTGCCCGGGGCGAAGTGGCGGTGAATCATCTGGACGGCAAACGAGAGATATTGGTGGCTGCCAATCTGAAAAATCGAAACGAAAGTGCAACCGATATTCTCACGGGCATTCGGGAAAACATCATGCCGGAGATCTTGGCTCAATATCCCGCCGTGACTCCTTTGTACGAGGGCCAGAATCGAGAAGCTGGTAAACTAACCCGCTCCGTTCGATTGGTACTGCCGGTGATCCTTTTCCTGATTTATGCCATCATTGCCTTCACCTTTAGATCCTACAGTCAGCCTTTCCTACTGTTTGTCATGGTGCCATTTAGCCTGATTGGCGTGGCCTGGGGTCATTATATTCACGGGTTTCCCATCAATATGTTGAGTTGGCTTGGCATAATTGCCCTGATTGGAATTGTCGTTAACGATGGTCTTGTACTGATAGGAAAGTTTAATCTCTATTTAAGGGAAGGTATGCCGTATAACGATGCACTCACTGCTGCTGGAGCATCGAGATTCAGACCCATCTTACTGACCTCGCTCACTACGATAGCAGGCCTGGCTCCACTGATTTTTGAGACCAGCCGTCAGGCACAGTTTCTGATCCCCATGGCAATAGCTATAGCCTATGGTATCTTCATTGCCACGTTCCTCACATTGCTGATGTTGCCTCTACTCTTACATACCAGCAATTCTTGGAAGGTAAACCAAAAATGGCTCTTTACGGGTAATAGACCATCACGGGAAGAAGTAGAAAGAGCTGTGATGGAAGAAAAAGCCGAACAGCGAGAGAGAGAACTCGCTGACCACCCCTCATGATCTCAAAATTTTTAAGCCTGAAAATTCAGCATTTGATATGAATCTAACATCTTCATGCCGAGTGGCCCTGATGAACTTGCTTTGCTTCCTGTTTTTCAATGGGTTTGGGCAGCAAATCACCTTTGATGAAGCAGCGAAAATGACCATCGAAAACAATTACGGTGTTCTCATATCGAAGAAGGAGGTACAGCTGGCCACAAACAATACATCCCGCGAAAACAACGGTTATTACCCCACCGTAAATTTCACTGGCGGAGGTAGTTATGACTTGGGAAGTTCGACTCAAAAATTCGGAAATGGTTCCGAAAACCAGGTACAAAATGCCGGAACTATTGGTGGAAACGCAAGTGTTTCGGTAAATTATGACATCTACGACAAAACTCGTTCTACTGTCCTTATTCAATGGAAGGAGCTCCTTAATCTTACCGACCTTCAACTGCGGCAAACGATAGAATCTAGCTTAGTACAACTGGCAGAAAACTATTTCAATATTGCCCGGCTTACGACCAATCTAGCTGTGCTCTTAGAGACTATGGAGGTATCCAAAAGGCGATTGCAGCGGGTACAATATCAGTATGAGTATGGGCAAGGATTGCGATTGGATGTGCTAAACGCAGAAGTCGACGTACAGAGAGACAGCATCAACATTCTCAATATCCAGCAACAATTGGACAACACCAAAAGAAATCTCAATTTGATCATGGGCAGAGAAGTCGACCAATCTTTTCTTATTGACACTGCTGTTACCTACGATGTACTGGATGATCTTTCGTCACTGTTGACCGCTGCAGAGAAGAACAACGTTGCTGTAATGTTACTGGAAAAAAACCAAGATGTGGCCCTATTAGATCTCGATATTATCAATGCCACCAAGAGCCCAATAGTGTCAACAACAGCAAGCTACCGGTACAATTTCCAAGACAGTCCCGACGGAGCTTTCATCAGTTTCTCGACCAGCCGTGGCCTAGGACTAGGTGTCAATGTGGCCTGGAATCTCTTTGATGGTGGTCTACGAAAGGTCAGAACCGCCAACACCAGGATCAACCTGGAATCGTTGGCAATTCAAAGGGAGGAGATCAAGCAACAAATCCGGCTGGATGTGATCAATGCCTGGGAGAACCTGCAGAATGCCAGACAAGTTTTGAAAGTCGAAGCTTCAAACCTGGCGACGAATAAGCTCAATCTTAGCCGTACCGAGCAGCAATTTAATTTGGGGCAAATCACTTCGGTGGAGTTTCGCCAGGCACAGTTGAATCTCCTTGATGCCCAGACGAGTTACAATGCTGCCAAATACAATGCAAAGATGATAGAAGTCTTGATCAAGCAGTTGATCGGCAAGATCATCGCCTAACAAGTTTCCTGCTCGCCGTCGATTTTAGGCCGGTCAGCCTACTCGGTTAGAGATTTTCGATGAATTGTGTGCCGATCTTGGGTACATTCTTTATTTGGAAGGAATAATGGGAGCGTGCTAGTGGAGAATCAGGTATTGCAGACCCTACTCGACGAAGGACAAATTTGTCCATTCATCTTGGCGATCAGAGCTGCAATAACCCATCTTCCTGATCTTTGAAGTCGGTATTTATCAAACGGAGCACTGCGTTTAGTTCCAGATAATGGTATAGACAAAATACTTACCCGTGGTCTCATAATTTTCTGACAGCTCGCTCTTGAGAAGTTGCAAGTGCCAATTGCTGATGGCATTGATCGCGATCCAAGTAATCGCATGTTTGTAATTTTCAAATTCTCGTTTCATGACGCAATAGGTTTTAATATTGTTGGTATTGATTTGCTTTTTATTGTGATTGATCTAGGCCGCTAAAGACAAGACTTCTGGTCGAGTAGTTTCTTCGTGGATGAAGTGCTGATCTGATAGAAGATGGTTCAATTCAAGTTCTTCACGCATGATCTTAAAGTGACTTTCTGTCTTGGCATGTCTTGCTATCCAAAGAACACCGTCTACGAGGTTGTCAAAATAAATCTTCATCACAGTAGTTTTTATCGTTTGTACTAACCAGTGTAATGAGGTGATGCAATTGTCCTGGTTCCAGACCAAGTTTTTTCCGGCCAGAGCAAAGAGGCAGTTTTCGTAACCAATGCCGGCGTATCATTTAGCTCCAGCCTGAGCTTTGCTTTGCCATCCTTGGCGTCCTGATGCAGGAGATCAAATACACCTATCGATCTAGAAGGGCGCTCGATCGAGCATTGAATAATTATGTATTGTAGCTGATGTTGTATTCGATGATGTGCAATCCATCATTGAAAGATTGGGTAGATACCAGCGTCAGCAGATACTTCCTACGGACTCCACTAAATAGGGGTAGCCCATCTCCCAGGATCAAGGGATTGAGCTTGATCTTCAGCCGGTCGATCATCTGATGATTGAGTAACCATCCAGCCAAGATAGCTCCTCCACACAGGTAGATATCAGAACCCTTTTGAGTTTTGAGATCTTCGATCAATGGTAAGTCTTGGCGAGGTACTACTTTTACCTTAGCGTGAGGATCTGGAAGAACAAGATGATCAGAGAAGATATAATGTTGCATGTGTGGATAGGCAGGTTGACCTGGTTGAAGCCCATAATCATACCCAAACTCATAGGTATTGCGACCCATGATGACGGTATCGTAGGTTTTCAAATCCGCCATATATTGCGCCACTCCCTCTCCATCGGCTACGAAGCCAGTGATGTCATTGTTTTGCCCGCTGATGAATCCATCCAGTGAAATGGCTACGTAGTAGACGATCTCTCTCATAAGTATAGTCAGAAGATTAGGATCTCAAAAGTGGGAAAAATTCGAATACTAGCACAAAATGACCAGCCAAAAGGCTAATTTAACTTTGGAATGACGACACTTATATTCACCGTCGGCTATATAGTCATCATCATACTGACCATACTCCACTTGATTACAACCGGTAGCCGGCCTTCGAAGACCCTTTCCTGGATGATCGCTATCATCAGTATTCCGGTAATGGGGCTGATCGGATATTATGCCGTAGGCATTAATCGTAGAAAACTCAAATTTTTTGAGAAAGCCAAACGGAAGAAAGTCGAACAGTACTACCACAAATTGATGGAGTACCACCGTGCCCAAGATGCCATCAAGACCCAGATGATCACAGTAGAGGACACCTTAATGCTGTCTAAACTCATATCAAAAACTTCACTCTTTAGACCAACCCAAGGGAACGCCATTCGGGTCTTATACGATGGCAAGGAGACTTTTGATGAAATTTTTGCCGCCATGCGCGAAGCAAAAAAATTTATCCATGTACAATATTACATTTTCGAAGAGGGTGTTCTGGCCAACCAATTTTTGGAAATCTTTGCCGAGAAGATATCAGAGGGCGTTCAGGTAAGGTTTATTTACGATGGATTTGGCAGCATAGGATTGAGCAAGGGATTTCGAACCAAACTGTCGGAGGCCGGAGTGAAGAGCTGTAGCTTTCTGCCCATTGGATTTAAGCGCATCGATTCTACCTTGAACTACCGAAATCATCGTAAAATTGTAGTGGTTGATGGCAAGGTAGGATTTACTGGTGGCATTAATGTGTCAGATAAATATATCAATGGTGATCCTCATTTGGGTCGATGGCATGACCTACATGTGCGATTAGAGGGGCCGGTAGTAGCCAGTCTTAATGCCGTCTTCATCATGGACTGGTTTTATGGGGGTCAGGAAAATGAATTGTTGGATAAGATATACCTCCCCCCTCCCAGAGAGGTCGGAGCATCGGTAGCCCAAATTGTACAAAGTGGTCCTGACACAAAATTTGCCAGTGTACAACAACAATATTTTCATCTGATCAACCGGGCCGACCGTTATATCTACATTGCCAATTCTTACGTGATTCCTGGGGAAGCGATTCTGATGGCTCTAAAAACAGCGGCACTGAGTGGGATCGATGTGCAATTGCTTTTACCGGAAAAATCAGATTCCAACCTGGTCAAGTGGACCATTAGATCCTATCTTCCCGAGCTTATCGAAGCTGGCGTAAGGATTCACCTTTTTCAAGATGGATTTCTCCACAGCAAACTCATTATCGTGGATGATGAAATTGCTTCGGTAGGCACTGCAAACCTCGATGTCAGGAGTTTCGAACAGAACTTCGAGGTGAATGCTTTGATTTATGATGAACAAATCACGAAAGAATTAAAAGCTCATTTTCTCAGTGATTGTAGAAAAAGCCGACTATACACCGAGTCTGACGTACGAGCGCGTAACCGGAGGACTATGATTTTAGAAGGTGTTGCCAGAGTTTTCAGTCCTTTGCTCTAACACCCTCGTTCATTTTTATCCATTTCCACTAACTAAATAGACCAGTTGGGGCACGGCCCTCGCGAGGTTAAGTGCCACCATACTGCAGTACCTAGGACTTTCGGATGATAATGTCTCCGTGGTAGGTATTAAACCGGTATTCCTCGCCACCCGATCCGATTTGACCTTGCATCCAACCCCCGATCTTGATTTCCCTACGGCCTGAATCACTGGTCTTTTCTATAGGTTTTAATGGCTGCATCTCCATCTCAAAATCAGTGTAGATATCTCCCTTTTCAGTTTTGATCTTTACCTCACATCCCACGGACGCCGGCAATGTGATATCAACATCACCATGATAGGTACTAAATGCCATCGGACGGTCAGCAACAGACAGGAAATTGGCCTTGATCTCTCCATGATGTGTGTCGCCAACCAGTGAGCCAGACACATCAGTCAAGATCATCCCACCGTGGTGGCAATCAATAACCATTTCACCGGAAACATTGGTTACTGAAACATCTCCGTCATGATGGGTGTCGATGTACAAGGAAAAATTTCGAGGCACTTTAATGTTGAAATCCGTATGTTTCTGATTGCCATCGACTTCTACCTCGTTGTCCTCCTCCGAAATTTCTACATTAAAAGAATTCACTGGAATACGTTTTAAACCAGTTTTCTCTGTATCTGCGGCCGTTTCATTAACCTTTGCTTTCATGGATACCATGACGTTTTGACCGTCGTATCCCACTACGGTGACGGTTCCATTGTGATTATGAACCTTTAGCAATCCGGGCTGAGAAGGATCCGTCAAAGGCACTTCAATTTCTTCCTCGATTGCTTGTTGAGCACTTAGATCACTGATAAAAACCATTGTTAACAAACCAAGAGTACAGGCTAAGTACAAAAAGAAGTTTTTCATGATAATACTAGATTTTCCTAATTATTTTTTTTAATGATATATGCATCACCGTGATGGGTGTCAAAATCTATTTCGAGATCACCTTGACCAATACGAACATTGGTCCCACTTCCCCAGCGGTACTTGGTCCCCTTTCCGCTTTCTTCGGTCGAGACTTGCAGCGGAACAGGATGACAATCAAAATCTGTAAACAGGGATCCATGGTGACTTTCCATGTGTACATCAGCTGACAGTCCTGGATTTACTTCTACTTTGATGTCGCCATGGTGGGTCGAACACTTTATCGATCCCGGCGGATTACTACTAAAATTCACCTGTATATTTCCATGGTGAGTAGAAGCTTTTACATTACCCGAGACCTGTACAAGTGTGATATCGTCGTGATGATTTGAAGCAATGATATCATTACTGAAGTTTTCGATCTCCAGTCTCTTTTCATGCGTGGAGGCCTCCAATTTCAAGTGTCTGGGAATTTCGATCACCAAAGAAAATTCATAATCAAGCTTAAAATGTCTCAGTTTCGAACCAGAGGGAGGACGATTCCATCCTTCATAATAGGCATGGCTGCCATCCTCTACCTTGAAAATACGATCGGGAGCATCAACAAAAACAAAGAGATTCCCATCTACCCAAAGGGTGTCGAGAAAGATCCGCTCATTTGAGCTATTCAAGTAGTGCTGTGTTCGATCACTGAGTGTTCTTGATGATCGAACCTTGCCGATGTCACCATCGATTCCCTTTATTTGGACAGGACCTCGATAATTATAAATACCAACTGAATTAAAGTCTTCAGCAGAAAAGAGAAACTCTTGCGTATCGTCAGGATCCTGACTCCGTAGATCCGGTAACATCCAAGCAATCAAGAACAGAATTAAAAGAATTTTTAGTCGCATAAGCAATTTATGATACAATTACAGAAGGTTTTCCATTGTTTCTTCCAAATGAATTTTTACTTCAGGCTCTACTTCTCCCGATTTAATTAATCTCTGCCATGCTTCGATCGAATTTGTTTCATGGAGCAAAAGCATAGCATCTGCAAGTGCCACTTGTACCAGGGGTGAGTCTTGAAATGGGATTGCTTCAATTAACATTTCACGTGCCATGGGTTGATCGGCATAAAAAACCAGTGTTTCCATAGCACTGAGACGTACATTGATATTGGGATCATTGATGAGTGCTTGATAAAGGGCCTCCATTACTCTTTTATCAGCACTACCTTTTTTCTTAATCTCATGCAAAAGGGAGAGTTTCATTGTAGCGGAAACAGGGGCCACTTGTGCTACATAATTGAGATATTGCAGTTCGTCATTACTTGCAGATCGCACAGAATCTGGTTTGCCAGAAGGGATAATAAATCGACCCAATAATATCCCAATCAAGAATGTGGCAGCGATGAAACTCAACTTCCATCTGATTGTCAAATTGGTCATCCATTGAGACAAATATTCCAGTAACGGTAGTTGTGAAATTACCTGCTCTTGTGCGGTCACTTCGGCAAGTGCTTTATAGAAATTAGCCGACATAGTTGCTGAGGGAGGGTGAACCTCAATATCGCTGAGATCCATCCAAATCTTAAAGTGGGCCCTAATTGCCTGCTCACAATCAGGAAACTCTTCAATGAGTTGGCTCAATTCCGCCCTGGTGGGATGCTCCGGCAGGTTTTCGACTAAACCGGCAATACCTTTATGGCAATCATTAAAAACATTCTCCTGGTTCCTCATCTGTATTCGACATTTTGCATCAACGATTTTAATTCTATTAAACCTCTTTGCACACGTGACTTAATGGCATTCTCGGTACAATTCGCAATCACTGCAATTTCACTGTACTTCAGACCTTCGAATCTACTCAGTACGATTGCTTCACGCTTTTCTGGGCTCAGTTTGGTCAGGGCTGAGTGCAGCAGTTTTTTTTGTTCAAGTTTTTCCAGGGCTTGATCTGGTGTATTGGCATTGTCGGGTGCTGGAATTACAGATTCTAAGTCTGTTTTTTCCCTCAGCGGATCATTTTTCCGATGATCATCATACCAGACATTCCTAGCGGTAGCGAAAAGCCAGTAGACAAATTGGCCTTCTCCGGTGAAGGTTTTCCGATACTTAATCAATCGCATAAATACATTCTGAACCATATCTTCACTCTTAGCCCGGTTGGCAGTACACCGGTAGAAATACGCATACACATTTTTGTTGTAGCGCTCGTAGAGCAATCCCATTTTACTGAGATCGCCGTCCCGAACCTTTTTCATCAAGTAGTTATCAGCTAACTTCTCCAAGGGTTACCTTAAGCTTTCAAGGAGGAAAACTTGAAGATCTTTGCAAAGTTGCAGTTGGTTGGATTTTTTTTTGATGCCGGATAATTTCGGCATGGCTTACCGGGATTCAAAGTCCATCATGTCTCTCCGAATATTCTCCTTATTAAAAAGAATTGCTTACAAAAGCCAGGCGTTTACTATCAGGAGACCAGGAGGGCACATTGATGGAACCCTGACCTCCATAGAAATGTGCAATGACTTTAGGTGCGCCTCCGTCCACTGGCATCAAACGCAGCATGACCCTCTTATAGAAGGGGTGGTCATTGGGATGTACGAGGGGAAGGTAGGACAGGAAAGCAAGCCACTGTCCATCTGGTGAGATATGGGGAAACCAATCATTATATTCATCAAAGGTAATCTGTTCGGCTTCACTGCCATCTGGTCTCATGCGCCAGATCTGCATAGTGCCGGTTTCACTGCTGTTGTAATAAATGAACGCTCCACTTGGATCCGATTCCGGTCCATCGACATGGCCTTGCAAGATGTGGGTCAGTTGTGTTTCCTCCCCCGTCTTAATGTCGGCCTGAAATATCTGATATTTTTCCGCATCTCCCCTCCTTCCGGTAAAGTAAACCTTTGAACCATCAGCAGACCATCCGTGCCAGTAGGATGGTGTCTGTTCGGTAACCAATTTTGGTTCGCCTCCTTCCAGGGGCATGACATAGATGGTAGAACCCCCTCCAGGGAGATCACTCCGATGATGACTGATGGCCAGCATCTTGCCATCGAAAGAAATACCATGATCATTGTTGTTGCGATTGGCAAAGCCCGTGTCAAAAACCTGGAGATCATCACCATCTGTGGAAATAGTGTATAGCAATCCCTCTTGATTAAACAAAAGTCGATCTACTCCGGGCAGCCAATTTGGCGCCTCGAACCCAGGGGTATCGCGATGAATGATCTTGCGCATGCCATTCTCTACATTCAAAATCTCTAATCTACTTTCTCTTCTCCCCTGCTGGTAGGCATTGTAATCTTCAGGTACAGGAAGCTCAATCCTCACATTTCTCACCCTTGCTTGCTCAATCACCGCAGCATTGTGCGAACAAATAAAGAGGCCCGCCAACACTTGATCAGGCATATCCACCAGCTCCTTTGCTCCAATCCACTGCAGAGGCTCACCGGGATGGGCGGCTCGAAAGATATAGTTCTTGCCCTGGCGCTCCAGTTGGAGAATACTGTAATGGCCCTTAGGTGCAAAGATCTCATCTTGAGGATCACGCATGAATGCTCCAGGCAAAGCTCTCCATTGCAGCACCGTCAAACCATCGCCGTGCAGCGTAGCACTCATATGCATCTCTTGCTCCGAAGTTGTGGGTCTGATCATCCATCCTACTTTGCGGTGTGGATCCACTCCCTTCCCTTCAAAATCAAACTCGGCAGTCAAAATAAAATCCCCATTTATATGCCGGAATAAATAGTGAAATTCATCTCTCTCAAACCAAATGTTGTATCCGGCGCCACGCAGCATATAGCTTTGATCTTCGCCTTGATAGGTGGCAGAACCCGATTGTGCAGGTTTACCCACATCTTGACTCTCCGCAAAAATTCCTATCTGAGCAAATCCAGTGATAGGGCAAAACAGTAATTTGCCAACGAGAAAAAACAAAAAGGAATTCCTGAATGGAGGCATAAGTGGTGCGATTTAGGTGAAAATTACGAAAATCCTTATGGCCTTTGACGATGGACTGACTTTGAATATTGCAGCGACGAGATCGAATAAAAATTCAATGCGGTCATGACATTTGAAATACTGGGGATCGCAATTACAATCTGGACAGTCTCGGTGGTTCGATGGCTCGATAGTCATCAAAATCAGTGGATCAAGCTCCTGCTAAATTGGGTTCCCGCTGTTTTACTGGCATATGTTTTTCCATCCATGATCACGCACCTAGGGGGCCTGGATTTATCCCATATTACC
This sequence comes from Saprospiraceae bacterium, assembly GCA_965223105.1. GTDB lineage: Bacteria > Bacteroidota > Bacteroidia > Chitinophagales > Saprospiraceae > JABDMH01. The sequence goes on along the minus strand of OZ244987.1, from coordinate 7,532,485 downwards.
CTACACACATGGAGTCGGGACCTCGTTATGCCCTTGGCTATATTGACAGTAATGAGTGCCTTATCCTACCGCCAACTTAGGTCCATCGGCTATCGCCCGATCGTACTGTTTGCCATAGGATCTTTCGCGATAGCCATTGCTCCGATTATACTGGTATGGTCTGTTTCTCAAATAGCACCCGATCTCTTTGATGAGATCATGAACCAATCTTATTGGATGGGTATGGTAACCTTGGTTGGCAGTTGGATCGGAGGCAGTACAAGTCAACTTGTACTCAAAGAAGTGGTTGGATGTCCCGAGGATATTTTCATCATTTTCTTGCTAATGGACAATGTCCTGGTGAATATTTGGACCATTCTCATGTTCCAGTTCATTCGGAGGAGTGACCAATGGAATAGGATCGCTAACATTAGTGACCGTGTTCCAGATTTTATCCCGGATCAAATCCCGGGCCAAATGGTAGCAAGCAATAGCATATTTACCCTGGTCAGTTGCATACTGATTACGATTTTGAGTTTTTATCTGATGACGAGTTTCCTTTGGAAAATCATCGCCCTTTCTATTGTCGGTTTATTGCTGGGTAATTTTTTGAAAGGTTGGGATCACGCACTGGTCTTGAGATTGGGAACGATCCTAATTCTGGTTATCATGGCCATCCTGGGTCTTCGATTGCGATTTGAAAGTTTTACGTTGCCCTTCGGCATGATTATCCTATCTGTCATCTGGCTCATCGGTCATTTCGTCGTTATGTTAATCATTGCCCGCTGGATGCAATTGCACATGGCTTGGGTACCGATTGCCAGTATGGCCAATGTAGGTGGAATTTCGACAGCTCCGGCAGTAACCGCTGCCTACCAGGAGGAATGGATGCCACATGCCATCGTACTAGCTATATTGAGTATGGTGAGTGGAACAACCTGGGGCCTACTTACTATTTCTCTCTTTCAATGGTTCTGATTCCCGGTAATGATCATTTCCTGCTCATTTCTAGAATTTTAGTGAGACAACTCATTTCAAGTAAAATCGCCCCGGGTACTGACTGCTGAAAGACATGTCTGGTCAGCACTGGTCAAACAAGTACTCTGTTCACAAAGTGCAAAACTCCCAACCAGACAGGACTAATTAATGTTCTAATCTACAATGTGTACTTTGTGCAATTCCGAAGACCGTGAGGTAGATATATGCAAGAAATATAGACCAGGGTCCAGATGCTCGAGAGATATTGCTGCCAAATCAACCGGCAGGACCTCATTCAATTTCATGACAAAAACTTGAGCTCCCGTCACGTCATATATAAGTAGCTGTGGCCGATACGGCTTACCATCGAGCCATTTAATTTTAATGATGCCTTGACTTGGATTGGGGTAGACAATGGCTCGCTGGGGAGTGATGGATTTCACCTGGACACTTGACTCAATTTCAACCGGCAAATTGCTTAGTGCATTTTTGACTTGAGGCAGTGCCATCTCAGATGGACAGTAGACAAGATCGTCTAGTGCACCCCATTTGACAAATTCTACCTTTAACTTTTTCACCCCATCCTGATGAATAGGTACCGTCTCCACAGAATTGTTTCCAAGCGACTGAAAATCGAGCCTTGCGATGAGCTGATCTTCATTATCAAAAGTTTGAACATTCCCCCCATCCTGGTGTTGGTCAATGACCAAAATTGATTGGAGGTAGGTAGGTTGATCAAATGTAAAAATCAACTGTCCTCCTTTAGGATCATCAACGGGCTGATCGATCAAGCCATCGCCGTCAGCATCCACTTGCTCTTTTGCGAGAATGAGTACCTGCTTTTGATGGTATGCATTTTCTCCTTCTCGACCTGCGCCACCACCTCCACCGATTCCAGCTCCACCAAAATCCCTATGCGGTGTTCCCAAGCCCTCACTGAGCTTCGGCGGGAAAGTGGAGTTAAATATCGTTGCTAAGTTCGTTCCATTTTGCTGGTTACTTGCCGCTGTAATTTGTACTCCCGGAAATTGATCACTAACAACCTCTCCTGTCATTAACGCATTAAAATCCAGCGTATCGCAGTTCTTTTCCTGGACACTTAGCATGGTAGAAACACTCTCTTGACAACCATTGACAAAGGTGACCGTCAGGAACAATTCGCTAGTCTCCTCCGGACACCATTGCACTGTGGCCTCATTGGAGCCTATACTCCATTGATAGTGCCGGGGCTGTCCTACAAAGACTGGTGCTATATTTAGGCAGGGGTCCCCAGGATGATACACGAAATCTTCTGGAAGGGTGACTTCATTCTGACTGGCCTTACTCCAAAACCGCAAGTTACCTATGTCATTTCCGCTCTTGTCACCCACCATCAAGCAATAGGCACCGGTCTTTGGAAAGACACCTGAAACATTCAACTTACTACTTGCCGATCTTTCGAAAATCATTTGCCCTAGCTCATCAAACATTCGCAGATGTGGCTCCAGATCTTCACTGATTTCCTCAAGTTCAAAGTAAAAGGTATCGGATTCATGTCCATTGACAAAGAAGGTTCTGACTTGAGCCAATTGATCAATTCCCACTTCAACCGAATTGATTTCTTCACAGAGGATCTGCTGGCTGCAAGCATTACTGCCCGTCAGTGATTGATAATGCAAACTATAAGATCCGAGATCGTTGCCGTGCTTGTCGAATACCAGAATCAAATAGCTGGCATCCTTTTCATTGGTTATTGTTGCATCAACCAACCTATCAGAGGCAGTTTTCTCAATCACCAGGTCGCCATGGCTGTCATAGATAGCCAGTGATGCTTCAATGGTGGGATCGGGAGATCGTAGCTGCAACAAACCCACTTCGCCTTCATTCATGGAAAGGGTATAGGCTTGTAAGGCAGCCAGATGTGCTAAATGATCCACCTTTGTTTGCGAGCAACTCAATTCATGTCCACAAGAGTATTTGTTCAATAATTGAAAGGCGAAGCCATAAATATCAGCATCATTTCCACCCCTATCTGTAATAAATAGGTAGTATGGTCCATTTGCAGGCAATCGCATGTTGTGAGTTGCCATCCTACCTTTCCTAGCTGATTTGAAGATAAGATGGCCAGAAGTATCGTACATAAAGAACTCTGGTTCCAAATGCTTGGTCAAACCCCGCATTTGAGTAAAGAGTACATCGCCAGCTTGTGCTTCGAAAGTATAAACATTCACTGCCGCATGTGCACGAATTGTATCGGTGAGATTGGTTGCACAGGCCAAGTGCCGTGCATATTGGGGATGGTTCAGTTTGTGCAACGAAATTCCGTATTCGCCAATATCATTGTGATTTCGATCAGAAGCTGTTATCCGATAAAGACCGGTCTGGTGCAAGGTCATATCTTTGAGGAATGCCAGTCCTCCAAAATCGTCATCAGCACCGACCAACCGACCCGTAGGATCAAAGAGCTTGACAGATGCATCTACCTTATTCACATCTCGCATTCGGATCCAAATCACATCTCCCGAATCTGCCAGAAAATGGTATTCATCGATCTCACCCAACTGCTCAATTTTACTTACCAGATTAGCTCCATACTTAAGTAAGGCCTGTCCCCAAATGGGAGGTAGTATACACAGGAACATCGCAAGAGCCCCAATAAATTTCATTGCTCAGAAGTTAGGTCAACAATGACCATACAAAAAACGAACCAAAACAACAATAATCTTTCAAGGATGGCTAAGCAGCCACAACTTTCACTCCACGCCAGAATGCCATGCGGTCTTTGATTTGCTTGGCAGCATCTTTAAGATGGGATAAAACCAAGCTGCGTCTTTGTTATCACTTCCATTGACGACAAGGGGATAATGGTTTGATACAACCTACCAAAGACAGGTGGTATGTGTATTGCTAGACTTTAAATATTTGGGATCAACAGCATCTTTGGGAAAAGAATAATTCCCTTCTACATTGACCAAATCATCACTTTCGGCAATTACGACTTCCTTCCATGTCGCTTTTTTCCTCATGGGGTTGATCTTTATTCACCACATACCACTGTGTGCTTGAATCGTTCAATCCAAGCAGTAGCCGCTCAGATCAACGATTGTATGATCAGGAGCAGATCGAGCTGGCTCACCTGTTAGTTATTGGCTGCATCAGAAGGCAAAAGATAAGGTCTTTACCCGCTCAATAGGGTCAACTGCTGTCCATGCCAATAGGTAATTTTGGCCGGCTTTTTCGAGGATGGGAAAACCACTCTGCCTGGAGACCGTAGTAGGAGCAGCCAGTTGGCTACTACCCCTTTTGCCATTGATGTCTACGATTGCCAGACGTATTTCACCATCTTCTTCTGTTTGTTCGATCCAGGAAACCAGGGCTATCTGCGGGCGAACCAAAACGATGTCTACTCGTCCTATGGGGTTACCATCATCGATTCTCATCGGATTGGCGAAAGTCTTACCGGAATCCATAGAAAAGGACACATTCACTCTATTGACGTCTTCAGCGGCCGAAAACCACGCAATCGCAATGGTTTTGCCGTCCGCGGCAATGGCAGGACCATTTACCGGACACCCGGCTATCTTCCAGGCATCACGATGAATTGTTTGGGGTGCCATCCATTGATCATTTACTTTCCTGACCAAGGCAATATCCCGGACCTCATCGTTTGATCGATCACGATAAACCACTACCGGACCGGTGTCAGAGAGTGCGGCATCGGTTTGACAACAATCGCACACACGGGAATCAAGCAGTACCTCTTCAAAGAGATCACCCTTCTCGTCAAATTCGGCTGCTCGTAGCGTCATTGCCGCTGAGTGTCTTGGCGAACCACTGTGATCTTCACCTGCCTTAGTATTCCTACCATCAAGCCAGATGGCAAATATCCGGTCATTGTCAAGGGGCAGTAGGGTTACAAAACCGTGTTCTGCAGCAATTCCGTCTCTATGAGGAACAAACGGTGACGACCAGTGCTGACCCCCATCTCTCGACAAGGAAATTCGTACGTCATAATCATAGGTGCCACTGGCACTCTTCTGCAGCCAATGCGCTGCCAAAGTGTTCCCATCGCTACGGAATGAAGCGACAGATGGGAAATCCGCCCAATTGACAAACCAGTTCGATCCACTGGCAATCCTCATGGGCCGGCTCCATTTGCCGTCTTCAAGTTTGGAAAATTGCAGAGCGTCTGTCGTGTCATTGAGATACTCCACCCAGGAGAGAATGGTCTGCCCGTCTGGCGAGACAAATAGATTTGGCTCTCCTCCATTTACGGATGGATTGGGAATTTCTTCAAAACGTACGCCCTCCCAACTCAAATGCTCCATACCGGTCTGGCAAGCCATCAGGTTGAGCACGAATAAGATCACAAAGGTTTTTCGCATACACCCATTTGTTTTTAAAAGACGCAGATCGTACGTACGATCTGCGTCCTGCCAATTCATTTAATGAGAATGGCCATCCTTGGTGTGCTCCGCCTGCTCCACATAATCCATACCGCAGACCGGGCACTTTCCCGGGTCATCGCTTCCGCTTCCATCGCAATGCATGGGACAGACATAGGCTGAAGTGTATTCCTTACCTTCCCCATGGTGGTGGTCGGCATGGATCGCATCCTGATCTTGGCTATGATCGGTCTCAGAATGACTAGTTCCACAAGTCCAGAGTACCAAGGCCAGACTTAAAAATAAAGCTCCTAAACTCATTGATTTTAATATTCGCATTTTGTCAAACTTTGATAATTAATTAATGTTTATGAATATTTTCTTTATCTACTGGTTCGATGGGCTGGTTTTTAAAATCACTAGTAATAATTTCTTCGATAATGCCACAGTTTAACATCTTGTCTCCGAAATAAGGATTTCTGATTTCTTCAGTTTTACTGATCCAATCGGCTCCGGCATTGTCAAAACCCATGGGACAATGTTGGACATAATAAGTGTCATCGGGAATTCCAAATACTTTGATGGTCTTGATTAAGGCTTGAGAGACAAAATCAAACTGCTCACGTTGCTTATCGATGTCATTAAGTTCAACTATTTGCTGACTATGCGCCCTTAATGCATCTAGTTGCTTCATGCCAAAGTCAGCGGCGTCATCTGCCAGAATTGAGATGTCGATTGATGAGAGGGTTTTCTGCAAGTGATTTGCCTGCATTTTGGCCTGCTCACTATCGGTGGCGACAAAAGCATCCTTTAAGGACAAATAGCGATCAGTGACTTCGGCAATTTGTTTTTTAAACTCCACCGGTGTATTTTCTGTGTAGTCTGGTAGGTGAGACGAGTGGTCACTGCCTTTGGCATTGACGTGCCGGTTCATCATACTGATTTGATTATTGAGTTGAGCAGCAGCATCGATGGCAAAGCTTCCATAGGTGACGACTTCTTCTCCGGATTTCAATCCACTGTCGATGAGATAATTTTCTCCAACTCGGTCTCCCAATTGCACCTCCCGAAACTGGAAAGAGGGAATGTGGGTATCTGGAATTTTAACATAGACAACCGACCTTTGACCCGTCCATAAAATGGCGGATTTTGGCACCAACAATTGCTCATGACCAGCAATTTGGGCCTTCAAATGACCACGTACAAACATCTCCGGTTTAAGTCGATTGCCGGCATTTCGAATTTCACCACGTAGAGATGCTACCCGAGTTTCGGGATTAATTACCGGATCAATAAAGCTGATTCGTGTTGAAAAATTCCGGTTGGGAATGGCCGGTGTAGTAAATTCAATTCGGTCGCCTACTTTAATCGAACCCAAGTCATCTTCATACGCATCAAAAAGGACCCATACCCGGTCCAAACTAATGATGTCAAACAATACATCTCCCTGTTTCACATAATCACCCACCGCAGCTCGTCGATTAGCAACAATTCCATTGGCATCGGTCAAGACAGTGAAATGCTCCTGGATCTTTCCACTTTCCTCAATAGCCTGGATTTCCTCGGCAGGAATTTTCCAATATTCCAATTTCTTACGTACCGCCTTAACTAGGTCTGCATTGATATCCTGGAATTTCAGTGCCTCTAATAATTCGCGTTGAGCAGTGATCAACTCGGGAGAATAAATTGTAGCCAGTTTCTGCCCTTGGCGTACTTGTTCACCAGTAAAAGTGACGAAAAGTTTTTCTATTCGGCCAGGAATGTGAACCACCTGGCTGGCGGTAAGTCTTTCATCTTCCTTGATTTTTCCCGAGAGTGTGAAGCTCTTTTCTGCAGTACCGGTTGAACCAATAACCGTGGTTTCAATATTGGCGAGATTGACCGCCTCTTCGGTCATTTCCAGAGTTAGTGGATCAGTGGAAACTGTGTTATCCAATGGGATGAGGTCCATCCCACAAATTGGGCAATCTCCTGGTTCTCCCTGCCTGATCTGGGGGTGCATCGAGCAGGTCCAGGTTTGTTCCTGCTCTGACGAATGGTCATGATATTCAGCAGGAGATGAGCTGGCTTGGTGAGTGCCAAAAAGCAGATAGCCCGCTGCCAACCCAATACCCAGAGCAACCAAAACGATGATGAGAATCTTGCTATTTTTCATTTGCACATACTTCAAAAGGTGATATAACGCTCAATAGCCGCTTGAGCCATTTGACTTTCAACAATCGCTTCCAAAATCTTAAGTTCGTAACCTATCAAGTCTTTCTCCAGGCTTAACAATTCATCAAAATGACTGCCTGAAGAGCTGTAATCGGCTTGCAGCATCTGAATCGCTGCATCGGTAGTAGCCTTTTGCTTGGTGTATAAATCTTGCTTTAAAAAAGCGATCTCAAAATCTGAAAAAGCTTTTTCAATCATAGAAAGAAATTTATTTTCCACATGATTTTTGCGATTTTCCAAGGCCATTATTCTCAGGTTTTCTTCTTTTTCTCTTGCTGTATATTTTTGCCGCCACAGGGGAATACTCACTTTGGCACTGAGCTGAAAAATATCATTGCCGTTGTTCACTGGATCAGCATCGGATCTGGAAGCTACCAAGATGTAATCCATACCGATACCCAGGGTGGGTTTGCCTTCCAACTCATTTAGCGAGAGGATTTTATGAGAAGCTTCTTGTTGGAGAACAAACATTCTGATCGTGGGGTGGTGAGTGTGGATGCGATGAAGTACGGTGTCTTTGGGATAGGGTATTGAGGCAAATCCAAAGGAATCTTGCACTTGCACTGATGTTTCACTGGGCCGGTTTAGCATTTGATTGAGATCTGCCAAAGGTTTCCTCCATTGGTGATCCAGGATAAGCAGTTTCTGCTCTAATTCTTGAATTTCCAAATCTACTCGCAACACATCGGCTGGATTACCTTCACCGCTTTCCACCTTGGTTAAAGCAAGGCGGCGAAGGGCTTCCAAGATTCTGAAGTTCTGCCTAATAATATTTCTGGTTTGTTGAATCTCATACAGTTGGAAGTAAGCGAGCTTTAGCTGGTAACCCAGTTCCAATTCTCTACTGGCTATTTTTTCAAATTGAGCTTTCGCCTGTGCCTGGGTGACATCCTTCCTGGCCTGCAAAGTGCCAAACCACGGAATCATTTGGGATGCGCTGATCCTGGCACGTTGCGCTCCCAGGCGAGTCTCTACGGGCGAAATAAAAGTACCCACACCAATATCAGGATCGGGTAATTGACTTACTTGTGGGCCTTTTTCCAGCGCAGCCAAATATTCTTGATGTAAAGCCAGGACCTCCAAATTATGGTCTCGAATACCATCTACTAATTCGGAAAGAGGCTGACCATCACTCAAGACCGGAGTAATTATTATCAAAAGACTGAATTTTAAATAAATCAGAATTCGCATACCTTTTAAATTTGGGTTTGAAATCGATTTTCCCAACGAAGATTCCATTCTTTCCAAAGGGAGTATAAAACTGGTACAGTAAACATGGTAATGGTTTGAAACAGCATACCTCCAAAAGAAGGTATCGCCATGGGCAGCATCACATCTGCTCCTCTACCTGTCGAAGTCAAAATGGGCAGCAGAGCAAGAATCGTAGTTGCCGTTGTCATCACTGCTGGACGGACTCGACGCAACCCACCTTCTACGACCGCATCTCGTATGGTTTCAATAGAATGGGGATTGTTCGCCTTAAAACTATCCCTAAGAAAAGTAGCTACCAAGACCCCATCATCGGTAGCAATTCCAAATAAAGCCAGGAACCCCACCCATACCGCCACGCTGAGATTTACCGTTTGGATCTGAAATAAATCCCTCATATTGGTACCGAAAACTTCAAAATCGAGAAACCAGGGCTGATCGTACAATCCAATCAATATAAACCCCCCAGAGAAGGCAATGAAAACGCCGGTAAATACCATGGCGGAAATGGTCACCGATCGAAATTGAAAATAGAGGATTAGAAAGATAATGGCTAAGGCGATAGGCACCACGACAGCAAGTCGCTTGCTTGCTCTTACCTGCTGCTCATAGCTGCCGGCAAAGCGATAGCTGATACCTGCAGGTACCGATAATTGACCTGATTCTATTTGCTCATTGAGATGTCGTTGGGCGTTATTGACCACCTCGACCTCGGCATAGTCTCCTTCGCGATCAAAAAGTACGTAACCCACCAGAAAACCGTCCTCACTTTTAATAGACTGAGGACCCTGCTCATACTTGATCTCTACCAATTCTCCCAATGGAATCTGCCCTCCGTCTTTAGTCGGAATATAAATACGCCTGAGCATATCAGGATCATCCCGCATTTCCCTAGGATACCGGATCCGGACTGCATATCGTTCGCGACCCTCGACCGTAGTCGTCATAGTCATCCCTCCAATGGCCGCCTGAATGTGACGTTGCACTTCCTCAATCGTCAATCCATGTCGACTGATGATTTCCCGGTCAATATCAAGAAGCAGATAGGGTTTACCCACAATCCGGTCTGCAAATACTGCGGCACCTTTCACCCCATCTACCTTTTTGAGATGACTTTCCAATTCGAGACCAAAGGCCTCGATTTGGTCCAAGTCAGATCCGCGAACTTTTATTCCCATCGGAGCGCGCATGCCCGTTTGGAGCATAATAAGGCGAGTTTCGATGGGCTGTAATTTCGGAGCTGAGGTCACCCCCGGAATTCGGGTCGCTTGGACAATTTCGTTCCAGATGTCGTCAGGACTTTCAATATGATCGCGCCATTGACGGAAGTATTGACCCTTAGAGTCAGGAATCAATGCACCATCTTCATCTCTCATATATTCCCCATTTTGGTCCACCCGATATCGAATCCGGTGTCCATGGGCATCGGTTTTGTATTCAGACTTATACAGAATAACATTTTCATACATAGACATGGGTGCAGGATCGAGGGCACTCTCTACCCGGCCTGCTTTTCCTACCACGGTCTCAACCTCGGGTATGGCCGTTACCGCCATATCCAGCAGACGGAGATTTTTGATGTTTTCCTGCATCCCAGAATGCGGCATAGATGTGGGCATCAATAAAAAGGACCCTTCATCTAGAGCCGGCATAAACTCCTCGCCAATATTCTGATAAACGACGTACCCTTGATATAGGAGGATAACCATTGCCGCAATAAACAGTAGCTTAAACCGCAGAAGAAATCGAAGAATGCTTTCATAAAAATGAATGACGGCATAGAAAAAGGCAATCAACAAGCAGATGATGCTGCCCACGAAAATAAAATTGGTAATGACGGCTTTGCTAACCCCTAAAGGCATCCAAATACGAGCCAGAATAAAAGTCACTGCCGCGGCGTAAATAATATTTTTAAACCAATCAAAACTCCGCGTATATCTGGGAAATGTCTGATGTAAGTAGGTACCCAACAGACCAACAAAACCGATGAGGAAGATCATCATCCCCAGCATGGATTGGTCGAGATAATAAAGGGAAATGACTCCAGCAAATATGAGTAGCAGATTCCCAAGGTAGCGCAGGATGTTTTTACGTGTACGGATGGAAAAAAGAGAATGGGCCAGCGCTGGTACGATCGTAATGGCAATGATAATGGAGGCAATGAGGGCAAAGGTCTTAGTAAATGCCAATGGCTTAAATAGTTTACCTTCAGCCGCCTCCATGGTAAACACAGGTAGAAAACTAATGACCGTAGTAGCAACCGCAGTAATCACGGCCGATGCTACCTCCATCGTCGCTTGATAAATGGTAGTGAGCAGGTCTTCTCCTTCTGGTGCCGACTCCATACGCTTTACCATACTTTCCGCCAGTACAATCCCCATATCCACCATAGTTCCAATAGCAATGGCAATTCCACTTAAGGCTACGATATTGGCATCTACACCAAAATAGCGCATCGCAATAAAACACATCAAAACGGCTACCGGCAGGGAAGCTGAAACCAGCAGCGAAGATTTTAGATTCAACAACATCAATAGTACTACAATGATGGTGATTAATATCTCCAGCGAGAGTGCTTCCTGGAGTGTGCCGATTGTCTCGTTAATGAGTTGCGTTCGATCGTAAAATGGGACAATCTTCACCCTTGAAACTGTTCCGTCGTTAAGGGTTTTGGTGGGCAATCCAGGTTCTATTTCACGGATTTTTGCCTTTACATTTTGGATCACCGCTAAGGGATTGGCTCCATACCTGGCCACTACAACACCGCCAACCGCCTCTGCTCCAGACTTATCAAGTACACCTCGGCGGGTGGCCGGACCAAGACTGACTTTGGCAATGTCGCCAATACGTATGGGGACATTGTCCCTGGCGCGGATTACCCCCTTCTCTATGTCTTCGATGGTCTCGATATAACCCAGACCTCTCACGAAGTACTCTGCCATATTGATCTCCAGGGTTTGGGCACCCACGTCCAAATTGCTGCTGCGGATAGCGTTCATCACCTGATCCAGGGTAATGCCGTATGTCTTCATGGCTTCGGGATCAACATCTACCTGGTACTCCTTTACGAATCCACCGACCGACGCTACCTCAGAGACACCCTCAGCAGAAGACAGCGCATATCGCACGTAGAAATCCTGGATACTACGGAGCTCGTGAGGATTCCAGCCCCCAGTTGGATTGCCGTTTTGGTCCCGGCCTTCAAGCGTATACCAGAAAATTTGTCCCAACGCTGTGGCATCGGGTCCAAGGGTGGGTTGTACACCCTCGGGTAAAGTATTGGCTGGCAATGAATTCAGCTTTTCGAGAATTCGACTTCTGCTCCAATAGTATTCTACCTGATCTTGGAAAATGAGGTAAATGCTTGAAAAGCCAAACATAGAGTTACTGCGAACACTTTTGACTCCCGGAATTCCAAGTAAAACCGTAGTCAAAGGATAGGTGATCTGATCTTCCACATCTTGCGGAGATCGGCCCATCCATTGGGTAAAAACAATTTGTTGGTTTTCACCGATGTCGGGTATGGCATCTACGGCCACCGGATCCCGAGGTAATTGTTCAAACCCCAGGTCGAAAGGAGCAGTAGCTAGGCCCCAGCCCACCAGAACTATGAGCATCAGCCAGGCTACCAGCTTGTTTTCCAGAAAAAATCGAATGGTTGTTCCTAACATTTTTTTTACTTATCGCCTCATCTGGCAGCAGACCAGAGGAATAGGTTGAGCCCACATGGTATCTTACCATGTGGCCATTTATGACAAGTGCAAAAAAATGTTAACAGAGAAAGGTCTGCAGCCTCACCGGGAGGTCACAGAAAATCAATGGTGGTTTGTAGTTTTGATAATGGTCGTACGAAGCCAAAAGGTAGATGGAAGTTGTAATCTCCGGTATGCCAGGGGATTTAAAAAAGACGGTAAGCATATGATCAACATCCTGTTGACTTGGAGCAATCCTTTCTTCCTCTCCCTGAAGATAATCTACCTGATCATCACAGCACCCGTCATCATCAGATGAAGGGATTTCCATCGTACCGTGTACCGGACACTCCACGGACTTAGGGCCGTGGTTACAAGTCTTGGCCTTGGCGAACAGTGCACTATTTTTCAACACCTTTTGGCAGTAGTGTTTATTGATCACCACACCCGTAGAGCTGAAGAACAGCAACAACGAAAGTATAATATGAGCACCTCGATAAATCAAGCGATCAAACTTTTCATACGGCAAAGGTAGGCAATCAAATGCAGCCATGACGGCACTTTTACGATTGCTTAACATATTAGCAGCGAATATAATGCCAAAATAAATGACCAGTAACCTGTATGAGGCAAAACTCTTTATGCCGGGGGGATAGCTGTTCTATTCTTGCTGATATATTTTGAAACCATGGTAAGTCATTGAGTGGCGCCTACCACCAGTCCTTCTTTTTGATCATTCTCTGTTGTTCTACCGGTAGATCATTGACCCTTTCACGTACCCACTGTTGAAAATCTGTGGTGATTTCAGCTGTCCACTCACTGTCAATTTGGCCGGCGGTATACCTACCTTCGCGCAGCCGGGCGTGACCGAATTCATCTTTTAGCCGAATGTACTCGGAAAATTCTACCACCTCTTCGGCCAGGTGGGCCGGAATAAAAACAACACCCTCTTTCAGACCGAGTACCACATCCCCCGGCATGACCACCGCTCGGCCAATAGATATGGGCGTATTATAACCAATCACCATGGTACGGCCATGGGCACTGGATGTAGAAGGGTCCCAATTTCTATTGAAGACTACAAAATCGCCAAGTTCCATCACACCCGCCAAGTCTCTGCTCCCACCCCAAATGACGGCTCCAGTCCCCGTCTTGCGGTAGATCATATTGGCTAGATTGTCTCCGATAAAGCCTCCACCGATTTGCTTATCCATCAAATCCACTACGATTACATCGCCGGTAGTTAATTGGTCCATGACCCAATGTTTGTCTCTTCCCTGCAAGCCTTTTGACCTGGCCTCAGCAACTACTGCCTCAGCAACATCAGGCCGGTACGGGATCAAATTGCAGGTCACTGCCCTACCGACCAAGACCGGGTTATCATGAGTAACTATCCATTTTCCCTGATACTGGTTGTGGTAGCCCTTACCCCGTAAGTAGCTCCAAGCTTCCTCGCAAGTGACCAGTCGCATTCGGTCTAATATACCATCAGCGACCTGTGGTCGTTGATCTGAAAAACGGTCTCCTTGATATGCCGCACTGTACATAAGCATTTGTTCCGGACTCAAGGTAAAGGGCAGTGGAATCCGTTCCTGACCTATTCCGATCTTTAAAACCACGTGGATCAAAATAAAAATGAGTAGCAAAGGTCTCTCGTACCTGTCCAGAATTTGCATGAACATAACTTCTTCTTTTATAATCTCCATCGAATGAATCTACCAGTCTAAAATTTGGAATTTGGAATTTATCGCCATCCTTAAAGACATCAAAATATAGCAACAACTTGGCAGCGGGTAACAAGTCCGTATGATTATAGGATTGATACGACAGCAATCTGGCTGGTGATCAACTCTCGGAAAGCAGTCTACATCACACTGTAAAAAGCACTAAGTTCTATCATTAAAAGGTCATCTTCCTACCCGACTTTAGGCTGTATCAAGTTCAATGGTCACGAACAAAATCGCGATTGTTGGTAATCTTAAATGTTCGAGAAGTGGACCGGATGTTGAGGGGTTCGGACACCATAAAGCATCAGGCCAGTAGGTTTAAATGCCATCCAAGGGGATCGCAATCAAATGATAATCAGGGTCTGTCAGCCAAGGAAGGACCCAACAGTTGCGTCAAGTGAGTGCCGTGTATAATGAAGTTGTATTTCTTGCATAGATGAGAGCAATTTTTTCGTATTTAGTACCTTTATGATACAAATGCAATGTTCTAGCTCATATAAATCTATAGGATGATCCAAGAGCAAATAAAAATTCATGACCAACAAACCATCGAACTGAAATTTGAATTTTCTGTATCAAAAGAAACAAATAAAAAAAATCGATATTTTGTAAATATTTATTTGTTTCTTCCCTACACGATAGATATAAATAAATATAACTTTACCCGGGATCATTTTTACAATTCCATCAAAACTTATATCCGGCTAACAACTCCATTCTTTCTCCTCCAAAACATCGTGAAAGGAAATACATGTCCATATGCCATTTTATTGAAAAGTGCCAATAATTTCATTGATCTACCAAATAAGGATAATGAAGAAAAACTAGGTCTTCAGCTCAAAAGATTTTGCTCCATCTTTGGTACATCTCTGAGACATTCAAGTAATCACATAATTGACACCGAGATCTGGGCTGACAGAAAAAATCTCATTACAGATTTTATCGACCATGTGCAGGAGATCCGTGAGGCCTTCAAAAATCTTCGTCATATGATTAATGTACCCCTGAAGAGCAACGAAATTATCAATGTGTATGAGTTGGCTGACGAATACCAAAGTTTGCTAGTTGAAAAACATGTTTTTAGGTTGATCGAGGAATTTAATAAAGAGGATGCGGTCATAGATAAGCCTAAACTTACAAAACTAGGTGACCTGGTTTTGCAGGAAATGAATTATCGGGAAGAAAGAGAGTATCCTTCTGTAGCCAAAAATGACAGGTCGAACGAAGATATCTTATACCGCTCAAGTCAACTTAAAAAGTTTATTGAGAGCAACCTCTTTTTGAACACAGATACTAAAAAAGACGGAGCATTTTTTGAACAGATAATTTTTGGATTTGCAGCTGGTGTAGCAATGATATTTGCCACGGCAGTTGCTTTTGTATCACAAATGAAGTTTGGCAATCTCACTTTACCTTTTTTCGTTGCTCTCGTAGTAAGCTATATATTTAAGGACAGAATAAAAGAGTTTGTGAAATTGTATTTTAATAAAAGAAAATTTAAATATTTTTTCGACTATAAAACAAACGTCTACAATCAGAAAAATAAGAAAATAGGTGCACTCAAAGAAAGCTTTTTGTTCATAACACACAAACACCTAACTGAACTTATTTCAGCGGCAAGGGCTAAAATGAGAAGTACTGAAATAGCGGATCAAACAATAAGTGAAAAAATTATCCGCTACCGAAATAAAATTATTATATTTAAAGATAAACTACAGGAGCGCGATGATTTCACTGGTTTCACAGAAATACTCAGATTAAATATTTCTGATTTTACAAAGAAAATGGACGACCCAGAAAAGGAGATATTTATTAAAACAAAGAACGGATTTAAAAAATCATTCGTTGATCGGGTATATCATTTCAACATGATACTTACTTATTTGAATGGCAGTGACAAGCAAATTCGGCTTTATAAATTGATTGTCTCCAAAAGCGGCATCAATAGAATTGAACCGATAAACTTTAGAATGGACTAAATATGTTTCCGCACACCACCGTATGTGCCGGATCTCGCTCTCCCACCTCATGTTTCGGTTCCCTCTTATCAAACAGTCAAATCCTCATTCGTGCTGCAAAAAAGTTAGGCACCGACCGACTGATCACACCCCATGCTTCACGGCATTGTTTTGCCACTTACTTGCTTGATCAAGGTACTGATGTACACTATATTTAAGAGTTGCTAGGTCACAAAGACATTAAAACGACCTTGGTGTATACACAAGTAGCTAGATGCTTTTTGGCAGCACTTACTAGCCCACTGGAATCTGTTAAAACTGCAGAATCCCATCAAGCAATAAGGGAAGATTAAAGATTGATAAAAGGGAGTATAGGATATAATGAAGTACGGTGTCTTAAATAGACTTGACAAGGATACCAAATATTGGTATTTTTGTCTTAAACATAGGAGTAATGTCAAAGGCAAAGAACACATCAATCACTCTTGGAAAACACTTTGAGAAGATCATTTACCGTAGTATTGAGAGCGGCCGCTATGCGTCGGCAAGTGAAGTGATTAGAGCGGGATTGCGACTGGTCGACGAACAAGAACAAAAGATCAAGCTGCTTCGAGAGGCAATTGAAGCTGGAGAACATAGTGGATATGTTAAAGACTTTGATCCGATAAAACATCTTGCTGCCCTGCATAAGAAATATGGCAATGAATCTGACTTATGAGATCAGTAATTTGGCAAAACAAGATCTAGAAGACGTTTGGGAATACACCTTTGAAAATTGGTCTAGATCCCAAGCTGATAAGTACTATCACATTTTAGTTAAAGAATTC
Source organism: Saprospiraceae bacterium (assembly GCA_965223105.1). Lineage (GTDB taxonomy): Bacteria > Bacteroidota > Bacteroidia > Chitinophagales > Saprospiraceae > JABDMH01. The sequence continues at coordinate 7,515,537 of OZ244987.1, read as the reverse complement.
GATGTGATTTGTAAAAACCCTGAAATTGGAAAATCAATTGACCATGTGAAACCAGGTCATAGAACCAGAGGCATAAAATCTCATCTAATAGTTTACAAAATCCAATCTGAGAAAATCTGGATAGATAGGATTTTACATGTAAAAATTGATATAGACCCCATTCTTAGGGGATGATCACCCGCATAACATGGCAGACCATGACGACGATCCCGCCCTGAAACCTTAATGAAAAGATGAGGCATGAAGAAAATAAAACACATCACCGACCACTAGTAAAAAAAGCCCTGACCTCAACAATCTCGGTATGCCGATTGTACTTGTAGGTTCTCTTTCATTGAAAAATTACAATTAAAAAATTTCACAGCGAAATAAATTACTAAATCGAGGTAAAATCGTCATCACACATAATATATCTTTTCCTTAAATAAAAAATAATTTCGATATGAAAATCAAGAATTACGCATTTTCACTTACGCTTCTTTTGCTTTTCTTATGTATCGTACCTGTCGAAGCTCAGAAAGAGCAAGGGAACGATAATAAACGAGTCCAGATCGAAAATGCTGTCAAAAGGCTCCTTGACGAATTCTTAATCAATGAAGATATGGAAGCACTTGGTGCACTTTTGCATGATTCGCTTGATTTTGTCTGGCCAAGCACCCATCATTTTGATAAAACCACATTGATTGGAATGTGTACTAGACTGATTAATAATCACGACAACAAGGTCGAAATTATTGACATTGTGATCGAAGATAATACTGCCTTTGTATTGTTTGTGTGGTCGGGTGTGATTTCTGCAGATGAGAACCCAGCGGTCGTTGGAAAAGAATTCGCAATTCATGATTGCTATCGTCTGGTCTGGGAAGATGGGAAGTTTACGGAGTGGTACACCATTTAGGGCTCTCTGTCTTACATGAAACAATTGGGTTATACATTGGTGCCGCCGTCTGAATGAGCTAGAATTATTACGGGTAGCTCCGATTGGATAGCTCAATGAAGCTGTAGAACGCACCATGCTGAATCATGATGGTCATTGATTATCAACCCCTAATGCATTGCTCCTCTAAGAAAATAATAACTCTCTGAGAGTTGAGAATAGACCACAACAGAATCATTATCGTAGAATGATAATTATGTTCCAATGAGAGTGTCTGACTTCACGGTCAACACCCTTGCGACTTGCTAGTGGTTCAAACCACGACTCCCACGGGGAATCTTACAACCTCTTGATGAATATGTACTTGGTGCTGACAGATATCGTCAGTATCATCATACGAAAAGATGGCCATGCTGGGCACATACAATGCATACCATGCCAGCCTTGCATTCGCAAGTGGCAGAGCAGATATACTCAGCCGGTATCGCATTTCTTAAATGAGTCAATTATCTTAGGCGTTAGTAAGAACGCGATTTATGATTAAAGCGCTTGGAGACATGGAAACTAAGAAAATTTAGATCTGAACCAGTGCCGATAGACTTTCCAAAAACATTGGAATCACCCAAACGAGAACAAATATGATTACAAAGGTGAACCGCAAGATTACTGCAGACACTGCCTTGCAATTCCCAAAGTATTTTGGAACAAGTGCCGAATTCCGGATTAGACTTCAGAAGGACTTTGATGTAGAGGAGGAGCAAATCAAATTGGGAAATGAACTGAGGGAAATACCACCGGTCAATTGAAACGAAGTACAACATGGATTGATGCTGGCATACTGGCAACAGTGGTCTAAGCTATTGAATAGATGTGTAAGACTTGTTAGATTGCAGTCATTGGCGGATAGTGAGTGCTGTCAAATCCGCCAGCCGGAACGACAGCTTATCGCAGAAGCGTTGTAAGACCATCCGAACTACAGGGATAAAAAATCAAAATATGGAATATTCCGAAGTAAATAGGTTATCTCGGTTAACAGCGATCCTAATTCAAATACAGACAAAGAGAATTGTCACTGCTTCTGAATTATCCCAAAAATTCCAAATCAGTAAAAGGACAATTTACCGCGACATTAAAGCATTGGAAAAGGCAGGTGTCCCTATTTTGACCGAAGAAGGAAAAGGCTATACATTAATGGATGGATATAAGATTCCACCGGTGATGTTTACTGAAAAACAAGTAAATGCCTTGATACTTGCAGAACAGTTAGTGTTGAAAAACAAAGACGCCTCATTTGTTAAAGATTATTCGGAAGCAATTGATAAAATAAAATCAATTCTAAAATACACCATCAAAGACAAAGCAAATATACTTGCTAACAGAACTCAATATAACGAAGTCATAAATCAAGAGCGAAACAGTAGTAATCTATCAGATCTACAGAATGCACTCACCAATTACAAACTTGTCAATATAGAATATATTAGTAAGGATGGCACGGCAACGGAAAGATTGATAGAACCGTTTGCCCTATTGAGCACAGAAGATTGGTACTTGATTGCATGGTGCCGACTGCGTAAGGGATTTCGATTCTTTCGATTGGACAGAATTCAATCCATAGAGATTCAACCTGAAAACTTTGAACCTCATAAGATGACTTTACAAGAGTACTTTGATAAATATCACTAAGTTCTTTTAGACCCTTGCCATAAGGTTGTCACCGACAGGTTTTATGTTTGTACTCTATTAAACTGTAAACAACAAGAAATGATGACAAACGTAACTAAAACAAGGCCTAATTCAACTGAATTTCCAAAGCCTACAATGATTTCAGTCAATGATGTAGAGCTGGAAGTATTTGAAGCAGGTAGGCAAAATGTGGGTAAACCTATTGTGCTATGTCATGGCTTCCCAGAGCATGCGTTCTCCTGGCGGCATCAAATCCCAGCACTTGTTGCGGCTGGTTACCATGTCGTTGTTCTAAACCAACGAGGTTACGGAAACTCATCTTGTCCGACCGATGTAACCGATTATGACATAGAACACTTAACAGGTGATCTAGTCGCATTACTCGATTATTATGGATATCAAGATGCCACCTTCGTAGGTCATGATTGGGGTGCAAATGTGGTTTGGAATCTTACTCTATTGCATCCAGAACGAGTAAATAAAGTGATAAATTTGGCTTTACCTTATCAGGAAAGGGGAGAAAAACCTTGGATTGAGTCTATGGAAGAGATATTTGGTGATGACTTCTATTTTGTTCACTTTAATAGACAACCGGGAGTATCAGATGCGATATTGGAAGAACACACATCTCAGTTTCTTCGTAATTTGTTTCGCAAGAATGTACCCCCTGCCCGCCAGAGCCAGGAATGTTAATGATTAATCTTGCTAGAGCAAATAAACCATTAGGTGAGCCGATAATGAAGGACAGCGAACTGTCCGTCTATGTTTCCGCTTTCCAATCATCGGGATTTACAGGGAGTATAAATTGGTACAGAAACCTTGACCGCAATTGGCACTTACTGGCAGGCGTAAAGCCAATGATTCTACAGCCTACATTGATGATCTATGGTGACCGGGATTTGATCCCGAAGTCTCAAAGCTTAAAAGACTTCGCACCAAATTTGGATGTGGTCAATTTAGATTGTGGTCATTGGATTCAGCAAGAGAAGCCAAATGAAACGAATCAAGCAATTTTAAAATGGTTGGAACAACAGCATGTCTAAAAAGAATATGAAAAAATAAATCAAGGGTATCCCTAATAACCTCTGAAGGAGATCGGTTCTGAAATATTTTGGATTTAGAAGAGGGAATTGAGTGAACTTAGCCATAACTACGCGATTGAAATCTAACTAAGTATAAATTCAAAAGTTTCATAAAACCAATGGTGAAGCCATTGTATCCGATCTATGAACGGGGTACCCTCAAATAAAAAGGCAATAATAGGGATGCAAGTGGTCCATAGGATTAGAGATTTGGGCTATCTCAGAACCGCTGGCAGTAGTTAAGAAATGGACGAAAAACAAATCTTAGAATGGTTGCTTAAAGGTGATGTTTCCATACAATACCTGGTTTACCGTGATTTGTTAGGAACCGACAGAAAAGATTTACAAGACAGAATTGGATCCGAAGGTTGGGGAAAGCAATTCTTATCCAAAAGAAAACCAACTGGACATTGGGGAAATAGGTTTTACCAACCCAAGTGGATTTCCACCCATTATACGCTTCTCGACCTTCGCAACTTGAATTTGAACCCAGACCACAAGCTTGTAAAAGAATCCATCGAACAGGTGCTGAATACCTCGAAGGCTGAAGATGGTGGGATACAACTGGGACCTTCCACATCTCACCGCAGCGATGTTTGTGTAAACGGAATGTTTCTAAACTATGCATCTTATTTCAATATGCCTGAAAAGGAGCTGAAATCCATTGTAGATATTCTTCTCAACGAAATAATGCCTGATGGCGGATTCAATTGCAGGACGACAAGAAGTGGGGCAAGGCACAGTTCATTGCACTCAACAATCTCAGTTCTTGAAGGACTTTTTGGGTTTCAAAAAGCAGGTTTCACTTACAGAAAAGATGACATTTCAATCGCCATCAAAAGTGCTGAAGAATTCATACTTATTCATAGGCTATTCCTTTCTGACCGAACGGGAAAAATCATTCACAAAGACTTTTTGAAATTATCTTATCCGAGCAGATGGAAGTATGATATTCTTAGAGCATTGGATTATTTCCAAAAAGCCGAAAGAAAATGGGATGAGAGAATGGATGAAGCCTTTACAATGATTCTTAATAAACGTAATAAAGATGGGACTTGGAATTTGCAAGCAGCTCATCCGGGAAAAGTACACTTTATCATGGAACAAGCCAGTAAACCTAGCAGATGGAATACATTAAGAGCAATGCGGGTATTGAAACATTTTGGAAGAAATAAACTACAGTTAATCAAGTACAGTGAACTAACCTGAAAATGACTGCCTCAGCCCTTGTGATGATTTTATCAACACCTAGTCTCCCATTTCCGTATCTCGCATTCCCACCCGAAACTGATGTTCCGGTTCCCTCATTTCGAACAGTTGGTCTGTATGATTCTGACGATAAATCGGCAGAGCCTTGAGGGCATCGCAAAATCATGTACGCATAGTCATTGTAGGCAAGAACGTGAAGGGCTCAAGGTTCCTGCAAGACATAAAATCAAAGGTTTCCGAGGAATGCTTTCTACTCGCATCTTACCAAGTTTGTGTAAGCGAAAAGCCAGGGGACCAATAAGCCCTATGAGATCGGACCAGAAGTAGAGGCACCATTTGACTGAGTCCGTATACAGTGCTGAGAGGAGACAGGGAAAATATATACCTACTACTATATTCTTGGCTACAGCCGATATTGAATCCATTGGACTGCCTTGGCTCAAGATCAAGGTGCTATATTTGAACCAACAGAGCAATCGATTCGGCAAATCGCTGGTGTTTGCTGACAACGACAAACAGGCAATACCAGGTGTTTTGCCAACGACACCTCTACGCATTGTTTCAATGATCTGTTTTTAGTCATGAGGAATTTTAACAGAAAGGCCAGAAGACGCCTGTGAAAAAAGATGTTACGTTAAATTCCATAATAAAACCCCTATGTAATTGAAAAAAATATTAATTATTGGAGGTGGGATTGCTGGATTATCATCAGCAAGACTCTTACAGGATAACTACGAAGTTCATTTGGTAGAAAAACAAACTGAATGGCAAATCTCAGGTACGGGATTATATACTCCCTATAATGGGGTCGCGGCATTGGAAAAAATGAGACTTGGTGAGATCTGCAAGGAACAGGGATTTAGCATTAACACTCGCCACATTATGGGTGCGAATGGTAAGTCATTTTTGAGTATTGATCTATCAAAGATCTGGGGTAGAAAAAATCCCTGTCTCGGAATTGGACGTAAAGCGTTACACCAAATTCTGCTTCATGAGATTGACATTGTCAGCATATCGATGGGAACGACTGTAGAAAAAATTGAGACCAATAATAGCAAAGCCAAAGTTGCATTCTCGAGTGGAAATAGTGACGAGTATGATCTTGTGATTGGTGCAGATGGCCTATATTCCCGAACCAGAAACTTGGTATTAGGAAATATCCCATTGAGAACAGTATCCGAGCAGGTCTGTCGTTTCATCGTAAAAAGGCCAAATACGATTGATGCCTGGACTTTAATGGCTAGTTCCAAAGGGTTATTTCTGATGGTACCTATAAGTCAGGATAAGGTTTACTGTTACATTCAGAATAAACAGGCAACTACGTCCAATAAGGAGGATTTCATGAAGCCATTTCTTGAATTTAGTTCTCCCGTGCCTGACCTCATAGGTCAAATGAATTCCGAATCTACTCATTGGGATGAAGTACAAGAATTGGAAGCAATTGATTCCTACGGTAAAGGCAGGGTTGTCTTGATCGGTGACGCAGCCCACGGAATGCCTCCGTTTATGGCGCAAGGGGCATCATCCGCACTTGAAGATGCTTTGATCCTGACCAAATTACTGCAAGAAGGAAATGATTTGAAGAATTTTGCCAGCCAGTTCACCAATAGCCGAAAGGCCCGAATTGAATGGACCAAGAAACGAAACGATAGAAGAGAAAAGTTAAGCAAGCTTCCATTTTGGGTAGCTAAATGGGGAATGCAATTCATGGGAGATAAACCGTGGATAGAAGATTATCGGCCTCTCGCGAAAATTCCGGAATGGTAGGAAATACATAGTCCGCATACTATAAACGAATGAAACTGCCCCTAATCGAGTGAGGTAGCCAGAAAATGACCAGCTCAGCCCTTCTGACCGGGGAGTATCAGCGAGTAATTGGGTTTCCATCAGATGAGTGAAGCATGGTAGTCCCGCTAGCGAATAAAGCCATCCAATAGATGGTATCATTCCGTTGGGGAATTGTAAATGATATCCATGCCTAGATCCGCTATGAACCCGCATCGTTAGGACTTCCACCCTAGAAGTATTCTTCATTCTCTGTTTTTCAACCAAGAATGAATAGTAATATTAACGGCACACACACTAGGTATGACATCAGCTTTACTTTGCCAGGCCGGTCACATATCATTAAACCATCCAATCTATTCTTTACCCTTCTGGGTTCTAATTATTCATGGCCCTTTCTTACCTCATACTGTGCATCTGATCCGATCATATGAGTATTAGAGTAACCATATCCTTCTGGATACCAATATCTTCCAGTTTCAGTTCCTTCTTTCTTTAGTGTCGTCTCATAGGGATGATTTCGGGCCCAGGGATCATTCCGTTCAGCTGAAATCTGCCAGGAGACTTTTAGCCCTGGAAATCCGCCGGCAATCTGAAATTGGTTTTCAGTGATTTCCTTTGAAATATATACCTGGGAATATCCTCCAATGCAGGTTAACTGATAGTGGTAGTCAGTATTCAGCGCTTGGAAGTACTCCGGCAATACTACGGAAGCACTACTGTCAGGACCAATAACTGCTGTCCCATGATAGTAGGTAAAATAGCCTGGTGCTTCCATCGCATTGTGCACGAGACTCAGATTTGCAGGATCCATGGGATGGTCAATAATGAAATTCTTTGTTCCATTATTAACGAAAAAGTCGCCTATCACAAAGCAATCCTGATCTGCTTGTAATTGAAATATGTTGGTGCCATCATTTAACTCCACATTCAAAATCTGTCCTGCTGTGTTATTTGGTATGTTCCGAATATTTAATGCGACATTGCTGAACAAGGCGCCCCCAATACCGGTATATCCAGGGGAACCAATCCTTAGATCAGGGCCACCATTAGGATCAGCTGACAATGTCAGATCATTATGGCCAACTATCTCATCTACACCCTTTATGTCAAAATCTTCAACCAGATCTATATTCCCTTCAACGATCAGGTTTGCTGGTTGCGAGATCAGATATAAGGGCATTATTAAGAAAAGGAGCAAGTGTTCCCTTAATAGAAATAAATTATTCATGGCCAGAAAATTTGAAGGTAAAAGTATCTCTTGAAGATAGAACAATAAACCAGATTATGCAAAATTTCAACTACGTAGAATAACCTCGGAAAAATTAATCATGAACTATATATAATATCCATACTGAAGGTATAGTTTTAAGCTTGAGCTGCCATCTTAAAATCTAAATCTGACTATAGATTGAACCACAATTCAACAATCCTTGCTGGAGTTGGTCAAGCATAAAATTGACCTGATCTGCGTTTTAAGGATAGATTCTTAAAAACTACTCGATTCACCTTTGGTAACTTATCTTTCTTGGCTGGCATCTCCCCTTTTTCGTATCTTATCCATTGCATAGTGCTCCCCAAAACTTGAGATTTAATGAAATATCAATATCCACATTCCAATGTCCTAAATGGATTAAGTACATTTGATCATATGAAAAAACTACAACTGATATTTACTGCCATTCTAATTATATGCGCTGGTTCAATTTTCGCTCAGAATTACCGTGACCAACTCGAGGAAATAGCAATCATTGATCAGAAAGTGATGATGCCTATGCGCGATGGGATGCGTTTAGCCACAGATATCTATCGTCCTAAAACCAATGAGCAAGTTCCCATTATTTTTGTAAGAACTCCCTATAATTTCAATTCCTGGGGGGATGGAGAAGAGCGAATGGGCACATATAGGAGGGCATTGGAAGCCGTAGAGAGAGGTTATGCATATGTAATACAAAACGAACGGGGCAGATATTTTTCTGAAGGAGAGTGGGATATATTGGGTGTCCCCCTGACCGATGGGTACGATGCCTTCAGCTGGATGAAAGAGCAACCTTGGTCAAACGGGAAAATAGGCACTTTTGGATGTTCTTCAACAGCCGAATGGCAAATGGCGGTGGCGGCCTTGGATCACCCATCGCATGCAGCAATGGTGCCGCAAGGTTACGGTGCCGGAGTTGGTCGTGTCGGTGATATCAATGAGCAGGGCAATTGGTACCGGGGAGGAGCAGAACAAATGTTGTTTTTTGCCTGGCTATATGGTGTTGAGCAAGACAAATTCAAACCGAGAATCCCTGAGGGAGCCACACAGGAAGACCTGATCCGGATTTCCAGGTTTTACGATCTGGCGCCTGAAAACCCACAAGTTGATATGAGCGAAGCCTTAAGGCATTTACCTATTCAGGATATTCTCAAAAACATCAACGGCAAACGTGAAATATTTGATAAAATGGTTCGGCGAAAACCGAATGACCCTGATTGGTACAAAGGCGGTATATATCACGATAATATGGAAATTGGAGTTCCCGGCTTCTGGTTTGCTTCCTGGTACGATGTATCCATAACGCCCAATATTTATCTATTTAACCACGTCAGAAACAACAGCAAAAATCCCGAAGTAAGGGAAAATCAATACTTGGTTATTGCTCCCACATTACACTGTGGATATAAAAGAGCTACTGAAAACACCATAGTGGGCGAGTTGAGTGTTGGTGATGCTCGTTTAAACTATGACGAGCAAATATATAAGTGGTTCGATCTGTGGCTTAAAGGTGAGAAAAATGATTTCAAAGAAACCACCCCGAGAGTGCAGTACTATACGATGGGACTTAATAAATGGCAATCTTCAGAAACCTGGCCTCCTGAAAATACTGAAAAAATCACCTACTATTTGCATAGTAACGGTAAAGCCAATAGTAGATTTGGTGACGGCACATTAATGACAACGATGGCAAAAAATGACTCACCGGATGGCTTTACCTATGATCCAATGAACCCGGTTCCCTCCTATGGTGGTAATGTGTGCTGTACAGGAAACGCGATTCAGGCTGGAGCCTTTGACCAACAGGATATGGAAGCCAGAAATGATATTTTGGTGTATTCCACAGAACCACTTGAGGAAGGCATCGAAGTTTCAGGATTTATTGAATCTACCCTCTATGTATCTTCGGATGCCAAGGATACCGATTTTACCATTAAACTGATTGATGTACATCCCAACGGAAAAGCCTATAATCTGGATGAAACCATTCAACGCGTACGCTATCGCGAGGGACATGAAGTGGAAGTTTACATGGAAAAAGGTAAGGTGTACAAAGTAGACTTAACTCCAATGGCAACCAGCAACTATTTCAACAAAGGCCATCGAATTCGCATTGAAATATCCAGTAGTAATTTTCCACGTTTTACAAGAAACTTAAACACTGGTGGCAATAATTTTGATGAAACAGAAGGCTTTGTCGCTCATAATAAGGTGCATCACTCATCAAAATATCCTTCGCAAATCAGGGTCTCTGCAAGGAAAAATTGAAAGTGACAAATAACTTCCAATTCCCCTCAAACTCCTCCCTCAATTTGCAAAAAATCAATTAGTGAGTAGTTATGCTCTCAATTCGTCCAACAATTCCTTAGCCTCCAGCATATCGACGGTATCAAATCCTTCGGTAAACCAGCTGTAGATACCATTGAGCAATGCATGAGCTTCCTCAGTTTTGTGTTGAGTTTTCCAAAGGCGGGCGAGGCTTATTGTGGCCTGAAGTTCATGCCATCTGGCTGACTGTTGCTGAGCAAGTTGGATGGCTTGGAGGAATTGGTTTTCGGCCTCTTGTTCAGCCTTACCATTAGCTAACAGGATCTCCCCCTGAAGTTTATAGACGGCGGACAACCACCATTCTTCCTTTGTCCTATCTGCAAATTTGGCAGCCTTTTCATTATGATACTTCGCTTTCTCATAATCCATTTCTCTGAAAAATACCTCTGCTGCCAAATTATAAAATATAGGTGCCCATATTAAGAAGCCCATCTGTTCAAATTGTTTCAGAATTGATACAACTTTCTCCATACCATTTGAACTTTTCCCGGAAAAAGATGAAAAATACTGAAAAAACAAGCTTGCCAGCATCAAGAAAAGTGAATCACCTGATTCTTCCACAATCACTAAGAAAGATTGAACTTCCTCGAAGGCTAAATCCCACTCCTTTAGGATGTAATGCGCCACTCCCTTATCTACATGTCTTCGATAGAGTGTTCCCATATCATCTGGCTTTTCAGATGCTGTGGGGAGGTCTTGTAGTTTACTCCTGGCTTGATCGGGATACCCCATGAGTAAAAGGTCCCATACAAAATGAATAGTAGCCCATACGCCAATTTCTCCGGCACCAAAAGAGGTAATATCCTCATGTAATTCAGGTTTATAGGTCGATAGAATGGATTTGCAAGTAGAGAAGGATCTTTTAAAATTACCTCTTGCATGATCGGCCACACCAGAAAACGTATGAAAAAAAATAAAATATTTATCATTTTTAATCAGCCGTGCCCGCTTCATACCCTTTTGCGCCAATACTTGGGCATCCAATATATTCCCTTTCACCCAGGTACTTGAAATTAACCCAATGAGCGCAAATAGGTATTTTTCGTCATTCTGTTCTTTTTCGCTCAAATTAATAATTCGCTGCACCGTCTCTTCTAATGTCGGGTGATACCAGCCTCTCGTTGCCATCAAGGCACTGTTATAAGGCAGTAGTAAATCCAATTCTTTGCTATCTCGCTTTGCTATATCAGGAATATGTTTTAATAAGGACAATGCTTTTTCAAAATGTGGAACAGCTTCTTGATTGGCATTGTTACTTATGGCCAGCCTTCCGGCCTCCTCCCATTTCATAAGCGCGATTTGGTATTGCCGGGCTTCCGTCAAGTGATTGGCCAATACTTCCGGTTGGCTTTTGATTTGCTCCTGAAATTGAGATTGCAAAACTTCCGCTACATCTTCATGAAGTTCTTGTCTCCTCTTTTTCAAAAGAGATCCATAAGCTGCATCTTGCACCAAAGCATGCTTAAAAATATAGGTGCAATCAGGTGCAATTCCTCTCTGATATAATAATTCCGCTTCAATCAGCCTAGAAAGATCTTCCTTCATGCCTCTCTCATCTTTCCGGGTTACTGCCTTCAATAACTCATATGAAAATGATCGCCCCAAAACCGAACCCACTTGAGCAATGTCCTTCACTTCAGCCAATTGGTCCAACCTGGCCGTCAGAGAATCCTGGAGGGTCGAAGGGATGGATAGATCGGTTAAATTCCCTTCCAGCCTGTAAGAACTTGCCTCTTCGACTAATAAGTTCGACTCAATTAACATCCGGGTGAGTTCCTCTATAAATAGAGGAACCCCATCAGTTTTAGCCTTTATTTGTTTTAGGACCTCCTTAGGTAGTTGCTTCCCTTTGGTCTGATGGTAGCAAATAGTTTCAATTTTCTCACTCGTAAGTCCATGTAGATTAAGTTGAGTAATATGGGACTTGGTTTGCCAATTTGGTTGGAACAGAGGTCTAGCCGTACAGAGAATACAGACCGCATGCGGATGCATCTGAGGGATCACGGATTCCAGCCATTCCAGGGTGGAAATGTCCATCCAATGTAGATCCTCGATAACCAGCAAAAGCGGTTGTCGAGCCGCATAATTAAATATTGCCCTCGTAAAACCATCTTGAAATTTTTTCTTCTTCCCAGCCGGTGCCAATAGAATCGATTCATATTTTCTTCTTAAGTCATCATTAAGCGGAATAGATAAAAAATCTGCATATATTGGCAGATTATGCTTTTTCTCAATCCCCGCTAATTCCAGCCACTCTACCAACTTGTGAAGTTTAGATTCTGGCGCTTCGGCTTTCGTAAAATCCAATATCCTTCTCTTCATCAAATCAATCAAAGCATAAAATGGAGAATTGACATGATGATCTGAGCAACGCATCTCCAGTCTAATGGTATTGGGTTCCTGTTTCACCTGTTCTTTGAGGCTGGCTGCTAACCTGGATTTTCCAATACCCGCCTCTCCGCTCAACAAGATCAATTGCCCTCTACCTCCTTTTGCCAGATTCCAGGTACGTTTGAGTATCTGGAACTCCTCATCCCTGCCAACCAGAGGAGACAGCCCCCTGCCCATGCTTACTTCTAGACGGGTTTGAACGCCACTTTCAGCAAGCACCTGGAAGATCTCCATTGGTTTCTTTATTCCTTTTAAAAATTTCTTACCCAGTGAGGTGGTTTGAAACCAACCCTGGACCAGTTTGAATGTCTTTGAGCTAATGACCAATCCGTTTATTGGCGCCAGTCCTTCCAAACGGGCCGTAATATTTACCGTATCTCCCATGGCCAAATGATCATCCACTACAACCAATCCGGAGTGTATACCTATGCGAATGTCTATCTCGATCCTGCCTGCCTCTCTCCATTCCTGATTAGCCGCGTCTACCGCCTCCAAAATTCCCAGTCCAGCTCTAATAGCAGCTTTGGGTGCATCTTCCAAACCTTTGGGATAACCGAAATAGACTAGCAAGCCGTCGCCCAGGTATTGAGCCACATGACCTCCATGCTGCTTAATAACTTGTCCGGCAATTTGCTGGTAATCTAAAATGACTTGCCGGTAGTCTTCGGCATCCAGTCGTTCGGACAAGGGTGTGGAGCCAACCAGATCACAGAAAACACAGGTGAGTTGACGGCGTTCAGCCTCCTTAGGCCGGAATCTCGACTTTTTAGTTTCTTGATGAGAATCCGATTTCAGTTCATTTCCACAATGCTTGCAAAATTTGGAGTTGATCTCATTCTCAGTTCCACACTTGGTGCACAGATTTACTTGCTGTGCACCACAGTTTATACAAAACCGCGCATCCGGGGAATTCTGATGTTGGCAATTGGAGCAAATCATCTGACTGACCATGAACATATAAATATCGAATTATTATTGAAATTAATTTGTATCTCAAGTGCTCTAGAGATGCTTTTTTACCTACGTGAAGAACAATCTTATCAAAGATGGTCGGTCAAAATGCCGAGTTAATAGACTCTGAAAGGCGGGAAATTCAGGACTTGCCCTTGCGCTGTTTTATAAGACGATCTGCCATTGGCCGTTTCATCCCATCGTACCTTACCCATGATCGATTATTCTACAGCTCAAGCCTGCCATCCCTAATCCACTCATTGGCTCCACAATAGATGCCAATGCAATAATGTTAAATCCTTTACAGGAGAGAGTTTCAGGTGGTGAGCAGCCTCAAATAGCCTTAAGGCGGCTACTCGAAGCATTGGCAATGCTTATTACTTTTCTTAACTTTCTTAAATTGCGGTATCTGCATGACGGTGTATAGTTTTAGAATTGCTTGGTTACATGCCGATCATGGGTAATCGTTTTATACATTAAGGATAATAAAAAAAAAGAAAATCATGGCTTATTATTTTAACAAAATTGCAAAAGGTAGGACTTTCGATGAAGCCATCCAACACGTAACAGAAGAGTTGAAAAAAGAAGGATTTGGAATCTTAACTGAAATTGATGTGAAAGAAACATTAAAAAAGAAAATTGATGTCGATTTTAAAAAGTACAAAATATTAGGTGCCTGTAATCCTCATTTTGCCTACAAGGCATTACAAAGTGAAGATAAAATCGGTGTTCTCCTACCTTGCAATGTAATCGTGGAAGAACATGAAAATGGTGAGATTGAAGTTTCTGCTGTTAATCCGATTGCTTCGATGAGTTCGGTTGATAATGAGGCTCTAGGAGACCTTGCCAGGGAGGTGGAACAAAGGCTTATTAAAGTAATAGATAGTCTAAATTAGGAGCAAGTTATCATCCATAACCGACTCCGATCAGTAAATTAACCGGAGTTGCTTCTTGCAATCCACTCGAGTATTCAGGGTACGGATCTCCACAAGATAAGTATCAGGAGGCTCTCCCACCCTCTGCATGAATGCATACTTGGTATTGATAGATATCATCAACATCTTTTTACGGTATCGATGCCCACGCTGGGCAAAGATTACGATGTTGATCTCAAATTCTCGCAACATCTGCCCACCGCTTCTCGCTGAACAAACAATCCATTGATGGCATTAAAGAATCAAATTACTCAAATAGCTACTTTCAACTACAGTAATCCCGGATTTGGTTTCACTGGCTAAATTTTAGACATACATCTTTGCATCATCGAAATCAAACAAAGAATAATGTTAAAAATTTTAGTTACCGGAGCAAATGGTGGCTTTGGAGCCTTAACGGTAAAAACTTTGCTAAGCCAAGGGCATAGGGTAGTTGCTACGATGCGAAATGTTACATCAAAAAACAAATCTAAGGCAGATGAACTTTCTGCCTTAGGAGCAGAAATTATTGATCTAGATGTTACCGACAATGAAAGTGTAAATGCTGCAGTAGCCAAGGCTATTGAGCTTATGGATGGTATGGATGTGGTAGTCAACAACGCCGGTGTTGGTGTTCTAGGGATTCAAGAACAATTCACTATTGATGATTTTAAACATCTATTTGATGTAAATGTATTTGGTGTACAACGAGTGAATAGAGCGATACTTCCACACTTTAGAGATCAAGGCTCAGGGCTGCTTGTTCATGTGTCCAGCCTCTTGGGAAGAATTGCATTTCCGTTTTACGGTCCCTACAATGCCTCCAAATGGGCATTGGAAGCCTTGGCCGAAAACTATCGTGTAGAGCTATCCGGATTCGGGGTCGATTCTTGTATTGTGGAGCCTGGAGGCTATCCGACTGGATTTATGACAAATCTTATGCAACCTTCAGATCCTTCACAAAACAAAAGCTATGGCAATATGATTCATGCCCCCAAGCAAGCATTCGAAAGTTTTGAAGGAGCACTAGCCGGCAATCCCGCTCAAAACCCGCAAAAGGTTGCGGATGCTATCGCAAATCTCATAAACTCTCCTGCTGGGCAACGTCCTGTTCGAACTGTCGTGGATAATATGGGCATGGGCACGCATATTGAACCATACAATGAGCACTTGGCCCGGATTCATGAAGGTCTCTATAATGCCTTTGGTATGGGAGATATGCTAAAATTAAAAGTTTAAGTATGGCTCCGAAACAAAAAAACAGGTGGTTGAAGTGCTCAAAACTGTCTGTTTTATTACACTGATCCAAAATCATGAAAAAGAACGAAGTATTTACTAACAAAAGACTGATAGCTGGCTTCAAAACAAATGGAAAAGCCTATGTATCCAATCCAGGAACGCGCGCTTTTAGGCACCCATTATTGACATCTATGGTCAGATTGCATAGGTTAGAGCATATGCAATCGCTACTCTTATAAGAAAGAGGCGACCAATGGCACAAGGGAACCTGTTGGATCCTATAACGTTATTTTCAATAGAAGAGGAAAAAATTTACAATTTTTCTCTTTCAAGTCCGATACAAAATAATGAGAGGAAACTTAGATTTGCGATGAAGAGCTTAACAACCATCCTAAAATTTCAATACCTTGTTGCATGACTGCTTCAAAAATAAATCGATTAAGCACCATTAGTGACCTACATCGCTTCAACCAAATTCCACCACCGAACCACCCATTAATAAGTTTAATAGATTACAGCAAAATTAAACCAACTCCCAGAGACAATGTACTGAAATGGATTCAGCGGTTTTACACAATTTCCATAAAACGAAATGTAGCCGGTAAATATCGCTACGGGCAACAGTCGTATGACTTCGATGAGGGCTTAATGACATTTTTCTCTCCTGACCAGGTGATTTCCGTGCAATTGATAGAAGAAGATACAACTTCCAATAAACCATCCGGTTGGATTTTAGCCATTCATCCTGACTTTCTATTTGGAACTTCACTGGCAAAAAGTATTAAGAAATATCCGTTCTTTAATTATTCAGTCCGGGAAGCACTTTTCCTTTCAGAAAAGGAGGAAAGCATCATTAATGGGATACTACAAAATATAAGAGCTGAATACCAGGCGAACCTCGACCAATTCAGTCAGCAAATTATCATTAGTCAATTAGAACTATTGTTGAACTATTCTGAACGATTCTATCAGCGACAATTTCTTACACGAAAAATTTCCAATCATCAAATATTAGATAGGTTGGAAGAGCTCTTAGAATACTATTTTAATGGTCAGAATGTTGATGGTGGATTGCCATCGGTTCAAGATATTGCTCAAAATTTGAATCTTACACCTGACTATTTAAGTAGTATGTTAAAGAGTTTAACAGGGCAAACAACCCGACAACACATTCACAACAAATTGATAGAAAAAGCAAAGGTGAAATTATCAACCACAAACTTGTCCGTGAGTGAGATTGCCTACGAACTGGGGTTTGAGCATCCTCAATCTTTCAGCAAAATGTTTAAGTCAAAAACCAAACAAACACCGCTGGAGTTTCGCACTTCATTCAATTGAATTGAATTGAGAAACCGTTCGTTCGAGCAGGCGGTTTCTACTGCTACATCGACCAGCATCTCAAACATTTTCCCCGAAATGAAAAGGAGGAGACCAGCAGCCGAAAGTACTTGAAGAACCTCTCCCGTCTGCGCGTTGGGGGAAGAGGGGGAGGTCATTGGAGACGCATTTACTCAAATCACAGCTCAAATCGTAAATCATTCTCTTGGAGTAGTGAAAGCATAAAGACATTGGTAATGATCGAGCTTTTGAGGAAGAGCTTTTTGATGATGGTGGATCAGTAGCAGAAAAATTGTCCAGGAATCTATTGCAAAAACAAGCCATAAGGACCAACGACTCCATTTTAGTCACTGCAAGAGCGCTGGATCTGGAAAAACTTCCTTATTGCGTTGGCAATGTAACACCGTGTCCCTGCAAGATGCTGCATTCAATGAATGATGCAGGATTCCTATTTATCTTCACTAACGACACCAAATTTTGATTCTTTGGTTCGAATCAATTGCGTGAGAGACCTTATGTGCTTTGGTCTAATTTCTGACCATGAAATTTAAGGCTTGAGGATGAGCCTGGTCAGCGAACAATTAATATGTTTGAGCTTAGGATTGAATAGAACAAAGCACGCAGTGTACTGCTTGACTTGCTATGAGTATCAAATCGTCTTTTATATTGGTATTTATAAGTTTATGGCTCGGTGACCTAGGGGCACAGTATGATGGAAATAAAGACGTGTCGTTACAATATCACAATAAGACCCTAGAGCACATACTGGATGATCTGGAAATCCGATTCGGGCTGATCTTTTCTTATGGAAAACTTCCGTTGGATAGCACCATTTCTTATCGTTATGTGGGAAAGATCGATCAGGGACTGGTCTCCTTTTTTGAAGCCCATAACCTTCTTTTTCGGAGGTCAGGAAAACGAATCGTCTTGCGGTCAGATACCCCGATTGGCCGTCCGTTAAGGGGTCGAGTGCTTGATGGTGAAAGTCTCATACCCTTATTGGGTGCCAGCGTACAAGTGCTTGGTGTAGATCCAGCACTCGGCACAAGTACCAATGACAATGGATTCTTTGGTTTTGAGCACCTTAAGGTCGGTCGGTATGACCTTGCCATTAACTACCTGGGTTATGAGGCAAAGCAAGTAAGGCAAGTCCTAGTTACCTCGGGAAAGGACCAATTTATAGAGGTTCGTCTTCTACCAGCATCGCTCGACATGCAAGAAATTGTGATTAAAGACCATTACGATCCGGCACAAACCATCAATGACATGACGACCAATAGCGCTCGGTCCTTTTCCATCGAAGAGGCAAGCAGGTTCGCCGCAGCTATTTCTGATCCGGCACGGATGGTGTTGGCTTATGCCGGTGTCACTGGGAACGGAGATGATCTTTCTAATGAAATTATTATCCGTGGAAATAGCTCACGGGGATTGCTTTGGCGAATGGAAGGAGTGGAAATTCCCAATCCCAATCACTTCAGTGATTTAGGAGGGACTGCCGGCAATATTAGTATGCTGAGTGCCCGTACACTAACCAATTCTGATTTTTATACAGGAGCTTTCCCGGCTGAGTTTGGCAATGCATTGAGTGGTGTGTTTGATTTGAGGATGAGAAATGGAAATTGGGAAAAGCGAGAGCACAGCTTTCAGATCGGCAGCCTTGGTATTGAAGCCTCATCGGAGGGTTACATAAAGAAGGGTGCCAGGGCATCCTATTTATTTAATTATCGCTACTCTACCATTGATTTAGTCGATCACCTGTTGCCGTCACTGCCGACACAAGTAGATCCATTTCAAGACCTTTCTTTTAAGATCAATATGCCAACGCGCAAAATCGGTACATTTTCACTTTTCGGATTAGGTGGAAAAAATGCCACCGGTGGTCAGGCGCTGGCTGATACTTCCGATTTTCAATTTAAATGGCAACTTCAAGATTTTATCGTCAGACAAAACATGGGAGTGATAGGGTTAGTGCACCGGGCAGTATTGACGGAAAGGAGCTACGTTCGCACTTCCATCAGTACCTCCAGGTATGGATATAAAGATAAAACAAACGAACTTCAACCGGATCGGGAGTTTATTTCAGAAGTAGTTGATCAGACCGACTTTCAGCATAATGAAGTGGCTATAAACATAATGTTTAACAGTAAATTGGATAAACGAAATACTCTTCGGACTGGTCTGAATTGGCGGAGAAAATCTTTCGTCTACAATTATGTTTCTGTGGCAGATGCAGATAGCCTTACTTCGTTTCTCGATCATGCTGGTCATACGAATTTTTCGGATGCCTATTTGCAGTTAAACTCCTTACTCAGCGAGAAATGGTCCTTACAAGCAGGTCTTAATGTTTCATACTTAAGTCTAAATGGCTCCTGCGGGATTGATCCTCGCATCGGAATTAAATTTGCATCAAGTGAGACAAGGACCTGGGGATTAGCCACCGGTATCTATTCCAAACCTGATCATATCTCCACATATTTCATAGAGCGTAAGGCACTCAATGGTACATCGGAATTTCCCAATAGGGATTTGCCGATGATCAAGGCCTGGCATTTGGTAGTCAGTCACGACAGGCAACTCGAAGCAGACCGCCGTCTTCGCCTTGAGGTCTACTACCAGTATCTATTTGATGTACCGGTCGGAGCCGATTCCAACAACGTATTCTCCATACTAAACACTTCAAATGCTTTTGGGGTAATTTTTCTGAATGATCGAGATGGCACTGCAATGGTTCCGAAAGGTTCCGGGATCAACTATGGGTTGGAATTGACCTATGAGAAATTTTATTCCAAAGGTTATTACTATTTGCTGACCGCTTCCCTATCAGATTCGAAATTTACAACCCTACTCGGTTTGAAATTACCCACTCGCTATGCCACCAATTATGCGAGTAATTTCCTGTTTGGCAAGGAGTGGGCCGTGGGACTAAGGCAGAAGAATGCCATTTCGGCCAATGGCAAACTTGTCTTTGTGGGGGGGTTACGCACTTCACCGATATTATTGGAAGAATCAATAGCAGCCAATCAAACCGTGATCGATCTGCAGCGATATAATTCGAAACACCTGCCGTACTATTTTAGGATTGACCTTGGGATCCACTATCGTATTAATGCACCACACATGACACATACTTTTTCTCTTGAAGGTCAAAATCTGACCAACCGGGAAAACATTGCAGGTATGTTTTATGATCCATTGCAAATGAGAAGGGTCTCTTCGAGGCAAAATGGATTCATTCCTTTTCTAAACTATCGCTTGGATTTTTAAGACCTGTGGCAAAGTAGTTTGACGCAAACACATTATGGATAAAAGTCTCTTCTAAGATCAGAGCTAAAAATGCAGGTATAGCCAAAGTTAGGGCAGAACTCTTTAAACGAAGTCGTATCTTAGCCATGAAGGGTCTGAGCGCGTTTCCTCAGAGGGCAACTTGGCCTGATGATACTCTGTAAAGTTCTTAATGAAATTCGGAGTGTATTTACTGGTTCTGATATATACATCATCAATATCGTCAAAGTGTCTCCGTCCATCCCATACATCACTGAGGAAACTATCCAGGCATTTCACGGATAGCGGACATTCCTTTGAGTTAACACTAAAAGGTATTAATTAATATTTTTTTATTATATCATAGTAAAATTTTTCAATCATGAGAGAACTCCTAGCCTGGACCATTCTGATCATTATTGCTTCATGTGGCAATCCCGTAAATCATCAAACAACAGCAAATGAGAATCCCGTAGATCAAGGAAACCTAAGTATCAGTTGTGATTTGATAGACAATTGGGAACGAGCCAAAATCTTTACCCGACAATATCTCGAGGCAATGCCTGAAGAACATTATGATTTTCGTCCGACCCCCGAAATTCTTCCATTTGCTCACGAATTTCTTCACGTTGCTTGTGTAAACTACCGCTATGCTGCCATGATTGCCGGAGGCAATGATTGCGACAACTATGATGATGTCTACAATAACCCTAATCTGCAAACCAAGAATTCTATTATTGATTTTGTCATGAATAGTTATGATGCGATGATCGACCGACTGACAAAGGAAAGCGACCTGAGTCAACCAACTTATTATTACGGCTGGAGTTGCAGTAAGGAATGCCTCTCAATAAAGGGATTCGAACATCAATCGCATCATCGCGGCAAAGCTGCTGTCTATCTTCGCTTGAAAGGGATAACTCCTCCTGCTCACATGTTGATCGAAGACTGGACAATCCCAAAAGATATCTCTGATGAGGACTGGATGAATTCAGAAGAATATAAGAACTACGAAAGCCTGGTTGACAAGTAAATGATAAAATTATCAGTACCAATGATATAGGTTTCCAAGCAGGAATTTGGACCCTGTATATACCCAATTGGGCTATTATCAAATGTTTAGATACCCGATAGTTGAAACCCATTTCTGATAATGGACCCATGCTAAATCAAGAACTGGAAAAGATAAAGGCCAATCCGAAGAAACTCTTTCTGATAGATGGATTGGGTGCGATTTTATCAGCCCTTCTATTGGGTGTTGTTTTGGTTAAATTTGAGAGAATCTTTGGAATTCCTCCGCCAACACTCTATATACTTGCAGCCTTGCCACTCTTGTACGCAATCTATGATTTTTCCTGTTATGGAAAAGAGAACCTTAGGATAGGCATTTTCCTGAAGGGCATCGCCATAATGAATTTGCTATATTGCTGCTTTTCAGCCGCTGCTGCTCTTTATCATTTGCATACAATAACAGTTTTCGGGTGGTCTTATATTTTACTCGAAATTTCGCTTGTGACCATTCTAGCCATTTTCGAGTTGAGATCGGCGAGGAGGCTAATGCATAGAACAACTTCGCATTGACCCACAAGTATCATAATAGGTAGACAATGTAAAATGCGGGACATCTGAAATCACAAATTTTCGATTCACCGCAAGCATACGAGAATTTGGTGCCTCAGCTCCAGGATCAACCATAATATCATATGAATAAAATAACCATATTTCTAAAAGCAACGGCAATTTGTGCATTCCTTGGAGCACTTACGACAGCTTTGCTCTTTCTTCTTCCAAGACCACCAGCCACTGATTTTGAAACACAGGCAATGCTTTATAAAGACAATATTTACCTGGCAAGATTATGGATTCTTTTTCTTCATCCACAGGTAAACCTGTTATCTGTACTGGGGGTAGCATATCTCCTAGTTAGGAAATATCCTTTAGAAATTATTTTTGGAACGTTATTCCTTTCAGTCTGGGCCTATACTGAAATGTCTCAGCAGTCACTTTTGATAGATGCCCTCAATCAAATCTGGAGACCAGGATATGTTCAAGCCAATGAGGAGGCATCAAAGCAGATGTTTGAAACATTAATCGAAGCTGCACATGGAATTTCCGATAGCCATTATTTTTTGGTTATTTATGGTTTTGGCATTGGTTCATTTCTATATGGTTTGGCATTGGTTCACGAAAACGGTCTTGGTAAGCTTCTTGGGATTTCCCTAATATTTATCGGAATTCTCAGTTTATCCTCATTTGCAAGGTATTATTTGGGATTGAAATTTCTCAATGAGATCGTGAATTGGTCTTATGGATGGATTTACACCTATCTACAACCATTGGTAAGGGTAGGAATTGGAATATGGATCCTTAACGAAATCAGAAAAATTTAGTGTATTAGAAAGCCTATTGGTCGGAAGCAAACACTTTTACCATCGTACACCTCGAATTGACTCTAGAAATACGTACTTCGCAATTACCGGATCCAGGGAAAATCCAAACTGGGTTGATTGACAAATCTGTTCATCTCAATTTCAAGTATTGCACCTGCTCCAGGCTCAAGCATAATATCGAATGCTGTTGCATCAATACCTACACGCTTATCCTTATGGGTAATGGCCACCACTTGATGTTCGCCATAAGCACCTCCCTGCACAGTAACAGTTCGTGCCTCAATCGGATTCATGTTTACAATATTTAATCGCACATCTTTATCAGTCATCCGGTCGACCAAAACAGCAACATCTTCGGGCACCCCAGCACGGCGTTTGTCCGGATCAAAATAACGAAGGCGGGTATGAAAGGGAGGTGATCGGCGTGCATGGTCTGGTTCGTAAAAACCTCCACCCATCAACCGGATCAATGAGGTAATGCTGGCTGGGTTTAGATTCATTGGGTCATCCGTGAGCCGCATATCAGGAGAGGTGCTATCACTTATAAGCCCCTGCATACGCTTCCTCACATCGGATAAGTCAGCTCGAAAGGCATGGATGGGATAATCTGGGTTTGTTCCTTCCAGGAATTCTAGCCAGGGGTTGGATTGGATATGTCGGCGGTCTTGGGGCTGCATAGACAGATAATATATTTGCAGCATATTTTCCTTTTCGGCACGGTACGGTCGATAGCTATACCAACCATCATCTTCAGAGTATCCCTCCCTGCTCCATTCCGGATTACCATACATGAGCGGTGTATGGTATTCGCCATCAATGATTTTTCCCGCTTTGTAGATCACATCATGCTGTTTGCGCCAGGCTTCCAGGTAGCGGTCGTCACCAGTGACCAGGTAGGCATTCATAAATCCCACAAAGCCCCAACGGGTGCGTTCCCGGTCAGAAAGCCCTTGTGCAGGGGGCGTTTGTTGTTCTACGGTAAAACTCCAACCATAGGTACCACCGTACCATTTACCATCGGCAGCACCTCCGATCGTACCATCTAATCCAATATTGCTGGGAATTATCCAGTCATTGGCCTCCATCCGGTCAAGCCATGCATTGACGTACTCCAGCATCCATGTACGATATTTCTCCTCTCCTGAAAGCAAATATGCGTTCAATGCTAAAGTAGTAGAAACAAGGTTCAAGGGAACATCCCCCTCGGTGTGATGGTAATCTTTAAAATGAAAAAGAAATTCTTCGTAATTCTCTTCTCCATGTCCAGCCGCATAACGGTTTCTTACTTCGGAGGGATCACCCGTCCAGTCGATGCTGGTTGTTTGACGCATCAAAGGACCTCGACTTCCATTGTACATGCTGCGGATGATCTTATGTTCGGGATCATAGTTCATTGCTCCGGGGTCTTCATTCATATAAAATCCAGCAAAACGACGCACTCTATGTCCGAATTTCAAATCATACGGATCACCTAAACCCATCATGTTAAATACCATTAAGCCCTCAGAAATATGCATCCAATCTGATCTGGTTGGAAATTCTTTGTAATACATACCATCAACAGCATAGGGAATATGGGTAGGCTGACCTGTAACCGTCTTGGGAGGAATTGACATCTGCTGGATGTGGCCCTCATAAACTTTTTTGTACATCTCCATGATTTTGCCTGCACCTCCCAAGGCATACAATTGCGGCCAACGATTCACATTCTCTATGGCATCATCAGGACCATCATTAGCTCCCCAGCGTAGGTCAGTTAAGAGATATCCTCGATCATCAAAGTAGTGGTTAAAAAAATGTTCACAAGCGAGGGAGGCAGATCGCAACAATTCCCGTTGGAGTAAGGCCCACTCGGGAGCAATATGCCGCTCATTAACAATGATTTCTGGTTCAAATGACGAGGGTGGACCATATTGCCCCCAATGGGTATTTGTTTCGTGTGCCTCGACCTTGATCTTGGAATTTTGCCCTTGAACAATCCACGGAATAATCAAACATAGGCATAATCCAACCCACTTCCTTCCTATGCTACCTGCCCTAGAAGGCTTCTTTCGCGATTTCATAACACTAAACAATCTTTGTAAATGATCCAATCAACATACGATTCGACTACATAGTATGGGCGAGAGCTACTCCGAAAACCGATAATCAGGGATGAATTCTCCGGGATAATGCTCTTTCATGCGTTTATTACCTAAAACCAACCAGAGGATATCCCGGGCGGCAGCCCTATTCACTTTGGCGCCTCTAGCCAGTTCATTAATAATCGGAAAATCACCCGCATCAATTGCAGGCATGATCAACCCTAGCAGTCGTTCTATCACGGGGATCGGGGTGGGGGTCAATTTGACATCCACATCTTCCCTTCCCCTGACCGGGACCTCAACTCGGTTGTGGCCGATGTACAAAAATAATAGGGTGTCGGCAGCCGATGCCACTTCAATCGAATATTGGCCTGCCGGATCTGTTTTGGCTACTCTGCCGCTACTCTTCACCACAATGTTCACTGCCGCTTTGGGAGGAATCCAGTCCTCTTCCTTGGTCAATTCAATAGCATCCAAACAGGGAACTTCTTGAAAACAATCAGCCATTTTTGGATTGTACAGTACGGTGCCCTTGACAGTTAATGACTGGCTTCGCCCCTCATGGGTTATGAAAAAAAGTAGGACAACCAGGAAGACTTCTGCCTTTCTTAACATGGCAATCTGCAGCTTAAAATGATCCTCAGTCTAACAAAATAAGATTTACAACCTTCACTGACAAATGTGATATTGAAGAGAAATTTGGCAATGGTCACAATCACCTGAGGCCTCAAAGCACCTTAGCCATTGGATGCCCGGGCCATTTACTCCATACCTGATATGCTCAACCGTTCTACCTCACCATCACCGGGACGATAGGTAATCTCCAACAAAGGACCTTTGGCGTATTGCTCAGTGCCTACCCCGATGGTACCTGTCCATGAGTCGTCACCGAATTGTCCACTTACCTTAATCCGATCACTCTGAACCGTGACTTCGCACTCGGGATATTTGCCATTTTCTTTAACCAGCATAATAGCCGCAATGCGGCGTTGATGGGTATTCTCACTTGTGGTGGCAGTAAAATGCCATTCAGGAGCTGGTGGTTCAGCGGTTACCATCGGATAGTCTTGCTTCGGATCGATCGGCCATTCATTGGTTAAGGTAAAGTCGAAACCTCCAGGAGTGACAACTTTGGTGCGCATGGCTTCTTCAAAACGAAAGGATTCGATGAGCTGTCGATCGGCATCCAACAGCATCTTTTCACGACCATGCATTAGCCAATCGACAGTAAAAGACTCCGATCCGGATAAATCGTCGATGACTAGGACGACTGACGGACGCACCAAGAGCATATGCCGGACGTAGTAATCCAGCTGATTTGTGTAACACTTTTGAGCATCCCCGGCGACATATCCAAGGTGAGGAGTACTTTGGAAATCTACCAGCTGACCATGAGCCGAGGCGTCCCGATCAATCTGACCCTCTCCGTTAATCAGCAAGGCATTGTGGGCAACAGTCAAATTGGTATACTGAAAATGAAATGGTGACTGATGTTGGGGGTAGCGGGCACCACTTGGTTGTACAAGTGCCTTACCACCTTTGAGGATGGCAAAGCTGTTTTGATCAGCATGACTGTGACTGACTGGACCATACGGAGAACTTTTGAATAAACACATCAAATCTTTGGCCGGATCCAATATGTTGGAGTGAAGAGCTGCCCAACCCACTCCATGAAATGCTTTGTCTGGAGCCAATGATTCTGGCTGACTGGGCTTGAGATCATCGGGTAAGATGATTCTATTCATGGCTTCTAGACGTTGCGTATTTCCTCTATCTGCTTCCAGGAGCTCAATCCACCATCTAGTAGCGGGATCGTGGTATCTCAACGCATGGAATAGTAGAACCGAATGTAGATCTCCGGCACGATTACGAATGGATAAATGCTCTGAGTCTCCAAAAGGAGTAATTTCACCAAAGGGCGATATGCAATACATCAGAAAATGACGCATTTTACGGAAGTATGATTTTTTCCAAAGATCATAACCGGTAGCAACATAGAGTGACTGCAATGGTGTAATAAACCTATCGTTATAGGATAGGACATAATTAATGCCTTCTGCCCAGCCACCATCTTTTCCACCCCAATGTGGGAAGACTGTTAACAAAGCTTTCATGGCATAATCCAACCATACTTGAGCTCGGGCTTCTTCCGCCAAAGCGATGGCAAATTCCACTAAGTATCCTGGCAGACGACCATCATGACTGTAGGCTGATCTAAATAGAAAATCTCTTTCCTGCAATCTTTCAAACATTTGATCCCCGCGGAGTAGAAGCATTTCCTTGACCGCCTTGCGTTCGGACTCCGAAAACAAATCAAATAACCAGTCATAGCCTTGGGCTGCAGTCCGTGCGATGCGAAGGCCCACTTCGTCAAAATTCCGTTCCAAAGATGCAACACCATTCAATTCCCAATCGAGAACGTTGAGTAAATGTTTTTTGGCTGCTAGGCCATACTTCTCTTCGCCACTGAGTAGGTACATTAATGCCAATGGTATCATTCCGCGATGGTAAACACGGGTAAACTCTCGATAAGAGGCTCTATACGCTGTACGCCGCATGGCATATTCGGTGTCACGATCGTATTTATCAAAATCGGGTTTAGGCATTAGACCTAATTCCAAGGCCTGGTCGGCAATGATTCTTAAGTCCTTATATGCAGAGCTGCGAGAATTATTGAGCGTACGATGAATTTCAGGCATTTGAGTTTTGAGAAATAATAAGCGTGGATGATCCAATGGTACCCTGGATAGGAGTTCTCCAGGTTCGATCCACGGAAGTTCCAAAGCCTCCTCACCAATGGTAAATTTCTCCGCTCCCCGAGTTGCTAATATTTTGCCGCTAGTATCCAAAGCGTCAACCTCCCAAATATAATTTCCAGCTGAAAAAACTTGACCGGGGACATGCACCGGATCTTCTAGTAGTTCGGAGGTATATACGTGCTCACCCTCAGTAGTTTGGACGCGGAGTTGATAATGAACAGATCCAACTGGAGCGGCACGCCACCAACAAAACCCCGGTGGCGAAATATCAAGGATTTCATTAGGTAGTGGCCGGTTGAAGTTGCTGTTATCTGGTTGTTCAACTGGAAATACTATTTGATCTTCATTTAGACAGGATGTAACGACTAGGAGTATGATGGGAATACATAGCCATTTTTGCATAAAACCACCTGGTTCCTTTTGGTAAATAGATTTAACTCTCTAAATCCAAAATACGAAAAATTGTTTTCTACTTTTTCCTGCCTTGGTATGAAGAGACTCTCGCACCAAAACTCGCCTTTAAGGGGTTCTCAAATTCTCCACTGGTGCTGGCTTCAGCTCTAACGTGCATCTTGTTTGCTCAATTTCAGCATGAAGTCGCCTCCTTTGAACGGTTGAGGAAGGCTTCAACAGATAGGTTGGTTAGTACTCTGGAGATGACCTATTGCAGTTAATATTTAATGACATTATTATTTTAATCTCAAGCGCGGATAATGCAAGATCTTTAATTCAGTCGCGGAAGATTATCCTTCATGATGAAAATGTTTTTTCACTTTTTTCCGGCCTTCGCTTGATGGACAGATTAGCTTCAGTGTTAATGCTGCCTGTTTTACTGTTTTGAGGTAAAGAAAATGTTGAAAAGAGCACTACGGTAAACCAACATATTCTCGCTACCTTGTAAGGAGGACACCTGATGCTTTGGCTGCAGTGAAGAATAAATTTCCGGCCAAACACCAGATTTGTGTTGCAGAGCAAAGCTAAACAGTAATGGAGACCAATGAGACCAAATCTTACCTTGACCCACCCCGGGGTTTTTTTTCGTCCCTTCGATATCTGGGCCCTGGATTGATTTTATCGGCAGCCATTGTAGGCTCAGGGGAGCTCATCGCCACAACTACGCTTGGTGCAAAAGCAGGATTTGTGGTCCTCTGGGTGATCCTTCTGGGCTGTTTTATTAAGGTCGCGGTACAATTACAGTATGGTCGACATGCCATCGCCCATGGAAAAGCATCCTTCAGTGCATGGAATTCATCAAAGGGATTAAGATTTTTTGGAATCCATTGGTCTGTTTTTTTCGGATTGATATTTCTGCTTGGAATGCTGGTGGGCCAGGGTGGTGTTCTGGGTGGAGCGGCACAGGCGGTACATTATAGCTTACCAAGTGTACCTATTGAAATCATAACTTTTGGTATCGCCGGTATTTTGGCCTTGTTGGTTTTTCGTGGAAAATACGGTCAAATTGAGTTCCTGGCCATTTTATTCAACGTGATCTTTGTGTCGCTTGTGCTGTATTGCTTGTTTGCGGTGCAGCGCACCAAGTATTCCTTTGGCTTAAGCGAGGTGTTAGAAGGGTTTTCACTGGGGATGCCCCCAGGCACCTTGGCTCTTGCCCTTACAGCTTTTGCTATTACAGGTTTATCGGCAGGCGAGATATTTGTCTATCCATCCTGGTGTCTTGAGAAAGGCTATGCAGCCTGGGTTGGCAAGCGAGACGGATCTCCAGAATGGGTGATGAGAGCAAAAGGTTGGATGCGGGTCATGATGTATGATGCCCTGGTCTCTATGATCGTTTACACTACTGCCACCGTATCATTTTATTTCCTCGGTGCAGCTGTTTTAGAGCCCCAAGGTGCCGTGGTTGATGGCAGCGAGGTCGTACAGCAATTATCACAAATCTTCACTGATGTGATTGGTAGCAACACCATGACCCTGTTTATGGTAGGGGCCTTTTTGGTATTGTTCTCGACGGCCTTTTCAAACCTGGCCGGCCATTCCTGGCTGTGGGTTGATTTACTCAAGATTTGCCGGTTTTATGATCCCGAAGATGGTACGACCCGCAAGCGGTTGTTTTCTCTTATCGCCTGGTTGATGCCATTGTTTTGGTGTCTCTCCTACATTGCAGTACAAAAGCCTATCGCTCTGGTGATTGTGCTGGGTTTAGTCAACTCCCTTTTCCTACTGGTGGTGGCTTACCAAGCCATTATATTCCGGTACCGGCAAACGGACCAGGCATTGACACCCTCTAAAGGATTTGATGCTTTTCTTTGGGTGAGCTTGCTGACAATCGGTTTTATGGCCGTCCGGGTTGCGTTGATCACCTACCGTGATGCATTTGGTGGTTAAAAAAAGAATTGCGTTGTCCTTGATTGTTTGTGAATTGGCAAACTCCGCAATCTTAGTAGCCCGACAACATACGGTCATAATATTTGGATGTCTGGAAGAGGCACTCATCAGATGCAGGGTTGTTGCAAAGCAACCAACTACGAGACCTTGCTTTTCCACCCTGACTAACCCTTGGAATGGATTAGAATGGGGTCTTTACAAGCCGATGTACCTAATCCAATCTGCCCTGCTTCTTTCTTTCCCAATCACCAGGAGGCATGATAACTTCCAGAAACGTTCAGATTGCCAGTAGCCCTTTCTCATTTTATCTGATTTAAGGAATCTGATGATCTTCTTCGATTTGTTAGGTATAAATGTGTAATTTCCTTTATGGCCGACCAAGAATCATACTTCATTGATGCCTCCCTCCTACTGGAGTCGATGACCCAAAGCATTTTGGTCACCACTTCTCAACTTGATTTTCCGGGCCCCCATATCCTCTATGTCAACGAAGCTTTTGAGAAAATGACCGGCTGGCAGCGAGACGAAATCATTGGAAAGAGTCCACGGGTGCTTCAAGGACCTAAAACCGATAAGGGTATTTTTGAGAATCTTTCGGAAATACTTACCGTAGGAAAAGTGTGGGAAGGGAAAACCGTTAATTACCGGAAAGATGGAAGTGAATTTTACATGGAGTGGTCGATCGCGCCGGTGTATGACAAACACGGAAAGATACATCGATTTCTTGCTGTGCAAAACGATGTGACTGAAAATGTACGCCTGGAAAACCGACTTGAGAAATCAAGAAGGAGAGAAAGGGAAAGGGTAAAAGAAATCGAAGATGCCAACATCAAACTCCATGCCTTGGCTGAAAAGCAGAAGAAAACGTTGGACTTATTTATAAAGTACGTTCCGGAATCTGTTGTGAATGAAGCTCTTTCTGATACGACTGAAGATATTAAATCCGGTGCAAAGCTTGAAGTGGCCCTACTTTTTTGTGACATCAGGGGTTTTACCGCCCTCGCTGAAAGGTTGAATCCCACTGAAACCGTTAGGGTGCTCGATACTTATTACTCCAAGATGATCGATGTAGTGAAAATGCACAATGGGGTCATTAATCAATTCATTGGTGATGAAGTATTTGCAACTTTTGGTGCTCCGACTCCAATTAAGGATCCTGAAATATCATCGGTGTATTGTGCATTTGCGATGATAAAAAAACTTGAAGAGATTAATCATGAGTTGAAATATATTCTGCCTCAAAATCTGTCTGTGGGCATCGGATTAAATTATGGTCCAATAATCGCCGGTAACCTGGGTTCGGATGAACGTCTCACTTATGCCGTTACTGGGGACGCAGTCAATACTGCAAAAAGGATAGAATCATTGACCTCCAACCTTTCAAATACTATCCTGGTCAGCGAGTCCATCTTTGAAAAGACCAAAGCACTGGTGTCTTCAGAGCCATGGGGTGAAGTCAACGTAAAGGGTAAGGAACAGAAAATAATGGTTTACCAATTATTACAACTTTAGTATTTCATGTCGGAAATATCTGATATAAACGCAGTATATATTTAATCGAACATGAAAGGGAGTACTCCGGAACACAATGAACAACGCTATGAGGCAACGGCAATTTTGGAATTCCTGGAAGAGGTACTTGTCAGATCCAGTGTAGCAGAAAGTGTTGCGAAAACAACCGCCAGGGGACTATGGTTGGCATCATTAAGGGGTGTTGACTCCCATGGAATTCGTTTGCTGTCCCATTATCTCAAGGCAATCAGTGCAGGACGAATCAATCCCAAACCGAAATTTCACTTCGAACAGACAAGCTTATCAACTGGACGCCTGGATGCAGATCACGGCTTTGGTCATGCAGCTGGCATCAACGCCATGCATCATGCGATGAATCTGGCTAGGGAGGCCGGATCAGGCCACGTCGCAGTTCGCAATTCAAGCCATTGCGGATCCATGGCATATTTTGCCCTCGAAGCGTGCAAGGAAAACATGATTGGCATGGCCTACACCAACGCTACACCCAAGATGCGGGCTGCTAATGCGACATCAAAATTTTTTGGCACCAATCCGGTCTGCATGGCGGCACCCATGGCTGCCGAGGAACCATTTTGCTACGATGGCGCTACGACGTTCATGAGTTCCAATAAGATTCGCGTGTATGCAGAGAGAAACCGCTCACTGCCACCGGGCTGTGGCGCAGATGAACACGGCAAGGAGACAACAATTCCTGACGATGTAGAGCTGCTGCTTCCCATTGGTGACTATAAGGGTTTTGGGATAGCGATGATGGTCGACATCTTTTGTGGTCTGCTCACCGGTATGCCCACTGGAGACAAAGTAACCGACATGTTCAATGATCCATTTTCAACAAAGCGCAACATTGGCCAATTCTTTGGAGCACTACGCATCGATGCCTTTGAGGAACCTGAGTATTTCAAGACCCGCCTGCAGAACTTGGCCAAACGCATCCGAAGCTTGCCCAGGCAGGATCCGGATGTGCCAGTACTTGTGCCCGGAGACCCCGAAAAAAGGCATCAAGCCGATCGCCTGGAAAATGGTATTCCAATATCCTCTAGTCTTATAGAGGAGCTAAATGCCATTGCTACAGAATTGGCTATTAATCCCATAAAAAAAAGGTAAGATCATACATAGATGACTCATAAAGCAATTTTAAGGTCTGACACAGAAAGGTATTAACCCATTTGCAAAGGTATGCCAATCACTGGTGATTTCTTCAGTAATGGTTGAAGTGCTGGCTGGTACTAAAAACAACTTAAAAAATGAAAAAGACAATCGACAGATTAGAAGAGCTTCTAAATACGGGATCTGAATACATCTCAAGCTTATCAGAATCGGAACTGACCCATAAGATCAATCCCGGTAAATGGTCCAAAAAGGAGATAATCGGTCATTTAATTGATTCTGGAATCAACAACCTTCAAAGGTTTACCGAAATCCAATTTATTCCTAAGCCCTACAAAGTAAGGCCTTACAATCAAGATGAATTGGTGAAAGTGAACGATTACCAAAATTCCGACACAAAGGAAATGGTCAATCTCTGGATTTCACTAAATAATCGAATTAAATTTATAATGGCTCTTCAGACCGATCAATCCTTAAATTACCATATTGAACTCAAGGATGGGACTGAAGCTGATTTGAGGTTCTTGATAACCGATTACGTCGAACATTTAGAGCATCATTTAAATCAAATAATAGATTATTAAAACAGTTTGTAGTTTCCTATGTTTTTCTGATAGATTGCTGACCTACCCTATTTTTCCAATCAACCTTTTTCCTAGTTGATTCTGAAGTCTTGCAATTAATTTCTAACTTCCGCAGTACAATTAAAATCAAAACCCTTTCATCACTAATTGGCGCATAAAAGATGAACCCAAGATTGGATAGAAGGTTAGTTGCCATAATGTTTACAGATATGGTGGGACCAATTTTCAACAATTCGGACTCCCCTCGCTGATTGAGTCATATGACCAACCTTTTTGATGGTTGCTCTACCATTTGAAATAAGATATTTAATACGAGTGGCTAAGAGAAGCAAGAGGCAGTGACACTTTATTGAGTAGCATATTAGTCAATGGATTTGTTTCAAGAAAAAATTTGTACACGAAGAGAATCCATCAAAGATTTTCGAAACGTTTTCGCATTAACCATGAAAAACAGATATTAATGACCCGTAAATTTTGCGATATCGAAAATCTGAAGATGATGAAAGCTAACCTTAGTGGTTTTGTTCTCTTGATGGCCCTCTTATTTTCATTAAACGAAATCCAGGGCCAATCTTATCCTTTCCAGAATCCTGATCTGCCCATAGCGGATCGGGTTGATGACTTGATCTCTCTCCTCACCCTCGAAGAGAAAGCTGGTCAGCTGATGTACAGCGCACCTGCTGTGGAGCGGTTGGGTATACCGCAGTACAATTGGTGGAACGAATGTCTGCATGGTGTGGCTCGTAATGGACGGGCAACCATCTTCCCCCAGGCCATCGGTATGGGTGCAACCTTTGACACAGATCTAATACACCGAATCGGAATGGCCATTGCCGACGAGGCCCGGGCAAAATTCAATGCCAACCAAAAGATTGGTTACCGCGAACGCTACGCAGGTTTGACTTTTTGGAGCCCCAACGTCAATTTGTTTCGCGATCCGCGTTGGGGGCGGGGCCAGGAGACTTACGGAGAGGACCCGCATCACATCGGTCAGATGGGGGTAGCTTTTGTCAGAGGTCTGCAGGGAGATCATCCCAAGTACTTAAAGGCTGCCGGGATGGCCAAGCATTATGTAGTGCACAGCGGCCCGGAAAAACTGCGCCATGAGTTTGACGCCGTGGTGAGCAGACACGATCTTTGGAACACCTATATGCCCGCATTCGAAGCCCTGGTCCGAGAAGCGAAGGTGGAGGGAGTAATGGGAGCTTATAACCGGACGAACGGTGATCCCTGCTGCGCTAGCCCCTATCTCATGCAACAGGTGCTACGCAAGAAATGGAAATTTAATGGATACTTTGTTTCAGACTGTTGGGCACTGGTCGACTTTTATCAAGGTCACCATGTGGTGAAAACCCGGGAGGAGGCTGCCGCCTTGGCATTGAAAACCGGGTGTAATCTGAACTGCGGTAGTGTTTATCATGGGGTGCTAGATGCCCTTGAAGAAGGTCTCATCACCGAAACAGACATCGACAAAAATCTGCGTGAACTTCTACCTACCCGTTTTCGCCTTGGCCTATTTGACCCACCAGGTACTGGTCCTTTCGACACCATTTCTACCACAGTGGTGCGCTCCCAAGAACATATTGCTCTTAGCTACGAAGCCGCAAGCAAGTCTATTGTTCTGCTTAAGAACAAAGACAATGTGCTGCCCCTGAATCCCAATCTGAAGACTCTTTTTGTGACCGGACCTACTGCCGCAGATATGCAGGCTTTGCTGGCCAATTATTACGGGGTAGGGGATGATATGCGCACACTCGCTGAAGGCATTATTGCCAATGTGTCGGATCATACCGCTGTCCGATATGTACAAGGTGGTCTGCTCGACCGGCCAAATGTAAATCCTATGGACTGGTTTTCGGGAGAAGCTGCAGAAGCAGAAGTGACGATTGCCTGCATGGGCATCACCCAACTCTTGGAAGGTGAAGAAGGGGAAGCCATCGCCTCACCCAGTGCCGGCGACCGGGAATATATATCCCTTCCAGCCCACCAAATTGAATATCTGAAGTTGTTGCGTAGCAAAGCCAATAAACTGGTGGTAGTGATCACCGGAGGCAGTGCCATTTCCATTCCCGAAATACACGAAATGGCGGATGCAGTAGTCTATGCCTGGTATCCCGGAGAGCAAGGCGGTCAAGCGTTGGGAGATATACTGTTTGGAAGGTTGTCTCCTTCGGGAAAGTTGCCAGTAACGTTTGTGAAGACCATCGATGACCTGCCACCTTTTGAAAACTACGACATGAAGGGAAGAACCTATCGCTTTCTCGAAACAGAACCACTCTATCCGTTTGGTTTTGGTCTGAGTTACAGTTCGTTTGCCTATGCCAATGCACAGGCAAGCAGCCCTGGATTCGATGGAAAAGGGTTGCTTACCATCACCTGCGAGCTGACAAATACGGGATCGATGGAATCAGACGAAGTAGCCCAACTATACCTTTCTAAAGATGAAAGATCGGATACCGACCCTTTTCTCGCTTTAAAGGATTTCCAAAGAGTTTCCGTGGATAGCGGTGAATCTCTGACCCTTTCTTTCGAACTTGACAAAAGACATTTTTCGATGTACAACGATGAAGGAGACCTTATTCTCAAGCCCGGCCGGTATAGGATCTTGGTGGGAGGAAGTCTTCCCAGTAAACGAAGCCAGGATCTGGGAGCCGGAGCCTGGGCGGAAACTACTGTTGTGGTTGCAGAGTAGGTAATATTGATTTAAATATGGAGGGAATGAAGCAAACACAAAACCAGGAATACCTCTTTCTCGAGGGTCCGAGAGGTCGCTGGAAAGATTTCATCAGCGCCTTAAAAATCATGACCGAGTTTATCCGGGGGTTTCGGCATCTGCATTTCATCGGACCATGTATCACAGTTTTTGGCTCGGCACGATTTAAGGATGATCACTACTACTATCAACAGGCCAAAGAGTTTGGAGCTCAAATAGCCGACCTGGGCTTTACAGTGATGACCGGAGGAGGTCCAGGTATCATGGAAGCCGCCAACCGGGGAGCGAAGTCGGTAAATGGTCGGTCAGTTGGATGCAACATTGTACTTCCCACTGAGCAAAAACCCAATCCCTATCTCGATCGTATGATCACTATGGATCATTTCTATGTGCGTAAGGTACTGCTGCTCAAGTATTCCTATGCTTTCGTGGTTATGCCTGGTGGTTTTGGCACTATGGATGAATTATTCGAAACACTCACCCTGATGCAGACCGATAAGATTCATGATTTTCCGATGGTACTATTTGGAAGTGACTATTGGAAAAATCTATTGAAACAAGTTGATTTCATGCAAGAAGCCCAAACGATTTCACCAGAAGATTCTGATCAGTACTTTGTCACTGATTCAGTAGAGGCTGGAATGAATTACATCATTACTGAGTTGCGCAAGGTATATGGTAGGGAAGTCAAATCTCCCATCGCGAGAAGCCACTGGTGGTTGGGTGAGAAAGAATTTCTGGCCAAGAATCAATATGTCATCAAATTGGAAAGTGATCCCGCAACTGACTTTAGCAGGCGTAATCCTCCATTGAATGGTTAGTAGAACTAGACTGTCCATTGAATCATTGTGAATAATTATAATATGTTTATGGTTGGGTAAGCGCAGATAATTTTCAAAGGGAGAAAGGAATCACACTGACGACAATGATTTGACAGACATACCGCATTGTGAGTATTTAGTGTAAAGGAGTGAATTCATGGTAAAAAACACATCTATCTGGCTCAGTAAGCATTTCGAGACTTTCATAAAAGAAAGGGTGGGTAAAGACCGCTATTCTAATGCCGGTGAGGTCATTAGAGTAGGTTTTTGTATGAACTTGGCAGGTAGATCAGAAGCTTTTGATAAATCAAATACCTTGTTCGACGAAGAGAATTCGTGAGGCTGAGCAGGGCAGGGTTTCAAGCAAGTCTGTAAAAGAGTATAACCTTTGCAGTGTATGTGCCATCTCGATGCAGTGTTTGACCACTGTTTGACCAACAAAAAAGCCGATCCTTTTATGGTCGGCAATTTCATTGATTATCAGTGTAGCGTGAGGGAGACTTGAACTCCCGACCTCAGGATTATGAATCCTGCGCTCTAACCAGCTGAGCTACCACGCCATGAAATAAGTGGTGGCGAAGCTGCTTGCCCCGATCTTCTTCGGGGAGCTACCACGCCATGAAATAAGTGCTGGCGAAGCTGCTTGCCCCGATCTTCTTCGGGGAGCTACCACGCCATGAAATAAGTGGTGGCGAAGCTGCTTGCCCCGATCTTCTTCGGGGAGCTACCACGCCATGAAATAAGTGCTGGCGAAGCTGCTTGCCCCGATCTTCTTCGGGGAGCTTCCACGCCATGAAATAAGTGGTGGCGAAGCTGCTTGCCCCGATCTTCTTCGGGGAGCTACCACGCCATGAAATAAGTGGTGGCGAAGCTGCTTGCCCCGATCTTCTTCGGGGAGCTACCACGCCAAAATAGGACAAAGATAATACTATCAGTGATCATTTTATCCTCCTGTTTATCCACTTTCAAAAGCCAATGGTACAATAGAACAGCAGCCAGTATCTCAACTGAGTCTGTTTAACTTTAATCAACCCCGGGTGCTGGATGCTGGGATCCTTTTTAGAAGATCCAGATGCTGATCGACGCTTTCTTGTCCGATGGTAAAGCAATCGATAAAGGGTTGATGTAAAGCAAAGGTTAGACTTTCGTCTATACGGTCACTCAACCTTCCGGCTCCAAAGATCTTCATTCCGATGACTCCCTTGCCGGCATCCTTCATCTTTTGCAATACCGGTCCCACCACATCGTATTTGTCGTCCATTCTCACACTAGCCTGATTGTAACGGGCCAGATCTACTTGAACCCACTCCGTCTCCGCTGCAGTCTTCAAGGCACCCAAGGAATGGCATGAGACCCCATGGGCGCGAATGATTCCATCTTCCCGGGCTTGAGCCAATACTTCCATAGCTCCTTCCCGGGCCGAAGGCCAACTGGGGTTGGTCAGTGCATGCAATAAAACAATGTCAATATAGTCGGTCCCGATCTCCTGCAGGTACCGGTCGAGGTCTTCGCGCATCTGCTTGGCTGTACGAGCATGGGTCTTGGTTAGGATCACCACGTCTTCGCGCTTGACATTCTTCAGACCTGCCTTCAAATGTGGATGAGACCCGTACTGATCCGCCGACTCCCAAAAATTTATCCCATTGTCATGGGCCATATAGAGAAGATCACTCAGCCCTTTAACTCCTAGTTTCCTGGTCTGGTTAGAGCTGCCACCCACTCCACTGGTACCGGTGCCCATCGCGAGTCGGCTTACTTCAATGCCGGTATTACCCAAACTCACCCTGTCGGAGGCTAATTTTTTTTCAGTACCCGCATAAATATGATAGGGGAACGGGGAAAATGCTGCTGCTCCAGCAGCCATGGATCTTTGAAGAAATATTCTGCGTTTCATAGCCATAAATTACATAAAATTTCAAGCAGCTGCACGAGACTATATAAACAAAGTCGCTCAACCAACGACCAATACTTTGTGGATTCAACGTTGGTGAGGAGTGATCGATTATACTCCTAAAGAAATTGTGCTTAAGGGGTAAAACGGGCACGCCGGAAATTTGCGTAGACACGACCTGCCAAATGAGAAGCTGTAGGCCCAGCTACCATAAGGCGTGGGTTCACCCAAACACCTTCAATCAATAGACTTTTCTTAGGCTCTTTTTATTCTTGCAGCTCTTTACTGTGACGTGCTGGTTTACATATAAATAAGCCAAGGTGATGCTAAAGAACTGCTGCTTGGCCAAAGTGTTGTCAAATCTCTCACCGAGATCCGCCATGCCAAGTTGTGCGTGAAATTCTATATCAAAATTCCAAACATGTACACCTGCCACCAAGTCCAAACCATAGTCAAATTTTCTCAGCTCTTGCTCGCCATTCCAGTAGTTCTCCAAAGGCTGCTGGGCGGAAACCTCCTGATTTATGTAGAAGGTGCCATATCCGCCACCTCCGGCATATCCGTGTAAGAAGTCATTGCCGACTTTAAACAGGAAAGGATTAAAGGCCGCCTTGAATGCCTGCAGGTCCACTTCAACATCTTGCAGGTTGTTTTCACCTGGCAAGTATTCGTGAGCGCCGAGACGGATATAACTGGCCATGATGTT
Source organism: Saprospiraceae bacterium (assembly GCA_965223105.1). Classification (GTDB taxonomy): domain Bacteria; phylum Bacteroidota; class Bacteroidia; order Chitinophagales; family Saprospiraceae; genus JABDMH01. The sequence continues at coordinate 7,476,287 of OZ244987.1, read as the reverse complement.
GCCACGTAAATACCTAAAACGATACATCTCACTTTTAATGCCAACCTCAAAGCCCTTTCGGTAAAGGGATCTGTCTGTGGCCGACCCATCCAGGCCTGGCTGCTTTAGTGTGGATATAACATATCCCCCAAAGGGTCCGAAACCACCAGCCTGATCGGTAAAACTCATTTGGCCAGAAGCTGAAAGACCTAGTATGCTTGAAAAAACAATGAGCCCCAATAGTCTCATTACAATAATTGATTCTCGATTACTCATAGTCTGAAAAGATTTGAATGGCTAACAAAGGGGGTCACAAACATAGCCTTAAGATCATGAACGAGACGTAGAATCCACCGCCAAAATCATACCAACTTCATGTGGGCCCTTCCGGCCAACCCACTCCCGGTTTCTAAAGTAGCACAGAGCGAGGTCTTCAAGCTATGCATCTGACAATCCTGTCCTGTGACCACGGTTGGATCCAGGCTTAAATTTCACTTGGTTATCCACGCGGTGTAAGGTCCACTTCTCCCGTCAAATGACCTAAACTACGGTAGAACATGAATGAAAAGGGCAGCCGACCTCGATTAATCTGCAGCAATAGTGAGTTACATGTACGGGTGCCCTATATTGAGGGAAGTAAAATCTTTTGATGAAAATTTTCACAGAAACCAACGCAAGAGCTACGAAGACGCTGTACCTGGCCGCAGACTTGATCATCACAGGTGGCGGAATGGCCGGGGTCTGTTGTGCCATCACGGCTGCCAGGGAAGGGATCAAAGTGATTTTGGTACAGGATCGTCCTGTTCTTGGTGGCAACGCATCGAGTGAGGTGCGTCTTTGGATATTGGGTGCCACCAGTCATATGGGCAACAACAACCGCTTCGCGAGAGAGGGTGGTGTCATTGACGAGTTGTTGGTAGAAAATACCTATCGCAATCCCGAAGGGAACAGTGTGATTTTTGATACCATCCTGCTCGAAAAGGTCATCGACGAACCAAACATTCGCTTATTGCTGAACTCGGCGGTTTACCAGGTTGATAAGGTGAACGACGAAGAAATCAGATCGGTCACTGCTTACTGCAGCCAAAATTCAACCACTTATGTGCTGAAAGCCCCATTTTTCTGTGATGCTTCAGGAGATGGAATTGTGGGTTATTTATCAGGTGCTGCCTACCGGGTTGGGGCTGAATCGGCAGAGGAGTTTAACGAGCCTTTTGCCCCCAGCAAAGCCTATGGCGAACTATTGGGACATTCACTCTATTTCATGACCAAGGATTTGGGGAAGCCGGTACGTTTTGTGCCACCCTCCTATGCACTACAAGACATCAAGAAAATTCCGCGGTATCGAAAATTCAATGCCAGGGATCATGGCTGTTGGCTCTGGTGGATTGAATATGGTGGTCGGCTGGACACGGTGCACGACACCGAAAAAATCAAATGGGAACTCTGGAAAGTAGTTTATGGTGTATGGAATTACATCAAAAATTCTGGACAATTTCCTGAAGCTGACACGATGACCCTGGAATGGGTGGGACTGATACCGGGAAAACGAGAAAGTCGCCGTTTTGAAGGACGCTATATGCTGACTCAATCCGATATTGTCTCCCAGAGACCCTTCTTCGATGCCGTTGGACACGGAGGCTGGGCGATTGATCTGCACCCTGCAGACGGCGTATTCAGCGAAAAGCCGGGATGCAATCAATGGCACAGTAAGGGAGTTTACAGCATCCCTTTTCGATGCATGATAAGTCGCAACATCCACAACCTATTCCTATCGGGAAGGATCATTAGTGCCAGTCATGTGGCTTTTGGCTCAACCAGGGTGATGGCAACCTGCGCACACAATGCCCAAGCCGTGGGAATGGGGGCAGCCTTATGTCTAGAAAAAGGATGGAATCCCGAGAAACTGGTCAGTGAAAATCACATAACCTTGCTGCAGCAAAGGCTGTTGCGGTGTGGTCAATACATCCCACACATCCCCTTGCATGAGCCGGGAGCGCTCCTGGCTCATGCACAGATAGATGTCAGCACCAACCTAGTATGGAATACGTTTCCGACTGATGGTGATTGGTGGCCCTTATCATATTCAGCTGCCCAGCTGATGCCATTGCAAAAGGGCTCAAGGCCGACATTTACCTGGAGGGTTAAATCTGAATTATCGACCGATATTCAGGTCTCATTCCGCACGAGCAGTAAAGCCTATAACTATACGCCAGATGTCATCTTACATGAAGAGATGCTCCCATTGCAATCGGGCATCAATGAAGTATCTTTCTCATTGCAAAATCCGGTGGATGAAACCGGATACTATTTTTTGTGCTTTCACCAACATGACAAAATTGCTATAGCTACCAGTAGTCATCGAGTCACCGGGATCGTGACCGTATACAACAAACAAAACATAGCTGTCTCCAACTATGGTCGGCAAGATCCACCCTCTAATTTAGGGTTTGAAGCATTCGAATTCTGGGTACCTGAACGTAGACCTGGGGGGAAGAATTTCGCCTTATCAATATCGCCTGCTATTCACCTCTCCGCAACTGATGAACTTAGGAATGGATTTTTTCGACCATACTTAAAGCCCAATGCTTGGATTGCTGATTTGAGCGACCCGCAACCAACAATCACCTTCGAATGGCCAACTGAGATTGATCTACAACAAATCGTATTAAATTTTGATACCGATTGGGACTATGCTATGGAATCTTCACTATTAGGACACGCTGAAAACGTCATGCCTTTTGTGGTCAGGGACTACAAAATTTACGCTAATGATAATGAGCTCATTATCACGAAAAAAGACAATTATCAAACCAGGAACGTCTGCACCTTCGATCCCATCATCCGCTTGAACAAACTGACCTTTCACTTCGAGCATCCCTCCGATAAAGTGCCGGCAGCGGTATTTGGAATTCAGTGTTATTCACCTGCAGAGAAATGTTAAATGCCAGCCCTAGATTATTTTGTAATTATTGTCTTTGCCCTGCTCATCGTGTGGGTAGGTATGTCGTTTAAGCGTTCCGGATCTAACATGAAGTCGTACTTTGCTGCTGGTGGAGCGCTGCCATGGTGGATCAGTGGGTTGTCTCTCTTCATGAGTTTTTTTTCTGCCGGTACTTTTGTGGTCTGGGGCTCCATAGCTTATGAATATGGATGGGTAGCCATAACTATTCAGTGGATGATGGGTATTGGTGGATTTATTATTGCTCTTTTTATTGCACCTCGATGGCACCAGGCTCAGATTCTGACGGTAGGTGAATACATCGGTCAAAAATTCGGAAGCGGCCTACGGCAATTTTATAGCTACATATTTTTAGTGCTCAGTTTCATCACAACCGGAGCTTTTCTTTATCCAGTTGCTAAATTATTTAATGTATCGACCGGATTTTCCATCGAATTTTCGATCGTACTGATTGGACTTCTGGTAATCAGTTACACGGCAACAGGTGGACTTTGGGCTGTGGTAATCACCGATGTTTTGCAATTCATCATTTTATTTGCTGCCGTGATTTTGGTTGTGCCTTTAGCCCTTAAGGAAGTTGGGGGATTCGAAGACTTTATCGCCACAGCACCGACAGATTTCTTTGCCTTTACCGGGGGGCCTTACACGGGCCTTTTTCTTTTTGCTTTCTTGATGTACAATACCTTATTTATTGGTGGGAATTGGGCCTATGTGCAACGGTATACCAGTGTAAAATCAGCACGTGAAGCCAGAAAAGTTGGATTTTTGTTTGCAGGCCTGTATTTGATCAGTCCGATTTTGTGGATGATACCAGCCATGGTATTTAAAGTTACCGGACATGATCTTTCGGGCCTTGAGAACGAGGGCGCATTTCTACTGATGTGTAAAAGAGTACTGCCGAACGGTCTTTTGGGTCTGATGCTCGGGGGGATGATCTTTGCCACCGCAAGTAGTGTCAACACTACCCTCAACACTTCAGCGGCCGTTTTTACGCACGACATCTACGAGCGCCTTCGGAAGGGGGTTAGTACCTCCAATCGCATGATGGTTGCCAGGATTTCCACTGTTGTTTTCGGTCTTTTCACAATTGGAGTGGCCCTGGCTGTACCCAGTGCCGGAGGCATTGTGGAAGTGGTCATCAGCTTTGGTGCACTGACAGGTGCCCCGTTGTTTGCCCCACCCATATGGTCTCTTTTCTCCCAGAGACAAACAGCGAGGTCCATGATTTTTACCACAGTGATCAGTCTGTTGATTAATCTGTATTTTAAGTTTGGCCACCCCATATTTTTTGAAGTATCGTTAGACCGGGGTCAGGAAATGATGTTGGGTGTACTTTGCCCGCTGGCGATTCTGCTGGCTTTCGAAGTTCGGCTTCTCCCGTCAGGCAAAGGTTGGACGGAGAAGGCCCATATGGTCATTGATCATTCTTTAGACAGTAGTGAAAACGACTTTGCAAAAAGGATTCTTGGCCAAGCTGTTCTCCTTACTGGGATTTTGGTGATATTTCTAGCGATCATTTCAGACCATAGTAAGCTGTGGGTGGCCTCAATTGGATTTCTTATTGGCACGATTGGAGTGGGCATCCTTAAGTTCAGGCCAAATTCGAATTAGTTTAAGTGCATGACATACAAAATACACCAATGATTTGATCCAGTATTGCCCGCACTCCTGTAGAGTGATCTTCATCAAGTGAGCCTATTTAGACCTTCTATGACCTTGTCAGGTAATGGTAGAATTTTCACTTCTTCGCAGGATCGGATGCCCAAGCAGTAGTCTGCGAATAAAGATGGAAGGCAACATTAATAGTTAGTTGAGATAAAGTCTTTTCAAATACTCAACTCTTTGGTCTCACTTAATGACAAAAATCGTTGACATCCAAGTTATTTTAACAATAGAGCTAAATCGTTGACAATCTATATGATATCCGACAACAAACGACAACAAACACTTATAAACGAAAGTAAATGCTTAATAACCGAGTCGCACCAGAACAGGACCCCACCTTTGCTACCGACATCGATGATCAATCTCTTTTTAGAATCAAAAAAATTTTAGTTATGAATAATCTATCAAATCACGTACAACTGATCGGTCACTTAGGCAAAGATGTGGAGACCTTTACCACCAATAACGGAAACATGGTCGCACGAGCTACTATCGCCACGAATCATGTATATACCAACAAACTAGGTGAAAAGGTCCAAGAAACCGATTGGCATCAACTGGTTGCTTGGGGTAAAACGGCAGAACTGATGAAAAATCATGCTTCTAAGGGCACTCAACTCTGTGTTGTAGGCCGCCTGGTGAACCGCAGCTTTGAAGGAAAGGATGGGAATAAGAAATATGTTACAGAGGTCATAGTCAACGAATTTAGAGCCTTCAAGCGGGGCGAATCCTAGAACTCCTAAGATGCTCATATTTTAGCCATCACAGATGTAATTTTCTGTGATGGCTTTCCTTTAATCTATCACAGCAACTCTTGAATCAAAGGATGCAAAAATGCGTCATAATTTTTCAGGAATTCAGTAGTGTCTTTAGGAAATTCCAGATCGGACCATTCAAAAGACGGTGCCATAGTCGTACCCAATAAGGCAAACCTTCCTCCCGTGACCACTCTACTACCCTGCCAGTTTTGTTTTGGTACGAGCACTTGGGGTCTCTGGCCCGCGATCAGATCTGGCCCCAACATGTGCACCTTGCCTTCACCATCCTCACTCAATTGTAAGATTTTCACCGGATCACCGAGGTAGTGATGATAAATTTCATCGGTGGGCAATCGATGAAGTTTTGAGTGTTCAGATGCGGTCAGTAAATAATATATTGAGGAGTACAATGACCTACCCATACTTCTTGGGTAACGATCTGGCAAATTATCGGGTGCTAGATGGTCGGTAGATCGATAAATTTGCCGGTAATATCCACCTTCAGGATTTAGGGGTTCTAACTTCAGTAAGGAAATAATCTCTGCTGCATTTATGGGAAGGTCGTTCTTACCCATGACTATTCTATTACGGCCAAATACTGGTTACAAAGCTGCAAAATATGCTGGGAGACACTGGCCCTTAATGGGACCGAGGGCAAGGAATTTTTTACACTCAGGAACTGACTACGTATGAGGTCATTCTGATCCGTAGCCTTATATTTTTTATAATATGCCTGTCCGAGGTTTATCATGGTAAACAATTTCGCTTCGACTTGCCAAGGATAAAACTGGCAATAAGTTCCAGCCATATCAAAAAGGGACTGAGCGGCCTCAAGCGATTCAATAGCTAGTGCGGAAGAATCAGCTTCCATCAGGTCATCGGCTCGTTCTTTCAACTGTATGGCGAGGTCAACAAGGGCATGTCCAGCTATTTCTCGATTGGCCATAGTATGGTTGATACGGTATGCTACCAGGGTGGCCTTGGCTTTTTGCTCCAGCAATGGCAGCTGTAAGTATTCCTCTATGCTGTCTCGATAGCTATAGTCGCAATATTGTGAAAAATCCATTTTTCTTTTCTGAAATTCTTCGAGAGAAATAGGACAATCAAGCAACTGCCACATCGGCATCAAAGGGAAATGGGTTTGAATAAATTCTTTAGGATTTGCCAAGTAATAAGCAGGCAGAAAGACCTGAGTTCGGGTGGTTCCTTCATGATAGGTACCGCTGGCCCAGGTTGCATCAATGAGATACCAGGTGCTGTCAAGCTCTACGGCGTTCCAGGCATGGTCAGCCTTTTCCAGTGCTCTCGGGGGTGTCTGCGGCTCTGCGGCATACCCAGATATGGTTTCACAACGCAACCCAGCGACTATACACATCTGGCGTAACAATTCTGAATACCCCCAGCAGACAGCTTTCTTCCTATGCAAAACATCATCACTGTCCCGATTTATCCTGCGCCTTCCCAAGTGATAAGCTGCATGGTCATAGGTAATGTTTTGTATCACATATTGGAAGATACGGTCAAGTTTCATTTGATCAGAGCTGGCATTCGCCACCAACCTCCTGGTCAGTTCAATCCAGCTGCTGTCACGATTCTCATCCCATAAGATCGATAGGTCATCGGTACCTGCTCTTGCTGATGAAAATTGTAAACAAAGACCAACGACGAAAGCGACCTTGGAAATCTTGGCAGCAATTTGCATAGACCAATAAAGATAGTAATCATCTATCTGTGATGCTCAACCAAAGGGGGGGAGCAAAAGCGACTTGAGGGCTTCGCTGTGTAGCCGTGAAGTCTCTATTTGACGAGCCCTGAGGTCTAACCGATTTGTTTTCATTGTTACTGCAGTGTGTGGAATCCGGGTACAGGAGAGTCCCAAACGCAGACTTGACCCAAAGTCCTATCAAACGGTTCTTGAAACAAACCCCGATAAGGGCTCATGAAAGAAAGTTGCCAAGTCTGTCAATTCATCCGGTGTACCCGCATGCCATGACGGGGAATTTTACCCTGGTCAAGCATTGGATTCAAGGAGTAAGAGAATCCAACCATAAAATACTGGCTCAAGGAGTTGATCTTGACGTCCTCGATATAATTTAAATTGATGGTTTGCTGGATGCCAATGTTCTCATTGAGGATGTCAAATGCTGAAATCTTTAAAACACCTCTCTTCTTGAACAGAAACTTGCCGAACGATGCCTCCCAAATAGGGACTGCACGGCTTGAAACAAAAGTGCCTCCGCTATATACCGCGTAATCCATCTTGGTACCAATAGTCCACTGATCATTGATGGTGTAGGTCAAATCAGCTATGTAGCGATGATTCAGATAATCTTGATCGAGATCAGTACTCTGCGAATAATGGGTCAAAGAATGACTAAGACGGGTGCCGAGGGAGAGATCAAGTGCATTCTTGTTTATATTGTCAAATCGCAAATCTATACTACTCATATATCTCTTGGTTTGCTCTTCCAATTGATTTACAAAAACCCTCCCACGGTTGTAGGTGAAATTACTGTGCAAATTCAGGCGGGTGCTGATAAAACGAAGTGGAGTACCAAAGCCCACAAAAGAAGCCAGTCGATAATCATCCTCAACATTTACTGGCATGGTTACTTGTCTAAATTGCTGGTCAAAACTGCGGGCGTTAATTATGGCATTTTCGGTATAAGTGGCATTGACAACCGCAAAAAAATTGGTCATGGAAAATTGGCTAAAAGAGAAGTAACGTAGTTGAATACGATGAGCATACTCGGGAATTAGATCGGGATTTCCCAGGTAAATACTCAATGGATTGGAATTATCAACAATCGGTTGCAGTTGGGTCAAGGATGGTTCGCGCACTGAGGTGCGGTAAGAGACCCTCAAGCGCTTTGCATTTGCTATGTCATAATCCCAGGTGATATGGGGTAAGAATTGGGTAAATGACCGGTCAATCCGTACAGCATCGATCAACAATTCGCCATTGAGTTGCGAATGCTGCATGCTGGTGGCAACACTTAAGTTAGATCGGTTTTTGATCCATCGAACAGACAGCTCAGCACGATTAAAGATATAATCTCTGCTATACTGATTGCTCAGCCGGGTATTAAGAATTTCGGTACCCGTATCCAAATCGTACACATCCTTAATCAAATCATTAGTATTGTTGTTATGGCGGTACTGCAATCCCAGATAGGTGGTCTTGGCCAATGGTTCGGTATAGTGCAACTGTATACCGTAGTCAATCTGATCATCCGATTGGAACTGCTGTTGAGAAATAATTTCCGACATCTGCAAGCCTGAGATATCAAAAAAGTCATTGGTCGACTGCAACCAGATCTCCTGTTGATCATCTTGCTTACCCAAATTAAATTGACTGGAAAAACTTCTACCCTTCTTCCCAAATCGCTTACGATAAATAATATTGGTGGAGAAATTGGTGTTATCCCTGACTGAATTATTATCTCGTATTCCTTGGTTTTGAATCAATCCCTGAGGACTAAATACAGCAGTGCCACCAAGCAATCCCAATTCTGACTGATTCCATTGAATGGATGACCTGACTCTTAGATTTTGGGTAGAGTCGAATTTATGGTCAAAAGTGCTATTGATCCGGTGATTTCCATTGGAGGTATTTTGTGTCTCATCTTCCTCACTAAAAAAAGATTCCTCGAAAAGAATATTCTCCCTTCTCACTTCCTGATCTAAATCGCGCTGAATATTGCCATAAAAATAGCTGATATTTAATCTCGACTTTTTCCCAAAGTCTTGATTTAAATTGAGACCCCCAGCATTAGTGGTAACAAAACCATCGCTTAGTCCTGTGCTGACTGGAATTCCGGAGGAATTATTATCACCCGTTTGAACACGGATCGATCTGCCTCCTCCACTGTTGCGCATGAGGTTAGACATACCCCCGGCAAAGTTCACGTAATCGTTGATTGAAAAGCCCTGCTGATTGATGTTGTTGGCCAAACCGATCAAACTAATTTGTTGATTTTCTGAAAATTTATTGAGATTAAGTTTCCCACGATAGCGTTCTTCACTTCCCAGACCTCCTTCTGCGCTGCCGAAAGTGCCTTTTTTATAATCTTCCTTCAGCTCGATATTGATCGCCTTCTCATCCATGCCGTCGTCGATGCCAGAAAATTCGGCCATATCCGATTTCTTGTCAAAAACCTGAACTTTTTCTACCGATTTTGCGGGCAAATTCTTGGTTGCCACCTGTGGATCTCTTCCAAAGAATTCCTTGCCATCTACCAGTACTTGCTTTACTTCTTCACCCTGAGCTTTGACTGTGCCATCATCTTCTACCTCGACACCTGGAAGCTGCTTAAGGAGATCTTCGACTACATCAGTGGGCTGTGTCTTAAAAGCATCAGCATTGTACTCGATAGTGTCTTTTTTAATCAGCATAGGAATTCGTTCGGCCATCACTTCAACTGCATCCAAATCAGCGGGTACACTGATCAGTACGATCGGATCAAGTCTTAGTGATGCCGTCCCATCCTCAACAAGAAGGGACTGGCTATCGGTCATATAGCCTACAAAACTCGATTGAAGAAGATAAGAACCGCTCTTTACTCCTTTGAGCTCAAAAGTTCCCCGAGCATTGGTTATGGCAAAGTTTGCGATTACGGAATCTGATGGATTAAGCAGGACCACCGTGGCATTTCCCAAGGGCTGGTTTAGGGAGTCCACCACTAGTCCGGTCACATTTACTTTGGCAACCTGAGCAAACATTCCCAAGTATCCAATGGAAATTACCCATACCAGCACCGCTCTAATCAATAAATTCATCTCAGTGCTGTGATCTTCTTGTCCTGGCTCCTTGCCCTGATTGTTGATGCATTTCCTTCATTTTTTCACGCATAATCTCTCGAAACTCCTCCTGAGTCACTTCTTTGCCCTTGGTCGGCTCTTTTATAGTAGATACATCCACATCTTCCAAATTGATATCTACCGCGGTAAAGGTGCGTTGACCTTCGTTGACATCGAGATGGAGGATTAATCCCGGCAGCTGGCCATAACGGCTTGGACCCAAGGGCACCGGGATCATCGGTGTAAACCAGGCCATCAATTTTTCGGTAGAATCCTGATAGGTGGCTTGTTGGCAGAGATAAGGCCCTACCTGTTTGGTTTCTCCAGTCAACTTCCAGGACAACCTGGGCAATTGGCCAGAGATGAGGAACTTCTTATCCATAAATTCCCGCTGTTCAACTCGCCTTCCCTCCTGATAATCTTGCCAGACAATATCATCTGGATTACGCATGCGAAATCTCATTCTTCTGGCCTCCCCGGCAAACTGATCCGGTTGGGGATCATCTTTCAAGGCCTGAAATACGGCCTCTCCCTTACTAAAAATCATTTTGGCCTTGACGGTTCGATACTGAGGAACCATTTCCTTGAATTGGGCGCGTGGTCCCGTCATTCGCCGGTGTACATCCACTGTCATCTCATAAATAATCTGACCAGATTCTTGGGCCACTAAAAAGGAAGACATTGAGGCCATACAACACAGAAGGAAGTATTTCATTTAAAAATCATTTTACACGAAAATACTATGGTTAGGAGCAAATGGTGGTTAAATAAGCTTTATTCTAGGTTAATTAAGGTTAATTGAGAAGCTTCTCAAGGAGAAAGCTGATATTTTTGAAGCGTGAAGAAGTGGTGGCAAGATTATGTCTTCTGGTTGCTGCTTGGCAGTCTTGTACTCGTCGGCACCCTCTGTAGTTTTTGGCTGAGCAATGCCTATCGACAGGCAAAATTAGACCTCATACGTGAGACCAGTTTTGTTTTCGCTCAATCGGTCCGATCGCTTGAAGATTCATTGATTCACCAAAACTTTATCCAACGCTTGCAAGCTGATAGCAGCTCCAAGCCTTTCGGTTTACCTCCAAACGATGAAGCCATTGTCAGAGTGCATGGTCGAATCTTCAGAACCCTTGAAGGTGAAGATAGTCAAAGGATTCCCAAGCATTACCAGCTCAGACGCAGGCTCGCGGAATCAGGTCAAAAAGGCTTTGCTGGATCCTTGGGTCTGTTTTACAAGGTCAAAGCCAAGCAATCTACCCCAGCTGAAATCATAGACCAAAAGGTATTTAGCGCACTAAGCTCGCGTGTCACATCAGCTTTTGCCAGCGAAGATTTTCCTTTCGAGGTGGCACTGTGTTCCGCCAGATTTGAACCTGATTCTTTTTATGTCGATGAAAAATTATCAAGCCAACAGTTGGTGACCAGATCATATCTTGATTTTTCAAACCACACCAGATATTTTGTAGAATTGATCAATGCTGGAAGCTACCTGGCAGGACTGATCAAGTATCAAGTCGTATTCAGTTTTCTTCTGATGGCTGTTATGCTGCTGGCCTTTATCGCAAGCTACCGGTTGGTGTCTAAGCAACGTAGATTGGCCATCATAAAAAATGACTTAATAAGTAACATCACCCACGAGTTAAAAACACCTTTAGCAACGGTCAAGGTTGCCCTGGAAGCCATTCAGAATTTTTCGGTTGATTCCGATCCGAAAAAGAGTAAAGAGTATTTGCAGATTGCCCAGGTCGAGTTGGATAGACTTTCCTTACTTGTCGACAATGTTCTGAAAACATCAGTCAGGGAAGGCAGAGAAATTACACTAAAAATGGAGCGTCTCAATCTCAATGACTTGGTTTTAAACATCCTCCACACCATGAAATTACAATTTGAAAAATTGGCTGCCCAAGTCACTTTTGATGCCCCCCATGGTCCATTATATATTCGTGGCGATCGTATGCATCTCACCAGCGTAATCTATAATTTATTGGATAATGCCCTAAAATACAGTCGCGAGAATCCAAGAATATCCATAGTGTTAAAGAGTAAGAATAAACTAACTCAACTTTCGGTTACTGATCATGGTACAGGAATCGCTCAGGTACATCAGAAACAAATTTTTGAAAAATTCTATCGGGTACAAAACCACAACATTCACAATACCAAAGGTCATGGTTTGGGTTTAAATTATGTCAAGCAAGTGGTACAGAAACATCAAGGCACGATTAAGGTACAGAGTGAAGTAGCCAAGGGCAGTACATTTACCATATCCATGCCAGCCTATCGCAATGATTAAGGTGCTGTACGTTGAGGATGAGATCCATCTCGGAAGGATCGTCAAAGAGAGTTTGGAAGCACGTGATTTCGAAGTTCACATGGTGAGTGACGGATTACAAGCAGTTCCGGTATTTAATGATTACGCCCCGGATATATGTGTGCTGGACGTGATGCTGCCCGGCAAAGATGGATTTAGTATAGGGAGAGAGATCCGGCAGCGAAATCCAATCGTACCGATTATTTTTCTGACGGCAAAGGATCAAACTGATGATCTTCTAGAAGGTTTTAGAAGTGGTGGAAATGATTACCTAAAGAAACCTTTCAGTTTGGAAGAGTTGATTGTGAGAATGCAGAATTTATTACAGCTTACTCACATGGCAGATAGCGGAAATCAGATGATCAAGAATTACCGATTTGGCCATTTCAAATTTGACCATAAGCGACTACTTTTACAACATCCTGAGAAAACTATTAAACTGTCTCACAAGGAGGGACAATTATTGAAGATTCTGGTTGATCAACTCGGTGAGACCATCGACCGGAAACGGATTCTAAATGAGATCTGGGGGGATGACCATTTTTTCCACTCCCGAAATCTGGATGTTTACATTCGAAAATTGAGAAAACTCCTGTCATCTGATCCCACCGTTCAAATTGTAACCTTGAAGGGAATCGGCTATCGCCTTATTCAGGGATTACCCAAATAAATCGGGTTGAGATTCATTGTTGACAGACCCAATGGCAATGCAAACGGGCTACTCATGAGAAACGATCAGACCTGCTCAGAAACAATCGGGTGGACAATTTGACGGATCCCGGCGTTCTTAGACAGAGCTCTTAATATGACGAAGTGGTTCTACATCTTCAGAAATTTCAGCCCCATCCTGCCTTACATCCCTTTATTGATCACTTCTATATTTTACGTACCCCCTCTATTTGGAATGTCCAATCCTGGTTTCCTGATGGAACGGTAGAAGCTTTGTTTTGTCTGGGTGCTCCTATCGAGCAAGGGAATGGAAATCAGACTTATAAACGACGACCTGAAGCTGCACTTACCGGGCTGTTTGAAAAGTGCGTGGATATTCGACCAACGGGCAGAGTATTTCTCTTGGGTACGATTTTTAGACCGGGCAAATTCCATCATTTGTTGCCGGTATCATCTTCTGAGGTCAAAGGCCGGGTCTTAGACCTTTCTGAGATCTTACCAGGAAAAATCGAACCTTTAATGGACACTTTGCAAGGCGTAAGTAAAGAAGAAGATGCCATTGAACTGCTTCAATCTTTCTTTCTCCAGCAATTCCAGCATCGCAAGTCCATTAATTTTTTTGTTGACAAAGTTATTCATCAAATGAGAGAGGCACGCGGCAATTTGGATTTGAAAGAGATTTGTTCAAAGAATAGAATAACTAGCCGTCATCTGCGACGTCTCTTTAATCGGGAAGTAGGGCTATCACCTCGTACATTTCGCAGACTGATCAGAATATCACACGTGGTTCAATATCTTCATCAGACCGACAGACAATTGATTCAGCTCGCTTATGAATTAGGGTATTGCGACAATGCTCACCTAAGTAATGACTTTAAGCAGGTAGCTTCCATCTCACCGAGAAATTACCTTGGGAGAAATAATATCCTATTTAAGAATTACCAGCAAAGGGCAGCCTCCACCTCAATCGGCAATGGCAGCAAGCGTCTAAATTGATCACTCGTTTACCTGGCTGACCAGCGCCTATAATCATCTCGGGTTTTCCTTGTCGTATTCCTTCATAAGCTTAGCAGCCAGTTTCTTCGCTTCGGTCAGCGATTGTAAGTCAGAACCCAGCTCAGATCCTCCAATCCACGTTTCAGCTCCCCCATCTTCAAGAATGAAGCAGTTAACATGCCACGCATCCTCGCCTCGGTGCACGACCGCATAATAAGGATCACTAAAGGCAGTATGTTGGTCATTCTGCTTCGTCCATTTTAGTTTCATTTGGTTTGGTGTTTTTAATACCCAAACCGTGCAGTAAGGATATCTCAGGACCAAACCATGCACTATGCCGCAATGACTTATCGATGGCATTAGTCCAATTTGGCAGTGTAGCATGTCACGAATGAGACACGCCTCACGGCCACTAGGAATAACCTTTGTCCACGGTTTTGGTTATGTAAAAAAAATATGGCGGGGTATGAGGTTTAGACAAATGTAACTGAATTTGGTTGTCTTTTTTGCTAAGAAATCCACACTCGCCAAATTTTTCGCTCCAGCCTTGCCGGAAGGACCAATAAAGGCCAAGCCAAGGCTATACATTTTGATCAATCTCCTGGTCAGGGGTCTCCAATAGCCGTTTTTGATCCTCTTCAAGCCTGGTCTCAAAATCTTGTGCAAAATGTTGCCATTGCTTATTCATATTGTTGTCATCGCTTTGATAATTGGGTTGCAAACCAATCTGCCCCGGAAATGACTCAACATGAACGGTCGTTGTTGGGAAAGCAAAATTGGCACCCAAAGCTTCGGCCCAACGAAGCATTGCGAGGTTTATTGATTCTTTGATACGCAGCTCGTCCTGATAATTAGGAGCGATCAAGTATGCTCGTACAAAAATATTTAGCGATGAGGCCGCAAATTCGGTAAATCGGACATAAATATCATCATTGGAGACTTCCGGATGCATCAGTAGGATTTTCTTGATCCCCTCCATGTAGAACTCCAGCAGGGATGCCGGAGTATCATACATCAGACCCAAATTCGTGCTAAATAAGCGATACACACGGGCTCCACGATTGTTTACAGACACATTGGCTAAACTTCCGTTAGGCACTGAAATGACACTTGTTTCACTGGTACGTATGCGGGTGGACCGAAAGCCCACTTCGGCGACCGTACCTACAAATCCGTCGCCCTCTACCCAATCTCCTATTTGAAAGGGCCGGTCGGCAAAGATCATGACCGATCCCAAGAAGTTTTTCACCGTATCCTGGGCTGCGAGCGCTAGAGCAAGACCTCCAATAGAAAGTCCTGCGATCAAGGCCGTCACATTAAATTCGAGCAGACTCATAATATATAAAATGGCCAGAAGTACGACCACTACTTTGGTAACCTGCTTGAGTACAGGGACCAACTGATCATCCATTCGACTCTCGGTCTGTTCAGAGACCCGCTTTAGATAAGAGCTGAAGACATTTACTGCACGTAAAACCAGTAGCATGAAAAAGAAGGCCATGAGGATCCGCAAGGTCACATGCAAGAAAGATGAAGTCTTGGGTGGCAACTGCAGCACAGGCATCAAGATCCGCAAGATCCAAAAGATGGCCGCATAGCTGGCCAGATTTGCAATCTTTCTGACTTCCGGAACAAATTCAGGTATGCTGCTCAGAGACAGACCGGAAAGCCGCCTTATCAGCCACCGGAAAAGGAGCGTCAAAATAAAATACACGACGATGGCGAGAACCAGTAAAATAGCGGCCCCCGCGTACTGCCAAACCGAGATGCCCAAGAATGTATTGGCCGATTTTTCTCCAAATGCGTGAAGCAACAAGTCGGTCCCAAAAGGATAGATGCTCTTATGCAATGTCACAATTTTACTAGTGGTTTCCTCAGCATAAAACCACCGGTCGCCAATCTTTTCCAGGTAAACTTGCGGCAACTGGTCAGGAAAGGGTGTATAGAAATGTTTTCTACTGATGGAGTCGATATAATCAGCTTCCCTCGGCAACTGATTCATATGAACATAAAGTCCAGAACCATCTAAGATCTGTTTGAGCTTAATGGCCCAATCAATACGGGTAAGGCTATCAGCACCCGTGAAAGCTTCGGCGGAAAGACCAGGCTGATAATGATCGGGCTGGAGATAATAGAGGTGCACCCACATGGCATCATACGGGGTGGCTAGATCCAACTGATCAGGTCTGGTCTGACCAGGCAAGAGTAAGCTGGAATAAACCAAGAAAAATGTCAAATAGATTTGTAAGTGCTTCATAACAAGATTGTCTAACCAGGCATTTCACTGCCGCCTAGTAATAGATAGATGGCAAAATTACCTACGTCAAAATGTAGATAACAAAGTTGGAGACTTTTGCCAAGCTTGAAGGAATTTTTTCCTATCCTTCAGCAGATTTTTTGGGATTAATAACCGGAACCTTTTCTTCGCAGATACGCTGTGATCCATTTTACCATCTTTATCAGGTATGCAGGAACTTATGAAAGCCACTACAGCCTATACTTAAATACGTTGATCAGAAATAAAGATGCTTTCCATGCTCACCAAGCCAATTGACGTGATTCTTGTATTCAGGCAGTGCAGAAGCAACCAACCTCCAAAATTTCTGTGAATGATTTTGCACTTTTAGATGTGCCAATTCGTGAATAATCACATAATCAACCACTTCTTGTGGTGCAAGAAAAAGCCGTGTACTAAAGTTCAGATTGCCTTTTGTACTGCAGCTTCCCCAATTGCTTGAATTGTACTTAAAAAATATGTTCTTATACCGGTATCCGAAATGCTGACGATTTAATCGGATGAGATTTATCAAGAATTGGCTGCGAAAAGAAGACGCAAATACACGACTGATAAGTTTGGGAAAAGCTTCCCTCTTTTCCACCTCCGTCCATTTTCTTGGATAGAGAATTTGTATCGTATCCAATTGCATTTTACCGGTTGCTTGCTCTCGATCAGCTGCCTGCAGGGACAATCGAAAGTCTCCATATAGCGTTTGATAGATCTTGCCATGATGCGGAGTTGGCAGGATGTAGTGGTAAAAAAGAGCAGGATCTTCTTCAAACTTTTCATTGACCCAACGATTCGCCCATCTTAATGGATCCTCCCCTGAAAAACCCTTCCACCTGTAGATCGGTATGCGCAAGTGAATGGCTTTCTTCCCGAGCGAGATGCGCCAATCCGCGCGGTGCTCCTGGTATATAACCATGGGTATATGATGGGATCTAATATTGACCATGGTTCTGATGATCTTATGTGTGCTTGCTTTCCGATGAAACATCTGGTAAAAATAAATATATCAAGGGTATCTGCATGAAATGATCACAGGCAGCTGAGACTTAATCAGACCTTACCACGGGTTTTGACCAACGGTGAGGTTCACAAGGTGCTTTTCACTATTTTGCAGGAATGCATGATTTCGGCATCCTATCATTGGCTCCTCCCTTGATTGCCATTGTCCTGGCCATTTGGACTAAGCAAGTATATGTATCTCTCATGTTGGGCATTTTCCTGGGTTGGCTAATCATCAACGATGGAAACCTGCTGCAGGGGTTTCTAGATACACTTTTTGCATTGGTTGATGTATTTACAGACCCTGGAAATACACGCACAATTATGTTTAGTGCCCTCATAGGTGGAGTGATCGTTTTCATTCAACGTTCAGGTGGCGTAGAAGGATTTATCCGGTGGCTGACTACAGTGCTCGAAAGATTGGAACACAAAGGTGGGCGCAATAAAAAAGTATCGGTGCAATTGATCGCCTGGTTGACCGGGATGCTCATTTTTGTAGAATCAAGCATTTCCGTTCTGACTGTGGGATCCTTGTTTAGGCCCATTTTTGATCGGTTGGGCATTTCACGGGAAAAACTGGCCTATATTGCCGACAGCAGCAGTGCACCGACGTGCATTTTGATTCCGTTCAATGGCTGGGGAGCTCTAGTTATGGGACTTCTGATAGCTCAGGAGTTTGAAAACCCATTTCAGACCATGATCCATTCTATCATTTTCAATTTTTACCCTCTACTTGCTCTTTTGCTGGTGGTCCTGGTCATCGTAACTCAATGGGATTTTGGTCTGATGAAAAAGGCAGAACAACGGACGCAAAATGGCCATCTGCTTTGGGAAGATTCAACACCAATGATTTCGGATGAGATCACCATGGTGGAGGCTAAAACAGGCGTTAAACCGCGACTTATAAATATGGTGATACCCCTGGTGGTGATGGTCTTGATGATGCCGGTCATGCTGGCTTACACCGGCTGGGGAGCTGCCCAAGAATTGCAGGGCGATGGCAGCACCGTGGGGCTGATTATGTCAGCTATTGGCCAGGGATCAGGTTCAACTGCCGTTTTGGTAGCAGTGGTGGTTTCTATATTGGCTTCTATGATCCTTTATAGTACACAGGGCATTTTCAACCTCAAAGAAAATGTAGACCTGATCCTCAAAGGAATTTCCGGATTGATGCCCATTGCCCTTCTTCTCTTGTTTGCCTTTGCCATTGGGAATGTTTGTAAAGAATTGAATACCGGTGAATACGTGGCTGGTTTGGCCAAACAATGGCTAACTCCTGAGCTCATTCCGCTCATGATCTTTTTGATCAGTTCGTTCATAGCATTTTCGACCGGCACCTCCTGGGGTACATTTGCCATTATGGTCGCCATCGCTATCCCCATGGCCCGTCAACTGGAGGTTAGTGAATTGGTAGCTCTGGCTGCTGCTTTGGGTGGTGGTGTGTTTGGAGATCATTGCTCACCGATAAGTGACACCACCATTCTATCTTCGATGGCAGCAGCTACCGATCATATTGACCATGTCAAGACACAGCTGCCCTATGCGCTTTTGGCGGGAGGTACAGCGGCGGTACTCTATCTCATGGTTGGGTTTGTGGGTTCCTAAAACCCAGAAGTTGTTCACTCAACATTGATTTCAAGGTCAAAAAATCACTGACGATATAATCCGGAGTGGGTTGGCAGTGCTCGGATGGGCCACCGTGTCTATTGAACCAACATGTCTTGATGCCGTAGTTTAATCCACCGGCAATATCGGACGAAAGGCTATCCCCCACAATCATGATGTGATCCTTCTCCACTGGTCCGATCAAACCATGGGTATGATCAAAAAAAGCCTGAGCAGGTTTCTGAGATCCGATTTCTTCCGAGATCACAATATTTCGGAAAAATCTGGGAAAACCTGCATTGATGATCCGGGGTCGCTGCACTTCGGCAAAACCATTGGTGACCAATAGCAAGTGAAAGTGCTTTTCAGCCCAGCTGAGAAATGCCATAGCACCTTTGATGAAATGCACTTCACCCGCTAGCCTCTTTAGATAATATCTGTTTATTGCCTCACTGTCAATATCGAGTTCCAACTCTTGAACAAAGCACTGAAACCTCTTTCTCTTTAGTGTGTTTACGTCAATAAGGCCTTCCTCAAATTCGGACCAGCACTGTCCATTCACTTTTCTATACGTAGCATGAGCCTGTTCTTCATTGCTTATCTTAAATGCCCGAAAGGAGTGTTGCAAGGCATTCTGTGCGGCCAGGTCAAAATCAAGCAATGTATTGTCCAAATCCATCAGCAGCCAGTGCAAATGACTCATAAACACTTCATTTTTCCTACCCAAAAGTACAATCCACATGCACATTCTGGAAGGTAAGTTCGAACACCTCGATGATTTGACAACACTCTTTGATGCCTATCGAGTATTTTATGGAAAACAATCCGACCCAGCAAGCGCCCACCAATTTTTGGCTGATCGCATCCGAAATCAGGAGTCCAAGATCTTCCTAGCCAAAGACCCATTGTCAGACAAGTTGGTAGGTTTTACACAGCTTTATCCCCTCTTTTCTTCAACCAGAATGGGCAAGCTGTGGTTGTTAAACGATCTATTTGTTGATCCAGCATTTCGGGGTCAGGGGATCTCCATTCTGCTTATTGAACGTGCCAAACAATTGGCGCGGGAAACCAAGGCCGTGGGCATTGCTTTAGAAACCGAGCAATCCAACAAAATCGGCAACCAACTATATCCACGAACCGGTTTTACCTTAGAGGAGGGGATGAATCATTATTTCTGGTCCTTAATGCGAGATGCTACGGGTTAAGTTCTTGAATTTCTTAATAAAATACATTATCATTATCTTTAACCCAAACCCTGCAGTAGCTTTTTCCATGGGGAAGCCACATTAGCTTCTATCACTGGCATCTCTCAGCAAAGACCTATAGCAGAGTTTGGACTTTTTTAAAAATAAGGATCACAATTTTGCTTTGGGAAGTTTCAATCAAGGGCTTTAGACAGTATCTCCTTTTGGAAAGAGGAATGTCCGACCATTCAATCGAAGCCTACATCAATGATGTAGGGAAACTGTCGGATTTCTTTGTGGAGATGGGATGGACAGAAGGGCCGGATGCAGTAGAGCTCAATCATTTAGAGACCTTTTTGGCCTGGCTCAACGACTTAGGTCTGGGAAGTCGCACGCAAGCCAGGATTTTATCGGGTATTCGAGCATTTTATCAGTATATGCTTTTAGAAAATCTGATATCCCAGGATCCTACAGAACTGATTGAAGGCCCCAAACTGAGTCGAAAGATCCCAGACGTACTGAGCTTTGAGCAGATCGAAAAGCTGCTAACGACCATCGATCTCAGTCATCCGCAAGGCACACGGAATCGTGCGATCTTGGAGACCTTGTATGCCTGCGGATTGCGGGTCTCTGAGCTTACCGCACTGCAGATTTCCAATCTCTATTTGGATGTGGGCTTTATTAAAGTGATTGGGAAAAACAACAAAGAAAGAATCGTCCCGATCGGTCAAGATGCAGCAAAACACATAACATTGTATCTCGAAACTGATCGCAAGAGGCAAAACAAAATCAGTCCCGGGTGTGAGGACACTTTATTTCTAAACCGACGAGGTGGTTCACTGAGCCGAATCATGATCTACAATATTGTAAAAGACACGGCGGCAAAGGCCGGCTTGACTAAGAATATTAGTCCCCATACTTTCCGCCACTCCTTTGCCACCCATTTGGTGGAGGGTGGTGCTGACCTAAGGGCAGTGCAGGAGATGTTGGGCCATGAATCAATTGTCACCACCGAAATCTATACGCATTTGGATCTTCACTATTTAAGAGAAACTATCCTAAGCTACCATCCCTTAAATAAGTCTTAAGCTTCTGGCCAAACAGTTGATATTGGATACCTTTGACCCCATGGCAATCAGGTCAACTGCATGGATATTCTTGTACTTGGGTATGCTGTCGGCATGTGCCAGTATGGCTTCCTTGCAGGGTGGCCCTCGAGACGAAACACCACCAAAGGTTGTGGAAGAGAAAACGACAAAAAATTTCCAAACATTTTTTCAGGACCGGGAAATTACCATTACGCTAGACGAATGGGTCAAATTGGAAGATCCCATCAACCAGGTCCTCATTTCTCCTCCTTTAGAGCACAGACCCGATATTGATTTAAAGCGAAAATCAGTTATCGTAAAACTTGATGAGGAAGAAGTATTGCGAGAAAATGCAACTTATACGATCAATTTCGGGGAAGCAATCCAAGACATCACCGAAGGTAATTCGTTAAAAAATTACGCTTTCGTCTTTTCTACGGGGCCGGTTATTGATTCGTTGACCATAATGGGAGAGGTCGTTGATGTACTCACGGGTGAACCCGTCGAAAATGCCACAATCATGGTTTATGAAGAAAATCGTGACTCGGTGGTTTTTCAGCAAAACCCATTTTATGCAACCAGAAGTCTCGAAAATGGTACATTCCAAATCAACAATGTGAAATCAGGCTCTTTTAAGATTGTCGCGGTTTCTGATGAAAACTTAAATTACCGGTACGATCCTACCACGGAGAAGTTTGGATTCTTATCGCATCCTTTGGAAGTCCGGCCAGACACGTCGGTCTCCATAAGAATCGACATGTCCCTAGAAGATGCAGAACCCGTGATTGAGCGCCGAGATACCAGCTCCTGGAATCAGGCCATTTTCACCTTTAATCGTACACCCTATGAGATTGAAGTCAGCTATTCAGAAATGCAAGATCAATCACTCTATATAGACCGGAAGGATAAAATGATTACCATTTGGAGCAATCCCAAAGACCGCAAGCGATGGCCCATTTACTTTACAGATACAATCACTTCGAGGATCGACACCTTCGTACTCAGAGCCAATACCGGAGCTGCTGACTTACCTCCATTAAAGATGGAAAACAGACTGAGATCAACCGGACATCCAGATGCTCCCTTCTACTTCTGTTTCAATCGCCCGCTCCAAAACATAGATACCTCTAAGATCATACTGCGTGAGAGTGCTGATTCTACTTCGGCGTCCATCAATCCCCTTGTGAAAATCCATGACAGTATTCAATTATGCATTACTTTTCTGAATGATTGGAAGAAGGACAGTATATATCATCTAACGATCATGCCAGAAGGTTTAAACGATTTTTTTGGAATGCCAAACGACACCTTAAATCTGACCATCCCCATAGGCAACGAAGAAAGATTTGGAGTCATAGAACTAAAAATCGAAAACCTCGATTCCAATATGGCATATGTAGCAGAATTGGTTTTGAATGATCAAGTACAAAAAATATTTTATCTCAATCAGAGTACTCAATTTATTACATCCATCGATAAATTAAAACCGGGAAATTATAAACTTCGATTGATCGAAGACAGAAATAGAAATCGACGGTGGGATCCCGTAAAATATCTCGAAAACCTTCAAGCAGAAAAAATTGTTGAAGCTGAAATCGAAGCGTTAAGGGCAAACTGGGATGTTGAATTTAATTATGTTTGGAGCAAATCATGAAACTAAGGGCAGAGAACTTATCAAAATTTTATGGACGAAGGCAGGTAGTTTCCGAGGTAAGCCTTGATGTAAATCAGGGGGAAATCGTCGGCTTGTTGGGGCCAAATGGTGCCGGAAAGACGACAACTTTTTACATGGTCGTTGGCTTCATCAAACCTCGAGGTGGCAAGGTCTTTCTGGATGAATCCGAGATAACCACCCTACCTATGTACAAACGAGCACAAAAAGGCATTGGTTATCTTCCTCAAGAACCAAGTGTATTTAGGAAATTAAGTGTCGAAGATAATATTATGGCGATTCTAGAGATGATGGATTTAACTCATCAAGAGCAGATCGACAAGATGGAATCGTTAATTAATGAATTCGGTCTCGAAAAAGTTAGGAAGAGCAACGGCGACACATTGTCGGGTGGTGAAAGGAGAAGAACAGAAATTGCTCGCTCGCTCGCATCAGATCCCAAGTTTATTTTATTGGACGAGCCCTTTGCCGGCATTGATCCCATTGCTGTCGAAGACATTCAGACCATAGTCAGTCAATTACGAACCCGAAATATTGGAATCCTTATCACTGATCACAATGTTCAAGAAACACTTTCCATCACCGATCGCGCTTATTTGATGTTTGAAGGAAAAATATTACGCGATGGTACGGCAGAGGAGTTGGCTGCCGATGAATTGGTGCGCAAAGTTTATCTGGGGAAAAACTTCGAATTAAAGAGGAAAGTTCTGGGCTCCTCATCTAAATAATAATCCTTCTTCATCTATTGCAGATCCTTACGATCTCGGGGTCGGTTAGCTTGTTGCAATTACCAAATCTGACCTCGCCCATCGAATAGGCACTTCATTCAAACAGGTGTCCATAACAAACTGAGTTGCTGCCCAATTAAATTCTGGCCAAAGACCTGTATACAGAATAATCCAAATATCACTGGTTAAATTGAAGTATCCCTTTATGCCCAGCATAGATTCGGTCCATTATTATTGGTTTGCAGATCAGTATCAGTTAGCCTCTAATTTATCAGATCTCGAAGTTGGTTTGCCATTTGAATGTCACAAAACGGGTGCAATCTGTGATTGAATCCAAACTCGAGAGAGCACATATTTGCTTTATGGTAAGCCTAATAATTGCTGAGTTGAATAATTCACAAATGTCAAAAGGGATATGGTAGCTATAGCCATTTAGTTCTGTAATTATTATTTCACCTTAAAGTTGTTTAAACTATGAAACAGTTTCTTAAGATCAGCTGCAGCACCTTGGTTGCTGCGTGCCTATTTAGCCTTACAGCAGTAAATTGGGTAGCTGCCGACGTACCCAAAGCCCCAATGGAAGAGGTCAGAGAAAAGATCATCCAATTGATTGAAGAGCCTACATGGGAAGACCAGTCTATTGATGAAATGACCTCTACTTTGCATTTCACAATCAACAGCAGAGATGAATTGGTGGTACTGACAGTCGAGACTGACTACCCCTTCGTAGATCGTTTCCTCAAGAAACGTCTTAATTACCAAAAAGTGACTTCCGCAAACGTGCGTGGTCGATATGCTATGAAAATCACCCTCAAAAATGGCAGTAGTAGATAGTTCCTATCCCTTATTTTCATAGCGAACCATCAGGAGGTGCTGGAGCTTACCGCTTCAGCCCTCTTTGTTTTTTTGCCCTCTTCGTTCTTTAGAAAAGCATCTGAACGGTCTATGGGACAATCACCCTGGGCACTAAATCCAAATTCCAATCAATGACTAAGCCACCAGCCAGGCTTTCAGCGATCTCTTTACCATAGAGAACTTCGGTGAGATAAAGAGCTGCTTCGAAAGATTTGGCTCCACCTGCTGAGGTGATATATTTTCCATCATGAACGAAAAGCACGTCCTCCCGTACATCCAAATGAGGAAACATGCGGCGATATTTGGGAATATCGCTGGGAAATGTGGTTGACGCCACGTCGTCAAGCAGACCTGCTTTGGCGAGGACGAAAGCTCCATCGCAATGAGATGTAACAAATCGTGCCTCATGGGCGACCTTCTTAACGAACTCTAGCATCACTTGGTCTTCCAAGTCTGTGTCTAAATGGTGCAATGCACTTGGAACAACCAGAATATCAAACCTTGGAAGCTTGTCAGCCAAATAGTTGAAGTCTGGGAGAAGTCTAATACCCTCAAACGTTTCTATGGGCTCCAGCGTATTGGCAACCAGGAAGACATTCATAGGTTTTATGCCTTCCCGATATTGAGTGTGCTGAAAAATGTCAAAGGGTGCGGTAAGTTCAGTATTGTATACACCATCCATTATGAGGAAAGCAACCCGAAGATTGTCCTCATTGAATTCGGGCTGCCGAATCGGGATCGATAATTGTGGCGGTTGGGTTTGCCTTTGACAACCAGTCACCATGACCATCAGTGGTATTAAGATGTCAACGGCCCTAGCCATCAGTATTTGATAACATTGCCACCGGGATCCTTCTATTCATCACCTTAAACCACAAGGGTGGTAACAGTGCCAAAATCATGCTTCCTGGATATCCGGTGGGAAGCTGAGGGCTTTCCTCCACATGGTTTAGATTTTGATACTTCTTACTGGCTTTGTAGTGGTGATCAGCATGCCGGGTCAGCTCGTAGAGTAAAATACGTCCAATGTCGTGATTGGAATTCCATGAATGCTCCATCCCTACCCTTTCGTACTTCCCTTCGCCTATTTTCTTGCGCATCAGTCCATAATGTTCAATGTAATTGATAGACTCGAGCAGCAAGAAACCGACCGTTCCAATAACCAATACAATGATTAAGCCCAAAAGGCCAAAGAGCAAATAGGCTCCGACAAGATAGAGAAGTTGTAAAATGGACATGGTCAACATTTGATTGTGCCAGGAGAAGAAACTTATGCCCTTACGGTTCAATCGTCTCAACTCGATCTTCCAGGCACTCCGGTAGCTTCCCAGCGAAGATCTCCACCAAAAGGAATATATACTTTCGCCGTACCTGGCCGTGGCAGGATCAGCCGGAGTAGCAACATACCTATGATGGCCTTGATTGTGCTCAATGAAGAAATGGGTATACAGACCGGGAATCAAGAGCAACTTTGACAATGCTTGATCCCACCTTCCGGGTCGATGTCCCAGTTCGTGTGCTACGTTAATACCACTCGCCCCTACATAAATACCTGTGCCGATGACCATACCTATTAGCTCCCACGCCATGACTGAAGTTTCCGTGGCTGTCCACAACAAGTAAGTTATTAGACCAAAGAGTATGGGTACATTGAGGTAAAGCAGTACATCAAAGAAGCGATTAACTCGTCGAGAGCCCATTTCCTCCGGCGGCACATTTTCTCCCTGACCAGGTAGGAACAATTCCATGACCGGAATCAAAACAAAGGCTTCAATCAGGGCAAAATATGACCAAACGCCACCGAGATAGATGCTGAGGTAGGCGCTGGCTGGACCCAAATAAGCCAAAAGATATTTATAGTCACGCCACTTCATTCGATGCAAAATTAAGTTTTCGTAGTGAATCACTCTATGGATCTATTATCGGAAAATCGACTGAACACGGCATCCTCGCACTAAACTTTTCCTAAGTCTAATCCAGCTCCTTTATATTTGCAATCATTACACAATGATTCAAGTTTCCCCGAGATGTTAATTAGCAACACTGAAAATTTACCTGGATATGTCGTCACTGAAGTACTTGACATTGCCAGAGGGAGTACTGTGAGAGCCCGAAATATCGGTCGAGACATATCGGCTGTTTTCCGGAGTGTGATGGGTGGAGAGATCAAGGAATATACCCGGTTGATGGCAGATGCTCGAGAGCAAGCCATTGATCGCATGATCGCAGATGCCGAAACACTTGATGCCGATGCCATCATCAATGTTCGATTTACTACCGCTATGGTATTGCAAGGATGTTCAGAAATACTGGCTTATGGTACAGCTGTGAGGATCAAAAAGGAAAGCTGATGGCCTCAAAAGTGAAATCCATAGTCAACCGCAAGGCTAAATTTGAGTATCATTTTATTGAAACCCTGGAAGCGGGAATTGTTCTGGCAGGGCCGGAAGTAAAATCTCTGCGTGCCGGGAACGGAAATCTTACCGACGCTTATTGTTATTTTCGAGGAGGGGAACTGTACATCAAAAATTTTTTTATCGCCGATTACAAAATGGCTCACCATTTTGCCCCGGACAATCGGCAGGAACGAAAACTACTTCTTAAGAAAAGGGAACTGTCGCGATTGCAGAAGAAGGTCAAAGCCAAAGGCTTTACCCTCATTCCCTATAAGGTTTTCTTTAGTGAGCGGGGACTGGTAAAGGTCGAAATTGCGCTGGCCCAGGGTAAAAAAGCCTATGACAAGAGGCAGAGCATCAAAGAACGGGACCTGAAACGCGATCTGCAGCGGATGAAGAGGATGTCCTGAAGATGTGGATTAAGATCTGCTGTATACAAAGTCTTGAAGAAGCAAGATGGGCAGGTGAACTGGGAGCCAGCGCCATTGGCCTTGTTGGTCGAATGCCGAGCGGACCCGGGGTAATCGAAGATGAGCGGATTGCAGAAATCAACCGGGGTTGCCCCAATCACCTTGAGACCTTTTTACTGACGAGTGAAACGGCTGCTGCTGATATTATCGATCACTACCAGCGAGCACATACTTCAGCCATCCAAATTGTCGATCACGTAGATCTTTCTATCTACAGCGCCTTGCGAATGCAGCTACCCGGTGTAAAGCTGATTCAGGCAATTCATGTTTCAGATTTTGACGATGTGTTTCTTGCTCAGCAGCTCGAAAGTCAAGTAGATGGCTTACTGCTCGATTCGGGAAATCCGGGAGGGCCCACAAAAACTTTAGGTGGTACTGGGCGAACTCACGACTGGAAAATCAGTCGTAAAATTGTTGACTCAGTATCGGTTCCGGTGTATTTGGCTGGCGGTCTCCATCAGGAAAATGTACGACAAGCGATCGACCTGGTGCGCCCTTCCGGTGTCGATGTTTGCACTGGTGTACGCATTTCTGGAAAGCTGGATCTTGAGAAGCTGGAAGCCTTTGTGAAAGAAGTGACTTCATTTTAAGCTTGATCGATAGTCTATTGGTGAAGGCATGATCATTACATCCAGCTTTCGGTGCGGATCACACCCCAGCATTACGATTTTTGAAGGGAATTCGCAAAGCTTTCACACCCTGCACACCCTGTACGGGTTCGAGTTCTAAGTCTTCAATCTCTGATTCCAACATCTTCTCTTCAATCAAAAATTGCAGATACTCTAAGTACTCTTCTTTTGCCTTTTCTTGGAGATAAACAATGGCAATCTTGTTGGGTTGGGTCAAGCGTTCCTGGGTATCGACGATATAGGCTTTATCCACCCTTTTTTTCAATACTTGATATTGGAGGTTGTATGAACCTTCCACATCAAAATGCTTCTCCTCCATTCGAAATTTGATAGACAGCGTGTTGCCGAAAGCGATGATCAGGAATGAAACGGTCATGTCCATTGGGAAGGAGGGCCTAGCTGCCTCGAGAGTATGGTAGATCTCAATCATACTCTTCAATTGCCACAATCGCAAGTTTCGCAAGTGGTGGATCGTAAAATGGTCGTGTTGGAGCATGGATTGACCGATGTAAATGGTATACTCCAGTCCATCAGTTTTGTACTTCTCAAAGTAGTGCGGCAGTATCCGCTGATTGATGATCTCTTGTTCATCCAGATGGTTGGCAATGATACTGTTGATCTTTTTTAAACTGCGATCATATTTTCGTCGCTCCACATAGATCATTTCCAGCTTTGGATCCAGTTGAGCAAAATAATCGTCGATCAATGGGCTCAAGACAGCCACATGCTCTCTGATTTCCTTCAAGATGGGGTGAACATTCTCCTGGAGAAGTTCTGTAATCAAGGTTTCATCAGCGGTATTAAACTCTCGTTTGATCTTCTCTAATCGGTTGGAAGCTTCCGACAGGTATTTTTTCAAAAGATGAAACTTGCTGTAACTGTAAGTGGCATCTAATATGGTAACCAGCAGTTCGAGATTCTGCTTAAGATCGCTGGCCACGGCACGATTGCGAATCGCAGTAGAGCTGTTTATGTCGATTTGGCCAAACAATGGGTGTACGTCATTAAACACAATGGGTTCCAGACTGGCCATCTCCCCCGATTCTTCCTGGTCTTCCAGAAAATTAAAAGCAGTTTCAGTAAACTTCCAAAGAATGCTTGGGTGGATATTGGTGTAGTGCTCTTGGATGACTGACCGAATACGATTTTCGACCGATTGCCGGCTCTCGTCTATTGCAGCATCATACAATGGCAATAGCTCTTTCAACTTGAGCTTTTTGATATGGGTAAAGGTATAGGGATCAGGGGAAGCCAGCTCCATGATGCCAATGATGTTCTTTTGGTGGTCACGTAAAGGTATAACCATCAGTGAACGAAAACCCATTTCAAGCAAAGCCCTTTCATTTCGACCAGGATCATTAATCTTCGCCAAATCAGATACAACCTCCATTTGATTGAGTTTACATGCTTTCATATAAACCGAATCGGACCGATCTTCGGTAGAGAGGTAGCGCTGCAGTCCACTTACAATCGGATAATTGATCTTATAGCGATGAGCCACTGACCCTTCTGGTGGATAATCTAAAGCGGCTATGCCCACTTCTACATCTGGCAAACTCAAGTACATTCTGGTAAGGTTAGCAATAATTCGGGCATTTGCTTCCTCCAGTAGGGAGTTTGGTTCAAGTAGTTTCTTCCTCAGTCGAGACATGGTCTCAACCTCAGTAACATCGTTCATAATCGCCATGAAGAAACCCTCAAAATAGAAGACGTCAGGCGAAAATGTTTCCAGCCAGAGTGCTTCGTCATCCATATGCTTGAGCAGATAATCTACTTTCTGCTGCGAAATCTCATCAGGCTCCTTCTTTGTCTTGACATCTAGATAATCAAGGATACTGGTCGTCTTAAAAAACTGCTCCATATTGGAGCCCTCATAGCGCAAACTGAAAAGGAAAGGAAGGACACGATCCAGTTTTAAGCCGTAATATTTATCAAGGATGATTACCCCAGCACGAATGCTGAAGGGCATTTTGTCAAATTCACCAAACTGTTGAAAGCTGACTTCAGCACGAGTATCAGCCAGTAATTCTTGCATGCCTTGAGTCACATAAAATGGCTTCATGATGAAAGGCGGTGCGGCATATCCCAAAAGGTTTTCGGCCAAGACAATGGGAAAGACCCCACTAAACAGCAGGTCCATGACGACCGCATGCTCGTCGAGCAAGTCATCGATGGCATTGTAGGGTTGCAAGATGGAGATATGGTTATTCACGTAGTCATCTACCTGGCCACCAATGGCCTTGATGTACTCACTCCCTTCTAAGCTGTGTCTTTGCCAATGCCTGATCAGGGGAGCCATGCTTAGCTTGGTGGTATATGGAAAATCCTCCAATCCCATGGTCCGCCGGGCATCACTAAGCATTCTTTCTGCTTTCTTAAGCAGGGGTACCGAGACTACTTTAGAAGTCATATATGCCAAAACAATTGGTTAGCAGCAAAGTTCCAATAATAAAGAGTAGTACTCTTGATAAACACCATACGTAATTGTTTGCCATAATCCGAACGAAATAGCTACTTTGGTATTTTGTGGTCAAACCAATTAGAGAAGAAGTAAGCGAATGATCGGAGGATCTCTTAGAAACCGGATCTGGATCTTATCCATTGTGTTGATTGGTATCGGTCTATATCCCATTCAACGGTATATGAAGAAACGGGCCGATGCTCTGGATATAGTTCTTGCTAAAGCCCAACTTGGCCCCTATCGTATCAATGTACCCGATAAAACCTTCAATCTTCCGACCTACCTTGATGAAATATCGGGTCTATCCACGACAGGTGTAGACTCTCTTCTGGTTGCCATCCAAGATGAAGAAGGGATCCTATTCTTCATCAACAAGGAAACTGGAGAGATTAACCACCAAGTTAAATTTGGAGATACAGGTGACTATGAAGGCGTGGAAGTCTTGTCTGGACTCATTTTTGTAACCAACAGTAAAGGTGATCTGTTCCGTGTGGAAATCGACAAATCTTACGGTGCAATATCATCAGCGGATAAGGTAAAAACATGGTTAAACAGTGATGATAATATTGAGGGATTGGGGCATTTACCAGGTAGTGATCGACTACTACTGGCAAGCAAGGATGCCAGGAAAAAACCAAAAGAGTTGCGTTATATCTACCAGTTTGACTTGGTAAGGAACGAACTAGACACAACACCCTTTCTGGTGTTGGATGGGAGGGCTATTGCCGATATTCTCGATCGGGACGTAAAGCCTATTTTCAGTCCTTCGGCATTGGCTGTACATCCGATAAACAAGGAGATTTACATCCTGTCATCACCTGCCGCTGCGATCATCAGAGTAGATCAGCATGGATCCATACACGAAGCAGCAAGACTGGATAGGAGAATACACCGCCAACCTGAGGGTATGGCATTTGGTCAGGATGGCACCCTTTTTATTTCTAATGAGGCTAGAAATGGATTAGCAAAACTTCATGTATTTGAGCCAATCACAATCGACTAAGTTTTATGGCAACGACATCTTTATTGGGTAAGGCACGGGAATGGGCAAAAAAGAAATTTTCGGCTGAGATGCCGGAGGATTTGGTGTTTCACTCTCGAAAACATACTGAGGAGGCTGTATCTGCTGGCATCGAAATGGCGGAAGCGTATGACCTGGCTAAGGACGAAGTAGAAAATATCGGCATTGCGCTATGGTTTCATGATCTAGGCTTTACCCAAGGATGGGAAGGTCATGAAAAGCGGTCAGCCGAAATGGTTGAATCATTTCTAACTTCGGAAGATCAAACTCAAGAACGAATCGAGCATATCCGTAAGCTAATTCTTGTCACACATCGCGATGAAACACCCACCAACCTCTCTCAAGAGATTATAAAGGATGCCGATACCAGCCACATCGGAAGTAAGGCTTATCTGACCAAATTGGCCTTGCTACGGACCGAATGGGAAGCTCGAGAGGAAAAGAAGTATCTCGAAAAGGAATGGCTTAGGTTAAATCTCCAATTTCTGGAAAAACATCAATACTATACATCTGTAGCCCAATCCAAGTATAACGACCGAAAGCGAAAGAACATTCTGAAACTGCAAAAACAATGGGATGGTTTATTGGCCTATGAGGAATTTAGCAGAACGGTGAATCCAGAAGCCCCGGCAGAATTTAGACCTAAAAAGGCAGACCGGGGCGTCGAAACGATGTTTCGGGTCACCTTGCGAAATCATAATAATCTCAGTCGCATCGCTGATAACAAAGCAAACATTATGCTGAGTATCAATGCAATCATGCTTTCCATAGTTGTTTCGAGCCTAACGCCAAAGTTGGATGCAAACCCAAGGCTGATCGTACCCACGGTAATTATCATTCTGGTTTGTATGATTTCTATCGTCCTGGCGACTTTATCTACTCGACCAAAAATTACATCAGCAAACTATTCCGATGAAAAATTTTTGACCTCCAAATTCAACATTCTATTTTTTGGAAATTTTTATCAACTCCCGATCGACAAATTTGAATGGGGAGTAAATCAGCTGATGAACAACGAGCAATTACTCTACAGCTCACTCAGTAAAGACCTTTATTACTTGGGCCTGGTTTTGGCAAAGAAATACCGATACCTTTACATCTGCTACAATATATTCATGATCGGTCTGGTGATTGCAGCCATCTCATTTATCTTTTCATTTCTTCCGGATGGTCCATAATTTGACTTTTTTGCATAAGGATGATCAAGGGCCTTTCAGCTTGAAATACATAACTGTTTCCAATCTCGATTAGAGACAATTGGTCAGTTGTTCATACAAAAAACTCTCAGACAAATAAGCAAGAATAATGACAGCCGAAAAGTTTGTTGACCCAGGTCACACTCTCCTGGTTGAAAAGACTTTTATACTGATTCCTATGAAACGACTGCCTAGACCTGTGATCAGCCCTTGATATCTGCCTCGAGCAATTTGAGGAGCATGCTTGCTTCGTCCTTATCCTCTTCTTTCTTCTCATGCTGCAAGAAAGCTCTCAACATCCCCATGGCATCATCTCTGCGGTCCAGACTCACGTAAGCCAACGCCAGATTGAAATAAATTTCAGGAAAGACGCCATCAAGCTCCAATGCAACTTGATAGTGCATTACTGCGAGTGGATGATTACCTGCATCATAATACATATTGGCAAGGTTGTAATGCCCTTCAAGGTGCGTTGGATCACTGGACAAGGCTTTAGTGAAACTGGCAATCGCCTTGGCGGTCTCTCCTTCCCTGGCATACAAAATACCGAGGTTGCAATGAGCGTCAGCCACCGAGATACCCTGTGAAATGGCTTCAAGGTATAGCTCTTTAGCCAGAGCTGGGTTTTTTTCATCCAGTCGCAGGCCCTTCTCAAAGGGATCGAGATGACGCAGGATCTGGATGGTCTCCTCAATTTTCGCCCGGTCAAAAAGAGTAAGTTGACCTTTTTGCTCAAGTGACTCCTTCTTTACTTTCCGAAATCCTAACTTCCGATAGGTATCGGGACGATATTGAATCAGTTTTGCCACGATACAAAGTTAGGGTTAATTAAGAATTATCCTAATATGTTGTCAGCACACTCGTCAAAGATACCTTCAGGCAGTCTTTTTCTCTTTCTCATCCTCAGAAGCTTTCTTCCCAGTGGCTTTCTTCAAGGGTTTCTTCTGTGTTTTGGCTTGGTTGATACTTTCCTGGAGTGCAGTCATAATATCCACAATGGGAGCTTCTTCCTCAGCAAGAGTAACAATTTCTTTGCCCTCTACTTTGGCTTCAACCAACTCCATTACTGCTGAGCGATATTTGTCTTCCAGAGTCAAGTCTTCAAATGATTTGGCCATGGAGTCGACCAAGGTCTGGGCCAGTTTTAGTTGAGCCTCGTCGGTTTCGATATGTCCAATATTTGGTACGTTGGCAATGTTGCGGAGTTCCTCGGGGTATCGCAGCTTATAGAGCATCAGTCCAGGTCCTTGCGGAGCAATCAAGACAATGCTCTCGCGGTCTCTCAGCACCACTTTTCCTATACCGAGTTTGTTACTATTTTTCAAGGTTTCACAAAGCAAACTATATGCTTTTGCCGCAACTTCTCCGTCCGGACCGGCAAAATAAGGTGAATCATACAATGCTGGATTGACCTCACTGGCATCCACAAACGCTTCAATGTCGATCACCTTGGTACTTTTTAGTTTAATATTCTGTAAATCTTCTGCTTCTATGATAACATATTGATCTGATTCATACTCATAGCCCTTCACAATATCAGACATACCTACCTTTTCATCACACACCTTGCAGACCTTTTGATAACCGATGGGCCCGTTGTCTTCCTTGTGTAATTGTCGAAAACTGATGCTCGACTTTGACTCGATGGCACTATACATCCTGATGGGAATCGTAACCAACGAAAAGCGGATATGTCCTTTCCAAATTGCTCGCATGATGTTAATCTGATAGGTTAGTAAGTATGATTAAAGTTGGATTTACAAATATTCTCTGACATTTGCACGACCAACCCCACCATCAGTGACCTTTTTGATGAGATTTAAACGCCAGAAAAATTTGCATCGACCTGAAAATCACTAATATTTATATCAAATTTTATACCAATATGTTTTTTTTCTGCTGATCGACTACCATTCGATCAATCTCAAGAATACCGGTTCCCGGTAAGTATCGTTGTTGGTGATGCTGGCGTATTCAATCTCACAGGTCACTTTGGGTTCAAGCCAAGTCGTAACCGGATCGTCAGGCGTTTGAATTTCCACCACTTTCTTTGCTGTAGGCACTTGGTCCAAAACAGACTTGATCCTTTTCATTTTCTCAGCATCAAAGCCCGTACCTACTTTGCCACGGTATTGCCATCCCTCGGATAACTGCTCTGCCAGATGCAATGCACCAAAGAGATTTGCCCGATCGCCCTTGCCCTGAGTATACCCAATAATAAAAACCTCTTCGGTCTGACGAACCTTAATCTTGATCCATTCGTCAGTACGTTTTCCGATATAATACTTACTGCCCTTTTTCTTTGCCATAATTCCTTCCAGCTTCATCTTCTTAGAGGCCTCAAAGAGTGCTTCTCCGTCATCAATCGCTTCACTGAAGCGATAATTGCTGTCTTTCTTGATGCTGTCTCTCAGCCATTCCCGCCTTCTTTCAATCGGCTCATTGATGAGATACCTACCATCCAAATAAATACAATCAAACAAATAGCAGTATACTGGATTGGTTTTAGTCGCCCGTTCGATGCGTACCTCATTGCTGCTGTGCATCCTACTGATGATCTTTTTGAAATTGGGCCGGCCTTGACCGTCTAGACAAACGATTTCGCCATCAAATATCCCGTTGGCGATGCGAAAAGACTCCGGCACCCGGCACAGTTCGGGGAATTTGCTCGTAACGTCGTTGAGATTCCGCGTCCTAATTCGTATCTCGCCCTCCTCTACACTTATGATTGCCCGAATACCGTCCCACTTGACTTCGTAAAAGTACTCCTCCTTGTTCCTTGGTAGTTTTCTCCGGCTATCGGCCAGCATCGGAGCGATCGTATCATCCAGAATATTGACCAAGTCCCGGTCAACCCTTTCCAACAACCACTCTTTTTGCTTGGTGTTGTGGATGCGGTATTCACCATTCATCTGAGGGCTGGATAATTGGAAGTAAAACCCATCTTTCTTGTCCTTGGTAATTTCATACTTACCCCGGGCATAGATCCACATCATTCCGCCTCCATATTCACCCTTTGGAATCTCACCATCAAACTGCAAATACTCAATGGGATGATCCTCGGTTTGTACTGCCAGGCGCTTAATGCCCGGTTTATGAGGCATCCCTTTGGGAACTGCCCAAGAGAGCAGTGTCCCGTCCTTTTCCAATCGCAGATCATAATGAAGGCGACTGGCATGATGTCGGTGCACTACAAACGCTGTTCCATCTGTCTCAATAATTGCGGGTGATGGCTCAGGTGTCTTAGCAAAATCCCTTTTCTGAGCGTACTCTTTAAGCTGTGAAGGTGTCTTGTAGTATTTTGATGCGGGTAACTTGATCGTAGAACCCGCTGCCTTGGTCATATCGGTATGAAGCGCCACCGAGAAGCTGGCAAATCCCTCCCAAGCATCTCCATCTGTCTTAAGCAGATCAGTTACATTGCGTAAATGGTATGTATGAGGGTCATCAAGCCTGGATAATACTTCCCAAGGAACCGGCATGGAGACCGGCCCAGGTTCCTGGCCTCTCACACTGTAGGGTGCAACAATTGTTTGCGAGCCCCGATTGCGGTAAATATCGACCAACAACTTCCCTTTGCGCGCTTCCTTACTGATCTTTAGCGTACAGTCTTGCGCATTATTCTTCACGAAAGTCTCGGCCAAAACTTTCACAGCTGCAAACATCTCATCATAGGAGTACTTTGCTTCAATAGGTACAAAAATGTGGATGCCCTTGCCCCCACTGGTTTTGACGAAAGGATGATAGCCATAGGGGGTCAGGTGATCTCTCAAAGCCAGGGCAATATCAACGATTTCAGTAAATGGTTGGTCCGGAGCCGGATCGAGGTCAAAGATGAAGAAATCGGGTTGATCATTATGGGGGTACTTATCCTGTCTTACATGCAGCTCAATACAGGCCAGATTCGCCAGCCACACCATGCTGGCATCCTCAGTAGCCAATATGTAATGCTTTTTCTTTGTCTTACCCAGAGGTACACTATCTACCCAATCGGGTGCCCAGTCTGGCTTATCCTTTTGAAAGAACTGATGAGCGGCTATGCCATCGGGATAGCGAATGAGAGAAAGGGGTCTTCGTTTGATGTATCGCAATATCGTCGGTGCCAGTTGGAGATAAAAAGATACCAGCTCAGCCTTGATGATGCCCGATTCCGGGAAGAGTACTTTATTGAGATTGGTCAGCTTAATCTTGCGCTTTCCTACTTGAGTCAGCTGAAATTTGGCCATACAATGAAGTTAGCGGTTTTATTGAGCACTCACTTCACTTAATCATACTATGGAAGCTACTTTTAGTGATAATGCACCGCTAAATCGTCTTTGGCTGAAGCGATAAAGGAGATCTGCACTCGTGAAGTCCTGATCCATCATGAGCGTTGTTCCGGAGGAGCATTGATGCCCCAGTCGTAATCTAAAAATTCAAGTTTGGTATTGGGCGGAATCTTCGTGGGTGCATACTGATTGATAAAATCGATCAGGGTTTCATGGTTTCTGGTGAAATCTCCCTTAAACCAAGAAAAGATTGATGACACCCTGCCTTCTTCAACCCGGTTCCGGAGTGGATCTGCAAGAAAAGCCTTTGCTGCCCGATTCAATTGTTGCTCCAAGTTTTCAGCTGTGTATGCACGATTTGACAATCTGGGACAAGATATTGAAGCGCAGTTGACGGCAAAGTGAATCCTCGGCTCGTCAAAATGCTTCCGTATAATCCCATGCTCAATGTTGTTTAGATCATATGTATTCCCTTCTATCTCGATAAACTTGATGTCCCACACTGTATTGACAAAGGGAATTCCCTTTTTGATCTCCTTGATGCTCTTTATGGGATAATGTTTGAGCATCAATTTGATCGTAAATGCATTGTATGCGTTGATCCAGTAAGCCAACTGCTCATCCCTGCTCCAATGCTTATCGTTGGGATGAGCAGAAGATAGGAGGTCAAGGTACTGATTGAGCGCCAATGTATCCTGATGAAATGCAGCGTAATCGACCCAACCGTCGGCGGTCACATATTTTTGCAATAAAGCATCCCATAACTCGTGGGAAATGGGATTCGAATCAGATTCCTTTTTAGGAACCGTACAGCCAATGACGAGCAAAGCCACTAGACCAACTGGGAGCTTCATAGATCCTTTAGGAAATAAGACAATCGAAAATAGGGAATGGTTTGTCGGCTAGAGGATATCCGGCACAATTACTCACTCAAACTTGAGACCAGAATACATTTTTCCTGGTCAGAGGGTCCGATAGATGCCCAGATTGAGCGACAGGGTATTAATTTTGGTAGCGTCATAGCCGATATCACCGCTGTGGTGCCTTTGGACCAGGCCCTCGACAAATAAAGACCAATCTTCGATGATTTTGGCCTCGATACCTATCCCGCCATTGATGGAGAAATAGAGATTTTGTTCACTGAACCCGTTCTTGCTAAACAAGAGACCATCGTTAAATTTCGGCACATATTCTGATACTGAAGAAGAACGGCCGGTGAGTGGTTCCTCATACCAGGCATACAGCACCCCATGAGCGGTGGCACCTCCTTTGAGGTATACTTCGAAGTAGCGATTGGACACTGGAATGACTCGGAGGTGCACTGGTACCTGTGCTTTGCGCAGATCTACATCACTCAAAGAGCCCGAGTATCGCATAGCTCCATAGGCCAGACCGAAATCAAAGCCTACTTTTCCAAATTGGACTGCCGTCATAACACCCAGCCCACCCGTCTTCTTGACCTCACGGGTGTTGATCTGCCTGGCTTGGCCAATGAATGAAACACTATGGTTACTTAGTTGTCGATACGCGCCCACTTTCGTGGTGATGAAGCTGGTTTTTTTAAGCTTTGGAGCCACCAAGGCTATCGGCATATCTCCGTGCATAATTACTTTGGCAGTTTTGGTGGGTATTCCGGCAAGTGAGGCAAAAACCACATTCTTTTTTGCTCGTAAGGTTCCCGGTTTGTGAGCAACCTCATCCAATGGATGGAGTGGGTTCCGATCACGGAAATCGGTCTCTAATGAGTTGGTTTTAGCCGTGGCCAAATCATTTTGGGGAGCTTCTACACCACCCATGGCGAGTGGAAGCGGGGCGATGTTTAGCTCTTCTCTAGATGGAATGGCAGGTTGCGTTTTTTCAACAAGTGTCTTTTTACTTTGGCGAAAATTAGCATTTGACCTTTGGGTCGTCACTATTTCGCTTCTTTCATCAGCGTTGGCCTGCAGATCTGCCTCAGCCAGGGTAAGATCATTTTCCGATTTGCCACTAACATCATTTCGTTCTTGGCTAGAGGAGGCCGGATCAACCACCGCCATCTCCTGTACTCTGTCGTCACGATTCTGTTGATCTGGAGATGAGGGAACCTGGTGTACAAACCGAATCACCGTGATAAGCGCCAATACGATAATAGCTGCCTCCACCAATTTGAGCGCAATGAGCTTGCGCTGGTAATCTAAGTTTTCCAGTCTATTGCTCAGTACTTGCCATGAAGCTGGATTATACGGAACACTGAAGTCTTGCAAGGATTCTCTCGCCAGTTGATCCACATCTTTGGCTGCTGCTGCATCCACTTTTGCTTGCAACAGCTCCCAAGACCCTTCATCATAGGGTGCTTGATAGTTCTCCAGTGATTCCTTAATATATTGGTCGAAAGGGTTTTCCAAACTACTTTTCATTTAACTGTCGAAAATCGTTCAATCATCGCCTGTAACTTCAATCGGGCCTTAACCAGATTTGACCGAGAGGTACTTTCAGAAATATCTAATTCATCAGCGATCTCCTTGTGTGAGTACCCTTCGATCACATACATATTAAATACGGTGCGATAAGCAGGACTCAGCTTTTGAATGGCTGCCAGAATTTCCTTCTCCCCGCAAATACTCACGGCATTTACACCCTCATGACTGAGATCATATGCCTGTTCTATATCATCTGTACGTCGGCGCGTTTTCTTGCGGTAGTAGTCAATAGACGTGTTGATCATGATTCTTCTGATCCATGCGTTTAAAGACGTACCTGGTTTGTATTTGTTGATGTTTTTAAACACTTTGATGAAGCCTTCGTGCAAAATATCCATGGCTTCATCTTGGTCTCCAGCATACCGCAAGCACACACCCATCATCGATCCATAATGCTCAACGTAGAGCTGTTTCTGGGCCCATTTCTCCTTACGCACGCAAGCAGCGATGAAGTCGCGTTCTTCGTGTTCAACTTTCAATACAAAATCCATGCAAGAATTCCACTTCCTTGTTGATATCCACAAGTTAGTTCAATAAAAAACGCCATCAAACTCGTGATTGCTGCTTTAACATATTCATTAAACTAAGATGTCAAATCCACCTTCGGACCAAGATAGGAGTCAGATTACAGTGGCGAACCTAGATCTCACTTAATGGCAGCCGAAGGTATGCTAATCATGTCGAGGCTGATGATAAACTGGGTTTTAAGGGAATAAGCGATTTAACTTACTTCCAGATAAATATGGGAATGTTCAATTTCCGCAGCATCTGCCCGGGCAATGATTCAACGGTTTGAATCTTCCAGTCTGAATTTCCGCCATAAGTAATCATCATATCGACCGCTTCTTCATCACAATAATAAGCGATCGTGTTGTGATCTCCGACCCTTAGATCCAAGGAGATGACATCATGATATCGCTGATGAGCGGCATAGATTGACTGCACAATATTGTAGGTTTCCTGCACCTCATTAAAGTTCTCATCATCTTCCAAGATGTGCAAGCAGACCAATTCAGCCTCTAACATTTTTGCCAGTTCGGCAAAATGGTTAATAATGCCTAACTCCCACAGATGCAGGTCAAAGGTATACAGCAATTTCTTCATTTTCTTAAAGGGTGCGTTCTCCGGAATTACCAATAGAGGAGTATGGATTTCGTTCAACAATCCCATGACTACACTGGTGAAGTAAGCTTCAAGTGTAGTGAGGCCATGATGGTTGCCAGTGATCAGGAGATCAACATCTTCCTGATCAAGGAAATCCTTGATCCTTTCCACTACGTCTCCGGCCTCAGACATCAACGCCACCTTTACGTCCTGATATTCGGGAGGTGTGTTTTCCTCTTTAAATTCTCCAAGCAAGTCAAGTGACCAAATCAATTCTTCCTTCTTATTGTCTTCACAGACATTGTACAGAGTAAGCTCGGACGAGTAGGCTTTGGCCATCAGCAGTGCATAGTGCAGGAGAGCCACATTCTCTCTTTCTTGGTCAATTGCCAGTAGTACTTTATCGATTTCGGTTTTCATTCTTCATCTAATTGTCTTCGATAAGGATCATTTTCTTCATAGCATGGAATTCGCTCGACTGAAAAATATAGAACAACACTCCAGGCGGTAAATGATCTTTATTTCGATTGACCTTTACCAAATGATATCCTTTGCTCTCAGGGCCCTCTATCACTTTCAATATCTGACCAGTTAAGGTAGTAATTGTAATCTTAAATTTTTCCCTCCGGGGTAAATTAAAACCGAATTGCGTCTCGTAGACAAAAGGGTTGGGCCAGTTCTGTTCTAATCGATATTCCGTTTGGTAATTCTCTCGATTCGGATTCAGTATTGAATACGATCCAGAAGTAGGCGCGTCCTTCAGTCCCTGCAAATCGTACCGGCCAAGATTACCGTCAAGTGAAAAATCCTCTTTTGATTGATTGACTGTAGAGATGAATCCTGGCCATGCTTCACTCACCAGGTTATTATTTGTAGAAATAGCTTCACAGCCTCCCATATTGTTTTGGACAACCAGGATCACTTCACAATAATCCCAAGAACCACTTTGATCCAACACATACATTCTTACAGGATTGGGACCAATATGTGCACAACCTACTTCCAGGCTGGTGGCAGTCAAATCTGGCAACTCCGGATCTCCTTGCCCGTCATCAATCAAAAATGTGAGGCTTTCCTGAGTACTGCCACAGGCTGCAATGCTGCTCCGGTCATATTCATCTGCCCACACCACTGCCATGGCTGTATCCTCATTTCCATCATTGTCGCGATCCATCGGATTCAACTCGATGGTGATGCTCGTAAGACACACCGGTGAAGGCTTCTTGCTGGTATTTACCGTAAAGATTCTATCACATATGCTTTCATTCTGGCAGTCATCGGTTACCGATACTTTCAGACTGTAAGTACTGGCAGGTAAGTCTTCGGCCTGTACCGAAAAGGCTTCGCTGACTTCACTGTTTAGGACTCCCTGCCCACTGGCTATTACCTCCAAAGTCTTGGTATCGGTCACCTTCCAGGAGTATTTCAACACACCACACTCATCTTCCACCTGCACCTCTGTATCCAAGGTGTAAAAACACCCTTGTGTCTCGACAACCTCTGGGATATCTTCCATCGTACATACCGGTGGTGTAGAATCAAGCACAATGATCTTTTGGGTGCACTTGAGCAGCTTACCTTCATAATAGGGATCCCACCACCAATCCTTTGTCGAGGGCTCCCCTCCGATGGCACACCAATCGGCAAAACACCAGGTACGGATGATCTTGTAGCAGCCCTGATCGCCACCTACTATCCTAAACACCTTGTCGTAGTATCCTATGCCCA
Organism: Saprospiraceae bacterium; assembly: GCA_965223105.1. Classification (GTDB taxonomy): domain Bacteria; phylum Bacteroidota; class Bacteroidia; order Chitinophagales; family Saprospiraceae; genus JABDMH01. The sequence goes on along the minus strand of OZ244987.1, from coordinate 7,434,003 downwards.
CCAACCGGCAATCGTTGTCGAAACTATACCTGGCCTGTCCGGTAGATGCCGGAGCTGCTGATCCCGCTGCATTGCCACTGCCATCATCCATATAGGTGATGCCACAATCGTATACCAGGGTATCTTTGGGTACCTCAAACATCGCTTTGCTGATCTCACAATCCGGCCGGATCCATATCGTCTGGGTTCGCTTGAGCGTATCGGCTACATGACCACTACCCTCAATGGTACATTGACCCACGAACTTAAAAACCCGGGTGATGCGACCATTGCCACAGACATCCAGATCAATCCAGGGTTTCTCCTCGATACATATCAATCCACAATCATCGGCGATCTGCCCATTGTACTGGGTGCGTACCACCGTATCATATTCCGCACGGTAGTGGCTGAATGTCTTCCATACATACCCCGCATGCTCATCGTATATCAAGCTGTCTTTCTCTACCAGATTGGAGTCACAATTCAACTCATAGATGTCAAAGGAGGTTTTGGCAGGCACATTGTCGTACGGATCAAACTGCACTTTATCGTAGCGGCCCAATACCGACTGCAGACTATCGAAATCTCCCTCCAAGGCCATCTCGACCGCATCCTGATAGTAGGTCTTGTAGCTGGCACAGCTTACCGTCACGTCAAACAACTCACACACCACCTCGGGAGGTGTCTTGTCTTCTACCTTCACCGTAGTCCAGCACTTACTCCAGTTGCACCAGTAATCCATGGCCAACACCTCCACCATCACCTCCTGACAGGCATCTTCACAACAGAACGGTACCGCATCACTCCAGCCGCCTCCAATCTGCTTGCCAATGTCTGATAAGGTATACTCACTACCAATGAAAAATCCCAGATCGGCGATCTTCAAGATGTCTGCGATGATATTATCTATAAATGTACTGTCCTCAAGTAGATCTTCCACAGCCACCGTATCCTGATCCAATGCCTTAAAGCACGGAAGGATGAAGCCAAATTCATTGATGCACTCATCAATCATCCGATCCACAAAATCTGCATCTACCGGATAGGGATGCTCCCGGCAATCTTTGGTTCCATATTGAAGCAAGTCATAGGTCCAGCCAAGCAAGAATGGCAAGGTACAAGCCCGACGGTCCTGACACAACCATTCCAGGGCTTGCTGATAGTGTGCCTCTACTGGGTTGATGTGCTTGTCGGCCTCAATGACCGCACACCACAGCGAATCGTGGTGCTCGGTTTCACATACATAAATCAGACTATCGCACAAATCCACCCCACAGGCGGTAGCCCAATCTACCCGGCGGGCCAGCAGTATCTCAACACCGCAATTGTCCCATGAGCCCTCATCAAAGGTCTCGGCTGGTACCCAGATGATGCTGTCTGAGACCGTTACATTTACCCCTTTATCACATATGGCCACCGGCTTGGTATCATCAACTGCAACCATAGGAATGGAGTCTAAAGTAGTTTTGTTGTGGCATTCATCTACCGCTTCATAGGTGATGTAGGTAATGTTTTGAACTTCAAAATCATCACTAAAAACGAGTTGAGCCAAGGGGATCTCGATCTTCTCGTGGCTCTCCCAGCGATGCTCATCAGCATTGTAGGTCAAAACCACTGTTCCTACGCCACTTACTATCGCTTTGACCTGCTTAATGTCGGTGCAAGTATCTTCCACTTCCACCCAGGGGACGTAAGTTTCGGCAATGCACTCATGGCTGTTCGAAGGTGTTGCTACGATAAATGCATTGGTGTCAATAGCGGTAAAAGTGGGGCCAATCGTATCGAAAATCATGATCCACTGAACACAGGAATCAAAAGCGCCGGTGCAGTTGTTTTTAATAAACCACTCCCGCCGGATAGTATTGGGGCACTGGTCGTGAAAGTCGAAGTCCTTGTATTTGATCGAAATGTCACAGATGCTTGGTGGCGCGGGCCATAGAGGAATAGAATCAGCCATGGGCACTCCCGTTTCCAACGGAGAGGGATGGCCATTTTCATCTTTGAGGTATCCGGTATGGCAGTAAACACTGTCTCGTTCGGGAGGACAAATCAAAGTGTCGGGCAAAGCTCGCACCGCAATGGTATCCATGCAGAAGTACTCTTGCTTGTTGTGCACAAATCGCAGTGTCCTCTTGATCTGCTTGATGATGTTTTCACAGTCTCCCAATAAGAATTGATAGTCTACCGGTGTACCAACCAGGATCTCCTCACAGTCTACCACCAGGCGACATCCCGGAAAAGTGTCATTGTTGACCGGGTCAAGGGCAAATGGGTGATGGCAATCAATGGTATCCTTTGATCGGGCTGGCAAAGGTTGCGGGCTATCTGAAAGTAAGGTCAATACCAGTGAAGCACTGGCATTCACAACAGTACAAGGATCGTCCATTACTGTTAAGGTGAGTGTTACCTGGCCATCACGTAAATCCACGCTATCAGGGATATAATATTGGGCCCCAGCTAAGGTGCTGTCGCCAGTAAACATGCCATTGCCCGAAGTACTCCAAACGGCCTCTGAGGCACCAGAGCCGTTGGGCTCAAGGGCAGCACCCACAGTGGTAAGATCAAACGGTTCTAAACCACACACTGAATCAACACTGCTCGTAAACACTTGAGCAAGCACGGTTGACTCCAGGGTCACGGAACCGCAAGCACCGCAGCCTCCGACGACCAAAGTATCGTCATAATACGAGGTGAAAGGAAAAGCCCCAACGGCATCAACGGCTCTAAGATCACCGATGTACGGAGTCGATTTAGTGGAATCGGTATACACGTCGGTAGTAGCATCACCCCTAAAACCCTGGCTTTGTAAATAACTAAGTATATCAAAGGTGCTGTTGGGACAGATCAATTCCACAAAATCTACGGGTCGACTACCAGCACCTTCCTGCACCATCAATTCAATTTGCGATATCGAAAAGCAATTTTGATCACTGTTGATCATTACCCGGGCATAGACCGTGCTGTCAGGACCACAGACCCTAATGTTGCTGGTAATCTCATTGGTCATGTTAGTAGCGTCGTTGACAGTAGGATAAATCCTGACTTCCGTATTGCTGCTGCTGGTAGCACATGCTCGCACTTCTGGAAGGTCAAAATCTGCACATGGTAAATTCCCCATCGAAATATTGGGATCTTCGCAAAGGATTTTCATGGCATCTAAAGCTTCAGGCCCGAGAAATCCAAAATCAATATCGTCCCGATTTAAACCCATGTTACCGGTACAAAATTGAGCTATGGCAAAGCCGGGAATAGATTGATCATCAGCATTGGAATCGTCAATGGTGTCACCAACACCCTGAGGAGAAACAGCTCCATCAAATCCCATCGCTTTTAGGTGACTGATGTCAATGCGCAGCTCATAGCAGTGATTGGGCAGCAAGTCATCAAAAAAGTACTGTCCATTGTTGGTGGTAACTTGTTGTTCGATCACCATCGATGCGTTTTCACGGTCGTGCAAAGTAATCGTGACACCATCGATGCCAAAATCGGTGGCATCTTGCACACCATTGGCATTGGCATCACACCAGACAAAGTTGCCAACTGAGGGTGGTGTGATTCCTTTAAGAAATTCTATGTCCCCTAATCCATTGGCTTTCCCAATAATGTCCGGACCGACAAAGAGATATTCTCGAGTTCTTTGACCAGAATTGGCATCGTAAAAGTGTAATCCCTGGCTGAACAATCCACCGAAATCAAAAAAGGGCAGTCGAATCTCCCGGGGACTGCGTACTGTGGCAACGACTTCGTCATTTCCGGTAAAAGCATTCATCCCTCCTGTCCCAATTTCACCATGGTGCGCCAAATCTGTATCATAATAGTCCTCATAGAAGAATTCACCACCATAGCTTGGCCCATCATCTTTGCGGTAAAAGCGTCCATCATCCTGGTTGGACTCCTCCAATGAGAAGATTCCATTTTCCTCCAACGATGCCTTTAAAGCATCACCGGCAGCGTAGCCAATCAGCAAGGTCCGGTCACCGGGATTAGTGCAGTAATTGTTAAACCCTACCTGGTGTGCCCATCGATCCATCAATCCAATCACCATCGAACCATCCGATGCAAAGTTGATTTCCGACAGGATTGGTTGAGCATAGGCACATAAGAGGGAGCCCTGGATATTTTTTGGCTCTCCCTGCGTAGGTATCAATGTCTGCTCCCAGTCACTGACCCAGGGTTGCCAAGCTGCAGACCGCAAAGGTTGAGGATTGTTTTGATCGGCATTGGAAGCCCTTTCCCTGGGATATCCCAAAGGGAATACAACTTCCTCAGTAAATCCAGCCTCGACATTTTTGGGATCAAATGATAAAACGTAAGCAAACAAATGGTCTCGCGACAGAGAAATACTGGCATCTGCAACCACTCCCAGATAACCCCTACCACCATTAAAGGCCAATCCCCATGGCCTTAAGACTCCAGACATCGAAATGCTCGACCCAATCACTTCCAGTCCAGCCAACAAGGCATTACCCTTCTTGGGCACAAAGCGTAATTGGAGCATGCCGTCAATTGGCTCTACCTGAAGCCTTAAGACGAAGGCAGTTTCAGTGGCTTCAGCTCTTTCCACGATATCAAAGTTTTCTGCCAACATCTGAGATCCGTTCATAATGTCGAAAACCCTGTCACCTACTTTCATATCATTTGGCTCAGCAAAATGTAGCAAGACCTCATAAGGCTCGTTAACAGGAACAGGGATATTGTACTCAAAGCTTCCTATGCGGTAAGTCTGGTAAAGCTCAGGCCCACTGGTTTGCATCGAGACATTCATCACATTCTGGGCATTGAAATTCCGGTAGCCAAAACTGCCCCCCGTTGAGTAACGGTTTTTATCCCAGGCTACCCGGTTGCGATCGGTAAAGGCTTCAGCCCCATTAACGTTGGTATTGCCACCGGCATTGATGCAATGGCGAAAGCGAAAGTTAAGATTGGGTATACCGGGTAAATCCTCCAGGAGATAATGCTCTATTTTGGCCGCTGATGGGCTCAATTCTTCTTGGTCAACATCGAATGACATCAGTGATCGTTGATGCAGATTGACCATCCACAGGGTACGACCATCCTCGCTGATCTCGATATCACCGTAGCCAGTTGTACCTACCTTGGCAAAGGCATCTATGTCGTAACTGGCCCGCCTAACATGGTTATCAACGGTAGATAGGGCATACGGCATGGTCTCATCAATCACTACATCAACGATGTCGCGACGTAGACTACCAAGATCAATAGGTGGTCCCACCGATGGCGTCAGTCCTTGCATGTTGAAATACCCTACCGCAGGCTTCGCTGCATCTGTACTGTAATCAATGGCATAAATCGCATCCAACCCCTGTGGTCCTAGGCCGACATGACGTTTTACCAATGCAGATGCAAAAGCACGATCCCGGGAGCTCTGAAAAGCCACCCCCCAGGTAGACCCTATCTGGTTTACAGTCACATCAACGGTAGGGTCAGGGCCGCTGCCACCAAATTGCTTGGCAACACCCTCGGCAGTGAATGGAATGCGGACGAAACCGGGAATCTCTCCCTGAAGACTGGATGCACCTTTTTCATAGCAGGGAATCATGATTTCCAAGGAGTTGGGATCTACCGGAACTTCTGTCGCAAGAGGTACGTCCACAGCATCTCCATCATTCACAAAAAATACGGTGGTAGCTCTATTTTTTCCCTGTTTCAGATCAGGCCCGTAGCCTGATATGACGATTTTCAATCGACTGGTAATCACTTCTCCTGGCAGCCGGTAGGTACCCGCACCGTCATCAAGGAAGGGCAGTTCGGAACCAGAAGCATCTACAGCAGTCACCAGTAAGCCACCAATCAATGGCTCCCCAACATCTCTCACCGAATTTTGATTGTGATCTTCAAATGTCAGGATAGTGACATCAGCTCTGACCAAGGCCACAGAGCATAGGAGGGCATAGATAGCCAGGTGTGCGTTCGTACTCACGGTCTAATAGCTTAGATTAAAGTTATATCAAAAGCAAGGTCGGCGCTTGAATTTATGTGGTCATCCCAGTTAATTTTTTTATCAAAACTCCACACTTCCACATCGTCTTGTTGTTTTCAGATATTTACAAGAATGGAACTCTGGTGCTCTATTTTCAATCCTTCTAATTACATTTTAGTCATCTGAACAGACAGGTCTTAGCTTGACGTGATTGCTGATCGGAATGTTCATCCTTGAGAGAATAAGCAAAGTTGCTTCGAGCCACACATAGATGGGCAGCGCAGGCAGACTACAGAACGACATTCTCACCTCAGTGGCACTGTCTGTGAAGGTGAGTCATATGGCTCCCATACCCTATCATTCGCTCTGCGATTACGTCGCTTGAAGTCATACAAATTTCCTTTCTCTGCACTTGAAACGCGCACGAATCATGAAATCCTAAACTGACATCCGCTCCAGATGCTCATGACAACTCTCCAGCAAGATTGCCATCTAACCAAGAACAGCAACGGCGTTACACCGGCTAAAAGACTTGATGGCATATTCCTCAGAAAAGCTTATTTTTGCATCCGCAATTAGACCCATGGTGTAATTGGCAACACAGCAGGTTTTGGTCCTGTCGTTCTAGGTTCGAGTCCTAGTGGGTCTACATAACAATCTTTTAACCCATTGATTTTCAATGGGTTTTTAAATTATTTTGTTGTCGATTTTGAAGAGCTCAATCCTTTTGATTAGGAACGATGCTTGCGACCAAAAGAAAAATGATCGTCCTAACAGTAAAGTTCTCCTGATGTTGATTGGTCATCGATGAATGAAACTCCATCTTATTATGAAGCAACCAATTACCCATGAGATCGAGTCACAAACTGAATCTGATAGCTTTCCTGAGTCTCAGCACTTATAGCCTGTTCTTCTCGCAAATCATCTCTTCCCTTCTCTGTGAGGGAGATGATCGAGTGACTATCCCCACTTCATCATCGCTCGAAAATATCACAACTGGGATCACTTTCATGGCATATGTTAACATTTTGAACCACTGGGGAAACGAGGATTATATTCTCTTAAAACATCAGACAAATCCAAATCGAGAATGAGGCTTTAGAATTAATTTTACAAATCTCGACCTGCCAGAGAAGACACCTAGCTCTGGGGCGAGCTACAGATTTCTGGCGAGAACATATCTTTTCCCCAGATACCAGTTTGATCGTGATAGTTTACCTCAAAAATTAGTCTTCGTTGATGCCAATTGGGAATAGTTCTCCCAATAATGCTACTAAGGGCTCAATTGCACCTACCTTTTGTTAGAGGAACAATCTATGGCGTCTTTCCATTGGACTAGTCGAGTGGTTTCTCCACTAAATAAATCACCGTTGCTATTGCTAGAGTAAATTGTTCCGTTTATCGTAATAAATGCGCTAATTTCAATCAGTACATGAGCTTCAACAGAAACTCTAGCAATCATAAATAGTCTATAAAATATTTTTATCATGATACTTGTCGTTGGATCAACCGGAATGCTGGGTGGAGAGATTTGCCGCTTACTCATTGACCAGAACAGAAAAGTCCGTGCGTTGGTACGGCCCTCTTCAGATGCTGGTAAAAAGGAACAACTGGTTGCATGGGGTTGTGAGATTGTTGAAGGAGACCTGAAAGACGGTGAGGCTTTGTCTACCGCCTGTCAGGGCATTCGAACGATCATATCTACCGCCTCTTCCACCTTTTCCCGTCAGGAAGGCGATTCGATTCAAAGCGTAGACCATGACGGTCAGCTTCGACTTGTCGAGGCCGCCCTCGGTACAGGCGTCGAACAATTTATTTATATATCCTTTCCGCCTACGCCAGACTTCCCCAACGCCCTTGATGATGCCAAGCGAGCCGTGGAAAGCCGGCTGAAGGAAAGCAATCTGAATTGGACAGCATTGCATGCCAATTACTTTATGGAGATCTGGCTTAGTCCAGCGGTTGGATTTGACTATGCCAATCGCGCAGCCCGCCTCTACGGGGAGACAACAAGACCAATTGGGTCTCTTTCACCGATGTTGCCCGCTTTGCTGTCGCCTGTGTTGACAATCCCTCTGTTAATCAACGTACACTTATGATTGGCGGCCCCGAGGCACTAAGCCCACAGGAAGTGGTGGAGATTTTCGAAAATAAAACCGGCGATTCATTTCAGGTAGAAAAAGTGCCGGTCGCAGCCTTGCAAAATCAATGGGAAGAGGCTCCCGATCCATTGAGCAAGACCTTTGCGAGCCTCATGTTGACTTATGCCCATGGCTGGCCGATGGAGATGGACAACCTTTGCAAAGAACTTGGCCTTGATGGCTTGACTAGTGTGGAGGAATATTCGAACCGGGTACTGGGGTAAGTTTGAGATGCGGGTTTCACAGTATTGATTATCTAAATAGCTTCGATTTCTGGCAAAACTTTTTATCAGCATTTCTATTGATCTGATCTTTATGTCTTTGGCACTATTTCGTGATAGGTGGTAACATCTATGATGTTGTATAAAGATTGGATAAAATGCATTGCATCCTCTCTATTAATATTAAAATTCCTTGGTAATTCTATCGGTATTGTTTTCTATAGGGTACCTCTAATAACCTTTGAGTGAGATCGGTTTTGAAATATTTTGGATATAGACCAGTACTCTGTCAAGTTAGTTATGTTGAATTATTTTAATTTGATTTTTGATGAAGTTCCAGGAATGAACGACCGATCTCGAAGAGTTACATGCGACAGCACGTAAAGTGAGAGAACCGCGAAAGGGGATGGGCTGCCACAGTCAGAGCCGGAGCCTACAGTGAGCCTATCTGCCTAGTCTGCTCGAGCCACCGCCAGGCAGGCCCGCCCGAACGACAGTTCAGTCGGGCGGGGATCTGCGACATCAACGAGTGATTTTTGGCCATGGGCCAAAATTAAAATCCTGTTGCGATTGATCACGTGCAGTGGATGGGGAAGCGCAAAAAGGCATTAAAATAGCCGACAATAATTGGCTTGACAGAGTACTTAGTAGGCAAACACATTAATTATTATCTACAATTTCTTCATTGGTTTCCCTGCCAGTACAAGTACCATAAATTCCAGTTGTGAAGAAACTCGTGGCTGACCAGTTGTATGAAGTCGAGTCGGGATGTATAGCCGTTATAGATAAACGATTGTCCCGGCTATTTCATCACATGGTTTCTAGTCACTACTCATTATTTGTTAAAATCTAGTAGTGAATTAATTTAGTGTGATAGTCTAGCCCCACATCTTTGCTTATCGGACTGTCATTTTGCTGATTGAGTACAAATTGACCAGGAGTGATTTCCCTATCATTGTCAAAGGCAACCGATTTTTGATATCGAATGCGAAAATGGCTGGGAGAACAACCATAGTATTTCTTAAATTGGCGATTAAAATTAGCTAGATTATTATAACCTGATGTAAAGGCGATGTCTCCAATCAGATCATCTGTGTCAAGTAGCAATTTGCTAGCATGGCCAAGACGCATTTTTATCAAGAAATCAGAAAAGCTTCGATTCGTATATTTTTTAAAGAAGTGGCTAAATGCAGAACAGCTCATGGAAACATACTTAGCGACTTGCTCCAGACGAAGGTCTGGTTGCTGAAAGTGTCGTAAAATATACTGGTGTGCCTGCATAAATCGGTCACTATGGGAAGGCAAGGCGCCGGGCTCAAAACCTATACTTGTCAGATACCGGCAAGAAGTACTGATAGATAATATGTGTAGCAGGTTTAAAAAATCCAACACCGCTTCGAAATCCTTCTTGACGCTCAAACGCTTTAAGATTTCCATGGCTAGCTGGCGAGTATGTCCGCTAAAAACTATACCTCTTTGCGCCCTACCAAGCAGTGATTGGATCTGTACAAAGGGCTTCTTGGATAAGACGGATCTATCAAATGACCCCATATCAAATTGCAATGTGATCACTCGACAATCAGAGGGTGGATCAGCGGTCTTATCGGCATCATCCCACTTATGTGTAACATAAGGACCCACTAATACCAGATCACTTTGATGGTATTTTTCATAGGAATCGCCTACAATACGATTACCTGAGCTCCCAAGGACTAAATTCAGCTCACACTCCCGGTGATGATGTAGGGGGTAATCAAAGCCTTTATTAATGGAATCGAGTACAATGAAGAGATCCTCACTCTTTAGCGGCGTTACTTCAGAAAATACTTTCATATAGGTGTCCCATTTTTTGATTTCATACACAGAATAGCTCTAGCAGACGAATTCATTAAAGTACAATATTTATGCTGATTAGTACTAAATCTAAAGACTAAAATCACTTAATTTTTGTGATGGTTTAGGATTAACTTGGACAGGCCAAAGACTTAAGTAGGGCTTAAACGGGGTTTGAATGAACAGAAAATACGTTGGAAGTTCTTCTGATAGAGAGCTGAGTATCCCTGCCAAGCATGTATATTGTTTAGATAAAACAGGCTATGACATGAGGTCCCACTTTATCCCCTTTCTAATACTCTGTTTGATTGCACAGAGCCAAGTATCTTTTGGCCAGACCACCGTCAGTGGAATTGTAACATCTGAGGATGGAGAACCTCTCATTGGAGTTAATGTCGTCAGTTTACAGAGTAGTCAAGGCACGGTTACTGGTATCGATGGAGATTACAGTATCGTCGTATCGGCACCGGATACATTGGTATTCAGCTATATTGGCTATGCCACGCAAAAGGTGCCACTAGATGGCCGGACCGAGGTAGATGTAGTGCTTGACGCTGATGTCGAAATTCTCGAAGAAGTTGTGGTTACGGGCTACAAAAAAGAAATTAAGAGCAACATTGCGACGGCCATCTCCTCTATCAAATCTGAAGACATCGAAAAGTTGCCTGTACTTGGCCTTGATCAAGCGCTGCAAGGACAGGTGTCCGGACTTCAAGTGACCCAAGCTACCGGAGCACCGGGAGATGATGTTGCAGTAAGAATAAGGGGTGTTGGAACCATAGGAAATAACGACCCTTTATTTGTCATCGACGGCGTACCGACCACAGGTGCCCTTAATATGTTTTCTACTTCAGACATTGAGTCCATTGAGGTGCTAAAAGACGGTGCAGCTGCAGCCATTTATGGTGCACGAGCTGCCAATGGGGTCATACTAATTACTACAAAAAAAGGTTCTGAAGGAAAACCACAAATTAATCTGCAAAGTTATTTCGGCATGCAGGAAGCCAATCGACTTCCCGAGCTTCTCAATGCTTCAGAATATCTTGTCATTCGCAATGAAGCCATCACTAATGCCAACACCTTGCGCGACCCGATTCGGCAAATGGAACTATATGATCCAGCTATTCTGAATGATTTACCCGATGTGAATTGGTTAGATGAGGTATTTAGAATAGCCCCTACTCAAAAACATATCCTCTCTGCGTCAGGAGGTAGCGAGTCCGGTCAATTTTATGTAATGGGTGAATATTTTAATCAGGAGGGCGTCTTCAAAGGACAGGGATTTAACAAGTATTTACTTCGCTTTAATGGCGAAATCACCAGCGATAAGTTGCAAGTGGGTAACAATATATCCATTTCCTTTACAGATCGAGATGTAATTGGAAGTTCTGGCGATGGTGCGGGCCCTGGAAATGAATTAAGTGGAATACGCTATGCGCTGATCGCAGCCCCAGTTGTGCCCATACGCGATGATAAAGGAGAATTTATTCCCACAACCTCACAATTGGGAGATCCCTTCTTATATGGTGATGGTAACGCTAATCCACTGGCGTTTATCGAGGCGACAGATTGGGATATACAGCGCTACCGTTTCTTTGGAAATGTCTTTGTCGCGTACCACTTTTTACCGGAGTTGACCTTTCGATCAAACCTCGGCGCTGATCTATTATTTAGTCGTGAAAAGATTTTTAAAGAGCGCCTTTCTGCAGCCATCTATGATCCGACATCTCTTTCAGAAAGCCAATCGACCAATCGCAATCTGGTTTGGAACAATACCCTGGACTTCACTAAGAATTTTAGTCGCCATCGAATTTCGGGTCTACTTGGTATGGAGGTCATTCAGAATCGGACCGATTTGCTGGGGGCATCAGCTAGAAACTTCTTTACGACCACTCCTAATTTTCGTTTTATTGACAACGGCTTGAATCAGGATTTAGGCGATGTTGATGCTGGGGGCATTGCCTCAGAGTGGGGTCTGCTCTCATATTTTGGTCAACTTGGCTACAGCTATGGAAATCGATATGTCATCAATGCTGCTCTTCGTCGGGATGGTTCATCGCGATTTGGGTCAGAAAATCGTTGGGGCCTTTTTCCATCATTATCCTTAGCCTGGAATGTTTCTAGTGAATCTTTCTTTGATGTACCATTTATATCTCATTTGAAATTGCGTGCAAGTTATGGTGAGTTGGGTAACCAGGAGATCGGCTTATATCCCTTTAGCTCATTGGTCGAAATAGGCTCCTTTGTCTATCCCAATGGAGCAGGAGGTGTGGTTACAGGAGCGAAAGTAGTCGAAACCGGAAATGAAAACATAAAATGGGAAACAACCACGCAAATTGATGTGGGTATGGAATTAAGTTTATTCAATGACCAGATCTCGATTGTGGCTGACTACTATCAAAAGAATACCACTGATATGCTAGTCAGGGTACCATTACCCCAGACCGCCGGAGACGTAAATCCACCTTTTGTCAATGCGGGAGAAGTTGAAAATAAAGGATTGGAGCTAAGTTTGAGTTTCAGGCAATCAGCAAAAGACTTTAAGTACCAGGTTACCGGGAATATCTCTACAGTAAAGAACGAAGTCATTGCCCTTTCTGAAAGTGAGCCTATTCTGGGTGGCTTCGGATTGTCTGATGGTCCAATTACAAAGACCGAACCAGGCCACCCCATTGGATCTTTTTTTGTGTATGATGCCATTGGGATATTTCAGTCGATGGAAGAAGTAGAATCCAGCCCATTTCAGACTGAAGATACCAGACCAGGTGACATTAAGTTTGCCGACCTCAATGGAGACAATGTAATTGATGATAAAGATCGAGCACATCTGGGCAATCCTTTTCCGGATTTTATTTACGGACTAAATGCCAATTTTAACTGGCGCAACTTTGATCTTTCATTATTTTTTCAAGGTGTCCAGGGCAATGATGTCTATTTTCTCTATGGTAATTTTGCCTATGAGACGCAGTCACGCGGCTTCAATTCTTATCGGGCCATCTTAGATCGATGGACCCCTGAAAAGCGAGACACTGATATCCCTAAAGTGAGCATTGATGATCGCAATGGAAACCGCCGAATTTCCACTCGCTTTCTCGAAGATGGATCTTATCTCCGCTTAAAAAATATTACACTGGGCTATGATGTGGGCAAATTGTTTAGAAGTCAAGAACGAATCCGTGGGTTACGAGTATATCTTACTGCACAGAATGCACTTACCTGGACCAACTATTCAGGCCTCGATCCTGAAATTCAGGCAAATACCAACGACACTCAAGGCTTCGGTGTTTCTTCAGATCTTGCTGTTGGTATAGATTGGGGAACAGTCCCAGCTCCACGCATTTTTATCTTTGGATTAAACCTAGGTATTTAATATGCAAAAACTTTCCATTCATCAGCATGTCCTAGTCCTATTTGTTGGTCTAATGCTGGTTTGGTCTTGCGACAAAGCCTTAGACAAAGAGCCTCTTGGTCGGCTAGATGCAGGTTCTTTTTTTAAAACTGCGGATGATGCTATTCAAGTCCTAAATGCCTGTTACGAATCCCTTCTGTTCAATAATAACAACAGTAATTTCTTTTGGGCTTTCGGTACGGTAGCCTCTGATAATGCGATAGCGGGTGGGGATGGATCGAGAGCTGGTATTTTGGAAATAGATTTATTCCGTCACACTCCTCGTACCCAGGAATTAAATGATTATTGGAAATTAAATTATGCCGGCATCGCCCAATGCAACACTGTACTCGAAAAGACCCCATTGATTGAAGCAGACCAGGAATTGAAAGATCGGATCAAAGGGGAGGCTCTATTTCTGCGCTCCTGGTACTATTTCTCTTTAACCCAGGTCTTTGGCGATGTGCCACTAATCATACGTGTATTGCCTCCAGAAGAAATTAGACAACCCCGATCTGCCAAAAGCGAAGTGCATAATCAGATAGTTAGTGACTGCCAGGAAGCCGCTGGTCTACTACCTCTCAATCCCCCACCGGGTCAGATCTTTCGAGTGACTAAAGGCGCTGCCCTGGCGTTGCTTGCCAAAACAAATTTGTACCAGAAGGAGTGGGCACAAGTGGTGGATGTCGTAGCTGAAATCAAATCCTTAGGCATATATGAGCTGGTGAATGATTATGCAAGCAATTTTCAAGCGGATTCCCAGCAGAATTCTGAAAATATTTTTCAAATATTCCATGACAATTTAGAGCTGGGTGTGGGTAATAATATCAATCAATGGTGGGCTTCAAAAAAGCTCGAAGATGGATATGGTTATGCAGAAATCACAGAAGATTTTGCTTTGGCCTTCGAAGCTGATGACCCAAGAAGAAGTGCTACCATCGCCAGTCGTGGCGATGATTATTTGGGCATTAGGTTCATACCATCGTTTTCATCTACTGGTCACAGCCCGGTGAAATTCCTTCAGGCTGCGGAAGCAGTTTCTCAAAAATCTGATGGTGGAATAAACATTACAGCTATTCGGTTTGCAGAAGTACTATTATGGGAGGCTGAAGCACTAAATGAATTGGGGAGAGTAGCAGAAGCTCAGGTTCCTTTAGAGTCGGTGCGTGCCCGGGCTCGAGCACAATCTTCTAATCCGGAGAATGTTTTACCACCCATTACCACTATGGATCAATCAGAAATGCGCAGCTTTATACAGCGAGAAAGAAGATTGGAGTTGGGACTGGAAATGCACCGATTTTTTGATTTGGTAAGATGGGAAATTGCTGCCGACAAATTAGATGGATTTCAGCGAGGTAAACATGAGGTATTTCCCATTCCTCAAACTGAGATAGATCTCAATCCATTGCTCACACAAAATCCGGGTTACTAAATGCAAATATTGAGCAGATTAATTAGTTCCCTCTTACTTCTCGTTCTGACTGCGTACTGTATTTTGGGCCAGGTAGATCAGATTGGTATCGACCGAGTAGCTGACATGCCGGAATTACCTTCTCCCTATCAGTTGCGAGACTGGAAGGCAGTAGCGAAAGCTTACGATGCCATTGTGTTTGACCTTCAAAAACAGGGTGACTATTTGCCCCTGATCTTTATCGATGACAGTGGATTGAATTATCCCCAAAATCCCTCCTTTGGTTTAAAGACTTACGTGGGCAGTTTCAATCAAACTTCGGGAGAAGGAATCAATGTGTTATCTGCACTGGTAGGTGCAAGCCTGGTAGGTATCGACAAGAGTAGCCAAAACGGTCACAACTGGATCTTGTACAGCCAAGATTACTTTAATCATGCCAACAATGAGAATATCTATTTAAATAATATCGGTGGTCGGAGTGGCATTGATTGGTGGTATGACATGATGCCTAATGTCTATTTTTATCAATTGTATGATTTATATGGAAGCATAGGTGAAGCCGATACACAATTTGTGATGATAGCTGATAGGATGGTGCAGGCCGTGCAGCAAATGGGAGGTGGTGATACACCCTGGAGTAGACCTAATATGAACTTTCGCGCTTGGAATTTTGTGTCTGGCGCTCCGACCGAACAGGGAGTGATCGAGCCTGAGGCAGCAGGTAGCTTTGCCTGGCTACTTTATCATGCTTACAAAATACTTGACCATCCTGAGTACTTAAAAGGAGCCGAATGGAGCATAGAATTTCTAAATAATTTGGGCACCAATCCATCCTACGAATTACAATTGCCCTATGGAGCATATATTGCTGCAAAGATGAATGCAGAAGTGGGCACTTCCTATAATTTAGAAAAATTAATGTTTTGGATTTTCAACCGGGGCCCTTTACGCGGTTGGGGTACGGTTAAAGGCACCTGGGGTGGATTAGACGTCTCTGGCCTCGTCGGTGAAGCCAATGACCAAGGAAACGACTATGCCTTTCAATTAAACGGTATGCAGCAGGCAGCAGCTTTAGTGCCAATGGTACGCTATGACAAACGCTTCGCTCAAGTCGTTGCCAAGTGGGTGCTCAATCTCGCTAATGCAACTCGACTCATGTATCCAGGATTTTTACCGTCCGCCATGCAAGACGCTTCGGAGTGGTCTATGCAGTATGATCCGGATGGCGTAATTGGCTATGAGGCGATGCGTGAACAGTTTAATGGATTGAGTCCCTTTGCTACAGGAGATGCCGTTAAAGGTGGATGGGCAGCGACCAATTTATCGCTATATAGTACGTCATCAGTAGGTTACCTGGGAGCTCTTATCGACACCACAAATATCTCCCAAATATTGAAACTCGATTTATTGGTCACTGATTTTTATCGATCTCCTGCTTTTCCCTCCTATTTAATCTACAATCCTCATGGAGATGAGCAGCGTATTGATCTGGATGTTGGCGAAAAATCAGTTAATATTTATGATGCCATTTCTGAAACTTTATTGTTTGAAGATGTAAGCGGTTCGGTCGATATTCCAATGGCAAGTCAGCAGACTATATCATTGGTCTTGGTACCCAGTGATGCGACTATAACTACTGAATTTAATTTGCTGAAGGCCAATGATACGATTATTGATTTTATGCAATCGAAAGTCGCTTTTGATCGACCTCCCCGAATTAAAGCTCTGGCTCTGGATAATAATATTATTGAGATCGGTGATACAGCTTTGGCATTTGCCACAGCAGAAGATCTGGAATCTAAAAATGTCGTTTTGACCTGGTCTACCGATGCCGGAGAAATCATAGGCGATGGAGATCGAATCCAGTGGCTACCTACTCAAATGGTTGGCACTTATGAATTGCACCTGAAGGTGGAAGATGAAGCGGGCCAAACTGATAGCGCTGTGGTGCATTTGGAAGTGGTAGAGGAGGTCAATTTTGCCCCAACTATTGATGGCATCGAAGCCGATAATTTATACCTCCCCTTACAGCAGGCCATAGAGATTCGCTGTCTGGCCAGTGATGCCAATGATGATCCATTGGCTTACCAGTGGAGCGTAGATGGGGGCAACTTGGTCGCCCAAGAAGCAATTGCTAGCTGGGAAAGTCCAAACACTCCCGGTATCTATACCATTCAGGTAATTGTAACTGATGATAAAGGGGCTGCACAGTCGGCTTCACTTCAACTGCTGACCTACAATTATACTCGGCCGTCCAATGCAGATTTGGTTGCCCATTATCCCTTTGATGGTGATGCTGATGACGTAAGTGGTAATGAATTCCACGGCCAGGTAATGGGTGCCAAACTCACCGACGATGAGCTGGGAAATAGTAACAGCGCCTATTTTTTTGATGGAAATAATGATCATATATCCGTAGCTAACGACGATAGATTAAATTTTACAGATGGTATTACTGTAGCGTTTTGGACTACACCACTTGCACTTCCTGAACGCGAAACATTTATTATTTCTCACGGCAGTTGGAATAACCGGTGGAAGATCTCGGCCATTCCCGATCGAAACTTGCGCTGGACCGTGAAAACACAGGATGGCTCAGTCGGAGATCTCGATACGAAGCTCCGACTTGAGGAAGATTCTTCTTATCATGTAGCGGTTACATACGACCAACAGTTTATGTCAATTTACATTGATGGTCAGCTCAATAGTTTCCAGAGACTTTCAGGTCAGATTAATCCGAGTCCAGTCGGATTAGAAATCGCTCAAATGCTTCCCGATAACCAATCACTAAATTATCGTGGTGTCATTGATGACTTGCGTATATATGATTATGCGCTGGCACCTGACAGTATAGCTCTTCGCTTTAGCTCGATAAGTACTTCAGCCACGGAAAATGATCGGACGGTTAAAATTAAGTTATTTCCCAATCCTGCAGTGCAAGAGATTTTTATAGATTTTTTTGATCCTCGATGGCCATCACGAAATTTGACCGTTGATATTATTAACCCTATAGGCGAAGTCATGCTAAGTAAAAATAAAAAGCAGTTTTTGACTCATAAAGTTGATGTTCAAAGCCTACCTGCTGGCATCTATTACATTCGAATAAAAGATACAGAACAAGATTTGGTAGCTATCGAAACACTCATTAAATTATAGTAAGAGAGAAATATTCCGTTAAAAATTTAAAAAGATACATGAAGATGATTTACAAATTTTCCATTTGCTTGCTCGCACTGATGCTGATGACCAATATCTGTTGGACTCAAGACACAGTCGCCTACTACCCCTTCGATGGTAACGCAGAAGATGCATCGAGTTTTGCAAACGATGCCATGATCTGTGGAGCCTTATTGACTCAAGATCGTTTTGGCATTGCCAATCGAGCATTTGCTTTTGACGGTGTTCAAAGTTTTATTCAAGCTCCAAATGGGGATCATCTCCAAAGCGCAACGGCTACGGTAAGCTTTTGGATAAAGGTTGCAGAATTGCCGGCCCAAGGAGAGGTTTTTTTACTCAGCTATGGTGGTTGGCAGGAACGCTTTAAGATTTCCTTACCAGGACATGGCAAGCCAGTCTGGACCACCAACAATACGACCGGCATATCAGACATGGATTCTGGGGATAGTACAAATGCATTAGTGGTTGATGAATGGATGCACGTGGCAACCGTACATGATGGTGCCAAAGATTTAATTTACATCAATGGGGCATTAGCCAACGAAAAAGAAGTTACGGGAGATTTAAATTCCACTACCCATCCACTGGGTATTGGGTACGACCCCATCGGTGGTTCTCTATATTTTAATGGGTCTTTAGATGAAGTCATGCTTTTCAATGGGGCACTCTCTGCCGAGCAGATCATGGATCTGTACAATGATCAGAATACGGCACCATCCTTTGCCAACGGCAATGTTGCTGCTTATGATTTTACGGGCAATTTACTTGACCTCACTAAATATGGTAATCATTTGGCAGGTACTAATACGACACTTGTACCAGACCGTTTTGGCTTTGGACGCCGGGCTCTTTCCTTTAATGGTCAAAACTCGGAAGCTACTGCTCTAAACTCCAGCCTGCTAAATTCTGACTTTACCACTGTAACTTTCTGGATCAATCCTAGAAGTCTTCCAGCCCAAGGCGAAGTTTTTGTGGCGTCATTCGGTGGTTGGCAAGAGCGATGGAAAATATCGTTACCCGGCCATGGAAGATTGGTATGGACAACCAATGCCGATGCCATTTCTGACATGGATGCAGGAGATAGCACCAATGCACTGGTACCTGGCACATGGACTCATGTGGCAGTGGTACACGACGGTACTAAGGACAAAATATTTATTAATGGTGTGCTTGCGAATGAAAAAGATGTGACAGGTGCACTTAATAGTACAAGCCATTCGCTGGGATTGGGATTTAATCCGATCGATGGTGGCAATTACTTTGATGGATCATTGGATGGCGTGCAAATATTTAATACGGTAGTTAGTGATGCAGATATTGCCTCCATCTATGCTATGGAATCAACGTCTCCGGCTACTCCCGTAGACTTAGTATTAGATCTTCCATTTACAGATGGAGCCAATGATGAAACCCAATTTAATAATCATGGACATATTTATGGTGCCACACCCTCAAGTGATCGTTTTGGTTTTGGAGGATCTGCATATCAATTTTCAGGTGGGGAAGGTATTGATGTAGCAAATTCAGTTCAGTATAATTCTGATTTGACAACCGTGGCTTTCTGGGTCAATCTCGACGAACTTCCAGCCCAAGGTGAAGTGTACCTGATGTCACATGGTGGTTGGCAGGAACGATGGAAAATCTCCTTGCCTTCACACGGCAAAGCAGTCTGGACCACAAATGGTTCTACTGGCATTTCAGATATGGATGCAGGTGATGGCAATGAGCTCTCACCTGGAACTTGGACGCACCTGGCCTTTGTACACGGCGCGACCCAAGACAAGATCTATGTTAACGGTGCTCTGGCTGCCACCAAAGATGTAGGGGGTACCTTAAACAGCACCAAATATGATTTTGGTATTGGTTATAATCCCATTGACAGTGGCAATTTTCTCAGTGGTAAAATAGATGAAGTACGGCTTTATAATACTGAATTAAGTGACCAGCAAATTGCTGATTTATATGATCAGCAAAATTCGATGCCTTCGATTGAAAATGGTTTAGTAGCGAATTATCCATTTGCCGGAAATGCTCGGGATGTAACTTCGTATCGCAATCATGCCAGCACCACGGCGACGCTGTCAGAAGATCGTTTCGGTCGTAGTAACCATGCTTATCACTTTGATGGTGCTACTCAAAGTATAATTGCGCAAAATTCTCCACAATTAAATGGAGCTCAGACCACGGTAAGCTTTTGGGTAAATGTAGATGAATTGCCAGCTACAGGTGAATATTATTTACTGAGTTTTGGAGGATGGCAAGAACGATGGAAAATCTCTCTACCTGGACATGGCAAGCCGGTCTGGACGACCAATAATACCTCTGGTATTTCTGATATGGATTCAGGAGATGGTAACGAGCTGGTACCCGGCTCCTGGACCCATGTCGTGATGGTACATGACACAATCAAGGATAAAATCTACTTCGATGGTCAGATGGTAGCCGAAAAAGATGTGGCTGGGGCTCTAAATTCAACCACTCATGACTTTGGCATGGGATATAATAATATCGATGTAGCAGCCTATTTTAAGGGCTCATTGGATGAAGTACGCGTTTACAACATCGCTTTAACAGATCAGGAAATAGCAGACCTATTTGCCGAACAATCTGCAGTCCCTAGTGCCAGCGATACTGAAGCTCCAAGTGCACCTCTCAATCTAACCGGACAGGTTTCATTTACTACGGTACAGCTGGCCTGGTTAGCTTCTACTGATAATATTGGCGTGAGTGGCTACAACGTCTGGCAAGATACGATCAAAATACTATCAACAGGGCACACTAATGCAACCATCGAGAATCTCCCACCACTAACCGGTATAACTTTCGGTGTGACTGCAGTTGACTCAGCGGGTAATGAATCGATACCATCTACCGTGCACGTAACCACCGGCATGGATGAAACTCCAGATACCATTCCTCCCAGTGCTCCTATGAATCTGACTGCGAATGCAGGATCTAATTCGGTGGCACTGAGCTGGGATCCTGCTACGGATGATCGGGGAATTGGTGGCTACATCATTTTTGTAGATCTCGAAGTTTACGACACGGTTGATGCTAGTATAAGTTCAGTCGTCGTAACCGGATTAGCCTCTGAAACCTTATACACTTTTGAGGTACAGGCATTTGATTTGGCTGGCAATTTATCTGACCTAGCAGATCTAACTGTCAGCACGGGAGCACCAGTAGACACCGGCGAGGACGGATTGGTAGCTCATTATCCTTTTGATGGAGATGCCAATGATGCCACTCCATTTGCTAACCATGGTGAAATCGGTGGAGATCCTGTATTTGAAGAGGTCGAAGGCAGGCCGACCGGTATGGCGATTAAATTTGATGGAGATCGCGACTCCGTACTTGCCGCAAATGCGGTGCAATTAATTTCTGATTTCACCTCGGTGAGTTTCTGGATAAGGGTCGATGGGCAGAATTTAGAAGATGCAGAAGCTTATGTTCTTGATTTCGGACATTGGAACCAACGCTGGAAAATCTCTTTACCACAGCACCTCAAGATCGTTTGGACTACCAATAGCAAGAATGATCAATTTGACAATGCCATTTCCGACATGGACTCTGGTGATGGTAATGAACTAGTGACTGGTTTTTGGTGGCACATCGTAATGGTACATGATGGTGAGGATGATATCATTTATTTGGATGGGGTGGAAGTCAATCGTAAACCAGCACCAGGCATTCTCAATAGTACAAATCGACCATTGGGCATGGGAAGCAATAATGTGGATGGCGGACAATATTTCAACGGTGCGCTAGATGAATTAAAAATATACAATCGGGCCCTCACTGAAGACGAGGTAAAGAATTTATTTACTACAGGGTCCGTGAGTGTAAGAGAGCTGCAAGAAAGAATTGCCAGCATTGTCAAAATAATTTATCCCAATCCATCGGGTGAGGCCTTGATCATTGAGCATCAAATAGACAATCTTCATCCGCTAACTTTGAGAATTTTTGATCAATCGGGCCGTCAGATTGATCAGCGAAGATACTCCGCCGGAGAATTACACAATCGAATAGTGCTGGATGTCGCCTCTTACCATTCAGGGACCTATATGATCAATTTTGTACTCGATGGTCAAAATATGGGATCCTTACCATTTATAAAGAATTAAATCTGCTGCTTGCGAATAAGAGGGCCAGTATATCAGCTACTGGCCCTAATTTTTTTTAACATGATTCTTTACTATGCCCAAAATATCATTACAACCCAAGAATTGGATTGACGTAAACCGCCATGTGAAAAATCCGATTCTCGTTGCAAGCGAAGTGCAACCCAGTGATCCCGATTTTGAAGTTGTCGGTGTTTTTAATCCAGGAGTTTTCGAATTCCAAGGTAAGGTGTGGCTTCTGAGCCGTGTTGCCGAACGTCCCTACCAAACGAAAGAATCTATTTCTACTGCAGTCCTCGGAAAGGGTAAAATCAAAAAAAAGGTTTTTCCCCGTACTGATCCTGACGTAAACATTAGTGATCCCCGATATATTCATGTGAGAGAAGAATTTTATTTGTCCACATTATCCCACCTTAGATTATTTTGCAGTGAAGATGGAATAAATTTTCAGCAACCGGGCAAAAAATATTTGCACAAAATCTTTGGTAGCGGCCCTTGTGAAGTTTATGGAATTGAAGATAGTAGGGTCACAAAAATTGGTGACAAGTTCTTTATTACCTATACCCAAGTTTCACCATTGGGTGCCAGTTGTGGTCTTATCGAAACTTCTGACTGGCAATCCATAACCCGATATGGCACCATATTTCTCCCTCCCAATAAAGATTGCGCATTATTCGAAGAGAAAATTGATAGTCGCTATCTTTGCTTAAATCGTCCCAGTAGTCACCGTCCTGGCGGACATTTCATTTGGATTTCTTCTTCACCAGACTTAAAATACTGGGGTGATCATCATTGTCTGCTTAAAACAAGACCAGGCTGTTGGGATGAGCAACGGGTAGGGGCTGGAGCTGCTCCGATTAAAACAGAGGCGGGCTGGCTACTCATTTACCATGGTGCTAATCAGCAGGGAAAATATAGTCTTGGTGCAGCCCTATTGGATTTAAGCAATCCCTATAAGGTTTTAGGAAGGTCCAGATTTCCAGTTATGCAGCCAGAGACTGGGTACGAGAAAAATGGATTTTTCAGCGATGTAATTTTCACCAATGGTCATGTGGTCAGAGGCGACGAAATCTGGATGTACTACGGAAGCTCAGATGATTCCATTTGCCTCGCAAAATTATCCATTAAGGCGCTCCTATCAAGTCTGACATCATCCACTAGTTAGTTAGTTAATTCTGTTGCCCGAAGTAATGTCAAAGAGATGTATTTTCTTCGTATCGAATGCCATCTTCAGTTTTTGACCATTCGTATATAATCGTTCTGGTCTAACCCGGGCCATTAGTTGATGAGACCCAGATCCTACTTCAAGATGAAGAAAGGTTTCGTTACCCATCGGTTCCGTTGTGATTACGGAAGTGTCAATCGCCGGTTCACCATTATTCTTAGTCTCGTGCTGAGGCCAAATATCCTCTGGTCGAATACCCAGGATAAGTTTTTGTCCTAGCACAAGATCAAATCTGCCCCAATCGAAATCAATTTTCAACGTGCCTAACCCGTCTTGCAATGCAGGTCCTTCGACCGTACTAACTTTGATAAAATTCATGGCTGGGCTACCGATAAATCCAGCTACAAACTGATTCATCGGACGATTATAGGTGTTGAGAGGTGTGTCGTATTGTTGCAAAATTCCATCCTTAAGCACGGCAATTTTGTCCGCCATCGTCATGGCCTCAGTCTGATCATGCGTTACATAGATGGTGGTGGTCTTCATTTTATTCTGTAGCTTCGCAATTTCAACACGCATTTGCACTCTTAATTTAGCGTCCAGATTGCTCAACGGTTCATCAAAAAGGAATACTTTGGGATTGCGTACGATGGCACGGCCGAGAGCTACCCGCTGCCTTTGACCTCCAGACAGCGCTTTAGGTCTGCGCTCAAGATAAGATACCATATCAACAGCCTCTGCGGCTGCTAAAACTCTGCGTTTAATCTCGGGTTTTGGAGTACGTTTTAATTTCAGACCAAAAGCCATATTTTCATATACGGTCATGTGGGGGTAAAGCGCGTAGTTTTGAAATACCATGGCAATATCCCGATCCTTCGGATGTACATCATTCACCAATTTACCATCTATATATAATTGGCCACTGCTGATGCTTTCTAATCCCGCGATCATGCGCAGGGTGGTAGACTTTCCACAGCCTGATGGACCTACCAATACCACAAAATCACCGCTATTGATGGTCAAATTAATGTCACTTACTGCAACCACAGAATCATCAAAAACTTTTTCTATGCGCTCTAATTTGACTTCAGCCATGGCAATTTAATTGAAGCATTCATAAATCTTAATTCTTGTAGCACAAGCAATGCTTCGATGGTTGATTCGGCACCTGCATTTAAATTACGCTTGTCCTTGGCACTGATGCCATCGTATCCGCGACCTGTGTTTGCATCATACATTTTCTCTCCGGTGGGGTTGTCACCCCTAAACCAATTAACAAGCATTTCTGCTTTCTCCTGATATTTAGCATCTCCAGTAATCTCACCTGCCATCAAACATGCCCAAATCATGGGCCGGAGGTCATAAGCAATCTGAGGATATTGATTTCGATCATATATTTCCAGACTATCATCGATGCGCTTTACCTTAAAATTACTCATGCCGTCATTTTCCATCCATTTACTATAAAAGTTGTCGATCTCTTTCAAGGCGTGTTTCTTACTGTTCGCATCCTGGCTGATCAAAGCGTGAATTAAGAGTGCATAAGCCTGGGAATTTCCATAGGCATGCCAAATATTTTCCCAACTCAAGAAGACGCCATTGAGTATGTCATCCGAATCCATCTGCATATCCAAGATGCCTTCTTGCATTCTTTGCACCAGGTCAGCTCCAGCATCTGTCAAATGATCACCAGAAATAGTTAAGCCCATTAAAAGTAAGGCAGCCTGGTCAGCAGCACTTTCACCCGGAAGCCATTGAGGTATTTCAAGACCTTCAATTAACCGATATTCCTGAGCTTTGTGAAGAAAATCCTCTTTAGTGCGTTGTAGGAGTTTTTCTTTGCTGGCCAAAATCTTATCCTGTAAAGGATGACTGGCATCTAAAATAATGGCTGCTTCAGCTAGTACCCAGTATGCTCGCCACGACCACCAGTTTGGTTCTGCAAGGCTGGTTATCCCAGTTCGATTTATGGAATGGTCAGAAAAAATGAAATTATAGAAATAACCGCTTTCCGCTTGCATAGCCAGTACAAACCGCAGAAGGCTGATGGCCTTACGCTTGCTTTCCTCATCCTTGGTGTAATAATAATTGCGCAAATAAAAAATACAGGCTCGTGCGGCATCATCGACACAAGCCACTCCTTCGTCACTATCTCCGATCCATTGATAGTCCGGATATTCACTGTAGATGTAAACGATACCCACGTTTTGGTGTGAATCCACGGTTACCAGATCAAAAAGTGACTCGAGGTGTTTAGTGTTAATCTGCATTTGCTGACCCTCCTTTCGTGTCTCTTGACTTTGGCAACCTTGGCAAATGCAAAACAAAATAGTGTAGAGAAAAATACGTGTCAACATATTATTTTTCATTTTTTAAGTGCCATTAGGAGATCATCAATTCTAATGCGAGCAAAACTGCATCCTTGATCAGAATAAGCGTACGGCAAATAAATACTTTTTCCGTGCCTTAACCAGCCACAGGTATACAGTACATTTGGCACATAGCCTTCGCGTTCAAATTCGGTGGGTTGCATGAGAGGGTTGTCGAGCCTTCCAATTATTTTGTGCGGTTCCTCTAAGTCGAGCAAAGTGGCACCGAGTACATAGCGCCTCATTGGCCCTACAGCATGCGTAAGTAGTAACCAACCTTCATCTGTCTCTATCGGTGATCCGCAATTACCTAGTTGCGTAAGTTCGAAAGGTTGGCTTGGTGACTGGAGATGGGTATGGCTATCCCATTGCGTCAGGTCTGGACTTTGCATGATCGTCATATTGACACCATCCTGCCTTCCGGTTGCAACGTACTTTCCTTTAATTTTTCGAGGAAAAATGGCGATGCCCTTACCTACAGCAGATCGCCCTTTGAGTGGTGCAATATCAAATGAATAAAAATCTGTAGTCATCAATAATTTACTCCGAATGTGCTTACCATCATAAGCTGTAAATGTTCCTACATATTTATTTCCTGCTGGATCTTCGATGCTGACCATTCTCAGGTCCTCCATACCCATTACTTCGTGTGGGGTAACAGGAAATAAGATCCGTTCTTGTAGGGGAATGCCTGGATCAAAATTTACAGTGTACGCCTCATCTGATGACTGAGCCCGAGTCACATGACCCAAACTCTGCCAGGAATGATCGTCTTCCATCTTGATTTTACTGTCACTAGTAATCAGGCCTTGTCTAAAAGTGATTGAGGAGATATGCCCTTCACCGGTTGACCTCAGACAGATGACAAAGCGGAGTGCATCTGTAGCTACGCCTGATTGGTTGGGATGTGGTACGATGGTTGGATTAAAAAGAGCTGCGGCCTGCGTGGCATATTCTTTGGTAAGGTAAGCACCCAGTACAACTTTGTGATCTCCATCTATGCAAATGTCATGCTTACATGAGGCTACTGCTGTCTCAGCATTTCGATACATTTGCTCTCGAAGATTTCGATGCCTTAAACCATAGAGATACTCAGTTTCTTCCATAATATTTGAAACTTCCTTCTTGTCTAGTTGCTGGATTCGTGCTACTAATGCCGTTATTCTTTCACTACTTATCTTAAAGTAGAGAAGCGCAACCTTGCGATGATCTGCATTAAATTGGACAGGTAATCTCTCAATCATACTTTGTAAATCATTCTTTAAGTCCGGTGGAGGCCATACTCTGAATAAAGTGCCGCTGGAAAATAATATATGCGATCAAAATAGGCATCGCCAAGAATGTGGCGCTTGCTAACTTGGGGCCAATCTGCCCCAGTGATTTTCCTCCAACGGTAAACAGTGTGACCAATTGAGGTAAGGTCATCAATTCTTCATCTCTAATGACAATGATCGGCCACAACACATCATTCCAAGAGGTCATAAAGGTAATGATCCCTACGGTAATCAAAGTCGGGATGGAATTTGGCCACAGAATCTGGAATAACACTCGAAATTCACCACAGCCATCAATTCTTGCTGCATCAATAAGGTCATTCGGTATTGACATAAAATGCTGACGGAATAGGATGATTCCAAATGCGCTCATCATTGCAGGAATAATTAGAGCCGCAAAACTATTTACCCAACCAAATTCTACCATCAAAATGTAATTAGGGATCAATGTTATTTGAAAAGGTAAGGTCATAGTGAAAATGATCAGGTAAAAAATCACATTTCTACCCTTAAAGCGATGCTTCGCCAGAGCATATCCCGTCATTGAACCAAAGACAAGTACACCCAGTGTGACCAATATGGCGACAATCAGGCTGTTCCGAAGCGCTTTGAAGATTGGCACACTATTAATGAGCTGGCGATAGTGCGCGATGGTAAAGTCAGTGGGCCAGAGCAAGAGATCTGCAATAGATTCTTCGGTAGACAAGGAAGCACTAACCATCCAGGCAAAGGGATATAGAAAGGCCAGAGCAGCTAGACTAAGGAATATATAAAATAGTATTTTCTTCATCTATGTACGCTCTATATATTTTCGTTGAATGGCAACCACGAGCAAAATAAAAAGGGCAAATACCAAACCCAAAGTTGCAGCGTATCCCATATGGTAATAAAAGAAACCCTGTTTATAAATATATAGAACCGCACTTAGGGTACTGTTTAGAGGCCCGCCACCGGTCATTACATATGGTTCAATAAATAAGGAGAAACCAGATATGGTGCTCAAAATCACAACCATAAATAGGGTTGGGTTAATGGCTGGAATGGTTATGTACCTGAATTTTTGCCATGGTGTAGCACCTTCTATATCCGCAGCTTCGTAAAGTGAGCTAGGTACAGACTGCAAGCCCACTAAGAAGAGAATAATGTAGAGACCAACGTTTTTCCAGGTGGCCATAATAGCAATAGATGGCATAGCCCAACGTGGATCAACCAGCCATCCAATACGTCCTATACCGAGGAAGGACAACAACTGATTTAGTTTGCCGGTCTCAAACCCATAGAGCTGTTGCCACATGATAGTAACCACAACTCCTGACACCACAACGGGAAGGAAAAAAGCGCTGCGAAAAAAACCTCTCCAATTTATTCTACGATTTAATATTGTAGCCAGCCCCAGGGCTACCGCTATTTGTAAGGGGATATGAATGACCAAGAAGATGAGTGTATTAAATATCGCTTTAAAAAAATAGCGATCCTGAGCCAATTTTTCATAATTGCCCAGACCGATATACTCCATAGGGCTGATGATATTCCATTTATGAAAAGTGAGTACAAGTGAAAAGACTACCGGAAAACCAACGAACAAAATGAAATGCAACAGGTAGGGTCCCACTAGCAGATATGACAACCAATTTCGCTTTTCGTTCATCAGTTCCCTGTCGAATGGTTAGAATTATTTATAATATAGCAGATTGACTGCGGCAGCCGCATCTCCAATAGCCTCCTCAGCTGACTTCCGGTCATATACTACGCATAATTCGTACTCCTGTGAAATTAGATCCAAAACCTCTTTCATATGCGGACTGGTATCAATTCCTCTTAAATATTGGGATTGTTCTTGAAATGGTTTTAGTTCAGGATGAGCATCAAAAAAGTCAGCAAAGAGCTTGTTATTCATCAGATCTTTCCTGCGCGGTAGTTGTCGTGATTGAACTAGAAATTCGAGGTCGGCAGAATCTGTCATCATGGTCTTGAGAAACTTCCATGCTCCCTGGGGATCAGGGCAACTGTTAAATATGACAATATTCTTGGGATCACAATATGTGTATTTGGGTCCCTGAACATACTCAGGTACAGGCATGCTGGTATACTTGTAAGTGAGCTCTTCTGGAGCAAATCGCTGGATTTGCATAATATCCCAGGGACCGGTAAATTTTACTGCGATGTCGCTGGTCAAGAAAGGGTCTCTTTTAGACTTTGATTGTTCCCTGGGAAAGTAACCGTGACGATATATAATTTGTAGAAAATTAAATACAGCCACACCATGTTCATTATCAAACGTAGCTTTCCCATTTTTTACTAGGGGAGCTCCACCAGAGGCGGCCAAATAAAGCGGTAAAAAATTAAAGAAGCGCTGCCACCAGATAGGAGCTACTTCAGTAGTGCCCATCCAACGATCTTTATATCCATCACCATCGCGATCATCTGTAATTTTATCAGCCAGTTCGAGAAACCCATCATAGTGCTCCGGGGGTTGATCTGTACCCACAGACTTAAAAAGTTGCGGATTATACAGCATCATAATGGGATTAGCTTTCCAGGGGATCTGATAAATGTGTCCATCCTCTGATGTAACTTCATCAACAACTGAGCTATCACATCGGTCATACAAAAAAGACAAAAATTCATCCAAGGTATCTAGGGCTATTAAAACCCCAGCTCGTGCATAGTCTTCCACATCTCCTTGCCACATATTGGCATAAATATCTGGAGTCGTTCTACCAACTACGGCAGCCAGGATTATCTCTTCGCTGGACTGGCCTTCTGGTATGGTTTGAAAGATGATCTGCCGATCGGGATGCAGGTCATTCCAAGTATCGATTTTCCTCTTGGCAAAACTGACTTCTTCCGGATTATTTGCTGACCAATATACTACTTGATCATCTTCATAACCCTGCGATGCACAGCAGCACAGCCCAAGTAGAAAGAATCCGTAACAAAAAATACTAGTAATATATTTACTTGCTCTGCTCGTCATTGCTATAATTATTTAAAATAGGAAAAAATGCCGATCACACCAAGTATCGAAAGACCAAAATTTGGTTCTTTGCCTAGGTTCAAAAGGGCATAACCACATTTAGCTGTAAAAAGCTCATACCATGTTGAATATGTATTAAGATAAATACTAATGTAATGCTGCCATCATCAACATGAAAATAAGAAAAATCATAAAATCTAAGATCAATAGCAAAGACCAGAAGAGACCTGAATTAGAAGTGCAAAGTGAATTGGAAGGAACCATGCTGGAGATGGAAGAAAAGATCAAAAAGTAGTAAATCATGCAGGGCATCTGGTCACCCAACGGGATTAGAGAAGTTTGATACAGACAATCGTTCGATAGTAGTTGGAAATGACAAACGTACCAGCAAGGAAGGAAAAAAATACCAACCCTCATATGTGCAGATGCGAGAGGGTCACCATGTATCAGAACCATCAGGGGGAGAGAAACTTACCTGGAAAACCTTCAGGCTTCTTCAATTTGCGGAACTATCCATCCAGATCGCTGAAACCTCTCCCCTTCTGTCTGCTTATCCATTACCATCCACTATTCACAAACTCAAACTTGCAGATGCAGTGGTCTTGACAGGTAGGACACATTAAAGGTTCCATTAGCATCAAGCTAAGGAAACATATGTCCTGAAACGTGTTCAGAAATCAACCCCAGAAGTTGGTAAAATAAATCCTATCGCATCAGCCACGGGTATTTTATACACAAAGGAAGCGCCAACAACGAGTAAACAAAGCAACATAATGCTGAATCTGTAACAAAAATCATTTCTCGACTTGATAATTATCATGTAAAATTATAGTTCGAAATTAGAACTTGAAAATTGGAATACTATCAAGGCAAAGAATATGACAAAGGTACTTTTGCCGCTCTCACTATTCCTCCTTCCACTTTCTCTCCAAATGCCAAAAAGGATGGTCAGTAGGAATAGATTTAACCCTTCAGCATCCAGGCTTTACCAGTTGGACAGATTACCACCCTTTCAACCACATCGCCATTCGGCCAGCGTTTGGCATTTTTGCAGGTTACCATTTCAAAGAATGGGTAGGTATTAGATCTGGGTTGCGAATGAATTATTACACTCAGAAAAGAGATCAGTTTTCGAATACCCTTACCTACCTCACTTTACCCATCCATTTTCAATTCAATGATACCTTTCGAAATAAAAATAGTGGAGGTAAAAATTTGGCACCGACAGGATTTATCGGGTTTAATACTCTCTTGCTGACCAGTGCGATACACAAAGCAAGTGGCGGCAAGGAGCGTATGGAAAAATACACCGAACGTTTTCACTATGAATTGGAGGGAGGATTAGGTATGAAGATCAGATTGAAGGATGATCTCCTGCTAGAAAATTTGCTGATAGCAGTTTTTGGAAATCCTGTCAACACTGCAGAATACAATAGCACTCAGGGCACTATTGTTAACATGAATTTGGGACTGAGAACCGGTCTGTTTTATACGCTAGATTCAAGTCTATAGAAAATTTATTATGAACAATTTCCTTTTCACCATTTGTGGAATACTTCTTTTGAATTCTTGTGAAATAGATTCAATTGCCCCAAGTTCATTAAAGGATCAAATTGAGGAAATCGTGCAGCCATCATTGTTTTATGGAACACACACTGGAGTTGCGGTGGGCGTTTATAACTCAGGAGAGAAAAGCACCTTCCTCTATGGTTTTTCTAACAATGAAACTGCTTCAAAAACCACGGAAAAGACCCTATTTGAAATTGGTTCCATCACTAAAACTTTCACAGCTACCTTAATCAAACAGCTCGAAAATGAAGGATTTTTAAATATTGATGACCCGATCGAAAATTATTTGCCCAAGGATGTTAGTGTCCCAGAGTATCAAGCGCAGAAAATAACATTCAGACACATTTTGTCCCATACTGCATCACTTCCACGAGAAGCCAGAAACGAAGAGACCTCAAATCACCCCTTTGATTATCATGATTTTAAAAATGAAGAGTTTAATCACTTCTTAAACTATTATCACAGTCTTTCATATCCACCCGCCACTTACTTTAGTTATAGCAATGCAGGGTTTGGTTTACTTGGATACATCATGGAAAGAGTTGCCGGAAAATCTTATGGGGAGTTGCTGGAAGAAAAAATTACCAACCCCCTTCAAATGCCGGACACACGTGTACCGTCTCGGTTTACTACCGAGCAACGTGGAAGGCGAGCTATTTCCTACGATACCAATCAGGAGGTTCTGCCATTCTCTGCATTTGGAGAACACCAAGGCAGCGGAGCCATATTTTCTACTTTGGATGATATGATGAAATATCTCGAGGCCAATTTAGAACCCCTGTCAGATCTTCGACAAGTCTTCGATGTGTGCCATACACTGGTTTTCACTAACGATCGATATAATTTTAGCGCTGAGATGCCACACATGGGATTAGGTTGGCGTATTTTCATCGAAGATGGAGACACCATCACAGGTCATACTGGTATCACAAATCAAACATCTTACATGCGGTTTATAAAAGAAAAACAAGTTGGTGTAGTGGTTTTGACCAACACCTTCAATGCACAAAGAACATTTGAAATTGGAAATGAAATCTTGAATTTATTGAGGTAATACTTTTTGATTACAAAAAGGGAAAGCAGTCTCCGAATAGCAGTAAATCCGCAGCATGAAGTAGGGATTTGTTGAATTTCGTTTGCGGTGATGGTATGGAGTAGCCGTGTATTAAGCCGAAGGGAATCTCTGATCAGGAATAAGGACCCGCTAATCAGGTAATGAGGAATAATCAAATAATCCTTGTATTGACAGACCATTTCCCTCCAAATAGTTTTAACATACAATTCTTGTAAATTACATGTTAATCCACTCCGGAGCCAGATAATTCATGTGATCTAGAGAGGGATCACTAGTGAAGTTCTAAAAACTGCTTGACTACTTTTTCTTCCCGGATTTCCGCTGGTGGGCAATTGGTCTGATCCTATCGATCTGCCGGATTACTAAACCAATCCACCAAACATCCCAACTCCTAAAACTGTCATTGGGCAGCTTGCATTCGGTCTGATTCTCGACTGATTCCTTAACTTAGAAGAACCTTTCATCTTGTGATAATGGGATCATCTCGACGTCTGGCTGCAATCATGTTTACAGATATTGTTGGTTATAGTGCCATGATGCAGGAAAGTGAACAGCATGCTGCAATGGTAAGGGACCGACATCGCCATTCACTACAGCGATGGCATGAGAAATTTCATGGCGAGGTGGTACAATATTATGGTGATGGCACCCTCAGTATCTTTAAAAGTGGCATTGAGGCAGTGGAATGTGCCATTGCCATCCAGAGAGATTTGCAGGAAGGAATACTTGTGCCACTTCGAATTGGTCTTCATGTAGGAGATATTGTTTTCTCCGGTTCCGAGGTCTACGGAGATGGTGTCAATCTCGCTTCGCGAGTCGAAAGTTTAGCTGTGGCTGGAGCCATTCTGATATCTGACAAACTCAATTATGAGATTAAGAATCAGCAAACCATACAGAGTCAGAATATTGGATGTTTCGAATTCAAAAATATCAAAGATCCGGTTGAAGTATTTGCCATCAGTAATTCTGGAATTAAGGTTCCTTTACGATCCGAGCTTGGCGGAAAATTAAGTGAAAAGAAGCAGACGATTGCTGTTTTACCTTTTGTTAATGTAAGTCCTGATCCCGATAATCAATACTTCAGTGATGGTGTTTCCGAAGAGATATTGAATGCCTTGGTAAAAGTCCAAGGTTTGCATGTCACCGCACGCACCTCTTCTTTTTCTTTTCGGGGAAAGAACATCGATGTCCGTGAAATTGGTCAACAGCTGGGAGTGACTCATATTCTTGAAGGCAGCGTCCGAAAGTCAGGCAACCGGGTGCGTATCTCGGTGCAACTTGTAAGCACTGTAGACGGGTATCATTTTTTCTCACAAACTTATGACCGTACTCTGGAGGACATCTTTGCCGTACAGGATGAGATTGCACAAAAGGTTCTCAACCGGCTACGTCAACACTTGGGAGAAGCTCAACAGAACCAACAACTGGTCACTAGCTCCACGACAAATATGGAGGCCTATGAAACCTATCTGAAAGGCTTGTATTTCCTCAATCAATGGGGAGAGGAATCGATGGGAAAGGCAATACCATACTTTCAAAGAGCCATTGAGATGGAAGGGGATTTTGCCCTCCCTCACGCTGCACTGGGGCTTTGCTATCTATTTCAAGCTTTGGGAGGGAAAATGACATGGCAAGGGGCATACGAAAAAGCAATGATTCATATTACGCGCACCAAGGAGCTAAATGTTGAATTTCCTGAGGCATATTTCTCACTCTTTACTTTTAATGTGTTTTTCCAATGGAACTGGCAAGCTGCTGTGGACACAATCAAGAAAGGATTTGAACTGTCACCAAACTATCCTCCGATATATATTGGACTTGGAGCTTTATATTATATAAAGGGTGATCTTTCCAGTGCTCTTAGAGCTCATCAAAAGGGACTGAAATTGGATCCCTTATCTGTACTGATGAATCTCAACACGGGTGTCACCTATTTATGGATGGGGGACTACAATCAAGCGGAGGCTTATTTTGATCAGGTGCTAGAGATCATTCCGAATCACCGAGCAGCATTGGAATGCAAGGGTTGGACTAGAGCCTTCCAGCGTAAGTACAAAGAGGCATTGGCTTTTTTCAAGGGTTTAACACCCGCAATCGGTCACCGGCTTCACCGAGCTACTTGTCTAGGTTGGACCTATTGCAAACTAGGCGAGATGGAAAGGGCAGAGAAGTACCTCCTTAAATTGATAGCATTAGAAGAGCAAGCTAGTACTGGTACTAGGGTGAGCTTCGCGGTTGATTTGGCGACGTTATATACATGTATGGAGAATGTTGATTTAGCCTTTTATTACTTAGAAGAAGCCATCCGAAACAAAATTGGGGATTCAATGATGTGTGAGAGTGACCCATGGTTTGCTCCCCTTCGATCTGATGCAAGATTTCAGAACATTAGAACTTTAGTAGGTCACGTTCCACCTATTACTTTCCACTAGCAAAAACCTACTCCTATTTCATTGTGGAATGAGTAACAATGGTGCTTCGGTCTGCTTGGGCAAGTGAAAGGCCTAATTCATGAGCTCGAATGCCACCAAAGTAATTAATCGGTTAAATTAGGATCTACTTGCTCGTAGGAAAAAAGGATATCAGTCATTACACATTGCTTAAAGAGTAGGCCATTGTGAAACCCTTCAATGCTGCAAAATCGAACCACTTTCTGTCTGACAAATGAAATGAGATCACCGCATATCTTTCAATGCTAATGAACATTGCACCTTGGACCCGTCGAAGGGCTTCTCTGACAGAATAATCCAAGTATTTGCTTAAAATGTACAAGAACAGATTGTGGACAGTGACTAAATTGACCTTATAAAATTCAGCGAAACTAAGTTGTGGAATACATTCGACATAATGCACTTTGCGAGAAATGCCAACTGCCGCCCCTAAGCCATCAGGCCACTTCTTAATCGAAAAAATGATTGATCAAATGACAAGGATATCAACTTCCACCATACTCGTTGCTTCGTTGTACCCCGTACTCACACTGTTCTCTATGGGTTGCTCAAATGATGATGAATCGCCTCACCTCAAATGACATTGGATCTAGCAGGTACTTGGGAGATACCTTCGCTGGGATCATTTTCTATCGAACAAGATAATTCCGCTACCAGGGAGACTTTGGTCATAACGGTTACTGCTGAATCCTTGAAGAGGCCAGGTGTACCATGAATAGTTTCAAACATCGTTTCGATCACTTTGCCTTCCCTAATGTTAAGGACAACAAAATAGAAAATGCCATGGCTGGAGATTTTTCAGTCGTGCAGAGGGGAGTAGTGTGGTACGCGAAACGGGATTTTAGACAGATGATCTAAAAAGGTTGGAATTCAGTTGTGACTTTACTTCATTTCCCAACGCAACTGGCACAATGATTCTGTTGTTGAGAAATTCTTTTTCATCGGATTGGTGCGAAGAAACATTTGAATTTACGGCGAAGAAAAAAGAATAGAAATCGTCTTTCTAAGGGTAAAGTCATAGCCAGACTTCCTTCCCTATGATCATTTACATCGTAACCTGATCCTCAAACTCTCTCCGCAGATCTTGCAGCTGAGGGTCGGCCCAGATCTTCTGCCAATAGGGGTGATGGAGTCCGAAGATCATACCTGCCCGGTATTGGTCTAAGTGCTCTCGAATCAGTTGCCTCACTTTCTCAGTTTCGCTCAGACCATAGGCCAGCAATACCATTTGGTGCATCATACCCTGATGGGTATTCTTCTCCTTAAGATCCTCCAGGCGTTTCTGACATTTCCGAGCACGATCAGTATCACCTAGTTTGATTGCAAGATGTCCTCGAAGGCAGACGAATTCGGAGAAAAATGGGTTGTCAGCTGGAACCTTCTCTGGCGCCAACGCTATAGCCTCTTCATATTCCCCCCGATGTACCAAGATCCATATCTTCTGTAAGATGGCCATGGTGTTATTCGGAAACAGATCAAGTGTGTAATTGATCTGCTCAATAGCCTCATCAAATTGCTGATTATTCATGTAGGCATCGGCAAGATAGCAGTTGGCAATTACCGAGACAGGATCTATGACCACGGCTTCCTCCACGATTTCTACCGCTTCCACGAACCTGCCAGCCGCCTTAAGGAATAAACTATAGGTCTGCAGAAATATATCGCTTTGACGATTAATGGCTTTTGCCCGGATAAAGCAAGATTCAGATTTGATCAAGTCCCAATCTTGAAACATATAGACCAGACCGAGGGCACAGTGTGCCTCGACCGACTCAGGGTCGAGTGCCAATGCACGATTGGCTGCTTGCCTCGCACGTTCGAATGCCTCCTCACCCGGGATCACCTCGGTACCTCCCAAAAAGGAAAGGCAAAATGATATCCAAGAATAGGGATCAGCAAACTGCGGATCTTTATCTATGGCTGATTCCAGAAAATGCAGGGCTCGTTTTACCTCAACAGGTTCGTATTTATTCCAGTAAAAAAGGCCGCGCAAGAAATCATTGTAGGCATCCAGGTTTGAGGTTGGCTGGGATCGTTTCTTAACTTTTCTAGTCCTATGTCCCAGAGACTGTTTAAGGCTTTGTGTAATGAGGGCGGCAATTTCATCCTGTAGTGCAAAAATGTCATCTAAGGTTCGATCGAATGATTTTGAGAAAAGGTGATATCCATCTTCAGTTTTAATCAACTGGGCAGTAATCCGGACTCGATTACCGATCTTCCTCACACTGCCCTCCAACACTACATCTGCATTGAGTTGCCGACCAATCTCTCGTATATCCAGATTCTGGCCCTTGAAAGCAAAGGAAGAGGTTCGTGCTGTGACCCGTAGAAATTCATCTTTGCTTAGTTGGTTGAGAATTTCCTCAGAAACGCCATCACTGAAGAATTCGTTATCAGGGTCGGGGCTCATGTTTACAAAGGGCAGTACAGCCACACTACGTTGAGCCTTCTCCCCTTTGCCATGCAACTCCTGCTGACTTGGAATCTTGAGATGATCGTCTTTCAAGGCAAATAATTCGATGCTGCCCGGGATGTTTTTTAGTTGAAATTCACCCATCGACTCGCTGGTGATCCCAGGTGCATCCAGCACCATTTCGTGTACCTCTGCCGAAAACAACACAGCACCAGGGATACAAAAGCTTTCTATGCGTGAGGCAATATTGACGGTCACTCCATAGACATTCTCACCCTCAATGGCCACATCTCCACGATGAATGCCAATACGAAGACCAATACCTGGCAGCTCACTGACTTCCCGTTGAATCTCCAATGCGCACACCAGAGCCTCCCTACTGTCGTCAAACATCGTCACTGATCCATCCCCATAAAATTGTATGATTTCTCCTTGATGTTTAGCTACTTGTCTCTTGATGATTACTTCGGTTTGTTTGCGCAATTGAATCGCTTGCATTTCATCTTCACTCATCAATTTGGAGTATCCGGAAATATCACAAAACATGATTGCGGCGACCCGGTGAACTATCGTGGAATCTTCCAAGTACATCCTTACGAAATTAGCAGATTTTGAGATGACAAATCCTTCAACCTCAGATTTTAAGTTCCACTGGTTGGAAAGCAATTTTTAGGGTCGATTTTTTGTATTTTTCATCATATTGCTAACCATACAAAACAAACGAAAATGAACAAAATTCTTATCGCTGGGCTCGTTGGAGCCGTCGTTGCCTTTATTCTAGGGTTTTTGGTTTGGGGACTGGCATTGAGCAGCTTTATGGAGTCGAACCTCGGTACAGCTACTGGTGTAATGAGAGACGAATCTGATTTTCTGTGGATCCCAATGGTATTAGGCCACATTTCCTGGGGTATTTTCTTTGCATACGTCTTTGGTCACTGGGCAAACATCAGCACTTTTTCTACTGGAGCCAGTGCAGGTGCCC
Source organism: Saprospiraceae bacterium (assembly GCA_965223105.1). GTDB lineage: Bacteria > Bacteroidota > Bacteroidia > Chitinophagales > Saprospiraceae > JABDMH01. The sequence continues at coordinate 7,395,514 of OZ244987.1, read as the reverse complement.
TATTAGGATTTCTGGTGGGCTTTACCTATGATATGATCAGCTTGGGCTCAACCAACGTGATGAACGCAACCGGTGCAATCGTCGATATCATTGCTATGACGATCGTCTCGGCAATTGTCGGGGGTGTTGTCGGGCTGATGTTAGGAAGGGGCGGAAGCTAAACAGTCCTTTTATTGGAGACTAGTTCCAATTCAATTTGACATGTAGACGATGAAATGCTAACGCTGATAGGGGAGGAAATTATTCTTCAATTTACTCCCCTATCATAATCAGAAGCCAATCACATCCCTTCAGGCACATTGTATTCCTTCATGGTGTAGGTGGTAAACACACGCAATACCTTGCGTATGTCTTTAACTTCCTCAGAGAAGGTCTTAAATTCTTCGCTGGAAAATACCAGGTCGGTAAAATCCAATAATTCCTTAAACGATGGGGCTGTCGCCACTGCCACATGGGTGGCACCCACTTCATTGCCAGAAATAAATTGATGCAGATCCAAACCCATCTTCCCTCCACTTCTAGGCATTAGGCCATCACGCATTTTGGTAAATGCAGCGGCGTATTTGGCAGGATCAGACACGGAAAGTTCGTAAACGGTTGCATAATTATTGCCCGGCCTTGGTTCAGTAATTACCGATTTACCCAGATAGGATGCCACACCAGTGATTGAACGATCCATGGAATGACCAAGCAGGGCAAAATCCAGACTTTCTTGAAGCATTCCGGAGTACATTTTCCCAAATTCTTCAGTGCTTGGGGTAGCGAATAGCAATTCATGGCTCCACTTGTCTTTCGAACTGGAAAACATGTTACTGCTCAGTGCAACGTACGGGAGTTTTTTACCGGTTTCAGAGTTGAAAAATTTGTCAAATGCTGCAACGACTGCAGCGTCGTCGCCAGGTTTCACCTCAAAATGATACACACTCCAGTAGATGGTTTGGGAGAATCCTGAGGACATCAGCAAAATCGACAGGGATAAAAGGAAAAACTTTTTCATGGCTAGGAAATTAACTGTTATTGAATGTTAATGAACTTTAAATTAGCAGTCGGGATCAACTTTGATCACCGGGTAGTAGGTTGTGAGGTGGGGACAGATGTGGTGAGGGGGTCAAACTAAAATAAGGAAATATGATCATATTGACATCCCATTTTATATCGTAGTCCCCCATGACTCAAACAAGGATATGCACATGTCTCAACAAGCGATTCAAGGATGTGCTCAATCGAGATGGTACCCAAAGCATCAAATGATTTCCTGCTGGCTATCTATAGTACTATTAAAGAACTGATAGGTAAAGACATTTTTTCCCTCTATTTGTGGCAAGATGACGTCATTATAGGCCCTACTGAGGAGACAGAAAAGTATTTTTTTCTATTTGTGGCGGTCTATTCCTGGGTCGAAAGTGCCCTATTGGATGCAATAGGCAAACTCAAGGAAGTACCGGTTTGGAAATTGATGGGTAAGAGTGTCCGCAACAGCATAGACCCATATGATGGCACCCTATATTTTGAGGATATTGCCCATAATACCAATCTGGATATTATTGGTGCCATTGGTAAAAGAATCAAAGACGACGGCTATCGTGCCATCAAGATCAAACTGGGTAGATGCCAAAAATGGCTCCCTGGTGAAGCTGGTGTGGAAAGAGATATCGAGGCTTTTATTGCACTCCGCGAAGCGGTTGGTGCCAATTTCAATTTGATGGCCGATGCCAACAATGGGTACCGGGATCACCTAGACTGGGCCATCAGAATGTTGAAGGCATGTGCACCATATAACATGTATTTTATCGAAGAGCTGATTCCTGACGATGCATCGCAATACCGCAAAATTAGAGAAGCACTTTTGGATGCAAATTCATTTATACCTATTGCCGATGGGGAAAGCATTTCCAGTGAAGACATGCTGGAAATATTTACCGGTTATTGTGAGGCCGGCCCGTATAATTTTATTCAGCCCGACATGCCCACTTGTGGTTTTAGCAATATCCTCCGCACGGCCAGGATGGCCGAAAAATATTCCCACGTAAAATTAATTCCCCATGTGTGGCAAAGCCAAATTGGATTGCTGATGAGCATGCATGCCTCCAAGATTCAATCTAATATTCCGTTTGTGGAAGATTCCCGATATTTTGAACATATGATCTCAGCTCCAGGCTATCAGTTTACTCGGGGCCAATGGTTCCTGCCGGAAGAGCCAGGCTGGGGGATACACCTAAATCCGGGATATCGAGAATTCATAGTGGGAGAGCCCGTGGTTATTCATTGATTTTCAAAGAAATCAGATGGTCATCCACACCCGTGATTTGCCAGTGTGCTAAAGAAATGGGAATATTCCCCGCAGCATTGAGTTGATCAAAAAAGTCTTTGATCCGAAATGCCCCTTTGCTTTGTTCCTTGGTTCGGGCAAAATCAGCAAGGGCATTTTCGACCAGGTATTTACCGGTAATGTAGCTGGTGCCATACCCAGGTTGACGCATATAAAGGTGTTGTTCAAAAATTAGCAAATCCTTCTCCGTCTTCATCCAGCCACGAGGGGTGTAGTCCGAATGAATTACCCCGGCCTCCTCCATTGTCATTTCATTGGCATGGGCATAAAGAGATCCTAAACCCCGGGCAGCTCTTTGTGCGAGCATAATAAAGACTATTTCTCTGACTCTTGGATTGTCATTATATAATCCTGCTTGCATAAACATCTCTTCAACAGCAGTAGCCAGACCTTCGCTGCGAGAATCGAAGATATTGTAAAGCAGTGGACCACGACGGATTTCGCTTGGATGGGGATCATTATCCATTCGAGCCAATTCAAACCAATGGTAAAAATGAGAATACAGTGGTCTCGGATCATAGTGGGCGGTAATCCAGAAAAAATTGCGGTTTACCGATGGAACAAAATGACCGAGGTGAGTTCGCAGAGCCGGCTCAAAATAGTCCTTCACAGTCACCATTTCGTCCTGGTCGAGAAATGCCAGGAGACTCTTTGCCGATTCCCTCGCTAACTGGTCGTACGCCTCTGGTGAGTCAACCGGAATGAGCTGTGGCAAATCTCGATTTCTATGTTCTTCGAGCTTTAATGACGACCAGGCCCTCGCCAATTCGCGTTTTAAGATCATAACCTCGTCTTCCCATGTTAAAGGAACCAGATGGACATTCTGCAAGTACCAGGTATAGTTCTCCCTGCCAATCCCTGATGGACCCGTCTTCGAAGCCGCTTGGTTCTCCAGCCAGTAAGCAAAATTGTCAGTGGCTACCACTGCAGCATCAATAGCTTGCACCAAAGAGGAATCATCCCGGACTCCTGGTCGATCCAAGATTTTCTTGAGGTTGTCGCTTTGTGCTTTGATATCCCTGATACCAGCGGACCAGAGATCCCTGGCATTGCCGGTTAAGTTTAACTTGGCCTGCTCATTGAGTGGAGGAATCACATTCAAGTCTGCCAGTAACCTACTCCTTTCACTACCACTAAGCGGAAAAGTATAGGTCCATATCTCAGTAGTCATATGATGAGTTGGTCCCTCGTGAGCTGGTACATCACTTCTGCTGGTCCACAGCGATTTATAAAAAGCTGGGTCTCGTACCCATGGTTGCAGGATTCTATGATTGAAGGAATATCCATTCATCTCGGCCCATAAGATATGGCGGTCTACCTGTTGTTCAATCGTCCAATTTCTATACTCAATCGCCAGCAATTGAGCCTGTAATTTCTTAAACTCAGGCCACCGCTGGCCGAAAGTGCCGGCCCGATAATCTGGCGCTCCATTGTGTAGTGGCGGCCTTTCAAAGGCACGCCATTCACGAAACAGACTGATCAATTCTTCATAAGTGCCGGTAGTGGAGTTTTGATGTACACTGTGGTCATTATAGAAGAAAAGGGTTATCAACCCAATCGGCAAGAATAGATAAACTTTCATTAGATGAGTGATTAGAATTCAACATATCGCGTACCATTGAAAGTAATTAAATTCTGACCCATTACTTGTCATAGACACGTAACCGTCGGGATGAAGTGATTGCCTTCATCGACATCATACTATCTATTATAGGGTACTTCTAAAAATCCATTCCTAAATCGGACACAATGACTTAACATTTGTTTTTTGAATCTCAATACTGTAAACTACTCAGCAGAACTCAAAATTTTCCAAGGACCACCCTGTACAATAAATGTGATAAAGTATTCTGTCTTACAGTAAGGTCAGTCATTCGCTTACCCCCTTGATTCGCTTGAATAGCACCGGGAAATAAAAATTCAAATCACCACAGGGAAAATCGCTATTTCATTTGCATTGCAGGAGATCAAATCTAAAAATTCTGATCAGCCAAACAATCTTCAACATATGAATTATGGCATATTTACCAGCAAATATCAAAGCCGAACGATTCGTATATTGTTACTGCTGTGAGAAGGCGGATTATGAAAAAATGTGTTCAATCAAAGCTATCGCTAATAGTTCTGGTTTTACTGGAACTTTTGACAAGCCATCAGCTGGTGGTGGGCCAAATCACAAACTCACGACCTAATATTGTCTTTATCATGGCCGATGATTTGGGCTGGGGTGATCTGAGTTGTTACGGTCAAGACCGATACGAAACTCCAAATCTGGACGCCTTAGCGGCGCAAGGCAAATTGTTTACTCAATTTTATATGCCTTCACCAGTATGTTCGCCTAGTAGGGCAGGTATTCTGACTGGACAATACCCTGATAGGAACCGGATCTTCGGACACTTTGCCAACGAAGAACGCAATGCAGAACGAGGTATGCCCAATTTTCTCGACTCCAATGTCATTACGCTCACCCGCATTTTGCAACAAAATGGTTATCAGACGGGACACTTTGGCAAATGGCATTTGGGGGAAGGCGAGGGTGCCCCGTTACCAGACGCCTATGGAATCGGTGAGCACCTCACTTTTGCCAGCAACGATCCACACTCCAAGACCGACTTCAACTTAGATGATCCAAAACTGAGGCCGGTCAACTCCAAGATGGTTTTTGACGCAGGGATACAATTTATTGAAGAGAATAAGCATCAACCCTTTTTTGTAAACCTTTGGCTTTATGACGTGCATGCTACCCTTAATCCCGCTGAGGAGCAAATGAAGCTTTTTGAAAAATTTTCTTCTGTCAAAGTCAAATATGAATCACCAGCTACCATCTACTATGCTACGGTCCACGAAATGGATCGCCAGGTGGGTATCTTTCTAGATAAGTTAAAGGCACTTCAATTAGAAGAAAATACCATAGTCATTTTCACCAGTGATAATGGTCCAGAAGATATTTTTACCAGAAATGCTGCCCACAGTGGGGTAGGCAGTGCTGGTCCCTTCCGTGGTCGAAAGAGAAGCTTGTATGAAGGTGGCATTAGGGTACCTTTCATCATCCGATGGCCCAAGCAAATTTCTGCCAACCGGGTAGATGACGCCACAGTATTGACTGGTGTGGATCTCGTGCCTACACTTACTAAACTCGTGGGAGTACAGCTTCCTGGCAATATTGCATTGGATGGGGAAGATTTGTCTGCAGCCATTTTAGGAGAACCGAGGAAACGGCAAAAACCCATTTTCTGGCAGAGCATCTACCGGATACAAAATCATGTTTGGAATCGCTCACCCAGACTGGCGGTCAGGGAGGGTGACTGGAAATTACTGATGAATCCTGACGGAAGCCGTAAGGAGCTGTACACCATCACAAAGGATCCCTCTGAAATGTTGAATGTTGCGACCAGTAAACCGGAACGAGTGGAACGCTTAGCTGCTCTTTTACTTAATTGGTACAACGAGCTGCCAGAGTCCATACCGCATCCTGCAGCAGGAAAAAATCATTTCGCCTGGCCTCAAGACTCCTTTATCGCGAATTTTCCCAACCGACTGAAATACATAGGTGTAGCTATCGAGGAAGCTGACTTTTATTCATGGGGTGCATCACCCATCATGGATGACCATGGAAGAGTGCATTTATTCGTAGCACGCTGGCCAAAGGAAACCAAAATGCAGGGGTGGAAAACGCACAGCGAAATTGCTCGCTATACTGGCGATTCACCCGAAGGAACTTTTACTTTTCAGGAAGTCGTACTGCAAGGTACGGCTGAAAAACTGGCCCCACACAACCCAAACATCCGTAAGTATAAAAATAAGTATGTACTGACCTACATCTGCAACCAAGAGGCATTGTCCAAAAATCAAAAAATCTACATGATGGTATCCGACCATGTGACTGGTCCTTGGAAGCAGGTAAGAGATCGAGGGTTGGTTTTGGATCTCCCAGAATCGAAATCCATCTGGTCTTACAATAGCCGGGTGGGCGTCAATAATCCTTCGCTTCTTATGGGTCCCGACAAGAAATTCTTGCTTTACTATAAAGCCATACCAACCGAAGGTGGTCTCCGTCAGTTTGGCGTGGCAGTTTCAGACCACCTTGAAGGTCCATATGTACACCAACCAGGTCCTGTGGCCGTGGGTGAAGGGACGATTGAAGATGCCTATGCATTTATGTTTAGAAACCGATTTTTTCTCCTTTCACGAAGAAAAAAGGATGGTTCTCAGACCGGTGTAGATGGCCTACTTTGGTCATCGGAAGATGGCTTGACGTTTGCAGAACCAACGGTTGGTTATTACGACCTGTCCCATTACTACCCTGTGGGTTTACAGCACATAAACTGGATTGCTCGTGATGGTCAGTTGGAACGCCCTCAACTGCTCATCATAAATGGCACACCACGCTATCTCTACTGTGCCGGCCCTTTCAATACTGAAGGTAGGGACGTGACTTGCACTTATGTTTTTAAAATTGAATGACTGTAATAAAGTTCTAGTGTTTGAGAACAGATTAACCAATTTATCGATATGGAACGTGCCAGGTTTGGCCGTATTGCTGGTCATTTTCTTAAGTTATCAGAGTCAGATCACTTTTTCACAAACGGCTGACCTAGAGATTTCCCCGGATGGGCATTTCTTGCTAAACCGTGATAGGTCTCCATTTTATTGGATAGGTGACACCGGATGGGCGATGTTTCAGCAACTTACACGCGCGGAGGTCGATTCCTATCTGGATGATCGTCAGGCCAGGGGTTTTACGATCATCCAGTCCGTGGCTTTTTGGTTTCCGCATGGAGTTCTCAAAGAAAACGGACCCCTCAATGCAGCAAATGCCTATGGTCATCGGCCTTTCGCCGGCGAAGCAAATGCACCCAGTACGTCAACGCCACAAGTAATACCAGGCGGGGGAGCCCTGGATCCAAACGACTACTGGGATCATGCAGATTATGTGGTGGAGGCCGTCAAAAAACGTGGGCTGAAGTTGGTACTCCTGCCATGTTGGGGCAATGCCTTCATCAACAACCGCATGCCGGGTTCCCGTATTGTTTTTTCCGAGGTCCAGGCCAACCAGTACGGCCACTTTCTTGGACAACGGTATAGAAATGAATCTCATATTATCTGGTGCCTGGGAGGAGATGTTGACCCTGTCAATTTTGGAGATCGAGACCAACGCTCGGTATATCGAGCCATGGCTGAAGGCATTGGAAGAGGTGTCTCCGGTAATCCACATCTATCTTGGAATGCTCCCGATGCTGACTGGGACAAAACGCTGATCACCTTCCATGCTGTACGCACGCCAAAATTGAGTGGTGAAGGTGCTGAGGGAGGATCCTCTTCCCTTTGGTTTCACGACGATGCTTGGCTTGACTTTAATATGATGGAGACCTTCAGATGGATGCATAAGATCTATCCCTATGTCTCAGAAGATTATCAAAAGTATCCTACCAAACCCACGGTCTTAGGTGAGGGTGCTTACGAAATGGGCAGGTATAAAAATGATTGTGGACACATTACACCGCTTAAAGTCCGTCGACAGGGCTACCACGCTTTCTTTGCCGGTGCAGCAGGATACACCTATGGTCATTGGTCCATCTGGCCATTTCGTGGTGCCTACTGTGAAGTGACCTGGCAGGAGGCACTGAATGCTCCCGGAGCCTTCTGCGTAGCAAAAATCTTGAAGAATTTTCTGGTAGAACAAGAAATTGAGTCCTTCGTTCCAGATCAAACACTAATCCAGTCCACCATCTACCCAGGTGAATTGAGACAGTGTGCTATGATCAAAAATGACAGCAAAATAATATTGCTCTATCTGCCCGAGAATAAAGCGGTGAAAGTAAATCTAAGTCGACTACCGGCAGATGGACCGCAGATAGGGACATGGTTTGATCCACGTAGTGGCGACCGTAAGAGAGCTACTGTGCTTCAAGGTGGAATCTTTGAACCGCCACAGGATTGGGAGGATGCCGTGCTCATTCTTAAAAAAGGAGAGTAAAAAACTGTTTATCCTATGAGATGCGGGGAGTTGCGGTGAGTCAGCTGTTGCTTGGCTGACAAGAAAAGTAATCCCTACATTCTCTCAGCACAACAAACCCTAATCTTGATTAAATTATGGGTTCAAACAGTAAAAGATGCAAAACTTGCTAGATTTTATTAGGGAAACCAATCTTTATCGAAAATTCGAAGTAGATAGCCTCCTTTTTGCAGAATTCAAATGCCCTGCGGATGAGTCTAAAAGTAATATCTGGTGGCACAACAATTTCTTCGCTTATATATTGGCAGGAGAGACTTTGCTTAAAACCCGACAGCAAGAATATCTCCTCAAACCAGGTGAATGCATTTTTGCTCGTAGAGGTAGTGTCATCACAAGAAGTAAAACGCGAGATGAATTTTGTGAACTGCTGATTTTTGTGCCCGATAACTTCATCAAAACAGTGATTCATAAACACAAAATGAAATTATCGATTGAGTCGACCATTCAGAGACCAGACATCATTATTCCCCTTTCAACTGATCCCATCCTATTGAGTTATTTTCAGTCCTTACTTAGCTACTTCTCCTTACCGGACCCACCGCCAGAGGCACTGCTTAAACATAAATTTGAGGAACTGATCATGCATATCGTTTCCAGGAGGAGTGAATCACCTTTGAAAAACTATTTCAACGAGATCTGCACAACCAATAAACCATCCATTAGAGAAATTATGGACTCCAATTTCTCGAGTAATCTATCTCTGGAAGAGTTTGCCAGATTGTGTTGCCGAAGTCTTTCCGGATTCAAAAGAGAGTTTAGAGGCCTGTACCATACCTCTCCTGGAAAGTGGTTGAAAGAACGACGGCTGGAATATAGTAGGTATTTACTGCAGCATACTATGATGAGTATAGAGGATGTTGCCTTTGAAAGTGGGTTTGTAAACCGTTCGCATTTCATCAGGGTGTTTAGAAACAAATATGGTATTACACCCGGTAGGTTTCATTTCATGAGTGCCAATCAGGCCAAATAGCCAATTCATCCCCTGACCTTCAAAGTATTGATTTTGGTCTTCTGAGCAACTTCAACATGAGAGTCAGCTCATAATTTTGCTTCAAAAAATAAAAATGGACGAAGAGGTAAAATCAAGTGAAGCAAAAAAACATGAAGAAGCAAAAAAGGCCTGGGATCAAATTGCCGATGGCTACGATCGCTTTGTAACTGATACAGAGGTCTGGCTGGCCAACGAGGCCTTGAAGAGAGTCGAACTGGAAGCCGGACAAGATTTTTTGGACGTTGCCGCAGGATGTGGAGGACTGAGTTTACCAGCTGCACGGCTGGGAGCAAAGGTGATCGCCACTGACTGGTCTGCAGAAATGATCAGGCTGTTCAACGAGCGTACCCGTCAAGAAGGTCTGTCAGATGCTACCGGGCGAGTGATGGATGGTCATGATCTGAAATTTGCGGACAATTCTTTTGATGTTGCAGCATCGCAATTTGGGGTGATGCTCTTTCCTGATCTGCCGAAGGCCCTGGGAGAAATGGTTCGTGTGACCCGGCGCGGAGGCAAGGTACTTTTGATTGCTTATGGAGACCCCAGTGAAGTTGAATTCCTGGGTTTCTTAATTTCAGCACTACAGACGGTAAGACCTGCATTCCAGGGATTGCCGTCAGACCCACCACCTTTAGAATTTCAAGTTGCTGATCCCTCGGTCATGAGACAACGGCTCAGCCAAGCAGGGCTTGAGAACATTCATGTTGATATAGTCAAAGAAAATCTGGAGTTTAGATCGGGGCAAGAACTATGGAACTGGATCTTACATGGAAATCCCATTGTCGGCCATGTTCTTTCCGCTTTGGAAATTACCGATGAGGAAAAAGAAATGGTTACACAAGAATTGCATAAACGGCTTGTCGACCGCATGAATGGTAATGGCACAGCTATTCTAACCAATCCCATCAACATAGGATTTGGTAACAGATAAGAAACAAGCATAAATCGATCAGCTAAACTCCGGAAAGACCGGATCAAAAGACCATACCGTCTAACAAGGGTATCCATATCTCCTGATCCCCACGGCAGTACCAATGATGAAATCTCACTCTGGGTCTTAAGCCCTTTCGGTCAAATGCAGGAATCTAAATCAACGACTAAATAGTCCAATCACACCGCTCAACTGTTTATTGATGGACATTTGAGGTAGACAATCTGAAAGCAGGGGTTGTCAACGTCAAATTTGATCGTTTCCTCTTCGATCAAGGAATCCTTGGTACTTTGGATACAAAAAGCATGCAAAACATAGTCAAGAAACATAAGAAAATGTTCTAGCTGAATCTTATTCTTTATCCTTACCTTAGACATCACCTACCATCCCTCAATTTGTAGGTCACATACAAGCCAAAATCATCTCCGACTTGTATTTTCTAACACATTAAATAATATCCGATGAAGAATTTTCTAACTCTATTTCTGCTTCTCCCACTCCTGCTATGGGGGTCAAGACGACACGCCGAACTTATTTGAAGTCATCAATATCACCGTTAAGGCAGGTATGGATGACGAATTTGAAGCCGCCGTCAAAGCCCACAATGAGAAATTTCATGGCGAAGGAGCCCACGCCGCGCAATTGTTTGAAAACATAAATGGCCCTGTTGCTGGATATCAATGGATCATGGGTCCAACGAATTGGGCAGCTATGGATACCAGGCCGGCCGACGATGCACATGACGATGACTGGGCCAAAGTTGCCGAGATGATTGAGTCAGCCGAACCACCCAGTTACTGGTCAATGGACATGAAGAATTCGCAGGCATTGCTCGATCCGGCAAATAACAAGAGTGTCATATGGATGTACGATCTTGTACCGGGTAAGGAAGCCCAATGGGCTGAGCTACTGGGTAAGGTGAAGAAAGTTTATGCATCCAGCAGACAAGATGAAGATTTCCTGGTAGTCTGGAATCGGTTTGCCAATGACCAGGGAAGAGATGCGGCGATCATCTTTACTATGGACAAATGGGGAGAGCTCGATGTTCAGCGCAATTTTGGAATGGAATATGAAAAAGTGCATGGTGAAGAGACTTGGCATACCTTTTTGAGTCACGTGAACGAATGTGTGAATCAAAGGGTCGACTGGATGCGGCAAAGAATTGATTAATTATTAACGAATCCGCATCAAGGAGCAGGTCCAAGTGTGGCCTGCTCGTTGTCATTATTTAACACTTGCCTCATCTCTTCCTACCAATCAAAATCATTTGCGCATAGCCTCAAATGTACCATTAGGTTGAATCATCAGTACCGACGAAATTCCCTGGTTTTCGTCCTCCTTAAATGACAATTTGTAACCTTCCAAGTTCTTGATGGCAAAGGTGTTGGCTGCGATGGCATAGAGTTCGTACTCCGGCTGTCCTTGGACGAAGAGATACAGGCCATCATGGTCAGCTCCTTTCAAATAAACTTTGGCTATAATACCGGAAAATTCGTACTCCCCAACATACCTGCCTAAAGTGTTCCGGTCAACTTTAATTTCGGAAGGTTTCCGTTTAAATTCTACCGCATCAACCATGGGCTCAACCTTGATAAGCGTACCAGTGATTTCACCATTGTTATCCGTCTTAAAATTCAATCTTAGATCCATTCCGGGAGGAGCAGTAGTGGTGTCGATTCCGTTCTTCGTGATTTCGAAAGGCTCAAATACATCGTAATGAAAGTGTCGCAGCCAGAATTTCTTGACTGGAAATTCAGCAAAAAGTGAATCGTTTCTTTCAACCAGTGAAAATGTACCGTAACCCTGGTGCGAATATTCCCCAGCATATTCCGGAAGGAGGTGAGATGGCTTGGTGCCAGGCACTCGATTTGCGGTGGAAGCCTTTCTGGCTTCTTGTTGATTCTTGATGGCTTTATCCCGATCTCTCTTAATTTCTCCAATCCAATCAGAAATTTCGAGATCCAAAATCCGGTCTGCCATGAGATTTCTCACAACTGAAGGCACCGAAGAACCGTTCTGATTACAGAGCACAACAATGCCAACACTGTCGCTCGGAAAGAAACAAGTGTTGGCCGAAAACCCATCTATGTTGCCGCCGTGCTGCACTCGATAATGCCCTTTGTAAGAGGATAAAAACCAGCCAAAGCCATAGTTGGAAAAATGGAGATCTGGATGTTCTTCTCCGGGTAAAGCACCCCCAATGACGGACTGGCCACTTATTGCATCCCTTACAAACGAAGCAGGTAAAACAGTATCTCCTTTAAATATCCCACCATTGATCCAGGTCAGCACCCAATTGGCCATCTCACTTACACTGCTGTTTATGCTACCTGCCGGACTCATCCCAGCAATGTCGTAGTAATCCATCTTGTTGACTTTATCCCCGTCCTTCAACTCGTAGCCCAAAGCCGCATTGTCACTCTTTTTCATGTCATCAATGGAGAGATTAGACCTCGTCATTTGCAAGGGAGTAAACAATTGCTCAGCGACATTGTCCTCCCAACTCTTACCGGTGACCTCTTCTACAATCACACCCTGAGCCAGGTACATAAAATTGTTGTAGTACCAGTTTTGCCTAACGCGGGCAAAAGGTTCTTGATGCGCCACACGCTTGATCAAATCCTTCTTTGAATCCGTGGGATTCAAATACCAGGAAAAATCATGGCGGGGAAGACCGGTAGTGTGACAGATCAAATCCTTTAGTACTATGCCACTATTCATTTCGTCATTGAAAAATGTCAAATCGGAGCAATATTTTCTGGGGGATTCATCAAACGCAACTTCACCTTGATCCCGAAGGATACCCAGCAACGACGTTGTAAAAGCCTTTGAACAGGATCCAATGGCAAATAGCGTATGTTCATCGACCGGAATCTTGTTTTCCAGATCACGGAACCCAAATCCCTTGGTATAGATGACCTGGTCTTTGACTACTACCGAAACGGCAAAGCCTGGAACTTGAAATGAGTCTAAGACTACATTTAGATCATGTTCAATGCCATCAAGTCGTGCCCTCCAATCTTCAGTAGATTCCTGAGCGAAAAGGACCGCTGTGGCAATAACCAGGAAAAAAAGACTTACAATGGAAAACCGCATAACAATCATATTTGAATTGAAAATATAGGATCCAAAAGTAAGCATATCGCTCAACTAGCTGGCAGTCCCTTAAATAAATCAAGAACAACCATTCTGCACTTTTTTGCACTATTGGATTGTCGCGTCGAAACCACATTGTCAAAATTTGAACCAGGTGTGGTAGTAGAAGACTACCAATTAACCAATATTAGCAGTCATAAATTCAATAAGAAATGAAGCATTTTTTACTCCTTTTTATGGGTATTGCTGCGATTAATCTAGCGGCTCAAATATCAATCTCAGAGATTGAAGGATATTTAGAAGTATATCATCCAATCGATAGCACCTCCATATACATCGGTATCGGATCTGGAAGTAGTCTAGACGCAGATATCAATAGTCTGAACACTTGTCTGGGTTATCATTCGGGAAGATTAATGACTACAGGACGAAGCAATACGCTCTTCGGTGGTGCAGCAGGAAGTTCCATCTCCAGCGCCCACAGCAATAGTTTCTTCGGGAGGGCTGCGGGAGTGAGGACAACTACAGGAAGTAACAATTGTTTTTTTGGCCGTGATGCAGGACTCAACATAACAACAGGACATTCCAATTGCTTTTTTGGTGTACAGGTCGGAGCAGACGTAAGCAGTGGGAGTAGGAATAGCATTTTTGGCCATTTCGCCGGCCAAAGTAACCTTACTGGAGAAGAGAATAGCTATTTTGGGTACCAGGCTGGCAAGGGAATCCATAGCGGTGGATCCAATAATATTTGCGTAGGTTTCAATGCTGGACCTTTTTCCGCCAATGGTGTAGTGTCTAATCAGCTATACATTGACGTACAGCAAAGCAACACACCATTAATTTATGGTGAGTTTGACAACAATTTGCTGCAGATCAATGGGTTATTGTCGGCAGGTGTGGAGGGATCTGGCAATGCCTTGTTCAAATTGAACACCGAGCGACCATGGATTTTTAAACAGCACAGCTCTGGCGCTACCACTGCCCTTGAGCTTACTTTGGAAGATGCTAACAACGCCAATAAGAATTTTATCATTGACACCGATGGCAATGTGGGTATCGATACCCACACTCCTGGTTTTAAGTTACATGTGAATGGGAGTGCTGGCAAGCCCGGAGGAGGAAGTTGGTCAAACGCTTCTGATGAGAGGCTGAAAACGAATGTCACGCCCTTTAAGGATGGCCTCGAATTAATTGCTCAATTGAATCCTGTGAATTTTCATTACAACGGACTGCTTGATCTGCCAAGCGACCGAGAATATGTTGGAATTATCGCCCAAGAATTATTGGAGGTGGCGCCCTATATGGTCAGCGAAATGCCTGCTAGCAATGGAGAGCGTTATCTGCATGTTGACCCGAGTGCTTTCGACTTCATCTTAATCAATGCAGTCAAGGAATTGATGATACGCATTGAAAATCTGGAGTCTATCATTGATGAGCAGCGGAAAATCATTCAGGATGCGGAGGCCCATTGAAAGGCAGAAATCCTGGATGGTTTTCTTTTGGTTTCTTGCACTGACGGTTAGTCAATTGTATTCACAGCCTGCTGCCGTTTTTGAAGGCCAGGGTAATTTTAACACCGGTGTCAGGGCAATCAGCACAAATAGCTTGGGTATTCAGAGTACCTCCAAAAACCCTGTTCATGGATCGGACACAAATGGCTTCGCCATTTGCTTTTCGAATCTTTTCAAAACTGATCTCATTCAGAGGTTATTAGGGTGCCTCAAAAATGTTTAACTGAAAGTCTCACCTGACGGAGCCCATGGCATACATTGCTGCACCTATAATTCCCGCATTGTTTTGCTTTTTTGCGGCAATAATCGGAACATCAACGGTCAATCTTTTTTGAAATTTATGTAACTTCTTACTGGCTCCTCCCCCTATGATGAAGAGATCAGGTCTAAATATCCGAACCATATGTTCCAGGTAAAAATTGAACCTTTTACTCCATTTTTTGTAGCTAAGACCTTCTTTTTTTCTCGCTGAATCAGCTGCATAAAATTCTATGGGTCTCCCGTCTTTTCCGAATATTCTTCCAAGTTCAAAATTGGGAATTAAAACACCATTGTAAAAAACGCCACTTCCCAGCCCTGTGCCCACAGTCACCACCATCACCAGACCGTCCCTACCCACGCCAGCACCAAACTTCATTTCGGCAATACCGGCAGCATCTGCATCATTGATCGCATAGAAATTCTGACCGGTCATTTGTTTTAGATAGACCTCAATCGGAAATCCACGCCACTTCTTATGAATGTTGCCTTTTGTCAAAGAGTTACCACCAGCAACGACCGTGGGAAATGCCAGACCAACATCACCACTCCAATGAAAGGTCTGCAGCATTTCCTTGATCACATCCGCCACTTTATCGGGCTTTGACGGCTTTGGTGTTGGTATTCGATGACGTCTACCAATCACTTTACCCTTGGCCGTATCTACGATAGCAGCTTTGATGCCAGACCCACCAACATCGATTCCAAGTACTTCCATCTCTCACTTTTCGCGAGAAAATACAAAGAAAAATACCACTTGAGCTTCATCCAAAAAATATCTAATTCTATTGGCATGCTACCTTATGAAAGCAGCACAAAGGATTCGCTCCTTTCCAGGCCACTGCAGAAAATGATGATTTCATTGACCCTTCTAAAGTAAAACGTGGATCTAGTTCTATCAGAGATGGTCTGGGTGGCGCCCTCATTGCTTCAGGGGTTTCATAGATCTTGCCGGCCAACTATCGTTACGATTCAGGCAGCTCAATCTCGTGGTTTTCTACCTTGACCGCGTAGTCTGATGGTGGGATCAGACCTCCACGTAAATCCCTCGCATAAGCGCGTGTGAAAATAGCTCCAAACAAGAAAATAACACTCGCGTAGAAGATCCACACCATCATGATCATCACACTTCCTGCAGTCTCATAAATGTCGGTTAGGCTGCTCTGCCCAATGTAGATGGAGATCAGGTCCTTGCCTCCAATAAACAATAGGGAAGTAAGCAAAGCACCCACAAATGTTTCTTTCCAGGACAACTTCACGTCGGGAAGAAACTTTAAGATCAGCATAAACAGAATGGTGATGACAAGTAGAGGAATAAGCACAGCGGCTATGACTGCAATGAATGCAGACCATAAGCCGAGATATACCTCAATGCGATTTATCAAGAAACTTATCGCACTGTTGACGGTTAGCGAAATCATCAAAATAAATGCAAAACCAAGCAACAGAGTGAATGAGATCAAGCGGTCTCTAAGCATCTTCCAGATTCCAATGCCCTTCGGTTTGGGTTTTACATCGAAAACCTGATTCAATGCATTTTGCATGGTGACCAAAACCGTTGTTGACGTAAACATGATGATGCCGATACCAAGCACTGAGGCCCACCACGAGGGTGGGATTGCTGCTACCTTCTCAATCGCCACCCGGAGTTGGTCGGCTCCGCTTTGGCCGATCATATCCCCAATTTCCTCAAACAAATACGATTCAATTCGATCCTCCCGGTAAAAATAGGATGATGCATAAAGGATGATAACCAACATAGGTGGTAAGGAAAAAATGGTGTAGTAAGCCAATGCTGCCGCATTCGTGAAGAGATTGACATCGTCAAGCTCTGCAAATGATGCCTTCAATATCTTCCAGAAATGTCTGAGAAACCTCAAGTCTTTACCGTTTAGATAGATGACAGATTATCATCGAAAATTGTTTTTTCAATCATTGAATCAATGCGATTGGATCCCGCAGTCCCCCTTGAAAGGCCGACTCCGTAGAAATCCTCCAATTTGACGGAAAACGCCCAGGAAAGCAGTTTACAATGACTGACTTTCATTTGATCACCCTTAACTACTTACATTTGTCCACACAGGGAACAAGCAGAACTTTAGGGACAGTTGGTGTATTCCTCCATCAGTTTGGCAATAGGCACAATCTTGAACTGAGAGAACGCCCGGGTAAAAATTAAATATTGCCCATCTTGGGTGATCACAGGAAAGTTTTCCGTGTCAATGGTATTTATCCAATCAGGTAGCCTTTGCGGATCACTCCACATATTATCTCTCTTCTTCGAAAGGAAAAGGTCAGCTGATGGCTGTGGATCCTCATTGTTCTGGAGGCATACGATGAGATAACTCTCATCTGGTGCGATACAATATTCATAAACGATCCAGTGCTCTTTTTCCCTCCATTGGTTGACAGGGTCAAATGGTTCTGGTT
The DNA here is from genome assembly GCA_965223105.1 of Saprospiraceae bacterium. GTDB lineage: Bacteria > Bacteroidota > Bacteroidia > Chitinophagales > Saprospiraceae > JABDMH01. The sequence continues at coordinate 7,377,952 of OZ244987.1, read as the reverse complement.
CCACATACTTGTGGCCATCATATTCCATTTTGAATGCGTAGGTCGAACTCCAATCAGGCAAATCTGAAGTAAAATACAAGGTGCCATCCGCTGAGATGCAAGGCTGAGAATTGTAATTGTACATTAAATTCTTGTAGCCAAATTCCCTAGGTATTGAGGTGGAATCTTGTAAAATATCCACTAACCAAAAATTGTAATTTGGTTGTGTAGAGGTATCGCTATCCATTCGCATATTGGACAAAAACAACAATTTGCTGCTTCCCGGAAACTTTAGTGGGTAGGTATAAGAGTATTGTGGCTTGTAGAAATCCATGATTTGCGGTTCTTCCCACCTTCCATCAACATATCTTGACGCGTAAGGAAGATACTTCTCGTCATCCGGGGCGAGTTTGCGGAAAAAGTAGAAATTCTTGTAGTCCTCATCAAATGAGCCCTTGTAAGTATTTTGGGGTAGCCAGAACCTAGGTAAAAAATCAGCAACGGTGTCAAGGTCGCGATAGTCAGCCATGCCTGGAGGAGCCATGGTCACTCCACAGCTGGCTGTGATCACCAAGAAGATGCCAAGTAACATGGCCGCTTCTAAACACCCTCCCCATCCGTTAGTCATTTCCTGAACCAGCATCTGCAGCCATCTGACCTAAATCAACCCTTATTCAATGCATTTCTTATAGCTACCATGCAACCGAAATGAAAAGCCTCGTGCATCATATTAAAATGCACAGCTTCTTCAATCGTATTCATGGTAATCCCAAAATATTTGGAAGTGTAACCTTGATACGACTCGAATAAGTCATTGTTGTAATCTAGTACTGCTCTTTGTGAAGTATTCGCTAGTGCATCAAGTACTCGATCAAGCTCTTGCGAGGTGGCATTGCCATCCGGAGTGGATCCTGCAGCATAACTTGGCACCCATTCATCGGCTGCAAGCAATAAAGGAATATTTGAAAAATGGTACATCAGGAACTGCTGAGAGATCAAGGCATGTCCAGCATTCCAGATCATGTTGTTGTTAGATCCCAAAGGAATTGCATTGACTTCCTCAAGTGATTGCGACTTTAACAGAGAAATCATGTTCTCTCGATTTTGCAGAAATAGATTAAGTGTATACCGCATCTAAAGTCAGGTTTTGACGGTTTAAAGTACACTTTTTTGGCAAGGTCCACCACCAACTCATTGGCAAAGTGTATGAAGGAGAGAATTCCATTTCATGCAGTACTTTAGAGGCATTTACTCATTAAATTGGTCTTTTGAAAACATCAGATATCGGGGATTCCTATCCAAAAGCCTACCTGTACCGGAGAATTGTTCGTGCCAAACTCTTTATCGATGAGAACTACACTCAAGAGATTGATCTCAATGAAATTGCCGATGAAGCCTACTTCTCTAAGTACCATTTTATTCGTCAATTCAAGAAAATTTATGGGAAAACACCACACCAATATTTGACCGGTACCAGAATAAAGCGAGCACAGGAACTACTAGCTGCTGGCAGGTCTGTTGGGGAAGTCTGCCAGATTATTGGTTTCCATAGTTTGAGCTCATTCAGCGGCTTATTTAAACGACAAATGGGTATCTCTCCATCAAAATATCAAACGCAGCAGCGCCAGATCAGAGAGGAAATAACGAAGTCTCCTCTAAAATTTATTCCCGAATGCTTTTCCCATAAAAAGGGTTGGAAATAGCAATTTTCAAGAAGTAAGGTGTCTTGATCCTCTTTACTTTTGAAGATGAATTCATTCCTAACAAGATAATATACTATGATCACCAAAATGAACCATGTGAGCATTTATGTACTCGATCAAGAAAGTGCCCACGATTTTTACGTAAACAAACTCGGATTTAAAGTGCATACGGATGCCAAAATGGGAGAGGGAAAACGCTGGTTGACCGTGACCGCACCACAGCAACCGGATCTCGAGATCACCCTGATGTCTATCTCTGAGGATATGATCTTTACCAAAGAGTCAGCGGAACAGATGCGTAAGCTGGTTAAGCAAGGGACCTTTGGATTTGGGGTCTTTGAGTGCGATGATATTTATGCAACTTATGAAGAACTAAAATCAAAGGGAGTGGAGTTTTCCAAAGCTCCGACACAAGAATTTTATGGTATTGAAGCACTATTTAAAGATGACTCGGGCAATTGGTTTTCGCTGGGACAGAAGAGATGAGACTTCATTTAATATATAATTTTAAAGGTCGTAACAGCTCTCTGACGAGTTTTTTTCAAAAAGAAAATCAGGTAACTCGAATTTCAGCCATAATTATGGCCATCTTCCATAGAACATTACTATTATCTTGTAATTGTTTAGTATATACTATTATGATCTAGCTGGAATCTTCGATCAAGTCCGGTACTAGAAATCATATCAGAAAATACCAATCAGAGGAACAACTGTAGTTGATCCGTACTACCTTCCCTGACTTGCCTCTTGAATCCCGTCCAGTATCCATGGCATCAACTCAGATACTGTTGGGTGAACCAAAACGACCTGACGGTAATTGCGACATTGAATCTTGCTGTGCATGATGGCAGCAAACATATTGATGATTTCATCACCGCCGATTCCAAGGATTGATGCACCCAGAATCAGATCTGTTTCAGCATCGACGAGTAACTTGGCAAAACCCTTGGTCTCACCCATTTCTCTGGCCCGGCTTATCTTGTTCATCGGTCGCTTGGCTACCAGTACTTTCTTGCCCATTGCTGTGGCTTGTTTTTCGGTCAACCCTACCCGGCCAAGGGGAGGATCCGTGAACAAAGCATAAATCGGGATTCGCTTGGAAAGTGATCTTTCTCCACCAAACAGATGGTCCAAAACAATCTCAGCATCATTGACAGCTGTATGGGTAAAAGCACCCTTCCCATTCACATCTCCGACAGCAAAAACCTCATCGACATTAGTCCGACAGAAGTCATCCACTTCAATATATCCTTTGGCATCTACTTGAATACCGGTCTGGTCAAGATGCAAGCCGTCGGTATTCGGCACCCGGCCTGCAGCTATGAGCAAATCTGATCCACGAATCAGTTGCTCATTACCATACTGTCTAATGGATAATTGGACCCCTTCATTCAACTTCTGGACCCTTTGGACATCGGCACTGCAAAAAATCCGGACGCCCTCTTCCACCAAAAAGTCATGAATTGCTTCAGCAACTTCCTTATCCTCCCGAGGCATCAGTTGATCGCTGCGCTGGACGATTGTCACTTCCGAACCAAGCCTTCGATAAATTTGCGAAAACTCTACACCAATATAACCACCACCAATGATGATTAAATGCTTTGGAAGGGTTGTGTTGTCAAGCAGGCCAGCACTATCAAGCCACGGCACTTCCTCAATTCCATCAATAGCAGGAATTCGGGGTCGGGTACCGACGTTGATGTAAATCTTTTTCCCTTCAATTTCTTGCTCTTTGATGTCAAGGACTTTATCCGAAATGAAAGAACCCCTTCCTCGGATTAGCTGTACATTATCTGCATTTTCCATCCACTGGGTCAGATCCGCTTTGCTGGCATTGCGAATGGCATTCATTCGTTCCAGTATTTTCGAGTAATTCACTTTAACCTGACCTGTACTAAATCCAAAGAACTCACCACGCCGGGCCATGTGACAGGCACGAGCACTAGCCACGAGGGTCTTGGTCGGCGTACAGCCATAGTTGATACAGCTGCCTCCCACCTTACCTTCCTCGATAACCGCGATGGTCTCCCCGGTGGAAATCAGCTTGCCTAAGAGGGTACCCGTTGACTGCCCGGTACCGAGGATAATATGATCGTACTTCTTCATTGCCATCGATGAAAATCTTTAAATCAGAATTTATGGTCCAAATTAAGGCAATTGGTGCGCTGATCGTCATACAAGCCCAATGTCTACTTCGAAAACTTTCAGAACCAAGATGTCGAAGTTAGCCGCATACGCACCGTCAAGTGATCAAAAGCAATGGGAGGTTATAAGAGAACAGAGGAAGGGATTCCCGAAGGGATGAAGTTGTTACTTACCATGGCTTTTGCACTCTAAAGTGATTGGCAACTTGCCTTAGTTATCTTGCCTTTCTGGATCATCCTTCATTTCAAATTCGAACAATTGGACCATTTACCATGTCAGGCAGGCATATTTCGTAAACTAAAACAATTCACGATGTTTAATTTAACTATGCGCCTCATGTGCTTGTCAGCCTTTGTCTTGATATCAGCTGCTGCTTTCTCGATGGACAAAAACCCTGCTGATGAGCTGACTCCAGAACAGAAAGAAAAATTGGCAGAGCTCCAAGAATCAGCTGACCTTCTCCTTCTCAAAGTAGAAGACCTCAAAATAGAGAGAAAAGCAGCTGAGACCAAGGCAGAAAGGAAAGCCATTAGGAAGGAAATCAAGGCTGTGAAGTCAGAACTCGAAGCATTGGATGCAGAAGCACAAGCAGTGGGTGGTGGAATCTACATTGGAGGTGGTGCTCTGATTGTAATATTATTGCTAATTCTTTTACTCTAGGACATTTCGATTGTAAAGCTGCCAGCAAGCCTGGCCTTTGATATGTGAAAATGATAAGAAGCTCAAAACGAGCTTCTTTTTTTGTTGCCTATCTCAAAAGATTAGAAGGTGAGGCGATTTCATCCTCCTCCAATTCGGATGATCATAGGAGGCTCCATTCCAATTGCTCACCGATAGAGTCAGAAATAGAAGCCACTAGAAAATATTAGTCCTCCTTTTCCGTTTTATTTTCACTGCGGCCAAGTAGGCCACGCGACGTTTGAATCCCGTTGTTCTACGCACCACTCGGAGGATCCATTCGATCCAGGATTCATTCAAGACTATCATTTTTTGATCTGCCGTCACTTCGATTGTATTGACTGTGCCCACAGTAAGTTGAATTTCTTGCTGGGATATGGTTGAAAGTTTCCCGATTGAATGAGCTGACTTTATATCAGCGCCATAAAATGCCGTGCATTCCCAATTGAGTGAGTGTATCCTGGCTTGGTCGTAACCAAGATCAGTGGTGCAATCAGTATGCCATTAAAAAAGTCATCATGAGATTAAAAGCTCAGCAAACCCAAGTGATGGAAACCCGATATCAAACGATCGGTCATGGGAAGCCCAACACGCATCTATTGACAGGACCTCCAATTTTCCTAATATTCTTCTCCTTCCTGATCTTATCCGGAAATCTTTGGTCAACCACATATTATGTCGATTCTCAACTGGGCGATGATTCCTTTGATGGTCATTCACCTTCTCCCGGACAGGGAAATGTAGGGCCGTGGAAGACCATTGAGAAGGTCAATAACATCTCTTTTTCACCGGGTGATCAAGTACTCTTCAAACGTGGTTCGGTATGGAATGACGAGACGCTGATTCCCCAAAACGGAGGTGCCGCGGGCGGGACAATCACCATCAATGAATCCATCAACGGTCAGTTGCGAAGTTTTCAACTCATTGATCCGGCAGATAACAATTGTATCTACTTTGGAGCATACGGTTCCGGGACCAAGCCTAGGTTACAGTGTGACGGAAGGAGAGGTATTGAAATCCGTCACGACTATTTAATTTTTGAAGACTTTCACCTTGCAGATGGCAACAACAACGTACTCTGGTTTAATAATCCCAATGGAAACCGCTGGTCCCTGGTCAGTAATATTGATGTGACTGGATGTGTTGGCAACGCGGTCAGGTCATCGGAGGGGGGAGGTAATCTATGGTTAAAGGGACTATATGTGTATGATTATGCAATCAATGGTATTTATCTAGAAGGATCGCCGGCAAATCCCTTAAAAGGCGTCCTGGTTGAAGACTGTCATGTCGAAGATCCTGTAGTATTTGACAAAGAAGATGCCATTGCTTGCCACGATGATTCAGATGGCAATCGTATCGATGGTGACGTCATCATCAGGAATAGCCGATTCATAAACTCTGGCGAGGATGGCGTTGATGTAACCTCAGGTACTTTCATCCTGGTAGAAGGCAACATCATTGAAAATTGTTACGAAGCAGCAGTACATGTCGACAAGACCTGGGTCAATAATGTCGAAGTCAGGGGGAATTTCATGAACTCCAACTCGATCAAAAAGGGATTGGGAGATCTGACCCTTAGAGCGAATGATTGCCGAGCGGTGAATAACATTATTATCGGTACTGGCCATCACTCCGTCTTTCTGGAGAGCACTGCAAACACCAAAGTGTGGAATAATGTAATCGCTCCAGGGGATCGCACCGGAAATTTTATATGGTTACGAGCAGATCTGACGAACATTGATATCCGAAACAATATTTTTGATTTTAGTCGAACTTCTCAAACGATTTCAGGTACCATTACTTCAGATATCACTTTTGATTACAACTGCTACTTTGGCACCAGTCCCTCACAAGATGTATTTAATGGAGCTACTTTTGAGGAAATGCAGTCTGCAACTATTGAACCCAACGGTTTCTGGGCTGATCCAGAATTCATGATTTCCAGTCAATCAGAGCCAGATCATTTTAAATTAAAGACCACCAGCCCCTGTATGGACAATGGAAATACAGTTCCTGTTGAAAAAGATTATTGGGGCAATTCCAGACCACAAGGCACTGGCATTGATATTGGCGTTTACGAAAGTTCTTCTCTATTGCCCATTGAACTAAAGAATTTCAAGGCTGACTTAGCCGTTGGCAGGGTGGTCACTCTACATTGGACAACCGCCAGTGAAATCAATAATGAGCTCTTTAATATTGAGCGTTCTTATGATGGCAACGAGTTCTTTACTATCGGGACGGTTAGATCCAAAGGGAACAACAGCAACATGGAGTTATCGTATGAATTTGTCGATCAACATCCGTTGAACGGAATAAATTACTATAGGTTGAAACAAATAGATTTCGATGGTACTTATACTTACAGTTCAATCAGAACTGTGGAGTTAGATGATTCATTAGTCACAAACATATTCCCAAACCCATTCGAATCTTGGATTCAAATCAGCGGCCAAACCACCCTTACATCCATCAGTATCTTTGACGTAACCGGCAACCTAGTTTACCAGGTGCAGCCTCTCAGTACAAACTTTGTGTGGGCACTACCAGACCTTAAAGCTGGTTTATATCAACTCTATATCCAGGAAGAACATAGCACCGAGATCCACAAAATCGTTAAACTGTAGACACCGAATAAAATCACAACATTGATCTCTTCGGATAGCGTGCTTCCAATTATTTCAATGTATTTTCCAATAACCACATGTCGGAATTATCGTGTGAGGAAAGCCTGACCAGATCTATGTCCCCATCGCCTTCCAAATCACCGGCCAGTAGATTATAGACACCGTCGGTGCTGATCACCTGTTTCTTCCAACTCCCTGCAGAGCGGTATAGAATCAATACAGGAAAATCCGTGGGCACTTCGATCTGCTTCTCTTCGGCAATATTGATGGCACGATTTCGATTGACTCCGGTTAACACTTCATATTGGCCATCTCCATCCAGGTCCTCCACGAGGAGGCTGTGAGCGGCAGAGAGAGATTCGATCAGTATCTCCTTCTTAAAAAACCCTTCTTCCCAATCATACTTAGCTAAAGGATACCCCGCTTTCTCAGAATGGGTAATAAATACTTCTGCCATTCCGTCCTCATCAATGTCTCGACAGAACACCTTGGTGGCATTGATTGACCAGTGATCCTCCCCTTGGCTAAACCAAATAGAATCGATGACCTCAATCTTCCAGGCAGAGGTTAGGTGTCCAGGATTTGGCAACCAATATCCATTGGTGGCGATATCTAATAACCCATCACCGTCGATATCTCCAATATCCAGGCCTTCATGCAGATTGTGAATGGGAAGGTCCCAGGCTTTCTCAAAATCGTACTGGCCGCTTTTTTTAAAGACGGAAAGCGTATGCGCATTGTAAGTGACCGTGACGATCTCAAGATCTTGATCCTGGTTAAGATCAGCAAGGGCAATATCTTTTAGTGCACTCGGAATGGATCCCACGTGATGTACAACCCAATCCTTCCCTCTTTGCTCGTACCAGTATAGTATTGCCTCGGCATCGGCATCTGTCCATTCTCCCGGATGTTCTACCCCGATCAAATCCAGATCTCCATCTCCATCCAGATCGGCTGCCTCGAGATCACCAGCAGCAAATTTGCCCCCACTAGGAGTCTCGGTTGCCACGATTACAGTTTCGAACAAATTTCCGTCTGCGTTTCCGCTCAGGTAACCCAACCACCCTCCGGAGCCGTTGTTGTCCTGTAAGATAACATCAAGCACCCCATTTCCATCCACGTCGGCAAAGGCTCTTGCCCACCAAAGATTAGCAGATTCAGAAATCAAACTTGACCTAAAGGAGAATTTTTCCTCTCCATCCAAATTCGGATGGCGGGTCACTAAAATGGTCACAAGACCAATGACTAGACCAATCATTATTTTCATTAGAGAACCGTTAAAATTTTCAATAAAGAATCCATGGGTACCTCAGTCAATATAACTCCATTTCGAGGACGTATGATTCTGGGTTCTTACCTATTTCATAATCACCTCATCTCCAAACCTAGCTAATTTTTCAATCTGCAATACAAAAGAGCAAGCGTGCCATGATGTCAAAAAATGAGATAGATTCAGAATCTCCTTCTCCGCTCACCGATGAGTTATTTACGACCGAATATGGAGATCGTAAACCTTCTGAGTTCACAAATCTCCTGACAAAATACGGAATCAAGACCATCGTTGATGTACGGTCGAGATCTTACTGAGCAAGGTTGGGAGCTTAGGTCAAAGTCCGTTCTGATCAGAGAGGTATCGAAGCCCTATTGTGTCAATATGATTCCGAATACATCTTTCTTACCGAGCTCGGAAATATATTTATGTGGCCTATGAAGACTGGAAACATCCATATACTCAGTTCCTAGACCTTGCCGGGAACTTCTGAACCAACAGGATCAAGGATATTCCCATCCCCTTTACCTTCTGTGCAAAAAAAGGCGGAGACAGCCCCAAAAGCAAATCACTGAAAACCTTGAAGAGGTAGGATGGCAGGTGGATCGTCTGGAGCGAAACATCTCTTCCAGTGCAAAAAAATTATTGATTGTACTTAATCAACATCATGATGCCAGGCCATTGGACTTCCATTCCATGGACCATTTGCCCGTCATGCAAGGGCTCTTTACCGGTAGAAATAATATTCAATCCTGGTTTTAATATGGAAATATCGGGCAATAGAATATCGTGAGCCATATAGTCATAACATGGACCTTCCCGGTCGATGACTTTGTGGCCATTCACGAAGATACCATTGGCATAGCAGGGGCTCCAACTGGTCCATAAGATTCGTGCCGACGAAGCCTTTTCGAGATCTCCACCAATGTGCATTTTTGAATCGAATTCAGCGGCTCTGGTGACCCAATTCTTAGGTTGATCAAAAGGTTTAACCAACTCCACCGCATGGTTTCGATCAAAAGAGAGTTCCTCCACTTCTGGTGTGAAGTAAATAAGGCCTGAGTTGTCTATGATTCGTGCTGCCAATTTGATTTCCTCCTGATCTGGAACCCAGTCACAGTCCCAGACCAACTTAAATGGATAGTCAGTTGCCGTTCCAATATGGTGCTTGATCTGGCCCCGGAGGAAATGATAATGCCACTGCTGGTAAAGACCATCTCCCTCCCAGTTGACGCCCTCATAATAACCCAGGTAATCCACTTGCCTTATACTTTGATTTGGATTAGAAATAGACAGTTCTACTTCTCCTGGCAGTAGATCCCCCGATTTGACACCGGTAAGTAGACCCTTGGGAGAATGCTGTTCTGGAGAATAGTAGATCCTGAGTATGAGCCCGTGGATCAGATTCTGGGGCCAGTTCCAGACTTGGGCCGTATCGACTTCTAATCGAAATTGGTTGTTCCATCCCTCATTTAGGTGACTGAGAGATATGGGTACTGTAGGGTAAGTGTGGTGCATGTAGTCAGATTGCGGCTTAGGAATTCCTGGTGCTGCGGGAAACAGAACGAAAGGATTCCGGTTAAATGATACCTGAAGATCACGTGTATCTTCATGGGAGGCAATTTTCTCAACCATCACCTCAGCCTTTCTTGCTCCTTCTAACTGAAGGTACTGACTTAATCTGATGTAACCATCGTCATGGTGCTGGGGGGCTAGATGCTTAGCATTGGTCTTATAATCCAATCGTCCACCCACCCTCAGAAATTTTCCTGCTTCTGCCTCTACAAGTTTGGGAGTCCATATGTATTCACGAAAAATCTCACCCGGCTGAGGTTGTGATCTACCAACATTAGGACCGATGCAAGACATCAACAAAATCAAAAAGTATCTCCTCATCTGTATGGATTTCTACTTAAGATTTCAATCCGCAATGACTCACCATTGCTAGAGATTCGCATTTTCTATCGTTTTAGCAATGGAGATTGATTTTACCAAATCAATGTTAACTTCTTGAGAATTGTACATCTCTATTGCCTGGAGAATTATCCAGGATCTCGGTACTAAGCTTTGTAATATTCCACTTTCCCGCCATCAAAATCTTGTACCCTAGCGATTAAATCTGATCGCTCATCTTCGGTCATCCCTGCAAAGGATTGAGCATACTGAATATTCTCTTCCAGCATGTCGACAGAATCCACACCCGATACCAGTACAGACACTGGGAGGGACCAGACAAAATGCAAAGCTTCTTTCACGGTGGCCTTATTGGGAATGATCCTTGGTGCCACATCCTTCTCAAAGAAGGTGGTACCTCCAAAAAATCCACCGTTGGAAAGTGTCTTCATCGCAATGACGCCGTAATCTTGATCCGTGAGGATTGGCAGAACATTATTGATAAAACTCTTATAGTTGGGGTCGAACATGTTGATGGGCATCTGACAAGTTTCCAATACATTCTGACTTTCCAACATGTGCTTGTGTGCTTGAAAGCGAGTGTGCCCCGTAAAGCCAATGTGTCTCACTTTGCCTTTTGCCTGCATCTCTAAGGCAAAATCTAGCACCCCATTGGCAATCCGGTCGTCCACATCTTTGGGGCTTCGTATGGAGTGGATTTGCCACAAGTCAAGATAATCAAGTTTCATCCTCTGCAAGGATCCTTCAAAATGTTCTCGTGCAATCTTTAGATTTTTGCCGGTACTTTTCGTCATGATAAAGACTTCGTCTCGATACTTTGGTACGAGAAACCGGCCGTAGTACTGCTCAGCCCTGCCCCCTTGGTAACTCTCTGCGTTATCAAAGAAACGCACACCCTTTTCCATCGCTTTTTCAATGATGGCTTGGGCAACTTTTTCGTCAGACCTTCCCACGTGGGCACCACCAAGACCGAGCATGGTTACTTCACTGCCTGTCTTACCAAACTTGCGAGTAGGGAGGAGTTCCCCCCATTTGTCTGTTTTTTTGATTGGATTGCCAAGAAGGTCAAACTGTGGGAGAATCAGTGCTGAAGTCAATGCAGTCATCTCCTTAAGGAATGAGCGCCTGTCAGTCATAGAAGTGAAATTATTGAAGAATTTAAATTACAAAAAAATAGATGCCTTAGTTGGAGCGAGTAATCCTGGGCCCGTTGATCTTATACTTAGTTCCGTATCTTTGCGCGTTTGAATTCGATCGACCCAGCAGATGAAAAACGGTTTCATTGAAGTGATCGGTGCTCGTGAGCACAACCTCCGTAATGTAGATGTAAAAATACCCAAGAATAAGCTTGTGGTCATTACAGGTATATCCGGAAGTGGAAAGAGCTCCTTGGCATTTGACACCATTTTTGCCGAAGGTCAACGGCGTTACATGGAGACCTTTGGAGCCTATGCTCGCCAGTTTATTGGTAAGATGGATCGACCTGATGTAGAGGATATCAAGGGTCTGAGTCCAGTCATTTCAATTGAGCAAAAGACTACGGGATGGAATCCTCGATCTACAGTGGGTACCATCACAGAGCTGTACGATTTCCTGCGCTTATTGTATGCTCGCGCCTCTACTGCATATTCTTACGTCACCGGCAAAGAAATGATTAAGTTTTCTGAGGAGGAGATCATCAGACACATCTTACATACTTTTTCAGACCGCAAGATCATCATTCTGTCGCCTGTGGTTAGGGCCAGAAAAGGTCACTATCGAGAATTATTTGATCAGGTCAGAAAACAAGGCTACGCCAAGGTACGCGTTGATGGTAAGATGCTAGATTTAGTGAAGGGGTTACAAGTCGAGCGCTTTAAGACCCATGATATCGAAATCGTCATTGACCGCTTGAGGATCGATGCTAAAAAACGGGATAGGCTGGCATCTTCTCTGAGCTCGGCGCTGAAGCAAGGCAACGGGTTGGTCTTGATACTGGATTATGAAAGTGGTGAAATCAGGCCCTACAGCAAGCAGCTGATGGATCCTGAATCGGGAATCTCGTATGAAGAACCCTCACCCAATGCGTTTTCCTTTAATTCACCTTATGGTGCCTGTCCCACGTGCAGCGGTCTTGGCTTGGTAAATCAGGTGGATCCAGAGAAAGTGATCCCTGACAACGGCAAAAACATCAACAACGGTGGCATCGCCCCTTTTGGAGAAGTACGCGACAATTTCACTTTTAAGCAGTTACGGACCATCGCCAAAAAATTTGGATTCAATTTTGTCACGCCCATTAGGGAAATACCCAAGGAAGCTTTGAAGATCATCCTGGAAGGAGGTGATGATTCGTTTAACATTAGACTTCCCTACAGCAAGCATGACTTTACCTTTAATCTCCCGGAAGAGGGTTTGTACAACATGCTCAGGAGATGGTACAATGACACTACTTCAGAAAAAGTCAGAAAATGGGCCGAATCGTTTATGACAATCAGCGTTTGTGAGGCTTGTGAAGGGCAACGACTGAAGAAAGAATCGCTTCATTTCAAAATCGCCGGAAAGAACATTGCCCAGTTGGCCATGATGGACTTGCAGGAGTTGGGTGATTTTTTCGCAGATGTGGATAGCCAGCTCTCTAAGAAGCAAAAGACCATCGCCAAAGATGTATTGAAAGAGATCAGACTCCGCCTACAGTTTCTCCTGCATGTAGGATTGGATTATTTGAGTCTCAACCGTCCCGCTCGCACCTTATCAGGAGGTGAATCTCAGCGTACAAGACTCGCCAATCAAATCGGATCAAAATTGACCGGCATCACCTACATTCTCGATGAGCCCAGTATTGGGTTGCATCAAAGAGATAATCACCGCCTGATTGACTCCCTTAAGGAGCTAACATCTATCGGCAACACTGTATTGGTCGTCGAACACGACAAGGACATTATGCTGTCATCTGATTATTTGATTGACCTCGGTCCAGGGGCTGGAGATCAGGGCGGAGAACTGGTGGCTGAAGGGAAACCAAAACAAGTGATGAGGCAGGCAAATTCATTGACCAGCAACTACCTCAGCAACCGGATTCAGATACCACTTCCCGCAGAGCGTCGTAAGGGCAATGGCACCTACTTGAAGCTGCGGGGTGCCAGCGGTCACAATTTGCAAAGTGTTGACCTAACTATTCCATTACAGACTTTCACTTGCATTACTGGAGTATCAGGTAGTGGCAAATCAACACTGATCAATGAGACTCTATATCCGATTTTAAGGCAGCATTTTTATCAAAGTATAAAAGACCCATTGCCTTACAAAAAAATTGAGGGCCTGGAACACTTAGACAAAGTGATCGAAATCGATCAATCACCCATTGGTCGAACCCCCAGATCCAACCCCGCAACTTACACAGGGGTCTTCACCGATATAAGGAAGCTTTTTTCAGATGTTCCAGAGGCCAAAATCAGAGGATACAAACCCGGCAGGTTTTCATTCAATGTGAAGGGTGGCAGATGTGAAACTTGTCAAGGTGGAGGGATGAAGTCGATAGAAATGAATTTCCTTCCAAATGTGTACGTTGAGTGCGAAACTTGCATGGGCAAGAGATATAACCGGGAAACCCTCGAAATCCTGTTTAAGGGCAAGTCGATCAGCGATGTGCTGAATATGAGTGTAAATGAGGCCAGTAAATTCTTTGAAAACATACCAAAGATCTATCGACGGCTAAAGACGATGGTCGAAGTTGGACTGGGATACATCACACTGGGCCAACAGGCTACGACTTTATCAGGTGGTGAGGCCCAGCGGGTCAAGCTGTCAGAGGAGCTTTCAAAAAAAGCCACCGGCTCTACAATCTACATATTAGATGAACCAACCACTGGATTGCACTTCGATGACATCCGGCAACTGCTTTTGGTTTTGAACAAATTGGTGGATAGGGGCAATACTGTCATCGTTATTGAGCATAGCATGGATGTTGTAAAGGTAGCTGATCACATTGTAGATATTGGCCCGGATGGTGGTCGACGGGGTGGAAGGATTGTCACGACAGGTACACCAGAGGAAATCGTTAGACACAGGACAAGCTTTACCGGTCAGTTCCTCAAGGAAGAACTGTCTCATTATCGACGAAGGCAAAATGGTCAGCCCGGCAGCTAATGGACAACGCTTTTGATCGACCTATACTTCGCTATTTTGCCCTAGCAATGCTGCTTTTGGGTGGTCTTTTCCTGCTGGCCATCTATTGGCTGGGAAGAGATGCTGGAGCTTCTGACCAACGGTTGTCTATCGCCTTTCAAATGGCTGCTTTTCTACCGATTATGTGGATAATATGGCTTCAACTTAGTGATCGAATACAAGTGGGCCATTTTTTTACCCGGAGCATCGCACCCTTCAGCTGGAAGTCTCTACTAGGCATTTTTATCATGATTTTAGTGATGTCATACGGCATCGATAATTTGATGACGTATGGTCTTTCCTTTCTCTTTCCCCATTATGTTTACGATCTGATTTCGGAACCTTTCCTTCCTTACAGCGATGGTCCTATCTTCATTTTTCTCACCATTTTTCTAGCGGCCATTGCAGCACCTGTTATGGAGGAATTTGTCTTTAGAGGATTTCTCCTAAATCGACTATCGATAAAATATGGGCTATTAAGGGCCTTGGTTGTGTCTTCTCTCCTGTTTGGATTTTTGCATGTGGAATCGTTTGTAGGTGCCACGATTTTTGCCCTTGCGATGTCTTTACTTTACTTGCACAGTCGCAATTTGGCATTACCCATCTTAATTCATATTGCCAATAATTTAGTCGCCATTGGTTTCAATCACTACAGTTTTACAAGAGACCCCAGTCAATCCCTTTATGAATTCCGAGATCAGATAATCTTCTTTGTTTTGGCTGGGCTGATCGCGATTCCTGCATTATTCTATTTTTTTAATCGCTATTGGGTCAAATCGATCGAGGGACCTCCTTATGTCACGAATCAGCGCATTAAACAGGAATTTTAGTAATTTCCTAAATCGTAACCTGTCCTGAAGGAAGTCCGTATGAGAAAGATAGTCAACACGACGATTCGTCTTTATCTTAAGACCAGGTATCACAAGATAAAACACAGTATTGAGCATCCACATGTGACTCAATCTGATGTTTTGGACCATCTACTCTTTTCTGCTGCAGATACAGAGTACGGTCGACGCTACGGTTTTGAAGATATCCGCAATTACGAGAGTTTTAAGAAATCAGTTCCGATTGTTTCATACGACGATATCAAGGATGACATTAAGAGGATGATGCATGGCGAATTGAATGTGTTGTGGCCGGGTCAGGTCAAATGGTATGCCAAAAGCTCGGGTACCACCAGTGACAAAAGTAAGTTCATCCCGGTCACCAGGCAGAATCTAAAGTTCTGCCACGTCAAGGGTTTTTGGGATGCCCTTGCGATCTTATATCACAATTTGCCAGATGCCAAGATATTTGAATACAACAATCTGGTGGTCGGTGGATCCTTGTACGATTTTAAACCCTTCCCCGAGACACGTTATGGCGATGTTTCGGCAATTTTGATCCATCACATGCCATTGGTGGGCCGGCCCTTCTATTCACCCGATTTCGAGACGGCCTTTATGAAGAAGTGGGATGAGAAACTAGAGCGTACTGCTCAGCTGGCTAGCCGGGATCCGGATATCGGTTCGATAGGTGGAGTGCCGACCTGGAATATCGTGCTCTTTAGGAGAATTTTGGAAATCAGCGGTAAGGATCACTTGCTGGAGGTGTGGCCCCATCTGCAAGTATATTTACACGGTGGGGTGAATTTTAGGCCTTACCGAAGTCAATTTGAATCGCTGATACCCAGAAGGGATTTTGTGTATCAGGAAACTTACAATGCATCAGAAGGATATTTTGCCACCCAGGACGATTATCAAAGTCAAGACTTGCTCTTGCTGCCGGATTGTGGAATATTTTACGAGTTTGTACCCGTAGGAGACTTGGAAATGGAAAATCCGCCAGCGGTATCGCTTCAGGATGTGGAGGAGGGCATAAACTACGCAGTCATCATGTCTTCTAATGCGGGCCTATGGAGATATAACTTGGGAGATACGGTGCGGTTTACTCAATTGAATCCATTTAAGATGATCATAACGGGCCGTACCAAGCATTTCATCAATGCCTTTGGTGAAGAAGTAATGGTTGACAATACGGATCAGGCCATCAGCCGTGCCTGTCATCAATGTAAGGTCAAGATCCGTGAGTACATGGTAGCCCCCATCTATTTTGGCTCCAATGATGAAGGCGGCCACGAGTGGCTTATTGAGTTTGATGGAGATGTACCGGACCTGGATCAATTTGCCCAGAAATTGGACCTCAATTTACAACAAGCCAATTCTGATTATGAGGCCAAACGTTACAAAGACATGGCGATGAAGCAACTCCAGATTAGGGCTGTGCCGCCCAATACCTTTGCTCTATGGCTCCGGGAAAAGGGGAAAATAGGCGCACAAGTGAAAGTGCCACGACTAGCCAATCATCGTCGATATGTAGAAGAAGTACTTGGCATGATTAAAAATCATGCTGCAGCATGACCGAAAAGCTATCCCTGCTCGACCTGATCAATCGTGATTTGGGGTTACCAAGTGATGCAGGACATCACTCTGAGGAAGAATTGATTGATCTCCTTGCCGATCGAGTCGCTGAATTGTTGGCTACTGATATGGTAAGCTTCATGAGCATGATGTATCGATTGGATGTACCTGAGAAACAAGTAGCCCGGGCTCTTTCTCCGGCCAATGATGATCCTGCCAATGTGACCCTGGCCAAGTTAATTATCGAACGACAAAAGAAAAGATTGCATACCAAAAAAACCATTAAACCCCAACCATTTGATGACTGGATAGACTTTGACTAGGCATGCTGGTAAAAACACATGGACTCATCTTACGATCTGTCAAATATTCGGAAACCAGCCTGATCTTTGACCTCTACACCAAACAACATGGTCTGGTCAGTTTGATTGTAAGCGGTGTACGAAAGGTGAGGGCCAATACTCCAGCATCCGTTTTTCAATTGATGAATTGGATCGAGGCCGTCGTCTATTTAAAAGACCAAAAGAACTTAAGCCGGGTTAAGGAAGCTCGACCAATTCTTCACTATCAGTCCCTTCCCTTTGACATTAAACGAAGAAGCATCGGCCTTTTTATGACGGAGATCATTCAAAAGACCATAAGGGAACGAGAGGCCAACCCGGCCCTTTATCAATTTTTCTGGGACTCCTTTAATTTTCTCGATCAAACTCACCAGCCTGTCGAAAATATTCATCTAATCTTTCTGCTACAACTGTCGCAACATCTAGGGTTTCTGCCACATGGACACTACAGTACGGAAACTCCCTACTTAAATTTATTGAAAGGCACTTTCGTGCCTCATCAGGATCCTGTATATACAATTGATCTGATGTCCAGCCGGCTAATTTCCACTTCGGCCCAACATGTGCTTGCCACTTGTCACAACTTTACATTGACCCGGCACCAGAGGAGTAACATGATTCAGCAACTGCTGACTTTCTACCGCTTGCATTTAGAGAAAATGGGTGAGGTAAAGACCCACAAAATACTCGCTGATGTTCTTTGAATCTGGATCAGCGGATTGTCCTATCTTCGAGATTTCATCATGAAACCGGAGTCTGATTCATTGGCCGGGCCACAAATCCAATATCATCGGGAGGGGATATCAGTGTCTGATCTCATCAGATTATATGACCTGATGCTATTCCCGAGAATGCTGGAAGAAAAGATGCTAAATCTCCTACGACAGGGCCGGATTACTAAATGGTTTTCTGGGATTGGTCAAGAGGCCATATCGGTGGGGGTAACCGCCGCGGTCGATCCGGATACTTATCTTTTCCCATTACACCGGAACCTGGGTGTTTTTACCAGCCGGCAGCTCGATTTAACGAAACTCATTGGCCAATGGCTGGGCAAGAGAGAAGGTTTCAGCAAAGGCCGCGATAGGTCTTTTCACTTCGGCAGTCTGGACCACCATCTGGTTGGTATGATTTCTCACTTGGGACCACAGTTGGCACTGGCTGATGGTGTGGCCTTGGCTCACAAGCTCAGCGGACAAAAAAGGGTGGTTGTCGCTTTCACCGGTGAGGGTGCCACCAGCGAGGGAGATTTTCATGAAGCACTCAACATTGCCTCGGTTTGGCAGTTGCCAGTCATTTTTGTCATCGAAAACAATGCTTATGCTCTAAGCACTCCCACTCACGAGCAATACCGGGTAAAGGATCTGGCCAGTCGAGCAATTGGCTACGGCATGACCGCCCACGTTATCGATGGAAACAATGTATTGGATGTATTCCGATGTGTCAAATCATGTGTTGAAGACATCAAGAAAACACCGCAACCGATCCTTATCGAATGTAAGACTTTTAGAATGCGTGGTCATGAAGAGGCCTCCGGGATCAAGTATGTCCCTCCAGGCTTGATAGATGATTGGCAAAGAAAAGATCCGTTAACTAATTATGAGGCATTCTTAGGACAAATACAATTGCTTGATGAAGGCCAGGTCGCAGCCAAAAGAGCTGCCAACAAA
The DNA here is from genome assembly GCA_965223105.1 of Saprospiraceae bacterium. Lineage (GTDB taxonomy): Bacteria > Bacteroidota > Bacteroidia > Chitinophagales > Saprospiraceae > JABDMH01. The sequence continues at coordinate 7,359,086 of OZ244987.1, read as the reverse complement.
GAAAAAATTGACCTTGCTGTCAATCAAGCTTTCGCACTCAACGATCCTGACATAGATCCCAAGACAGAACTCGCAGAGGTACTTGGTCCCACACCTGAAATCTTCCATCCACTGCCTTCGAGCGAACGACGGGAGATCAGATTTATCGATGCTATTTCAGAGGGACTCGATCAATCCTTGGAGCAACAACCCCATCTAATTTGTATGGGTCAGGACATTGCTGAATACGGCGGTGTATTTAAAGTGACCAATGGGTTGGTGGAAAAATATGGCCGAAATCGAATGAGAAATACACCCCTCTGTGAAAGCGGCATCATAGGCACGGCGATCGGTCTGACTTTCGAGGGATATGCGGCCATGGTAGAAATGCAATTTGCCGATTTTGTGTCTTGCGGTTTTAATCAGATCGTCAACAATCTTGCAAAGATGTACTACCGGTGGGGACACAATCCAAACGTGACGATCCGTATGCCTACGGGAGGCAATGTAGGTGCTGGCCCTTTCCACTCCCAAAGCACAGAAGGTTGGTTTTTCCAGACCCCAGGTTTGAAAATCGTCTATCCTTCGACGGCGTATGATGCCAAAGGATTATTGATGACTAGTCTTGCGGATCCTGGTCCAGTCCTGTACTTTGAACACAAATATCTTTACCGTTCGGCCACCGGATCAGTGCCACAAGCACCTTATCAATTGCCCTTGGGCAAAGCAAACTTGATCAGCAAAGGTGACCAAGCCACGTGTGTTACTTACGGCTTGGGTACATACTGGGCCAAGGCTGCCGCCGCAAGCCTCGGTGCTCAAATTGACATCCTTGATTTACGGACGCTAATGCCTCTTGATTTGGAGGCGATCGACCAGTCGGTCAAGAAGACCGGAAGATTAATCGTATTGCATGAAGCCAGTTTGACCGGCAACATTGGAGGTGAGATTAGTGCATACGTTGGGGAGCATCTCTTTGAGTATCTGGATGCTCCAATCATGCGGTGTGGAAGCTTAGATACACCAGTGCCTTTTCACAGAAATTTGGAGGCGGGATACCTACCAGAAAAGAGATTTGTCGAGCGGCTGAGACATTTGCTGGCGTACTAGGGCATTTTTCAAAGATGCTAAAGAGAGCCAATGAAGGGTGAAACTTCAGCCTTCCTACCGGCATCAGGTGATAAGGGGCTGTAACCATGATATTCGCCTTACTCATTGGGTGGCTCCTAATATCCTGACAGACAGGTAATCGGTGGAGTCACGTGGTGTTACTTCAACCATGTCTTGGCTCTCTTTTGGTGATGTTTGATCTTTCACCAAATAAACAGTAGGTTACTTCACATTTTTCGATCTTTGAATCAACAGTATAATTATGGAAATCAAAGACTTAATTTCGGTCAGCGGTCTACCAGGCCTTTATAAAATGGCCGGCAACCGGAACAATGGCCTCATTGTGGAAGACATAGATACGGGAAAGCGGAAATTCGTCGCCATGCGAAAGCACCAATTTTCTCCGTTAGAAACCATTGCCATTTTTACCAATGATGATTCAATTGCATTGACGGAAGTGTTGGAAAAAATGTACACACTCAAAGAGACCTCTCCCCCGGTGCATCCCAAGGCTGGGGTTGAAGAGCTGCGGGCCTACTTTTCAGAAATCGTCCCCAATCACGACCCTTATCGAGTCTACCCAAAGGACATCAGTAAAATTATCAAGTGGTTTACATTCCTTGATGAAAGAAATCTTTTGGGCTTGACTAGTTCAGATGAAGAGGAATAGGTTTAACCTCTCTAACCTATGTACCTCGCTCACAAGGTCATTGTCGTCCTACCCGCCTATAATGCTGCCGACACCATTCAGAGGACTTATGAAGAGATTCCTACTGAGATTGTAGATGAAGTCATCTTATGTGATGACAAAAGCACTGATCGCACCATTGAGATTGCCGAGTCCCTGGGTATCGCTCAAATTATCCGGCACGAAGCCAATCTTGGTTATGGTGCCAATCAAAAATCCCTATATGATGCCGCCCTAGATCGGGGGGCTGACATCGTTGTTATGCTGCATCCAGATTATCAATATACCCCTGCCTTAATTGCTGCGATGGTTTCGCTTATTGCTCAGGGAGTCTTCCCGGTTGTTTTGGGCTCTAGAATATTGGGTGTAGGGGCACTGAAAGGTGGAATGCCCCTTTACAAATACCTCGGCAACCGAATCTTGACCCTGATCCAAAATCTATTGTGTGGATACAAGCTATCTGAATACCATACAGGATACCGGGCCTACAGCCGTCAAGTTTTAACCAAAATTCCCTGGCAGGACAATGATGATGACTTCATTTTTGATAATGAAATACTATCGCAAATCATCTATGCTGGTTTTGACATTGGAGAAATCACCTGTCCTGCCAGGTATTTTGAAAAAGCCAGTAGTATTGGATTTTGGCGGGGACTCATTTATGGCCTGGGGGTGTTGCGAGTAAGTTGCCTGCATTTTTTCCAACGCCTGGGCTTGATTGATCATCCGCTTTATCGACTCAGAGACCAGTGATGAGGGGATTAGATCCCTAATCATGCAGCCCGGGTAGGACCACGGCGCCAAACATTGCGTAAAGTGCCAATGGATGTCAATCATAATCTAGATCTACTTCAGACAGGGTATTTCCCTAGGAGTTAGGAAAGACCTCGAGCTATTGCGCCCTAAAGAATAATGGATAGAGGAGACCTACTCGGGTTCGAATCCTAGTATCACTTGGAATTTGCCCAATTGGTCAAGGTTCCACTTGCCGGTTTCCGCATCATAAATTCCGTCTTTGTCAAATCCCAGACCCCAATCAAATCCTAAGGTACCAAACATAGGAAGGAAAACCCTCAGGCCCAATCCGACTGATCGTTTGAGATTAAAGGGATCATAATCCCGAAATCGGCGCCATGCATTTCCGGCATCGGCGAAGGCCAGCACATAGATGGTGGAACTTGGATTTAAGGAAATGGGATAACGGAGCTCAAGTGAAAACTTGTTGTAGATGGTGGCTCCGGCATTCACTTGCCTACCTTCAGTAAAGATGTTTTGTGCCGGAAAGTCAAGATTTTCATAACCCCGGAAATATATTTGATCCCGGCCCGTAATCGTATATTGAGTGGCCAGCGGTTCAGCGGCAAATTCAAAGCGTTCAAATGGGCTTTCTCCGACATCGCGATTGTAGAATCCAAGCATACCCATTTTCGCTGAGGCTTTCAGCACCAGGTTATTCCATACTGTTTTATACCACTCTGCGGCAAACTTCCACTTGTGGTACTCCACATATTTATACAATTCCTGGGGAGTGAGGTCATCATAACGGCGGTCTTTTCTAAAGAGGCTATAGGGAGGCGTTAGCTGAAGGGTAATACTAAATGATGAACCATCTTTAGGAAAAATGGGGTCGGCTACCGTACTTCTAGCCAGCGTTTGTGAAAGATAGAAGTTTCTAAAACTACCATCATTTATGATACTACCGTCGGGAAGTAGAAAGATCGGACTGGAAAATTGATCCAATCGGATATTTTGTAGGTTGATGGTGGTATTGGTAATAAAATTGTCATCAGGCCAAGAGAGACGGGAACCCAATCCCACCGATATCTGAGAAATTGAAAAAGATCCGGCATCGAAGAAACTCTGATTGCGTGTATGATACGCCGCCAACGTAAAGGAATTTGGCTTGTCTCCGCCCAGCCATGGTTCTGTAAAAGAGAAATTGTAAGATTGATAAAAGTTGCCATTGGTCTGCGCCCGAATAGAAAGTTTTTGCCCATCCCCTTGCGGCAATGGCTTCCAAGCCTTGCCATTGAAGAGGTTCCTCAATGAGAAATTGTTGAAGGTAACGCCTAAGGTACCGATCAAACCACCCCGGTAGAGAATGTTGGGCGGTTGATAGCCCGCTGACAATTCCAACTGATCGGAAGACTTTTCCTCTAGATCATAATCAATGTCTACGGTACCTCTATTCGGATTCACTGGAGTGTTCATAGCGAGTGTTTCCGGATTGAAGTATCCCAAGTTAATGATCTGCCGCTGAGATCTGATCAATTCGGACCGGCTAAATTTTTCACCAGGTTTGGTGCGTAGTTCTCTTCTAATTACGTGTTCGTGCGTCCGATCATTTCCAGCGATATTGACCCTGTCGATGGTGGCTTGAGGCCCTTCAAAAATGCGCATTTCGAGATCAATGCTGTCATTATCAATCGCAATCTCAGTGGGTTCTACCTGAAAAAAAAGATATCCATTATCCATGTACAAAGAACTGACGTCCCGGCCATCTAAGCTGAAGCGCAGCCGTTGGTCAAGCAGTTCCTGATTGTATACATCACCCGCCTTAATCCCCAATCGATCTTCCAACATTTCATCCTCATAGATGCTGTTGCCTTTCCAGGTGATGTCTCGAAAGTAGTATCGGCGACCTTCTGTGATCTCCATTCCCAGATACAGTTTACCTTCCTCATCGCGCCAAATACTGTCACTCAATATTCGCGCATCCCGATAACCAACATTGTTGTAGTAATTAAGTACTGACTCTTTGTCTTCTTCAAAATCCGATCTGATGAATTTAGATGAAGCCAGGAAACGCTTTCTCCACTTCGTATTTTTCATCTCCTTCCGGATTCTCTTATCCTTCACCGCTTCATTTCCGGTTATGACAATATCATCAATCTTGACTCGATCCTTACGATCAATGGCAAATTCCAGGACAATGGCATTCCTTACCTTCTCTGCTTCCCTCTCGATGGATTTTACCTCCACATCTAAGTACCCTTTCTTAGTAAAGAACTTCTTGATTGCGGTTTCCGCATTGGTCTTGGTTGCTTCAGTGACAATGCCTCCCCTTAAGAGAAAGGGTTTCAGCAAGTCGTTGAGGTCATCTTCATATACCTTCTTAATTCCGGAATAGGTGTAGCGAGATAGACGAGGACGTTCTTCCAGGATAATTTCCAAAAAGACTACATCGCCAATCACCTTGTCTTTGACAATCTTGATATCGGTAAAGAGTTTTTGTCGCCACAGTGATTGGATGGCTTTGGTGATGTCGTCTCCTGGTATGGTAATCTTATTGCCCTTCTTCAGGCCCGATACGATCCTGATGGCATTTTCATCACTGAAGTTTGCCCCACTTACTTTTACTTCTCCGATCTCATATTCCACCGGTTCACCATAGTCGATGATCTGAGATGGCACATCCGGCAGTGTACTATCGGGAGCTTCCTGACTCCGGACTAATCCTGAAACCAAGAAAGTGCAAGCAGCCAGTAAGTATAAAAATCTAGTACTCATACCTCATAAAAATGTATCGTAGGAACGATTGACAAAGGTAACTGTTGCTGTCATTTTTTGGAGTTAACTTTTTCTTAAAGGATAGGAACAGCAAGGAAGAAGACATCGGACCGTCTTCATTGTCGTATACCCGTCTCTAAGCAAGCTGTTCACTGATTTTACCGAATCTTCTTTCACGGTTTTGATAATCCCAAATGGCATGATAAAGATGGTCCTTACGGAAGTCTGGCCAGAACACTGGAGAAAAATACAACTCGGTATAAGCAATCTGCCATAGAAGGAAGTTGGATATCCGGCTTTCACCGCTGGTCCGAATCAGAAGTTCAGGATCAGGAATACCGGTAGTGGCTAAGTGATTTGATATGCACTGGTCATCGATATCTCGCCAATCAAGGTTGCCGTCGCTCACTTCTTGGGCAATCATCTTGGTTGCCCGGGTAATCTCCCATCGAGCACTATAATTTAGAGCCAGGATCAAAGACATCCGAGCATTACCAGCCGTAATATCGATACCCTCTTTTAAGGCAGACTTCGTGTGCTTGGGCAATTTTTCGATATCACCGATGGCCCGAAGTCGAATATCATTTTCCATCATTGTAGAGACCTCCTTTCTGATGGTCTCCACCAACAGCGACATCAGTGCACCTACTTCCCGGGCTGGTCTATTCCAATTTTCAGTTGAAAAGGCGTAAAGGGTGAGGTATCTGACACCGAGTTCTGCAGCAGCTTCAGTCACTTCACGAACGGCCTTCACGCCGTTGCGATGCCCGAAGACTCTGGGTTTACTTTGATTTTTTGCCCATCTACCATTTCCATCCATAATAATGGCTACATGCACTGGCAATTTTTCCCGATCTATTCGAGATTTTATATCTTCTGGCATATCTCCCATTAAACCACTTTTTTACAACACAACCCATTACCACCTTATTCAGGAAAACAATGGTCGCTATCTGCTGAAAATCAAAGGCAAATTTAATCAAAATTGTACTTGGGCTTGAGCTGATCCCCTGGCAGGAGCTGGTCAGAGATTTCATCAATGCCATCAGGTACGCTTAGATCGTCCATATTGCGAGCTCGACGGGCCAGATATCATCACATATGTATTAACTTTACCACCATGAATAGCGTACAGATTATTCTTTGGTCGTTGACCATGATCACGTTTTTTACGGCCTGTGAAATGACCAAATGTGGTGCCACCAAAGAAGTATTCATGCGTAATTTTGACGGTTTTATCGAAGAGGTAGATGATCGTGACTTTGAAGTTAGTGATGACCGATGGAATCGCTACGACGAAAAATTTCGAACTTATATCGAAGAATGCTATGATGCCTTTGAAGAAGATCTAACTGCCCAAGAAAAGCGCCAATTTTGGATAAAATCATTGAAATATTATGCCCTGCGTTATGGAGAGGGCATGCTGAATGAACTTTCTAAGGATGATATCGCCAACACCAGAATGCGCAATGAAATTGAGGAGATGCTGGAGGAGTCTGGCAAGTCTCTGGAAGAAATTGTCAAGCGAAGTACCACAGAATTGGAAAGTATTATTGAGGAGATGGCCAGTGATATTGAAAAATGGGCAGAGAGAATCAAAGAAATATTTGAAGAGAAGTAGGCATGTACGATCTGGTATTGAGCTTTATTACTGCCTTCACACTCACCTACTTTGCGATACCCTCTATTATAAATATTGCGGCGACCAAAGGTTTGTACGACGAGCCTGATTCCAGAAAATCACATCGAAATCCAACACCATCACTTGGGGGCATTGGCATCTTTGCCGGAGTCATTTTTTCGATTGTCCTGTGGACACCTTTCGATGTATTTGGTGATCTACAGTACGTTCTTTGTGCTTTTATCATTGTCTTCTTCATTGGGGCTAAAGACGACATCTTGCCTATGTCTCCGTGGAAGAAAGTGGTTGGAGAGATCTTGGCTGCGGCCATCCTGGTGTTTAAATCCAACGTAAAGCTTACCAGCCTCTATGGAATTTTTGGTGTTTATGAAATACCAGATTTGGTGAGTGTACCCCTAAGCATATTTGCCATTTTGGTGATCATCAATGCCTTTAACCTTATCGATGGCATCAATGGCCTTTCTGGCAGCATCAGCACCTTGATTGCACTTATTCTGGGTACATGGTTTTATTTAATTGATCACTTAGAACTGGCGGTTGTAGCCTTTGCCCTGGCAGGATCAACCATTGCCTTTCTCAAATACAATGTGACTCCAGCCCGGATATTCATGGGCGACGCTGGTGCACTACTGGTAGGGCTTATCTGCTCCATTCTGACGATTCAATTTATTGAATTACACAAGGTCATTCCCCAATCTCCATACGCAGTAAAAGCAGTACCAGCAGTAGCCATTGGAATTTTGATCTTACCCCTCTTCGATACATTGCGAGTATTCCTGACACGTATCTTTCGTGGAAGATCACCATTAAGTCCCGATCGGAATCACATTCATCACCTTCTTATTGACTGTGGGTTTTCACACATGCAGGCAACCTCCATGCTGGTGATGGTAAATATCATCTTCATATTGTTGGTATTTCGTCTACAGCATCTGGGCACTTTTCAATTATTGTTATTGATTGTATCCTTAGCCAGCTTTTTGACCGTCTTATTGCTGGTCATGAGACGCAATCGTCAACGTTTGCAACAAAAGAGTACCCTATAATGTCTTGGCTCATGGTATTTATTGGTGGAGGTACGGGCAGTCTGTGCCGTTTTGCTTTGGCTAGGCTCATGCCTTATCAAGGTGGGTTTCCGTGGGCTACCCTAGCCGCCAACCTGGTAAGCTGCATTGTTTTGGGGTCCTTGATCGGCTGGTTTCTGAAGAGTGAAAATCATTCGCAGCTTTATGTCTTTTTTTGGACGGCTGGTTTTTGTGGAGGTTTTAGCACCTTCTCAACGTTCTCCGCAGAGACTTTTCAGCTGCTACAACAAGGCGATTGGGCCACGGCATTAATCAACATAGTCGCAAGTTTAGTCATCTGCTTAATGGCCCTATTTACAGGAATGAAGCTGGTGGGTCTCTAAATACTGGAATCGGATTACACCAATTCCAAATCTATGCAGATTTCCACCTCATCGGTCAGTCTTACGGCTTCGCCTTCTTTTCCAGGTACTAAGGTTATATCATTGGCCAGCACTTCGGTCTTGATGTAATCACCGAATACATGCACAGCTGGTTGAATCAGGGGATGATTTTCCAACTTGACAACGATGCGGTCGGTTACTTCATAATCTTTGTTCTTGCGCAGATTTTGAATCCGGTTTACCAGCTCTCTAGCCGTACCCTCGGCAATCAAAGTGTCATCTAAACTGACGTCCAAGGCCACTGTGATCATACCGTCTGTGGCGACTTGCCAGCCGGGAATGTCATCCGAACCAATGATAAAGTCTTCCTTGGTTAACTCAAAGATCTTGCCGTCTAATTCCAATTCATAAGATCCTTCAGATTCTATCTTGCGAATTTCATCCTGGCCCATTACACCAATTTTAGCACTGGCCAGTTTCATCAAGGGGCCCAGTCGTTTTCCAAGGGTTTTAAAGTTAGGCTTGATATTCTTCTTGATCAAACCTTCAGTATCTGTAATGAATTCAATAGACTTTACATTGACTTCAGACTGGATAAGATCCGCTACCTGCCTAACCTGAGCTGCAAAATCTGGATCGAGTACAGGGAGCAGTACCCGTTTGAGTGGTTGTCTAACGCGTAAATTCTCTTTTTTTCGCAATGAGAGTACCAAAGAAGAAATCCTTTGTGCATATTCCATTCTCTGTTCCAGATCCTTGTCAATCTTATCAAGATCTACTTCCGGAATTAGGGCCAAGTGTACTGATGTCGCTGAAGACTTCCTGGTGACATCATTCAAATTTTTAAAGAGCCAGTCAGAGAAGAAAGGAGCAATGGGTGCAGCAAGTCTGGCCATAGTATCCAGGCATGTATACAACGTTTGATAAGCAGCCACCTTATCTTTTGAATAATCTCCTTTCCAAAATCTCCGACGGCACAGCCTTACGTACCAGTTGCTTAGATTTTCATCAACAAATTCCTGAATCTTTCTGGCGGCATTTGTAGGTTCGTATCGAGCATATTCTGTATCAACTTCTTGCACTAGTGTATTGAGCAGTGAAATGATCCACCGGTCGATTTCTTGGCGATCATTTAAGACCACTTCTGGTTCTTGATAGGCAAACTGATCGATGTTGGCATACAATGCAAAGAAGGAGTAGGTGTTGTACAATGTACCAAAGAACTTGCGTTGAACTTCTACTATACCGTCTAGATCAAATTTCAGATTTTCCCACGGTTGGGCATTGGATATCATATACCAGCGAGTTGCATCTGCACCGTAGGTCGCAATCGTTTCGAAGGGTTCAACGGTATTTCCCAAGCGCTTCGACATCTTGCGACCGTCTTTGTCCTGAACAAGCCCGTTGGAGACAACATTCTTAAAGGCTATTTGATCATAAACCATTGTAGCAATGGCATGCAAGGTAAAGAACCAACCCCGCGTCTGATCTACACCTTCGGCAATAAAATCTGCTGGGAAATTTGCGGCAAACTCAGATTGATGCTCAAAAGGATAATGCCATTGTGCGTAGGGCATCGATCCACTATCAAACCACACGTCGATCAGATCAGATTCGCGGATCATCTTTCGACCATCAGATGAGCAAAGGACGATCTCATCAATATAAGGTCGGTGCAAATCGTGAGGCAGCTGTTGGTCAAGCCCAAGTACTTGGTTGGCATGGTCAATTTCTTCCTGTAATTCAGCAATTGAGCCTATACACTTGGTAATAGATCCATCTGAGGTACGCCAAATTGGTAAGGGGATGCCCCAATAGCGTGACCTCGACAGGTTCCAATCTTGCAGGTTTTCTAACCAGTTTCCAAACCTCTTTTCTCCGGTGTACGCAGGTTTCCAATTGATGGTCTTATTGAGAGCCACCATCCGGTCCTTTGCTGCAGTAGACCTAACAAACCAACTATCTAACGGATAGTAAAGCACAGGTTTATCGGTCCGCCAGCAATGCGGATAATTGTGAGCATACTTCTGGACGTTGAAAGCTTTGTTTTCATGTTTCAACTTCACACTGATATCGACATCGACATTCTCGTAATTGGGATCGTCTGTATAGTCTTTGACATATCTGCCTGCAAACTCACCAGCATCATCAGTAAATCTCCCCTGCTTATCTACCAGAGTCAAAGATCCGATTCCATACTCCTTGGCAATACGCATATCATCTGAACCAAAGGAAGGAGCAATATGTACGACTCCAGTCCCTTCCTCTGTACTGACAAAATCACCCAAGAGCACGCGAAAAGCATCTCCATCGGTGGGTTGAGCAAAAGGGAGTAGTTGTTCATACTCCAACCCTTCCAAATCCTGCCCAGTGAAGGTCCCTGTAATCTCATAGGGAATAAGCTTCTTTCCCGGCACATAGCTTCTGATGGGAATTTCTGCCTGCTCAGGTGAAAACCAGTGGGTTAGTCGATCTTCGGCCAAAATCAATTGTACAGGCACATGTGTGTACGGATTGAATGTTTTCACTCTTACATACCGTAATTTCTTCCCGGCGGCTAAGGCAGTATTTGAAGGAAGAGTCCAGGGAGTGGTTGTCCAGGCCAACAGAAAAACATCTTCGCCATCTATGCCTTCATACAAGTTGGCTGACTTCTGATTTCTGATGATTTTGAATTGAGCAACTACCGAGATGTCTTTCACGTCTCGATAGGCTCCCGGCATATTTAATTCATGGGTACTTAATCCTGTACCGGCAGCTGGTGAATAGGGCTGAATTGTATATCCCTTGTAGAGAAGATCCTTATCGTATAGTTTTTTCAACAGAAACCAGACCGACTCCATGTATTCATTCGTAAAGGTAATATATGGATCATCCAAGTCAACCCAGTAACCCATCTTAACGGTTAGATCGTCCCAAAGATCTTTAAACCGCATGACCGTTTCACGGCATTTTTCATTGTAATCTTCAATGGAGATCTTAGTTCCAATGTCTTCCTTAATAATACCTAGTTCCTGTTCCACGGCCAACTCCACCGGCAAGCCGTGAGTATCCCATCCACCCTTACGCAAGACCCGCTTTCCAAGCATGGTGTGATAGCGGCAAAAGATGTCTTTGACCGTTCGAGCCATGACATGATGAATCCCGGGCTTACCATTTGCAGAAGGAGGACCTTCATAAAACACGAAGTTCTCCCTGGTATCCTCTTTAATACTCTGCCGGAATATGTCTTCCCGATGCCAGAAATCTAGAATCTCCTTATCTATGGATGGTAGGTCCAGCTTTTTAAAGGTGCGGTATTTCATCCCTCAGTTTATCAAAATTGGCCGCAAAGATACTGGACTTGATGTAATGTTGCCTCAGCTATGATCTTGTCGCCATTGAGCCGATGTTAGTAGCACTTTTTGAGTACCATCGAATGCTCCTATGGCTATGATGGCAAAAAAAAGACCGGCTCTTTTTCCCCCTATGTAAGAACCGGTCCAGACCATGAGATAATTGACGTGTTATTTACTAGGTGCTATCACCTAGATGCCCCTTTAAGAATCCTTTTTTCTTCTGGGCATTCATATGTCACTTATACATAATTAATGCCAAAGTGCTCCTTTGGTCAAAAAAAAACAAAAAAAGTTTCTTCAATGTTTTTAGCGAGCTGATAAATAGATCTTTATCTATTAAAAATTTAACACATATCAAATGTATATCCTTTTTCCTTAATGTCCAAACAATCTCTCTTTTTTTTATCGCGATAAATTTTAGGCAAAACAAAAGGTATTGGTTCTTTAACGTACATACATCAGCCGGCATGACGCTAACCAAGACATTTTGTCAGTCATGGGGGTGATGGCATATGATTTGACCAGTAGGTAAGTGGATCAATAAAGAGATAAAAGCTATGGAGAAAGGTACCATTTCCGTTCAAACACAGAACATATTCCCAATTATCAAGAAGTTCTTGTACGCAGACCACGATATCTTCTTACGAGAACTGATATCAAATGCTGTAGATGCGAGTCAAAAGCTGAAAACTTTATCAAACAAAGGTGTCATAAAGTCAGAGGTTGGAGACTTGACCATTGATGTTTCCATTGATAAAGAAAAAAATACGCTAACGTTTAGTGATCGAGGCATCGGTATGACTGAAGAGGAGGTCAAGAAATATCTGAACCAGGTTGCTTTTTCTAGTGCTGAGGAGTTTGTCAAGAAGTACAAAGCAGACAATACGATCATCGGCCACTTTGGCTTGGGATTTTATTCTGCGTTTATGGTTGCGGATGAAGTCGAAGTATTTACCAAGTCTTATCGAAGAAATGCCAAAGCGGTAAGATGGGTGTGTAATGGGGAACCTGAATATTCTATTGAAAATACGGATAAGAGCTCCCGTGGTACTGATGTGGTACTACATATCAATGAAGACAGCAAGGAATTTTTGGAGGAGGCAAGAATTGAGGAGTTGCTGAAGAAGTATTGTAGATATCTACCTATCCCAATACGATTTGGCACCAAAACCGAGACCACATTTGAGGGAGAGGGTGAAGATCGCAAGGAAATCAAGGAGGAGGTAGATAACGTCATCAATGACATCCATCCTGCCTGGAAGAAATCGCCCAGAAGTTTGAAGGAAGAGGATTATTTATCTTTTTATCAGGACCTGTATCCATTTAGTCAGCCTCCGTTGTTTTGGATCCACTTAAACATTGATTATCCTTTCAATCTTACGGGTATCCTATATTTTCCCAAATTGTCCCAACAACTTGAGGTACAGAAGAACAAGATTCAGCTGTACAGTAACCAAGTGTATGTCACTGATGAAGTTAAAGAAATCGTTCCCGAGTTTCTGACTCTGCTGCATGGAGTCATTGACTCACCAGATATCCCATTAAATGTATCGAGGAGCTATCTTCAGAGTGATCATAACGTCAAGAAGATCACCAGCTATATTACCAAGAAAGTTGCTGATAAACTAAAAGCCTTATATAAGAAAGATCGGAAGGCATACGAGTCAAAATGGGACGAAATCGCGCCAATCGTCAAATATGGAATGATTACGGAGGAGAAATTCTATGACAAAGCTAGTGGGTTTGCCTTGCTTAAGAATACCGATGGCGACTTTTTCACCATTGAGGAATATCAGGAAAAGATCAGGTCCTCTCAGACCGACAAGCACGATAAGGTAGTCATGATCTATGCCAACGGAGAGGAGGAACAGGCAGCCTTTATTACGGCAGCAAAAAATCGGGGCTACGATGTCTTACTCTTTGACCAGATCATAGACAACCACTTCATTCAGCACCTGGAGCAAAAACTAGAAAAAGTTCTGTTTGTCCGCGTAGATTCAGATACTACAGATAACCTGGTACAAAAAGAAGAGAGCGCGGAATCGGTGCTGAGTGAGAAGGAACAGGAAAAGGTAAAGAGTCTTTTTGAGGATGTCTTAAAAGATCAGGGTACAACCATCCAGCTCAAAGCCATGACCTCTGACGATCATCCGGTGATCATCACCAGACCTGAATTCATGAGGAGGATGCAAGATATGCAACGGTTGCAGGGTATGGGTTCGAATGACATCCCGGGTTTTCACAATGTGGTGATCAACACCAATCATCCCCTGATTACCGACAAGTTATTGAAGATGAGGGGCGATGAACGAAAATCAGATTTTGTGAACTATTTGTATGATCTTGCCAGGCTCAACCAACAGATGCTCAGTGGCGAGGCCATGACTACTTTCATAGATCGCAGTCTGCAATTTGTGAGTTAGCACAGATTATAACAAAATCAAAATAAGGTCTGCATTTGGATGGCCCATTGGATCTGGTCATCTTCTTCGGTTGTTTGAAGAAAATCACTAATCATCTGCTGGGCCTTGTAGACATCCCCTCTTTGGTAATGGATTAAAGCCAACCTTTGGAGGGCATTTTGATAGTATTCCTCACTGTTCATTCGAATGATTTCGAAGTGCTCCAATGCTTTCTGCCACAGTTGACCCCTCTCTGCCAGTAAGCCGGCGTACAAATGCAAGGTGATATCATCTGACGGCTCGGCAATGAGTTCTTCAACGCTTAGCAATGCCAACTCATAATCGCTTTGTTCTATGTGGTGATTGCTTATTTCTGCTGCCCGCCGGAGTCGAATATCTGCATTGCGCGTCGAGTTAGGTAGCTGGCCTGCTCCCACTTGGGCAGATAATTTATTTAGCATCTGCGATTTCAGGCCCTCTTGCAGGTAGGTATAGGCAGCAACCATGACTACGAGTCCGAGTGCAATAGCCAAAATATGATTAACCAAGTCCTAGTTAGATGCTGATTCTAGCTCAAAGGTGGCCAAAATGTGATTTAGTGAGAGCATAAAATTCCGTTTTCGCTCACTTGGAGCCAAAGTAAAGGCGTCCAGGAAGAAGAGGGTTTGATTCTTTTCGTCTAGAATGAGCTTAGATATAAAAGGACCACCTAAGAAATCTCCTTCCATTTCCCAGATTCCTCGTGCTTCTACGGCGTAGGCATCTCCTACCTGAGTAGGTTGAACAAAGACGGGTAAATCCACAGGATTGGTCCGCATATAAGAGCCCTCAATTGTACTGCTCACATACTTTTTCCCGAGTGCATCACGCAAGGCAATGATCGACTCCTTAGAGAATTGACTTTGATCCTTATAAGCAGTCTTGTGAATGATGATATTGGTTGTAGCCATGTCTGCTTCACGCTTGAGCCAAATAGTCTGATCTTCACTTACTGCGATCTGATAATCAATAGGGACCTTTAAATAACAACCCAAAATTTCTCGGATGGTATTTATTGCTATATGATTGACACCTCCTAAATAAGCGGTGGCATCTATTTGGTTTTCGTACTGATCCTGAATTACTTTAGCGATTGATGGGAATTTGTTGACTACTTGTTCAGCAAGAGCTTCCTGACCATGGGCAAAGATGTAAACCAAAAGTTGATCAGTGGCCCACCGGTCTTTTCCCATATTGGTACTATATGATTTATCCTCTTTGGACCTCCTTATCTTCTCACTTCCAAGATCATTCCGCACCATCTCGGCCGTTGGCGAAGTCTCGTCGCTTAAATCTGCTATGATGAGGTATGCCTTAAGCTCTTTTCTTGTTGGCTCTGCATGCAGATCTTCTACCGTAAAATGTTTGAGGTCAAAAAGGGGTTCCGGCTGTGGTAAAATGGGAAAAGCTGATCCAAAATAGAAATTCAATGAATCTCCAATCGGACCATTCCACAACTCTTGATCAGCGATCACAGCAAGCTGGTTTATGGAACCTATCGCTATCGGTGTAGGCTCCAGGCGTTTTCTGGCCTCCTCCGTACACGCCGTTAAGCTGATAACTGTGAGTATGCCAACAACCAATAAATACTTCCAATTCATACTTTGATGTACTTCCTCTAATTGAGAAGATGGCATTCGGATCCCGATTGGTGCATTTTAGGTGTGTTTCGTCTTTTGCGAAGACACATTGCTATGGGTGTCCAGGTCAAAACATTTTTTCTACAATATGATCTTCGGAGATTCCTTCGGCCTCTGCTTTGTAGTTGCGGACAATGCGGTGACGTAAGACATATTTTGCTATTGCTTGAACATCTTCAATATCAGGAGAATATTTGCCGTTTATCGCTGCATGACATTTAGCTCCGAGTACCAAATATTGAGAAGCTCTCGGACCAGCACCCCAAGTAATGTACTGCTTAATAATGTCAGGAGCCATGCTGGAATGTGGTCTGGTCTTATTGGCCAACTCTACAGCATACTCGAGTACTTTATCAGCAATGGGTATTTTTCGTACCAAGTCTTGGAAGAATTTAATCTCAGCAGAGGTCAGGATATGTCCCAGGTCAGGCTGGTAATTTGAAGTGGTCTCTTTGACCACCTTAATTTCTTCCTCATAGCTTGGATAGGTCAGCGGAATGTTAAACATAAACCGATCTAGCTGTGCTTCAGGCAGTGGATACGTACCCTCTTGCTCGATGGGATTTTGTGTGGCTAGAACAAAAAAAGGAGATGGAAGTAGGTGACGATCTCCAGCAACGGTAACAGATCGCTCTTGCATGGCTTCCAATAAGGCTGCTTGAGTCTTCGGGGGAGTTCGATTAATCTCATCAGCCAGAACGATATTCGAAAAGAGCGGACCTCGATTAAACTTGAAATGACGATCTTCGTCCAGAATCTCAGAGCCGGTGATATCTGAGGGCATTAGATCCGGTGTAAACTGAATCCGTTTGAATTCTAGGTCCAGTACATCGGCTATGGTACTGACGAGTAGCGTCTTGGCCAATCCTGGTACCCCCACCAATAGGCTGTGTCCATTGCTAAAAAGTGAGATCAGGACAGTAGTCACTACCTCGTGTTGCCCGACGATTACTTTGCCAATCTCTTCGCGCAAATTGGAGTATGCTTGTGCAAGAGCATCGACAGCTTCAACATCTGAAGAAAAAGTTTTTGTTGACATATCTTATTTCAGGGTTAAGGCGGACCAGCTGGCAAAAATAGAAAAATACACTAACGATAACGGGCATCTCCATGAATTGTTTTGAGTGTATGCCAGCCTTCTACCAATACACCAGATCATTCGTCACAAGACCTGCTCCGGAGGACAATCCCAGGTATAATCTGCCAAGTTGTATGTTCTCGGCACATACGAATAATGCCACCATTCGGTGCGAATGTGCCGAAATCCTACCTGGTGCATGTGCTCCTTCAGCAGCTCCCGATTGGCCAGTACTTCTCTTTCCAAAGATTGGTTGTCATGGTATGCCTCGATACCGAAATGATCAAATGCTGTTCCCATATTCAGGGGCATGCCTGTCTCCATATTTAATATCGTAAGATCGACGGCCGCCCCTCGATTATGCATGCTTCCCTTCTTTGGATCAGTGACGAAGCGCGGGTCTGGCAACTTGTCCCACAATTTATGTTGCACCGATAATGGTCGATAACAATCGAAGATTCTCAAGCCAAGTCCCTTTGCCCTTAATGTTTGATGTACCTTTCTAATCGCCTGAGCTACTTCACTTCTTAAGATACACCTGGGGCATGGATACAATTGTTCGGTCACAAAATTATCGGTGGTGGCATATTTGATGTCTATGTCAATCGAACTATCCAACGTCAAGATATCAACCCAATCTGGTGGCAATGGCCGCAAGGAGTCATCTTCTGATGGAGAAACCGTGCCATCTCTGATGCCCTGGTCCAAAGATTCTTCTCCTTCATTCCGACTTTGGCACCCTAACATTATGACCGTGAAGAACACCAGCCAATGGCAAATGATGACAAGGCCCGTTTGTATGTTCATTCTTTAGGAACAGCTAGTTTTGAAAGAAATTCATCTTCCGTCCAGATTTCGACTGTGCCCAGATCACGAGCCTTTTTAAGTTTGGATCCGGCTCTTTCACCAACCACCAGCACATCGAGATTGGCACTGACGCTACTGACATTTCTGGCGCCGTGTTTCTCAGCAAGTATCTGGGCCTCTTTGCGGCTCATTTGCCCCAGAGTGCCAGTAAAGAGAATGGTTAACCCTGAAAGTATAGCATCTCTGGCGACCTCCAGGGGACGGTCTTCTTCGGTTTGTCGCATGTTTACGCCGAGAGCCTCCAGTTCTTTTAGCAAGGCTACTTGTTTGGGATTGTGAAAATAGTCGACCATATTCTTTGCCAGCACTGGTCCGATATCCTTGATCGACATATAGTCCTCTTTTGACCAATGCTGTAAATCGAGTACATGCGAAACTTGCTGAGCCAGGATCTTGGAAGCCCTTTTGCCGAGATGATGGATACTAAGACTATGTAGCAAGCGATTAATGGGATTCTTCTTTGCTCGTTCGATGGATCGACGGAGCTTGGTCGCAGATCTCTGACCGAAACCATCGAGAGATTCAATCTTTTCATAATCTAACCGGTAAACATCTGCTATTGAATTGAGCCAGCCCAAATCGTAAAATCGTTCGACGATCGATCTGCCAAAGCCATCTATATTCATTGCGGGCTTCGATACATGAAAGATGATGCGTTGTAAGTCTTGTGCTCCACAAGTGCAAGTCGGACAGCGCCAAGCTGATTCATCTTCCATTCTTACCAAAGGAATCGCTTCTTCCTTATTTATAGGACAGGTGGTTGGAAATCGTATCTGCTCTTCTGATCCGTCACGAAGCTCGGGGAGTGCTTTTACGATGTGAGGTATCACATCACCAGCGCGTTCTACGACCACGGTATCTCCCAGATGCAAATCTTTGGATGTTATGAAATCCTCATTGTGCAAAGAAACACTGGTGACAGTCACACCAGCAAGTTGCACAGGATCAATTTTTGCCACTGGTGTAATAGAGCCGATCTTTCCTACTTGATATTCGACATTTCGTAACGTTGACGTGGCTTGTCTTGCCTTAAACTTGTACGCGATTGCCCATCTCGGATGATGGCTGGTCGATCCGATCTTGCGCTGATACTCAATGCGATCCACTTTCACCACCATTCCATCTATCTCATAAGGATACGAGTCTCTTTTCTCCTCCCAGCTCTGACAGAAGGTAATCACTTCCTCCATATCTCGGCACAACTTGCTCTCGATGATTGGAACTTTAAACCCAAGTTGGTCCAGCAACCCGATCCCTTCCCATTGTCCTTTGATCACATCTTCTGCCGACTGCAGATCCAGCCGTTCTAAGTAGGAAATCTGATAAATAAAGGCTTCGATGCCACGCTGGGCAGTATCACTTGGATTCTTCATGCGCAGACCACCGGTGGCAGCATTTCGGGCGTTGGCAAACAGAAACAATCCTTCATCTGCACGCCGTTGATTAATTACGGCAAACTGGTCTTTCCGAATGATCGCCTCACCGCGCAACTCGATCCTTCGGATTCCGAACTTTGAAAATCTTGCCTGTAAGGGAATGGAACGCAAAGTCCGCACATTGGCGGTGATGTCATCACCTTCTTGACCGTTGCCACGCGTTGCTGCCCTAATCAATTGATCATCTTCATACAATAGGGCAATACTACCTCCGTCAAATTTAGGTTCCACCAGATAATCAATGGGTGCCTGATCTCCAATCGCTAAAATCTTCCTGACTGAAGTGTTAAACTCGGTTAGATCGGTTGCGTCATAGGAGTTGGCCAAAGACAGCATTGGTGTGAGGTGTCGTACTGTGCTAAAGTCACTGTTTAAGTCGGAAGAGACACGCTGTGTGGGGGATGAAGGCGACACCAGGTGCGGATGTTCTGTCTCAAGTTTTTGAAGCTCCTGATAAAGTTGGTCGTATTCAAAGTCAGTGATGACTGGATCGTTCTGGACATAATATTTCCACTCGTGGTAATTAATCAACTTAACCAGTTCAGCATGTAATGCTTCCAGACTGTCGCCGGGCTTCAGCTGTCTACCATTTAGAAAGGCTTTTGTGTCATCAAATAGTGCTTTCTCTTCGGATTTACTGTACATCTGGTTTTTCTTCATTAGTGGTTTCAAAGCCATACTCGGGAATGAATCCCTTGGCCCCGGCAAAAAAAGCATGAATCGCCTCAAAATCTGACCTTTGATCCCTTGGCCAAAGTGGTTCTGAGAACACCACCGTGCGATTGCCGATATCAAATTTCACGAGAATGAGGGGTACATCGGCACCCTTTGCAATGTGATAGAAACCCGTTCGCAAGCGCTTTACTTTCTTTCGAGTGCCTTCGGGTGCTAGAACAACGGCAAATCGCTCTTCCCGGTCAAAAATCTCAACCATGGAATCAACAAGGTTGCTGGTTTTGGTGCGGTCAACCGGATAGCCTCCCAACCAACGGAAGAGAAACCCAAAAGGAGGTTGAAACAGCGTGTGTTTGGCTACAAAATTAACTCGCATCCCCATAGCCGTTCTGACCAATATGCCCAGTGGAAAGTCCCAGTTTGATGTATGAGGTACAACGGCATATACTTTTTTGGGGAAATGGTTGCCAACATCACCTTCGATCCGGAATCCCCACCATTTTAGCAACCAACGGCTAATCGTTCGGATCATCAGTGATAGATTGCTGAAAATCAGGAGCTAACAAGTACATACCTACGCAAATGAGGCAACACAAGATACCAAAAATCGCAAATCAGGTACGGTTTTAGGATTGAATTGACGGTTGATACGAAAAGTTTATTGTCGCCATTAAACTTTACCTTGATTGTGAAGTCATATATGGACAAAAGAAGCTAAACCCTGAGATGTGATCGAATCACCAGAAGCAGAAATACTAGCCTTGGTGCGCAACGAAAGTACTCGAGAACAGGGATTCAGGATGCTTATGAAGAACTATCAGGAACGGATATATTGGCACATACGAAAGTTTGTATTTGATCATGAGGATGCCAATGACATTATGCAAAATACCTTCATTAAGGTGTACAAGGGAATCGACCGCTTTAAAGGAGATTCAAAAATCTACACTTGGTTATATCGAATTGCCACCAATGAGAGTATAACTTTTGTAAAACGGAAACGACGAAATGCCACTGGGTCAATAGACGATCCAGAGCAAGATTTGGGCAATAGATTGAAAGCCGATATATTCTTTGATGGAGACAGGGTCCAGGTTTTACTCCAAAGGGCATTGGCGTCATTGCCCGATAAGCAGAGATTGGTCTTTAACATGCGTTACCACGATGACTTGAGCTATCAAGAAATTTCAGAAATTCTTGGGACATCTGTGGGAGGTCTTAAAGCCTCATATCATCACGCAGTAAAGAAGATTCAGTCATTTTTTAAGGATGTGAATGTATCATGAAATGAAAGAAGATAACCATAAGATCAAGCTGCCCGATGAGGTAGAGAATCGCAAAGGAGAAAATCCTTTTATCGTACCCCATAATTACTTCAAGAATCTACCCGACGAAATACTCGGTCGGATCCATAGTGAAGAGGAAGAAGTGCCCAAGAGCGTCAGCTGGATTCAGCAATGGATAGAGGCAATAAGTACTCGAATTTTTCCAAGACCAGTAATGGCATTGGCTATCGTCCTGCTGGTGGCGATCATGGTATGGTGGCCCCGACAAAAGGATGAACAAATCTTAGCTCTGCAGCATTTGGAGCAAGAAGAGATAGCAGCTTACATTGAAGCCAACATAGACGAATTTAATGAAATGGATTTCTACACGGATGAAGCGGCAAATGCCGACCCCATGGAGGAATCGCTGCAGGAAGACAATCTGGCACCTCTGGTCGATGACCTTCTTGAAGATGTGGACATAGAAACTTTAGAAAACATCCTTTAATCATAACGAAAATTGGTACGCCATGATAAAGAAAGTTACCTATCTAATCTTAATCCTGACCTTGGGATTATATAGCATCGAGGGTCAGAGTCAAGACTTCCAGCGACCACTTGAAGAGCGCATAGAATCGCAGCGGATCGCATTTATCACAGAAAAAGTAAGCCTCAGTCCAGAAGAGGCTCAGTCATTCTGGCCGATTTACAATGCCTATCGTGATCAGATCAAGGTGCTGCGTGACCAAAGGGTTCCAGCCAAAAAGATACTCGATATGAACGACGCTGAAGCTGCGAGCTATCTCGATGAACAAGTGGAAGTAGAACGGAAGGAATTGAATCTAAAAATCCAACTCACAGAGGATCTTAAGGCCATCCTTCCGCCGAGGAAGATTCTCAGGTTCTATGCTGCCGAGCGACTCTTCAAAGAACGGCTTTTACAGATGATGCGACAACAACAGAAAAAACGGAGATAAACCATTGAGTGTTTAGCCTTTATGGTTGATCCGTTGTGATCCAAGCTCCCTTGGGGGACTTACCTTTTCAAATTTTGTTCAAAATGGGGGCTCAGACATGAAGATGGCTTGGGCTCCCCTTTCTTGGTATGTTTCCCAAAATCCGGTCTTCAACCCCAGTAATTAGCATTATGTTTACGTAGGTATTTTGGTACACATTATAGACAGGTATAATACCACGTAGAAAGGACAAAATTTTAACACTTCTTGGTGTGAAGAAATGAACTCATATATTTCTTCATGTATTAGAACAGGTTAAACCTACTAAGTCATACAATTTAAAGGATTTATAATATTTAAGTTGCTGTAAGACTGTAATTTATTCTTATTAGGATTAATCCTAATTCAAGAAAATTCTTTGGCATTTGAGCTAAAAAAGACGCGGGATTATATACTGGCTATACTGATTATTTGCTTATTTTATGTCCTAAAGCTAAATCCCCCTTAGTAACATGAAATACAAATCCGATCAAGACCATTCACTTATTCTATTGGTGAATGAATTTGAGACTATGTCTCAGAAGGGACAGGTTAGTTTTCTCAACGAACAAGACTTCCTTAAGCTGATCAGTTACTATGAAAAAGAGTTCCTTTTTGAAAAGGCTATAGAGGTAGCTGATCATGCCCTAAATCAATATGGATTTTCGGCTGACTTTCACATCCGTAAAGCACAATTATTCCTAGCTACCCGAAACTCAGAAAAGGCCATGTCGATCCTTGATAAAGCTGAAGTTTTTGCTCCCGCTGAAATAGACATTCACTTGTTGCGAGCAAAGATTTTCAGCTCATTGGGAGAACACAGTCATGCGCTACAACTCATCGAAAATTTGAAGTCAAGTGCATTAGATGCCGACCTCAGTCAGATCTATCTCAGCGAGGCTCAAATTTATGAGTGTCTTAAGGACTATAACCTGATGTTTAAAAGTTTGAAGAAATCGCTTGCCCATGATCCCGAAAACGAAGAAGCACTTGAGCGGGTGTGGGTCTGTACTGAACTGACCAAAAGATATCAGGAAAGCATTGATTTTCACCACAAGATCATTGATCTTGCCCCTTACTCATATCTGGCATGGTATAATTTAGGTCACGCCTATTCGTGTGAGGGCGAATATTTTAAGGCAATCGATGCGTACGAATATTCCTTTATCATTAACAAAGAGTTTGAGCTAGGATATCGTGAATGTGCTGATCTGTGCTTTCAAGTCTGCAACTATGATAAAGCGCTTGAGTTTTATTTAGAGGCTCTGGATCTATTTGGTCCTGATAGTGATCTACTTGCCAACATTGGGGAATGTTACATGCAGCTCAGTCAATTTACACACGCACAAGATTACTTTAACAAGGCTTCAAAATTAGACCCCTACAACGATGAAGTCTATTTCTTCCTCGGTCTTTGCCATGGTACAGAGGATCGTTGGCTGAGCGCTATTAACGCTTTTTTCAAGGCCATTGAAATTGAGGATCGCAGAGAAGAGTATTTTAACAATTTAGCCAAGGCTTTTCACAAGATTGGAGAATTTGCAAAAGCACACTACTATTTTCTTAAAGCGACCGAGATAGGACCTGAGCAAAGCGACATATGGAAGGATCACATTGCCTTTCTGGTGCAAATCGGTGAGCTTGATAAAGCCCTCGAAGTCTTGGAAGAGGCTGAGTACTCGGCTGTCGGTACAGAACTGACTTACTGCAAGGCAGCTTGCCTATTGGCAAAAGGTCTCCAAGATGAAGGCTTAGAAATATTGAGGCAAGCACTGATAGAAGATCGCGATATGATCGACATCCTCTTTGAGATCATGCCTAAACTAGAGCATAATCATCATGTACTTCAGCTGATCGAGTATTATATGTCAGAAGTCCTCTAGGAAGAACTCCGAAGCACTA
This sequence comes from Saprospiraceae bacterium, assembly GCA_965223105.1. Classification (GTDB taxonomy): domain Bacteria; phylum Bacteroidota; class Bacteroidia; order Chitinophagales; family Saprospiraceae; genus JABDMH01. The sequence goes on along the minus strand of OZ244987.1, from coordinate 7,335,112 downwards.
TTACTCCCCTTTCATTTTTGATTCAGCGTACATTGCTGCACCCAGCACACCGGCATCATTTTGATACTGAGCTGGCACGACCTTGGTATCAACGGTGAGATGCTCCCGATATAGGTCAAATTTCTTACTGGCTCCACCTCCCAAAACAATCAGGTCAGGAGAAAAAATCTTATACAAGTGCTTTAGATAGTCATTAAATCGAATGGCCCAGTCGTCCCAACTCAGATCTAAACGTTTACGGGCGGAATTTGACACATAGTGCTCGTAAATACTACGCTTGTAGTATAGATGACCCATTTCTGTATTGGGAATCAACTTGCCATCCAAGAACATACCTGAACCAATTCCAGTGCCAATGGTAAGAACGATTACAGTACCTAAACTGGTCGCTTTACCAAACTTTACTTCAGCAAGGCCAGCAACATCAGCGTCATTGGCCACGTAAAAAGTTTGACCCAGCTTTTCCGAAAAATATTCCTCGAGATTCAGATTAATCCATCCTCGGTGAATGTTGGCAGCTGTTTTAGCCACACCCTGGTGGATAATTGAAGGAAATCCACAACCTATGGGGCCCTTGTAGTCAAACTGATCCAACATTGTCTTCATTACCTTTGCTACCGACTTAGGCTTGGATGGCTGAGGGGTCAATTCACGCATCTTCTCAGTAACGAGGCGTCCTTCTGCTGTGTCTACAAGTGCCGCTTTTATTCCAGTCCCTCCAATATCAAAGCCCAGATATATAGAATCTTTTCCCATAGAGTTGTTCGGTCTTTCTACTTTATTACTGAAATCTTCATCACTACATCTTCAGTGGGACGATCACCACCATCTGTTTCCACTCCAGCAATCTTATCGATAACCTCTACTCCTTCAATAACCTCACCAAAGACCGTGTATTCCATGTCGAGAAAGGGCGTACCCCCGATTTCTTCATATAGTTGCTTCTGCTCCTCAGTATATTCAATTCCCTTTCTGCGCTCAAACATCTGTAATTGAGTTGGAGGTGTGGGTTGCCCTTGAACAATATAGAACTGTGAGCCTGAAGACTTTTTTTCTGGATTGACAGCATCGCCAGTGCGGGCTGCTGAGAGGGCGCCCTTCTTATGAATAAATTGTGCACTGATCTCTGCGGGAATTTGATAACCCGGACCACCAGATCCCAGTCGTTGTCCTCGACGTGCACGGCGAGAGTCAGGATCTCCCCCTTGGATCATAAAGCCCTCGATGACACGGTGAAACAGCAGGCTATCATAGTAGCCTTCTTCACTGAGTTTCAAGAAGTTCTCCTTGTGTTGGGGTGTCTCGTCATACAGCTTTACCACCATGTCTCCATAGGTGGTTTGGATCTGAACCAACGTCTCATTGGGAGGATTCACTTTTACCATTTGTTGTGATTGTCTAGTTTTTTTTCCGTTTCCAGCTTCTAATGTGATTGTATACGTGCCAGAGCGCATGTATCGATGAGTGGGGTTGAGTGCTTGCGATGTGGTCCCATCTCCAAAATGCCAAACAAAGGTATCGGCATTCTCAGATTGATTGATAAACTGAACAGACTCCGGAGCAGTAATTTCCTGTTGTTCCGCTACAAATCGGGATAGAGGCCTATTGCAAGATACCGTTGCGACTACGTACAGTAAGATGACTGCCTTAAGAGGTATTGATCGTAAGTCCACTATATCAATTTTCCTCAAAGTACTTTAACCGTCATTTTGATATCCTCGACAGGACGATCGGCATTACCCGTTTTTACTGCAGCTATTTTGTCGATGACTTCAAGGCCCTCGACTACCTCACCGAAAACTGTGTAGTCCCCATCGAGAAAAGGGTATCCTCCGATTTCTCGATACAATTTCTTTTGTTCTGGAGTGTATTCGATCCCTTTCTGCCGGGCCCACTGCTCCAATTCTTGATCAGAGACTTGGTATCCCTGCACAATAAAGAACTGTGAACCAGAGGACTTCTTTTCCGGATTGATTTGATCAGGCATACGTGCTGCAGCAAGAGCACCTTTATAGTGCTGGGCACCAATTTCGGCATCGATTTGATAGCCAGGTCCACCCTGACCCAACATAGTACCTGGTCCGGCGTTGCGGCTATCCGGATCTCCGCCTTGAATCATGAAGTCTTTGATTATGCGATGGAATAAGAGACCATCATAAAAACCCTCTTCAGCCAACTTGATAAAATTGTCACGATGCTTGGGGGTTGAATTGTACAGCAATACTTTCATTTCGCCATAGTTCGTCTCAATCAGGACATATTGTTCACCCTTTTGACATTGTGCTAACAAAAATATACACATTAGTAAGGCAATCCATTTTTGTATAGTTCTTATCATCTCTCTCATTGGCTTGTTAACGTAAGTAAGATTAATCTTGTTTGGCTATGTATTGACCAAAATAGGTGACAATCTTATTCCTTAGAAGAGTTTCCTGTTCATCTACAGACTGCTTTGGCAGAGTTTTCAATTGATCAAAATGTGGCCAGCCGTCCTCATCTCTTCCCCGGAATACAAAATAACCATCACCCGTGAGAAGCGTACAGACAGCAATGTGCATTAGATCTTGCTTCTCTTCTTTGGTGAAACTCCTTTGTACCAAACCCAGCTCCTGAATACCTATTAAAAAAAGTACAGCTTGAAGGTCTGGCAACTTTTCCTGCTGCGTAAATTCCTTGAGGAAGTGCTGTATTCTTAACCACTCAAAATCTAACTGCCAGAGTTCCATGAATTGAAAAATGCTATGCAAATATAAAAGAATGACGATTATGACACCTGCATCAATTCTCTCGAATTGACCGGCCCATTTTTGCAGCACTTCTGGATGCTGGCAACGATGCCAATAAGCCTATACTCAGCACAGTAAGTGCAACAACTATGAGGTCCGAACCCTTCATGGTAATGGGATAACTATCCACAACAAAACCCTGTGACATGGTAATGAGACCAAATTCTTTCTGCATGAAATACATACCAAGTGCTATCAGCGTACCGATGATCAGGCCCGTTGCAGTGAAGTAGAGACCTAGGCGAAGGAAAATACCCCTTATCATGGATGATGTAGCTCCCATAGCGCGGAGGATCGCAATGTCCTTCTTCTTGTCCAAGACAATCATCCAGAGGCAGCCAATCAAGTTGAAGGCAATCAGAAGAATCATTAAGGTAGCGATTGCATATGCCATCCATTTCTCAATGTTCATGAGTTTAAGGAATTCTTCATCTTGTTCGTAGAGCGTCAGTACTTGGAAATCGGGACCCAGCAAATCCTGTAAAGCGGATTCCACTTGCGTACTCTTAGCGCTGCTATCGATGCTAATTTCTAAGGCACTCACTTCTCCAGGTCTGTTTAATAAGGACTGACCAACCCCCAATGGTACAAGTATAAACTCATTGTCGATTTCCTGTTGAATGGAAAAGACTCCAATGGGTCTTACCAGCCTGGTCTTGTATGGACGCTGAGCATTGCCTGCTGCACTTCGATCTAGCATATGCACGCTCAGTTTGTTGAAGGCATTGAGTACATCCACAGAAAGGTTCCTAGCCATTCCGGCGCCCAATACAGCATATGTCCCATTTTGATCTTCCAGTAAAAATCTACCCTCAATCAAAGTTGAATCTATTTGAGTCACTTTCCGAAAGTTGCCGTCCACACCTTTCATTGTGCCTGGATTGTTGGCCTGATCGTACTCAAAAAAGGCGATTTCCGAAATTGTTTTGGAAACTTCATCAACACCAGGAGTTTGAAGGATCTTACCCAGCTCAATGGAATCTGCGTAAAAGTACTTACCCTTGGAGGGTACAATCTTGAGGTCGGGATTGAAGGAATTGATCATACTGGCGATCAAATCTTCAAACCCATTGAAGACTGATAGGACCAGAATGAGTGCTGCTGTTCCCATCGATAAACCAAATATGGTTACCCCTGAAATGATGTTGATGAAGTAAGTTCCTTTATGCGAAAAAAGATATCGGCGGGCAACCGGGGCAACAATACTCATGACTGATCTTGTACAAATGAAGGCAAGAATGCCCTGTAGATCGCCGAATGAATCCGCGAACGGTAGTCAGCTGCATTTAAAAGGTTGTTGCGCATCGTAGGGTAAGTCCGGTTACACAGGAATATGTAGGTCAACTTATACACTGGATCGATCCATATACAGGTCCCCGTGAAACCGTAATGTCCAAAAGTCTCTTCGGAGGAAAATTGAGAAATGTTGGTTGGTTTGGATCGATCTAATTCCTTCATATCAAATCCAATTCCTCTCCGAGATGAACGTTCATGCCTGGTCGTAAAGAGCCGGATCGTTTCTTCTTTCAGAAATCTTCTACCGCCGTAATATCCATTATTAGACAACATCTGGCAGATCTTTACCAAGTCACTGGTATTGCTAAATAGACCAGCATGACCGCTGATGCCATAGAGCATCGCTGCTCCCATATCGTGAACATATCCTTGCAACTCCCTAAACCGGAAATAATCATCTCTTTCCGTTGGGACAATCCGGTCTCGTTCAATCCGATTTAAGGGATTGTAGGTGGTATTGAGCATTGACAACGGATCGTAAAAATGTTTGCGAACGAATCTATCCAAGGACAGACCCCCAAATTTCTCCACCAGCCTAGCAATAATGTAAAATCCCAGATCGCTGTAACGGTACTTCGTATTTTCTCTGAGTTCAGAATCACAGATCAATTGCCAGATGGTATCTGGATAATCAGACCTTAGAAAACGATCATTGCAAATCATGATCGGATAATCTTCTGACTTTTTGCTCTGATAATAGACCTCAGAAGGTTTATGATCACCTTCAGCCATCGTCGATCGATAAAACGGTATCCAAGGTTTGAGGCCTGCGTGATGAGCCATGATATCGTATAGATTCAAATCGCCCTTGTTCGTTTCCTTCAAATCAGGCAGGTAATTTGAGATCGGTGCATAAATATCTATGATCCCATCCTCATAGAGTTTCATCACAGCGAGTGTAGCAGATACGATCTTGGTCACACTGGCCAAATCATATATATGATTCCTTTGTACCGGCCTCCTCTTGTCATAAGTATGATAACCATATTCCTTCTGATATACTACCTTGCCATCCTTTGCCACCAGCAATTGGGCTCCAGGGGCAGCCCTTTTCTTAATAAGGTCGTGGATCAAGGCATCGACTTTGCGCAATGAGTCCATCTGCATGCCAACCCTTGCCGGCACTGAAAATCCAATTCTAAAATGTGACCTGGTATCGATTCCAGTGCCAAAGCGACTCCGCTCACTGGCAGTTACTGGAAGCCTGCCCTTCAAGGCAACAGCTCCAAAAAGAGCTTGTGCAGCGAGATTTTGTGTGAGTCGATCGTCATTGTAGCACATCATGACATGATCAATACTGTCAAAATTACTGAGGCTATAGGGATTTCCAAAAACCAGTAACACGACCCTGGTCTTCTTAGATAGAGCCTGAATAAAGTCTACTGCTGTTTTGGTAAGCCCATATCGATCACTAGCCTTTCGCGACATATTGTGTAAACTGACGAGGACCAGGTCTTTTGGTCCTAGCTTTTCCAGCATGGCTGTCTTTTCAACACGAGCAATGTCGTAAGGAGATACATACCGGGGAATCTTCTGATATTCATTGATCATCACCTGAAAGTGAGAGAGGCCGTCAGACCCAATGGCTAGTGAGGCTATCGAAGTGTAGTTGTCCAAGATCGGGACAATATTTTCTTCATTACGTACCAAAGTAAGGGCATTCTCGATCAGTTCATGTTTTAAACTTAGTGCCTGCGGTTCCTGGAGACTTGTCCGGATTCCGACGGTCTCAATTGGCTGATAATTAGACAATCCCATTTGAAATTTGGCTTTTAAGATTCGCTTGACACTGGTCGCAATCCGCCCCTCGGTCAACACTCCATCTTCCAGACTCTGCTTGATCTGCTTGAAAGCCATTTCAATATCATTCGGGAGCACCAATACATCATTGCCTGCTTGCAGTGCCTTTACCTCGACTTCACCATTTTCATAGTGTTTGGCCACTGCCTGCATCTCCAATGCATCGGTAAATACCAACCCCTCGAATCCCATATTCTTTCGAAGAAGCTGATCGACCACCTTATTTGATAAAGTCGTTGGGACTCCCGGCTGGGGGTCGAGAGCTGGAATGTGGAGATGCGCTACCATGATGGCGGCAAGTTGATGGTCAATCAACGTTTCAAAAGGGAACAATTCGACCTCTTCAAGGCGAGACCGCGAGTGGTTAATTACAGGTAGCTCATAATGGCTATCGGCGTCGGTATCTCCGTGACCGGGAAAATGCTTTGCGCAAGCAGCGACGCCGTGATCCTGCATACCCCTCATAAACATGTAGCTCTTGGTGGCAACATTATATTTGTCTTCACCGAAAGATCGATGATTAATGACCGGATTCTTTGCATTATTGTTGATATCGACCACTGGAGCAAAGTTCATGTGTATGCCAATCCGGCCAAGTTGACGTGCGGTTTCTTTCCCAAAATCATAAATGAGACTATTGTCTTGAATCGCTCCAAGCATCAGCTGGTGTGGATATTGAATAACATCCTCCTTGAATCGCATGCCCAGTCCCCATTCAGCATCGATCGCGATCATCAGAGGTATGCGCTTCACCAGTTTTTGGTACTGATTGGTTAACTCTGCTTGTTTATCAGGAGTCCCCTGAAAAAAACACAAGCCACCCACATGATATTTCTTAATCTGCCTTTCAACTTCAGCTATGTGATCAGCTCCCAGATTCGAATGGGCTCGTATCATAAATAGCTGACCAATACGCTCATTGGTGCTCATTGCCTCATAGGTCTGTTCCACCCATTGGTCTTCGGAAAGTTCAGGCTGGGCACCTAAGCTCCCCATGGTCAAAAGGGTACAAAAAATGATGTCAAGCCATGGCCTACACCTCATCTTAATCCAATTTTTGGGTTGATTTCTTTGGCTTTGGAAAGATAATGATTTGCCTTGACGGTATCTGCAATTGACAGGTAGGCCATGCCTAGATTGAAGTGTGTCCATCCATCTTGTGGTTTCCTTTCTAAGGCCTTGTGAAAATAAGGGATGGCTTGGCTCGCCAACCCTTTGTTTCCATAGGCTACTCCTAATAAACGATTGGTTTCGTAATCTTCTTTTAGTTCAGCTGCAGCTTTCTGCAAATATTCAAGGGCAAGATCCAGATCACCCAGGACTTCACCAGCATATCGACCCCAATCACGATAAGTGATGGCCCGGTTTTGCAAGGCTTCTTGATAATTGGGATCCAACAAGAGGGCCTTATCATAGGCCTGGACTGCACTCTCGTAATTCTTGAGATAATAGTGAGCATTCCCTCTCAATAGATAGGCATTTTTGTAGAGTGGGTGGATCTCGATCGCCTTGCTAAGATGCTTCAGCGCTTGCTGATAAAGTACATTAGCCTGAACCGTGTCCTCCAGTTCTCGGGCCCTGCTGATCTTGGACCCAGCTGCAGCATTCTGAGCCTTTGCACTGTTAGACGAAACCATGACATCTGTGGTAAAAAGTGTGTAATTACTATACCATACCGGATTCCTCTGTACGGTTAGGGCGGCATAAATGGTGACCACCAAGGCAAATCCCAAGGCCGGCCAGGCGCCAAAACGAGGGGTATACTTCACTACCAGGAAGCTCACAACAATACAGAAGCCGAGGGACGGTGTGAAGAGGAACCGCTCAGAGAGATGTGTACCCACAGGGAATAAGATATTTGCGGTAATGATCAGTGTACTAAAGAAAAAGAGGATCCCAAAGGATAATATATGTCGCCTGGTCCAATGTCTTATCACCAGTAGACCCAGTACCAAAAGGGATAGAATGCTCAACAAGACCCTTATATCAGCCCATTGGAGCAAGGAAATGTACCTTGGATAGTAGTCATGAGTTAAGGGATGCGGCCAAATTGTTAATTGCAGATATTTACCCAATCCATAGATGATTAAAGGTACTTTCTCCGCCAATGTCATGGGAATGTACCGGTTTCCCTCAAACTTTAGAAATGGATTATTGAGTAACTCCATGGGAGGATCACTCCCCATATTCCAGCCAAGTACAGCGATTCGCATCCCTAGATAAAGGGCGAAGCCCAAAAACAGCGGGGCGGTGGTTTTCCAAACGTGACGAAATCCTTTACCATCCATTAAGTAGATTCCAATGGGAATTGCTACAAGTAGACCTAGCGCAACTTCCTTTGCAAGCATAGCGAGTAGGAAGAGCACTGTGGAGGCTATGAAGCGCACCCGCGGATGTACCCGTATGACCCGTGTTGCTACCATGCTGGATAACAACGCCAGGATCAAAGCTAAAATCTCATCCGCTCCCTTTATGTTGCTAACAACCTCGGTATGAATTGGATGTGCAGCAAACAACACTGCTCCGGCAAAAGCAAAAAATCGCTTCTGATCTGTCCGAAATCCAGAGATTTTGAGACTAGCCAGAAAATAAAATACGACCATCACACAGAGCAGGTACAGCACGATATTGATGAGGTGACCCCAGAATGGGTTGTCTCCAAACAGATCATATGTGATAGCAAATAGGACTTGAGAAAGGGGCCGATACCTGCCGCCACTTACCAGATTTGCCTTTCCTTCGTCCTGGAAGAACCCATAAAATGTATCGTGAGTAAAAATATCGGCAATGCCGGATATCCCTCGCTTCGTCAGGGCATTTTCGGTGATCAATATCGCATCATCCAGCACATAACCGTGTCGGAGTGTATTGGCATAAAGAAAAAAACAGATTATGGAGAGAAAAACGACCGCACGCTGGTCGGTCAGAAAAGCTAAGAATCTAGGTGGTTTGGTGCCTCTCTTTTTCTTGGCCATCTTACCAAACCACTATTTATGTTCTAAGGTCTCTCGCTGGTGGTGCGCCTTATAACGACCTTTCCCAAATTTGGTCCCATTAAATCGTAAAGTCTTCTTCAATCTTTCTTGTTCAGATTTAGGCAAGCGCGTAAAATCCTTGCACAATTGAGAGCAGCAGCCTTCATAGTGCTCGGAACATGCATCGCATTGAATAAACAACAGATGACAAGCATCATTAGCACAATTGGTGTGGCTATCACATGCATCACCACATTGGTGACACTGGGCTATCACCTCAGAGGAAATCCGCTCACCAAGTCTTTCATCAAAGACAAAATTCTTTCCCACAAATTTATTCTTCATATTCTGAGCTTCCACTTGCCGTTTGTATTCGATAATCCCTCCATCCAGTTGGTAAAGTCTTTCGAATCCCTTTGATCGAAAATAAGCGGTTGCCTTTTCACACCTGATGCCTCCGGTGCAATACATAACAATATCCTTATCCCGATGTGGTTCAATCAGTTCTTCAACCACCGTCAGCGATTCCTTAAACGTCTCGACATCCGGACAAATCGCGTTTTTGAAATGACCGACCTCACTCTCATAATGATTCCTCATATCCACGATCACGGTTTGGTTCTGATCGGTTAACTCGTTAAATGTCTTGGCATCAATGTGCTTCCCTCCCTGAGAAATATCCAATCCAGCATCTTGAAGTCCATCAGCTACGATTTTGGTTTTGACCTTAATCTTTAGTACATAGAAAGATCTGCCATCATCTTCCACTGCCTTATTAAGCCTAACATTGCGTAAAATGTCGTAACCATTCAAAGCCTCCCTAAATGAGGGTAGCAAAGCTGTGGGCACGGAGACCTGAGCATTTATGCCTTCCCTGGCCACGTATACCCGTCCCAGGACCTCTTTTTCAACAAATTTCCTGTAGAGCTCGTCACGAAACTGCACTGGATCAGTGATTGGATGATACCTGTAAAAAGACAATGTCGTTCTGGGAACAGAACTTTCCAAGACCCGGCTTTTCAGTTGCTTTTTATTGATGCGATTATGCAGTTGTGCCATAGTAGAAATCACAGATTGATAAGATCCACAAAATTAGGAAAAGCCCTTGAATGACAATTTGACTGTATTGTATTTTAGATCCAGACATGAATTGGTGATATTTAATGAGCATCCTCTGTACAACACCCTTTGTATCTGAAAAAGACGACTTGAATTCCTGAATATGCACATGAGACAATTATTTCTGCAGCATGTAGCACAAACCAGCCCTGCACCTATGATGTTGGAGATCGTAGATGCTGAAGGAATTTACCTATATACAGCCGATGGCAAACGCATAATGGATCTTATTTCTGGAATAGGCGTCAGTGCTTTAGGTCATAGCCACCCCTCTGTAGTTGAAGCTGTTCAATATCAGGCCAGTAAATATATGCACACCATGGTCTATGGTGAATTCATATTGAGCCCACAGGTAATGTTGGCCAGCTTGCTGGTGGACCAGCTTCCGTCAGGCCTGGAATGTGTCTACTTTGTGAACAGTGGCGCCGAAGCTGTTGAAGGCGCTTTAAAATTGGCCAAGAGGGTCACGGGTCGCTATGATACGATTGCTTGTTACCACTCATATCATGGCAGCACTCATGGAGCTGCGGGACTTATGAGCGACGAGTATTTTACTAAACCATACCGGCCACTGATACCTCAAGTAAGATTCATTCACTTTAACCATGTTGCGGATCTATCAAAGATCGACCATAATACTGCTTGTGTAGTCATGGAGACAGTACAAGCCGAGCGCGGACTTTATGTCCCTGATCCTGGCTATTTGAAAAAAGTAGCCTTAAGATGTCAGGAAGTCGGTGCTTTGCTGATCTTAGATGAAATCCAGGCGGGTTATGGACGCACAGGAAAGTTATTTGCCTTTGAAAGATACGGTGTTGTGCCTGACATCTTATGCCTGGCGAAAGGTATGGGGGGAGGTATGCCGATAGGAGCTTTTATTGCTTCCAAACAACATATGGATTTACTGAATGCAAATCCGGTCTTGGGCCACATCACCACTTTCGGAGGCCATCCAGTCAATTGTGCAGCTGCTCTTGCCACCTTACAGGTGGTACTGCAAAGTGGCCTGATAGAATCCGTCAGCCAGAAATCCGATCTATTCTTGGAATTGCTGCCACACCCACAAATTCTCGAGATCCGGCATAGTGGTCTTTGGTTTGCCCTGACTTTAAAGAGTAGTGAGGTCTTGCATCGTGCTGTAAAATTGGGATTAGAAGCTGGTCTTCTTTTCGACTGGTTCTTGTTTGATGAAGCATCGATTCGGCTTGCACCACCCTTAATAATCACCGATGAAGAAATATTTGAAGCTTGCCAGCGCTTGCATGGAGTTTTAGACCATCTTTAGATCCGTTCTTCATCGAATAAAATTCTTAAATTAAGACCTTACACACATAGAAAAATGGACGAAAGACCCTGGTTAAAAAACTATCCCAACGGTGTGCCCGCCAATGTGAATCCCGACGCATACCCCAATCTACTCACCCTTTTTGACGAAACGTTTACCAAGTATCGCAAGCAGACAGCCTTTGTCTGTATGAACAAGGCGCTGACCTTCGAAGCCATAGACAAGCTGTCACGCAAATTTGGGGCTTATTTGCATTCACGCGGTCTAGAACCGGGAGATAAGATTGCCATCATGATGCCCAATACACTTCAATATCCCATTGCTCTGTTCGGAGCGCTAAGGGCCGGTCTGATCGTGGTAAATACCAACCCACTGTACATGCCGAGAGAGATGAAACACCAGTTTACAGATTCAGGGGCAAAAGCCATCTTAATCGCTGAGAATTTTGCTGCCAATCTTCAGCAAATACTTCCCGATACCAATATCAAAATTGTCATCACAACCAGCATAGGGGAGATGCTGGGTTTTGCAAAAGGTAAAGTAGTTGACTTTGTAGTTCGCCACATCAAGAAAATGGTACCCAAATACGACATCGCCAACACCGTCACCTTTACTGAAGCCATTCATCAAGGGAGCAAATTTTCAATCAAGTCTTTCGAAAGTAATCCTCAGGATACCATCTTATTACAATACACAGGAGGTACAACCGGAGTATCTAAAGGGGCTATGCTCACGAACCGCAACCTGGTAGCAAACATGCTACAGATCCAGGCTATTATGATGCCTTTTTTGGAGGAGCGAAAAGAAACCGTCATTTGTCCGTTACCGCTCTATCACATTTTTGCCTTTACCGTAAATTGCTTGGCGTTGATGAGTGTTGGTGCAAAGAGTATTCTCATCACTAATCCAAGAGATCTTAGCACGATCGTGTCGGCTTTTAAAAAGTACCCGATCTCCTTAATGACTGGTGTCAATACATTATTCAATGCTTTGCTGAATAACAAGAGCTTTGGGGAACTCGATTTCCAAGCTTTGAAGATTACCATTGGAGGAGGTATGGCGGTGCAAAAGGCGGTCGCCCAGAAATGGAAACAAGTCACCGGGTGTGTACTCACCGAGGGTTATGGGATGACTGAGACCAGCCCAGTCTCATGCTGTAATCCACTTGATGGCAATGTAAGACTCGGTACCATTGGAATGCCGGTACCATCTACCGATGTGAGGATCGTTGATGAACAAACCCAGGTCCTACCTATTGGAGAAATCGGAGAACTACAAGTCAAAGGCCCGCAGGTGATGAAAGGTTACTACAACCGACCTGACGAAACGATGAAATGTTTGAAAGACGGTTGGATGAGTACGGGTGATATTGCCCGTATGTCTGATGATGGATTTTTAAGCATCGTAGACCGAAAGAAAGATATGATTCTGGTTTCGGGCTTCAATGTTTATCCCAACGAGGTGGAAGAGGTGGTGGCAACTCATCCTAAAGTACTAGAAGTTGCTGCTATTGGCATTCCCGATGAGCGATCTACTGAGGCAGTTAAAATATTTGTCGTTAAGAAAGATAAATCACTTACTGAAGATGAATTGCTTGAGCACTGCAAAGCCAATTTGACAGGATATAAAAGGCCTAAAGAAATTGAGTTCAGAGATGATCTACCTAAAACCAACGTCGGTAAGATTTTGCGCCGGGCCCTCAAAGAAGAAGCGGACGAGATTGGCACTGCTACTTGACAGTAATTTCGTCTAATAGCATCCAGGCGGGAGATCCCGCATTTCTGTGCCAACTGGGACATTCTCCGACATTTTCTGCCTTAACTCGTATGTATCTGGTTTTTCGACTATTCTTAAAAGCAAATTCATAGGGTTGAATCTCTATGTCTGACTCCCGGGCATGGAACAAGGGCCGGCGAAAGACTTCGATAAAACGTTGGCCATCGTTAGATATCTCAAAAGTCACCTTATTGGGTAAGAACACATTCGCATTTTGATTCTTAAGTGCGTTAATGGCGATTGAGCTCACCTCGATGCGACGACCAAAGTCAATCATCAGATCCAAATCGGCGTTCTGAAAACCTTGCCAGTTGCCATCGTTCATCGTAGTAGATCCGTATCTCCCATCAATAAGTCCCTGGTCACCACCCGCAGCACGGTCTGGATGATAACTACTGCCCAAATATCGGCAAGGCTTATACGTAGCCAAGTGAAGAGTTACTGGCTTTTCAATCTGGTGGTCTGAGGGAAAACCATCCTTAAAGGCTACGGCTTTGATCGTGCATTCTCCCTGTATGTAAAAGGGTTGACGGTAGTCTAATCCTACCAGGCCCGGAGGATCCCCATTTATGCTATACTTTATTTGGTCGACTTCCTCTTCGCTCGAAAGACTCACGAGATAAGCCTCCGCTTCAGGTTTGTAGGCAATCGAAATATCAATAGGATGTACCCTAATGGGCCAATCATCGGTACGAAAGGAAGATGCGGGCAGGCCTTTCTGATTCTTAAGCCTGGGGGTCACCACATTTTTATAGGCATACCGAGCGGCGACCGGCTCCAGGACGAATTCTGATTGGACCCAGACTTCTTGTCCTTCAATCTGTCCCACGGCAGGGACAAAAATCCGGTCGGCACCAGCCAGTTCAAACTCCAAGGGGCCCTCCGACAACAAACCCTGCTCCGCACAATCAAAGGAAAGGCGCACCTGACCGTTTGCTTCGATGGTATGGTCCCGGTACAGTGGTCCGCAATAAGCGATTTCTGCTTTGCCATAAGTCTTAGCCAATGCCATATTGGCCAGCCGCAAACCTACATCGGACTTTTTGCGGGGATGGATGTCATAATTGTCGCCGATGTCACTAATGACTACCATACCCGTTCGAGGCACTCGAAGAGATTTCAACTGCGCTTCTCTGACTTGAGCACCAACCAACGGACTCCCATATTTATAGGGTGCAATCTGCACGTAATAAAAAGGAAGTGGGGATTGCCATGCCGATCTCCAACTCTCGATCATGGCCGGGAACAACCGTTCGTAAACCACTGGATTGGCGGTGTTGGACTCGCCCTGATACCAGATCGCACCAGCGATCTTAAACGAGGTAACTGGGTGTATCATGGCGTGGTAACAGCTCCCTGGTTGCCGAGGCCAATGGGGACTTCCCCTTAGCACCGATTCCCACTTGTTGAAAGCCGCATCAGCCTCAATCACTGCGGGTGGGGTCCAAACCTCGGCTGCAGTACCGCCCCAGGCCGCCTGAATCAAACCCACAGGTACACCCAACTCTTCCTGTAACCTCCTACCAAAAAAATAAGCTACTGCGCTGAAACTCCTCATGTGATCTGGGGTACATACTTCCCAACTGGCCTCGCAGTCTTCCTGTGGATAAGCTGAAGTACTTTTGGCAATTTTAAAGAGTCGAAGTTCGGGATGTTGGGCCGCATTAGCCACGTTTTCGGAATCGTCAAAACCGTGATTTGCAGACCACTCCATATTGGATTGGCCGGAGCATATCCAGACTTCTCCAATCATAACATCTTCCAGCGTAATTTCATTAGAACCCTCAATTCGAATGGTATAAGGACCACCGGCAGAGGGGGTAGTTAATGTGATCTCCCACTTAGCCAGATTTGTCGCTGTAGTCTTATAGCTGTGACCATCCCAAGATGGAGTGATGGTTATGGCTTCTGCCGGATCTGACCATCCCCATAACTTGACGGTGCTGGATTGTTGCAGCACCATATGATCTGCAATCACCGCCGGAAGGCGTACAGCAGCCTCAATACTGGCCACCAACACGGTACCTAGCACAAGAAGAAGAGGGCGAAACATAAAACCTCTAAAGACTAGACCACCATTGTACTACCCGGCTCAGCAATCTTATAGTTGCCGTACTTATCAGGTTTGGTTGGAGGGGCTGCATCCCATGTCCAGGTCTGATCTTCAGGGATCAAAAGCACTTCAGAATTTAGCGCTTCTTCCCAGGTCAGCATTTTTCCTCCATAGGTAGCCATGCGACCCATGATTGCTGTCATGGTGCTTTTGGCTCCATTTTCCGTGTCATCAAACTCGTACTTACCGCCATTAATCGCCGCAAAAAGTTTATCATGTTCTACTTGATAGGGATTGGGATCATTGGTATCATCGTGCTTTAGAAGAGTCTTACCCTTGTGAGTCTTCAACAGTCCTTCCCCAAAATTGACCGTACCTTTGGTGCCCGTTAATGTCTCATTGACTTTATTCCAGCAATTCTTGATGTGCCGGCACTGACTGTTCATGATAGAGCCATCAGCGTACCTAAATTCTACATAGTGGTGATCATAGATCTCCCCGTGGTCTTTTCCAGTTCGAACCTGTCGACCACCCATGCCTTGAGCACTGATGGGATAGGCCTGCTTCGCCCAGTTCATCACATCAAGATTATGAATGTGTTGCTCAACGATATGGTCGCCACAAAGCCAATTGAAGTAATACCAGTTTCTCATTTGGTATTCCATTTCAGTTTGTTGATCCTCTCGAGGTCTCACCCACACACCAGCTCCATTCCAATAGACTTGACCAGAAGTGATATCGCCAATCTTACCATCATGCACCATGTCCATGAGCATGCGATATTTGGTTTGATAGTGGCGTTGCAAACCCACAACCACGTTTAGTTTTTTCTGTTTGGCTTCCTGCGCTGTTTTCAAGACACTCCTGATGCCAGCTGCATCTGTTGCCAAAGGTTTTTCCATGAAAACATGCTTGCCTTGTTTGACGGCTTCAGCAAAATGCATGGGACGAAATCCAGGAGGGGTAGTAAGAATAATCACGTCACAAAGTTCGATCGCTTTCTTATAGCCATCAAAGCCAACAAACTGACGTTCCTTGGGTACGTCAACCCGATCAGCATCTGCTGCTTTCTTAATATTGGTTAAGCTCTTATCGATCTGATCTTGAAAAGCATCACACATGGCCACCAATTTTACATTGTCGGCTGCCTTCAGTGCCTGTGTGGCAGCACCAGACCCTCGACCTCCACAGCCCACCAGGGATACTTTGATCATATCATCTGATGAATTTTGAAATCCATACCCTTTACTGACCAGAGGTGCTGTCATAAATGCACCTGCAGCCAGTGATGATTTCTTTACAAATTCTCGTCTCAGTACTTGCTTTTTATTTTTCATGACCCAATTTTTTAGTGAGAAAGGACGCTGAAAATACAAATTATCCACCTAGAACTAAAGCCCAGAATTCATTTTGTTCTTCTTGTGAAGGTTGATTTTGTGGTTTCACGATGCGGAATCCCACAAAGGGTGAATCGGTATTCCACCAGAAACTCTTTGGTATCTGAGGGTCCCTCTTCTTCCAATCGAGTGTTGACTCCGTCCTTTTACTGCAGTGCATTTCTTTGGCAACGGTGCGAAATGATCCGCCTCTCACCACCCTTGGATGCAGTGCTTTTGGTTTCATCCAGGGATCTTTGGCATCATCTGGAATTTGCTGGTAAGCATCTACGAAATATTGATCTAGGGTCCATTCCGCAACATTTCCCAACATATCATAGAGGCCCCAAGGGTTAGGTTCCAATTCACCGATCTTATGAAACGAACCTTCACTGTTGTCATCATACCAGGCGTACTTGGCCAAGTCTTTCCTCTTTTTTCCAAAGAAGTACCGGCTGTCCGTGCCTGCACGACAGGCATATTCCCATTCAGCCTCTGTCGGCAATCGGTAGAACTCTCCGGTCTTTTCGCTAAGCCATTTGCAAAATTGCAGTGCTCCAAACTGGGTCATGCCGGCCGCAGGAAATCCAAACTTGCCCATACCAAAAACTGGATCCTCGTAGGGAGCACTGGGACGGGTTATGCCATCCACCCTGGGCTGACCTGCATCGTTAACATCGATTTCCGGATCTCGGAAATACATAAATAGATCATGTGAAATTTCATGAGCGCTCATGGCAAAAGGTGAGATCTCTACTTTAGTTGCCGGCTTCTCGTCGGGAAATTTCGATTTATCATCACCCAAAATAAAGCTTCCGCCAGGCAGACTTACCATCTCAATCACCGCTTCCGAATGCGGGATTTCGACTTCAAATGAATCCTGTGCTGATCCCTGGAGAGTTAGAAAAGTGATAACCGCTCCAATCAAAATGCTATTCTTCATCACTATAAAGTTCTCTTTCTAAATTTCAGATTAAAGACCACGGTGATATCATCATGACAAACAATCTGACCAAACATGGCAGTGGGGGGTTCAATTTGAAATTCTGATAATTTAAGGGCGGTAGAACCTTCGATTCCATTTCCAATCGATCCTTTGGCCTGGATCAAGACGGATTTGGACTCTCCGGCAATCGATAACTCACCCTCACTGGCTAAGTCAAATCCATCAGTAGATTCTGCTGGTCCTCCCTGAAATTGAATGGCTGGATATGACTCGACTTTGAGGGCCTTGTATATCTTCTTATTCATATCCGCGCCTCTTCCTCCATCCATCGTCGTTGCCTCAAAAGACAAAGAGACTTCAGAGATTTTACCATCCGCATCCAATTTAATCTCGCCCTCCATGTTCTTAACTTCAGCACTCCAGTTTCTTAAAGTGGAAGATCCGTCAACCGAAACGGATGACTGATCAGCATCCAATTCATAAATTTCCTGAGCCGCCATCGATAGCGAAATTGCGATGGCACATACTGTTGAAAAGATTAGTCTTGTATTCATGCCGATAAAATTCATCATTTTTTTAGTTTTTCTTGTCCTATCATCTCATAAAACCCCGGAGAAGAATAAATATGATTCCCTCGTTGCAGCAAACCTTCCGTATGCTTTAAGGTACTCATTATTTGTAATGTTTCAACCGGTTCTAGGATAGCGGCAGCGGAAGCCACTGCATCAGACAGCCATCCATGGGTGCTGATGATGGTCACCTGGAATGGATGATGTACTCCCCAGCCTGTCTCAGGATCGATGATATGACTATATTTTTTCCCTTCATGTACGAAAAACTGATAGTCTGGCCCAGATGAGGCAATGGCTTTGTTGCTTATTTCCGCAAGATCATCAGACCAGTTGATTCTAATATTCCAATGTTCTGCATCAGGAGGGGAATCACCCACCACCAGGTCGCCACCCAAGTCTAGAAGAAAGCTGTTTACTCCTTCTGATCGAAGGTATCTAGCCAATTGATCACCGATGTAGCCTTTAGCGATGCCGCCAAAGTCAAATCGCAGACCCTGACAATGACTTCTTACACTCATCGTCACCGAATCTACCTCAAGACAATGATATCCGGACGCTCTCTTGGCCTGCTTAATTTCCCTGGTAGAGGGGATCTCTTCTCTAGCCAAATGATCTCGCC
Organism: Saprospiraceae bacterium; assembly: GCA_965223105.1. Classification (GTDB taxonomy): domain Bacteria; phylum Bacteroidota; class Bacteroidia; order Chitinophagales; family Saprospiraceae; genus JABDMH01. The sequence continues at coordinate 7,316,509 of OZ244987.1, read as the reverse complement.
AAAGTGACGTCAGCGCCCCGATTGTAACATCATATTTGCCGGCAGAAATTTTGGAGATGTACTGCGATCTTGTCAGCAATTCAAAAAGTGGTTCACTCATTTTCTCAAATCGTCCAGAAGCCAGATTTGATGCCAACTTGTTGATCTCACTGCTGTCATCATAGTCAGAAAAAACATGGATCAAAGAGTCCAACAACTCCAAAATTGATGATTGCAATTGGCTTGCCACTTCTCCCGGTGCACAGTAATAGACTACGCGTACCATTGTTCCCATCCTATGGGCATTCAGTTCGTGGGACTGGAGCTGAGCTGACAAACCCACTGGCCCACCAAGAGTGAACAGGACGCAAATGACTAATTTTATTATTTTCCAGCTCAATGTATCGATCATAAAAATCTGTAACGTGAAACGACGCAAATTCATTCGAAAAAATATTGTTCTAGGGTCTACTACTTTGATCACCCCCAAAATCATGGCAACTCCGATGGGTAAAAGAGCCCTAGCCCAACCATTTCAAATGAAATACGCACCCCATCTAGGAATGTTTAAACACCATGCTGGCGACAACCCAATCGATCAACTGAATTTTATGGCGGATCAGGGATTTACAGCATTTGAAGACAACGGAATGAAGGGCAGGGATATTTCCTTACAAGAGCAAATGGCTAAAACAATGGGGGAGAGAGGCCTGCAAATGGGTGTCTTTGTTGCCCATGAGATTGCCTGGCGGGAGCCTAATCTGGCTAGTGGCGATGAAGCATTACGAGAAAAATTTCTAAAGGAAATTAACGAGAGCGTCGAAGTAGCTCAAAGAGTCAATGCCACTTGGATGACGGTAGTGCCAGGACATATTGATCCGCGTCAGATGATGGGATTCCAGACCGCCCATATAGTGGAGTCTTTGAGGCGAGCTTGTGACATTTTAGAACCTCATGGATTGGTCATGGTATTAGAACCTCTCAATTTTCGTGATCATCCTGGTCTATTTCTCACCCAAATACCTCAGGTGTATCAGATTTGCCGCGCAGTCGATAGTCCTTCTTGCAAAATATTATTCGACATTTATCATCAGCAAATTACGGAAGGGAATATCATACCGAATATTGACCAAGCCTGGGATGAGATCGGATATTTCCAAATTGGTGATAATCCAGGCCGTAAGGAACCTACCACTGGCGAAATCAATTACAAGAATATTTTTGACCACATCCACTCGAAGGGATTTGATGGGATCCTGGGCATGGAGCACGGAAACGCTAATCCCGGCAAAGAAGGCGAAACCGCACTCATTGAAGCCTATCGTTCTGTTGACTCTTTCTGAAGGAATAGTGGCCAAAAGAAATTCCACAGGGGATCCTTTGGTGGAGTTGCAGTCAACTCAACGGCTTCCTTACTGACCGGATGTCTGAAGACCATTCGGTAAGCGTGGAGACCAATGGACCGGTCTTTATGACCCCGGCGAGCACCATACTTTACATCGCCTTTTATCGGTGATCCCAAATGGGCCATAGTAGCTCGTATTTGGTGATGCCTGCCGGTGTTTAGGCTTACGCTGAGAAGATGATAGTGATCACTGGACGCCAGGTATTGGTACGACAGCTGAGCCTTCTTGCCCGACTGCACCTTTGCCACCTGGGTGATGTTTCTCCGGTGGTCATGAGTGAGGTGGAGTGTAACCACCGATGAATCAAGAGTAGGTCTTTTCTCCACAATAGCGAAATACTCTCTGGCGATCTCACCATTTTCCAACTGCGTGCTTACTTCTTGCGCAGCTCGCTTGGTTCTTCCAAATAAGACTAAACCACTGGTGGGCTGATCAATGCGATGTAGTAGCCAAAGCCGGCGATTTGCATAGGAATTGACCATCTGCCTCAAGTCAATCTCCCTCTTGCTTTGTACAGCAAGACCTGCAGGTTTATTGAAGGCCATGCACTGATTGTCCTTGTAAACCAGCATTTTGCCTACATTGTAGTACTTCACCCCCCGATCAGTCCTCGATTTCTTCATAGGGAACGTAGTGACCATCATTGTCGCGATCTGGATCTGATGGTTTTTCGATCTGAGGCTTAGGTTTGACCCAATAGGTATAGACCAGATAGATCGCAATACCAAGAAATATGACTTTGAACATGTGTTATATAATCAGATCGTGGGGAAATTACAATTACTTCTGCGCCAACGCAATTCTTTTAGGTGTTTACAGTTTATAATTTGACCTTGATCTGGCCCGGAGCTCGAGCCTTGGCTTATTTGCTTAAAGCCAGGAGAAGCCAAAAATTCATATGGAAAATAAAGATGATGGGTCGGAATCAGCACCATGAATAATTGTTAATTTTGCGGATCGTTTTAAAAACGAACACTAAAAATGAAATATAGTTATCGCAACCTCGCTCAGGCTGGTGGATGGCTGGTCTTTTTGGTCAGCTTCATTGTCTACTTTTTTACAGCCGAAAGAACTGGTAGCCTGTGGGACTGTGGCGAGTTCATATTGGGTGCCTACAAACTTCAAGTTGTCCACCCTCCAGGTGCTCCTTTGTTCTTGTTGATTGGTAGACTTTTTACTTGGATTGGTGATGTGCTCTCCTCCGATCCGGCACGCATAGCATTTGCGGTGAATCTTTTTTCTGGGATTTGCTCTGCGGGGGCTGCGATGCTGGTAGCCTGGACGACCATGATATTTGCAAGACTATCCTTGGTCAAGCGTAGTGAAGAATTAGATAGAACTGGCACTATACTAACTGTAGGAGCAGGTATTGTAGCCGGGCTGGCCACGGCATTTTCATCCTCCATTTGGTTTTCAGCTGTGGAAGGTGAAGTCTATGCCATGTCTACCTTTTTTACCACCTTGACCTTATGGGCCACTGTTAAATGGTATAGCTTACCTGATCAGCCCGAAAGTGATCGTTGGTTAATCTTTGCCTTTTACGCAGCCGGATTATCCATTGGCGTTCACTTGTTGAGTATATTGACTTTCCCAGCCATCGGGCTGTTTTACTATTTCAAGAAGTACAAGAAACATACCTTTCTCGGTATGCTTACCGCTTTTGCAGCGGGGGCGGTCTTGATTGGCCTGATCCAGTTCCTCATCATAACTGGTATACCCAGCTTGTGGGCTAAACTGGAATTGCTGATGGTCAATGGGTTTGGATTGCCATTTCACAGCGGCTTGATTCCATTGTTTTTGATCATCGGCGCCGTCTTATACTTTGGTTTTAGATATGCACACCGGACCCAAAGTGCTGTGATTCAAAACATCATGGTGGGTTTGTCCTTGATTTTGGTCAGTTATTCCATCATTGGTATCGTCGTCATCCGTGCCAATGCAGGACCTCCCATCAATATGAATAGCCCGACCGATGCCCACCGATTGCTGCCCTACCTCAATCGCGATCAATACGGAGAGCGTCCACTGTTAAATGGACCACACTTTGATGCCGGGGCGGTTCGTACAGAAGTCAAAGACCTGTATGGCCGAGTCGGTGACCGGTACGAGGTGGTCAACTACAAAATAACTCCAGAGTACCGGCCGTCTGACAAGATGTTTTTCCCGCGGATGGGACACAACGATCCTCAGCGAAAGCAGCTTTACCGGATCTGGATGAGAAAGAACCAGGGAGCGCCTACTATGGCTGACAATCTGGAATTTTTCTGGCGCTACCAGATCAAGCATATGTATTGGCGGTATTTCATGTGGAATTTTGCCGGGAAACAAAATGGTGAGCAGGGGTTTTTCTCTTGGGATCTGAAACGAGGCAATTGGCTTACCGGCATTCCTGGATTTGATGACGTCTTACTGTACAATCAGTCGGAATTACCCACCACCATGAAGAGAGAAAAGGCCCGCAACACTTATTTTCTATTGCCTTTTCTGTTCGGATTGATCGGATTGATTTATCATTACAAAGCCAACCGAAACGATGCTTTGGGTCTACTGGCTCTCTTTCTCATCACCGGAATCGGCATCATCATCTACTCCAATCAGCCACCTAACGAACCCCGTGAAAGAGACTATGTCTTGGTAGGCTCATTCTTTACCTTTTGCATTTGGATAGGTATGGGTGTTATCGGCCTTTACCGTCTTCTGGGCAGGTTTTCTGTTAGCAAGTCAATGGCACCAGTGGCTATTGCTACGGTTATGTTGGCACCAATCATTATGGGATTCCAAAACTTTGATGATCACAGTCGCCGAAAGCTCACTGGTGCCCGGGACTACGCCAACAATTTCCTGGAGAGTTGTGACCCCAATGCGGTGATCTTTACCTATGGCGATAATGATACCTATCCTTTGTGGTATGCTCAGGAAGTAGAGGGGATACGTACTGATGTACGAGTGGTGAACTTAAGTCTCATTGCTGTGGATTGGTACATCAATCAAATGCGGCGCAAAGTCAATGAATCTCCAGCTATGAAGTTTACCTTGCCAGAGGAAGCTTATCGGGGTTACAAGCGCAATGTTTTATATTTCCCACAAGGCCAGGAAAATCGTCCCATGAGTATGGCTGCAACCCTTAAATTTATCGGAGAGAAACACGAACTGAAGGGCTCAAGTCGAAACTTTGAGAGCTTCCTTCCAACCAAGAACATTCATTTGCAGATAGACAAATCCAGAGCCTTGCAAAGTGGCTGGGTAAAGCCTTCTGAAGCTGACCAGGTGGTGAATCATATTCCGATCAATATCAATAGTGGTAGCCTGACCAAAGATGAGCTGGCAGTTTTGGATATCATCTATTCTAATATGTATGACCGGCCAATCTACTTTTCAGTGACCACGCGCAATGAAAAACTTCAGGGCATGGGTAACTACACGCGTTTAGAGGGCCTGGGTCTTCGTTTGTTGCCCATTAAATATCCCGCTGAATCGAGATTTGGGATTCATGGAAGTGGGGGGATCGATGCTGACAAGATCTACGACCGGGTCATGAACAAGTTTAAGTGGGGTGGTTTTGACGAGCACGACCTGTTTGTCAGTTCAAGTTTTGTGCCCAGCTACTATGCCCACAAGACGATGATTGAACGGGCAGCAGTTCACTTCGTTTCACAAGGTGAAAATCAAAAAGCCATTGATTTGGTTAACAAATATTTTGAGGTATTTCCACATAAGAACTTCCCCTATGACGCGAGAATATTAAATCTTCTGCGCATCTATGAACAAGCCAATGCTTACGAACAAGCTAAGAAGCACATGGATATTCTTGCCGATGAAACGGAAGAGTACCTCAACTTTTATCGCAGCCTGTCTCAAGAGGATCTCAATGCAGGGTTTGCCGATGATCAAAAAACAACCCTTCAGGTGGCGAGTGAACTCCAAAGGATGGCTGAGCAGGCTGGCGACACTGAATATCTCAATGAGTTGAAAGCCAGATTCGACACCTATCAAGTATCCGGAGTAAGAGGCTAAAGCAAAAGAAAAATGGTTATCGCCATTGGATGTGACCATACGGGGTTTCCATTCAGGTCAGCAGTCAGTCAGATGCTGGAAGGAGAAGGGCATCAGCGATTGGAATGGGTCATTGATAATATTGACTCAATGGATTCTCTCGACTTTATTGGGAGCAACAATGGAGTGTACAGGACATCCAACAAACACCGGGGTTTGCGAGCAGTGGTCTGTTGCCCAAAAGAGTTGGTGGAAAACACCGATTTCCAACGGGGTCGTCATGGCCGTCGGGTCGGGAAAATCAGCAAACTATGTTGAGGTTATCCAATGTATCTTTCCAGAGAAGCTTAGAAGTCAGATCGATTGCCTTTTTGCTGTGCCTACAGTGGTTGTCAACCAGTAGTATCTGGACACAAACACCCCTGGAAGCCGATCGGTTTACATCGTCCTACTTTGCTGAGTCGATCACTGTCGATGAACTTAAAGACCACTTGAATGTGCTGACGTCTTCCACTTTTGCTGGTAGAGAAACCGGTACTCCTGGTCAAGAAGAAGCGGCGCAATATCTGGTCAGCGAATTGAAAAAAATGGGTGTTGAGAAACCAGACTCGCTACATAATTATTGGCAAAATGTGGTGTTTACTTGGGTTAAATGGGAGTCTCTAGCCCTGGTGGTAAATGGACAAAGTTATCAACATCTTCGCGACTTTTTATGCTTGCAACAGGAGAATCAAAACCTGCCAAAGTACAAAGTTAACAACGTACTGTTTATGGGATATGGCATTGACGATCCGCGCTATAGCGATTACGGTCGGGTCAAGGTTGCTGGAAAAACCATTATGATATTGCCCGGAGAACCCAGAGACAAGGACAGCCTCTCTTTGGTGACAGGAACGATCCAACCTTCAGCGTGGTCCACTGACCCTACCTTGAAACTTGCCATTGCCAACCAGCACAAAGCCCGGCTGGTACTGGTCGTTGATCAACAGCTGAACAAACGAATAGATACCCACCGCCGTGAAGTTCTTTCTCAGAAGTTGTACTTCGGATCTCCCCCATCAAGTGGACATTCGAATGTCATTTACATTTCACCGGCCATTGCCCAGGAGATCATAGGCAGTCGTGAAAAGACATTTGTAAAAAATCGTCACCGAATCATCCATGCAGGAAAAGGAAGGCCACTGCACTTACCGGTAAAGATGGAGGTTCAGCAGCATCTTACCCGCAATGCACTTTACAGTAAAAATGTCATCGGTATCATACCTGGAATCGATCCTAATCTCAGCCGAGAAGTTGTGGTTCTGTCAGCACACTATGACCATTTGGGCATTCGGGGAAAATCCATGTATCCAGGAGCAGATGACAATGCCTCAGGGACTGCCGCAGTACTTGAAATCATGGAAGCCATCATGGAGGCCAAGCGTGAAGGCTTAGGGCCCAAAAGAAGCGTCATGTGTATATTCTTTACCGGAGAGGAAAAGGGATTGCTGGGATCACAGTACTACAGTATGCACCCAGTCATACCACTCGAGCAGACCGTTGTGGACGTAAATATCGATATGATTGGCCGGGCGGATGACAAACATATTCATCAACCCCACTATATCTATGTGATCGGTGCTGATCGTCTAAGCACGGAGTTGCACCGGATTAATGAAGCGACCAATAATGCTTTCTCTCACCTGGATCTCGACTACACCTACAATGCCAAAGATGACCCCAATCGCTTTTACTACCGCTCTGATCACTATCACTTTGCCAAGCACGGCATTCCTTCCATCTTTTACTTTAGTGGAGTGCATGCAGACTACCATAGACCCACCGATACCGTAGACAAGATCATGTTTAAGAAGTACAAATCGGTGGTCAGGCATATTTTTCACACAGTTTGGGAGTTGGCTGCCCGGGCCAATCGATTGAAAGTCGATGTGGTGGATAATACCTTGTACAGTCGGTAAGCACTTTAGATCCCTTTGGGTTTCTAGATCTCTATGCGTTTCCAATTGCCCTTTCGGAATATGAATATGCAGATGATCGCCAATACCGTTTCACTAATCGCGACGGCCCAGAACACACCGTTTGGACCAATCTTCCAAGTAATGCCTAGCAAATAGGCAAGTGGGATTTGCAACAGCCAAAAACACAAAAAATTTATAATGGTGGGTGTACGAGTGTCTCCCGCACCATTGAATGCTTGACTAATGACCATACCATAGGCAAAAAAGACGTATCCCAGGCAAATGATCTTTAGGCTCGCTACTCCGTATTTTACAACCTCTTCTCCATTGTGGAATAACTGTACCATGGGTGTGGCAAACAGGAAGTAAACGATAGATACTGAAAGTAAGAAAACCATGGTAAAAAAAGCTGACCGCCATACGGATGTTTCGGCCCGTTCTGGCTGCTCTGCCCCCAAGTTTTGCCCCACCAGCGTAGCAGCTGCATTGGCCATGCCCCAAGCAGGAAGAATGGCAAAGATGATCATCCTGATGGATATGGTATATCCTGCAACTGCGGCCTCACCAAATTCAGAGATGATGCGCATCAAGAATATCCAACTGGCAGAGGCGATAATGTACTGCCCCATACCCCCTGCCGAAACTTCCAATAAGCGTTTGATAATGCTGTAGACCAAACGGAGGTGCTCTCGAGTGATCTTAATGATCTCCTTGCCCCTCAGCAAAATATAGAGCTGGTAAGATACCCCTACCCCCCGACCAATCGTGGTCGCCACCGCTGCTCCTGCAACACCCAATTCCGGAAAAGGACCAAGACCAAAGATGAAACATGGATCGAGAATCATATTAAGGATGTTTGCGATCCACAGGGCTCGCATAGCAATGGCCGCATCACCCGCTCCGCGGAAAATGGCATTCAATAAAAACAGCAACATGATCACCAGGTTGCTTCCAAAAATGATCCGGGTATAGTTCACCCCCTCCTGAACAAGTTCCTCACTGCCACCCATGAGCCGCAAAATGTCCGCGGCAAAGACAATGCCCAGGAGGCTAACTATTGCAGAAATAAGTACAGTGATTACAATGGCCTGAACAGCTGCAACTGCCGCTCGATCAGCATTTCCCTCACCTATACGTCGAGCCACCATGGCAGTTGTTGCCATACTCAGACCGATGGCAACGGAATAGACCAGTGTGATGACTGATTCGGTCAAGCCCACCGTTGCAACGGCATTGACACTGACCCTCGATACAAAAAAAACATCTACTACAGCAAAGAAAGCCTCCATGATCATTTCGAGAATCATGGGAATAGATAGGAGGACAATGGCACGATTAATCCCTCCGGTGGTGAAGTTCTTTTCCTCACCTCTTACAGCCAGCCAAAATATATCCCAGAATTTTTTCATGCGAAATCGTATTAGAAATGGATCAATCCATAGACCCGATCTGGTCTTTGGTTACACCAGGGGCATAAGAAAGCCCCAAAATTGGATAGGAATCTTAAATTCGCATGATTCTAGATTGTGCGCAGGTACATTATAAAATGCAGGCCTGCACCACTTGCGGGTAAAGTTGAAAAAATTCTTCTATTTTTTCAGCTTCTCTAGCCAATTTTATAAAAGACAGATGGAGCCAGTTTGGGGTATTGACTTGGGTGGAACAAAAGTGGAAGGTGTAATCCTTGAGCATGCCGGCTCAATGGAAGTTGTAGATCGATTGCGCGTGCCCACAGAAAGCGAAAGAGGATATGAACATATCGTGGGTCAGATCAAGAAATGCGTGGACTTGCTTGCAGAACGTACAAAGTTAAGCCCAACTCACATTGGCATTGGAACACCCGGTGTACTTGACCCGGTACTGCAAACCATGAAGAACAGCAATACCACGGTCCTGAATGGCAAACCACTAAAGAAGGATTTAGATAAAGTCCTGGGTATACCCCTGACCATGGCCAATGACGCCAATTGCTTTGCCATTGCTGAATCAAAATTGGGGTCAGTTAGAGAACATCTTGAAGATCCAGAAGTTGTATTTGGAGTGATTATGGGCACTGGTGTTGGCGGGGGCATTGTAGTGAATGGAAAATTGCTTACGGGACATCATGGAATAGGTGGTGAGTGGGGACATACCTTTCTGGATGACAGTGGTGGTCCTTGCTATTGTGGAAATGTGGGATGTGTGGAAAAGCTGATCTCCGGAACCGCATTGGAGAAATACTATTTCCAGCAGACGGGCAGTAGAAAGAAGCTCAAAGAAATACTATCACTACACAAAGCAGGGGTTGACGAAACCGCCAGTGAGACCGTACACCGATTGATCCATTTTTTTGGAAAAGGATTGGCTAACGTAATCAATATTATCGACCCGGATGCCATAATATTGGGAGGCGGTGTGGGTAATGTAGACCTTCTTTACACTGAAGGAGTGAACGAAGTAAAAAAATATATATTCAATAATCGATTGAAGACCCTTTTTCTGGCTCCAAAACTCGGAGATAGTGCAGGAGTCTTTGGCGCAGCATTACTCTGAATAGGCTATGTTACAAACACGGGATGTACAATTTTCTTATGATACCAATAATCACTTCTCGTTTCCTGACATTACTTGCCGCACGGGTGAACATTGGTTATTGCTGGGCAGCTCAGGCAGTGGAAAAACCACGATGTTGCATTTACTGGGTGGGCTTTTAAAACCGGCGAAGGGCAGCATTCACCTAGGAGGTCAGGATTTCACCTCTTTGCAAGGCTCAAAGCTGGATAAATTTCGGGGCAAAAATATTGGAATCATTTTTCAGGAGTCTCACTTCGTACGCTCCTTAACGGTTGAAGAAAACCTGAAGCTGGCACGTCAATTAGCTGGCTTAAAACCGGACGCCGAAAAGATAAAACATGTGCTCAGACGGTTGAATATTCAAGACAAAGCTCATGTTAAACCTCACCGGCTAAGTGTAGGTGAGCAACAGCGAGCCAACATTTGCAGGGCATTGGTGAATGATCCTCAGCTCATCCTTGCTGATGAACCCACCTCAGCATTGGATGATCACAATTGTACTGAAGTAGTCAATCTGCTCACACAACAAGCGGAAGCAGACCAAATCACACTCCTGATTGTAACGCACGACAATCGACTTAAGCGCATTTTCCAAAACCAGATCAATCTCAATACCTAAGGAGCTTATGAACATATTTAAGCTTGGTTGGCGAAACCTCATTAATCGACCACTTTCACTCTTTCTCAGTGTGCTTCTTTTCGCCTTGGGCGTGGGTTTAATCTCTCTCTTACTGCTCTTAAATCAGCAACTTGAAGAAAAATTTGAGAATAATCTGGCCGGCATTGATCTCGTAGTCGGAGCAAAGGGTAGTCCATTGCAGCTCATACTTTGCAATATGTACCACATTGATGCCCCAACAGGCAATATCGATATTAAGGATGCCCGGGCATTGATGCAGCCTGGACACCCATTGATTAAAAAAGCCATTCCCCTATCACTGGGAGACAATTACCGGAATTTCCGCATCGTAGGCACTACGACAGATTTTCTAGATCTGTACAAGGCAAACCTTGCCACAGGCACGGTGTATGATCAACATTTTGAGGTAACAGTGGGTGCTGCTGTTGCGGAAGAGCTTGACCTGAAGATTGGTGATACTTTTTTAAGTGCCCACGGATTTGACCATGATGAGGACTTACAACATGAGGACTCAAGGCCGTTTCAGGTAGTCGGTATTCTCGCCCCCACTGGGGCGGTGATTGATCAATTGATCTTAACAACTCCTCCTACGATCTGGATGGTGCATGACCATGTGGAGGAAGCCCCTGCTGCTACCCCGGAAGAATCTGATAATCACGATGATCACGAACATGAACATGACCATGACCATGGAGATGACCATGATGATCATGACAACCATACACATGAGAATGAGGGTGAACATGCCCACCATGACCATGAGCATCAGTTATTCGATCAACCGTTGACTGCTTATCCCGACAAACAGATTACCTCATTGCTTATCCAATTTGGTTCTCGCAACTTCCGCACCCTAAACATGCAGCGAAACATTAATGAAAATACCAACATGCAGGCAGCGACACCGGCCATTGAAATCAACCGCTTATTCAGTTTGATGGGGTTGGGATTGGACACTTTAAGGGTTTTGGCCTGGGCCATAGTGATTGTTTCGGGTTTCAGCATCTTTATCTCGCTGTTGAGCTCACTAAAAGACCGCCAATACGAGTTGGCGTTGATGAGGGTCATGGGTGCCTCCCGGTCTAAACTTTTCCTTCTCATCATCATTGAGGGGTTGATTGTGGCTATTTTGGGTTACCTCTTTGGAATCATGGTCAGCCATGCATCAATCGAGTATCTTTCCGGATTCATGCAGGAAACTTATAAATATTCCATTTCCGGAAAGGTCTTTCTTACCGCAGAATGGTGGCTACTTCTAGGATCATTGGGCATTGGTGTGGTGGCAGCGGTCATACCTGCCATCCAAGCTTCTCGGACAGACATCTCAGAGACTCTGGCCGAGCGTTGAATCGATCGAATGTCCTCTCTTTTGTATAATTTTCATCCTCTTCATTTGGGAGCCGGTTCCGAAGGCAGATTATTGTTATCGCGATTCTAAAGAAAGACTTAATTTTGTGCACTTTGCGTTAAGATCAAATGGTCTTCGAACCGTAACGCATCGTTTTTTGTTTAGGATAGCAAATCATCGACGAATGAAACTACAGTCAGCTCTTCTCATGGTCTTCGGTCTACTGCTCATTTCAACCTTGAGTGCCCAAAATACTTGGAAGACACTGGCCAAGATTACTTTTACAAAACAGTACGATGAGTTGATGGGCTTTAAGGTCGATGTACCTGTATTTAGCGAAGAGATCAAAAACTTGGAAGGCAAGGAGATTGATGTAAAGGGATATATCATTCCAGTTGAGGGTTATAAGAGTCACAAGGAATTCATGTTTAGTGCTTTTCCTTACAGCATGTGTTTCTTCTGTGGTGGTGCCGGACCAGAAACGGTTATGGAGGTATTCGCACAGAACCCAGTAGAATATACAGCTGAGCAAGTGACACTTCGAGGTAAGCTCGAACTTAACGCTACCGATATTAATCGTCTCATGTACGCGCTTAACGATGCCTATTTGGTTGAACCGGACGAAGAAGAGGAAGACGGTACAAATTAGCCCGGTTGCTGCCTGGGTAATTCACTCATTCTTGTCAGACGAATACTCTCCAGTTTCTCCATTACCCCGTAGTAGATAAGGTATTCTATCGAAGGATACACGATCGTAACGATCAAGGGAAAAGCAGTAATTTTGCAAGCCATGTTTCCAAAATACGACGTCATAGTAGTAGGGGCCGGTCATGCCGGATGTGAAGCTGCGGTTGCTGCAGCCAATATGGGCTCGCAGGTACTGCTGGCGACGATGAATTTGCAAACAATTGCTCAGATGTCGTGTAACCCAGCCATGGGAGGAGTGGCGAAAGGTCAAATTGTACGCGAAATTGATGCCTTGGGTGGATATTCAGGGATCGTCACAGATTACACGATGTTACAATTTCGCATGCTCAACAAATCGAAAGGGCCAGCCATGTGGAGCCCACGTGCTCAGAACGACCGGATGCGTTTTGCTGAAAAATGGCGGTTGATGCTGGAAGCACATCTCAGGATTGATTTCTGGCAAGAGATGGTTAAAGGCATCATGGTGAAGGATGGTAAGGTGACCGGTGTCAAAACCGGAATGGGTTTGGAAATCAAAAGTAATGCGGTCATACTGACCAATGGCACTTTCCTGAATGGAATCATCCATATCGGCGAAAAGCAATTTGGCGGTGGCCGGGCCGGAGAGAAAGCAGCGACCGGGCTTACGGAGCAATTGCAAGAGCTGGGTTTTGAGAGTGGTCGGATGAAGACAGGTACCCCTCCCCGGGTAGATGGCCGCACGCTTCACTGGGAGCGCATGGAGCTACAACCCGGTGACGAAAATCCGGGCAAGTTTTCTTTTACCGATACTCCTCCTTTGAGAAAGCAGAGACCCTGTCACATCACCTATACCAATCAGCAAGTACATGATGTACTGCGTACAGGATTTGACCGGTCTCCTATGTTCAATGGGCGAATCAGGGGCATTGGTCCTCGGTACTGCCCCTCTATCGAAGACAAGATCGATCGATTTGCCCAGCGAGACCGGCACCAGTTGTTCATTGAGCCCGAAGGATGGGACACCTGCGAAATCTATGTCAATGGATTCAGCTCATCCTTACCGGAAGATGTACAATTCAAAGCGTTGAGATTGATTCCTGGATTTGAGGATGCCAAGATGTTCAGACCGGGCTATGCCATTGAGTATGACTTCTTTCCACCTACACAACTGACCCCCAGCCTGGAGACCAAACAAATAAAAAACCTCTTTTTTGCCGGGCAAATCAATGGCACCACCGGCTATGAGGAGGCCGGCAGCCAGGGTTTAGTGGCCGGCATCAATGCCCATCTGGCCATCCATGACACGGAGCCGTTTATCCTGAAGCGATCGGAGGCTTACATCGGTGTACTGATCGATGACCTGGTCAGTAAAGGTACGGATGAACCCTACCGGATGTTTACCTCTCGTGCCGAATACCGGATTCTTCTGCGTCAAGACAATGCTGATCTGCGGTTAACTCCCGTTGTTGAAGCCTTGGGAATGCATGGCCTTGACGAAAGGATGGTACGGGTGGAAACTAAAAGAAGGGAGACGCAACAAATCACCAGATTTTTTGAAAATCGCAGTGTCGCACCAGAAGATATCAACGGATACCTCGAAAGCATCGGATCCGCACCTTTGACTCAAAAAGTCAAGCTGCACAGTATTTTGTTGAGGCCGCATGTGGATATGGCTTCTTTGCGTGAGGTGCTGCCCTCCTTGGATGGCGAGCTCTCAAAATATTCGATAGAATCCCTGTTATTGGCTGAGGTCAATATGAAGTATGCTGGCTATATCGGGAAAGAACAGGAGATGGTCGATAAGATGAACCGGCTGGAAGCCGTCAGACTTTATGATGGACTAGACTACTATGCTATGCCCTCACTTTCAGCAGAAGCGAGAGAAAAACTAACGAAGATCAAGCCCCGTACCATTGGTCAGGCCAGTCGCATCAGTGGGGTCTCACCTTCTGATGTCTCAGTCCTGTTGGTGCATGTGGGAAGGTAAAACAGTAACGAGATAAATGGTAAACTCCCTGTCAGATGTTGTCATTTAATCGATATCCATTCACACCATTTCAGTAAAGATCTTTTCCATTTCCAACCTGGCTCTCCATTGCTGCCTTCGATAGTTGTAATAAAACAATAAAACCGGTAAGACGATAAATCCAGCAATTATCGGAATCAGTACCATATCAGTATCAGGTCGGTCAGATAACAGCACCAAGAAAATGGGTATGGACATCATCAGCAACAGCAGTAGTGAGATACTCAATGTAGCATTGCCGCGATAGCTGGCTGTTACATTGATCCCTTGAGACCCTTCACGGATGGTGAGATCGATGTAATAATGATAAGGTTCAACCGCACTTAGCATTCCATAACCTGATTTGGTATGTAAACGAACCTTCTGGTTACTTCCCTTGCTGACCACCAAATTCCTTGAATGCTGAATGAGCTGACTTAGCCGAGCCAGAAAATCGGCCGAGCTCATAGGAAATTCATATTGGCCGGATCTCTGCAACATCGTAGGTAAGAATAAAAAATAAACAGGATCAGCTTTTATTTCCCAATAATGCAATGGGATTCGTGACGGAGATGTATTTATGCAAAATTAGCAAACGTTTTGAAGAATTGGGAGCGATCCCTGCCCAGCTTTGTTTGTAGTTGCCAACTTCAAACCATTATCCAATCGCAGTCATCCTTCGTTGAGTTGCCACCTTTAAATTTCATTTGCGGCAAGTCAAGTTTGTGGGCCAGATATTCTTGACTATCCCTTAAAAAAGCAATGCTTTACCATTTGAAATGCGAAATGGGTACGCCAACCAGGTCTATTATCCGTAAACATCACCGTTGTGATGCAACACTCATCGGCTAGACATAAGGTGCATTATGAACCAAACTGAGCCGGCGTACCACTTTTTAAAAGTCAGGTGCTGCAGCTAATTTAATGGTGATCGACGCTCACTTCAAGGACAGTTTACAACCATACGGAACCAGTAGAACTACCGACATACGCCCTAGTCTACTATCCTAAAACCTTGATATTCTGTGTACTATAAGACACAAACAAGTAGATAAACACTAGGAAAGTCTTGACCGCCCTCGCCGTAGTGTCATTTATTTGGACATGACCCGGTATTGTCTACAGTGAAAAAGCTCCGGTAGGTATGAAATGTTTTCATGTAACCGTTAGATCCAGTCTATCGTTGAAGTCAAGATTATCTGGTCTTATAAAGACTGGTTCATAGCCTTCCGAATCGACCAAAAAAAAATCACCCAAAGCTCCGAGCGAAGCAGTGGGTGATCTAAAACACACTCAAAACCGTTTCTTCAGATAGGGTAAAAAGAGCCCGCAGCCGGAGAAACTGCGAGCACTAATTAAACACTCAAATCCGTAGTATAATAGAAAAGTTTAATATCTTTAAAATCCATCAATGTCCTCCGTAATATCCGCATATCCATTTATTTCAACTGGCTCCGCAAATTCTTTCTGGTAATTCGTTCTTTCTATGCTGTATGTTCCAGCTGATCCGATTGAGATTAATATTGCAAATAATATGTGTAACATCTGGTTTACTTTTGTATGTTTACGCTAAGTTAGAGCACCAAACTCTAAGCAAACAGGACAGTTTACACTGTTTTGTGCCTACCAGATGTGCGATACTTATTACCGCATCAGAATGTTATTTCCTGATTATCAGTAAGTTAGTACCTCCAGATTATGGAAGATTTAAGAGAGCTAGTCAACTTGGTTAATAAAAACAAGATCAAGAATATTGCCATAATCGATCAAACAGAGTCTCCAAACAGGCTTTTTAAGTTTTATGAACTCATTTCGCAGAACAAGATCGAAACTGATGAGCAAGCATCGAAAAGATTCTTCGGGAAGGATCCTAAGGACTATCGGTACCGAAAATTGAAGAATCGCCTCAGGCAGCATCTCTACAACACTTTGTTTTTTATTGATGTCAACAGTCCGAAATTTAATGAACAACAAAGAGCGTTTTACCAGTGCCAGAAGAATCTAATGACCATAAGATTGCTCTTAGCAAGATATGGACGCACCTCGGCGATGAAACTGGTCAGAAAGACCATCACGATTGCTGAGAAATACGAATTGACCGATATCCTGGTTACCTTGTATGAAACCCAAAGGACACATTATGCCACCCACGAAACCAGCCGGACCAAATATGAGCGGGCAAAGAAAAACTACCTGCACTACCACGACATCGCAAAGGCCGAAAAACTGGCAGAATCTCTTTACGAAGACTTGTCCCTTGACATTGACGAAGGGAAGTTGAACCAAAGTACCCTGACGCAAAAGGCAGAAAATTACTTGGCGCAACTCAACGAACTGGCAATTAGCATTACATCTTACCGCTTTAACCTCATACGTTTCTTTCTAGCCCTTCAAGCTGCCCGCATTAAGACCGATTATGAAGGAACATTACTCATTTGTGATGAAGCCCTAGAGTTCTTTGCCTCGAAACCCTTCGTATCCAATCAGTTTCTTGGAGCTTTCGAATACAATAAACTCACTGCATATATCCAGCTGGGAAGATACCATGAGGCTGAAAATTCAGGTCAAAAATGCCTGACGTTGTTTGAGCCCGACACCATTCGATGGTTTAATACGCAAGAATTTCTCTATCTCCTGTACATGCATACCCGCAGATATCAATCGGCTTACCGAATTTTCTTGCAGGTGAGGAAAAATAAATTTCTAAAATTTCAATATCAGCACAAGGATGAAATTTGGAAGATCAAGGAAGCTTTTCTTTACATGTTGGTACAGCTGGGTAAATTGCCATTGCATCGTAACACTGCACTAACGAAATTCAAAATCAACAAATTTTTAAATGAAGTGCCAGCCTTCTCAACGATGAAGAGAACGAGCAATATTCCTATTCTCGTAGTACAATTTGTGATCCTGATCGTACAACGAAAATACGACAAGCTGATTACCACCATTGAATCCTTGGAAAAATATACCTCGCGATATCTGCGGATGGACTCCAATTTTCGATCCAACTGTTTTATTAAGATGTTGATCCAAATTCCCAAGCACCATTTTCACAAGCAAGCTGTAGTACGACATTCCAGAAGATACCTACAAAAACTCCAATCCGTACCCCTTGAGATCGCCAATCAACCTTTTGAAATAGAAATCATCCCGTACGAACATTTATGGGAATATATCCTGGAGTTTTTAGACAACAAGTTCCACTGATTGAGCCTGACTTCATCGGTCAAAACCTTCGTTCAATCACTTTCTACTTAAAGAATTCAAATGCATTCTCTTCAAGAATTGGTTGATGTGGTAACCAAGAACAAAATCAAATCGATCCGGATGCTCTCTCCATCTAGAGACAGGGATCCTGACATGCTCCACGATTTTTATATTCGACTAATTAACCGGGAGTTCGCCAGTGATGCCAAGGCAGCCAAATTTTATGGTTACGCTGATGAGCATTGTAAAGGTTATAGAAAACAGAGATTAAAACTGGAAAACAGACTAAAAAATACTTTGTTTTTTATTGACACCGGCAACCCAAAATTTAGTGATGCCCAAAAAGCATTTTACCAATGTCAAAAAAACCTAATGACAGTTCGAATTTTTATTGGGTCGATATGCTTATGGAACTGCGATTAGGATTGCTAGGCAAACCCTTACCCAAAGTCAAAAGTATGAATTCACAGATATAAGTCTGGCTATTTGCCAAATCCTGAGGGAACACAGTGCCTTTAAAACTGGTGATAGGCGAGCCTTCTCAAAGTACGATCAACTTGTGGACCACCTGCAGAGAACCGCCAAAGCTGAGGATCAAGCCTACCGATGTTTTCAAATGATGGCACTAGACAAGGTGAAAAAGGCAACAGCAAAACACAAAGACGAAGAGGTAAAAAATTATCTGAAGGAACTAGACAACGTAAAGCCAGCACATCGATCATTTAGATTTGTACTTACCCGTTATTTGATACTGATCAATCATGCCACCGACGCTAGAAACTACACCCTATTGTTAGAAACTTGCAACGAGGCCATCAGTTCATTGGCCAAAAGTCAGACCACACCCATTCAGTTTTTAGGTCAATTTTATTTCTATCGATTGCTAGCGCATGGACAGCTGGGTAATTTCCATGCTGGACAGGAAGCGGCAAAAAAGAGCTTTGAAATATTCGAAAAGGGAACCATTGGCTGGTATAATACCATGGAATTGCATTTCATCCTGTTGGTCAAAAATCGAAAGTATGCGGAAGTGGCTAAGCTCGTAACCCAAGTACATGAAGAACCAAGTTATAGCTACCGATCGCAGAAAATTAGAGAAATATGGAAAAAATATGAGGCTTATATCTATTACTTGAGGAAAATTGGCAGGGTGCCACGAGAGCATAAATCCAAATTCCGACTTCCGAAATTTCTAAATGAAGTACCCGTTTTCTCCATGGATAAGCAAGGATACAATATTCCAATATTGATCATCCAAATATTGATCCTAATTCACGATAAGAAGTATGACCAATTGAATGATCGCATCGAAGCCATAGAAAAATATTCGACCCGGTATCTCACTAAAAACGAAAATCTGCGCTCTAATTGCTTCATTAAGATGCTCCTACAAATACCGCGGCGTCACTTTCACCGGGAGGCAGTCATCAGACACTCAAAAAAATACACACAGATCTTGGCTAAGCATTCAGCACTGGATACAAAACAGGCCTTTGATATTGAAATTATTCCGTACGAGCATCTGTGGGATTACGCCTTAGAATCACTGGACAACAAATTTCATTAGGGCATTTGATCACTTCCAAACGATTGCCGGTCACCAGCAGTAATTTTCGAGCGTTGATTTTAGGATGAAAGCTTAGCCAAAGAGGTAAAGGCAGTACATTGTCTTAAGCTAAAAGATCTTGGACCTTGGCACGACCTTTTCTGATTTCAGTTGCCTTTGTTGCACTTTTTAAAACTCAAATTCAATGGTATCGCCAGCTTGATAGCGCTCTTCATCTGCATCCTGGTGATCATCTTCCTCACTCCCTTCTTGCCTTCCATCCCCATTTTCCTCGGTCAATTCGGTGACACCTTTGACCACGTAATCGCTCAGCTTGTTCCCCCGAGCTTTCCATCCCTTGACTTCGATGAAGTCATCGAGAACAACTGTCCAGTATTCTTTCTTCTTATTTCGCATCACATAGTATTCAATCTCTACGTCGGCTTTGGTGGTGGCATAGATTAACTTGCTCTTACTGTGATCGGTAATGAAAGAGACCCTTTCATCAAGTGTTGAGGTCTCGATGTGGAATCGTTTGGCCACCGACCAACCTTTCTCTCCATCATAATACACGGCACTGACCACCGTATCTTTGGTCAGCTTAGCGATATGTATCATGCCCTTTGGCTCGACCTTCAAGACCGGATCGGGATTGGTCAACTGATAAGTTCCATCCTCAAATAGGCTAACAATCAGATCTCCGGTATCAAATTCCCCGAGGTACTTGCCGCGCTCTTCCGTGTTAAACCGGCCACTTACCGGATCCACCCACAGTTGCAATGCTCCCAAGGTCGATTGACCAACTTCCACCTGATCAATCTTGCGTACCGGATAGCGAGTAACGATGTTCCCTTTCGACTTTCGGCCCTTGATATCCAGGTGATCAAAATCAAACTCAAAAACTTTCTTCTTGGCCCGGCTTCCTGGAGAAAGCTGAATCTTTACGATCTCCGATTCACCATTGGGATGAGCTTGCAGATAGAGGACTTTCGATCCCTTTGCGCCCGTGGTGAGATCATAGTCTTTATCACGGGTAATGGCCTTAACATTAAAGCGTTTTCCCATGGCGCGTCCGGTCTCCCCATCAAAATAAATCATATTGTAGGTGGTTCTATCGTCTCCTTTTTTCCACACATCAACATGAATTATGCGCTTACCCATGAAGACCTTCTCACCAATACGAGATACGCGAAATGTTCCGTCCTTTTTGAATGCAATAATATCGTCGATATCTGAGCATTCTCTGATTTCCTCATCCTTTTTCAGTCCCCATCCGATGAAACCATCTTGATAATTGGCATAGAGTTTTACATTGTTGGCTGCTACTTGCACGACATCAATTTGGTCGAAAGAAGTAATTTCTGTCTTGCGAGGGTACCGCTGACCGTAACGTTGGTAGAGGTCGTCGAAATAAGCAATGGCAAATTCAGTCAAGTGCTGCAAGTGATGTTTGGTCTCAGCCAACTCAGCTTCCAAACCTTCCAGGTACTCATCTGCCTTGAATGCATTGTACTTTGAAATGCGCTTAATCTTAATTTCGGTGAGCCTAACGATATCTTCCCCGGTGAATGGGCGTCGCAACTGCAGCCGGGTATCGTTTTTCTTCAGCTGTTCGTCTGGGTCAGCCACGTATTGGCGCATTTCCCGGTCAATCGTTGTAATGACATCTTCCCAGGTTTCGCACTCTTCAATATCGTGATAAATCCGATTTTCAATGAAGATCTTCTCCAAACTTGCAGCATGCCATTTGCGTTCGATGTCTTCACGCTTGATTTCCAGCTCTTGACGTAGTAGATCTTTGGTTCGCTCGGTGCTTAGCCTTAGGATCTCATTGACGGATAAGAAATGGGGTTTGTTGTCGACGATCACACAGGCATTCGGTGATATGGACACCGAACAATGAGTAAAGGCATAGAGCGCGTCGATGGTCAGATCGGGAGACACCCCACTGGGTAGATCAATGAGCACCTCCACATCCTGGGCCGTATTGTCGACCACTTTCTTGATCTTGATCTTACCTTTATCATTGGCCTTAACGATGCTATCAATCAGGGATGTGGTCGTAACGCCATATGGCAATTCTGTGATCGCAATCGTGGTCTTATCTACCTTCTGCATTTTGGCACGTACCAACAACTTGCCTCCTCTCTTGCCATTGCTGTAATCACTTACATCAATCGATCCGCCAGTGTTGAAATCCGGGTACAGCGTAAACTTCTTGTCCTCAAGTACTTTGATCGACGCCTTAATCAGTTCACCGATGTTGTGCGGCATGATCTTCGTGGATAGTCCTACCGCAATGCCTTCTACCCCCTGGGCCAATAACAGGGGAAATTTCATAGGTAAGTTGATGGGCTCTTGTTTGCGCCCATCGTAGGACAATTGCCAATCTGTAGTATCCTTGTTAAATGCGACATCAAGTGCGAACTTACTCAGGCGAGCCTCGATGTACCGAGGTGCAGCCGCTGAATCCCCTGTTCTCACATCTCCCCAGTTTCCCTGGGTTTCAATTAAGACATCATGCTGACCCAACTTGACCAGCGCATCTCCAATGGCGGCATCTCCATGAGGATGATATTGCATGGTTTGTCCGATGATGTTGGCCACCTTGTGAAATCGCCCATCATCCATTTCCTTCATGGCGTGTAATATGCGTCGCTGTACGGGTTTGAGACCGTCCTCAATACTAGGCACAGCACGTTCTAGTATCACATAGGACGCATAGTCGAGGAAGTAATTTTTATACATTCCTTTGAGTGAGTGAATATCGGTCTGGCCATTGGTGTCAGGATGGTGTCTCTTGGTTTTACTCATATGGATGGATGTGCACTAATCTTGAGATAACAAATTTAAAACGAGTCGTTAACATATAATAATAATGGTGACTTTGTCGAATCTAAATGCCAGTTTTTTTCTTGAGGTCAGTGTCTTCTTTCAACCCACCTGTTGGTAGATGTCTTCAAGATTACGGGCTCTTCCATCGAGATCAAGGCCATAGCCTATTACAAAATCATCCGGTATTTCAAACCCAACATAAGGAGAGGTGATCGGATATTGCAAACTGGAGGGTTTAAGTAATAGGGTGGCAACATGTATCGAAGCCGGCCTCTGCTGCAGCAGCTCTGCCATCATATTTTGCATGGTACGGCCGGTATCGATAATATCTTCAATAATAATGACATGCCGGCCGTCAATCGAACCCGCCGTCAATCCAAGGATTTTTTTGACCTGACCGGTCGATCGTGTACCCTCATAGGATGACAGTTTCACAAACTGCAACTCGCATGGAAAGGCAAAGGAGCGAACAAGGTCAGCGGCAAACATGAAGGCACCATTCAAAACAACCACAAAGAGAGGATATTGATCGTGAAAGTCGGTCGCTAATTCCTTCCCCAACTCCTGTATCCTGGAACGAATTGCTTCCTTACTGAGGTACTTTTTGAAGCACTTCTCTCCAATTTTGACTTCACTATCCCTAGAAACTTCCATTCACCAAAGCGGATTTAGTCTTACAATATCCTCCCAAATTAATCCGTATCTTCGCGACTTCCTCAAGGAATCTTCCTCCAAAAGGCTGAATGATCTGCAAGATAATTCAATTTTGTAGTACCCTTGAACAGCTAACTCCCCAGAGATACTTTTATCATCTAAATCATTACATCTAAACATCTCACCATGAAAAAATTTTGTGTGTCACTGACATTTTTGATGGCAACCACGTGGATCTACAGCCAAACCCTCGATGAGCTTAGGGCTCAAAAGGCTGAAAAGGAAGCCATACTGGCAACCATACAGGGCGAAATTGCCGATCTGCAGGCACAAATCGATGCTTTACCGGGATGGGACGTCGGAAGCTTTGGCACCCTGGGCTTCAATCTCTCACGATTCGACAACTGGATCAAAGGAGCCAATCCCAATGCAGTTTCCTCTTCCATTCGCGCTTCACTCAATGCATTTGCAAACTATGACGAACCCAAATATTTCTGGCGCAATAGCGGCGGCCTCAACTTAGGCTGGCAGAAATTAGATACTGACGTAGAGGACAATGTGGATGTAGATTTTGAGCAAGTAGCAGACATCCTAAGACTGACATCTCTTTATGGCTATAAACTTTCTGATCAATGGGCGTTATCAGCTTTGGGAGATTACAATTCATCGATCTTATCCAATTTCAATAATCCTGGCATCCTCGACCTGGGCGTTGGTTTTACCTGGACACCACTGCAAAACATGGTCATTGTGATTCATCCGCTCAACTATCACTGGGTGTTTGGTGATGATCCAACTTTTGACAGTGCTCCCGGCGCCAAGGTGCTGGCTGACTACACTGCCGAAATTGCGCCGGGTCTTACCTGGAAGACCAACTTCAGCACATTTGTGCCCTATAAGTCTACGGAACCTACACTGGCTGAATATACTTGGATAAATTCTTTTGGCTTCAACCTTTGGAAGGGGATTGGTGTAGGGTTAGAATTTGGTCTTCGAAAGGCTGAAGTAGAGTCTCCTGACGGGCAAAACTACTGGGTGATCGGTTTATCTTACGCCTTTTAAATACCGACTACTCTTTTGCTTTTTGCAGGCTGAAGATGTCAAGATTGCCTCCCTAAAATCTGCAAGACTGAATTGCGTATTTTCGGTGGCAAACTACCCATTCTGATGTCAAAGAAAAAACTGTTCCTTCTCGATGGTAATGCCCTTGTATACCGGGCCCATTTCGCGTTTATCAACCGGCCATTGATCAATTCTAAGGGCCTCAATACCTCAGCCATTACTGGTTTTGTGAGATCGCTCTGGGATATCTTGCAAAATCAAAAACCAACCCATATCGGGGTGTCTTTTGATGTGAGCAGTTATACTTTTCGCCATGATTTTTTCCCGGAATACAAGGCCAATCGAGATGCCCAGCCGGAAGATATTTCGGTAGCCTTCCCTTATATCAGAGAGATCATCAAAGGATTCAATATTCCGATCGTAGAACTCGAAGGTTATGAGGCTGACGACCTCATTGGAACCCTATCAAAGCAAGCCGCACTGGAGGGATTCACTGTGTTCATGGTGACTCCAGATAAGGACTTTTCGCAATTGGTTTCTGATCACATCTTCCTTTACAAGCCATCCCGTCAAGGGAACGGTGTAGACATATGGGGAGTTGAAGAGGTGTTGAAAAACTGGAACATACAACGGGTAGACCAGGTCACTGATATGCTTGGGATGCAAGGTGACAGTGTGGACAACATCCCCGGCATACCGGGTATAGGGCCAAAGACTGCTGCACAATTGTTGGGAAAATATGACAGCTTGGAAAACCTGCTCCAGCACACCGGGGAGTTAAAGGGCAAGCAGAAGGAACGCGTGGAAACTTACAGTGAGCAGGGACTACTATCAAAGAAACTTGCAACTATTGACACGAATAGTCCGGTAAGATTTGACGAAAAGGACTTCCGACTGAGTGAACCAAACCGGGAAATGCTGGCTGAACTATTTAAGGAGCTTGAGTTTCGAACCCTGTCCCAGGCAATACTTGGTCCTTCAACTCCCGGTCCTGGTCAGCAACAGGACCTGTTCGGTAATGCGGTGAAGTCCAAAACAGGCACCCGATCGACACCGAAAGCACCGGCACTGGCTGATCACAACATCAAAAACACCCAGCATGACTATCAACTGGTAGACTCCAACTCAGCATTGGAGCGCCTGATCTCGACACTTGAAAGTCAAGAATCTTTCTGTTTTGATACAGAAACAACCGGTATAGATGCCAATGAAGCGAAAATCATAGGCCTTTCTTTTTCCTGCGAAGCTAAAACTGGCTTCTGGGTGCCCGTACCCGACGACGAAGGAGAAACCCAAAGAATCCTAGATTTTTTTAAACCCGTTTTTGAGAATCCTGAGATTACCAAGATTGGTCAAAACCTCAAGTACGATGCACTCCTACTCAAGTGGTACGGTATCAACCTCCGGGGAGCCTACCTGGATACTATGATTGCCCATTACCTGTTAGAGCCTGAGATGAATCACTCCATGAATTATTTGGCTGAGACTTATCTCAACTACGAACCAATGAAAATCGAAACCCTTATTGGTAAGAAAGGGATCAAGCAAATTACTATGCGTCAAGCGGATCCCAAGAAAGTCGCTGAATATGCTGCTGAAGATGCCGACATCACCTATCAATTGTATGAACACCTATTCAAGGAGTTGAAAGACAATGAACTAGAGAAACTGTATTTTGACATTGAGGAGCCTTTAATCAAAGTATTGGCCGATCTGGAATACGCCGGAGTGAACTTAAATCAATCTCTTCTCGAACGATACAGCCGTGATATTCAGGAGATCATCTTAGAAATTGAAAGCAAGATCTACAAGCAAGCGGGCACTCACTTTAACATTGGTTCGCCAAAGCAGGTAGGTGAGATACTTTTTGACAGATTGAGGATTCCCTACCGCTGGAGGAGGACAAAGTCTGGCCAGTACAGTACAGATGAGGATAAGTTGACCGAATTGGCAAAGTCATATGAGATTGTGGCCGAAATCATGCAACACCGGATGTTTAGTAAACTCAAATCCACTTATGTCGATGCCTTGCCATTGATGGTTAACCCAAAAACAGGACGCATCCACAGTTCATTTAATCAAGCGTTGGCTGCCACGGGCCGTTTAAGTTCGAACAATCCAAATCTGCAAAACATCCCGATCAGAACGCCAGAAGGCAGGAAAATTCGCGAGGCTTTCGTACCGCGCTCTCCAGAATATATCTTACTATCTGCTGATTATTCTCAGATTGAGTTGAGACTGATTGCTGAGATCAGTAATGATGAAGCTATGCTCGAGGCCTTCCAAAAGGGGCAGGACGTACACCGTGCCACTGCAGCCAGGGTATTTGAAGTACCCTATGAAGAAGTGACTGATGATCAAAGAAGAAATGCAAAGACGGTAAACTTTAGCATCACTTATGGAGCCGGATCAACCAACCTATCCCGTCAGCTGGGCATTAAACGCAAGGAAGCCACCGAGCTCATTAAGCAATATTTTAAGCAGTACCAAGGCCTGAAGAGATATATGGAACAAACGGTTGAGTTTGCACGCGAGCATGGCTATGTGCAGACCCTTCTGGGCAGACGTCGGAAACTTCGCGACATCAACTCCCGAAATGGCATGCTGCGCAGCGCCGCTGAGCGCATCGCCATCAATACACCGATTCAGGGAACTGCCGCCGATATGATCAAAATGGCAATGATCAAAATTCACGCTGAGATGAAGGAAAGAAAACTGCAGTCAAAGATGATTCTACAGGTACATGATGAATTGGTGTTTGATGTCTACAAACCCGAATTGGATGAGATGAGGGATATGATTGAGTACCAGATGAAAAATGCCCTACCCGACTTAAAAGTACCCATATTGGTTGGCATGGGTACAGGCTCCAATTGGTTGGAAGCTCATTGATCATTCCAGGTCGACCTAGCAAATCCCCGCCCGAATGACCATCGGTCAGGCAGGCTCATTGTACCAGTACTGGTTAGTGATATAGCATGAGCTTTTGGGTTAATTGCAGCTCTCCGGATGAAAACTGAACCAGGACCAAGCCCCGGGGATATTTAGATACATCCAAGGATATTGGATATCGTGTTGGACTGGCTTTAAGGTCAGTTTCATAGAAGATTTTACCTCCCAGATCCATCAATTGCAGTTGACCAAGCTGATCATGAAGTGGCAATTCTATGACCACAATTGCACTGGCAGGGTTAGGTCTGACTAAAAGTCCTTGTATGTCACTAACCTCGATCTCGAAAATTGTAGAATATTGGAACAGGCCTTCGTGATTTAAGGCTTTGAGTCGATACAAATAGCTACCGGGTTTATTCACTTCATCAGGAAAATGATAATTGTCGTTACTACTCGAGCGATCTTCTATGGGCACGATGCCTATTTGCAGAAAATCCTGCTGGTTGAAACGACGCTCAACCTCAATATGTGAAGCATTATTCTTTGAAGTAATGCGCCATTCTAAGAGATTCGTTTTGTCAAATCGATTTACACGAACATCCCTCAATTCAAAGGTTATTGCACCTCGCTCCACAACTTTATAAATGTCATTAGAACCTAGCGAAGCCAAATAGGCCACACCACTTTCATCCGTGCCAAAAGTGGAAATTGAAGGTGGTGAATCCGAAAGTTCAATCACATTTGCTGGGATCTCATCTCCGGTAAGCGATAAGACCCAGAGGCGATCATGTACATAATCGGCAAACAGGTATTGACCTTCAAAGGCTCTATAGTTAGGTCCCTCGAGTACTACACCTCCGGTAATAGATTGACCAGGGAGGTCATAAACATGTACGGGATCAACCGACACAATCTGATCACAATGATCATTGCCACAACGGCAGGGAGCCAGACCTTCCCGGCAATCCCAGCCGTAATTGAGACCGGGGTTATGATTGTCAGCTCTTACAAAGTTGACCTCTTCCCAATCTTCCTGGCCAACATCTCCAATCCAGAGGTCACCCTGCTGACTAAAAGCAAATCGCCAGGGATTGCGCAGTCCCCAGGCCCAGATTTCATGTACAGTGTCTCGATATTCAGATATGAACCGATCGGTACCAAAAGGATTATCCAGAGGGATCTGGTAGGGGGGAGTCTCGCTAAATGCATCTACATCAATCCTCAAGATCTTGCCATGGGGTGAAGTTAAATTTTGTGCTCTTTGCTCCGGATCATTACCGCTACCGCCATCTCCCGTAGGAATATATAGATAACCGTCGACCGGTGAGAACGCCAGGTCACCACCATTGTGATTGCCAAAGGGTTGATTAAACGTCAGTACTTCAATTCCTGAGGCCTCCTCAGCTTTATTGGGATTGCCACCACTTACCCGATATCGTTCTATGACTGTGCGTCGACTATTTAAGGTGCTGGTGTAATTGACAAAGAAGTAGCCATTATCCGAATACTTGGGGTGAAAAGCCAAACCCAGCAATCCTCTTTCTCCACCGGCATCACCAACTTTTTCCCTAATATCCAGGAAAGTATCCAAGGCTTGACCAGATTTGTCCAATACGATGATTTGCCCGCTCTTCTGCACTACAAAGAGACGATTGCTGCCGTCACCTGCATGCACTATATCAACAGGCTGGGAAAGACCTTGAGCAAAAACCTCTATGTTCAGTTGGCCGAAGCAAGGTTTCCAAATAAAGACGAGTAATAATCCCAAGAAGGTTTTCATAGTGGATACAGTTGAAAATTCTCAGGAGCGTGATCGAGGAAATAGAATCCAGGTGTTCTAGAACGAAATCGTGTGTCTGTTAAAAACGTGCAAATATGCAATAAATTGCGGATTTACACCTAGACTATTGATCTCGCCTTAAAGCGTCGTATCCCCCAGAAAAGATTAGGACTCCCCCAAGATGGACAATTGGTATGGTGGGAAGCAAATTCAGATCCACCACAGTAGGTGCTTTTACTATTTTTACAGCTTTTTTAAACCAAATCTTCTACGTGAGCACACAAGAAATGACTCGCTCGTATCAACATCCCTATACGGTTTCACCGATTTACCAAAAAAAGGTGGCCTACTTCTGTATGGAGTACGGCATCAATCAGGCCCTAAAGATCTTCTCTGGTGGTTTGGGTTATTTGGCTGGATCGCATATGCGTAGCGCTTATACCCTACAGCAACAAGTGATTGGTATCGGTATACTTTGGAAATATGGGTATTACGACCAGGAAAGAAAGAGAGATCAGTCCATGGATGTACTGCTTATGGAGCGCATGTACAATTTCCTGACCGATACCGGAATGATCTTAGATATTTCTGTAGATAAGCATCCAGTAAAAGTGAAAGTATGGTATCTGGATCCAGAAGTGTTTGGCACCGCGCCATTATATCTGCTTTCCACTGATGTGCCAGAGAACGATTATCTCGCTCAGACCATCAGTCATCGTCTCTATGACTCTGAGACTGCCGCGAAGATTGCCCAGTACATTCTCCTAGGCCAGGGAGGAATGAAGTTACTGGAGGCTCTACAGTACGAACCCGACGTGATTCATCTCAATGAGGCTCACGGCTTACCCAGTATTTTTTATCAGTACTATCATACCCCGGATATTGAAAAAATCCGACAAAAATTCGTTTTTACAACGCACACCCCTGTTCCAGCTGGAAATGAAGTACATGATATCCATTTCCTTAAGAAGATGGGATTCTTTCACGACATCAAGTTGGAAGAGGTCAGGAAGATTACTCAATGTAATGAAGACAACTTCAATTTGACCTTGGCGGCTTTACGGATGGTACGGAAAGCCAATGGTGTATCAAAACTGCATGGAATTGTTGCACGGCAAATGTGGTCTGCGTATTCGGGTATTTGCCCCATAGAGCACATTACCAATGCCCAAAATCAAAAATATTGGTCTGATCCGGAGATGCAAATGCATTTAGATAGCCAAGACGCAGATGGTTTGATGGCTAGAAAGAAGCAAATGAAAAGAGACCTTTTTAAAGAAGTAGCCGATCAGACGGGAAAGGTGTTTGATGAGGATGTCTTAACGATCGTCTGGGCTCGTCGATTTGCTCCTTACAAGCGCGCTGACCTTCTTACTTGGGATATGGAAAAGTTTGAGGCGTTGATGTCAAATCGCCATTTACCGGTCCAAATGCTTTGGGCAGGAAAGCCCTATCCCATGGACTACGGTGCCATCAACACTTTTAATAAGTTGGTAGGCATTTCCAAGGACTACCCCAATATGGCGGTATTGGTACGCTATGAGCTTCGACTTTCAAGAATGCTAAAACAAGGATCAGATATCTGGTTAAATACACCGAGAGTGACTCGTGAAGCAAGTGGAACCAGTGGGATGACAGCGGCCATGAATGGAAGCATTAATTTCTCCACCTTTGATGGGTGGATTCCTGAATTTGCTCGCAATAGAGAGAACAGCTTTATCATTCCGGAAGCAACACTTACCCAAGGTATCGATTTTCAGGATGAGGAAGATTTGAGAAATGCCTATCGTATCCTGACCGAGGAAATCCTACCCACTTATTATCAACACCAGAAGAAGTGGATGTATATTATGATGAATAGCATGTCTGATGTAGTACCCAATTTCGATTCCGATCGACTTGCCCATGATTACTATGACAAATTGTATTAATCTTCACTACTTTACACTTTATGCGATTTCCTAAGCCCCTTGCTGTTCACGACATCGCCGCTTGGACCGGAGCTGAAATCATTGGAAATTCCGTTCAGTGGGTGCACGGCATTAATGAAATCCACAAAGTGATACCGGGCGATATCACCTTTGTTGATATTGAAAAATATTATCGCAGTAGTTTGGATTCAGCAGCGACGGTCATACTGATAAATAAGAGAGTGGAGTGTCCAGAAGGCAAGACTCTACTCCTGGTAAAGGATCCATTTGCTGCCTATAATGCCCTGGTTAAGAAATATCAAGCCTTTCGGCCTTTGGCTACCAATCAGATCAACGACGCAGATATTGATCCCACGGTGATCATTGAAGCAAATGTGATGCTTGGCTATGACGTTACCATCGGGGCGGGCAGCTATATCCAGGGTTTGTGTTACATCGGAAGCAACACCAAAATTGGTTGCAATGTGATCATTCAGGCGGGTACGATGATCGGCACTGATGCTTTTTATTTTAAGGAACGAAAGGATCATTATGAGAAATGGCACAGTGGAGGTGATGTCATCATCGAAGACGATGTATTTGTCGGGGCCTGCTGTACGATAAACAGAGGCGTATCTGGTTCGACCATTATTGGCCAGGGCAGCAAGCTGGACTCACAGGTGCATATTGGTCACGGTGTGGTTATTGGAAAGCATTGTCTACTGGCCGGACAAGTGGGAATTGGTGGAAAAACGATCTTGGGAGACCGGGTGAAGGTCTATGGGCAGGCCGGCATATCTAATAATCTCCGGATTGGAGATGAGGCAGTCATATTGGCCAAGACAGGTGTGGTTAAAGACCTTGAGGGCGGCAAAAGCTACTTCGGTATGCCTGCAGAGGAAGCAAGAACCAAATTCATGCAGATTGCGGCGGTCAAAAGACTAGCTAGAGAATGAAATCGGTCAAAATTCAAGTCTACGGAAGAGTACAAGGCGTTTGGTTTCGAGGAAATACTCAGCGGGTTGCTGAAGAACATCATCTTAAAGGCTGGGTTTCCAATTTGGAAGACGGGTCGGTGTACATCGAAGTTGAAGGTGCCATTGCTGACGTCGATGCTTTGATCGCCTGGTGCAAAGTCGGTCCACCCTACGCAGCTGTATCCCACATTAAAATCATCGAACAAGAGTTTCAAGGTTATCGAGATTTTCGGATAAGAAGATAAGTCGTAGACCTTACGCTCTTATTGGCTTTTTAACAGACCCAATGGGAGGCTTTGTATCTTGGGTTGAAGCCATTCTTTCTCTTATGAAAAGTGAAAAAATAACTTTTGTCAATCACGATGGTCTACATCTGTCTGCGAAGATCGAATTTCCCATAGATCAAAAACCAGCTGCTTATGCCATATTTGCTCACTGCTTTACCTGTAACAAAAATCTTACTGCCGTACGCAACATATCGCGAGCCCTAACCGCTCAAGGGCTAGCGGTCTTGCGTTTTGACTTCAGTGGATTGGGTGAGAGTGAAGGCAGTTTTGTCGACACTAATTTTTCAACCAACATCACAGATATACTGGCTGCAGCTGACTATCTCAAGCAGAACTATGAGAGTCCTACTTTACTGATTGGACACTCATTGGGAGGTGCGGCAGCATTGGTCGCAGCAGGTAAGATCGCTTCAGTCAAGGGAGTAGCTACTATCGGAACTCCGGCTGAACCAGATCACGTGACTCATTTGATTGGAGAGGCTATTGCGGATATCGAGAAGAAAGGTAGCGCCAAAGTCCAAATTGGCGGGAGAACATTTACGATTGCCAAGCATTTTCTTTCCGATCTCAAAGACCACGACTTGACCAAGGTCATCAAATCATTAGACACGGCCCTATTAATAATGCATGCGCCCTTTGACAGAGTTGTTGGTATTGAAAATGCACGATTGATCTACGATGCAGCCAAGCACCCAAAGAGCTTCATTTCCCTTGATGGAGCAGATCATATCCTCAGTGATAAGAGAGACTCCAACTATGTGGGGAGTATGATTGCCACATGGTCAACCCGCTATCTCACCACAGAAAAAGAGGAAATTGATTTGCCATCCACCAGCCAAGTTGTAGCCAGACTGACCACAGATTCTAATTTTACAACCCATATTAAGGCTGGGCTTCACAGATTTACTGCGGATGAACCTACCAATGTAGGTGGGGACAATTTTGGTCCATCGCCCTATGAGTTAGTTTCTGCTGGCCTCGCTGCCTGCACAGCAATGACTTTACAAATGTATGCAAAGAGAAAGAAATGGGACTTGGAGGAAGTCATCGTTCATACCGATCATCACAAAATTTATATCGATGATTGTGATTCTTGTGTCACTGGGGATTTCCAGGATTCATCGAAACAAAAGATCGATAAAATCGACCGGGTAATTTCGGTGCACGGCGATTTATCTCAGGAGCAAAAAAACCGCTTAAAAGAAATTGCCGGTCGATGCCCTGTACACCGTACCCTTGAATCAAAAACAGTGATTGAAACTTCTTTACAGCCTTCCAACAAGGTCTCTACCTAGATCAGTAGATTGATGGATTAGTACAGTGCCATGTCAAATTGTCGTCGAAATTCTCTGGTTTCGGGATGATCCTTGCCCAACAGTTGAAATACGGCGATCGTGGCCCTGCGTGGCAATTGATCGTGAAGATCTTTGTCTTTGCTAACCACTTCAATCAATTTTGACAGCCCTTCCCTAAAATCACCGCGTGCAAGAGCTTCTTGGGCCTCGACCAACATAGATGTCAGTTCATCATTGTTTGCCAAATGGTCGAGACTCAACAGTTCGGTATAAGTATGAATAGCATCGGCAATATCGTAACCCTCCTGACCAATCTTTACATCAGCAACCATGGCTACGGCTTCGGCTGGTTTAGTAAAAGTGAGGTGCCTGGCAAGCTGGACTCGAGCCTCCCGATGATCTGGAAACTTTGTTAAGAATTCTCTCAGGGTACTGCGGGCTTCTTTAGCATTCAACGAAGGAAGATTCTCCTTGATCTGGCTCCAGGCTTCACGTTCTGGTGATGGTATATTTTGATCCAGCCATTCCATAATCTGATGCCGTGGCAGCGCTCCGGCAAACTCAGATTTAATAACCCCATTCACAAATAGTTTCACGTTGGGAATACTCCTAATACCATACTCCATTGCGATATCCGGCTGCTCTTCTGTATTGAGTTTCACCAAACTCCACCGATCACCTTGCTCTTCCGCAAGCGCTTCGATCACAGGCCCCAGTACCCGGCAAGGACCACACCACGGAGCCCAAAAATCAACCACAATAGGTTGGTGATGACTTGCTTCAATGACTTCCTTAGCGAAATTGATCATTGTCCTCTAATTTTGTGTGTGTTTACTTAATTGGATGCTCCTACGATAATAGAACAAATAAAACCCCGCAGAGATCAAATAACCTAAAAATTCTCGCACCAACTCAATATAGGGAGTCTCAGCCTTCATGGATGAAACAATAGAAGGCATCCCTTCCCTCATCCATTGTAAAAAATCTGGTAAGAGTATAGCAGCCCCGATCATGCATCCTAAGAAGCCAGCCAGTGCCAACAGCCGGATACCCTTACCTAAAAAAACAGCTATCGCACATATGGCCACTCCCAGGTATATTGACACCCATAGTATTGGGTCTGGATCATTAAATTGTACCGCTCCAAATAGTACAAATAGAATCGCAATGAATATATGCAGGTACTTCATAGAACATCAATATTCAATCCGATAACTCAATATCGGTATGATCCCAAGGCTAGTTTTGGGCAATGTACTCTGATTTTGTGGATTGTAGAAATAATAGATAATATTTTCACGATTGGTGGCATTGAGAATATCCAGGCCTAAAATGCTGGTATAATTCTCCTTGGTTACTTTGTAGTGGATACGAAAATCCACTTTGAAAAAAGTAGGTAACTGCTCTGTAAAAGCATCCTGCTCATCATAAATTGTCGTCAACAAGATCTGTGACGAATTCTGATTAATGGGACCTTCCCAAAATCCACCCCTAGCGAATACCCTAAGATTAAGCCCCAGGTTTTTCACTTTTCTTTTCTTTTGCCAGGTATATTCCTTGCCTCCGGTTAAGTTGCCAGCAAATTGGGCATTGTATCTGGTATTTCGCCGAATCCCATCGGCACCGGTATACTTTGAGTCAAATAGAGAACCATTTAACTGGTAATAGGTGCCATTTCCAAAATACTTTTGGAAACTCAACTCTATGCCCATATTTTCACCAGTGCCATCACTCATTAGGTTCTGAATACTGTGATTATCAATAGAATTTATGGTTGAGAAACTGCTATTGTCTCCAATACCGATTGGGAGATCAAACAGATTTTGATAATACAACTCGGCAGTAATCCGTGATAATGAAGTAAGCTGATGACGGTATCCCAATACCAGCTGGTGACTATGGAGAAAACTAAGATGCCGATTGTCCTCACCCGTTGGACCCTTGATCAAAAGGGCATTTTGAGAAGGTATTCGACTATGCAGGCCGTAAGAAAAATTAATAGAAGACGTGTTGGTAAAACTGTGTTGCAGACCCAATCTGGGTTCAATTGTGCTGGATGAACTTAATTCGAAATGCGAGAAATGCAAACCAGCTGTCATGGATGTTGCTCCCGAAAGAAGCCATCGCGCTGAGCTATAGGCCTGAAGCAACCATGTATCCACCTGCCCTTGTGATCGCACCCCAAGCAGATCTTGCGCCGAAAGATTGTTATAGGAGATCTGATTTAGACGGATTCCAAGGTCTAAGAAAGCACTTCTATTGATATGAATACGATTACGGGTATGTAGAGCAATCCGTCCTTCTTCGTTCACATTTCTTTCAAAGCTGTTGACCTGTTGTTCTGACAAGATGATGGCCGAAAACCGCTTGTGTGAATTGCCGCTAAATGCCAATGTGGTCTTCCATTGATGCCACTCCCAGTTGATCCCAACAGCCATCATTTTCCCCTCATAATTAATATTTTGACGATCCTTAAATTCCTCCCAGAGTGTTGCATCACTGGTTCCTTCGAATACATTCTTGCTGGTGCCTCCTATGCCAAAAAGCGTGAGGGTAGAGTGATCACCGGTGGGAGTCTTTACATGGAAAGACAGATCCTGAAAATTAAATTCCTCATCCCCCAGATCGACTCCCAAAGCCGACAAAAGCCCCAGGGTTGAGTAGCGGTAGTTTAGCAAAAAGGAACCCTGCTTCTCCCTCCCCAGAGGACCCTCGATCGCTGCATCAATACCGTTTAAGCCGATCTGGCCAGTGAAGTGCATTTGATCTCGTGCTCCTTCCCGCAGGTGCATGTCCATGATACCAGACAATGCATTGCCATAAGATGCTGGAAAAGTGCTCTTGAGAAAAGCCGTATTATCAATCATTTGCGCACTTAAGATATTGACACCACCACCACTTTGGGTCACTCGATCGTTGAGGGTTCCAGCATTGGCAAGATGGTTGGGATTCACAATTTCCACATCTTCCAGGTGCCAGCCCAAAAGATTGGGAGAGTTGCCCCTGATCACTAAATTGTTGGCCTGGTCATTGTCACTGATTACTCCGGCATAATGCGTCGCTAATCGAGCAGGATCATAGAAAGTACCAGGAAACCGGAAAGTCTCCTCAACGGTCAGGGTGTGAATACTATTGATGGCTTGAGCCGCGCTACCTCTTGATTGTGCTTTAACCACAACCGGTGTCAATTCCTGATCGCTAGGATCCATGGCATATGAAGATTCTCGTGGTACACCAGAGTGAATCCAAACTTCAGCAATGGTCAATGTTTCATATCCCAATGACTGAAATGTAAGTCGATAGTGTCCTGGACTTAGCCCTTTAAAAATGAAAATTCCATCCTCATTGGTAATGGTCTTTTTTTCCTGTTGGTCTTTCCTTAATATCACTTCCGCTCCCGCTATGGGTTCACTAACTACAGCATCAAGAAGCCTACCTTTGAAGCTCAGATCCCGAACTTGGCCTAGCAGTGGTATAGCAAATATGAAGAAACCGAATGTGAGCAACTGCTTCATGTATCAGGCTTTAAGATCGAGCCTTCAAGTATGGCATTTGTAGTTGCCACAGGGTAACCCAATACAAATGCGACAAATTGCGAGGGCAAGATCTTGATA
The DNA here is from genome assembly GCA_965223105.1 of Saprospiraceae bacterium. Lineage (GTDB taxonomy): Bacteria > Bacteroidota > Bacteroidia > Chitinophagales > Saprospiraceae > JABDMH01. Next base: position 7,279,896 of record OZ244987.1, on the reverse strand, counting down.
AAAAATGCCAGTCACTTTAATCGAACTTCTTACTACAGTCCCAGGATCTTGCGATTGAGATCTGCATCAGCAGAACCTCCGGCGAAGTCATCAAATGTCCTCTCGGTCACCTTAATGATATGATCACTTATGAAGGTCGCACCTTCCCTGGCACCTTGATCACCATCTTTGATGCAACATTCCCATTCAAGGACTGCCCAACCATCGTAACCATACTGAGCTAGTTTGCTAAAGATAGAACGAAAGTCAACCTGTCCATCTCCTAGTGACCGGAACCGGCCAGCCCGGTCAATCCAATCCTGGTAACCACCATATACGCCTACTCTGCCGGAAGGATTAAATTCGGCATCCTTAACGTGAAACATCTTAATAAACTCATGGTAAAGATCGATGTAGGCCAAATAGTCTAACTGCTGCAATACAAAATGACTTGGATCATACAAAAGGTTGGCCCTGGGATGATTATTGGTGGCCTCTTTAAACATTTCAAAGGTGATACCGTCGTGCAGATCTTCTCCGGGATGAATCTCATAGCACACGTCAACCCCGAGTTCGTCAAAATGATTTAAAATGGGTAACCACCTTCTAGCTAGTTCAGCAAAGGCGTCTTTCACCAAACCACCTGGTCTTTGAGGCCACGGATAGACCGTATGCCAGATCAAAGCGCCTGAGAAAGTGGCGTGTACATCAATGCCCATATGTCTACTGGCCTGGGCGGCGTACTTCAGTTGTTGGATCGCCCATTCGGTTCGAGCCGCTGGATTACCCTGCACCTCTGGAGCTGCAAATCCGTCAAACATAACATCATATGCGGGGTGTACAGCAACCAATTGACCCTGAAGGTGACTAGATAGTTCGGTAATTTCGACACCACATTCTTGTGCCCGGCCTTTAAAATCATCGCAGTAGTCTTTACTTTCACCGGCTTGTTTCAGATCGATGATGCGGCCATCCCAGGTAGGGATCTGCACACCTTTGTAACCAAAATCAGCTGCCCATTTACATAAGTTTTCGAGGTTGTTATAAGGGGGATCATCACCGGCAAACTGTGCCAAAAAGACCGCTGGTCCTTTGATTGTTTTCATTTCTTTTCAGTTTCTTTTGGTTTATTTAATCATTGGTTTTTCAATTTCCTGCATTAATCAAAGGAGATCCATTTCTCATCAGATTTTCCGGATTCGACAGCTTTATAAATAAACTGCATACCCCTAAGACCATCCTCTACCCTTGGAAAATCATCGTATACGGGATCAACCTCGACGCCGTCGATTCTGGCTTGCACACATTTGGCGAAATTCCGGTAGATGTTTGCGAAGGCTTCCAAGTAACCTTCTGGATGACCTGATGGCAAACGGGTATGCTTTTGGGTACTTTCATATAGATCCCCAACCCCAGTACGCAGATACTGCATCGGTTGATCCAGCCATCGCACAATGAGGGTGTTCGGTTCCTGCTGATGCCATTGGATCCCTCCTTTGGTACCGTATACCCTGATGTTGATGTTGTTTTCCTCGCCGGCAGAAATCTGACTGGCGTGTAAAATACCCTTTGCTCCATTCTCGAAGCGCAGCAAAATGTTGCCGTCATCGTCTAAGAGACGGCCAGGTACAAAAGTCGATAGGTCAGCACACATAGATTTGATGCGTAAACCTGAAATGTATTCAGCTAGGTTCTCGGCATGGGTACCAATATCACCCATACTGCCGGCAATCCCTGATCTCTTTGGATCCGTTCGCCAAGAAGCCTGTTTTTGCTCACTGTCTTCAAGCTTGGTGGAGAGCCAACCTTGCGGATACTCGACCACAATTTTTCTTATCTGCCCTAGCTCCCCGGCAGCCACCATGTGCTTGGCTTGCTTAACCATGGGATAGCCGGTGTAATTGTGGGTCAGGGCAAAAATCATCCCGGTGTCTTTCACCGTTTTTACCAGGTCATGAGCCTCTTCAAGATCAAAGCATAAGGGTTTATCACAGATGACATGAAACCCATTCTCCATAGCCATTTTTGCAGGGGGATAATGCACATGGTTTGGAGTAACGATAGAAACAAAGTCCATCCGTTGATCATCAGGTAATGACTTTTCCTTTTCGATCATCTCTTGATAACTTCCATATGATCTATCTGCCGGCAAGTGAAGATCAGCGGCAGAGGCTTTTGATTTCTCTGGATCGCTGCTAAAAGCTCCGCAAACCAATTCAATCTCACCGTCTAGGGCGGCAGCCATGCGATGTACTGCCCCAATAAATGCACCCCGGCCGCCCCCGACCATGCCCATTCGTATTTTTCTACTCATACCTAATTAATTATTTCACCAATTCATTTTTATTCCAAGAAACCAATGACCTTGATTCTCACAGCATGTAAGACTATACTTTCCATATGGTCACGATAAAGTGGCCTAATGATAAGGATTATTCAATATCTGTCCTAGCATCAATCAGTTGAAATAGTTTTTTCAACTATTTTTAGCCATTCGACCCTTGAGGGTTAATATTCATATTAAAAATATTCAGAATGAAGGTAATCATTGGCGACCAGGAATATTTCCCTGGCATTGGGCAAATACAATTTGAAGGTGCTGAGTCAGACAATCCCCTGGCTCTGAAATATTACGACGCAACCAGGGTAGTGGCCGGAAAGAGAATGGAAGATCATTTTAGGTTTGCCGTGGCCTATTGGCACAGCTTCTGCAATGCGCTCTCTGATCCGTTTGGGCCTGGAACACGGACCATGCCTTGGCTCATAGCCATGGATCCGGTTCAACGAGCCAAGGACAAGATGGATGCCGCTTTTGAATTTACTACCAAGCTAGGCATCCCTTACTATTGCTTTCACGATTTTGATCTGGTCGATGAGGGAGACTCGATTCAAGAGTCAGAGCGACGTTTAGAGATCATTGTAGAATATGCTAGAGAAAAGCAAGAAGCATCCGGATTGAAATTGTTATGGGGCACAGCCAACTTGTTTTCACATCCACGATATATGAATGGCGCTGCCACCAATCCGGATTTCCATGTACTGAGTTATGCCGCCACACAGGTCAAGAATGCCATTGATGCGACCATCGCCCTCGGAGGTGCCAACTATGTATTTTGGGGTGGCCGCGAAGGTTACATGTCCCTGCTTAACACCGATATGAAACGTGAAGTCGATCATTTTGCTCAATTTCTTCACATGGCCAAAGACTATGGAAGAAAACAGGGTTTTGAAGGCACTTTTCTGATCGAACCGAAACCCATGGAACCCATGAAACATCAATATGACTTCGACGCTGCCACTGTCATTGGGTTTTTGAGAAATTATGGTTTGGAGGATGATTTTAAACTAAACGTAGAAGTGAATCATGCAACCTTGGCCAGTCATACTTTTCAACACGAATTACAAGTCGCTGCAGACGCTAGGTTGCTGGGAAGTATCGATGCCAACCGTGGCGATTATCAAAACGGGTGGGATACCGATCAATTTCCAGTGAATATATACGAACTCACCCAGGCCATGCTCGTCATTTTAGACCATGGTGGGTTGGGTGCCGGAGGAGTTAATTTTGATGCAAAGTTAAGGCGAAATTCTACCGATAAGGAGGACCTGTTTCATGCTCATATTGGGGGGATGGATGCCTTTGCCCGAGCATTGATCATTGCAGATCGGATTTTACAGAAATCCGATTATTCGATGCTCAGACAAGAAAGATATAGTTCATTTGATCACGGATACGGTAAGATGTTTGAAAACGATAAGTTGTCGATGGAAGAACTCAGGAACTTCGCTCTTGAAAACGGCGAACCCGTTTTAAAGAGTGGTCGGCAGGAGTTGATGGAAAATATCATCAACCAATATATTTAGTAAGACCAAGAGCAAAATAGCCCATTTTGATTTCGTCCAACAACTAATCTCAGATAATTCTCCTGGTAGGCTGGAGAGTTTTACTATTTTAGAATCTTCTAAAATCAATCAAACCAATCGTACAAATGGACCAATCTGCAAACACTTCAGCCAGTTCTACACACCAAAATCCCGACATGACCTTATTTTGGGGTTGTTTCATTGCTTTGATTGCCACGGGCTTTGGATTTATCGCCCGGGTACTGACCGCTAATCAATGGGGGCCTGAATTTGGTCTTTCAGAAACCCAGGTGGGTGAAATCTTTGGCGTGGGATTCTGGCCTCTGGCCATCAGCCTGATCTTATTCAGTTTAATCATCGATAAGGTAGGATACAAAGTCGCCATGTGGTTTGGTCTCATTTGCCATACACTATCCACCATTCTCATCGTCCTGGCCAAAGGTTATTGGGGTATGTACATTGGAACCTTCGTCCTGGCCCTGGGAAGCGGCTGTGTTGAGGCTTATATCAATCCGGTAGTTGCGACCATGTTTGACAAGGGCAAGACCAAGTGGTTAAACATCTTGCACGCAGGTTGGCCAGGCGGTATGGTCATTGCTGGATTTATTATTCTGATCTTGGCATCAGGTCTGGCCTGGAGAATTCAGATTGCTGTTATTCTACTACCGACAATCATCTATGCAGCCATGCTGATTAATAAGAAATTCCCAATTAATGAGCGCGTTGCTGCTGGTATCGATTACAAGACGATGCTCAGTGAGGTGGGAGCTATTGGGGCCTTAATCATTGCTGCCATGGTGGTGCGTGAACTCGGAAGGTTATTTAGCTGGCCAGATCTCTTGCAGGTGATATTGGCTGTTGGAACCGCGATTTATTTTTGGGTCTATACCCGATCCCTCGGCAGGCCTTTGTACATTTTATTGCTCTTGTTGATGACTATACTAGCCACCACGGAGTTGGGAGTAGATAGTTGGATAACTAGTCTGATGGAGACTGAAATGGCAGCAATGGGCTTACAAGCTGGCTGGGTTTTGATCTACACATCTGTTATCATGATGGTCTTGCGATTGTTTGCCTCTGGTCCATTGGTTAGTGCACTGACTCCATTAGGGCTTCTGGCATCTTGTGCCGCTCTGGCCGCTCTGGGACTGATCTATCTTTCCACAGCAACAGGTGTAGCCATCTTACTCGCCGCCACCTTATATGGAATTGGTAAGACGTTTTTCTGGCCCACCACCTTGGGTATTGTTGCAGAGCAATTTCCGAAAGGTGGAGCCTTAACCCTAAACGCTATCGCCGGTGTTGGCATGCTGGCAGTCGGTATTGTTGGTAATCCATTCTTAGGTAATTTTCAAGACAAACAAGTTGACAAACAATTGATGGCATATGATCAACAGAATGCCACCACGTATCACGATGCTTATATTACGATGGATAAAGTGAGCGTATTCGGATCATACAAAAGCTTGAATCTGGATAAACTCGAATCTGCACCCGCAGATGAAAAAGAGATCATTAGTTCAGTACAAAATTCAGCAAAGAAGAGTGCACTCTCTACTGTTGCCATATTCCCAATCATCATGTTGGTCTGCTACTTAGGACTCATTTTTTATTTCCGAAGTAAAGGTGGCTACAAACAAGTTGATATCTCACATTAGAAAATATGGAGCAAGGCGCTAAGAACTTAAGTGCATGAAAGATCTCAGAGGAAAAACTGCCCTCATTACTGGAGGGAGTAAGGGAATCGGTTATGGAGTTGCAGAGTGTCTCTTGCGTGAAGGGATGAACGTGGTGATAACCAGCCGAAGTCAGGAAGCCGCAGACGAGGCTGTCGTAAGTCTGCAAAGTAAAGAGCAAGGTAAGGTCGCCGGTATCGCTGCTGATGTTCGGAGTGAGTCTGATCAAAATCGATCTCGTGATTATGTCGTGAAAGAATTTGGTTCGATCGATGTATTAATCGCCAATGCCGGTATCGGTCACTTCGCAGCCATTGAGTCACTGACCACTAAGCAGTGGAATGAAGTGATTGATGTCAATTTGACCGGCGTGTTTCTTTCCATCAAAAGCTGTTTGGCTGCGCTAAAAGCATCGAGGGGCTATATCATCACCATTGCTAGCCTGGCCGGAACCAATTTCTTCGCTGGAGGAACAGCATATAATGCCAGTAAATTTGGCCTGGTAGGATTTACGCAGGCGGTAATGCTGGACTTGCGTCATCAAGGTGTCAAAGTATCTACCATTATGCCCGGTTCGGTGGCGACTTACTTTAATGACCGAACTCCGAGCGATGCCGATGCCTGGAAAATCCAACCCGAGGATATCGGAAAACTTGTTGTTGACCTCCTGCACATGCACCCAAGGACGTTGCCAAGTAAAATTGAAGTCCGGCCTTCCATGCCACCTAAAAAGTAGCTGATTATTGCGGGGTTCGCACTCTCTCAAACCTGAAAAAATGGGCCTAAGAAGCAAGGGTTGAGAGCACTTAACTAAAGCTCTCTAATCTTTATATTTCGAAAGGCCACCTCATCACCGTGATCTTGAAGAGCAATGTGCCCTTTGCGAAACTTGCCAAACCCAGGCATATCCTTGAACTTGCTGTCGGCAATCATGGATTTCCACTCATCCCCAAACATGGTAAACTCCACCACTTTGGTGCCATTCAGGTAAAACTCCGTATGGCCGTTTAACACTTTGATGCGTACTTCATTCCATTCTCCCGGCGGATGCACCGTTTCCTCGCTGCAGGGGATCATATCGTAAAGATCTCCGGCACGATGGGTATGAATTTTTGCATCGGGATGGCAGCTGTTATCCAGGATTTGCATTTCAGGGCCGGTGTGGTAGACCCGTTGATAGTCCGCACCTTCAACGACGTTAAACATAATGCCACTATTTCCGCATTCGGAAATTTTCCACTCGAGAGCAAGTTCAAAATTCTCAAATTGATCGACAGTGATGATATCTCCACCGTCCTTGGCTCTGGTACGGCCATTGTCCGCGGGCTCGACTTCCAACTTGAGGACACCGTCTTCAACAACCCAGCTCGATCCGATGGTCTCCGATTTATAGTTGCGCCAGCCCTTAGTGGTGCGACCATCAAAAAGAGATTTCCATTCGTTATTTGATTCCATGTTTTTAAGACTATAAAGATCCGATTCGAGTCCGGCTGCATACTTGATCCCTCCGATCAGGTGCGCTAGGAATTGTGACTCCGAGAAAGTTTCTTCAGTGTGCCCCCCCAGCGTGTAAAACGCTCGACCACCATCATAATCATGGTACCAGGCAAAGGGATGGAATTCACCATTCTTACCGCCCTCATAAGTGCTTTCATCCAGAGTAATCAGAACATTTACTTCCGGATTCATCTCCTTAAAATTGTACCACTCGTCGGTTCGAGGCCATTGAGTTGGCAACATCTCGGTAGCAGGATGCTGCTGATCAATTACATGCAAGACTGCGGGCTGTACCTTGGGATGGCTCTCGAAGTATGCTCCCACCAATCTTCCGTACCACGGCCAATCGTATTCAGTATCCGTTGCGCTGTGAATTCCGACAAAGCCGCCGCCATTCCGGATGAAAGATTCCATGGCTTGCTGTTGAGCATCATTTAGTATATCGCCAGTGGTATTCAGGAAAACCATTACCTGATATTTTGCCAGGTTCTCGGCAGTAAAAACTGATGCGTCTTCAGAGTGGTCAAGAGAAAATCCGTTTTCCTGGCAAATCTTCTTCATGGCTTCTACTCCGGGTTCAATGGAAGTATGTCGAAAGCCTTCGGTTTTGGTAAAAACCAATAGATTTATTGATTCAGTGGCATTTGCCAAGGTATAAGAACCCATCCCAAGGCTTAAAAAGAAGGCTGGAGTGAGCAGTAGGTTTAACAATGATTTCATGGCATTCAAAATTTTGTTGTTCTTTACTAAAATGAGCTATTGAATGTAAAGACTATATTATCCACTTCATGACTGTCAATAATTGAGATTCATGGAGTGTGCTGGGTTAAGATACTAGATTCCTTTTGATCTCTGGCAAATGACACATCGCTTTATCTCGAATATCCTTCTGGTTGTAGGTATAAACCTGCTAATCAAACCATTATACATCTTTGGCATCGACCGAACAGTGCAGAACGATCTGGGCCCAATGGAGTACGGGCTGTTCTTTGCCCTCTTCAACTTTACCTACTTATTTCAGATCCTAAATGATTTGGGTCTTCAAAATTATAACCACACAATTTTCAGTCAGCATCCGCAACTGATACCTAAATATCTACCTAAAATCCTTGGAGTAAAGATGTTATTGGCCTTGGTATTTATTATCGTCACCGTAGTTGCGGGATTTCTCTTTGGTTATCTGCCCAGGTATACAAATCTTCTTGCACTAATCATTTTCAATCAGATTCTGATCTCAGGGGTACTGTTGCTACGGACCAATTTATCTGCTAGTGGATATTACGCCTGGGACAGTATTTTATCGGCATTGGACAAGGCTTTGCTGATTCTCTTATTGGGTTATTGGCTGTACTTTTCCGATTGGACGCTCACGGTGATCGACTTCGTGAAGACGCAGACCACGGCACTGGTTATTACCCTTTTGACTGCCTATTCCCTGATCCAATTCAAGGTTAGTGTGCATGGTTTTCGGTCGGTGCCAAACCAAGCTTTCATAAGTTCACAGCTCAGGAGGAGCATTCCCTTTGCAACGATTATCCTGCTGATGACACTGTATACCAGAATGGATGCGGTGATGATCGAGAGAATATTGCCTGATGGCCAGGAGGAAGCCGGCATTTATGCAGCCTCTTACCGTATTTTGGATGCCAGCAACATGTTGGGACTGCTCTTTGCAGGTCTCTTACTTCCCATGATTGCTAAGAACCTCAAAGACCCATTGCAAGTTCGGTCACTTATAAGTACGGCGACATCTTTACTTATGGCGGCCTCAATAACCATGGTCAGTGCCTCCTATTTCTTTGGATCAGAGTTGATAAGTCTGCTTTACGAGCATGCAACCCCTTACTGGACCACAGTTTTTCGCACACTCATGCCAAGTTACCTTGGTATCAGCGCCATTTACATTTATGGCACCTACTTGACAGCTGCTCAGGAAGTTAGGAAGATGAATAAAGTCTTTCTCATTGGTGTGTTGATTAACTTTCTTCTCAACCTTTTCTTGATCAAGATGATGAAAGCACAAGGAGCAGCTCTTGCCACTCTCCTGACCCAAAGTGGTACAGCCTGTGCGCTGATTTGGATCTCGCATAAGAGTCTTTCCTGGCCTTTGTTTTGGTCCGATTTTGTCAAAATCTTGCCTTTCCCAGTATTGCTCATTCTCATCATAATGGGTTTGAGATCGACTGAATTACCTTGGTTTGTACAGCTGATCATATTTGTCCTTATCGCTTTGGTCACCTCAGTTTATATAGAACGCAACCGATGGAAGACCTGGATACGATCTTTGAGCTGATGCAATTTACCAGACCATAGTCTGTAAGATCACTTTCCGCAAGAAAAGGCTGCACTGGAGAATCGTGGGGTTTTTCTACATTTGCAAGTCTTATCCACAAGCAATGCCTAAACCAGCAGTTGACCTTTCGCTATCAGCCCTTTTTGGCTTGATTGTCAGACATATAAGATTGCTTATCATATTGGGGGTGGTCGCGATTGTCGTTTCAGCACTGATTTCTTTGCTATTGACCGAATACTACAAGTCTACCGTGGTGATCTTTCCCGCTCGCACCAGCTCTCTGATCCTAAATGAGAGTGGAATCAAGAGGGGCAACATATCAGACTTTGGTGAAGAGGAGGAAGCTGAGCAATTGCTGCAAATCATCAACAGTGAGGATCTCCAGGGAAGGGTTATTGACCGGCACAATCTGTATGAGCACTACGATATCGGTCGCAATGAGCGCTATTCCCGCACACTGATCAGGCGCCAGTACAACAGCAATGTTACTGCCAGAAGGACCAAGTACAATTCCATTGAAATTTCAGTAGTTGATGAAATACCGGAGATGGCTGCGGATATAGCCAACAGCATTGCCGAATTTACCGATAGTGTTAAAAACCGCATGATCCAAGACCGGGCCTTGACCTCCCTTCCGATGATTCAGCAAGAGAACTTACGTCTACAAGCAGAGCTGGATAGTGTTGATCGTGAGTTGGATACGCTTCAATCTCAAGGAGTAGTCGGTCAAATAGAAAGGGCGGCTTTATTTGAAGGCTACGGCCAAGCTTCTGGACAAGCTGCGAGGGAAATCCGGGAACATTTGAAAATAAACCAAGAATTGGGTGACGAATACGATGCTCTTTATAAACATCGCGAGATCATTATAGAGCAGCGGCTTCGATTTAGAAATTACCACAATCAGTTTCTAGCCGATGCTGAGATAAGTATTCCCCAGAAATTTGTTGTTGACAAAGCAATTCCTGCCGATAAAAAGTCCTATCCAGTGCGTTGGCTCATTGTTTTGGGATCCTTACTATCCGTTTTGATATTTGCCATCGTCGCTTTGATCTTAAAGGAGAATGCTGAACAGATTTTTCAGCAAGGATGAGCTACATACTTCGAGAAAAGACCGTATTTGCCAGTAGTCTGCTCTTTTTATTGTTTTTATCTTATGCGATTTATGAAGAGCAGTGGATACTCTTGGCCATACCACCAGCGGCCTTCATGCTACTGCTGAGTTTCTACCGTCCAGCTTACCTACTTTACTTTATTGTGTTTTTCACACCACTTTCTATCAATCTGGAAGAATTAGAAATGGGGGGTATTGCTTTTTACCTGCCCACTGAGCCCCTTTTGTTTGGATTGATGCTCTTGTTGATCTTGGGTCAGCTCCACAGTTCTATTGTGCCAAAACAGATTTTGACTCACCCCGTTTCAAAAGCCATGCTGTTTTACCTAGCTTGGATCTTTATTACCTCCTGTACTAGTGTAGACCCCATTGTATCTTTCAAATACTTGCTGTCCCGCTTGTGGTTCATTATTCCAATTTACTTTGCCGGAGCGGCTTTGTTCCTTGAGTTTCGGAACGCCCAGAAATTTTTACTCCTGTATCTGATTCCTTTTTTAGGCGTGGTATACTTCACCCTATTTAAGCATGGGGGATACGGTTTCGAGGAAGAGGCTGCCCATTGGGTAATGGAACCTCTTTATCGTGATCATACCCAATATGGAGCTGTGGTGGCACTGTTCATTCCCATCGCCCTGGGATTCTTTATTGAGGCTCGTCGTTCTGTACTTACTCGATTCCTCTTTTTGATTGCACTGCTGACCTTGTCTATAGCAGCTATTTACACCTATGCCAGAGCAGCATGGATCAGCATCCTTTTGGCCTTGTTTATTTGGATCATAACATTGCTTAAGATCAGGCCCTGGATTGTGTTGGTAGGGGGGATTCTTTTCTCACTTTTCTTAATCCTTTCCCTTGATGATATTCTGGTACAACTGCAGAAAAACAAAACCGATTCTTCAGAGAATTTAGTCGAGAACGTGGAATCCATTACCAACATTACCACCGATGCATCCAATCTGGAAAGGATAAACCGGTGGAACTCTGTTTTTGCCATGGCCCGGGAAAAGCCTCTATTGGGATTTGGCCCTGGCACCTATGCGTTTGAGTACGCCCCTTATCAACAATCACGAGATCTAACCGTCATCTCTACCAATTTCGGCGATGTAGGAAATGCACATAGTGAGTACCTGGGACCCTTGGCCGAGTCAGGAGTTCTGGGATTGTTTTCCGTATTGCTATTGGTAGGTTCATTATTCTGGACCGCGTTTCATTGTTACCAGAAATTGGATCCAGGTCCACAGAGGCATCTGCTTTTAATGGTGACCTTGGCACTGATCACCTACTTCGCTCATGGATTCTTAAACAATTTTCTAGATTCAGATAAGGCAAGTGTACCGGTTTATGGTATGATGGCCATCGTGGTAGCCATTGATGTCAGGCGAAAATTGTCTTCATCAAAATCTGCACCATGACCTGGCTTTATCTGATGCCATTGCTGGCTGCGTTGGCCTGGTTTTTACTCTACAAGCACATACGCAAAGCCCTGCAAATGGCACGCCGATCTGGTAGATTTGGACCAGCCATCAATGAAAAGAACTCCTTTGCTAACCGAGTGATCAAATCGACCAACCCTCAGCCATGGCAGATGGATTCGAAAATTGCCCAGTCTTCACTTTCGGAACATACACAGAATCAATTGACCAGCCTCGGATCAGCCGCATTCTTGGTCATTCGGGACCACACCATTTGTTACGAGCAATATTGGGCGCCTTATGACCAAGATCAGGTAATCAACTCTTTTTCCGTAGCAAAATCAGTGGTCAATATCCTCATTGGAATAGCTCTCCGGAAGGACATGTTAGCCCTGGATGACACGGTCTCTAGATACTTGAAGGCATTTGATCGCGACGATAGGCGTCAACTTACCGTGAAACACCTTCTGATGATGAGCTCAGGTTTAAAATGGATTGAAAGTGAAATCAATCCATGGAGTCATAATGCCCGAGGATACTATGGTGAGGATTTGGAAGGCCTGGTTTACCGGATGAAGGTAAAGGGACCACCAGGAAAGCAATTCGAATATCTGAGTGGAAATACGCAAATACTCGCCATGACGTTAGCTGCTGCAACAGGAAAAACCATCTCTGATTTTGCACAAGATGAACTGTGGGGGCCTATTGGATCTGAAAATGATGCATACTGGAATTTAGACCGAAAAAACGGTATGGAAAAAGCATTCTGTTGCTTGTACGCTACGCCTCGTGACTTTGCCCGGATTGGCAAACTTTATCTGCAGGCGGGGAGTTGGGATGGTCGTGAATTGGTACCCAGCTGGTTCGTTAAAGAATCCCTTCATCCCTCGGGTCTCTTCGATGTTTGGCGAAAATGCACCAATGACATCTATGGATGGCACTGGTGGATTACCCAACACCGGGGTTACGACTTCTTTTATGCCCGGGGTATCAGAGGGCAATACATCATTTGTAATCTCGATCTGGACCTGATCATTGTTCGAATGGGGCAGAACAGAAATCCGGTGGACCGCCACACTGGGCATCCACCGGACTTATTCGACCATATCGATGCGGGCTTAGAAATCATTGGTTCCTAATCCCGCAATAGCTCCACAGAAGGAATGGCAAAAGATATGCCAGCAGATCTCTCCCACTCGCCAATGATTTTTATCTTACATCTTAACTTTTGAAGGCTAATCTTTTACATATTCAAAGTATGGAAAAACATATGCGTCGACCGGCTGAAGAGGAATGTGATGCTTACTACACCACCTACATCAAGCAGGTAAAACAGGATGATTTCCTGAAAGCGCTGATTGATGCTTCACGGGAAACGCCTAAATTTTTGCACACCCTGACTGAAGATCAATGGAATCATCGTTATGCCCCCGGTAAATGGTCCATTAAAGAGCTGGTACTTCACATCATAGATACGGAACGCATCTTCGCCTACCGGGCACTTCGAATAGCGCGTAACGATCACACTCCTCTGGCAGGATTTGAACAGGATGATTACATAGTACCATCTAATGCTGCATCCCGGTCAGCAGCTAGCCTGATTGCAGAGTACTGCAGCGTTAGAGAAGCGACCCTTACTTTGTTTCGAAATTTCACGGCTGACATGTACATTCGAATGGGCACAGCATCGGAAAAGCCGTTTACCCCACTCTCCATCGGATTTATTATTGCCGGACATGAGATTCACCACCTGCGCATCGTCAAGGATCGATATCTCACATCTTTCAGTTAATCTCCATAAAGCACAATGGGCTTCCTAGTAAGACCATAGGTCTGATCAAAGAAAGACTTAAGGGCCAAATATTCCGGTACTGGATATTTTGTCTTGGGGATGACTGCTTTAAAAAAGGTCTTAAGATTTCCCTCATTTTGTGTGGAGCTAAAAGCTGAACTGATCATGTTCCCATTTATTGAAGATTTGGCATCCTCCGGAATGACCACACCCAGTGAGGAAGGCAGATCAATGTCTAAAGTACATTCTTCATGAATTGCAAAGGGCAATCGCACCTCATTTTGCCTAATAGTATCGATAAAATAGGCCGTCCCAAAAAAAGAATAGAAGATCGGATTGATGAAGATCGAGTCCCTGGATTCCTCCAAAGGCAAGTGGAAATACACCGTATTTTCAAAGGGTAGAAGTAAATTATTTACATTTTCAAATCTGACCGAATCAATTCTAAGACCTGGGCTCAAAGAGCTTACACGATCTTTCCAATATTGTCCCGTTCGATCGTCTGCCAACATTTGTCGCTCCCGAAAGGCATCATAACCAGCAAATGATGCATGGATGGTTCCCTGTGCCCCGAGATTTGGTTTGACCACCATATTCACTCTCATTTTGCTCACTGCGGAAAACTCGGGTATATCCATCCAAATACCCTTCAGATTTCGTATACGGGCTGCATCCTGCCGGCGGACCTGAGGATCTATCCACCCTGGCGGCAACGTCGGTTCTCCTGCGTCGATGTAAATCTTCTCCCCTCCACTAAGCTCGACTTCAATGACAAAATGGTTAAACTGATTGATATTGGGTATGGCTCTATTGATCGGTGGTCGGTCAGTGGTTCCAACCAGCACCGGATTGGCATAAATGTCAGCCTCATTAATCAGTGCCAATAAGGCCATATTGAGGGCAGACTTATTGACCGTTTTCTCGTACTGCATCTCGGCTAACCCATGGGAAGGTATGAGCCCGTAGGATCCATCCCAAAGAAAATGCTCATGGATAAACTGGTACAAGAGCAGTAGGTGTAGCCTGGGTTGGTATTTGGTTTTTAGCAGATCACCGGCTTCATTGATGAGCCAGCGATAGTTGGATCGCACCCGGTACTGCTTGCCAAACACTTCACTCACCGCAAGATCGACCATCTGGTCAGACCATTCTGGCAAATAGGATGCTCCGGAAGCCAGGCTGAATTCTGTTAAAGCAAACAAGCTGGCAGGTTTGGATTCAATAGCTGCCGGAGCAAAGGATTCCGCTCTGTAGGCTGGAATATCAAAATAATGATGGCTCAACCCCCTCAACTCGATCCGGCCTTGAGGAATGCGATATGTGGAGTCAAACGTCATTTGGGTTTTGAGATAAGTTTGATCTTCGTCTGTCGTAGTAATCTCCGAATGAAACACTTTGGGTACAAGGTAGGTAACCCGGCTTTCCTTGACTGGATAATCGTATTGCACCGTCCAGCGATAGGTATGGACACTAGGTTCCGCCTTGATCGTATACCTTACATCAATGGTATCGTATTGCCTAAGATCATCGATCACCAACAAATGGTCAATGATGTCGGCGTCAAAGGGTTGAACCTCGAAGCTCGATAATCCAAAAGAAGTATCAATGCCATTTGTATTCCTGATTTGAACTTTGGCATCGATCAGTTTCTCGGATCTCTCCTGAGATGTTTCGATCAAGATGTGCTTCAGGATTTCCAAGTCCTGATCAGAACCCACGTAGACTTGATAATGCCGATCAAGGCGCCACATCACTTCCTGCAGATCTGAAAAATCAAATCCATAGTTGCCATGATCAAACAAAATGGTCGAGCCGGACTGGCTATAGGCCAAGATATTTGCTAAGATGAGAATGGAAGTCAGCAGTGGTCGCAAAGTCCTGAATTTTTTGACGGAATTCAAAATAAGAGAAAAAAAGCCAAAAAAATATCTTAAACATGCGATCCAATACCGAGAGCTGATGATTCTTAAGAATAAATCCTCCCGAAGACCTAGTACTCTGTCAAGTTAGTTATGTTGAATTATTTTAATATGATTTTTGATGAAGTTCGAGGAGCAGACCGCAATTTAGCCGGAGCTACAGTGAGGATCTGCGACGACGAAAGTCGCAAAAAGACATTAAAATAAACGACAATAATTGGCTTGACAGAGTACTAGTACTCTCTTTTCACGTTTCAGATCAAGTGAGTAGTCTGCTGTTCAAAGTTCAAGGCAGTTTGAAGACTTGCCGCGACCATGTCAGGGTTCAGATTTTTGAGAGGACTCTGTCCCTTGAATTTTTTTGGCACCTTTTACATACTTTTCGAGCCACTGATCCATTTCCCACAGCATGTGCATGATTGACTCTCTTGCGCGATACCCATGACTTTCATGCGGCAGCATGACCAATCTAACGGTAGCTCCATGACCCTTTAGCGCAGTAAAAAAACGCTCACTTTGCATGGGGTAGGTGCCGGAGTTATTATCTGCCTGTCCGTGTATCAATAAGAGTGGCTCTTTAATCTTGTCGGCATGCATGAATGGTGACATGGTGAAATAAACATCTGGCGCTTCCCAAAACGTGCGTTCTTCAGCTTGAAAGCCAAAGGGTGTGAGCGTACGGTTGTACGCTCCACTCCGGGCGATGCCAGCGGAAAATAGGTCGCAGTGTGCCAATAGGTTGGCCGTCATAAAAGCTCCATAGGAATGACCTCCCACCGCCAATCGCTCGGGATCGGCAACGCCCATCTCTACGAGTTTATCAATAGCAGCTTCTGCCCCAGACACCAGCTGTGGCACAAAGTGGTCATTTGATTCTTCATCTCCTTCTCCGATGATGGGCATAGCGAAATTGTCGAACACAGCAAATCCACGCAATGCCCAGTAGATGGGACTACCGTAGTATAATCTTAGGAACTCATAGGGTGAGTTGCGTACCTGACTCGCGGCATCTTTGCTCTTGTATTCTCTTGGGTAGGCCCACATCAAAACTGGAAGAGCACCATCTCTTTCCCTATCATAGTCAGGAGGCAGGTACAGCGTACCTGTAAGATCGATCCCATCGGCTCGCTGATACTTGATCAAATCCTTTGAAACACCCTTCATCGCCAGATAGGGATGGGCAAATTGGGTAATTTGGTGAATCTTATCCGAGCGGGTCTTTCTGGTAAAATAGTTAGGAGGATCGTCTTTGGATTCTCTCCGAGTGAGTAGGAGACCTTTTTTGACATCCAGAAGCACTATCGGAATTTCGTAGTAGGGTGCCTCCGACCTCCATAATCGCTCGGTCTCCTGAGTCTGCAAATCAAGGCGGTCTACAAATGGACGATTGCCCTGTGGTGAGGCCCCGGTACCCGTTAGAAAAGCTCTACCTTCTTCATCGCGTAACAGGACACGTCGTCCGGCCTCATTCAATGTGGTCTGAAATGAACCAGGATCAGTGTATCGGTCCTCATAAGAACGGTCAAACAGGATTTTCTTCGATCCATCGATACTGCTTGGGTTCCAAGTGCTGACCATTTCGCGGCGATTACTCCACCAAAATTCATGCGCAATGGCCATATCATCGGTAGACCAGATCACCTGGTTGAAGCGAAGGCCAAAATCTACTTTAGCTTCTGGAGAGTCTTTGAAAGGAGCCTCCAATATATACAAACGGTCTCTTACATCCACTTCGACCTTGGGATCGCCCTTATCTTGGGCTTCTACCCAATAGACTGTTGCCGGTTTGTCCGCTCTCCAAGCATGTCGACGAGGACCCGTTCGAACGGCATTGAAACCCTTAGGTATTTTCTCGGCAGCCGGTATCTCAGCCAGCACCTTGACCAATTTGCCATCAGCTTGATAAATGGCAATCTCTTGCGCAAATCGGTAGTACGGTACCAGGTAGGAAAAGGGCCGTTTCAGACGTGTACTTAGCAGGTAATTTCCGTCAGGTGAGATCTCAACATCATAATTAATGCCCTTCAAAGGAAGTGGAACAGACTGACCAGATTCTACATTCACGCTGTGAAGAGTGCTTTGGGTATAATATTCAAACAAGTCTTCATCAAAAGGGCTTTTCAGTAGATCTTGGTAAGTACGTACCGGTGCTGCGCCCTTGGTGTTTTCCTGGACTACTGGGCCATTGGGCACGGTTGGCTTCTGTGGAGCACCCCCCCTCTCCGCATCGATCATTGCGACCAATACTTTATTGCCGGATGGATACCAGGTATAAGGCAACCCACCAAGAGCGTCATTCACCCGCGCATCGGTTAAACGCCTCGCCAATCGTGATTCTACTTCTATGCTCCACAACTCCAACCCTGTTGTGGTAGTATGGGTGCAAATGATGGTTTTCCCGTCTGGCGACCAGCTGATATTTTCCAATAACGGCTTATTGGGTAAGCCATTAATCGACCGCTCCATATCCTCCTCCAGCGATTGTAAGGTAAGGTTGATGAAATACCTGGAGCGGCTGTTGCCGTTGGTTCGGGGATTTATTCTAAGACCGCCAATACGCAGTTCCTCTTGGGCTATCTCCTCGATCGAAGGGTGTGCAGGTCGATACATCAACAACAAGGTCTGCCGATCCGGGCTCACGCTCACAACTGGTGTTGTTGGTGCATCAACGAGATCAGCAATGACCTTTGGAGGCATCTGATAGTCAATATGTTGAGCGTATGAATAGGACATGGAAAATGATAGGACAGCAAAGATGATTTTTTTCACGTAACGCATGACAAGCTTCACTTTGGCTGGAAGTTAAACAAATGGGAGCATTTGTAAGGGAGCCTTGTCAAGTAATACGCTGACCTTACCTTTCATCGATCCAAAAGATCAGAAATCATTCATGCATTGTCTTCGATCTATCAGATAAAATCATCTTCTCCCATCCATCTTTCAAAACCGTAGAACATAAACTTTAGCCACAACGTAGTCATTGATCGATTCATCCCAGTTTCTCCTCAAAACCCTCTCCTTTGAATTTCTTCAGGTTCAAAAAAGCTCGGCAGCCATCTCTCCGTCGACGGAATCAAGTTTTATTCAACCTGAGTCTTACAAATTGTCTGCATCCTCAGGCATTTTTTCAAAATTATATTCAATGCGCTTTACTTTGAGTTTTAACCAAGTCCAATTCCCTTCATCCAGTTTCCAACTTACTTCGCATTCAATAGGTATTTTTATTCCATTTCGTTCTTCGGTTTTTGTTGCAGTGACCGTCCATTCTGTCGGTTCAGCATCACTAGCATCTTTATAGCGCATTGCTACAAATTTTTTGAAACTTCCATTCTGATCAAAATGAAACTCTCCAGTACCTGTTGTTCCTTCAAACTCCATGGTCGCTCTGGCCGAATAGTCATCAATCGTCTCCCAAGTTATTTAAGGATTAAGGGAGGCCGAAGGAAACCAGACCATTTCAGCCAAATATCTTTGCAATGTTGCTTGATTTACTTTTTCATCATTTCTTGCATTTGCAATTGGAAAGAACGAAAAGATCTTAATGGACATTTCTCCCTTCCCATTTTCAAATTTGTCTCTACCAACCATTTCCAATAAGGGACCCATGTTTAGGTTTACCACCCAATGAAATGCGGGAGGGACCACGGTGAAATATTGCCTGGCTTTTGCAATGGTCCATTCCTTCTGCCCGGGTTTCATCAGCATCTGTAACTCTTGTTGCATGTGGGCCCTATGAACTACTTCTTTTCCCATAACACCGCTATTCTTTAACCATTTTTGTACGGTCCTTGGCAGGTCCAAAGTCATTTCCTCGGCAACAATGATACTTTCTGTTTCTACGGTTTTGGATAGCATCTGGGAAATTTCGCCATTCACTTTCTTAGTAAAATTGTATCCTGAAAAAGAAATAAGTGCAGGTGCAAGGATCACGATATTCAGAAGGGTTCCGAATTTGGCATCACTCCAGTAATTAATAATCAAGACTTGCGAAATAGCTATACCTACCATTCCAAACATCCACCAACGACTGGAGTGAACCATCAGCAGAAATGCAGCGACTACAAATAAAACAAAAGTCAACAACCAGACGATGCCGAATATTTTGGTGATTGGTCGATTGATCGCATCGAACTCAGCTATACCATATGCTTTCAAAAAACCGAATAAATGGATAATTCCGTGCAATCCAATCAATACTCCGAAAGCTATTCGCATTATTATTAGGTTTTGCAAAAAAGGTTCTCCGCTAATCTAGTAGCTACCAAATTGTA
Source organism: Saprospiraceae bacterium (assembly GCA_965223105.1). Taxonomy (GTDB): domain Bacteria; phylum Bacteroidota; class Bacteroidia; order Chitinophagales; family Saprospiraceae; genus JABDMH01. The sequence goes on along the minus strand of OZ244987.1, from coordinate 7,260,082 downwards.
GGTATGTCCGTCAGCATTTCGTTTAACAGCATTTATATATAGGCCAAACCTGAGCCCACTTCCCTACAGCAGCACAGTTTTTAATTTCACCTTCCTTTACAAAAGACAGAATATACTCAAGGTCGGGTTCAAGGTAAATTCTGCTATAGCAGTCGGTTAGCAGCTTTTTCTCAAATTTTTCATTTTACTCCATGCCTATCAAGCAACGCTAAAATTCGATCATTCAAATCTTGTAGTTCAATTCCTTCGTTCTTGTTCGTCATTATTATCAATGTGATTCCATGCACGTAGTCCCGAGATGTTGTGCACCCGAATGAATATGCGAATCCTCCATGCTGGTGCATTGATACACGGCCATCATTGTGCTGAATTATGCCAAGTGGCCCTTGTTGATGGACGTTCGTATGCTGAAAGAATTGTTTCACAACTTGCTCTTGCGTTGTATACTTGGAAAAAATGAATTCTATCCATCTGTTAACGTCCTGAATCGTCATATAAAGTGGAGCATAGCATAATTTGAATTTCTTAAAGTTTGGATTTCCAGCTTCATCATCTCCAAATCTCTGGGTAAAAGCTCTTGTCATATTACAGGTCTCCTCAGGCGCTGTGCTATCATAGGAGGAATTCTTGATTCCTAATTTATCAAAATAGTTCTCGTGCACCCAAGTCTCAAAATCCGTATGAGTTACTTCCTCTACTATTTTAGCAAGAAGGAAGTTATTCCAATTACTATAGAGATATCTAGACCCTGGTTCACAGGGTAGTCGAGTCATCCTCGCAAGTAGATCAAGTGCTTGCTGGTCATTTTGCACCATTCTGAAATTAATAGGTGGTAATCCGCTCTCATAAAAAAGAAGATTCAAAATTGTAATCTTTTTTGACCATTCAGGAAGGTTCTTAATGAACTTATCAACCACATCATCATATGATAACTGCGCTTCAAGAATAAGATCAAGAATTGATATGGCGGGAATTTCCTTAGCAAGCGAACCCACATTGAACCTTGAATGCGAATCAATCAATTCAACACTGTCGATGTTTGTCCATCCATAGTGTTGTCTGATTATTTCTTCTCCTTCCTTCGCCACTAATATTGATCCACTAAAAGTCAATTTGCTGGTCTCATTTACCAAATTCTGTATCTCTCGGTTGACACTATTTAGCTTCTGTTCATCAATCGTAATCTGTCCATTCAAAATCTGACATGATAGGGCACACATCAAGATTTGAAATAGATATTGTTCAGCTAAGTGCTTCATCATTATAAATTGCTCCGAACCCGCAGATCATCAACTATTGCCGATAATATACCAATGTATGCCTAAATCATAAAAGGTTACAAATCACTGATTTGAGTGAGAAGAAATACTTTACCCCCATTGATCCCTGACCCAATGCACCGAGTTGGTGGTCAACTTTGATGTGGTTGACCTTACCGATTTAATACTTTGTTTTGATCCGACATCAGTTGGCTCCCACTACCAGCTTTTTGGTCGAAGTCAATCCGTTGTATTTTAATCTCGCCAAATAGAGACCAGGATGCAAGCCGGATATGTCAATCCGCTGACGCTCAATGGCCTGGATCTCAGAAGATAAGACCAAAGCACCCCTTAGATCATAAAAGTCCAGACGAACACCACCCACTTGAGAAAGCGATGAAAATATAGTCAATCCCCCCACTGCCGGATTGGGCGTGAAGGACCAGCGGCGGTCAAAAAATGCATCATGGGCAGCCACCACCTCTCTTTCCACAACAATGGGTAGACTTGAAGGAGCAATCCATCCTCCCGTACCGTCAATCACCGTAAACACAAAGTTGTCAGGTAAAGTATCTCCGGCTGTATGAACGTATGTGATCATCTCCTCATCGATATCCCTTTGACTAAATTGATCACCAACAAGCAGTGGGGTTTCACCCCGCCGTAAAGTCCCCTTCTCCGTCTCCTTAACCACTGTGTAGAGAAGCTGATCACTAGCAGTCGCATCGTCTACTACCGATAGAATGTCCTGACTGAGGGTTGCTGCAGCGTCAACTTTGACTCGCAAAGTATCCTGTTGCATAAAGGTGGGTGACTCAGGGAAAACATTGCCGCACAATTCTAGATTCCAAGCCTCGACCCTTCCTCCACTTCCAGCCACGGAGTCATGTACAATCAGTTTCCATTCGCCCACCATTTCCTCACCTTGATATCTTTCCAAAGGATCCTGGGGAATAAAATCTTTGTTTTCAAAACTGGAAAGACAGTTGAAGAGCTCTACAGCCTCATCGTCAAGACCAAAATCAAAGGTGCGGTTTGAAAATCCACACTGTTTCTTAACCAGGGTTATTTTAGTTCCGGCAGGACTTTCAAGTTCAAATATCAGATCTCCAAAAGAGGTATGAAAGCCGGCGATCTTAGAGACGTTCACATCATTGACCATCCCGGTCCTGCCGACATCAACTTTAGCTACTCCTCTGGTGAGGGTACTTTGAGAGAGATTGATGGGTACATCCGATCCCTGAAAAACCTCACATTCAAGATTTACCGTATGAAAAGCCCGAATAGCCGATAAATCTCCCTCACCGCAGATATTTTTGGGGCGCAGACGCCAGAAATACAACTGATTCTCTTGCAACAACTCGTCTAATTCATATTGGGAGCTGGTGATGTCATCCACCTGAATCAGATTTTCATCGAATGCAGGGGTAGTAGACACCTCCAGGTCATAAGCGTCGGCCTGCTGTGATGGTATCCATCCAAAGGTTGGCCGGGTGCCTAAGCCAGAGGAACCCATCTGAGGATCCAACAGGGTAAGGTCTGAAAAGTCATTTGCCACTGCTTCAAAGTAAACCCTTCGCTCTATGGTGTCTGCTCCCGCAATGATTGCGAGGATCACCTCGTAAAGATCGGTTTGAATGGCATTTGAAAAATCAACTTGCATGACCAGAGGGTCTCCCACCCGAGTCCTAAAAGGCCCATCAATCTTTACCAGATCAGGTACTTGTTGGGGTAAGACAGTGATCGAGTCATCAAATCCAAGCAAACCAAAAGAATGAATATTGATCTCTGCTACCATAGGCAGACAAAGCATTTGAAAATGGGGAAAAACATCTACAGCTAAAGTAGGCACCACGGGTTCGCTTATCACCAGCTGAGTATCATTGACATTATAGAAGATATTGTCAGCTGCTGCCACCATGATCCTTGCAGAAGAACTCTGCACTTGAGGTATCAGGACCATTTCCCTTCCATCATTTGGTACTCTTGCAGCTAAAGTATCGCTAAATGTTTTGCCATCGGCAGCAAGAACAATATCCACTAGGTGGCAATTGACTGGCAGCTGATTGGTTCCGGCGATATCCCACTCCACCGGTATGAAATCTCCCTGTCGTAATGTATCCCCGTTGTTGAGATTGGTCACTTTAAATGGACCTGCATCAGAGGTGGCCTGTATCTTGATCTCATCCCAGGCAACGCCTCCAAAAGATTCTACCTGGTCACGGGCAGTTATCCGAAAAGTCAGGGTGCGGCTGTAAGTAGGCAATACCTCATTTGTACTTGACTGCCCGGTCAATACACTGTTGAGGTTGGGAAAGTAGCGCGTGGGGTCAGATCTGGGAGGAATGGATCGAAAAATAGGCGCATTACCCTGTGGTTGTCCCAATGGATTCATTCCCGCTTGGCCAACACCCGGATCGTACTGTTCCCACACAAAAGTCAGGTCATCTCCATCGATATCATTGCCCTCACCTGTGAGCCTAAAAGGTGTCATGATCGGAATAAAAGCCCCCTCCCCCGCAACGGCCTTGACAGTTGGGTGATGATTTCCTGTTTCCATTATTTCGGCGCACTGTTTGCCACCACTGACCCGACTAAAGAAGATCATGTCTTCGATTGAATTGTTGTGGTAGTAAAAATCCGGAGTACTCTGGATGTTCTGGTCTGAACATGCACCAGCGTATGACATAATGGTGCTGCCGCTGCCCGGTTCAAACGCCGTTCCACCGTTGAACTGGTTATCCGGTGCGGTAGGACAATTGTTCCAGGTGTGTTCGGCTCCAAATTGATGACCGAGTTCATGGCAAACGATCCCGATGTAGAAGCGATCGCTGGTTGAGATTTCACAAGAAGATCCGAATCCTTTGTTACCGCCACACACCGTTCCAACTCCACCAGAAGTTCCTACAACATTGCTGCACTGCGTACCAAAAACATGTCCCACGTCAAAGCCTCCCGGACCCAATTTTGTCAACAAGAAATTGTTGCATTCCAAAGCCATCTGTGCGGCATTGCCATTGGTAAACGGATCATTAGACCCATTAAGGTGAATCAATTCATCATTGTTGGCTATGAGCTGCAATCGTATGGCTAATTCAGATTCCAGAACAAAATTAATCCGGCTCAGGGCAGTATTCATCGCCGAAAGCACTCCGTCAACCGTGCCCCCATGCTTCAACCCATACTCTCCCGTACAGGTGAGGGCAAGATCATACACATACAATTGAACGGGTTCATTTGCAGAGCGGGAAAAAGGAGATTTTCTTGGCTGATCATTCATGAAGTGCATTACATCATTGTGAAAGGTATGATCGTGACCTAAATAAGATGTCAGGAAATCGTCTTCAACTTCATAGTCATCGGTAAAGTAACTCATGTAATATGGCCTTCCATCAGTCAGGTGCAGGTCGATATAGATGTCGCTCTTGGGGTGTCGACATACCGCCGAGATACCACGATTAGATACATCCAGCTTACCGCTTATGCTTGGAGTACTGACACTTATAAGATGATACGACTGGATGTCTGGAAACTTTTCCTCCAGTTGAGGATGAAAGTTTGACGCTCGCTCGAGCAAGAACCTGTGCATCGTCCCGTCGGGTAGTGGAAGCTCTATCAAGCCCTCATTCACTGCTCGCTGGATATCGACCCTTTCTACTTGCAATAGTTGGAATTGGGAAGGCAAAATCCGAATTCCGAAGGACTCTATGAGATCCTCGTCATGGTGGATACTCATCCAGCTTTGCGCTTTCAGTAAGTTTGTCGATCCAAGAAGCCATACGCTAAAGAGGGAAACAATCCATTTCATAGGACATAAAATTAAAATTTTGGATGACTATAGTAATCCACTTATCCACCTCGAAGAGGCATCAAAAGAACGCACTTACCTGTGCCCGGGCTGTGTGTACAACTTTGGCCGCACCACTCTTTCGACCGTTGTACGACAAATTGATCCTGATGTTATTCACCAACCGGCGTTCATAAGTCAGACCCCAGATCCAATTCGTACCGGTCTTTAGACCCTCCAGCATAGCGAATTCGATGGCACTGTTTTTCTGACCATTAAAATCAATCAGTACAAGACTTAAATTGCTTCTCAAAGAGGATTTGCCGAGTTGGTTGAAAGTGGTTTCAACCTTTAAGTCGTGTATTGTTGCCAGTTCATCATGATCAGCTAAGGTATTTTGACGATTCGCAAATCGATAATTTCCTAAAATCCTGAATTTACCCGTTGGTTGATAAGTGAGTTCAGGTTTCCATTCCCAACTTTGTATTTGATAATCTTTGGAATCAAAGGCCTCACTGTCCTGCTCGTTCTTTTCAAAGGAGATGGCGATGAGACCACTAACTACCCGACTGAGGTTGATTCTGGAGCGCAAGGTATGCCGTTGTAATTCCTTCCTTTCGAATCCGGTGGTAAGCACAAAGCGATTTCGAATATCATTCCATTCATACTGCACGTCGTAGGTGGGATTGTTACGATTGAAATAGAACACATTTCGAATCTGGGAACTAATGGAAACCAGGGAAGTATCAGCAATCTTGAATGTAAAGGGATTCCAAAGGGAAACAGAGGCCGATTCCAAATTCTTTCGGTCGATCCGTATCGAACCCTGATCTGAAAACTTGGCCAGCCAGTTTTTCTTGTTTTGCAGCGCTCGTCGTGGATCGATGGAATAGCTCTGGTTTAGTAAAACATTGTTGGTGGCGATAAAATCGTTGGTTAACACGGTAATTCTTATGAATTCAGCTTGTTCTGGAAAGGGTGAAATCTCAAATTCATTGATTTGCTGAATTCCATCTTCATTAAGGTCAATCCAGGTGTAGATTCCTTGGCCTGCATCCACTTTCAGGTACTGAAATGTACGTCGTGGTTCTTGGCCTGAACTCACTTCGTAGGTGGTCGTTGTACGAAGAGCTCCCTTTCCCAAATTCAATTGATGATTAATCCGTCCCACATAGTTGAGTCCACCCTCGGTAGCTCCCGGTACCGGTACGTCGATCTCAAGTTCTCGAATGGTGAAAGTCGCATCCAGGGTAGACCGATCTCCTTCAATCCACTTCGCTCGGAGTGAAACATCATCTGCTTGACTGGATCTCGAGAAAGCATCCGAGTCGGGAGTATAGTCAAAACGCTTTTGATAAGACAATTCAAGGTTTAGATTTTCACCTGCACTTTTCCGGAGGTACAACCTGCCCAGATCGTAGTAGAAGCTAGCCGCCAATAAGGTATCTTGAAATGCATCTTTGCGGGCATTTCGCTCCTCTTCGAAATAGAATCCAAAAGTCCATTGGCGATCTTTTCCGAAACTCTGAGCCATTTCAAACCGGGGCCGCCGGAAATTTGAGGTCGATTCCTGCAGGTTGGCATTCAACGTATTCCAAACTCCTCGTACCATAAAACCACCGTGTCTCCAGGAAGCCAGGGAATGGTGTCGATTTCCTTGATAGATGTCGTCTCGAAAAAAGCCTCCATATTCATAAGTTATCTCAAAAACCTGCGGTCGAAGCAGACTGATGCGTCCAGTGCCAAGGTGTTCACTGCCGGGATCTAGTTGCGACACCGTCCAATCCCGCACAAATTCAGCAGTCCGGTAAGGTTTCAAAACCTTGAAGGATTTGGTGAGGTACTCATGCTGAAGAAGTGTCGTCAATTGGATCCCTCCTCTGGTCGAGTCCTTTGATAAATCATGTGTATTCTGGTATCGAGAATGAATGGCGTATCCGTAATCATCTCCTGCATCTAGCTGCGAAAATCGATTTTGATCAAATCTACTCATACTTACCTCCGTCTCTATAAGGCCCTGGGAGCCGATCTGATGCGAGAACCCTCCTGAAAACATCTGCTGCTGTTGTGGGGCAACAAGTTGATTGATCGGTTCATGGGTACCTCTTGGTATTCCCGTTAGACTATCGGGTGCAATCCAAGCATAAACTACCCCATTGGCTTCTTCGTTAATCCTCACGTAATTGCCCTGACCCGGACCTACAGGAGAAAACTTAGCCGTGTAGCGGGCACTGTCGGGATTCACACTTCTGACCAATACTCCTTGAAATCCTAAGGTGTCTATCAGCTTGTACATCACAATGTTGGGATCAAAACCCTCGGGCCGAATGCGAATGGAAGGGGACGAGGCGGAACGGGTACTGTCGCCTAAGCTGGCAAGGGTGCGCTTATCTTCAGGGGTCAGGTCAATTAGTCCACTGCTTAACTTGCCATCTTGCTCACTGTAGGCATTGAATCTCAACGTAGTCTTTGGGGTCTCGTAAATGCTTCCAAAAGTCAGAATGGATCGGTTATAATTCTGGTCGGAATATTCGTATTCTGCAATGATTCTCGAATCTTTAGTGATGATTCGATTGGGGGTGAATGTGAGTTCTCCTGCATTATAGTCAATGACGTAGTCTTGCTGTTGACCTCTCACCAATAGGATCCCATCCAGATAGATCCGCTCCGATCCGGCTAAGATGATGATGAAGCGCTCACCTTCGACTCCACGTAACCGATACGGACCTTGATTTCCTTCCTGCGTGGCCACATTGATCCGAGCAAATTTTCCCCTGGTTCCACCAGCACTTACCTGTGTTGTCAACGTTCTACCTTTACCCAGAGCGGTGCTGTTTTCTGCCTTGACTCCTTGATTTCTCTTAAAATAGTTGATGAAATGGCCCTCTGGTCGTACCAGATTAAAATCGCCACCGGTCAGTGTATTGGCACCCTTTGACAATTGAATGAAAATCTTATCAAACTCCTGCAATTGCTGGGTATTCCCTTCCGGCTGCAATGGAATACTATTGTCAGAAAGAGCAGCCAGCACTTGAATTCCATCTCCCAGTTCTCCAGCCATTCGCAGGTCGAAATTGGAATTTAAGACCAGGTCTTGCCGGTTCCCCAGCGAAAGACCTCGGGAAAAAGTGCCTTCATATTGAATCCCCCTCTCAGATATGAAGGGTCCTGGACTGGGAATGGGATTCATTTTAAGAGGCTTCATGACTCGCATCGAGCCATCTCGATACAAAGTGGAATCAAATCGCGAATTCCATTTACTGAGGTCATAAGGGAGAACTCGAAATTTAAGCCGGAAAGCCAGAGAGTCTTCGGAAATGCGCAAAGGGGCATCTTTATTCCAGATAAAGGAACGACCCTGAATTCTAAATTGACTGGGAGGTAGCGGGTGCCCTGATAAAGTCTGGATTTGTAAACTTTGGGGCACAACCAAGGTACTGCTGAGGATAAAAGTATCTGACCGATTATGAACAATCGCTGTGCGCCGGTTATCTAAGGTGTCATACTGCGCCGATACAGTCAAACCCTGAAAGATCAACCAAAGAAAGGGAGCCAGTAGTCGATATGTGCTCGATCGAACCTTCATTAAAGAGATATCGATCAAAGAACGATCAAATTCGTTAATGTGGGGTACTAGGCGATCTGATTTCCCACCATGCAAATGTTTGCTGACAAATCATATCTCGTGCATGCGGGATATTGGAATTGCTCGTCTACGCATCGAAAGTAATCCCCGGATCTGTCAGTCATGTATTCAGATGAGCAGCAGATGCGATGATCGATTGTTTTGGACTCCTTCCAAGTGACTGATATTGTGTTAAATATTAGGGATAGTCACTATAGATCACAAATATGGCATTCAAATTGCTGTAAGTTTTAATGTATTAACTAAAACTTTTTTGATATCAGACCTAAATCGTACCTATGCAGTTGAAAGCTATGATCATTGATGATCATCTCTTGTTTGCGGAAGGGCTAGAAGCTTTGCTGCAAGCATCTGACAATGTGCGGATTAAGATTGTGTGCATTTCAAAGGACGGAGAAGATATCTATCGGGTGTTGACCAAGCAAAAGGTTGAGCTGGTTTTTCTGGATCTCAATCTGGGTAAAAAGAACGGCCTGGACCTCATTGAGCCCATCAAAGATCTGTCGCCAGAGACCAAAATCTTGGTGATATCCGGATATGACGATGCCAAATTTGTGAGGCGAGCGTTTATTAATGGCACCGATGGATACTTGCTCAAGGGATCCCCTTTGGATGAACTGGAAGAGGCCATTGAAACTGTAATGTCGGATAATACATTCATGGGTAAAGGCGTTCAGGTGACAGCAAAACAACGGGGCTACCGGGAGCTGCGAAGGAACGGGATCCATAGCAAAGGCTATATGGATCACTTTTCAGTTAAACATCATCTCACGAAACGTGAGCATGAGATTTTACACCTGATCACTCAAGCTTTCAGCAACAAGGAGATTGCTCAGAAACTTTTTATTAGCGATCAGACGGTGAGTGTACATCGTAAAAACATCATGCGGAAACTGGGCGTCAGTAATACGGTAAGTCTGGTGAAAGCCGCCCAAAATTTGAGTATTCAGTGATTGTCGATAAAGAAATATTTAAACGTTGATAAGCCTGGGCAACTGGCCCTAAATCATATGCTATGAAGAAACTTTATTCACTGGTCCTTGCCGCAGTCTGTACATCGGCTTTGATTGTGGCCCAACCGACATTCACCTTTGATGAGACTTCGGGAGATCCCGGAGGTATCGTGAGTGTTAATGTGAAAGTAAAGGACTTCACTGATATTGTTGGCATGCAGTTTTCGATAAACTGGGATCCGACAGTGCTTCAATTCAGTGCCTTAACCAACATCACCAATACAATTCGAGATTTTGATGCTGCCTCCTTCAATCTTGATCCAAAATTTACCGACCAGGGGCAAATGGTTGTCAGTTGGTTTGATATGGGTGCAGAGCCCAATAGTGTACCGGATGGCACCATCATTTTTACCCTTGATTTTGACATCGTTGGGGGCTCAGGATCATCTACAACAGTAACAACCTCAGATGAGCCTCGCAAAACCGAGGTCATCAATAGTGCTGAGGAGGACATCGGTTTGGTTAGTGAAGGTGGCCTGTTTACCGTCAGCGGCAATGGAGGTGGTGGAGGTAGTTTGCGTTTGATCGGTTCTGATGAAGAAGGTGCAATGGGTGAAAACGTCTGTGTAGAAATTAGTGTTCGGGGCTTTACCGATATCGCTGGGATGCAATTCAGTCTCAACTGGGATGCAGATTTTCTCTCTTACACCAGTGTCGGCGCCTTTAATCTCAATGGGCTCAATGAGGGTTCTTTTAACCTCGACAATGTAGCCTCGGGACAAGCAGTGCTGCAATGGTTAGAACCTTCCAGCGAGGGGATTACACTCGCTGACGACACCCGAATTTTCCAAATTTGTTTTGACATCATCGGTACTTCCGGCAGCCGTTCTGTGCAATTTACCAATACGCCCCTAGCTATTGAGATCGTAGACGGCGATGATATGAGGGTCAACTTTACCAAGAAAGACGGAACTGTAGCCGTAGCCGGTGGAGGTGGGGGCTCTGACTGTAATGCCGAGGGTTTTGCACTCGTTGCCGAGTCATCAGGTCCAGATCCAAGTACTGAAGTATGTGTAGGTATCAGCGTGAAGGATTTTACCGACATCCTGACCATAGCCAGTAGCGTAGAGTGGGATCCCAATATCTTAAGCAATCCTCGCATTGCTAATCTAAACTTAGCCGGATTGGCCGAAGGCAACTTCAATCTTGATCAGGGAGCCAATGGCATGTTATCTTTTGTATGGATCGACAACACCACCGAGGGTGTCACCCTGGCGGATGGAGTTGACATCTTCGATATTTGTTTTGACGTGATCGGATCACTGGGACAAAATACCACCGTGAGCTTTTCCGATGCGTTGACTACCCGGGAGGTCAGTGATGTCAATGGAGAAATCACTTTCAATCAATGTGACGGAGAGATTAATGTCGGAGGTGGGGGAAACGATAATATTACCTGTGCTATTTCCACCCCTACTTGTCAGGGTGAAGCAGACGGATCAATAAACATTAGTGTGAATTTTGGATCGGCTCCCTATACTTTTGAATGGACCCAAGGTGGAAATGTCGTAGGTAGCGGCGAGGATCTAAGTAACATTGCTGCGGGCACCTACATAGTAAATGTGACCGACGCCGGTGGAACGACAGAGAGTAAAGAGGTGGTCGTCAGTGAGCCCAATGGGGTACAGATTACAAATGTGGAGATTGTAGATCCCACCGATGGTGCCAATGGCTCGATCGCTCTTACCCTTACTGGAGGAGCCACTCCGCTTACCTTCGCCTGGAGTAATGGAGCCACAACACGGGATATTGCAGGTCTGGAAGACGGAACTTATACCATCACCATTACCGAAAGTAATGGTTGTGAAATTGACAGTGCTTTTGGAGTGGGTGCTGGTGAGCTTACCTTGGAGATTTCCGCTGAAGATTTCAATGGTTCAGGGGTATCCTGTAATGGAGAACAAGATGGTGCAGTGACCGCGGTGGCGCGGGGAGGCACCGGACCCTACACTTTCCAGTGGAATGATGGAAATACCAACGCAGCACGTTCTGGTCTTGCTGCCGGTGAATACTCAGTAACAGTAACCGATGGAGCAGGAGATACACAGGAAGCCTCAATTGCTTTAAACGAACCTGAGGTGTTGCGGGTAAACGTCACTACAACGCCATCGCCGAATGGTGTCGAAGGTACAGCTCAAGCGGTAGTTTCCGGGGGTACCCCAGACTACACTTATCGCTGGAATGATCAAAATCCTCCTTCTACCACTCGTTTGATCATCAACCTTGATGTAGGTATATATACAGTGGTCGTCACGGATGCCAATGGTTGCTCGGCATCAGGACAGGGAGAAGTGGGCACGACCGATATCGAATGCTTCACGGGCAAATCTGTGATTACTCCCAATGACGACCAGATGAATGATTTTTTTGACATAGCATGCGTACCAGGTACAGAGAATGAACTAGAAATCTATAACCGTCAAGGTGAGTTGGTTTTTGAGGCCACGAATTACAACAACGACTGGTTTGGATTGGATCGCGATGGAAGCGAATTGCCGGATGGCCCATATTACTGGGTACTACGAGTTCGGGACAATGGCGAACTGAGGCAGGAAATTGGTCATGTAACCCTCTTACGCGATCTCAATTAAATCGGAAAAGATTCCGAATATTTTGGAGCTAGAAAAGATTCCCAATGAAACGACTTATACTTATCCTATCCTCTTTCTTATTTGTGACGATCACAGCTTGGACACAGGAAGAAGGTTATTTCCGCCACTACCTACTTAGCCCAATACTGGTTAATCCGGGATACACAGGATTTGAAGACGAGCATCATCTCCTTTTTAACTACAATAATCACTGGTCCAACTTTCCTGGAGCACCCAACACGGTCACGGCAAGTTATAATGGCCCGGTTAGCGAACAAATTGGACTGGGAGCCATGCTCAGCAGTGATAATGCAGCATCCCTGACCCGTAACCGCACGACCCTTTCCTATGCTTTTAAGTTTCTATTGAGTGACTTTGATCTTTCCCTGGGACTGTCCACCACTTTTGAACAAGTTAGACTAAAGGCCTCGGCATTGCTGGAGGAAAACATCAATCGGCAAGACCCTGCCCTGGCTGATGCTGCTGATGGGCTTAAACTGTTTGATGCAGCCTTAGGCGTACATGCCAAGTACGAAGAATTCTATTTTGGCCTGGCTTCACCGAATTTGATTAGGGCTAGGGTGAACAAAGAACCCCAACTTGACAATCCAGATCCCACCAGTGGTTTCCTGGAATATTTTCTGGCCTACATCGGGTATAAATGGGCTGTAGAAGACAATAATTTTTATGTAGAACCCTCTATTATGGTGAAGAATTTAAGGCACTCACCATTTCAAGTGGACTTCAACGGAAAGGTGCATTTCTTTGAAGATCAATTGGTTGGAGGACTATCCTATACTTTGGGTGGAGGCAATCGATTCGCCATCCTGTTGGGTACGGAACTCACGAATTTCGATTTATTCTACAGCTATACAACTTCATTCCAGCAGTCTCAGGCCTATCACAGTGGTATTCATGAATTGAGCGTCGGATTTAGCTTTGGACAGAGAAGAAGTAAAATGGCGGAGACAGAATGATCGTAATTCCATCGATCCATTCCAACATGAATTTGCGCCCAAGGTAGACTATGGCTCTACCTTTTGCACCGTGATTTTCTGAATAGTGGAATCATTTTTCAACCACATTGACCTTTTCCGCACAATTTCATATCCGACCGCAGGGAGCCAGTGGAGATAAAGATGCATCTCCTCTAAAAAGCTATTGGCATGAGAATGAATACCAATACTGTCCACCTCCCCACTGGCAGTATACCTTATCGAAAGATGACGCACTTTCAGTTTTTCATCCGTGGCACCGTGATTAATCACTACTTTCCCATCTGCAGCGTCGATGGTATCTACGTGGTACTTATCAAATAAAGCAGGCCGATTGATGTCGTAGTGCTCAAAGTTCTGAATGTCCTTGTAGTAAGGATATGCATCAATTGATCTTTCTTCCATCTGACCATTGATTTCGACAAACTTCTTAACCATCACTAAGGCAGTATCCGTTGCCATCTCATGGACAAACTTATCCAGGTCAAAGAATGGCGAATGCAAGGGTTGGTCGTTCAAACCCGTCACGGGCTGGCAACCGCTCATTAGTGCCAACAAGCAAAAAATGACCGTAAAGAGCTTCATGGACACAGCAGGATTTCTCCAGTCATTTCCTTTGGTATCTCTAAATTCATCAGGGTCAAAATCGTAGGTGCAATGTCTCCCAGCTTGCCTTCTCCTAAGGGTGTTTGGGTATAACCTTCAGGAGATACTACTACGCAAGGTACGGGATTTTTAGTGTGAGCTGTGTTGGGGGTCCCATCGTCATTGATCATAAAATCTGCATTCCCATGGTCAGCGATCACCACGGCAATATAATTATGCTTCTTCAAGGTATCAAGCAATCGTCCGAGGCAGGAGTCAACGGTTTCCGCCGCTATTACCGCGGCCTGGAAGTCGCCCGTATGCCCTACCATATCTGCATTGGCATAGTTAAGGCAAATAAAATCTGGTGCGTCACTCGCTATGCGCTGGATGATGGCATCTGTGACCTCCGGCGCACTCATTTGCGGCTGTAGATCGTAAGTGGCAACTTTGGGACTGGGAATGAGTATTCTCGTTTCTCCGCGAAACTCCTTCTCGTCTCCTCCGGAGAAAAAGAACGTAACGTGAGGATATTTCTCTGTCTCTGCGATACGTACTTGTGTCTTGCCCTGGTTCGATAACACCTGTCCTAAAGTATTTTTCAAATTCTCCTGGGTAAACAGAACTTCTATATGCTTAAAATCCTCGTCGTATTGAGTCATTGTGATGTAGTGCAACTGCAGTTTTTCCATCTTATATGCGGGAAAATCTTCCTGCGTCAATACCCTGCTGATTTGCCTCGGTCGGTCAGTCCGAAAATTGAAACAGATCAATAGATCGCCCTCCCTTATGGTAGCTAATGGGTCACCATTGCCTTTATCTTTGACGATAGGTTTGACAAATTCATCGGTTATCCCCTCCTCATAGCTTTTCTGCAGGGCCTGGACTAAGTCCTGTGTAACCTGGCCCTGGCCATGAACCAGCAGATCATAGGCCAGTTTGATTCGGTCCCACCTCTGGTCCCTATCCATGGCGTAGTAACGTCCGATAACTGATGCAATCTTCGCTGATGTGTCTTTGGTATACTGCAAAATATCCCGCAAGTACTCCCTCCCACTTTGTGGATCAGTATCTCTGCCATCGAGAAACGCATGCACATAGACATTCTTACAGCCACGTTGATCCGCTGCATGAATGAGGCACTTTAGATGGTCAGTGTGCGAATGGACTCCCCCATCTGAAAGTAAGCCCATAATATGAACCGATCTATCTCCTTTCCTAGCTAGATCCAAGGCCCTGACAAGCACTTGATTCTTCATCAGTTCTCCCGATTTCACAGCTTTATTGATCTTAGCTAAAGTCTGGTAGACCACCCTACCTGCTCCAATATTGAGGTGTCCCACCTCAGAATTGCCCATTTGACCCTCAGGGAGACCCACTTGCTCACCATGCGTAGTCAGTACAGTGTGTGGATAGGTTTGAAGCAATTGATCCATGGTTGGTGTATGGGCTTGAGCAATGGCATCGACCTTGGCATCTGGACCTAGACCCCAGCCATCCAATATGATTAGCGCAGCTTTTTGTGGCATCATGAGAACCGATAAATTCTTAAAATGGGCACAAAACTATAAAACGTCAGACCATAACCACTTCAAACGCAAATAAATATTGCAACCGCCTCTGGTATAAGGGAGGCTTATAAAATATCAACTTGTATCGGCAGGTTTCTTTCTCTCATCTCGTGGGCTGATCTAAGCCAAGATGTCATGATTTCCATTTCTCGATGCCACACCCATCCCAAATAACGCAAAGTCATACTTGGCTGGGTCGTCCGGATCAAAGCTCCGGAGACGAGTGGTAAGCTCTTCTACAGCCTGCCAATCTCTTTGTTTTCGCTGGAGCAGATTTAGCCTCCTTGCCATTCGGTCAACATGTACATCAAGTGGGATGTACAAGTCAGCGGGTTTGATCCTCTTCCATAAGCCAAAATCTACTCCCTGGTTATCGGACCTGACCATCCAACGAAGAAACATATTTACCCTTTTGCAGGTAGATTTGCGCGAAGGAGTAGGGACATGTTTCCGGGTGCGTTTCGGGGCCTGGTCTAAAGAAAAGAAGGAATCATGGAAATGACACAAACCCTGCGATAATGACCGATGCCCGGCAAACAGGTCTTCCAAAGTATCGTGACTTCGATAAAAGTGCTGTAAGAATTCCAGAAAGTAAAGGGTATCGGTATACTGAAAAGTACGATGCACAAAATGCTGGAAGCGTTTGCGGTGAATAGGTCGATGATGTAAAATAAAATCATGGGGAGATTCACCCATTAAGGCAAATAGTGCAGAAGCCTTATTAATGATGGTCTTCCGCTGACCCCAAGCAAGCAGAGCTGTCCACAGCCCGGTGACCTCAATGTCAGGTCGGTGATGATAGCGATGAGGTATGCAGATAGGATCAGATTCGATAAAGGATGGGGTATTGATTTTAGATGTAAAGTCTTCAAGAATCTCAAACAGCTGGGACTGGCTTAATGGTGGCATTGAGTATCTAAGGCAAAACTGCTAATTCCTTCCAGAAATTCGTTTCGGTCAAGGCCTTTACCAGCGACTTGGGGTTCATTATCCTGAAAGGTACATTGTCGATGTGGTCTGTGTTCTCGGAAAAAGCAGGTGGCACGGATTCCCCCACAATACCTATCGGACTAACTCTCAATA
This sequence comes from Saprospiraceae bacterium, assembly GCA_965223105.1. Classification (GTDB taxonomy): domain Bacteria; phylum Bacteroidota; class Bacteroidia; order Chitinophagales; family Saprospiraceae; genus JABDMH01. The sequence continues at coordinate 7,243,552 of OZ244987.1, read as the reverse complement.
GACTGCTTCACCTCGATGATGTTATAGCCTTCGATCACATCTCCAACTTTGATGTCATTGAAATTCTTTATGGTTACACCACACTCCAGACCGCTACGCACCTCCTTGACATCATCTTTAAATCTCTTGAGAGAACTGATCTCACCCTTCACTCCTTCTTTCGTGGGATAAATCACGATTCCGTCTCTAATAATTCTTATGTGGGTATCTCTACTGATTTTACCGTCTTCGACGTAGCAGCCCGCTACCGTCCCTACTTTGCTGATTTTGTAGGTTTCTCTAACGACCAACTGACCGACGATCTTTTCTTCGCGGGTGGGTTCTAGGAGGCCTTCGATTGCAGAGGTGATCTCCTCAATGGCCTCGTAAATAATGGAGTACAATTTGATTTCGACGCCTTCTTGTTCAGCTAGTTTTCTGGCACCCAGAGAAGGCCGGACCTGGAATCCAATGATGATGGCATCTGAAGCTGATGCCAGCAATACATCCGATTCAATGATTTGACCTACTGCCTTATGGATGACATTGACCTGAACGGTCTTCTGTGAGAGTTTGATCAGTGAATCTGAAAGTGCTTCAATACTGCCATCCACATCACCTTTTACGATCAGATTTAGCTCTTTAAAAGTACCCAAGGCCAACCTTCGACCAATTTCATCCAGACTAATTCGTTTGCTGGCTCGATTGGCTTGTTCCCGGCTGATCTGTGCCCGTTTGGTGGCCAATTGTCTAGCTTCTTGTTCATTTTCTGTGACTTTAAACTTTTCACCAGCTTGTGGAGCTCCACTGAGACCAAGGATCAACACTGGTGTGGAAGGTCCGGCCTTTTTCACCCGCTTTCCACGTTCATTGTACATGGCCTTTACACGACCGGAATGCTCTCCAGCGATGACCGGATCTCCGACCGCTAATGTACCATTGGTGACAAGAAGTTTACATACATAGCCTCGTCCCTTGTCTAAGGAAGCCTCGATCACCGTTCCGATAGCTGCTCGCGAGGGATTGGCCTTTAATTCCAGCAAATCTGCCTCTAGTATGATTTTCTCAAGCAAGAGGTCAATATTCATCCCACTCTTGGCTGAGATGTCTTGAGATTGATAGTTTCCGCCCCATGATTCCACTAAGAAATTCATGGATGCCAATTGTTGTTTGATTCTTTCTGGATCAGCACCGTCCTTATCGATCTTGTTGATGGCAAAAACCATGGGTACTCCGGCAGCTTGGGCATGACTTATTGCTTCCTTGGTCTGCGGCATAATTTCGTCATCAGCAGCAATAATAATTACGGCAATATCGGTCACTTTGGCACCGCGGGCTCGCATGGCGGTAAAAGCCTCGTGACCCGGGGTATCGAGGAAAGTGATTTTCCGTTTGTCTTCTCCTACCACGACCTCGTAGGCACCGATATGCTGAGTAATACCTCCTGCTTCACCTTCTGCCACGTTGGCGCTGCGAATGTAGTCCAAGAGTGAGGTCTTCCCATGATCCACATGCCCCATCACGGTGACAATAGGAGCTCGTGATTCCAGATCTTCAGGATCATCGACAATTTCCTCTTCGTCTTCGGTGCCCTCTTCCGCACTGATGAACTCTACCTCATGACCATATTCTTCGGCCAATAATTCGATAATTTCCGCATCAAGGCGCTGATTGATGGATACGATAACCCCAAGGTTCATACAAGTGGTGATGATATCGGTAACGGAAATATCCATGAGGTTGGCCAATTCCTGTGCCGTCACGAATTCAGTAAGCTGGATGGCTTTACTATCCTTCTCCATTTGCTCCAGCTCCTGCTTCTCCCGCATCTCATCCCGTTTATCTCGGCGTATTTTTTGCCTTTTCTTCTTCCCCCCACCAGATAGTCTGGCCATTGTGGCCCGGATCTTTTCATCGATCTCCTTCTGCGATACCTCCTTAACCTCTTCCACTTGCCGGGATCTACCCCTAGATCGGCCTTGATCCTGGGTAACTCGTGAGGGTTTTACCTTGGTTCGTCTTCGCCTCCTTCTGGGTCTTTCAGGTTTGGCTTCTTCTTTAGGAGCACTCTTGCCCTTGCTCTGCTCTTCCTCTTTCTCTTTCTTTTTGGGTCGATCAAATTTTTTGGTATCGATCTTTCCTAAGATCTTGAGCCCTTTGAGCTGTGGAGCTTCAGCCTTGACATCAACCTCTTCAACCACTTCCTCAACAACTTCTTCAGAAGCTTCTGGTTCGGCCTCCACCTCCTCTTTTTCGGGTTCCTCGGGCTTTGCCTTGGGTTCTAGATCAATTTTGCCAACCACTTTGATCTCCGCCTTAGCTTCCTCCCGCTTGTCGACCATTTCAAGCTCGGCTTTCTTTGCAGGCTCCTTCTTAGGCGTAATGATTTCCTTCTTGAGTGCTGGCTTCGGTTTTTCGATTTCTTCTTCCTTCGTACCAGGTCGGGTTCCTATGATCAATTGATCAGCCTTTTCTTTCACCGCAATGGAATTCTGAAATTCCTTGACCAGCACATCGTACATATCGTCAGTGATCTTTGCTGTAGGTTTGTTTTCGATTTCAAATCCATTTTTCAGCAAGTGATCCACGATAGTGGTTGTGCCCACATTCAACTCTTTCGCAATCTTGACTAATCTAATCGCCATTGGCAACGCTCAAATTCCTTTGGTGCAAAGTTAGTTAATCCTTTTTAAGGTCTTCTTCTTCGAATTCAGATGCCAATACCTTAAGCACATCTGAAATGGTTTCTTCTTCCAAGTCCGATCGACGTACCAGTTCCTCTTTACTTAGTTTCAAGACTGACCTGGCAGTATCGCATCCGATATTCTTCAGCTCATCAATGATCCAGGCTTCAATTTCGTCGGCAAATTCATCCAACTCAACATCATCGACTTCAAGCTCATCAGAGTCTCGATATACATCGATCTCAAAGCCAGTCAAACGGCTGGCCAACTTGATGTTGGAACCTCCTTTGCCAATGGCCAATGATACTTGATCGGGCTTTAAGAATACAGCCGCCCTCTTCTCCTCCATCTCTAAGTCAATATTACTGACCTTGGCCGGTGTAAGTGAACGCTGAATGTACAACACGATATTATTGGTAAAATTGACGATGTCAATGTTTTCATTTCTCAATTCGCGGACTATACCGTGAATTCTCGAACCCTTCATCCCTACACAAGCCCCTACGGGGTCGATACGGTCATCGTAAGATTCGACCGCGACCTTAGCCCTTTCACCTGGAATTCTAACAATTTTCTTGATGGTTATTAGGCCGTCTTCGATCTCAGGTACTTCCTGTTCCATCAATTTCTCTAGGAAAATACTCTCTGTGCGCGAAATGATGACGACGGGTGAATTGTTCTTCATTTCGACCTTCTTAATAACCGCTTTTACCATATCCCCTTTGCGGAAGAAATCACCACGAATCATCTCGGAGCGGGGTAAAATCAATTCGCTGCCGGTCGCATCGTCCAGTACCAAAATCTCACGTTTCAGAATTTGATGTACCTCACCGAGTACAACATCTCCTATGCGTTCGCTGTAGCGCTTGAATACCTCGTCCTTTTCGAGCTCCATGATCCGGGAAATCAAAGTCTGTCTGGCGGCCATGATTGCTCGACGACCAAAATCTTCCAAAAACAACTGCTCGTAGCATTCTTCCCCAACCTCATAGTCCTCATCTATGGAAAGCGCTTCCGAGATCGAAATCTGGCTTTGCTCATCGGTCACTTCACCATCAGGTACAATTTCTCGAACTCTCCAAAGTTCAAGATCGCCTTTGGTTGTATTCACGATTACATCAAAATTCTCATCATCTCCAAATTTCTTTCGTATCAAGGTGCGAAAAACATCCTCTAAGACTCGCACCATGGTGGGGCGGTCAATGTTTTTACCGGTTTTGAATTCTGAAAAAGTATCTACAAGATTCATGATATTCCTTTTAAAATCTTATTTCAACAAAAGTTTCAACAACATCATCTAAATCAATTTTTATCGGATCGCCATACTTTACCTGCCCCTTTTTCCCAAACCTCTTCTCTGGCTCTAAAGTCAATGTTCCATTTTCGTAAGCGGTGAGTCGACCAACTCGCTCGGTATCTCCAACCAATTTCATCCGTACAATTCGCCCAATATTCTTGGTAAACTGTCTTTCATGAGTAAGCGGTCGATCCAATCCTGGTGAGGAAACTTCAAGAGTATAAGACAGTCCAATGATTCCACTCGTATCCAAAGCCCTTTCGATGTGCCGACTAATCGCTTGGCACTTCTCTAGTGGCAAATCCTCATCACTGTCAACATATACAACCATCTTTTGGGTCGATGAATTCCAATCCATACTGACCATAAAGATGTCATCTGCGGGAAATTCTTCCAAGGTCTTCTTGACCCATCTTAAAAGCTCCTGATGCTTCACTAAAACCACTCCTTAACAAAAAGAGGGAACAGTAACTGCTCCCTCTTTCGTTCAAAATGAATGCGAATATACGATTAATATATGATTGATTCCAGTAGTTATGGACGAAGCCGCAATTAGATCGTGGTTTAGCTTGAATTCACCCGCCTTGGTCTTGCAACTTCTAAGCGCTGATCACTGCCTAACTCGCCAACTAGTCTTTCTTATCTTTGTTTGATCTGTTATGATTGCAAGTTTGAGACACCATGCAAGTAGGCGAGTTACTTGAAAAAGCCTTGGACAAGACATTCCTCAGTACAGAAGAGGGTGTGTATCTCTTTGAACAGGCCGGAACGGCGGAACTAATGTTTACGGCCAACCTCCTAAGAAAAAAGCAGGTACCCTCCAATAAGGTAACCTGGATCATAGATCGAAACTCAAACACCACCAATGTTTGTGTTGCCAATTGTAAATTTTGCAACTTCTATCGGCGACCTGGACATGAGGAAGCATACGTGACATCTATCGAGGAGTACAAAGTGAAGATTGAGGAGACTTTTCGATACGGAGGTGATCAATTACTGCTGCAGGGTGGTCATCATCCTGATTTGGGACTGGATTATTACTGTAACCTATTCCAAAAACTAAAGGAACTGTACCCGGACTTGAAGCTGCATGCACTTGGGCCTCCAGAAATTGCCCATATCACCAAATTAGAACGGAGTACTCACCGCGAAGTGCTGCAGGCGCTAATGGACGCTGGCTTGGACTCCCTTCCTGGAGCAGGTGCTGAGATCCTCAGTGACCGGGTGCGAAGATTGATATCAAAGGGCAAGTGTGGCAGTGAGGAATGGCTCGATATCATGAGAGCTGCACATCAACTACATTTGACGACATCCGCAACCATGATGTTTGGTCATATTGAAACCAATCACGAACGGATGCAACACCTGGTGTATATTCGCAGTGTGCAGGCCGAAAAACCAGATCAAGCTGTGGGCTTCATTGCTTTTATCCCTTGGCCCTTTCAGGATGTCGATACAATCCTGAAGAAACTCAAAAGAGCCCGGAACAGCTGTACCGGTGATGAATACATCCGTATGATTGCTATGAGCCGAATCATGCTGCCCAACATTACCAATATCCAGGCTTCATGGCTGACTGTGGGAAAATCGGTTGCACAAGTCTGCCTTCACGCCGGTGCCAATGACTTCGGAAGCATTATGATCGAAGAAAATGTGGTCTCAGCTGCTGGCGCTGCTTTTCGATTCACCGCTCAAGGTATCCAAGATGCCATTGCAGAAGCTGGATTTGTCCCGCAACTCAGAGATCAACAGTACCGGTACCGAGCATTGCCAGGGGGCATTCAACAACAGCAACTCGATCGGGAAACCATGATTATAGATTAGCGTCTCGTCTTCTGAAGTAATTAGACAAGGCTAATTTGTTCTTGTTTGCACCAGCCCTTACGGATCATTTACCTGCACGCCCAGCTCAATTTTCAGCGATTAAAGATGCGGTCGGAATGGTGTGATCTACCGGTAGCCTTGCCGGCACCACCATCAATTACGCCTTGGCTCGTCGCTGTCTCAACCATGACCCCCCCAGCAATAATGCCAGGATCCAAAATATTCCCCAGGCAATGTTGGATACTGTTTGACTGACCGTATAAACCCTAGAACCATACCTTATTTCGATCGTGTGTAGTCCCTTCGGCACCCAGATGGATTGGATAAGGTGGTTGGTTTTGTATACATCGGTGACCAATGCTCCATCCAGATAGATTTGCTGGAGATCTGGCACATAAATTTCCGCCAAAACAAAGAGGCCATCAGCGACGGCATCGACATTGATCGTAAGCTGGTTTGGGGAAAAAGAAAGGACTTCGGTAGTGCTCCTGGATGCCTGTTGGACTGGTTTAGCAGGTTGGCGTTCAAGCAGTGCTACAGACCGCAAATCCAATGATTTGTCATTTAATCGCTGAAGCCGCTCGTAGGGATCTTTAATCACCTCAAATCTGTCAACAAAATAGCCACGTGGACGGCTGAATTTGTACCGGTAGGTATACAATCCCCGGGCTTCATCTGTATATTCGAGACTGAGGAAGCCATGATTGACTTCTCCCTCAGTGACCACATACTTGACATTCAGCATATCCAGAACGTTCCAGTTCACTGGTAAGGTACCATCGACTCGATGGTGTAAACAATTTGAATATACCTCGAAGGCTAACTTTGACATCTGCAGCTCAAATCCCCCTCCTACAGTTTGCACATGATATGGTAATCCAAGATTGCCTTGGGCCAGCGGTAATACGCGAAAGAGTCCTTCATCACCTTTAAAGAATTGGGCAGTGCCGCCTCCAGCAAGATGGGTTTGACGAAAAATCCGTTCACTTGTGGTACCGCGGGTATGCCGTTGTTGCACCCAGTAAAAATCGATCGCCGTCAACACAGCGATAGCGAGTAATGTATGGATTAGGCTGATCTTACGTTTCACCTGTAACCACAAAATCACCATAGCTAGGATGACCAGGATCAGATATCGAAATACATCGCCCACCAGCAATTGCTTTCTGAGTTCCCGCAATCCGGTTTGGGCTACCTGAGCAGAATCCTCACCGGTCTTCAAGTAAGAAAACGAATCGGCCATGAGAAAGAGGAGAGCACCCAGTCCAATGATCAAGCCAAGCGCTACCATGGTTTTGTTTTGTCGCAACTCCTTGGCACGCATTGACTTGAGTGACTCTAAGCCATACAAGGCCATTAGGGGTGCGGTCAGATAGAGAAGAGACAAGCTGGTCGGAGCGGTACGCAAATTCTTGAAGAAAGGTACCACCGAATAGCAGAAATCATAGAACCATCCAGCGAAGGTGCCGATCGCCCAAATGATCATCAAGAGGGAGGTGGTAAGCAATGCCCAAAACACAGGCTCCCTGGGCTGGAGAATGCTTCCGACCACCATCAGCAGAAAGACAATCGCCCCAACATAGTAATAGGTACCATTGAAGGGACTGTGGCCCCAATAGCCGGAGATAATGCCATCCCGATAGCCTAGGTTTTCAGCATCTTCTACCTGCTCCAAGGAAAGCCCTCCTCGTGCTCTGGGAATGACCAGGCTTAACAGTTCGCCAGGCTTCATAGACCAGAGAGCTACGAAATCCTTGTTTACCCCACTTGCCGGCTGCTGATCGATATCTTCATCATCGAGACCAATCACATGCTGACCTCTTACTGAAATGCCTGAATGCTTTGCTGCAATAAAGAAAGGTTGGGCTGCTAGAGCCAGGGCAAACATTGCTCCAAATACCAGGGCCAGGGATTTCTTACCCAAAATCTGATACTGCTTCTCTCGCACCAAAGGAACCGCCAACGCCAAGTAGAGAAAGAGCAACAGAAAACCGGTATAAAAAACAATCTGGTAATGACTCGCTCGCAGTTGCAAGGCAAAAGCAAGACAAAATAGCAGCAGGCTACGCAATTCGACCCTTTCCATAAGCATCAGAAAGCCCCAGACCACCCATGGTAGATGCATCATTGCTTCAATCTTGTCGTGGTGACCAGCTATCAAAAGGGATTCGAAATAAGGTGCCATGACAAACAGCAGAGCACCCAAACCTGCCATTAGCCGATCGGTGAAAAGATGCTTACCCAGGAAATACATACCCAATCCACCCCAGAGAAAGAACAAAAAGGACAGGCTGGTCCACTCGGTCAATAAATCCAAATAGTAGTCAAAACTCAGCATTGATCTGGGAACAAAAAATAAGTTGGGCACTCCTCCCCAGGGGTATGGATTCCAGTAGGCAATTTCTCCAGTCGCTTCCTGAAATTGCAGCATCTGATGATTGGCTACAATCACCTCACGATTGTCATCATCGGCATAGATCTGACCCTGAAATACCTCCGGTGCTCGTAGGGCGAGCAGCAACACAAGAAGTACAACACCAAACAGCAAATCCTTCTGCCAACCGGCAAGGTCCTTTCCAGCAGCCCTTCTGGCATCCTTCTTTCTGGTATGTTTCGCCTTCTTGAGCGTGTTTTTCTTGGACTTTCTAGTCATATAAGTGCGGTGGCTTGGTTACAAAAGTGGGACCTCATATCCAGTCAACTCATTCGTTGATCCAGGGGTCAAAAAATAGCAAATTGCCATCATACGAAGCTTCGGTGCTGGTCCTTTTTCCACATCCAATCAACATTCGAATCGAGGAGACGCGTGCTGAGCCTCTGTTGCCGGCCCACTTCCAACATGGGGAAACCATTGTCCACAACGATTCTCCCCTCCAGCAAATAAACGCCTCTGTGAAAATTTGGACTACCGGATAAAGATGGGGGAAAATGTACGGTATCAAAAAAATCGCCCAGCTGATCCCACCAGGCGGCAAAGCTCATGTGCCTGCCCCGCACCGTGGTAACGGGCTTTTCCACCACAAAGTAGCCGACCATTCTGACCAGTTTCCCAACGTGATTCCGCATGTCAGAGGCCAGCACGAGAGGATCAGGCAAGGGTGAGGCGAGCATCTCAAAGGGACTTTGACTAACCGGGAAACCAAGGATCTCCAACTCCACAAATGCTTGGGCATTCTCCTCAAGGGGTGGATCGAATTTCAGATCGCCACTGGATTCGAAGGGACCAAACAGTGACGGTGTAGCGATTTGCTTTGCTGCTGTTTCCAATGCGATCCTCATCAGCTTGGCTGGCTCTTGCCCGGTAAAACGCAGCGCACCGACCCTGGCCAATATAAGCAATTGCTGTAAGGGAAGACGGAGCTTGGTAGTGACATCATGGAGGCTCTTGAAAGGGCCAAACCGCGAACGGACAGTGGCGATCAACTCAATCGTGTCCTTTCGCAGATACTTGAGCAAGTTGAAACCTAGATAGATATCATTCTGATGTATCCTGGTTTGGTAGGCACTTGAGTTGATACAAGGAGGATGAATCCTGCCCCCGGCAACTCTCAAGGCATGAACGTAGACTTCGGTATCGTAAAACCCACCACCGTTGTTGATGACCGCTACCAAGAACTCCAAGGGAAAGCGAGCCTTTAGGTACAGGCTCTGCATGCTTTCTGCTGCGTAGGTAGCCGAATGGGCTTTACAAAATGCATACCCGCTAAAGCTCGAAATCTGCCGCCAAATCTCCCTGACAAAACTCAGATCGTGACCACGCTCAAGACATTGCCGTTGAAATTGCTCTTTGAGTCGTTGGAGTATCGAGGCGCTCTTGTTTTTCCCGGTCATCAACCTTCGCAACTGATCCGATTGGCCAAGATCGAAACCTGCCAATCGATGAACTACCTGCATCACATCTTCCTGGTAGATCATGATGCCGTACGTACTGGCCAGCAGTTCGGACATAACCGGATGCAAATCGGCAAAGGGTTTGCCCCGGTGTCGATCAATATAGGCTTGCATCATGCCGCTCTTTGCCACCCCGGGGCGGATGATCGAAGTAGCAGCCACCAGATCGTTGTAATGGCGGCAGGTCAATTTGGAAAGGAGACCGCGCATGGCAGGTGATTCGATATAAAAGCAACCGATCACATCACCAGATTGTAGCTGCCTGATGGCCTTGGGATCATTGGCCACTGCATCCATCTGTTGGACAGAAACATCAACGCCGCGATTGATCTTGATCAGGTTAACAGTATCATGAATGTGTCCTATTCCACGCTGGCTAAGAATATCAAATTTGTGAAACCCCATCTGCTCGGCATGGACCATGTCAAACTGACTGATGCAAAACCCCTTGGGCATCATTTGGGTTGACCCCGATTGACATAGCGTTGTTTCGGAGATGATTACTCCGCCAGCATGTACCGATAGATGTCTGGGAAACTTCTGAATCAGGGCACCCATTTCAAAGACCTTATCAGACAATGGGTGGTGCTTGTGCCTGGCATTGGGCTCACTGATGATTTGATCGATGTCAAATTTCGGAAGACCCAAGATCTTGCCGACTTCCCTCACAATCGATCTTCCCTTAAAGGTTTGATAAGTGGCAAGCATGGCCACCCGGTGAGGGCCGTAGTGCCTGAAGAGGTAAGAAAGCATTTCATCACGATCAGTCCAGTTGAAATCCAGATCAAAATCAGGTGCAACCTTGCGGTGCACGTTGATAAACCTTTCGAAGTAGAGATTCATCTCCAAAGGGTCTACATCAGTAATGCCAAGGGCGTAAGCTACGAGTGAGTTGGCCCCGCTTCCCCTTCCAACATGCCTGAAACCTCGGGCCTTGGCGTACCGCACCACATCCCATGCGACTAAGAAATAGGTGGCCAGATCAAGTCTGGCTATGATATTGAGCTCGTCAGCAAGGCGGTTAGGCGCTTCAACAGGTATGTCGCGATACCTTTTAAGCATTCCCTGCTTAGCAAGGCATTGCAGTAAGGCATAGTCACCAGCTTCGGATCTGGTGAAGGACTCCAGATTGGGTTCTCGACTCTGGAAATAATCAGGTTCACAAGTGTCCAAAAGATGGCGGGCATTCCTGGAAAGGTGAGGCAAAGAAGAAGTCTGCCAGTGCAATGCATGGGGCGGCCAGTACCAATCAGTTGGACAAGCAAGGTCAGTTGGACCTACTTTACTCAGCAGCGTAGATCTGGCAATTGCACGCAGCAAACGATGGGTCTGATGGCCCCGAGTGTTGATAAAAGTGGCGGGCTGCCATAGTACCTGCCTGCTGGGCATTGAAGCAAAAGGAGTGGGACATTGGCGTTGTCCTGGTCGAATGCCCAGGTACTCATTTGCCCGTGGCATATCCGCAAAGGGCCAATCTGGATAGACAAAGTATGTGTCAGGAAGATCCGGTGCCCTTGGAGGAAGTGCCTCATGGCCACAGAGGTGACTCGATAACAATTGGTTAAGGAATGTCCAGCCTCGTTGGTTTCTGGCGAGGCCAATATAAAGCCTCTTCTCCACACTTCGATACTCAATTCCGAGCACAGGTTTAATACCCGCAGACAGACACAGGTCGTAAAACTCGACGGCACAAGAAGTGTTGTTGATGTCCGTCAATGCCAGCACGCTGATGTCATTCTTGACGGCATGTTCCACAAGCTGTTCCGGGCTTAGGGTGCCGTACAGTAAGCTGTAGAAGGAATGACAATTGAGATACATAGCCAAGCAGCAACCATTCGACTTTGTTGCTTCTGGTCGCAAGATCAGCAACAATAATCACTTTTGCCGATTTATCGGCATTTTTTTGTCGAAAAAATAGACTATTCACAAATAAAGCCTTATCTTGGTTGTCCGCTGATTTTGAAAGGTTAAAAATTCTCACACCATGACCACTTCCAAGAGACTTCGCATCAACCGGTTATCAGACCTTATTCTGCGTAGTGCATTTAAAGTTCATTCTAATTTGGGGCCTGGATTGTTGGAGAGTGCCTATAGCCATTGTCTTTTTCATGAACTAAAGAGACATGGTTTACTCGTAGAACGCAACCGCGAATGGCCACTAAAATACCAAGGACTCAACCTCGACCTTACCTACTGCGTCGAGATGATTGTTGAAGGCCAAATCGTCATCATCAGTAAGAGCGTTGAAAATCTAACGGCCCTGCATTCGGCAGAAATGCAGACTTACCTCCACGTCTCTGGATGTGATCTGGGATTTGTCTTCAATTTTAATGTAGGAAGTCTAAAACATGGTGTAAGAAGAATCATCAATAATATGGATGAGTCGGTAAGCACTGCTGTCTCCTAATTGAAAACGGTATGAATCATGTTGGGTGAAAATCTAAAATACCTTCGAAAGCATCGCGCCATATCGCAGCAGCAGTTGGCCGATACATTAAGTATTCCTCGTACCACCCTGGGAGACTACGAAAGAGGACATACTGAACCTAATGTACAGACCATCGTGCAGATTGCCCAATTCTTCGAGGTGGCCATAGATGACCTGCTCACCACCAAGCTTTGGCACCGTGAGCTCGAAGTGATCAATCAAGGTGATCTTAAAGTGCTGGCAATAACCGTGGATCATGAAAATCGACAGAACATCGAATTGGTCTCTGCAAAAGCCGAGGCCGGTTATCTGCAGAGTTATCAAGATCCAGAATTTATTCAAGAACTGCCCAAATTATACTTTCCGAGCATACCGGAGGGGACTTATCGTGCTTTTGAGATTCAGGGAGATTCGATGCTTCCGCTTTCAGCAGGGTCCATTGTCATTTGCTCGTATGTCGAGTCTTTGGACGCCATCAAGAATGAAAAGACCTACGTGATTGCCACACATTTGGATGGCATCGTGTACAAGCGAGTAATCAAGAATCCAGACGGTAATTCGATCACCGCGGTCTCGGACAATCCGACTTACCCGCCCTATCGAATCGCCTACCGAGATATTGCTGAGATCTGGTCTTACTATGCGCATATGAGTTTTACCGATACCAAGCAAGCACTAGATGATGCCCTGGATGAAAAAATCAGTGATATCCAAGAGAAGGTCACGTATATAAAACAAAGAATGGGTTGAATTTTTTCAGAATGCACTCCACCATGGTTCAATGATGCAATACTCTCCTAGTATTAACACGATTATAATATAGATGACACCCTATACCTCGATGTTTATTATTTCAATCTTTAAAACTTTAATGATGTCTTATTTAGAGAATGCTACACAACTTCAAACGATGATGGGCGAGGGCAAAATGATGGAAGCTTTCGAAAAATTCTACGCTGATGACGTAGTCGTTATCGAACCTACCGGTGAAACTCGAAAAGGAAAAGACGCGCAACGTCAAGCCATCATCAAATGGACCGAAATGGTTAAGGAAATGCATGGTGGTGGGGTCGGTTCCATCACCAGCAATGAAGACACAGGTGTAACCTGCGCGGAGACTTGGGTGGACATCACTTTTCAAGATGGCAACCGGATAAAAATGGAAGAGGTCGCCGTGCAGAAATGGAAAGACAACCAAATCGTGCACGAACGATTCTACTACAATCTACCCGGACAATAATTTTCCAAGCCTTTTATCACAATAAATCTTTAGAGAATCTCTAATAATCTCTGAGTGAGATCGGGTTTGAAATATTTTGGATTTAGATAGCAGGTAAACACATTAATTATTATCTACAATTTCTTCATTGGCTTTGCCATCTATTCGTTGTCGTCGCTTGCAGGGAACCTTAATTACTCTTTTCTTTCCTTATCCCCAACAATGCGATATAACCGCCATTGCTGGGGATATTCCTTGACCAATTCTAATTTTTTTGTTTCCCTTATTTTGAGCCAGTTCACCATGGGTGACTTACCCTCCCATTGTACCCTAAATCTTGCTTCATTAAATAGAACCAGGCCATTATCCTTGATGTGATCAAGATCAGTATCCCAGAGATTGATTAGAAGTCTCGAGTCTAAATAGGTGCCTAATGCCTGGGTTAAACCAAAAGAATAAATATGTTCAGTGTCATACTGTTCCAAATCTCTGGCGATAGATCTTTCAAGGTCATGCAGTTGGATGACCGGATAAATTGACCTACCCACCAAATAGATCTGGATGAGAAGCAATCCTCCCATGATCAGTCGAAAAATTCGATTGAACTGAAAAATAGAATAAATGCGCTGGCATCCAGGAAAAATCAGGTAGAGAACAAGCGGAATCCCTGGTAGAATATATCGTACATTCTGCTCCGGTATGCCACAAATGAAAAGAAAGTACAAAGCCAACGAGGCCATAATCACTCGATCCTCCACCGGCCGATTAATCCAACTGATCAAGAAAATAGCCGGGACAGTCCACCAGAGGTATCTGGGATGAAAAATGCCCCCAACATAAAATAGTAAGTTATTTACCTTTCCCTCATAGACTCCATTCGTAGTGGAAAAAGATGACATAAATACATTCTTGAAATGCCAATCCTCCAAAAAGTGATGATCGACCATGCCCCAGTACACATCTGTCTTTATCAGCAAGTTGGGCAGAATCGCCAAAATCGCCACTACGAGGCCCATTGCAAGTTTTTTTAGATTCCTCTTTCCTAATTGAGTTATTGACCAAAAGATCACAGGAGGCAAGACAATTGCCCAGGTAGCGTATCGAGCACCTACCGCCAAACTTGCAAAAAGTATCATAAAGATATCGTGCCGACCCCTTAAATAATCTTTCCACCGAAGGAAAAAGTAAAAAGTACCAACAACGAAGAAAAAGGCCAAGGAATCAGACATTACCATCAATCCGTGCCTCAATACAAATGGACAAAAAACCAAACCCAAAAGAACAAATCCACAGGTTGCCTGGACATCCGGACGATACCTTATTTCTATAAGGTGATATACAAAATATGTACTAAAGCTCAGGGCTAAAGCTGAAGTGGCCTGCATCGCAAACTGAAGGTTACCCAAAATAATCGAAAGCAACACACCAGTCAAAGGGAAGTTGATCGGCCAAAAGAAAGGTCCAAGATCTTGTCCCCCAAAAAGGAAAAGTTTCAATTCCCTGGCAAATCGATAATATTCATGGGCATCTTGTCCATACAGCCCATTAAAATCCAACACATATCTTACCAGGATGAAGAACACGAGGGGAAGTAAAAAGATAAAGTACTTTAGCCTTGATGTATGCATATCCAAGGAAATGGAGAAAGGTCAAAATTCAACATTCTCAGAAATCGATTTCTTACTTTCATAGGATCGTACAAAAAATTCCATTCGAAATATTGCAAATCCTCAAAACTATGATGAAAATAATATTTACTCATACTGGATTCATGGGACGCAAAATATTCTCGCGAGCGTTTCCTGGCATCATCTGCCTGTTTTCGATTGGCATAAATTGGCGAGTCCAGAACATGAATTTCCCCTTTGGAGCTAAGATGATTTCTAAGTCGATGGATCAATTGTTGCATCGAAGGAAAATACTGGATGGAGCTGGCCAGATAGATCAAGTCATAGCTATCCAGTAAATGATCATCATCAAGTATATTCACCTGCAGAAAATCAGGACATGGGAACAATCTTTGAGCCTGATTTAATTCCACAGTATTTATATCTATGCCCGTCACCTGAAGTTTTTCATCACAGATAAAATTAGTCAGCCAACCATTGCCACAGCCAATTTCTAAAATGCGAAAAATCGCATTTTTCATCAAATAGCCCTTGAGAGCCAGAGCACTATTTCTTCTGATCATCCATTCCCGGTAGGTAGGATGATTGCGTGGTACATGGGGCAATGATCTCACCAGGTCATCATTCAACAGGCGGCCCTCCTTTCTACGGCAATCGAGGTACGCTTGTTCAAATAGAGAAATGTCATCAATCCTCGACATCACCATTTGATTGACATTGCCCTAGACCAATACATTCCAGCTCTGGACAACCAGACCTTTACGGCTATGGGCAGCAACCTCCAACCCAAGATACCCCCTTTTCGCTTCCGTTTATTTAAGTGAACGGAATTATGGACCCAGCGCACCGCATAATCGTAATATTTACGAGTATAAGTGCGTGGAAAATCTCGATCACGATCGGTAGTTTTAGTCCAATCCTCACGATTATTCAACACTGAAGCAACTTGGGCATATAGATCAGTACCTTTTATAGGATAGGCAAGCGTAATGGTAAAATGATCAGGATCTGATGCCTTTAGGTATTCAACGGTTTCCTTGATATCTTCCTCTGTTTCGCCTGGGTAGCCCAGCATAATAAATGTTCCCGCTTGGATTCCTCGATCTTTAGCTCCCTTAATCATCTTCTTCACCTGGCCGGCCTCAACTCTCCGGTCCATGGCATCCAATATTCTTTGCGATCCACTCTCCGCACCAATCCAAATTCGAAAGCAACCCATGTCTGACAGAACGTCAAGAATGTCCTCATTTAATCGATCAGCGCGGCTAATGCATTCAAAGGAAATCCGGACACCTGTCGCTTTGAGCTGGTCCCGGAATGCTTGAAGCCATTTGTGACTGATGGTAAAAACATCATCGACAAACCAAAACTGATCAGGACCGTACTTTTCCAGTAAATGCTTGATTTCATCAACGACCGATTGAGGTGAACGCCTCCGGTAGCTCTGGCCATAAACTGCAGTACTACACCATTTGCAAGTATAGGGACATCCTCTCTGCGTAGATAACGATATCGAACTTTTACCATGAGTCTTTGTCCAGGCCGCCAGGTATAGATCGAGATCAATTTTCTTTCGATTGGGCAGGGGCAATAGATCTAGGTCCCGCAGGTGAGGTCTGGCCGCCGTCCGAACTACCCTACCTTCACCATTTTTAAGGGCAATCCCTTTAATTTCAGAAAAATCACCTTGCGAGGTCATCGACTCTATAAGCTCCAACAGCGTTTGCTCTCCTTCTCCTATGACCAAAAAATCAGCCCCAGCTCCTAAATAATTTTCAATGTTGTAGGTCACATCAGGCCCTCCTAAAATGATTTTGGTTTCCGGTAAGATGGTATGGACCCACTGCATCAACTCAATCAATTTTGGCTTGGTGATCAGATTTGTGTACATAGCCAAAATATCAGGCTCCTGCGAACGCACTTTGCCTTTCCAAGCCGATACAGTCATAAATGTACTGTCTAATACCTCGTGCTGAAAGTGAGCCTGCTCCAACCAAGCTGAGACGGACAACAGACCCAGTGGAGGATATGGCTTCATGATTTGTTGCTCTTTCAAATCCTCCACAATAAAGTAAGCATGTGATAATATTATTTTAGTCATCCCATGATTTCCTTGGTGATGCTTCGTTTACTCTTTCCGTCATTCTAATTACTTTCATATTGGCGAAACCATGTGATTAGCTTGAAGACGGATAAATTATATTTACAATTGCGGTTTTATTTTCTACTCTTGGCCTTGACCATGCCTTTTTCTTTCGAATGGCCAGTCGGCTATCATAAGATCAATATTCCTACTGAGCCAATACTGGGCATTTGCGCCATCTATACAACACTTATCCTAAGGCATGCGCATACTGAGGTATTATCCATATTCAGAAATCGCCATGGACAAGTTATTTTATTTTTCGTAGCATGGCCTTTTATCGCGACGGTTTTTTCTACACATCCGATTGTATCCCTTAAATCGATTATTGTACACTCGCTGCATTTTTATGTTTTTTTCATTGGATTTACTACGCTCTATAAACGTGATGGGATTTCCATTGTAAGACCATTTTTTCAATTGCTCGGACTTTCAAGCATGGTTCTCATGATCTATATCTGGATCCATCATGGCCTTCACAACTTCCGGCCGGACACTGCCCAAATTGCAGCACTTCCTTTCTTCCGGGATCACACCCACTACGGTGCCTATTTCGCTATGCTCCTGCCTTGGTTTTGGTTCTTAAAGCAAGATCAAAGGTCAGGTCTTGGGAAAAAACTTGGGATCACGGGAATCCTCGCCACACCATTAGCCATATTCCTCTCCTTCTCAAGGGGTAGTTGGCTGGCTCTTTTGGGAACACTTACCTTGTTGGGAATCTTGAAATCAAGATTCAAGTTGGCCATTCCTGCACTGATCATCTCTGCAGTATTGGTCATCCCGGTTGTGCTGTCATTTGAAACCACCATCAGTCAACGAGGTTCCACGATCCGTTCATTGACCGGTACAATCACCCATCTACGACAGGACGTAAGCATCGCTGAGCGAGAAAACCGTTATCGTTGCGCATTCAGAATGGCTGCCCATCGACCGTTGTTTGGGTTTGGTCCTGGTACATTCCAATTTGAATATTTCTCCTACCAAAAGCCAGAGGAAATGACCAGGATATCGGTCACCGAGCCCACCGAAGGTGTAATAGGCAGAGGAGGAAGTGTTCATTCGGACTTTCTGAAAGCCCTCTCTGAAACTGGAGTACCAGGTATGATTAGCTGGCTAGTGTTGACAGGATTAGTCGTTTTACTTGCGTACCGGTCAAACCAGGCCATTCAATGGGTCGGATCAATTTCTGCCGTCACATTTATTGGACTTGGCATATTTAATAATTTTCTTAGCCAGGAGGAAGTCAGCATGCTGTTTTGGATTTCCTTGGCAGTAATGTGCTCCCCGCTCTCAATAGAGGTTAAAGCCGAATGATCTTCGTGTAATAAGGTCGCTGGTTAATGCTGAATTCAGCCAGGTAAATGCCCCTGGTCAAATGGTTCAAATCCAGACGATTATCTTGAAGTTCAACCCCACCAATCATCTTACCCGATAAATCATAGAGGCGCACTCTCGCATCGATATCTTGATCATCCAGACTGCTTTGCAAATAAATCGATCCCTGGGTAGGATTGGGAAAGAGCTGCACCTCGCCACCAAACGCATCCTCGAGTGTAGAAGTTACCATATCTATGACGACACTATCACTGGTGGCCATGCATCCATTGGCATCAGTTACTCCCAACACATAGGTACCTGCAGGCACTCCCGTTAGATCCTCTTCTACACCGACGACATTGCCACCACTGGTCCAGGCAAAAGTCAACAATCCTGTACCTCCAGTTACTGTACTGAGTATCAAGCCATTCATGCTTCCTTCGTCTCCCTTGGTGCTGTCAATCACAATTTCAAGCGGCACTGGTTCACGAATGGTATCTGCCGTGATGATTGAGCAATTGGCCCCATCGGTGATGGTAACACTGACTGCTCCAGCTGGCAAATCATCCAGCATACCCCCGAAATCTCCTCCAGCCCAGGAAAAGCTTACCGGTTCTGTGGCTCCACTTACTTCTATAACTAGGTTGCCGGTACTATCACCATGGCAATCAACATCTGCCACCATGGTTGTTGCTGAGAGGGCACAATTGAACGCATTAACCATGACCGAGTCAATTTTAATGCAACCATTATCATCGGTGACAGTCACCGTATAAATTCCAGCAGCGAGATCACTGAGGGCGTCCGTGTTGTCACCAGTGTTCCACAAATAACCATAGGGCAATATGCCACCGCTTGCGGCAACAGCAGCAGTGCCATCAGAAGCATTCATGGAAGTTTCATCAGTGCCAGACACCGTCAACGAAATTGAATCAGGTTCCTGGATCGTTGCCTCAGCATCGGTGCTGCAGCCGTTGGCATCGGCGACTTCTACAGTATACGTACCACTGCTCAAATCTTCGGGATCTTCAACATCGCCTGCACCATTATCCCACATAAAAGTCAAGGCACCGGTGCCACCGGTTGCGTCTAGGTCTATGCTTCCATCTTGGCCTCCATGGCACGAAACATCTGTGGTAGAGGCAATGCTGGCTTCTAACGGTGGCGGTTCGTTAACCGTTGCTGAACCGGTCTGCTGGCATCCGCCGGCATCTTCCACCGTATATTGATAGGTGCCGGCAGCAAGATTGGTGATGGTCGTCCCCATCATATTATTAGACCAGCTGATCGTAACAGGGTCCATGCCACCAGTCGTCTCCACTGTGGCACTACCGTCACTTTCACCATTGCAGGTTATGTCGGTAGCCTGAGCCGCTGCCGACAAATTACAATCCACAATGGTAAAGCAATCCTCGCAGTCCCATTCGGTACCATCACAGTTTGGCCCTACAAAGACTTTTACATTGTATGCGCCTTCCGGGGCATTCACTCCGGTCGTTAAAGTCCCTGAAAGTTCCGTTTCAGAATCAACTGCGACATCACTCAGCTCAATGGTCGTATTGCCCTGACTAAATTGGACACAGGTGGTTGTGCCCTGCATGAAGGTCGTATTGGTCCCGGTTACCGTCACAGTAAATGACTCCCCAAGCATACCTGTATTTGGATCAATGGAAAGTTGAGCGAAACCCTGGACAGCGGTAAAGAAAAAAGTGAATAATGTGGAGTAAGTGCTAATTTTCAATGGCTAGAGTCTTGTATGATCAGATCATCCAAATTATAATCTTTTTACCTGAGATACTAATTCTCAATCACTATTTTCTATAGATTTTGTAATCTCCCTGATAAAAAGTTGTTTTTTTTCGGATTCTTGGGGAATTAATGTAACCTGCTCCAAAGCTTCTTTATGTCTACCCAGGGCATTCAAACAATACGATAAATTGAACAGGGCGTCTTCAAACCTCGGATTAATTCGCAGCGCTCGATAGAGATACTCCATGGCATCATGATATTTACCTTGACTTACTTTTACTGTCCCAATATTATTCAGTACATGAAAATTATAGGGATTGTCATTTAAAGCCATTAAAAAAGAAGTGAGCGCTTCATCCTGTTTGTTTTGGCTGTATTGAGCGATACCTCGATAAAAAGAAATAGGTACAGCGGAGGGATCGAGCTTATGCCACCGATTTTGTGCCTCGTTGGCCAAGCTTTCAACTTCAACCCATTGTTGCTTTACTCTTGCCTTTAACAGAAGTTGCATTTTGTGTTCACCAACATAACGATGTAAACCCACATAGACATTACCGATCAATAAAACACTGGTAAATATCCAGAGCATGCGAAGTTTATTACCATCCAAATTGATCCATTGGGTAGGCTTGACATAACCGGGCACCAATGCCATATAAAACCCCAGAATGACTAAAAATTCAGTGCGTTCCTTCGGAAAATCAATAAGTGAACTGATGACAAAGCCGAGTAGGCCTCCGAGTAGCATCGAGCGCTGCCACCTGTATTTTGGCGAGGGCCGTAGCAAGAGTAAAACCGGGATTGCAAAAAATAAGGCATAAAGCAATAAGCCTCCCACACCCAATTCGGCAAGAATTTCTAAAAAATCATTGTGCGCCCTGGTGAAGATTACATTTTGATCTTGCAGTCGGTAGGCACCCTCAACCCCAAATTTCGGAAATTCGATTTTCCAGTTGCCGGCACCCACCCCTGTAAAGGGATGATCGAAAATCAGACTCTGCGTTTTGAACCATACAAATCTCCGTTCACTTGCCGTTTGCGATTCGAAATAATTCAGGGGATTGAGGCGAGTAGCCAAGTCATTATTCCATTGTTGGGTAAAAATTCCTGCGAGCAAGAAAATCAACACCATACCTCCCAGTATTTTAACTGCCTTCTTTGAGTAAGATTTTATTCCGTTTCGGTAAAAAAAAAGACCACATATGATGAAGAAAGTAAACAGAGCCAGATAGATTGCCCGACTCTGTAAAAGGACAATGAAAATTACCTGGGTTAGAACCACCAGATAAGACCAAGAGGAGCCCTGGTTTTTCAGCGGATTTCTATTGAGAAGATTAAGGGGAATGAGTAAAAATAAATAGGCTGATATTAACGATTTATGACCAAAGACTGCCTTGAGTTGATAAAGTGCACGATTGCTAAAGCCCTCGCTACTACTGATCTTAAATACATGCCACCCAACGACAGCCATAATTACAAGGGTGAGTGCTATACTACATTTCTGCAGAAAGGAAATGGCACTTCGGCGATTCCGACTAAAAATGATTTTACCCCCAAAGATTGTACCGGCAAGCACGAACCATTTTTGGGTATAAAACAAGGCCTCACTTCGCTGATGCGCCCAGGCTATTGAAGCAGCACTGGTTGCGATAAATAGCCATAGTACGATGTCAACAGCATGTACTGGAAATGAACCAATTTTGTTAGCTTGACCGGCAAATAGGAGTCCAAATATCAGGAGGACACCCGAAGCGAAGAGAAAACGACTGTGATGGAAATAGTCCAGAAGTGCCGGACTGTATACCAGTGGTGTTAGGCAAAAAAGAGTGAGAATAAAAGCTTTTTGCGTTATTGACATCCGCACATATGGTAAATATTTTGCGTAAATTAAGCAAAAACGAGTCACACCTAAACGCATGAAAACAGGTGACTATGCTTTTAAGAAATAAGCATCTGGTCGATTCAGAGATTCATCTATCGACCCTACAACAGAAAATCATTCATACACTCCTCTATCATGAAGTGTTTGCCTTCCCTATGACGCTTGATGAGATATGTTATAGCACAAATCACCCGCAGGCCAACAGGCAAAACATTGAAGATTCACTGACATTGCTCATTGATCTTGGATTGCTGCGGCACATTGAGGGATACTATCTCATCAAACACAGACCGGATTGGATCAAGCGACGGAAGGTAGCCAATCAACGCGCCAAAAAACTGGAAAGTAAGGCTATGAGGCGAGCGAAGTTGGTGACCATGTTCCCCTTTGTGCGGGCGGTCTTTTTTAGTGGGACTTTCGCAAAAGGCCTCATGCATACCGATAGTGACGTGGATTTCTTTATCATTACCCAGCAGGGGAGGCTCTGGTTAGCCCGTACTCTGCTTGTACTTTACAAAAAGATCTTCCTCTTAAACTCAAGGAAGTTCTTTTGTGTCAATTACTTCATTGATGATCATCATCTGCAAATCGACGAGAAAAACTTATTTACTGCTACGGAGGTGGTTACCTTGAGACCTGCTTATGGATCCAAATTGTACGATCGGTTTCGTCAAGCAAACAACTGGGTAGATGGCTATTATCCTCACTACCCCAAGAAAATTGCACAAGCGCATCCTTTTCCAATCCAACCATTCAGACAGAGGATTGAAAGGTACTTGTCGGGAAAGATCGGAGATCGGCTGGAGACCCTATGCTTTAAACGTACGCTGCGCTATTGGACCAAAAAATTCGTGTGGATGGACAGCGAAACCTTTGATCTGGCCATTAAGTCGAGAAGCTACGTATCCAAACATCATCCACATAATTTTCAGGATCGCGTGCTGCGAAAGTACCGCTATGCCATCGATGAGTTTGAAAAACTACATGGAGTGCGGATCCGCTCGCTTTCGCTGGTATGAAGATCTTACTTTGTAATGGCTATTTCTATCCACTCGATGCCAAACAATGGCATACTAAGCAACCCTACCCTCCGCTAGGCACCTTATATGCAGCCTCCGTATTAGAGCAGATGGAGCATGACTTGACTTTCGTCGACAATAATTTGCTCCCTGGTCCGGCTCGATGTTTGGACTATTTGTCTTACCTCAGGCCAGACTACTTCATCGTGTATGACGATGGTTTTAATTACCTCACCAAAATGTGCTTGACGGCGATGCGTGATGCCGTTTTCCAACTGATTGGGAAGGCTAAGCAATTAGGATGCGTCACCATTTGCCACAGTTCAGATGCGACAGATCACTATGGAACCTATCTTTCGGCAGGTGCAGATTACGTGATCATTGGTGAAGGTGAAGAGACCCTGCGCGAACTCATCAAACGGTTAAGTACAAACCAGCAAATAAATCAGGTCAAGGGGATTGCTTACAGTGGGTCCAATGAAGAGGTGGTCAGAACCGAATCCCGGCCGGTATTGCGAGATCTAGATGTCTTACCTGATCCAGCCTGGCATTTGGTTGACATGGCCCTTTATCGAGACCTATGGCAGAAACATCACGGTTACTTTTCCCTGAATATTGCCACGACAAGGGGATGTCCGTTTAAGTGCAATTGGTGTGCAAAGCCGATATACGGCAATCGTTACAACAGCCGCTCACCAGAAAGAGTGATTCAAGAAATCGACTTTCTCATCAACACTTACGGTGCCCGGCACTTCTGGGTGTGCGATGATATCTTTGGTCTTAAACCAGGTTGGGTTCAAGCCTTCAGTCGATTGGTACAACGGCATGGGCTACACTTTGCTTTTAAGATCCAATCTCGTGTAGACTTGTTGTTGGAGTCGGACACCATCGATGCTTTGGTGGCAGCTGGTATTGAGACGGTGTGGGTTGGTGCTGAATCGGGTTCGCAAAAAATCCTTGATGCCATGGATAAAGGTACTACAGTAGAACAAATTCACCGGGCTACTGAATTGCTGAAGGAAAAAGGGGTGCAAGTAGGGTTTTTTCTACAATTTGGTTATTTGGGTGAAACAAAAGAAGATATTCAGGCGACCATTGATATGCTTTTACAGCTGATGCCTGCCGATATCGGTGTTTCGATTTCCTACCCTCTTCCCGGTACTGGCTTTTTCGAGCGGGTCAAGGCACAAATGGCCGAAAAGAAGAATTGGGTTGACAGTGATGATCTAGCCATGATGTATGAAGGAACCTTCAGTCAAAGGTACTACCGGAGGCTGCATCGATACGTTCACAAACTATTTCGTACCCACCAGATCCTTTCAAGATTGAAAGGCGCACAACGTTGGCTGGCTAAACCCAATATTTTCATGATCTTCTACTATGCCCCTGCCGCATTGATCGACCGTTTCATCCTATCTCGTCTGGAAAAGTCCCATATCTCTTCATGAAAGTGACCCATGGCTTTGATGCTTTGGCTTCATCTTATGACGAGGTGTTTACAAATACAGATGTGGGGCGCCTGCAACGCAAGCAGGTCTGGAAATATCTCAATAAGGCCATTTCTCAATATCCGATCAAAAATGTTTTAGAGCTTGGATGCGGTACGGGAGAAGATGCTGCCTTCTTAGTAGACAAAGGATTACAGGTCAAAGCATTTGATGCTTCATCACAGATGGTGGCTCTTGCTAGGGAAAAAATAAGACAAAAACCAAGGGGAGATAAGCTATTTGCCGCTCAGGAACAAGATTTGGCTGGATGGATCCAAACCGATGACGGTGATTCATATGATCTGATCTTCTCAAATTTTGGAGTGCTGAACTTGATGCCTCCGCAACTATTGTCCTTGCTGAACCATCGCTGTAGTCTGGCCCTGGAACCCGGAGGTCACCTGATTGTGGTCCTCATGTCGCCGCTTTGCCTATGGGAATCATTATACTACCTCTTCAAAGGAAATCCCCGAAAGATCTTTAGGAGATGGTCATCACAATCCCTGCAGACTCACATTGCTGAAGAAGTGTTGGAGGTGTGGTACCACACACCCAGGGGTTTTGCCAAATCTTTTACATCATTCAAGCAGGCAGGCCTCAAACCGATAGGTCTGGCTATTCCACCATCCTATTTGGCAGCAAAATTCGATGGAAAGAGCGCTTTACTCAAGATCCTGGAATCCATTGATTACAGCATGCAGTTCTTTCCCTTCACGGCCCCATTCGCTGACCACTTTTTACTCCATTTGATAAAAAAAAGCTAGGGAAAGCCCTTCTTAGGTAAAAAAATTTCACATCATCACATTGTTGGTAGCTTTGAAGGCAGGATTGTGGAACTTTTTTATGTAAATTTGTCGACCAAATCAAAAAAACTATAGCAATGATTACCAAGAGATTCCCTCTAGCTTTGTTGGTCTTGGCATTAGCCCTAACCTCCTGTGTAAGCAAAAAGAAATTTACCGCACTGGAAGAAGAAAAGAACAACCTTAGTGCATCACTGGAAAGTTTGGAGGAGAAAGTGGAGAACTTAGAGGCCGATAGAACACAACTTGCCGCTGAGAAAGATGAACTCTCTCAGAAAGTAGGTATGGTAGAATCTCAACTTAAAGAGACCGAATCGAAAATGATGGAGGTCAATAAATCTGTGGAAGATAAGCAAGCACAGATCAACACACTAAGGGATGAAATCCAAAGTGCCTTTACCGATGTAGAAAAGGCAGTCTCCGAAAGTGGACAACGCATCACTGAGATCGAAGACATGCTTTATCTCGATATGGAGGATCCAATCAATTTTGCCACTGGCTCCTCGAGGTTGAATAAAGAGGATGATGAAACATTGGAAGAACTGGCGGACATGCTGAAAAACAGTCCAAACCTCAGCTTGATCATCGAAGGCCACACGGATGATCGACCGATTAATACTACTCGCTATCAAGACAATTGGGACCTGAGTGTAGCTCGATCAGTAGCTATTGTCCGTAAATTGATTGACATGGGAGTAGATCCTAAGCAATTGACTGCGGCAGGCAAAGGAGAGTATCATCCTAAAGTCACTGACGATCCAAAATCGGATGAGACTCGCGCGGCCAACCGCAGATCCGAAGTCATTCTTGTACCGCACATTGGCAAACTATACGAATTGAATAAGAACAAGAGCTAAGTTATCAGCTGCCGAATAAGATAAGGGTACCTCTAAAAACCCCGTTGGTGGTACCCATAGATACAGAGCCGGTCATTCTTTGACCGGCTTTTTGTTTTTAGATATCCGTGCTCCGGTGCTACCTGGGGTTGCACACAGGCCATAACAGGGTTATAGGTCAACTACCTTCACCAAAAAGAAACCGTCTTCACCTTTAACCTGATAGTGCGGCATCAACAGAAGGCCATCCTTCTGAGCTTCTATCGGACCCGATTGGTCATGGGCTAAAATCATTCCTTGTTCGACCTGTTGAAAATTCTTGAAGCCGGGAAGCATCTGAAATCCGTCGTTTTTATTCAACCGGTGTACATATTGGAATTCTGCCACCTTGGGTAGACCCTGGGCATAGGTCACCAGAAGCTTGTCGTGTCTATTTACGACATGTTTGGCAGAGACCAATCCGATGGTCCGCATACAATTGATCGTGGCCGCAATACAGCGATTTACAGAAAGGGGATCATCGTGTTGCCCTCCCTCAAAGACAATACCCGTGATGGGTTGAGGGTATGATGAGTGAGTATAGTAGGAGATCAGGGTACCCGGGAGGCGTTCTACCAGGCCGGTAATCACAGGAGCATGCATTTCCTTGGCAATCTCAATACTGTAGGGCTCATTGGTAGGAAGTGTAAAGATACCTCCCTCGGCAGTTGTCGTATGAAGATCCAGCAGCACCACCTCAGCATTAGGCCAAGCCTTGATCTCCTGGCTGATGATTCTCTGTAAAATTCGACGTTCGCGGTATTCTACTTCATGTGCCTCCAGATTCGATGAGGAACCTTCATCAAACCAAATTCGATTGAGGTCGGCATCGATATATCGCGTCTTGCTCTTTAGTGCAGGTAAATTTCCCAGGATGAAAACGACCTTGCCATGGAAGGTAAAAGATGGGTTGGTAATGGGTTCAACCTGTATCATCTTATACAGTAGATCCAATGCCTGAACCCCTGCCCACTCATTGCCGTGAATACCCGCAATACAGATGAGTAAAGGCCCCGGCCTACCCTCTGTGTAGCTTCCCAATACCCTTTTTAAGATCATGGGCCCAAAAATAAGAAATGAGTAGTTCGCAATGCACAACTTCGTGACCACATTGGCCAGCAAGAAAAAATAGCCTGCTTTGATCGATCACATCTCCATCCCCTGGTGGCATTAGGTTGCAAACGGCGGTATGTCCAGAATCAGAGGCTTCTTTCCTATTGGCGGAAAGGGCCATCACCAGTAAAAAAAAGTCGTCCTCCAACCGGTGCATATATGAGAACCAAAGCACTTGAATCAACGTTGAGAAAGTGTTACTTTAGAAACTATGTACAAGTATCTATTTTCTTGCCTTACCATCTTACTGTGCATTGACGGCAGTTCTGCTCAAGTGATCACCGTATCAGATGAGATGAATCTGAAGACGGAATATGTTTACGACCTGCTGGGGAAAATAGATGACAATATTTTGGTGGTTAGGGATGGGGTAAATGAATTTGATATTCAGGCCTATGATGAGGATATGTCGATGACCTGGCTGGTCGAAGAAAGGTTGGACAATCGCAAAGCTCGAATTGTAGATGTTATCGCCCATGATAAGGCCTTTACTGTAATCTATTCAGTAGATAGTCGCGATACAATCTTTATCAAATCCAGAGAATACGATGGCAAGGTGAAGATGTTGAGTGAAGATACCTTGGCAATGATGAAGAGAGGACTTATCCGGCCTAAGTTCCGCTATGTCAAGTCTGAGGACCTCAATATTTTTCTCATGACCGAAATAGACAATGAGAAGATTGTTTCCGCCTTTGCATACAATACAGGCACCCAGGAAGTACTTTGGCAGGGACAATTCAATTTCCCCAACATCAATTTTCGAGAAGATTACCGAAAAACCCTACTGACCAATAAGGGTACAATGTATCTCATCTTCGAAAAAGATAATCTTCGTTTCCGCAGAGATAACCATAGTCTGGAGCTTTTCCGTTATGATGAGTGGCGCAATGACTTTGCTCGCTTGTCTATACCTCTTCCTCACTTCACCACCTATGACGCCCATTTTGTGTACGATAATGTCAATCAACAAGTAGTCATTGTAGGTCTCTACTCAGATGGCAATGCCGGCACGACCGATGGCATCTATCATATCTCAGTGGATGCCAATGATTTTGGGAGATATAAGCTCTCCAGCATTGATTATGATGAAGATGTCATCGCCGACTTCCATGGCAAGTACAACCCCAAGAAAGAAAGCCTGCATAATTTACAGGTACAAGACATCATCTTACGCCAAGATGGAGGAGTACTATTGTTGGCAGAGGAGAACAAGGAATACGAGCGTCTCTCCTATGGAGCTCGACGCGATTTCTACGGCAGCGGTCGATTTTCTGTTGATTATTACTATGAAGATCTCGTTCTGATCTCTATTCACCCCAACGGCAAATCTCACTGGCAGAAAGTATTGCCCAAACGCCAGTACTCCAACGACGATCAGGCTGCTTACTCCTCCTATTTCTTATTTAAGAATCCCTCCTTCCTACGCATTCTTTATAATGACGAGATCAGAAATGAGAATACGGTGAGCGAATACATTCTCAATGGTGCCGGCGACATCACCCGGAGGAGTTTAATGAGCACCGACAATCAACGCTTGAAGCTACAGATTAAGAATGCTTTGCAGATCGGATCTGATGAATTGCTGGTGCCCAGTGTCAGAGGCAAGAGATTAAAACTCGTGAAGTTTGCCTATTGACCAAGGTCGATTCTTTACGGAGGTCACACAACGGTAAACAGTCTAGACTCCTCACGATCTCCAGCACTGATTTTAAGCTGATAGACGCCCTTGGACATCGCTTCATGATTAATATGAATTTCCCCGTTTCGAAAGGTGATTTCCAAAGGGATGGACTCTCCCTCACTGCCAAACAATTGAATCGCTGGTTCACTTGGTCTTTTTCTGAATAGGCCCATAGCATAGGGATTTTGTTGCTGACCAAAGGTAAATCAAAACTTTAAACATTACAAATATATTTAATATATAAAGTTGACTTCTTTTCAGCTGCGGCTATAAAACATGAAGACACCTGGCTGGAACCTAGGAATGCTGGTCTTCCTTTCCCTATCGATTCACCAATCTCCTAAGATTTGTCAATCTTATAACTATAATTTTACTATATTACTCACTACTTCAACAATTGCCATACACCACCCGGCACCATGAGATCCTTCCGCAGCTTAACCACCCATCTGCTCCTGCTGGTGGCACCCGTATTGATGGCACAGCAGTACCCGGTTACAGCAACTTTGCAGGTGCTTCCACCATATTCCCCTTCCCTAGCAGCCTTTGCTGACCCATCCCCCGGCAACCGGCCCAATGGGATCCAGCTTACCCTTACATTCAACGATTTCAATGAGCCCTCCTATCCGGTCAAACTAAGGATTACCTTGGAAGGACCTGGTGTTACTTTGCGCACCAACGCACATGCCATCCCTTCTGTAGTCACTCTAACACCCGGCTTACCCATTACCCTGGACAATGCTTCCCTGGCTCCCTACTTCGACGTGGCCACCATGGATGTACTGGGTATTGATCTCCAGACCCTTTTCGCTAACGGCGGCCGACTGCCGGAGGGCAATTACCTGATGTACGCCGAAGCCCTGGATCTGCAACGCAATGTGGTGGTTTCCAATACCGCCTTCTTTCCCATCTACGCAGAATTGCTGGACCCACCGGAAATCATCACTCCCACCGGGCTACAACCCGTGACCAGTCCGCAGTTCCTCAACTTCACCTGGTGGAATAAACACATCGGCTCCTTCCCGGTGCGATATACCCTGGCCATTTATGACACCATACCCGGCCTTCCCGATGCCCAGGTGGTCCAGATGACTACGCCCTACTTCTCGACCCAGGTTACCGACCTCACCCAGTACACTTATCAACCTTATGATCCTCCACTCCAACCCGGACATACCTATTTGATACAGGTTCGTGTTGAAGATCTCACCGGGCAGCTTACTTTTAAGCGGAATGGTTTTAGTGAAGTCGCGCGCTTTAGATGGGGCGAAGATGTGCTTAAGCCAAGTGCTTGTCTACCTCCGGCACAATTGGAAGCCTCTCGCAGCGATTCCTCCATACATTTGACTTGGGTCCCACCAGCTGATTCCTCTGCAATTACCTTCTATGACGTGCATTGGCGTATTGATCAAGGTCCTTGGTCGGTAGAACGGACCCACACCATCGGCTATCAGCTGCCGGGCATTTCTCCAGCCAGCATCGTCGAATTGTTCATCAGCCGCACCTGTGGCGGAGATGAACCGGATGGGCAAACCGATGTGAT
This sequence comes from Saprospiraceae bacterium, assembly GCA_965223105.1. Taxonomy (GTDB): domain Bacteria; phylum Bacteroidota; class Bacteroidia; order Chitinophagales; family Saprospiraceae; genus JABDMH01. The sequence continues at coordinate 7,212,990 of OZ244987.1, read as the reverse complement.
CGTATTGGAAGCCGATCCCAACCTCTGCCTTCCACCCCTTCTCACCGGGGCCACAAGGCAACAGAATGGAGCCTACGATTTGGCCTGGGAGGGTCAGGGCGTCTCCTATGAGATCTCTCTGCTAGATACCGCCGGCCGGCCAGTCGAAGTATTCACTACTGCAGACCGGTACTTTTCGTTAAACGGATTAGATTCCACCCTTAACCACAGCGGAAGAATCGTGGCCATCTGCAGGGATTCTTCTTACTCTGATCCTACACCTTTCTATATCAACAACACCGGCTCTCTTCCCAAAATCGTGTACGATTGCGGTGTGGCTGTTCAGCCTCTACTGAATGATAACGACACACCCATACCCCTTCTACAGCCTGGAGATACGGTCATCGCCGGTGACTTCAAAGTCAAGTTACTGGAGGTAACCGGTGGCCAGGGCCATTTCTCCGGCTCCGGGGTTATGATCTGGAACTTTCCGTTGCGGAATTTCCTGAATCCTGCAGAAGATCCGATTGCGGTAAATATTGACTTTGACAATATCAAAGTCAACACTGACTTCTTGATGTACGATGGGTTTATGAATGTATCAGGTGCAGGAGTTCATCTGATTCCACCCAATCTCGCTTCTTTCCTGCGAGAATTCAACCAACTGGAATTTATCAATGACGCACTTGAGCAACCCGCCGAATGGGTTCAAGTTGATTTTACCATTGAAGAGGCTTCCTTCTCGGAAGGGCAAATCACCATCAGCGGTACCGACGACCAAGGCAATCAAGTCACCACTACCGTACCCTGGTCTGGTGACGATACCGAAATTACTGGTGCGGATGGCAAGGTCTATGTGGTCGATGCGGATGGCCTCCTCAAAGAGGCCGGTATTTTGGCACCGGGAGGGGCTCCTCATGCAACCAACACCCTGGGTGTCGACGAGCAGGGCAGGCCTGCCAAACTCACCTCTTTAGGAGTAACCTTCCATGCGGGAGAAGGGAAATATGCTTTTGATGTGGTAAGCCCTCAGGCCCATTCCAATGAATTGGCGCTGTATCCCGCAATACCCGTCGACGATGATACCGATCCCTACCTGGTTCCCTTTAAGGCCATCATCAACAATAAGACCGATGTGATCACAGCCATCTTGAGCGACGAGGGCCCGAATCCCGACAGCATTATTTTTAAGACCCAGAGCGGACGACTGGTAGAGACCACCTGGACCGGTCGTCGTGCCACCCTCTCTCTCCAAGGCCTATTTCGAGATGCCCGTGAAACGGTCTATGCTACACACATCCTGCACTCAGGGCAGCAGGTACTTATTGGCACCTTCGAATTGATGCACCTGCCGGGAATGGACCTCCACGTCTCGCTGGTACCGACCAGTGACGCCTCTATCCCCCAAGACATCACCACAACCCTGCAAGGTATCTACTCGACAGTGGGTGTTAACCTTACGGTCCAGGCCCTGCCCTCCATCAATCTACCCCTCGATCTCCTCGGTGAGGATGGGCGCATCGCTACCGAGGGATCAGCCACTTTCGCCAACTACAGCCCCAAACTACAAGACATTAACCGGCACCTCTTTCAGTCCCTCGGTGACGATTACCGGCACGATACCTATTATCTGATCTTCACCGATGTAGCCTCATCCACCGGACTGGCCGGATTCATGCCACTACAAAGGCAGTATGGATACCTCTTTGACGGTGGCAATGAAGAGACCAAGTCTTCCTCCTCCTTAGTCGCCGCCCATGAACTGGGTCATGGCATCTTTGGCCTGCGACACCCTTTCTCTCAGTTCAACATCCCACAAAATGCCACCGATTGGCTCATGGACTATGCCAATGGAGATCAACTGCCCTATCTGCATTGGGACCACATCTACAACCCCGACTTTCAGCTGTACTTGTTTCAAGGTGATCAGGAAGGAGAAAGGATTGTACCTGAAGAAGCCTTCCTATATACCAACTATATCTACTTTTCAAACTCGGAAAATCCTGGCCAATTTGCTTCTATTACTCCCAGTGGCCATCGTTACATCCTACCCGCTGATGCTGTTGCTGCCTACTATCCAGACGATGATGATCGATGGCCTCAGGGATCACTAGCTGGATTTAATGTCGGTACCGATGTCTTCTATGGTTGGTGGGATAAGACCCAGCGTCGCTTCCTTGGTTATGCGCAAGGCACCATGGATCAGCATCGCAACTTGAATAAGTCTGGTGACTTTCTTCCCAGCTTACCCATTTTAGATCAATACATCTATGCCGGTATTTCCGGCCAAGGTTGTCAGCAAAAGATCCTGCATCATGGCCCCCAACATTCGTCTTCTCCATTTTCAGATCGACAACCTATTGCCAACCAGTTGGATTTGGAGGGTTTTCAGGTTTTTCAGCAAGCTGATGTGCCTCAGACCAATTGCGGATGTTACCAAGGTCCCTGTAGTGAACTGCTCCAGACGTACAAGAATCATCCATTTCTTACCTCGGACAATATCCTCAAGCGAGTCATCTGTGCAAATCCCTGTGTACTCTCCCATCTGACAAGCCTTCCATCCACCAATTACCCACCCAGTGAATGGATGGAAAACCTCAATAACATTTGTGCAGGTTTGCTCGCCTTTGGGTTCACACCTGCTGCCTTGGCTGGTCTGGGTATCAGTATGGAGGGTTTGATGGTTCCTATCATCCAGGGGATCATAGCACAAACGCCTGCTCGGCTGGCTCTTAGATTTTCAATAGGCAGTACGTTGGACTTGCTTATTCAGACGGCTTGCCACTACTATTTTCCAGATCCAGAAGAGGCCATTTCCTGGAATGAGGCTAAAAACCGGATAGATCCAGTTACGGGAGCCATTTCTGGTGCTGAAGCTATCATCATGCTGGAATCCCGATATGCAGAAACGGCCATTTCTGCAGCCATAAGTTGCTTTGTTGATGGCAACCTGCAAAATGGAAAGGTAAAGGATGGATTTGATCTAACCGCTTGTGCCCAGGGAGCATTATCCGCCTTACTGTTCCAAGGTGCACTGGAAGTCTCACCATTTTTATTGAAGCGATTAAAGGCACTACCTCCAGCTGTCGTCATCAGAGGACTGCTCAAGCTTTCTGCTGACTTGCCACCAGGAGTACATGCTGCGGGCTTTAATCCCGATGGCAGCACCATCTGGAGAATGCTCAAAACCATCTTTCCAGAACGATTAACGACAAATCACGTCAAGGCACTCTTCAAGATCCAGGATGAGCAACTGGCCCAACGGCTGGCCCAGACCTTGGAAGATGCTACTGCCAGGGCCGATTTTCTCGATCGTGGCCTATTCCTCAAAATTCATAATTTGGACCTTCCCTTAAATGTAAGGGAAGACCTGGTCATGGATCTTCAGCTCAGTGGTGAGCTAAGAGATCTCATGGTGACGAGGGATGGAGTGGTTGAGGCGTGGAGGGGATTGTTCAATTCATTCACTTGGGTAAGGACAAATACCGATTTAATAGAAAAGATGATAGGTAGATCTACTGACTACATCAATAAAGTAAACGATCTATACAGTCCTTCTATAATGAAACTACCTCCTACACTAAAGTCACCTCATAGTCCGCCCGGAAAGTACAACAATATAACATATGACAAGTTTGGATTTCCAAGGTTGGAACCGCATATTTCACATAAGATCCATGTGGTGAAAATTATGATGGATGGTTCAAACGATGATTATATAAGAGCCTATAACAAAATTAAGGGCATAGTAGGGGAGGGAAATATTCAATTTACAAATCAATATGGTTCATCATTCAGGATTAAACAAGATGGACAATGGTCGGAGCCATACACCTGGCATCATCATCAAGATGGTGAATCCATGATGCCAGTGCTACAAACAGTCCATCAGAGCATTCAAAATTATCATACCGGTGGTCGTGCTATTGTCAGTAGACAATTAAAAGGATTGTTCGATCCACCTCAAATTTGAAAAATGAAAGGCATCGAATTATTACGAAGGAAACAAATTACTGACCAAAAACAACTTGAACTACCGCCAATCTTCAACATCTTTTTTAATTACTATCAGACAGGCAGAGAAGGCTTAAATATAAAGTATTTTAAAATAGGATCTGACTTAATTCAATTAACAAGCGTATCCTATTTTGGAAGAGATGATTACGAAAATACCATGTCTCATTTCTTTGATAGTTCAACTTTGGAACTAGAAATCAAAAAATACAAAAATAAAATTGATGATTACCACAAAGACGGATTTTTAATGGTCGGTCAGTTTGATATTAATGATTCTGTTCTTTTGGGAATAGACGAAAAGAACAAAGATAGTATTTGGAAATTAAATGGAGACTGGGGAGAAGTGAGACCTGAAAAAGAAAAACTCGCCGAAAATATTTTTGACTTCGTAAATTGTTTTGAAGAAGTTACCATCAAAATGAATCTCATTACAAGAAAAATCAATGAAAATTTACTTTATAAAAATTGGCACGAGGACTTTTGGCGAGTAAAGGAAGATACACCCGTATCATAATTTGATTAATTTATAATGCCAAAACATGTACCTAGTCCAGCTCTCTTTTAGGACGAAATAGTTGCGCCCGTAGGGTGATTATGGGAGGACCTGGTAATTTTATTTTTAACTGGATTCCTTTAATCAAAAACATGAAATATGATATTGATGAATTCACTTATGAAACTGATGAATTTGGCCGGGTGTTTAGAACATCAGGGGATTTGGATGATATGGTTCGAGTACGTTTAGGAAATCAGCAGATAAGGGCTGTTGATGTGAAAGACGGTGTTCGAGGGACTAATCAAGGTGGGCATATTGTGGGTGCTCGGTTTTTTGGTCCTGGTGAACAAATAAACTACTACTCTCAATCTGCTAACCTGAATCAAGGAGCTTGGAAAATAATGGAGAATGAGTGGGCCTCGGCGATGGTGCAGGGAAAAGATATCAAAATAGAAGTTAGAGCTGTATTTCTTAGCCAATCTCAAAGACCCATTGGTTTTGAAGTAGATTGATGGATTGATGGCAAAAAATTTAATCAATCTTTTGAAAATCCATAAAAATTGACTCTTAAGCAATCATTTGAAAAAATTGCCGCAAAGGTCCATGAAGATTTGCAAAAGCATCAATGGGAAAAAGCAATAATACAAATCATTAGATTTGATGGAGCTGTTAGGTTTGAAGGTCAATATCAAAGTGCTTTTGATCATTTGCTAAAAAACATTGATGTTAGTTTTGGTTTTTGGGAAGCCAGGGCAGTTCATTCAATATATAAAATTACAACGACAGAACCACCAATTCACAAGAACTGGAACCGTGCAATTTTTACTTTGTATCCCAATAATAAATTTGAAATTGAATACATTTGGGATCAAGAATTGCAGGATGACTTGGACGGAAGGAATAACGAAATAACACCTATTGCTTAGTCAGAGTGATATTTGGACTAAATGCGGAAAAGCAGATCGATGACAGTCTTTAGCTGATCATCATTGGGAGATACTAAACGGAGCTTGAGTTTCCCCCATTATCATCATACCCAGCCAGTCTCACCACAAAGACCTTGACACAAAATAGTGGCAAACCTTCAGCCTGCTTCGGATCGGCAGGTTCATGCCAGGGGCTTCCCCTGGTGTCAGAGTGTAATGCCTGCAGCTTTCCCATTCAGAACTAGCGTACATAGACTGTTTAACTAGGAAATTTGGTCGTTCCTCCCTCCCGCACCCCCTTACCCCTGTTTGCCTCCGCTCTGCTTCGACAAACCGGGGAGGCCCCCTACACAGCATTGAAACCAAGGAGAATTCCTTTATGAAACTTCTACTGAAACTAGCCTAAAAGCCCCTTCCCAACCGGAAGGTTGGGGATACTCCCCGACACAAGCCTGGGATACATTCAAAGTATCACCGACTTTCTAGTCGGCTCATTACCACGCTATCCGAAGTTTGTAGCTTCACATGAATATCATTACACCAGGCAGGCTCACCTCAAAGACCTTTGCATAAAAGAGTGGCAGACCTTCAGCCTGCTTCGGATCGGCAGGTTCATACCAGGGGCATGCCCCTGGTGTCGGAATGTAAGGCCTACAGCCTTACCCTTATTCAGAACTATCGTGCACACTCGTTGAACAAAGAAAATTGGTTCCTCCCTCCTGCACCCCCTTACCCCTGTTTGCCTCCGCTTTGCTCCGACAAACCGGGGAGACGCCTCACGCAGATTGAAACTAGCCTAAAAGCCGCTTCCCCAACTGGAAGGTTGGGGATGCTTCCCCATCAAAATGCTTGGGACATTCAAAGTCATTTTTTGAACCACATAGATACAGTAGATCACATAGATTCTTGACACCCAATTTCCATGTGCCACTATGTATGTGCCTTATGTGGATCCAAATATCTCAGGCTTCCCAACCGGAAGGTTGGGGATACTCCTGTCAAGCACTTCATGAACATCTTCTTTCACCTACCAACAGCGTCCGAACCGATCCGACCCAAAATGACCAAAAATTGTATCTTCATCGGTCCCCGTAGGTAGTCTGTAAAGATCATCTAATAAAGAGTATCGCGACCAATTAGAGATAGCTATCATGATAAGATTTCTCCTTTGCTTCTCCCTATTTATCCTTTCATTGGCAGCCGGCTTTGGGCAAGACCAACTTTGGCTGAGCTGTTCTGTAGATGCGGGTTCGATTGAGCGCATCAACAGTCCGGTTTGCCTTTCCCTTCAGGGACGTCAGATCCCTGCAACGGATGGATTGAAGTTTTGGGAGGTCAGTGAGGGAACCAGAAAGAACATACCCTTCCAAATCTATGATGGTCAAATCCATTGGATCCTCGAAGGAAGCACACCAGCAGGCAATAAGCGAATTTTTCAGTTGACCTCTTCCAGTGAGAACAGCCACGAGGCACCCAAGATCCAGGTGCATACCACCAGGTCAGAAGCGACTGTGCAGATGGAGATTGGTGGCAAGGATGTCCTCCATTACCGGGTTGATGAGATGCCTGCACCAGATGGCCAAAGCCCACTATACCAAAGAGCAGGATACCTTCATCCCCTCTACTCTCCTTCGGGAGAAGTGCTGACCCGGATTCAACCACCGGACCATTTCCACCATTATGGCATTTGGAATCCATGGACAAAAACCCATTTTGAAGGCCGGGAAGTGGATTTCTGGAATCTGTACAAAGGGCAGGGTACCGTAAAAGTCAAAGGGCAACCCAGGAGAATTTCCGGCCCGGTCTTCGGAGAAATCATTTCCACTCATGAACATGTCGACCTCTCCGCACCTGATCCTTCTGGTGCCAAGACCGCCTTACTCGAACAAGTACATATTCGCACCTGGAATGCTGATCCGCAACAAAAAATCTGGCTGGTTGATTTCGAATCACGCCTGGATTGTGCTACAGACTCCATTTTTACGATCGATGCCTACCGCTATCAAGGCTTTGGATTTAGGGCCACCGAAAAATGGGACGACGAATCAGCGTCCTTAAGGACATCAACGGGCAAGGACAAATCTACTGGCAATGCGACCAGAGCCCGCTGGTGTGATGTCAATGGTGTATCAAATGTGGGAACATCCGGTATCCTTTTTATGACCAATCCGCAGAACTACAATTTCCCGGAACAGCTGCGCATCTGGCCCACCGGATCGAACGATGGGAAGGAAAATGTCTTTTTCAATTTCAATCCGGCACAAGAAGAAGATTGGGTGTTGGAACCCGGAAAAACCTATTTCTTGCGGTACCGTATGGTCGTTTATGACGGAAAAATGACCCCGGAAGAAGCCGAACGTTATTGGCAGGATTATGCGGACCCACCAAAGGTGCAAATTCATCTGATCCGAAATCACACTACCGACCGCGTCTTGGTCTATACCAAAAACGGTGAAGGTTATGTGCACGACAACTTGCAGGAAAGTGTCGAGGCTATCCAGAAACTCGGTCACGAGCATGGATTTACGGTAGATGCATCGGACAATCCGGCCGATATCACGGAAGAGAACTTAAAACAGTATGGCGCCATCATTCTTTCCAATACCAACAATGAAACTTTTGATACTCCAGCCCAAAAATTGGCCTTTCAACGCTACATCCAAGCTGGTGGTGGATTGGTGGGTATTCATTCCGCTACCGGTTCAGAGCGGGAATGGCCCTGGTTTTGGAAAGTAATGGGAGGCAAATTTCGCCGTCATCCGCCTCTACAGACTTTCGACATTAAGATTCTCGATGCCACGCACCCTTCGATGATGCATTTAGATGGCCTTTGGTCCTGGGAAGATGAATGTTATTATATCGATCATCTGAATCCGGGCATTCATGTGATTATGGCGGCCGACCTCACGACTGTAGAGGACGACAAAAAGGAAGAATATCCCGGGAGCGTCTTTGGTGATCTGGTTCCGCTCAGTTGGTACCAGGAGCTGTATGGCGGCCGTCAGTGGTACACCGCCTTGGGACACAAGAAAGAATATTATTTAGATCCCCAGTTTACCGATCATTTGCTGGGTGGAATTCTTTGGGTTTTGCAAGACCGAAAGCTCAACTATTCACAAGCAACCAATTCCATAATATTAGATTGATTATGACAAAACAAAGATTCACCAGACGACAATATCTCAAGACATCAGCTGCCACCATGGCCGGCACAATCGCCATACCCAGTATTGTTCCAGCATCAGTTTTGGGTAAAAAAGCACCCAGCAATCGCATCCAGATCGGGCAGATCGGTTTTGGTCGTATCGCCCAGGGACATGATCTCCCTGAAACGATAAAGAATGACGTGGCCAGGATTATATCGGTAGCCGATGTAGATATGAAAAGGGCCAAGGAAGGTAAAGTCTGGGTTCAGCAGTGGTATCAAGAAAATAGGGCTGAACAGGATGTAGAAATTTCAGTTTTCCAGGATTACCGTGATATGTTAAGGGATGCCGATATTGACGCAGTGATTATCAGCACCCCTGATCACTGGCATGCTCAACCTGCCATGGAGGCAGCCCTGGCCGGCAAGCACATTTACCTGCAAAAGCCCACCTCCTTGACTATAGCCGAAGGTAGGCAGATGAGTGATATCGTGCATCGGACCGGCGTGGTGTTCCAGATCGGAAGTCAACAGCGATCGATCAGTCCCTGGCCTCAATTTAAGCGTGCTTGCGAATTGGTACGTAATGGAAGATTGGGCAGCTTAGAAATGATCGAGATTGGATTGCCTGGTGATCCCTCGGGAGAAGAAGAACCCAAAATGCCTATTCCGGAAAATTTAAATTATGACCTGTGGTTAGGTTCGACACCATACGTCTACTATACCGAAAAAAGGGTCCACCCCCAGGATGATTACAGCCGTCCGGGCTGGCTGCGCTGTGAGCAATTTGGTGCCGGTATGATCACCGGCTGGGGTGCTCATCACATCGATACGGCCCATTGGGGCATGGGTACCGAATTTACCGGACCAGTGGAAGTAGAGGCCACGGCTCAATTTCCCACTTCCGGTCTTTGGAATGTACATGGTGATTTTGAGGTAGAAGCCAAATATGCCAATGGAGTCACCATGCGCGTCAGTGGTGCCTATCCCAATGGTGTGAAGTTTATCGGTACTGACGGATGGATATTTGTGTCCCGGGGCAATGTAGGTGTCACGGCCAGCGATCCGGCCGGTGCCCAAAATTCGGATGCTTTCAACGCCAGTGATCCAAAGATTTTACAGTCAGAAATCGGAAAAGACGAAATTCATCTGTACGAAAGCCCGGAGCAACATCAGGATTGGTTGGAATCTATCTTATCAAACAGCTTGCCCGTCGCACCCGTTGAAGTGGCGCATCGCTCCTGCTCTGCTTGTCTGGTGTCGCATATTGCCATGAAATTTGATCGCAAGCTGTATTGGGATCCGGTCAAAGAGCGATTTAAGAATGATGATGAGGCCAATGCAATGCTGTCGCGGCCGCAAAGGCACCCCTATGGCACCAATTATGTAATGACTTAATCCAGATTTTTTCCATGAATTATCGAGCTGTTGTCGCTGCATCCCCTTTACTGTTCTTTTTGATGAGCTGCGGATCCCCTGGTGATCAAAATCCTACTGCTGATACGATGAAACCGGTAAAATTGATGATTGTAGAGCCCGGCCATTTTCACGCCGGGCTGGTCCTTAAAAATATGTACGACCAAGTGGATTCCATGGTCCATGTTTTTGCTCCGGAGGGTCCGGAACTGGATGCCTATATGAACCTGGTGCACCAGTACAACACCCGGTCTGACAATCCCACAAATTGGGTACAAGAAGTGTATAGCGGGAAGGATTTTTTTGAAAAGATGATCACCGATCAACCGGGCAATGTGGTTGTGCTTTCTGGCAACAATGCCCGTAAAACCGATTACATTCAGCAGTCGATAGCATCCGGCCTGCATGTGTTGGCAGACAAGCCAATGGTCATAAATCCTGAAGGCTTTGTCAAATTGAAGGAAACCTTCGAGCAAGCAGCAAAATCTGACGTCCTGTTATACGACATCATGACTGAACGCTATGAGATTACCACCATCCTGCAGAAAGCGTTATCTCGTTTTCCGGAAGTTTTTGGTGAGATGAAGCCAGGTACCCAGGACGATCCTTCCATCACCAAAGAAAGTGTACATCACTTTTTCAAGTATGTGTCAGGCAATCCGCTCAAGCGACCCGCCTGGTTTTTTGATGTGACCCAACAAGGCGAGGGTATTGTTGACGTAGCCACCCACCTGGTGGATTTGGTATTCTGGGAATGTTTTCCGGAGCAGAGTCTAGATTATCAGACTGATATCGAGGTGCTGTCGGGCCGGCGTTTTTCCACTGAACTGACGCCGAGCCAATTTGAGCGGGTTACCACCGGTTTGGAAAAATATCCGGATTACCTGATGAAAGATGTGCAAGATTCTCTATTGCATGTTTACTCCAATGGTGAGATCTTCTTCAAAGTGAAAGATATCCACGCCAAAGTATCCGTGATATGGAATTACGAAGCTCCAGAAGGAGCCAAGGATACCCATTACTCGATCATGAAGGGATCTAAAGCGAATCTGGTGATTCGACAAGATAAACCTCAGAACTATTTAACCACATTATATGTCGAACCGGTAGATGAGGGACAAGCCTCCCATATTGAGACCGGTTTGAAAAGTGCGCTCTCAGAACTGGAACAAACCTATCCTGGACTGTCCTATATCGAGTCAGACCATGGATGGGAAGTACAAATCCCTGATTCATTCAAAATAGGCCACGAGGCCCACTTTGCCCAAGTGACAGAGGCCTTCCTAAAGTATCTGGAGGCGGGCAAATTGCCCGATTGGGAAGTACCGAATATGATCGCCAAATATTTTGTGACTAGTGAAGCTTATCGTTTGAGCAGGTAGCAAGGAAAGGTTAATCAACCATTATTTGCTTCTTTCCCAATCTACTTTCACCGTTGGATCGGTGGCATACTGACGAGCTTGGGCTTTAACGAAATCATAGAACTGTACCTCATCAAAGATCGTACGCCGTCCTTTGACCCAGGCCGCCAGCAGTCGGTAGGATACCTTACTGTCAATGGGAGTGGCCAGATAAAAGTAGTCGTGGGGATCGTCGCGATAATGGTCCAGCTCATACTGCTCCGGTACCATCAACGCCAATCCCAGTTGTTCGCCTTGGGCGGATTGCAGACCATGGGTATAAGCAAAATGCACGCCGTGTTCCTTTCCCTGGGTGAAATCGGTAGCCTCAGGATGCTTAGGCAGTCCAAATCCGAACTGTAGATTCAAGGCAGTGCTAGAGAGCAATTCCAACTCTACCTCAAGCCACTGATGATCGGCCTGCATGGATGTAATCATCCGTACATCGACGACTTCATCCCGCACTGGGATGCCTCTAACCGTAGTATGCACTTCAACCCGTAGTGGTCCGGCTGAGACAATGTCAACCTCCCGGCTGTCAAAAGAATTGAATCGAACCATTTCCGTCTGATCGTAGAAAGCCGGTGAGCCAATCCCCAATGACGGTGATTCAGTGAGGATATCCTGGCCCCATTTCCCACCGATTTCCAGGTCCAGATCACCGGACCCCAATACCAGTTCATCTGATGTCTTGCCTATGATGTCAAAAGCAAAGGGATTTTCCAACAGCATGCGGTAAGCTATCCAGCTGTTTTCGAAGATGACTCCCCGGTTCTTCAGCTGACCACTGCCAGAGTACGTGAAGTTCTTCATCCGCTTACCGGAAGTGGCATCGATCATCAGCACATCCACCTGCCGGCTGGCCTGCACCCGGGGTTGATTGCTGATCTCTGCGTACAGGGAGTGCCGGGTCAAAGGCACCAGGTCTAATTGCATAAACAGCTTGTCCGGAACGCCATTCTCATTCCGATCTTCAAACTGGAAGGGTACTTCCTCATCGCCATAGATCATCCTTAGGTTTGAATCCACTGGAATCAGATCGACGTCAATGCCGTAATTGTAAAGGGTATCGGCAGAGGTATTATCGATCGTAAGGGCAAAAGGTCGATTGCTCGGCGAACTCGTGTCACCACCGCAGCTGGCCAACAGGAACCACAATGCGGCTATCATGGTCCAAATCAGGGTCGGAAAAACTGTGTTCATTTTATTGGATAACTCCTTTGTCAAAACTCGTTTGGAAGCCGATGGGCTGGGACTGTGGCACATCATCATCAAAGTCTTCCCAGGCAATGATCTCCTTGAGAAACTCCTCGGTATGCCGGATGATAAAAGGTTGGGTTAACTCTTCAGGTCTGACGATCTCTATTTGCTTTGGGGGTTTGGGTTTGGCCAAACCTTCGATGACCGGATGGGCGATCGATATCATAATCTTTCCATTAAACAACTGTTGATAGATGAGCATGCCATAGGACTTAAGGAAAGTCCGGTGGGTTTCTCCGACCTTCTCACTAATTCCACTCTGGTGGGTACCCAGGTCCAGCACTACGGCTTCGAGATTGTTGAGATTTTCCTTTAATTCTACGGTGGCTTTGAGGCCGGTCTCGGCAATAATCGTCTTGAGTTGCTCTTCGATCATAGCGCGCAAAGAGTCCTTCCAGGTCTTCCGGTAATTCACGGTATTGTTTAGAATTTGCCGGTACTTTTTGACTTTGCCCTTTAACTTGGTATAGTCCATGATGCGCTGGGTTGAACAACAAATATAAAAGGGATTTGACAGCTGGAAACATTTGTCGGCTGAATGCTTACGTTGGCGGCATTTTCATACATTGCTCACTGTAGTCTTTCGGCTGGGGTTTGGACACAATTTTATTGAAATTGTCGTTAGAGTACTGAACGAACTCAAGGTAATGCACTACATTGGACTGCTTATAAGACGCTGATAATGAACCTGGTAAGATATACCCTAACTGTCTTTTTCTTCATGTCTTTTCTCCAATCATCTCTGGCTCAACTGATTGAAAACGGAGATACCTTGTACGGAAACGAGTGGATCAACTACGATCAGACCACCCTCAAGATCAAAGTTGCCGAAGATGGTCTATACCGGCTGACCTATGACGTATTGCTGGCCGCTGGTATACCGATCGAACAAATACCAGCTTCAGCGTACCGGTTATACTGGATGGGAAAGGAACAAAAGATTCATAGCAGCACCACCAACCCATTAAGCCCCGGAGATTACCTCGAGTTTTATGGACGAAGGAACCGTTCAGGTTTGGATCGATATCTATTTCAAGATCCCGACCAGGAGATGCTCAATCCCGAGTACAGTTTTCACACCGACACCTCATCGTACTTCCTCACCTGGGATGGCCAAGCCGGTGTGAGGTACGAAGAAATCGTCAATGATCTCAACGGGGCTTTACCCCCCTTGCGGTCATGGTATCAGCACACCGAGACCTTGGTCTTGGCCGATGGACACTTCAAACCATTCCTCAATTCCCAGGTTCGCTTTTCACATTATGTAGAAGCGGAGGGTTTTGGCAGTAGCGAAAGCACCAGTCATGATTTCTCCCTCCCCGCCAGTGCCGCCTTGCCAGCTCAATCGACTTCTACAATCCACTATCGGCTTACCGGCAATAGTCAATTTCACGAAGTAAGCATATCCTGGAATGGTCAACCGCTGAGCTCACATACCTTCCCGGGCGCTAATGGAAGGGGTGGAGCACCTTTGATAGATACGGTCATCCCCGTTTCCGGCCTCCAGGAGACCAATACCTTGTCTGCCCAATCGGGGGGAGGAAATGACAAAATCCGCTTTGGCACCATAGCCTTAACCTATCCTCGAGAACTTAGATTTGATGGACAGCCGGCATTTGGTCTGACGTTGGATGACATTAGAGATGGGGCCACCCTGGAATTCCTAGGACTCAATACCTCTACCAGGTACCGGGTCTTTGACTTGAGCGCCGGCTATTTGACCGAGATCATCTTCGAAGGGGACGTGGGTCGTCTAAATTTGCCACCAGGCCCCAACCGGCGGGAACTTCATGTGGTCAGTGATGTGGGGGTGAAGACCGTATCGGTGGCCAAAAAAACTCAATGGGAGCGATTGGATCGCTCCGATGCGGAATTCATCATCATATCCAATCCCAAGCTATATGACGATGGTCAAGGCACCAATTGGGTACAGGAGTACGCCAATTACCGGCAGAGCAATCCGGGAGGTTCGTACCGCACCAAAATCATTGACATTGATCAGGTGATCGATCAGTTTGCCTACGGTGTAGACATGCATCCGTTAGGCATCAAGAATTTTTCCAATTACCTGGCGAAATACTGGACTGATCCTCAGTTTATTTTCCTGGTTGGTAAGGGTCTGGAATATGCTGAGGCTCGCCGGCACGAGGAACCCTATGAGTACTTACCGGTCTACGGGCTCCCAGGCTCCGACAATCTCTTGACCAGCCGAGCCCTCAGTAGTGTACCGCTGGTGCCTGTAGGTCGAATTGCTGCCCGATCCCCTGATCAGATCGGTATTTACCTGGATAAGATCAAAGTCATGGAAGATCAGATCGCCAATGCACCACAAACCATCGAGGCCAGGGGTTGGATGAAGCGGGTGTTGCATTTGAGTGCTGGTAATCGGGGCAGTGAACAAGATGTGATTTTTAGTAAGATGGAACAAATGGCTGGAGAAATTGAGGGCAACGGATTTGGTGCTGAAGTACTGACATTTAGAAATAAAGCTCAAGACATCATTTCTGAGGCACAGTCAGACGAAATACTTCAGATCATTAATGATGGAATAATTATGAAGACCTATTTTGGTCACGGTGGCATCAACCAAACACAATTTGATGGATTTGAGGACCCTCGATTTTTAAATAATCGAGATCGTTATCCCACTATGATCGCTTTGGGTTGCCATACAGGTAATATTTTTACTACAACTGAAAGCTTGGGTGAAACCAATTTATTTGCACCGAACAAGGGAGCAGCTTTATACCTAGCCACCTCAGGATTGGGTTTCCTAAATGCTTTAGACGAATATGCCAAAATTCTCTATGGTTACCTTGGAGGACAATACTTTACTCGTGGCATGGGTTTATCTATCAAAAACACGAATCTTCGATTTGACAAAAATCCTTCCATCAGCATAAGAACCCTTTTACAACAGTTTACAATGCACGGAGATCCATCCTACAGTTTGAGTGCTCATGATAAACCTGACATCCTGGTTTCAACAAGATCTATCAGGACCAATCCCGAAATACTCACCGTTGATGTCGACAGTTTTGATCTATTTTTCGATGTCGTCAATCTAGGTAAAAATGTTGACGATACGATAGTCATTAAAATTGACCATACACTTCCTAGTTCTCATGCAAATGTATTTCTGTACAACACTCCCATAGACGGCTTCTTAACCCCTCAACTTAAAAAGGTTGCCCTGGTATCAGATATGTTAGTTGGGAAAAATAGTATTGTTATTAACATTGATGCGGATGATAGCATAGACGAAAGCCCAAAACCTGATGCTGAAGAAAACAATCAAACAGATCCATTCGAGTTCTTTGTTTTTAATTCTGGAATTACACCAACATATCCCAGCGAATTTGCCTTAATCAATTGTGATCCACTGCAGTTGGCTGCTTTCGCCGGCGAAAACAGTGGAAGTGAAAATCGATATATTCTAGAAATAGATGATAATGCATCCTTTAAAAGTTCCAGTCTGATACGACATGTGGAAACATCCATAGGTGGTCTAGTAAGTTGGATTGATGAATCTGCGATACTCGAAAAAGAAAAAGTATACTTCTGGCGAGTAACCACAGATAGTATACTAGCCAGAAACTTACCCTGGACAACTTCATCCTTTAGAAATACTGCTAAAGGAAAGTATGGATGGCATCAGTCTCATCCATATCAAATTCGAAAAAATAGTTTTAACCAACTTAGCATTGATTCTGCAACAGGATCTCTTCAATTCATTCCTTTCTTCATCAACTTAAAAATTTTCAATGGCAAACCAGTGGAAGGCTTTGCTCCCTTGATTTTAGTCAATGGAAATCTTCCTCCACAAAACCTATACTTTACACCCAGTGGAGATATTAATGTTGCAGTCATTGACGGGAACGAACTTGTAACCAGGCCACTGAGGGGTGCCAATCGAAATCGCAGTTTCAAACTTACTACAACAGGACAAAGAAAAGCCTTTATGGATTTTTTGGAAGATGGGGTGATAGAGGGCGACTATATACTTATCTACACTCAATTGCATGAAAACCAAGTAGATTTAGATCCCTCCTCGTGGCTTGATGATAGTTTAGAGCTTGATGGAAGAAATATTTTTAATTATCTGGAAGCTCAGGGCTCGACTATGGTTAGGGACTTCATTGGTCACTTTCATCTTCCTTACACATTTTGCTACAAAAAAGGAGGAGCGGTAATTGCTGAGGTAATAGGATCTGATCTTGACGATCAAATCGAGTTTATTGCATCCCCTTTTTCCTTCTTAACTAAGGGATCAATAACCTCTTCCCTAATAGGGCCGGCAAAAGTATGGAAATCACTTTCTGTTGGTTTACATCTCGCTGATACATCCGATCAGGTTTTTATTGAAATCAGGGGCTCAGGATCAGATGGCGAAAACCACCTCCTTGATAGATTTTCCATGCAAGGACCTTCCCTGGAAATGCCCCTGGCCAATATAGATCCTGGCCAATACCCCTATTTACAATTGACGTTAGATCTGGAAGATGAAGCCGAAAAAACAGCTCCTCAATTGGAATTCTGGGAAATCGAGTTTGATGCTTATGGTGATTTGCTTTTTAATGTGAACACTGAAGATTTCGAAGTCGATTCTTCAGGATTAGATGGGGAGGTTGTATTTAGAATTCCGATTGTGAACATGAGCAAGTTTGGGATGGATTCGACATTGGTTCGTTATAAGATTCAAGATGCCTCATCAACTTCCACTGGTCAAGACGTTAGAATCGGATCATTTGATCCCTTTGATGAAAGAATATTTGAAGTTTCTTTTAATAAGTCAGACTTCACGGGGAATGTTACAATGACTTTGGAACTAAATCCTGATGGGGATCAACCTGAGGCAAATAGGACAAACAATTTCTATAGTCATCGATTTAGTTTTTCAGTCGATAAGATCCCACCGCTAATTGATGTATTTTTTGATGGCCGTAGAATCATGGCCAATGATATTGTCTCACCCAGCTCAGTCATTGATATTGTACTCCGAGATGAGAATATACTTGTACCCATTGAAACTGCAGATGATATCAAACTACTGATTAGGCGGCCAGAGAGTGCTTCCTTTGATCCAGTAAATCACATGGACAATAGTGATTTTGAATTCTTACCAGCTAAGTCAGGCTCTGAGAATAAGGCGACACTTCGGTGGTATGCCACTTTTGAAGAAAATGGAATATATAGCTTAAAGGTCAATGGTTCTGATGCAGCAAATAATAAGTCGTCTAATATTGATTATGAAATCACTTTTGAGGTTATCCTTGAAAATTCAATTTCCCGATTCTTACCATACCCAAATCCTTTTACTTCTAGTACCAAATTTGCATATACACTAACAGGCCAACCACCGAGTCAGTTTATAGTACAGATATTGACTGTAGAAGGAACTGTTGTCAAGGAAATCACCCAGGCTGAATTCGGTGCACTGCGGGTGGGGTCTAACTTGTCAGAATATTCATGGAATGGTACCGATGATTTCGGTGATAACTTGGCAAACGGGATCTATCTCTATCGGGTTATAGCCAAAGATGAGACTGGTCAAGACTACAGGCTCTTTAATCGTAATGATGTTAGCGAATTTTTTGCCAAGGGATACGGGAAGATCGCTATCTTAAGATAAGTGAAATGTTTAGAGAATATGATACTAATCTTCCACTACTATCAATCCACATTCCTAAATGTGGAGGAACCAGTGTAGCTAGATTGCTAATAAAATGGTTTGGAAGGTCAAATTTCTACGAACATTATCCTAGTCATGAAGAATCCGCTGCTTCCCAAACTGTCGATTGGGAGTCGCTTAAGCCTCCTACCTGTATCCATGGTCATTTTGATCGATGCACGGGTCATGCGATAGAAGATAAATTTCCCAGAGCTACCCAATTTATCACTTTTGTCAGAGATCCTCTTCATCAGCTGATTTCCGAATACCAATACAAGAAAAGTAGAATCATTAAAGGGTATCAATTCTGGGATATGAATAGAGATAATCTACCAGAAAGTGCCAATCACTTCTTAGAAGACGCTCACTCCAAGATGTTAAATCATTTTCCAATAAAAGTCACTGAACATAATTTTGAGACAGTCCTGCGATCATTTGTCTACGTTGGACTATTCGAGAAGTTCGATTCTTCCTGTAGAAACTTAGCCAGAAGATTGAGACAACCGATACCTTGGAGAATCCCACATCATAATCAAAATTTCGAACCAGATGATTCGATTGATCCAATGTTAATTGAAAAAGTTAAGTCCCGCCATCCCTTAGAGTATGCAGTTTATAACTACATCAAAGATAGGAATCATAAGAGAATAACATTAGGGTGAATTACGTCTTTTTTATCGGAAACAAGAGATCAGGAACATCAATCTTATGCGGAATTCTTAACCAACATCCTGATGTGCATGTGTCTTTCGAATCTGATCTTTTATGGATACTTTATCAGACCACTTGTTGTGAATCTTTGGTACCGTACCACCGGGATGGACCACTCGGCTTCAATGAAACAATCAAGTTATGCCATGAATCCTTGCAGAATGCAACTTCGAATCAGTCCATTGAAGACCTTTTTGTTGATCTGCACCAGCAATTGATGAAAAAAGGCACAAGCCATCAGAAACCGCATCCTACTAAGAAACCGAGGTGGATTGGTGACAAGAAACCAGTGCAGCAGGCCGATCCAGTGATTCAAGACTTCATTGACCAGCACTTTGCGGAGGCAAAATTTATCCATATTATTAGAGAGCCTTTCAACGTCATAAATAGCATGCAAGAGGCTGTACAAAGTTGGCCAGTATTTCCAGAATATTGGAAGTCGGATTCAGAAACTCTACTTCTCTATTGGATAGAACATGAAAGATGGGTAATTAAGGTGAAGGAACGAAAACCAGATCTAGTCATTTCCATCAGGTATGAAGACTTGTGCAGACATCCCCTCAGAGAAGTGAATAAGATCTTCCGTTTTCTGAATTTATCTCCACGCCTTTCTATTTCTATGAAGTTACCTTTTCTGGTTTCAAAAAGTAAAAGAAAAACAATAGTCGCTCCGACTGATGACAAGCAACTTAAGCAAATCCTCAAGTTGTACAACTATTATTAATGCTAATGACACCTAGTAAAGTTCTCATTATTACTGGAGTTCAACGTACAGGGACTACACTGCTTAGCCTAATCTTTTCCGTACGACCAGACACTACTGTGATCGACGAAGCAGTCTTTGATTTGTCAATGATTGGAGAATACGTAAAGTCTTGTGAAACCGATATTCTTGTTTTTAAGATCCCCAATCATTCTCATACTCTACTCGACATTTTAAGATTGTTAAGAGGGATAGACACACATGTCATTTGGCCGGACCGAGATTTAATGGATGTGATCGCGTCTATGATGGTCCTACTCATTCCCATTCATATACCGCATCTTAGGTGGCTGATTTCCAAGGTATTTTTTCCAAAGTACACTGGTAGGGTAAAACCCATCTCACTACCCTGGTCTGTACATCCCTCAGGAGCAAGATGGGAACTAAAAAGCATTCTTCCAGTATTGAAAGATACCCGTCAAGACATTAAGAAGGATATTGTTACTACAATGTCAAGATTTCGGCCATTTTATTGGTGTTATGATCGGACTCAATCTGTCAAATTGGCTAGCTATTGCATTTACATGAAAATGCAGTTAAAAATTCATTACAAGAGGCGATGGGACATTGATATTTTTGATCTCTCCTATGAGAAGCTTGTCACTCATCCTGAGTCCTACCTGATTTGGATTTGCAAATCATTAGATATACCCTTTATGTCAAGAATGCTTGTTCATCATAAATATCGTTCAGGTACTTCTATCGGTGGAACAATAAATTCTGAAAAGATCCATGCTGAAAGCATCGGTAAATCCAAGAGATTCCTTTTGACAAGTGATAAAGAATTG
Source organism: Saprospiraceae bacterium (assembly GCA_965223105.1). Taxonomy (GTDB): domain Bacteria; phylum Bacteroidota; class Bacteroidia; order Chitinophagales; family Saprospiraceae; genus JABDMH01. The sequence continues at coordinate 7,192,418 of OZ244987.1, read as the reverse complement.
ATAGTACAACTCTTTTCTAGAGAAGATCTTCTCTTTCTGGGTTATTCGCCTCTCCAAAAGGCCTAAACGATGACTTTAGTCGCCCTAATAATACATCACGAAACGAATTTTCTCACTAACAGGATCATCAATGATCTATATGAATGTGCAGATGTTAATGAGATTATCATATTAGATAATGGTAGTCAAACCGAAAGGATAAACCTTAAAAAAACTGATCGGATTACACTACTTAGATCTAAAACAAACCTGGGCTACCCAGGAGGTCTAAATTACCTCATACTCAATTGCCAGGACATTATCAGTCGTTCAAACTATTTGTTGCTCGTGAATCCTGACATTTTCTTTGATTGTAAAATATTATATCAATTGAGCTTATATCTTTCCAAGCATGCCAATGCGGCCGCTATTTCTCCCAAAATTATTTCTCCTGAGGGAACAACCATTTTTCATCCACAATCTGTTAATTGGAGAACTCGGCAGTTCGTTAACAAACCTTCAAATAGCTTGACAAAATCCGGTCGTTATCATGGTGCTTTCGTCATCCTAAAATCATACATCCTCTCTGAATGTGGTTTATTCGATGAAGATCTATTTTTGTATTATGATGAATGGGATTATAGCACTAGGATAATTGCGTCAGGCTATGACATACTTTATGCCGGAGATATGAAGATTAAACATATATCTGGTGCCTCTTTAAAGGATCAGGCCTATATGGTTTCGTACTATCAAATGAGAAACATGCTGTACTTCCTTCATAAATTTGAAAGAAGGCGTTCCATGCCTAAAGCCACTCTAATGCCTAGGGCATGCCAATATTTTCTGAAGCAAATCTTTACTTTAAATCCTTACAAGGCGTTCTATGCTGCCTTGGGCTGTATACACTTCCTCCAGGATCGAATGGGGCCACTTCCGATTTCACCTCCGAATAATCAATGAGAGCCACCTTGGTCGATATTTCCTGACAATCAATGTTTCTGAAAGTGTGGATCCGAATGACATATTATGCCATAAAATACCCGGTATTTCACTACCACAAAAATCGAGCATCTTTTCTTCTTTATGGGCCTTCTTCAAGATGTGTGCGATTAGCACCTTAATACCAAATCGATTTTTATCAGTAATATGGGAGCCATGGCAATAAATATGTAATTTACGCGCATCTTCAAGAACTAATGCTCCGCTTGCCGGGGTTCCATCAGCGGCCTTCGCAAATAACAATTGGCCCCAATGATCAACCAGCGATTTCTCAACAACTCTCTGTAAAGTTTTCAGGTCGTAGGTGTTGTTTGCATTCTGTCGATCATAAGACTTGGAAATCAGATCATATAATGTTCCTACATCGTCAGATTCACAAATCTCATACATATCCTTACCCTTCAAGATTTCTGAGCGTAAAGTAGATCTAAATGCACCAGTTATAGTTTTCCATGCTACACCTTTGGTGTCAATGATTTGGCTGTAGGACATCTCAAGCGAAAACTGTGCCTCTAACCATACTGATGTAGGAAAAGTCCTCCAGTTATCAATCGAAAACCGATAATATGAACTCTGAGGCAATTTTCTGATAAGGGATTCCAATCCTAACCGCATCGAACCCCAAGAAATAATAGAAGACCAAGGTGAATTTCGAGGAGTTCCAATTCTGCGCAGCCCACGATGGTATGATAACTGATAGGGTAAGGCCAAGACACCATCCTGGTCCCTAATCATAGCGACTCTCCAGTTCGGATCAATTAGATCCAACCATGATGGCTTGCTAAATAATGGAACATACTGATTATCAGCGCAGTACTTCCGATAGAGATCCTGATGTTCTACGTCCATAACGGCCTCAATTTGAGAACAAATATTAACTTATCTTCATACTTACTAGTCTCTTTTATTGAGAGCCCATGAAAACTGAGGATACTGTTGTGATCTTTGAGCTCGGTCACCACCATGAAGTACTTGAACAACTAATATTGGTTCTATCCAAGATTGCCAGATCTGTGATCTGTATTATTGACATGATAAATCAAAATGATTTCTTGCCAGTGATAGTGAATGTTCAGTATTTGACGCTAAACCAATACAGAGACCCTGATCACATCAACCGAAAACAACTTCTAGATAAAGCTCATTTTATCCTTTTTTCAACATATAGCTCAAACATGGACCTTCATTTCTACAAAAAATATGGTTTCAAGACCTATATATTGATCCATGGTGCAAATTATTTCCTTCACCCAATTGCCAACCCTTTCAAACCATTGCTAAAATGGAAAAGCATTCTCCACATTTTGAAAGAGATCATTGAAGGAGAATATTCTAAACGCAGAAGTATTGCAAGAATTACTCGACTATTGAGCACTTCACAATTTGCCCCAGATTACTTGAAGTTCCGACACATTACCTTGACATACCTACCAACAACTTTTTATACTCCTTCATCAGACCAATATCCTCGAGAGAATAAGATACTGAAAATTGTGATTCCGGGGAGAATAGATCAAGAGAGTAAAGATGTTGATCTATTGCTTGAAGCTTTAGGAACGGTATCGAGGAAAATTAAGCAGCAGACGCATATTCACTTATTTGGCAAGACCAAAGACTTCAAGAAGTTACTTCCATTTAAGGAGGAACTAGATAGACAAGAAAGTAAATTGAAAGTCAATCTGCATGCCCAATATTTACCGCATAACCAATATCAATCAATATTAACATTTTGCGATCTTATTCTCCTCATTTCTAAACGAATCATCAGGAATAAGTATGCAACTGAAATAAATGGGATAACCCACATCACTGGCGGACTAAATGATGCCATCAGATATGCCAAACCAATACTCTTGCCGGACTGGTATCCAATCCCAGGTAATTATGCAAAAATTACTGAATCGTACACTAATGCAGTAGATCTTGCAAATAAAATATTTGCAATCATAGATGAAAAGAAATACTTATTGGAAAATCATCTACGAGTAGAAGCCTCGCAGGAACATACGGAGAGCTACGTTATCAACTACTTCAAGAAAATATTCTATTAGCTTATGTTGGTGAGTTGATAAACTTGACCAATGTTTGAATATTGTCCTTCATCACCAAATTTGACTCCTGTGTTTCTTCGCTCAATGCTATTTTGACTGTGGCTAAGATATCCTCCACATCGTGAGGATCAAAAGTCAGACTTGGTTCAACAACATCATTAACATATTCCTTATTACTTACGAGGATCTTACATTGCAGAATGGCGCCTTCAATAAGACCGAAGCCAAAGGTTTCATTCAATGAAGGGAAGATCACAAAGGCAGACCTGAAGGTCTCCTCGAGCACTTTGCTATAGGGAATATAACCCGGTTCATTGAGGTTTATAATCTGTGCTCCACTCTCGTTCATTCTTGAGATTCTTTCAAGTAGGAGTTTCGAGTTTCTACTTCTAACTGGTAGTGTAAGTTTTAGAGTAGGCACCAACCCTTCCATAAGCAATCTTTCCCATACATCTAAGAGAAGCTTGTGGTTCTTATATCTAGAAGGTGAACTTACATAAATAAAAGATTGATCCTTCTTCAATCCACTCAAGATAAATTGATTCAGGTAAGCCTCAATCTTTTGTTGATTGTAAAAAGAAATCACTTTACACTTACCTGGTGAGACTTGAAAACTTTCCTGAAACCCCTTGCTGACGTACTCCGTCGGAAAAATAAAATAATCGGATCTTGGAACTGTCCTCCTCAGATAAGATATCTTAAGCATGTAGCTCCATTTTTGCAAGATGGAATATCCTCTCTTATCAGATTGTTTTAGGAGTAAGAAATTTTGAAAAGAAGTAATGACCCTAATTTTAGGTAGCTCTTTGACAGGGCCATAATTACCAAAACAAAATAATATTCTCGGAGAATATTTATCACAATAATAGTGAAGAATTTGCTGCCTACGGATGAAAAGCAAGGTGGTGTCCACACAATCACCTTCAACTGCCTTGACTATCTTACGTCTTATGGACCTGTTATATAAAACAAAATGCCTTATTTCATGATGACATAGAGTTGCAATTAAATGATTTAGGAGCCATACTCCACCATAGCTCTTTAGATTTAGTGCATCTACTAAGACCATACAATCACGAGGTAACTCCTGGTCAATTCAAATTTTCCATTATATACTCTTCGTCTCCCTTAATAGCATGGTAAATTTCCTTACTCCATTTTTCGTTTCTATCTATGACCCGACTCAAGTGATTCCAAAATTTAATGCCCAGATTGTGCATCTTTAGATAGAATGCCAACTTTCGTGATCTTGCTGACAAATCAAGAGAATACAAATCGAATCTACTCAGAGGCTCTCTAAATCCTGCTCCATGGTGGTAAACTACATTTTCATAAACACCGAAGAAAACTGGATGTATTTTATGACTACTTGTTCGCTTCATTTTGTACCATTCCACTCCTATTGTATTGAGACTAGATAGAAGTTTACCACCTATGTCGTTGATTGCATCTCCATTTGCATTGATCCAGATTCCCCTACTCCAATCTCCTTGTAGTGAGTTCCAAAAAGAAGCTTTGGTAAAGCAGAAAGAAGGGTGGGGCTGGATGTCGTAGTTTTCCCTCCTCTGGAGTGCTGCCAATGGAAAAGCTTCAAGGGTAGCACTAAGAAAAAGATCTATGGGCTGAACTGGAAAAGCATCGCCATCAAGAAAAATCAAAATGTCATCGTCTGATGTTTCCAGACAGGCCTTCGCAGCCAACTTATTTAATTTGCCAGCATGCGAAGGATCAGAAGAAATGAGTGCGTAATCATACCGACTGGCGTAGATGGCAAGATCAGGACTTAAAGAGACGAAGATTTTCTTTTCACCTACAATATGAGCATGGATAAATCGCCACTGAATGTCGATCCAGCGATCGCTTCCCCAATGTATAGTTAAGATATAAATCATGAATATCTAAACTGCACACACACCTAATCAATCTTCTTTGGCTAATTGATTTCTGATTTTTTTCACTTCATCTGCCTTATCTAGAGGTGTTATTAGGATAATATCTCGCTCCTCAACAATCAACAGACGATGAACCTCATGTAAGACAACTTTTCTACCTGATGAAAGTTTCATGAGATTGCCTTTGGCAGTAATTGGAATAACCTTTCCACCGATCGCAACATTCCCCTGGTTATCTTTCCCTACAAAGTCATACAGGCTTCCCCAGGTACCGAGGTCGGTCCACCCAAAATCGGCCGGATAGCAATACATGTTGTCGGCCTTTTCCATAATGGCATAATCGATAGAAATATTTGGGGTAGATGGATAATGGGTCTGGAGAAACTCCTGCTCTGCATCCGTATTGTAGGCTCCCGAGCCCTGAATTAGGATGGAAAAGATGTCTTCCGCATGCCGGGAAAAAGCTTGCATGATCGTCTTGGCGGAAAACAGAAAGATGCCACTATTCCAAACAAAATTCCCAGCCTCTAGATATTTTTTTGCGGTATCTTCATCAGGTTTCTCTTTGAAGGCAATCGTCTCATGGATCGCCGATGTCCCGGATAATGCATCTCCCAACTCAATATAACCGTAGCCGGTATCCGGCCGATGGGGTCTCATCCCCAGGGTTAAAATAAATTCTCCAGAGGCCACAAACTCGAGGCTCTTGTGAATAACTTGTAAGAAATCCTGCTCTTGCGCAATGAAATGATCGGAGGGAGCCACCACCAGATTTGCCTCCGGATCTAAGTCATATAGTTTTAGTGAGGCATAGGCCACGCAGGGTGCCGTATTGTTGCGCGAGGGTTCACCCAGAATCTGCTTGTGGCTGATCTCCGGTATGTGCTCTTTGACCAGGTCACGGTACCGTTCATTGGTCACCACATAGATCTTGGAGGGATCGGTAATCTGGGTAAATCGTTCATAGGTATGCCGTAGTAAAGACTTGCCCAATCCCAACATATCCAAAAACTGTTTGGGTTTTTCTTCACGACTGGCTGGCCAAAAACGGGAGCCAACCCCACCAGCCATGATGACAACATAATTGTGGTTCATTTGCTATTGATTTTCAAGGACAAACTTGAGTAGGCCGTACTCGATACTGCTTAAGATGCCCAGAACCAGGGCACCGTTCTACTGCTTACTGCATCTCCCGGGGAGCGATCATTGCTTTACAAAGGGAATGGTCTGCGTGATCCCCTCCCCTTCGATAAAAACGTAATACAGACCATTGGGATAAGCCGATACATCGATCGTCCGTTGATCAGACAGGATTAGCTCCGATAGTCTCCTGCCGAGGTGATCGACGATGTGGACCTCAAGACCAACCACTGGACCTTTCACCTGAAGTTGATCAGCAGTAATCGTCGGAAATAAGGAAATATCGCTTTGGTATTGCACCACTCTTTGTGGATGCACCTCGGATCGTCCATCAAAATCTACCTGCAACAAGCGGTAGTAGTTGGTCCCAGGCATTGGATGATGATCCATATAGTGATATTCGTTGATTTGACTGGAATTACCTTGGCCCCTCACTGTACCAATTGAGTGGAAGTCAATGCCGTCTTGACTGCGTTGCACCTTAAAAAAGTCATTGTTGATTTCGCTAGCAGTCTGCCAGGATAATTCGACACTTTGACCTTTCAAAACGGCATCAAAGAAAGTCAGCTCAATGGGTAATACAGCCATGGTGATTTGGATGTCGTCGATGCCAAATTCATCGCGTGCACCAGAGCCAGTCGTATCACTGAACATCCAGTGGATAAATAAGGTACTATCGGGTGGGATTCTGGGAATCGCCACGTTGGCTTCAACTGTGGTTGCTTCAAAGACGGGTGTTTGATCTGCAGTGCTGTCACTCATAAAACTCAATTCCGGAACAAACACCATTGTGTCGCCAGCTTCCACATACACATCCATATTTCCACCCCGATCCTCGTCATTGTGTACCCAGCGTTCAAAGGACAAATCGAAGTTATTGATCGTGTCCCCGGTCTGATTTACTACAGTTAGAACGATGGAGCCAGGCACAAAGGAATTATTAGCTGGTTGCACTCCCAGAAAGGTATCTAGATTCACCACAAAAGCGTATACTCCGCCTGGACTAACGCCGCCATCGACTGCAATACCTCTGCTGGAGTCTGGTGGGGGGCCTACTCCGATAAACGACCATGCATCGGCATCCAGCTGGCCATCCGCCGGCTCATCCTTAGGTGGATCTTCGGCGACATAGTTTCCCATGTTAACTCCCGAAACAGTATTCTCAAAGTCGACGATCACACTCGCACTATCCATCTGAATGGAAAGTTGGGAAAACGCGGTAAGGGTGCTGAGGAGTAAGATTATGGCAAGGAGGTGTTTTCTCATGATACTTTTGTTTGTATGGGTACTATTCACCTGGAAAGATAGCAAAAAAATGTCTTCGAAGTAAAATGCATGATGAGTAAAATTTTTATGCTGTAACAATGATCCTCCTAACTGGCAGGCAGCAGTGATTACCGCCTAGAATCTGCAACCCAATGATTTATACATGTCTATTTCACATTCTCTGGAAAAGCGGGAGCCGCTCCGTTATTGTCCTTTCTAAGATGAATCAGACATCTGCAGCGTGTTCAAATAGCTTTCATAGGTTCGCCTGATTCCGGCCTCAAGTCCGGTTCTTGCCTTCCAGCCCATTTGATTGAGCCGGCTTACATCCATCAGCTTGCGCGGCGTACCATCGGGCTTGGAAAGATCGTGCTTGATGTCACCTTGGAAGCCGATGATGTCTTTGATCACCTTGGCGAGTTCGAGAATGGCAACATCCTCCCCTACCCCCACATTGATAAAGCCGGGTTCATCAAAATGTTGCATAAGAAAATAACAGGCATCGGCCAGGTCATCGACATGCATAAACTCCCGCCTTGGTTTGCCGGTGCCCCATAACGTGATCTCTGAAGCACCCGCTACTTTGGCTTCGTGGATCTTGCGCAATAGAGCCGGCAACACATGGGAAGTTTTCAGATCATAGTTGTCGTTGGGGCCATAGAGGTTGGTAGGCATGGCGGAGATAAAATTGCATCCATATTGGGCTCGATAGGCATCACACATCTTTATCCCGGCGATCTTGGCTATCGCGTAGGGCTCATTGGTGGGCTCCAGTGGTCCGGTCAGCAGGTATTCCTCCTTCAGTGGTTGCGGAGCCATCTTCGGGTATATACAAGAAGATCCCAGGAACAACAGCTTCTTGACACCCTGCTCATACGCTGCATGAATGGTATTGGTCTGAATCATCAGATTATCAAATAGGAATTCAGCCCGGTACCTATTGTTGGCCAGGATACCTCCGACCTTAGCAGCTGACAAAAAGACATACTCGGGCCGTTCAGCGGCAAAAAAATCAGCAACCGCCTGCTGGTCCCGCAAGTCCAAAGTTGAGGAGGATCTGAGCAGGAGATTTTCATAACCTTCTGATACCAACTTGCGATGTATCGCTGAGCCTACCATACCGCGGTGACCGGCGATATAGATCTTTGATTTTGTGTGCATTTTACAAGTGGTTTTTTGGTTTACTGACGAGCTGTGCTGTCAGCACAAATTGTCTCGTAAAGGCCTTTAGTCTTGTCAAGAAGGAAGAAATTCATAAATTATTTGCAATACGGGTTATTCCTACAGTCGTCTCCCTTGAGGCAGCCTGCCACGACACCTCATGGCCTGCCACGACACTTCGTGGATAACAAATTTCGAGCCGCATGTAAGTTGAATTTGTAGAGGGTGACAGCGCCGTAAGGTCATCCCAGAGTGCTGACCAACCTACCGGTTGGAGCACTCTAACCCCCTTCAAAGGGGGCGGCGTTATGCTGAAGTTGAGCATCAAAATTATTCTCCGTAACTTCATCATAGTTCTTCATTGCAATTTTCATCTAGCCAGTTGCTCCAGGTTTAATTACTAAATATTACTGAGTTTAGTATGACAGTCCTCTCCCTTTGAGGGAGCCTGCCACGACACCTCATGGCCTGCCACGACACTTCGTGGATAATAAATTCCGAACCGAACACAAGTTGAATTTGTAGAGGGTGACAGCACCGTCAGGTCATCCCCCAGAGTGCTGACCAACCTACCGGTTGGAGCACTCTAACCCCCTTCAAAGGGGGCGGCGTTATGCTGAAGTTGAGCATCAAAATTATACTCCATAACTTCATCATAGTTCTTCATTGCAATTTTCATCTAGCCAGTTGCTCCCAGCTTATTTAATGAATATTATTAAGTTTCCATTTTAGTACTACCAGACGTCTCCCTTTGAGGGAGCCTGCCACGACACCTCATGGCCTGCCACGACACCTCGTGGATAATAAATTCCGAGTCGAACGCAAGTTGAATTTGTAGAAGGTGACTGCGCCCCTTTATATGGTTTCAAAAATCTTTTTCAGATTTGATTCTGCTTATTCTTGCACTCAGAATTTCTGCCACCGACCCCAAATTATTTAGTACTTCCCAATCTGAGAAACGGATCATTCTATAACCCAGCGACTTCAATTTCTCTTCTCTGACAACATCATCCTCTAAAACATCGTCGAAATCATGAGACTTTCCATCAACCTCAATGATCAACCTTAATTCTTTGCAAAAAAAATCTACAATGTAATTACCAATTATCCTTTGTCTCAGAAAACGAAGATCAGCAAACTGCTTATCAGCCAAGAGCTCATACCAAATCTTGGACTCCGCTCTTGTTGGATTATTTCTTAGCTTTCTCGCCAACTCCTTGAGGTGCTTGTTATAGTGATAATTCGATGGCATTTCTATTGCCTTCGGCTAATTTATATAGACATCCTGCAAGCGCCCTCTTGAAACCACTGCAAACACCCATGGACACCACTAAAACTTCCCTTGTTCACCACTTGTAGCCCGGCACACCCCTGCAACAGCCCCCCTTGAAACCACTACAACCGCCCCCCCCGGGGGGGTAGGGGGGTGACACCTGCGGCCTGATCCCTCTGATTTAATTTTCCTCTTGATGTAAACATTTAGTGTCACCCACCAAAATGGTTGCTGAATCTGCTGACCTCGCCGGTCAGCACAAGAAAGATTCAGTCCATTCTTGCCTCCCCCGAGGATTCAGGACAGGCCTCAAGGGAGGCCTTTGTTCCTGCAGTCTGTCATAAATCTAGGTGATAAATAGCACCACGGTAAACGCCTCTGGACACCCTGCGATAGTCCTTACGTGAACCAATACAAACGCCCATGGACACCACTAAAACTTCCCTTGGTCACCACTTCTAGTCCGGCATACCCCTGCAACAGCCCCTCTTGAAACCACTACAAACGCCCCCCGGGGGGGGGTAGGGGGGTGACACCGGCGGCCTGATCCCTCTGATCTAATTTTCCTCTTGATGTAAACATTTAGTGTCACCCACCAAAATGGTTGCTGAATCTGCTGACCTCGCCGGTCAGCACAAGAAAGATTCAGTCCATTCTTGCCTCCCCCGAGGATTCAGGACAGGCCTCAAGGGAGGCCTTTGTTCCTGCAGTCTGTCATAAATCTAGGTGATAAATAGCACCACGGTAAACGCCTCTGGACACCCTGCGATAGTCCTTACGTGAACCAATACAAACGCCCATTGGACACCACTAAAACTTCCCTTGGTCACCACTTGTAGTCCGGCATACCCCTGCAACAGCCCCTCTTGAAACCACTGCAACCGCCCCCCTCGAGGGGGGTAGGGGGGTGACACCGGCGCCTTTGCGAGAAAACCCAGTTTACTCGTACTCATTACTGATGCGGAAACCGGCCTTTTTCAGTGTTTGACTTCTTTTAAACAATTCGATATCGCATTTGACCATTTCCTGGATCAGCTCGTCGATAGAGTGTTGGGGTTTCCAATCTAATTTTTCTCTGGCTTTGCTGGCGTTGCCAATCAATAGATCCACCTCAGTTGGACGGAAATAATTTGGGTCGACAGCAACGATTTCTTGTCCGGGTTTGAGATGAGTGTAGTGGTCACTCAACGCATCAATGATGCCAACTTCATGCTGACCCTCACCATCGAACACCAAGCCGATGCCTACCTCGGCAAAGGCCTTTTCTACAACTTGGCGTACCGAAGTCATAACGCCGGTGGCGATGACAAAATCTTCCGGTTCATCTTGCTGAAGCATGAGCCACATGGCTTCGACATAATCACTGGCATGACCCCAATCTCGCCGGGCATCCAGATTGCCAATAAATAATTTATCCTGCAAACCCAGGGAAATCTTCGCGGCGGCGCGAGTAATTTTCCGGGTCACAAAAGTCTCTCCACGCAACGGACTCTCATGATTAAAGAGGATGCCGTTGCAAGCATACATATGGTAAGCCTCACGATAATTTACGGTGATCCAATAGCCATACAATTTAGCCACCCCATAAGGTGATCTGGGGTAGAAGGGCGTTTTCTCGGTCTGGGGAACTTCCTGCACTAAGCCGTACAATTCTGAAGTCGACGCTTGATAAATCCGTGTTTTCTCCGTCAGTCCCAGCAAACGCACTGCCTCCAATATGCGCAGGGTGCCTATCCCATCGACATCCGCAGTATATTCAGGCGAATCAAAACTCACCTTCACATGCGACATGGCCCCCAGGTTATAGATCTCATCCGGCTGAATTTCCTGAATGATACGAATGATATTGGTACTATCAGACAGGTCGCCATAGTGCAGGATAAAGTGACGGTTATCGACATGGGGATCTTCGTAGAGGTGGTCGATGCGCTGGGTATTAAACAAAGAGCTGCGCCGTTTGATCCCATGGACTTCATATCCCTTCTTCAGTAGAAGTTCGGATAAATATGCGCCGTCCTGCCCGGTTATTCCGGTGATCAGGGCCTTTTTCATGAGTAATTAATTTTGATGTATGTAATACAGTATTACCCGCTGGTTGCGATAGAATCCTCCTGTCTGGTGTTCTGGCATTATGGCATTATGGTGTTGTGGTGTTGTGCTGATAAAGACAGGCGGGGATCTAAACCCGCCGGTGGGATCCAAACCCGCCGGTAAAAGAACCGGCTCTGTCTGGTCGTAGGGATCGGTAAGCCTGGAGCTCTTGTATTCCTTGGTACTGTGGTGTTGTGGTGTTGTGGTATTATGGTATTGTGCTGATAAAGACAGGCGGGGATCTAAACCCGCCGGTAAAAGAACCGGCTCTGTCTGGTCGTAGGGATCGGTAAGCCTGGAGCTCTTGCGTAAGGATTGCTGAGCCCGGCTCTGACTAGTTCTGGCATTATGGTGTTGTGGTGTTGTGGTGTTGTGCTGATAAAGACAGGCGGGGATCTAAACCCGCCGGTAAAAGAACCGGCTCTGTCTAGTCGTAGGGATCGGTAAGCCTGGAGCTCTTGCGTAAGGATTGCTGAGCCCGGTTCTCTCTGGTGTCATGGTGTTCTGGTGTTGTGGCATTATGGTGTTGTGGTGTTGTGCTGATAAAGACAGGCGGGGATCTAAACCCGCCGGTAAAAGAACCGGCTCTGTCTGGCCGTAGGGATCGGTAAGCCTGGAGCTCTTGCGTAAGGATTTAGACAAAAACCGCTGTACTAACCCGGGAGCATAGTACCAAGAAGCCGATTTCCAAGATACAATAATGGACAAATGGCAAGACCGCGAGCACCGACGCGGGGATCCAAACCCGCCGGTAAAAGAACCGGCTCTGCCTGGTGGTAGGGATCGGTAAGCTTGGAGCTTTTGCGTAAAGATTTAGACAAAAACCGCTGTACTAACCCGGGAGCATAGTACCAAGAAGCCGATTTCCAAGATCAATAATGGACAAATGGCAAGACCGCGAGCACCGACGCCGAGAACAACCTCACCTCACTCACAACTCATAACTCAGAACTCAGAACTCAGAACTTACCCTTGCCTGGTTTTAGAAAACCATTTCTCGTAAATCAACCCGATATACTCGTGGAGAGCAGCCTGCACTTTGTAAAAGTTTTCGTGGGAGAGCAAACGCCAGGAGAATGAGGCATTGGGATCATCTTTTACCAGGTAGTGAGTTGGGGCAGCGATGGGTTTTAGACCGCGGCTTTGAAATATGGTTATTGAACGTGGCATATGCAAAGCGCTGGTCACGAGGATCAAAGGGTGTTCTAATCCATACTGGCTTTTGTAGGCAATGGCTTCCTGTTCGGTAGTGCTGGGGGTTTTTTGCATTTTCACAGCTTGGTGATCCACGCCTAAGGAGACCGCGGCATCACTCAACACTTGTGCTTGCGCTATTGTGGATTTACCGGCATAGCCCGAGACAATCAAGACACTGTTTGGCAATTTCTGGTGCAATCGAATGCCCTCGGTTAACCTGCTCATGGCTGTCGAACTCAATTGTCCTATGGGAGGAAGATCGGGATCGGCGACATGGCCACTACCCAAAACCAGGACATGCACAGGCTGGGCAAAACCACCGCTGTCGATATCTAAGAGTGGGGAAAATCGATCTTCCAAGCTGGTGATCAATACATTGGGAATTGGTGACGAACCAGTAATCAGGAAAACGATGACAAAAGCAATGAAACATATCTTGATAATTTGCAAACGCTTCATCAAGTGACCCAATAAAGTCATCAACAACAAAATCATTAAGACGTTAAGTGGCTGAATAAAGAAATCGACCAAGTCTTTGATCAAACCCACCACCCGTTTAGTTGATAAGGATTCACATTTTTTGATCAAGGGAAACACCTGTTTCCCGGTGTTTGAACGTTGGAATTCGTTGTTGCAACCAAGCCACAATCTGTTCCTTATTGAGATCCGATCTTGCCAGCAACTCCTCCAGCCCAGTCAAATCTAAATCTTCAGTCCATTTATCTCTATTCTTGCCCTTAATCACGCCAAGGTTTTCAAATCGCGACCAATCGACCAACTCTGCCGGAGTATAAAATTCCTCATAGGTCTTTTCACCAGAGGTATCTGATTCAAAAAAATAGACAGGATATTGCTCTTCGCCTTCGCCCCTGGATTGGGACAAGTCAATTGCCTCTCTTTCACTCCGGCAAATGTGTGGTTTCAGACCCAACTGTTGCAGCAGTTTTTGAGCGATCTCGGAAAAGTTTTTCATCGCCTCTTCATTGATTCTCGGGAAGAGGATTTCTCCAGGTTTTCCCAGGATGCATGATAGCATGCAGATGGTTCCAGCTTCTTCCTCAGATACAAAATAGCGCTTCACATTTAGAGGAGCTGAAAGGGGCTGTCTCTTTCTCAACCGATGCATAAAGCCATCCAGTAAACTACCGTTGGAAAATGCCACATTGGCAAACCTGGCCGTTACCACAGGAAGAAGATTGGAGTAACTTCTAATGACACCTTCCATAAGTTTTTTTGTGGCACCCATGACACTAACCGGATTTGCTGCTTTGTCGGTTGATACGGAGAAAAACCTTTCGGGAGGCTGTTCAGTCATCATATCAAGCAACATCTTACCACTGATCACATTGTTTCGAATCATTGCTTCAATCGAGTAATGATCCTTCTCACTACGCACATGTTTATGAGCGGCGAAATTGGCTACGATTTGAAACGGTCCTTCTCTTTTCCAGATTTTCCTAAAAACTTCCGCTCCAAAATCAATCGCGTAGCTCTTATAAACTGGTGGAACCGGTAAGGGTGAACTGCGCAGATCCCGGGTTAGCTCAGTAAGGCCATTTTCATTATAATCGATGACGTACAGACTTGCTGGTTTATAAGGCAATATGGCTTTGATGAATGCTGCACCAATGGAACCGGCACCACCGATCACCAGCAATGATCTGCCTTTGATCTGACCTGAAAGCTCCTCATGATAGCTTTCCAGATCGGTCTTCAGCAAATTTTCCTCACGCTCAGTAATAAATTTACGCGTAAATGCATCTATGTCGAATGAGTGAAGGGAGGTGGTCATTTATTGATTGGCTACTTTCATTTTTTTATAAACAGCAAGTAAAAGAACCGGCAGCTTTACGCCCCAAATTTGAAGGCATCTTTGCGTGTCAATGTAAACGGAAAATTTGAGGGCCTGTTTAAGTACCAAAAGTATCTTGTTAGCAAAAATGGGAATTGTGATTATTTCTAATCGTGATCTTGAAAAGATATGTAGGAATCACCCACCAGAATGTCTGCCGAATCAAAGATTCGGGTCATTCTTGGCCTCCCTCAAGGGAGGCCTTTGTTCCTGTGTTCTGATTTAATGTTTCTGATGGTAAAATTATACCACTTCAGCCGGCCCCCTTGAGGGGGCTCAGAATGCTCCAGCCGAAGGCTGGCCAGCATTCTGGGGGTGACTTCCAGCTTCAATTTATCTTTCAAACTCAATTTATCTCTTGTCGATCTTTAAAATAAGCGTGCGTGTCACCCACCAGAATGGTTCCCAAATCAAAGATTGAGACCATTCTTACCTCCCTCATGGGAGGCTTTGTTCCTGTATTCTGATTTGAGTTTCTGACACATCACCTAAAAAAATCGTCTATCGCCTCGACCACCAGCTGCCGTTGCTGTCGCGACAAGTTAGAGCTGGATGGAAGGCATATGCCACGGGAGAAAAGGTCTTCCGACACTCCATTGAGGTAAGTGGGACATTCAGCAAATACTGGTTGCAAGTGCATGGGCTTCCATAATGGACGGCTTTCGATGTTTCTCTTTTCTAGAAATTGACGCAGCTCCTCAGGTGAACTGCCACCAGCGGGATCAATCAGTGCGGTGGAAAGCCAGTGATTGGAAAAAAAGGCCTCGGCCGGCTCACGATGAAAATTCAGTTGGTCAAGGTGCTTGAGTTTACTTTCGTAATAGAAGAAATGCTCACGGCGCTTATGGATGCGCTCGTGCAATACTTCCATCTGGCCCCGGCCAATGCCGGCAGAAATGTTGCTCATCCGGTAATTGTATCCGATTTCGGAGTGCTGGTAATGAGGAGCCGGATCCCTGGCTTGAGTGGACAAATATAGTGCCCGCTCACAAAAAGCCGCCTGGTCAGACACCAGGGCACCACCTCCGGAAGTGGTGATGATCTTATTGCCATTAAAGGAATATATACCTATCTGGCCAATGGTGCCGCAGTGCTTTTGCCTATAGGTGGATCCAAGTGCTTCAGCTGCATCTTCAATGACTGGGATGTCGTACGCATTGGCGATGCTCATGATCTGACCCATCCGTGCTGGCATACCATACAAGTGGACCACGATAATTGCTTTCGGTTTCGTGCCATTGTTCTTGACCCGCTCATCCAAGGCCGTACGCAACAGCTGGGGGTCCATGTTCCAGGTGCCTGGTTCCGAATCGATCAGAACCGGTGTGGCTTTCAAATAGGCAATGGGATTAACCGTTGCCGAAAAGGTAAACGATGGGCAAATGACCTCATCACCTGCCTCGACACCGAGCATGATCAAAGCCAGATGAATAGCCGCAGTACCCGAGGACAAACACGTAACATAACCCGCACCTGTAAAGTCGGCGATATCCTTTTCAAATCCGAGCACATTGGGTCCAAGAGGAAAAACATGGTTCTTCGAAAAAGCCAGATCAACGTATTTCATTTCTGCACCACTCATATGTGGTGAAGACAACCAGATTTTTTCTGACCCTTCACTCATGGATTGCTGACCAGCGTGGAAGACCTTTAAACAGCATAAATGGTAATTTAGAATTGGGAAAAAAAACCATGTATGCGGTCAGCAGAATAATTTTCACATCCAGCAGAAACGACTGATTTTTTTGATACCATCTCTCCAACTCTCCTTTATAGGGATAAATTTCTTGAGTATAGAGGGCCCAAACGTCCCTGCCTTCTTTCCCGGCCTGTGAGATCAACTCTTCTTCATTCCTAAATATGATGGATCCAACACCAGTTAGACCTGGTTTTACACTGTAAATTTCAGCTTGTATTTCTTCCGGGTAATTTTCGAAACTTTCTTTCATAACCGGCCGGGGTCCCACAAAGCTCATATCCCCTTTCCAAATATTGACCAATTGAGGCAATTCATTGAGTTTCGATTTTCGCAAGAAAGGCCCCAAGGGAGTCATTCGTGGATCGTTGGCACGCGTCAGGATGCCACCTTCCATGTTGGGACTGTCTTTAAGCATGGTAGCCAATTTCCAAATGTGGAAGGATTGGTTTTGATAACCCACCCTTTTCTGGAGATAAAATATTTCTCCCTCACCAGTGAATCGCAAGGCAATGGCCAATGGAATAAATATCGGAAGGCAGACCAACAGCAGCAGGCTAGACAGGAAGAAGTCACCAGCCCTTTTTACAGTGGTATACATTCAGCGTGAAAGTATCTTTCCGGGATTGCCCACAATGGTGCATCCATCAGGCACATCCCGAATTACCACAGTACCCGCACCAATTATAACGTCATCACCGATGCGCACACCTTCTTTGATCACCGAGGCTGCACCTACAAATGATCTAGCCCCGACCGATACATCACCACATAAAATTGCACCAGGGGCAATGTGTGCGAAATCCTGAATTTGGCATCCGTGCTCGACAATGCAGCCAGTATTACAGATCACCCCATCGGCCAGTAAGGCCTTGGCATTGATGATGGCGCCCGTAGATATCAGGATGGACCTACCCAATTGAGCCGTGGTAGCAATGATTGCACTTCGATGAACAGCATTGACAAAATCAACACCATAATTGTTCAGACTTACAAATTTTTGTGCTCGGACATCATTATTGCCGATGGAAATGATGTATTGGTGCATAAGTAACCCATCGCTTTCTATCGCATCCTCCTCAAACCCCAGGTATGTCAAGTGATAGGGATTATCTGCTTTCTTTTCTAAATCATAATAACCACCAATTGCGATCTGCTGCGAAAGGAGTGCCTCACAAACTGTAAAAGCATGACCAGAGTAGCCGATGAGTATCACACTATCCTTCATCTTGCAGCTGTGCCAATTTTTCCAAGTAGCGATCAGATAAAATATCCCGGTTAAAATATTTGGATACAAAATCGTATCCTGATTTACCCATTTGACCAATCTCTTCGCGGCTGAGGTCATTCATGTGCTGGAGTGTTTGGACCAACATATATGTATTTTCGGGTTCCGCGTAAAAACCACAACGGGCTTCTTCTACCAGACGTCGTGAGATACCGTCGATCAACATCAATACTGGAGTACGGCAAGCCATATAGTCGAATGTCTTGTTGGAATACACTGTCTTAAATGCCTCAGCCTTTTTCAGTATCGACATCCCAAAATCTGCTCCGGCAATAAATTGGTAGACATTTTCCTTGGAAACTGGATCCATAAATCTGACATTCTCCAATTTCCGATGTTGCACCTCCACCATCAGCCGTTGTTTTTCCATCCCGTCACCAATAAGGACGAACAACAGGTGAGGGATAGAGTCCTTGACACTTTCAGCTGCTTCGATGACCTGCTGCAAATGATTGGCAACGCCATGCGCACCGACATAAACCAGCACCAATCTTCCTTCCCACTGGTGTGCCATCCTAAATGCTGTCCGGTCAAATTGATCCAATACCATTTCGACATCGGAAAGATCTGCCCCATTGGGAATCTCAATGATCTTATTTGCGGGCACCTTTTTTTTCTCAATTAATTTTTTTTTGAATGCGGGAGTCAACACATTGATGATGGCAGCATATCTATAGATCCATTTTTCCAAAAAAAAGGCTAAGCGAATCAAAAGCTTATTCCTAATAACTCCAGCATCTACTGCTGATTCTGGCCAAAGGTCGCGAACCTCAAAAACCAAGGGAATTCTCCTGAACCATGAGAGGACCATCCCCGTAATGCCTACGAAAAGGGGTGGCGAAGTGACCAGGATCAGATCAAATTTTTCTTTACGAAGACGAAAAATACCCGCAATTGTACTGGACAAAACAAAAGAAAAATAGCCCCACAGGCGGCCAATAAAATTAGCGTTGTAATGCACTGATGTGTGACACCTTAGTACCTTGACCGCACCGTGTTGCTTTCTGAAAAAATATTTTCTCACGTATTCCGGTCTTTTGGTCAATGCATTGGCATGCATCATTCCTGCCAGGACCGTGACCGAATGATTTTGATCTGTCCATCTTTTGGTCATGGCGTTAAACCGGGATCCACCTCCATCGTTCTCCTCAAGAAAATACTGGTGAATCAATAAAATATTCATGGATTGAGCGCATCCACCACCTGACTCAATCTGTTGGATTCTCTTGTCTGCTTGACCTCAATTGTGGTTTTGATAGTGTGACCCTGAGTGGAGAAAACAATCACGGGTACCTGGCTTCTGCTGCCATAGGTGCCACTGAAATAACCATCTTCCATTTGATGATTGATCTCTTTGCCAAATTCATCCACGGAGGTGATGATCAGCGTGTTGGCATGTTCCGGATGGGGATGCCACCACTGCTTCATAGGGAGATCCAAATCATGGAATAGACTGTCTTCAATTTGCCAGACGGGCTGATTTTTCAATTTGATCACCCGGCGTTGATGCACGATATTTTTCCGAAGATGCTCAAAAGCTTTCATAGTGGCATCAAAAATATATTGATCGTCCTGCTCGACACAAGTCGCCTCGACCACCTCTGGCCAGTTAAACCATAAGAAGCGAGGACCCCGTTGCATCTGGTCTTGATTGTCCAGGGTCACGGTATTATGCGCACGAGTACCTTTAAAATAAGCGGCCGTCTCAGTGTCAATGTTGTACAGGAAGGTGCCTGCATCTCTAAAAATATTGAGCCCGTCAACCCAGATATCAAGGTGCAGGTTATCGGCTTGATGAGGCCGGTGTCTCGGCGTGCTACATTTGATGAAAGTAAAGGAGGCATCATCAGTCATGGTATAAATTCCGCCTTTTGAAAATGATCTGAATCCCACATTCTCTTCACCCACATTCTCTTCACCTTTGAATTGTCGATCGTGTAAAATATCGGATGACTGGTACCAAGTGCAATCTTCCAGTAAAGTGGGGTCACTAAAGTAAGGCTTTTGATCAAAGAAGAAATGAAGGGCATTGATCTGTGGACGATAATCGCTAAAAGGTCGATTGTTTAGCGGGAAAAATAAGGCGCCATCGTTAGGACCATAGTTGGGCACCTGGCCTCCTTTCCCTCGAATACAATGCGTGATGTAGTCTAGTGCCAGTCTTCCTTTTCTAAAAGTATCTGGTTTGAAAGGATCCTGGGTTTTGTTGAGATAGAAAGCCCAACTCAACAATTGTATCAACACCCGATGGTAATTGTGCGAATGCTGAATAAAGGTGCCATCATCATAAATTTGAAACTCCACTTCCTTTTCAAACCACCTTTTCCCGTTTTCCTTCCATCGACGTGCTTCTGGAAAGAACGGAAAGAAAATACCCATAATGTATAAAGTCAGCGTCTCGGTGAGGGCATGGTTGTTGCGCACAATTTTTCGTGAATAATTAATGTGATCCCAAACATGCCTGATCTGCCAATAAATCGACTGCATGATATGAGAAAATCGCTCCTCATTTAGAGCTGGTGACTGGCGATAATACATCAAGGCAAACAGCCAGTTGAGCAGTCGCAGAGAAATCTCTTGACTGCAAACATAATTGGGTCCTTGATTGATAGGGTTGTGTCTGATCCAATCCTGTATTTCGGCAAATACCTTTTCACTGCAATCCACCCCAAAATGGTGATCATAGCGGATAAGAGTGTATAAAAAAGTAAATCGTGATTTTTCCCAAATGTATTTGATGTCACCTGCTTCTGCCGTCCAATCACTGATCGTGGTCCAATGTTGATTGGAATGATATGTAAAGCCGGTCTTGGGATGTGTGAGCCATTCTCCTCTGGGGATCCATTCATGATTAAAAAAAAGCAAATAATTATCCTTTATTCTCTCATATTCCTCTTGGAGTTTCTTACTTGGCTTAGGTGAAGTGGAAATTTGCTCTTTGCTTTTAAAAAAAAATGGAAGCGATAATTGCCTCCACTCCTCCAGCCCGATAAGATCTTGTTTGGCTGGGTTCACCGGAAATTTTCTTTTTAGCAATCCAGTCTTCCGCACCAGCATGTAGTAGATGCGGTAAGCCACATAGTTCCATCCGTGGTTCCGGATGATTTGGAAGAAATGATTAGGACTGATCAATTTGGATTATGGTAACTCCAGATCTTTTTTGATTGAACTGAACCATGGGTCGTATCTAGCGAGATCAAACTTATTCATAATTCACGTACCAAAAATATTCAAAAATCAAAAATCGTTGTTCCTTGTTCGATATTCTCATAAGTGCCCTAGTAAATGATTTAAGAACAAGGAACACCGATTAACGATTGCAGATCTATTTACAACCTATCCTTCAAAAAATGAAAATCGCTAAACTACATCCACCCACCTTCTACTCCTCAAGCTTTCCAGAACCGCGAAAGTGGCCCTGGCAACATTGACAATCTCATCAAAGGGGATAAGGGCATCGCCCCCATTTTCTGCTCGATCGATCAAAGCCTTGAACTGATTTTTATGGCCTTTGTCGATTTTAGTTTTTAGGCCAGAAAAACCTTTAAAGCCAAAGGCCCGGGTTTTGCGATAATTATCCATCACGATGGTTTTGCCGGCAGAATGAATTTCCAACCTTTCCTTGCTGTAGCCTCTATGTCCATTGGATAGATAATGGATGGCACCCTGATCGCCGTTGGCAAACCGCATCAGCATCATCGCATTGTCGTTGGCTGGTGATGGGTCATCTCCCAGGGCCGACATACAAATGGAGATGATCTTACTGCCAGAAAGATATACCAACAAATCCAGGTAATGGCAGGCTTCACCGGCAATGCGGCCTCCACCTACTTCAGGATCGTGCACCCAGTGTTCAACGGGGATGAACCCGGCATTCATGGTGGCGATCATATTTTTGGAAATGCCCGCAGGCAATAACGATTTAATTTTCTCAATATGAGGTGAAAACCGGCGGTTGAAGCCCACATTGAGTGATGCATTACTCTGCTGGTAAGATTCCATGATTTGATCCAACTCGGCAATATTGAGACACAGTGGTTTTTCCACAAAAACATTTTTACCTGCCTGCAGCGCTTCAATCACCACTACAGCGTGCAAGTGATGGCGGGTAGTGATGATCACGTTGTCTACCTCTGCATCAGCGATAATTTCCCGGTAATCGGAAGTGCAGATGTTGATGCCATATTTTTCTGCCAAGGTTTTAGCATTGAGGCCTCCGGCACCGGCAATGTATTTCAGTTTGGCATTAGCCAATACTGGCAGCAAAGTCATCTTAGTAAAGTTGCCCGCACCAACAATACCGAATACGCCTCTCTGACCGGCAAAGGACCGGCTGGTAACTTCAATAGAGGAAGACAGCTCTTCTGCCTCCGGATAAATCAGCAGATTGCCCACCCCTTCCTGACCATTGAGGCTATTGTAAATGGTATCGTATTCTTCAAAGGGCACCCGTCTGGTGATCAGCGGTTTGACATCGAGCTGGCCGTTGGCCATAGCCTGCAATACTGCCACAAAATTGCGTTGCTCCGTCCACCGTACGTAGGGCAAGGGATAGTCCTGCCCCCTTTGTTCGTAGGCCGGATCATATCGTCCTGGTCCATAAGAACAGGAGACCTGAAAAGTCAATTCTTTTTCATAGAAGTCAGCCCGATTAAGTTGCAAGCCTACCACACCCACAAGTACGATTCGGCCACGCTTCCTGCTCATGTTTGCGGCTTGACTGATGACCGAATTTTCCTTGGTAGATGCTGCAATCAGCACCGCATCAGCACCATGATGGCCAGTCGCCTGCATTACTGCCTCGACCGGATCGACCTCACGACTGTTAATGGCCATTATTCCCTTTGCTTCGGCAATGTCCAGTTTCTCCGGATCCAAATCAATGCCGATGACTTTACAGCCATGGGCCTTTAGCAGTTCGGCGCTCAGCAGACCGACCAGACCGAGCCCGATCACCACCGCCGTTTCACCAAAGGTTACATTTAACAGCCGGATGCCTTGCAAACCGATGGCCCCTACCACGGTAAAGGCTGCCTCCTCATCACTTACGTTATCTGGAATCTTAGCTACCAGGTTTTGCGGCACACAAACGACAGAGGCATGGGCACCATTGCTGGCTACCCGGTCACCCAACGAGAAGCCGCTCACCCCCGTTCCTACTTCAACTACTTTACCCACATTGCAATAGCCGAGTGGCAGCGGTTGCTCTAACTTGCGAAATACCGCTTCCATAGTAGGCAACAAGCCCTCGGCCCGCACTTTATCCAGCACCTGCTTTACTTTCTCTGGTTGCTGCCTTGCCTTTTGTACCAGGCTGGCCTTGCCAAAATCTACCAGCATCCGCTCGGTGCCCAGTGAGACCAAGCTGCAGCTGGTCTGGACCTTCACCTGGCCAGATTGCACCTGGGGTGTAGGAAATTGCTCGAGGGAGGTGCGACCGGTGCGGAGATTTTGGACTATTTGGTGCATTAGTACTCCGCAGTATTTTCCACCAGACCTTCTAAGGTAATATAAGTCGGATCAGTCCATTGTTTGATCAGGATCTTGGTTTTCTTCCAAGACTTTACAAGAGAACGATTTCGCCGTTTTTGTTCATCCTGGATGGTCACAGCTCCCTTTTCAATAATTGGTCCTGGTATCCCTCTCTTTTTTTCACTTTTAACGGCGCAAAAAATATAATTGTTTCCTGCAAGCTCATATTTTGCACTGGGGTGAGCTATGAATAGCGGCCGATTAACATTAATAAAGAAATTGTTTCTCAACGCTATAGATCCTCCAATGTAAACCGCAGTGCCAGATTGAAAGTATTCAGAAGAGCGTCTAATATTTACCATAATATTGTTTTCGACCAGGATGTTTTCAACTTTCTCACCAGGAAAGCTTGGATTAGTGGTAAAGGTCTGAATAGCAAGTGGAGAATCAAAAATGATGTTATTATTTGATATGATATTCCTGGCATTCCGATGGAAAATCATGGCAGCGCCGGAAGAGCCACTAGTACCACATTCACGATCTGAATACCTAAAACCCCACATTTTATTGTTCTTTATGATAGTTGGTTTTGCAGTAATTCCACCTTGTTTAAGATCAATTGCATTCTCTGCACAAGCGTATGTACTATTAGCACTAAATCTATATAACAAACTATCAATATATATATCATTATCTTCTATTAACGTTCCACTACACAGTCCCGTCTGTGCTAATTGAGGCTTGTCACTACGGGTCTGCCTAAGTATCGCAATCCCGTCATTCCAGTTCTTGATCTCATTTCTTCTAATAATGTTATCATCGCTATATCTGCCACTATGTGCACTAATCAAAATCGCAACGTTGTCTCCCGTCAGCCAAGGACTGTCCTGCACAAAAACACAATTCTGTACAACATTGCTACTGGAGTTCAATATCCTTATTCCTGATCCGTGATATACATTTCTAATAACACAGAAATTGATTATATTATCGTTTGCACCGTCCCTTATCATGTTTGATGTCCCACCAGTAAAATGATCTTGCCCCTCAATCCTGCTCTCGAAAGTAATTCCAATAATACCCCAACTTTTTACATCAGTCAAAATAAAGGAAGCCAAGATTACGGCATCATCTGAATTATAGTGATAAGGATGCCCCATCCTTATTCTACCTCTGCTCTCAAAAAGCATCTCATTAATCACAATCTTTCTATTTCTCGCTGAGCCAGAAAAGGATGGTTTAAATATACCCCAGGGCCGGTAATCGCCCGGCTTCATCACAAAAATATTATTCTTGGAGTTATGGGACAGGCACTCATGCCATGACGAGTAACTGCCAGGATCCACGTGTATTTTCTGGTCTTCAGTATTTACAATCTCAAATATCTCATCTGAGTAAGAGATATCTTCGGGAGGACCTGCATGAACTGATGGCACAGATAATGATCTATCAAATTTGCAAGCAGTTGTAGGCAATAGAAAGAGAATACAGCCAAAAACGGACAACCATTTAATCATTTGTGATATAGTTCCTAATTAACTTAGTGCTTCCTCATAATACCTTTCCAATTTAGGATAGACAATATCACTAGTAAAGTTCGATAATAGTCGAAGTCGAGCATTCCTACCCAACCTTTTACCAGCTTCGCGGTTTTTATAAAAATACAACAAAGCAGAGGAGATCTCCTCTGCAGAGATTTCGGATAAAAAAAAGGCACAGTTGTCACCTAGAACATCTGAGAGAAATCCATTACGGGTAGTTATAATGGTTAAGCCATACATCATTGCCTCGTTTACCGAATTATTATGACCTTCACCACTATGGTAAGTAGGGTAACAATATATATCAGAATTACTATAATGCCGCATAACGTCTCCATAATCTAGACGACCGTTTCTCTTAATCTTCAGATTGGTAGGAACCGTCAGGTCTTCAAGCCATTTCTTAAAAGATAATTCCTCCAAACCTACAAGTTCTAAGCGTAAAGGTATACCGAATTTAGCTGCTTGAACACATCCCTCCACCAGATCAAAAACCCCCTTATCTCGATAACAGTATCCTACAAATAAGACTATCAATTCATTTCCATCCAATTTACTAGCAACCATATTTGGAATCTCTCTTGTGGGAACGCAGTTAGGGAAGTAATGGGCATCTCGACCAAATTCATCACTAACAAATTTAACATAATCTTTGCCCTCTACCAAGATCACTTTAGCATTCCTAATAATGAACTTAATAAAAGATCGATAAATTAAAGAAGTAGAAAAATACCAATTTTTGAATGCGCCGGCCTTGATCTCGTAGATATATTGCTTGCCCATGAGAAGTGAGAATACACAAAAAAGATATTCTCTTGGCGTAGCATTTCGATACTGAGCCAATACATGCACTAAATCAACACCCTTAATTAAGCCCGATAAAAATCGAAATAGGTCTAAAAAGATACGTACTATCTTAAGGTCAATCCTCAGTTGACCCTTTATGGTATGAAAACATGGTAAATGTTCAAAATCATTTGATTTAAAAAAATCAAGATAACTGATCATATTCCTTGTGTATCCCCCCACTCCACCTCCGTACCCTTGCGAGGACACATTTGCGGTCACATCTGGCCCTACCAGCATTACACGCTTCTTCAATGGCTACCTATATATTCTTAATAAATCTTGCAGGACATCCAGCCACCATGCAATTTGAAGGAACATCAGAATTAACAAAAGAATGTGCAGCTATAATTACGTTACTGCCAATACTAACTCCCCGAACTATCGTACATTTATCACCGATGAACACGTGGTTCCCAATCTTTATTGGTCCAGTTACATAATCTCTTAGAATTAAATCATCCCCCTGTTTTTCAAACCCGTGGTCATGATCCAAGATCGAGACAAACTGAGCGATGGTAACATCATGACCAATTTCAATAGAATCAAACGAAATGATCCTTGAATATCTATTAATAGTTGTCTTTGAACCAATTTTCAACTTTCCCCTGGCCTGAATCTCAACAAAATCACTGATTACTATCCGCCTTCCTAGGCTGACCTTACTTTCTCTCGAATAAAGAAAGAAGTAACAATTTCTCCCAACTAAGCAAAGACCGTCGGTATTCAATCGCCTGAAGTATAATAACTGTAGAAAGATATATCTAGCTATTGATGCTGCCTTATACAATATTGAATTCTTAACTATGCGCACCAGTGAAATCAGTAGAAACAATAAACAGAATAATCCAATATAGTGGGTTCAGAGATGTAACCGAGAAAAAACTAAAAAGAAGCAGACTTATAAGCATTAAATATTTAGAACGAACAATGGCTCCAACCCTGCCACTTAATGTTCTAATCCTGACTCGCAGTCTACTGAGCAACTTTAACCAATAGAACAAGTAAATAATAAAGGCCCCAGAGCCATACTCCACCAGGATATTAATGTAGTCATTATGAAGACCCAATCCTTGGCCTCGAGTGGCCAGCTCCCTATTAACAGTCCACAAATACTTTCGAAAGTTATAATAACTCAAAAACTGAGCTCGTCCAAGGCCAGTGAAGTAAGTGTCTGTGGCTGCATTCAAGCCGCCGTGCCAGATCATCACTCGCACATCCTCATCTAGTCTATTCTCTACTTGCTCCCTTACAAGTACTCTAAAAAACAATGGCGTGTTTCTTAATCTCTCTAAAATACTCTCGGAATTCCATATTAAGAAGGCACTGCAGAAAAAAAACGCAGCTAATACAAGTCTAGCCTTAAGACCAATATGTATGAAGTAGACCCAGGATAAAATGACAATAGTAATAATTAAAGAAGTTCTTGAACCAGAGATAACCACACAGAACACCGAAAAAACAGCAAGCATAGTTCCAATCAATGTGCTGATAAGTCTGCTTTTCCCCAAATTTGTAAGGACAAGCAGACTGAAGATCAAAATCACACAATTTCCAAGAGCGAAATAATTAGGATTATCCATGAATCCTTCTACACGATTATAAATTAAGTTTGTTGATGACACGAAATTCAAGTAACCATAAATGTTGTTAATCAGCAGCGCAGACACCAGAACTCCCATAAGCACCAAGAAATCCCATTCACCCCATTTCAGTCGTTTAGCACTGAAGAAAACTAGCAAATAAAGGAATGTTTGAATAATGTTATTCCAAAATGTATCCCAGTCAAAATAGAATATCATGGACCGAACTACTGATACTATAAGGCCAATACCTATGACAACATATAATAGCAGATCAGTTGAATCTCTAATCAGAGGTTTCTTCTGAAAAAATAAAAGCGTGAAGACAACGAAAAACATTGCCACAACACGATAAGGTTTAAAAACTGTTTCAATACCGTAGAATATCTCGAGTATATGCTCAAATGGTATTAGAAATATATAAAAGGAAAGCAGGTACTTGGCAATCCTATCCATCTTTCCTCCTTATGGATCTAGGCTGAACAATCCTCTTTAAATATAGATTTGAGCATTTTCTCTTTATAAGATCCATTGCAGAAAACTCGAAATCATGATTAACCTCCAAAAATAAATCAAGATCTTCTTCCAGCTTCACTTTTCCATACTCAGCCACAAATTTTGAAGAATATCGGGACTTAAGGCTATCATAGAACCTTAGTTCATCTTCGTTGCATTCCAAAATCCTACGGCGTAAGCGATATGGCAGATCATCATAATATATTCGATCTACATTTCTGAGCGTATTAGATTTTTGATATCTAATCTGTTCCAGCTTCATATTCAACATTCTAGCCAAAATGACGAGTGATTCATCATATTTTTCAAATAATCCGATGAGGTCAAACTTAGACTCAACGAAATCAATTGCAGGCCAATAGGATCGTAACCCAGACATTCGATAAATCTGAAAATTAGAGAAGTAAGGATTGGAAACAAAATCCTCAATCTTCATCCCGTAATAGTGACTCTGCCAATTAAAGTGTGACATGTACCGAGATATTGGTTCACGAATGTACGTGAAGTAAAATATTTTCCTAGAATGAAACAAGCTCTCGTAGTTCTTGAATGCTGCAATTCGATGGCCACCAATTCCGCAAACCTTTGCTGGATAATATTCAAGTAATTTGGTCAAGGCCTCCCGCTCTAGAAATTCTCCAAATTTTGGATCAGGATCTGGACTTATGTACCCAAAAAAATTTCGGTGTAGTATATTATGCATAGTGATGCCTCCCGCCTTCTCAATGTGAACAAAGCAAAAAAATGGGATATCCACTACTTTAGAATCTTGGCTTTTAAATTATTTGCTACTATGGGACCATAGAATTGATGAACAGCAGAAAAAGCATTCTCAATCATAACCCTACGCCAATTATCATCAGAGATGATCTTATCTAAACCCTCAAGAATCAATTCTTTATTTGGAGAATCTACTACCTCAGCACATTGATGGGTCAGTAAGAAATCAGTTAAAAATGCACCCCTCGGTGAATGCGCAATAATCGGGCGACCAGACAATAAAAATGGAATAGTTCTAGTAGGAAAAATCGTCTTGTATTCGATATTACTGTAAGCACCCGTAAATCCATGTGTCAAGACACATATGTCATAATTTCCAAGTTCCTTCAGAAGTTGATTCTTGTCGATGAAGCCCATATGTCGTACGAGATCGGAGTTGATTCCCCTTAGTTGTAATAACGTCATTGGGACGCTAGTGTACATGTAGATTTCATATCGATCATGAACAGAAACGGCTTCAATAAACCTCCTTGTTGCATCAATATTCGATGCATTAAAGTTTCCAACTAATACAAGTCTATACCTATTTTTCCTTCGCCATTCACTCCTTTCAACATCAGGATAGTCTGAAAAGGTATGAGGTAGCACTTCAAATTTATTCACATCTGGATAAGAGTTCTCATAAAAGCTCATCATTCCATCGCTCATGACAAAAATGTTATCCGACCACTCAAAAATCACACGCTGTATCTTGTTCGAAAACCACTTATTGAATCCCTTTCTATTTTCAACGAGTGTATTGTGGAAATATGAGCTAAAACCCACTTTACATAGTCTCGCTGAAAGAAGCGCCGCAAAGCAAAAATAATTTGTCGGGAATGTGCCCAAAACATAGTTGCATCTCTCCTTCTTCAAGACAGAGGTCATCCTGTAAACGATATAAGGAATAGAAAGCCATATCAACCAATTGAAAAATCGCCGGCCTCGACCTCGTAAACTCCATTCTGTAGGAATATAGTAAAACTTTGGGCTGTCCTCGCCTCCTCTATCATACTCTATCTTCCTTCCAAACACATAGGATTCACCGACGACCACCATCTGCTCTCTTGCGAATTGCATAGCTAGGTTCTCAGTGATTTCAGAAGAACCACCTGCATAGGGTGGAATAAACTTACTGGTATAAAGGACCTTCATTACATTCTATTCATCCTCATATTGTTCTAACCCGCTTGATCCGTAAGTCATAAGTTGATCAAAATCCTCGCTATGTTTACGCATAGGCCAATCCCTATTTTGCACCTTTTCTACTCTACAATGAAGTGACAAATCGATACTTCTCACTTGTAATAACTAGCAAGCTCTTCAAACCATCGTACACTTTGGTATTCACTGCAAAACCCCGATCAGTAAGATCACTGAGCAAGATCTCAGCAGTCTCCCTTTCTCCCCTTCTATTATAATCATCAAACATAATAATAAATTGGTCCTCTATGTGCAAATACTTTGCATATTCCACAATGTGAAATCTCGAATATCTCTCTGATGCATTTGGACCATCAACAATAATTAAGTCGTATCCTCCGGCCATGAAAAGCTCATCTGTCACGTAACTCCTAACAATATTGCCAAATATGCTTTTCTCTTCGAGTGGCAAATGTCGTATTTTCACTCGATCAGAAAAATTATCCCGATTCGTAACTACCGAAATCCAGTGCTCATCATGCTCAATTGATGTCAAAACCGAGTTACTCAATTCTCTTAAGAGAAACTGATTAATGAACCT
Organism: Saprospiraceae bacterium; assembly: GCA_965223105.1. GTDB lineage: Bacteria > Bacteroidota > Bacteroidia > Chitinophagales > Saprospiraceae > JABDMH01. The sequence continues at coordinate 7,162,069 of OZ244987.1, read as the reverse complement.
TGTTGATTCGCCAATGCCAAATTCCAAAATCCTCTTCGGTCGAGCTTCCATTAATATCCGCTTAAGTACATAAAAAAAAGAATAGCCACCGGCCATCCTTCCAATATTGACATTAAATTTCTCTAAAAAAGGTAAATCTCTGATACTATCATGATAAACGTTAGCCCAAACAATTTCCTTACAACTTCTAAGAACCCTTTCCTGGGACTTATAACGCATCCACATAGCCCTCTTAATATTTTTTATCAAGTCCAAGAATTATGTACTGACTTAGTTATAAAATAGTATAATGCTTGCATAATCTCACCAACGAAAAGATAAGATAAGCAAAGGTAGATTGTAAAGAAAATGAGCACCTTTATCAAAAGGAAAACCATTGAATTATTGACTAGTTCCAATTGTAAAAAGCTCAAGTACAGGCAAATACTTAAGAAATTTACTAAATAAACCTTCCAATTAGCCTTTAACAGATCAATTATTCCTGCATTGATTAGAGCTAGATTCACAATGGCGTTAAGTAGAGTTGCAAGTATAGATCCTACTAGAAAAGATAGAGCCAAAATAACAACATTATCGAACAACGCACCGATAGTTACACAAATGGCTATCAATGCTACCATCTTTATCTTAAGTTCCTTAGCTTTACCTGCTAATCCAAATGATAACTGGATTCCTGTCACAGTTGAGAAAACACTATTAAAGACAAACAAAAGACAAAAAATCCCAAATAATTCTACTGCACCCAACCATTTTTGTCCAAAAATGTTGGATATTATAGCATATCGCTCAATGAACGCAAAAATAAAAATAGGCATCAAAATAAAGGATAGCCTTTCGATTATCCTAAATACCAAACTACGTAGCTTAGATAGATCTTCTCTGTACTTCGCATATGATGATATCGAAATTGGTGAGACTATTGACGCAATCAATGAGTATACTCTTTTGGGGTTCGATTGAGCAAAGCTATATGTGCCCACTACGGCATTGGGGAAAATATTCGTAAGAAGAAATTTGTCATATTGGTTTGCAATAAAAGACACAATACTAGTATAAATTGTCTGCTTGCCAAAACTTAAAGCAGCTTTGAATATATCCTTTCGAAAGTTTGCCAGCCTGGGCCGGTATCCGAGGAATCCATATATATATAGAAAAGACCCAATATCGCCCGCAATAATTCCCAGTGGGAATGAGAAAGACTCGTATCCTGAAAAGGCAAATAGGATTTTTGAAATGGTGGATAAGGAAACATTAAGTAATAGCACTTTTGAGGTATTACGATAATCAAGGTCACTTCTCTCACCAGCAAGTGGTATTCGGATAAGTCCCAACAGGACAAAATCTATTGAATAGATAAGAAGCATTTGTCCTATTATCTTATCAAGATAAGCAGAATAATAAGATCCGATTGCCAAAACAATGACTGAGCAAACAAATGAAAAGAGCAAATCTAAACACAGGACTGTATCAACACATTTCTTAAGTTCACCAGACTGAGATTGCCTCTGAAGCACATAGGTTTGAAAGCCGTGTACGTTTATTATATTTGCAAAACCTGTTACAATCATTGCTGAAGTCAGGTATCCATAATCTTTAGGTGATAATAAGATTGCCAAAGTAATAGCACCTATGAAGGTAATTACAGTTGCAATAATAGAAGCGCTACCATACCTCCAGAGAGCACTCTTGGTCTTATTGTTTTTACTTACAAATTTCGGCCGCGAATTCTTCTCACTTGACATCTTGTAGGGAAAAGCAAAGTGACTTTACTAAATTGTTGTCACTATAGGATTCCTCAGGACTTGAGTCTCCTCCACATCAAAACTTTTTGCAAAAACAGGACAAAGTACAAGTTGAGTCTCCACAAAATGGGAAATAATGCCTTTGGGATATGCCTTGTCCAAACAGGATGAAATGGTGGCCTCGTAGATCCCAAAATTTGGTTCTCAGGCTCTGCACTCATTACATTATTAAATTCTGATTCGATCCAAGGTTCTAATCTATTACCCATATGATGGACCATGTACTTCTGCACAGAAATTCTTCGCAGTCCCAAACGATCCACTGTTTGTTCGATTAATCGCAACCCCCCCTTAAGTCCCATATTGGTAGCCTTGTATTCTAACCTCTCAAAAACTTCTCTACGATATGTCGCTACAAAATGACCTGATCCAATCAAGTATGGTTCCGATCTATTCACAACATAGTAGAATTGATGGGAAAGATCCCTTTGATTAAAAAAGTCAGGTATCCCTAGAGTAGCAGCAAAAAACCTTAGGTCCTTATCACTGACTATGTTGCCAAACCTAATCTTTAATGGATTAAGAGAAAGCCAAGTGCTAACTGTAAACGTGGCTTTAAGGTTGGGTGCAGGAAATGGAGCGACAACACCAGCTTGAAAATTATTTTCATATGCCCTATCTATTTCATTTATCCATCCGTTCTTAAATAGAACATCAGCATCGGTAATGGTAATAAACGGTTCGAAGCTTGCCTTGGCAGCGCCAACAATTGAGTCAGCTTTACCTCGATTAACTGAGTGCTTGATATAGGTATCAATCTTTCCATCATTTTGCAGGTTTCTCGCAAAATCGTCTACCTCTGAAATTGAAGCATTGTTGATCAGCGTAATATTCACATACCTCGAACTTACCGTGTGAATTAGTGACGAGATGCTCTTAGTAAAAATGTCATACGCTTCAGAATAGTAACCTTCCCGGTTAGGAATATAGATAGGCATTATTATGCGATGCTTCTTATACCCCTCTAAATGTGGGTTTACCTTAATCGGATTGTCCAGCGTTCGCATTCAAGCGGAATTCTCAACAATGGAAAGATCTAGATCATTTGGAAGAGTACGAACTACTCTGGCAGGGTTTCCGGCAATAATTGAAAATGACGGCATGGATTTTGTTACAACCGCTCCAGCTGCAACAATACAGTTGTCGCCTATGACTACACCTTTCATCACCATTGAGTATCGACCTAACCATACATTATTTCCAATCTTTATCGGTCTTGATTCCACTAAACTATTGGTCCAATCCCAAAGACCTGATCCAGGTGCAGTCAATGTCATCTCCAGCCTCTTTTTTGGCGAAGTTGGATGGTTGTTGTTGTCACAAATAAAAATATGTTCAGCACCAAAGACGTGATTACCGATGGTAACGGAATCTAAGGCACCAATAAACGTGTGAGCCCTAAAGCTGCAGTAATTCCCAATGCAAATTCTTCCATTCCCCGCCGTCTTAAAATAACCTTCTAGACTCACATTGCTACCAATAATGATTTTAGACCTGGAACTTCCTAATTTATACCTGAAATTCTTACTTACAGAAATGTTCTCGCCCAGATTAACCTCCTCTTTTAGGGACCTGAGTTTACTCAGTGACCGAAATCGAATATATAGTCTTATCAATCTATCAATCATATGTAATAAGGTGAGTTTTATTGGCTTCGACGCCTTCAAATAATTTAATTAAGGTAACAATGACCATCTCTGTCGCCCTACCCTCAGAAGTTAAACATTCTTTCTTAATGGCCAATTCACGAGCTTCCAAATCACTCTCCTTATTATTTAGATACCTTTCAATGAGATTGCAAAGAATCATATATGAGGAAGCAATCTGTACTCCCCCCATTGCTACTAGCTTTGCCAAATGTGGAAAATCAATGAGCCTTTTTGCAGAATTCCAGTAAGGCAACTCTTGATCATCATCAAAGGACGTAATTACCACTGGGGCGCCTGCCATCAAAGCATCAATGGACACAGTAGATCCCGAGTTCAAAACCAGAGAAGATCCTGAAAGCAGTGCTGAAAGCCGAATCATATCTTCGTGTTCCATACTCCAGTTAAGTCTGGATTCATTGTTTAACTCAGGATAGTCTACCTTTACTAGAGAGTCATCTAAATTCTTCAATCTGGGCAACCACGATTTATCCATCATGTGCCCTTGCATGTTTTGGGGGTGGGGTCTGACAATCAATTGAAGGTCATGACCAAAAACCTCCCTACTAATGTCCTTTGTCAACCGTTCTACGATATCGACTTCACGAGGTGCAAAATAGGGAGAACTCATGGCAAAGAAGAGATAAGGTTTCTCAGAATCCAACCCTAGTTCTTCAACATATGTCCTATAATTATCGTTTCCCTTTTGCTGGTAGTGCAGATCGAAGTGGGGTACTCCTGTCATGTGAATGATGGATGGATCAACATCATAGAACTCCAGCAGCTCCTCCTTCATGATTGGCCCCCACACGATGTATTCATCAGCGGTCTCAGCAAATCGACCTTTGCAAGTAATATTATCCCAACTGAGTAAATGAATGACAGTCTTTATTCCCTGGTTTCTTGCTGAATGTAACAAAGTCGCCTCTTGCCACGCCACGGGATACGTTGCAATCAGTAATTTCGGATTGAGACTTGTCAAAAGCCTATCTGCTTCAGGGCTCTTAAGGCGTCTCTTCTCCGCTGATCTATACTTATCTCTCAGCCAGGGTGACTTCTTAATCCTCTTATACAACCAGAAATTGTAATATGGTCGGATCTGCCGCCATGGGTGTTTTGATTTATTACTTTTTACTGCTTTAAGATGTTTTTCCCACAACGCAGGATTAGACTCGATGTCCTCAAATAAATACTTGCGTTTGTTCTTGTAATTCTCAGTCCAAAAGTTGTTTCTGAAATTAAATTCAATTAACTCAATATCAGAATTTTGTGTTGCCAAAACTAAACTTTTATCGTTTTTATCGACAGTTATCAAACCTACCTTGAGACCTTTATCACTAAGCTTGGAGAGCAGTCCAGTCTGAGTAAGCATTCTAGCAGCAAAACCGTGCGATGCAATGTAACAAATATCTAATCCCATCTATATCCCTATCGCATCTGATTTATTGAGAAAAGTATCACTAAATACGTCGTTTGAATTTCAGTATATCCGACTTACAATCACCTCAGAGTCAAAACCTATATAATTAGCCTCACCATGTCTTATTTGGCCCAACAACTATCATCCAGCTAAAAAGCATGTTCTCATTAAAAAATAAACAACCGATTCACCTTCAACTCGTTTACATCTGCTCTGGTGAAAGAAAACGGCACTGTTTTTCAAAAATTGGCAAATATAAATAATGGCATTAAAATTATTAAAATCTGATCATCGATTCAGCCATTATCCAGTCTTCTAAATTGTCAAGATTAATAAGCTTGTCAGGCATATTATAGTAGCCTATCTTTTTTCCATATAATGACTTTTGTTTTAAGATTACTTTTGATCTTGTCAAATAAATGCAGCCATTTCGATAAAATGCGATGGGTAAATCCTGCCTCCTGGGTATAATATCATGGCCACCAGTGGCCAGGGATAAATATTCCTGATCCTTATTAGGGAGAAATACCCAATACGGGTTATAATGATCCGGAACCTTTGACACAGAGATTAAACTATCAGCGGAGGAATTAGTGAATTTCTTAATTGCTTCTTTAAGAGTTTTATTATTACGATCTGGGCAAGTGGGCTGCAGTAAACATACAGCATCAAATGGTTCACCACGATCTTGGTAAAGTTTCAATGTATAAGCAACCGTATCCACAGTCGGTGATTCATCTGTAGCCAATTCTTGTGGTCGTAAGCCGGGCACTTCGGCTCCAAGCGATTTACTGATTTCAGCGATTTCTGGATCGTCAGTACTTACCATGACCTTGGTCAGTTGTTTGACTTGTAAAGCCACATCAATGGTATACTGAATCAATGGTTTGCCCGCTAACAATTTAATGTTTTTTCTGGGAATCCCTTTCGAACCACCCCTAGCAGGTATCAGCCCCAAAATCCTCACCTAGTAATCTAATATTTTTTGAAAATGTAAGTGTGAGGTGCTGAGCAGCTCAGCAATCTGCCTACCAGATAGCCCTTTGCCATATCTCAAATCAGAATTGTACCTTCTTCTGGCTACCTGCTTCTTTATGGCATGTGTGATACCTCCCTTATCATACCCCACATCCACGACATTCTTTGCTCTCTCTCGACCATTCTGCCTGGTGCCGATATTGACCACGGGAATACCCAGGTAGGCACACTCTCTGATTCCAACACTGCTATTGCCAATCAAGCATTGGGCGCCTTGAAGCAGCTTGAGGAAATCGATGGGTTCCATGTTTTTAAAAAAGTGCACGTGAGGCATAGGGTGCCTTTCTCGAAAAGATCGAATGCCCTTAGAGGTTCCATCAGATCCCGCATCTACATTGGGCCAAAACCAAAAGGTAGGTTTTTGCAGATCATTGATGGCATGTAATGTTTGTTCGATCTGCTGACGAGATTCGTAGTATTCGGTGGTTACCGGATGTTGCATCACGATGAGATACCCCTCCGACCAGGTCATGTCTGCTCCCACTCCACCATATTTTTGGATGGGGTCGAAATCCAGGGTGCCATTAAGCTGAACCTCACGGGCCAAATCGATCGATGGGCAACCGGTAACGATCACCTTTTCCGGACTTTCACCCATTCGAATCACTCTTTCTCTGGCTTTTTCGGTGGCGACCAGATGCAAATCGGCCAATTTGGTGATGGCATGCCGCACTTTTTCATCGATGTTACCCGTTACTTCTCCTCCCTGGATATGTACTAAAGGGATGTTCATAAAAGATGCGGCAACCGCAGTGGCCATAGTCTCAAACCGGTCGGCAATGGTCACTACTGCATCGGGCGCCAACCGCTCAAACACAGTTGACAATTCGAGAATACCCAATCCGGTTGTCTTAGCTTGGGCAGTGAGGTTTTCCCCTTCCAACACGTTAAATACCCGGGCGGCAATATTAAAACCATCCTTCTCAATATAATTGACTGCAGTGCCATAGCGCTCTAAAAGTGCCGAAGCAGCTACCACAAGCTGCAACTTCAATGCCGGATGGTCTTCGATGGCTTGCAATGCTGTTTTGATTCGGCTATAGGATGGCCGTGCGGTAATTACTACGCAAATTTTACGCATTCTCTATGTCTGATGGTTGGAGAAACGACCACTGAGCAAGATCGTGTGCCAGTCGCTGGCCAATCACGTCCTGATATGCTGAGGCGGCAATTCCCTGGTCTGCCGGCTTCTTAGATTCCAAATCCTCTAGTTGAATGATATGGCCTTCTCTAAGATCCTTATTCACTGCCAACGACTTCTCAAAAATCCTTTTTAGATCGGCATATGACTCACTGCTTGACTTGTCGACTGGATGATGCAGGCTTCGCTCCAGCAACCTTACTTGCTCCACCAATAGCTTTATTTCATCGATGGTCAATGAAGAAGTGGCATCGGGCCCAAACATCCGATGGTCAAAAACTGCGTGAAATTCTAAAACCTCTGCTCCTAAAGCTACGCCAGCCAAACCCGCATACAACTCTCCAGTGTGCTCAGAAAGACCTATTCTATGATTAGGATAGCGTTCTCTCAATTCGGCGATCACGTTCAAACCCAAAGCCTCCGGCGGTGTCGGATATTGCGTCGTGCACTGTAAAATGCTGAGGTCGTTGCCAAAAGGAGTCAAAAATGATATCGCTCCATCCAACTCACTAAAGGACGACATGCCGGATGATAAAATGACTGGCTTGCCAGTCTGACCGATTTTTTCCAACATTAAAAAATTGGTCATTTCTCCCGACCCGATCTTGTATCGCATTACGCCAAGCCTTTCCAACAGGTCTACTGCTGCACAGGAAAAAGGGCTCACTAAAAATTCCACTCCAGCCTCCTCACAATGCTGCTTCACTCCCCGCCACTGCGATTCCGTCAGTGACATCCTTTGCCAATAGTCGAATCTGGTCTTATCCTCATAGCTGAAATTAACCCGGAAAGGTTCGTGGATACTGCTTTCGGCTTCTGCAATATGCATTTGAAACTTGATGCAGTCTACACCCGTTGGGGCTAACGCGTCAATATAAGAATGCAAAATTCCCAGGCTGCCATCATGGGCCTGTCCAATTTCAGCTATGATTTCAATATTCTTGATGACCCTTTAGTTTCTAGTAATCTGCCCTATGAAGACAATCAAAAAAAGATGTTTGTGGTAATATGTACACACATCTAAATAATTTAATAAATCCCCTTGGATCACATCCTACTTTGCAAAGGAACAGGCTGATCGATTTTCTCATCCTTAAATTTCAGCCAAATGCTAGTCATACCAAGACCTTTCTTCACATCTATCCGAGGGTTATAGTCTAATAATTCACTTGCTTTCCCAATATCAGCCAAACTGTGCTTGACATCACCAACTCTTGCTGGTCCATAGTTTGCATCGCAATTTACTCCGGTGATTTCTTGAATGTATTCCCATAATTGATTGAGAGAAGTTTGTTCACCACATGCCACATTGTAAACTTGATTAATTGCATTCTTACTGTCTGTAAATAATGCCAAGAGATTGACATGTACTACATTATCCACATAGGTAAAATCTCTACTTTGCGTTCCAGAGTATCTTTAAATCTATTGTTTATCTGGACAATAGGTCGTGAGGGCCATTCATTTGTACTAGTCTAGTGCTAGTGGTTTCACACCTGTAGTATCATGTCAATCCCCAAGGCGTCCCAAAGTTGCACTATGATTACGAAAGGTCTGGAAATCGCTCATTAATCACTTGTCTGGTCATGCGACAACTCTCCAATAGTGGTTCGCTAAATAGAATTAGATTCTTATAAATTTCAATCCACTGATGTTGTAAATACTCATAGGCAACTTGATTGCGAAGCTTGCGGATCTCTTCGAGATCGTCGGTTGAGGTTATCAGATAAAGCTGTTCTGCTTTGTGGAGATTGTCAAGGTTTGTCTTTTGCAGGTCGTTGAGTAGCGACAGTACGGTTCGGATGACTTGATTGATCAAAACTTCATACAACCGCAAAAATCGCGATGAGAAAGCATCAAATTCTGTCAGTTCAGAGTTGCATAATTAACGTTCCAAGTTGATTTTCTCAATCTGGTCCTTCGAGTATACTATGTTGGCAATACTCTTATCGAGTATAGCTTGCTGCTCTACGAGCAGTGCTCTGAGAATTTCCTTCTCACTCATGACAGCATCTGGTCGACAACTTTTCCATTGGCTTTCTCTATATCAGTGGGATAGCCTTCAGCAAGGCAAGTTGCTTAAAAGGATGATCGGAATCTGGTGGATAACATACCAAGTCGATTTTCTGCTCGCCGAAAGCACGCCAAAAATTACGCTCAATCTCAGCTAATTCTTTGATGTTTAATTGTTCAGGATCTAGAATCAAGATGTCGATATCGCCACCCCTGGCCTGATCGTCTGCCCGGCTGCCAAATAAATATATTTGTGCATGGGGTCGATGCCTTTTGATTTGTTGGACCAGAAGGTCTTTTTGTGCTTCAGTGATGCGCAATTGGTCTTTGGTTATTAGCTCTTAGTCTTTGGTCTTTAGCTGTTGGTCTACTGACGAGGCAAAGCCTGTCAGCACTTCGTTTGGTCTCGCAAAGGCCTTGCAAAGAAAAATTTTTGGGAATATCAGCCGAAATAATCCTCCAACCACTTCTTAAAAACAGGGTCGAGAAAGCGGTATTGATTTTGTTGCTTGTCGATAATGTCTTCGTCAGCAAGTACTTTTAAATTCTTCCGGACATTGTTGGGTGTACCTAAACCGTACATTGACATTACTCTGGTTGCGGTAAATTGGTTTTCATCATGTAAAATTGCTTTGAGGAGATTTACTTGAGTCCGGCTTAGTTTTTCGATTTGCAACTGAAAAAAGGGCAGTTGAGTGGCCACGATATCCTGCATGGCCCCGTCAACTATGGCCTTGGCAACTTGTTTATCCGTCTTTAACCATACGTAGTGGGCCAATTGCTGTACGTACCATGGATGCCCTTCCATATGTTTAGCGATCAACGTGGCATTTTGTTCGGAAATAAATTTCTTGGTTTGTTTAAAACTCTTTTCAATGAAAGTAACCCATTCGGATTGGTCAATTTTTGTGAGCATCAGCAAATCCCCAAACTTGTAAAAAGGATTGGATGATTTGTTAAAGATCTCAGTCATCATGTGACGTTTACTGCCATATAGACAGTAGGTTACATGCTTATGCCATTGCCAATAAGCCCTTAGTGACTTTTCCAACTCTATACCTTCAATGTAATTTCTGACGTTTTGAAATTCGTCAATGCAGAGGATGACTTTTCTTCGCGTTTTCTCAGCTAGATACTCAGGCAAGTTGAGAATTTCCTCACGGTGTTTGTTAAGTCTCTTAATATCAAATTCCAAAGTAAAGTCTCCAGCTTCAGTATTGATTACCAGCCTTGGAATCAAATGTTGAAAGACCTCCTTTACCGTACGTGCCCATTCTGCCGGCTTAGTTGTAATGGCTTTTATGCTTCGTCTGGCTAATTCACTCAAAAATTCTTCTTGAGAGGAAATCGAAAATAAATCTAAACCGATAATCACTATGCCTTTATCCTTACGCTGAATCTTCTTAGTTACATGCTCAACCAAAGATGATTTACCCCATCTCCTCGGTGAAATGATGATGCTGTTGATGCCACTCAACAGGTTATCCTGCAACCAGGAAATCTCTGCCGTACGGTTGGTAAAGGCCTTTCCGCTAACCGTCGAGCCAAACACAAATGGGCTATTCATTTTATACTAAACGGTATTATACTTGTTGGTATTATACTTGTTAGTATAAAAGTAATGTGCTTGGTCTTTGGTCTTTGTGTCTCTCCTCTCAAGAAATGCGCGTAAAGGGCAGTCTGGCAGTGGGGGCTGGTCTCTCAGTTGGCAGTTGGCAGTGGGCAGTTCTCAGTGGGTAGTTCTGATTTGCCAGCTCTCAACGATTTCTTCAAAAATAGCATCAAGGCTTTTGGAGAGCGACCACTCCGGGTAATGGCGTTTGATCTTACCCAGATCTGAAATATAGCAGATGTGGTCGCCAGCCCGGTTGACCTCTGAATAAGTATAGTTCATCGCCTTTCCGGTGATGGCCTCAACCATCGAAAAGGCCTCCAAAATGGAAACGGAATTGTCGCGACCACCTCCAATATTATATACTTCTCCACAGCGTGGCTTTTGAAAAAACATTTCGATGAAATGGGCCACATCCTTAGAGTGGATGTTGTCTCGCACTTGCTTACCCTTGTACCCAAATACGGTATATTGACCATCGCTGATATTGACCTTAATTAGATAGCTTAGGAAACCATGCAGCTCCACTCCGGAGTGATTGGGCCCGGTGAGACAGCCGCCACGCAATGCGCAGGTGGGCATATCGAAATAGCGGCCATATTCCTGTACCATAATATCAGCTGCCACCTTCGAGGCACCGAATATACTGTGCTTGCTCTGATCGATGGTAAATTGCTCGTCAATACCGTGGTAGTATTCTTGGTCGGCATAGTCGTAGCGGGTTTCTGTTTCTATCAATGAGAGTTTATTTGGGGCATCACCATAAACCTTGTTGGTAGACATGTGCACAAAGGGTGACTCCGGGCAATACCGGCGAGCCGCTTCAAGCAGATTGAGCGTGCCTACCGCATTGACATCAAAGTCATCGAAAGGGCGGTTGGCAGCCAAATCATGGCTGGGCTGTGCTGCCGTATGCACGATATAGGCTGGCCTCACTTCCTCAAAAAGCTCAAGGATGGCCTTCCGGTCGCGAATATCCAGTTCGATGTGGGTGAAATGGGCACACTGCTCACTCAGCTGATGTTGATTCCAACGGGTGTCTCCTTTGGGCCCAAAAAAATCGCGACGCATATTGTTGTCCAGGCCATAGATATGCCAGCCCAGGGCATCAAAATGCCGCACGATCTCCGAGCCAATGAGGCCGGAAGAACCGGTGACGAGTAGGGATGGGGTTTTTAGTTGTTTAATTGTTTAATCGTTGTCATCTAAAGGGTGCAAAGAAACTGTGATTTTTATTCTGCCTCTCCGTGAAGACGCCGCAGCTCCTGCACGTCCAGGAGATCCTTAGGCCGTGCTGACTTCAGTTTTGATTCAATCAAGTCACTGTAATTTAGCACGCGGTAACTCACATTGGAATCATTGACCAGGGTCGCCACACGACTACTCTCATAGGCTTCATCAAAGGACTTCCCAGGATTGAATCTGGTGATCAACTCAATATCCATTCCCGGTGATATCTTGATCGAGATGTTTTGTAAGCCCATCTGTACATTCTCCGGAAACTCTTGAAACTCATACTCCATACCGGTTAAGACTTGTCGCAACTTTTGAAGATTTTCATGGCTTAGATCGATCCAAAAGTCGACATCTGCAGAATGTCTCTGATAACCGTGAAAATTAACAGCTCCTCCCCCCACCATAATCATCCTTACCTTATTAAGCTGGCAAAGGCGCAAGAATTGCTCGACCGCCTCTTGAAAGTTCATGAGCGTTTTTCCAGAACAAAATGATCTGAACGGTCATCCACTCTGGTGGTAAAAATGCTAAAGGCATCGATCATTTTCAGAAATTGATCTACCCTTTCCTCAGGTTCGAGGGCAAGAAAGGCCTCTTCCCTCCTCTTTTTTAAGTTATCTTTTGTATCAAATGAAATCATTATTGCTCCCAAAGGCGCAATTACGCCCGCAACCATTCCTGCCAGTTGTCGAGATTTACTGTGTAATAATCAGCTTCGGGATAATTCTCTTTCCAGGTCGCTGGCACTTTGCCATGCTTAGTGTTGGCTTTAATTTCAAATGCTGCCAACTTTCCATTGGATACCTCAACCAAATCAATTTCAGCGCCGGTATAAACTCTCCAAAAAAAGGATCGAACCAATCGCTGCCTGTATTCATTCTGTTTGCGCCGCTCCACCATTAAGTAGTTCTCCCAGAGAGCCCCATAATCTTCTCGCAAATGCAAAGGGGTGAAATTCTCTAATAATGCGTTTCTGACTCCTGTATCGTAGAAATAGATTTTTTTCATCTTGGAAACCTCCTTATGCAGGTTCTTGCCAAAGCCGGAATGTCTGAAAATTACAAAGCTCTTCTCCAAAAGATCGATATACCGGTTGATCGTATCGTGACTGAGGTCAAGCGCATTGGCCAACTTATTGATGGACACTTCCGATCCAATCTGGAGGGCGATCAGTTGAAGCAATTTGTGAATTTTATCACTGCTTTTGACATTGGCTAACGATAGTACATCCTTATAGAGATAAGCATGAGTTAATTCTACCAAATGTCGCTGCTTCAGTGACGGATTCTCGATGGTCAACACCTCGGGATACATCCCATACAACACCAGATCTGAACGCATTTCATCGATTTCAAATGAGGTGTACAGCTCTCCCAATTCACTGACAGACACTGGAAACAATCTAAAGGTTCTGGTACGACCGGTCAGTGGCTCTTGAGTGCGATTCGCCAAATCAAATGATGATGATCCAGTGGCAATCACCTTTACACCTAAATCTGAGTCCTGGAGTATTTTGAGATTTATGCCGATTTCTTCTATTTGTTGGGCTTCATCAAGAAAAAGGATCTTATGGTCTCCGATCAATCGTTGCATCCTGCGCAGATCCGAGGCCGAAAATACATCATGGTATCTCCGCTCATCTGCATTTACATACAGGCAATTCCGCCCCAAATCGTCAATAATGCTTCGAACCAAGGTGGTCTTGCCACTTTGACGTGGTCCGTACAATAGAATAATCTTCTGTTCTTCTTCGAGACAACGAATCAGCTGATCTTTCAATATCCGTGGAATCATACACAAGAATTAACGTGAATTCTTCCATTTGAGTTTGAAAAATTCACGTGAATTCTTAGGGTTGATCGACTGTTTATCATGGTACATCTTGTCCAATAAAATGTCTAGCGATGCATGGATACCCTTAAGGCAATCGGAGCTTGCATCTTGGAATTTGCATCTTGAAGACTTGCATTTCACTTAGGTACCTCAGCAGGCATCGTCCTTTCTTCCGTCAAGACCCCATCTTGCAGTTTCAATATGCGGTCGGCAAGCCGGAGTGTGCCGGCATGATGTGAAACGATGATCATGGTGTAGTGACCCTTCAATTGTTGTAAGGCTTGATGAATGAGCTTCTCTGTAGACTTGTCTAAAGCTGAAGTTGCCTCATCAAATATGAGAATATCAATATCCTTGTACAGCTCGCGAGCAATGGCGATGCGTTGCCGCTGACCACCGCTGATGTCAATGCCATTGGTTCCCAAGACTGTATCTCCCTGATGGGGCAGGGACTGCACAAAAGGTAAGATGGCAGCCTGTCGCAATGCCTTTTGGTAGCGCGCCCGGTTGACTTTGGTGTCGGCGGCCCAGAAGGTAATGTTATTATAGATGGTGTCGTTAAAGATTGCCGGATCCTGCGGGATGTATCCGATCCGCGATTGAAGGGTGGTCAGATTTAGATCTTCCAGCGGTATGCCGTCGACCGTCATCCGGCCGGCCTGGATGGGCAGCAACCCTGTCAATGCAGCCACCAAGGTGGTCTTTCCACTTCCACTCTCACCGGTAATAGCCATGGCTTCCCCTCTACGCAGTGCAAGGTTGACGTCTTGAAGGACCTGACGGCCTCCATATCCGAGACACACCCTCTCCAACCTGATCTCGTCGGAAAATCTCCCAATCTCGATGGTACCCTGCCTATCCAGCCCCTCCGACAGTACCTTACCCATGTGCACTACATTATCCACCGATCCCGAAAATCCCAAGAATCGATTCCAGGAGGCCTGGGTCTGCATCATATATGACAAAGCCCGGTAGAACAACAACAAACTGATCAAAATCGGGCCCAATGGGGTAGCGAATAACCGGGTCTGTAAAAAGATGACTGAGGTAACCACCAGAATGATTAGGGGTTCGCGGCTGGCGTGCACCAACGACGACAGCAACCCCAATCGGCGATGCTGCTGCTCAATATGTATTACGGAGTCCTTCAATTTGCGCGCATAGCTTTCTATGGTGGCCGTGGCCTTAAGGTATTTGAAGTGATGTATAAATTGGCTCAGCTGCCCCTGGTACCGGTGGGCCAGAGCAGTCACCTCACGGGAGATGGCTTTGGTACTGCTGAATATGCGCTGGTAAATAAAATAGGTGC
Organism: Saprospiraceae bacterium; assembly: GCA_965223105.1. GTDB lineage: Bacteria > Bacteroidota > Bacteroidia > Chitinophagales > Saprospiraceae > JABDMH01. The sequence continues at coordinate 7,147,019 of OZ244987.1, read as the reverse complement.
TGGCGCCACCTGCCGTGACCAACAAGGCAAATTTGCTGTCAATGAGGAAGGCCAAAAGTAGATAGACACCTACCAGAACCCCATTGCGAACGGCATCAAAATAGGTGTTGAATGCCTGGGAGACCCTTTCCATCTCTCCACTCAAGGTATTCTGGATCTGCCCAGCATCAGATCTTACGAAGGCAGAATAACTTATGCCGCTCAAGCCCGAAATATTTTGCAACCGCAAACTGCGTACAAAAGACTGCCGCACCACGACCAGAAAATAGTTTTGTACAAAGATGACCACTCCCTTCCCCACAAAAAATACACACATCAACACCAATATCATCAGGAGCGTCAACTCGATGCCCAGCGAAGAAAACCAATCCACCACGTAATGCAGATTTCCCAGTCCCTCCGAACTGACGACCTGCTCGCCACCGATCATCTGGAGCAAGGGCAAAAACATGGCCAGCCCCATCCCATCAAGTAAACCCACCGCGATACTCAAAATGGCCACCCAATAAATGCGCGACCCTAGATGAGCGTAGAAGTATGCAAAGGCGCTTTTCAATGAAGTGGTGTTTTATTAGGGATCGGTAAGCTTGGAGCTTTGCGTAAAGAGTTTAATGGTGTAATTGTATCAATTCGAGCTTCAGGATCCCGTTCCATTAATGGTGCTCTGGTATTGTGGTGTTCTGGTATTGTGGTTCAATTCGAGCTTCAGGATCCCGCTGGGCTCCAGAATCTCTAGCCGTTGTGGTTCAATTCGAGCTTCAGGATCCCGCTGGGCTCCAGAATCTCTGGCCTACGAAAAAGGGTGCTTTACCAGAGGTAACTCGGCCAGGGGATGGTAGTCGCCCGTAAGTCCAATGGGACTCATATGCCGGATATCGTGCACGATCTGGATGGCTTTACGGGAAGATTTCAGTGGAAAACCCTGTCCTTCCAAAATGGCTTGATAGCTGCGAGTGTGCAGCTCCGTAAATCCACCGCTGAATTCAAACTCCTCTCCCTCAATTTTAATCGAGCGATAGGTCCGCAATCCCTTTCGTTTGATCTCCTCGGGTAGGCAATCATAGTTTATGCTGAGAAACCAACGTACTCTGGCTTTTTCCAAAACCAAATAACCAGCGGCACGATCATGGGTATGCACATGTACAATATTCTCTTTGACATCACCAAAAACCCAGGTGAGCATATCATAAAAATGCACGCCGATATTGGTGGCAATACCTCCAGATTTATTTTGTTCACCCTTCCAGCTGGTGTAGTACCATTTACCACGGGAGGTCAGGTAGGTCAATTCCACATCAAAAACCTCATCCGGGTCCGATGCTTCTACCCTTTTCCTCAACGCCACCACGCTTTCATGCAGGCGCAGCTGCAGGATGGTATAAATGCGATGACCGGTCTCCTCTTCAATCTCCTGAAGACCATCGATATTCCAGGGATTAAGCACCAGGGGCTTTTCACAAATCACGTCGGCCCCGTAACGCAAGCCAAAGCGAATGTGGGCATCGTGCAAATAATTGGGACTGCAAATACTGATATAATCTATTTTATTTCCCCGCCTTTTCAACTTTTCTAAATGACGATCAAAACGTTCGAACTCCGTAAAAAAATCAGCATCGGGAAAATAACTGTCGATGATACCCACCGAATCATTGGGATCCAGCGCCGATACCAGTTGACAATGGTTGTCTTTGATGGCTCGCATGTGGCGTGGGGCAATGTAACCGGCGGCTCCAATCAGGGCGAATTTTTTGGTGTTCATAGTATGCATGAATAGACGGCCTTTAAACCTAGGCTATTCTTCACTTTCGATTGCTCTGGTTAAATGCAAAATGTCTTCTAGATCCCTGTATCTCCTAACGGCACTTTTAGTGGCAATGAGGTCTTGAAGGTGAATTACCTTAACCTTTACTGATTCATCTACCTTATGCCACTGAGCTTGCTTGAAGGAATCATCAAATGCAAGCCCTTTCACCACCGTCATGATATCGATAGCTACCGGTTGCCGGCCAAAGGTGAATACATCATAGTTTTCTGTATCCATAAACATAGAAAGGCTGATGGCATCGGTGGGTAATCCAAAGGAGTAAAAGGCCTTTTGCAATTTCAGAAAGTTTTGCTGGGTGGGTTTGACCCAAAGATCCAAGTCTCCGGTAGACCGCTGATAGCCATGTAATATTACCGAATATCCACCCACCAATATATAAGCGACATTGGCTTTGTTTAGGGCCAGAATAAAATCGCGGAAATCATCACTGAAAATGTTAGCCATTGCGTTTTCTGCATGAAAAAACGGTACGGTCCAACGGGTGATTTTTTTCAGGATCGAGATTGAAGACACGGCAAGACAAAATCCACCCCGCGGAAAGTCGATCTGCCGCAGTCCTACTTCGCCAATAGTGCACCTGGCTCGGTTGGTCGGCAGCCTTACCCGCCCAAAAGTAAGTGCGATCCAATCTGTCCATGGTTTTCATATCTATTCTATCCAACCTGTACCCGTTATATATTCATGTGGAATCTCTTCTGGACTGCTCTACTAGTGTGAAAACAGTCATCAAGATCTCCTGCGACTGCCCAGTGACTTTTGCTATATAAAAACCATTTTCCAGGACGGTTGTAAGCGGTGTATTCATTCGCCAGTACTGGTCTTTTATACATCAGGGTCAGGTCTTTTATTCAACCCCTTCAGGGTTGGTCTATGCCACGTTTTCTGGTTATTCATATTGAATCCCTTCAGGATTCTGTTTTTTGAAATTTAGTTTGCGACTTCAAACCCATATCGATTTCACATCCAGCCTGTACTGCTTGCAGTCGTGCGATTCCAAACATGGGATGAAAAAACGGGATCACAAACTTGTCTAAACCTTTGAATGCGAATAGTATTGTACAAACCATTCGACGAAGCTTTCCAAACCATCGCGAATGGATACGTTTGGAGTGTATCCGAAATCACGTTGTAACCCGGTTATATCGGCATAAGTATGTTTTACATCTCCGGGTTGCATGGGCAGATATTCTTTTATGGCTTCTCGGCCAGCTACTTGCTCCAGGGTTTCAATAAAATCGATCAATTGTACCGGAGCACTGTTGCCGATATTGTAGACCCGGTATGCGGCATGAGTCCCTGCGGATCCATCATCGGAACCTTCCCGATTGTTGAGTGGGGTGGGCGCTTTCTGAGATACCAAAAACACACCTTCCGCAATATCCGAGACGTAAGTGAAATCACGACTAAGCTGTCCATTGTTAAATACTTTAATGGGCTTTCCTTTTAATATCGCATCGGCAAAGAGATGAGTAGCCATATCGGGACGACCCCAAGGTCCATAGACCGTAAAAAATCGCAATCCAGTGACCGGAATTCCAAACAGATGACTGTAGGTATGAGCCATCAATTCATTGCTCTTCTTGGTGGCAGCATACAGTGAAACCGGGTAATCTACATTCTGAGTTACGGAAAGTGGCAAATTGGCACTGTTGCCATATACGCTACTGCTGCTGGCATATACCAAGTGTTTTATACCATAGTGACGGCAGGCCTCCAAAATATGTAAAAAGCCTACGATGTTGCTCTCGATGTAAGCTCCCGGATTTTCTAAACTATACCGTACGCCGGGTTGAGCAGCCAGATGGATGACCTGATCAAATTTTTCCTCTTTAAATAATTCATACAGTACCTCTTTATCTTCCAGCTTGGTCCGAATAAATCGATAATTAGGCCAGGTTTTGCTTTGCACCATCTCCCCCCATTGGTGAATATCCGTTTGGATTCCAGCAGCGCCCAGCCGGGCCAATTTTAATTGCGGGTTGTAATAATCATTGATCGAATCTAGTCCAACCACTTCATGTCCCTCCTGTAAGAATCGATTGGCCACATGAAAGCCGATGAAGCCCGCCGAGCCGGTAACTAGGATGGTTTTTTGGTCTTTTGGTCTTTTGGTCTTTTGGTCTTCAGCCATTTTATGCTATTGGTGTAATCGGTTATGGTATATTTTTGTAGAGCAGATTACTTTCCTCTTGCCTTAATGATCTTAGCTAACATATGGGAAACATGCTCATATTCACCGATCAAGGGATCTAAATCTTCTTGATTAACATGACCGATTTCACCCGCAATCATAAGTTGGGTAATTAGTTCTGCAGTGGAACCTTTGGAAATATTAAAATACCGGAACTCTGTCTGCTGCTGCCCGATTCATCACCCTCAGCAATATTTGAGGGGATTGAAACAGCTGCTGATCTGATTTGATCTCTAAATCTATAATCGTTTGAAAATTTTCCAGAGTCTGTTACTTGATAGATTCTAACTGCAAGATCTTTCGATTTTTGCCATACCTTTAGTTTCCTGTAATTACCCATTTTTCCTAACACTAGAATGATGTGAAATCAAGCCATTATTCCATTGATTTCCTGCGCATAATATACCATTACGGTACCTACTTATTTCTTCTCTCTTTTTGGTTGAACCGAAATCATAAAACCACAATACCACAGTACCGTAATACCGTTATTAATCAAATAATCATTCCCGCTGCCACCGTATTATTGGAACCTTCATCGATCAAAATAATGCTGCCCGTAATCCGGTTTTGGCGATAGGGATCTACAAATAGAGGTTTTGTAGTGCGCAAAACTACCCGGCCCATGTCGTTCATCTCTAGTTTAGTGTCTTCGAGATTGCGGTGCAGGGTGTTGATATCTAATTTGTACCGGATTTCTTTAACGATACAACGCGCTTCCTGGGTGGTATGCCTTACGGTATACTTTCCTCGGGGCTGGATGGGTTTGGACTGGTCAAACCAACAAATCATGACTTCCAGATCCTGAGTGACCTCTGGTTTGTTGTTGATCCTGACCAGCATATCTCCACGACTTACATCGATGTCATCCTCCAGCAATACGGTAACTGACATGGGTGGAAAGGCTTCCGCCAACTCGCCATCAAAAGAATCTATTTTGGCAATTTTGGTAGTAAAACCCGAAGGCAACGCCATCACTTCATCGCCCTTTTTAAATATTCCGCCAGCCAGTCGTCCGGAATAACCCCGGTAATCATGAAAATCATCGTTGTAGGGCCGGATTACTCCTTGAACCGGAAACCGGCAGTCAATAAAATTGTAGTCGCTGGCAATATGTACATTTTCTAGATAGTACAACAAGGTAGGACCCTCATACCAGGGTGTCCGAATACTGCGATCTACCACGTTATCACCGTGTAAGGCCGAGATAGGGATAAAATGAAAATCCTTAATGTCGAGTTTGGCAGCAAAGGACTCAAATTGATCATGAATTTCGTTATACCGCTCCTCACTGAAATCTACCAGGTCCATTTTATTAATACAGACCACCACATGGGGTATCTGCAAAAGTGAAGCGATAATGGCATGACGACGGGTTTGCTCAACCACTCCATTTCTCGCATCTACCAACATAAGCGCTACATTGGCTGTTGAAGCTCCGGTCACCATATTCCGGGTGTATTGGATATGCCCGGGAGTATCGGCAATAATAAATTTGCGCTTAGGTGTAGAAAAATAGCGATAGGCTACATCAATGGTAATCCCCTGCTCTCTTTCGGCCTTTAATCCATCGGTCAATAACGCCAAATTGACGCCATCCTCCCCTCTCTTGGCACTGACGCGTTCAATGTCTTGATACTGATCTTGGAAAATGCTTTTACTGTCATACAGCAACCGGCCGATCAGCGTTGATTTTCCATCGTCGACTGATCCAGCGGTGGTGAAGCGTAGCAGTTCCGTTTGGTGATCAGGCATAGTTCTTTATTTATTCGTTTAGGTTGATTCGGATTAGATCAAACCGACCATTAGGCTCCTTGCTAATTGTCAATTACACTCTCTGTTGAGGAGCTATTGTACCCTCTGCACCGTAGATCTATTAACGGCAGGATTATTTGCTCGATCTTTTCTGAGTTGTTTCACCAGATACCTTTAGAAATAACCTTCTTTTTTGCGGTCTTCCATAGAGGTTTCCGAGCGCTTGTCATCGGCTCGACCTCCACGCTCCGTCAGGCGGGTAGTGGCAATTTCTTCGATAATTTCTTCTACGGTTGACGCTGCAGATCTCCATACGCCGGTACAAGTCATATCGCCAATGGTGCGACAGCGTACCGTCTCCTGAAAGATGACTTCATGGGGTCGTTTTTCAATGTATTCATTGTCAGCCAGGAGTACACCATCTCTTTCCAAGACCATGCGCTTGTGTGAAAAATACAAATTAGGCAAGGGTACCTTTTCGTAAGCGAGGTATTGCCACACATCGAGTTCAGTCCAGTTGGAAATGGGAAAAACCCGAAAATGCTCACCAATAGCTTTGCGGCCATTGAACAGATTCCATAATTCTGGCCGCTGGTTCTTGGGATCCCATTGGCCAAACTCATCACGGTGAGAAAAAAACCGCTCCTTAGCCCGGGCCTTCTCCTCGTCTCGCCGTCCTCCACCAAGTGCTGCATCATACCTACCTTTTTCCAGTTCATCCAACAGCGTATATATTTGGAGCGCATTTCTACTGGCATTGAGACCTTTCTCTTCGGTGACCATACCCCCATCAATCGCCTCCTGTACCAGCCCGACATGCAATTTTAAATTGTACTGCCTGACCAGATTATCACGAAATGACAATGTCTCGGGAAAATTATGCCCCGTATCCACATGAAGGAGTGGGAATGGGACTCGAGCCGGGTAAAACGCTTTTACCGCCAGATAGGTCATCAGGATCGAATCCTTGCCTCCTGAGAATAAAATGACCGGATTTTCAAATTGTGCGGCCACTTCGCGCATTACATAGATGGACTCGGATTCTAATTCTTTAAGATGATTTATTTGATAATTCATCAATAATAATTTGCCTTTAAGCTTTAGGAGGTTCGGATAAGGTAATTTCGTCTAGAATTTGGTCGTAAATTTCATTACAACATGCTGAGACGGATTTATTTTCGGTTTTGATCCGGAGAAAGGGAGACTCAGGAGGTTCATAGGGACTGTCAATGCCGGTAAAGTTGGTGATTTCTCCTGCCCGAGCCTTGACGTACAATCCTTTTACATCTCTTTCCTCACATACGTGGAGTGGGGTATCGATAAAAATTTCCATGAAATCAGGAGCACCAACAATTTGCTTGGCCATGGCTCGGATCTCCCTGGTCGGCGAAATAAAAGAGCAAAGCGTGATCACACCACTGTGTACATAAAGTTTAGCGATCTCAGCAATGCGTCGAATATTTTCGTGTCGATCAGCTACTGAAAATCCAAGATTGCTGTTGATGCCATGGCGTATATTGTCTCCATCAAGTATCTGGGCAAAAAAGTGGTGTTCAAAGAGCTTCCTTTCCAGGGCAGTTGCGATTGTACTCTTACCCGACCCCGAAAGACCGGTAAACCAGATCACCTTGCTGTGCTGCTTCAGTCTTTGCTCACGCATGGAGCGTGAGATCATCTGATCATAAATGGGATGAATATTGCTTGGCATCCAAATGCTTAATTAAAGAGGTTGCGAATAACACCCCGGGGAGCCAACTGCCAAGCCCGCTCATGCAAATAATAAATAAATATTTTTCCGATAAATTCTATAACTCCTATTTTCAATGCATCACCGATCTCGCCCGTGATGGCATAAGCTATACTTACGGTCGTGGTGGTAGCAATAATTCTCCAGGTGATCCCCTTAAGGATACTTCTTAAATGGGACTCCTTTCGGGTCACGTGATCTTTTGGCATGAGATGTTTGATTGGTTCAGGACTTAATCCAGCGAAGTTTCAATGGGTTGTGAAACGAGATCACGACCTATACTGTTGTAGTAAAATCCCAATTCCTGCAGCGTATGCAGATCATAAAGATTGCGGCCATCAAAAATCACCGGCAGTTTCAAGAGCTCTTTCATGTGCGCAAAATCAGGAGTCCTAAAAACACTCCACTCGGTTAATATCAGCAAGGCGTCAGCGTCTTGGATGGCTTCATATTGATCCTGACTATAGCTGATCTGCGGACCAAAATGACTTTTGGCATTAGCCAAAGCTTCGGGATCAAAAGCTTTGATCTGGGCTCCGGCTTCGATCAGTTGTTCAATAATGGTCAAAGCGGGTGCCTCTCGAATATCATCGGTATTGGGTTTGAAAGATATCCCCCACACACCAAAGGTTTTTCCCTCCAAATTCTTTCCAAAAAAGCTTTTGACTTTCTCTACCAATCTTAGCTTTTGCAGGGCGTTGACTTCTACCACTGAGGCAAGAATTTGAAAGTCGTAACGAGCCTCATGGGCAGTCTTAATTAAGGCCTTTACATCTTTGGGGAAACAACTTCCTCCGTAGCCGATACCGGGAAACAAGAATCTCTTGCCAATGCGGGGATCTGATCCCATCCCCTTCCGAATCATATCTACATTGGCGCCCACCTGCTCGCACAAATTGGCAATTTCATTCATAAAGCTGATGCGGGTGGCCAGGTAGGCATTGGAAGCATATTTGGTCATTTCTGCGGATCGCTGATCCATAAAGATGATGGGATTGCCCTGGCGGACAAAAGGGCTGTATAGTTGTCTCATGACCCCCTTAGCTCTTTCAGATTCAGTTCCGATAACCACCCGGTCGGGTTTCAAAAAGTCATCGATCGCTGCTCCTTCCCGCAGAAATTCTGGATTGGATACCACATCAAACAGGTCCTCGGGAAGCTTGCGTGCCAATCGCTCTTCTACCATTTCGGCAGTGCCTACCGGTACCGTACTTTTATCGACGATGATCTTGTACTCGTCAATGAGATCCGCCAGATCATCCGCAACACCAAGAACAAAGGAGAGATCAGCGGATCCGTCCATGCCCGGAGGTGTAGGTACGGCAAGAAATATGATTTCTGCATCCTCTACTGCCTCCTGCAGATCAGTGGTAAAAGTCAATCTTCCCTGGCTGGTGTTACGCTCAAAAAGCACCTCCAGGCCCGGCTCATAGATGGGCACTTCGCCAGCGCGCATCCGTTCAACTTTATGTTCATCAATATCAACACAGGTCACGTGATTGCCGGTTTCGGCAAAGCAAGTCCCACTAACCAAGCCAACATAACCCGTTCCGACGACTGCTATCTTCATTTCTTAACGTAATTAAAAACTTTGTTTTACAAATCCCGGTCCAAATTGCTGAGGGATATCTTTCCCTCCATAAATACAAGGCTTCGCCGTTGATAAGTCGGCATGACTTACCTCCTTCAACCCCAAGTTTTCATCCTGGGGGTGCGCTCACCCCAACTTATCAAACCATCGCTCTCCCAGTCCATCCTCGCCGTTATCGGCTGCGGTCCCAATTTTCCGCATCTGCGATGGCTCTATCTCCAGTCGTAATCCAAATCCGATATGATTTAATTCGACCAGAAAATTCTTTCCTTTTTTATCAACCAATTTACCCGATACTCCCGTCAAATTGCCTCCGATGATCTCAACTTGCATTCCACGCTGGAAACTAAGAGGCTGTACTTCCAAATCCATTTGCTCTTGGCAAATACGACGCAATAAATCAATCTCTGCCGCGGGAATTGGAACAATCTTCTTTGAAAAGTGAATGAATTTAACCACGTTGCTGGTTTCCAGTACCGGGATGTATTGATTTTTGACAATGTGTACAAAAACATAACAATTGATCAATGGCAATTCCACGATTTTGCGCTTGCTCGTGTATTGCCTAACCACCCGATTGATGGGGAGGTAGGCTTCAATCCTTTTCTTCCTCAGTAGGCGTACGACTTCCTTTTCCGCTTTAAAGCGGGTGTAGATGGCAAACCATTTTGCCTCTTGATCAGATAATTGGTTAAGTATCAAAGCTCAAATAAATGATCTATAGACTCCAATAGGTAATGCCATTTTTGGGAAAATTATACATCCCTTTGATATCGAATAAAATTGGATCCTCATTCATAATAGCTTTGAAATATTCGACATTATAATTTTCGTAGACCTTGTGATTTACCGCTACAATAATGGCGTCGTAATCACTGTCTAAAGTATGCGTCAATGAATATCGATACTGCTTCGAAACTTCATTGGGACTGGCATAGGGATCACTAATGTGCACATGAATGGCAAATTCCATCAATTCGGAGATGAGATCTGCTACCTTGCTATTTCTGATGTCTGAGACATTCTCTTTAAAGGTCACTCCCAATACTGCCACTTTACACTTTTGAGGATTTTTACCCTTTTGCAACAGCAACTGCACCAGTTTCTTGGCAATAAAGGCAGGTATGCCGTCATTGACTCTGCGACCACTGAGGATCACCTGAGGATCATAACCCACCTGTTTGGCTTTGTGTACCAGGTAGTAGGGATCTACACCAATGCAGTGACCTCCGACCAGCCCCGGATGATAGTTCAGAAAATTCCATTTCGTACCCGCTGCCGCCAAGACCTCCTTGGTGTTGATGCCCATTTTATCAAAAATGATCGCCAATTCATTGACAAAGGAAATATTCAGGTCGCGCTGGGTATTTTCAATCACTTTGGCCGCTTCCGCTACCCGGATCGATGTGGCCCGATAGACTCCGGCTTCGATGATTGATCCGTATAATTCTGCAATCTGGTCTAGTGACTCCTCATCACAACCCGACACGATCTTAATGATCTTTTCTAGCGTTCGCACCTTATCACCAGGATTGATACGCTCCGGTGAATAGCCCACTTTAAAATCCTTACCTACCCGAAGACCGGACTCTTTCTCCAGAATAGGCAAACAGTCTTCCTCGGTACATCCGGGATATACCGTGCTCTCATACACCACGTAATCTCCTTTTTTAAGTGCTCTGCCCACCGAATGGGATGCTGAGATGACCGGATCGAGATTAGGGGTTCGAGACTCATCGACCGGCGTAGGTACGGCGATGATAAAAAAATGTGCACTTTGCAGATCATCCGGATCCGCACTAAAGTGAATGTCTGAATCTTCAAAGGCCTTGGCATCAAGCTCTGCGGAAGGATCTTTTCCCTGCCGCATCAAAGACACCCTCGGTTCGCTGATATCAAATCCTAACACCCGGTATTTTTTTGCCAAAGCCAGGGCCAAAGGTAGACCCACATACCCCAAACCGACTACGGCTACTTGCTTTTTCTTATTCTTTATTTCTTCAAAAATCCCCATCTAACGTATTACTCTTCTGAATCTGTTTCATTCCAAATCAACAATGGTTCGTGCCCAAAGTGGGACCAGTCGATCTGCTTTACTTGTTCAGGTTCATAAATCAGGTATCTGATCTTGCGTTTGATCATTCCTTCTGCTTTTTCAATCAATTTGACCAAGAAGCCGATATCAATCCGGCCGACAAAGATCAGATCGACAATGGAACTGTCGATCCCTCTGGCAAAGCTTCCGGCCAAATATACTTGTTTGACATCCCCCAGCCGTTCTACCACGTTGACCACAATCTTATCCAAACCTACGTGCTTCAACATGATGTTGTGGATCTCCTGGAAGAGTGGATGACTGGTATTGGCGCGAAAATACTTCTTATTGCCTTCGGTGAAGCAAGAAAGCATGCCAGCTTCTTCCAACCGGTTCAGTTCAAGGCGAATGCCGTTGGTCGATTCACCAAATTCAGATTCCAGACTACGCAAGTAGCCCGTCGCCTTACTGTTTAGAAAGAATTTCAGCAACAGTTTGATCCTCGTCTTTGATGATATCAGTGTCTCAATCATAAGAATGAGTAACAATGTTACTCAATTTCCTTGTATTGGGCAATGTCTATTCCACCTATGATTGCGGATCTTCCATGGCATCCCGGTAGATCTTTCGTGCCAACACAAAAGTTACACCAACCATGGCACCGAGTAAAGCTCCAATGATCAGTGCTCGAAGTATCGAAGGCCTGACGGGGGGGATGGGAGGGATGGGACTGTCGATCAAGGTGATAAATGGTGTCTTGCTTTTTAATGAAAAATCTGCCAGCTCCAGATTCTTAAGTGCTTCACTATGCATGACCTGCAGCTGCTTGACATTAGATGCCAAACGGGTACGCCGTAATGACCCTTCTGTCGCCGAATAAATGTGTTGATTGCGGTCAATAAAATCGGCCAAATTGTATTCAGCCGTGGCAAGTGCATTGGCCAGGGAGTCCGACTTATACTTCATCAATTGATAGGTAGCAGTGGCTTTTTCGGTAGCTTTTTCAATATAAAAACTGGTGAGCTTTGCATAGATCGTATCCACCAAAGCGATGGAAAGGTCTTCTGATGGTGATTCGATCCGCAAGGTCATAATGCCGGTGTCTTCATCATAAGATGTCTCGTAAATCCCAGCTTCTTCATCGGTACCGTTCAGCAGTCGATGCAAGGATTTAAGCACCTTGTTTTCAGAAGCATGAAACCGTTCAAACTGATGGTGTTGATACAGAAAATCCTTTAACCCGGATGAGTCATCTTGCCATCGATCATGCATCTCATATTGCCTGATCAGGTGGTTGGCCAGGTAGTCCTTCTGTCCTTGCAAATCAGCTTTGGCAAATAATGCCATTTGCAGGACTCTCCGGGATTTTGAGATCTCCAAGATCTTATCGAGATTGTACTTGCCACGGCGGATTCCCCCAATCCCAATTTGACCCAAAATATTAGACATGCCGGCAAACGTATTGCCTTCGTCTTCATCTACCATGAAGGTCAACGATGCTGGATAATATACGGGTGTAGTGTAGGCTACATACAATTTGTACAGCATGAAGGGAGCGGCAATCAGGCCGATCAGTATGATGTTTTTCCACAGCTCCAGAGCGTACTCCTGAATCTTAAGGATGAGTTCTTTCAGTGTGATCTCATCTTCGTAAGGCTTCACTTGGGTCTGCTCCTCCATCAGATTTCATAATTTAAGAAGGGAGCCATCCATTTTTCAGCCGTTTCTATAGGCATTGATTTACGCTCGGCGTAGTCCTCCACTTGGTCCTTGGCAATCTTGCCGAGACCAAAGTACCTGCTTTCAGCATGGGCAAAATACCATCCGCTGACCGAGGCTGCGGGATCCATGGCATAATGCTCGGTTAATTTGATATCGATGGCATGGGCGTCAACTTGGAGAAGATCAAAAAGTGTCTTTTTTTCGGTATGTTCGGGGCAGGCCGGATAGCCTGGCGCTGGCCGGATGCCCTGGTAGGACTCGCGAATGAGTTCCTCATTAGAATGGGATTCATCATGGGCATAACCCCAAATCTCCCGTCGTACCTTTTCATGCAAGTACTCGGCTAAGGCTTCGGCCAACCGGTCGGCCAGAGCCTTGAGCATAATCGCTTGGTAATCATTATGCACTGCCAGGAACCGTTCCAGGTGTTTTTCGATCCCTTTTCCAGCTGAGACAGCAAAGGCACCAATGTAATCAGCACCCTCTTCTCGTGAAGCTATAAAATCGGCCAGGCACAGATTGGGCCTACCTGTTGCCTTGGCATTTTGCTGCCTTAGGAAGTGCAGCCTGGTGAGTTCATGTTGTCGTCTATCATCAGTATAAAGCGATACTGAATCCTGTGTTATCCGGTTGGCCGGGAAAATCCCGAGAATGGCCTGGGGTTCCAGCCAACCTTCTTGGGCAATCTGATCCAGCATCTTCTGAGCATCTTCGAATATCTTCGTTGCCTCTTTTCCTACTACTTGATCTTTCAAAATCTGAGGGTATCTTCCGGCGAGCTGCCAAGTGGAAAAGAATGGTGTCCAATCGATGTAATTCCTCAGCAAATTTACATCGACATCTTTCCAGGATTGAATGCCCAGCTGCTTCGGCTTATCTATAGAGGTAAAGTCAAGCTGTAAACGGTTTTCTCTCGCCTTGGCGAGGGATATATACCGTTTAGTCGCCTGCCGGTCCTGTCGTTGTCTACGCACTTGGGCGTAGGATTCCTTTACTTCGGTGATAAAGGAGCTCGTATGATCACGGTTGGCATGAAGTAACGAACCCACGACACCTACACTCCGGGAGGCATCCAAAACGTGAACAGTCGCTCCACTGTATTGGGGTTCGATCTTAACAGCGGTATGCAGTCTGGAGGTTGTCGCCCCTCCGATCAAAAGCGGAGTACTCATCTCGTGGCGCTGCATCTCCCTGGCCACATGTACCATTTCATCTAAGGATGGTGTAATGAGTCCACTGAGTCCGACGATATCGACTTTTTCCTTGCGGGCAGTGTCGATAATCTTGTCGGCCGGGACCATCACACCTAAATCGATGATCTCGTAGTTGTTGCACCCCAAGACCACACCAACAATATTTTTCCCAATATCGTGAACGTCGCCTTTCACCGTGGCGAGGAGAATTTTTCCTTTGGAGGTACGGTCGCCCACTTTCTTTTCCTTCTCGATATATGGGGTCAGATGGGCCACCGAAGTTTTCATCACCCGGGCACTTTTTACCACCTGGGGTAAGAACATCTTACCGCTGCCAAAAAGGTCACCAACGATATTCATACCATCCATCAACGGACCCTCAATGACGGATAGTGACGAAGGATACTTTTGACGGGCCTCTTCTGTATCATCTTCAATAAACTCTGTAATGCCTTTGATCAACGAGTGGCTGATCCGCTCCTCTACGGTTCCTGATCTCCACGAGAGATCGCGTTTTCTGGTGATCCCATTGCCTTTAACCTGTTCGGCGTAGGCGGTGAGTTTGTCGGTGGCTTGGTCATGACGGTCAAAGAGCACATCTTCGACCAGGGTCAATAATTTGGGTGAGATCTCTTCGTAGACTTCGATCATGCCGGCATTGACGATGCCCATATCCATACCGGCCTGGATGGCATGATACAAGAAGGAGGAATGCATAGCCTCACGTACCGGGTTGTTGCCTCGAAAGGAAAAAGATATGTTGCTTACACCCCCGCTGACTTTAGCACCGGGGCAAGTCTTCTTGATTTTCTTGACAGCCTCAATGTAATTGATGGCATATCGATTATGCTCTTCGATACCGGTCGCAACGGCAAAAATATTGGGATCAAAAATGATATCCTGGGGAACAAAGCCGACTTCCTCGGTAAGGAGACGGTAAGCCCGCTGACAGATGGATACCTTACGCTCGACCGTCTCTGCCTGCCCTGCTTCATCAAAGGCCATGACGACGACGGCTGCTCCGTACTTTTTTACTTGTTTAGCTTGCCTAAGAAACTCTTCTTCTCCTTCTTTCAGCGAAATAGAGTTTACTACTCCTTTGCCTTGCAGGCACTTTAGTCCTTCTTCGATCACCGAAAACTTAGATGAATCTACCATTACCGGAAGGCGGGCAATATCAGGTTCGGATGCGACCAAGTTGAGAAAACGCTTCATGGCTGCGGCTGAATCCAGGAGCCCTTCGTCCATATTTACATCGATGATCTGAGCACCTCCTTCCACCTGGTGCCGGGCTACTTCCAAAGCATCAGAAAATCGATCCTCCTTGATGAGACGGGCAAATTTTTTCGAGCCGGTGACATTGGTTCGCTCGCCAATATTGATAAAATTCGAATCCGGACGAATCACCAGAGGATCCATGCCACTGAGCGTGCCCATGGGTTTGACTTGTGATGGTTTACGAGGGGGCAAGTCAGCAACAGCTTCGGCCATTAAACGGATATGCTCAGGACCAGTACCACAACATCCGCCGATAATGTTCACAAAGCCACTGGAGGCAAAATCGCGGATGTATTCTTTCATTTCTGCAGCGGTCTGATCATAGGCCCCCAACTCATTGGGTAGTCCCGCATTGGGATATGCGCTGGTATAGCAGGTGGCGATTTTTGCCAGTGCTTCCATATGCGGCCTCATTTCCTGAGCTCCGAGGGCACAGTTGAGACCGACGGCAAAAAGATCGACGTGGCTGATGGAGATCCAGAACGCCTCTACCGTCTGACCAGACAGAGTTCGCCCGCTGGCATCGGTGATTGTACCTGACACGATCAAAGGCACCTCTGCTTGGCGTTCTTCGAAGAGATCTTGAATGGCGTATAATGCAGCTTTACAATTGAGGGTGTCGAAAACCGTCTCTACCAGCAGGAGATCAACCCCTCCATCTAGAAGGCCGCGTGCCTGCTCCCGGTATGCTGCCGCAAGATCGTCGAAGGTGACTGCTCTCAGCCCCGGTTGGTTTACATCGGGTGAAAGCGATGCACTTCTGGTCGTGGGTCCAATGGCGCCGGCAACAAAGCGCGGTGAATGTTTTCCACTTGACATAAACTGAGACACCGCTTCTCTGGCAATCCCCGCTGCCGCGGTATTCATCTCGTAAACGTGATCTTCCAGTTGATAATCGGCCTGGGAAATGGCTTGAGCACTAAAGGTATTGGTTTCGATGATGTCGGCTCCGGCCTCGAGATAGGTCAAATGGATCTGCTTGATGACATCTGGTCGAGTGATAGAGAGGACGTCACTATTGCCCTTAAGATCACAAGGATGTTTCTGGAATCTAAGGCCACGAAAATCTTCCTCCTTCAGGTTAAAGTCCTGGATCATCGTGCCCATTGCTCCATCCAACACCAGAATCCGCTCTTTAATCAGTCGGTCAAGCATCCGATCACTTTGCGTTAGCTATAAAAAATCTCACAAAGTACCGGATTATTCAGGAGTATTACAAGTGGTGATCAAGGTGGATCACACGCTGTCGAGACGTGAAATCTTTGACAGACTGCAGAAAATATCGAGTAGAGAGAAGTAAGATAAACTTTTAGACCTGCAAACTGCAAAGGAGTTTATCCTACTTCGCCCTCTCACACCACCGGACATACGGTTCACGTATCACGGCGGTTCTTAGAGTAATTTGGTAATGGATGGAACCGACTGTGCAGCAGGTGCAATGACGCGAGTCCAACTGTATCAAAGTAATGGTTCGGATATGCAGCATTCATATGGCTTGCACCCGAATTCCACCAGGCTCCGCGCTGATTAAACGATGACAGCACCGCTCTTTCCTCGCTAAGTCCTCGGGATATCAGTGCGCTCTTTCTCGTCCAATTCCGCTTCATCTGGCGCCATTTAATCTTCCTCAAGTGGCGCCGTATCCAGCCATCCAGTTCCTTCGTGAATCCTCTCACCTCACTGAGCGAAAAGTAACTCATCCACCCAGCCAACAGTGGGTTGAGGTTCTCTTTCACGAAGCGCTCAAGGTTCCTGCCCTTCCCCATTCTCATCCTCACCTTAACCTTGTTCTTGAATCGCTTGATACTCCATTTGGCAACCTTAAACTTCACCGGGTTGTTGCTTGTAAAACTATAACCCAGCAGCTTACGATTCCATGGTCGATCCAGGGTGCTCTTCTCTCCATTGACTTTTTAGCTTTAGCTTCTGCTCAATGAAGCCCTTTAGGCTTTCCATTACTCGTTCTCCTGAGCGTTTGGTCTTCACGTATATCTGAAAATCATCCGCATATCGTACAAAGTAATGCCCCCGCTTCTCCAACTCTTTATCTAACTCGTCCAACACAATGTTTGATAACAATGGTGATAACGGGCTGCCTTGTGGGGTCCCTTTCTTCCGAATTTGTTCCATGCCGTTCACCATCATCCCACTTCGCAGATACCGCTCTATCAGATGGATTACGCGTCGATCCGATATCCGATTGCTCAGCTTACTTAGTAGGCGTTGATGGTTTACTTCATCGAAAAACTTCGCAAGGTCCATATCTACAACCCATCTTCGTCCTGTGTTAATATGATCCCGGGCTGTACGTAGTGCCTGATGGGCACTCCGCCCTACTCGAAAACCATAACTCCATTCCGAAAATTCTGCGTCGTAATATGGACTCAGTACTTGCTGTATGCCTTGTTGTATCATCCGGTCTACCACTGTCGGTATGCCTAGCATCCGAACTCCACCTCCCGGCTTTGGTATCTCTACCATCCGCACTCGTTGGGGGTAGTAGCTGTCTGTCAACAAGGACGCTTTGATCCCTGACCAATGCTTATCTAGATGCGGCTTTAGTTCCTCTACAGTCATGCCATCTATGCCACCACTGCCTTGGTTATTGTACACTCGCATATAAGCTTCGATCATGTTCCCACGACTGACTATTTGCTCCATTAGCTCAGTCGGTAGCTCGCTCTTGGCTTTATTATTCCCCGGTCCGTTTGTCGCTCTCATCAGTTATCTCTTGCTTTCCGAGCCGTACCTCCCCAATGAGACCATTCCATCCCAGAAATGGCTCCTGCTACTCCTAATCGTACCGTTAACAATAATTCCATAAGCGTCTTAACTCTAAGTTCGGCCCTTCGCACTGACAGTCTCAATGCTACTATGGCCTCGGCTGACTTCTGCTGACTCAACTTTGTGTCTCCACTCAGCTTGTGGTATAAGTCCGTATCCTTCTCGGATATGCTTCCTAAATGATCCACTTGCCAACAGATCTCCCCGGGTAATGCGCAAATACCTTCACATTTATGCCTGCCACATATACATAATCACCTCCTGTGCAAGTATTGGACTTTAGAGATATAGGCCTCCTCATCCGGTGACAATGCCTAACTATGTGATTCCTGTTCGTCAGGCCAATGCTTTGCCTTCGGCTTCCTCCAACCATATCCTCGCAGATATAATCTTGCCGTTCAGCTAATGCTTCCCCTTGCCGGGTGCATAGAGGACTTTCACCTCCAAGTATTTGCGCCCTGCCGGGCGCACCTAAAAAAAGCAGAGGCTATCCATACAGCCTCTGCTTATTTGAACCCATTTAGGCCTCCTAGGGCTAAAATGATTTCTGGCAGTAGATGATTACTTTGGTTTTATTCTTTCCAAAAGTTAGTTGTGAATTTGAAAAAATAAATCAACATTCACACTAGGTTTCTTAAAAAAACACTAATTAATGTCTTGTTTATTTTGCAACTTTTCGACCGCAGCTTTCATGCTGTCTTTATTTAGTTGATCCGGAGCCTCTTCATATGCTAGTTGAGCATACTTCAGGGCTTCATCATAGCGACCTACTGCAGCCAGACCCCGTGCCATTCCAACATTTGTTGGCCAGGCTCCATCAAATTTTTCGTAATTGAGTTCAAAGATCTCCAAGGCTTTGTCTTTCATCCCATTGCCGATCAACGTACGACCGAGCTGATGGATCTGGAAGGCACTGGCAGAAGGATCATTGACCGCAGCCATCATTGTTTCTTCGGCTTCACTCATTTTGTCCAACTTCATAAGTATCTGTGCCTTGTTTTGCAACGTACTAAAATTTTTCACCCCGATAAAGGGTGCGCTAATCGCTTGCTCCGCCCAATCCAGGCCTTGCTCCAAATGGGTATCGTTATTGGCACAATATTGAGAGGCTGCTACATAATTTTGATAGTTAAATCCGGCAGCTCCCTGCAGTTCCTTTTGAAAAGTGGAGACATACAAATCATGGATATCTTGCACCTCAATGTGCATCGGAACCATCTTATTTTCCCACTTCAGGGCCAGCGTCGCTTCTGAAGGTTGCCGATCTACAAATTCATAGGTTAGCCATTCGTGAAATTCGGACTCTTCCGGTTGCACTTCTACGCGCAAAGCGTCTTCAGCTTCATCGTAAAAATAGCTTCCCCACTGAGAACTGTTGTTGGAAAAGATCCAGGTCCACGGGCCGGTTTCTTCAACAATCAGATGCAATCCGTACTTACCGGCAGCCAGGGGTTTCCCTTCAATCAGTACATCATGAGAAAATTTGATCACAGTGTTTTCATTGGCACCTGCCCTCCAGGGACCCGGATTACCGTTTCCAAAGCCCAAGTTGGTGAGGCCGTATGGAACCAAAGCACCCCAGATCTTTCCGGTTCGGTCCTCTCCATTGGGACCCGTAACGTCAGGGCTGTTGTAAAAGACAGAAACTTTGGCAATACCCCCGATATGTTGGGTGACCGAAGCTTTTTGATTGGCCCCGCTTGGTGGTGAGGAGAGGGTTTGTGCCTGCAGACTCATACTGCCCAGACAAAAGAGTAAACTGAACCACACTAAAGATTTTTTCATAGTCTTAGATTTAGATGAATGAATAGGTTGACCAGACGCAAATTATGGAGCATTCATCGAGTGATTTTGGATTATCGATTAATGCCTCCGAATGATAGATGAGCGAAAAGACAAATGATGTGAAGTGTCACTGGGGCTACATAAAGGGACAAAAACTCAAGATCCATCTCCCAAGATCCAAAAACGCTAAAATCCAAAAGGCATGGCAAAATTCCAGGATCTAAAGCAAAGACCTGAGACCAATCACTAAACAATGTACTTTTGCACATTCATATGAAAAGGCAAATTCTAGATACAGATCAGAAGGCCCTGGAGATCAATTTGAGCGAGCGGATTTATGGGACATTTGCTGAAATTGGAGCCGGACAAGAGGTAGCCCGTATATTTTTTAAGGTTGGCGCTGCTGCCGGCACTATAGCAAAAACTATGTCGGCCTACGATAAGACCTTTTCCGACCGGATCTACGGTGAAGAGAAAAGTGGGCGCTATGTGTGTGAAAAACGGCTGTATAAGATGCTGGATCACGAATATGGCCTATTGCATGAGCGGCTGAGGGAAGAGCGGCCCAAGGACTTGTTCTTTGTATTCGCTGATACGATCGCTGCCCTAAATTATCAGCGGACGATTAAGGGTCATGGATGGATGGGGGTGAGATTTCAACTTCAACATGACCAGCCCCCCAATGATTTGGTGATTCATGTGAAAATGCTGGACAACGATACCCAGCTTCAACAATCGGCTATTGGGGTTTTAGGTGTCAATTTGATTTACGCCTGCTTTCACCACCACCAGGACATCCCTAATCTGGTAGAATCGTTATTGGATGGAATTAAAGAGCGAGTGAAGATTGACTTGATCCGCCTCAGTGGTCCGCAATTTGCTGAGGTAGACAATCGACTCATATGCCTTTACATGGTTCAGAAGGGATTGACTGATGTGGCTATGTTTGGGCCTCAGGGGCAAGGTATTCATGCTTCGGAATTTCTGTATCGAAAATCTTTAATGGTCGTACGTGGGAATTTCCGTCCACCTACCTTAGTAACTGAAGATGTTTTTAGGGTGGCTTTCGATCAATTTTGTGATGATCCTAAGGTCGACAGTGAACACGCTGAACTTATGGCCGAACTTACCTTAGAACACTTAACCAGAGAAGGTCAGATTAAGCCCAAAGACTTTCTAGCCCGATCGGAGATGCTTTGTGCTATGGGTCATAAAGTCATCGTCTCCGACTGCAGCAATCACGTTTCACTTATTCAGTATTTGGCTGATTACAAAATTCCTCACCTCGCTCTAGTCATTGGTGTACGTGAATTATCTAAACTCATCTCAGAAAAATACCATCAGCATGCTGATGGCATGCTGCTGACCGAATTTGGACAACTCTTTACCAAAAACATACAGGTTTATGCCTACCCGGCATTGTCTGATGATCTAACCAAACTTATTACTTTGGATAATTTGAGCATCCCCGATGGCATTGAATTTCTGATCAAATTTTTGGTTGAAAATGATTTTATCGTGCCGGTAAAAAAATTCAATCAGGATATTTTGTCCATTATCCCGCATGATGTTTATGATATGATCCATCAACAGGAAAACGGATGGGAAAAATATATGCCATCAAAACTGGGAGAAATTATTAAACAAAACAATCTCTTCGGTTACGAAAATGGTTGAGATGACTTTATGGAGATACACTTTTGATCTTTTGGTGATTACCTTTTTTCTGATCGGTTGTTCAGCTGAAAATAAAAATGCCAGTCAACCGGCAATAAAATCTCCAAAGGCTGAACCAGCAGAACTCAATACCGACAGTATACCCATTTTTAAGGATCAAAACGTGGCGCAGATTACCTCCTATCTGGTGGGGAAATTTGACCCAGCAGAACATGTTGATTTTGTTGAGGTGTCTAAAGATCATGCTGACCGCGCTGGCCTGTATCTCCGAAAAGATACGTACGATGCTTTCAAACGGATGTACAAACAGGCTCTGCGTGATTCCATAACATTGGTCATTCGTTCGGCGACTCGCAATTTTGATCAGCAAAAGGACATCTGGGAAAGAAAATGGACCGGCCAGACGATCTTGTCATCGGGGCAATCAGCAGCCGATATTTCATCGGAGAAACAACGTTGTCTCGAGATTCTTAAATACAGCTCAATGCCAGGCACCTCTCGCCATCACTGGGGAACCGATATTGACCTGAATGCCTTCAACAACCAGTATTTCTCCAGCGGTGAGGGCAAGAAGGTTTATGATTGGTTGGTGAAGTATGCACACCAATTTGGATTTTGCCAGCCTTACACTGCCAAGGGATCCCGTCGCCCCTACGGCTATGAAGAAGAAAAATGGCATTGGTCCTATCTACCGGTGTCTGGCCCTCTACTGATCTTAGCCAGAAAACACCTTGCCGACCCTATGATCGCAGGATTTGCTGGTGCCGACCAGGCTCCATCTATTCAAGTAAAGGAGCGGTACGTGCTCGGCATTGATCCTGGGTGTAGTTCGGGAAACCAGTGATCTACCACATACGCCAAATCGCATGGTCGGGCCTAAAAAAAGGAACGTACCTCCATCCGGGCAAATGGTCCATTAATCGCTTATATTTGCAGCCTAAAATCGAATAAGGATATGGCATTGACTGAATCAAATATGTTGGAACTGGGAACTGAAGCACCTGATTTTTCACTTCCTGATGTAACCTCAGGAGAGGAGTTGAGCCTAGCCGACATCGTCTCAGAGACAGGCACGGTCGTGATGTTTTGGTGCAATCACTGTCCTTATGTCATTCACGTCACGGAAGAAGTACTTAAACTGGCCCGAGAGTATCAAGAAAAAGGTATTTCCTTTGTCGCCATCAGCTCCAATGATGTAGAAAAATATCCTCAGGATGGCCCTGAGAAGATGAAGGAACTGGCTGCTGAAAAATCTTATCCTTTCCCTTATCTGTTTGATGAAAGCCAAAATACCGCTAAAGACTATGATGCCGCCTGTACGCCTGATTTCTATTTGTTTGATGGCGACCAGAAACTCGTGTATCGAGGCCAATTGGACGGCTCCCGACCGGGAAACGGCATTCCCCTGTCCGGTGAAGATCTACGGAAAGCGCTGGATGCCCTGATCAACCGGCGGCCCATTGATACATTGCAACGACCGAGCGCAGGTTGCAATATTAAGTGGAAATAAGGTCAGCAAAAGGAGGCCCTGGTGGCCTGTGAATGCAATTACACAATTAAACCCTTAAACCCCACCAACATTGTCGATCCCTGCCACACCGCAACGGCCAGGTATTCTGGAGCCCTCGGGATCCTGAAGCTCGAATTGATACTTTTCAACCATTAAACCATTAAACCATTAAACCTCACGGATTTGAATCCGGGCTCAACCACAACACCACAACACCGTAATGCCAATGAATACAATTAAACCCTTAAACCTTAAACAATTCAACCCCACAACCCCACAATACCATAATACCACAATACCACAACACCATGATACCGGACAACAATTAAACCTCGCCATCTTAAAATCGGGCTCGGCAATCTTTACGCAAAGCTCCAAGCTTACCGATCCCTGCCACACCACAACGGCAGAGATTCTGGAGCCCAACGGGATCCTGAAGCTCGAATTGATACAATTAAACAATTAAACTTTTCAACCCTTAAACCTCACGGATTTGAATCCGGGCTCAACCACAAAACCACAACACCATAATGCCACAACCCCAGACAGAGCCGGTTCTTTTACCGGCGGGTTTGGATCCCACGGGCGGGTTTGGATCCCCGCGCCGATGCTCACGGTCTTGCCATTTGTCCATTATTGCTTCTTGGAAATTGGCATCTTGGAACTTCGCTCCCGGGTCAGTACACTGGTTTTTGTCTAAATCTTGTTACTCTCTAACCACAACACCATAATGCCATAATACCAGAACACCATGACACTAGACAGAGCCGGGCTCAGCAATCCTTACGCAAGAGCTCCAGGCTTACCGATCCCTACGACCAGACAGAGCCGGTTCTTTTACCGGCGGGTTTGGATCCCACGGGCGGGTTTAGATCCCACCGGCGGGTTTGAATCCCCGCGTTGGTGCTCACGGTCTTGCCATTTGTCCATTATTGCTTCTTGGAACTTTGCATCCTGGGTTTGTATCCCAGCCTGTCTTTATCAGCATAATACCATAATACCACAATACCACAACACCATGATACCGGACAACAATTAAACCTCGCCATCTTAAAATCGGGCTCGGCAATCTTTACGCAAAGCTCCAAGCTTACCGATCCCTGCCACACCACAACGGCAGAGATTCTGGAGCCCAACGGGATCCTGAAGCTCGAATTGATACAATTAAACAATTAAACTTTTCAACCCTTAAACCTCACGGATTTG
The DNA here is from genome assembly GCA_965223105.1 of Saprospiraceae bacterium. Taxonomy (GTDB): domain Bacteria; phylum Bacteroidota; class Bacteroidia; order Chitinophagales; family Saprospiraceae; genus JABDMH01. The sequence continues at coordinate 7,122,720 of OZ244987.1, read as the reverse complement.
AATCCGGGCTCAACCACAAAACCACAACACCATAATGCCACAACCCCAGACAGAGCCGGTTCTTTTACCGGCGGGTTTAGTTTCTTCCAGGTTACCATAAAACCACAACACCATAATGCCATAATACCAGAACACCATGACACTAGACAGAGCCGGGCTCAGCAATCCTTACGCAAGAGCTCCAGGCTTACCGATCCCTACGACCAGACAGAGCCGGTTCTTTTACCGGCGGGTTTAGATCCCACCGGCGGGTTTGGATCCCCGCGCCGGTGCTCACGGTCTAGCCTTTTGTCCATTATTGCATCTTGAAAATTGGCTTCTTGGAAATTTGGCTTCCACTTTCTTCCAGGTTACCACAAAACAACAACACCATAATGCCATAATACCAGAACACCATGACACTAGACAGAGCCGGGCTCAGCAATCCTTACACAAGAGCTCCAGGCTTACCGATCCCTACGACCAGACAGAGCCGGTTCTTTTACCGGCGGGTTTGGATCCCACGGGCGGGTTTAGATCCCACCGGCGGGTTTGGATCCCCGCGTCGGTGCTCACGGTCTTGCCATTTGTCCATTATTGCATCTTGGAAATTGGCTTCTTGGAAATTGGCTTCCACTTTCTTCCAGGTTACCATAAAACCACAACACCACAATACCGCAGTACCAATGAATACAATTAAACCCTTAAACCCTTAAACAATTCAACCCCACAACCCCACAATACCATAGCACCATAATACCAGACAACAATTAAACCCCACAATACCACAATACCATAATACCATAGCACCATAGCCCCATAGCCCCATACCAACAGATGAGTCTAAAACTCTAGCCAGCTCCTACCCAAATTCCAGCGAATACCGCCTCCAAAATAATGGGTCTGATTGTCGAGTGATGAAACTGCACTTTCCTTTCTTCGGCTTTGATAGAAAAAATCCAGATACAGTCCATGCTTCCATTCGAAAGATGCATCAATTCCAAGCATATTTATTTTGGCGTCGGCACCTTGCCCGACCTCATTGCCATAGTCCTGTGGATGGTCGTTGTTTGGAAGTAAAATATTGGCTCCCCAACTTACAGTATCGATGTCCTCACCGGTCCGCATTCTATTGGCTCGCAATATCAATGACCAGCGAGGATGTGGTTGATACCGCACCCTGATCAACATCTCCCGGAGATTAGCCCCCAAAGGATGGGCTAAAGGCTGATTGTAGTGACTGTAGTTGGCAACACCTGTATTGTGCGAATAGGTGTAGGGTCTGGCCACATTGTACTCCATTTGTACATCAAGGTGGTCGACACCCCAGAGATTAAAATACTTAAGGCCTGCTTGCCAGGCATATTTGTTGGCCCACCATCCATTGCCAGCGGTTATTTCATTGATCTTAAACTCATCCAAAATAAATTGTGAATACAGGGAAATGCTCCTCCACAAGTTCCATTTCATATCAATGCCGAGCAAAACATTGTCCGGACTTCCTATTGACCCCTCCACGGTTCTATATAAAATAACCGGATTTAGGTATTGCAATTCAAATTGATTTTCCCGGGCAAAGACAACTGTTTCGAACAAACCAACGCTGAGATTTTTCAAAATATTCAAACCCAAATAATGAGCGGCAAAATATTTTTTAGGCAACAACTGATCCCCTAGGCCGATTTCGCGATCTGGTCGAGTAAGCTCAGCAAAAATATTTTGATAATGAAACTTCCAAATGCGGGTATTTAATTTTAAATAAAAATATTGGGTGGAGAAATCAGAAAGAAACAGTGACCGTATGCCATGCCCCAAAAAGTGCTCGCCATGGCCCAACTCCAGGCTTACATGCTTCGAGATATTTACACCAAAATAGGCATTGGCCAATAAATAATCCACTCCATTATCAAAGTCAAACAATCGACTTTGATAGCTCTTGGTGAAGCCAGCCCCCGGCAAGGCATTAAAAGTTCGTCGAAAGCGATTGATATAGTCAGGGTAACGTGCCTGGCTTTCGAGTATTTCCGTATGAAAATAAATTTTGTTGTCAATGCCGCCGTAAATACGGATGCCTCGTTGATTTTCAAAAATCATTTGATCATCGTCGTTGACATTGGCAAGTCTGAATTGCAACAACGGATTAACTCTCAAATAAAAATTGGGCTTGTCAACTTCAAAGAAGAACGCCGGCGATTTATAAAAATGCTTTAAGAAGGGTTTTTTGCTTTTCTGTGGGCTTAGTGACCCCACATCTCCCACATCGGTCAAGGTATAAAATGTATGGGTACTGTCGATATATTTAAATCCCTCATCCCCAGATGTCATTGATAACCAATGGTTATTGGCATTGGCCAGCCATTGCATATGTGCCCGGTCTATCTTGCTGATCGAAATGCCACTGCTGTCGAGCATCCGGATCATCTCAACCACATCCTCACGGAGATACGGTCTTATGCCAGTAAAGGTTTGTGTCGGATTGTCGTAAAGTACATCAAATCGATCCATCCAATGATAAGCATCATCAGAAAAATGATGGTGAACAGATTGAGCCAGAATATGGTCAAGTAAAACAACCATTAACATACAAATGAGAAGCGTGGGTCTGGTCACTGTTTATCGTTTGAAATCCATCAGAAAATTCTGGACAATAAATCGAAATTCGGATTCACGGTTAGCAAATTCTACCTTGATGGGCAGCACATAAATGGGGAGTTGATGCCGACGGATGTACGACTGATGGTCCTCTAGCCTGACGGCATCTTTTTCGGTGGTCAGAATAATTTTGTCTTTCGCCTCAATGACTTCGAATTGTTTGTGGAGTTGAGCGATCTCATAATTGGTAAAATAATGATGATCTGGATACTCTATTGATTTCACCAGACCTGCTTCACGCTCAACATATTGACGCAAGTAGTCAGTATTGGCAATGGCACTTACCATTAGTACCGCCATACTTGAATGCAGGCTTATGGTCATGGAGTGGTAAAATAAGTGATAGGGTCTTCCATATCGATACTGGGTAAAGAATATTTTTTCCCTTGGAAATGGATGAAATGAGTTTACCATTTGATCGCGATCCTCCTCGGGTAGGGGATCCGGACACTTGGAGATTACGAGTAAGTCTGCTCTCTCATGCGCACTGCGCCATTCGCGTAGTCGACCTACAGGTAGTAAATGGTCACGAGTGAAAGGTTGATCAAATTCTGTAAGAAGTATATTCAGGCCCGGGGCAACAGCCCGATGCTGAAAAGCATCGTCTAGGATGATCAACTGAGTGTTGGGATGGTTGGCCAGTATCTTGGGGATGCCCAATACTCTACTCTCAGACACAAAGACCCCTAACTCAGGATATTTTCTTTTGTACTGGAGAGATTCATCGCCAACCTGCTGCACTTGATGTCGACCAACGACCTCAAGAAATCCTTTGGTTTTTCTTTTATAACCCCGACTCAAAACAGCCACATCGACATATTGATTCAACCACTGTGCTAAATATTCTACATGAGGGGTTTTACCAGCCCCTCCCATGGAGAGGTTTCCGATGCTGATGATGGGCACGTTAAACTCGACACTCTTGAAAAACCCCACCCGGTACAAAAGATTTCTGGCCGATACGCCCAGGCCGTACAGGAGAGCAAAGGGTGTCATCAACACCTTGAATAGAAATTTCTGGATCATATGGGATCATTCCTAAGGGAAGGACGTAATATCGCATTGCCCACTGCACATGAAAGGCAGTGTTTATGGTCACAGTATGAATGCTTTAACTGTAAAAGGGCTTGTGAATCCAGTGCTGTATCAGCTACAAATCCCAATTGCTGAAATTTCTTGATCACGTTATTTTGTTCAGCCGATACCTCTTCCAATAGGGAAATGGATCTTGTACAGAGTTTTTGATCCCCATGTTTTTGACCATATGAAAACAAGAACGGTACGATGGTATTAACTACAATCAGATCAATGGATGATCTACCCAGTTTCTTTGATCTTCGGTTTGAAGGTTCGTCAAATTTATAGTGCTCGCGCCAATACCATGAAACATCGCTGGCAAATAGATGGAGGATTTCCTTTCGATTTTTAGCTGCCAGCATCTTACTAAAAAGGTGAGTCGACTTGAAAAGCAAAATGGCAAACTGCGCCAAACGAATCGTCGGGAAATTGGCGGGACGCATTCTCATGAACTTCCACAAATGGTTGTCAAGGGCAGACAGGCCGTATTTTTTCTGTAGAAAGCAATACTCGTGATATAGTTTTCTACCGTATTCATCCTTTAAATCATCGTGAAGAAAGCCGGCCTGGCCAAACAAAAGGGCTTCAATCTGTTGCAGATGATCCTTGTGTCTGATCAGAATCTTATGGGGTAGGGATTTGGCTAAATTTTCGAACATTTCTGCATTGACCTTAAAGCCAAAATTGCGGGCCAGGAAACGATAAAACACTTCCTCCCAGTCATTTTCCAGCTCCATAAGTGCCTGGTCGATACGTTCAGTTTTGTCCTGTAATCTTTCCACCACCAGTCGCTCATGCCAACTGCGTAAAATCATGTTGCTGATTTGACGATCGTGGCCAGCGCAGGGAATCCATGATTTAGAATGTTGAAGTTCGTGATATCTCGCAATGATTTCGCTTTCGATGCGCTTGTTCATCTCAAGACAGTATAAGGGTTCCCCATTGGGCAGCTTTATCGGACAATCAGCGTCATACACCACATGGAGGATGACATTTTGAAATGCTGGATCTAAGTGGTGACCGTGCTTAAGCCAATCGCTTGCCTTAACGTGCATTTCAACATGGCCGATCCAAAGCTGATCCCCGATCTTTATCCTTGCATGCAAGAAATCCGGTCCAGAATTGTGATTGCGATAACCACTGTTTTGTATTTCGATAGGCAGCTGATCGGTAGTAGACAGATCGTCAAGGATAAATCTCTTTAGATCCCACACATAATACAGAAGATCTTCACGAATCGATGGTTTTGTAGGTGACTGGAGTTGCTTCAAGAGTCGGGTTTTTTTTTATAAACACGAAAGGTATAAGCATATGGATTACGGTCATCCGCATCGAAAGCTTGCTCATCAATGAGTTCCCATTGATCGGTCAAAAACGTCGGATAAAACGCATCAGCATGAGGAATGTAGAGATCAATCTCGGTCAAATACATCTTATCAAGTAAGGGTAGACTTTGTCGATAAACCTGCTCTCCTCCAATGATGAATAGTTCTTCTTCACCGTTATTCCGGGCCAATTCGATACCTTCTTGGATGGATTGAACCACCTGGATTCCCGGTGCGCTGTAATCAAGATCGGACGTCAGCACAATATTTGTCCGGTTTTTCAGGGGTTGACCCATTGATTCGTAGGTCTTACGGCCCATAAGCACATGGTGTCCTTTGGTGGTACGCATGAAGTATTTCATGTCTGCCGGTAGATGCCAGGGCAATTTGTTTTTTACACCTATGGCTCTATTCGTGGAGTATGCCGCAATGGCCGAGATAGTCATCAGGTAAATTTACAAATCAGCGAGAAGATCAGCCTGCAGCATACGCTCCTCTATCCACAAACGCCTGGGATCAATATCTCCCTTGAGATATCTTTCCATAATCAGGCTGGCGATGGGTGCGGCATAAGATCCTCCCCATCCACCATTTTCAATGAACACGGCGATGGCGATTTGGGGATTTTCCCGGGGTGCAAAGGCATAAAATACAGAGTGATCCTTTCCATGGCTGTTTTCAGAGGTGCCGGTCTTGCCACAGACTTCAACACCAGGAATTTGTGCCATGGTAGACGTACCCCTGGACACTGATCGAGCCATTCCCAGGATCACAGGATCGAAGTGCTGGTCATCGATTCGCACCGTATTTGGGGTCAAATATTTACGTGGGATTTCGACAGAAGGATCACTAAACCTGCGAATCAGGTGAGGTCGGTAGTAGAATCCGCGGTTGGCAATGATGGCAGCGAGATTCGCCATTTGCAGAGTTGTGAGCTCAATCTCCCCTTGTCCTATGGCATTGGAGATGATATAGGTACTGCGCCAATCCCCTTTACCGTCGTAAACATCATCGTAAAAATCACTGTCCGGGATTAGGCCGCCCTGCTCTTGGGGCAAATCAATCTGTAGAGGACTGCCCAGTCCAAAATCGTAAAGATGTTGGTTGAGACGATTTAAGCCAATTTCCGGATGGGAAAAACCATCGATATTAACCAATTCTTGATACACATTATAGAAGAAGCTATTGCATGATTCCTCTATGGCGGTGACCACGTTTCGCACGCCGGGATTGGCATGGCAACCCCACCGGAAGGTTTTGTAGTAATAAGCTCCACTGCAGGTGATATACTTTCGAGTTGTCAAAACTCCTTCTTGCAATGCAATCAGAGAAAGTATGGGTTTGAAGATTGATCCCGGTGGATATTTGGCCATGACTGACCGGTTGAAGAAGGGTTTGGTCGAATCTTCTTGCAGCATCGTAAACGTCTGCATTCGATTCGAGCTGACACTAAGAAGTTGCGGGTGATAACTGGGGCTGCTCAAGATTGTCAGGATACCTCCAGTGGCAGGATCAATAGCGACAATACTGCCAATTTTCCCTTTCATCAATTCTTCAGCATATCCTTGGAGATCAATATCGAGGGTAGTCACCAGATCGAGGCCTGATATTGCGCGCTGGTCTCGATCGCCCTCCCGGTAGGATCCGACCTTACGGCCAAAGTTATCTTTGAGCTGAAACTCCAAGCCTTTATCACCGCGCAGGTAATCTTCGTAGGTGGCCTCAAGACCACTAACCCCGTAGTAGTCTCGTCGCTGGTATTTGCCGCTATCGGCAGCAATAACTTCGGCATCCACTTCACTGATATAACCCAGGGCATGTGCCGCATGCGGGTAATGATAGCCTCTCACATTTCGAACCTCGGCGAAAAACCCAGGATATTCATGCATAATTTCCTGTAACGGAGCATAGGTTGTGGCTGGAATTTTATCCAAGAACAGATAGGGTACGTTTTTTGAAAACCGAACATCGTTCCAATCGCGATTGATTTGTTTCCAAAAAACCGTTGAATCCATTCCAAGCACTCGGCAAATCTTCTCCACATCCATCAAAGAGTCCAACAAATTGTAGGTCACATACAGGTCGTAGATAGGCTGATTGTAGACCAAAAGCTTACCATTGCGATCGTAAACCAGGCCACGTGAAGGATGAATTACTTGCTCCTCGATGGTTGCGGTCTCGGCTTTCAGTCGATAGGATTGATCGAGCAACTGCATATAGCCAACCCGGGCCAACATTACAAATCCGGTTAGGATGATAAACCCTTTAATGATCCAGGCCCGATATTCCCTTTTGTCCATCCCTAAGTCTTAGGATTGAAGATCAGCATATAAATGAATATCAACAACATAGACGCCAAAAAAGAACAGATTGTTTTTAGGAGCACGTCCAAAATGCGTATCAAGGTGAAAGCCTCTACAAAAAAGTACGTGGTTAAGTGAATGACAAGAGCAACAGCTGCATATCGAAAAAACCAACGGGTTCCAAACTCTGCAACCAGAGGAATGGCATTTAATTTATAACCTCCTCTGGGAGCAAAATTATTCAATATAAAAGGTCGTATAAATGCAGTCAGGACTGAGGCACTGGCATGAAGGCCTGGTGTGTTGTAGAACATATCGACCAGCAGACCCAAGGTAAATCCCAGGAACAGTAGGAGAATCCGATTGATCGCAACAGGGAGCAGAAGCAAAAAAAGTGGGTATATGAAGACTTGGATGTAATTAAAAGCTAATCCACCCAGGTTGAGTTGCCGAAAGATCAATACCTGTAACAGGAAGAGCAACAGAAATCGCCAAATGTTCTTAGTCAAGGTCTGGCCCATTATTGCTCTGCTTTTTCAAGTTGCAACTGTTCTTCCTTCAGTAAGTTTTTTACTATGTAAACATAGTCTAGTTTAGATAAGTCCATAGCTAGCTGGACATCGACGTCATAGAAATTGCTGCCATCCTCTAAACTAAAATGAGTAATCTTACCGAGTGAGATGCCCTGAGGGAAGATAGCACTGTATCCACTGGTGACAATTTGATCACCAGTTTTTAAGTCAGCGTGTTTGGGAATGTCAATCAATTTGGCAAATCGAGGATCGTTACCTTGCCAATTCAGGGTTCCAAAAAACTGATTTCTGGCCACTGAGGCACTGATGCGGCAATCGCGATGAAGTATGGATATTGCCCGGGCAAACTTGCGATTTACATCGGTAATGACACCCACTATGCCTTCTTTCAGGATGAGTCCCATTCCTTCTTCTACACCAGCCTCTGTACCACGATCAATGGTAATGTAATTGTCCAAGCCGGTAATCGTATTGGCGACAACTTTGGCTGGCAGCAATACATACTGTTGGTTTCGAACGGTATCTTGGACGGTATCCCTGAGCGATCCAACAGAATTAAATCTCTGAAAATCTCTGGTTTTGGACAGCAACTCAGCATTTTCTTCAGCCAATTCTGCAGCAACCTTAGCCAGACTGAAGTACTGGGTTACACCCTGATATTGCTTCAATAACCAGCCCGACACATTATTGGAGGATTTGATAAAAATATCGTGTTGGTGCGGGTTGTAGCGTACGACCAGGTTTAAGCTAAGGAGTTCCAGAATGATAAAAATCAGTACATATCCGTACCGGAATAAGAAATAGAGTAAGTTTTGCATACAAGCTCAGTCAAACTCTTTATACGCTTTTCCGATCAATCAAGAAGGAAAACTTGTCGGTGTTTCTCAGTGCCAATCCAGTACCTCTAACTACGGCTCTAAGCGGATCTTCTGCCACGGTTACTGGCAATCTGGTCTTTTCGGAGACGCGTTTCCTTAAACCCCTCAGCAGGGCCCCTCCTCCGGTAAGTGAGAGTCCAGTCTTGTAAATATCTGAGGCCAATTCCGGTGGTGTAACTTCCAGGGCTTTTAAGATGGCTTCTTCGATCTTGCTGATCGAGTTATCCAGGGCTTCTGCAATTTCCTGATAGGTGATCACTTCCTGGCGAGGAATCCCCGTCATGAGATCCCGGCCATTGATGGCAAATGGATCTGGTGGATTTTCTAAGTCCGTGGAGGCCGAACCCACATTAATTTTTAGCATTTCGGCAGTTCGCTCTCCGATCAGAAGGTTGTGTTGGCGTCGCAAATGATCAATGATATCCATTGTAAACTCATCACCGGCTGTTCGGATCGACTGCTCACAAACGATGCCTGACAGGGCGATCACGGCTATCTCAGTGGTACCCCCTCCGATGTCGATGATCATGTTGCCCACTGGTTCTTCTACGTCTAACCCAATTCCCAAGGCTGCCGCCATGGGCTCATAGATGAGATAGGTCTCTTTAGAGTCAACATGATCGGCGGAATCAAAAACGGCCCTTTTCTCAACTTCAGTGATACCCGATGGGATACAAATCACCATCTTCATATGGGTGAAAAACCGTCGCTTCTGATCAATCATGTTGATCATGCCTTCGATCATATTTTCTGCAGCTTGAAAATCTGCAATGACGCCATCCTTCAGGGGCCTAACCGTTTTAATATGCTCATGAGTCTTTTCATGCATTTGCATGGCCCGCATCCCCACAGCAATGGTTTCACCGGTTCGCCGGTCTATGGCCACAATGGAAGGTTCCTCCACGACGATTTCATCGTCTTGAATGATCAAGGTATTTGCGGTACCCAGATCAATGGCAAGCTCCTGGCTAAAAAAGTTGAAAAATTTCATTTCACGCCTCGTTTCCTCGTAATGCCTACAAAGCATGTACCAGCTTCGCAAAAGAAGCTAATTTTCTTTAAATGAGGAAAATAAACTTGACCAAAAAGTTTGGTATTTTTTCAGATAACGGAAAAGCCTAATATGTTGGTAATCAGGAATTTTTAAAAAACAACAACCTGTGAAAAACCCTCGAAAGACAGGTATTTATGCGCCAGCTCCTGCAGCTGCGTGGGTGTGACTTTGTGAATGTCATCAAGCAATGTTAAGGCGTGGTCAACCGGCATTGATCTGACGAGATTGCCCCTCACCACCTCGGCGATGGCGAGTGGACCATCCGATAGGCTCAGGAGATATCCCGCCAGGTAATTCTTCACCATCTGTAACTCGTCGAGGTCTACCAATTGAGATTGGAGAAGATTGATTTCTGTTTGAATTTCCTGGAGGCAATGGAAAACCAACTTTTGCTCAGTCTCCAAACTGATCGAGAGGTAACCGCCAAATCGCATGGTCTCCAATGATGACTCGATACCATAGGTATAGCCCTTCCTTTCCCGGAGATTTCTCATCAGCCGGGAGCCAAAGTATCCGCCCAAGACCGTATTTAAGACAAACAGACCGGCAAAGTCGGGATGCTGACGGCTGAAGATCGGCCTGCCTAATCGGATGGCTGCCTGATGTCGATTTCCCGGCAGCTTGAGTTGTTTGGGTTTGGGGTAGTTGGTGGGTGGTGAGACCGTTGGTGGTCTTTCTTTTCGCTGCCATTTACTGAGATAGGTATCGATCGTCCTAATTACCTTGCTATCGATGTTGCCAGCGAGCATGCAAAACGCATTGGCGGTTGTAAACAGTCGCTGATGGTGCTGCACAATATGCTCACGAGCAATCTCATCAAAAAGAGCGATGCTGCTATTGTAACCATAGGGATGATCAGGACCAAAGAAGAGCTCGGTGGCAGACCGGTAAGCCCTGATTTCATTTTGAGCCAAATCGAGCGCTAATTTTTCTTTGGCACGTTTCTTAAACAAGGCCAGTTCCTCCTCTGGAAAGGTGGGTTGCTCGATGATATCGATCAATAAAGGGAGGACTTTAGTCAAATGTTTTCGCAGGGTATACAGCTGTATTGTAATGGCATCGAAAGAAAAAGGACAACTAATGGATGCTCCGAATTGATCTATGCTTTCCGAAAGTCTTGCCGAGTTCATGGTAAATGTGCCCTCTCGGAGCAGCGCAGCACAGGCGGTAGATATCAACTTATGATCTTCGTAAGGCCGGCCAGCCATGAAAACCACTTCCAGCTTGATGACGGGCTGAGGTGTATTGCCTATCGCATAAAGCCTTAAACCATTGCTCAGCTCAAACTCCTCCACACTCGGCATAGATAGCCCCTCTATTGGGTGCATGGTCGATTGGAAGTCATTGTACATTTTAACAGACTAATAGTATCGGGAGTGAGATTTGAAAATTAGAATTGCTAAGTTTAAAAAATGCAGGGGAATCGTTTATTTTTGCTGCGACTTATTTGATTTTCACTCCTGAAAGCAACGAATACCACTTATGAAATTTAGTGTTTCCTCGGCCGACTTACTCAAACAAATTATGTTGGCCAATGGTGCCATTGGGTCCAATACTGTGGTACCCATATTAGAAGACTTCCTCTTCACCGTTGCTGGAAGCACGTTGTCCATCGCCGCCACTGATCTGGAAACTTCGATCACCACCTCAATGGAAATCATGGCTGATAAAGATGGATCGGTCGCTATACCTGGAAAAATACTGGTAGATACCTTAAAGGCTCTACCAGAGCAACCCATAACTATTGAAGTCGATGAGACTCGATTTAGTATCGAAATTACATCGAGTTATGGGAAATACAAATTGTCAGGAGATAACCCCGAGGATTTCCCGGTCATTCCGAATGCTGACAATACAGAGTCTATAGGAATTCAAAGTCAAATTTTAGAGGAGGCCATCAGCAAGTCCATTTTTGCCACCAGTAGTGATGAGCTCAGGCTGGCTATGACTGGGGTATTGATGCAGATAGATTTTACCAAAATTACTTTTGTGGCCACTGATGCCCACAAGTTGGTCAAATATACCTTCAGTGGCTTGGAAAGCGATGTAAATACGTCTTTTATTATTCCTAAGAAGTCTCTTTCATTGCTGCGCAATGCTTTGCCAGGGCAGGGAGAGGTAGACATTGCCTTCAACAAATCGAACGCTTTTTTTTCTTTTGATGGACACCTGTTGGTTTGTCGATTGATCGATGCCCAATTTCCCAACTACAATACGGTCATACCCACGCAAAATCCCAATGTCTTGACTCTGGCGAGAACCGATTTTCTCAATTCACTAAAACGGATCGCCATCTATGCCAACAAGACCACCAATCAAGTGCTCTTAAATATCGATGACGGTAGCTTGACGATAGAGGCTCAAGATCTTGATTTTGCGAACGAAGCCACCGAACAATTGGCCTGTCAATATGAGGGAGAAGCTTTAACCATCGGCTTTAATGCAAAATTTCTCATCGAGATGCTGAGTGTCCTGGATACTGATGAAGTAAAAATCGAACTGAGTACACCCAACAAAGCAGGTATCCTGACCCCCAGTGAGATAGCAGAAGATGAAGAGTTATTGATGCTGGTCATGCCGGTAATGCTAAGCCGCTAATCCGCCCTAGAAGATGGATGTAGGCCTATATTTTGGGTCGTTTAATCCAGTGCACATTGGCCATATGATCATTGCCAACTCGGTACTGATTAGGGCAAAGTTAGATCAGGTATGGCTGGTGGTGAGTCCTCATAACCCCTTAAAAAAGAGAAGTTCACTGGCCAGGGATTTTGATCGCCTGCATCTGGTCAATCTGGCGATCGGCGACAATTTCAAACTACGGGCCTCCAATATCGAGTTTGGTTTACCAAAACCATCCTATACCATCGACACCTTAACGCACCTCAAAGAAAAATACCCAACCTATCGATTTTCATTGATTATGGGAGGTGATAATCTACTGACGTTGCCCAAATGGAAAAACCATGAATTGTTGCTCGAGCAATGTAGGATTTTAGTCTACCGTCGTCCAAAAATCACGCTGGACAAAGCCATTAGACACCAGAATATTGAAATCCTGGAGGATCTTCCGATGATTAATCTGTCATCCACCTACATTCGCCAGAGCATCGAACGTGGATGGTCGGTCCAATATTTGGTGCCCGATGCGGTGTTTCAATACCTCGAAGGAAGCCATCTCTACCGGAATTCAAGGGAGAAAACATAACCGGAGACCCGTTCGTTTTATCTCTCATGAAATGTACCTTATACACACTACTGTTTTTTGTCTCAGGGTTTTCATTAAGCGCGCAGAGCAATCTTCAAATCGGTCAGTGGCGATCGTACTTGCCCTATAAGTTTGGTATGAGTGTCACCCAAGATGATGAGTCTGTCTTTTATGGTTCGGAATGGGCCCTGATGAAAATAAATAAATCAGATCTCAGTTTGGAGTACTTCTCCAAAGTAGAGGGTTTGAGTGATGTGGGTGTGAGGTTCGTCAAGTACAGTCCGGCAGACGACGTGCTGTTGATTATTTACGAAAACAGCAATATTGACCTAATTTTCGAAGATGAGATTGTAAATCTCAATCAGATTACAGTAAATAGCCAGATCGTCAAGGACCGCAGCATTGCTGGGGTCTATATCAAATCACCTTACGCGTACTTTGCCACGGGTTTTGGCTTGGTGCAACTTGATCTTCAGGCCCGGGAGTTTGGTTTTACCACCTTCTCTGATCTGCCTCTAAATGGAGTTTCCGGGATGGGGGGTGAGTTGATCATCACCACCGACGAGGGGATCTACACGGCCCGGGATGATGGATCGGTCAATTTAGCAGATTTCAGCGCTTGGCGAAGGTTAGGATTTGTGGATGGTCTACCCGAGTTGGCCGAAGGGAAGACAGTGACTTCCGTCGATGGATCTATCTTGCTGGGAGTAGGTGATGAAGTCTACCAAAGATCAAGTGACCGCTTTCAGTTGTTGCATCGAGAACCTGGTCACACTTTTGGATATGCCCTCGCCAGTGATGAGGGTCTGATGTTGGGGTGGCTTTGCAATACTTGCATCAACGGTAAGAAAATCCTCATTGAGCCCAATGGGAATAAAACCAGCACTACACGATGTGCGGACAGAGCCATCGATGCGATCATAGATGAAGCTGGCCGGGTGTGGTATGCTGACCTCAACCAGGGATACAAGTACACCGATGGTTTTAAGGGTGCATGCCAGGTGATCACGCCCAACCGACCTCCTACGCACAATGCCAGCCAGATCGCCACTTATGACCGGAAATTGTATGTGGCTACTGGCGGCATCACCATCAATTATGGCTATCTCTTTCGTCAAGATGGGTTTTACACGAATGCCTCCGGAGAATGGGAGTCTTTTAACCGTTTAAACGTGCCGGTATTGGCTCAGCGAGACATGCGGGATTTTCTGACCATCAAGATCTCTTCAGAGGGTATCGTGTACGTCGGGACCTTCTGGGACGGCCTGATAGAGTACAAGCAAGATCAGTTGATTGTTTACGACCAGAGCAACAGTAGTTTGCAGAACTCCGTAATCAATCCCGATCGCAACCGGATCACCGATATGGATTTTGATCAAGATGGGAATCTGTGGATTCTAAATCACGATGCTCCCCGCCCCCTATCGGTACTGACTAAAGATGGACAATGGCAAAACTTTGCTATCAGCCTGGGCACCAATCCCGAGCACATCGCCTGTGACCACCAAGGCTTTAAATGGATATCCATCGGAGGAAAAGGTCTGTATTTGCTAGACACGGGTGAGGACCTTATGAATGAACAGGACGATCAAAGCAGAACATTTACCGCCAATAATTCAGCATTGACCAGCAATTCAATCAATGACATTGCGGTAGATCGCGACGGCACAGTCTGGGTTGGGACGACGATTGGACCGGTGAGGTTTCAATGCGGTCCATCTGCATTTGATAATAACTGCATGGGAGCCAGGTTAATCGTGGTACAAAATGGTATTGCCGGGGAGCTCTTGGGCGAGGAAAATGTTCGGACCATAGCCGTTGATGGCGGGAATCGTAAGTGGTTTGGCACCACCAATGGTGTATTTGTGCAAAGCCCTGATGCAGAAACTCAAGTCCATGCTTTTAATGAAGCCAACTCCCCACTTTTTGACAACACCATCATTGATATTGAAATCGATCCGATCGATGGAGAGACATTTATTGCCACCAATAAAGGCATCTTGTCTTACCGCGGCGAGGCGATTGAAGGCGGACGGTTTCACCAGGCTACGGTTTATGCCTTTCCCAATCCGGTTAGACCGGAGTACGATGGTCCCATCGCCATCAAAGGATTGGCCGAAAATGCCAACGTCAAAATCACTGACGTTGCGGGCCTTTTGGTTTTTGAGACCCGGGCGATCGGAGGTCAGGCGATCTGGAATGGTAAAGATCTGGCAGGCCAACGCGCGGCAAGCGGGGTCTATCTCGTCTTCAGCACAGCGGTAGAAAATCAAGCCAATCCTGACGCCGCAGTGGCAAAAATCATGCTCATCAATTAAGGATCTAGATTAAACGATACCGGCTTTCGTCTTTTCCCATACTTCATGATAGTAGGATTCGTATTGAGGGAGAATGATGTCAATGTCAAATCGTTGGGCCTGAGCCTTAGCCTGTTTTCGAAAAAGTTGCAGTTTTTCCGGATTCTCCAGGAGACCAATGGCCTTGGCAGCCATATCATCTACGTCTCCTATGTCACTTAGATACCCAGTTACACCGTCGATATTTACTTCAGGTAATCCTCCCACGTTGGATGAGATGACGGGCACCTCGCAGGCCATGGCTTCCAATGCAGCCAGGCCAAAACTCTCATTACCGGAGGGCATTACAAAGATGTCGGTGACCGCCAGAAGTTCTTCAATGGCATCCTGCTTGCCCAAAAATCTGATGTCTTTGCAGATACCCAGGGAGCGGCACAATTCTTCACATGGAGCCCTTTCCGGACCATCTCCAATCATCAGTAGTTTCGCCGGCATTTTTTGCACTACTTTTTGAAAGACCTTGACCACATCCTGCACCCGTTTTACTCTCCTGAAATTGGAGGTGTGCATCAATATTTTCTCACCTTCTGGTGCAATGGCCTTCCTAAAGTGATCTTTGTTGCTCTTGCGAAATCGCTCGAAATCAATAAAGTTATACAACACCCGAATGTCCTTCTCGATGTGGAAATACTCCTGGGTCTTTTGCTTGAGAAAATCTGAAACGGCGGTAATCCCATCACTCTTATTGATACTAAACTGAACTACCGGAGCAAAACTGTGATCATTACCCACCAAAGTAATATCGGTTCCGTGTAAAGTCGTGACCACGGGTACATATCTGCCGGTCTGCTGCAGTAAAATCTTTTTGGCCAAATAAGCTACAGTAGCGTGCGGAATAGCATAGTGGACGTGCAGGATATCGAGATTTTCATGGCTGACCACGTCAACCATCTTGCTGGTCAACGTGGTATCATAGGGCGTATACTCAAATAGGGGATAATTGACCTCTGATACCTCATGAAAATAGATGTTTTCGTGAAAAACGGACAGACGTGCAGGTCTTTTGTAGGTAATGAAGTGTACTTGGTGACCCCGCTTGGCCAAACCCAAGCCCAGCTCGGTCGCTACAACACCACTTCCTCCAAAGGTAGGATAACAGACGATTCCTATTTTCATTGTATTATTTTGGCCAGATACTTAGCAAATTGGTGATCTTAGTCACATTAGGTGTCGAACAAATGAGGTGAATTTAAGTTTAACATTTGTTGGGGTCAAGTTGAATAGCCGATGTTGCCGAATGCGGAATAAGTGTATGATTATCTTTCGCAGATGAAAACTGTTAACGCATCCAATCTATTGTGGCTGTATATTCTATAAAAGATTTAGAAAAACTTTCGGGAATCAAAGCGCACACGATTCGCATTTGGGAAAAGAGATATCAACTGCTCAACCCAAAGCGTACCGATACAAATATCCGGTACTATGTAGATGAAGACGTTAAAATTCTCCTGAATGCGGCCCTACTCAACCGCAATGGCTATCGAATTTCAAAGATAGCCTGTATGGACAAGGAGCAGTTGAATGATGCTGTACTGAAGATCTCCGCTAAGGAAGACAATACCGAGGTACAGTCGGATGCATTGACCCTGGCCATGCTGGAGATGGATGAGGTGAAGTTTGATGCCACTATTCAGATGAAAATCGAGGAGATTGGATTCAAGCAGACCATGTTGGAGGTAATTCTACCCTTTCTCAACCGCTTGAGTGTGCTCTGGATGACTGGTTCAATCATGCCCGTACAAGAAAATTTTATTGCCGGTTTAATTCGACAAAAGATCTATGTGGCGATCGACCAACTGCCACCTCATCCACGCAATGCCCCTCCATTTATGCTTTTCCTGCCTGAAGGAGAGACTCAGGAGTTGAGTATGTTATTTATTCATTACCTGCTGCGAGCGGAAGACTTCCATGTGATTAATCTAGGGCAAAATGTATCTCTAGAGGATTTGAAACAAGCTTGTAAGATTCGTCAACCAAAATACGTCTTCACCCTGCTCAATACGGCATTGATGAAAAAATCGGTCAAAGAGTTTATCGATGAACTCTCACTTTATTGCCGGTTTTGCGAGATCATCGTTTCGGGGGTGCAGGTATCCCGGCATAATATCAAATCCCAAAAAAACTATGTGGTGCTGGCCAGTTTAGATGAAATCATGGACCACATCAATCAGCTGAAATCGAGGGTTTAGTACTTTGTATTGCGTGTTATAGAAAAATTCTGAGGTCTGCTTCTGAGACGTTAACGCTCTTTATCGCCCGGGGAACCCTCTTTTCTTGGCGATCCTATTCTGATCATACACTGGGGCCGGTATACTTTTCATAAGAACCTTTTGATAATTTAGCTCTTTCAAAACATGTAAGATGAAAGCTGTCCATATCTTATCCATCGCAATCTTTGTACTGCTGACCTCATGTCAAAACAAACCCGACGGCCAATCGGTCAAGGCCAGTGATCCGGTTGGAGTAGCTGCAGAATCTACCATGGAGGCAGAACAATATGAGATTACCACCGGTCAGATTAACTGGACCGCCAGTAAACCCACTGCTCAACATCTTGGTACGGTTGATCTCGCAGGGGGATCACTTTCGGTAAAAGGAAACCAGATCTTGAGCGGATCGTTTTCCGTTGACCTGACTTCCATTGAAAACATAGATCTGACCAAGGCCGAGGATAAAAATAAACTTGAAGGCCATTTGAAGTCGGCTGATTTCTTTGATGTAGACAACCATCCTCAGGCTTCTTTTGTCATTACCAGTAGCGAACAAAAGAATGACCAACCGATGGTTACACATCACATTACAGGAGATCTAACCATCAAGGGGATCAGTAAGAGCGTGACCATTCCAGCCAATGTGTCTTTTGTCGGCAATAAACTGCTGGCAGCCACTCCAGCATTCACTATCGATCGTACCGAATGGGACATTAAGTACAACTCCGGTCTGCTGGGTACCGCCGCCGATCAGATTATCTCAGATGAAATTTCTTTAGTCATCACTTTTGAGGCAAAGAAGGCTTGATTTTCCTGCTCAATCGAGGCCTAATGACAAGATGCTGTAAATTGTAACATTCTCAGGCAAGATTACTATATTTGCGCTCCGTTTTTCAAAACTCATTGATTGATATGAATCAATATGAAGTGACTTTCATCG
The DNA here is from genome assembly GCA_965223105.1 of Saprospiraceae bacterium. Lineage (GTDB taxonomy): Bacteria > Bacteroidota > Bacteroidia > Chitinophagales > Saprospiraceae > JABDMH01. Next base: position 7,104,207 of record OZ244987.1, on the reverse strand, counting down.
TAGATCCAGTGCTGTCGGGCGGTGAAATTAGTGCGACAGCTCAAACTTATGTCGATCATCTGCAATCGGAAGGATGCAAGATTGTACATGTTGATGAGATGGGACTCAAGCAATTGGCCTATGCAATCAACAAACGTACTACCGGAGTGTACTACTGCATTGAATTTTCCGCTTCGACTGGTGAGATCATCCCCAAATTAGAACTGGCTTTTCGCCGGGATGAACGAATCATGCGATTTCTTACCGTTAGACTCGATAAATATGGTGTGAAATACAACGATGACAAACGCAAGGGACTCATCGGTAAGAAAAGGGATAAGTCAGAGAATGGCAGTACGGTGTCTAGCCCAAAGGCAGCATCTGGATCCAAACCAAGCACCAAGGCTAAGGCTAAAGTTGCAGCCGCTGCCACTGTTGCTGACAAAGCATCGGGTTCTACTGAAGAAGAATAGTTTTTAACAAAAAAATGCCGGATTATGGCTTCCAGAGACGATATAAAGTTCCTAAGTAATCCCAAAATAGGGCGTAAGAGAAAGAAGTATTGCCGCTTTCGTAAATTTGGAATCCGTCACATTGATTATAAGGATCCTGAATTTCTAAAACAATTTATCAACGAACAGGGTAAGCTCCTTCCGCGAAGAATTACCGGCAATTCTCTCAAGTATCAGAAAAGAATAGCTACGGCCGTAAAAAGAGCAAGACATCTGGCTCTGCTGCCGTATGTTGCTGATCTTCTCAAGTAATTATTTCCTCCAAAGCAGACTGTTAGTATGGAAATCATCCTCTTAAAAGAAGTAGATAAGGTTGGGTACAAACACGAAATTGTATCAGTGAAGGCCGGATACGCCCGCAATTATTTGATCCCGAATGGACTGGCCCTGATTGCTAACGCCACCAATCGGAAACGGCTGGCAGAGTTGAGAAGATTGGAAGAAGCAAAAGAAGCAAAATTGGTAGGACACTACCAGGATATTGCCGACAAGGTTGACGGCCTGGTCCTGAAAATCGGTGCTAAAGCGGGTACCAGTGGCAAGATCTTTGGCAGTGTTACCAATCTCCAGATCGCCCAAGCACTGAAAGAACAGCTGGATGTAGAAATCGAACGGCGAAAAATTCTCATTGAAGAAGATGTGAAAGAATTGGGAAATTATACCGCCAAATTAGAGCTCCATCCGGATGTCAAAACTGAGGTGCAATTTGAAGTCATCAAGGAATAGAGACTAAACCGGCACGGATCGCTTTTTGTAAGCTGACTTCAGTTAGAGGTCTCCGCAGTTATCATTCTAAGTCTAAGTCAAAGTCAGTTAGCTTACCAGACCAGGTTGGAGCCCTTACAAAATATTGAGGCTTTGTGATTGAAAGCCCGGTAAGATGGCTGTAGACGGTATTTCTAACCAGTCTTCTAGAATATTGGCATAGACACTGCGAAAATCAATTTGATATCGAAGATCTCCCTCCAGCAAATTCTGCAAATTGGGCGGTGGGTTGTAGATGCCTGGAGTTTGCAAAGCTCCAGATAGGACCAGGACATTGTTTGCTGCTCCATGATCCGTACCTCGGCTTCCATTTTCGGCGACACGTCGACCAAATTCGGAAAAGGTGACAATGGCAACCCGATCAAAAAGACCCTGCCGTTGAAGATCATCGGTGAGTGCTCGTACTGCCTGAGCATAAACTCCCAGGAGACGTTGATGTCGACCATTTTGGTTGATATGGGTATCAAATCCCGGCAAACTGATGTAGTAAATCTTGGTCGCGCAGTCAGAGAGGATCAAATTGGCTATCTGCTGCATCCCCATACCAAACGAATGTAAAGGGTATGAAGACTGGGTTCGTTTAGTTTTGGCTTGAGAGGATAAATAAGCAGCTGACTCCTGAGCTTCAATCATCGTTTTGTAAAGAAATTCCAGGGGTTCGGAGCTGGAAACACCATCATAGTGTTTTCCCAATTTCAATAGAAAATTGTTGTTGGTTGCCTTCTGTAATCTAATGGGGTCTCGCATGGCAAAACCATTGCGCACCTTGCCACGCAAAACCATGCCCAAATTGTCGCCGATCTCAATGGCGTGATAGGGTGTGGCACATCCCTCACATTCGCCATCCAGGTAGCGGCCCAGCCAACCCGTTGACTCGTTTTGATCTGGATCGCAGCCAGCATGCCAAATGTCCATCGAACGGAAATGTGATCGATTGGGATTGGGATATCCCACGGCATTGAGGATTGAGATCTTGCCGTCGGCATAAAGATCCGCCATTGGCATTAGCTCCGGATGAAGACCTTGGTATTCGTCTAGGGCATACAGTTTGGAGGCCGCAATCGCCAGGGTGGGTCTGCTTTTATAGTACAAGTCGTCACCGTACGGAACAATGCAGTTCAATCCATCATTGCCACCTGACAGTTGGATAACGATGAGAATTTTCCCGTTAGAAACCAGTGGCTTACTGCCTGATAGTCGCAGAAAAGAAGGCACCATCGCATTGGCTGAAACCAAGGCAGACCGCTTGAGAAATGATCTTCTTCGCATAACTCAACACATTTGAAATTCAGGTATGGCCGTAATTCTAGCCAACAGTAACTTTCTGAAATCCGGCTCTCGACGTTGACGCGGATTTGAAAGAGAGGGAGATTCTTCCACAGCCAACAGGGCCATTTTCATTTCTTGTTCCAATTTATCATAAGATACACCGGCAAATACTGACAAAAGAGGTTCATCGTCATACTTTATTTTAATCACTTGAACAGGGTTGTCAGCTTCCATCGCCTCCAAAGGAGTTGTAGTCGCATGATCAAATCGCTTGCCATAAAGCAAGAAGTTGACCATGTTGAGTCTCAGCATCATGGTGGCATTGTTGATCCAACTCCTCCCTCCCGGCCATCCAGCTACATTGGGTGGGCTGAATAAAACCTGTCCTAATCCCCGCTGAAGAAAGGTCATAGAGTTGCTGCTGTCAAAGGTTATCTTCAGGATTTTCATAGCATGCACTATCAAGTCTATTGGTGACTTGATCTTGGTGCCCACATTCACGGGATCGTAAAACCAATCCTGAGTAAACATAAAGTACATCACCGCGATCATATCATAATCAGCCTCAAACATCACTTTAGCCATCTGATCGATGTGCTCTTGGTTCGGTTTAATGTTGACAAAATACCGATACAATTGATTACAGATATGATGGGCGGTCTCACGTTTTGAAAAGACAATGTCGATAATATCATATCCATTCAATCTTCCGGTAGTTCCCATAAAGTGCTTTTGCCCGGGATCATGGAAGAGACGGCGTATTTGGAAGGTCCCCTCTTTGTTCATCCCCCAACCGGTAAAAGCTCTGGCAGCTTCCTGGACATCACCTTCTGTATAGTTGCCAACCCCAATGGTAAATAATTCGAGCAACTCACGAGCAAAATTTTCATTTGGATGGCCTCGTCGATTTTGCTGATTGTTGAGAAACCGCAACATCGAGGGTTCCTTTGCCACCGCCAGGACTAAGTCTTTCACATTGCCGAGAGCATGCTTGCGAAGAGCGGAAAGATAGGATCGTGCGCCCATACTGGTCACACTTTGGCAGGCCAGATGTCCATGCCAAAACAAGGTCATCCTCTCTCTCAACCCACTGGTGTCATCGCTGGCCATCTGGTAGATCCATTTACTCCTCAAATCCCTGATGCGATCCCGGTCGGTCTCCATCACTTTCATTCTCTCCTGCCGATCCATACTCAGGAAGGTGCGACGATCATATAGGGGCTCACCTGGATTCATTTCTTCATCCTTCTCCTGCCCATGAAGGGATGGCTCAAGTAGATCATGGACAAACTGCTCTACACTTGATGGCATGGAGCCCTGAAGTTCCTTAGGCCCTAGGCCGAAGGCTGCCCTGAACATGAAATGTTTGTATTTGGCAAAGGAATCCAAAAGGAACGATTTTTAAGAAATTCGACCTTGAATCTACAAAAAGGTTTAACCGTCAACCCATAGTAGAAGTTTCACTTCGGTTGAAATTATGGTCTTACCTTTACACCACTATGTGTTTGGAAAGGCTTAAAGGTATTTTAGGACTTTTGGTACAACAGATTGCCTTGTATCAATCGTTACATTCGAACAATCTAAATCACAGCAACCTATGATCAAATATTGTGTCGCATTCTTGATGGCTCTGGTCATCCCTTTGATGGGATGGACTGCTGGTATTGATTTTTTCCAAGGAAGCTTTGAGGAAGCCAAAGCACTAGCTAAGAAAGAAGGCAAGTTGATTTTTGTTGATGCTTATACCACTTGGTGTGGTCCATGCAAACGCATGAGCCGCAATGTATTCACACAAGATGAAGTAGGAAGCTTTTACAATGAGACCTTTATCAACGTCAAATTGGATATGGAGAAAGGGGAAGGAAGAGATTTCCAAAAACACTATCGAGTCTCCGCTTTTCCTACTTTACTTTTTATTGATGCTGCCGGTAAGGTAGTCCATAAGGTAGTCGGGGGCATGGATGTTCCCAACTTCATGAAGCTGGGGGAGTTTGCTGCATCTAAGTCTGATGTCAGTGCGGAATTGAAGAAAGATTATGATGAAGGAAAAAGAGATCCGGAATTCATGGCGCAGTATGTGAAAGCACTGGCACAAAATAACAAGCCAAGGATAAAAATTGTAAATGACTATTTATCAAGTCAAGATGATGTGACTACGGAGGCCAACCTGACCATCCTCTTTTATGGTGCCGAAGAAGCAGACTCGCGGATCTTTAATCAACTAATGAAGCATCGTAAGAAGGCCCTTAAACTTTTTGGGGCTGATGCGATGGAAGAGCGAGTGGAAAAGGCGGCGGCGGCTACCGTAGACAAAGCTATAGAGTTTGCCAACTTAGATCTTTTGCAGGAAGCAGTGGATAAGGTGGAGCGGTACGCCCCGAGTCGACTGGTATCATTTGAAGGCAACTCCCGGTTAAAATATTATGCTGCTCTGAATGAAATGGACCACTATCTAAATGCAGCCAGAGACTATGCAAAGCATGGAATAGAACAAAAGTTTGAACTGGCCAATACGATTTTGCACAAGATGAAGGGTGAGAAGGAACTCATGCAGTGGGCCGAAAAGTGGGCAACACAGGCTGCAGAAAGCCAGAGCAATGAGCATCATCACTTTGTTGCTGCCCAATTGGGCTATTACAATGGTCACTATAAAGAAGGTCTTCATCATGCTACTAAAGCATTGGAATGGGCTGAATCTTCAAAATCTCAAACTGTACCTCACATTAAGAAACTCATTAAAGCACTCGATGAAAAATTGTCAAGTGACAAGTCTTAAATCGACGCTTGTCGTATCCTCGCTGACCTGCCTGCTGATTGTCGATATTGCCGCACAAGATCAGTCGACTACTGGAATAACATTCATAGACAACAATTGGCCTCAGGCCCTGGAGAAAGCAGTAAAAACTGGAAAAAACATTTTCATCGATGCGTACACTACTTGGTGTGGACCCTGCAAAATGATGGATGAGCAAGTGTTTGCTGACAGTTCAGTTGCAGCTTTCTTTGGTGAGCATTTTATCAATCTCAAATTGGATATGGAAAAAGGCGATGGTCTCGATTTGGCTGAGCAATACCAAGTCAATGCTTATCCCTCTTTTCTTTTTATCGACTCAGAAAAAAATCTCGTTCATCGCGGAATTGGTTTCCATCCAGTGCCCACTTTCATTGAATTGGGCAAAGAAGCACTGGACCCTTCTCGTCAATTGGGCGCGCTGGCGCGCAAATACAAAAGAGGTGATCGATCGCCAGCATTGGTGTATGATTACGCCATGGCCTTGATAAGAGCCAATGATGAAAAGGGTTTAGAGATTGGAGCAGACTATCTGCAAGATCAGGAAGAATGGGCATCAGCCAAGAACTTGCCAATGGTTTTTCACTTGGCCAGAAATTATGGCGATCCGTATTACGATTTTGTCGTTGCCAAAAAACATTTATTTATCAGGAAATTTGGCGAACCCATCGTCAATGGCAGGTTGCTCAGCATCCTCGAGACCCACTTGCTTAGCCAGGTCGAGCAACTTGATCTCGAGCAAGTGAAAAGAGAATTCAAGGAAACCTTCACCGCTTCGAAGGCAGAACCCTTCTATGATCTCTTCGAATTGAGATATTATGACATCACTGGGGATCAGGAGAATTACACGGAGGCCAGCAGGGCCTACATTAAGAAATATCCAAACTTGTCCTGGTCAGTTCTCAATAGCATCGCTTGGAATTTTTACGAAAAAATTGATGACCCTAAAGCCTTGAAATGGGCTATTCGATGGGTTAAGAAATCCATCCAACAAAACAGCAATCACTTCAATAATGATACTTTGGCGGCACTCTATTATAAAATTGGCAAAAAGAAAAAGGCATTAAAATTGGCTGAGAAAGCTATTGAACTGGCGAAGGCCAATGGTGCTCCCTTTGATGAAACTGCTGATTTATTGGAACGAATCAAGGCCATGTAGCCCAAAGATGCCTTTCACCTGTTGCTTCCGTGCATGAGGCTTCCTTAGCCTAGATGGAAATCAACCGGCCCAACTCTCCCGATCCAGATTTCGCAATTGTATTGACTCGGCCAGGTGTTCAATTTTAATATCCTGACTTCCGGAGAGATCGGCTGCAGTACGTGACACCTTGAGGATTCGATCATAGGCCCGAGCCGAAAGCTGAAGCTTTTCCATGGCGGTCTTCAATAGGATCTTACCCGCTTGATCAATCTGGCAGATCTCATGGACCATCTTACTCGTCATTTGGGCATTGGTATAGACACCCTTGGTGCCATTGAATCGATTGGACTGTATTTTGCGGGCCTCGATCACCCGTTCGATGATTTGGGTGCTTGATTCCTGTTGGATATAGTCATCAGCCAACTGATCGTAAGATACAGGAGTGACTTCCACATGCAAGTCGATGCGATCCAACAGCGGCCCTGATATCTTGTTGAGGTACCGGGTAATCACTCCTGGAGCACATACACAGTCTTTCTCCGGATGATTATAGTATCCACAGGGACATGGATTCATGGATGCTACCAAAATGAAACTCGAGGGGTAGTCTACAGAAATCTTGGCTCTGGAGATCGTGACCTTTCTCTCTTCCAAAGGCTGCCTCATGACTTCCAGCACCGTTCGTTTAAACTCTGGCAATTCATCCATAAAAAGTACACCATTGTGTGATAAAGAGATTTCTCCAGGGCTGGGATTTGATCCACCACCTACCAATGCGACATCGCTAATGGTGTGATGTGGTGAACGAAATGGGCGTGTGGTGATCAGTGATGTATCTGGAGGAAGTAGACCAGCAACCGAATGGATTTTGGTGGTTTCAAGTGCTTCTCGCAGATCCATTGGGGGCAAAATGGTCGGCAATCTACGTGCAAGCATTGTCTTACCTGCACCTGGAGGACCAATAAGAATGACATTGTGGCCACCGGCTGCGGCTAGGGTGAGGGCTCTTTTTATGTTTTCCTGCCCTTTGACATCGGCAAAATCAATATCATATTGATTACTATTTTCCGCAAAATCCTCCCGGGTGTTGAGATCTACTGGTTCCAATTTACGCTGACCGTTAAAAAATTCAACAGCTTCCGATAGATTGCTTATGCCGTAGACCTCCAGATCATTGACTATGGCGGCTTCTTTCGCATTTTCCCTTGGTACAATCAAACCCTTGAACTTTTCCTTCCGAGCTTGAATGGCTATTGGTAAGGCACCCCGAATAGGACGTAATCCTCCATCTAGCGCCAACTCACCCATGATGGTAAACCGATCAAGATTTTCCGCATTCATTTGTTTGGTGCTGCCGAGTACACCCAATGCGATGGGTAAATCGTAAGCCGAACCCTCTTTTCGGATATCAGCCGGTGCCAAATTGACCACCATTTTCACCCGCATCATTTTGTAGCCAATGTTTTTTATGGCTGCTTCAATTCGTTGGAATCCTTCACGGACCGCTACATCAGGAAGACCCACCAAAAAGTAAAAATTACCCTTACCTACGTGTACGGTTCCTCCGGCATTCACTTCTACGGCTATGGTTTGTGCATCGACGCCATGCACTGCACTGGCATAGGTTTTTACCAACATAGGTTCTAATGGTCCTTAGTGCTAAAGATATGATTTGTCACCGACTGACCACGTAATTTCGCTTTTTAGAACTATGTAATTTCGAATGATGTAATCTTCATCTGCTCAGAGCAGGAGTTTAGGGGTATTTCTCATTTTTTTCTCGATTTATTGTATTTTCGAGTGTTCGACAATCGTCTCCTTACACCACTTGTTTTCCCATAACAAATATTTTTGCCATGATCTATAAGTACTTGTGTTTACTCGGCGGTTTACTCTTATTGACGAGTTCATGTGTAAGCAAGAAGAAGTTTACCAGCCTGCAAAACGACCTCACTAAGCTCCAGAAGGACCTTGGGGACTGTGGAGTTGATCTCAATAGTTATATGAATCAGCTCGCTGCTTGCCAGCAAGAAAAAGACCGGATCATGAGTAGCTTAGAGAGTGCGCAAAATAACATGCGATTAAGAGAAGAGCAAATCAGTGACCTGAAAGACCAAATCACTGACATTCGCGCCCAGCGCGATGCTCAGCTCGACCAGGTCGAGGGGCTTACGGAATTGTCGCAATCAGCCACCAAAAATATCCAGGAAACGTTGTCACAACTGGAAACCAAAGACCGTTATATCCATTTGCTTCAAGCGGCTAAATCAAGAACGGACTCCATTAATCTAGCTTTGGCGGTCAATCTGAAAAGTGTGTTGAGTGAGGGCTTGGATGATGAAGATGTGGAAGTCAAAGTAGACAAAACGGTGGTGTTTATCAACCTGTCGGATAAAATGCTGTATCGCAGCGGCAGTGCGGAGATATCAGATCGGGCCAATGAGGTATTGGGCAAGATCGCCACTATAATTGAATCTCGACCCGATGTTGAAGTTATGGTGGAAGGATATACCGACAACGTTCCCATTCAAAACGAATGCATACAGGACAATTGGGACTTGAGTGTACGGCGGGCCACCTCGGTGGTAAGGGCATTGCAAGAAAATCATCAGATTGACCCCAATCGGTTGATTGCTGCCGGACGAGGAGAGTACAACACCTTGGCTACTAACGAAACCGAGGAAGGGCGAGCCACCAACCGACGTACACGGATCGTCATTCTACCAAAGCTCGATCAATTTTATGATTTGTTGAATCCCAATCTGGCACCGGAATAATTGGGTTGGAGTCAATGCCGAACAAACTTACGCTGCATGATTCCTTTGGGTGTGTGTAATTGCAAAAAATAAACTCCGGGAGCCAACCCTGGGGTTGGTATCGACATGCTGCCCGGTATACCCTCAGGTAAACTCTCATGCCTTAGTATTTGACCCAATCCATTGATTACTGTCACTTGTTCGGGAGTACTTAAACCTTCCCATCGAACATTCAAATGTGATTCCGTTGGATTGGGCCAGATCTGAAGACTGCCAAAACTACCTTCATCATCTCTTACCGGAGTGGTCACTCCAAAGGCCTCGATGCCAAACCAAGGTGTGGGATACTCTTGCTGATCGATTTCTATCAGAAAGTGTCCATCTGCATCTGGCCAAACCGTAAAAAATTCGGCTTCTGCTCCAATTTCATCAAGAGGGTATACATGCATGCTATCGGCTGTGAGCTTTAGTGAGACCACTGCTCTCAAGGCCTGGATTTCTGTCGGAGCACTTCCCCATTGATCACGCACTGTTCTGTCACCTTCCCATACCATTCCACTGTTTTGAATACGGCTGTGAATGGAAAGAAGACTAAGACCACTGCTTGTCAAGGGTAAGTCATCGAGGCTAAGCCACGAAATTACCCCTTCATCTGAACACTGGTGCAAGGTCATGGATTCCAGTCCTTCATCCCTCAGGCTGGCTAGAGCACCGGTAAAGCATTGCAGATGAGGAGCGTCAATCGTATGTACTGCGGTATTGACATTCCAATGCAATTGGCTGGTGCCTGAGATGAAAACCGGCCCAGTCGGGATGCTGAGGTCTGGAATAGACATTTCAGCAGCATCAAAACCTCCGGTGCGTAAAGTAGCCGAGGCTGAAGCTAGTTGATCATAAGGATAGTAAGTGCCCCAACGACCGAAATTGTCATCAAGAGCCATTCGGAACAAGGAGATTGAGTCGTATTGAATGACTTTGCGATCGATGGCAGTGTTGATCAATCCCAGTCGATAAGCGTAACCGAAAATGGGAGACATCGACATCAAGCTGTGATTGCGATGAATGCCAAAAAATCCAGATATAAAATCCTCTTCCCACTGCTCATTTGAACCTCCGTGATATTGAAAAAACATCAACCCATCGGCATCGTGATATGATGCATGAGAAGCCAGGACCGGAAACATTTCGTATTGATACCGATTGGGGAAGGGATGATTGTATTCACTTATAGTGTAGGGTTTCCCATCAAGCGCCAGTCCTCCAAAAAGGTCTGATACTGTACCCATCCTATCGTGATCAAGGAGGGTTTCATTATCGATAAACCAGTCGGTGGCAGACCAGGGCTCACCCGGAAAACGAGGATGGTTCCAATAGGCGTGGTCATCGATATAGTCTAAGTCTTGCTGCATATACACGTCGGCAGGACCCACAAGTGCATTGGTACCGGTGATTGGCACTCTAACACCAAGATCTGATTTCAAAAATCGATACATTTCTCGGTAGAAACTGCGCTCCACTTGTAAGTAAAACTGAGCCAGATCTGCCACTCTTTGAGGATGAAATGCCGCACGTTCAGAGAAATCAACCCGTCGCAGATTTCCCATAGGGAGGCTTTCTCCCTCCTCCAATCCGATAGGAACCGGTTTGAAGAAGGCGATATTGTCAAACCAAACCGTACCTGGTTCGTTGGCAAAATTAAAGGTGGCTCTTACCTGGCCATTGTTGTCTTCGATGGCCGTTACCGACAGACGAAATTTTTGCCAGGAAGTCGTTAAATCAAAGTTTTGGCCCCCATACCAAGTCCAAGGATCTATATCCTTTTGGAGGGCAGCATTGATGGCTCGTGGACGGTCGGCACGGGCATAAAATTCTAAAACATAGCTGGAGTCTTGTTGCATCGTCAGTCCATCCTGCTGAAATTGGATATGCCAGGCTGTCCCGGTAACTCGATCCACCGTGACCTTAGCAGCATATTCTCCGGACAATGCATTTGTCGACACCTCCACCGTCGCAGCGGCAGTCGAGTGTAATTCCAAGTCCCATTGTGCTCCAATATCATTGGCCTCAAAATCACCATCGATCATTTGGTTCATCTCTTCAATCGGCAGCGTAGTTGACTTCCAGGCCTGTTCCAGGGCAGCATGTTCTCCGTATTTATCCAGTAGAAATTCATTCCATTGATCGGTCAGCAGGTCAGCATGTCTACGCATGAGGTCTCCACCTTGCGCAAAAGCTTTCAGTTGGTCACCCTTCCACATACCATAGAGGGTATTTTCATTGGTGATCTCCACCATAGCTATCACCGGATCTTCGGCCAAGGTCAGGCCCGTGTAGGGGTTTTCTGCGGTGAGCAAGTTTTGAGCAAATTCCTTTTGTAGTAATATGAGCTGGGGATCGAAATACGTCACCCCCTTGGCAAAATTCCAGATTGAATCGGCGTTCTCCACCCCATCTCCCTCAAGGAACGTCCTGGAAACATGCAGATTGATGTTGGCATAGACTGCGTTTTTTTTCATTTCGGATAGCAAGAAGAAAAGTCGGTCAAGCGCTTGTGGATCCAACTCCCTGGTATTGCCAGTGCCACGGATAAAAATCGTGCCCTCATTGCCGCTCCACCCATTGTCCATGTGATGAAAACGCACCAAATTAATCCCCATCTTGCGCATCCTTGCCGCAATAAAAGGGCTTTTCTCCTTTACTGGAAAACACGCATTGGTCGTTAGGTTTACACCCCAAAACCTAATGGGCTCTCCACCAACTGAAAAATGTCCATCAGTATCGATGGTAATAAACTCCTCGATTGTGGCAGCTTCAAACTTCGGGAGAAATCTTTGGTCGGTAGCGTCGTCAGCAGGTAAGTTAAAATGGAAACCTTGCTGAAAATTCTGCGCAAACCCCATCTGGGACCAGATACAGATGGGCACCAGAAGAAGTATATTAATGCTTTGAAAACTGGTCTTACACATGCATAAAATATTGTGAAGATGAAGGTAAATCAATCGAAGGAAATCTGTCGGCGGAAAGAGGTTTGGTGATGTTTCAATCTACAAATCAGCAGATCCTATCGGGGTAACCAATCCTTACCATTTAGAACCGGCGGGAAGAAAGCATTTTGGTTTGACACGCCTGATCCAATTAAAATGCAGCTTCCTTGGCGGCCTTCATAGGTACGCTGATGCATTTCTTCTCCATGTAACTCATCATTTTGGCAATAATGGCTCTTGTATCGGAGTCAAGGGCAGCAAGTTCTTTTTTAAAGACCTCAGCTTCAGCCTTCTTTCTGATGGTTTTGATTTCATCCGGAATGGCACGAAATGCTTTTTCAATACGACGGCGATAGACAAGTTGCCGAAACGCATCTACAGCATCAGCAAGAATTTCCGCAGCATGAATTACTTCATCCTGTCGCAACCTCATGTTTTCCCCGGCAAGTTCTTTCAAAGATTGCAAACCGACAAAACAATCATCGCCCTGATTTCTCACAGTCTCAGGTACATCAGCTGGAATTCCCAGGTCTATCCACACCTTTGAGCGGATGTCTCCCTGGCTGAGCCGATCAGCCAGTTGATCGGAAATCAAAGGCTGGGTTGAACCCGTGCAGGCAATCATGCAGTCCCATTCGCCCTTATACGATTCGAGATCGGTCAGGGAACCCACTTGACCGCTCAATCCTTGATCATTGGCTACCCTTTTTGCTTTCGTAACCGATCGATTAAATAGACTGAAATTGCGAAATCCTTTTTTCGTCAAGTGCTTGAGAATCAACTGTATGGTAGATCCTGCTCCCACGATCAAGAAATGAGATTGCGGATTAAGATCAAAATTTACCAGCATCTTTTGAACTGCCAGCGATACTACAGATACCGGACGGTCACCAATCTTCGTATTGGCATACACTTTCTTCGCTGTACGGATGGTTTGCTGGATCGCGAGGCGAATATGATCTCCGGTGAGCTTCCAGCTTGATTGCTGGTCGTAGGCATCCTTAATCTGCTTCAAGATCTCTCGTTCTCCAACGACCAGCGAATGAATCGATGAGGCCACTTGAAACAAATGTAAGAGGGCTTGCTCGCCATTATAACTTTTGATGCAACTGCGCTCCTGGACCTCGGGGAAAAGAACTTCGAGATCGCTGTCCTCAAGTTCTTGATCCCTTATAACCAAAAATAAGATCCGGTTACAGGTGGTCAGGTAGAAAATTTCTTCTGCGTCCAAATCATCCTTGATGGCATGCAGATGTGACCGTAAGGATGCATATCTGTAAGATGGATACCATACGTTGGAAGGTCGCTCATGGCGACCTCCTTGTGTGATACCGTACAGATTTGAAAATTGGCCAGCATGCATCAACTTATCATGGCTGGCAAATATAGCAAGGAGACATCTAAGTTCTGTCATGGTTTTGTCATGGTCATCTTCTTAACTGAGCATAGATCGTCTTGAATTCTCACCTAATCATTCCCTTCACCTCGTTTGATCTCCAATTGCCAAGCTCTCAACATCTGCCAGGTTGATGACAGCTGGTTTGGGCGCTTTCAGATCCCTAGATCAATCCTGATTATAATCAGCGATTTGGACAGTTGTCTTAATCCCGAACAGTTTTCACCTGGATGGATGCGAGGGCATCGTTGAGTGATGTCTCACCCCGTCGATAATCTTCCACAACTTTTTTCTTGAGAGACAGTTCAATCTCAGCCGGCATATCGCAGGGATCACAGGAGGTGAGTTTGACCCCAAAAACCAGCATTTCATCATTCGCAATATTCTTGAGAATATGTGCGTACTCTAGAATATTTTTCTTGAGGCCATCTAGAAAGTCCGGATACATTTCATTAACAATTTCGTCTCTTTCTTTTTTGGGAATTTTCATCTTGTTGATGGTCGGTAGGGAGTAGAGGTCGTCACCATGTACTTCACTGGAGTAAAACTTGAGGAAATAAGTAACGCCAAAACCTTTTACTCGCTCGTAAGATGGGTGGCCACTCAAGTAGTATGTATCGGTCATGTCTTTCTCATACAGGCGATCAAGTGCTGCCGAGAATACCTCAAGTTGAGGTTCCATGGTGACATCAATCGATGTCTCTTTCACCTCTATCTTTTCCATAAGTTGTTCCCGTGTCAGATCACCCTGCTCATGAGCGATGATGTCTGAAACCGAAATCTCCGCGCTCACTCCTGATGGGACTGAATGCGTTCCACTTTTTGCCAAAATCGCATAAGCACGACTTCCTCGACGGGAATTGTCAGTCTTTACCATGATCTTGTCGGTTGGGGTCAGTTGAGTAATCAGATTGCCGTAATCCGCTAGAAAAGTTTTGAAAGCTTTCGTTAGATACTCAGACCCTAAAGCTACATCTTCATGGCTCTTCTCATCTTCTGAATCCTCTTCATCTTCGACGATGACTACTCTAGACTTAGAGCCCTTCATGATATTCCATACCAGTTGATCGGAAATTCTAAAGACCACACCAAAGTTTTGCATGTAAGATCCTTCAATATTGCGGTGGCCACCAAAGTAATGGCCTTTGGCTCCCATCTCCTGACTGATTAAAGTCGACAAGACATTCTCTGCTACTTCTATGTCACGATCCATACGCTCTTTATCAAAGGATTGAGAGAAAGCTGTGGAACATAGGAGGTAAGAGATCAATATCATTAACATTGTTTTCATAATCAATAATTTTCAATAGGTTGATTGACGAATTGGGCAAATTCATCAGAATTTAATTGGATTGATTGGGCAAGATTTTGTAAGCCATCGTTGACCATCTGGAGGTCTTCCTTCCTTTGACGATCCCAAAAGTCAACGAGGGTAGTCATTACTTCCCGGGTATACTCCTGCTGATCCTCTTGCAACTGGGAGGTCAGCCGTTCGGCGAATTGATTGTTCTCCCGGTCTAACGCTGACTTGAACATGGCCAGGAGCCGATCATAGTCAACTTCCTGAGCGGGTGCGACATTTTCCGTGGTAGTTGCCGGCAACGGCGCATTTAGTTTCGTATTGACATCGTGTCTCAAAGCCGCCAGAGATGCCATTACCTGCTGATAGTCATCTGATGATGCCTGCAGCTTCGGTTCATTCCCAAAATGAACGGCCAGATGGTTTTGGTCAGCCGTGACGCGTAAGCCAAAAAGTTTGCCGGCAAGAATCAGCATGGCCAACGAGGCGGCAATAGCCCACCATTTCGAAATAACTATGCTGCGTTTAGGCTTAATAAAAACGGGTGGTTGGCCCGGATCTTCCTCTTGATCAGATTGGAGAAAATCCCGTACGCTTTGCAGTTTTCTGGCTTCACGCCTAAGTTCTGCTTCCTGCTCAGCATCCAAATCTGTAACATATTCCTCCTTTTCATAGAGGTAAGTCATCAATTTCTCCTTATTCATGATAAACTCTTTTGTCGATGTTCTTTTGTTCAATTATTTTTTTCATGGCATCCAGGCCATAATACATCCTGGACTTCACGGTATTTTCTGACTCGCCCAAAATCTCTGCGATTTCTCTGAATTTCAAACCTTCATATTCCTTCATGATAATCACCTTCCTTTGTTCATTCGGAATAAGTTGAAGGACTTCTTTGACCGTCTTTCTGAGTTCATTATCCTCATACTGGGTAGCCGGGGTGATGCGATCAGTATGGGTCATGACCTCATGGCTTAAATCAGTGTATTTTCCTCTGCTTCTCCTTCTACCTTCGCTTGCACAGCAATTACTGGCAATGCGGTATAGCCAAGGCCTTAGCTTAGACGGGTCTTTCAGCTGGTCAATCTTTTCAAACATCTGTATAAATGTTTTTTGGACGACCTCCTTGGCAAAGTACCGGTCATTCGAATAGCGCAATGCATAATTGAAAATCCGGTGATGCCAAGCATCTATTACCACCTGATAAGTCTTTTCATCTCCCAGTTTTAATCGCTTAACGATCTCTTCAGACTGCTCCAGGTCAAGGGTTGATTCCATGCTTTTTCGTTCGCTGGCCAATGGTCCTTTTTACAATGAATCTGCAACTTACAGACGCACACTTTTCCAAAAAAGTTTTAACCGGCACCCAATATTCACAAGATCTAAATCTGGATTACCGATGTACTCGATTCATTCCACAATGGTAGTCAGTGCATCAGCAAAGGTATTTTCTGAACACGGGCTCCTGAATGCAGAACTTTGTTTTCTGGTTGAGAATACGTGCCCTGTCTAATTTGAACGGGCCGACAACTCTCCATCTATGGCAGCTTCCAACTGGGAAATCCATCAACCTGAAATTGAGCCTAATTCTTGTATTTTTGCCCGCATTGTCAAAAAATAATAACCATGTATCGCACCCATCATTGTGGCGCTTTAAGAATTGAGGATGTTGGTAAGGAGGTCTCATTATGTGGCTGGGTTCAGGCCCATCGCAAATTTGGTGGCCTCATATTCGTGGATATCCGAGACCGTTATGGCATTACCCAGTTGGTCTTTGATGAAAACGATGACGCTGAGTTATGCCGGGCAGCCGAGAAGTTGGGGAGGGAGTTTGTGGTCAAGGCTTCTGGTACAGTACGAGAAAGGAGCAACAAGAATCCCAATCGTTCAACGGGTGACATTGAGATAGTAGTCAAATCATTAAAGGTACTCAATGAAGCGAAGGTTCCTCCTTTTACCATCGAAGATGAGAGTGATGGAGGCGACGACCTCCGCATGAAGTATCGCTATTTAGATCTGCGGAGGAGACCCATTCAAGACAAGATACTTTTCAGAAGTGTCCTGGCTATGGAAACCCGAAAGTATTTGATGGCCGAGGATTTTCTTGAAATTGAAACCCCGGTATTGATCAAAAGTACACCGGAGGGAGCCCGGGATTTTGTTGTGCCAAGCCGAATGAATCCCGGCCAGTTTTATGCACTTCCTCAATCACCGCAGACCTTTAAGCAGATTCTGATGGTGGCTGGAATGGATAAATACTTTCAGATCGTCAAGTGCTTTCGGGATGAGGACCTCCGGTCAGACCGCCAACCTGAATTTACCCAGATCGATTGTGAGATGTCTTTTGTCTCGAGAGATGATGTATTGGAAACCTTCGAAGGCCTGACCAAATACCTATTCAAAACATTACTAGCCATAGATTTGCCTGATTTTCCATCCATGTCGTACGATAAAGCTATGGCTACATTCGGCACCGACAAACCTGACCTGCGTTTTGGAATGCCTTTGGTGGAACTCACTGATCTTGTAAAAGGGAAAGGATTCAAGGTCTTTGATGATGCCGAAACCATATTAGCCATAAATGCTGAAGGACAGGCTGCTCAATACTCCAATAAGGCTATTGCTGAGTTGACAGATTGGGTGAAGAGGCCTCAGATTGGGGCTAAGGGCTTGGTGTATGTCAAGTGGAATGAGGATGGTTCTTTTAGATCCAGTGTGGGAAAATTTTACCAAGATCCAGATTTAGAAATATGGGCAGAAGCATGCCATGCGAAGCCTGGCGATATGCTGCTGATCCTCTCTGGTGAAAGGGATGAAACGAGAAAGCAGGTAGGAGAGCTGCGGCTGGAAGTGGCTCGCCGGATGGAGCTGATAGATCCAAGCCTATTCAAACCGCTGTGGATTGTGGATTTCCCACTGCTGGAATGGGATGACGAAGGCCAACGATTTCATGCCATGCACCATCCCTTTACCAGCCCTAAGAAAGACGATATAGAGGTACTAAGGAACATGGCGGAAAATGAAGAACTAGATCACCAGAGGCTCAAAAGTCTGCGCGCCGATGCCTATGACTTGGTTATCAATGGATCTGAAATTGGAGGAGGATCCATCAGGATTCATGATAAGCATTTGCAGCAATGCAATTTTAAAGTTCTGGGCTTTACCCCCGAGGAAGCACAATCGCAATTTGGTTTCTTATTGGGAGCGTTTGAGTATGGTGCTCCACCTCATGGCGGAATAGCTTTTGGTTTTGACCGGCTGTGCACAGTCATGAAAGGAACCAGTTCGATACGCGATTTTATCGCCTTCCCAAAGAACAACATGGGCCGCGACATGATGATAGATGCTCCCTCACCGATCGATCCGCATCAACTGGAGGAACTGGGTCTGCGGATGATGGATCCTAAACCTGGTCATTGAACACTATTGCTTAGCGATCATCCATTTCCAGATTTCCTTGAACGTGCCTTTCTTGCCATACATCAGGATGCCCGTGCGATAAATTCGACCCGAGATCCAAACGCAGAAAATCGCTGCGGCGATCAACAACACAATGGACAATAAAATTTGCCAAGCCGGAGGGTGAAAGGCCAGTCGGGCAGGCATGACTATGGGAGAGAAAAAAGGAAACAATGATGCCCACACCGCCATCGAACTGTTGGGAACTCGCAGAGCAGCAAACATGATATACAATGCCAATATCACCGGAATAGTTAGGGGTAATGTGAGTGCTTGACTTTCCGCCAAATCATCGCCTATAGCTGAACCAATGCCGGCAAACAACGAAGCATAAATTATGTAACCTCCAAAGAAAAAGATAAGAAAGCAAGGAACAATCAACCACCAATTCACTGCTTTGAGTTCAATAACGATTTGTGCTGCCATCAGTTCCAGATCGTCGGGATTCACTTGTGCAGCACTGTTATCGATCATTACCATTTGTGTATCAAAACCAAAAATCAGATTTGCCCCGGTCACAATGAGTGGAATTAAAATGGCCCAGATGATAATTTGGGTCAGGCCCACACCGCCCACACCCAAAATCTTTCCCATCATTAGATAAAATGGCCTCACACTGCTGATCATGACTTCAACTACCCGGTTCATCTTCTCTTCCATAACACTTCTCATGACCATCATGCCGTTTATGAACACGATCATATACATAGCAAAACCCATGATTCCTCCAATCATTGCTGCCACCACCGAGGTAAAGGGACTGGGGTCACCACCAGCCTCACCTTCCTCTCTTTGACCAAGTGGTTCGGGATCAATAGTGATTTGCGTGTTGAGATGCTTCAGTTGATCGGCATCTAACTGCATCTCCGCTATTTTGTACTCTCTGATCTTGTCCCTCACCAGACGTTGCAGTACGTCAGTACCATCTAAATCCAGATTCTCACGACCGTAGTAGTAAATGGTGTGTTTCTGTACCATGATATCTTCCAAGGTCGGTATTACCAAGATGCCATCAAATGATTCATCGTCTGCAGATGCGATCAGTTCTTCCAAGCTTAGATCCGAAAACCGGAAGTAGAAATTGCGCTGGTCTTTTATTCTTTTACCAAACATATTGCCTTCATCAATAATGATGATGTCTCGACTATCATCCCCTTGGTAAGAAAAAATCAGTCCGACCACTACAATTAAGAGTGCAATGGCAAGAGGTGCCAGCAAGGTGGTAAGAATAAATGATTTCTTACGCACTCTTACCAGGTATTCACGCTTTATGATCAACCAAAGTTTGTTCATTTCTTTCCGTTACTTTTCGAATGAAGATGTCGTTTAATGTGGGCAAGATCTCGGTAAAATCCTTAATGATGACCTGATGGTTGATCAGGGACTTCATGAAATTGTTTGCTGCGGTTAATCCATCCAATTTGACCGTCAATCTGCCGTTGACCTTGTCAACAATTTGCGGATCTTCCAGCAGATGTTCGGGCAGGGGCCCATCATAGGAGAATCGAAACAAATGTTCCTTATACTTCTCCTTAATATCAGATACTCTTCCAGATAAAATATTTCGACCGTGATTGATCAACACAATGTCCTCGCAAATTTCTTCAACTTGCTCCATTCGATGTGTTGAGAAGATAACACTCGTTCCTCTTTGGTTGAGTTCGCGAATTTGAGATTTTATAAGATTGGTGTTAATGGGATCAAGGCCAGAAAAAGGTTCATCCAAAATGATCAACTTGGGGTTGTGAACGATCGTGGAAACAAATTGAATCTTTTGTTGCATTCCTTTTGACAACTCATCGACCTTCTTATCCCACCAGTCTTCAATATCAAATTTATCCAGCCATTCCTTGATCGCGACCAAAGCCTCTGCATGCCGTAATCCTTTCAATTGGGCCAGATACATGAGTTGCTCACCAACTTTCATCTTTTTATAAAGACCCCGCTCTTCTGGCAGATAACCGATCTGAGATGGGTGATCTTGATTCAGTGGTTGATTATCAAAAAGAATTCTTCCTGAATCGGCTTGTGTAATGGTGGTAATGATCCTAATCAGGGAAGTCTTACCGGCACCGTTAGGTCCCAGTAGGCCCATGATAGACCCTCGCCTCATTGCAAATGAGACATTATCCACCGCCAGGTGCTTGTGATACTTCTTGGTTACATTTTCAATGGTCAGGATGTTCACCGCGCGTGATTTTATGGCGACTAAAGATATCCAAATTGGATGCATACATACTACATAAAAGTAGGACAGTCATCTTTATTAGATGACCTTTGGTTATCAGTCGAACAAGGTCATCCCATAATCCGCTATAAGACGTATAAAAGCAGCACCAGAGCTATTATGGTGAATCTATTTATTGCCAAGAGAGAACAAAAAACGTGATTTGCTTGCCATTAACATCAATTTGTCATATTATTAAAGCTGATTTCACTCAAAAATTTCAAATCCGCCTTGTTCGAAAGGTGGTTTAAGAATAGATGGTTTTGGGGTGTAGGTGCGGCAAATCGAATCACTCGAGGAGCCGCACTTTTTCTTTTGACTGTCATGTCGATGCGTAGCCCTTTTATATTTTGAACCCTTCTCACCCGATCTGGTGTTACTTACTGTGGAGTTTATTGCTTACAAAATCAAAACAAGTAGAATAGCTATGAAATTTACTGTGCTTTTACCCGCTCTGCTGATGACCTTTACGGTGGCCTTTTCTCAAGACTTTGAAGAGGGCCAAATGGATATGAATCTTGGAGCCAATAATGGATTTTCTCTACTACTCCCCGATTATGACGAGAAATTTGTACAGGATGTATGGAGAGATTACATCAAAGACTTCAAAGGAAAGACGAAGAAGGTAAAGCGCAGTAAAGAATATTTCACCGACAACGCTGACATCCCGTACCTGTCGACCAGTGAGGTCGATCTTTATAGTCTGGTGGAAAGCGATGGAGGAGGAAGTGCTCTGCACCTTTGGATAGACTTGGGTGGTGCCTTTTTGGATACAGAAGCACAACCTGAAGCACAAGATGGCATTGAACTGTTGTTTAACGGATTTCAAAAGCTGCTCAATGTGGAGGAGATCAAAATCGAATTGGCGGCCGAAGAAAAGGAACTAAATGAATTAGAACGAAAACTGGATAAACTCCAAAAACTCAACGAGCGCTACCACAAAGAAATTGAAAACTGGAAGGAAAAGATCGCAGATAATGAGGAAAAGATTAGAGGAAATGAAGTAGACCAAAAAGATATGGAAGGAGCCATTGAAGACCAAAAAACGAAAGTCAAAGAGGTAGAGGTGAAATTGGCTAAAGCAGAAAACTAATGGCGAATATTTTTTTCCACAGCGTTCAAGTTTTTTATCCGATCATCTATTGATCGACATGCCGGGATTCCCAGATTTTTTACTGTCTGCACCTTTGCCTACCACCCTCCCAAAAGGTTGATAATTAGGATTTTCCCAAGAAAATCTGTTTGGGCCACCGCCCACCCCTAAAATGGATCAATCCTTGCCCTGTTGCCGGAGTTATTTCTCCACAAGATATCCACAGAGTTAGTCGGCAGAACCAACATAACACCATGCTTGGTAGAGGAGTCTAGAAGTTTTGGGTGACATATATATTGTAATTTTACATCATGCGTTCTGAATTGAATGCATCCTTAACCTATGTCAAAATCGAACAAGTCAATCAAGAAGATCCCTGGTCAAACCATGCAGCCTGTGACATCAGATCACGATTACACCGGACTTGGATACGGCAAAATTCAACCACAGGCAGTCCCTTTAGAGGAAGCCGTCCTAGGTGCAATAATGCTCGACAAGAACGCCTTACCCACCGTACTTGACATTCTGCAACCTAACAGCTTCTATGTAGAAGCTCATCAGCAGATCTATGCCGCCATGATGCGTCTTTTCGAAAAGACACATCCCATCGATCTGCTGACCGTACATGAGGAGTTAAAACTAGAGGGACATCTTGAGCATATTGGTGGTCCCAATTATTTGGTAGAGCTAACTAACCGGGTAGCATCAGCGGCGAATATTGAATTTCATGCGCGAATTATCTCACAGAAATATATCCAGCGTGAACTCATAAGAGCCTCCACGGAAATCATCAAGGACTCTTACGATGAGACGAAGGATGTCTTCGAATTGCTGGATGATGCCGAACGAAATCTCTTTGATATCACTCAGCAAAATCTCAATCGCGGCTGGGAGCAAATAGGTACGCTGGCTCTAAGGGCACAAAAGCAACTGGAAGAACTCTCCAAAAAAACCGAAGGTCTAACGGGTATTCCTTCAGGTTTTATTGAACTGGATAGATTGACCTCTGGCTGGCAGTCATCTGACATGATCATCATTGCAGCCAGACCAGGTATGGGCAAGACGGCTTTTACGCTTTCTCTGGCAAAAAACGCCGCCATGGACTATGGCAAACCCGTAGCCATTTTTTCCTTGGAAATGTCCAACCTGCAATTGGTGCAAAGACTCATTTCAATGGAAGCTGAGATCTCTTCCCGTAAATTGAGAAATGGTCAGCTGGAGCCCCATGAATGGCAACAGCTTTACACCGCCGTAGAGAAGCTCTCTAGCGTACCCATTTATATAGATGATACTCCGGCAATCAATAGTTTTGAACTGCGTGCAAAGTGCAGAAGATTGAAAATGCAACACGACATCCAACTGGTAGTCATTGACTATTTGCAATTGATGTCAGGCAATGTGGACAACAAGAGGTCCGGAACTCGCGAACAAGAAATCAGTTCTATTTCGCGAGCACTCAAGGGAATGGCCAAAGAACTTAATATACCGGTGATCGCCCTGTCTCAATTGAGCAGGGCAGTAGAAACCAGGGGTGGAGAGAAACGACCAATGCTCTCTGACCTTCGTGAGTCTGGGGCCATCGAGCAGGATGCAGACATTGTTTCCTTTATCTACAGGCCGGAGTACTATGATATCACAGAGAGTGAAGGAGTTTCACTCAAAGGCATAGCAGAAATCATTGTGGCTAAACACAGGAATGGAGCCCTAGAAACGGTCAAACTGCGCTTTATTGATCAGTTTGCTAAATTTGCCAACCTGGATGAGTTCGACTTCAGCAGTCTCAAGGGCAATGATTTTACCAATCCAAATGATAACATCATTACCCGATCTTCGCGTATGAATGACGAAGGTGATATACCTTTCTAAATGAAGAAAAAACCCAAGCAACAGGTAAAGAATCCCTTTCATCAGAAAGCCCGGAAAAATACTGACGAAATTCTTTCCTATCCTATGCGATTAAACAAGTACATCGCCAAGACGGGCATATGTTCTCGACGTAAGGCTGTAGAACTGATTAGATCCGGTCAGGTCGAGGTGAACGGAAAAACTAACACGACTCCCTATACCTTGATACAACAAGAGGACAAAGTGACGTACCGTCAAAAAGAATTGAAACCTGAAACCACTTTTCAATATTTGCTTCTAAATAAACCCAAAAACACGATTACAACCAGCTCCGATGAACACAACCGAAAGACGGTACTCGATCTCATCGACGTACCGAAAAACCTTAGGTTATTTCCCATAGGTCGCCTTGATCGCAACACTACTGGTCTCCTGCTCTTGACCAACGATGGAGACATGGCTAAGAAACTGAGCCATCCCTCTCACCAAGTACGCAAAGAATACTTGATACAACTTGACAAGAACCTGGCATCTGAAGATCTTGATCTTATCCGGCAAGGAATAAGCCTACCTGATGGTCCGGTTGAGGTCAAGGATCTGTTCTTCCCAAGATCACCTAGCCGATCTTGGGTAACCATTGTATTAACCAGCGGCCGCAACCGCATCATTCGAAGACTATTCGAACATCTGGGCTATAAAGTGCTAAAATTGGATCGAATCTATTTTGCAGGACTGACGAAAAAGAATTTACCGCGAGGTAAATACCGCCATTTGACTCCCCGCGAGATCATTATGCTGAAGCACTTTACCTAGACGACAAACGATCAACTCGAGTTGATTTTCCATGATCTATCTTCGATATAGTGCACATATACAGGCAGTCCAGCCGATGCACTGATGATTGGCAGTTCGCAGTCAGAGTCAGCGCTTCCTGTATTAGCAATTACAGCGTAAGATCGGAAGAGCATCAAGGGGTGATTTCCCATCACCCCCCTTGATTTATCACAATGAAATCTTCAAACATCCAATTGGATCGCTTAATAATAGATTATGAGGAACACGGCTGGTCAAATCACAAAAATCAATAGGGGCGGTAGTTGATTGCTTTCTGATAAACCAATCCAAAAGTGAGGCTATTACCGACTTGGTCACTTAAGCTGCCAAAATTCCAACTATTGCTGGCACTAACACTGATGGCATCATCTGTGGTCCAACCTCCACCGATATTAAAGCCCAGTTGAGTGACGAGAAAGCCAGCCTTGGAGTATTGGGTCATGGCCCAACCCAGGGATCCATAGGCGGCTTTAATCCGCAACGCATAATTCAGGCCCGTTCTCTCGATATC
Source organism: Saprospiraceae bacterium (assembly GCA_965223105.1). GTDB lineage: Bacteria > Bacteroidota > Bacteroidia > Chitinophagales > Saprospiraceae > JABDMH01. The sequence continues at coordinate 7,079,345 of OZ244987.1, read as the reverse complement.
ACTGAAAAACAGTGCGGGCGATATCGTCACTTGGTCCGAAGCCCAGATGTTGAGTCCAAATAAACCATACCATTGGAAGGGTCGGTCGAAAGACAGGGTATTAAATCGACTTTGAAAAGGCAGAAATCTGACGGCTGGACCGGCGATCTCCAATTGAACCGGATCAGCATAATATGGTTCACCCGTCTGATAATGGAACCCGACAGTTAGAGAAGGAGGAACAAATCGATTGCCTAATTACCTTTAATTCAAGATCAGAAGAGCATCAAGGGGTGATTTCCCACCACCCCCCTTGATTTATCACAATGAAATCTTCAAACATCCAATTGGATCGCTTAATAATAGATTGTGAGGAACACGGCTGGTCAAATCACAAAAATCAATAGGGGCGGTAGTCAATTGCTTTCTGATAAACCAATCCAAAAGTGAGGCTATTACCGACTTGGTCACTTAAGCTGCCAAAATTCCAACTATTGCTGGCACTAACACTGATGGCATCATCTGTGGTCCAACCTCCACCGATATTAAAGCCCAGTTGAGTGACGAGAAAGCCAGCCTTGGAGTATTGGGTCATGGCCCAACCCAGGGATCCATAGGCGGCTTTAATCCGCAACGCATAATTCAGGCCCGTTCTCTCGATATCACTGAAAAACAGTGCGGGCGATATCGTCACTTGGTCCGAAGCCCAGATGTTGAGTCCAAATAAACCATACCATTGGAAGGGTCGGTCGAAGGACAGGGTATTAAATCGACTTTGAAAAGGCAGAAATCTGGCGGCTGAACCGGCGATCTCCAATTGAACTGGATCAGCATAATATGGTTCACCCGTCTGATAATGGAACCCGACAGTTAGAGAAGGAGGAACAAATCGATTGCCTTCAACATCGGTCAGTAAGTTATCCTGGTCAGCAGCAATAAAATGATCTTGATCAAAGGCAATATGCATCAATCGGATGGACATTCCCAGAGATAACTGATTTTGACGGAATTGATGCAGCGGTATGCGGTAACCATATGACAATTGCATGCCATTGACTCGAAAGGGACCTGTTTCTTCCGAAAAGAGCTGACCTCCCAATCCCATACGTTCGTTGTTAAAGGGCATCATTAATCCCAGCATGGATTGGGTAGGACTACTTTGCAATCGCTGCCACTTTCGGGCATGGCTTATCCCAGCTGTCAGTGATGGAACAATGGCAGCATACGCTGGATTCACTGTGTAAAAAAACTGGTCATTGACCGGCCAATCATTTAGTTGTTGGGCCTGAGTTGTTAAGCCTAAGCACGACAGCCAAAATGAAAGCCCAATGTAAACGTGTTTCATGTTAATCTCTTACAATGGTTAGATCACTATCAAATTGAAAAACCCGGTCATCCAATAGAAGAGAGACGATATAGAAATAGACACCCTCTGGCAAAGGAGCTCCATCAATGGTCCCTTTCCAATTGTTTTGATAATCTTGTTGGTCATGTACCACAAGGCCTTGCTGATTAAAAATCTTAAGTTTCATCCCATCGAAATTGTGCAAACCCTCAAAAACTAAGGCATCATTTCTTCCATCTTCATTAGGAGTGATGACATTCACCAATGGAGGAAATACAGATGAAAGCGGTATGACATCAATGCCAACCGATCCTTGCCAGAAACAGCCATTCACATCGGTATAAGTCACTTCGACATCACCGGCACTTTCTGGCCGGATCATAACATCCAGACAATCCTGGCAGTCAAAATCATGGGGACCAGACCAGCTGGCAGCCACTGCATTGCTGTCGACATTCAATTGTAAGGGCGATCCTTGGATCACGGTCGTATCCCGGGTGATGCTCACCGGATCTTCAAAAATGTGTAGGGCCAGGTCTATGGTAGATTCAAAGCATTGGTTGCTGCCAACCACAAAATAGGTCTGATCACTGGAGGGATTGACAAAAGGGTTGGCAATGTCTACAGCACTTAAGGTAGTATCATGGCTAGTCCAGATATATTGATCAGCACCTTTCAATTCCCACTGAAACCCCTCACCTTCGCAAATAGAAACCACCTCATCAGCAACCTGTAATTGTACCGGCTGTACTACGATTAAGTCTAAAGGCTTGATAATGGAACAGCCAAAAGCGTTGGTGATTTCCACCTCGTAGCGGTCAGATTCGGCAAAAGCCACTGCACTTCCCAAAGAATCGTTGCTCCAAGTATAAGACAATGCCGGATCGGGTTGAGCAATTTCAAAAGTTTGACCCAGGCAAATGGTATCGCTAACTCTTAAGTCCTGCTCGGGTTTGCTTCGTACCTCTAAATTAACCTGCGCCTGAAGGATGCAATCTTCGTGATAGAAAGCAGTCGCGGTGTACTCACCCGGTTGATCGGTGGTAATTTCGGGGCCATCTTGTGCTATGGCCTCACCATTTATGGTCCAGTGAATGGTGGGTAAAGAAGAAACTCCCGTGTTTAAAGTAATCGGCTCTCCCTCACAAATCGATGCTTCTTCCGGCAATTCGGGTCTTTGGTAGGTGTCATTATAAGGCACCTCGGCCATGACCGTATCCGTACAGCTCCGCTGATCCTTTAGCACAACCTGATAACTCCCACTATCGATCTGACTAAAAGTAGAATTTGATTGAAAAGATTGCCCAATGGAATAGGTATAGGGACCGATTCCGGAGGAGCCCGCCACCTTGATGACACCGTTATTTTGATAGCATGAAGCGGGTTCAGTAAATACGGTAAGTTCTGGTGCTGAAGAGGTTTCAATGACTGCCAAAGCACTATCGACACATCCGAATTTGTCAACCACTTCAACACTATAGTTTCCGGAAGCTAGGGTCTCGGTAAGAATGGACATGCTATCACTGTTCAAGAGATAGCGATACGGCGCTGCACCTCCTTCAACCAAAATCCTTACTGCACCGTTTTCCAAACCGCACCGAGTATGGGTAATGTCTAATGACAGCTGGGGGTTCGTTGAGGAGTGTACGGATATAGGGACGTTTAGAAGACAACCTTCCGAATCCTTCACCTTAGCGGTGTATATCCCGGCTTTGAGTTCCGGAAATTCCGTTTGGTTGGTGAATGCAGTATCATCCAACCGGTACAGCAAAGTTCCCGATCCTCCTGATCCAATCAATTGTATCGATCCATTGTCCTGACCACAGGTGGTATGCTGCACTACTGTATCCAGGAGTATGGCATTTGAAGCTTCGATGACGATGGTATCGCGCCAGATACATTGATCCGCATCGACCACTTCGGCAACGTAGATGCCGGCTGAAAGTTCCTGGAAATTAGGTTTAGTAGTGGTAATATCATCCAGTTGGTAGGTGAATGGAGCGACGCCCTGCTGAGCCTCTAGTTGTACCTGCCCATTGGCCTCACCACAGGTTGTTGGTTGAGTTTTCGCCAACGCCAAGGCAGCTTTTGAACTGTCGATCTTAACTGTGATGCTGTCGGTGCACCCGTCGGCATCCACAACTTTGACTTCATAGTTGCCTGGAGCCAGGTCACTCACCTCGTGGGTTTGCTGTTTGCGGCCATTGAGAAAATACGCATAGGGCGCAAGTCCCTGAGGCACCTCTACCGATATTCTGCCGTTTTTTTCGCCACAATAGGTTCGATCTACAGTAGCCTGGGGAGTCGGCACACTGGAACTCTGCACTAGCACTTCTGTTGATACTTCACAGCCGCTGGCATCTCTGACCGTGAGTAAATGATCCCCAGGGGGCACATCGACGAACTTGCTGTTGCTGTTGAAGGTCGACTGACCGAGTCGATACATGTAGGGACCGGTATTGCCATCGACCGCAGCGATGATCGATCCATTGGTCAATCCACAGCTGGTATGTTCTACGGTAGGAGCAAGGGTAAACGTCTCAGAACTGGCCACATTTTCCTCTCCGGTGATTATGCATCCGGTACCGTCCTTGACCGTAACTTCATACACACCGGAAACGAGATTACTAAAGACCGGTTCAGACTGAAATCCTGATCCAATGCTGTAGGTCAAGGTTCCCGTACCTCCTTCAGCATCCACGGCGATTGTTCCGTTTGTCTGGCCACATTGGGTTGCTTCAGCCGACGTGTTGGCTTGAATGGCTTGCGAGTTTTCTACGTTGATGTTATCCTGATCACTGCAGCCATTATTGTCGATAACCTGTACCTGATGGCTACCGGCAGCTACAGATTCAAAAATACCATTGGAAGATGTCTGGCTTCCCAATTTGTATTGGTATGGCCCAGTACCCCCATTGGCAGCAAGGGTAACCAAGCCGTTTGCCTCACCACAACTGGTATGTTGAACCTGGACGTCAAGGCTGGGTGGGTTGTCAGTAAAAATCGAAACCGACTTGCTCTCGGTACAGCCGTTGTCATCGATGACCATAGCGGAATATTCTCCTACTTCCAAATTTTTAAATACAGCGCTGGACTGCGTTTTGGAACCTACCTGATACGAGTAGGGTGCAGCACCACCAGATGCGGTGAGTTCAATAATACCATCATCCTGGCCACAGGTGGCATTTGTAATTGTCGCTGCTAGAGACGGCTTCTCGGATGTCAATTGAATGGATGCTGCTTCAGAGCGCTCGCAACCACCACCATTTTGAACTACTATCGTGTAGTCGCCGGGTGGAAGGTTTGAGAACTCGGGTGATGATTGGGGCCCGTTTCCGATGTTGTAGGTCACCGAACCTGATGATCCACTGATCTGGACAGTCAATTTTCCATTGTTTTTGCTGCAGGTAGCATCCTCAGCCAAAACATTTTCGATGGTCAGGTTGCAATTACCACCTGGCCCGCCTCCTCCACAGCTTGTCAAACAGCCTGCTGCTGATGCTCGTGAGCGGATCAAGTTGCCGGGTTCGGAGCCAAAACCCAGGTTAAAATCAATGCCGTTCCCCCCTACATGGCAGTAGCTCATGATGGTTCCCTTAGCAGGAATCGGTGCTTCGGGACAGCTTCCACAGCCTGTACCTGGATTCGGTTGAGCGCAACCATCGATGGCGGTACAATTCTGAGGACCCCAAACACAATCATGGGTATGGGAGGAACCAAAATTATGGCCGATCTCGTGCGTTACCACGTTGACAGTCCAGGAATAAGTGGGAAAATTGCTATACGTGGAATTGATATCACTATATCCCACATTAAACGTGCTGCTGCACAAGACATCGACATAGCCAAGGCCTCCATTACTTCCGCCTGTCATGTCTAACAAATGACCTACCGTTCCGTTGAAGTTAGGTCGTTCGGAAATAAACGATTGTACTGCAGCTGAAGCACTGGTATGCTTGAAAGGATCTTTTGAAGTCCAAACAAAAATTTCAGAAATCTCGATATTTATGTTTTCGTTGGCATAGATGGTAGAAACATTATTGAAAAATCCAGTTACGTAGTTCTGGACTCCACTCACACTCCCTTTATTTTGAAACACACTGTGGCTGGTCTCAAAGTAGACTTGCACACAATTGGCCGCATTTCGACTGTGGTCGGTTGGCTCGCGATGGGACGTTTCGGTCTGGTCAGGAGGGTGCAACATCTCACACCCACCCTGAGGATCTACTTTCAGATTTTCTTCCTGGTAGATTACATGTATTTGATCTCCATCCCATCTCCCAATGATTACATTTCCCCACTTGGATGATGAAATGATCCCTATCATCTCATCATCGAAAATGCTGATAGAAGCTATTGATTGATCGTCACCACTGACGATACCTCGATAAAACACTCCTCGACTGGTACTGATTTGCCCATCCGAGGTCCGCAAAAGAAAACCCTTAGAGAGGGGTGCCTGCTGATATAGCTCAAGTTGAATGGTTGTGGTATCAAACGGTACGGTCAGATCCAAAAGCTCTGGTGCCAACCGAATCATCCTGCGTGTGTCAGGGCCTTTCAAATGAACGACCGTCAAATCTGATACGATATCAGCACTTCGAGATAGGGCTGGTGACTGCCTGATGATCTCAAAGGGATGGAAGCTTGGGATGGCCTCTTGACTTCGTTGATTCTGCTTACTTTTTAGGGTTGTAGCAATACGGTTGGGTGCCTGGGCATTCAGGGAGTTTAATGGTAAAATTAGGCAAAGCCATACGAATAATGCATAAAGTCGCTCCATGCAAACTGTTTCACTTTTTAATTCTAACTGGTGTAAGAAGGTATTGTGAAATAAGAGTGGTGTGCCCGGAAATGCTGCTACAAAGAAAATAGAAAAAACATAAATATTTGACGTGTGTACAATGTTTTTTGTCCGAAATCGGATTGAGACCCTTAAAACGCGTATTTCTTTTACGTAATTTTATTACTCAGCTCCAAAAGTAAGGTCTAAGATTCCATCAATGAAAGATGGAGTCGTGGATCGAAGTCGGAAGGATACTTTGTAGTTAACCCTACCAAGTGCAAAATCTTCAGCAAAATCCAGATCAAAGGGCACGATAATGATACTTCTCCCTGCGTTAAAAGGGACTTGGTCAGTTAGGAAGGCAATACGGTCAATGTCCGGATCGCTCTCAAATATGGACACTTCAATTTCATCAATAAAATTGAGATCCAAATTCTGGAGCTTGGTGGAAAAGATGGCTTGAGCAGGTCTAATCAACAACGGTTGATCATCGGCAACTCCAAACTGAGCTTTAAGGCTAGATAAATTGGTAGGTACATCTCTTAGAAGGAAGAAGTGCTTATCGAAGGGATTTAGTCCCGCTGGAATTTCAAATTCTAACCGGACGGGTATATCGAAAATCACCTCAGGTTCTTTCTGACATCCCATCAAAAACATGAAAGCAATGGCAATCGAAATCCCTGACAATATTGACCTTCTGATCATCATCCTGTTAACGAAAGCTCCGGGTTGCTTAGTGCTTCAAAATGGCCAGAAGGCCAAATACCCACGATCCAAAGTGGTTGCTCAAATTACGTTACCCATCCATCAGTACACGATCACCATCGCTGTCACAACGTGCACATTTACTTTACCTTGGGTGTATTCTGATCAAAGGTCAATGTATCAAAGAATATATGCAGTGAATTCAATTTGCCATCCTTCGCGGTCCAAAACTCTGCGACATCTCCGGATAACTGTTTTCCATTTGGGAATAGATAGTCGTAATTGGCGATCACACCCGCGGTGTCTCCATCAACGATCATCTTTCTCACCCGCATTGTCTGATAAACTTTTGCAAAGCGCTCAATGATCTTGATATACTTTTCCCTGCCAGTCTCCACCTCAACTTTGTTCATATTGTCAGCAGTAAAAGTGAAATCATCGGAAATTACTGATTCCCAACCGCTCTTTTGAGCGAAGCCTCGATAGTATTCTTCGAGAAGGTCCTTGATTGAAGTTTGGTCTTTCATTTGTCTCTTTTTTAGATCTTTCTAATTCTTTACTTTAGTTCTTGCACTTTGCAAGTTCAAAGATAAGAGTCTTCTTGCATTTTGCAAGTACTTTAACTTTTTGCTGATGAATCGAAGTAGGTCAGATTGCCCGATCAGCTGTTCGCTAGATGTCTTTGGAGATAAGTGGTCCCTACTGATCATCAGGGATGTCATGCTCCGAGGGAAAATGTCTTATAGTGAATTTCTGGAGTCGGAAGAAAAGATAGCCACCAATATACTCGCCAATCGATTGAGTGCTTTGGTGTCAGAGAATATCTTGGTCAAGAAAGTCTCTCCGGCCAACAAGTCTAAATTTCTTTATAGCCTCACGGAAAAAGGGGTCGAGCTCTTGCCCATAGTGATCGAAATTATGGATTGGGGAGCTAAGTACAATGCCAATTGTCCACGAAAGGAACTGGGTAAACGTATTGAAAAAGAGAAATCGACGGTTATTGACGAATACCTAAAGAAATTAAGGGATTCGGTGGGTTAGTTTTTTCCAATACATCTGGGGGTGCCACTTTATACAGTTGAGTCAGGATGGACATAACTTTCAGGGTCTCCTCTAATTGTAACGATTAGCTTACAGAAAATGGAGCAAATCCAAAACAGGATAGGTTAGGAATTTTGGCGACGATTTTGGCAACTAGATCTAACCATTTTTTTAATCAATAATATTCATCATGTCAAAAATTTATTTCAATCTAAAGTCCCCCTCGAAATAATATCATTGATAATAGTGAGATATGGTTTGCAGGGGGAAGACTAAATATATATCTACTGGTGTCACTATCCCAACCAAATTTTTGGATCATCGGCAACAGCGAATCAGGGAAACTGAGGAGTTCCCACAATGTCAAGATCTCCAAGTATAGATTGGATGACCTTGAACCTGAGTGACACATGGTGGGATTGTTAAATAATATGTTCCTTTTTGTTGTAACCACTACATTCGCAACCAAGTCCGTCAACGGTGAGGATGAGCAGATGTAGCAAGAAACGACCGTTTTATGTGGTTATGCGAGCGAGGAATGAAGCTCAGATTGATTCCCAGCCGAATTCCTATCTTTAATATAGATCATTCTCATTGTTCGTGGACTCAAAACGTCGCCTCGTAGTCATCATGTTTACCGACATCGTTGGGTATACCAGCTTAATGGGTACGGATCAAGATGCCGCTTTGGACCTTCTTGATAAGAACAGAGCCATACACAAATCTGTAATCGAGAGGTGGAATGGTCGATTGCTCAAGGAGATGGGAGATGGTAATCTTGCGAGTTTCACGTCCACCCTGGATGCCGTGTACTGTGCCGGAGCAATCCAAAAGGAAGCCTCAGCAATACAAGGACTGGAACTTCGGATCGGTCTGCATCAAGGAGAAGTGCTTGTTCAAAATAGTGACATCTTTGGTGATGGTGTAAACATTGCTTCTCGAATTGAGCAAATAGCGGGGAAGGGTCAGATCCTGGCTTCAGATGTGGTTTATAGAAATATCAGAAATAAGAAAGGTATCAAGGCCACTTTTCTAGTTGAAACGACATTTAAAAATGTTAATGGGGCAACCAAGATTTACTCCATTAGTGTTAATGACCTTGACGATGTGCTAAAAGCTTCACCGGATCTTGATACCGCCAGTACCTTGAACTCTATTGCGGTACTTCCATTCGCTAATATGAGTTCTGATCCCGAACAGGAATATTTCTGTGATGGTCTTGCCGAAGAACTTTTAAACCTACTGTCACAGGTAAAGGGTTTGAAGGTTGCCGCAAGAACTTCTTCATTCTCGTTCAAGGACCAAAATGAAGACATTTCGAAGATAGGTCGAGAACTGCGAGTGCAGGCCGTTCTTGAGGGGAGTGTACGTAAATCAGGTAACCGTTTGCGAATTACAGCACAGCTAATTGAAGTAAACAACGGCTACCATTTGTGGTCACAGCGATATGATAGAGAAGTCAGTGATATTTTCGACATTCAAGATGAAATATCGGTGGCCATTCTAGATGCTTTAAAATTGAAGTTGGTTGGTTCTCAATCGGATAATTTGCAAAGAAGGCATGTCGAAAACATTGCAGCTTACGACTTTTACCTGCAAGGGCGGTTCTATTTCAACAAGTGGACTGAGGAAAGCTACCAGAAGGCAATCAACTATTATCAGCAAGCGATCGAAATTGAACCGGATTATGCATTGGCACACGCAGGTCTGGGAGAGGTCTTTCAGAACTTATGGTTTTTTGGGTTCATGCCTGCTGCACAAAGCTTGAAACCAATGAAGGACTCCGCTCTTCGAGCGATAGCCCTTGATCCTGGCATTTGTGAAAGTCATGTCGTGATGGGCAGAGTTCGATTGCACTATGAGTGGGATCTTCTGGGCGCTGAAAAGGCCTTCAAGAAGGCAATAGCACTTAACCCAAATTATGCGGATGCCCATGATCAATGTGCCTTTGCTTTACATCTTCAAGGAAAAATCGACAATGGATCGTTACATACCAAGAAGGCCTTGGAATTGGATCCTTTTTCTGCGATGATAAACCTGCATGCAGGGTATAGTTTCATGTGGAGTCGAGAACTCGACAAAATAGATAAGCAGGGTCATAAGCTAAGGGCCCTTTATCCTGATTTTTTTGGCGGATATTTTCTAAACGGATATGTTCATTTTGCAAAAACAGAATATAACGACTCAATCCCACTCTTAAAGAAAGTGACAACGTTAGCACCTATGGCCATGACCGAAGGACTCCTTGGATTGGCATTGGCACTCAACGGGGATCACGAGGAGGCCAAGGTGATACTTGCTAGAATAGATGCCATGATTACTGAGCAAAAAACCGGGATCTTCTTTCGTGGTTTGATCCAAGCGGGTCTCGGGAAATATGACCTTGCGATGAAAGATTTTGAAGCGTCCTACAATGCTCGAGAAGGCATATTTATTCACAGTCAAGTATGGCTTAGGTTTATGGTTCCCTCCATATTATCGGATTCTCGAATGAAGGCCCTTATAAAGCGAACTTGGCTGGACATTCCAAATTATCAATGGTCATAATCCTCCTTTCGGATTATTTGAAGAGGTGTTTAAAATAACACGAATTTGGGTTCATTACACAAAACCTTCCTTTTCCTTCACATGTCACTGTTCACCGGGGTTGTGACCTCCTGTTTCTGGCTGAATAATTCCGTTGATCGTACTCCAAGACTTCCCATTCTTTATTCGCTTCAGCAAATAAGACTTGGCCTGCTCCTGGCCGTACCTGCCCCTAATTCCTTTCGATCTACGAAAATTATACAGTGCTGACATTCATCGTCAGTATCAAATTCTCGTAGTGTCCTCAGGTAACTAGCCCTCGTCTGATCGCTGAAATTTTTCAGTAATAAATAATTATCGAACTTCTCTAGCCTATCATCAATTGTTATATGATTGGAATATTTGGTTCATCCATTCTACGGCAAAAACCAATCCGATCAAGCTATTTCCAAGGATGATTTTCCTGGGATCTCTAACGGGTTTGTTCAACGGTTTGGCTAAACGGCGTAGCCAGCAAAAGCTGGCTATGAACGTTTTAGCCCTTATTAGAGACCGTTCTTAATTAGCAATTCGTTCAAATCTTATTTCTTTTGCATTTCTACTTGAAACCAGGAATCCATCTACTTTTCCTAAACTATTTCGAGTAAATAGAACTTGACCGAAAGAAGTTCGGGTCCCTGTAAACATATCTTCCATCACCTGACGGAGAGGTACTTCCTTTATTCTGAGATGTGTGGCATATAGTCGGTCGTCAATCAGTTCTATGGAATAAACAGTTCTTAATTCCGAGCTGAAATACATACCTGTATATTGCTTCAATGCAGCGGGTGCCAATGAAAAGGGGATATACTCATAAAAATGGTACGGAGGGTCATTCTGAAGTTTGTAATACATACTTCTCTTGCCAACTTCATCTCTTTCAAACCAAATTTCAATCCCAGCTCCTCTGGACCCCTTGAATGTAAAATGATTTAATCCTGTCGATATCAGTTCATCTTCAACCCCATTGGTTCTAGAGTAATACAGCATATTATTTTTATAAATAATTGACCTTGAAATACACAATTCCTCACTCCAGTAATCACCCGTCCATTCCTTAAATTGTGCTGCTTTCATCATGTCAGGATGGTGCGTGAGTGCTGGCTGCTCAATAATCTTACTTATTGCCGGGAGGAAGAGATCAATAACCTGCTTGGCGTAGTATTGAGGATAGCAGTCAGAGTTGTTGCAGGACACGAAAACAGAAAAGTTTTGATCTGGAAACAATCCAATATAGCTATTGACGCCCAAGCCTCCACCTTCATGCTGAAATTGCATATGCCCATTGTATGGATCTGCGTATAGTCCGAAGGTGGAGCTGATAATTTGTCCATTTTTTAACATCATACTTTTGGCCAATTCGGTTGCAATAGTGTCTCGATTCAAAAGGCTGTTGACGTGGACCAACCATCTATTCATATCTTCAGCAGTAGTAAAAAGTCCTCCACCATGATGGGGAAGTTGCTTATATGTAGACTCTTCCTGGAAATATCCTCTGGCTTGGTTGTATTTAATTGCGTATATGTCATCACGGATAAATGTACGTTTCATTCCGAGAGGCGAGAAAATCATATCTTGCATAAAATCCGGAAAGTCTTTTCCGCTTACGTTGGCAATTATTTGCGCCAACAATAAATAATTGGAATTTGAATAATTAAATTTTGTTCCGGGATCGAAATTAGTGCCGCGCTGACGATAGACCAAATTCAACAAATGATCTTTTAGTATGGCGTCTCCATCCAACTGATATCCTGAAAGCTGAAATAATCGAATCCACTCTTTAATGCCACTGGTATGTGTTCCCAGTTGTCTGATAGTGATGGAATCTCCATAGGCTGGAAATTGAGGCAAATATTTGGTGATAGGGTCATCCAGCAAAAGCTTCCCTTCCGATTGCAATAACAAAATGGCGTAGGCGGTAAATGTTTTTGCACAAGAACCGATATCCATTAGTGTAGTGTCAGTAAGTGGCACAGGATAGCCCAGATCGGCCATGCCGTGTCCCTTCGAATAAATGATATTATCATTTTGGACAACTGTAATTACTATTCCCGGTGTGTGTGAATTGAAGTCGTCAAGTAGACTATCGATCTTTGATTCCTGCGAAAGAGCAAAAATTGGGAACAACAAGACAAACAGTACAGTTCTATTTTTGTTATTTACATTCATATTTTATAATGGTCTCTAACGCTCCGGCTGCATGCGTCTGTATTGGTTAGCAATAAAAAGCCAATAAACCTCTTGGTAGCGCCTCCCAATTTAACAAACTTAATACGATTATTCCAGTTCCGATCTGCGTAGCCAATATGACGTCTTGGTAGTCTGTTATCTCTCGGCGTCCAATCTCGACAGATATTCTTTGGGACTAAAAACTGAAAGTGCTGATGCTTTGAAATCTTTAAGATTCCTTGTTACAATGAAATCACATTGCGCTTCAAGGGCGGTATAGTATTGTATTCCGTCTTCAAAATCTTCGAAATACGTATCATTTAGGGCAAGTTCAATAATCTTGTCATTTAGTTCATAGGTATCTACAAGCACCTTGAATCTACCCACTATTGATCTTGCATCCTTCATCTTCAATCGATTGTTCAATATACAGTGAACATTCACAATACTTAATGCTGAAATGACCAGCTTCACCTTCTGCATATCTGCCAGTGAAAAGATTTGGCTACTCTCGACATAAAAAGGTTCTCGCTTTGATAACAAGTCCAAAATCACATTGGTATCTATCAGAACACTATTCATTTGTGCTTCTCTGACAGATATTCAGTTCTCTGATTCTTATAGTCAAAATTGTCAGGAAGTTCGATAACTCCACATAGGCTATCAACCAGAGGGGTCACTTCTATCTCTGATTCATCCACTTCCTCGCTTGTCAATGATTCAAAATAAGATTCAACAATTCGTGATAAGCTGGTCTGGTGCCTCTTAGCAAATTCCTTTGCCTTCTCGATCACCTCCTTATCCAATCTTAGAGTTAATTTCCTATCCATAACCATCAATACGTACAAATATATATATATTATACGTATAACCCAACTATTTTGAATCTTGCTGAGAGATAACGTGTGGGATATACGAAGTTTTGTGGAGTGAAACGGAGCAAAATTTGGGTGAGGGGCGAGCCAAGCCCCGAACCGTATATCCCTTGTTAAACGCCCCGACGACTGAAAGGAGAAGAGCGCAGCGTGGCACAAAGCATAGCGGAGTGAGTTCAAAAAATATTTTTCGTTCTTACTCAGTGGAATAAGCTTTCCTCCATTCTCATAAATTTGATTTTTTTCGTTTTAAAAAAAGGAGTTAGGAGTAAATTTTATTTTGTATATTTTAGAACTTCTAAAAATTATCTTAGTTTACCTATGTGATTTCTCCAATTTTTTGTTTTCAAAAGGAATTTATCATAACCTTCATTTTTTATAAAATTCAAGGATTCTTGACATTTTTTATTATCACGAGTTCTTATTTTAAATTTATTGTTGAATATTTTACAATTAGAAAATTGATCACAATCAGCGCAAGTGTCTAATTTTTTGCCCCGAAAACAACACAATTTAATTTTACATTTGGCTTTGTTGATATCTCTTTCTTTTGTGTCATATCTTATCTTACAACCCTTACAGCTTTTATCAACAAAAGTTTTGCATTTTTTTGCAATAAGCACCACAACAGCCTATGTATATTTTTGATTTTTTCATATTATCTCTTTTTTGCTAACCAGTACATTCCCGGAGTTATTACTATTATTGCAAAATCAACCAACAAATCCCACCTAAAAAAATAACTTAGGTAGGTTTGACCAGATGGAAGGACAAACAGTGGAATTGTTATGGCAGACTCTAAAATTAAATCTATAACAAGCCAAATAAAACCTAAGAGAAAACCGTTTGGTTTTTCATTTGATTTATAATACCAAAATGACATAATTAAAACAGCAAGAATCACACTGATAAAATGTACTATTAGTGGCACTGGTGACCAAATTCCCGCATCTTGAATGGGGAAGATGAAGGCTTGTATTGATACTAGTATGACAATAAGTATCCATAAAATTACTCCAAATCTAATTGGTTTTAATTTGTTTATTATTTTTTTCATACTATTGTTTTAAAAATTAAAAGCTTATAATTATTTTCTTTCTGCAGAGGGGCGAAAGAAAACATAATACTGCCCCTTCATTAAATAAAGAAAAAATCAAATTTATTACCTGTAGAAAGCCTATCCTAATTTCACCTCAAGAAAAATATTTTTCGAATTGCGTATAACTCAAAGGAATGTCTGCGTCTATCTTTTAAAAGTCGGGAGGTGTTGGCCTATCTGAAAGATTATGAGATGGACGCAGACATTTCAGTTGAACGAACCCGTCTTTAGGGAAACTCGTTAACCCCTTCTAATGGGTAAGATACGAATTTGGGCTCTTTTGGGAAGTGTATGTTAGAGTAAATTACATTGGATGAACATATGGTATAGATATCGATAGGGAGACAGCTGTCATTTGTCTGTATCCAGCTGCTTTTGGCTGTTTTGGGACAGAACTGGGGCTGTACACATCCCAATATTATCTTTGTATTTGTCTGCATCATGGCTTTGGGTTTAGCGATGGAGGCGCCCTTCCTTTGGGTTCACTCAGGATGAGATCAATGTAATTTCGATCCGAACTTATTGGAATCTGGATCAAATCCGCTTGTTGACATTTATCACATACCAAAGGAGTGAGCCCAAGCAAGTCTGTTAGGATCTGAAACACTGTCCTAATGTTTTGACCTGCATTTCTTAGCAGCTGAGGGATTTGATTACTCACCTTGGTAAATATCGATGTGGAATGCAGACCATAATAGCGGCATTTTTGAAAATAGGGTGGTAGTAAATGTTGTAGCATTTGATGCATGGCCACTAGAGGAGATAATGTCTTTATGGCCTTAGGAGCCGCTTGGTTCTTTTGTTGTTTACGATAATCGTTATAGATGATTTGTACTTGTTTTTCTCTTTCCAGGTACCTTAAACGATTTCTAGAAATAGCTACCCGATTAATGTATCGTCCCAAATAATTTTCGATTAATCCCGTCTGCATCGTGGGATAGGAATTTCTTACGTTCCAACGCCGCTCGCATATCTCTGATCTCAATGTTTCATAGTTTGATGCTTGTATGCTGCCCTGCAGTATTAAATTGTCAAGACCCGACATAAAAATATTCCTAAATACGCGACACATCTCACGGTAGGATGCGATCTTCTTTTTTCTCTTTGGCCAAATCCATTTGTTTCCTTTTACACCTCCAAAGGTGATCAGACTGTGTACATGAATATGATGCTTCATGTCCGATCCAAATGTATGCAGTACACTTACCATACCCGGTAAGGCCCCTACATTTGTCGGATCGGCACACACTTGTTTAACCGTTTGCCATGCACTGCGTAGCAATAAATTGTAGACCGCTTTCGGATACCGCTTAGCAATTTTATTGAGTTGATGTGGCAAGGTGAAAACCGTATGCGTATAAGGAACCGCCAGCAATCTATTGCCCAACTTATCCTGCCATTGTGCCCGTTTAATGCTCTGACAAAGGGGGCACTGAGCATGTCCACATGAGTGATAGATAAATAACTCATCGCCGCATCTTTTGCACACATACTTATGACCTCCCAATGCCGGTGTCTTACACAACCGTACTGCACGAATGAATTTGACCTTGTGTATATCTGGTTTATAGGTAGATATATATCGCTCTCCGTAATGTCGAAATAGATCCCCTATCGATCCGTCTCTCGATAACCGATCGACATGCTGCTGATCGGATGGTTGATTTGTCGGACACGTTCCTCCATGCATAGATGCACATACCTGGCGGTGGTTCGTAGGTGCTTGTGGCCAAGTTGCTCTTGTAAGTACACTAAATCAGTGCCAGCTTCTATATGATGTGTTGCATAACAATGGCGCAGTGTATGAATGGATGCTGGTTTGGTCATCTTAGCTCTCTCCTTGGCTCGGATCATGCTCCACTGTGCAGCACGATTTGAGAACCTACTACCTTTTCTTTTACCATTGAATAAATATTCCTTCGGTCGATACACACTCCAGTATTTCCGTAGTAGTTCTAGTAAGCTCTCAGGTATGGTAATGTAGCGATCCTTGGAGCCTTTACCTTTACTTACCCTTATCTGTTTTCGGTTCCCGTCTATGTCTGTAATCTTCACGTTCAAAGCTTCACTTAATCGCAGGCCAGTAGCATATACGAAGGTCAAAAATACCTGGTGTTTATAATTTACCGCATGTTCAATGATCTTACTTACATCCTCCTTCGATAGAATCTCCGGAAGTCTATCTTCTTTTCTTGGCCGAGGTACCTTTTTTAAACTCCAGGTAAGATTGGCTACTTCCCTAAAATATTTCCTCAGAGCAGAATAATCTCCGTTGATCGTGCTCCAAGACTTCCCATTCTTAATACGCTTAAGCAAATATGATTTAGCTTGTTCCTGGCCGTATCTGCCCCTAATTCCCTTCGTTCTACGAAAATTATCAAATTCTCGTAGTGTCCTCAGGTAACTAGCCCTCGTCTGATCACTAAAATTCTTAAGTAATAAATAATTATCGAATTTCTCCAGTCTATCATCAATTGTTGCCATGATTGGAATATTTGGTTCATCCATTCTATGGCAAAAACCAATCCGATCAAGCTATTTCCAAGGATGGTTTTTATGAAATCTCTAACGGGTTTGTTCAACGGATGATAGTATGTCGACTTCTCTGTGAGGAACGAACAGATATGCGATCATACTTATTGTTAGCAGCAGTTGCGTGCCCTTGGTCCATTGGGTACTAAGTTAATCAAAAGTGATTAATTGAAATCGACGGAGTATGTTGTAATTGAGATGAAAGACCTTTTCATAATTTAATTGGATGGGAAACGGGCTAATTCCACGGGGCAGCTCCTTTCATAAGCGTGTCTTTCTGATATCTATAATATCAACATTGTATGCTTTTGCCTTTTGAACAAATTCCAGATCAGCAGTAAAGTATTCTACCACACCATTAATTATATTCAACCCTCGCTTCATTGCCGTAAAAAATATTTCTCTTTATCTCTGATCAAGAAATGATTCCAGCGGTGCAACACAATAAATAAAATACTCAGGTGTAGGATCTAAATAATCCATTGCTATGTCTATAGTACTAAATATCGGGATACCGTTTTTCAGCCCATCCAAATATTCACCTGCATCAAGTCCTACCTTAGTACTATCAATGATTCCTATGATATTATATTTTTCAGAATACCTTGCCAAACCATTTGCAACTATTGCATCTTTTTCATAAGATATTTTTTCATTAATTATTAAATTGTCGTTTTTTTATCATTCCTCCTTTCAAATCTCTTACGCTATTGGTTACGATAAATGAAACGGGATCTATTTTTAGAATTTCATTTTGAAATTTGCTGAGCTCTAATCGGGTAATCACAGAGTAGATAATATTCGTAGTATCTGGATTTTCTCCACTTTTTCCAAAACCGCTTTTCCCCTGATAAATGGTTATTCCTCTTCCTAGTTTTTCGGTGATCATCACTCGAATCTTTTCATGATGAGGAGATATGATCGTTACCCCAATATATTCTTCTACCCCTTCAATAATGAAATCCATTGTTTTAGATGCGGAGACGTAGGTGAGGATAGAATACAAAGCCACTTCAAGAGAAAGGAGAATAGCCGCAGCTAAAAAAATAAGGATGTTGAAAACTAGGACGAAGTCACCTATACTTAGGCCCGTTCTTCTGCTAAAGAAAATAGCTAAAACTTCTGTTCCATCTAATACACTACCTCCTCGTACGGATAATCCAATTCCTGTGCCCAGAAAGAAGCCCCCAAATACAGCCACCAACAGTTTATCAGAAGTGATGATCGGATAGTCAATTACAGCCAAAGCGATAGCTAGCCCGGTAATGGCAACAATACTTTTAACTACGAATGATTTATCTATTTGATAGTACCCAAGAATAATGAATGGTATATTGATTACAACGATCAATATGGACAAAGAATAATCAGTAAGTTCCTTGAATAAAAGCGAAATGCCAGTCACTCCACCGTCAATAAATCCATTAGGTAATAAAAACCCTTTTAACCCGAAACCTGCGGCAAGAATACCAAGGGAGATAAAAATAATGTCTTTAGGTAATGTCCATTTTTTAAATCTTGGATTCAAAAGTGGCTCATGATCATTCATGCACTTTTTTATGGGGAGGTTTTTCAAAAATCAAACATTCCGTGGTCAATAGAAAGCCTGCAATGGATGCAGCGTTTTCTAAGGCGATTCTGGTTACTTTTGTTGGGTCAATAACACCAGATTGATAAAGTTTTTCAAATTGTTCGTTTTGTGCATTATAGCCATAATCTGTCTTACCCTGTTTTACTTTTTCGACAATGACAGAGCCTTCCTTTCCTGCATTTTGAACAATTTGTCTCAAGGGTTCCTCCAGTGCCCGCCTAATAATAGCAATGCCTGTATTTTGATCTTCGTAAACACCTGTCAGGTTTTTAATAGCTGAAATGCTTCGGATAAAAGCAACACCACCTCCGGGAACTATACCTTCTTCAACTGCAGCTTTCGTAGCACTTAATGCATCATCAACCCGATCTTTTTTTTCCCTCATCTCTAGCTCCGTTGCAGCACCTATCGATAGAATAGCTACACCGCCAGATAGTTGTGCGAGCCTTTCTCGCAATTTTTCCTTATCATAATCTGAGGTGGCACGTTTAATCTGTGCTTTTATTTGGTTGATTCGTATCGTAATATTCTTTTTCTCTCCTTTACTATTTATAATCGTAGCATGATCTTTAATGATTACTATTTTTTCAGCTTTCCCTAAATCCATTAACATTGTTGTTTCAAGTAAGCTCCCTTTTTCTTCAGAAAATACTGTTCCCCCTGTTAAAACTGCCATGTCTTCCAATCTTTCTTTTCTTCGGTCTCCAAAACCTGGAGCTTTAATAGCCGCAACTCTTAATGAGCCCCTGATTTTGTTGACAACCAATGTCGTCAAAACTTCTTCGTCTATATCTTCTGCAATTATCAACAAGGTGTTGCCGGATTGAGCTGCGCTTTCCAAGACTGGTAATAAGCTATTAATTTTGGATATTTTACCATCATAAAAAAGCAAATAAGGATTTTCTAATTCAACCTCCATCTTTGGCGCATTGGTAATGAAATAAGGAGCAAGGTATCCTTTGTCTATTTGCATTCCCTCTGCCAATATCATAGTAGTTTCGGTTCCTTTGGCTTCTTCCACTGTAATTACCCCATCATTCCCCACCTTTTGCATGGCTTCTGCTATCAGTTTACCAATAGTGATATCGCCATTTGCAGAAATAGTAGCTACCTGTTCGATGAGGTTGGTGTCATCTCCAATCTGTTTGGATTGTTTTCTCAAATGAGTGACTACTGCCTTTACCGCTTTATCAATTCCTCTTTTTAATTCCATGGGATTAGCTCCGGCGGCTACATTTTTTAAGCCTATCCCGATAATAGATTGCGCCAGTACCGTAGCCGTAGTGGTTCCGTCACCTGCCGCATCCGCAGTTTTGGCAGCGACTTCTTTAATGATTTGAGCACCCAAATTTTCGGCAGGATGCGTAAGTTCAATCTCTTTAGCAACCGTCACCCCATCTTTAGTAATATACGGGGAGCCGTATTGCCTTTCCAAAACTACATTACGTCCCTTAGGACCCAATGTAACCTTTACAGCATTTGCTAAGGCATCCACCCCTTTTTTTAAAGCGGCTCTTGCCTCCGTATTGAAATAAATTTGTTTTACCATTTAAGAATGCAGTAATTAAAAATCCCTTGAATTAGGCTGTTCTCATAAACCCGCAACCTGGTCGGACATGATTTCTCTTTCAAAATAGACGAGTTCTTTTTGCAATGGATCTTCCTTGATCTTGCAGTAATATATCCTATCTACATAGCTTCTGATTATCAATTTCAGGGAAGGGTTAACCTTAGCATATACCTCCTCGCCTTCTTTATATTTATTTTCCATGGCATTGATAATTTGTGTTGACTAAGAAAATTGGCTTCACAAGATGACTTCTTCATAACCACTTTTGATAATGGTTGAAATCATTTTGAATCGGACGTTAGCCTTTATCGTGTTACTGGTATGGGCAGGAATAATGATCGATTGTCCGACTTGCAATAAGTTGGACATATCATCAATAATTATTTCTGATTTTCCATCAATGATCTGAATCAAAGTATCAAAGGTAGATATCTTTCCTACCAATATCTCCCCCGAATCAAATGAAACAGCACTAACTTTTCCAGTGGTTTTTCTAAGGATTGACTTGATTACTATCGACTTGGGAAGGTATTCCAGAATATTAGCAACGTTGAAAGCTTTTGAACTTTCAATTCTGAGGTTGTCCATGAGATATTTTTAATAAAACTTAACAAAATTATACTTCATCACCTGTCCGCCTTTTTTCTCGTCGTGTTACTTCTTTGGCAACTTTTCTTTATTTTAGGCTTTTTAAGGTTTCCAGTTACCAGACAAAGGGGAGCTTACTATGCTATATGTTGTTGAGCATGTTAATTACTTCCCGTCGTTTTTTCTTTAATCTGATTCGTATTCTGCTAAGTAATGCGGATTCTCTGCCGGTTTCGAATTCCAGATTCGAATCAGTCAGTTTTGGAAATTTTACTTTAAGAGCTTTTGACTGAAGTTCCCAGTTTCCGGTAACTTTAAAAAGCTCACTGTTTGGTTTTTCCAAATTATCCATTTTTTTATTTTAAGGATTAAATATTTTAATTAATTATCATAACAAAGGTAAGGTTATGGATTTCCTAAAGCATTACACATATCAGGTAGATACTTACACATATCACATGTTGAATGGCTTTATAAATTTACTTTAGCAAATAAAGATTAAAAAATAAGGCTACAATCAAAGCTACTTCAACTACCCCTACTATTAGATAGCGAAGAGGTTGGTTTATGAACCATTCTTTTATGGTCGCTTCTTTTGACAATAGCGATAGTGTGGTAAGCGATAAACAAAAAAGTGCTACCAGGAACAGAGCGAAAATTACCAATGGATGAAAGGGAGAATAAACCATCCATAATATAGTAACTATCAAAGCTGCACCTCCTGCTAAGTAGTCTTCGGTTATTGATTTATTGTTAAAGCGAGTAGTGGACTTTTCTTTAATTTTTATGTTTTTAAGACCTAACTATTCTTATAAGCCTCTGTACAAAAATTGGCTTTCAGTTGTAGGTACTTCATATTGTGCAAAATCCTCTTTTTTAAAGCGATAATGTTTTAGGAATCACAACGATTCAGCGATTAAAAAGAAAAAAGCGGCTGGATAACTATATTTCATGGATTCGAATTCAAGGAGAAGGAAGCATATTTATCCTTCACTTTTATTCTAACCCATGTTAAACAAACCTTAAAATCATCAAATATTTGTTCTTTTGGAATTAAATCAGGGATAATATCTATGCGTTCAAGCATATACCGTGGTTGTTCTAATATATTTTTCGGTACCGATCCTCAACGTTACCACCTAGCAGGGTAAAACGTTACCACCCTTATACAGCACAATAGGGAAGGGAGATATCAGGGGGTAGCTTTAGGAGGTAACCGGTGCCACTATGGGATTTCAAAATATCATTTCCCGCAGCATGAGTATATATCGGGCAATGATGAGCTAGAGGTCTGTCTGGAGCCCTTTGTTCTATTTGTGATTGGGTTGAGTTTAGATCAGCTCCCTGGTAAGGGTAAAGTGTATTGGAAGTAAAAGAGGCGCCATAAACATGACGCCTCGTGACAACCATCGGTATAAAGAATCGCCGTCGGCTGCCTGGAGCCCTTATCTTTAGGCTAAACCGCCTAGCCCTTGTACTTTTGCTGTAGCTTTTCGCTTTCATACTTACGATAGCTCTGGCCGTTGATCTGCACGGTGACCGAGTGGTGAAAGATCCGGTCCAGGATGGCTTTGGTGGAGACCGGATCTCCCAGATAATCTGCCCAATCTGTTTCTTCTACATTGGTGGTGAAGATTAGTGAAGCCTTTTGATTATATCGCTGGTCGATTACTTTGAATAGTAAATGTGCTTCTTTAGTTACTTCAAGTTCGAGGCGGTCGTGACCCATTTCATCGATGATCAGCAGGTGGGGGCTTACATATTTTTGCAAGCGTTTGAGCAGGGTTTTTTCATATACCCCTTGGTTTAGATCGTTCAACATATCAGAGCAAGTGGTGTAAAATACTTTGTACCTATGCTGACAGGCCAATAGGCCCAGGCTGCGAGCCAGGTGGCTTTTACCGGTTCCGGGTGGACCTATCAGTAAAATAGATTCGTTCTGGTGAACAAAATCCAGGGTAGCCAAATCCATGATCAGAGTTTTCTTTAGACTCGGTTGAAAGGTAAAATCAAAGTCAGACAGTAATTTATAGGGTTGGGGTAGTTTGCTTTGTTTTATCCGGTATTGGATGCTTCTTTCAATTTTATGATTGGTTTCGTTTTGGATGATTTGCTGAAGGAAAGCGGTAAAACCCAAGTTTGACTTATTAGCCTTTTGGATGATATCCCGATATTCTGCTTCCAGGTATCTTAAACCCAGATAACGGCAGTTTTCGATAAACTTTGTTTCTTCTTTAGTCATGAGATTGGGTATTTGATGGGAAGCTGAGTTCCGATTTCTTTTCCGCATTTACCTTTAAAAAGTTTTCTATGGCCTGGGAGCAGTATACTCGGTATTTTCCGGCTCGTTTCACTGCAGCGAGGATATCTGCAGGATGATAATTGGCTTTCAACGAAAGGATATGACTGTAATGGTGGCGGTATGTGGTGGGTTTTTGTTTTTTTATTTGTTCTATATATTGCTGCATGACGGGCCCAAAAGCTGCTAATCGTTCTGCCACTTGTCCAGCCGGCAAAGTATATTTCTTTGCTTTTTCATTCTTACCGATATACCGGTTTTTCTGTCCTTTTTCGGCCAATGGGTAGGTGGCTATCTGGTGACAATCAGGACTGTATATAATAATTTCATTTTCATTGACACGAACCACACAGGTTTCGTACATATACTGTTGAGGAACCTGATAATAGTAGCCCTCCCATTGAATGGCCGAACTGTTGTTTACAACACGGTAGGCTATGTGTGAGGTATCGTATTGTGCGACGGGAAGCGTTTGCAAATAGGCAAGCTCCTCAGCGTACAGATCTATCGGTTTTCGTCTCGTGGTACGATGCATGCGTTGATCATTTTTTTGAACCAACCAGTCTTTTAGCTGTGCCTTTAAATCTTCGGAATTAGCGAATCTTCTGCCATTTAAAAAGTTGGTTTCCAAATAATAAAATGGTCGCTCCACTTTTAAATTTTCCCGGGGCCGGCCTGGACGAATGGTTAGAGGGCGAAAACGATAATGCGTGGCAAAACTCAGATAGTTGCCATTAAACACCGGCTTGCCCAATTCCCATCGATCCACACACGCTTTCTGGTTATCACTCTTTATTTCCTTGGGCACCCCATCCATATACACAAAGGCATGGACCAGGCAGCGCAGCAGGGTGTTTTGGCTTTTGTCTTCTACCATTTCTATGTATTGACGCCTGGAATAATTTAGTATATAGCTGAAAAATGTCACCTTGCTATCTCCTTTCTCAGGATCGGTAAATTCTATATAATAATCACTCCAATCATGGCTGGCTCGCTGACCAGGTGAGGTCTCCACACATACGACCACTTCTTTGCTCCGCCTGCCGCGGATACTCGCCAAATAGACCCCCAGTATGCTGATCTTGCCCCTGTAGCCTTCTTCTACCAACATTTCATAGATCCTTTGATTGGTGATCGGTGGACTTTTGTACTTTTCTATTAATTCAGAGATATACTCTTTATAGGGATCTAATTTGGAGACTCTACGGACAGGCTTACTCAATTTTTCATTCCCTTCCTTGCGCTGACGATCATTATTGTCTAATATTCGCTTGACCCGCTGCCGACTGATGCCAAATTCACGGGACAAACGACGCATCGACCACCCACGTCCATGTAAACTCACTATATTATTTTCTAATGCCTCATCTTTCATATCTATTATTTTTATTCATAGGCTTTTGCTTATTATCGATTGAATTATTTCTGCCTTTTTTACAATATCGACAAGGCCTTCTGTTAATATTTCTAATTCTGTTTGGGGAAGCTCCCCTAGTGGGGGATTCGTGCATCGACCGATAAATATATGTTGCTGATGAGCCAATAAGCGGCTGCTGATAAGTATCCGATTGCCATGCTCTCCCAAACGACTATCACTAATCTGTTCTTCCTGACTTTGACGATCTAGCACTTCATACGGATGGCTTAATACATAGTCCTGCTCTTGTTTTGATCTGCTTTGTAGATACTGCCTGATCAACACGGTGGTCTGACGACTGGTGAATTGATGATTCACGATCAAATGCAAAAATTCAACCTGTTTGCCGCGCGGCAACTTGACCAGCTCGCGCGCATGCGTCAAGGTGATCTTTCCTAACTGCAAATGGGTCCCCACTTCATCTTCCAGTCTTTCTATAAATGACAAACGACGACTTACCCACGATATACTGCGTGACAATAATCCGGCTATCTGTTTGTGTGGCAGTGAATGTTGTGTCTTTAGACTATGCACAATCCTGGCCTCTTCGTAGTCCACCAGGCTTCTCCCTTGCTGATTGTAGCTCATCATCATCGTCTTTGCCGTAATGTCATCAGCCAGTACCTCCTGCACTTGTATCTCCTTCCACTTTAACCCCACCGCTCCATAATAGCGCTTAAACCCATCCAAAAGTTGGTAGCCTTTTCCATGCTTTCTCACCACAACCCCCTGCAATTGACCTACCTGTTCCAGCGATCTTCGCATCCCCTTTATTTGTTCTGGTCGGGTCAAGCGAAGCACACTCATCGAATCATCTATTTGTTCTATGTCCACCAGGGTAGGCAATGTATTTCGGTTTGGCTTTATGCAAAATTAGCCCCCAGGCAAACCCCTCACAATCGCGTCCGTCTTTACAATCAACTACTGTTTTCATACCCTGTGCTCATAAGTACTTGCTTTTCAACAACTTGTACCAATAACGCGTCCGTCTTTACAATCTCTATCGTGTCCGCTTCCTTCCTGTAGGGCAATAGTACGTATATGCCTTGATTATCAGCACTTTGTGAGCCTAACGCGTCCGTCTTTACAATCTTTGATGCATCCGACTCCCTTCTGCACTTTTGGTTGCGCATTCGCTGCCTCTCACGGTTGTCTGCTTCGTAATCTGGATGCGTCTTGCGATACTCGGCCTGGTACGTCGCTCCACAGTGATCCTTCTCATACCAAGCCTTCTTTGAAATCTTGCGCTTCTGCCTATAATCTGCATCTCCATTGGTCTTCTCTCGCTCCCAGGCATTCTTGCGAGCCTGCTGACACGTGGCTGTGCCGCAGTATTTTTGCTTACCTTTTACTCGTGGATTCCCTCGTGTGGCCTTTTTGCAATGACAACATATTATCCTCCCTGGCATCTGGTATCCATTTCTCGCCAAGGTAGATCTCAACCCTTTATCTATCCTCCCGGTCGCATATTTCCTCCTCCCTAAGTGGTAACGGTTCTTATCGGCTGGTGGTAACGTTCTTCACCGGCACCGAAATATATTTACTAAAAGGATTTTTTTACCCTGTTTAACCAAGTCAATTAAAACATCCTCCATTGCGTATAATCCAGATTGATCCATATACTGCATTCTTCCCATTCTAATAATTATAGCAGAGGCAGTATCTGGTATTTGTTTAACTAGCTGTTGAAATTCACTTGTAGAGCCAAAAAACAATGGCCCTTTAATATGCTTTATAAAAAATTCTTCCTAAAAACGGATTTTTGGTGTGATGGTTGCCATTAACATTCCTCATATTTTGGAACTTTGGAGGAATCAAAACAAAAGAGGAAATACACACGGTGCAAAAGCTGGTGAAAGCTAAAATAAGGAGCGGCACGTACAGAAGGTTTTCCAGGATAAGATGCATATTCGATATCGCATTAGGGATCAAAAGAGTGAGCATAATGGCATTGAGGCTCAACAAAATTGCAGCCTTGTTATCGGAAATATGAATCAATTGGACATTGTTCCGCTGGATAGTCCGGATAATATTAGTTGATTCTTTATCGAGTTTTTTATTTTTCTTCGTGTGATTGCTCGAAGTGATTTCGGCCATAATTAAAAGATTGGGAGATTTTGCTATGTGGTAATTCGCCAGCGCTAATTAGAGTAATATGCGAAAAACAAATTTCTTTTATTAATTTTTCTTTAAATCACTTACACCGATAAATGGCACCGCACCAGCACCTGTAACCTGAGGAAGTATACCATTCCATTTCTCTATTGCTTTGAGATTTGCCTCTATTTTTCGAAGTTCTATCAGAGCAGGTGAAATATTCATTTTTTGCAATCGCAGCGCCTCTGCTTCAGCTGTTGCCGCTGCAATCGTCTGCTGTGCCTCCACTTTTATCCTATCGAGATCTCTCTCCGCTTTTAGTGCATTCTGTTCCGCTGTTTGCTTTGCTTCTATCACGTCGGTAAATATCTTTGAAAAACTAAATGAGACAATCGAAAATGCGTCCACGGATATATTGGACAGGAGTAATCTTTTGGTAAGAGATTCTTGCATTTCCGCACTTACTGCGGGTCTTTTGGTAATCAATTCTTCCGCGGTATATCGGGCTGACACCGCTTTCATTACTTCCTGTATGGCGGGGTCTATCATCCGTTCTTTAAATTCCACCCCGATTGTCTGATAAACCAGATTAGCTTTATCAGGAATAACGTGGTAATTGAGCGCAACGGATAAAGCTACATCCTGAAGATCAGATGATGCAGAAGCAGCATCAGTCACTACCTTATGAATCTTAATATCCATTTTAATAATTCGCTGCATTATTGTTACTCTGAAATGAATTCCTTCATTCAATACCTAATCTTGAACTGCACCAAAATTCATGACAATACCTCTTTCTCCTGCGCCGATCTAAACCCACGGTTTGAACAAACCGAAAACCAATATTATTAAAAATAGCTAAAGTTTTCCAAGGACCTTTCATAGCGATAGTTATAACTTTCTTTTCCTGGTTATTCATCACTTTCGATGTTCATTTTGTGTTTTCTCGCACGCTTAGCCGCTTTTTTCTCTTTCTTGGTCATTGCTGGCGCTTTTTTCTTTGATCTATTTCCTTTATCTTTTGACATGATCTTTTATTTTGAAAAATTATATACATTTATTTCTTCCTGCCGTTTAGGGGTATGATTCCTGCCATTTCACCAATTATATTAACCAGGTCAGAACCAGTAGGTACGACGATTTTTGCGGTATTTTTAAGTGACAATTCCATGGGCTTCAAGCTTTCTCAAAAGCTGAGCATTTCCGATAAAATACCTATCGGCTGCTTCATTGATCAGTTTTATGGCTTCGGCTACACCTTCCGCTTGTAATATTTTCGCTCTTCTTGATCCTTCTGCCTCTTTTATTTTGGCACGCTTTATACCATCGGCTACAGTTTCGGCAGCTGTAGCGGAATCAATGGCCGCAATTTTCTTATTTTCCGCTTTTACCACTTTATTCATGGTTTCCTGTACATCTCTGGGTGGGTCAATCTGTTTTAATTCGGTACGAATTATTTCGATTCCCCAACTTTTAGTTTCTTTATGTAGCGTTTCATGCAACTCCGTATTAATTTTTCCTCTTTCACTATTAGCAGATTTTAAAGTAAGTGTGCCAATAATGTTACGTAAGGTAGTTCGGGCCAGATTGACAATCTGCCTTTGATAGTTATTAACATCGTAGGTCGATCCTTTCACACTTTCTTCATCTTATTTTACTCTGAAATAAACCTGCGCATCCAACACTTGCATTTAAGTTATCATTAGTGATTATTTCCTGTGGCTCCGCATCTACCATCTGTTCAGTTATGTTCACATAAAACAACCGGTCAATTACAGGTATGATCCAATGAAAGCCAGGATTAGCTAATTTTTTGTACTTCCCCAACCGCTCAATTAATCCCTTATGGGTAGGCCTGACAATTCTAATATCAGCTAAAAAGATTAAAACTAAGGGAACAATAATATAGCAGTAATTCATTTCCGTATCCTTTTTATTGAAAAAAGTAAGTTTGAAAAGAGTAGAAAAAGAAGACAGGTTTAATAAAGCCTGCCCTCAATTCTCTTTTCAAATCGTTATCGTACGATCTCTTAAAAAGTATGGTTTCCGATCAGATAGAAAACTAGAGTGTCTTAGAATGGTTTTAGTTTCTTGAGGACATCCATGACTTCTGGAAGCGTTTTGTTCAACCTGATTCCTATGCGAGTAAGCAAATCATTTTCCCTTTCGGGTCTAAATGTTACATCTGCAAGGGTCAATTGTCCATATTGTTCTTTAAGTTTTTGGGGCTGCCAATCCCAATTGCCAATAACCATAGCGTGTACATTATTATATTTAGATTCTCTCATCTTTTATTTACTTAATAATTTAATAATTATCAGTGCAAAGATGGAGCTATTTGACACCTAATGCATTACATATCTAAAGTAGATACTTACACATATCACATGTTTTCCAAATTTCAGTTTCTCTTCTGTTTCGTTTTTTTTTAAAGGAAGGAGCGAAACCAGCCGCTTTTTTGAATTGATTAGGTAAATGGGCAGGGCTGCTAGGTCTCTGCCAACTTTCTATCGTATTGCCCAGTCCCTAATTGATGAAGCAAAGAAAAGTGACTTTTGATTGCCCCTGCAAATGATTTATGTTGAAGGTACGGCACATTATATTTTTCGACAATTTCCTTTACAATCCCTGCGATTTTTCGGTAGTGGACATGGCAGATATGAGGAAATAAGTGATGCTCAATCTGGTAATTCAGCCCACCGATCAACCAAGAAAAGACTCGACTTTCATTTGCGAAATTAGAAGTGGTCTTCATCTGATGAATCGCCCAGTTATTTTCAACATTTCCGTGGCTATCCGTTTTATAAAAATCTGTATCTTCAATAACATGTGCAGGCTGGAAGATAAGAGCCAAGATCAATCCGCTGATAAAATGCATTATCAGGAAGCCTAGTAAGATTTGCCACCAGGGCAAATTCAACATAACCAAAGGAAAAACAAGAAACAAAAGTAAATACCAGGACTTGTGGAATATAATCTGCGCTAATGCTGAATTAAAAGTTAATCCTTGGGCAGTTAAAAGGTTCTTTTTATGATATCTGAGCAGTTGCTGAAAATCCTTTATCACAAACCAATAAATCGTCAATAATCCATAAAGGAAAGGTGCGTAAAATGCCTGAAACCTAAATATGGGCTTTCTCTCCTGAGTTGGTGATAAACGAAACACGCCTTTGTCGATATCTTCATCAAATCCGTGGACATTGGTAAAAGAATGGTGGAGCACATTGTGCTGAATTTTCCAATTGACATGATATCCTCCAATAAAATTGATGACAAATCCTAGCATACTATTTACGCTTTTATTTCTGGAATAGGATCCATGATTGGCATCGTGCATAACTGACATCCCTATCCCTGACATCCCAAAACCCATTAAAACCCACATCAGAATGACACCCCACGCTGCTGCCACTACTCCTGTAAGCATCAGTACTAATGGTGTTATGTATAAACTTAACATAAAAACTGTCTTGAACTTCATATTAAGATTTGCGTACTTGGAAAGGTTATTTTCTTTGAAGTATCTGTTGACTGGATAATCCGGCGATATTGACCCACCCATTCCAGTGATATTGACCCACCCATTCCGGTCAAGCTGACCCACCCATTCCGGTGATATTGACCCACCCCCGGAAAGAGAGATCTGAGATAGGGAAGCCAAGAGCTAAGTTGCTAAAAAAAGCAGCTTAGAGATGGCAGGAAAAACAAAGACAATGACTCAGATCAGAAAGATTCTATTAGGCCAACAGAAGGGCTGGTCCATTAGGAAAATATCGAAGCGTACAGGTATTGCCAGAAACACGGTACGAACCTACTTGAGACGGGTGGAAGAGCAAGACGGGGATGTTAGCCAATTACTTGAACTGGATGATAGGATGTTGAGCCAGATTGTGCTAAGTCCATTAATTGAAGATGATCCTCGCTATGAAGCATTGGTTGCTCAGATGACTTATTTCGAAGAGCAATTGAGTAAAGTAGGAGTTACCAGAAAACTTCTCTGGGAAGAGTACCGGGAACAGGATCCTAAAGGCTATGGGTACTCACAGTTCTGTGATCATCTCCATCAGTGGCACAAAGCTCATCAAGTAGTAATGCATATGGAACACCAACCCGGTGAAATATTAGAGATTGACTATGCAGGTAAGAAGCTTAGTTATGTGGACGATTCGACGGGTGAAGTTATCGATTGCGAGTCGTTAATCACGGTACTTCCCTACAGCTGTATGATCTATTTGGAGGCTGTACCCAATCAACAACAAGATCATTTAGTAGCAGCATTGGGACGGGCTCTGGAATATTACCGAGGTGTTCCTCAGGCACTTAAAGTAGACAACATGCGTAGTGCAGTGACCAAGGCGGACCGGTATGAACCGACCTTTACTGAGTTGATGGATGAGTTTGCTCAACATTACCAAACTACTGCGATCACCGCGCGGGTGGGTAAACCGAGAGATAAATCCAGTGTAGAGAATAGTGTACGTATTGTCTACCAAGAGATTTATGCCAAATTACGGAACCGAATATTTTTCAGTATTGCCCAGATTAATGAGGCGATCCGGCCTTTGCTAGATCAGCTCAATCAAAAGAAGATGAGCGGTAAGGACTACAGTCGCAGAGATCTTTTCGAACTCCATGAGTACAGTACCCTGAACGATTTGCCATCATCTCGATTTATCGTTCGTAAAACCGCTGAATACAAAGTTCAGAAGAATTATCACATAATGTTAGGCGAGGACCGGCACTTCTACAGTGTCCCCTATCGATTAGTAGGTAAAAAGGTAAAGGTGCGCTACAGCTTTAAGCTGGTTGAGATTTATCATGACCATCTACGAGTAGCTGCTCATGAACGGATCCGTACTAAATATATGTGGTCAACCATCTCAGAGCATATGCCACCCAATCATCAGCACTACCATGAGCAGCTTGGTTGGAAAGCTGAGGATATATTGGCCAAGGCCAGTAAAATTGGGGAGTACACTTTACAAGCGACTCAGCGCATACTGGAGCGTAAGATCTTTGTCCAACAAGCTTTTAGCTCCTGTTTGGGGCTGCAAAGTCTTACCAAAAAATACGGCAAAGATCGGCTGGAGTTGGCTTGTAAAAGAGCATTGTCAAACGGTGCAGTACCCACCTATAAGATCATTAAAAACATTCTTGATCTGCGCCTTGATCAAGCTGAGATCCAAAACAAAATAGATTTTATCACTCCTGAGCACGATAACATTCGTGGCCCTCAAAACTATCAGTAACAGTAATAATTAGTAAAACAAAAATGTGAATATCATGAATACTCAAGCGACACTTGAACAAATGCAGCAGCTGCGCTTAGAAGGAATGGCTAAAAGTTATCAAGCTATTCTTGCTC
Organism: Saprospiraceae bacterium; assembly: GCA_965223105.1. Taxonomy (GTDB): domain Bacteria; phylum Bacteroidota; class Bacteroidia; order Chitinophagales; family Saprospiraceae; genus JABDMH01. Next base: position 7,047,322 of record OZ244987.1, on the reverse strand, counting down.
TACCTTCTCACCAGCACCCTGAGGCACATCAGATGCTGGCACAACTCATTCAACAGGAAAAAGAGTGGAAGATCGTTAAACGAACGCGTATGTACCTTAGGCTTAGTAAGCTCAGATATGCTGCCAGCTTGGAGGAGATTAAATGTTCCAAAAAGCGTAATCTCTCCAAAGATCAACTTGCATTATTTGCCGACTGCTCCTATATCAATCGAGCTGAAAACATTCTGATTACCGGTGCTACCGGTTGTGGTAAATCTTACTTAGCCTGTGCTTTGGGACATCAGGCCTGTTTACTGGGCTATAAGGTTCTGTATTTAAATATGACACGCTTTGTCGAAAAACTCACCTTAGCCAAAATTGATGGATCGGTTATTAAAGTTTACAACCAAATTGAGAAGATTCCTTTGCTCGTTCTTGATGACTTTGGCTTGCAGCCATTGGAACCCTCGGTGAGATTATCGCTGCTACAAATTTTGGAGGATCGATATGGTAAAAGGTCAACCATAATTGCATCTCAGTTACCCATCAACAAATGGCACGAATACATCGCCGATGGTACACTGGCCGATGCTATCCTCGATCGACTAACCGCCAAGTTCCATCGAATTGAACTCAAAGGAGAATCACTCAGAAAGAACAACTAAACGGGATTTAACCAATGGATAGCCAAATGTAGGCCTGTTTTGAGAATCAGTAAAGGGTATATAAACAAACACAGTCGGCCACAAGGCCTCCTTCTGTTTGCCCTTGACTGAATCCCAAAACATACTCATCGGTGGCTTATCCTTTGATCAAATCCAACCGCTGTCAAATCCAATATCATTATGGCAAATCCAAAGATTTTAACGACTTTTAAATCATGAATTTTAAACCCTTGTCTCTCTCATCTTTCTAACCCCACTTAGGGTGGGTCAATATGGCCGGAATGGTGGGTCAGCATCAGCGGAATCTGCAGTTGACCTCTTTATTTAATTCTTTGAAGAATTCAGGTTCATCTTTGTTGTTGAACCTTACGAAATTTTCATTCATAATAATATAATTAATTAATAAAATTACCAGAGCACAACAATAACCTACTGATCAGCAGCAGAATTAACTATGGTCGTGAATCTTTGATTTTCAATGGAGTCTTAGAACTAAGCCAAAAAAAGGGAGGAAGAATTCATTAATTAAATTAATGACTCTGGACATTCTAAAGCTACAATAGAATTGATTGAGGGAAATAATTTAATCTTGTAAAAACGTCGCAATGCCAATTATCAAGACAAAGATCCCTTGATTTAGCAATTGAAGCATTACATATTTATGAAAAATATTTACACATATCACATGTTTTCCAGATTTTTGTTCCGCTTTTGTTTCATTTTCTTGTAAAAGGAAGGGGTGAGACCGGTCACTTTCTTGAATTGGTTGGATAAATGGGCAGGACTACTATAATGAAGTTTATAAGAAATCTCAGTAAGACTAAGTTCGTCATAAAGTATCAATTCTTTTACTCTTTCAATTTTATGAATGATAATGAATTGTTGTATAGTCATCCCTTTGACTTCCGAAAAGGTATTGGCTAAATATGTGTAGTCATAACCTAATTTTTCGCTTATGTAGTCGGAATAATTCACTTTCGGTAATACATCAGAATAATGAATCATTTCAGTAATCACGTTTTTTATCTTTTCAATCAGGATGCTCTTTTTATTCTCTAAAAGTTCTAAGCCTGATTTCATTAAGTTTTTACTTAATTGTTCTCGTTGTTCCTCTGTAATATCTTCCAATATTTCAACCTGGCCCAAATCGATGACGACATAATTTATGCCCAGCTTTTTTAATTCTTGTTTTACCATCATCTTGCATCGCAAACTGACCATATATTTGATGTATAATTTCATCTTTTTTATTGAAAGGGTTTTCAAGAAATACAAGAACCAAACACTTTGTAATCTAGTGAAGATAAGCTGAAAGGAATTTCAATTCTACTAATCATTAATATGTTCATGTAATTTTAGTTCATATAAATCTTTTTTGTAATCAATTGGTGTTAACGGGCTCGTATAAGAATAGTAGCGGATTTTGAAACGCTAACTTTTCGGTTTACGACTGACTTTTGTTTTATTAAAATGTTTTCGTTTTATCACTTAAACCGCTATTATTTCTTATACAATGTTGAACTAAATCGCCTATCGGCGATGGTTGCCATTGTCTTGAATCTAACACTAAAAATCCATAACTCGGAAGAATTAGTAACCAAAAAATTTTCAGAGTTATGGAAAAAAGAAAGAGAGCCACTATCATCGATAGGGCAAAAAACGAGGTTGAGGGATTTTCAACCATGTACACTAAGTTAGAACAAAAAGTAACACTTGGAGGACTTTCTGAGTCTACACTCGGCAATTACGGTCGATGCATCGCCAAGATAAGTTTGCATTTTGGACAACCGGCAGTGAACTTGGAGGAGGAACAGATTAACGGCTATTTGTTTGATCTTGTCAAGGGAGAGTCTCCCTCAAAGAGCTATTTCAAGCATACAGTCTACGGTTTGAGATACCTGTTTCGAATGTATCACAAGGAAGACAAGGCCATCAGGTTGCCTAGCCTCAAAAGAGAAGCTCCTTTGCCAGTTGTACTGAGTAAGGATGAGTGTCGCAGGCTTTTTAAGGCCGGGAAGATGCTAAAGCATCGAGTGCCATTGAGCTTAATCTATTCCTGTGGACTCAGACAAATGGAGGTTCGTAATCTCCAACAAAGGGATGTCGACTTTGATCGAATGCAAATCCACATTCGCAAAACCAAGTATCGAAAGGAGCGATATGTCCCACTTAGTCCACTAATGGCTAAAGGTCTTAAAAAATACTTCCGGGCCTATGAGCCAAGAAAATACGTTTTTAATGGAAAGAGCTTGAATAGTCCATTGTCAGCACGAGGAGTGCAGTGGGCAATGAAGGAAGCACTCAAAGCCAGCAACATCAAAAAGCAGGCCTGTGTACATACATTACGACATAGTTATGCTACTCATTTGCTTGAATTCGGAATGGACATTGACACCCTTAAGTCTTTATTAGGCCATGCTCATTTAGCGACTACCATGGTCTACCTTCACGTTGCCAGGATTTCCGGAACTGAGAGATTCAGTCCGTTTGATAGGCTCTATGAAGGCCTACAAGGCTAGCAAGTACAAGGTTGCAGACATCATTAATCAGCAATGGTCTGAAATTCAATCTGACACTCGTTTTAACAGGTACCAGATTAGAATTCTCGACGCCGTAAGGAAATGTCGCACTCCGGCTTTGGGTGGATATTTATACCAGTGCAGTAATTGCGGTCATTTGCACAAGCGATACAAAAGTTGCCGAAACAGGCACTGTCCCACATGCCAAAATACTCAAAAGGAAAAGTGGGTCTTGGCAAGACAATCCAGCTTGATCAACTGCAAATACTACCACGTAGTATTCACCATTCCTGCTGATCTAAATCCATTTTGTCTGGCATACCCAAGACAAATGTATGCCTTACTATTCAAGAGTGCCTGGCAAACTCTTGATAGTTTTGGCTGGAACCCGAAGTACCTGGGGGCACAACTTGGTGCCACCATGGTACTTCACACATGGGGACAAAATCTGAGTCTTCATCCACATGTGCACTGCATAGTGCCTGGAGGGGGTATCACAGCCAACAACAAATGGAGACATATCAAAGGGAAAGGCAAGTTCCTTTTTCCGGTAAGGGCAATGAGCTCGGTATTTCGTGGAAAATTTATGGAGCAATTCAATTTAGAAATGAAATTACTAGGCTTGGATATCCACACTAATTTCCTTAATGAATTATATCGCTACAAGTGGGTAGTATTTGCCAAGACCAGCTTCGATGGTCCACGAAGTGTCGTCGAATACTTAGGCAGATATTCTCACAAAGCTGCCATTAGTAATTATCGCTTACAAGCCATCTCCGCTAACAAGGTTTCCTTCAAATACAAGGATTATAAGCATGATAATAGGCAAAAGATCATGACGATTCACCCTCAAGAATTTGTCCGCAGACTCTCCCTTCACTTCCTACCGCATCGCTTTATCAAAATCAGGCACTATGGAATATTGTCTAGCCGAATCAAAGTCGCAGTTGTCCCTGATCATAAAGAAAATATTACGATGAAAATGGACTGGGTCACGTTCTGGAGGCAAGCTGGCCTAGATATCTATCAATGCCCCAAATGCAAAAAGTCAACACTCAGACTGATATCTGAAATTCCAAAGAGAGGCCCTCCAATAATTTATAGATCAAATTATTCATCATCCCAGATCCCTTTTGTTTAAGTATACTTAAACCCTAAATACTAATGTCTACAAATCATAATTTCTGACCTAAATGAAGTGATGGAAACCACAAATAGCCCACCGGCCGATAAATCACCATTCTTATCCTCTTTCTAATATGATATATCGATCAAAAATAGCAGCCGGCATATCCCCATCACACCAAATATAATTTTGATATAGCCTAGGGACCTTGGCGATACAGTCCAACACAGGATTCAAATTGGGTCCTACGGACCACTTGAATCTTATATATTGTGTGCCGTATTTATTTTTGCCTTATCAGTAACAGCACAATCATAATGTGAGTTACAATCAACATGGGAACGTAGAAGTTCAAAATATACAAGTTGAATCCCATATCCATGTCTAACAAGCCTGCTCCAATTCCTTTTGCTGATGCTACAACTACGTCTCCAAATCCGATTATTGTAAATAGCCAAACCAATAATTTAGCTCCGTTTACCTTGTTCCAAACCAAAATTGCTGCAACCAAGGCAAGAACTCCCGAAATCAAATCGCCATAAGCAATGGTTTGGGCAACATCTAATGGAGCATCAGGACTCACTTGTCCTGGCATTAATAACGTCAAGGGACCATATCTGAAGACATGCACCAAGAGAAGTGGGACAAGTGCTTTGTTCCATTCTTTGTTTTTCAGTGCTGGATAAACATACCAAACCGCTATGCATACATAAACGATTAGCGATAGTGTAAACTGAATATTTCCTATTATAAATGGTGTCATAATCTATTTATTTAATAGCCAGTTGATTGATTCTTGTTCGTCTTCAAAATAGTCTTCCTGAAAGGTTCGCTCAATTGGAGTCATTGTATCTTTCATTTTAGCCACTACGCCTAAAGGAACTATATATGCAAACTTCTTCAATCCAAATTTTGCATATCTCGGCGAAATATGCTCATCTCTCCAAATGCCCAACTCTGGAGTCATTTTGTATTTGAAGTTTCTTACATCAACCAACATGGCAGGTACTTGATATTCTGTGCCAAATCCTGCATAATTGTGTAATGCTTCCTGATAATCTTCCATGGTCATGTTTTCGGTAGCATCAGACCATTTGAAAAATAAAATCTGGCCGTCCTTTAACAGCTCAAATGTGTAAAGTGAATGTTCGTAAATTGTCATTTTAATTCTTTTTAAATGTTTGTATAAGAGTTAGACAATTGAGTATTCAAAAACGGTCGGGATTTAGTCCAATTCATTCACTTTTTTCATGTGCTGCATAAAATGGTCGTGCAAATCAGTCCCGGCTGCTTTAAGTGGATTGACCTGTTTAACGATTTCTTCTCTCAGTTCCATAAGTTGGTTACTATCAGAATCATTAGCTGTTTGAACCATTTTTAGTTTTAAGGATTCTCTTTGAAAGTCTGCTTTGGGATTAAATAGCCCTTGCAGTTCGGAACATTGATGACAGGTTCCATTCTGATTGATTAATGCACATCTACCATCAAAAATGTCGGTCATCTCTTTCCGAGAATCAACCAAAAGATGTTTTACTTGACCATGAGATTTATCCATGATTTCTGCAACTTCCTGCACCTTAAATTCAAACACATTTTTCAAAAGAATGGCTACTTGCTTATCAATAGCCAATGTTCTGTTGATGCACGTGAAGCAAAAATCAATGTGTTCCTTAACGTCATACTGGTTATGCGTACTTTTCATCACCTTCGTTGCGAATGTTTGTTGAACTTCAGGGTTATTCACCAAACTGTCTCTGCATTTATCTTGAGCGTCCACTTTCCATTTTTTCTTTTTGTTCAAGTGGTTTATGGCTAGTCGGGTCGCAATCGTAAAAATCCATGATTTTAATTGGGAAACATCTCCTTTAAAAGTGCCAATCTTTTCAAATGCTTTGATAAACGTGTTGTGATAAAAATCTTCTACATCTTCTCGATTTGTTAAGAGTCGATATAGATAGGGTTTTAAGGCATTATCGTATTGCTTGAATAATTCATTGAAGGCGTTAATATCTCCTTGTTTGGCTATTTTGAGTTTATCTTCCAATATTTTTCTACTTGTAAGACAATTATCGATTCGATTTCGATCGATTTATATGGCACACAACGCTCCTGGGCTATGCGGTCGTGCTGGCAAGCAGGTTGAAAGCAGTCACACACTCCCTAGATGCTACAATCTAACAATTGATACACAATTATTCTAGTTTCAAGACTGCAATTGCCAGCATGCCGTCATGAACCCATGTTAGCACGAGTTAGTTCTCACATTTTATGGTGAGTGTAGATCCAAGCTGTTGAATCAAGGTCGCTCCAACATCTATTTCTATTGTATAACATTCTCCATCCATATCTGATGACAGGTGTACGATTCCACCATTACTAATCGAAACATTATCGCAGGCTTCCGGCTTTCTGTTTTCACTCCAATTAAAGTCATCATTCCAGTTACCTTCCGTGCCGATTCAATAATTAATAGTTTGGGTAAAGCAATTAGGTGGGGAATTGCATTCAGCCTCGATTTCATCCCTAGTCATACAATCATTGCCATTGCCTGAAATCATCGCTATACTGTTCGAATTTTGCAAGTAATTGCATATGCTATGTATTTCACAGTCACTCAGACTAATATTATCCCTAATCACAAGATTCAAAAAATTGGAAGTGTTCAGGTTTTCAATTGCTGATATATTACGTAGACTGTCGTTCAAAACCAAACTAATGTAACTTCCAACTGTGGATAGGTTTTCGACACCTTGCAGGCTTTTTAATGCTTTATTTGCAAGTAGACTTAGATAATCTCCAACCACGATTAAATTATTTAGACCCACTATTAACCAGAGCATCAAATAGTACTAAATATATAAAACATTTATAATAAGTCGCCTAGTTGATCATTATTAAGAATATAGAGGTAGCCACCAACTGATCTTAGCCTGTCCAAACCTGTTAAGTTCATAATACTATCAGAATTGTGGATCACAAGATTCATACCTACTACTTGCAAACTATCCAAACCAATTGGATTACGAAGTGAGGTTAAATTCTCGATATAGACATCACCAAGGACAGATTTAATGTTGCTTAATCCGGACAAATTAACGAGAGAATGGCAATTCCGAAGTGTTAGAAATCCCGCGAGAGATCTGATTCTCGAAAGTGCTGTCACGTCAGATAAATTATCGTTACTTTCTAATGTAATCCCTGATACTGATTCCAGAGATCCAAAGTCATCAAGATTTTCTAAAAGGGGGCTGGAGGTAATAGTTAAATGGCCAGCGATTGATGAAAGACTTTGAAATCCATTAAAAATAGAAAGTTTTGGATTGTATCCAATGTGCAACTGCGATCCCAGAGTATCTAGTGAAGAAAGGCCATTTATCGATTCCAAATTTTGATTGAAGTCAATTCTAACATCAGCTACTATCTCGACGAGATCATGAAGGCCATTTAAACTTGTAAGCGAACCATTGTTTTCTATCCTTAATCCCCCACCAATTAAAATTAATGCATCTAGACCCTGAAGAGTACTTAATTGCTGATTATTGAAGATTACAAGACCATTACGAAGTTCATGCACACTTTCCAGTCCTTGCAAACTGAGAAGAGACTCGTTATGTTGAATGTAGATTATATTCTGAACGCTATATAAAGTACTTAGTCCAGCAAAATTAAGAAGGCTTATGTTGTTTTCAACTCTAAACTCATTGCCGATGGCTCTGAGATTGCTCAATCCCAATAAGTTGATCAGGACATCATTGTTTGTAATCTCAAAATCACCATCCACATATCTGAGGTCTTCTAGTCCATTTAAATTTGCAAGTTGTGCATTGCTAGTAATTATCATGTCACCTAGGATTGAGTCGATTCTTCCTAAGCTGTCGAGATAGGAAATATCACTACCTGCAATAATAAGATTGCCAACGACTGTAGAGCAATTTGGATAAAGAAAAGAAAAACTATCCACTTGTTCTTGTGACGTCAAAATAAAATCTCCGATCAGGCAACGCTGACAATAGATAGCTGATGTTAGAAACAAAAATATTGCAACCGATTGTAATATCTTCAATACCAAATTGATTTTAATTCGTGCTAACGTCCCGGGCGCATGCGTCGTCCCGCCTTCGCTAAATCGCTTTTCATTGTTCAGTCCTTTAAATTTCACTTGTCCTTTCTTTCATAGTCTCTAATTTGGCGGGATGATCGACATGGCGCCCTGTTAGTGGCTGTCATCAGTTGATCGTATTTATACTTTTAGCGAATATGATAGATCCAATTACCAGAAATCCTAGAAGAATATTCAGTCCGAACAAGAGCCACTTCAACTTGTTTTTTTCTTTCCTATAAAGTGCAACAATATTTGTTACAAACGACATAAAATAGACCGTGTAAAAAGATAGAACTTCGAGCGTACTGGGTTGGCGGATTGTATCTGATGCTTCGATCTCACCAGTAAAAGTTGGAACCATGCTCCATAGCATAATAACCGAGGTGGCAAAAAGAATCAATGATATGAGTGTTAGCTTTCCGCTCATTTGATCTGGTTCATAGCCAATTTTTCCCCTTCTCGAGTCGTAAATACATATCGGTGAAAGTAGTTCCAATCTGAACCAAATATTCCCTTTCACATCCAATCATATCAGAGCAAACTATTCTTGGTTCAAAAGGAACAGCGAAATCATATCCAAAAAAAGTCCGCCTCCAGTTCCACCAATTGCCAGAACACTTTTTTCTAAGTAAAAATTCAAATCACTAACCTTCAGTATTTCCATGATGTTCCAGGTTATTACAGAGTGATCGTTTATCTCCACTTCATGATCTAGATAGTTCACAATGTAATATTTGTAATCCTCTGGTAAAATCCAATCCATCGTTGCCTCAATTCTTTTGATCTCCCTTTCTACAGAGATTCTATCTTCTCTTCTTGGGAAATTATATTGTGTCAATATTCTTTCCAGCTCATTCATTTGCTGATAGCCACTAACGGGTCCGGCTGCATGCGCCTCTGTAGATTGCCATCGAAAAGTATACCACCGTTGCCGCTGAAAAAGGGGCCAGTTATCATGGGTTCACACATGGTTGAAAATCATAATATGATTGAGGCCTTTAAACATGATAACTATGATAGAAAAACAACAGATCATTATTAGCCATTACCGTCAAGGGCTGTCAATACGACAGATTGCCAAGACGATGAGCTTGAACCGTAAGACGGTTAAGCGCTATGTGGTACAATACTCCAAAGAACGCAATGAAGGCTCAGGTGTCATACATAAACCCAGATATGACACTTCTAAACGGACTAAAGTGAAGTTGACAAAGGTTGTGACCGATATCATTGATGAGATGCTGCGCAATAATGAAGACAAGCGCACAGCAGGTCGATCCAAGCAATGTATGGCAGCAACGGACATACATGATCATCTGGTAAACCTAGGGCATCAGATTAGCTATCGAACAGTATGTCGCTATGTTCAAGATCAGAAAGCCAAAGGTTCCGAGATATTCATTAAACAAGAACACATGCCTGGTAAAGCCAGTGAATTTGATTGGGGTCACGTGGTACTTGAGATTGGAGGGAAGGTTAAGCGGTTGCTGTTAGCTGTATTCACGGCATGCTACAGCAATCATAGATGGGCAACATTATTTTACCGGGAAGATATGCCCAGTTTCCTGGATGCACATGTAAAGTACTTCCATGAAATTGGAGGAGTTCCTCTAATGATGATCTATGACAACATGAAGGTTGCTGTTGCCAGATATACGATAAGGCAATCGGATAAGAAGCCAACAGAAGATCTTCTAAAAATCAGCTCTTACTATCAATTTGACTATCGCTTTTGTAATACTCGCAGAGCAAATGAGAAAGGGCACGTTGAGAAAAGTGTTGAATACGTACGCAGGAAAGCCTTTTCATTAGTAGACCAATTTGATACACTCCAACAAGCGAATCAGCATCTGGCCTGTAAGCTCAATGAGCTAAATAATAAATCAGCTAAGGAAAAAGATAGATCTATCATGGAGAATTTTCACAGAGAAACAAAATGCTTTGTTCCTTTGCCCGTGTCTGCCTATGAGATCAGCACAACGCTAAAATGTAAAATCGATAAATATCACACCATCCAAATCGATACCAATCATTATTCGGTTCCTGAACAAATACAATCACCGGCGGCCAGTGTTAAAATCTACCCTACTAGCGTTCATGTTCTGGATGCAAAAGGTCAAATAGCTGCAAGACATGAGCGCAAAAATGCTAAGGGTCAATGGGTTATAGACATCAATCACTATTGGCATAATCTCAATAATAAGCCCGGAGCCTTGCCTTCTAGCATGGCAATGGCGCAAGCTGATGATCGATTAAAACGTTTGTTCCAAGACCACTTTCAGTCTTGTCCACGAGATTTTATTAAGCTGATTCTCTATTGCCGCGAAAAACAAATTGAGTTAAACCATTTAGAAAAGACGCTGGACAAGCATAAGAACACTTGTCCAAACAGTCCTCCTGAATCTGAAAAAATCATCTTCTTACTTAGCGATCCCGAATGTGTTAATGGTGCCCCAATCTCAAACCCACAACCAGAATCGATGTCAGCAATGATTGCTGAGCAGTGCAACCTCCAGCTTAGACAAATCCAAAATCTCATCCAATAATCTTAAAATAAGTAGTCGTGAATAGTCAAAATATACATGATCAGATTCATTTCTATTCCAAGCAACTCAGGCTACCTGCATTTAGAAATGAATATGAACAGATAGCAGCCCAAGCGGCCGAGAATAACCAGCCTTTCGAAAAATATCTACTTGATCTAATGATCACTGAACACGAGCAAAGGGTCATCAGACGAAAAAAACAGCGTATACGAAGGGCTAAATTCCCTTACGTAAAAAACTTGTCTGACCTTATCAAAGACGAATTACCAGAGGATGCACAACAGAAAATCAACGCCCTAGCAAGACTCGATTTTATCAAACAAGGTCGTAATCTCATTCTTGCTGGAAATCCGGGAACCGGAAAAACTCACATCGCTATTGGACTGGCAATCCTTGCTTGCAATGCTGACTATTCGGTTTATTTTACAACCATCCCAAGGCTAATTACCCAAATTAATGAAGCTCGATCACTCAAATCTCTTCGAACACTTGAGTCTAGATTCGAAAAATACGACTTGGTTATCTGCGATGAATTTGGATACGTTTCCTACAACAAAAATGCCGCTGAGCTCCTTTTTACTCACTTAAGTCTCAGAACTGGGGTCAAATCAACCATTATCACTACCAACCTCGGATTTGATCGTTGGTCTGAAATATTCTCAGACCAAGTGCTCACAGCTGCCATGGTAGACCGACTCACACACAGGGCAATACTGGTCAATATGAACGGTAAATCCTTTAGAGTCAAAGAATCTGAAAAACTAAACGCCCAATAACTAGATAAACTATGTTTCAGGACTTATTTTTGCTCGTGCCAACTGGTATACTTTTCGATGACAGGGTGGTATACTTTTCGGTGGCAATCTACACCGTCCCACCGAGTTCAGTTCTAAGTTCTAAAATCTTGTTCATTCATAGCATCATTTCAATGTATCCCATATCTTTTATTTCGATGGTGGGATGGCGTCATGCAGCCTGTTGCTCGTCGTTCATTCTATTCTAACGCCTGATCTTCTAGCATATGATTCTAACGAAGGCAATCCAACTTCTTTTCTTCTTTTTCTCACTAGCTCAATATCATCCATGAGGCAGAAATTTGCAATTCCAGTCACGGAATCCCTACAAATTTGTGTTCCGTATTTCTGTTCCTTTCCATCTTGAATCAAAATTCGATCTTCCATCAATGCAAGCCTGGAGAATTCAATATCACCGTTATTTGCCGCTTCCTGTAGGAGACTAAAATACTTCTTTTGTTTCTCCAAATTTGAATGCTGTATGACTAGAAATGAAACTCCAGATGCTTGACCTACTAGTCTTTTACCCGGATATCCATATTCGTGGATAATTTCTTCAATTCTGATCAAATTTGACGAGTCCACCACTTCTATTCGTCTATTCAGTTCTATTACCTCTTCAGATTCCCAACCATACTTCTTACCAGCACTGATAGCTTGGTTCCTACAGTCCTGATCAGCCTTTTGAATAGATGTCAGTTCTCTAAATAATTCGAGATTTTCCCCACAGACTCGTAGTTCAAGGAAAGCCAGCAAGTTCTGCCACTTTGGATGATTCCATAATTCCTTGATCGAAGAATCTCTTTGTATGTATGAATATTTAACAAGATCAGAAGTGTCATTAATTATTGCATACTGGAGATTCTCCATTGCCTCATCGAACTTATTCTGTTTGACAAGAACCCTTCCTTTAAGAAAAAGAATTCGTGTATTTGAGGAGTCTACTTGGATTCCACGATTAAGCGCTAACAAAGCCTCTTCATAATTCCCAGTGCCATATGCATCCCAACCTTGATTCAGGTAGTCTTCTATAGTTTGAGCAGCCACATCAGTATTCATGGAGAAGTTCCATAAACAAATTGAGAAGCAAAATAGAATCCTATATTTCATGACTTCTTGGGATGTCTTTTTAATTCTTAATGACGAGCAACGTTCCGGCCACAAGCGTCTATATTGGCTGGCAATCTAAGCCTTCAAACATATTGCTGACCTTTAAAATTTAACAAAATTAATACAAATAGTCAGGTTCTGCTTCCGCCTTAGCCAATATGACGTCTTGGTGTCCTGTTATACAGGGTGCTCCTTTGACTTCATTTCTTTCTCAGTGTTCATCAATGAGGCATCCTTGAATTTTCTATTAATCTTATTCTTCAATTTGTAGGGTCTGTTTAACGCCTCTTGAGTCATTGCAAAATGTTTTGCTAAAATTCTAATAGAGTTCTTCGAAAGCCCCTTTTGATAGTTAAGTATTCTAGATGCAGTACTCTTATTTACCTTCAAGATTTCAGCGAGGTCCTTTGATTTCAATTTATGTTCCTTCATAAATAATTTTAAAAGTTCAATAGGATCTAGATCTTTGGTTGGCATTTGTTCCTCGTCATACTTCTCGATCAATAGTGTCAAAAGTTCAATATCATCTTCGTCCTCCTCTAGTCCTTTATCCACAAGTTCCTCCAGCATGTCGCAATATTTCATGTATTGCTCATTTGATCTTATTATTTTAAATCCAGATCTTTTCATCAATCAATATTTACTAATTGTGTATTGTTGTTTCAATTCTAGCAATTTCGTATACTCAGCATGTGTTCCAATCCATTTAACAAACAGATGAACTCGTGACTTGCCAAAACGATATTTGCAAATGCACCTAAACTTGTTACCACCTATATTAAAGATTACTCGATTCGATCCCTGTCCAAGTATATCAGCAGCAGGAATGCTTCGTGGGATATCATTTGGAACATTCCAGTCTGCAACTCTAATCATATCTAGCCAGGTTTCGAATCCATCTTTGGCATTTGAGTGTTCGCTTACATAGGCCAATATTGTCTTCTGCTTAATTAGATGTACTCTCAAAACAATCTAACATAAGAAATAGTTGCCTAAAAGACAACTTTTATTGACTGCACTCTTTTGCATCCTGTATAACGTTTTTGGCATATGCTCCGTCTCCGATCTGTTTTCTATTGGATAGCTAATCGAAGGGCAGGAGCGATTCATGGTGAGGAGCTTTTTGTATACTGAAGGAGATGGAGTCATGATGCCGTGTTGTGCTCCGTTTACTTTTGATGGTAAGTTTTCATCATCATGTTTTCAAAGGTTTTGCTTCCGATGATTTTTTTCAATTTGACTGCGATTTTTTGCATTGCTTGTCCAGCTAAATATCTAACACGCGGTTTACCATCCATCTCAACGATTCTAGCCATAAACTTGGCCAGTATCTTGGGATCAGAACCACTATTCTCGTCCTCTTCATACTGATGTAATGCCGCATCGAACTTGTTCCGGTATATATCAGGGATTCTGGCAATTATTTGTCTATTCTTGGTGAAGTTTGTCACAAAGTCTCCAGGATTAACATTGGTAACATTGATATTGAAAGGGTTTAGTTCAATTCTTAAGGATTCAGTAAGTCCTTCTAGTGCAAATTTACTTGCTGAGTAGAATCCTTGAAAGGGCAGTCCAATCTGTCCGCCAATTGATCCTATGTTGATAATAAGACCACTTTCTTGTTTTCTCATTTGGGGCAGAACATGTTGAATCATTCGAACTGCACCAAAGAAATTGCAGTCAAGTTGTGACTTTGCCTCCTCCATTGAGGTCGACTCTATTGGACCAGCTATGCCAAATCCCGCATTGTTAATCAGTACATCAATTCTCTGATGTTCTTCGATGAAATTGATCACGGCTTCTTCGACCTCGTCACCTATCGTCACATCTAAGCGAATAAGTTCAACTCCATTTTCAGTACTGGGAGGCTTTCTAGATGTGCCTACAACTTTGTGTCCTTTTGAGGAGAGCTCTTTAGCAATGGCTTTTCCAAAACCCGAACTAGCTCCAGTAATTAAAATTTTCTTCATGGCTAAGTTTTTTCTCGATGGTGTAATTTCTTAATGGAGCACAACGGGAGTACTCGCAATAACCCCTAATACCTGCTGCTAGGAGCTATATATGCGGTTCTCCATGAGGTCCTTTGTAAATTATGAATATAAAAGTTCACAGCATTGTGATCCACTACAGACCAGCAGAGATGAAAAATAGGCGAAAAAAGACTTTTTTGGAGCCTTTTTAACCGTTTTTTCAGTCTTTCAATTCCAATTAGAGATACTACTCTCGTCAAATTGTAACAAATAGCGGCTAAGCGGTATTCTGTTTCCACATTTTGCCTCCCTTTTACCAAGGTGTGATCCATATCCCACTGCCGTTTTATGGTTCCAAAAATATGTTCTATAATCTCCTGACGCTTTTTATAGTACCACATGTCCTTTCGGACTCGATTATCATTTCGATCTACATAAGCCTGGTGTAACGGTCTTTCAATTAATCTACCCTGATCACGTGCTGTGCATTTATTCTTAAGTGGGCATGTTTGGCAGTCCTTGGTTAGGTATCTTCTAAACCGATATTTGCCTCGATCTGATTTTTTGTAGATACTGCCATTGGTAGTCATAATAGATCCTGCAGGACATGTATAGGTGTCGGTTTTCTTATCGTATGTAAAATCTGATTTATTAAATCCAGGTAGAGACTGTTCGTTGGGTTCCTTTGGGGAAACATAGGGACGTACTCCTCGTCTTTCACATCGAGCTAATTCGATGCCAGTGTGATATCCTTTATCTGCCAAAAGATCTATTTTATCAATTCCCAGTACATCTTGTGCCCGCTTTCCAGCTTCACTTAATCCATAGGTATCATTCACTCCTTTCGAAAATACATCGACCAACAAATTATGCTTGTCATCCGCTGTAGCATGTACATTGTAGCCTACTTGTACAATATTTCTCTTGTGAATCACAGCTCGTGCATCCGGATCTGTAGTGGAGACTTGACCATCGCTGCTAGCTTTTACTTTCTTCTCCATCTCCTTGTATTCTTTCCTCTTAGCCTCCTTCTGTTTGATCTTATTCTTTAAATTCTCTTTCTCCTCTCGATCCTTCCTGGTCTTCTTTTTCTTACGATCTATTTTTCCAAGTTGTTCCAGATAGTCTGCAATCCTTCCATCGATATACTCAATGTGCCGATTGATTTTACGTTTATTGAAATTATTTTTCAAACTGTTCTGTCCCCGAATTTTCATCGAGTCTACAGCTAGTGTCTCTCCTTTAATCAACTTCCACTTCTTTAGCAACCTTACAAAGTGCCTATGCGCCTTTTGTATGGCATCTCCATAATCAGATCGAAAATAATTAATGGTGCGTGGTGATGGCCTAAGTCCTTTTAAAAGCCAGATAACTTCCACATTGATCTTGCAAGCCTCTGACAACTTCAAACTCGAGCGAATACGCTTTCGATATCCATACAACACCAGCTTAAATAGATCACCTGGATGATATGGTATATTTCCCTCCTTATTCAATTCCATATTCTTGAAGCCAAAATCCTCCAAAGGCATAGCATCAACAAATAAATCAACAATTCTAGCCCAGCTATCAGCAGCTACCATCTCCTCCATAGAGGTCACAAACATCTGGTTGCGATCTTGCCCTTCTTGATAATGCATGATTGGATGGTTTATAATGCTAGAAGGTACAAATTTAGAAGGTCATATTAGTGTTTTCTCTATATAAGTTATTGCGCAGTCTGACGGTCTCGGCTATGAGTAGTTGCGTGGGTTAGCAATTAACTTTGCAAGTACACACAAAGCTGAAAATCCGTGAGAATTTTCAGAAGTAGGCGAGAACAAGCAATTACTTATAGCCATTGTTGAACTAAATCGCCTATCGGCGATGGTTGCCATTGTCTTGAATCTAACACTAAAAATCCATAACTCGGAAGAATTAGTAACCAAAAAATTTTCAGAGTTATGGAAAAAAGAAAGAGAGCCACTATCATCGATAGGGCAAAAAACGAGGTTGAGGGATTTTCAACCATGTACACTAAGTTAGAACAAAAAGTAACACTTGGAGGACTTTCTGAGTCTACACTCGGCAATTACGGTCGATGCATCGCCAAGATAAGTTTGCATTTTGGACAACCGGCAGTGAACTTGGAGGAGGAACAGATTAACGGCTATTTGTTTGATCTTGTCAAGGGAGAGTCTCCCTCAAAGAGCTATTTCAAGCATACAGTCTACGGTTTGAGATACCTGTTTCGAATGTATCACAAGGAAGACAAGGCCATCAGGTTGCCTAGCCTCAAAAGAGAAGCTCCTTTGCCAGTTGTACTGAGTAAGGATGAGTGTCGCAGGCTTTTTAAGGCCGGGAAGATGCTAAAGCATCGAGTGCTATTGAGCTTAATCTATTCCTGTGGACTCAGACAAATGGAGGTTCGTAATCTCCAACAAAGGGATGTCGACTTTGATCGAATGCAAATCCACATTCGCAAAACCAAGTATCGAAAGGAGCGATATGTCCCACTTAGTCCACTAATGGCTAAAGGTCTTAAAAAATACTTCCGGGCCTATGAGCCAAGAAAATACGTTTTTAATGGAAAGAGCTTGAATAGTCCATTGTCAGCACGAGGAGTGCAGTGGGCAATGAAGGAAGCACTCAAAGCCAGCAACATCAAAAAGCAGGCCTGTGTACATACATTACGACATAGTTATGCTACTCATTTGCTTGAATTCGGAATGGACATTGACACCCTTAAGTCTTTATTAGGCCATGCTCATTTAGCGACTACCATGGTCTACCTTCACGTTGCCAGGATTTCCGGAACTGAGAGATTTAGTCCGTTTGATAGGCTCTATGAAGGCCTACAAGGCTAGCAAGTACAAGGTTGCAGACATCATTAATCAGCAATGGTCTGAAATTCAATCTGACACTCGTTTTAACAGGTACCAGATTAGAATTCTCGACGCCGTAAGGAAATGTCGCACTCCGGCTTTGGGTGGATATTTATACCAGTGCAGTAATTGCGGTCATTTGCACAAGCGATACAAAAGTTGCCGAAACAGGCACTGTCCCACATGCCAAAATACTCAAAAGGAAAAGTGGGTCTTGGCAAGACAATCCAGCTTGATCAACTGCAAATACTACCACGTAGTATTCACCATTCCTGCTGATCTAAATCCATTTTGTCTGGCATACCCAAGACAAATGTATGCCTTACTATTCAAGAGTGCCTGGCAAACTCTTGATAGTTTTGGCTGGAACCCGAAGTACCTGGGGGCACAACTTGGTGCCACCATGGTACTTCACACATGGGGACAAAATCTGAGTCTTCATCCACATGTGCACTGCATAGTGCCTGGAGGGGGTATCACAGCCAACAACAAATGGAGACATATCAAAGGGAAAGGCAAGTTCCTTTTTCCGGTAAGGGCAATGAGCTCGGTATTTCGTGGAAAATTTATGGAGCAATTCAATTTAGAAATGAAATTACTAGGCTTGGATATCCACACTAATTTCCTTAATGAATTATATCGCTACAAGTGGGTAGTATTTGCCAAGACCAGCTTCGATGGTCCACGAAGTGTCGTCGAATACTTAGGCAGATATTCTCACAAAGCTGCCATTAGTAATTATCGCTTACAAGCCATCTCCGCTAACAAGGTTTCCTTCAAATACAAGGATTATAAGCATGATAATAGGCAAAAGATCATGACGATTCACCCTCAAGAATTTGTCCGCAGACTCTCCCTTCACTTCCTACCGCATCGCTTTATCAAAATCAGGCACTATGGAATATTGTCTAGCCGAATCAAAGTCGCAGTTGTCCCTGATCATAAAGAAAATATTACGATGAAAATGGACTGGGTCACGTTCTGGAGGCAAGCTGGCCTAGATATCTATCAATGCCCCAAATGCAAAAAGTCAACACTCAGACTGATATCTGAAATTCCAAAGAGAGGCCCTCCAATAATTTATAGATCAAATTATTCATCATCCCAGATCCCTTTTGTTTAAGTATACTTAAACCCTAAATACTAATGTCTACAAATCATAATTTCTGACCTAAATGAAGTGATGGAAACCACAAATAGCCCACCGGCCGATAAATCACCATTCTTATCCTCTTTCTAATATGATATATCGATCAAAAATAGCAGCCGGCATATCCCCATCACACCAAATATAATTTTGATATAGCCTAGGGACCTTGGCGATACAGTCCAACACAGGATTCAAATTGGGTCCTACGGACCACTTGAATCTTATGCATATTCCGACTAAGCTGACCCCCATATTCCGGGCTGTTGACCCCCTGTAGAAATTTCATCTCCATTTCCTTATTTAAGATAGTTGTTTTGTTGGTTTTCTCATGCTTTTTCCTTTCAATTCTATTCTGTGTGCTTTGGGTACTAGGCGGTCAAGAATGGCGTCTGCAATAGTCGGATCATTGAGATAGGTATGCCATTTTGACACAGGTAATTGCGAGCAAATAATTGTTGAGGAGCGCTCATATCGGTCTTCTAGTATTTGCAGAATAATTAGAAGGACGGACTGGGACAAGGGTTGAAGACCAAAGTCATCCAAGATAATCAGGCTGGCTTTTCTTAATCTGTTGAGCCATTTTATTAATGTTCCATCTGTCTTTGCCAGGGTGATTTGTTCTGTGAATCGGTTTAGATTAAAGTAGAGTGTTCTTTTACCCAGGACGCAGGCCTGGTGTCCCAGCGCACAGGACAGATAAGATTTTCCACAGCCTGTGGCGCCCGTAATAAGTATATTTTCACTCCTATCGATATAGGCGCCATCCGCTAATTTGGTAATGTGCTCTTTTTTTAAGTTTCTTGATGATGAGTAGTCTATATCCTTTAAGTTGGCCTGGTAACGCAGTTTGCTGAGTCTGATAAACAAATCCATTCTTTTGTTGGACCTGTAAAGTAGTTCAGAATCGATCAGCTGTGCGATGAGTTCGTGATTGTCCGGATGTTGGTTGACAGGAAGATTAAGGATGGCCTCGTATGTTGACGCCATGCCTCCCAATCTAAGATCCTTCATTGTCTCCAAGGTTGCATTTTTCATATTCGATTTCTTATTTATAGGTATAATTAGTTATTGATAAGCATCCTTTCCTCTGATATTCTCATGATCTGATAGCGATTTTGTTGTGAACAAGTCGGGTTCAGATTGGTCAAGGTTTTTGTCGAGTATCCGTTTAAGAAGCCCGTAGTTGACTTGGCCAATTTGATAACATCTGCTGCATGCAGCCTCAAGACGTTCATGAGAGAATCTGTTGGCTAGATTAAGTACACCTAAGCAACTTTTATAGGATTGTTCTTCATAGAAGGTCGAGATCAGGATTTGCTGGATAGCCCAATGTGTCATCTGACCAATACTCTCTGCCAGACTGGTAAACTCTTTGCTGGTATAGCCACTGAGCTGCTCGTATATCTTGTGTTTTTCGGGCATATGTTGGGCATTAGTAGTATACTTTTTACCGGTGCGTTCATGTACTGCAATGCGACTTTGCTTATAGTATATCTCCAATATGGTAGAACTATACCTGACATCTACTCTTTTCCCTACATGAGAAAAGTGTACTGAATAGTATTCTTTCTCCTGCCCTAGATAGATATGGTAGTTCTTTCCCACGGTAGCCTTCTTTTGCTTTCTTAATTCAAATAAAGTGGTTGGCAACGGCCTTAGCAACGGTTTTTCATATTGTTCAAAAATACTTCTCCGACTTCCTGGTCTTTTTTGAAAGGGTTCATTATTATGATCAACCAGTCTTTTTCTGATTGCATGATTCAGCTCACTCAAACTAAAGTGCTGCTCATTTCGCATTGGCATAGATGCGCGTATAAATAGTGCTTATAATGTTCTCCACACTTGCTTTGTCTTTTGGTCTTCCTACCCGGCAGGCTTGCAGGTCTATGTGGTAGTGAGCTCCTAGTTGATTGCACAATTCGGTAAAGGCAGGTTCGTAGCGATCTGCTTTTTTTACGTAAGCTGCAAAGTTGTCTGATAGCATAGCATGTGGAGTGCCTCCAAAAAACAGGAAGGTCTGATTGAGACCATGTATTACATCCGGCGTTTGTTGACTATTGATAGCCATCGCAAAAGTATATTGACTATAGGGTAATACGGCGGCTATGATTTCGGCCGGTATGATCTCTCCGGTATCTCGATTGATCCAGCTTAGTTTCTGACCAGCAAAATCTGCCATCATCTCTCTAGCTGGCTCATGCTTAAGATGTATGGTTAACTTTCTACTTTGAATGTGTTGGCCTAACCTTTCGCAGAACTGGCTGTACTCAAAACCATCTGGATGCTCACCCTTATACTCCTTCCATAACAACTGTCTGGTCACCCCAACCCTGCCCAATTCTGACAGCCAATAGTTTACCTTTTCCTCAAAAATCCCTATGCGTTCCGAATCCAAAATCACTGTTTCGGGATAGATTAGTGTTTTGAGCTGCTCATCATCCAGGGTCAATAACTCCTCCTTGGATATCTCTAATTGCTCTGCCAGCCGTACATACTTTCGAACAGTATTCTTTGAAATGCCCAATTGCCGGGCCACGACCTTGTATTTCTCGGTCTCTAGATAGGTTCTGATGATCTGTCTTACTTCTTCCATACGTTTAGATTGATAGGCCATTTCAATTAGTTTGTGCTAAATGACCTAATGTATGGATATGAACTTTCTACTTCCCTATGCCTCTCTACAAGGGGGTCAACCCCGTAGGATAACATCCAACGGGGTCAACATGCCGGAATGTCAGTCCCCCAAGAAAAGTCCTTCAGGGGTCAGCATGCCGGAATATTGACTTGCATCGGAAGGGGTCAGCTTGTCAGAATCCCCCTCACCTGGTTCCCTCCTTTTCAGGGGGTCAGCTTGCCGGAATATGGGGGTCAGCTTCATCCGGAATGAGGGGGTCAACATCGCCGGAATACGCAGAAATGACCACCCATTTGCCATGACCCCTGTCCAATTTACCAATTATGTTGTGTGCCTTTGCCTGTGGTTTGAAATGGCCCATTACATTGATCGAAGTTTGGGCATTCCGGGCGGCCTCTTTTCTTAATTTATCGAAATGTTGGTTACCAACAAGTAAAATTGGTACAGGCAAAGGTTTGTCTGGCTGGGGACTGTTAACTGCACCAAGGACTCCGGATGCATGAGGATAGTTTATTATTAAGCCCTTTGCACCAGATTGAACGGCTTCTAAGGCCATTCGAAATTGAGGCATGCGTAATTCATCTACCTCAACCAAAACAAATTTATCAGAATAATCAACCTGCTTATTCCTCTCCATCAATACTAAGGGAGCCGTAATTGGTTGCCCATCCGTACTCATAGGTGTCCAAATTGGGAAGCAGGGGACTTCCTGATTATTTACTTTCAATTCTGCTCCGTCAAAGGAAAATAATGGTATAGCCAATTCTTGAAACTCGACCTGATAGCCTGCTTTTGATAATCTTTCCCCCAGCCATCGTGTGGTAGCTTGGTCTGAATCGGATCCGGTTAGATGGTCATTGAATTGACTCCACTTAGACACAATGTGAAAAAGAGATTCACCATCGAGTGGGTTCGATGATTCTTTTTGATTTTGAAATCCGGATTGCTGTGCGACAGAGATAGAACTTGATAATAAGAACATAACAATCAACGAATTGGCTTTCATGCTTAAAGTTTTTTTTTAATTAAAGATATGACATTCTAGATTAATTATCGGGTTTGAATAGTATTCTGTCGTTGATTATTACGTCCTTGACAATCTGCTGAACTTCATCCAAAATAGTACAAACATCCTCTGTCCCACCTGCCTTCCTATCTATGGGATTACTAGAATCAAATCTTAGAGCTGACAACAACGATATTTCCATTCGAAAATTTAGATAGTCGAAATATTGGACATGGTATGCGGCACAACGTTCTGGCGATACCCGGCGGCCATCCCGTTAGGGTGGCTGATGTGGTATCGCTTGTTATGTGGGGTACTCATTCTTCCAATAATCTTGTTTTCAAATCCATTCGTTCATGAAGGATTCTGTCTACTTCAATTTCATATTCAGACAGTTGTCTATAAAAGACTATATGCTTGTTCACTTTCGATCCTCTTAATCCACTCAAAAGCTGTTCATATTGTCTTCCTGCTGTTGGATTATTGGCAAGTTCTGAACAGTGCTTTATTATATCTCCATAGTATTTATCAGCTTGATTTTCAGACCAATTGTCAAACGTGTAATCCCAGATTTGTTTGAGATCTTGAACAGCCTTCTTGGTTAATTTGTAATTAGCCATTCATTCTTCGTTCTTTCTTGATTTGTTCTAAGAATTTATTTGGTTCAAAATCAACAGCTATGCCACTATCAATACCTTCTTCAATTGCTGATTTCAATGCATAGAATTTTTGCTCTTCTTCTTCTAATAACCTTAGTCCAGCTCTGATTACTTCACTTGCATTCTTGTACCTTCCTTCTTTGATTCTATATTGAACGAACTCTTCAAAATGCTTACCCAATGAAACTGATGTATTTTTCCCCATGATGTCATTTTTTCTTCAAAGTTACCAATATTTGGTAATACTTGCAATTAGATCTTTCCTTTGCTATCCCACATAACGTCATCGCACACCCGGCTGTGACGACGAAGGAGGCATGCCGTGGTCGTGCAATGTTACCCATAGTATACCAATCATTCCCTTATTCTATTTAATGCTTCGTCGTATTTACTAATCCAAACATTTAAAATCGGTTCGACGCCAAACCATGGCATATTTTTAAAGCAGTATTCGTCCCATTTGGATTCTTGATTCTCACAGCTTGTAAGAATTTCCTCCAAAGATCTTATATATTTCCAGTTCTCCGAGTGTGCTTCCAAAATCTCCGCTGCTTCTGCCTTGATTTTCCTCGCTTCTTTTTGTGTTACAAGTATTTCATAAGGCATTTCATGATCATCTTTATCCCTAACCATACTCTCAATTTTGCCCCTCACACTGACAATCGCCTCCTTTGCTTTCTTTAGTTCAAGGGCCAATTCGTTATTAATCTCGTGGGTCTTAGAGTCCGATAAGTTTAATGCTGTCCTATTGTTACAGGTCAGTAGAATCAAGGATCCCAATAGAAGGAGAAATCGAATCATTTTATTTCGCTTCGATATTGTTCAAAGTTTGTGCTTGGTACTTGTACTATCTGATCTATATGTTTCAAGTTTTATTTGAACGAATATTCTTTTTTATTATGGGTAACGGTTTGGCTATGTGCCGTGCCGACGTTTAGGAGGCATGGACATCATAGCCTTTGTTCGCTGCTGGCTTCTTTTTATTCACTTCCAATTACTTTTAGTTTAATCAAGGCTCTTTCCATTAAGTAAGTTTCAACAACCCCAAGTAAAGTCAACTGATTTTCGGAAATATTCGCCTTAGAAATTCCAGGTTGCACTATTGAAATTTCAAATTCAAGTGGAACACGATTATTCACTAAGTCAATAATATGAATTAAGTCATCTTTAGTTCCTTTTTCAAATCTTGAACTTGCCCCTCTATCAATGCGTAATGCTTCTCTTCTCAATAAGTGTTCAAGAAACTCTTTTCCTTTTTTGAATTTCCAATTGACAGACTTTTGAGCTTGACCACAAACCTGATAAAGATTATCTATTCTTCTGCTTGTCACACCTTCGATTGCAAACTTTAAATGGTATAGCTCAATCAGTATTTTGTTCTCTAAAACTTTTATTGCGACAATATCTGCTATCTCTCCAGTATCATCGTCATCGAATAAAACATCATAATCAAATTCATTATTCTTTAATAACTCGAATGTTTTAAATTGAATCGAATTTTGGATTTTACCTACTCCTTGTGATTCTACACTTAAATCTACTCCAGTCCAATCCCAAGCAATAATATCTTCTTTTGGGAATGGATTTAGTGAATCTTGAAGTTGTATATAACTGTTGCCCTCTAAATAGTCTCCATTGGCAAACCAAATCGGAGGTGTGTCTTTGTAGAAATAATCTTCTATTTTTTCTGTTTTTGTTCCGTACTTAACAAATACATCAATATTCGGATTGACTTTATTAAACCTAAAATCTGAATATCCTCTGCCAGAATCAAAAATCTCTAATTCTAATTCTACAAAAGTAGTTTGTTGACTTTTTAATCCGAACCGAATATTTCCTCGGTCAGACGGATTAACCAAAATGATATCTGTATTATATAATTGATATTCAGAATCTTGAATAACAAAAGAATATTTTGTTTCAGATTGCGAGTAAATGTCTTTTCCCCAATCAATCATGAAAGGATACAATTGAGGGCATTCAGAAACAGCTTTAGGAACTAATGCTGCTTTTAAAACTTCGTTAGCGTCAATATCTTCATTAGTTATTTTATTCCCGACATGTTTACACCATTTGACAAAAGTGGAAATGTCATTTTTTCGTCTTGACCAAATTCTTCCCTTAAATGAACATCCAATTGAAATTGGAGAACCATTTTCATATCCAGAACCAAAAATCATTGCTTTTTTAGCTCGTTGAATTTGGCTTCTGCTCAATGCAGGTTCTATGTCAGAACCAACTCTCATTACAAATCTAATTAGCTTTCCAATAATTTCTGTTAGTCCTACATTTTGCAGCTTGAATCGCTGAATACCACTTAATGTTCTAAAAATTCTTCCCCCATTATCTCCATTGATTAATTCAGCTTGCTCTCCAATAATTGATTTTGCTAAACTTATATGGAGGCTGCTATTGTCCGAACTATGTATGAAAAGCAAATTATTCCTTGTCTCCCAGTAAACCACATAGAACCCCCAAATTAAATCTGAAATTAAATCGTTATCTACCCAATCAGTAGGGATTTTTGTTGCGTACACAATTACCAATATTTTCTCTTCAGAATTTAGGGTGTGACGTAATACTTCAAAATCTTGTGATGGAGATATACCTTTTTCATAGTTAGTCGGAAACCATGATGTTGTATGATTTTTAAATACAACTGTACTCAAGGCGGGTTTAAAGCTTTGAATAGAAATTGGAAAATCCTCGTTGCCCTGAAACCCCGAAACAAAATTGTATAAATCAATCTCTTGTTGTGTTCGACTTTCACTTAGATAAGGAAGTAGTTTGTTCCAGTCAGGGTCTCTTGAATATAAATCATCTAATTCGTTGCTTACTTCAACATTTGCAAGATTCACGATAATCGAAGCGTTACCAAGTTGCTCATCATGTTGTGTCCTCGTAAACCGTCCAACGAATTGCAAGGTAATGGGTAGGCTTTTCCTTATGTCATGAAACGCGGCAATTTTTAATTGTGGTAAATCAAAACCTTCTCCAAGCATGTCTACACATACTATGATATCAACCTCTTTTGCAACAATTTTTTGATGGGCTTCTCTTTTGGGACGTGCTTTCATTCCCGAATGAATTTTAACTACTCTAAATTCATCGCTATACTGACTGTAAATTTCAAAAACTTCATCTGCTCTTTTTTGAGTAGCCACTCTTGCCAATAGAATATGAGCATAATTCTGCTTATCGTTTCTTAGTTGTTCTACAGCTCGGGAAGCGATGGCACTGTCCATCTTAGGAGTCGAATATTCATAGATTTTGACAAAGTTTATAGGTTTAAAGTAGCCTTCTTCTTGGGCTTTTCTTAGCGGGTAATTATATATTATTTTCCCTTCAATCTTTTTGTTATCGTTTCTAAACGGCGTTGCTGTGAATTGGATTATCTTTTTCTCTTTAAATGAGTCTCTTATTTTTTTCCAAGTTTTAGCTTCTGTGTGATGAGCCTCATCTATAAATAGATGGGTACAATTTGTATTGAAGGAGTCAAGAACTTCTAAGTCCATTCTTGCCATAATACTTGCAGTAGCCACTATTACATTTGATTTCTGCAAAAAGGAATTAGCACTTTCTACGGAATCAAATTTACTATTAACAATTCCAACAATTGGGTATTTTATTTCATCTCCCATTAGTCCCAAAAGATTGAGTAATCCAAGTTTTAGGAACTTCTGAGAAATCTGTTTTCTTAATGGGTCGGTAGGGACAATTATCAAAAGCTTTTTTAATCCTTCGGAAACATAAGCAGCTAACATAGTTTCTGTTTTACCTGTCCCTGTTGGTAGAACTACAGTCCCTATTTCTGCTGATAATGTCCAATGAGATAAAATCGAATAAAACGCCCCAACTTGAGGATTTCTTAATCCCTTACTTCCTTCATCTAAATTTTCTTTCTGAATTTGAAATTGATTTATCCATGAATCCAAAACATCCTCAGGAGTATCAAATTCCGTTTGGTCATTTGGTACTAATTGAGTGAGAATATTTTTACCTGATTTTTCGGTTATTGGATTCATGTGTTTTTTGGTTTATTTTTTCTGCTTGCAGCGAACGGTCCGGCCGTACCTGACGTGCCGTCGCGACAGCAGGCATGGCATGGTCACGGCCTGTTATCTGCTGGGTTTCATTTGTATTAACATTCGATCAACTTGTTTTGCTGCTTCTTCCATTTGCAGTTTTTTATATGTTATTTCCTTTAATTTAAGCAATTCAAAAATTTGATTTCGGTTGATTCCGCTATAGTAGTTTTTATAGTAGGCTTCTTTTAAGAGGAAGAGAGAAGTTGCAAAGTAAGATTTATCGAAGTTTTGTTTTGCTAGTTCGAGATATTCCTCAATTGAATTCTCAGATTGTTCGTAGGTATATTCATTTGAGAAATGATCACTATTAGCAATCACCCCAACTCCGTCTGAAGTGATTTCATATTGGTATCCTTCAGGTAGAGACAAAGGAATTTTATTTAGTGGCTCATCTTCATAATTAACCAGAATCGGTTTGTTCGCAGTTTCAATATGGATTCCCAATTCTTTTAGGAATTCCGTATCTATGTCTTCATATTTTGGACTATGTGCAGATTCCGCTGATGCTGACCCACCATTCCGGCCATATTGACCCACCCTAAGTGGGGTTAGAAAGATGAGAGAGACAAGGGTTTAAAATTCATGATTTAAAAGTCGTTAAAATCTTTGGATTTGCCATAATGATATTGGATTTGACAGCGGTTGGATTTGATCAAAGGATAAGCCACCGATGAGTATGTTTTGGGATTCAGTCAAGGGCAAACAGAAGGAGGCCTTGTGGCCGACTGTGTTTGTTTATATACCCTTTACTGATTCTCAAAACAGGCCTACATTTGGCTATCCATTGGTTAAATCCCGTTTAGTTGTTCTTTCTGAGTGATTCTCCTTTGAGTTCAATTCGATGGAACTTGGCGGTTAGTCGATCGAGGATAGCATCGGCCAGTGTACCATCGGCGATGTATTCGTGCCATTTGTTGATGGGTAACTGAGATGCAATTATGGTTGACCTTTTACCATATCGATCCTCCAAAATTTGTAGCAGCGATAATCTCACCGAGGGTTCCAATGGCTGCAAGCCAAAGTCATCAAGAACGAGCAAAGGAATCTTCTCAATTTGGTTGTAAACTTTAATAACCGATCCATCAATTTTGGCTAAGGTGAGTTTTTCGACAAAGCGTGTCATATTTAAATACAGAACCTTATAGCCCAGTAAACAGGCCTGATGTCCCAAAGCACAGGCTAAGTAAGATTTACCACAACCGGTAGCACCGGTAATCAGAATGTTTTCAGCTCGATTGATATAGGAGCAGTCGGCAAATAATGCAAGTTGATCTTTGGAGAGATTACGCTTTTTGGAACATTTAATCTCCTCCAAGCTGGCAGCATATCTGAGCTTACTAAGCCTAAGGTACATACGCGTTCGTTTAACGATCTTCCACTCTTTTTCCTGTTGAATGAGTTGTGCCAGCATCTGATGTGCCTCAGGGTGCTGGTGAGAAGGTAGAGCAAGAATAGCTTGATAACTTTTAGCCATTCCTTCTAAGCGCAGCTGCTGCATTTGTTCAAGTGTCGCTTGAGTATTCATGATATTCACATTTTTGTTTTACTAATTATTACTGTTACTGATAGTTTTGAGGGCCACGAATGTTATCGTGCTCAGGAGTGATAAAATCTATTTTGTTTTGGATCTCAGCTTGATCAAGGCGCAGATCAAGAATGTTTTTAATGATCTTATAGGTGGGTACTGCACCGTTTGACAATGCTCTTTTACAAGCCAACTCCAGCCGATCTTTGCCGTATTTTTTGGTAAGACTTTGCAGCCCCAAACAGGAGCTAAAAGCTTGTTGGACAAAGATCTTACGCTCCAGTATGCGCTGAGTCGCTTGTAAAGTGTACTCCCCAATTTTACTGGCCTTGGCCAATATATCCTCAGCTTTCCAACCAAGCTGCTCATGGTAGTGCTGATGATTGGGTGGCATATGCTCTGAGATGGTTGACCACATATATTTAGTACGGATCCGTTCATGAGCAGCTACTCGTAGATGGTCATGATAAATCTCAACCAGCTTAAAGCTGTAGCGCACCTTTACCTTTTTACCTACTAATCGATAGGGGACACTGTAGAAGTGCCGGTCCTCGCCTAACATTATGTGATAATTCTTCTGAACTTTGTATTCAGCGGTTTTACGAACGATAAATCGAGATGATGGCAAATCGTTCAGGGTACTGTACTCATGGAGTTCGAAAAGATCTCTGCGACTGTAGTCCTTACCGCTCATCTTCTTTTGATTGAGCTGATCTAGCAAAGGCCGGATCGCCTCATTAATCTGGGCAATACTGAAAAATATTCGGTTCCGTAATTTGGCATAAATCTCTTGGTAGACAATACGTACACTATTCTCTACACTGGATTTATCTCTCGGTTTACCCACCCGCGCGGTGATCGCAGTAGTTTGGTAATGTTGAGCAAACTCATCCATCAACTCAGTAAAGGTCGGTTCATACCGGTCCGCCTTGGTCACTGCACTACGCATGTTGTCTACTTTAAGTGCCTGAGGAACACCTCGGTAATATTCCAGAGCCCGTCCCAATGCTGCTACTAAATGATCTTGTTGTTGATTGGGTACAGCCTCCAAATAGATCATACAGCTGTAGGGAAGTACCGTGATTAACGACTCGCAATCGATAACTTCACCCGTCGAATCGTCCACATAACTAAGCTTCTTACCTGCATAGTCAATCTCTAATATTTCACCGGGTTGGTGTTCCATATGCATTACTACTTGATGAGCTTTGTGCCACTGATGGAGATGATCACAGAACTGTGAGTACCCATAGCCTTTAGGATCCTTTTCCCGGTACTCTTCCCAGAGAAGTTTTCTGGTAACCCCTACTTTACTCAATTGCTCTTCGAAATAAGTCATCTGAGCAACCAATGCTTCATAGCGAGGATCATCTTCAATTAATGGACTTAGCACAATCTGGCTCAACATCCTATCATCCAGTTCAAGTAATTGGCTAACATCCCCGTCTTGCTCTTCCACCCGTCTCAAGTAGGTTCGTACCGTGTTTCTGGCAATACCTGTACGCTTCGATATTTTCCTAATGGACCAGCCCTTCTGTTGGCCTAATAGAATCTTTCTGATCTGAGTCATTGTCTTTGTTTTTCCTGCCATCTCTAAGCTGCTTTTTTTAGCAACTTAGCTCTTGGCTTCCCTATCTCAGATCTCTCTTTCCGGGGGTGGGTCAATATCACCGGAATGGGTGGGTCAGCTTGACCGGAATGGGTGGGTCAATATCACTGGAATGGGTGGGTCAATATCGCCGGATTATCCACTATGGAGATTGAAAATTGAATTAGCAAGAATTTGCTTAACCTCTGTTCCATGATAAAAAATATGTCCGCCTAAAGGAGCCCAGCAAATAAATGGCTTTTTGAATTCTCTTTGATTAGGGCAAAGGTTTAACCATCCCATATGTTCACCATTGCTACCTGTTGGAAATGGCAATTCTGCCTCAAATGGTACAAGTTCATAACCCCTTACCTCGTCTATGTCAGTTACCCAATCAATTCCAATGTATGAGGCAAATTGGGAGAATCCTTCACCATTGAATTTCTGTTCAAACCGATCAAGTATCTGTTTGAAATCATCTGGCAATTTGAAATTTCCAATTTTCTCAATATTCATTTTTCATTCCCCTTGCAGATAACGGTTAGCATACCTGACGGCCGACCAAAGGAAGGCTGGCATGGTCATGCATTGTTATGCTGCGTATTCATTTGCTTAGTATTCTCTTCCACCAAGGTTTACGTTTCAATTTAAAATTTACTTTTTGAATTTTGGCACCTCCAAAGGCCTCTTTATATATTCTTGGAGAATTGATGTGGCCTTTTTTCGTCGTTATTCCTTTAATCCCCTCTATGTTTGATTGAATTTCAATGAATTTTCCAAGTTCACACATTCTTTCCAAAATTTGGTTTCCATCTCTATACAGGTTGTATAGTTTTACATCATGATTAGATAATTCTGGGGAAGTATTGATGAAATTACTGAAAAAATATGGGTCTAATTCACCAAACTCTAAACCATATGTTAATGGTACTTCCATAGTTTGACCTGATATTAGATTTTCGAAACAACAATGAAATCCATGGAAATAGTACTTCCAGTCATCAATTTTTCCATGTGATTCGTAAGAAGTGTTTTTCCAGGGATTAAGAGTTTTTAGAGGGAACCCTTTGAAAATTTCAATTCCTAAGTGTTTAGCAAGCTTATTTATTCTAATAGTTGCCAAATTTCTGTATTGAACTGCGCAGTTTTCGAAGTACTCCCAATTCTCATCCATTTCTTTGAAGGTTATGAGCTTGTGAATATTTATTTCGTCCTCCACTAGATGGATGCCAATACTATAATTTGGAAACTCTTTCTGCCAACTTTCACCAATATTTTGTCTCTGATTTTTGATCCTTCTTCCAAAGATTACTTTGAGATTTATTCCTCTTTCTAAATCAGAAATAAAATTACTTGTTGGTAATTCATGAATTGTATTACAGCGATATGTCTTTTGATGTAATTTCATATTTATGCAGCATAAACGTTTAGAGCATAAAAGCAGTAGCCGTTACTAGTCTGCTGTTATTGGTCTTTGTGAAATCATTCATTTTATCTTATTTTCTGTTTGGTATCAGGCGTTGGCTATTGCTTTTTATGCTATGTTAGATGTAGTACCTTTCTTTCCTTTCACTATTTATATAGAATTTCAACATTTCTAATTCTTTCGTTATAGTTATTGAAATCATCACTTCCGCAATTTAGTTCTTCTTTTTTAATCATTCTCCATCTTAATTGATCCATTTTTGATTCTTTACTATTTGATTTCTGAATGGATTCCCTGTTTTTTCAGTACTGGACATACTAATCCCTATCAATGTCCTTATGCTACTCTTTTGTATTTGGTGTACCACTTGGTCAGGTCAGTTGATTGATCGCTTTTAGGTCTTCGGTTTAAGAAGGTGTATACATATACCCGCTTCTGGTGGCATATTTCACATTGATTATTTTCTTCCTCTAGCTGAGATCCCTGGTCGTCTGTCTCCGCATTTAGATATTCCGGTGCTATATGACCATGATTAGAATATAATCCATAGTATCGAACAACCCGAAAATACGGCGGTGGTACATGTTGCAGAAGCCGGGGAAAAAACTTCCGATAATGTAATGTCAATTCTTTTATTTTCGGATTGCCTTCGCTGTCCCTGTCTCGGTAATCCTTGTACTGAAAGGATATATGCTCTCCTTCCATACTCGTGATCTTATATTCGCTTATACAAGCTCGCTTGGAATATCTCCCAATATACCGGATCACCTCACTGGGTGTCTGTATAGCCGGTTCCAGATGCAGTTGCCAATCCTGTTGATTGATTTGTTTTATGAAGGTCAGGAAACTCACTCGATCCCCAAAGGAATGCACCAGGTGGCCACGGTCATAAGTCTCAATTAACTCCTTTTCATAATTAATGCGAAACTTCTTCTGCAGAAATTTATAATGAACAAATTCATTTTCAATCTCTCTTAATTTCCCCTTTTTCCTTATACCTCCCCATGATACAATCATATGCACATGGGGATGATAATTCTTCTTCTCCCCATAAGTATGTAGTACACTGATAATTCCGATTTTTATCTGGTGTCGGTGCAACATCCAATCTTTAAACGTAAAGGCGGCGGCTCGCATTAAAACATCCAACAATACTTTATTCTTCCGGATCAAACCATGTATGCTATGGGGTAAGGTGCATACTATATGACGATGTTTCACTCGAAGCATACGCCGTTTTATTCGATCCGCCCATTCCATCGTGTCTTTCCAACTACACGTCGGACAAAATCGATTCTTACAATTGTGGTAAATCCTTTTCTCTTCTCCACATTCCGGACATGCATAGACATCTATTCCCAAGCGTTCCGTCCGACATACTCGCATCGCATTGACTGCTTTTAATTGCTCCGGTTTTATATAGCAGGTCGGTGACTCCATATAGGCATCCCAATGACGATCGAAAAAATCCGCCAATCGGAACCGCTTTTCCAATCCTGTTTTCTCACTATTTTCTGCTAGACAACACATTGGGGTGTGTTCTATTTATTTAATTCTCATTTTTAATCAAATCCAATATCTCCCAAGTGCCAATCCGTCATCTGACTCTGTCCCAATTCACTTAATAATTCCTCTCCTCGAATTCCACAATTCGGACAAATTGGATTCTTTTCAAATTCTAAATTCCCTTCATTATCCATACTGGGCTCACCCACCTCATAATTGTAATTGTACCCGCATTTTCCACAATTAAAATTTACGACCATCTATCTTATTCTTTGCAATTTATTTTATGCTATACGTAGTATTACATCGCCGTTACTAGTCTGCTGTTATTGGTCTTTGTGAAATCATTCATTTTATCTTATTTTCTGTTTGGTATCAGGCGTTGGCTATTGCTTTTTATGCTATGTTAGATGTAGTACCTTTCTTTCCTTTCACTATTTATATAGAATTTCAACATTTCTAATTCTTTCGTTATAGTTATTGAAATCATCACTTCCGCAATTTAGTTCTTCTTTTTTAATCATTCTCCATCTTAATTGATCCATTTTTGATTCTTTACTATTTGATTTCTGAATGGATTCCCTGTTTTTTCAGTACTGGACATACTAATCCCTATCAATGTCCTTATGCTACTCTTTTGTATTTGGTGTACCACTTGGTCAGGTCAGTTGATTGATCGCTTTTAGGTCTTCGGTTTAAGAAGGTGTATACATATACCCGCTTCTGGTGGCATATTTCACATTGATTATTTTCTTCCTCTAGCTGAGATCCCTGGTCGTCTGTCTCCGCATTTAGATATTCCGGTGCTATATGACCATGATTAGAATATAATCCATAGTATCGAACAACCCGAAAATACGGCGGTGGTACATGTTGCAGAAGCCGGGGAAAAAACTTCCGATAATGTAATGTCAATTCTTTTATTTTCGGATTGCCTTCGCTGTCCCTGTCTCGGTAATCCTTGTACTGAAAGGATATATGCTCTCCTTCCATACTCGTGATCTTATATTCGCTTATACAAGCTCGCTTGGAATATCTCCCAATATACCGGATCACCTCACTGGGTGTCTGTATAGCCGGTTCCAGATGCAGTTGCCAATCCTGTTGATTGATTTGTTTTATGAAGGTCAGGAAACTCACTCGATCCCCAAAGGAATGCACCAGGTGGCCACGGTCATAAGTCTCAATTAACTCCTTTTCATAATTAATGCGAAACTTCTTCTGCAGAAATTTATAATGAACAAATTCATTTTCAATCTCTCTTAATTTCCCCTTTTTCCTTATACCTCCCCATGATACAATCATATGCACATGGGGATGATAATTCTTCTTCTCCCCATAAGTATGTAGTACACTGATAATTCCGATTTTTATCTGGTGTCGGTGCAACATCCAATCTTTAAACGTAAAGGCGGCGGCTCGCATTAAAACATCCAACAATACTTTATTCTTCCGGATCAAACCATGTATGCTATGGGGTAAGGTGCATACTATATGACGATGTTTCACTCGAAGCATACGCCGTTTTATTCGATCCGCCCATTCCATCGTGTCTTTCCAACTACACGTCGGACAAAATCGATTCTTACAATTGTGGTAAATCCTTTTCTCTTCTCCACATTCCGGACATGCATAGACATCTATTCCCAAGCGTTCCGTCCGACATACTCGCATCGCATTGACTGCTTTTAATTGCTCCGGTTTTATATAGCAGGTCGGTGACTCCATATAGGCATCCCAATGACGATCGAAAAAATCCGCCAATCGGAACCGCTTTTCCAATCCTGTTTTCTCACTATTTTCTGCTAGACAACACATTGGGGTGTGTTCTATTTATTTAATTCTCATTTTTAATCAAATCCAATATCTCCCAAGTGCCAATCCGTCATCTGACTCTGTCCCAATTCACTTAATAATTCCTCTCCTCGAATTCCACAATTCGGACAAATTGGATTCTTTTCAAATTCTAAATTCCCTTCATTATCCATACTGGGCTCACCCACCTCATAATTGTAATTGTACCCGCATTTTCCACAATTAAAATTTACGACCATCTATCTTATTCTTTGCAATTTATTTTATGCTATACGTAGTATTACATCTAACGTTTAGAGCATAAAAGCAGTAGCCGTTACTAGTCTGCTGTTATTGGTCTTTGTGAAATCATTCATTTTATCTTATTT
The DNA here is from genome assembly GCA_965223105.1 of Saprospiraceae bacterium. Lineage (GTDB taxonomy): Bacteria > Bacteroidota > Bacteroidia > Chitinophagales > Saprospiraceae > JABDMH01. Next base: position 7,011,881 of record OZ244987.1, on the reverse strand, counting down.
TCTGTTTGGTATCAGGCGTTGGCTATTGCTTTTTATGCTATGTTAGATGTAGTACCTTTCTTTCCTTTCACTATTTATATAGAATTTCAACATTTCTAATTCTTTCGTTATAGTTATTGAAATCATCACTTCCGCAATTTAGTTCTTCTTTTTTAATCATTCTCCATCTTAATTGATCCATTTTTGATTCTTTACTATTTGATTTCTGAATGGATTCCCTGTTTTTTCAGTACTGGACATACTAATCCCTATCAATGTCCTTATGCTACTCTTTTGTATTTGGTGTACCACTTGGTCAGGTCAGTTGATTGATCGCTTTTAGGTCTTCGGTTTAAGAAGGTGTATACATATACCCGCTTCTGGTGGCATATTTCACATTGATTATTTTCTTCCTCTAGCTGAGATCCCTGGTCGTCTGTCTCCGCATTTAGATATTCCGGTGCTATATGACCATGATTAGAATATAATCCATAGTATCGAACAACCCGAAAATACGGCGGTGGTACATGTTGCAGAAGCCGGGGAAAAAACTTCCGATAATGTAATGTCAATTCTTTTATTTTCGGATTGCCTTCGCTGTCCCTGTCTCGGTAATCCTTGTACTGAAAGGATATATGCTCTCCTTCCATACTCGTGATCTTATATTCGCTTATACAAGCTCGCTTGGAATATCTCCCAATATACCGGATCACCTCACTGGGTGTCTGTATAGCCGGTTCCAGATGCAGTTGCCAATCCTGTTGATTGATTTGTTTTATGAAGGTCAGGAAACTCACTCGATCCCCAAAGGAATGCACCAGGTGGCCACGGTCATAAGTCTCAATTAACTCCTTTTCATAATTAATGCGAAACTTCTTCTGCAGAAATTTATAATGAACAAATTCATTTTCAATCTCTCTTAATTTCCCCTTTTTCCTTATACCTCCCCATGATACAATCATATGCACATGGGGATGATAATTCTTCTTCTCCCCATAAGTATGTAGTACACTGATAATTCCGATTTTTATCTGGTGTCGGTGCAACATCCAATCTTTAAACGTAAAGGCGGCGGCTCGCATTAAAACATCCAACAATACTTTATTCTTCCGGATCAAACCATGTATGCTATGGGGTAAGGTGCATACTATATGACGATGTTTCACTCGAAGCATACGCCGTTTTATTCGATCCGCCCATTCCATCGTGTCTTTCCAACTACACGTCGGACAAAATCGATTCTTACAATTGTGGTAAATCCTTTTCTCTTCTCCACATTCCGGACATGCATAGACATCTATTCCCAAGCGTTCCGTCCGACATACTCGCATCGCATTGACTGCTTTTAATTGCTCCGGTTTTATATAGCAGGTCGGTGACTCCATATAGGCATCCCAATGACGATCGAAAAAATCCGCCAATCGGAACCGCTTTTCCAATCCTGTTTTCTCACTATTTTCTGCTAGACAACACATTGGGGTGTGTTCTATTTATTTAATTCTCATTTTTAATCAAATCCAATATCTCCCAAGTGCCAATCCGTCATCTGACTCTGTCCCAATTCACTTAATAATTCCTCTCCTCGAATTCCACAATTCGGACAAATTGGATTCTTTTCAAATTCTAAATTCCCTTCATTATCCATACTGGGCTCACCCACCTCATAATTGTAATTGTACCCGCATTTTCCACAATTAAAATTTACGACCATCTATCTTATTCTTTGCAATTTATTTTATGCTATACGTAGTATTACATCTAACGTTTAGAGCATAAAAGCAGTAGCCGTTACTAGTCTGCTGTTATTGGTCTTTGTGAAATCATTCATTTTATCTTATTTTCTGTTTGGTATCAGGCGTTGGCTATTGCTTTTTATGCTATGTTAGATGTAGTACCTTTCTTTCCTTTCACTATTTATATAGAATTTCAACATTTCTAATTCTTTCGTTATAGTTATTGAAATCATCACTTCCGCAATTTAGTTCTTCTTTTTTAATCATTCTCCATCTTAATTGATCCATTTTTGATTCTTTACTATTTGATTTCTGAATGGATTCCCTGTTTTTTCAGTACTGGACATACTAATCCCTATCAATGTCCTTATGCTACTCTTTTGTATTTGGTGTACCACTTGGTCAGGTCAGTTGATTGATCGCTTTTAGGTCTTCGGTTTAAGAAGGTGTATACATATACCCGCTTCTGGTGGCATATTTCACATTGATTATTTTCTTCCTCTAGCTGAGATCCCTGGTCGTCTGTCTCCGCATTTAGATATTCCGGTGCTATATGACCATGATTAGAATATAATCCATAGTATCGAACAACCCGAAAATACGGCGGTGGTACATGTTGCAGAAGCCGGGGAAAAAACTTCCGATAATGTAATGTCAATTCTTTTATTTTCGGATTGCCTTCGCTGTCCCTGTCTCGGTAATCCTTGTACTGAAAGGATATATGCTCTCCTTCCATACTCGTGATCTTATATTCGCTTATACAAGCTCGCTTGGAATATCTCCCAATATACCGGATCACCTCACTGGGTGTCTGTATAGCCGGTTCCAGATGCAGTTGCCAATCCTGTTGATTGATTTGTTTTATGAAGGTCAGGAAACTCACTCGATCCCCAAAGGAATGCACCAGGTGGCCACGGTCATAAGTCTCAATTAACTCCTTTTCATAATTAATGCGAAACTTCTTCTGCAGAAATTTATAATGAACAAATTCATTTTCAATCTCTCTTAATTTCCCCTTTTTCCTTATACCTCCCCATGATACAATCATATGCACATGGGGATGATAATTCTTCTTCTCCCCATAAGTATGTAGTACACTGATAATTCCGATTTTTATCTGGTGTCGGTGCAACATCCAATCTTTAAACGTAAAGGCGGCGGCTCGCATTAAAACATCCAACAATACTTTATTCTTCCGGATCAAACCATGTATGCTATGGGGTAAGGTGCATACTATATGACGATGTTTCACTCGAAGCATACGCCGTTTTATTCGATCCGCCCATTCCATCGTGTCTTTCCAACTACACGTCGGACAAAATCGATTCTTACAATTGTGGTAAATCCTTTTCTCTTCTCCACATTCCGGACATGCATAGACATCTATTCCCAAGCGTTCCGTCCGACATACTCGCATCGCATTGACTGCTTTTAATTGCTCCGGTTTTATATAGCAGGTCGGTGACTCCATATAGGCATCCCAATGACGATCGAAAAAATCCGCCAATCGGAACCGCTTTTCCAATCCTGTTTTCTCACTATTTTCTGCTAGACAACACATTGGGGTGTGTTCTATTTATTTAATTCTCATTTTTAATCAAATCCAATATCTCCCAAGTGCCAATCCGTCATCTGACTCTGTCCCAATTCACTTAATAATTCCTCTCCTCGAATTCCACAATTCGGACAAATTGGATTCTTTTCAAATTCTAAATTCCCTTCATTATCCATACTGGGCTCACCCACCTCATAATTGTAATTGTACCCGCATTTTCCACAATTAAAATTTACGACCATCTATCTTATTCTTTGCAATTTATTTTATGCTATACGTAGTATTACATCTAACGTTTAGAGCATAAAAGCAGTAGCCGTTACTAGTCTGCTGTTATTGGTCTTTGTGAAATCATTCATTTTATCTTATTTTCTGTTTGGTATCAGGCGTTGGCTATTGCTTTTTATGCTATGTTAGATGTAGTACCTTTCTTTCCTTTCACTATTTATATAGAATTTCAACATTTCTAATTCTTTCGTTATAGTTATTGAAATCATCACTTCCGCAATTTAGTTCTTCTTTTTTAATCATTCTCCATCTTAATTGATCCATTTTTGATTCTTTACTATTTGATTTCTGAATGGATTCCCTGTTTTTTCAGTACTGGACATACTAATCCCTATCAATGTCCTTATGCTACTCTTTTGTATTTGGTGTACCACTTGGTCAGGTCAGTTGATTGATCGCTTTTAGGTCTTCGGTTTAAGAAGGTGTATACATATACCCGCTTCTGGTGGCATATTTCACATTGATTATTTTCTTCCTCTAGCTGAGATCCCTGGTCGTCTGTCTCCGCATTTAGATATTCCGGTGCTATATGACCATGATTAGAATATAATCCATAGTATCGAACAACCCGAAAATACGGCGGTGGTACATGTTGCAGAAGCCGGGGAAAAAACTTCCGATAATGTAATGTCAATTCTTTTATTTTCGGATTGCCTTCGCTGTCCCTGTCTCGGTAATCCTTGTACTGAAAGGATATATGCTCTCCTTCCATACTCGTGATCTTATATTCGCTTATACAAGCTCGCTTGGAATATCTCCCAATATACCGGATCACCTCACTGGGTGTCTGTATAGCCGGTTCCAGATGCAGTTGCCAATCCTGTTGATTGATTTGTTTTATGAAGGTCAGGAAACTCACTCGATCCCCAAAGGAATGCACCAGGTGGCCACGGTCATAAGTCTCAATTAACTCCTTTTCATAATTAATGCGAAACTTCTTCTGCAGAAATTTATAATGAACAAATTCATTTTCAATCTCTCTTAATTTCCCCTTTTTCCTTATACCTCCCCATGATACAATCATATGCACATGGGGATGATAATTCTTCTTCTCCCCATAAGTATGTAGTACACTGATAATTCCGATTTTTATCTGGTGTCGGTGCAACATCCAATCTTTAAACGTAAAGGCGGCGGCTCGCATTAAAACATCCAACAATACTTTATTCTTCCGGATCAAACCATGTATGCTATGGGGTAAGGTGCATACTATATGACGATGTTTCACTCGAAGCATACGCCGTTTTATTCGATCCGCCCATTCCATCGTGTCTTTCCAACTACACGTCGGACAAAATCGATTCTTACAATTGTGGTAAATCCTTTTCTCTTCTCCACATTCCGGACATGCATAGACATCTATTCCCAAGCGTTCCGTCCGACATACTCGCATCGCATTGACTGCTTTTAATTGCTCCGGTTTTATATAGCAGGTCGGTGACTCCATATAGGCATCCCAATGACGATCGAAAAAATCCGCCAATCGGAACCGCTTTTCCAATCCTGTTTTCTCACTATTTTCTGCTAGACAACACATTGGGGTGTGTTCTATTTATTTAATTCTCATTTTTAATCAAATCCAATATCTCCCAAGTGCCAATCCGTCATCTGACTCTGTCCCAATTCACTTAATAATTCCTCTCCTCGAATTCCACAATTCGGACAAATTGGATTCTTTTCAAATTCTAAATTCCCTTCATTATCCATACTGGGCTCACCCACCTCATAATTGTAATTGTACCCGCATTTTCCACAATTAAAATTTACGACCATCTATCTTATTCTTTGCAATTTATTTTATGCTATACGTAGTATTACATCTAACGTTTGTATAATCGCTACTATAGCGTTTATATGCCTTATAAATCTAAGCAATATTGTCAAACGGTGAAGCCACTTGTGCCAGCTGGATATCGGTGATATGGGTGTAGATCTCCGTAGTCTTGCTGCTGTTGTGCCCCAAAAGTTTCTGGATCACCCTCAGATTGGTACCCGAACGCAACAGATGGGTGGCGTACGAATGCCTCAAGGTATGTAGGGTCACTCTCCTATCGATACCCGCCCTGGCCAATGAGCGCCGAAACACCTGCTGAGCACTACGCTGACTGTATTGAGTACCTCCACCTCGCTGACCTTCAAACAAGTACACTTTTGGCCGGTATTCACGATAGTAATACCTTAGCAATAGTAACAGCTTTTGAGACAATGGTACGATCCGGTCCTTTCTACCCTTGGCTTGCTTAATGTGTATCATTGAGTCTTTACTATTGATATCTGTCATGCGTAGCTGCAATGCTTCACCAATGCGCAGTCCGCAAGCATAGATGAGCGAAAGCAATGCTCTGTGCTTGAGATTAGCGGTCGCTCCCAACAGGCACCTTACCTCATCTTCACTCAAAACAACCGGAATGTGAAGCTCCCGTTTGGGCCTATCCAGCCGATAGACCTTTCGATCTCTTTCCAATACCTTTTCAAAATAAAATTTGATCGCATTGATTGACTGGTTTTGCAAGGACCTGGACTTACCGCTATCGACAGCCTCCAAGATATATGCCCGTGCCTCATGATCGGTAAGCTCCCAGGGATTAACCCGTTCATGGCGATAGAAAAAATCTTTGAGAAAATGTAGGTAGCACCGAATAGTGGATGTACTGTATCGCTTCATCACTAACAGCTGCTTGCACCGGATTATTTCACCTTCAATAATGGCATTCATGGATTTCTTTTTTGCCAAACATATGTCGAATCAGAAGATAAAGCCGGTTGATAAACGTTTACAGTCGTTTATAAACGTTTGTTGTCGTTTACAAGCATTTGTTGTCGTTTGTTATCGGATAACTACCAGATAATCAAATAAACTGGTGGACCATGTTCATACGTCTCATTGAGAGAATAAAGTCCTGTACCGTAATCGAAGATCTGAAGGCATTCCTTAGCCACCAGGATACCGGTGTAGTTCTGAAGTATAAGACACACCAATCCCTCGGAAAGATGAATCTTCATTTTTAAAGGCAATCCATGAGGCTTATCAGTATCATTCTCAGCATCAGCTCTATTCATACCATTTTTCAATTTTGTACTGCGATCTTTTCGCCTGTCCCATCTCAGGAGGTCCATTCCGATCAGGATATTTGCATTGTAGAATGTGGCTTTGAACAACCACCAGTCTGGGAATCTGGGACCAATGTCGAACTGATACAAATGATTGCTGCCAGGCTGTCAGAGCGTAGGATCTTTCATGCGAGAACTGTTATTTTGAGCTTCGTGGTTACTGAAGCCGGGAACGTTGAGAAAGCGAAAGTGACAAGATGTGATGATCCCTTTCTATCGGAGCGTCTAATTCGAATTATTGCTGAAATGAAATTTACGCCAGGATCTATCAGGGGCAAGCCAGTGAAATGCCTAATGCATTTACCCTTCAAGTGTTAGCTGCCAATCTAAGGGCTTTGCGATTTTTAAGGGCTGATAACAATCCTGGTTTGCCCGGGAAGTATTCTCAGATCTCTCTAAAACGCTTTAAACCAGCATATTAAGTGAAAATCTGAGAAGGTTCTGGAACAATTGTTTACCATTGTCACTTTGGCAACTCCAAAATAGAGAATCCCCCTAAGTTATTAACTTAGAGGGAGTTCTGTTTGTCTACTGCGAGGAGGAGGGATTGGCTGCGCCGATCCCACAAAGTAGTAACCTACAAACAGTCAAGGCCCACCCTATCGGGCTGTTTTCATTTCCGTAAATCCCAGCAAGCAAGTTTGCAGAATTTCCTCCAATGAAAAAGCCACGCAATGCGTGGCTGGCTTTGACTGCTTGCGGAGGAGGAGGGATTCGAACCCCCGGTACCGTCGCCAGTACACCGCATTTCGAGTGCGGCCCGTTCGACCACTCCGGCACTCCTCCGATAGGACAAAGATAGAGGTTCCCAGGTTTCTCACCTCTATCACACTTTGGCTAGAATCTCTGAATATTGTCTCGGCATCAGTGCATTTAGATATCCAATGATCACCATAACTGGGAGATTTGGCAGGCAATAATCATCGTCATCAAGCTCCAAACTCTTTTGCCGGGGATCTAGCACATTGCTGAAGTCACCCAGCAGCATGCTCACAACCCATCTACTCCACTCCCTCATTGGTGCTTCTATATTGGAAATAATACCCTGATTCAAACCTATCGACATTTGGCAAAATTCTCTAACTTACTCACACCTATGGGCGAACAAAAAGTTCATCTACTTGACGATCAGGAAGAGCTGCGTGCTTTCATCCGGGCACTGCTCGACGATGTGAAGGCGCTTGATCACATGCTGAAAAACGATTGGTTTGAAAGCGATGTGCTGCGGATCGGGGCCGAGCAAGAAATGGTTTTGGTTGATCTGGAAAATCACAAGGCTGCGCTGGTAGCTCAAAAGGCATTAGAAGACTTGGCCGAATACCCGTGGCTGGAAAGCGAATTGGCTCAATTCAACTTAGAGATTACACTGTCACCACAGCTCTTCACAGGATCTTGTTTTAGCAATCTTGAGAGTGAGAACTTATACCGCCTGTCAGTGATTAGAGAGTATTTGGAGCCATTAAATGCTGCACCCTTACTGACAGGAATTCTGCCCACTTTGCGAAAGTTCGATTTGTCATTAGACAACATGACACCTAAAGAGCGGTACCGGGCTTTGATGGAAGCGATCAACAAGCAATTGCTGGGATCGGAGTACGAATTACGCATTGCCGGAATTGATGAGTTGATCATCAAGCACGATAGCCCTATGTTGGAGGCCTGTAATACCAGCTTTCAGGTGCATCTGCAAGTTGCACCAGCCGACTTCGCCCATATGTACAATATTGCTCAGACGCTCAGTGCTCCGGTCATGGCAATCGCCGCCAATTCTCCGTTGGTTTTTGGCAAGCGGCTTTGGCACGAATCACGCATTGCGATGTTTCAGCAATCGATCGACACGCGGTCTTCACATCGCCATCTAAGGGAGCGTACACCCCGAGTGGACTTCGGTAACGACTGGCTAAATGATGGAATTTTAGATATCTACCGTGATGATATCGCCAGATTTCGAGTGTTGATGAGTAGCGATGTCAAAGAGGACTCACTAGAGAAAATTTCCAGGGGTGAAGTGCCAAAATTAAAATCCTTGCAGGTGCACAATTCGACCGTATATCGGTGGAACCGGCCTTGTTATGGCATCAGCGACAATGGCAAACCCCATTTACGCATCGAAAACCGGGTCTTACCGTCAGGTCCAACAGTCCTGGATGAAGTAGCCAATGCTGCCTTTTGGTTGGGACTTATGGTGGGCTTCAAAAATCGATTTGAGGACATGAGGCCGCACATCTTGTTTGCCGAAGCACGCGACAATTTCATGAAGGCCGCTCGCTACGGCATCGATACTACATTTAGTTGGTTGGACGACCGAAAAGTCACTGCTCGCGATCTGATCCTATCGGAGCTCCTCCCGATTGCCGAGGAGGGCTTGCATAGCCAAAAGGTCAGTGGTAAAGACATCAATCGATATCTCGAGGTCATTGGTCGTCGAGCAGAGAGACATATGAATGGAGCCCGGTGGTTATTGAGGGGATATACGAAACTGGTCAAGGAAGTCAGCAAGGACGAAGCATTAACGGTCACAACCGCAACCATGCTTCAAAATCAGCGAAAGGAATTGCCGATTCACGAATGGCCCAGCCCCGAGATCCGTGATCTGGCAGAATATAAACCCATGACTTTGACGGTTGGGGAGTGTATGACCACTGATGTTTTCACGGTACGTAAAGAAGACATCATCGAATTGGTGGGAGAAATGATGGATTGGCGGCGGATCCGGTATGTGCCGATCGAAGATGAAAAAGGAAAGCTGGTGGGACTGGTGACTCACCGATTAATCATGCGCGAACTCCTCAAAGACGAAGATGAACCCAAGGCCGTTACGGTGGCGGATGTAATGATCCCCTCTCCGATCACCACTTCAGCCCAAACCACCATCAGGGATGCTATGGCTAGCATGAGAGAAAACCAGGTGGGATCGCTGCCGGTAATTAATGAGTCTAACGAACTGGTCGGCATCATTACCGAGATGGATTTCTTGCGTGTGACCGCAAGACTACTTGACCGCCTGGAAGAGGCTGGTCGATCAAAGCCAGGTTAAGTCCATGCTGTCCCGGAACCTTCTGCAGCAACTACCGATCATGTAAGTATGAAAGTCAAGATCATTCCCCTACTTTGTTTGCTTGCCCTACCGCTGCTCGCTCAATATGAGCTGGAGACTATTCTGGGAGCACCCTACTGCACACAGCTGGTCGTTTCCAAAGATGGTCATCAACTGGCTTGGGAAGTGCTGGAAAGAGGGATACGTTCACTCTACACTGCTGAGTCTCCGGCCTTTGATCCTAGCCTTCAATATCAATCTGCTTATGACGATGGTCAGATCATTCGCAATCTGGGCTTTGATCATTCAGGAACACATCTCTTCTTCGTGAAGGGCAGCACCACAAACCGTTTAGGAGAAATTGCCAATCCTGCATCTGAAGCCATCTATCCTCAAAGGGCATTGATCCGCCTCAACCTCGAGACAAATCGAATTGATACTGTAGGTTCCTTCGACCAGTATATCATCAGCCCGGATGATTCCTTCGTATTGGCCCCGGAGCGGAATAAGCTCTTTAAGGTGGAACTGGCCAGTATGGCGAAAGAACTCATATTGGAAATGAGGGGCGTTTTTTCCAACATTTCCTTTCATCCCTCAGGAGATGAGATCCTGTTCGTAAGCAACCGGAATGATCACAGCTTCATTGGCCATTATGTATTGAACAGCGAACGTATCGAGTGGATTGCACCGTCAGTCTACCGCGATCAACATCCGGTATGGTCCTTGGATGGAGCCCACGTTGCCTTTATTCGTGCCCCGGGACGGCAGAAGGGTGAACTTGCGGACATCACTGCAGGAAATCCTTTTTCAATCAACGTATATGATTTGAAGGCAAAGAGGATGGAGGAGACGTGGTCATCTCCTGGTGATGATGGAGGATTTGCCCAATATTACCATCCTACACCTCTGCGTTGGACATCTGATGGCAATCTACTGTTCTACTCGGAGCACGAGGATTGGATGAAGATCTATCGCTTAGATGTACAGGACGGTAAGGCAGTGCCAATTTTGGGAGGAGATTGTGAAATGGAACACAGTCACCTATCGGCCGATGGGAGGGTCTTGGTCTATAGTGCCAACTGTGACGACATAGACCGTCGAGACATTTGGAGGTATAACATTGAGACCGAATCTAATGACCAGCTTAGTATGGGTGATGCTATTGAGACCAATCCACTCATTCTGGCAGATCATGGGATAGCCTATCGGTCCAGTAGTCACCATCGACCCACAGGTGTGGAGATCCGGACAAACGGTGAAGTGATTTCACTCTCACAAATGCCAACAGAATTTCCGAAATCCTCATTAGTGGTTCCGCGCCAAGTTGTCTTTAGATCCGCCGATGGAAAAAATGTTCATGGTCAGCTATTTCATAAGGGGAACAATGACAGGAAGCCGGCAGTACTCTTCATGCATGGAGGACCGATTCGCCAGATGTTGTTGGGTTATCATTACAGTTCCTACTATGCCAATGCTTATGCTTTTAATCAATATTTGGCCAGTAGAGGTTATGTAGTGCTGAGTGTAAATTATCGAGCTGGAATCGGGTATGGCAAAGCCTTCAGAAGGGCTCCTAGTCAGGGACCGCGAGGGGCATCAGAATACCAAGATATTGTAGCTGCAGCCAGGTATTTACAGTCGCTAGAGATGGTTGACGGTGACCGTATTGGACTCTGGGGTGGCAGTTATGGAGGTTTACTAACGGCCCAGGGTCTGGCACGAAATTCAGATATTTTCAAGGCTGGTGTCGATTTTCACGGTGTGCATGACTGGAGTTGGAGAGCGACAGATTTTTCTGATGGGGGTTTCTGGGGAATCAAAAAGGACAGTTTGGACCAGGCCTTCCAGTATTCACCTGTGGCTGATATTGATGGCTGGACCTCGCCGGTGCTTCTGATTCATGGTGATGACGACCGAAATGTCATGTTTGGGCAGACTGTAGACCTCGTGGAGCGCCTAAAGAAACAGGGGGTAGAATATGAAGTTTTGGTATTCCCCGATGAAGTGCATGGATTCTACCGGTATGAATCCTGGTTAAAATCATTTGAGGCAGCCGCCATTTTCCTTGATCGATATCTAAAACGCCAATAGATGCTGCATGAATAGCAGTTTCCCGCGCTCTAAAAAGCAGGTGGACGAAGGGGTCGGATCAAGTGCAAAAAACATTATTTTTGTTCCCCATTTACGAATGACTGACTTAAACCAATGACATGGCATTTGACTTTAAAATGATTGAACGTTTTTATCGGGATCTGCCTGGTAAAATTCAAGAAACCCGCCAGACCTTGCAGCGGCCACTTACATTAACGGAAAAAATACTCTACACCCACCTTCACAGGGAGTCTGCACTCAAATCTTATGAACGGGGTAAAGACTATGTCTTTTTTGCCCCGGACCGGGTGGCCATGCAAGATGCAACCGCTCAAATGGCACTCCTTCAGTTTATGATGGCCGGCAAAGATAGTGCAGCGGTTCCGACCACCGTGCACTGTGATCATTTAATTCAGGCTGAAGTCGGTGCAGTAGAGGATCTAAAGACCGCTAATCAGATCAATTCAGAAGTGTACGACTTTTTGTCATCGGTATCCGATAAATATGGTATCGGCTTTTGGAAGCCTGGTGCGGGAATTATCCACCAGATCGTTTTGGAGAACTATGCCTTTCCGGGTGGCATGATGATCGGAACAGATTCACACACTCCTAATGCTGGCGGTCTGGGTATGGTGGCCATCGGCGTAGGTGGTGCGGATGCTGTAGATGTGATGGCTGACATGCCTTGGGAACTAAAAATGCCGAAAGTGATCGGTGTCCGGCTGACGGGAAAACTCTCCGGATGGACTTCATCTAAAGATGTCATTTTAAAAGTAGCGGGTATTCTCACCGTCAAGGGCGGCACGGGAGCCATTGTGGAGTACTTCGGGCCCGGAGCAGAAGCCCTTTCTTGCACCGGCAAAGGAACCATATGCAACATGGGAGCAGAAATCGGAGCTACCACTTCTACTTTCGGATATGATGAATCAATGAGTAGATATTTACGGGCTACAGATCGAGCTGATGTGGCCGATTTGGCTGATCAAGTAGCTGAGCACCTAACCGGAGATCCGGAGTGTTATCAAACCCCTGACGCCTATTTTGACCGGGTCATAGAAATAGATCTATCCACCCTCGAACCGCATATCAACGGACCTTATACCCCCGACCTGGCCTGGCCAATCTCCCAATTCGCTGACGCTGTGAGAGAACGTGACTATCCTGAAAAACTTGAAGTGGGTTTGATTGGATCCTGTACCAACAGCTCTTATGAGGATTTAACCAGAGCTGCTTCACTAGCGCAGCAAGCCAAGGAAAAGAAGCTAACTGTGAAGTCAGAATTCACCGTTACACCAGGTAGCGAACAAATTCGCTACACGGTAGAGCGAGATGGCATCCTGGATGTTTTTGAAGACATTGGTGGCCTGGTATTGGCCAATGCCTGCGGTCCATGCATTGGCCAGTGGGCTCGACATACCGATGATCCTAACAAGAAAAACAGTATCATAACTTCTTTTAATCGCAATTTTTCTAAGCGTAATGACGGCAATCCCCAGACTCATGCGTTTGTTGCTTCACCGGAGATTGTGACGGCCATGGTCATGGGTGGCAACCTCACTTTCAATCCTTTAACCGACACGCTCACCAATGAGGAAGGAGAAGAAGTAAGGTTAAGTCCGCCGGAAGGCATCGAGTTGCCGCCCCAGGGTTTCGATGTTGAAGACTCTGGGTATCAAGCACCAGCCACTGACGGTGCCGGTATCGAAGTAAAGGTAGATCCCACCAGTGACCGGCTTCAGCTGCTCGAACCCTTTGAGCCCATTACCCCTGGGCAAGTGAAGGGTATGCGCATTCTGATCAAAGCACAGGGAAAATGTACGACTGACCACATTTCAATGGCCGGACCATGGTTAAAATACCGTGGTCACTTAGAAAATATATCGAACAACTGTTTCATTGGTGCCATCAACGCTTTTAATGGAGAAGCCAATAACGTTCTAAACTTCATTGAAAACAAATACCTCCCCGTTCCCGAATCGGCAAGGGTTTATCAAAAAGCTGGGATTGGGACCATCGTATTTGGTGAAGAAAATTACGGTGAAGGCTCCTCACGTGAGCACGCTGCTATGGAACCCCGTTATTTGGGAGTGAAAGCTGTAGTGGTCAAGAGTTTTGCCAGGATTCACGAAACCAATCTCAAGAAGCAAGGTATGCTGGCCCTTACCTTTGTCGATCCTGCTGATTTCGACAAGGTTCGCCAGGATGACACTGTTGACATCATTGATTTTGCAGAAATGTCGCCGGGCAAATTATTGACCATTCGTCTAAATCACACCGATGGAAGTAGCGACGAATTTAAGGTCAGTCATACCTATAACCAAGCTCAAATTGAGTGGGTAGAAAAAGGCAGTGCCCTGAATAAAATCAGGTCGGAAAGTGATCTCTAAGCTTGTGGCCATCTTGTACGGGCCACAAGCGCCCACAGTAAATCAAGAAGTGATGGAAATCGCCACCTGATACCCTTGATCAGGCGTGCTTGACCTTTCAGTGTTAAAACTTCATCAAGAAAGTCATCGATGCCCGGAGGCAGGTTGTAAATAATTGATAGCAAGTACATTGAAAATATTCTGTTTGCTCAGATCAGCTGTAAGTCCTCCCGGATAGAGCTTCGGTATTTTGGTATATTAATGTCGCAAAACGTTTACTAACACTAGGGTGCCTCTAAAAACCTCTGAGTGAGATCGGTTTTGAAATATTTTGCATTTAGACGAGGCGAATTGAGTGAGCATACCCGTATGCTACGTGCTTGAAATTCAACGAAGTATAAATTCAAAAGATTCAAAAAACAAATGGCGAAGCCATTGTGTCCGATCCACGAACGGGGTTTTTAGAGGTACCCACTATAAATTTCACAAAGCTATGTTAAAGGAATTCAAGGAATTTGCCATGAAGGGCAATATGCTCGATCTGGCGATCGGATTTATTTTGGGAGCCGCTTTTGCCACAGTGGTCAAGTCATTGGTAGATGATATCATCATGCCGGTCGTGGCATCCGTCTTCGGTACTCCAGATTTTAGCAATCTATTTGTTGTGCTACAATCCCCAACTGACCAAACCGACGTCAACATGGCCTCTATTGAGGCAGTGAGAGAAGCCGGTGGCATTGCCCTGGGCTATGGCCTGTTTTTAAATGCATTGATCGCTTTCTTATTGATGGCATTCATCTTGTACCTCATCGTGAAAAATGTAAATCGCTTTAAGAAGCAAGAGGAGGAAGTAGTGGAACCCGCTGGTCCCACCCAAGAAGAATTGTTGGCAGAAATTCGTGATTTGCTCAAAAAAGCCTAAATTGAAGAGGCGACCTTTTGGAATTCCCTGAGCTAGCCAAATGAAAACAAGATAAGACTTCCCTTTCCAGGGAGGTCTTTTTTTAATGGCTGCTCCTGTACTTTACGATTTATTAGATGAAGAATGGGTTGCTTTCTTGATCTGCCACCACCCGATCATAGCCGCTGCCAGCAGTAGAAGAAAAACCAAAATAACCTGTTGGAAGGGAATAAAGGTGAAGGCAATGATGCGGGTTCGATCTACCAAGAACATCAAGGAGAGAATCGCTCCGATCATCAGCATCAAGCCATGGATTTTCCCAAAGCCAGGGATTTCATCAAAGGCTACATTTTTCCTTATTAAGATGAGGGTCACTACCATAGAAACAATAGGTAGGATCTGGGTCCAAATATCGGTTTCGAAAATGCTCTGCTTCTCAAATAAAAAGAGATAAATATTAAGGGTGACCGCAAAAATACCGGGTATGCAGATCAGGTAAACCAACACGGAATAGAGGTATTTCCAAGGGCTAATATGTCCTTCCCCTCGTCCCAGCCAAGAGGCCAAAAAGGCGGTCAGAGGACAGGCGATGAAAAAAAATATCAGGACTTCGGGATTTAGTGCCAACAGCATAAAAAAGTCACGAAGTGTCATAATTTTTTACTTTTTAAGCTTTTTTCATATAGACAGTTAGCAAGTGAATGCGGGTTTTTTTAGTTGCTTAAAATCAATTACATATCCTGATGGCGCTCCCAATAATTTTGTTGATCAATTTCCTCTAAAATTTTCAAATAGTTTTGGTAGCGTAATTCGCTGATTTCACCTTTTTCAAGTGCTTCCTTGACAGCACAACGAGGTTCATTTCGATGTGTGCAATCTTGGTATTTACAATCTTTAGAGAGAATAAAAAACTCTCGAAAGTTGTGGGCTACATCCATGGGCTCGAGATTATTGAATGACAGGGTTTTAAAACCCGGAGTATCGATAATAAATCCATCACCCACCGGATACATTTCAGCAAAGGTAGTGGTGTGTTGACCCTTGCCGGTATAATCCGACAACACAGATGTCCTAATGTCAAGGCTCGGTTCGATTGCATTGATCAAGGTAGACTTTCCAACCCCACTTTGGCCGCTAATGAGGGTTGTCTTCTTCTCTAACAATCTTCGGATCGGCTTAATTCCGATATGTTTTGTCGCCGAAGATTGAATCACCTGATAGCCAATGGATGAGTAGACAATTTCTAAATATTCATATAAGTCTTGATCACTCTCAGTATATAAATCACATTTATTGAAAACGATGATTGTCGGAATATTATGGGGTTCGGTCATCAGAAGAAATCGATCGATCACACCAGGTTTCAAGCTGGGTTGAGTAATGGTTGAAACCAACATCGCCTGGTCGATATTACTTGCCAGCAGGTGCAATTGATGCTTTTTTCGAGGGGATTGCCTGACGACGTAGTTTTGCCGCGGAAGAATTTCATGGATGATGGCTGTTTCTTCACCGGTTTCTATCGAAAATCTTACGCGATCGCCTACTGCCACTGGGTTGGTTAGATTCAGCCCATCCAAGCGAAACTTACCCAGTATCCGTCCTTGCCAAATCTGGCCCTCATCACCTCTTAGACCATACCAGCTTCCGGTAGATTTTATGACAGTGCCTTCGTGCATATTAAAATCGATACGCAGGTACAAAAAATTCCCACAGGTCGATGCCACTTAGCTGATCGAGCCCATAGCTATAGCGAATCCCTAAAGAGGTACTGAGTTCATTCACTAGATTAACATCAAAGACTAGTTCCATCCCGGTGGTGGATCTTTCGGTTGCAGTACCTTCTAGGATGGAACGAGTTCTCTCAAAAAACACATTGGACCGGATACGATAGATGTAAAAAATGCCGGCAAATCCCCAATCCGGGTAAACCAGAGGCAGGTGGTAATTCGCACTCCACCGCCAAATCTTGTCTCCTGGCACGATACCTAGTCCTCGTTGATTTAAACCGCTGGTAAACTGAAAATCGCCTTCTTCAAGATCGGATTTGTAATCCGCATGTACAATCAAATTGTGATTGATCGCAAACCCTGGTAAGGATAGTCCCGACCTCAATTGAAATTGTCGCGCCTGAAGATTATCAATAGACTCGCTAAAACCCAGCTGCAAGAATTGCCCATTTCTGGTAAAAAGATTCTTCCGGGCCTGGAGTCGGCGATGAAAAAACGTCAGCTGGGCGAAAGCGCTAGAGAGATCGAGATCGAGATCTCCGCGAATGAAAGCCTGATTCAGGCCAATCTCGGGAGATAAAACCCTAATCCAGGGTCCCGAAGATAAGTCGTAATCCACCGATAACGCAGCCCTTAGATTGGTTTCACGCCAACTGCGTGTCTCATTGTTCATTGTTGCCGAGCGCCGGAATGTATTGGCTTCGATTGAGATCTCGGGATACCAAGCGGCCGTTCTAAATCTGACAAAAGGGGTCAGACGATCAACGTCATAATTGTACTCTGCTCCTGCACTTAACTCGACATTATTAAGCACGTTGGTGGATATAGCACGCAGGCTAATGATGGGATCGTCCACGAAGAATCCCCAGGTATGAAAATTGATGGCATGCTGCCATGGGTGGTATACTTTCGTGGCATATTTTTCACTGGGTATCTCCGTGAGGATATTTCTTTCATAGTTCAGCTCAGGCAGTTTGGCATCTGCTGATCTAGATTTATCTGGCGCAGCTGGCTGAAATGGCATCCTTTTCACATGATGACCATCGGCAGTGAAGGTGGTATAGTACAGGAATTCCCCATCAAAGCTGGGATTAAAAGCTCCATTCGGTTCACGTGTAATTTGTGAATATGTGCCGGTAGGAACATGTAAGACAAACACATTTTCAGCCTCTTCAGTGCTTGATGAGTAAAACACCCATTCGTCATAAATATGTGGAGCTCCCAGCATACGATTACCAAATGGAAGCAGTGAGTTCCAGGCCCCAGATTCCAGTACCAAAGTGACCAAAGCCATCTCACCAGCCCGATTTCGTACCGGAGCTATGATCATAGAGTCTTCAGACGACCACTTGGGGTAGGTTAAGGTCCATTTCTGCGGATTATCGATGATTCTCAAGATCTCGCCAGACTTGGCATCAATGACATGAAAAGCTTGGTTCAAACTTTCATCCTGATGAACTGCTATCAATGCCGTACCTGACGAATTCATATGGGGCGAAAAATACCGGCCTTTATGGGTCAGGCGTCGTTTCTCTCCATCAGCCAGGGAAAAGGTAACTATGTTGCGATAATTCCTTTCACCCCACCTTGGATGAGGGTTGAGTTCTGTCCAGGCCAAAGTCCCCCCATTCAAGGTATGATAGGACTCCACTGCCTGACCTTTGACTGTCAATTTTTCCTTCGACTGATCATTGGGTTGGAAACGATAAAAAGCCCCGATCTTGTCAAAACTAAACTGGTAATAGATCAAATCTCCTTCAAAGGGGATCGGATAGGTAATGTTGGTGAAGGTAGAGGGTGGGTCTACCGGAAGAAGTGCGCCAGAAGGATTGAAGGATTGAACACCGGACCAGACCTGCTCATAGTGTTGCATGGCCGTCTGGTAGAATTTTTGACTTCCCATACCCGTATAACGGCGCATGGCCTGGGAGAAGGGATAAAAGAGACCTTTGAACGCGGCGCCTTCGGCCAGCACCTTTTTCCAAAGCCCGTAACCAAAATTGTCATCACCATATTTCATCATCAAATACCCGAGACGGTAGTGGTCTGGCACAAAATCTCGAATAGAGCCATTTCTCGCCTTCTTGTAATTATAGATCGACTCCTGGTAGCTCAAAGCCCGGTATCCCTTAAGGAAATTGGCGGTCCGGCCCCTACCTTGTGAAGTCAGAGTAGTTTCAGCCCATACGGCATCTCCTTCGATAAACCAATTGGGAATCGCCAAATTGGTGGCTCCAGCCCAACTTTCCTGGCCAAAAAGATAGTAGAGTAAATTTGTAATACCGCGCCGTGCAGTAGACAGCTGTATGACATGACGATACTCATGAATAGAGAGTAAATCTAACCATGGTAAAGCGGTCAAAGTGAAATTGTTTTGTGGAGGAGTAGCCAGAAAATGTGATCTCCAGGGAGCAATGGATACAGATCCATTGGGTATTGTAGACTGATTGTTAAGAATGAGATTCACTTTCAAGGCTCGATCTCCAATGTCTTCAACCGCATTTTGATGCATGAAGTGAATCACGTTGGTGACTCTCTGCGCTTCTTCTTCTAGATGACCCGGATAGATTATCCGGCAAACATCGGTGTTGATTTGCTTCCAATCAATAGAACTCGAAAATCCACCAAAAGTCTGGCTCACTGAAGGGATTGTTAGAAGTAATCCCAAAGCTGTGGAGCTCAGGAGTCTTAAGCTACACTGTTGACGTAGAATGGATGGCATCGGAGATCTCTTCAATAAGCGTCACATCATTTTCAATGGCATTGCCTACCACAATAATATCGGCACCAGCATGTATGTTCTCTAACGCCTTCTCTGGTGTTCTAATGCCTCCACCGATCAGTAAGGGTATGGTGATGGCGCCAGACACTGTTTCGATCATATCCCGCGACACTGGTTTTGTTGCACCACTTCCGGCATCCATGTACATCAGCTTGAGACCCAGCATCTCCCCTGCCAAGGCCGTGCAAAGGGCTACATCAGTCTTGTCCGCAGGGATAGGTTGAGTATTACTCATGTAGGAAACCGTTGTAGGAACACCGCCATCAATGAGCATATAACCACATGATAAGACCTCCAATGGGCTGACCTTGAGATAGGGTGCAGTAATGACATGTTTACCTATCAACAACTCGGCGTTGCGGCCAGATATGAGCGATAAAAATAGAATTCCGTCCGCCCGGTAACTTAGCTGGTAGGAGTCACCAGGAAACAAGATCAACGGTATGTCGCAGCGCTTCTTAATTTCTACCAAACAATCATCCAGGATGTCGTTGACAATGAGACTACCTCCTACAAGGAAATAATCGACCTGGGCATGGATAGCATGCATGATGATCTGATCCAGATCTCTCAAGCGTACTTTATCCGGATCAATCAATAGGGCAAATTTCTTTTCGCCATCGGCTTTGCCCTGTACCATGGATTGATATATACTAGTCATGAAAGGGTGCTGATATCCAGGTTCAACCCAAAGAATGCAACAGGATTCGATGTAGAATCAATTTCACACATGCCGGACGATTGCAAAAACAACTTTTGATTCAAACAGTACATGTGCGCAATTTCCTATTGCATATTTTGGATTCAAATATACCCAAAACGGTGACAATTCTGATCAGTGACCCTATCAGGATATATGTTGAGAGATGAGTTCAGCCATCTCCTCGAAGTCCCCCTGGCTAAATTGTAATTTTGGACGACCAAAATCCAGGTCAGCGATATGATCAATGGGCACCAAATGCACGTGGGCATGTGGCACCTCCAATCCAATCACTGCAACTCCAATTCTCTCGCAGGGTACGGCTTGCCTTAGTCCCTTGGCCACTTTCTTACTAAAGGTCATCAAGCCCGCCAAGGTTTGGTCATCAAGGTCAAAAATATAGTCGATCTCAACTTTCGGGATGACCAAGGTATGACCCTTTTTCAGTGGGTGGATATCGAGAAACGCCAAGAACTGATCCGATTCAGCTACGCGATGGCATGGTATAGATCCGTCAATAATTTTCGCAAAGATGGAAGGCATTACGACAAAGATATCTTTAGGATCTCAAATTCTATGATACCGGCAGGGGTTTCAATTTTTGCTACATCTCCAACTTCCTTTCCCAGCAACCCCTCGCCAATCGGAGACTTCACTGAGATCTTCTTAGCCTTTAAGTCAGCTTCAGTATGAGCAACCAGTTGATAAGTCTGCTGTGCTTTGGTCTTCTTATTTAGAATGGTCACATGAGACAGTACGGTAACTCGTGAAGTGTCCAGTTGAGAGGTGTCGATGATCCGGGCATTGGCAAAAGTCTTCTCCAATTCATTGATCTTCATTTCCAGCAATCCCTGAGCATCTTTAGCAGCATCATACTCGGCATTTTCGGATAGATCACCTTTTTCTCTGGCTTCGGCAATGGCTTTTGCTACCTCGGCACGGCCCTCGGTCTTTAGTTGTTCTAGTTCTGCTTTAAGCCTGTCATACCCTTCTTGGGTGAGGTAAGTATAATTTGACATAACAAAATGATTCGTTGAATAGCTAAGATCGTGGATGCCCTGAGCATCAACACAAAACTATCGCTTCAAATTGATTTAATGTTAGTGGGCCTGGGTAGCCGCATTATCAGTACAAAGTTAAATTTATTTTAACTATGCGCTACAAGGTAAAACGCAAGGTGATGTTGTGGGTTCCATTCCATGGATTGGTAGCTCGGTATCCGTAATCGACGGCAAAGCGGGTATCACTGTCATTAGAGAAGGGTACCTCGATAGAAACACCTGCACTAAGGCCAGAATAGACATTGTTAATCACCACATCGGCTTCGGATCCCAAGTCATATCGATATCCTCCCCTAATCATGAAGACCTCATTGAAGGCATACTCGAGACCCCCACCGATGGCATCGCGCGAAAATGAATTTGAGGTAAAATTTCCTACGACCGTCAATCGATTTCGGGCATCCATCCTAAAGTCATAGGAAGCGCCGATATTGAGTACCGATGGAAGTTCGAAGCTGGCCGCCTGTTTGTCAAATGAGAGGTCGTAGTTGATCGTTCCATCGGGATTGGTAGCTCGAAAAGAGAGCCCTTCGCCTCCAAAACGCATCGGGGTACCCACGTTGCGAAGTGAAATTCCAAACTTGAAATTATCCTGCTCTCCAGTAACGTATTGTACACCGGCATCCAGTGCCACGCCCTGCGCCGAAAGATCAGTCGTTGATTCAGAAATCGCCCTCAAGGTAAAGCCCACTGATACTTTATTCTCGAAAATATGGGCATAGGAAAGGCCCAAGTGAAAAAAGTTAGGTGAAAAAGTTGCTCCGGTACCCTCAGGTTGATCTGTGGTGGTCACTGGGATGTCACCAAAATCCATGGCCATCAAACTCAATCCAAATACCCCATTTGCTCCCACACGTTGGCCCAACCCTACGGCATTCATATTGACTCCAGTTCCGACCAAGTAGCGAGTATGACCGATCAATACTTGGGTTTTGGGTATCCTTACCAGTCCCGCTACATTGAGACGCATGGCTTCCACCCCGCCGATCATGGCTGTAGTAAGGCTGTGAAGTCCGGCGCTGCGAGCCCAGGGATTGAGCAGTAATTCATAGGCCCCGGCTTCGCCTTGTCGATCCGGATTGCCGGCAAACAGGATTGAACCTACCCCACTGAGAAACACCATTAAGAAAGGAATACACTTCTTCATCATTCAGATTATAGTCCTGAGGGATCGAATTTACGGTTTACACCAAACCATTTAATGGTCCGTTCACCCAGTTCGAAGCCATTGATGTGAATTAAATAGAGGCCTCCGGAAATGGGAATGCCCTTGCTATTTTGCAAGTCCCACTCCAGATCTGGGCTAACTTGGGTCAGGGGTATTCCGGGATTGGATCGATTGGTCTGCGGAATTCCCCGCTCATCACGTCGATATTGCCGTATGAACTTACCATCTAATGAATAGATCGTCACCACTGATCTGGGTGGTAAATTTGTGATCTTAACCGTGGTGGTAAATTGAGATGTCTCGTAAGCTGAAAAAGCCAGATAGGGGTTCGGTACTACATTGACTGCATCTAAAACCGATTGATCTTGAGCTGCAATCAAATCTTCAGGAGCCTGTCCTTCAATGGTAAACCGGTAAGCCGGATGACCATTGTTTACCCTCTTTTCTTCCGATACTTGATAGGGATTGCTGACCCTTAGTTTGATGATGGCATCATTTGGCACCAGACCTTCCGCATAGCTGTTCATTTCACTGGCGATGGGAATTCCCGCCCAGGTTATCTTGCGCAGTGCAGCCCACTTCTGATTAAACAATTGATCGGGGTGAAAACGCATTCTCAGAAAGGCGCACTCATCATATTCCTCATTGGTTACATAAATATAGTGGTGTCCGGCCGTGTGAAAAACGGCAATACCCGGGTTGGTGGTATTAATGCCAATCGGCCCGGTGGGATTCCACATCATATCGGCACCGATGGGTTCAATATTGGGTGCCTGGGCAGCTAAGAACTCTGCATTATATACTGAGTTTTCTCCGAAAAACACGTTTAACCGTTTGCCGGTTTCCACATCGATCGCATAGCCGGGAAACCACCCCATCCCTATGTCGTCACCATCCGGATCCGGAAGTCCATCACCATCAGCATCTTCCTTACCTACCGATGGTGAACTGCGCAGGTCGAAATTTTTACTATCGCCAATAGTCGAGAGATCAAAGCCTCCTTGATTGCCCGGATTAAAGAAAAAGGGAGTGGCCGTTTCCACCACCACACAGCGACTCCACTTGGATTTGTCATTGGTTAAGATGATGTCGACGTTATTGAGATCCTCCATACCAACACGTGATCTCACAATAGCCATACCACCAGTATTGTCGATCCACGCCGGAGTAAAAATGATGTTGCTGGGATTGAAGGCAAAGTTGGCCAAGTAAAAAGGAATGATCCCCAAGTACGATGTTGTAAACAATTTGTTGGGATCAAATTCATAGTTGGCCTCGTTGGCTTCAGTCAAGGCCAGGTTGAAGAATCCATTGTCATCCATGATAAATCCTAACCAGGGATTATTGGGATCCTCATAAGTAATGGTACCTCCCAATGCACCATTGTTCTCACTAAAAAAATCACCTGCTTCACCCGTTTGCCCGATCGTCACAGAAAACCCGTAATCGCCAAAAATCTGCTCATTGAGGGCTGCGATGCTGTTGTCAGACCTGATTTGTGTATTGGAGCTCAGATCAGTCAATATCCAATCTGCATCCGGATCTAAAATATCATCTTCGTCATTACTGTCAATAAACGCTATTTCGTAAGTGCCTTCGACGACATCCAATGGATTGTAAATGTTGACCTGTATAGGACCCTGACCTCTCTCATAATGGATCTCCCCATCAAATGAACCCGATAGGATGGCATCCCGGGTTTCATCAGTGACTTCCAAAAATTGATCTCCCGCTCCAATGCCATCTAGTCGAGTAATTGGAGGACCATCACCATAGTTGACCTTGAGATCTTGATATACAATAGGCCTTGGCAGGGGTATATAGGTTTTGACATTTCGCCGGCCTTCCAGATAGGGGTTTCGTTGTCCTGTGTTGTTTTGGGTATCAAAGGGATCAAAATTGTTGTAGGCATAGGCCACGGCGGTGAAATAGTACTTTTTGTGATTGATCAATCGCCGGTCATTGGTTTTGGAAAACTGATCTTCAGTGATACTGAAGGTATGCCGGATACCTTCATCCAACCCCACGACCTTGACTTCGGGTTCAAACAGGAATTTTCCGTTTTCGGTAGGGTGGGGCATTGGACGCCAATTTACAATCTGTGAAACTCCATTCTTCACATCGGTCTGGAAGATCAGCCGGGCTTTGTCCGGATTGCTGAGCTCAGCAGTCCCCACTTCCGGTCCATTGAGTTGGAAGATCTTATAGCCCTCAAACTTGTACAATTTCTCTTCCTCGGGTAGATCGGTTGGTGCACGTAGATCAAGCTCTTCGTATTTCTCCTCAAAATTGTTGGACTCCTTGTCATTGGTAAGGATGCAAATCAGTTCCTGGTCCAATTCGATAAAATCCAAATCTGGGGCGTCGGGTCCATCAGTGATGTCAAAACAGTTGTCAAATAGAGCCTGAGCCGTTTCATCAGCAAAGATCAGGGGATCAATGCTTGGACATGGATAGTCGGTGATATCCGGCACCCATACTACACCTATGATCAACTCATTGGTGCGGCCTGGATCCAACCTGAACGGACCGGAAGCCTGGATGGTACGGCGGTCTCCAAAGGGCAGGTTGGCCGTACACATCGACCATCCGTTTGGATCATTGGGAGCCTCAGTGAAGGCATAATCGATCCGGTCGCCACCTACATTATAGGCATCCCCTCCCGAGCTAAAGGGTGTGCCATCCTTCCAGGAACCAGACATGTAATTATAGTATTCCTGGGCAATTTGAGGATCGGTTTGAGCCGCCGGCCACTGTCCGGCTGCAGGATCAGCATTATTGTAGTACGTAAATGACGACATGCCTATTTCTTCACCAAATTCATTCAAAGGGCCCCGAAAGTAATCTACACCAAGTATGGGCACATCTTCGCAGTAGGTGTTGGTAGGTCCCTGGGCACTGGGGCAGTCACAACCCGTAGTACCATCAACATCGTCTTCATTGTACACATAAGCCAAACTGCGGGCTGTATCACAGCCAATGTAATCATCTCGACTGCATCCCAGATCCGGATCTACCCACATGGCAAAAAAGGTACTGTCAATACTTTGCGTTGCACGATTGATCAACTTGTATCGCTGGAAAGTCATGTCGTTGATCTCATCGTTGGTCGCATAGGCAAATGCCTGTACCTGCACCTCCATCTGGATCGGATTTCCTTCGGTCTGGGTGTGAATACCACCGGCATCATTGTAGATCCAGAAGATCATTTCATCGGGATATTGGGGGATTGGGCACCCCCTGATCTCAATGATGGGATAATCTCCCTTTAACGGATCATAGACCAGATCTCCATCGGCATCAAAGAAACCGGCTAAGCCTCCCTGTGAAAGATCCGGAAGCTCGAACCCATGGATATCACTGAAGTGTGGATTGCCCGCCCCTGGCCAACCCAGTACATCTTCCGGAATGTCTGACTTTTCCAGGGTCTCGCCATTCTCTTGAGCAAGATTGTAGTCACGTAGAAAGCCACGGATGTTGTCGCCCAGTACCCTAAAATGCTTGTCCCATCTAGCACAAGTATCTCTTTGTATGGAGCCCTCCCGATCCAGTGGACCGGGCCAAAAATCATTGGCATTGGCATCGCGAAACGTCTGCGCAGCCAATTTCAAATTTCCTACGGGATCGTATCCTCCCAACCACACAGATCCGGCAAAAATCGAAGACACTTCAGGCAATCCAGAAGCAGGCTCGACCTTGGGCACGATGTATTTTCCAACTTGCAAATCCCACCATACATCTCCACCACCAAGCAATCGGGCACGCACGTTATTGATCGACATATCTGCCTCAGAGCGAGAAGGCGCACAGTCGGCACGATAACCAAATTTCACTTCACTTGGATCCAGCTTTTTTCCCTCTTTATACCACGGCGGATATTCAGCCCACAGTGACGAGAACATACCGCAGAGCAAACAGCTCAGAATCAACCGGAACCCATATTGGTCTGACATACATCTCATTTTAAAAATCAAATCGCAGGCCCAGAAAGATTCTCCTAGGCAAATAAAAATTACCGGGATTCACGGCAAGCCAACGGTAAGCGTCGATGTATGCTTGTTCGTCGCGGCCGGCTTCGACAATGATCTCTCCTGTATTTCGGATGTTTTCCAGGGTTGATTGACCATCAGAAGACAGCAGAAACCCAGAATCATATGGCGATCCAGAAACGGAATAGACATTGCGAACATTACGTGTATCCAATAAATTCAGAATACGAAGACTCAAGTTGACCGATAAGGGTTTATCTGGTTTGCTGGTTGGCACCCGAAACCCCTTATCAATTCGCATATCGATGGAAAACGTCCATGGTCTGCGGGCACCATTGATAGAACCAAAAAATCCATTGCCCCCAAAAGGCTCGGGCCGAATTTCACGACTATAAGGCCGGCCAGAAACAATGAAGGACTGTAGATTTACCCCAAAGTCCGACAGTACATCGCGATCAAAAACTCGTGGACCATTGTATTGACTGCCGTATCCGTAGCGATAGTCAAAAGTGAACTTAAAGGAGTGTCGTTCATCACGGTCCAGGGGCGAAAGGGTGCGGATATTGCCCCGGGTGGTGAGGCCGCTCTGAGAATTGGCATCAGAGCCCGTACCATCGGCAAATTGCAAGGTATAGTTCGCTTGCATGGTGGTATTGGCATTGCGGCGAAGATCGTACTGCAATGAAAATCCCTTCACGGTGCCAAAATCAATGTTTCCATAGGTGACGTAGTTGTTGATGGGAGAGGGAAGGAAGAGCCGGGTCTGCTGCTGGATCATATCTCGCAATTCCTTGTAGTAAGCATTGATCTTCAAAGCAGATGTATTGGAGAGCTTTTGTTGAAAACCTACCTCGTAATCTACGGTACGCTCAGGCTTGAGGTTGGAATTGTTTAGTGGATTGCTGGCAGTATATCTATCGTCTTCAAAATAGTACCATGTGCGTGGTGTGGCCACCGTATTGGAGGGCGGCCTTTGGACCAATACATCGTAGTGGGCAAAGAAATTGGCTACATCGGAGATGGGAAAGGAGATGGCCAGCCTGGGCATCCAGTTGATTTGCGGTTCGTAGTCCGTGAAGGATTGGTTGGGATCAAAATTATCGTCTTTGATATTGTTTACTCTCTCATCAAACAACTTGGGATACACGATTTCTCCTCCAAAGATGATGTTGCCATCATTGGCTGGGGTACCATTGGCAAAATACCATTGGTCACCTTGACGGAAAGCCTTGACGTCGGTACTGCTGGGGCTGGTAACATAAACTTTGAAATCGTCGCTCACATTGTTGGGACGATCCCCACCAAAACGATCATAAAAAGTCTGGGCATCCATCACCTCATAAAGCGACAGAGGATCCCTGAGCACTTTTGTATTGGCATCATAGCGATCAACACGCAAACCCACACGGAAAATAATGTCCCGAAATGAAAACTTGTCCTGGATATATGCAGCCTGGTAAATGGGCTGGTTGGCTGGCACGAGAAAGTTGCGATTTCCGCTGGCATCACGACCCGTGAAGAAATCATTGAATGTAATGTCATTCGATATACGGTTTCCAAGATAGTCGTACCCTTGATAAGATACGGCTCTTTGGTCATTGAGTTCCAGTGGAGTAAACAAGTCAAGACGGAGGTCATCGGGATGAATACCGTCTACATTGACGTAGTCGGTCAATGCCAAGCCCAGCTGCTCTCTGATGTTTTTATAAAAGGCAGGGCCCTCTTGATTGACAATCAATTTCTGAAATTCTTCGTAGGTCAATGGCGTGAATACTCCGGGAAAGGTGCCTATTACCTGGCTGGTATCTACTCCGTTAATGTGTGTATTGGCCTGAAGGCGGGCAATTTGCCACAGCCCAAATGGAGCAACCCCCCAGGATCTTGAATAGCTTTGCTCATGCAATACCCCAAATTCAATGGAGTGTCGACCCTTGGCCGAACCCCCCGGTACGAGATCAAATGAAGCACTAGCACTAAAGGTATATCTATCCTGATTGAAAAAACTATAGTTGTTGTAAATGCTCCCGACGTTGTTGAACGTACCCCACAAGCTATTGAATGAATTGGATTGAAAGCCATTGAAATTGCGGTAATTGCCAAAGGTCTCCAGATCAATTCCCTGGTTGTAATTGGCCAGGACCGGATTGAAATCGGACGGAACATAGGGTCCCCGGAGCGATTGCAGAAAACCAGCATGGGCCAAGCCATTCACAGCATTGGAATAATCAGATTCACCTTCTACCGGGATCCATTCGAAGTCAAAAGTGCCCACATGGCCATACCGAAATAAGTCGTCCTGATGGCGAACATCTTCATTTCGTCCGGTAGCCAGTTCATATCCTGCCTGCAGGGTATAGGCTGCGTTTTGAATTAGGGAGCCTGCTTTTTTCCGCTGCTCATCTGACTGACCGGAACCCCTGAGTCGATGTCGCAATCTTATATTGGCCCTATAGCGATCGTCATAATCGATGGGATTATTTTGATAGTTCAACAATTGCCAAGCACGGCTTGGTATAAAATAATCTTCAATATTGCGATATGAACCCGATATGCTGATGTCAATATCCCGGGTTATTTGGGCATCTATTTTGGTGGTGATGTCAATAGAGGTATTATCCTGATTGGGCCGGGTCTTCACTGCTTCCACATCTGATCGATGGAGAAACTCACCGGCGGCAAAAGGCGTACCGCCTTCCGTTCTAATGGGGTTTTCTTCCAAAGCCGTTAGGAGTCCCTCCGGAGCTTTATAGGTAGGAACTGCTGAAGGACCGTCATCCTCAATAAATCGAAAACGCCCAGCAAAACGGTATCCCAGTACGGATTTGCCGGCCTTGTTTCGCAAGATAGGTCCACTGAAATAGGCATTGGCTTCATTGTAACCAAAGGCATCCAAGTATTGAGAAGATTCCAACTCTAGACCTCCACTGAATTGATTGGACGGACCTTTAGTGGTAATGCTGATGATGCCACCCGTTACATCACCATACCGGGCTTCAATACCTCCGGTAATCACTTGCAATTGATCGATCTCTGATTGCGGCATCAAAGTGCCGAAGACCCTCACACCATCGACATAATAGTCGGTCGCGTTGGTTCGGGATCCCCGTATGGCCACCGACTCACCATCGCGAGATGAAATTCCTGCCGTGGTGGCAGCAATCGTAGAGATGCTTTTGGTGGGTAAATTCCTGATTTGCTCTGAGGTTACCACTCCCCCTGATGTAGTGTTGTCCTGTTCTATCAGTGGCACCTTATAATCTACTACAATCACTTCATCAAGCACCACCCCTTGCGACAAGTCAATGTCTACTCTATTGACCTTACCAGCCAGCACTAAAACGCCTTCGACGCGTTGCGGTTGATAGCCCACATAACTGGCTTCCACATCATAAGTTCCAGGATCAATGTTGTAAAAGGCAAAGTTGCCGTCCAAGTCTGTTTCTCCTCCCAAGATCAGAACGCCATTCTTGTATAAAGCGACATTACAAAATATGATGGGTTCACTGGTTTCGGCATCAGCCACCTTGCCCTGCAGGGCTGTCTGGCCCACGACAAACAAGGGCATTGCCACAAAGACAAAGCAGATGACCGAGATGATTTTGACTGACCTCCTCATTGATTCAAGGACATTTTCCGGTGAAAGTGCTTAATAATAAACGAATATCGCTGGTATTTGTGGCCAAAGGAATCTTATTTTTCCATGTTCCGGATAATATGGAGCAGGAAGTCGGCAATTTTCCATTTTAACTCATTTCTCCATTGGCAACATGAAGTGTAAGTACAAAGTTATTAAATTGAACCAGGGGTGAATATAGAGATTTTTCTTCATCTGAAAACGCCTCAAGAGCCTTCTGCTCGAAGACGACCAAGCCGCCTCAAAGACTTTGATCGATTCCAATCCTCAGTTTGAATTTAGTCGGTACATCGTACCAACTTCATCTGGACATTGCAAAGAAGGTCATCCTTAGGAGAGAAGGGTTAGGGATCGATGCATGAAATGACAGACTTTCCAGGTAAGATGATGAGTTAAACGGACCGTTAGTTTCGCAAAGCCCTCATTTAGACCGTACCCAGTGAAAAGGTCAGGTGGTAAGCATACTTTACTACCAAAAATATATCTTTGCCGCCGGTTGTTTCAGAACAGCAAAATTACTATGCCAAGGGACAAATCAATCCGGTCAGTACTCATCATCGGGAGTGGGCCAATCATCATCGGACAAGCGTGTGAATTTGACTATTCAGGATCTCAGGCTTCGAGAGCACTTCGAGAGGAGGGGATCGAGGTTAGCTTGATCAATTCAAATCCAGCCACCATCATGACCGATCCAGTGACGGCAGATCACGTGTACCTCCTTCCTCTTACCGTCGATAGCATTATCAAAGTACTGGAAGAACGAGAGATCGATGCTGTCTTACCTACTATGGGTGGACAAACGGCTTTGAATCTCGCCATCGAAGCCGGCGATCAAGGTGTCTGGGATCGATACAATGTCAGGCTGATTGGTGTTGATCTGGAAGCCATTGATCTCGCCGAAAATCGGGAGTCTTTCCGAAGATTGATGGTAGAGATTGATATGGCGGTGGCACCATCTATTATCGCCAATTCTTTTTTAGAGGGCAAGGAAGCTGCTCAAGAAATCGGATTCCCATTGGTGATCCGGCCTTCGTACACCTTAGGGGGCACTGGAGGAGGTTTCGTCTTGAATCCCGGTGAATTCGACGTAGCGTTACGGCGTGGATTGGATGCGTCTCCGACCCATGAGGTGCTAATTGAAAAGGCCCTGTTTGGTTGGAAAGAATACGAACTTGAATTGCTTCGAGACAGCAATGATAACGTCGTAATCATCTGTACGGTGGAGAACCTTGATCCCATGGGCATTCACACCGGAGACAGCATCACTGTAGCCCCAGCTATGACGCTTTCCGATACTGCTTATCAGCGGATGCGTGATGATGGCATCAAAATGATGCGGGCTTTAGGAAATTTTGCGGGTGGTTGCAACGTGCAGTTTGCTATCGATCCCGGTACCGAAGATATCATAGCTATTGAGATCAATCCTCGGGTTTCCCGGTCTTCGGCTTTGGCCAGCAAGGCTACAGGCTATCCAATCGCCAAGATTGCTGCCAAATTGGCCATTGGCTATACACTAGATGAACTCAGCAACCAGATCACCAAAAACACCTCTGCCTATTTTGAACCTACACTGGACTATGTAATCGTAAAAATGCCGAGGTGGAATTTTGATAAATTTTACGGTAGTAGCCATTTGCTGGGTTTACAAATGAAATCTGTGGGTGAAGTCATGGCGATTGGCCGCACCTTTAACGAGGCCCTTCAAAAAGCCTGTCAGTCACAAGAAAATAACCGGATGGGGCTCGGTGCAGACAAGAAGGAATGGATCAAAACCGAAGATATTCTGAACCGGTTGGAACAAGTAAGTGACGATCGAATTTACCGGGTAAAAGACGCCCTGAGATTAGGTGTACCGAAGCGCAGCATTCAAAAGCTTACCAATATTGACCCTTGGTTTATTCAGGAGATTAAGGATTTGGTGGAGATGGAGGAACGACTACTCCGTTTTAATGTACCAGATGATATTCCGGATGATTTCCTCAAAGAATTGAAACAAGCTGGTTATTCTGACGCACAAATCGCCTGGATCATGCGGATCAATGAAAGTGATGTCACCAATCACCGCAAGAAGATAGGCCTTAAGCGCTCCTATAAAATGGTAGATACTTGTGCTGCTGAATTTGAGGCTCAGACTCCATATTACTATTCCACTTTTGACGATGAAAATGAGAGTGTGCCCTCAGATAATAAGAAAATAATCGTCTTGGGTTCAGGACCAAACCGTATCGGACAGGGCATAGAATTTGACTATTGCTGTGTACACGGGATCCTGGCCATCAAAGAGGCGGGCTATGAGGCCATCATGATCAACTGTAACCCTGAAACAGTATCTACTGATTTTGATATTGCTGACAAGCTCTATTTTGAGCCGGTATTTTGGGAACATATTGAGGAGATCCTGGAGTTAGAGCAACCCGAAGGTGTGATTGTGCAACTCGGTGGCCAAACGGCTCTGAAACTTGCTGAAAAATTTCACCAACGTGGAATTAAGATCTTCGGCACCAGTTACGAGGCTCTGGATCTTGCCGAAGATCGAGGCCGTTTTTCCGATTTGCTCAAAGAATTGGACATTCCCTACCCTCGATACGGTGTCGCTGACGATGCAGATGAGGCACTTCGCATTGCCAACGAGGTATCTTATCCCGTATTGGTTAGGCCATCTTATGTGCTGGGAGGTCAACGAATGCGCATCGTCATCAATGATGAGGAGTTAGAACGTAGTGTACTCAGCATTTTTAAACATCTGCCAGACAATAAAGTACTGATTGATCAATTTTTAGAACGCGCAA
Organism: Saprospiraceae bacterium; assembly: GCA_965223105.1. Classification (GTDB taxonomy): domain Bacteria; phylum Bacteroidota; class Bacteroidia; order Chitinophagales; family Saprospiraceae; genus JABDMH01. The sequence goes on along the minus strand of OZ244987.1, from coordinate 6,978,970 downwards.
AAGAAGCTGAGATCGATGCGATCTGCGATGGGGAGGATGTCCATATCATGGGTATCATGGAACATATTGAACCTGCCGGTGTGCATTCAGGAGACAGCTCTGCCGTACTTCCTACCTTTAGTTTATCCGAAAGAGCCTTGGCCACAATGGTCGAGTATACCCATAAGCTGGCCCATGCGCTGAAGACTGTAGGTTTGATCAATATTCAGTTTGCCATTAAAGACGATAAAGTATTTGTGATCGAAGCCAATCCTAGAGCTTCTCGAACGACTCCATTTATCGCCAAAGCCTATGGTGTTCCTTATTTGAAAATAGCTACTCAAATTATGATCGGCGCTAAGAAACTTCGAGATTTTGACATCGAGAAAAGACTGGAGGGTTTTGCTATAAAGGTACCCGTTTTCTCTTTTGATAAGTTTCCAAATGTCGATAAACAATTGGGTCCGGAAATGAAAAGTACCGGAGAAGCTATCCAGTTTATCAATGATCTGAACGATCCATTTTTTAGGGAGGCCAACAAGCGGCGCAGCATGTATTTGGCCCGCTAAAAAGATCTTATCTTAATATCATTGGTTGACAGCTGGGTTATCCTCTAGGATCCCTGGCCTAATCGTGGCCTATGAAGACAAAAAAGGAAATTGTCAATGATTGGTTGCCCCGGTACACCGGCACCAGCCTGAAAGAGTTTGGCCAATACATCATATTGGTCAACTTCAGTCAATATGTCGACCTGTTTGCTCAAATTCACGATGTGGAGATCCGGGGCAACGGACGGGCGATGCAAAGTGCTACCGCTGAAAACATCACCATCGTCAACTTTGGCATGGGAAGTCCCAATGCGGGTACGATCATCGACCTACTTACGGCCATTGAGCCAGCAGCCGCTGTTTTTTTGGGGAAATGTGGAGGTTTAAAGACCACCAAAAACCAAGTGGGTGACTTGATCCTGCCGATCGCCGCCATTCGAGGTGAAGGGACTTCCAACGACTATCTCCCTCCGGAGGTACCCGCATTGCCCGCTTTTGCTTTGCAAAAAGCCATTTCGACAACCATTAGGGAATACAATCGGGATTACTGGACCGGGACCGTGTATACCACCAATAAAAGAGTGTGGGAACACCGGGAGGATTTTAAGGACTATCTGACTTCACTGAGACCGATCGCCATCGACATGGAGACCGCCACCATATTTATTGCGGCCTTCAAAAATCACATTCCCGCTGGAGCACTGCTGTTGGTGTCAGATCTGCCCATGGTGCCTGAGGGTGTAAAAACCAGTGTAAGTGACCAAGCGGTTTCAGCATCGTTTGCCGAAATGCATCTGAGCATTGGGATCGATAGCCTTAAGCAACTGATCAATCAATCAGTCACTGTGAAACACCTTCAATTTTAAAGAGCTGTATTTGAGCATTGTCACTAATAAAGGATGGTGCATGTAGGTCATAGACAACAACAAAACTCCCAAGAATGCCAATCGACATTTGCATTTTTGTTGGTTCTTCACTTGCTGCAATGGCCAATTTTGTGCGAACCATCAATCCTTAGAAGGAATTTCTCTGGATCAGTTTAGCGACATTGTGTATGTTGGTTATTTTCGAATCGCAAACCATTTCCACCAATTGTTTTCCCATCAATTCAAAATCAGTAGAAATGGTTGTTATTCCCTCAGACACCACTGATTTCAAAGGGGTTTCATTATAAGAAATGAGTCCGGTATCCTGCCCCAGCCGCCATTTCCGCTTTCGCGAATTCTTTACAATACTTGCCAGATCAAGATCGTCTATAACTAAATACGCATCGAGATGCTTCATAGTCATCGTGGTGGTGTTAGGGACAATGTGCCATTCGATACCCTGCTTTTGGCAGTATTCCTTAAATCCAAGCCTAAGTTCTTGCGGATGGAATGAAGGCTCAGGAAAAACAAAAATAAACCTCCTGTATTTTTTTATGCTATCCTTAAGCTGAAGTAGACATTTCCCAATATCCCGGTAAAATTCCTGGCCGATAAACTTCCATCTCCTCTGCTGCCCGTCATGTCTGTCCAACAGAATCAGTTTACTTTCAGGTAATAGTTCTAGTGATTTCCGGACTTTGGTGGAATTTGGAAATGGGCTGATTACATAATGGGTGAATTTTCCCAGGTGCTGTTCGATGAGGCTCTGAAACATGTCAGCGTTATAGTGATGGAAGAAGATGGTATACTGTCCCCTGTTCTTCAAGTTGTCTTTTATTGATTTAACCAAAGTATTCTTATAGGAGGACAGTTCGTCGAGCAAAATAAAGAGGTTCTTTTCCAGGTCGATGTTCTTGTTGGTTACAAAATACCCCTTGCCGTGTACGGAACCAATGATCCCACGATTGTTTAGTTCTCTATATGCCCTTACAACGGTATCTCTGGAAACCCCATATTCTTTCATGGTGGTAGTCAAAGAAGGAATTTGATCTCCAATTGAAAGCACTTTATTTTCTATCGACTCCTCTATATTCTCGACTATGATTTCCACTTTGGTCAACATCTCACAAACTTAGCAAACCATTTCTTTAACTGGTATGAGCTGGTACGATTTTTTTGTTACATTTGATGGCAATTGGGGAGAAAAACCCCGCTGGACTCTCATTCATCCTAATATTCAATCGATGAAATCAACGGTTGCATATGTAACAGGAGTTTCCCTGGTGGCTACCTTAGGAGGCCTTCTATTTGGCTATGATACGGCTGTTATTGCCGGGGCGATAGGTTTCCTGCGCATTCATTTCGATTTGGCCCCCGAAATGGTAGGCTGGGCAGCGTCTTGCGCGCTATTTGGCTGTATTTTGGGTGCCTTGATTTCAGGAGTCCTCAGTGACAAACTGGGCAGAAAGAACCTTCTGATGTTGGCCGCTTTTTTCTTTCTGATTTCGGCGGTGGGGACCGCTTTTCCAAAAACGCTCACGCAGTTCATCATGTTTCGAATTCTCGGTGGAATCGGGGTAGGCGTGGCTTCTATGGCCAGCCCCATGTACATTGCGGAATTAAGTCCGGCCAAATTCAGGGGAAGATTGGTCTCCCTGAACCAACTGGCCATTATCCTGGGCATGTTGGTAGTATATTTTGCGAATTACCTTATCGCCAATTACGGGAGTTCGATCGATAGCACCACTGGGGTGTTGCCCGATACGATAAATGCCTGGAACGTACAATATGGTTGGCGCTGGATGTTCGGTTCGGAGGCAATCCCTACACTATTGTTACTGATTCTATTATTTTTTGTGCCCAACAGCCCACGATGGCTGGTAGGACGAAAAAAGGAGGCAAAGGCCTTCCGTATTCTATCTAAGATAGAGGGAATCGAGGAAGCCGAAAATAAATTGAGCGAAATACGAAGTGCACTATCAACCGAAAGCACAAATCTAAAGCAACTTTTTTCTTCAGGTTTAAAAGTGGCTCTTTTAGTGGGGTTAGCTCTTGCATTCTTTCAGCAGAGTACCGGCATCAATGCCATTCTCTATTTTGCTCCAGAAATATTGAAGGGAATTAGTAATACCCAAACCGATGTTGCACTACTGCAGACTATAATTATTGGAGCGGTAAACCTTGCTTTTACGATAGTCGGCATTATTGCTGTGGACAAATTGGGAAGGCGGCCTTTAATGTTACTAGGTTATTTAGGAATGGGGATTTCACTTTTTGCGCTTGGCATTGGGGCCACTCTTAAGGTACAAGGTACAGGAACCTTAATTTTCATCTTGGCCTATGTGGCTTGCTTCGCTTTTTCTGTGGGTCCCGTCACCTGGGTTATTATTTCGGAAATCTTCCCTACCAAGGTCAGAGGGAGAGCCATGGCCATGGCCACCATGTTCTTGTGGGCCACCAATTTTTTGGTGTCACAGACCTTTCCCATGATGGATGGCAATGAGTGGCTGGTGGAGACTTTTAACCACGGGTTCCCATTTATCCTCTACGGGGCATTTTGTTTGCTGGCTTTGGCTTTTGTATGGTATTTCGTGCCAGAAACTAAAAACAAGACGCTTGAGTCTATTACTCAACTCTGGAATTAAAAAACATAGCCTAAGATCATGAAATCAACTACCATCTTACTATTTGTAATACCACTGAACTTTATGGTGGCATTTGGTACGGAATACCATGTTTCAGTAAAAGGGAACGACCAAAACGATGGTTCTGCCGCAAGACCTTTTAAAACCATTGCCAAAGCCGTGGAACATGCCTATGCCGGGGATACCATTACCGTGCATGCCGGCACCTACCGAGAAAGAATCAATCCCATTCGGGGAGGAGAGAGCGACGATAAAAGAATTGTATATAGGGGGACATCAGGTGAAAGAGTAGAAATTAAGGGATCCGAGGCCATTAAAAAATGGGAAAAAGCGAGTGGATCAGTCTGGAAGGTAACCCTGCCCAACTCTTTTTTTGGGGACTATAACCCCTATAAGGATTCCATCTTTGGCGATTGGTTTCACGATTGGGACAGGATCCATCATACCGGGGAAGTTTTTCTGAACGGGAAATCACTTTACGAGGATGTGGCTTTAGAAGAGCTATACAATCCCGTACCAAATGAAAAACTAATAGATCCCGAGGGATCTACCTATACCTGGTATTGTGAGAGTAATGACAGTACCACCACCATTTGGGCTAATTTCCACAGGTACAACCCCAATGAGGAACTGGTGGAAATCAGTACACGAAGCACCTGCTTCTATCCCGATAAACCGGGTTTAAATTATATCACAATCAGTGGTTTCCATTTCAGTCAGGCTGCTACGCAGTGGGCGGCACCAACGGCAGAACAGGTGGGCATGGTGGCCACCCATTGGAACAAGGGCTGGATTATAGAGAACAACGTGATCAGCGAATCGAAATGCAGCGGAATTACGTTGGGCAAAGACCGGAGTACCGGTCACAATGTCTGGTCGGAGGATGTTGGCAGCATTAATCGTGATGGTAACATCCATTATATAGAAGTGGTTTTTAGGACCTTGAGAAACGGTTGGAACAAAGAAAATATTGGCTCGCATATCGTGCGGAAAAATGAGATCTTCCACTGTGGCCAGGCTGGCATTTGCGGAAGCATGGGTGCGGGGTTTAGCACCATTGAAAACAACCACATTCATCACATCTACACAAAAAGGCAATATGGCGGCTACGAAATGGGTGGCATCAAGTTTCATGCGGCCATCGATGCCACCATTAGGAACAACCGTATCCATAATTGCGATCGGGGCCTGTGGCTTGACTGGATGACCCAAGGTACCCGGGTTTCCAGTAATTTGTTCTATGAAAATGATGCTGAGGATATCTTTTTTGAGGTCAACCACGGACCATTTATAGTAGACAATAACATCTTCCTATCAGCAAATGCCATAAGCACACAATCGGAAGGAGGGGCTTTTATACATAATCTGATTGCCGGTACATTGAAAATACGCAGTGATTTAAGACGGTTTACGCCATATCACCTACCACATTCCACGGCCGTCAAGGCACTTGTGACGATCCGTTCTGGTGATGACCGATTTTATAATAATGTGTTTGTAAAAAGCCGAGAACTTTCAGACAAAGAAAAAGATATCTACGGTTATCATAAATATAAGGAGACCAAATATCCGGTATGGATCGACGCTAACAGCTACTACAATGGTGCCGTCCCCTACCATAAGGAGCAAAACTATACTGAAAAACAGGATTTCGACCCGAACATTCAACTTATCGAAGAAGAGGATGGCATGTATCTCAGTTTTATAGTAGACGATGCACCAGCGTATAAACTTCCAATGATTACTACTGAAATGTTGGGTAAGACTATCGTGCCCAAACAGGGATTTGAAAATCCTGATGGTACACCAATGACCATCGATAGGGATTATTTTGGCAATGTACGCACAGCGCAAAACAACACTGTGGGACCTTTTAGTCACTTGCAAAAAGCTGGGGCGGTGAAACTGAAAGTCTGGTAATCCGGCGAGAAATGGAAGTCGATAGAATTAGGAAAAAATTAGTTCAAGGACAATCTACAATCTCTTAATCCGGGTCATCATTGAAAAATGATGAACCTTGTAATGTTGGGCCCAATGTAACCCATTTGGACATGGTAGGGATATGACGAACTACGATCAATTTTAATTCCAGTAACAAAGCCTTTCGCTTTCCCGCCATGTGGGGCCAAATTATGATTGGACCCAGATCAGTGCCATGACAATGTTGCCATAATTGCTTTGCAAGGTATGTTATTACAGTACGATGAGGATAAAATCTATCTCTTAACGGCATGGCCAAAAAACTCGAATGCAAACTTTAAACTGCACGCTCCTAAAAATACAGTGATTGAAGGGAATGTAGTCAATGGAGTGCTGCAAAAATTAAAAGTAACACCAGAAAGTAGAAAAAAGGATGTGGAAATAACTGATATTTAAAGGCTATGGATATGTCAATTCCAGGAAAGAGTTATAAATTGCAAGACCTTTACAATGGGGTACCTCTAATAACCTCTGAGTGAGATCGGTTTTGAAATAAATTCAAAAGATTCAAAAAACAAATGGCGAAGCCGCTGTGTACGATCCACGAACGGGGATTCTAGAGGCACCCTAAAGCATAAGTGTCTCGGTAATTGCAAAAACTAACAAACCTACTATGGCTATAAAATTATCTCAATTTAGTATTTTATTCGGATTAATAACTTTTGTTAATACATCCTTCACTAATGAAAACAGAGAGACACTAAATCCGGAAACAATTTCTGCTCATGGAGTTATTCAACGTACTATACCAGGCATTGAAAAACATATCATTCTAGAGAAAATTGAAATAGAAAGTAATGATGATGTATTTGAACTTGAAACAAAAGACAATAAACTAATTATCAGTGGTACCAGTGGTGTTGCAATGGCTTCTGGGTTTAATTATTATTTGAAAAATTATTGCAATGTTCATATATCATGGTGTGGTAATCAGGTAAATATGCCAAAGCAATTACCACAGCTAAAGAATAAAGTTCGTAAAGAAACACCATACCAAAACCGTTTTTACCTAAACTATTGCACCTATGGGTATTCTATGGTGTTTTGGGATTGGAAACGTTGGGAAAAGGAAATAGATTGGATGGCATTGCAGGGTATTAACATGCCATTGGCGATTACAGGGCACGAGGTGGTGCTGAGAAACGTATATCGGCAATTAAATTTATCAGATGAAGAAATAAATAAATTTATATCAGGACCAGCTTTTCTTCCCTGGTTCATGATGGGCAATTTAGATGGTTTTGGAGGTCCTTTACCTGAAGATTGGTTTAACGAACAAGAAGAGTTGCAGAAAAAAATATTGGAACGCCAACGATTATTAGGTATGAAACCGGTGTTGCCAGCCTTTGCTGGTCACGTTCCGGAACAAATTATTAAATACTACCCGGATGCTGAAATTTCCAAACTTGATACATGGGGTGGTTTTAGGGGAACTTATATTCTTTCGCCTCAAGATGCATTATTCCAAAAAATTGGGAATTCATATATTTCTGAAACCATCAAACTTTATGGAACTGATCATGTATACAGTGCCGATACGTTTAATGAGATGGAGCCTCCGACCGATGAACTTTCCTATTTAACAAAAGTGTCGGAAGCAGTATATTCATCAATGGCAATTGCCGATCCTAAAGCTACATGGGTCATGCAAGGATGGCTTTTTCTACATTCTAATTTTTGGAATCAAGAACGAATAAATGCATTGCTAGCGGGTGCGCCCGATGATAGAATGCTAATACTTGATCTGTTTTCTACAGCAAAGCCCGTTTGGAACAGAACCAACGCCTACAATGGAAAACCTTGGATATGGAATATGTTGCACAATTGGGGAGGTAAACATGGTATGTACGGTAGAGCTACACGCATGTTGGAAGACTTACCTTCATTGGTAAATAATCCCGAAGCTGGAAATTTAACGGGAATAGGGTTGACCCCTGAAGGCATTGAAGTAAATCCCGTAATTTTCGATTTATTTGGTACAATGGTTTGGGAAAATGAAAACGTAAACCTAGATCAATGGACAAGAGAATATGTAAGAAGGAGATATGGTAGCGATGACCCAAAATTACAACAAGCCTGGAACATTTTAATAAACACCGTGTATTCTTGCGAAAACCAGCGTCATGGACCACAAGGTTCGTATTTTACGATGAGACCTACACCAACGTTCAAAGAAGGGCCTTTTGCAAGAGCGCAAATTTTTTATGATGTCGAAAAAGTAAAAGAGGCACTCCGCCTTTTTATTGATGCATTCGAAGAACATAAACAGTTGCCAACATATCGATATGATTTAGTGGATCTTACAAGACAGGCCATGAGTGACAGATCGCAAGAGTTGCTCGCTGACTTAAAAAGGGCATATGAAGAAAAAGATATCGAATCGTTTAAAGCAAAAAGTCAGCACTATCTAGAAGCTATACAAGACTTAGATGCTATGCTTTCTGCCGATTCTATGTTTATGGTTAGTACCTGGCTTAACAAGGCTCGTAACCGTGCTAACAATGATGAGCAATCTAAGTTATATGAATTCAACGCCCGTAATTTGATAACACTTTGGGGCGGTGAAAAAAGTAAATTAAAAGATTATGCCCAGCGCCAGTATGGGGGCATGATGGGGGATTTTAATTACAAGCGTTGGGAACTATTTTTTAATGATGTCATAACTTCTTTGGAAACACAGGAAGCATATAACTGGAAGGATACTGATGACAAAATCAGCAAGTTTGAAAATGAATGGGTAAATAGTAGAAACAATTATCCAACAGAAGCAATTACTCCTTATATAGACCATATTAAAAGGGTGTTTGAGAAGTATTTAGAGGATTAATGAAAAATAAAGGTACATAACTAAACGAAAGGGCAAATAATTAGGAATTTACCCCAATAATGATACTAAAAACCAATTCTAAGTCCTGCTATTTTCTATAATGACCGGCAACCTGACAAGATTTTTTATCAAGGCCTGGCATTGCATAAACTGGGAGCGAAAACCCGATTTGAAAATTTACTGAACTACGGAAGGGCTCATATGAACGATAATGTGAAGTTGGATTATTTTGCCATTTCTCTCCCCGATCTGCTGAGTTGGGAAGAAAGATTTGAACGTAATCAATAAAATTCATTGCTATTACTTCATGGCATTGGGTCTGCTAGGCAGCGGGAACATCCCTGAATCTAAAAAGGCCTTTGATAAGGTGATAGAGGCCGACCTGTATCATATGGGCACGCAAATCCATAGAACCATGATCATGAAAACACACATTGAAATATGAGAACATCAAGAATACTGCTGGCGCTGTCCTGGTTTTTGTCATGATCGGTTGCGCCCGGCAAGACATGAGCACACTGGACCTTTCGGGCACCCGGACCGTGGTATTGGATTCTATCGGGACCGGAGAGGACCAAGACATGATGCACGCCTATCCCAATCACACCCAAATCAAGTGGAACGGTGTACTTGGCGACATGATCTTAAAGGCTTCGCACAGAGACGCACCGAAGGATATACAGGTCTATCCCACCCAGGATCTGAAAAAAATAAGGGTCGCCTTCCAACAGTACGGGCCGGTTGAGGGTCAAGTGGGGATTACCATAAAATGGATGGTAAGTCAGTTTACGGGGTGAAAGTCGCCATTTCAAAATCCGTTGCAGATCAGCACACGCTGGTGATCGACCGGCCCAATAGTGTTGGGTTATGGGACGAGTTTACCCCAATCCTATACGAAATACAGGTGGCCACCAATACTGGAATGGCTGCTGCAAAATTTGGTTACCGGTTTGCAGGCAACAACAATGGCGAACTTTCATTAAATGGCAACCGGATCTTTTTGAGGGGAAATTTGGAATGTGCGATTTTTCCGTTGACCGGTTATCCTCCAACGGAAAAAGAGGACTGGGCCCAATTGATCTCTAGTGCCAAAAGTTACGAGCTCAACCATTTGCGATTCCATTCTTGGTGCCCGCCAAAGGCCGCCTTCGAAGCGGCGGACGAATCCGGGTTTTACCTGCAGCCCGAGTTGCCGCATTGGAGCCTAAAAGTCGGCCAGGATGCGGCAACCACCGAATACCTTAAAGACGAGGCAGACCGCATGCTCCGGGATTATGGCAACCACCCCTCCTTTGTCTTTATGGCCATGGGCAATGAATTACAAGGAGATGCACGCTTGTTGAACAGTATGGTGGCCGATTGTAAGTCCAAGGACAACAGGCATGCATATACCACCACGGCCTTTACCTTTCAAAAACCAATGGGCACAAGGCCTGAGCCAGAAGATGAGTTTTTTATAACGCAATGGACCGATAAGGGATGGATCCGCGGACAGGGCATTTTTAATGACAGACCGCCACATTTTAATGCGGATTATAGCACCAACGCCTCCCACCTTGACATTCCTTTGATATCACATGAAATAGGGCAGTACTCGGTATATCCCGACATGGGTAAAATTGAGCGCTATACAGGGGTTTTGGATCCCTTGAACTTTAAGGCGATTAAAATGGATCTGGAAAAAAAAGGATTGATCGACCTTGCGCAGGATTACACCCATGCATCAGGAAAACTCGCCGCCCTGTTATATAAGGAAGAAATAGAGCGCGCCCTGAAAACACCCAGTTTTGATGGGTTCCAATTATTGCAGTTACAGGACTTTCCAGGTCAGGGAACGGCATTGGTGGGCCTGCTGAACGCCTTTTGGGAGTCTAAGGGCGTTATCAGTGCAGAAGAATTCAGAGAGTTTAACAGCGAAGTGGTGCCATTGGTACGGTTTGAAAAGGCTGTGTTTGAAACGGGTGAAACGTTCGAGGCTACCGTGGAAGTGGCAAACTTTTACAAGGAGTTTGAAAGACAACGGCTAAGGTGGACCGCCAATGATGAAACGGGGGCCGTGGTCTCATCGGGAAATCTGCCCAATGTTCACTTGGCCATTGGTAACAATACAAATTTAGGGGTCATTGCTTTCCCTATAGCGGTGAAAAAAGCAAAAAAAATAACGATTTCGGTTTTCGTGGAAGGTACCGCCTATAAAAACAGTTGGTCTATATGGTGTTACCCAAAAGAGGTAGCAATCAACTCCTCCGAAGTGTTTGTCACCAACGCCATTGATCAAGCGGAAAAATGGCTTGAACAAGGAAAGAAAGTACTTTTGAACCCAAGCCCGAACACTTTAAAAGGTATTGCCGGCAGGTTTGTGCCTGTATTTTGGAGCCCTGTGCATTTTCCCAACCAACCGGCCACCATGGGGCTGCTTTTGGACAATAGCCACCCCGTGTTCGATCGGTCTCCTACCGATGTCCACACCAATTGGCAATGGTGGGATCTGTGTATTTAAATCCAAATCGGTCATTACCGATTCCATTGCCGTGAAACCCTTGGTCAGGGTCATTGATAATTTTGTGACCAACCATCGGTTGAGCACTCTGTTCGAAGCCAAAATAGGCAACGGAAGCTTGGTGTTCTCTTCTATGGACATGATGACGGATTTGGCCAAAAGGCCGGTTGCAAGGCAATTGCGACATAGTGTCTTGAAATATATAGAAAGCGATCGATTCAGGCCTACCAATGAAATTGATTTTGCTGATATCTATAGGATCAAACTGGAAGAAGAACATGAAAAATTATCCACAAAGGACATTTATGACCAGGATTACCATAAAATCGATTGAGGCAATCGGCAGGTGGTTTGATTCTTATTCATCCATAATATGCTATTTTGACCAAAAATGTGGGAGGATAGAGCCCAAAGAATTAAGGTCTATTCAATAGATAATCGGCCGTGGGGAGAACCAACCATTTCGTTTTATCCTCTCATTAGTTTAATGCCCTTCGATATTCTTTAGGGCTATAGCCCATTATTCTCTTAAATTGTTTGTTGAAATAAGTCAGATGATTAACCAACATTTTATGAGCTACTTTAGTCTTCAATGGACAAAATTGACTTATAAATCAGCAAGATAATGTGGGTTTTTATGACAAGAGTCTATTTAATTTGTCACCTTGGCCCATTTATGGTCCAGTGAGCGCCCAATGGCTTATAATATCACTAGGAAATCAACACACAACGGAGAACCAAGAAAGAATTTGGTTCTAGGAACCCTCCTCCCCTTTGATACAATATTCGAAGACATCAGCAACCCCTTTAGGGTAATCCAGATTTACCCCCATTTTGGCATAAATCGCTCCCTTGGTGCCCCCTCCCACTTGATATAACTGTGCTGAAGTCTAGAACCAAATTCATGGTCGTGATTGGTCATTATGTTAGCGCTAACCGTATTGCCATAATCCATAATGATGGCACTACGGGTAGACGAAACCGTCTTCTTCGGCTGTCCCACTGTTTTCGCCATTACCCGGTCTGGATTGCCTAGAAATGATCTTATCATATCAATGTAATGAATGCTGTGGTATAAGATCTCCACTCGTGGATGAGTAGCCAGAAAATCCCATAAATGTGGTACAAACTTTTATCTCTAAATCATACAATTCGCCAATTAAACCCTGATCAATCATATTTCTGGCAGCGACTACAAAAGGGGCATATCGCAATTGGAAATTGATGGCAGCAACCAGGTTCTTCTTATTTGAAATCGACAAGATCTTCCGAATATTGGCTGTCCCACAGGCTAAAACCATCGTGATGCTTTGCCACCAACACAAAGTATTTCATCCCTGCATCCTTGGCGGTGCTTATCCATTCCTCAGCATTAAAAAGGACTGGATGAAACTCCCTATATAGTGCATCATAGTCATTCGCCGGTATGCTCCTTTTTCTGGACCATCTCGATCTCTTCTCCCCTGAGCGCTACATACCCCCAATGGACAAACATACCAAAGCGATTTTCTCTGAATTTCTTAAGTGCTTCTTGATTGGTGATAAGGTTGGGATTAGCCTCTCCACCTCCTGAGTGCTGCGCAGAAGTGATTGTGGTTGGTAATAGCCAAACAACAGCCGCAACCAGAAATCTTATTGATGAATTCATAATCTATTGGCCCCTTTGTTTTTAATTTGATTCAGTAATTGAGAGAGTTCCTTTACTTTTTCCGGATAGTCGGCGTAAAGATTTGTTTGCTCAGAAGGATCATCCGAGAGATTATAAAGCTGTCCATCGGTTTCAACCGGAATACCCTCGATGGTCAAATTATTGCTGAATCCTCCCGAGTCCTGGCCCAGAATCAGTTTCCATTCCCCTTGACGAATAGCAAACGTGCCATTAGATGAATGATGTACAATAGACTCTCTTATAGGATCACCATGGTTGCTTCCCAACAGCGAAGAAGAAATATCATAGCTGTCTTGCATATCGCCAGGATCATTTGAAATTCCCAACATTGACGCAACTGAATTCATGATGTCTGTCAAACAGATCAACTGATCACTTTTAGTATTGGCAGGAATTTTGGCCGGCCAGGAGGCGATAAATGGCACCCTATGGCCGCCCTCCCAAATGTCCGCCTTCATCCCTCTCCAGGGCTTACTGGGGTCGTGTCCATATTTTTTTACCGAGGCAATGGGGCCAGCCATATTGGTGCCGTCTCGTTGTGGTGAACCATTATCAGAGGTAAAGAAGATCAGTGTGTTTTCAAATTGTCCGGATCTTTTTAAGGCCTCAACTATTTGACCTACCGACCAATCTACCTCATGTACAAAATCACCATACAAACCTGCTTCGCTCTTTCCTTTAAATTCAATGGTTGGCGCTATAGGCGTATGCGGTGCGGTTAAAGCAAAATACAGGAAGAATGGGCGGTTCTTTTGAGATTGATCCTCAATATAATTCACCGCACGGCTGGTTATTTCAGGCATTACTTGCTCCAGCTCCCAACCGTTGACCATAGGGCCTGGGCCGCCAAACATACCTGTGGGTTTAATTTGGTCCGGAATACTAACCAGCTTATCGTTCTCGAAAAAAGCATAAGGAGCAAAGTTGGGTACATCATCTCCGAAATAATAATCGAACCCCGCTTCCAAAGGCCCTCCTCCTATAGCTTTGGAGAAATCTATATGTTTCCAAAGTTCATTTCTGCCTTTAAAGTTATAATCACCAGTTGGTATGGTGTCGTTCATATAGCCAGGCCCCTGATTTGAGGGCCATCGCCAGCCTAAATGCCATTTACCAATACAGGCAGTGTGGTACTTTTTCGATTTCAACATTTTCGGAAAGGTCAACCTATCGGGTGCAATCAAAGGCTTGTCCCACATCCACAATACACTTTTTTTCAAATCAGTGCGCCAGGCATATCTACCCGTCAAAATACCGTACCTGGTAGGTGTGCACACACTGCTGGGTGAGTGCGCATCGGTAAACCGCATTCCAGCAGCAGCCAGTTTATTAATGTTAGGCGTGGGTATTTTAGATTCAGCATTATAAACCTGGGGATCACCGTAGCCCAGATCGTCGGCAAGGATAATGATTATGTTTGGGTCATGCTTTTCCCGTTTGCAGCTACAAAATACCAGCACTGTTAAAAGCACAAAGGGATGGATTACAGATATTAATGTTTTCATGATTATCTATTAATTTTTAATCCTAGTGAAAAATCTCTTCCTTATTGGCCCACCACTCTCCTTCAGCCCTTGTTTCCAACGGTACCTGGCAAGGATCGGTTAGTTTCCACCATTCCCGGGTTACGGAATCTTCAGCCATTTTGGCCATGTCCGCTTCAAAATCATCGCCGATGTACTCCAGGTAGCTAAAAAGAAGATCACCAAACAATACATAGCCCAATACACCGGGCAGCACCAGAATAAACACGGGTAGTATTTTTATATATGCGGCGAATAGGTGACCAATTTGCGCATCTCGCAGGGTTTGTGCGCCCAGTACTTGCTGTACTATGGTTTGGTCCGCACACCAATACCAGATACCTAGCACCGGATAACCCAGCAAAATGGCTGACCAGCTGAGTCCACTAGGGTTGGCAGCCGACGGCACAATACTTAGTTGTTCAGGTTTCACCGCCGATTGCAGGTCTGCCCAGCTGTTAATGCCGTGATCCGGCAGGGCCCTAAATCCAAACAATGTGAGGACGATGGCCCCGCCCACCAGAATTATGGTTTGGATCGTTTCGGTGATCACGACTGAGTGGAGTCCGCCAATAACCGTATACAGCGCGGTAATAAAAGAAAGTGCCAGTATTGAAACGTAGACGTTTACACCAAAGAATTGCTCGAATACCACTGCACCCGCGTATAGACTTACCCCAATATGCATGAAAAGCGCCCCCAACAATCCTAAGATGGCCAGGCATACCCGGGCAGTGGCATTGTACCGCATTTCCAGGAACTCCGGCAGGATGGCAATTTTGTTTTTGTAGTAAAACGGAGCAAAAACCAGTGCCAGCAAGATCAAGGTGAAAACAGCCATCCATTCGAAGTGTCCCCAAACTAGTCCGTCGTTAAAACCAGAAGCAGCTAATCCCACAAGGTGGATAGTAGATATATTTGAAGCAAACAGTGCCGCGCCGATCACCGGCCATTTTAAGGAGTGCCCGGCTAAAAAATATCCATCCACGCTGACCATTCGCTTGCGTGCTACCCATAGTCCTGCAAAAAGAATTCCCAGAATATAGGCTGCGATAACCACAATATCTATTGATGATACCTTGCTCATTCTACTGAAATTGAGAATGTATGGGAAATTTCCGTAAGACAGATTGATAGGCTCTAATCCCTTTGGCTGTGAAATGTGGAATAATCAGGTCCCAGATATGCCGGACGAATTCACCTTTTTGAGCATAGTCAAAATTGGTAAGAATTTCTTGTTGTGACTTCCAAAAAGTAATAACCATCCTGATAGTATGCTGAAGCCTTTCATAATGGCCATCAGCCGGTTCAGGCTTCAAATAGCCAAGTTTCGCGAAGCTTTCGAAGATACCAATCATTTGAGTTTTCCTAATTTGGAGGGTATCTCTTAGCAACAGACCGGCTTTTTTATGTTTCCTGGTTATTTCCAGCACATCCAGATTGAAGAATTTATACTTGTCCTGAAACACTTCTAAGTGGAGCAGTAACCTATGGAAATGTTCCTCGGGATTTAGGATGTCGTGATTGAGGTCTTCGTAGTATCCAGAGGCCTCTTGCCTCATCCGTTGATAAATCTCCATCACCAATGCCTCCTTGTTGGGAAAATGATATTCCAGGTTGCCATGGCTGATATTGATCTCTGCTGCAATATGACGACTGGTAGTATTAGCAAAACCTTTGTGGTTGTATAGCCTTATGGCTGCCTCAACAATAGCTTCTCTGGTTGTCAACATATTAGGGCAAATGTCCTAAACGGCAAGATAGAAATATTATAGGCTATTGCCAATCCTATTTTCGAAGGGGCAAAGCCAGACTAGACCAGTTGACAGGCCATGAACCATTTTGTTGCAATGTGGCATCTGAAGGCGGGAAAACAATAAAGGGTACCTCCAATAACCTCTGCGTGTGATCGGTTTTGATTCAAAAAACAAATGGCGAAACCATTGGGTCCAATCCACGACCGGGATTCTTTGAGATACCCATAATAGTCCTCTGCCGTCAAGGGACTTTAATCCTTAGGTACGATTCTTACTACTTTACCCACGATAAAGGTGTAAGATATAAATCCCAACAACGCTATAGCCCCTATAAAAAATAAGGCAGGACTAAAATCACCACCCTCCACCAAATAGCCAATTACCACTGGAACAATAATTTCCCGACAGGCCACCAATAAAGTTAAAAGCTCCACCTGTCAGGCCAATCAATTCTTTAGGTGCCAATAACGAAACGAAGACCCAGGCGATACTGGCCAGGCCATTGCCAAAAAAAGCCAAGGCCAGGAACAAAATGACCAGGAAAGTACTGTCTGAGTAATTGGCGCCTATAATACAGGTCGAAAGCAGCATGCCAATGATGATTGGTGTTTTTCGCGAGACCTCTACTGAATATCCCTTTTTAGTCAGCAAATCAGAGATAAATCCCGATAATAATACTCCTATAAATGCAGCTAGATAGGGAATGGAAGCTAAAAAACCCGATTGCAAGAAATCCAACCCTCGATACTTGATCAGATAAGTGGGAAACCAGGTGAGAAAGAAAACGACGGTGGCACCCAGGCAAAATTGGCCAATATACAGTCCCCAAAGATTTCGGTAACTAAAAACTTGTTTTACATGCTTAAATTTGAACTTTTCTTTTATTTGCGATTCCCCTTTTTCCTTTACAAGTCCTCCGCCCTTCACAATATAATCCAGTTCCCTAGCACTAATGTCTGGGTGCTCTCCTGGATCGCGATAAAAATAATACCATACTCCAGCCCAAATAATTCCGATAATCCCGGATACAAAAAAAAGTCCCCGCCAACCTAAATAGTTTTGGATTAGGGCTAGTACGGGAAGCAAAAATGCCATGCCCAAAAACTGACCAGAGGTATAGATCCCTATTGCAGAGGCACGTTCGTTCTCAGGAAACCAACGAGTAACGATCAAGTTATTGATCGGATAGGAAGGGGCTTCAAAGGTCCCGATGCTGGCCCGCAAACCGAGCAAGATAATAAAGGAATTGGCAAAACCCTGTAATAATGTGGCAATGGACCAAAAGGCCATAATGAAAGTATAAAGAACTCTGGATCCTATTTTGTCCGCTACTATACCGCCGGGAATCTGAAGGAAGGCATAAGTCCAAGCAAAGGCAGAAAACACATATCCCATTTGAACGGAATTGATACTCAAATCGTCTTGCAATGCCGATGCAGCTATGGAAATATTGGTCCGATCCAAATAATTTATGACCACGGTCACAAAGACCATGGCCAATATGTTATAGCGCTTACGAGAATTCATCATCTGGTGAAATCGTATATCTTCTCCATGGTCGCCCACCGTTGGCCCTGAGGTGCTCCGGGTGGAGGAACCTGACAACCAGACATGATGCTATCCCATTGGTTCAATTTTGGATGGTAGCTACTATATAGGTTGTTGAAAATCATCCAGGGACAAACTGTCAGGTAAGGTTATCATCATTACCAATCGTATATGCTGCAGGTACAAATGTATCTTTTGGGCTCCACTAGCCCGGGCTGCCCCGGTCACCTCCGGCCAGACCCCTTTTTCGCTGGGCAACTGTTTGTATTCAGGCAACATATTAGGATCATTAACAAGATCGCAGGTAAAAACATAGTCTACCATTTTTACCGGGGAGACTTCCTGTGATGGAGTGGTGGTAGATTCTTTGGTGCCGTATCTACAAGCCATCACCAGCATCAAGCTAAAAACAAATATAGATTTCATTCTATAATAGAAAATCACTGATATTTATTTTAATTTGCGATCAACGATTAATGGCTATAAATCATTCAAATTACGAACGGTCGCTATTACTGCATGGCCAACTCCTTGGTCAAAGCTTCCCCAGCCCTCTCGACACACCCGTTATTGGTACTTTTTTCATATTTTGTAAATGTGCTAACATATAGTTTGAATTCCAACTATATACCAATTATCTTTGGCTAGCTGCTGCATAAAACAGCCAGTAAGATGAAAAAATTATTGTACTCTTATACTAATTACTAGTGGTATGTTTTCTGACCTTAAATTCTAAAATGATGGCACAAATTGATAAACCCGAAGTATCAAGGGAACCAAAAATCTTAATAGTAGGAAGGAACCTTGATGTAATGGAAATTCTCAAAGATGAATTGGCAAAGTTTAACCGGAAGGTTGTTTATGCTAACTCTAACGAACTTATTAAAAAACACCTGAATGGGAGAGATATTGATTTAATTGTAGTTGGGGCTGGTTTGCCCGATGAAACAAGAAACGCCATGGGTCAGTTCATTAAGGAATTACAACCAGATATTGCTTTGTTCCTGATTGAAAGGACCCCAGACAGTAGTCCTGTAAAAATGATTGATTTTACCAATGAGAAAGCAATCATGTGGAAAATCAAAAAGGCATTAGATCCAATCGCAAGTAAAAGTCATAGCAATCAATAGCAATCCTAGAATTGTAACTACTCAGGTCAAAATTGAGGGATTGAGGGGTGAAATAGGTAGTTGAGGGGTGAAAAATTGAAAAATCGATGAGTTATGAACAATTTGTGAACAAAAAGGGATGAATGGTGGAAAAATGACATGTAATAGGCAAGTAAATAAATGAATACATATACGAAATTTGTATATGTATGGAAGACTTATCGAGAATCAGGAAAGCACTAGAGGAAAAGAGCAAGGAAGAACTCATCGATATTATAATGATGTTGCTTCCCTTGGCAGATAGAGTGAAGGAGTTGGAGGCTGAAATAGAGCGTTTGAAGAATCAAAATAGCAGGAACACTTCATTACCGCCATCACGAGATAAACAAGAGGTAAAAAGGAAGACTCGCAGCCTAAGGAAAAAGAGTAAGCGGAAAACAGGGGGTCAAAAGGGACACGACGGCAGGACCTTAAAGATGTCAGAAAAGGTAGATCATGTGATAGAGTATGCACCCGATCAGTGTGCTCACTGCCAGGATTATATGGTAGGAAAAGGTCAATTAATAGAATGCAAGCAGATATGGGATATTCCACCAGTTAGTTTGGAGGTTACTGAACATAGGAGATATAGAAAGTATTGTAAAGGCTGCTGCAAATGGACCAGTTCGTCTTATGGAGTGAATTTGCAAAAGGGACCTCCGGTACGATACGGAGATTGCCTCCAAAATCAAATTGTGTACTTATCGATCCGACAATTATTGCCATATAGAAGGCTTAGCGAAGCCATAGAAGTTATCTATGGGCATAAGATCAGTGAGGGAACCATCGATAATATGCTGGCCAGTAAGTCAGAACAAGCAGAAGATACTTATGCATCGGTCATCGGTGCGATTGAGAAAAGCAAAGTGGTTGGCGTAGATGAAAGTGGATGTAGTGTTCAAGGACGCAAACATTGGGCCTGGACGTGGGTAACACCAAAATTTTCCCTAATACATATTAGCGACAATCGAGGTCACTTAACCACAAGAGGATTATTTCCGCAAGGATTCAGTAAAGGCATACTAAATAGTGATTGCTGGAGGACTCATTTGAATACTATGGCAAAAGGCCATCAGATTTGTCTAGCTCATTTGAAAAGAGAGTGCCGAGGATTAAAGGAGTTTCATAAATCCAGATGGGCGATCAAACTGGAGAAGGTTCTTCAAGAAATCATGCTGACATGCAGGAAGAAAAGGATTCCAAAAGACAAAAAGAAAGACATTGAAGACAGATTGGATAAGTTATTATCACAAAAATTATCTAAATCCCACAAATCGATTAAATCTCTAAGGAATCGATTACAAAGATTGAGAGATTGTGTTACTGTGTGCCTATACAATCGCAAAGTACCACCGGACAATAATGCCTCAGAAAGAGCAATCCGGATGATCAAATTAAAGAGCAAGATATCAGGTACATTTCGCTCTCAGAAGGGTGCACAAAGATTTGCCATTTTAAGAACGATTATCGATTCGGCAATTAAACAAGGAATTCACCCCTTTAAAGCACTGGAAATGCCTAATATTATTATCAATTAGAGCTGAGTAGTTACCTAGAATTAACAAACACCAAAGAATAAGAACTGTCTATTACTTGGTGGTTTAGGAATAAATATTACTCTTGGGAAACTACAAAACCGATCTCATTCAGAGGCTATTAGAGGTACCATAGCTTTTTATACAGATTGAGGTCTAATTATAAAATCAATTATTGTCTTTCATTTTATAGGGTAAAAGCCCCTTAAATGGAACTTTTGCCTTAAACAGAGATCCTGAATCAGGGTATTTTTCAAGTTCCTCGGGTCCCATTGAGTAGCTTGAAGAGGTGATGTATAGTTCATCTAGGTTCTTTCCTCCAAAAGCACAGGATGTAATCTTGGGGGCGGGCAAAATTACCTCGAAGACAGTAGAGCCCGTTGTGGGATCGACGCGTATTACTTTTCCACCATCCCATAAAGCCACCCATAGGTGGTCTTCCTGGTCTATGGCCATACCATCGGGCAATCCTACTTTAGGATCTATTCTGGCCACGATTTTCTTATCGGCAATCTTTCCGCTTAGCACATCATAATCGTAGGCATGTACCTCTTGGGTGTGGGAATCGATGAAATAAAAATTCTTTTGGTCCTTACTCCATACCAATCCATTGGAAATCGTAGTGTTTTCAATTTTTTTGATGACATTTCCTTCGGCATCGAATTCATATAGGTTTCCAGCACCCTCGGTGCAGTCGTACGCCATGGTCCCAGCCCAAAACGTGCCACGGGGATCACATTTGCCGTCATTAAAACGGATGTGCGCATTGTCTTCTTCGGGCTTTGCACCTCTCGTGTGAGAACCTGTTTCAGGGTCAAAAAAACCTATTCCATCTTGATCGACATAGGCCCAAAGGCCAGATTCGGTAAGCACAACGGTACCTATATCTTGTCCTAAATCAAAACCAGAGTTGCATCCCGTATCGGGATTAAAAGCATATATTTTATGATCGAGAATATCGACCCATAGTAGCCTATTGTTGTCGGCATCCCAAAGACTTCCTTCTCCTAAAATAGATCTGATGGGATATACTACTTCTGCTTGTATGGATTTCATCTACTTGATTTTAAATGTAATTATGATCAAAATTTTACCAATCCAAAATGGCATTGTCCTGGTCCCTGATGGTATTGGAATGAACAATTTCTTGTTTAAACGGATGTTTTTTGGCTTCCTCTTCATTGACTTCGATACCCAATCCAGGTTTTGTCGGCACTTTCCAATATCCATTTTCCGAGGTAATTTCGGTTTCGACCACATCCCATCGCCAGGGAACATCGGTCAACATGTCTTCTTGAATTAAAAAGTTAGGGGTTGAAAGGGCAAAGTGGAGCGCCACCGCATTGGCGACCGGCCCCAGCGGATTGTGGGGGGCAACTCCCATATTGTATACCTCGGCCATAGCCGCTATTTTTTTGGCCGCCCATAATCCTCCGCAATGACACAGATCGGGCTGTATAACATGCACCGCGTTTTTTTCGAATATTTCTTTGTACTGGTAAGTGGTCACATGGCGCTCGCCGGTAGCAATGGGCACCCTGGTGTTTTCAGTTACCATTTTGATGGAGTCGATATTTTCAGGTCGCACCGGTTCTTCACAGAAAAAGGGGTGGTATTCCTCTATGGCGTTGATGTATTGAATAGCCATTGCCGGGGTCGTTCTTCCATGAAAGTCGACCATGATATCAATATCGTCACCTACGGCTTTGCGCAACTTCTCGAACATCTGGGCAAACTGTTCTACTTTTCCCCGGCCTTCAATGGTTTTTGAATAGGGTACAAAGACCACTTTTAGTGCGGTATATCCTTTGTTAATCACCTCTTGTGCTAGGGCGATAAGAGGTTCTACAGAAAATGTTTCATAAACTGCCTTCATGTCGCCCCCTCCCAAATGGGTGTACATACGTACCCGGTCGCGCACTTTACCTCCGATCAGTTCAAATACCGGTACGCCGAGGTTCTTTCCTTTTATATCCCAAAGCGCCTGTTCAATGGCCGAAATAGCCGACATTCCGATCACTCCCAATGACCAGAAAGATTGACGGTACATTTTTTGATAAAGGTGTTCTATATTTCGGGGATCTTCACCCACAATCATTACCTCAAAGTCTTCTAAAGCGCCCACTACAGCCCGCGTTTTCCATTCTAAAGATGCTTCCCCCCAACCAAACAGGCCTGGTTGGTCGGTTTCTATTTTGACAAATACCCAATTGCGCATTTCGGCATTTACCACAAGGGTCTTTAATCGTGTTATCTTCATTTTATATTTTCATCTATTTTATAAACTCACTATAGGGTACCTCTATTTAGGCTGTACTCCTTGCACGCAATACCCTCCATCGCAACGGATATCGGTCGCCGTTATATTTGCCGATTCATCGCTGGCAAGAAATACGAATACAGTGGCTACTTCTTCAACGGAGGCGACCCTACCGCGGGGGTGAATTCGCTCAAACTCCTCCAAGGCCTTTCGGGGAATGTCAGAATTTTCTTCAACAAAGCGATGCAACATGGGAGAATCGACCGTTCCCGGCGATACCGAATTGACCCTGATATTGTAAGGTGCCAATTCCATGGCGTGTCCTCGTGCGAGTGCATGCAATCCTCCCTTGGTCGCTCCGTAAATAGCTACTTCAGGAAATCCGTTGTGCCCGGTTACACTAGACATGTGTATAATGGAGCCGTTCCCTTCTTGCTTCATATATGGGACTACTTCACGGGTCAACAGAATAGGTGCCCTTAAGTTGACACTTACCACATGGTCGATGGTCTCTGCCCTAAGCGACTCTAGACGGGTAGAGGGCATGACCGCCGCGTTGTTTACCAATACGTTTATACCTCCCATGAAATCGACACTTTCTTTCACAAAAGCAATAATTTCAGGTTCATTTCGGAGGTCTACCACTTTACTAAAAACGGAAATGCCCTGATTTTCAAGCAGCTCCTTGGTCTCATTTAGGGTCTTTGGGTTGATTTCACAAATAGCCACTTTCGATCCGTGTTCGCCCAGAGCTTTTGCGATTCCCCTACCAATGCCGTTCCCGGCACCTGTGACTATTGCCTTTTTATTTCGAAGTCGTTTCATAGTGAGATTTTATCATTATGCCGGTCATGGTCATTATTTCCTAAAGATAGGCGATCGCTTCAGAAACGCCGACCACCTGAAGTGCCAATCGGCGCAATCTACTAGTCTAAATCCAAAATATTTTAAACCCGATCTCTACTCAGAGGTTATTAGAGGTACCCTCTTATAAAATTCGCGGAAACGCGGCCCTAATAGCTTTTTGTATTCTTTTGGAATATACTGACGCATCTGATTGGCAACCTCAGTATATTTATCGGCATTAATAAGATTATTGTAATTATTTGGATCAACACCCTCGTTATATAGCTCTTCCCCTCCATCGTAGTATTGGATATACCTCCAATGCCCCAAACAAATGGAAAAATTACCAGGACCATGGGTAGTGATAGCAGGATGTTTCCATTCATATTTAGAATCATTTAACAAGGGTACCATACTGTGTCCGTCTAACTGCTGCTTTATTTCAAAGCCACACAAATCAACTAAAGTTGGATAAATATTTTGCAATGAAACAGGAGCGGAAACAGAAGATGGCTTATCTTGTCCTGGAAGATGAATTAGAAAAGGTGTTCTAGTTCCTTGTCTCCAAAGACTCATTTTTCGCCAATGCTCTTTTTCTCCTAAGTGCCAACCATGATCGCTCCACAATACAATAATAGTGTTATCGTAATAAGGACTTTCCTTTAAGGCCTTTATTACCTTTCCAACCATGGCATCGGTATGCGCACTAGAAGCCAAGTAAGCCCTTACAAGCTGTTTCCATAACTCTTTTTGGTTAATAATCTTTGCATGTTCATTAGGGTCTGTATGATAAAACCCAAAGATATTATGCGCAAAAATTTTTCCCATTTCTGGTATATCGTCCAAATCTCCATCAGGCACCTCGGGCAAAACAATTGAATCGAGATCAAACTTGTCGAAATATTCCTGAGGTGCTACCCAAGGTAAATGTGGTTTCTCAAATCCTACTGCCAAAAAGAATGGCTTATCGTGACCTTGTTTCAATTGTTCAACAGCCCAATCGGCATATTGCCGATCGTGCATTCTAGGCTCATCTTCGGCTAAGACTGGTCCAATCTTAAAATCGGAAAATGGACGTTCTCTTTCAGGAAGAAAAGACTCTGGATTATTAGAGTCAGGAAAAATACGGTTGTTGGGCGACCTGAAGTAGATTTCAAAATCACCATCAATCTCCTCGTAATGATCAATCTTACCACAGCCCGCTGTATAGTACCCCTGTTCTCTGAACATTGCTGGCAATGATCTTAAGTTTGAAAACACTCCCATGTTTTTAGGATTATAAACACTATGATGTCCATAAGATCCCGATTTGTATGGCTGTATACCATATAACAATGAGGTTCTGGAAGGCCCACAGGCTGGCCCGGAACAATTTGCATTCATAAACACCATTGAACTATTCGTCAATTGATCCATATTTGGAGTCAATGCTTGTGGATGCCCGTTCAGAAAGCCTGTCCAATCATTTAAATCATCAATAGCAATAAAAAGAACATTGGGCTGTTCTTCTATATTTTCTTTCTTACCACAGGAAATCAGCAACAAACCCAGTAAACTATAGTTAACAGCTTTACCTATAATATTTTTAAAAATTAATTTTAAAATAGATGTAATCCCTTTCAACTTTTAATGGTTTTATTATTGTTTTTTTATCAATTGTATTTTTCACTCCTCAATTCTTTAACCATAAAATAATTATTGATTTGCTAAATCAATGTACTTTTCACGGCCTTATACCTCTCATAAATCCAACCCTAATCCACCAAGGATTGATCTGCGTTATTTTACTACTTCGACCCAACAAAACTCCCCTTTGCGACAAATTGGCCAGCTCAACAAAGTGTGACACATCGTCTTCCGATAATTTCATTCTTTGGGCATAGTCTTGAAGAATAAGGGTATCTGACCGAGACGTATCGTGCGCCCATGTAGCCGATACATAGGCATTCACATCCGGCCATAATTCATTACTGATGTATGGCCCTTTCCAACCACCTGCTCGCGACCAAGTCCAGACTCCCTTGAAATTTGGATTATCCTTGAGGTCAATCAGACTTCTAGGAGGGTTATCTCCGTCATATTCCTCAAAACCGTTTAACACTGAGCCCGCAACGTAATTGGGATGCGCACCTCTTCCTTCGTACTCCCGTTGACACTGCACTTCAACAATCTGTTGGTGCTTACCGATTCCAAGCGTTGGATTGAACGGAAATGTACGCAGAAAATCGCCTTTAGTGTGCTTACTGGAAAAAACCAGGTTATTGTGGGCTCTATTTGATAAGATATCATTCAAACCAACGTCTTGATTTTAGCTCCTTCATCAACTTTTCTAGAATTTCAGGGTTTTCATCGGCAATGTTAACTGAAGGGAGTACATTTTTTGAGTAGTCATACAATTCTATATCAAGATCTTCTTGACCTACCTTCTTCCAAACCATCAACCTATATCGCTCATCTCGAATTGTAAGCCCATGATAACCCCAAGCCATTCGTTCGCCAATAGTGTAATCTTTTTTATTGCCAGTGGGGTCATCAATTGTACTTTTCATACTTTCCCCTTCAAGATGTGTAGGAACTGGCAATTTGCATATATCAGCGAGCGTAGGAAATATATCTACTGTTTCCACCATACCTTCTGCAAACATTCCTGGTTGATTCATATTTGGAGTCATGATTATTAAGGGGCTTCTTAGAGCAATATCAAAATTGGTAAACTTGCCCCATATTCCATAATCCCCCAAATGCCAACCGTGATCTCCCCATAAGACTACAATGGTATTTTTATCAAGTCCCAATCTTTTCAATGCATCTAAGACTTTTCCTATTTGGGCATCCACATAGCTTACAGCTGCGCAATAACCATGTCTTAGTATTTTTTCACGCTCAGGCGTTAGGATATAATTTGTTGTATCATTCGGCCAGACATAATGCTTTCTTGGTTCATAACTTTCATTCGAATAATGTAAGCTAATGTTCGATCTAACATTTTGTAATGTTCCTTCGTAAGATGTTTCCGGTATTTTTTCAGGATCGTAAAGATCCCAATATTTTTTTGGAGCGTTAAATGGAAGATGAGGTTTATAGAAGCCCACGGCAAGAAAAAAAGTAGAATCCTTTAATTTATTTAACTGGTCAATAGCTTCTTTTGCATTCAATCCATCCGCATAACCTTCGTCTGGAACATCTGCAATCTCGAATGGAGGGGGATTTTTGAGCCCGTCTCTTCCAAAACGATACTTTTTGGTATTACCTCCAGCATATGAAAAAAAGGCGCTCCATGGATCTTTCCAGTCACCAACGGGGGCATAAGTTTTATCCCAACTATAAGGAACTTCATCTATAGTTTGTAATGAATCAATCTTCCCTCCTGGAGTGTGGCTTATTTTTCCTATAGAGACCGTTCTATAACCATTTTTCTTGAATAATTGTGGTAAAGAGAAAATATCGTCGGGTTCTGCACCTGCCTCCCTTATATCCTTAAAAATATCCCAGCTTAGGGTGCGTTTTCCAGCAAGTAAGGTTGACCTAGATGGTCCACAAGCCGCTACATGTACAAAATGATTACGAAAAGGCCTTCCAGATTTGGCTAATTTATCAATATTTGGCGTAATCATGTGTTCTTTTCCGTAATACCCCAATTCTGGTCTCAGGTCATCCACCGATATAAAAAGTACGTTATACCGTGGTGTGATATTGCCATATTGTGGTGAAGTGGCTTTCTTTCCATTGATACAACCAAAGAAAATAAGGGAAATAAAAAATAGAGCAGTGGTTATTCTAATCATCTAAGGTTACATTTAAAAGTTGAAAAATAATAAAAGCAAGTGCATGAAAAATTCTATTTCATGATGATCACTGCATCATAAAATGAAGCTACTAGAGCCAAAATGTTGGTTTTTTTGAAACCTAGTACAACGATTATTAATGTCGACACAGGATATACCATGCTTATTCAGGATTAATCAATATTTTTCTCCTGTGACAGTTTCAATTTTCAATCTATTTCCTTTATAGGTTTCCTTCTTGGCAGACAGAATTGGTGCGATCATGACAAGATCCCAGGATGATGGAGGCGAAGAATATCAGATATATTTTAAAAAGTCGTTTCACATTGAGTTTTATAATTCTGCCGGTCATGATCATTATCTCCTAAAGTGATTTTCTTCAGATCTTTTTGGTTGGCACCATCTCTTTTAGAGCGCTATTTTCCCATCACCATATTGCAGGCAAGAAAATCGAACTCACGCTCAAAACCATTTCTGCAAGAGCGCTTAACATATATAATATGAAGGCATGATCTTTATCATGCCTTCTCCTATTTTTATGTCTAAGGGTACCCCTAATTAAATACTCTGAAATAATCAATAACCTGGGTTTTGTGGAAAATCACCTGGATTACTTACCCTGTCTATTTGAGTCTGGGGTATGGGTCGCACCCGGTGCATTTCTTGGATGTTTGGTGCTCCATCCGGATTGTACATTCGCACACGCTCAAGCAAGATGCCTCGACGCTTTAAGTCATACCAACGATGTCCTTCGCCACCGAGCTCTTTTGCCCTTTCCTCAAAAATAAAATCGAAAGTCATATCCGTTGCGGCTACTGCCATTTCCGCCTCTTTACCAGGAACGGTAGCGCGTTCTCTTAGGGTAGAAACTAACTGAGCAGCTTCTTCCAGATTACCCATTTCAATGGCAGCTTCAGCGGCTATCAGATACATTTCAGCGAGCCTTATGACAATTACATCTCGGCTGCCATTATTATTATTTTTGTCCGGTCGGGTACTGTCATAATATTTTTTGTAAAAGCTAGGCCATAGCCTTCTGCTGTCACCACCGATTTGCAGTTTATCTTCTTGTGTGGTGACGTCTTCGCCATTATAGTCAATATACCAATAAGGAGCATTCTTCTGAATTTCATCATCGACGGGATGGAGCACGATTCTAATAGCAGTATCACCCGGATTGACCGTGTGACCATTAATGGTACCACCGGTTCGATTAGAAATCCATACGGTTTTAAATGAGGCATGAAATCTGGCATCTACATCCGGATCCCACATATCCAAATAGTAGTTAGTTGGCATAAATCGCTGGTGGGGTTTACCATTTTCTATATCGCGATCCATTGCCGGATTGCGTGTATAGTCCCATACAAAAAAGTTGTGCTGCTGGCTGCCACTACCATTTAAGAGTGGGTCCGTGCCGTATTGAACCGACCAAATTACTTCTGAGTTTTCTTGATTATTTATATCCCATAATTTATCAAGATCCTCCAGGGCGTAATTGTAATTATTAATTACATTATTAGCATGTCGATTGGCTTCTCCCCAGTTGCTCAGAGTGAGTTGTACTCTTGCCAACAATGCTTCGGCCATTCCTTTATTTGCTCTACCAAAGGGTACGGCATCGGGACCGGGCAGATTAGCAATGGCGAACTCAAGATCAGGGATGATGCCTTCCTGATAAATGGTCGATGTAGGTGTACGGTAGGCCTCTGTCTCTACACCCTTGGTTTCCTCAAGACTAAAATGTACATCACCCCACTGCTGTACTAGAATAAAATAATAATGAGCTCGAAGAAACCGTGCTTCTGCAATTGCAGCATTCATCTCTGCCGTGGAAAGATCAGGTACCTCTTCAGCTCTCCCAATAATGGTGTTGCACTGGTTTATACCTTCATAAAAGTTATCCCAAATGACTCGCAAAAAAGCATGTGTACCCAGCAAGTTCTGATCATATTTGCCAAAGGATGGATTATTTTTATTACCACCAAATCCGTTGGTATTTATATCCGTACCAATAACAGTCAGGTAAAACGATCGCTCGGGACCATAATAGGAGCGTAGGGGTGGATAACAAGCTTTTAATCCATCTTGGATTCCTTCGGCTGTGGAATAATAACTATCTCCTGTAGCCAGACTCAATGGATCTTCTTCGAGTAGATCAGTGCAAGAAAGGTTTAACAAAAGTATGCAAGCAAGGGAAAATTTTAATCCGACCCCAGCTATCATATTTATATATCTATTTAAGTTTTTCATTTTTCTCACTTTTAGAATTTAAGATTTAATCCCATGATATAGGTGGAAGATGCCAGCGCTCGCATCGTCTCAGGATCAACGCGGTCAAATGGAGACCAGGTGACCGGATTTGTAGCTGTGAAATATAATCTACAGGATGAAATTTCATCTGACCTAATTAATGTCCGCGCAAAATCATAGCCTACCACAATATTCTTAATCTTGACAAAAGACCCATCGTGATATCGCAAGGCATCCGCGTAAAGTACTCCAGAACCTTGAATCGGTTTGGGAATTTCGTTGCTTGGATTTTCAGGAGTCCAATAGTTAAAATTTAAGTGAGCATAGCGCCCCTCCCAACTATTGCCGCTGAAACTGTGAAACGAACTATTAACCATTTGTCCCTGGCGGGCATATATAAGCATTGAAAAATCCAGCCCTTTGTAAGTGATACGGTTGTTTATGCCGCCAGTCCAATCTGGCACTGCCGAGCCTAGAATGGCCCGATCATCTCCATTTAGTTCGCCATCGGGCTGATTGGTGAGAGCACCATTGGCATCTCTTCCGTTTACATCTTTGATTCTGATTTGACCGGGAGCCTGCCCAAATGTGGCCGCATCATTGGCCTCATCGGTCTGCCAGATACCGTCAAAGACAAAGCTATAGAATGAATTGACTGGATGCCCGATAAACCACCCGTTCCCTATGTCATCATCTGTACCATTAAATAGTTCGACGATTTCCTCTTTGTTCGAAAATACATTCAGATCCACATCCCATTTGAGGCCGGAGCTAACACTGTTGACTACATTGGTCGATAGGGTGAGCTCAACACCACGATTTCGGGTTGATCCCACATTTTCTATAACGCTTTGAAAGCCCGAAGTGCGAGGGAGTAATCGTTCAAGTAATAAATCACTGGTACGGGTATCATAGAGCTCCAGAGTACCTGATAGTCTGCCATTCCAGAATCCAAAATCTAATCCCAGATTCACCGTCTTGGAGATTTCCCAGCCTAGATCCGGGTTGGCGATTCCGTCCTGACCATATCCGAAAGCAGACTGATCGCCAAAGAGGTATGCCGTTCTGGCAAGACCACCCTGCGTCTGAAATGGATTGATCGAGGTATTTCCAACCGAACCATACCCTGCTCTGAGTTTTAAAAATGACAGCACGTCGCTGGTGCTGAAGAAATCTTCTTCGGAAATGATCCAGGCTACAGAAGCGGATGGGAAAAATGCCCATTTATTACCCTTCGCCAGGCGCGAAGAACCATCGGCCCTACCTGATACCGTCACCAGATATTTATCTTTAAACTTGTAGTTTAACCTTCCCATGTACGAGAGTAACCCCCATTCGGTGAGGTCACTACCAATACCGGTTATGGTTTCGGCGGTACCTAAAGCAAAGTAAGATGACCTCACTATCGGAATACCTCTGGCTGATAAGGACGAGTTTTCAGTGCGATTGGATTGAGCACTAAAGAGACCGACAACATTGACATCGTGGTTGCCAAATGATTTGTCAAAAGTCAGGATGTTTTCCAGTGTGTACGAAAAAATACTGGAGTTGTTAATTGAGCCTGTCGGCACACTACCGGTAAAATTGCCCCTGGATCTACCTCGCTTACTATAGAGCACATCAGTACCTACATTTAGCCGGTAGCTCAAATTTTCGAAAATCTCATAATCTCCAAATAAATTGGAAAACAACCGAAACCCTCTTGTCTGGTCTGCAAATTCATTGGGAGCAAAGTTGACTAGAGGAGAAGTCACCAGAAATTCATCTGGATTAGCAAATGCAATTATTTTCCCATTTTCATCATAGGCTTGGGTGGTCGGTGCGTAGCGTATGGCTGCATTGGTTGGATCATTTGAGTCCATCCGGTTTCTCAAGTCGGTCGAACCAGTGAGGCTTAGACCTACCTTTAATTTTCCGGTAAGCGAAGCATCTAAGTTGGTCCTTAGAGAAATTCTCTCATAGTCGGTTTTTCGTAGCACACCCTTTTCCTTAAAGTATCCACCGGAGAGGTAGTAGGTGACATTGTCCGTGCCCCCACTTACAGATAAAATATGTTCGGTCTGATCGCCATCTCGATAAGTTTCATCCAGGTAATCAGTCTCGATCCCACTGCGATAAAAGTCATACATATTACCAAGTAAGACTTCATCCTGGCTGGCATCAGACTGGCTCACACCGTTGGCTACCCGGCGGTACTCTACAAATTGTTGGGCATTCATCTTGTCCAGATTTTCAATTTGCTTTTTTACTCCGAAATACGAGTTTAGGCTTATTTGTGCTCTGCCTTGCTTCCCTCTCTTGGTGGTGATCAGAATCACACCATTAGCACCTCTCGAACCATAAATGGCTACAGCACTAGCGTCTTTTAACACCTCCATTGATTCGATATCGGCGGGGTTAAAATCGTTAATATTGGCTGTGGTAGGAATTCCGTCTACTACGTACAAAGGGTTATTATTGGCGGTGATAGAGCGGTTACCTCTGATCCTGATACTTTGCCCGGAACCAGGTGTCCCATTGCTGGCAACAATATCAACGCCCGCTAAGCGCCCTTGAGCTTGATCCAGGAGGCTAGATGCCGGTGTCTCACTTAATTCTTCCGCAGATACCGACGATATGGCACCGGTAAGATCACTTTTCTTCATGGTGCCATATCCCACTACCACCACTTCTTCAAGTCCAATTGAGCTACTGGCCATAGTCACGTCGATGATTGATCGGCCTGCAATTTCGATTTCCTGTGTTTCAAAACCTGTGTATGAAAACACCAGCGTTGTGGCATCATCCGGAGCCGTTAGACTATAACTACCATCAATATCGGTCACAGCACCAGTCGCCGTTCCTTTAACGAGAATGTTGGCCCCAATCAGCGGTTCTCCGTCCTCGGAAGTGACCGTGCCGGTAATAATTTTATCCAGATTGATCTCTTTTAAAATTACTTCCGAAGCACCGATAGCTACAGTGTGAAATAAGACTGTAAAAGCCATAAGAAAGATGGACCTTACGGCTATCGGAATTTTAGCTAAAGGTCCTTCCCTCCGCTTTTTTTGTAGATTATCAAAGAAACTTTCCATAATTATGAGTTTATTAAGAGTACCTCTAAAAACCCCGTTCGTGGATCGGACACAATGGCTTCGCCATTCGTTTCTTGAATCTTTTGAATTTCAAAACCGATATCAGTCAGAGGCTATTAGAAGTACCCTTAAGTAAGTAAATCATTCTTCCATACTAATCCCCTATTAACTAGAGATAAAATTCAGCACGTTAAGCAATATAATTATTTTAACCATGACATCTGCAGTTACTTAAAACTATTCCCTATAATAAAATTCCTGAAAGCGTGGCCCAAAAGCATTTTGTATTCTTTTGGAAAGATTACCAGGACTAAGCGTAGTAAATGCTCGGTATTCCAAGCCAAGTAACCCCTTACAAGTTGCTTTCATAACCACTTCTGAGCGATCTTTGTCTGTTCATCAGGATTTACGGAAAAAAACCGAATTGATTATGCGCAAATATTTTTCCATTTAAGGTCAATCATCCCAATCACCCTTAGGTACATCGGATAATATAAGGCTACCTCTAAAACCCCCGTTCGTGGATCGGACACAATGGCTACCATTCGTTTTTTGAATCTTTTGAATTTATACCATTGCTTGAGGCTAGCTCTCGCCCAAGTTGCGGGGTACCAACCATGTCTTCAATTTCTAATTCGAGTTGATTTTGAAGAATTGTAAGGGGCCATTATTGTTAGTGAAAATCACTAGTTTATCATCATTCTTTCTAAAGAGGGCCATTTTTTTCAAATCATGGGGTACCATCAAACCACTTTCTATAGCCGGTAAGGCTGAGAAATTATTGTTCCCGTCACCTAACAACACCAAACCTATGCTGGCATCGTTCCTAGGGGTTTCAACCTCTGATACAAATAAGTTTCCTGCCAGAATCAAGTCTTTGTGTCCATCATTATTTATATCCAATACCAAGATATCATTGACTGATGAAACTTGAGCTTCGTTGGGTAGTGACTTTCCTGAAAAAATGCCTTTACCATTGTTTACAAAAACAGCACTAGCGAAAGTTCTGGCCTCATAATGGAGGGCAGGTTCTAGTTTATTGGCCTCATAGACTTCCAATAAATTGGCTGATGCAAATTGGGTGTAGGAAGGAAATTCAAATTTAATACTAGGAATCTGTTGAGCCGAACAGGATCGCCCTCTCAATGGGTATCTGTTGCCAAAATTATAATAGCTCAAAACAATATCGTTCTTACCGTTTTCATCAAAATCGTTATAAAAAACTTCAAAAGGTTCTTGAGGTGATGCCTGATACTTATAATTCAATCCTAGATTTCCGGCAATCAAATCTTCATCGCCATCATTGTCTAAATCATTGGCTTCAATACTAAAGTACCAGCCTTCGCTGTCATTTATCCCGAAATCTCTGGTTTCGTTGGTAAACTTATCTCCATCGAATCGAAAAAAACTTATTGGCATCCATTCACCTACAATGACCAGGTCAGTAAAGCCATCTCTATCAAAATCCGTCCACACAGCGTCCGTGACCATTCCCAATGCTTTCAGGTCTTTGGCCTTTTTTCCAGTTATATCTACAAAAGTTCCTCTTTGGTTTTCCAACAATCGACTGGTAGTCGGTTCTGGATAAGACCAAGGCACATGACGGCCACCAATAAATAAATCCAAATCGCCATCGCCATCAAAATCAAATGGCCTCACACATGATCCACTCTCTGTTGTTTCCGGGATCGACCCCAAAGTAAACTGCCCCTTTCCATCATTTAAGTACAGGCGGTCTTGATAATTCTCGGATTTAGGCAGCCATTCGTTACCACCACCAACCACATATAGATCCTGATCCCCATCGCCATCCGCATCAAAAAATGCGGCATCTATGTCCTCTACATTCTTATTTAGCTCAAATGCTTTAATTTCTTGGACAGTAAATTCACCGGATCTATTTTGAATTACCAGTTTCCCGGAATTACCACTTGCTCCTCCAAAGTAAAAATCTTCATGACCATCTCCATTGACATCGGCAACAGCCAATGCTGGCCCAAACTGTGACATTTTATGGGGCAGAAGTACTTGCTGTTCAAAATCGTCAAATATATTTTCCAGGTGGATTAGTTGCAATGGTTTTATTTCGGTCAACAACCTTGAAACCTTGTCTATTTTTGCTTCTGAAACTATAGATTGACTATAGTCAATTTCCAATAATTTATTAATCGGTAGGTCAACCAATTTTGTAGTTCTGCCATCTGGCCAAGTGACGAGTAACTCATCAACTTTTTCCTGTGTTCCTAACCCAAAATGGGCAATGTTTTCACTAGTGGAATACATACCCCTTACACTTGTTAGTTCGAACCATTGAGATGTACCCTCATATGTGATCTTAATTCTGGCACCAAACATAGGCCTGTTGCCATTAAGGTCCGTTAGCTTGACCCTTAAATGGTTTTTCCCCAGAAGGGTCTTGAGGTCATTGCGGTATATAAAGGCCCTCTCATTGACATTATTGATCACCAGGTCAAGATCGCCGTCGTTATCCAGGTCACTATAAGCCGACCCGTGCGAGAATGTTGGTTGATCTAACCCCCATTCCCTTGCTGTTTTGGTAAAGGTGAGGTCGCCGTTGTTCTTATAGGCGTAATTGGCCAGTTTCTGCGAGGGTACTATTTTCAGGGCCTGGTCTAAATCCAAGATGTCCCAGATAGTTACCGATCCCGAGTTTGGGTTCTTAGTTATCCAATCGCTAGCAACTTCATTGACGTGGGCAGAGAATTTTTTGTCGGCATCAGTATTTCTAATGTCGCGCAATAAACCATTTGTAATATGGATATCCTTGTATCCGTCATTATCAAAATCTGCAATTAAATTGGACCAGCTCCAGTCGGTACTTGGCATACCAGCCAATTGGGCTATGTCACTAAATCTGGGGATTTCCTCAAGTACACCCTGATTAAGCTGTAGGGTGTTGAACATATATTGATAATGCCCCCCATCACTTACCACTTTCCAGAATGCGCTAGGATCCATCCCACTCATATTGGCTTTTAACCGAAAATTGTCCTCAGCAACCATATCCAACACCATCAAGTCCAACAAACCATCGTTATTTAGGTCGGATGCATCCACTCCCATGCTGAAGTAAGAAGTGTGGTTCATTGATTCTTCCAATCGGTCGGTAAACGTCCCATCTCCATTATTTACATAGAAGAAGTCGGGTGCCTCGAAATCATTGGCTACATAGAGATCGGTCCAGCCGTCGTTGTTAAAGTCCGAAGCGCTTACACTGTTGGGATATCCCGGTTTGCCTACTCCGGTCGCTGTTGTGACATCGGTGAAAGATTGGTCTCCATTATTGCGGTACAGCCTTAGGGCATATTCAGGTGCTGTCTTGGTACCGTAATAATCTGAAAAGTTACCCGGATTGGGTGGTTGGTTCAACAGGAATAGATCTAGCAGACCATCTTTGTCGTAATCAAAAAAAACCGCATGGCGCGTACGTTGGTCATCGGCAATACCCCAAGCTTCTGCACATTCGGTAAATGCTGGAAACCCGCCGTCTTCCGCCGGTCCGTTGTTCACATACAGCTTGTTCTTTCTCAGATTAGGTTTGTCATCATAAAGCTCACGACAAACATAAATGTCTTGCCAACCATCATTGTTGACATCCCCAACCAAAACTCCCGAAGACCATCCGCCATTGTCAAGGATACCAGCATGATCGGTGACATCTTTAAATGTAAGGTCTCCCAAGTTTTGGTACAGTCTGTCCTTTACAAGATTCCCGGCAAAGAATACATCAGCTAGTCCGTCGTTGTTGAAATCTCCAATACCGACTCCCGCCCCCCCATAGTAATTTGAATAAATCAAAATGTTATGTTCCTTGGTATCGACTAAGGTATTTTCAAAATCAATTCCACTGGCCTCAGCACTCAATAGTTGGAACATTTGCCTATTTCCATCCAATTTTGATCCATTAGTAACTTGAGCTTGACAAGTAAGGATCCCAAGAATCAAAAAGACGAGTGCCTGAGTGAATTGGCTTGTTTTCAGTGCCGGTATAAGCAATTTACTCTCGATATTCATTTTTCAAAAAAATTACCTCATGTATATACTGCACGCATACCAAAAACGACGCGATTCCTTGTCCGAATAGATTGCTTCGAGTCTTGGGCTCTACCAAGCCCTGTGTCGAAAGGATTTAGGATAGATCCCAATTTGTCCCAATAAAATAGTGGGCACTAAAGGCCCACTGGGTTAAACACTACTCAAAAAAACCAAATCTTAATTCGCATCCCACCAAACTCTGGTGGTCAATTCATCAGGTCCCTGACGGGCTACTGCCGCATTATAGTTTTCGGTGTTGAGGTCTCTATCTGAAATGCCGTACAACCTCCTTCTAGGAATAGTTCCACCGGTAAGATTACCGGGGTAATCAACCGGTGTCAATACCGGGAATCCTGTTCTACGCCAGCTGGAGAAAGCCTCGAAATAGTTCATATAATTTGTCAACCAAATTTGATTGCCGATCATTTCCAAACTTCCATCGAAAGGATTGTTCGCCAAATACGTATCTATTGCGGTTTGGTCGGGTACCACCACCTCAGGAAATACATTCCATTGGGTCATTCCAGCGGCCACACCCGCTTCGTAGAGCGCAGTGGCATCACCAGATATCCATCCTCGAGTGACCGCCTCAGCCTGTAAGAGGGCGACCTCAGAATAGGTCAAATTTATCACCGGTGCATCCAGGGACCCTATTAAATTAGCATTCCAATAGGCAAAGGTATTGTAATCTTCGCTTCCTAAGGTATTGGCGTCCAGGCCATTTGGAAGCCCCTTGATCGGCGTGGTAACCCCGTCATACGATTGTGCATAAATTTCCAACCTTGGATCACCCGTATTGGTAAGCATATCGATTAAGGTTTTACTTAATCTGAACCTATTGCCATTATCAACCGCAAACCTGCTGTAAGGGTTGTGATTTTGGTCGTTGCCAATGGCATGCTTCATCACCATATTATCATCATTGCTGGTAAACACGCCACCGCTTACTGCAGTATTGGCCCATTGCTGAGCGCTGGCAGGATCGACTTTTTGTAGTCTCATAGCCAGTCTTAGTATTAAAGAATACGCCAACTTCTTCCACTGGCCAATGTCGCCCGAGTAATACTGGTCACTACCATCATAAGTTGGTTTTCCCGGATCCAATGCCTCAGCAGCAGATTGCAACTGACTCAGCATGTCCCTGTATATAGACTCTTGCGTATCAAAGACCGGGGTTACATTTCCTGTTAAAGCCAATCCAGCTTCGGAGTAAGGTACATCCCCATAAGCATCTGTTATCCGGTGAAATATAAAAGCGCGTAGGATACGGGCAATATTGTGATAATTAACATCCTCCGGATCCTCGGCCGATCTGCTAACCAGATCTACCACGTTTTTAACAGCATCTCCGTAAATATTTTGGTAATCTTGACCCTGCTGTGCACCCCCGTCTACATATTTATCACCGTAATTTAACCCGCCAACTTCCAATGACGCCGTTTGTTGAATTGCGTTTCCTTGAAATCCTGCGGTTCTCTGGGCGATCGGAATAAAACCGGAAATACCGAGTTGTACCCTTAGCAATTGTGCATCGTACGGAAGGTCAGGTGAGGCATTTGGATTCACGTTTAATTCTGCCAAGTCCCCTTCGCAACTTGTGAACAACACTCCAAACACCAGGCAGATCAACAATACCATTTTAGTAGCTATGCTCATCTTTATTTTATCTTTTGTCTTCATTTTTCGATTTTTTAATTGTATCTATAAAATGATGTTCTTAATAGGACACTACTAAAATTTAACATTAAGGTTAAGGCCGAATGTACGTGCGTTAGGCAAAACTCCCCATTCATATCCTTGTGCATTTCCAGCATTGGTCGAAGATTCAGGATCGATATTCTCTGCCTCTTTATGTAAGATCCACAGGTTTCTTCCTACTGCAGATAGTGTAATTGAAGCAAAAGGCGTTGAATCAAGCATTGATCTTGGAAAATTATAATTGACACTCAATTCCCTAAACTTTACAAAATCGGATTTGTACACAAAATCCTCACTAATATTATTCCTAATATGATTATAATAATTCTGTACATCCGCTGCAGGCACCACGCCAATACCATTTTCGCGTCCCTCTAAAGTTGCCTTGTGGGTACCTCTTTCGTAGGCTGTGTTGTTGGTGCCACTATATATATATCCGCCAAATCTAAAATCTATTAAGGCGCTCAAAGAAAAATCCTTATACCAGACGGTATTCGACCAGCCTCCAGTAGTTGGTGCTACTCCAGAGCCGAAGGCAATATCCTTGCCCTTCACTGGTAAACCGCTTGCCTCGTCAACCACAATATTGCCATTGGCGTCCCTTTCGTAAGTAGAACCCCATAGTTGACCGAAGGGCTTACCAACCTGATTGACTATCATAATAGGCATGGGTGGGTTATTAAGCGTTCTCCGTTCATCTGGATCATCAGATCCTGCCAGGCTTACTACCTCACTTTTGTTATTGGCAAAATTGAATGAAGTAGTCCACTTAAAATCAGCTTTTTTAATTACATCGGCATTAACCAGCAATTCAATACCGCTGTTACTCACGACACCCAAGTTGACCAATCGATTTGTAAACCCTGAAGAATGTGGTATTTGGACTCCGAGTATATCACCATCCGTCTCTCTATCATAATAGGCGAAATCAACCCCAATTCTTCCGTCAAGAAACCTGGCATCAAATCCAATCTCATACTCGGTAGTGGTGTAAGGCCTTAAATCCAGGTTAGGTACTCGACTACCATTAATAAATCCCTGTGCAAATCCACCGTGCGGATTCCCAAGTGTATAATTGAAAGCAGTTCCATACGGTGCTGGAGCCCCTCCTCCAACTTCAGCCCAAGATCCCCTGATCTTAAGGAAATCAAACGCGTTCATATTAAACATATCAGTCAGAACAGCGCTTAGCCCAACCGAGGGATAAAAAATACCTTTGCCATCAAGCGTTGAGAACCAATCCTGACGACCGGTGGTGGTCAAGTATATGGAATTATAAGAAACTTCGGCTTGGTAATAAAAGGAGTTAATGCCAGTTTCCAGAAGGTTGGTTCTTGAGCTTTGATTGGTTAAATTACCCCAGGTATGGAAATTGGGTATGGCAAAATTGGATCCATTTTGGAATACTAGTTCCCTAGTAATCTTTTGCTGGCTACCTCCGAGTAAAGCATTGATAGCTAGTCCATTACCCAACGCTTTGTTTATCCCAATCATCACATCGTTATTGGTTTCCTCAAGTCGTCTATCTTCCAGATCCAAACTTCCATCCTTTCTGAAAGCTTGTCCGGTAGCGGTAAGAAAAGTTCTTTTGAAATTATATAAATCCAAGCCTAATCGCCCTTGCACATAAAGCCAATCGGTAAAATCAAATCGAGCCGACACATTGCCGAAAACCCTTTCTTTTTGGCTGTTGTCTTGATCCTGGTAAACAATAAAGTAAGGGTTCGCAATCCATACATTTGAAGATGGACTAAGTTCATTTCCAGTAGCCGGATCGGTACCTAGCTTGTTGGGGTCGCCTCTTAGGTTTCGAACGTCTAATGTATTAGGAACTGCCTGTAGCATAAAATTTGCACCCCAAGCCCAGTTCCCCACATTAGGGGCGTTTTTGATATCCTGATGAACATAAGTTCCAGAGGCAGCAGCGGTGAATTTTCCTTTCTTGAAGTTGAGATTGGTACCATACGTATTGCGGTCCACTCCTGAATTGGGCTGGACACTTTCATTCCTAAGGTCAGAAGCAGAAAATCTGAAACTGGCTGTTTCTCCACCACCGGTTAGGGTCACCGTATTAGTGATGGTATGACCGGTTCGGTAGAAAGCATCCATGGCATTTCCTGCGTAGGAATACGGTCTGGATACACCGTCAAATTGAATAACCGAAGAACCATCCAGTTTGCCGCCATAGTTTGTCATCCCAAAATCTTGAGCCTGTTGCAAGGTTGTTGGCTTTTGCCCATTGGAACCAATACCGTATTCGGTTTGCCAATCGGTTTGAGAAACTACCTCTTCCGCTACAAAATTAGAATTGATTTCAATCCCAATTCCTTCTCTTTTAGACCCTGATTTGGTCTTGACAATAATCACACCATTTGAAGCCCTCGATCCATAAAGTGCTGCAGCGGCAGCCCCTTTCAATACGGATAAGGACTCAATATCGTCAGGGTTTAAGGAGGAAACCCCATCTCCCCTGTCGGAACCTCCCCAGGCACCTGCCGCACCCAAATTACTGTTGTCTATGGGTACTCCATCTACTACATACAAAGGCTGGTTATTACCTCCCAATGAACTGTTTCCTCTAATAACTACCCGCGAAGAACCACCTGGACCGGTGGAGGGCTTGGAAACATTAACCCCGGCAACCCTACCTACCAGTTGATTCATAACATTAGGGTCTCGATTTCGCATCAAGGCCTCACCCTCTACTTCTGTCACAGAATAACCTAAAGCCTTGGTTTCCCGCTCGATACCCAAAGCAGTCACAACGATCTCCTGGAATTCTGCGATTGCTACTTCCATCTGAATATCGATGATACTTTGTGCCCCAACTGCGATTTCTCTCGTCTCATAGCCGGTGTATGATATCACCAAAACAGCATTCTCATCTGGTACATTAAGGGTGTATTTACCATCCAGATCCGTCACTGTACCAATAGCTGTGCCTTTAATCAGAACATTGGCTCCAATGAGAGGCTCTCCATCCTCACCAGTCACCGTACCGGTTATCGGTTTCTCAAGTCCCACCTTAAAAACTCTTTGAACAACATCATTGAGTTGTTTCACTGGATCGGTTTGCATGCGATTAAGATCAATGCCGCTTGACTCCAATTTTTGAATTCCTTTGATGTGGCGCCGGATTTTCTTGGCTTTCTTTCTACCTGCCTTACTTTTTTCATAGATGACATAGTATTTGCCATCAAAAGATTCGAATGAATAGGTGGTCTTGGCCAGTAACCGGGTTACGGCTTGGTCAAGGGTCTCACCATGATTAATGGTGAAATCCAAATCTATTTTCCCAAGCTCCTCAGCATCATAGGTAAAAAAGACTTGATACCTTTCTCCCAACTCCTCAAGGATTGCCGATAGTGGTTTTTCATTGGCAATCGCCTGTGCTTGGGGTATTGCACCGCAAAACAAGATCACTAGCAGCATCCACCTCATTACTCTTGTAGTGTAAATTTTAAATTTCATACTTTTAAATTTCGACATTAATAATGTTAGCTGGTCGCTGGGGCAGCCACGCCAATGATGTCCCAGTGACCCTTACCTTATGATCAGCGTGTTACCGTCCTTGGTAATCTGACGATCTAAAGAGATTTCTAAAATCGGAATCACGGTTTCGAGTTCTTGCAAAGGCACTGCGAATACGCGCTTTTCTGAAAGTATACTTGTATCTAAAACTTGAAAGTCCACTCCATATATCTCTGTTATTTCCTTCAGCATGTCTTCGGCGGTGACATGTCTTCTGAGCGTACCATCTTTCCAAGATGTGTAAGGATCCTGTGGTACGGTATTTCTAGCTACAATAGCCTGTTCTGTGTGAGAATAGGCAATGAATTGCCCAGGATCCATATACTCAGAGGTATCTTTAATATCTAGTTTTATCTTACCTTCTTCAAGGAATATCTCTGTATTTACTCCTCGATTTTGCACATTAAATTTGGTACCCAAAACCACAATCGAAATCTCTCCGGTGATGACTTCGAACTTTCTCCGAAGTTCAG
The DNA here is from genome assembly GCA_965223105.1 of Saprospiraceae bacterium. Lineage (GTDB taxonomy): Bacteria > Bacteroidota > Bacteroidia > Chitinophagales > Saprospiraceae > JABDMH01. The sequence continues at coordinate 6,936,469 of OZ244987.1, read as the reverse complement.
GCTCTTCTTGTACATCAAAAAATGCCTCTCCCTCCAACCAGACCTTACGTGAATCGTTATCAGACCAGTCTCCAACGGTAAGTGTAGAATTTGCATTCAGGTGCACCAGGGATCCATCACTAAGTTGAATTTTTTTCCATTCTCCAAATCCTGTTTGATAAATGTTTGAATCAGCCTGGTGAAACCAGGATATCCATCCAAAGAATCCCAGCAAGAGCAAGGCCGAAACAGCAACAGCCCACCTGGCTATCCTTCTCCTATTACTGTAATTAATAATCTTTGCCTGCTCATCCTGCCGGTGCTGCCGAGCCAGCCTCAGTACCTCCGTAAACTTCTGATCAACTTCCGCAGTTGTGACTATAGGACCTTGAAATTGCACCCTGGTAGCTAAGAGGAATGCCCTTGCCTCATCCATCATCTCCTGAAGCTCAGGATGCGATTCATAAAAGTCAATCCAAAATTTTTCGCTTCCTTTCGATGGGTTAAAAATCCATCTCCTGAAATCTGGATCTGCAATCAATTCTTCAAAAGACAGATTCTCATAGTATTGCAAATCGTTCATCAACTGTTCGTTTCAGTGTTCAGTCTGCGATTGTGAAAGTGGGATTACTCCCACCCTCACTATAACCGCAAATTCTAATTAATAATCTACTGCCACCACAATGATTGGTGAGATTCAGAATTGTAACCTCCTAGGTTTGGAAATTTTTGATCCGATCATTCATTTAGGGTGCCAACCGTCGAGTAAAGAGCAAGTTGATGGCCTTTGATGTAAGAACAAGAAACAGCGATTGACTACCTTGTGTCTGTCTGGTTTTTTGTACGGATCTTAGTTAGGGCTCTTGCCACATAATTGCGAACCACCTGATTCGATAAATTCGTAATCTTGGCAATCTTCTCGTAATTATAGCCTTCGTAGAATCTCAAAAAGATAATCTCTTGTTGCCGGGTTGGTAGCAAGTCAATTTGTTGCTTTAGCCACTCGATCTTGGTGGCCAGTCCTTCTTTCTGTATGATCGCCTCTTCAATCGGGCGCTCTGATTTTTGCTTTTCGGCCGCAAGTTCGCGAATGATTGCCCGGCGCTTCTGCTTCTCGATCTCAGAGAGAATTCTTAGTTTGATCGACTTGTACACATATCCATCCATATTCACCACATGGGAAAAACTCTGCGGCTGCCTGAACATCTTTACAAAAAAATCCTGAATGCAATTTTCAATCAAGGTGTGGTCACTGCAGTAAAGCCCACCGTATCGCTTTAATTTGGGATAATAATATTTGTACAATTCTTCAAAGGCACTTATGTCACCATTTCGAAATGCATCGTATAGGTCCCGTGAAGATCTAATCAAGATCGATATTCTTAGTTACTACGGTAATAAAAGTAGATATAATCTTGAACTTACCCGGTTACACTGTGGAGACTTGCCTATCTCCATCAACTTATAATAAGGGCACCTCTAAAACCCGTTCGTACCTATTACTAATTTCATGAAGACCAGTTCCTTGGGTTGGTCAATTGTTTGAAGGGGATCCTAAAAAAGGATGCAGGGAGATCCTACATCCTTTGCGACAAAATCTTATAAAGACTTGATTTTTACAGACTGGGAATGATTACACTTTCAATCACGTGTATTACCCCATTGGTTGCCTGAATATCGGTAAGAACGATATTTGAGGTTTGATCATTTTGATCGGTAATTACTGCACCATTGTCAAGATCAATCACGAAGGATTGACCATTCACCGTTTCTACAATCATCTCATCAGTCAAGGCTGTAGAAAGTACATTGGCACCTCCGACAACGTGGTAGGTCAGTACGGAGGTAAGTTGATCAGGAGAAAGATTGCTGATGGTAGATTCGATGGCAGAAAATGCACTGTTAAGGGGCGCAAATACGGTAAATGGACCATCTGATGACAGTACATTCACCAGATCGCCTGGGGCAGCGGTCAGGGCGTTGACCAGTTCGCTAAAATTTTCATTAGCTGTCGCGTGACCCACAATATCAAGAGGTACGATTACTTGATCGACCGCATGAATCACCCCATTCTCAGCACTGATGTCAGCACGGATTACACTACTGGCTCCATTTAATGTCACACCACTACCGGATTTCTCAATCAATACAGACAATTGATTGCCTTCTGGTGCCTTAGTCGAAGCTGTTGAAGCATAGGTCTGTCCCTCTTGAAGATCAACTGAACGCACTTGAGCAGGAACCACGTGATACAAAAGGATATCGGTTAGTTCCTGATCAGTGAGATCGGCCAAATCGATGCCCAAGCCGGCAAATGCTTCATTGGTAGGTGCAAAGACAGTAAAAGGGCCGTCTCCCTCCAAGGTTTCTACTAGATCAGTGCGCTGAAGGGCTTCGACCAAAGTGCTAAACTGAGGGTCATCGATGGCAAGGTCAACAATACTCTTGTTCTCAGCAGTAAGCATGTCACCATCATCTTCATCACAGGAAGTGAAAACAAACAGCGTGGAAAATAATAGTAGGATCATTGAATAAGCTTTCATAATTCATTACTTTTTAGTTGATGTTAGGGTAACTCAATAAACTATTGTTTTGTTTAATTTTTTAGTGAAAATGTTAAACAATATGTATCACTCAGCGTCCGTTGCCCGAATAACATGCTGTATAACAAGTGATTGTACTAAGTGAAAGTCTTCAGTGCTTGACCAAATTGGAAGAATGTTGAGGTCTGATGTTCAGGTATGGGCAAGAAGGAGGAATGATGTCTGGAATATGTTCTGACACTCCAGGTTATGATTAGACCAAGAAGTAAACTTAGCTAAACATTGATGAGAAATATCAGAATCCTTGAGAGACATAAAGAATACAATAACTACCTGCTATTTCTCTGTTCACTGGTTTTTCTAATCATCTTTCCTATTTTCTCTCTGTTGGTACGAAATTCCGTTTCCGTCTTTCGACTTTCATATAGCCTGGTGATCGTCTTTGCCGCCTACACAGTCACTAGATCGGTTAGGAAATTATTGATCGGAATCATATTGGGTGTCCTAGCCCTTTGCTCATACTGGGGTACCGAGCTCAGTTCCATCTCAGAAACAGGTTTCAATATCCTTCCCAATTTTTTTGGGATTATGTTCTTTTCGTTTATTGGTTTGCAGTTGTATCACTCTCTGCATTCCTATCAGAGGATTGATTTGAACGTAATTTATGGTGCAATTATCGGATATCTCCTCTTGGGAATTCTCGGAGGTCAATGTTGTATTTTTCTAACGCAGGTTATTCCGGAATCATTTGCTCATGTAAACCCCAATCAGTCGCATTATCAATATTACTATTTTAGCTTTGTAAGCTTAACCACTGTAGGTTATGGAGATATTACTCCCGTGACAGATCAGGCCCGGTCGCTAGCGTTGTTGATTTCCTTAACTGGACAAATCTATTTAACAGTTGTCATAGCGCTCATTATTGGAAAATTCCTAGCAAGAGGTTAGTCATGAAGAAGCTACACAGCAGTGCCAGAATGAAGAGGCATTCGGCTTTAATTCATTTAAAATTTGAAGTAATTTGAAAAAATCAATCGACCAACGATCCTTTTTGGAGGTATCCATTCACTTGGCCTTCCTTCAACAATCGATCACGTTCATCCAGAAATTGAGGCTGAGTCCAAGCATAAAAGTGTTCAACCCCCTCTTTCGAGCTTCTGGTATAGGTCAATTTTGCACGTACATAAATATCAGCTTCTTGAATTTTATACTCGGCAATGGTGCCATCAAAAGAAGCCAAACTTTTTCCAAATAATCCGATAAATTCAATTTTGAAGCCCGGTTTGCCTGCGCTATTTTTCTTTCCCGTTACGTATGGTGATTTGACCTCCTCCGCAGTTTTCAGGGAGTCTATAGCTACCTTCATTGATTCTTTCGAAGATGATATGCTTGCTAGAATGACTCCATTGGTTGCATAAAAATGTCCTTTAGACATGGCAGCAGTGATGGCTTCTGGAGTAAGTACCCCATCACTATTTACCATAACCCAACCGCGTCCGGGGTTTGAGGTATCATCGGTCCATTCTTTAAAGTGATGTGCATCATCCGAAGAAACACCGAGAACAAGTTTTCCGGCAGAGAGCAGACTATCCCATTTGGCTTCCACGGGAGCATGTTGGTCTGTACCCCAATTATACACATGGGGATGCCCGTTGTATAACTCAAACATATGCAGTCTTTGTACTGGCATCATGTCACTGGCACGAACACCCGACCCAAAATTGGGATGGTTTAATATGGGAACTCCTCCCGCTCGCAGAATATCATCAGTATGTCGCTGCATGATTTGGGTTTTCGTCTCCAGGGAAGGTTTTCTCAACTCGGCAATGCCTTGCCGAAGTCGTTCCTGAGGATCGGCAATTTGACCTAGGTCCTTTAAGGTGGGTTCTTCTACAAGAGACTGGATGTTTAATGCCGTGGTATGTACATGCTTTTTACCTGTAACCTCTTCACCGGCAATGAGGATGAAATCTTCACGGCGAGGTGAGGGCAAATGTACGCTGTCGGGATTTATGAAGTGATTGTGTTCGCTGAGAATTAAAAAATTGTATCCATGATTGAGGTACCACAGGGCCACCGAATCTGGCTCAGTATCGGCATGGCCGCAAATGGTGGTGTGGGCATGGGTATTGCCCTTAAACCATATTTCAGCTGTTGATTTCTCGGAAGGTGAGCAGCTGGTAAAAAAGAATATGCCCATAAAGCAGGAAAAGACACTGATGCGAGCCAAGAGCTGTTGAAGGATCACTTTAGAAGAAATTTTGTACCAACTAAAGTGACAAAGAAACAAAAGGATACTTTCAAAAAGGTGATTTGGCTCCTACAAAATTCCTGATCATTCATATAGACCAGGACTGATCTGGCGGTCTGCCCTGAACGTGCCTGAAGGAATCACTGGTCAAACTTTTCAATGATCCCACCTTATGAATGTGCGCATTCTCATTGTACATGAGGTTTAACAAGATCTCATCATTTATGTTGGTCGATAACCAGTGATACTTCATGAAGCCCCTCCACCGGGTCAACTCGCATATATTGCTCAATGGCAATGGAATATTCTCCCATTTGATTGAAGTATGCGTTTTCTTGTAGAGCTACGGATAGTCGACATTTAGCCATCCTACAATCTCCGTACCAGCGGCCCTGCTTATCAGCAAAGTCAATAGGCAGGGTCTGCGAGACTTTTTGCGAATCGGGAAAGGTCGTGGTTATCTTGATATAGATGTTTTGATATGCGTAGTTGTCTGCATGGAGAATTTGGAGCTCGATGTCATACCTGGACACAGTATCAGTAACGGTAAAAGGAAACGAAAGCACTTGCTCGTATGGCCATTCACCTTCATTTATCTCGTGAGTTTCTGCATGATAATGGCCAGGGGTGCAACTCCCTATAAGGCCAGACCATACTAAGAAAAACACAATTGTCTTGGCCTCGCTTCTCATTCCACTCCGTCGTACTTTGTGGTGGGAAGCCTCGCCATAGTTCCGATAAAACCTACATTTCAACGCCTTGAATGAGACAAAGATCATATCAAAAATTGACTGCGAATATGAATGCTGCCAGACCCATCCAATGGTATTAGATATTTTTTGAGTGCAGCACTATGAATTGAAATAGTCTTTCATCTTTTCGAAAAAGCCTTTGTCAGATTTGCCTGGTTGAGGAGTAAAATTCGGCAGATCCCTAATTTTCTCCAGCAGTTTTTTCTCAGCGTTTGAGAGCTTTTTGGGTGTCCAGACACTCACGTGAATCAATTGGTCACCATGTTGATAGCTTTGTACTACTGGAAGACCTTTGCCTTTTAGCCGAAAGATCTTACCGGCTTGTGTACCTGCGGGCACTTTTATCTTCACTTTCCCCTCGATAGTCGGTACTTCCACTGAGGTACCCAAAGCAGCATCGGCAAAATTGAGATAAAGGTCATAAATGACATTGGCACCATCACGTTTTAAAAATTCGTGAGGCTTTTCTTCAATGGTGATGAGTAGATCTCCTGCGGGTCCTCCATTCTGGCCGGCATTTCCGTGGCCACGCATAGAAAGTTGCATACCTTCTTCTACACCTGCCGGAATTTCAATTTCAATGGTTGCAGCCTCGTAGTTGCGCCCTTCACCTTTGCAGGTGGAACATTTTGCAGTCACCACCTGACCACTGCCAGCACAGGTTGGACAAGCTGTGGTCGTTTGCATTTGGCCCAGGAATGTACTCCTTACCTGTCTTACATATCCCGAACCTCCACAAGTCGAGCAGGTTCCGATGGACGAACTATCTTTGGCACCATTCCCACCGCAAGTACCGCAACTAACCTGCTTTTTGACCTTGATTTTTTTAGTGGTACCCTTGGCCACCTCAGGGAGGGTCAAGGCTACTTTGATGCGTAAATTTGAGCCTCGAGTTCCCCGACCTCTACGACTTCTGCCTGAGCCACCGCCAAAGAAGGTATCAAACGGACTGCCACCAAAGATATCACTGAATTGGTCCATGATATCCTCCATGCTCATCCCACCGCTAAAGCCACCATTCCCTGAAACGCCCGCATGTCCAAAGCGATCATATCTGGCCCTTTTATCTTCATCGCTCAAGACCTCATAAGCCTCAGCCGCTTCCTTAAATTTCTCCTCCGCAGATTGATCGCCGGGATTCCGGTCAGGGTGATACTTCAAGGCGGTTTTGCGATAGGCTTTTTTGATCGTACCAATATCATCCGACTTATTGACCCCTAATACCTCATAATAGTCTCTCTTTGCCATAAACTCTGTATCACTCACCGATTACCACCTTTGCATGGCGGATGATCTTATCATTTAAATAATATCCTTTTTCAATGAAATCAATAATTTTCCCTTTCATTTCCGGTGTGGGAGCCGGGATTTTGGTGATGGCTGCGTGAAGTTCGGGATCAAAGTCACGGTCTTCCGTATCCATGGGCTCTAGCCCTTGGGAGCTCAACACCTGGTAAAGTTTGTTGTACACCAGCTTGACCCCCTCGCTAAATGACTCTCCTTCAGCTCCAGCTTCAGCATTGGCTTTGGCACGGTCAAAATCGTCCAAAACAGGCAATATTTTGACCATGATATTCTCGGACGCTGTCTTAATGAGATCTAATCTTTCTTTTGCTGTACGCTTTTTGTAATTATCAAATTCGGCAAAAAGCCGCAAGTATTTGTCCTTTAGCTCTGCCAACTGATCAGCCAAATCATCCTTCTCCTCACCGTTAACGGCGGTATTGGTATCTACCTGGTCATTGTTGGGCAAGGCTTCCTTATCCAGCTCTTCTTGATGTTTCTTCTTTCTTCCCATATGTCTTGTATATATAGCACATTTTGGTCATCATTCACTGCTCAATTTACTTGCCATTCTTTCATTTAGGCCATTTTGGCAGGTTTGTGCCGATACTTCTGCCATCTAGGCCATATTGGTACGGTCGTTGACCCCTGCTTGCACCGGTTTTTTTTGCTTGCGCTCCCGGGCAATACGATTGAGCCATTGGGGGATGATAATGGCTCCCGCTAATAAGAAGAAGTAGTAGGCCATTCCTCTCCAAATGGTAGCCACAATCAAAGAAATGCTTTTTGGTACATAGTCACTCAGGATATTGTCAAACAAAAGTTCAGCCAGACCTGCACCTCCCGGAGTGGGACTCACCGCCATCATGACAAACATGGTCTGAATACGAGCATATAGTTCAGTAATGGCCCCAAGCTCCAACGGCACAGAATTCACAAATCCTATGATCAGGCAAATCACTAAGAAAAAACGACAGGACCAGGCCCCGACCGTATATAGAAAAGCCCTTAGATGAAAGGGGAAATCCTTGGTAAACAAAGCCTTTGAAGTCAGGAGAATATTATCTCCCAACTGCTCAAATTTGGCCTTATACCGTCTGAGCCATCTTCTTCGGCTCAACCACATTGCTACCCTTCGAAAAGACTGGGGTCGGAAAAATAGGCCATAGGAAAACAGAAAGCCATAAATGAGCATGATGGAGTAAGCCACCAACAATGTAATTTCCCATCCTCCATATCCCGTAAAGCTGCTGCGCCCCGGGCCCAAAATATGTGACCCGAAAATAGCAACCCAGACCGGTACAGAGAGAAGGAAGAATAGGGTGTCTAGTACAATCGTGTAAATAACTATGGTTGCTGTTCGAGCAGCTCCAATCTTTTCTTGCGAAATCACGAATAGAGCCACCGCACTGCCTCCTACATTGGTAGGAGAGATGGTTGAGCTAAATTCCCAGATGAAAATCAGTTGAATACATTTACCAAACGAAAATTGATCTTCAGCCAGGAGCTTTAAACGAGCGGCATAAAACAGGATCCTGCCCATGAGAAAGAGCATCCCTACAAGTAGCCAGAACAAAACGTGTTGCCCCCATACAATCCTTTCAAATGAGACCTGATCATATTGTCGATAAAAGAGGATGCCAACGACTGATGTTCCAATGATGATGGGTAGCAAGATCCTGGTGAGGCTCACGGACTTGAGCACATTCTGCTGCAGAATTCTTTTTCGATAATTCTTCTTTTTCCCCATTGGACTGGTTGCCGAGGTGGTGGCCGCCAAAGATAGCAATTCTCCCAGGAGGTGGATGCTGGTCACCACTGATTCTCTAATACTTATCATTTGTAAAATATTTGTTATTTTTAATCACGGTGGTGGCCTCTTGCAGTATGACGAGAGCAGATAAATGTGGGAAAGCAAGGACGTCCGAGCAGTAGGCAATGGATGATCGAAAGCGTTCTCTGGTGCTTGGACTCACAAATATCCATGGTGATTCTTTATCTTGGATAAAAAGGATAAAGTATGGCGGATTGGCTATATATCATCATTGTAGGTGGCCTGGCAGGATGGATCGGTAGCTTACTGTTCAAAGGCTCAGGATCAGGACTAATCATGAACATTATCTTAGGTATACTGGGAGCGATCGTGGGTGGTTGGATTTTTAATAAATTAGACATTGTGACTTCGGGATTCCTGGGCAGCATTATCACAGCTGCGGTAGGTGCTTTCGTTGTACTGTGGATATATAGTCTTATACTTGGCAGGAGAAGATGAATCAGCGAAACGTCAGCTTAGAAAAAAGCGTTGGCGACTGGCTTTGGGCAAAATGGCTGAGGATAGTCCAAAGCCAGATGGACGGCAGTTTAGCCAAGAGGAGAAAAAGATCGACCGGCTATTAGAGCGGTTGTACCAAACCGATCGCACAGGTGGCAGCTTGCCCTCCCGGCCCGTTTCTGCCAAGTGGTTCGGTGAAATAAGGGCTTTATTCCCTCCGCAAATTGTGCATCTACTTCAGCGGGATGCCATTGATCGATTTGGCGTAAAGAAGTTGCTAAGTGAACCCTCAATTTTGGAACAAGTGGAACCTGATGTGGGGTTGATCGCCAGTGTCTTGGCTGTAAAGGAAGCCCTTTCCAATCCCGCCATAGAAGGAGCCAAGAAATTGATTGAGCGACTGGCCAGGGCTGTAGAATCCAAATTGCAGTTTAAGCTACTTAATCGCATCAGTGGTAGGCAGAGCAAAGGTATTCGGGTCATTCATCCTCGAAAATCTGATATTGACTGGCACTTAACCATACGAAATAACTTGCGGCATTATCAACCGGAGTTAGGTACCATCATCCCAAACAAGCTGTATGGCCAGCCACGCAAGAGCCGGGCCCTCAAACATTTGATCATTTTGGTCGATCAAAGTGCATCGATGTCTGAGTCAGTCATCTACGCCGGCATCCTGGCTGGAATCATGTATAAAGTACCTACCCTAAAGACTCATTTTATTGTATTTGATACATCGGTGGTAGATCTGACCGATGCGCTCGTGGATATCGTAGAATTGCTTTTCGAAGTGCAGTTGGGAGGAGGTACGGATATTCAACAAGCATTGGGCTACGCAGAGGAACTCATTGAGCCAAGTCTGGATACCCATATTCTACTTATTACCGACCTGTATGAAGGCGCGCCGGAGCACCTATTGTATCAGCGATGTCAACAACTGATGGACAAAGGAGTGAATCTCTTTGTGCTATTGGCACTGGATGACCAGGGCAAACCAAGTTACGATGCCAAAATAGGCAAGCATCTGGCTACCATGGGCATCCCTTCATTTGCCACCACGCCGGAGGCTTTTCCAGAAGTAATCGCATCGGCCCTGAATGGCGAAGATCTAAACCGGTTTAAGTAGGATCTTACCATTTCAGCTATCCGATCTCATGGGATTATCCCCGATCTCGACTAGGAGCCTCCCCAAAACTCCTCAGCATATTCCTGACTAAAGTGACTTAGGTTGCTGTAACCTACTTTATATCCCACTTCCGTAACATTCAACCGGAAGTCTTTCAACAATTCTTTGGCTCGTTGCATGCGTATACTCCGAATCCACCTGAGAAGTCGACTTATTTGTAAGTGCCCTTAGTTTTCGATGCAACTGAGTGCGACTGATATTCAATGATGAGTCTCCAAGCGATCTCTATCTTTAGTTGATGAAGTTCCGCCTACCCATCCGTTATCGGTTTGCAATGTGGATCAACCTGATGGTCATACCATTGGTTATTGTCCTTTCACTGTTGTTCTACAGCGAATTTCGACAAGCACTGGATAGACGAGTATTGCTTCAGTTGACCTCAATCAAGCAACTCAAGAGAGTTCAAATACAGGAATTTTTAAGCGAAAAACTGGACATGGTTCAAGCGGCACTAGATGCAGAACCGATTGGGTATACTTCTCGTTACCAGCTCTTGAACTATCCTGAAGATATTGACTCCGCAGCATTGGAATACCTTGCTCAAGGTACTGACGGCATTCACGATCTCAGCACACTGGATGACAAAAGCCAGCTGTTGCTTGGATTTAAAGCTACAAATCAGCAGGGTAATTCTATGCTGTATATGACCCGGGCAGAAAAGATTCAAGAAATCGTGCTGGAACGTGCTGGAATGGGTGAGACGGGAGAGACTTACCTGGTTGGCGAAGATTCGACTTTGCGATCCCACTCACGATTCTATCCCGAGAAATCTCCACTCAGTATCTTGGCAGCAACAGAAGGTGTCCTTTCCGGTATTCGAGGAATAGAAAGCACCGGCATTTTTCCCGACTACCGGGGTGTGCAAGTATACAGCTCCTATGGACCACTACATCTCCATGGCCTCCGGTGGACGATTCTATCGGAAATCGATGAACAAGAGGCATTAGAACCCCTTCACGGGATGCAGAGACGATTAATTATTATTTCACTGATCGCTTCCACCATCTCAATCATCGCATCACTATTGATGGCACGTCAGTTGACTAAGCCTGTATTCCACATGAAGTCATTGTTGACAGAAATGTCCAGAGGTAATTTTCGTGTAAATATCGAATCCCCAAAGAGTGGCGACGAAATTCAGGCCATGTTTGATGCCCTTGCCAAACTGGTACAGTCCATTACTCAAGCAATGGACTATGCAGAGAAAATTGGTGAAATGAAACTGGAAGAGCATTTTGAGCCGCTCAGCACAGACGATGTACTTGGAAAGTCGCTGCTGCACATGCGTGATAGATTGAAGATCTTCAAAACAAAAGAAGAACAGCTGCAACTTGCTACCCAGCGAGCATTGTTGAAAGGACAAGAACAAGAACAATCACGTCTCTCCAGAGAATTACATGATGGTTTAGGGCCCTTATTAACCAGTTTAAAGCTGCTCGTGCAAAGAGTACAAATGGAAAAAACCCATAAAAGTCAAATCAAAGATCTGCTTGACCAGACAATCACAGAGGTGCGGAGGATGACCTATAATCTTATGCCCCAGGCATTGCTTGATTTTGGTGTTGGACATGCACTTCAAAAATGGATAACACTCATCCGGGAAGCCACGGAAGTGCACATTCAATATACCAATGCAATGGATAAAGACAGAAAACTATCTGAAGAAATCAATGTAAGTTTATACCGAATCGCCCAAGAGGCGATTACCAACTCAATCAAACACGCAGAGGCCACAGAAATTAGGCTTTCGATTACACAGTTTGAAGATTATATTTCATTCTTTCTCAAGGATAACGGTAAAGGATTTGATACAACTGCGGTATATTCCGGCGTAGGTCTAGTTAACATGAAAGAACGATGCAGGGTGCTCAACGGTACTTTTACACTGTCATCAAGTGATGGCGGCACCAGCATAGAAGTTGAAATCCCGATTGCTCATGCTTAAGATCATTGTTGTAGACGATCACAAACTCTTCCGAGATGGTATTCAGGCATTGTTGTCGACCTATGATGATCTGGACGTCATGCCTGGGGTGGGAACGGGTCAGGAATTTTTAGAAACGATTGAGCGACAGGGAATGCCACATGTTGTATTGCTAGACCTAACCATGCCGGATATGGATGGATTCCAGGTTCTGGAAATTGCCAAAAAAGAATATCCTGAGATACGGTTTATCGCCTTGTCAATGCATGATGATGGGCAATACATTGCCAAATGCGTACGCTTGGGGGCTCATGGTTACTTATTGAAAAACGCTGATGAGGAAGAGCTGGTGAAAGCCATTCACACTGTGGCTTCGGGTAAGAAATACTACAACAAAACCATCACTGAACTGATGATTCACAACATGGCGCAAGAGGGATCATCACCAAAGCCATTATCTGACCGCGAGGCCGAAGTCCTTAAACTGGTATCGGAAGGCCTAACCACAAAACAAATTGCCGAACAACTATTTGTGAGCTCGCGAACAGTCGAAACCCACCGAACTAACATGATGAAGAAGCTTGCCGTGCAGAATACTGCTGAACTTATCAAGAAGGCTGCCCAATTGCGCTTGATCTAGAACTGTGCCTTTCTTCGCAGCCGGTAGAAGAACTATCTGCTACCTTTTACCATAAAGAACCTGGCCACTACATCCTTTGGTTTGGATATGAGCCTGTACGACCGACAGGAAGTATGGCTTCTCGTGTTATTTCTGGCTTTCATCAGTCAGTACTTGGATTTAAGAACAAGGAACACTGATTAACGATTTTAGAATTATTTTTGATTTTTGATTTTTCACGTTTTCATATTCTTTTGAGCCGTTTCTATGCTTTTTACAAAAATTGAAATTAGCTCGTAGTTTTCCAGTTTTGCGTATTGAATTCTTATTTCATTTTTGGGTACCTCTAAGAACCTCTTAGTGAGATTCAAAAAACAAAATGGCGAAGCCATTGTGTCCGATCTACGAACGGGGTACCCTTTTAGACAATTTAGTTCGTTCGATGACTTTTAGGCAAAAAAAAATGTTTCTCATAATTCTTTCAATACTATCTTCATTTTGTGAACAAAATTCCTTTCTGCCGACAGGCAGGCTTTCGGGATTCACCACTTTGTGCTTCGCCAAGTTAGAGAAACTGAAGTTCCGGATCTGAGCAATTGTTTCGCCAAGTGATTTGGCGCATAATTGTTTGGCATTTCCTTAGTAATGTCAATTACCAAAACCGAAAAATTAATTAATCGTTCTTCTAAATCAAACTTATTTTCTGCCGTTTTACTTCCAAAATCAAAAATCGTTAATAGTTGTTCGATATTCATTTCTTCAATACTTGTTCGCTCTGCTTGAAGATAACTCATGTATATCCGTATAAATACGGATGGTGGCATCCGTATCCTTCACCATCAAAATTTACTTTGTTATACCGATTTCATCGCATTTAGAGAATGCCGTTTTTCGTACTAAAATCCAGTGGGATGGTTTTCAAATTGCGATACCAGATCTTATTCTTGTTTTTAGGAATGTCATCTTTGAGCTATGCACAGCAGGCAAATCCTCTGTTTATGCCAGATGATGACCGGGGAGGTTTCTACGCCATGACGCCAGATAATGACCGTGCTGTAATCCGTCATAGGCACTACCAAACACCAGTCATCGAGCGAAAGTCACATGCAATACAACGAAGTACAGGTTCAATAAAGAAGCATAGAGGTTTAGGTGCACTGCCCGTGATTCGTCTCTCAGTCCATAAACACATTCGTATTACCCCAAATAAAAGACTCGCTCTCAAAGGGCCTAAGGCGAAAAATTACAAACCATGGAAGCAAGGGTGATCTATGATGGCGTGAAGCACTGTTAGCTGAAGCTGTAGACAGAAATCGGATCTCATTCCTTCCCGCAGCCCAATAACATGCATTAATCCTCATCGATCAACTTCAGCAGATATTCTCCATAACCACTTTTAAGGTACTTATGGGCAAGTTGTCTCAATTCATCCTTACCAATGAAACCACTCTCAAAGGCGACTTCCTCCAGACAACCGATTTTCAAACCCTGCCGGTCTTCGATGGCTTGTACAAATTGAGCGGCTTGCAGTAATGATTCGTGTGTACCAGTATCCAGCCATGCAATGCCGCGGCTCAGTGGTGATACCCGCAGCAGTGATCGTTCGAGATAATGGCGATTGACATCGGTAATCTCCAATTCTCCACGAGCACTTGGCTCAAGGTTTTTTGCTATCTCCACTACTGAGTTATCGTAAAAATATAAGCCAGGTACAGCGTAATTCGATTTGGGTTTGGCGGGCTTTTCTTCAATGGAGATCGCCGATTGATCCTGACTAAATTCTACAACGCCATAGCGTTCAGGGTCAGCGACTCGATAGGCAAAGACAACCCCACCTGTAGGATCAAAAGCATCCCTTAATTGCTGGTCTAAACCATGTCCATAGAAAATGTTGTCACCCAAGATCAAGGCTGCTCCCTCTTTCCCAATAAAGTCTTCGCCAATGATAAAAGCTTCAGCCAACCCTCGCGGGTGTTCCTGAACTGCGTATTGAAAGGAACATCCCAGACTGGAGCCATCTCCCAGTAGTTTTTCAAACAGGGGAAGGTCATAGGGGGTCGATATTATGAGCACATCACGAATTCCCGCCGTCATCAGGGTGGACAGCGGGTAGTAGATCATCGGTTTGTCGTAGACCGGCATTAATTGTTTACTGACCGCCAGTGTCAGTGGATAAAGCCTGGTGCCCAGGCCTCCGGCGAGAATAATTCCTTTCATTGAAATCAGGTTTAGCCCTCGCGTTTCATGAAAATAAACTGAAACCCGAGTTCACTGATCACAAATAAACACAAATACTCATGAGGGTCTTTGTAGATTCCCTGGAAATCTTCGAGCTTCTCGGCCGTGATCAATTGCTTCATGGTAAATTCTTCCAATGTGCTGGCATTGACTGACCAGTTGCCTTTCACTTCCTCGCGCAGAACGATCGGCACACCCAGTTCGACCTGCTGCTGGTGAACAACCAAAATAGGATAGCTTGATACTTCTTTTTCAAGTATAGCATCAGCTGCCCCACACAGTGTCTTTAGGTAGGGCTTTAACTCCTTTTCTAGAGTGAGAAATTTGCTCCGAGTCTGTCCTTTCATGATTCCTTCTTTATCAATAGGGCCACATTCTCGATGTGATTGGTGTGTGGGAACATATCCACCGGTTGCATTCTTTCAACCAGGTACTCTTGCTTCAAGAAACTCAAATCTCGAGCTTGTGTAGCGGGATTGCAGCTGATGTAGATGATTTTTGCTGGCCGTAATTGCAGTAATTTCGACAATACTTGTTCGTGCATGCCTACCCTAGGAGGATCGGTAATTACAATATCGGGTCTTCGATGTTGGTCTAGCACTGGCGAGTTGAGCAAATGTTTGACATCATCGGTATAGAATGTTGCGTTCTTTATCCCATTGCATTCGGCATTTTCAACAGCATCTTTGATCGCGTCTTCAACTTCTTCGATGCCGATCACCTCACGGCATTGTGCTGCCAGAAACAAAGCAATCGTACCCGTCCCGGTGTATAAATCCAGCACTGTTTCCTCACCGGTTAAGGCGGCGAAATCCCTGGCTAGACAGTATAGCCTCTCCGCCTGGACACTGTTGGTCTGAAAGAATGATTTCGGTCTGATCTTAAAGGTCAGATGACCGATCTTTTCGAGAATGTGATCTAACCCGTGATGGTTTTCGATCTTCTGGTCATACAGGGTGTCATTTTTCTTTTGGTTGATCACATAGTTCAGTGAAGTGATCCAGGGAAATCTTGCCTTGAGTTCCTCCATCAATTGCTCGATCTGGACTATTAAGGGTTGAGCAACGCTAAGCACAACCATCCAATGTCCCAATGTGGTGTTTCTTATGATCACATTCCGCAAAAATCCCTGGTGATTTATGGGATCAAAAAAGGGGAGTTTGTTTTCTAATGCGTGGTGACGAATGAAGTTTCTGATTTGATCTGCTCGTTGATCTTGCAACCAGCATTCCTGGATATCCACTACTTTGTTGAAGAATCCGGGAGGATGCAGGCCCAGCGCTCCCTGTTGGTTCAAGACCTGATCGTAGTCAATTTCGGCCCTGGTTTTCCAGCGTTGATTAGAAAATGAATATTCCATTTTATTGCGATACCGGTAGATGGGGTCGGCACCGATGATGGGTGCTAAGTTTACCTGTTTTAACTTGGCGATTCGCTGCATCGCATCCGATACCAATGTCTGTTTGTGCCTCAACTGGGCATCATAGCTGAGATGTTGCCATTTGCATCCCCCACAATCGTCAAAGTGCTGGCAAACTGCGTCCACACGATCAGCAGAATATTGATGAAATCGATCGGGGATGCCTTGCCACGTCCCCTTTTTCTTCCGCAATAGCAACACATCCACAATATCTCCGGGTACGACACCATCCACAAACACCACTTGGCCGTCTTGGGCTTTACCAACGGCCTTACCCCGATCAGCCAAACCAGCAATCGTCACTTCCTCCCAAATCTTCCTGGATCTTGCCATGAGGTACTACTGGGTTACAATAAATTCGGTGCGACGATTTGATTGGCGACCTTCTGGTGAGTCGTTACTGGCCATGGGTTTTGATTCTCCAAAGCCCTGGTAGGTTAGTCGATCCTCTTGGATACCCTGATCGATCAAGTATTGATAGACAGCTTGAGCGCGGTCTTGAGACAGATCTAAATTGTCTTGATCAGAACCAACATCATCGGTGTGTCCGTGAATCGCAATGTGCATCTGGGGGTGCTTCTGCAGCAATTGAACGAGCCGATTGAGTTCGATAAAAGAGTCCTCCAACAGCTCGGATTTACCCGAGTCAAAAAAGACATTGCGCAGCACCACCGGTTTACGATCCTCCTTGTGGAGTGCAATTTCTTCAACCGGCTGCAGCGGTGCCAGTACGTTGTAGGGTTTAATCAGGGGGTGATCGCCCTTAAGGGCGATATGCATTGAATAAAACAGATAATCCTCTTTGTCAATACGCAGGGAATAATCCTTACCAGTTGTCAAGCAAACCAGCAGCTCACCATTTTTTGAGGTTACCTTTTTTAAGGTACGCTTGCTGTCTGTGTCGTAAAATTCTACGACTGCCTGAATGGGCCTTTGGGTCTTGCTATTGATGACCTTAATTTGGGCATAGGTAGATGGGGTGGGACGAATTTCCTTGGGAATGGGAAATTCGTAGATGTCGATCTGCCGGTCGGTACTGAAGGGATCATTGCGGGCAAAATATCCTATCTCGCCAAGTCGGTCAACATGCACAGCTCCTTCATCAGCCACCGAATTGATGGGTGATCCCAGATTAAGGGGTACCTGCCATTGTCCAGTCGTAAAGCGGGATAGGAAAAGATCTGATCCTCCATATCCAGGATGGCCATCTGACATAAAATACAGGGAGACATTGTCGTAATGGATGTGGGGAGATTCTTCATTATAGGGTGTATTGATATCGGATAGATTAACCGGTTTTGACCATCCACTTCCTCTTCGGTCTACAAACCATATATCCCGGCCACCGCTGCCTCCTGGCCGGCTACTGGAGAAGTATAACCGCTGGCCATTGGATGAAAGACTGGGTTGGCCTTCCCAGGCTTTGGTATTGACACCGGCGCCCATGTTTGCCGGTGAAGTCCATTGATCATCCCTCAAAATGCTGTAATAGAGATCGCAACTGCCAAGGCCATCCTTTCTATGACAGGCCGTAAAGATCAAGAGCTTGCCATCAGCTGATAGGCAATGAGCGCCTTCATTGTCAGGGGTATTTAGTCCTGTCAGTGATCGTGCTTCTTGCCATTCTCCATCGCGAAACAAGCTGTAGTAAAAGTCTTCCTGACCCCTCACTCTGCGCGTAAATATCATCATGTCTTCTTTGGCTGGGAGAGAGGGCAGGTATTCTAAAGCATCCGTATTGATGGTGTTGGGTAACCGGGTGATCTCGATATTATGGTGAATCGGATTGGAGAGAAGAAAAGAAGCATCCCTACGATACTTGACCGCCTTTTGCACTATGCTGGGATTTTTCACGGCATGATGCTCAAAATCGGACAGATAATTTCCCACATCCTGATAATCACCTACCTGCCAGCTCACTTCAGCCAAGTGATATAGCAAGAGGGGATCCGAGGTCTTGCTGTATTCTAAAGCTTTGATCAGATAAGTTTTGCTTTCGGCCCATTGACCGTCGCGACTGGCCAAACCTCCCAAACGATAATAAGCTTGCGCATGGGTAGTATCGATAATCAGGCACTTTAGGAATGCCTCCTTAGCTGCTGCATACTCTTTCTCGGCCAATAGTTCTTCACCCTTGACAAAAGCTTTTTCTGACCGCTTATTGATTTGTGCATGGGTGATACAGCCCAGGAACATGACCTGCAAGGTGATCACCAAAATTCCTTTCCAACCATGGTCAAAAATCAACATGCAATACCAACTTAGAAATCGCCCGCAAAAGTATAACAAATGGCAATTACTCGAGGAGGTCGAAGAGATCTGGTGGCGACTGAAGCGGGATTAGACCGACTCGAGGAGTTGAACGGCTTCTTTTGACCCCAAATCTTTGGCTTGGTTCCAGTCGGAAAGGAAACCATTCTTTCCCACATTCTTCCGGGCGATGCCCCGGTTGACCAATAAATCTGCTTCCATGCTTTGGTCCTTGCTGTCGTCCATCTTTAAAGCTCTTTCCAAGGCTTCTAAGGCAGCGTCATATTTCTTGAGCTCGAGAAGGACCTTACCGTGATGGTAAAGCGTAGCTTTTCGATAGGGATAGTTAGGGCTTTTTGGGTCAAATTTTCGCTTATTAAAAAATCGGAATTCAAATTCTGCCTGCGCAAATTGCTTCAACTTCATATGGCACTCACCCTTCAGGCGGCGAGCTGTCCAATGGATGTCTTGAAGCGCGAGTGATGACTTAATCGCGGCACTGAGGTCTTCAATAGCTGCCTCCCAATCCTCTCGCAAGATCTTGATCCGAGCCCGGCCATAATACGCTGGAGCATTAAAAGCATCAAGGGCAATCGACTTGGTGAAATCACGTTCAGCATCGTGGGTCTTCTTCAAAATAAAATTGACATAGCCCCGACGTTCATAAGCTTGAGCATGCTTATTATAAATTTCGATCGCCTTGGTCAAAGTCTTTTCAGCTTCTTCCACACTCTGCTGCTCGATGAGTTCTCTACCTTTGAGAAAGTTTTGGACGACGGCTTTATCACCCTTAGGTTCGATCCAGGCATACCGTGTGATTCGGCCCTCATCAGTCATCCAAGCTCCGATGTTTCCAGCTACCGCAAATTGGGCTACATATTTGAGCAGGTCAACGGTATTCTTCCAATTTTTATCAGAAATATTGGCTACGGTGCGAGGAATGTTCAGCGCAAAATGCTCGTTATCAAAAATGTCTTCCGCTTTAAAATAGATATCGGTCTTGTAGTAATTTTCCACCCGGTGATCATACATTTTGAGCACTTTGTCGTAGCTCTTTTCATTGCCGAACTGTAGGTTTCCCTGGAAAATACTTTTGAAAAACATTAGCCTGCTTGTGAACCCATTAAATCCCGAGCGAAATGCTAAGTTCCACATATTTGGTTAAAAATCAAAGCGAAACAAGTAATTTCAGGCCCACACCCGGCAACCTTCGGTACAGTTGGTACAGATTTCGATTTGATTTCTACCCCGTAAAATCTTTGTTCGAAAAGCGTGGTAATCTGGTCCTTCCCAGATTTCTTTGAAGGAATGGTGTTGTAAATTGCCCATGGAATGGTTGGCATCTTTGTCAAAGCAGCACGGCACCACTTGTCCATCCCAGGTGACAACTGCACTGTGCCACATCTTCCAACATTGATTAAGCAGCGCATATTTGAGTTCATATGTTCCGGATGGCAGTTTCCGGTAACGGGCATACTTTTCATTGTCTGGTATCAATGGATGGCCATTTTGATAGTCATAGATCTGTGCGGTCTTTAGTCGTACTTCATCGACGCCCAGTTGTCTTGCCAAGGCTTGGACCTGAGGGACTTGATGCTCGTTGGGTTTGACCACAAGAAATTGAAAAATGACGTAAGGAGTTTTGCTTTTCAATTCATTCTTCCACCGGATCACTTGCCTGGTACCTGCCACAACTTTGGCCAGTTCGCCACCCCGGCGGTACGCCTCATAGGTATCTTGCGTGGTGCCGTCAATTGATATGATCAGGCGGCTAAGCCCCGATCGCACTGTTTGCCGGGCGGTGTCGCTATTGAGAAAATGACCGTTGGTAGAGGTCATGGTGTACATCTTCTTACCGGCTGCATATCTTACCAGGGATAGAAACTGAGGATGGATGTAGGGCTCACCTTGAAAATAGAGATTAAGCCACATTGTGTAATCGGCAACCTGATCGATGGTGTCTTTAAAAGTATCTTGGGACAGGGTGCCGGTCGCTCTGCTGAAGTTGCGAAGGCCACTGGGACATTCGGGACACCTTAGATTACAGGCAGTAGTGGGCTCGACCGACAAACTAATGGGGTACCCACGATGCCAACTTTTCTTAAGACTGCTGCTCACATAGTAACTGGCCAGCACGGAAAGGGCATTCCATACCCGCCGAAAAGTTAAGGTTTGAAGGAGGGTTGCCCAGTCTCTTAGTCTCCTTAGCATCATATTCCAAATGTAGCAAATCCGCAGCCTGGAAAACGCACACTCGTTGATTAAGCTGGCCACCAGGGAAGAATCTTATCTTTGCCCCTGCTCAAAAGTTATAGCCAAAATGTCTCTATGGGCTACCTTAAAAAAATGGCTGGGACGAGAAGATGGAATTGATCCGGACATGAAGTTCTTAATTGTTGGATTGGGTAACATGGGTCCGGACTATGAGGGCACTCGCCATAATGTCGGCTTTGCGGTGGTGGATAAGCTGGCCGAAGAAGAGGGTGTTTCCTGGACACATGAGAATCTCGGGGACCTCGGACATTTTAAAACCCGTGGCAAGCATGTGTATTTGCTGAAACCATCTACCTACATGAATCTCAGCGGTAAGGCGGTTCGCTATTGGGTTCAAAAGCTGCAAATCAAATCCGGTCATTGGTTGGTGGTGGTAGACGAATTTCAATTTGACGTGGGCACCATGAAGCTTCTCAAAAAAGGCAGTGCCGGAGGCCATAATGGCCTACAGAGCATTCAGGATCTGATGCAGACCAGTCAATATCCCAGACTTAGGGTAGGTATTGGCCACGATTTTCATCGCGGCCAGCAGGTAGATTATGTCTTGGGTAAGTGGTCTGAAGAGCAGCTGAAGCTCCTGCCGCAAATTTTGGACCAGGCGGTGGCTGTCATTCGATCTTTTGTAGTTGTTGGCCTCGACCGCAGTATGAATTTGCACAACAAACGAAAGTGAGTGTGATCAAATCAGAAGGTGATGGGAAATCACCCCCGGAGCTTACAATCCAATGTCAGTCATAGCCCGCCTAAGCATAGCTGAAGATGGATCCCACCGGGGTTGATAAGGCACACGTGACTGCAGAGCTGACAATCCCTCCTGCAGCACCACTTGTCCCTGCATTTGCATCACCCAAAGTGGATGATCAGCATGCCTTTTAGCCAGGTACTGTTGTTCGGGCTGACCAGGCGTAGGTATCAATATGGCCGGCTGTTGCATAGATAAACAATCCATCATGGTAGAATAGCCCGCTCTACCCACCAAAATCTTGGAAGCGCAAATGATCTCGTTGAGGTGATCAGAGGTTAGAGAAGGATAGGTCATCATGTGCTCTATGGCTTCACCCCGTTCTTCATCAGTTTTACCCAAGACCATGACGGCATTTCCCGAGGTATACTTCAGCTGGTCTCTCAACTCCCGTTCCAACTGGGTTCGGTGAGGTTCTGGCCCTGAAAGTACAATGGCGTAGTCATAGCGCTTCTCGATTGCGAGTTTCTTTAGACGACTCTGCCAGCCGATGTGCACCGACTTTTTCCCAGCATGGTTGGCCGATAATGATCCGGACAGATTGTCCGCTCCCAAAGTATCGGGTATCCAGCATAAGTCGAAATGGGTCAAAAGTTCTTTCAGGGCCTTTCTGGCCAGCGGTCGGAAAATTCTCGTCACCGGAAGATTGAGCTGGTGGGTGATAAAGATGTTTTTTGCTTTGGGATGGAAGGTGCCGTACCGATTGTCTGAAATGATGAATTCATAAGATTCATCACACATCCAGTCATCTATGACTGTCTTCTCAGCTTTGATTGCCCTCCAAGTGTGGTAGATGAGGCGTCCATACCTGATGGGCAACGGGTACCGGTAATCTGCCTGGTAACCCGGCAAGGCCCGGTAGGGAAGATGGGGAAATTCCTTTTGCAACAAGCTCCCGGCCCTGCCATCAGAGGCGATGATGATTTCATGGCCCCGGCTATGCAGCTCTTGAATAATGGGAATGGACCGGCTCGCATGCCCCAGCCCCCAGTTGAGCACTGTGTAAAGGATTCGCCGGGAAGGCATTTAGTTTAGTCGGATCTCATCGTTGCGGCCATCGTAAAAAACGTACTCATTGAGATGGAGGTCGTTATTTTGAAAGATTTTCACCCAGCGATTGTGATTGCGATACCAATCCACCTGCTTACTCAGAATTCCCTTCTTGAGGTAAGCGTACACAAAAGGATGGACTTGCAATGACAATTTAGTCTTTGGGCGATTCTGAATAATGTAATCTAAATCGCGCTCTATCTCATCGATGATCAGTATCGAGGCATTGATCTTACCTGACCCCTGACAGGTTGGACATACTTCGGAGGTGTCAATTTTCACCTCAGGCCGGACTCGCTGTCGCGTAATTTGCATCAGGCCAAAGCGACTTAGAGAAAGGACCGTATGCTGTGCCCGGTCATTTTGCATATACTCCCGCATCTTTTTCACCAATAGTCGCTTGTGCTCAGTCGAGCGCATATCGATAAAATCAATGATGATCAGACCCCCAATGTCTCTCAGTCGCAATTGCCGCGATATTTCTCTGGCTGATTCCAGATTGACATTCAGTACCGCTTCGGCTTGGTTCTTACGGGCCATCTTGGGTCCACTATTGACATCGATTACATGCATGGCCTCGGTGTGCTCTATGACGATGTAAGCTCCACTGGGTAAGGTATAGGTTTTGCCAAAAGATGATTTGATCTGCCGGGTTATTCCATAGGCATCGAACAAGGGTTTCTTTGACCGGTGCCAATGCACAATCTTTTCTTTCTCCGGTACATTGGCATTGAGATAGCTTTTTACCGATTCAAACATTTCACGGTCGTTTACCACGATGTTGTTGAAATCATCGGTGAGCACATCTCTTAGCATACTCGAGGTCTTATCCAGCTCACTGAGTAGTTTTAGCGGAGGTCTTGCATTTCTCAATTGGCGGTGTATTCTACGCCACTTTTCTTCCAAATCCCGGATTTCTTCATGTAGGTGAGCTACTTTTTTTCCCTCAGCGGCAGTGCGAACAATGATGCCAAAGTTTTTAGGCTTAATACTCTCTATGAGCACTTGGAGCCGCTTTCTCTCTTCATCTGTAGTGATTTTCTTAGAAACCGATACCACATTAGAAAAGGGGGTCAAGACCAAAAACCTACCTGGAAGTGTAATTTCACAACTCAAGCGGGGACCTTTGGTAGATATGGGTTCCTTCAACACTTGTACCAGTATGGGATGACGCCGATTCAGCACTTGATCGATCTTGCCGGTCTTTATGATCTCTTGGCTCAGATCGAATGGCTCCAGACTGTGACTTTTGGTCTCACCGTGGATCGCCATGTTGGTAAATTTTAGGAGAGAGGGAAGTTTGGGGCCCAAATCAGTGTAATGCAAAAAGGCATCCTTGGGATGTCCGATCTCAACAAATGCCGCATTGAGTCCCGGCATAAGTTTCTTGATTCTGCCTAAAAAAATATCACCAACAGTGAACTTTGAGTTCGTCTTCTGACGGTGCAATTCCACAAGACGGGAATCTTCCGACAGGGCAATTTCCACCTCCGTAGGGGTGGAATTGATTATTAATTCCTTTTCCACAAAACGCTTGTCATTTAGTGCATGACCAGGTCGCAGGAGATCTCAAATAGGAGGGATTGAAAATGATGTAGGGGGGATATTATCTCTTAATAAAGATTGGAAGTATTACTATAAATATTTGGCTTGGGTGCACAATAATACCACCAATCTCTACTGGATTCTGTCTTTCTTTTTAAACAATACAATCTACTGCATCCCGGTATCAATACAAGATGCTATCTACTTATTCTTCTTCTTATGTCTGTTCTTTCTCAGTCTCTTCTTTCGCTTGTGAGTAGCGATCTTGTGACGTTTTCTCTTTTTACCGCAAGGCATATATTTATTCTTTTTTAGTTAATAATTCACATTTCCTTCGTTGGTCGTCTGCCTGTGGATCTTGCAGGCGTTCCAGCACTTCAGCTAGTAGACAGTTTGACAATGGAGTATCAGGCTTAATGCTAAGGGCCTTTTGCAATCTGGTTTTGGCTTTGTCGAATTGCCCCGTTTTGATAGCCAGTCTAGCCAACGTATTAAGTACAACGATATTTTCGGGATTGCGTTCATTTAGTCGCAACAGCATCTGTATACCCTTCATCGGGTCTTCAGGTAGAGGTTTTTCGGCATAGACGATCGCAAGATTGATCCGATGCTTGACGCTGTCGGGTTCCAAGCTGATGGCATTTTCGAGTGCTCGGATACAAGCTGCGTAGCTCGCTTCGGCTATCATGGCATCTTCAGCATGTATGCCAGGCAAATAGGTAGTTCCGGCAATACCCCAAGTTTCTCCGGAAGGATTTGCCTCCGCAATTTGCTCGGCATAATGACCTGAAATCAGGTACTGGCGGGCATCATACCAGGCACCAGACAGTTCTTTCCAAATGGCCAGTTGCTCATTGACCTCAAGATTAGGATTATCGGACATTTGCTGCAGTCCCTCAATCTCTTTCAAATGTTCAGCAGTCAGACTTTTCTTGGCTGCTTCTTCAATGCTACTGATCTCTATTTTCGTGCCAGCTAATTCTCTTGATTGGATTTCTTTCTGCTGTGCCGGGGACTTGGTATCAAACCCGAAATATAGAATGAAAACTAATGCTATACCGACACCAACGACCGTAAATTGAAGTTTTGTCATTTCTTACCGCTCACAAAACACCATCTCATTCCTCGGGCATGCTTTTGACATTCTCTTTAACCTGATCAACAAAGATCTTGGCTGGTTTGAAAGATGGAATATAGTGCTCAGGAATCTCGATAGCAATATTCTTCTTGATATGGCGACCGATTTTCTTGGCTCTTTTCTTAATTACAAAGGATCCAAATCCACGGATGTATACATTTTCGCCCTGGGCAAGGCCATTTTTCACTTCGGTAAAGAAATATTCCAAAGTTACCAACACATCCACCTTGGGTACTCCTGTCTTTTCTGAAATGGCTGTTACTAAGTCAGCTTTTCTCATTACGATTTGGTTTATAGCTAGTTATGACAGAATTAGTCTGCTCTGCTGGAGCGTGGCAAATCTCGCAATTTATTTGATAAAAAAAAACTAAGGAGACCCTTTTTTGGCTGCAAATGGCACTTTCGGCCAAATTCACTGGCCTGATAATCAGAATTTTGTAAGGGTGGGAGGTGAGCGCAGCCGCACTTCTGAGCTCGGTTTCCTATCACATCAACACAATAACTATCTTTGATCAAAAGAGACTATGCTTTTGTCAATGACAAGCTATGGCCAGGCTTCAACATCACTGCAAAACAAGCGGGTCACCGTTGAGATCAAAACACTCAACAGCAAGTTTATCGATTTGCGCTTGAAATTGCCAACTAATCTCACGGAGTCTGAGATGTGGTTGAGAAAGCACCTACAAGACCAGTTACACCGGGGTAAGATCGAGGTCAATATCGGCTATGAAAACGCAGAAGGGGGGGAAACCTATCTGATCAACCGTTCCATATTCGAGCAATATCATCAACAACTTACTTCTTTGATCGACGAGCTGGCCTTGCCCTCCCAGGATCTCTTACAATCCATCCTGCGTCTCCCAGAAGTTGTGTCGGCCAGTGAGGAATCCTTGAGCGAAGACGAAGTAGAAAAGCTTAAAACTGCCATCAACGAAGCCATTCAAAAGGTAAATAAGCACCGACTACAAGAGGGAACAGCGATTGAAAAGGATCTTGACAAGCAAATTGATCTGATCCTGAAGTATCTGAATAAGATCAAACCCTATGAAGAAGATCGCGTGAATAAGGTGAGGCAGAAAATGTCTTCTAGCCTTGATGAATATCTTCAGAGAGAAAATGTAGATGAGAATCGTTTTGAGCAAGAGGTTCTATTTTACCTGGAGAAGATCGACATTACAGAGGAGAAAGTCAGATTGCAGCAACATTGCGAATATTTCCTTCAGGAAATGAAAAATGGTGAAGTGACTAAAGGGCGAAAACTCAACTTTATCAGCCAGGAAATTGGTCGCGAAATCAACACCTTGGGTGCAAAGGCATATTCATCAGAGATTCAACAATTTGTGGTCTTGATGAAAGACTCCCTAGAAAAGATCAAAGAACAACTGGCTAACGTGGTATAATGGAAGACAGCTTCGAAGGGAAGGTCCTGATCATTACAGCTCCTTCTGGAGCTGGAAAGACGACCATCGTCCAGCATCTGTTGAAACGCTTTCCTGACTCATTAGCTTTCTCAGTATCCGCTACGAGCCGCAACATCAGACAGGGCGAGCAAGATGGCATCGACTACTATTTCTTATCTCCTGGAGCCTTCATGGAAAAGGTCGAACGTGGTGAATTTCTAGAATGGGAGGAGGTATACAAGGACCAATACTACGGTACTTTGTACAGTGAAATTGATCGTATTTGGAAAGATCGCAAGCACATCATATTCGATGTGGATGTGAAAGGTGCCAAGAAGCTCAAGACACATTTTGTCAGTGAATCTGTGGCAGTATTTGTTCGTCCGCCATCCCTTCAGGTTTTAGTAGATCGACTTCGAAGGCGAAACACCGAAACCATCAAAAGTCTGAAAAAAAGGATCAATCGCATCAAGGAGGAACTTACCTACGAATTTCAATTCGATAAAGTGCTGGTAAATGATATCCTTGAAGTCACTTTAAAGGAGGCTGAACTGTTGGTGGAAGAATTTATTTAGTACTACCTTTGAAACCGATCTATGCAACAGACACAAATAACGAACGGAATTAAGATCTCCGTCAAACCGCATTATGAGCCTCTGCATTCAAATCCCCTTGAAGGCAAGTATCTCTATTCCTACCATGTTGTCATCGAAAACTTGAGCGAGTACACCGTACAATTGCTTAGGCGTCATTGGATCATTTACGACAGTAATGGTATTAAGAAAGAAGTTAAGGGAGATGGTGTAATTGGCAAGCAACCGGTTCTACAACCTGGTCAGCTGCATGAATACAGTTCCTGGAGTCCGTTGGTCACTGGTTTGGGTAAAATGGTTGGTCATTACATCATGCGAAGACTGGATGACGACGCCATGTTTCATGTGAAAATACCCTCATTTGATCTTGTTGCACCATTCATTTTAAACTAATCTCTTTCTTGAAGATTTTCTGGCGAAACTCAGCCGGCATTAGCCGCAAACAAGCTGGTTTGCGGGGCATAGCACCGAGGAGTCTCCAGTGCAAGGAGCTTTCTCTTAATATCCAATCCGTAGGCATAGCCGGTCAAGTTGCCTGATTTACCAATTACGCGATGGCATGGAATGACAATGACCATTGGATTTTTACCATTGGCTTGACCTACCGCCCTGGCAGCCCCAGGTTTTCCGATAACCTCGGCGATCTGCTGATAGGTCCGTACCTTTCCGTAAGGAATTGTGTATACCATTTGAAGCACCTGCCGGTGAAAAGAGGGTAGTCCACTCCAATCGATGGGGAGGTCAAATCTCTTGCGTTGTCCAGAAAAATATTCACACAATTGATCTACGTAAATCGCCATATGCGGAGGAGGCAGCATGGATGGATCCTCCGGTTTCTCAACAAATCGCAAGCCACATAAACCTACAGGAGAAGCCGAAATTTCCAGAGTGCCGAATTCATTGGTCAAGAAAGCAGTTGAGAGCATGATGGTCTAAATATATAAAATCTGTTTAATGTGTAGATCTATTTTGGCATGACCCTTGAACCGCATTGCCTTCGAAGGCTAAAAAATTTCTAATTTGAATGACCGCTCCAATCAAAACAGGCTGAATAGAGAGTATTCAGCCTGTGTGATCAAATGGTGGTACCTCCAGGAATCGAACCAGGGACACCAGGATTTTCAGTCCTGTGCTCTACCAACTGAGCTAAGGTACCTATCCACCCTCTTTTGAAGGGATGGCAAATTTAGGATTCTTTTTTGGCGAAAACTAAAAATTAACCGCGAATTTTAGTCGTTAGGATCGGATGGAAATGATGTTATCAAAATGGATTGCTGCCCCCCTCGTGCTTCTACTGGGCGTGGTGTTGTGGGTTTCCTATGGCATGGGATATGATCAATATTCGTACTGGTTGATACCGGTGGTGGTAGCTTTGGCGGTTCTTTATGTAATGCATCCTGAAATTGACGGTTGGTATGTGAAAAACCACCCACAAAGGCTTCCGAAGGGAATGGTCAGGTTTATCGAAGACCACCTCCCTGTAACTGCACTGATGGATACCGCACAACGAGCAGACTTTGAGAAAGCAACCTTTACTTACCTAAAGTCGACCACCTTTATGCCTCAGGGCTTTGAGCAGGTACCGGAAGATTTAAAGGTAGTGGTAGCGGCATCAGGTTTTGCCTTGACAGCATTTCGATCAGAGTGGCATAAGAAAATTATGGCCTTTGAAAATATTGTCATCTACCGGCATCCATTTCCCTCGCCACAGTATCCTAAGTATTTACACAGCTCTGAGATGTATATTAAAGACCAGGTCATCTTGCTTTGTGCCGACCACTTCATGAAAGCATTTAGGTATCCTCAGCAATATTTCAATACCGCCATGTATGAGTGGGCGAAGGTCATCTTTTTGGATGAAAAGCCAGAGTTCGAGATCAACTTAGAAGCTCTACCGCAGATCAGCGGTTTTGAAAATGAAGTGATCGTGGATTACATTGGTTTGCCCGAGTCCTACGTACACTGGGAAGCCGTGGCAACAACTTACTTCTTTATTTTCCCGGTGCGTTACAAAATGCATATGGATACTTCTTACGAACGTATCAGCAAATTCTTCGGTGTCGATCCGGTCGCCCTTATCGGTGCAAAATCATGAGCTTCTGTTGACTTAGAAGCCTCAACTCGTCATGATTTTGATAATAAATCCTTACCAGATATGAGCCTTGAGGAAGTGAGGCAACCTCCAAACCAATAAGGGCTCCATTCAAAGATGTCCATTTTTTAACTCGTTTACCCATTAGGGAAATCAGTTCGACGGTGAGGCTACTGCCAATATCATTATGATTCTCAATCCAAAGTTCATCTGATGCCGGATTGGGATAAATGATACAGCTGCGAGCTGCTGGTTCCTTATCCCTATAAGTGCAATATCCGCTAGCTAGGATGGATGGATTAGACGCTGCAAAATCAGCGATGCCCTCGCCGTAGTCTGCCCAATTTCCCACACCATCATTGGCAGCAATAGACCAAGGCATTGTCCCTGCATATCCGTTCTGATGAGCCTTTTTGATCAGGTCTTGTACGGGTTCCTTTTTATGCTTGCCAAACTCACCGATGAGCACGGGTTTGTCCAGATGGAAATCGGCACATTCTTGCCTAAAAGGCGATAGGGGTTCTAGTGTCCACCGATAGTAATGAATGGAGTAAAAGTCCAAATACGCGTGATCACAGTCTAAGTTCTGGGCCTGGATCTTGGTATCGTGCCAGTAGTTTTTCGATTTAAGGAAAATGTCATTATTAAACCGAAGACCAGCCGAGCCGACAGTGACCATTTGATCGGAATGATTGTGAATCGCATGTGCCTGCATACCGACAAATCTTTGCATTTCTTCGGCGGTTACCTTATTCTTAGTCGTCCCACCAAAACCAATATCCATGGCCCATTCCGGCTCATTGATGATTTCCCAGGCCAATATATTGCAATGATTCTTGGTGGCCTGGATCAATGGTATCAATGCTTGATCAATATAACTGGTCGTCTTAACAGGATCACGAATGAGATCCACCAATCGATGGTCGACCATCTCAAAGGTCCATAGGACCGGTAGGATCATCAGCTCATGTCTTTCAGCCAAATGCAATAACAATTTAAAATCATCAATGAAATCCCGGGGAAGTCCAACCACGAAGCCATCCCGGTCCCGAAAAGGTGAAAAGCGGCCGTCACAGTGTACCCACATCCTCACAGCGTTGATCCCGTGGGCACTCAGGTCAGCAAACAACTGCTTAAAGTAAAGGCTGTCAAAATCGTATTGCCCGGTACCTCCCAGGTCTCTTCCAAAATGTCGCCAAGGGAGGTTGATGCCGTTGATGAAGACATCTTGATGATCAAATTGGAGCATCTGACCATAACTGCCCTGGCTGCTGATAATGGTGATGATGATGATAAGTAGAATCCGCATGCATGACTCGTTCCTGGTACTATATTTTGCATCCGGTCTTAATC
Source organism: Saprospiraceae bacterium (assembly GCA_965223105.1). Lineage (GTDB taxonomy): Bacteria > Bacteroidota > Bacteroidia > Chitinophagales > Saprospiraceae > JABDMH01. The sequence goes on along the minus strand of OZ244987.1, from coordinate 6,905,564 downwards.
CGGGAGCTTTCAAATTTATCCTTGAAATTAAGATTTATGGCGTATTGTTGAAGTCGTGATTGGAACAGTCTTATTGGTTTTAGTAATCTCAACTGGTGGGATCCAGCTTTACCACTGGTGTATCGCCTTTAATAAGATCAGCTACGCAAAGAATTTGCCGCCAAAAAAGAGAGGAGCCCTTCTATCAGTGATCATCTGCGCTCATAATGAAGGGCTTCATTTACGTGCCAATCTGCCTTCGGTGCTGGAGCAAGACTACCAACCTTTGGAAGTCCTGGTGCTTGATCATGGTTCTACTGATGACACAAGGTCTGTTCTAGCTGACCTGGGTAGCAAATATTCAAATTTATTCCATCATCATGTGCCTTATATACATCCCGGAAAACGCGATCCCTTACATACAGGAATAGAAAAGGCGAAAGGTGAGTGGATTTTGTTAACTGATGCAGATTGCAGGCCCACCGGACCCAGCTGGGTAAGTCATATGTATGCAGCTCTTGATCTCGGTTATGACGTTGTCTATGGTGTGGGCCCTTTCTACAGGGAGCCGTCCGTTGTCAACGCTTTTGCCCGATGGGAAAATTTACTCACCTTCTTGCAATCAGGTTCTCGAGTTATACAGCAGAGACCGTATATGGGCATAGGTAGGAATCTTGGGTATCGAAAGTCGCTCTATGTACACACAGATATTGATTTGCCTGGTGGTGATGATGACCTGCTGATCAATCAGATCGCACCATCCAGCAAGGGCTGGTTGGTCCTGGCACCACAGGCAGCCATGCTATCCCCGAGTCCGGATTCCTGGAAAGACTTTTTAAGAAGCAAACGCCGACATGTTTCTACTTCTATTTACTACCGTTGGCCGGACCAACTTCAACTTTTGGTCTTTGCGGCAAGCTGCTGGATATACCTGGTCGGAAGTTTGGGTCTTCTGGTGGAAGGAATGGTAATGGTCGGGCTCATCCTGCTCTTGGTGCGATACTTGATGATCGGTTACCGGCTCAAGCGATTGCCAAATTATAGCGATTCTTACCTATTTGGACCACTACTCCCCTTGGTTGATTTGAGCTTAATTATTTATTATCCCATCTTGGCAGTCTTTATGCTGTGGAAACCACCCACCAAATGGTAAGTGATGAAGGCCTGGACTTGATCGACATGTATTTTCCTGAGCTCTCTGAGCAGCAAAAGGGCCAAATGGATGCCCTGGGGGACCAATACAAGTACTGGAATGAGCGGGTAAATCTCATCTCCCGAAAAGACTATCCCCACCTGTTTCTACGCCACGTTCTTCACAGCTTGGCCATCGGCAAAGTTTGGTCTACCGAGGGGGTCAGTCAGCAAATTCTAGATCTGGGTACTGGGGGCGGATTTCCGGGATTACCATTGGCCATCTGCTACCCCACCTACCAATTTCATCTCGTAGATAGTGTTGGAAAAAAGATTAAGATCGTTAATGAAATCATTCGTACACTCGGATTACAAAACGTAGTCACCTATGTATCCCGGGTTGAGCATCTTCAATTGCCTGTACAGATCGTTGTAAGTAGAGCTGTTGCTCCAACAGCTAAACAGTTAAAATGGTTAATAAAGATGAATTCCATCCAACGGCTGTACCTGCTCAAAGGTGGAGACCTAAATGATGAGTTATCCCTGGTGAAATCCTGGTCAGTGCGGATTCACCACATCCGTGATTATTTTAAACATCCCTTTTTTGAGTCAAAATTAATCGTTGAGTTGGAACGAGAAATGACCTTATCTTAGATGGATAAATCGGAGCATCAGGCATTGTGGACGAAACCTTATTTACCGTACTTGAGACCAACTTTACGTTGCGACAGACCCTCAGTTTTGTCGCCCTGGCACTATTCATTTTTTCCATTTGGCGCATCGTAATTGATGGCATCTTACCGTTGTATTTTGAAAGGGGAAATGCCAGTGCCACTTGGCAGCGCCGTATCCGGGCTGCTACCGGTCGGATATTTTTGGGACTCCTGGTTATTGGTTTGTTGCGTTCCTTTGGAATCGATCGGATCCTCTACACTATTGAGACTTATCACATTCGAATCTCATCGATCTTTTTTGCACTGATTGTCATTGAAGTTGCCCGAATATTGGATTGGTTGACTTCAAAAGTCTTGATCCATCAGTATTATGTGCATCGAGACGATCAGGTCGATCGTAAAATCAGCGATGACAGTGAGGCCTTGGCAAGCAAGACCGTCCAATATATGGTTTACACATTGGCGGTCATGGTGCTGCTGAGTGTTTTCAATTTGAATGTCGAGTTATTCGTTCTGCCGATCAAAGACCAGCCACTGCCGATCAAAGTCTCCAGCATTTTTGTCATCATACTGATCTTTTTGTTGGCACGATTGGTATCCTGGACCGTGACTCAACTATTGCTCTACTCATATTATCGCCGGAGTGATATGGACCCCGGGCGTCGTTATGCTATAAATCAACTGATCAATTATATCGTATATGTTGCTGCGATATTTGTCACTATCGACAACGTAGGCATCGAGCTCACTGTATTGTGGGGTGGAATTGCAGCCCTCTTGGTTGGAGTAGGTTTGGGCCTACAAGATGTATTTCGAGATTTGGTGTCGGGCATCATACTCCTTTCTGATCGAACCATTAAAATCCATGATGTCGTAGATGTGAATGGTCAGATTGGAGAGGTGCACAAGATCGGATTGCGGACCAGTCTGGTCCTGGCTCGTGATGAGACCATCCTGATGGTACCAAATTCACAGCTGGTATCTAATCAGGTAACCAATTGGACCCATCAAAATCGCAGGGTACGCTTTACGATCAATATCGGTGTCGCTTACGGCACTGATCCGGCATTGGTAAAGGAAATTTTACTGGGTTGCGCTGAGGCCAATAACCGGATATTGAAATCTCCGAAGCCCTTTGTTAGATTTACCGACTTCGGAGACAGTGCACTCATCTTCCAGCTCATGTTTTGGACCCACAGCCTCCTCACCATCGAAGACGTAAAAAGTGAGCTCAGATTTGCCGTAAGTCAGGCCTTCAAGGATCATGATATTACCATTCCCTTCCCACAGAGAGATGTTTGGATGAAATCTTCCAATGCTGATTAGGGTGACGTTAATTTCTTTAAGCTTTGCGTTAAACCGATGTTAAAGAAATCGAAGGATAAACGCTTTCGTTATTTATAAGCTATTGATAGTGTTTGAGATAACGAGATGTGCCTAGATTTCACTGAAAAATCCGATGTAACTTAACGGTGCATGCACAGGTCTTTAAAATGAAACGTATGGAGAAAATTGTACTTTTGAATGCGTTTCCGGAAACGATTTAAGAACTTGAAAATAAACGTACTATGAAGAGTTCAACTTGGTTCTCTATCTTCTTCTGCCTTGCCCTGACAACTGTACTTCATGCGCAGAAAATAGCTATTGTAGATATCGCTCATGTGCTTGACAACATGACTGAATATCAGAATGCTCAAACGGAATTGAACAAGATCGCAGAAGCCTGGCAGCAAGAGATTGCTGTGGAGCAGGACAAGGTCAAGAGTATGTACAATAAGTATCAAGCAGAATTGGTCCTACTCAGTGAGGAAATGAAAAGACAAAAGGAGGAAGAAATTATGGCCAAAGAAACTGAGATCCGCAATTTGCAGAGAGAAAAATTCGGTCCTGAGGGCGAACTTTTCCAGAAGCGTCAGTCCTTGGTGTCACCCATTCAGGAAAAAGTGTACGGAGTAATTCAGGAATATGCCACGGAGAGAGGTTATGATATTATCATGGACAAAGGGGGCAGTAGTGGACTCTTATTTACCAACGAGCGGTACGATAAGACCGACGATATTCTGCGTGCTCTGAAGGGCTAAGCCTGATGATACCCTAGTAATCTATCATCAGCCCACTCGATTTGATAAAAAAACTATTTTTGTGCACCTATTTTTAAATCAAAAAGGATGAAAATGAATCAATTAAGCACATACCTTTTGATGGCTTTCTTAGCGCTTGGTGTTAGTAATCTTGCGTACGGTCAGTTGAAGATTGGGTATGTCAATTCTGTAGCTTTGCTCCAGGATATCCCCGATGTAAAGCAAGCCAATGCCAATCTTGAGGCACTACAGAAACAGCTAACAAAAAAGGGCCAGGGAATGGTGGAGGAATTCCAGAAGAAATACCAAGAGCTTCAGCAAAAGGAACAGCGGGGAGAACTTTCGCCAAAACAGCTGGAAGAAGAGGCCCAGAAACTGCGTGAAGAGGAAACCAAGATCGCTCAATATGAGCAGGAGATGCAGACTCAATTGGGAGAAAAACGCAACACTTTACTCCAACCCATATTTGATGATGTGAATGCCAAAATCGCCGAAGTTGCCAAGGAAAATGGTTTCACCTATATCATCGATGAAAGTGGGGGATCTTTGCTTTACAAAGACGAAGCCTTTGACATCACTGCCATGGTTAAAGAAAAGTTGGGACTGGAATAGTCTGGCGTCCTTCAAAGAACAGGTTGCAGAGGTTTGGAAGAAAATTTCTTTCAAACCTTATTGCTACCATTCTTTTTCCACCTTCTCATTTTCTACCCATTTACTCCACGAACGATTGTAGGTGTGCAGTTGTCGGGTCGGTAAACCCTTTTGGTCTACCACGGGCAGTCCTTGATTTATCCATTCAAAGATGCTGCCGTAGAGGTTGGAAACATCTTGGTAACCCATTTCTCGCAATCTTTCGCCCACTTTTTCACTGCGGTATCCAATCGAACAGTAAACAATGATTTTCTGGTCCTTGGGAATTTCCTTGAGGGCATCCTCTCTTACCTTTTTGTAGCCAATGTGCTGGGCTCCAGGCAAGTGACTCACCTCATACTCTTCCCATTCGCGTGCATCCAGCAGAAGGTAATCTTCGTTGAGGTTTCTCAGGTCCTGGCAGGAGATTACTGGAATCGTAAAGTCAAGGTATTGTCGGATTGTCTGGTCAAAAGCTGGATTTTCAACCATGCTTCTCTGGGTCTGGGCCACAATTGGTCCAGACAACATTGACAAAGTGATGATCATGCACAAGCCTGACATCACCTCATGCATTCTTTCTATGATACTGTCTAGATTTACCGTAGTAGCCATTGACCTCCATGAATTTACGGCTCTCATCTACCGGGTTGCCTTCATACCAACTGAATCGGACCTTCTCCAATGCCGTCAGAAATCCACGCTCCCTGGTGACAATATTCAACCAATACTGATCGAATAAAGTTTTCGACTTCCGTTGTTTCATCCTCGGGATACAACAAATGTACATTTGGACCGGCATCAAGTGTGAAATACGCATGGCAGCCTGTGGTACTTCTAAACTCTCTGACCAAGTTCAGTATGTTAAGTGTCTGCGGCTTCATCAAAATGTATGAAGGATTGGAACACATCATGAGGGAGTGTAGTTGCAATGCTTCCTGCTCGATGAGCTGACCAAACTGGGATAAATCACCATTGCGCATTGCTTCAAGAATCTGGTGTAGATGTTTTTTTGCTTGTTCGTATCGCACCACGGCATAAGGATTGGACTCCATTAACTGATGACCTACACTACTACTCACTTTCTTGGTATCTAGGCCGATCAAAAGTATCGCATCCTTGATTTTGCCAAATAGCGGATGAATCCCGGACTTAATGGGAATCGCAAATTCGTTTGTTGCACCTGAAACTAGACCCGTTTGACCCCAGAGGGCCCAGTGAGGGTAGATGGATCGGCAGGCGCTCCCTGAACCGAGGCGGGCGAGAATCGAAGCCTTTTGTCGAAATGCTGCATCATCTGATAATGTACCGAAAAGTTGATCTTCCAATGTGCAAATACACAAGGCCAGTGCACTCATTCCAGATGCCGAAGAAGCAATTCCGGCCGAATGTGGGAAGGAATTGTAGCTGTGGATGACAAAGTGGAACTGATTTAAATACGGCAATTCTCCGGTGAGCCCTTGGAAATATTTGTTGACTCGATCGGAAAATTCCGGCTGCTTTTGCCCCTCCAGGTAAAAATCCAGCGAAATCCCGTGTTGATCATCGGTGCGAGGTTGAAAGTTGAGGTTGGTTTCGGTATAGGCTTCGCTTAGAGTAAGACTTAGGGATGGATTTTGTGGGAGTTGCGTTCCATACTTACCCCAATACTTAATGACGGCAATGTTAGAGGGACTGCGCCAAGCAATCTCACCGGTAGGAATATTTCCCTTTATATATAACTCAGATGGATCAGACATGGCCGAGGAGTGGTCTGCATTTACTCAAAGGCCGGAAAGTTAGCTATTTGTCGGGATGTGATATGTCAAAATCTTCTAAGACAATATCCAACACGGGATCCTCACCCACAATGTAACCTTTACGAAGGTGATATCCGTAGAGCATGCCTGCGGTACTCCAATAGGTTGCAGAAAGGCCTCCCTTCAAGTCTTTAATCAAAAAATACAGTGGTGTACACAATTCCTTTTCAATCATATGAACCAGGATTCTGCCTTGGGTTTTACTTAAGTTCTTCAAAGGTTCCTCAAATTCATCCTTAAGCTCCTTTTGCAGCCTTCTAATGTGTTTGCGTTGGCGGCCTTTCTTCATGCTTTGCGTGACCTCCTCCAATTCTCGAAAGATACGAATGGCATCCACAGCATAGGGGTAGACCTTATTGGCATAACGTCGGTAACGAAGGTAAAGGGCATATTCGTTCTTGTCTTTGAAATGACGTTTTGAGGTTACGCTGACATCTCCCAATTCGGCTATATACAGGGTATCTTCCTCGGTGATCACGGCAGTGACAACTTGACCATCAATCTCAATGCGCTCTGGAAGTGGCCCGGTTTGAGCATTGCTTAAAAGGACTGACAAGAGCAACAAGACAATCACTCCACCATTTATCTTTCTTCTCCACATATAATACAAACGCTTTTTTGAGCCTCCTTGACATGATCTCATGCCGTTAAGGGCTGATACATGTTAGGAGCACATCTCAACTTAGCCACCAAACCGCACGCAAAAGCACCAACTTAAACCCAATTTGGCAGCAATTAATTCCGCGGACGATGGATCAATTGCTATTTTTATGGCACGAAATTTGACCTCTCCACCAAAAAAGATCATAGTAGAATTTTTTTTAACTTATAAATTATTGATCACGGCATAGTTATCTTTTGATTACATTTGGTGCGCTAGGTAAAAAATATGTTACACTACATCATTATTGCGAGTCTTCTGTCTCAGCTTTCCGACTGGTCCAATCCCGACCCTGTCTACGCTTTGGAAAAGCTTAATCCACAGATTAATACGGTCTATGACGAAATAAATCCAGTGGTCAGCATTGATGGCAAAACAATGTATTTCACTAGGGTCGGGCATCCGGCCTTTGATAAAACGCTTCCCGTCAACGATGACAATTACTTTCAAACCCTTACCTTCTCCGAATACCGACAAACGCTCAAAGATATTTTTATAAGCTTGGGAGACCATCATGCCACGGATCCTGTTTCGTCTCCTTTCAATCAGGATATCTGGATTGCCGCAAGCGACCAGGCAACTTTTGACCGGGTTGAGCATCCGCCCTATCCACTGAATAGTGCCTTGCCGAATAGTGTTTGCGCCGTCACCACAGATCCGAGTACAGTGGTCATCGTCAACCAATTTTTTAAGGATGGTAGTATGTTAAAGGGATTTTCGTTTGCCAAGAAAGATGGTGAAGAATGGCAATTTCCCGAGCCCTTGTTTATTTACGACTACTACAACCTGGAACCAGGTGTCAATCTCAACCTGAGCAAGGACAATGAGGTCATGATACTGTCGATGAACAAACACGACTCTCATGGTCGCAACGATCTGTACGTGTCTTTTCGTATTCATACGACTTTGTGGAGTGCCCCAATCCATATGGGCACTATAATCAATTCCTCACTTGATGAATTGACGCCTTTCATCAGTGACGATAAGCAACACTTGTTCTTCTCTTCCAATATTCATGGAGATCAAGACATATACGTTTCAGAGAGATTGGACGATAGCTGGACTAAATGGTCAAAACCTGCGGCCTTGCCCGCGCCAATCAATTCAGACGCCGATGAAGCTCAACCATTTTTGAACCGCCTTACCGGCTATCTTTATTTTACCTCCACCCGTGATGGATCGAGTGATATCTATCGGGTTAAATTTTCTAATCCGACAGCAAAGGAAACACCTCGACCAAGATCTTTAGTTCGGAAGGAGGAGATCAAATCCGATCCTTCTAAGGTTCGCTGCTTTGTTGTAGATGGCACTACATCAGAGCCCATTAAAGCCAGTTTATCTATTGAAGTTCCGGGTAATGGTGGAGTAAGTTCGATGGCGCTGGTCGGTGCCGACGGCATTTTCCTTGATCTGCCAGAAAGTGGTGTTCTGTCACTTACCCCTGAATGCCAAGGATATATAGGCAGGAAGATGAAGTTTGATTTATCTAAGCTGCCTTCAGAATCGGAAGGTAAATCAACGCTCAAAATACCGATGGATCCCCTGAAGGTGAATACCCCTCTGAGTATAGATCCGATTTTCTTCATCAGGGGAAAAGATCAAATTCTATCGGGTTCATACCCTGAGTTGGATCGTATATCAAAAATCCTGCGTCAGCATAGCAACCTTCATATTAGAATTGATGGGCATACAGACAACGTCGGCGATGATTGGGCCTTAATAGAGCTTTCACAGAAGAGAGCCGTTGCTGTCAAACGATATTTGGTCAAATCGGGAATCCAATCTTTCCGGATAAAGACCAGAGGATATGGTCCTAAACGACCAGTAACCAACAACCAAACTGAAGCTCTCAGAGCCAAGAACAGGAGAGTAGAGTTGGTGATTACCAAAACCTAGGATTGGTAAGACCTAGCCAGCAGTTTTCACATGAAAGCATCCGGTTTAGCGATATCTTTGTTGACGCACCCACTTCTCATCATCACTTATGGCTTAGTACTTATTTTACTGATCGATCCTTATAGCTTCGGATCGACATCTATTCGGGGTGAAATCCCCTTATTGTTGATGACCATAGCCTACAGTGTCCTTTTTCCATTGCTTGCCCTGATACTCATGCGTCTCATTGGATTTATAGAATCGATCCAACTGCACGAAAAGAGAGAACGCATTGGTCCACTGATGGTCACTATAGTGTGTTATACCTGGTTGTATGCCAATTTCAAGAACAATCCCGACATCCCTCAGCCGTTCACTCACCTGGTTCTGGGCACCGTAATCTCTCTGGGCTTATGTTTTTTTGTGACCATCTTTGAGAAAATTAGTCTCCATGCAGCGGGACTGGGCGGTTTTGCTGGTTTCATTCTGATGTTGATCATCGGGTATCAATACCAATGGATAAGATTTGGTCTATTGGAAGTACAACTGATAGTCATGTTATGGGTAATCATTTTTCTGGCTGGATTGGTTATGAGTCTTCGAATAAGATTGGGTGCACATACACCGTCTGAAACGTATGTGGGCATTGTAGTCGGCCTCCTAGGTCAACTCCTGGCAGGTCGATTTTTGCTATAATTGCACCCTTATTTAGAACTGATGAATGAACTAAAAGAGACAATAGAGCAGGCATGGGAAGATCGAAGCCTTCTCCTGCAAGAGCAGGTACAAGAAACGATCAGAGAAGTCGTAAACCTACTTGATCAAGGCTTGGTCAGAGTAGCTGAACAAGATGGCCTGGGTGATTGGAAAGTCAATCAATGGGTAAAGAAGGCCGTGGTCTTGTACTTCCCCATTCAGCAAATGGAGACGATCGAAATGGCTCCCTTTGAGTTTCACGACAAGATACCACTCAAGAAGGGCTTCAAACGACAGGGCGTGAGAGTAGTTCCGCATGCTATAGCACGACATGGGTCTTTTTTGGAGGAGGGAGTTATCATGATGCCGAGCTATGTCAATATCGGTGCCAGAGTTGGAGCAGGAAGCATGGTAGATACTTGGGCGACGGTGGGTTCGTGTGCCCAAATCGGTAAAAACGTTCACCTCAGCGGAGGAGTGGGTATCGGTGGTGTTCTTGAGCCACTGCAGGCTTCTCCCACCATTGTTGAAGACAACTGTTTCATTGGCTCACGGTGTATCGTAGTGGAAGGGGTACGGGTGGGAACTGAAGCAGTACTGGGAGCCAATGTAGTACTGACTCAATCCACACATATCATCGATGTAACCCATGAGCAACCCAAGCGTTACAAGGGCTATGTGCCTCCCCGAAGTGTGGTTATTCCCGGAACCTATGAGCGGGAATTTCCTGCTGGCAAATACCAAGTTTCATGTGCTCTAGTCATTGGTCAACGAAAGGAGAGTACCGATAAAAAGGTTTCATTGAACGAAACTCTACGCGAATATGATTTAGCAGTGTAACCCAAATGGCAATTTCTTGTTTACATCTTATCAAATGGTAAATCAATGATTTCAATTTTAAGGATTTGCTGGATCTCTATAGTTCTCGTGTTTTTCCTGGCAAGTTGTGGAGGTCCCAGACCTCTGGCTGGTGACCCTCCTCCCGATACCACTCCAGCCGATGTCGAAGTGCGCAATCTTGACACTCTGGTGGTGAGGCCACCTAAGGAAGATCCATCTCCAGCAGAGGAGCTGTTTACTAGATCCACCTACCGTGCAGCAGAGGAGCTAGATTGGGATCTGTTAGACACCAAATTGGATTTGAGGTTTGATTGGGAAAATGAAACCGTAATCGGTAATGCAATCCTCACTATGGCTCCCTACTTTGCACCCGTCGAAAAGATTGTTTTGGACGCCCAAGGGTTTAATATAGGAGAAGTCACATATCTCCAAACTGGTCAGAAGCTCGATTACACCTATGACAGCATGCAACTTACGGTATCTTTGGATCGGCCTTATCATCGAAATGAGCAGATCCAGATTGAAATAGCATACCAAGCACATCCCAGTGAGGGATCACACGGTAGTGCAGCAATATCCTCAGACAAGGGTCTTTTTTTCATCAACCCCCGCAGGGAAGAGGGTAATAAACCACAACAGATTTGGACTCAGGGCGAAACCGAGTTTAACTCTAGATGGTTTCCCACATTTGATCAACCCAACGAACGCTGTACGCAGGAAGTGACTTTGACGGTCCAGGATCGATTTACAACCCTTTCCAATGGAGCCCTAGTTAGTTCAAAGTCCAATGATGATGGAACCAGAACCGATCGATGGGTCTTGGATAAACCTCATGCTCCCTATTTATTTATGGTAGCTGTGGGGGAATTTGCGGTAGTAAAAGACCATTGGAAAGACCGGGAAGTCAATTACTATGTAGAGCCAGAATACGAAAAGGATGCCCGGAACATCTTTGCTCATACACCTGAAATGCTCACCTTCTTTTCTGAATTAACCGGTATGGAGTATCCCTGGAATAAGTATTCTCAGGTGGTGGTAAGGGATTATGTATCAGGAGCCATGGAAAATACGACCGCTGTAATCTACGGTGAGTTTGTCCAGAAGGATTCAAGATCGCTGATCGATGATGACAACGACTACATAGTGGCCCATGAATTATTTCACCATTGGTTTGGGGATTATGTTACTTGTGAGAGCTGGGCTAACCTCACACTCAATGAAGGATTTGCCAATTATGCTGAATACCTGTGGTTTGAGTACAAGTATGGCAAAGATCGCGCTTCGAGCCATCGTCTACAGGAGATTGAAGGTTATCTATTCCAAACACAGGATGACATCCATCCGTTGATTGATTATGCTTATGCCGATGCGGGAGATATGTTTGACCAGCATAGCTACAATAAAGGAGGTTTGGTGCTTCATATGTTGAGGCATTACGTGGGAGATGAAGCGTTTTTCGCATCACTCAATCATTACTTGAGAAAACATGCCTTAACTGCCGTTGAAGTAGATGAATTGCGGATGGCATTTGAAGATGTTACCGGTGAAGATCTCAATTGGTTTTTCGACCAATGGTACCTGGGTGCTGGGCATCCCATTATAAACATGGATTACGAATGGGTGAATACCAGAAATGAGCTGTTGGTACGTGTTGAGCAAATCCAGGATACCGAACGTCATGTACCTGTATTCAAGATACCAACCGAACTGGGGCTTTTCTATGCCGATGGCCGTAAGGAAGTACTGCCAATCGAACTGGATCAGCGATCACAGGAAGTGAGCATCATACTGGCTGAAGCACCATCATTGGTGGTTCTAGATCCAGATCGCATTCAGTTGGCTCTAATCAATTGTGAGTATGGGCTGGAAGACTACCGACGCATGTATGATTTTGATGCATCCTTACAATTGCGAATGGAGGCATTATCTAAGATTATCACCTCTGACGAATCTGTAGACGGCAAAATCGTTGAGCAAGCCCTGAATGATCCGTTTTGGATGGTTCGCAATCAAGCATTGAACGCTATTGATTGGGATCAAAGGCCAGACCTGGAGGACAAACTCTTGGATCTCGCTGGTCATGACCCGCACAGCACAGTTCGATCAGAAGCCATACTTGTTTTAGGTTCACTGGAAAATGTTGACCATGTCGAACATGTGTCCCGTGGAATCAATAACCATGATGCCTATCCAATAGTTGCAGCCTCTATTCGAGCCCTATATCAGATCGATCCTGATTTATGTGAAGACCATATTGGGGTACTTGCCAGTGACGATCATCCAGAAATTGTGGCCGCTCTTTCGTCCATTTATGGGCTTAGCCAAGACACGAGCTACTTACCCTATTTTTCGCAGCACATGTCCACGGTATCTGGTTTGCCAGCCTTAGATTTTTACCAGAGCCTTGAAATATTGCTTTCCAGCCTCGATCCCAGCATTCAATCTTCCTGGATGTCGAAGTCTAAAGATGTGGCTATCGATCAAAAAGTATCACCATATACCCGAATTGCGGCAACACGTATGATTATTTCACAACATCGGCAAGCCAGACGAGATAGTGAGACTGCACAGCAACTCCAGTCATACATTGATGAGATCATGGAAAAGGAAACCAACTCACAGGTAAAGAGTATCTATCGAAACTTCTTGGACTCTTGAAAACTGATTCGCGGCATTTCCAACATAACTGCCGGCAAAAGTCAGCCACCAATTTTGGGTAAAGAGGGAAGGCCGGTAGAGAAAGTAGGACATGGAGCATACCAAATCTTGATCTTTTTGGCATTAAACGTGGCGCCACAACCACTGCGACAAATCAATCTTCCCCGGCAGTCATACCAATAAACTAAGTTTTGATTGTGGCAATTTTGTACCCTAAACAAGGTCCTCCCTCCTTTCTTGTATTCGCATACACTGCTTCTCAAGTGACGGGACTTGTACTTTCTTAACCAGGACAGCTCATTCATTGGATTGCTTACATAGCAGCTAACCGGAGCCGTTTGATTGTTAATACGGCCTTTGACATTGAATTTACAGGTAATATAGTGTCCTCTTCCACATCGATCCTTGATCAAAACAGTAAGTTTATAAGAACCTTGCCGAAGATTGCGTAGACTGCTATGCGCCGGGTCACTGGCTCGCCATTCAAACGGATATCTCGAATCTACACTTACAGGTTTGCCATTCAAACGCAAGCTCATGTACACAATACTGCGCGGACTGGCCGAATTCACTTTCACGGTCAAGTCAGTACCCACTGGTAGGGTCTGATATGGTTTTGGATAAGTAAACCAAGAATTCCAATTGCAATAAAGGTCGGATGCCATGAGAGACATCAATTGCATGGTCATAAAGATGGTCAATAGATATTTCATGGGATGGTGTTCTCGTGGTTAAAACATTCATTAAGTAGTGTTCCCGGCCAGGGAGAATGTCCTCTTGTACAGACCGAAAAAGTGATAGCTGGTTGATCGGCATTGATGATCTCACGGTGTGAGGTTTTGTGGACGAGATTGTTGTTGAGCGTTCAACCCAACAATCTATGGACATCACTCAGGCAGAGGCCCACTCATTCAAGGACTTGGCCGTGGTAGGCTATTTAGTGAGAGACTTATCATCCTAATAGCCGGTATTCGGATCGTCAATCTGTATCGACAGTGAGTATGATGGGCACTATTTTGCCAGTACTGCGGGTACTTACTTCAAAGCCCATTTTTTCAGGATCATAGGTAATGTCGGCAAAAGGGATCATGTGTTTCTTAAGCAGCCTGGGTAGCTTTTCAGTCAAAATCTCTTGATCTTCAGCGAGGGCATCAGAGAGATATTCAATATACCTGGGTTTGATCTTTTTCTCTGAAAATAAAACGACCAAGTGGTCTCGCCCCGGATGGCTGATGGTCAAGGTGCTTTTACGGGATGGAATGGTCAGTATGGACCCTCCAGAAAGTAGAAGGGCCGACTCATTAAGGCCGGCAAACGCAGTGTTGTACTGCGCTGACTTGGGAAAATGAATTTCCGACTTTCCCTGTGGATCTACACTAAATACATAAATGTATCCCTTGTCAAAATCACTCCGCACATACAATTGGAATTGATCGCCAACTTTTCGATCTGACAAGATATAGTGGTCCCCTTCCAGCTTTACTTTTTCCTCTCTGAAAATCGGCTTGCCATTAAACCACTCTCCGGTGAATTGCTTGAAGCCAAAAGATCCTGCAAGATTCCGAAGGTCCTGACCTTCCTCGGACTCCGACGTCATGTCAGCCTCAAAGTCAATGGGCTGCCCACCAGATAACATTAGGGCATAGGCATGACGGCAGAATTCTCCAAAGTGCGCATAACGCACCCATATGAATCCCGCATCACCCCAGTTTTTTCCCCAGCTGTTCATGATTTTAAAGGCTCCCTTCATTTTTGGTGAAATGTCTTGCCCAGGTTTGAAAAACCGGTCATCATCATACCCGACCACGACCATGGCATGACCACCCGCATAAGTACGATCCCCAATGGTCGGTATCCAGCTTTGATCACCCCGCTGGATATCATAAAAATTATTGAGGACTTTCATACCGACAATCACCGGTTTCTGTTGTGAGATTACCAATTTTACATTCCTGATTTTATCTTCAGGTGCATCCTGCGGATCAAACAAACGAATGTATTCGTCGATCCGAAACTTTTGAGCCCTCTGTATAAGACTTTGTGGCACTTCAGCACCACAATCATTGATGTCAAAATCGTATTCACGAGCCAGACAATTGCCTTTGTCAGCCATCAGTTGGAGAGCCTTGGGCATCCTCACTCCCAGGCAATCACCACTCGCCAACTGGTTGTATACAAAGAGGGCAGAATTTGCATTTTTGGTGATTTCAACTTTGTCCGTCCAGCCATTCAAAATCGCACGCTCTATGGTCATGGCGGCGTATCCAGCTGACCATCCAACACAAGAAGAAATGTCCCCTTGATTGCGCACCTCCGGGCAATAGAGTGAAAGATCGAGCTTACGAGGCACAGCCTTACGACCCACATCTACCTGAATGTTTTCGGAAGCATGGGCAATCGAAAGGTATTCTTCGTCATCAAGAACCAGGCCCATTGGATACCTCTGTTGACCTGATACCCAAGAAATCCAAACCAGGAAAAAAAAGACGGCTAATAATCTCATTCGGAAGGAGTTTGTGATTGCCATGACTCTAAAATTAAATGGTTTCGTCCGAAAATTTTTTCACAGATGAAAAAACCTCCTGAGATAATCGATTTTCTCAGGAGGCCCGGCTTCATTTCCTTAGCCGTTATATAGTTGGAGTGATGATTGGATTTATCCTGCTCCACCACCAATGGTGACATATCGCTCTACCGATTTGATCTGTCCACATTTTGTGTAGATCTTGCATTTCAGTTTGTAGGTCTTACCTGGCTGCAAGTGTTTCAGATCATGGTCTCCACGGTAAGGTGCCCACTCAAAGGGATAGCTGTTTTCACGTCTCACTTTGTTGTTGTGTCCCAACCATAGTTCTACCCACTGAATATCATGCTTGTCGTAAGGTTTGAACTCTACACAGAGGTAGTATCCCCAACCATGCTTAAATTTCACTTGATAGTAGATGTTGCCTTTGTAGTTGCAGTTGGCATGTCCACCATCATTGTGGCAGTAGTCATAGCATTTTACGATTGCACAACCATGAATCGGAGAGATTTGCTTACCATAGCAGTTGTACCATTTCCAGTAGTTTGATCCACATTTCTTGATTTTGATGTACTTGATGCCATGCTTAATCACCACACAGACCTCATATCCGGATTTAAAAGGCTGACACCAAGACATCTCGAAGGGATTGTTAAAGAAGCATGGCTGCTGGCCTCCACCGCCACCTCCGTTACCATCGATATAAATGCACCTTTGGTATTCTTTTGGAGATCCACAGTAATAATAAACCCTGCATTTCAAGATGTGCTTGCCGGGAGATAGGTTCTTAAGCTTGTAGTCGCCAGATTTTCCCCACTCATAGGGATATTGTTTCTCTGTACGCACAAATTGTCCATCGACATACAGTTTCATGTACTTGACATCGTGTTTGTCTTTTGGATGAACTTTCACATAGACCATTTTTCCCTTTGGAAAATGTTGGTTGGCGTAAGGCTTGACAAACTCTGCATAACGATCACAGTGTCCGAAAGTTAAGGCAGTGCCAGCGGCAACGGCGTTCATTGTACAGATCGCCACAAACAAGCTGGACAAGAAGAATAATTTTTTCATGATATGGAATTTTGTTTGATTTTCTGTTAAGAAAGATTTGTAATTAATAATTCGACTTACTGTAGATCCAAGCTGGGCTCATGTCCACCATGATCGCATTTCTTAACATTTTCTTAACATTTTAGTGGGTCGCTCGCATCCCACGAATATTTTTATAACTCATTGATGCTCCTTTGATTATGCACTTAAATTTGCCGATACCAATTGATCATATCTCATGAAAATTAAGCGCACAGCGCTGCAGACCCTTTCACCGTATTGATGCTGATTTCATAAAGTATCATAGTTTATTCCAGCCCCTTGGCAATTTGCAATGGTGCAGAATCCCGGCCGGAAGCATTATCGGTCAGTCCCGTCGAAACACATCCTCTCAACACCCACCATCTGGTGCTCGCTTAAATGTCCTCTACGACATCTGCGATGGTTATTTGTGGCCCGATCACTCATCCCCTGACGCCCTGAAAGTGATCTCGGAATTATTCGACAGTATCTTAGACTTACCAGTTATTTCATTTCTCTGATTGGAAACACCATATATATAGGAGTCACGGCTCGGAGTGGGTGAGTGAGCTTTGCTGGTTAATCATCCCTTTCCGGTATGTGTGGAAGGTCAGAATAAGGCCGCATCCAGTTTCCCTATCTCAACCGGGTTCTTCATCAACCGTCCCTTAATGGTTGGTACTAGAATTCAGGGTACCATACTGGTGAACTGTCTGGCCACAGATTTATGAATTGAGCCCTTATCAAACCGATCTGAAGAGACTACTGTCAAATGGATACGGAAAGCATTCCAGCCAAGTTAGGTCTTCAGTTGAGCACACTTACAAGTAATAGCCTTAAACCTCACCATTTGAAATGAGTGGTAACATTCGGAGGCCGAAATAATGCCTATGTTTATTAAATTCTAAATTCTTTTGCAGAACTACAGAGAAAGAGGGACATTTTGAAATCTAAATACACTGTTAGATGAAAAGTATATCTGAAGACACTTCTTTATTAGAAGATATAAAGCAAGGCGGAATGAAAAGACAGAGGGCGATAGCCAAAATTTATAACAAAAAAGAACTGAGAAATCAGGTCGTCGCCTTTGTACATAAAAACAGCGGAAGTAGAGATGAAGGAGTGGAAATCTTTCATGAAGGGATCATTGCCTTAGATGAAAATATACGCAAGGGCAAATTCCGTGGTGAAAGCAGCATCAGTGGCTACTTATACTCCATATGCCGTTTCATTTGGTTTAACAAGCTAAAGAGAAACAAAAGAATGGCATATACGGATCAGGAACAAGAGCTCGATCAAGTACAACATGAGACGCCAGAGTCTCTTTCATTGGCCAGTGAGCAAAAAGCCATTCTAGATACTTTGTTGGGTCGTTTGGGAGCAAAATGCAAACAGATCCTGGAACTATGGAAATTGTCGTTCAGCATGGAAGAGATTGCTGAGCGTGTAGGATTGGGGAATGCCGGCATCGCCCGCAGACAGCGCTACAATTGCTATCAAAAACTACTGTCGATTGTAGAGCAAGAAGCCGGATTAAAAAATGTATTAAAATAATCTATAATGATTAGTCAAGAAAAAATCGATCAAATAGAAAAATACCTCAGCTTCGAGATGGGTGAATCCGAGAGATTGGCATTTGAAAATCAACTCAACGAGGATGCTGACCTATCTGCTGAATTTGAGAAGCGAGAGCGCGCACATCGTGCCCTGGACTATCTGATCAACGAGAGCCTAAGGGCTGAATTGAAAGCCATGGAATCAGAACAGAGCAATGTGATACCGATGGCCTCGAGAAAGAGACGCACCTTTTCGCTAGCTATTGCTGCGAGCGTATTGGTTTTGGTGGGTGCATTCTTTGTGTTCTTTCCCTCTGGATCGAACTCTCCTGCACAAATGGCCATGCAAAGTTATGAGGCACCCAGCTATGCATTTAGAAGTGGTGCTGACGTCCTGCCAACCAATGTTGCACGCGGTATTGATGCGGTTCAATCCGGAGATTATGATCAAGCGATCACCTTATTGAGTGCCATTGGATCTGATCACGATTTCAGGACGATTGCCCAGTACTATTTGGCTCACGCATACTACTTAAAAGCTGAATACTCAGCTGCCATCAATGCGTTTGACCTGGTGGCAGAACAAGGGGATATGCGTTACACTGATGATGCACAATGGTATGCCCTGCTGAGCTGCATGGCTCAAGATAATCCCTGCGAGGAGCGCCTTAATGCGATATTGCAAGACGACCAACACCGGCATCATTCCGATGCGGTGGAACTTCGTAATCAACTAAAATAAGACAGCTAACCATTTAAAACCTAAAGTGATGAAATCGAAATTGACCTTTATCCTAATGCTATTCCTATGCCTGGTGGGCACTACTCAAGCCCAATTTGATGAGCCTTTTGATGAACCTTTTGAAGGAGAATTTGATCAAGAGACACCGAAAATCAGCTTTGAGGAACAGCTTACTCACATCCGCGGAATCATGGTCGATCGTGATGAGCAAGCCGTCATCGGCCAATCCCAAAAGGAAGTGGACAAAGCGCTCTACGGATTTTTAAGGACCGAGTTTATGCTTCAGTACAAGGATTTAAAAATCGAAGCTGAAAGCTTGGCTGCAACCTTTAAAGCCCAAGCAAACCGGATTCCTCCCCAGGACGTAGCTAGAGTTAAGATAGCCTATACCCGAATAGCAGACCAATTCAATCGTTTGCTGGTAGACATTAAACGAGACTTTATGGACCGCAAAAAGATGAAGCTGATTCGTACCAACAAAGAGGTTTATGCAAATTCACTTCAGTACCGGTTGCGAGAACTGCAGGATGGTTATTCCCAAGATTTTGAAAGGGTAGCGGCTGAAGTCACCGGAAGTGACATGTATGCTGCTGTTCCCTTGGCTGCTATCTTTGGATTAATCAAGTTAGCTAAGGATTTTACCGAGTTTATCATTCGTTCTAACTATGAAGCACGGAGAGTAAAAGAGGAGCACCTCAACCAGTACCTTCTGGAGCCATACCGATTCAGGAGTTGGTTTGAAATCGAGATGCTGGAGGGTGACATTTACAATAGTATGGACACTGAGTACAATGATCCACTACAGCAACAAGAAGGAGATGACGAAAATTGGGAAGAAATGGACCCTTTTGATATGGAAATTGATGCTCCGAGTCTCTCCAGAAAGAGATCAAATTAAATCGGTTGATTTTGGAGCGACAAAATTGGTAATTTTAATGCTCCCTGATCTCACTCAATTCGCAATCAATGAATGTTTTAGGTACAGTTGAGCTAATGAAAACGAAAGTTACTTATCTGCTGTTGGGCATACTTCTGGTGCCGCCGTTTGCCTTAAGGTCTCAAGTACTTGATGCCATTGATGTGCACCTGACCATCCGGGAGAAGTCGGGAGAGGAGATATTGCCCATGCCCAATGCCCAATTGATGATCTCAGATATTGGAAAGGTGCAAACAAACCAGGAAGGAAGCTATCTCTTTACCTATCCGGTCAGGAATACTGTTGATCCGGCGATATCAATATCATTGCTGTCAGAGGAGCACAAAGTACTGAAGCCTCTGGACGGGTCACTGCAGCTGGATCCTACCAAAGAATCAATGTTTATTGAGCTTTTGGTAGTGAACATGACGGAAGAAGATCCGGAGTTTCAAAAGAGGATTAGGGAGCTGGAACGCAGAATATCTACATTACAATCTAAAAATAAGTTGACCCATAATCAGCTAAATGCGCTGAATAATGTGCTACTCGATACCATTATGTATTTTGAGGCCAATCGTGAAATGCTGGAACAGCAGATTGCCGACTATGAACAGTTAAGCGAGGAGCAACAAGGTGAAATCAGTGACCTTAAGCGTCAAATTAGTGACCTTGAAAATCAAGTCAATCAACTGACCAATGACCTTGAGCTGGCTCTAGAAGAACACTATGCAAAGCAAAACGAATATTATACCGACCTGTCTTCATCTTTATTGGCTTACTTGCGGAAGGCAAAAGATGTTCGGGACCATCTGCCAAATCTCATCACCTATTACAATGCCGGTAGTTTTGAAAACTATGATAAAGACATTAAAGGCTACAATAAAGTGTGGGAGGATCTAGAAGACACCCGGCTTGCGCTTATTGAAGGCATCGATCACTATTGGGAGAATGATGAAGTCTCTCATGATGTCGAAGAAATGCTCGAGTACCTGACCATTTCCATTCACCAAAATCAGATGTATACTGTAATTAAGCAGATCAACAATGAGTTGAGTAAACGCAAGTACAGAAAAGCACAAAAAATTGCGGACTTATCGCATGAACATATAACGGTAAACATACGCTCTCTGGAAAAACAAATCAATCGAACCCTATCGGTACTGAGAAATAACATTTAAGAATTTTTACTCCGGAAACCCTAAATAACTTTAAAATGATGCGACCTCTATTTCTGCTTTTGCTTCTAATGAGCTCACAGCTTACCTTTCAGAGTTGTAATCCCGATTGCGACTCCGCTACCATAAACAATATCTCGATTGCTTCTGCCGATGCGATATTGGCAGGAAGGGAAAACCAGATATTGCTTCGATCAGCTCCTCCCAACTTTTTAGAAGGGAGACAAGTATTTATTGACCATCCGGAAAAGGGGCCGCCTGACCGGTTGGAAGTAGAATCCTTCTTCGAGACAGAACTACAAGGGCTGATCGTCACTATACCGGAAGAAGCAGCCGATGTCAGCACCCCAGCTGTTTGGGTTGATGACCCGGATTGTACTTCTGATTTCTTACTGGTAGATCCTTTACAAATCCGAACCCAGGACTTCTTCTTTTTCAGTGATGTCTTTGTGGTGCCTCCCATACCCATTGTGGTCATTCCTACGCCGGCAATAGCGCCCCCAACAAACATCACCAATGCCTGGATTTCACCCTATGAAAGGAGCTACTGCATTTGGTTTGTACCCGAACTAGACGAGCAAGGCAATGAGTTGCCCGAGCTTAGACCTTACCTGCCAGGCATTGATGATGACCGGAAGAAAATGGATCCCAATTTTATGTTGGGAAGCCATGAATTTGTGGTCTGCGATGCCGTGGGCCGGCACGAAAACGCCGACAAGAATCCAGTTTCCGGCTTTGTAGACAAAGAGGCCGGGATTATTGAAATCAAGATTGACCGGACTGAAAAAAACCTAGGTGTAGAACGTTTTACTGGCTTATTTGTAGACGAAGACCAGTTTCCCAACACTGATCAATGGCGAAATGGATTTGCCGGATGTGGTGATCCCATCAGTGAAGATGCCAGAATAGATTTCATGCTGCTTACTTCCGAAACTACAGGTCACCAACTGCTGATGATCAAGGCGCTTAACCGGTAAAAATTTACTTGCGTGAAACGCCGAAAGCAAAAGAAAATGTCCTTGGCAATGCTGGTAATTTTCCTGGCATTCGTAACGGCACTCTTCTTCATACTTCCCTGGGAAGGATCTTCTGAGGATCTTTCAACCTGGCACGGTCAGTGGAAGTTTTACTATTTCTATCATAACGATTCTTCTTTGACTTACCGCGGTGACCTTAGCATCTCGTCACAAGATGACTCAATCGTGATCTCCCTAGCCGTTAAACCACCCAAAAGCAGTCGATCAGAGCAGCTGGTTATCGATATCCATTCTCATTCGGAAAATCAAATCACGGGTACAATGACCCACGACCGCTATCTCATCAAAGGTGGTCATTTGACTGAAGAATTTGATTGGCGACTCGAATCCTCCGATCGATTTACAGGATCTGGAAGTTGCATTAAACATTGTGCTGAAGGCACCGAACAAGTTGCCATGACCTGGCACGGTGAGAAAGTTCCAAATATCATTCCATGAAGAAAGTATTTACTGCCTTATTGATTGCCACCATTTTTTGCACAGGATCCCTCACGAAGTTGTCGGCGCAAAAATTCAAGTATGAGATACCTGGTCTCGATACCTTGGAACATCAATTTATTGTCGCTGGTGGAGCTTCAACGGTGTTAGGTAATGGAGAATTTGAGATCATCAACAATAATTCATTGGTATCTTTCTGGATAGCCTTTCACGAGAATGGCAACCATTCACCGGTTTTGGATCGTCTTCGCAGTACTCAATTTACCACCGATGTCTCGGCCTTTTATGGGATTTCAGCCAGCAGCCGCATTGATGTTGGTCTTCAGGTAAGTTACGTTCGATCCCGTATTGACAACAGTGCGGGGAGTTCCTTCTTCAAGGTATTCGAGAGCACCCCTACCATTGAAGATGAAATCAATGCACCGTTTAATGGGAGTGTTACCCTTGACCAATCTATCGGAGCTATCGCCCGGGCGGGAGTAAGATTTAGATTCAGACCGATCATTCAACGTCCGGAATTGGTAGTCAATGGGGGCTATGCTTTTTCAACAGTTTCTGACCGAAGCAAACAAATACAACTCAATGCCGATCGAGATATTTTTGATTTAGGTGCTACTTATTACCACGCAATCTCAAGGCAGGTTTATTATTTTTTTGGAACCTCTATCCGTGCTTTTCTCCCGAGTATCGAAACCAATGAATCACTTTACAACAGTAACTTTAATTTCTTCTTGATTCAGCGCACCAACAACAATAAATTCACTTTCTATCCTGGCCTTTCCTACAGTCTGAACTTCAAACCTTCAGAATTTGATTCTCATGCAGTGATTAAAACGGCAGATTTCTTATTTGCCATCGGTGGTATACAATACGAATTTAACACCGATTTTAATGCATTTATCACCGGAGGAATGCCTCTTATCACTAATGTAGTTCATCCTCAACAGGAGATTGTTCGGCAATCTTACTCACTATTAGCGGTCGGATTTAGAGCTGGTTTTTGAATTTTCTTAAACCTGAAAAAACCAACGATGGCCAGGACGCATACAAGGATTATCACAGACCAAAAAATGGGTCTTGTGGTCTTCACCATTGATACAGGCTGCATATTTCCAATGGCCAGAAAAGAAGCCCAATAGAAAGGATGGGCATGATGACGACTATTTGATTGTATGAAGGCATTGATTGACTGATTTAGTGCGACATCTTTAGGTAGGCCATCCTTTATTTTTTCAAAAAAATTCACGATAATATCTCTGGTCGTCCGATCATTCACATTCCACCGGGTGGCCACTAAACTTCTGGCACCAGCATAAGCAAAACTCCGGGCAATGCTGGCAATCCCCTCTCCCGTAAACAACTGGCCTGTACCGGTTTCACAAGCGCTGAGTACCACCATTTCCGCCGGTATTGACAGATTGTAGATTTCATTCACAAACAAGTAATGATCGGTCAGTCCCTTCTGATTGTCGCTGGTCCCGAAAGCCAAGAAGGAGAAATCTTTGGCAGAACCGCGGCGAGATAAACCATGTGTAGCCAAATGAATAATCTGATAATCGTCACTATGGTTTAAGAACTTGACCTTGGAGGCCTCCCTGCCAAGGAAAACTCTTCCTCCCAAAGATGCGCTGACCTCTTCAACTTCCTCCCGATTGTATTGAAGAGGTTGCAAGCTGGTATCGCCGGAAAAAACGGGAGCAAACCCCAAATAGTTCTTCAGGCCGATGGCCTGCGGATTATCCTGCATCTCATGCCATAATCTTACTGAATAATTGTAGTTGATGGCATATTTCTTAACCAGGAAGGGGTATTCTGCAAACATTTGAGTAGTATCTGCCGAATCGTCTAACAGGGCCTCGAAAGGCAGGTAATTTAATCTGCCATCCGGCACAATGACTAGCCGTTTCTGGAGTTGGTCTTCTACTGGCCCTATCAGCAATTTTCGGAGAAACTTCGCTGTCGCCTGATAGACTGCCAAATTGTTTTGCATAAATTGATGAGGCACCACTGGAAAAGACCGAATGGCATTCATGAAATTGTTGAGGCCATTGCTGAATACTTCAGGAATTCTTATCCCTGACATCTTGAAATTATCCCGATTTATAGTAAATATCCAGAGCTTATCCCCATCGATGAAATAGGAAATCACTGTCTGGTTTTCAGACAAGAGAGATTGCTGCACATGATTGATCGTCGGTGGAACAGTCTCGTACCTCAAATTAAAATAGTCAGGATATGACTGGGCCAAAGTGTTGATTTGATCGTCGAGTTGCTCTTTCAAGCCAAAGATCTCTGAATCCAACTTTACTGCATCTGTTGAGTGAGACGCTCCGACTAGGAATTTCCTTTTTTTGAGCCGGCTGATCTGATCTTTGGTTTGTGACAATGAGTCCAGAATGTACGGTGGTACATTAGCAAACTTTCCTGCCTTGGCTGACTGAAGTGCTTCTAATAAGAGCAACCCTTTGCTCTTTTCACAATAGGTGAATGCCAGATGCCAGTACTTTTGCTCCCCAGTTTCTTCATAAAGCATATAAGCCAATTCGATCGCCTTGCCATATATGGTGTGGCTGGTTGTAATCAGATCACTTAGCGAAGCCTCTCCCCGATAGGTTGTTCGCTGCTGGTCAAGCGCTCGATCCAACCAGTCAAACATGGAAAAAGCTTGCTTGAGATGCTCGGTTTGGTTGGTCAAAAAATATTTCTGAATGTATGCTTCGACCCATTTATCCAGCATATTGAGCAACAACCAGGGATCAGTTACTCTCCAGAGGGTGGTTTCATCGTTTTTGTCAAACCGCAAGGCGATAGATGCCTCCTCCAACAGTGCCAGAGAGCGATCAGGGCGCTGCATATATAGGGCAGTAATGGCTTGATTATACTTTGTTAGCGCAATATCAGTGTGGATTTTGCCCCACTTGCTCTCCTGTAAAGACAAGGCCAAATCATGATATTCGGAGGCCAGATCATACCTGCCAAACTTGGTGGCGCAATTACCCAGACTCATGATACATTTTGCCAATCCCAGTGAATCTACCTGTTGATCTTGGCGATATTGATCAATAGCACGTTGATAGTACTCCTGTGCCTCTTCCCACTTATCCATCCTGCTGTAGAGAGAACCTAAATTCATCAGCACCTCAGCAGTTGACCGATATGCTCTTTTCTGCTCATACGAAGCCAGCGCTGTTTCAAAATGCAATTTGGCTCGAGTTGTATCCCCCAAGTCTTGAAGGCACTCACCCAAATTATTGTGACTTTGAGCTATAAGTTTCGGGTCCTCAGAGATCTGAGTACGAATGGATAGCGCTTGCTCATGGAAAGTCCTTGCCCGATCGCTGTCTCCCAAGCCCCAATAGCAAATCCCCAAATTGTTCAGTACATCGGCTTTCCGTTTCCGGAGCCCCGGATCAGTCAATAATTGTAGCGCAGAATCAAGGAGAGATATGGCTGCTTGATACTCGCCGTTTAGGAGGTGAAAATGACCCATCTTGATGAAAGATTCACCCAAGAGGAGGGGATCAGAAGTCAGCCGGCTGTTTTGCATGGCCGCTTGATAGGCCCAAAATGCCGAATCGAATTTCTGCATCTCTAACAGGCAATCTCCAAACCAAAGGTAGACCTGTGCCACCTCTTCGGTCCTTAGAGCGGCTGCTGAAGCATCCCGCAATGCCTGATGGGCACGTTGGGTACACTCCAACCAGTCCTCCTGCTCATAGCTGGATTGCAGTTGCTGCACAGATATGGAATCAGTCAATGACACCGTGCTCCAAGCCGGATGACCAAAGAAGAAAGCAAAGAAAATCAACTCCATTGAGGCTCTCATAAATTAAGTAATGAACTTGTTGAATTCCATGCTCGGGCAATAGAAGAGTTTCAGATGAGGTGACACAATGGAATCTTCTTTGAAATTTTCTCTTATAGTAAGGGACATTTTGTGGACTAATAACACTTATTAGCGAGAAACCTTTAGCCACAAGTAGATTAAAATTAAGATATATTTACTTGACTTTTTAAGGCGGTCTCTCCGAGTTCACGACAAAAACGAACCCAGTTATGACATTGAGGAGAAAACTAACCTGGATTTTTATCTTATTTTCCATTTCCACTTTTGCTCAGCAACAAGTGCGCCTATTGGCCAATTGGGACTACCGGCGAAAAATCGACAATACAGAAAAAATCAATCAAGTGATCACCGCCACCAATGGTGACATTGTTGCTGTGGGTGAGACCATGAGCGAGTCCTTCCAGGATCTGGATGCACTCCTGCTGGTACTCGATCCACACACGGGAGAGACCAAGCTATGGAAGAGATTTGGAGGAGTGGGAGACCAATCCCTTAGTGACATCGCGCAGAATCCTGATGGCACCCTTACTGCAGTTGGCTTCAATCAAGGGGAAGGTAAAGAGAGAGAAGGCTGGATTGTTGCGCTTGCTATCGAAGATGGTGAGGTCATCAATGCCAAACCAGCAACTGGTTTGCCCGGTACAAGCCATGAAATATTGAAAGTCGCCATAAATGATGAAGGCGCTGCCTTGGCCATTGCCAGAAACAGCCAAGGGCGAAGCATGAACACTCGATTGCTCCACATTGATCCAAGTTTTACTATCAAAGAAATTCCCCTGGGTGAGATCTCAGAACACACTTTGACCGATATCACTACTGACCAGCAGGATTTTTATCTCATGGCAAACGCCACCAGATATAAGAAAGCGAAGGACGTGATATTGGTGAAAAAGATGGATGAGAAGGGCAAGGATCTATGGGATGGATTAAGATCCCTGGGAGATCAAAAAGTTCAGAGGGGTACCTCAATGGCGTACAACCACTCTGATGCTGGATTGATCATAGCCGGTACTACAGATTCAGAATCTTCCGGAATGACCGACATATGGTTGGTTAAGTTAGATCTCAATGGACAATTGAGGTGGGAACAGAAATACGGCGGCAAAAATACAGACGTCGTTGTAGATGTTATGGAACTGACCATGGGTGGTTTTGCTATCCTTGGACATACTTGGTCGCATGCTCCACGAGCGACCACTTCAGTCCTTCAACTGATTGTCACAGATGCTGATGGGGTAGAAATCGACAGTGATATTCTTCACATTAACGACGCCACCCAAGATCAATTTGGTTGTGCTCTTACCGAATCTCCCGCTTCAAAAAATATTGTGGTTGTTGGTAATTCCCGGGTAGAAAAATCACCCCATCTAAACAAGACTGCTCTCAGTTCCATTTCTTATCTGGTTGAAGATTTGGCGCTAGACTCAGACGATGATGAAACGTTTGGTAGTGCATCAGAAGAAACCCGTCTTGAGATTACTTCTGCACATTTTATGGATGCCAATCAAAATCATTATTTAGAAAGGGGAGAGCGAGGATATCTGGAATGGAAATTAGATAATACCGAATCCGACATTCTTAAAAATGTGGTAGCGAAAATCTCTTCTGACCAAAAGGACAGTGGTCTCGACATGTGGAACCAAGTCTATATCGGCCAAATCCGTCCCAACCAAACGAAGACTCTGCGGGTACCGGTGAAGGCATCAGGAGCAATCGACCAGCATAGTTATGCATGTAATCTCAAACTGTATGCCGATGGAAATTATATAGGAAGTACCAGCGCAAGGATTGCCACCAACCGGCCTAACCCTGCCAACTTGGTCGTGAACACTTATGACTTTACTCCTGAGGAAAATCCCCAACCGGGAGAGCCCATCACCCTGACCTTTGAACTGGAGAATCTAGGTGGCAAAGCCTCAGTGCCTCTTGATGCTGATTTCCAAATTCCTCCCGGTGTTCAAGCCAAACGATCAGAGCGTCTGCAGGTCCCTGCTCTAGCACCAAATCAATCTCACCAGATTTCTTTTACTTTTTCCTACTTAGAAAGTTATACCGACCCGAATATTCAGATCTCCTTTGTGACCAATTCAACCAAAGAAATAGCCGGTTTGAAGCAGAGTTTTACTTTGCCGGTATCCACTGCTGCAGTGGCAAGTGTTGCTGATCCAGCACCCATATACAACAATGAGATCCATTGGATCACCCCGGATATCGAGGAATATCGGACCATCGACGTGCGAAACGATCAAGTGGATCTCAAGGTCATTGCACTCTCAAGTGAACCGATGTCAAAGAGAAATTTTGGTGTACTTATTAACGGACGTCAGGTACAAGGTCAAAAATTGGATGAAGCCGAACTCAGCCCACCTGCCAACGTCACTACAGGGCGTGTAAAACAATCTTATGCGAACTCAGCACGTCTAAAGGAAGGACTGAATGAAGTGCAAATCATTTATTATAATGAAGATGGTACAATAGCGAAAAGCGTTCCACTGACTTTTAATTACATACCAAAAGATAAACCCAATCTTCATGTATTGTCTATCGGCGTTAAACATGATGATCTGCGATACACGGTGAATGATGCCAGAGCATTTGCCAACATGTATAGGAAATTAAAAGATGCCAATGGTCGTGGTTTTAATAAAGTTGTGGTGCATGAGCTGGTGACCGAGGAGCAGACTACAGAAAATTATCTCAAAAGGGCTTTTGCCGATTTGTCAAAAAACCGAAACATTAAAGACAATGATCTGGTTGTGGTCTTCATCTCGTCACACGGCAAAGTAATCGATGGCGATCGTTACGTACTACTGCCCTCTGATTATGAATCACAATATGAGGACCTTACCACCGTCGATTTTAAAAATGACATATTGAAAAGACTTAATACTGTCGAAGGCAATAAGCTCGTATTTATTGATGCGTGTCATAGTGGCAGTGCCGGAGCCCGGTCGTTTTCGGATGCAGCAGCTAGTAAGGTGATGAATGACCTCATCGAAGCTACCGCAGGCATGGAAATATTTGCCTCCTGTGGGCACGAGGAATTCTCCTACGAAGATGAATCCTGGGGAAATGGTGCTTTTACCAAGGCGATCTGCGAAGCCTTTCGAAATGAGGTTGTTGAAATCAATGGTAAAAAGATTCAGGCCGACCAATTCAAAGAGGTGAATGGGAAAAAAGTAACAGGTCAGGATGGTGTAATTACCATTGAAGAACTAAAAAACTATGTCAGGATAAGGGTTCCACATCTGGTAAAATCTGTCAAGAAAAAAGATCAGAACCCCACCAATAAATCCACCGATTTATTGCCTGCCGATATGGGCATTTACATGGTGAATCGCTAGTGCTCCAATCAAAAAATATCTAATGCTATTTGGTATGCTATTGGTGAATTCCGTTCTATAGAATGGCCATACAAAGTAATCTCCTTTTTCTTCACTGCCCCCAGTGATTGTTCCCTCCATGAAATACTCCAAAAACCAAAGCATGCTATATTTAGGCAATTGGTACATATACCTTCTTTCCTTGATCAGGGACCAAACTACAGCGGTTCCTCACTAATAGTACCCAGCCTAAAATGCCTATCCATAGATTGAAATCTGATCCCTAATCAATCCATAGTTTCTGAGAGCCACTTAAAAAATTCCCTTTGCCAAATTATCCCATTTTGGGGAGAGAGCACCCAATGATTCTCTTCTGGAAAATAGAGCAATCTACTTTTGATTCCTCTGAGTTGAGCGGCTTGAAAAGCCTCCAGTGACTGTCCGATCGGTACACGAAAATCTCTACCTCCTTGAACGATCATGATCGGCGTATCCCATTCACTTACCCTATTTATGGGATTGAATTCAGTATAGGCCTTTGGCTGGCGGGTTTGCCAATAACTTCCTCCAAAGTCTTTATTCACAAAGAAGAGCTCTTCCGTTGTACCATACATACTTTGGGTGTTAAAAACTCCATCATGGGCGATGAACGTCTTGAACCGATTCTCGTGAATTCCCGCCAAATAAAAAACTGAATAGCCACCATAGCTGGCCCCTACACAGCCCAGGCGATTTTCATCCACATAAGGCTCCTTGATGACTGCATCGATAGCCGACAAATAGTCCTGGATATTTTGTCCTCCCCAGTCGCCACTGATTTGCCTGTTCCACTGCTCGCCATAGCCTGGCATTCCCCTGCGGTTTGGGGCTACGACGATGTAGCCCTGGGCTGCCATTAACTGAAAATTCCAGCGAAAGGAGTAAAACTGGGATAAGGCAGACTGCGGCCCTCCCTGACAATATAATAGGGCCGGATAAACTCTTGTAGAGTCAAAATCGGGTGGGTATATCAACCACGTCAACATTTCCTGATGATCGCTGGTTGGGATCAATCTCCTCTCGATCTTACTCAACGAGAGATCTGCATATAGAGCATCGTTGATGTGGGTCAGCTGCTCCACAGCTCCCGAACTCAGATCTACCGAAAAGATTTCAGCAGCATGATTCATGTCAGTCCTGGTGACAACCATAATCTGGCCTGATATCCCGATGAGGCCGGTAATGTCAAACACTCCATCAGTTATCTGTCGAATTTTTGGCATCCCGGTCGTGGGAATATCGGTTACAAAGAGTTGCTTAGTGCCTTTAATGGGGGCGATGAAATAGATCTCATCAACGTCTCCCCACAAATAGCTCTCTACTGTGCCGTCCCAATTTTCAGTCAGATTTCTTGTGGATCCATTTTGGAAAATAATGAGATCATTCTTATCCGCTTCATAACCGGGCTCATCCATCTGGAGCCAAGCCAAAGTTCCGCTTTTGGAAAAGGACGGAGATGTGTCGTAACCCTCATTGTCTTCAGTGAGATTTGCGGTGCTCTTTGTGGCCAAATCATAAGCATAAATGTCAGTGTTGGTACTGATCGCATAGTTGGTCCCGAATTCTTTTTTGCATACATAAAGCACCTGGCTGCCATCCGGATTCCATACATAGTCTTCCGGACCACCAAAAGGCTTCGTTGGCACATCAAAGGGCTCTTCCGGCATAATATCTAGTTCCTCATCGCCATTTATACTTTGGACAAATAGGTGACTAAAGGCACCATCTTCCCACTCGTCCCAATGTCGATAATGCAGAGAGTCATAGATTAAGACATTAGATTTCTCCAAACCGGGATAATGGTCGGTACCAGTAACCGACTTAACCTTCACTTCCTTAGTTGCCAATCGGTGTTCTCCACTTGGAGAAAGTTTTGGATCCCGAAATATGTCAGCATAGGTTTGGATTTCAGAAGTTGTGCCATTTTCAAGTGAGGTGCGATAGGTCGTCCTTAAACTTGTGTTGCCCTCTATATCATAAGTTGTTAGGGAATAAATGACTCCCTTTTGATCACTAGTCAAGCCAATAGGCTGAACACGTTTTAGACTCCACAATTTTTCCGGAGTCATAACCTGGGCCCATAAGCCAAATTGACCGATGAAGTAAAGCAAAAGCTGGGGAAGGATAAAATGTCTTCTAATATCTAGTTTCATAAGAGAGAAAATTTGTCCGAAAACTAATGTGTTGATCTACTGGATAAATACATGGTTCCGCAAAGTAACTAAACCGTCTAATTCGTTCATCTATACCAGCGATTCCTTATCGAAAGCCTTCTAAAATCTTGTTGTTTTTCATATGATTCGGACCACAGAAAAATCCTTATATTGGCATCTTTCCGTCACCTAATGCCTTAAAAATGACCCCATTTGGAAAGCTCATTTTTAGAAATTGGGCCATAATGCTAATTATCGGTTTGCTGGTTGGCATTGAAACTACCGACCTAGTTGCCCAAACACCTGATCCCCTTGAAGTTGAGGGTATTATTTATTCCAAGCAAGGTGGAATACGCTTTCCCGATAGCACTGTCCAAACCAGCGCTGCCTATCAAAGTGAAACCAATGCTGCAGCAGAAGGCCGGTCATTTGTTCTCATGCGAATTCGGATCAATGGCAATGATCTGAAAGGTCCTTACATGGAAAGAGGATTTGAAGAAACATTCGTTATACATCATATCTTTCAAGAAACTAATGTTCCTTTTGACACTGGAGCAGGTAGGACTACAGGTTCACGCATTGTTGGTCCCTTTACCCTGATTAAGGAGATAGATGATCAGTCACCGCTCTTTCAGAAAGCAATTTCACAGGGTGAAAATGTTGATGAGTTGGTCTTGTACTTCCTAAGTGACAATGGAATGGGTGGCCCCACAACTTACTATTCCATAACCCTGACTGATGGTAGACTGATTAAAATGACGAATGAGTTACATTACCAAGGGAATGGTCAATATGCTCATCTGCATCAGATTGTTGCAATTGCCGAAAAAATTCTCTACAAAGATGAAATCAACGGAAATGAGTTTGAAGATCAGATCATTTCGCCGGCTGGAAGTGTGCACTAGACTAGTTTCATGAGATTAATTATGAAGTAATCAGCGTACTATAAATAAACTGTGCATTCTCTCACACACCAAATAATTAGGGCCTGATCGGCATCAATTACTCGTTACTCCCAGTCACTACTCACCATTAAAAAACTCCGGACCCTTATCAAAGACATCCGGAGTTAAAGCTGTGCAAGAAATAGCTCTAACTTACGGGCTCTTCTTTAACAGCACGGCTTTCGAGATACTTGTTGAGTAGTTCTGGGACCTTTTCGAAAGCGGAAGCCATTCCCTTGCTGGTTTTGGTACTGATGAAAGAAATTTGGTCACCTTTGGCCACGAGAAAACCTATGGGATCAATACCCATGCCGGCACCTGCACCCATGCCATGACCATGTCTTTTCTTCTCATCATCTCCTTCTCCACCACCAGTACCAAATCCCATACCCACTCTGATGACGGGGATGCAATCAAATTCACCTAAGTGAAAGCTTTCTCCAACGACCGTTTCGGTCTTCACCTCATCTCGCATAAAGGAAGAAATCCGTTCGATCAGTTGTTCTAAATCTGCATTTTGCATGATAACTGAGTTTTTAGTTAGAAAAAATATGCGCGGGCAATACGAAAAAGACGATTTTCTATGATCATTTTCACCTGGTTTTTACCACTAAAATTAACCACAACCTCCTGACCATAGCTTCGCACCCAATGAGCGATTGGATATAGGAGACCATTAAGGCTAAAATCGTCGGTATCAATATTGATATATAATTGTTTAACTTGAAACGAGGTCATCATTTTCTTTACCCTTGACCAACTCATGTGCGAATTGCCTTTTTTCTTGACGGCTCTATCCCTTCCTGCTGGTTTCTTCTTCCTTGTCATACTTTTGGCAAGTAATTCTTCTACAGTTAGAGACCGGCGATAAAAAGGCAAGTGCAGATGGAAGATTAAGGTGTCCCCCTTGAATTGTAGACCACCGTGGAAAATTCCCCATCCCGACACTGCATAAATCTCTCGATCGCTGTCGATCATTAAGGTCACTTTACCCCATAGTATCCAAGTGAAGAGAATCAAAATCAGTAGTAATAAACTGCCTGCAATCCACATGGCTAAACCTTCATTGATATGGTCTTCGGGGTGTCCTTGCTGCCTGCAATATTAGGAGTGAAAAAACAGTGGTGCTATGATCTTTGGTAATGTGAAAAATGATTAGTATCACGGCTTTGTGCAGTGCTCGTGATTCAAAAACAACTCAAAAAGAGGCTTGACCACAAGCAAGGGTACATACCGACTGCAGACTTTTCCGAGCAGATTTGCTGCAGTATAACAATCAATAGCATTTGTGATCCACATCATCGCATGAGTCTTCAGGATTTCCCATTATACCATATCACTAAAGCCATCCGGCAAAATGAAAACGAAATGGATATTGCGATTAGGTCTTATCGCACTAGTGGGTGGAACTTTCTTTTGGTATTATCAAAAGTCACAGCAAGAAACTCTGCATCTCTCCTACCAATTAAGGAAACTGAAGTCGGATCAAAATGCAACCATTCATGTGGCCTTAATCACACGCGATAGTACCTGGCTCCACCTCCTTGCAGAGCCCTTGTCCTGGGTTATTCGAAACGAATTATTGGCCGATAATCTTGAAGAAATTCACCGTTATCTCTCTCAATATGTAAAGCATGAAAGTATTGAGCTTATGATGGTGGCCAATAAAATGGGTAAAATCATTTCGGCCACTGACAAGAATCTGGAGGGGCGATCCGCACAAGAAATCTTTTCCCCTAAA
The DNA here is from genome assembly GCA_965223105.1 of Saprospiraceae bacterium. GTDB lineage: Bacteria > Bacteroidota > Bacteroidia > Chitinophagales > Saprospiraceae > JABDMH01. The sequence continues at coordinate 6,871,034 of OZ244987.1, read as the reverse complement.
GGCCTAGATACTCATGAATTCTTCATGATGCCTACAGACAATTACATCGATGTATATATTCCAATCATGGGTTTCGATAAAAAAATTGGGGTTCTATACTTCAGGTATCAGACTTTGCACACTGCAGAATCGTAATAATTTGATCACATGCGCTCGCAAGAAGAAATCATTGTACTTTCCCAGATTCATAGTGATCTGTGCTTGTCCATATATCTACCGACCCACCGTCAAGGTCAAGAGGCTTGGTCGCACAACGATCAAATATTACTAAAGACTCAGATTCATCGCACTCAAAAAAGACTGATTGATAAGGATATTGCTGTTGCCAACATCCAAAAGTTTCTGCAACCAATTTTAGACCTGCTTGTAGATCAAACGTTCTGGCAGCATCAAGATACTAGCTTAGCCATTTTTCGTACGCGTGACTTCTTTGACATCATCAAATTACCCACTGAAACTCCAGTACAAAATTATTTGGCCACTGATTTACTAGTCTGGCCTCTACTAGCTATCTCTGGTAGGCATAAAAAGGCCTATGTACTAAACCTAAATCAAACAGGAGTAAGTCTCTATCTTGCCGACCAATTTCAGATTAAGGAAATCGACATTCCTGCCTTAACTCAATTGAGTCTCAAAGTTGCTGTTGGCGATGATGTCGTACAAAAAAGCCTTCAATTTAGAAGCGACAACATAGCTTATCAGTCGGCATCCTTTCACGGACATGGAGATGGTAAAGAGGACAAAATCATTGAAATCCAAAAGTATTTGCGAATGGTTGATGCCACGGTATCAGCGTTAATGAAAACCTGTCATGATAAATTGATATTGGCTGGTCCTCAACGGCTGATTCCACTTTATCGTGATATAACCAAGGCAGGAAATATACACACAAAACCCATAATTGGTGGAGGTAAATTGACTGAGCGACAAATATTTGACGCGGTCAAAGAAATTATTGGTGAAGACCAGACTCAACATGATAAAGAAATGTTGGCAGATTTTATGGACCTTCGCGATACCTCTCGCATTGGTGCTGGCATCGAACAAGTATTGCCGGCAGCATTGCAAGGCAAAATAGATGTGCTGTTTATAGCCGGTTATCCCGAAATCTCTGGTACTTTCAATCCCACTGTTGGCCACTTGAATATCTCGACAACTACAGATCTGACTTCAGTTTCATTGGTCAATAAAGCCGCAGTATTAACTGTGCAAAATGGCGGTCAGGTGGTACATATTTCTGAGCAAGATAAATCCATACAGGAAGATATTTTCGCCATCTATCGTTATTCCTAATGGAGATCATGGGGCAGTATTGTTCTGGATATCCTAGAGAGCTCCCAGGCCTGGCCTTGGTCTGCACGTTGCCTATTAAATGCAAGTTTATTGTTGACATTTTACATTTACCACTTTGACACCCTATGTCTAGAAATACGGCACTGATTGAAGAAGAAGTGGTCAATGATCCAGCTCCCCATTCTATAGAGCTTGACACCCTGATTCAACAGGGGGGCGTAAAAGTTGAGATGGGTTTGTCTGACCAGCAGGTAATTCGGAGAAGACAAAAATATGGTGAGAATATATTGCGAAGACAAAAACCCAAAAGCTCTTGGTACATACTTCTTGACCAGCTCTCCGATCCCATTATCTGTGTACTGGCAGTGGCTACTTTATTGGCATTTCTATTTCAGGATTGGTTGGAAGGCATTGCCATACTAGTAGTGATCATAATCACTGCAGCGATCGGCTATTTTATGGAAAGGCAAGCCCTGAAGTCAATGGAAGCCCTATTTAAATTGTCGCAAGCACGAACCCGGGTGAGGCGTAATGGGAAGATCTCTAATCTTACTTCCGAGGAATTGGTCCCTGGCGACATCGTCCTGCTCGAGGCTGGTGATATGGTGCCTGCCGATTGCCGCCTGTTAACAGGCCATAATTTGGGGGTGAAAGAGGCGGCATTAACTGGAGAAAGTGGACAAATCGACAAGTGGCCATCTACATTGCCGGCTGCAGCTCTCGTTAGCGATCAAACGAATATGGTGTTTAGCGGTACCATGGTCAGTCGCGGCACTGCAGAGGTCTTGGTGATTTCAACGGGAGATCGAACTGAACTAGGTAAAATTGGGGCATTGAGTCGGGCTTCCACACCGGAGTCGACACCTCTGGAGAAAAAACTGACCCAATTAAGTCGCCGGCTCATCTGGCTCACCATAGTTCTGGCTTTAATCATTGCCACGGTAGGTTTTCTTAGTGGAAAAGACTTGTGGCTTATGCTTGAAATTGGCATTGCCCTGGCCATTGCAGCCATACCAGAGGGTTTGCCGATCGTGGCCACCATTGCTTTGGCGAGAGGGATGTTAAGACTTGCTGAGCAACGGGTACTAATTAAAAAATTAGAATCTGTAGAAGCACTGGGTGAATTGGGCATAATACTTACCGACAAGACCGGAACCCTCACTGAAAATCAGATGGATGTAAAGGCCATTATTTTGGGTGAAGAAGATCAGGTGACTTGGCCGTTTGCCGAATCCGATCTCATGGCAAACCATCAGGGATGGGAAGCCTTGCTGCGCGCAGCCATTCTTTGCAATAATGCCTCATTGGATGAAGAAGAACATGTAGGAGATCCCCTGGAAACTGCTCTATTACAAATGGCTGCTGATTCTGGTTATTCCATTGACAAGATCCGCACTCAATATTTGCGCATTGATGAATTGCCCTTCGATGCAGAATCACGGTTCATGACCACCATTCATGAGGAGGAAGGACATTATCTAGTCACCATCAAGGGAGCACTGGAGGCCATCTTGCCACATTGCACCCATTTCCTCTCTGCCACCACTCAAGTAGCCATAACCGATCCCGATACATTTCAGCAGCGAGCAGACCAGCTGGCCGCTGAAGGCCTCCGTACGTTGGCCTTTGCACAGAAGTCCTGTGCTAAACCCCCTTCCCCGACAGAAGTATTGCATGAGTTAGAATTCTTAGGATTGGTGGGCTTCCTTGATCCGCCGCGATCTGATGTTTCTCAAGCCATTCAAACATACCATAAAGCTGGCATCAGAGTGGTGATGGTCACTGGAGATCATCTGCAGACCGCTAAGAAAATTGCCCAAGAAGTGGGCATCTTGAAGGCCAGCAATGATGATACCGCTGGAATCCTAAGTGGCGATATCCTGCCTCATGATGGAATCCTAACGCCAAATGACAAAGATCGTGTGTTGAAGGCACAAATCTTTGCCAGGGTGGTCCCGGCACAAAAACTCTGGATAGTCAAGACTTTTCAAGAAGCCAATTGGATCGTGGGTATGACTGGTGATGGAGTGAACGATACGCCTGCCTTGAAAAAAGCTGATATCGGGATTGCCATGGGAATGCGTGGAACTGAAGCAGCCAAAGAGGCAGCAGATGTGATTTTGAAAGATGACAGATTTGCTTCCATCGAACTTGCCATCGCTCAAGGGAGAAATATTTTCGAGAATATTCGCCGTTTTGTCGTCTATCTCATGTCGAGTAATCTGGCAGAAATTATTACTGTGGCTATTGCTGCACTCTCAAATCTGCCGATGCCCTTATTGCCACTGCAAATACTCTTTTTAAATTTTGTGACAGACATTTTTCCGGCCTTAGCGATTGGAATGAGCCTTGGAGAAAAAGACCTAATGAATCAAAAACCTAGGTCAACACAAGAACCAATTCTCACACAGCAACATTGGTTGGCCATTCTCATTTATGGCTTAAGTATTGCACTAAGTGTGATTGGGGTGACCGTGTATACGGACAGATTGCTGGGCTATTCGTCAGCAGAGGTCAATACCGTGGCTTTTTGCACCTTAGTGATGGGTCAGTTGCTCAATGTTTTTAATCTTACCCCTTCCCGATACTCCTTTATTGATAATACGATTTCTAGAAATTTATGGATCTGGGGCGCACTTTTTTTGAGTGCATTCATAACTGCCGCAGCTTTCTTTATCCCTACTCTTCAAAAGGTACTTTCCCTGGCTACCTTTGACTTTGAATATTTGTGGCCTATTGGAATATTTTCAGTCGCTGCCTTGGCATTGGCTCAGATCATTAAGCGAGGCTGGTTTTTGATGCTTATTAATCAGGAATATCATCAATACGTATGATTTACAATCCATTCGCCTGTAGATCATCTTTTTGTGATCCACTTCAGTCAAACTCTCCTTGTTAGAAATCTCCTATTGCGTGTTTTGACCATAAGTATCAATCGGTATCCTCTTGTTGAACAAATTACCAATCCTGAAGTATCGAGAGCTCATCCCCCTTAAAAACACTGGATTCCGGACCGCGAAGGACACGTGTGCCTTTGGCAGGTCCCTTTGTTTCTGTGACTACCGTAACTTGCCCTTCACTGCTGTCATCGTAAAAGTAAATGATCACCCAATCATTTTGTTTTTTCAATTGGTGAGCTAGAGCGGTATTTGAATACAAAACCGTAAAATGCCAACCATCTCGATCCGTATGATAAATAGGTAGCCAGTTTTTTTTCTCCGGATTAAATCTGCGCGGTGCTATTTTTTGCAAGCGGTTCCCGGCAGCTAAGTGTCGATAGGTCTTATCCAGTTCGAGCAACAGCGCAATGCTCGGAACCTGCTGTTGCATGCTTTTCTTAGATATCGGTTTTCGAGCTCGCAAACGATCAAACAGATTTTCTAAAATTACTTTGGTAAGTCTCACCCTGTTTTTGCCAAATCCAGGAATTTTAGCAAGCCGTCCACTATGGATGGCTTCCTCTAGTTCTTCCAGTGTATGAATCTTTAAAGACTTCACTACTCGCTGTGCCAGGGTGGTGCCGATTCCTGGTATTTTTTCCAAATACTGCTCAATGGAAAGTTCACCCTTTAAGCGATTAAGGTACCAACTCTCGCCTGTGCGGGTGTACTCGCTGATCAGACCGGCAATTCGCTTACCAATGGCAGGCAACGCCTCTAATTCCTTGTATTTTCCTTTACGAGCCATGGCTTGCAGGTCCATAGGTTGTCTTGCAATTTCATGAGCTGCACTTCGATAGGCCTTAATCCGAAAGGGACTGGCATCCTGTACAGTCAGCAGGTCGGCAATTTCTTGCATGATTCTAGCCAATACTATATTTCCTTGAGGGACCATAAATGTTCTCTTAATTTGTCACCTAAAGGCGAACCAAACAACCAGATATAGGTACTATAAACCCACGCACTTCATCGATTTTCATTGAAGTTTCGAAAAATAGCTCTATAATGTTCTATCGAGGATCGGAAAGATCACTACTACCAATATTTTCTTCATTGAAGCATCAGGAGAATTACCTAGGAATAATTTCTGCCAAATGCATCAACTGTGAAATGACAAGGCTCAGGCTTACTTTTGACTTTACTCAATTCTACCGAACATTTCAAAATGCATATTGCAATGCTAGTAAACAAGTAGAGCAACTAAGATGTCCAAGTTGATTTTCATTAGTGGCTTACCAGGTACAGGTAAGTCCTATTTAGCCCAATTACTCTGTGCGAAGTATACCTTTCTCCATATTAGTAGTGATCGGATACGTCGCGAGATAAACTTGCGAAATCACTATGGTGCAACGGAGAAAATGGCCGTGTATCGAGCTATGCAAGTCCATTTGAATTCCGCCCTGCAGCAAGGAAAATCGGTTATAGTGGATACTACTTTTTATCAAAAAGAACTGAGGACTGAGTTTACTAATGTGGCCGGTCAATATGATATAAAGCCATGTTGGATTTTGACTGTAGCTGATGAAGAAACCATTAGAAAAAGACTGAGTGAAGAGCGTCCTGACAGTCAGGCCGACTACTCTGTTTATCTTCATCTGCGCGATGATTTCGATGTGTTGCAAGAACGCTACCTTGAGATCAATACTGGTCGAATGAACGATGAGGAGATGTTACGAAAAGTGAGAAAATATTGTGATCTACTAAGTACCTCATGAATCGAAAAGATCTGGAACAGTTGATTATTCCAGGTGAATCCGTTGAGGAAATCAAGGAAACACATATTTCGTTGATCATTCTCACTGAAGACCATGCCTATAAGATTAAAAAGCCGGTGCAATACTCCTTTTTGGATTTTAGCACGCTGGAAAAGAGAGGTTTTTTTTGTGAGGAGGAAGTTCGTTTGAATCAGAGACTGTGTCCTGAGATGTATGACCGCGTGATAGCCATTCGCAGCACAATGGATGGGATCATACTGGGCGGCGATTCAGGTGAGCTGATCGATTACGCCGTCAAAATGGGACGAATTCCTGAGAAATACCAAATGGACCTATTATTGGCAAAACAACAGGTTAGACCTACCCAGATCGAGCAATTGGCGCTTACATTGGCAGATTTTCATCGTGAAACTCTAATTATTCGGGATGAAGAAGATATTAATAAGCGCAAGGAAAATTTTAATGATATTCTTGATCTAAATCGTATATCACTCCTTCATCGAAGATATCTGGAAGAGGCCGTAGAAGTGTCAGATGCATTTCTTAGTCAATATGAAAATGCTTTTAAATTAAGAAGTCTCAAAGAGCTGATTCGCGATTGTCATGGTGATCTTCATGCCGGAAATATCTTTCTGGTCGATAGACCGTTAGTTTTTGACTGCATTGAGTTTAAACCAGCATTCCGTCGTATTGATATTCTTGACGAACTGGCTTTCTTCTGTATGGACCTGGAAGCACGCGGTGCCGTGCACTTTGTGTGCAAATTCCTTAAAACTTACAAAAACGCAAATCCAGCACCCTTCACAGATGCAGAAAGTGATTCGCTGTTTTTATATTATCAACTTTATCGAGCTAATGTCAGAGCCAAGGTGCACAGTATAAGGAGTCATCAGGTTGATGGCCAAAAGATTAACAGTCGTGAGATGTATAAATATTTGCAATTAATGCATCAATACGCACATCAATTGAAAAAATATTTTCTTTGAATTTACTATAAGATCAACCCTGATGGTCGCAAACGAATTAAATGCCTTCTGAATAAATTACTACGGCTATTTCGGCATTCCTTTAAATCAATATTTTAAGATGTAAATAATGAGGCCGGTATTATGTTTAATGGTATCACCATTATAGCCATGGTTGGTAAGCTACTTTCATACATGATGCCCATTCAAAATTTTAGTCCAGATAAAATAGATTCCGCATTGGATTTTCTCGAGAGCGTTTGCATGACATAATCTTTTTGTTTTCGTTACTCGATAAAGATCCCTTTTGGCGAACTGCACAGTGATACAAGATTTGAAGAAATCAATAAGCGCGTTCACCAAATGGACAATGTCTGGGGGTCCACTGGGTATTGCAGGGCCACGACTCTGATGGCAGATTCTTAGGATAAACAGCCACCGAAGTGTATCTTAATAGTCTCTGTACGAACCCATGAAACTAAAGAAACACTACTTTGAGGATGTTCAGATGTTTGGTACCAAAGCAAGTATGTTTTGGAGCATTGTGGCCATCGTTCTCATCGTGCTTACCCCGGTTATTGTAAAGACCTACTACTTGTCTGTTCTCAATCTGATTGCCTTAAATGTGATTGTGGCGTTGGGTCTAAATCTATTGGTAGGCAACACTGGTCAAATTTCGCTGGGACACGCTGGTTTCGTTGCTATAGGAGCTTATGTAACCGCACTATCTCTTCAATGGGGCATTCCCTTTGTGGGTACCCTTGTGCTTGCCGGTTTGATTTCAGCTGCTATTGGCGCCTTGTTGGGCCTTCCTTCCTTGAGACTAGAGGGCCCCTACCTGGCTATTGCAACGTTGGCCTTTGGTTTGGCGGTCATTGTGATCATCGGACGGGTAGATCTTTTTGGTGGACGTATGGGCCTCAGTGTACCTAGACTGCAATTGGGTTGGACTGGACTAAAGTATGATCACTCGCTATACTATCTCTTTATGTTGATCACGATCTTTATGATCGCCTTCACACATAATCTTCTAAAATCAAGGATCGGTCGAGCTTTTCAAGCCATCAGAGATAGCGATATCGCTGCATCGGTTACCGGCATCAACTTAGCAAGATTTAAGACATTGAGCTTTGCCATCAGTGCCTTTTATGCCGGTATCGCCGGGGCACTTTGGGCGCTCTATTTGCAATTTGTTACCCCGGGCTCCTTTACTTTCATGATGTCCATCTTGTTTCTGGCCACTATTGTCTTAGGTGGTTTGGGAAGCGTCACAGGATCGATCATGGGGGCTGTAGTTATGACAATAATGGGCCTTCAATTGGACCGAATTGTTGAGATACCAGGAATTGGTGATTTGATCACTGTTTTCTCCAATCAATTCATGAATCCGTCAGGAATCGCCAATATCAAGTGGGTGATCACCGGATTGGTCCTAATTCTAGTGATCATTTTCGAGCCGCGAGGTTTAAATGGCCTGTGGCTGCGGGTACGTCGTTATTGGAATTTATGGCCTTTTTAATGGTGGGCGATGATTGAACAGCTGTTGATCAATTCTTTGGTTGCTGGATGCATTTATGCACTTATGGCTCTCGCGATGAGTATTGTGTATAAGGCTTCTGAAATCCCAAATTTTGCTCAAGGTGAGATGGCTATGATTTCAACCTACATCACCTTTGTCCTGCTGAATTCCTTCGGACTCTCGTTTGGCCCTGCGTTGATCGGAACCCTTTTATTTGCCTTCTTGCTGGGAGTGGCTCTTGAATTTATTTTCATACGGCGGGCTAAGGAGCCCAATCTGCTGGGCTTTATTATCATCACATTGGGATTTCAAATGGTGCTCTTTGGCCTGGCTGGTTGGAGATGGGGCAGCGATCAGCGTACCATTGAATTGCCATTTTCTGAATCAGGTGTGGTGTATAGGTCCAGTACGTTTGTTCTTACCGAACATAATCTTGCCTCCATATCCATCGCCCTGGTAATCATGTTGGCACTCTATTTACTCCTCCAGCATACCAAGCTTGGGTTAGCGATGAAGGCCAGTCAGCAAAACGAAAGAGCAGCCCGTTTCAATGGCATACCGACCGGAAGAATCCTGGGAATTTCTTTCGGAATCAGTGCAATGGTTGGTGCTATTGCTGGAGTGCTGGTCGCGCCGATTTCGACCTTAGACCCTACGATGATGTGGGATCCCCTTCTAAAGGGCTTTGCGGCAGCTGTCTTGGGGGGCATGAAAAGTTTGCCGGGTGTGGTGCTCGGTGGTATCATCCTGGGCCTCATCGAAAACCTCTTTGGATTTTACATCTCTTTTGAATTTAAATCTGTCGTAGCTTTTGCCGTCATAGTCCTGGTACTATTTGTAAAACCTTCTGGCTTGTTTGAAAAACATTATGTACGTAAAGTCTAGGAAATGTCCATTTTGACAGTCGAACACATCAGCAAATCTTTTGGTGGCCTCCAAGCCCTTAAGGACTTGACTTTTGCAGTCCAAGAGAAAGAAATTTTCTCCATCATTGGTCCCAATGGCGCTGGAAAATCCACAGTGTTTAATTGTATTAATGGACTTTATCATCCCGAAGAAGGCAATATTCATTTACACTCACTGCCATTGATCGGTTTGACACCCGATCAGATCGCCGGTCATGGTATTGCACGTACCTTTCAAAATCTGGAGCTCTTCAAATACATGACCACCATCGACAATCTATTGTTGGGTCGTCATCTACATATGAATGCCTCCCTCTGGCAAATCCTTGGCTTGGGAATTAAGCGTTGGAAAGCCAGCCAAGAGGAAATCCAGCATCGACGCCGAGTAGAAGAAATTATTGACTTTCTAGACCTTCAACCCTACCGGGATCATCCTGTCTTTGCATTGCCATATGGTGTTCAGAAGTTGGTGGAAATGGGCAGAGCTTTGGCACTTGAGCCTAAAGTGTTGTTGCTGGATGAGCCTGCTGCTGGTTTAAACAACGAAGAGAGACAGGACATGATTTTCTGGATTAAGGACATTAGAGATGATTGGGGAATTACCATTGTCGTCATTGAACACAATATGCAGCTGGTAAAAGACATTTCTGATCGGGTGCTGGCCATCAATTTTGGGAAGAAAATCACTGAAGGAACCATCGGTGATGTACTCAATCATCAAGAAGTCATCCAAGCGTATTTGGGTGAGGCCATAGAGTAGTATGCTAGAAGTAAAAAATATTGAGACTTATTACGACCAAATCAAGGTACTGAATGGCATTTCATTTTCAGTCAAAGAAGGTCAAATTACCGCCATATTAGGCAACAACGGAGCTGGAAAGAGTACAACATTAAACAGCATTATCGGCCTGATCGAAGATCAACCTGAGAAGGGCCACATTTTTTTTGATGAAAAGGAGATCACTCGAAAAAATACCGATCTAATCGTGAAACAAGGCATTGCTTACGTGCCAGAAGGACGGGAAGTTTTTGAAGAGTTAACCGTGCTGGACAATCTTTATGTGGGTGCATATCTGAGAAAATCAAAATCAGCAATTCATAGAGATATTGATAGAATGTATCACTACTTCCCGGTTCTTCAGTCAAGAGCGGGTCAATTGGCTGGCACGCTTTCAGGAGGCGAGCAGCAAATGTTGGCCATTGCCCGGGCGCTGATGAACCGGCCCAAACTCTTGATCTTAGATGAACCTTCCCTTGGCCTCTCGCCCCTTTTGGTGAAAGAAATATTTGAGATCATTAAAACCATAAACCAATCGGGAATCACTATTTTACTGGTTGAGCAGAATGCCCATATGGTCTTTCAGATCGCCCACGAAGTGTTCATTATGGAGAACGGAAGATTCGTTTTGAAAGGTCCAGCTACAGAACTCAAGCACAATGATGATGTGAAGGAGTTCTACCTGGGCATTAAGGAGGTAGAATCACTTAAGGGCTACCAGAGATATAAACGCAAGCGCACTTGGCGATAACGTTTCAATATGTTCTCAGGCAGCACTCAAACGCTTACCAAGCTCTTAAATCCATACTTTAAGCTGTTTAGGATTTCTTTGAGATCCACACTACCCAGTCCTGCATGATGGGTGGTCCAGGCATTCTCCATTCACCCTTCGGATTTACCACTGCGGATTTCCACGGATATTTCCTTCCAGTGATTGGATCATAGACAGGTATTCATAACTGGAATTCGAATCGAGGCCCAGAATTTTCAAACTGTCCTTTTTGAACCCTACTTTGGTGAAGTACAGCAGGATGTCTTCACCCATCTCAGCCACGTAGGGGTCGTAGAAGTTATGAATATCTGCATGGTAGTTGACTCTGTGGTGAGCAGGTTTGATCTTCCACCAGGGTAGCTCCCTAAGAAATTGGGCACCATTACCCAGTTGTGCTGATCCTTGGTAGTGCATCGCTTCTGTCCAGGGAACATTGCCCCAGGTATCACCTGTTGGTGACTGTCCAAAGGGATTGCCTTCCACATTAAATTGCCAAATACCTTCCGCACCGTAGGAATAGCCTGGGGTGCCTTGCAAAACATTACTCCAAAACAACAACCGTTGGGCATCCTGCCAACTACTGCCGGCCATACCTTCAAAACAAACTTCACCATGTATGACAGGTTTCTCCGGAAACTTCTGCTGATACTCTTTGATGAATGCATTGGAGACTGGAATCGTTGCAAACCCCTTATGACCACTTTGGATCATGACCATATCCAGATATTGCATCTCATAAATAGGATTCTTGCCATCATGAATACCCGGACCGGGGTGGGTAGTCAACAATCGCCCATATGGATCATGTTCCTGGATAAATCTGGCAACTTCACTCCATTGAGACCTGAATTGATCTTTGTAATAATCCCAATGGTCATGTAAGTCAGTATAGTAGGCAAGGGTTGTTTCGCCGCTTAAAGTCCAAGTGACTGGATAGGCTCCATACCGTGCGATGAGGTATTCCCAATGCTTCTTCACATTCTCACTCCCATATACTTGATGTAGTAGCCCCACAGTCCTACTATATTGGGCACGAACCCCTTTTCGAGTAACATTTCAACACGTGTATCGGTCAGGTCAAAATATTCCGGGTTTATGCTTTCAAATGTCTCGTCCCATGGGTCGCCAGCTGCGTTCTGCCCCCTTGGATCGAATGGCGCGATATCACATGGAAATGCAATTGCAAACTGTATGACATTAAAGCCCTTTTGCTTTCTATCATCAGCCAGTCTCTCAAATCCATCGGGAAAATCCAAGCGTGCGGTCATTCCGTGCCACCATGAATCAGCAAGCCAGAAAAAAGGGGATCCATTCAAATGCTCCAAATAATTTCCGCGGTCACTGACACGTAGGGATCCGTTATTGTAGATCGGATTGTCGCCTTGATAGCCTTTGATACTAATGATTCCACTTTTTCCGTGCAAACCATTGTTTTGTTGATCATTACAATTGGTTTGGAATCGATATTCTCCGGGTTCTATGGTACTGAATCTAAAAGTCCATGTATTTCCACCTCCCCAAAACGCCTGTATGATTGTCCTGTCTGTTGACAAACTATTGGTTATTGTGGCCGATAATGAGACTTGACGAAAGGGGTTGGGATATTCTTTATCAGAGGTGTATTGCCACTCAACTACCTTGTTGGTAAAGCCTATCAAGGATTGACCTTTGACGAGGACTACTAGATGTAACGATAATAGTAAACCACAAGTAAATGAGGCCCTTAATAAAGTATTCTGCACTTTTCTAACTGCCACCATTTGTTATCTCGTTTTGCCAAACGCAAATTTAACTCCTAATGCAATAGAGATCTGGGGATAGCTTAAGTACCCAAAGTTTCCACACATTTTGGGAGTAGATCAGCTAGTCTGCAATAGAGGGACGGCAATCTTCTATGCAAGAAGATAAACCTCAAAGAATACATTTTCCCCCATTCCGGGCCCAGTCCCAGAAAGAAATTTCAGAGAGCATTTAGATGATAAAAGCGGAATCATTATTTTGCTGGTGACCGATCCTCATTTGGTGTATGACTTGCATCTGGAATATTGTGGGTAGGGCTGCTTTAGAATGAGATAAGGTCAATCATCTAAATCCAATAATTTTGGCAATGGAAAGTGATCACCTACGGAGCATTCCCATCACCTTTGCTGAGATTGCCCGGCAAAGAGGAACCAAGGTTGCCATTCGTCACAAAGACATGGGTTTGTGGAAAGAAATCACCTGGACTCAATATTACGACTCCTGCCATCAAGTGGCCCACGCATTGATCAGTTTCGGTATCCAACCCGGTGATTTTGTCGGGGTAATCGGAGAAAACAGTCCTGAGTGGCTCTTCATTGATCTCGGAATTCAGATGGCCGGTGCCCGCACTGTTGGCATTTACACAACGAGTGCTTGGCAACAAGTCAAGTACATACTTCAACACTCCGAGTGTAAATTTCTCTTTGCGGAAAACGAAGAGCAAGTTGATAAATGGCTTGAAATGCAAGAAGATTTACCACTGGTGCAAAAAGTGGTCTATTGGGAAAAAAAGGGCCTTGAGCGATTGAATCATCCCCAATTAATATACTACGAAGACTTCATGATGGCAGGGAAATCACATCAAGAGCAATTTCCCAATAAAGTTGAAGAACGAAGTCAATTGGTCGATCCTGATGATATCGCAATCCTGGTATACACTTCTGGCACCACGGGACTTCCCAAGGGAGCAATGATCACCGGTAAAAATCTTCTGTGGGTTGCCCATGCACTGATCCAAGATAAGAGCGATCAGTGGATAGGAGCGGATGCAGAGACCATGTCATTTCTACCACTTTGCCATATATTCGAGCGGATGTTTAGTGTTTATTTACCAATGGTACTAGGCTATACGGTAAACATGGCAGAAGGTGCCGACACCATCGCTCAAAATTTGCGGGAGATTCGGCCGACGATTGGTTATGGCGTACCCAGGGTTTGGGAAAAGTTCCAGTCCAATATATTGATCAAGATGACCGATGCTCCTTGGTTTAATCGCTGGGTCTTTAATGCAGCACTTAATATCGCCTCTCGTTACACAACGAAGAAATTGGCTGGTGAAAAGATAAATTGGTCGTTGCGTACGCTTCGATTTCTTGCCTATTGGAGTGTCCTCTATCCCCTAAAGTACATGGTGGGCATCAACAGAATGCGGTATGCCTTTAGTGGTGCGGCACCCATTTCACCTAAAGTATTGCACTTCTACCACACCTTGGGCATCACTATGTTTGAGGGTTACGGCATGACGGAAACCTCCTGTATTATTTCAGCCTCCACACCCCAACACTTCAAGTTGGGTACAGTGGGAAAACCGATCGCTGGGGCAGAGGTGCGAATTGCCGATGATGGAGAAATATTGGTGCGGCACCCAGGTGTTGTCAGTGGTTATTACAGAAATCCCGAGGCGACCAAAGAAGCATTAGAGGATGGGTGGCTTCACACTGGAGATCTGGGATCATTGGATGAAGAAGGTTACTTAAAGATCATCGACCGAAAGAAAGATCTGATCATCACTGCCGGTGGTAAAAATATCGCTCCTCAGATGATTGAAAATAAACTCAAATTTAGTCCATATATCAACGACGCTATTGTTATTGGCGACGGGCGAAAGTTTATTTCAGCCATCATCGTTCTCGATGAGGAGAATGTCAATAAATATGCCCGGGATCAGCTTATTCAGTATTCAGCTTATTCCGAACTTGCTGCCCACCCAGCTATTCGAAAACTAATTGAAGCCGAAGTGCAGCTGGTAAATAAGGAGTTGGCTAGGGTCCAGTCTGTTAGAAAGTTTACCATACTCGATAAGAGATTGTATGTAGAAGACGGGGAAGTAACCCCAACCATGAAAGTCAAGAGAAAATTTATCAATGACGAATACAAGGATCTCATTGAGGCCATGTACTCGTAAAAATCTTTTAACAATGAAAGCTTTAATGAACGCCCAATGTCACCTTTTGATCCTTCTCGTAATCGCTTTGGTAGCCTGCCAAGGTAATGAGAAAGTCGATGGGGATACCACCGGTGTGACTGATGATCAAATTGTGATCGGTTCCTGGGGTCCCATGACCGGGCCCGCTGCGTTGTGGGGAAACATCCTTAAAGGAACAGACGCCTACTTTAAAATGATCAATGAGGATGGGGGAATTCATGGCCGTCAGATCAAGTTTGTGTTTAAGGACGATGCCTACGATCCATCTCGCACGGTACCCGCGGTAAGAGAGCTGGTGCAGTTGGAAGAAGTTTTTGCTGTGGCTGGAGGTGTGGGTACTGCTACAAATATGGCCGTTCAACCTTTCCTAACCGAAAATAAAGTGCCTTGGATCTCTCCCATGACGGGAGCCACATACTGGACGACACCTATCAAGGAAAATATTTTTACATCATTTCCTCTTTACTTTGACGAGGGCGAAATCATGACCAGGTATGCCTTGGAAGAATTGAGTACGGAAAAGATTGGGATCGTCTATCAGAACGATGATTTTGGGAAAAGTGGTTTAATAAGTGCCCAGCACACATTACAGAGTAAGGGGCTGGATTTTACCGCCGCGATACCGTTGGAAGTGACCGACACCGACTTGAGTTCACATGTTGCCCGATTGAAAGAATCCGGAGCTGAAGTGGTACTTCTGTGGTTGCTGCCTCGTCAGGCCGCCATCATCCTCGGGAGTTCGGCGGTCATTGAATTTAAACCCACCTGGATGGCCTCACTTGTCCTCAGTGATATGGCCTTGATGCACGACATTACAAAGGGACTATGGGAAGGCGTGATCTTCAACTATCCCGCAAGGGTGATGTATAATGACGAAAACAGTGAACTGATGATGAAGTACAAAGCAGCCTACGCAAAACACTATCCCAACGAACGATGGGGAACTTTTTCTGCAGCCGGTTTCCTCTGGGTTGAAATATTGGTCGAGGGTCTTCGTCAGACTGGTCGGGATTTGAGCAGGGAGGCATTTCTTGAAACGATGGCATCCATTCAAAACTTTACGGGAGCCGGAGGGATACCTGTATCTTTCTCAGCTGACAATCATTTGGGTACGCGGGCCGTATGTCTAATGAAATGTGAGTCAGCTACTCAGGCTACCAACATTACTGAGCCCATTGAAGGAAATGCTGATATCTCAACGATGCTGCAATTGCTGGGTCAAGATCATTAAAGGAAAGCTGCAGTAATTTGACAAAATTAGAATTCAAAAACAGGGTAAATAAACTTTGACAATGGCAATGGCAGGAGTTTGTATCTAATCCTACATAAATGCAACACATCATAGACAAACATCCCTGCCTTTTTGCCAAAAAACTTTGCATCCTTCTGTACACCTTGGTACTGGGCATAGGCGGTATGGCCCAAACACCAAGACCGAATGTGCTCCTTATTTTGGTAGATGATTTGAAGCCCACCATCGGCGTCTACGGGGATACAGTGGTCGTAAGTCCCAATATAGACCGTTTGGCTAATATGGGAACACGGTTTGACATGGCATATACAAATCAGGCTGTATGTGCGCCTTCCCGCATAAATCTTATGCTCGGGGCTAGATCCACCTCGACGGGAATATATGGATTTGGAAAAGGATTTCGAGAGGTTTATCCCAATGCGGTCACTATGCCGCAATACTTCAAAAATGCAGGGTACCATGCTGAATCAATGGGAAAAGTATATCATGTCGGGCATGGGAACGACATTGACGAAGCCTCGTGGAGTATTCCCCATCACAAAGAGAAAGTCATTGAATATTTGCTGCCGGAAAGTAACGGAAGACAGTTGACCAGGGAAGAAGCCTACTTTCAAAACACTCACCTCTATTTTGAGGATTTGCCACCCAACGATCAGTTACCTAGGGGAGCAGCATGGGAAAACCCCGATGTGTTGGATGAAGCTTATGCGGATGGAAGGGTAGCGACCCATGCTATCAATAGATTGCGAAAGCTTTCAAAAAGGGAGGAAGTTCCTTTTTTTATGGCCGTGGGCTTTGCCCGGCCTCATCTGCCCTTTAGTGTGCCAAAAAAGTATTGGGATATGTACGACCCCCAAATGCTGCCCATGCCTGAATTTGAAAACGATCCTGAAGGTGCTCCTTCCTTTGCCGTGAAAAGAAGGGGCGAACTGGACCAATTTTTTCCAATACCAAAGGGCAACGGCCCGTTACAACAAGACTTGACCCGTAAGTTGATTCACGGGTACTATGCCAGCATCAGCTATATGGATGTACAAGTGGGGCGAATAATCAACGAGCTGGATCGGCTTGGTATGACTGAGAATACCATTATTGTGTTATGGGGAGACCATGGCTGGCATCTTGGGGACCATGGTTCCTGGACCAAGCATGACAATTATGAACAGGCAAACCGCATACCTCTGCTCTTTGTGAGCCCAGGGGTTACCCAACCAAAAAGCGCCACTGGACAGTTGGCAGAGACAGTGGATATATTTCCCACCCTTGCTGAGCTCGCCGGCCTGCCAACCCCTAAAGGTCCACAGCCCATTGATGGAATGAGCCTGGTACCCGTACTCAAAAATACGGCCAAACGGATAGACGACCATGCCTACCATTGCTACCCCAAGGGGGGGCATTTGGGCAGGGCTATACGTACTAAACGTTATCGACTGGTAGAGTGGAGGTCTGTTGAAGACCCAGAGAGAAAGCCCATTTATGAGTTATATGATTATCAAGAAGATCCCTTGGAAACCGAAAACCTTTCAATGCTAAGGAAAGAAGAGATGATGCGGTTAATTGCCATTCTTGAAAAGCATCCCAACCCAAAACCTGGCATGAGGTAGCAAGGATGGACTACGTCATCTGGCTGATCTTCTCCTCAGAAGGAATTTTGGATCAAATCGTTCACTCGCAGTGCGCCAGAAAGGGAAATTTATCTTAACTTTTCTGAAGTCACTTTCAGAAACAATGAAAAATCTCCAGGTGGGTCAAAAAGCAACGCGAACTCTTACCATCACTGAGGATCACGTAAAAAAATACGCAGAGATCAGTGGAGATTATAACCCATTACATTTTGACAAAGATTTCGTTAAACAAACCAAATTTGATCGCTTGGTTGTACAAGGCGGCTTAACCACCGGGCTCTTGCATGCATTGGTGGCAATGGATATGCCAGGTCCCGGAACAGTCTTTTTAAGTCAAAATTGGAAGTTTACAGCTCCTGTGTATATTGGCGACACGATCTCAGCCGAGGCTGAAATTCTGAAAATCCACGAGACCAAACCGGTTACACATTTGAGTGTAGTCATAGCGCGCGAAGGGGGAGAAGTTGTGTTGGAGGGTGAAGCCTGGTGTTATACATTTTCTGGTTTGGAGTAACTTCTTCTCTGCACCATCAGGGACGAAAATGAGAATCCTGGGAGATCGAAGTCATAAGATCTAAATCATGGTTTCAAATATTTGGCATTACCTTAGAATGGTCATACTACAGTGACCGTCAATGAGCCGAAAAGAATTTCTGGCATTTTCCTCACTTATTCTTACCACCATCCTCTTGCTGTGGCCAAGATTTGGTCCGTTGATCAAACACCCCAATGCCTATGTATTTGCCCACGATGGCGATGGTCTGAAAAACTATTTTCTATTTAGTTACTATCTCCAATATGATCATGGGTTGCAATTCACCGGTCTTAACTATCCCTATGGAGACAATCTTCTGTTTACCGATAGCCACCCCTTTTTAGCCCTATTCCTGAATTGGGTGGATGATCATGTGATCTCCATTGCGGAGTATGCGGTTGGATGGATTAATGTCTCGCTGCTGTTAGGCATTCTCGTGGGTGTAGGTCTTATTTATCTAATTCTTCGGCACTATAATACACCCCGGCTTTATTCCGGGATAATGGCCCTTTGCATCGTTTTTCTTTCACCGCAACTGGACCGTTTGCATGGACACCTAAGCTTGTCCTATACATTTGCTATACCCCTGTTTTGGTGGCTGATCCTTCAGGCAGAAAAGAGGGGAAAACGGTGGTATTTTCTGCTGGTGCTGGCGGGTTTTATCATGGGTGGTTTGCACCTGTACTACGTGGCGATTTTCAGCATTTTTCTTTTGGCCTATGCCGTAGTCAGCTTCTTTTCTGGTGATCGACGGATTTCTTCTTTCATGGAGTCGAATTGGCTGCTACTGGCTTCCGGCATTGCCCCTCTCCTGCTCTTTCTTCTGATCAGTACCCTCACTGATCCTTTTGATGATCGACCAGTAAATCCCTATGGATTTTATGTTTATCACGCAACCCCAGCCAGTGTTTTCCTACCTCATTTTTCAGCACTGACTCAAGTAATCAGGGAATTGTTCTCACCAAAGATGAATTGGGAGGGTCGGGCTTTTATAGGAAATATTCCCTTGATTTATTCCTGGATTTTGCTGGTTTCTGTTTTGCTTCGACTGCTGAAAGGCAGGCCTTTGCCACAGAAGTTGTTCGCTGACAAAAAATCGCTTGTCGCTGCAATGTTGGTGTTATTATTTTCGATGTGTATACCCTTCACTTGGGGTTTGGAATTTTTGACGGATTGGATCCCACCCCTCAGACAGTTTCGGGCCCTGGGCCGATTCAGCTGGGTCTTTTACTATGTCATTGCCCTGTCGGCTGCGGTTGCTCTTTATCGATTTTATCAAGTGGTCAGGAATCAATACTCCTACATTGCAGCGATAATTGTCATGAGCCTCGGTACCGTAATATGGACCTTGGATGCAACATCTTATTTTCAGGCTCATACCCGAGATTCGATACATCCAAACGAGTTGACGACCGGGAGGGATTTTCCTATAGATAGTCAAAAGATTGACGATTTTCAAGCCATTATGGCCGTGCCTTTGGTATCCATTCGCACCGATAAAATGGTGTTTAACCGAAGCCTGCTCGCCTATAACGAAGCTATGAAAATAGCCAATGTGTCAGGTATCCCCATCATACAATCCAGCACTTCCCGTCCATCCCTTTCACAATCGCTTAGTAATATTCAAATGATCAGCGACACCCTTATTCCTAAGACCAGGCTCAAAGATATGAATGACAAGCCCCTATTGTTGATCGCCCATACCAAGACTGCATTACACCCGGGAGAACAGCGATTGGTCGAACGAGGTACGATGGTGGGGCAATCCAATGAATTTGCCTACTATCGCTTGCCAGTTTCTGCTTTTCGAGCTGGAGAGCTGCCGGATCAGTATCCGCCAATTCCGCTCAAAAGATCGGCTGACGTCGATATCTATGCACCTGATTCGCTTGATTTTTACTACGACGGTTTTGCCGATGGAGCCGGCAACGCAATTTTTAGAGGATCTGGATCCAAATTTGGCTCAAGGGGGCCTTTGGAGATCTTCAAATCAGAAATTGATTTCAATAATAGCCCATGGGAGGCCAGTTTTTGGGTCTATGTGGATCCTTCTTATCACGGAATGCCAGTCGTGACTTATCGATTCGGAGATGGACCAGATCAAAATGAGATGAAGAAAATTGCATTGTACAATCAACCCGACATTTGGGATGGATGGATACGGGTGGCTTTCACACTACAAAACACAACTTGGCACTCTATAGAGCTCGATGGTCATGACATGACCGTGGATGAGTTGTTGGTCAGACCTGTTTCAGTCAATATCAAGACCACATATAAAGGTGGCCAGGTATCGATAAACAACTTTCCACTAATCAATGAGAGATAAAAGACCTTTTTTTGCATTTTAGCTGGCTAAATTTGGGGTAACGAGGGCCGTTAAAGAACTATGCTAAAATTTGAAGAGTACCTACAGGAGTTTAATTCTACTGTCAATCTGGCCGAATTCTTGATCAATCTAGCCACGGCGGCATTATTGGCCTTGCTTCTGCGCTGGTTTTACATAAAGTTTGGTTCCAGCATTTCCAATCGACATAAGTTTGCTCAAAACTTTGTGCCACTAGCTCTCACCACTCTTCTGATCATTACCGTGATCAAATCCTCACTGGCCCTATCCTTAGGACTGGTTGGAGCACTTTCTATCGTAAGATTTAGGGCCGCTATCAAAGATCCCGAAGAACTCACTTATCTGTTTTTAACCATTGCAATAGGATTGGTGTCTGGTGCCAACAAACCGTTACTTGCGATCCTGGCAATTATATGTATCCTGCCTTTGATCTATTTTAATCAAAAGATCAAGGGGAAGTCCTTTGAATTGGAAGACAAGATGTTTGTAAACATCAATACTGACAACGGAAATCTTTCCCAGATCAGCGATTTGTTGAAAAAGCATTTTCGCTATGTTGAACTTAAGCGCATGGACCATGTGAAGGAAAGACTGGATCTATCCTTTATATGCAATGTGGAATCTTTAGAAAGTCTAGAAACTGTAAGGAAGTCGATTGCTGACTTGTCAGAGTCAACCAAAATTTCTTTCGTTGATAAGCCTGATTTGGTCTTATGATATTGCGCAATGATATTGATCGAAAGTGGAATGCCTCCCATTTTCTTTGGGCTTTACCCCTCTTGGCTTTGGGCATTATCTTTTCCTGGAGTGTAAGTGAACCTAAGGCCGAGGAAAGTGAACCCATTTCCACTGCTACGACATTGTTTAGTTGTGACCTGGAAACAAGTGAAGGGGACTACTTTGTCGCTGACAGCTTTCATTTTGACGGTGTACCTTTTCGGAGTGATTCAGTAGCGAGAAGTGGCGACTACTCGATCAGACTAAGCGCAACTGATGTTTATGGCTTGACAGCAGTCTTTAGTCCAAAGGACTACACTGCCTCCTATCATTTACGTGTCTGGAGATACAATCCCTACGGCGTTGATTCCTGGCTGGTGGCGTCTTCTGAAGATGGGAGGAGTTTCTATCTGGCTGATAAGGGTCAAATGGATTTTGGCGATGGCTGGGAAGAGCTTCATCTCGTCTTCCAAATACCTCAGGAAGTGGAAAGTCTCAAACTTTATTGCTATGCCGGCGGCAATGGCCAGCCTGTTTACTTCGATGATTTCAAGTTTGAGATCACCGACTTGACCCAAATTGCCGATACCTTTAAAATACCACAACTGGACATCAGGTTGTCAGAAGAGGGCCTCGAAAAGATTCGTCAAAAGCGCGATGAGGCCTGGAACCAGGGATTGCTGGTGTCATCTGACGATGATTGGGTTCCTGCTGAAATCACGGATCAAGCCAACAAAGTGAAAGCTAAATTGCGGTTAAAAGGAGATTGGCTTGACCATTTGCGAGGCACCAAATGGTCTTTTCGTATCAAAGTGAAGGATCCGGAGGCTTTTTGGGGAATGAAGACTTTCAATTTGCAAAGACCAGAAACGAGAGGATTTATTCGCGAGTGGATCTATCATAAATGGCTTGATGAACACGGGGTAGTCACCCCTACATATAAATTTGTCCTCTTACAACTGAACGGAAAAGTTTTGGGGTTTTATGCTCTGGAGGAACACTTTGAAAAGGAGATTGTAGAATCACGTGGAAGACGTGAAGGTCCTATACTAAAGCTCAACGAAGAAAGATTTTGGGCAGGTACCTATCGCCAATTTCAAGAGCAGGGCAAGGGGAAATTCGCTTTACCAAACAATAAGGAAGATTCCTACTGGGCCGCTGAGATCGTACCCTTTAAAGAATCAACCCTGCTGGACAACCCTGACCTTAGAAAACATTACGAGCGGGCTGCCTTGCTCATGAATCAATACAAATATGGCAACGACAGTCTATCGACCATTTTTGATACCGAGAAAGTAGGTCGCTACCTGGCCATCATTGATATAACCGGAGCATACCACAGCCTGACCTGGCACAATCAACGCTGGTATTACAATCCCCTAAGTGATCGACTGGAACCCATCGGGTTTGATGGCTTTACAGAAGCTCCACCGGTACTTCAAGTAGGTTCCACTTTCCTCGTGGATGAAGTATTCCGACAGCAGAAGGACCTCTATGAACCCTACCATAAGTTTTTTAAATCAGAAGAGATTTTAGCATCCTATGTTTCACACCTAAAAGAATATTGTGACACCAACTACCTGAGAGATTTCTATGCCGGGATTCAAGCTCAGGTGGATACCTATGAAAAGCTTCTGAAAGAGGAGTACTTTGGCTATCAAATCGATTGGCGAGCATACGATGAACGGGCCCGGCGCATTAGGATGTCATTGGAGCCCTACAGCGGTCACTCTCTACTGGTAGCGCCAAGTGCCGACTACAAATTATTGCACGTGACCAATACGCATCACTTGCCGATTAAAATTGAGGCATTGATCGATCACCAAGCAGTACCCTTGGAGTCCGAGAAACCTTTGGTGTTTCCAAATGCGAAGACGGGGCAGTCTCAAGTACTCACTGTAGAAAAACCGGTCAAGACGGTACTTTACGGTATTCCAGGCTTGGATTCCATCTTCCGGGCTGATGTTTCAACCTGGTCAGTCCCCTTCGCAAGTCCTCTCGTTTCAATAGATCAACCCACAGGGCCGCTGCTTAAGATTATGGGAGATCAAGTGGTGATCGTGTCAGGGAATGCAGTGGAGCCGATCATCATACCAGAAGGTTATCAAGTTACACTGCCCGAAGGAACAGCATTAAATCTTACCAATGGGGCCTATTTACTTTCAGAGTCTCCGATCCAGGCCATTGGGTCAGAAGAACATCCTATTAGGATTTTTTCTACCGATCAATCTGGTGCAGTAGTCATTCGAAAAAGTGAAACCCAGTCTTATTTTGTGCATTGCCATTTTGAGCAACTGGGTAGAGTGGATCGTGACGGATATTTACTCACCGGGGGCGTCACAGCGTACGAAACATCGATAAAGTTTTCTGCCTGCGTCTTTCAAGAAAACACCCAGGAAGACGCTTTAAATGCTGTTCAATCTCAATTTCATTTAGAAAACTGCCTCTTTAGGAAAACGGCCTTTGACGCTTTTGATGCTGATTTTTCCACTGGTTCCATTTACAGTTGTTACTTCCAAAATACCGGCAATGACGCTATGGATTTTTCTGGTAGTGAGGTCATGATTCAGGGTTGTCAATTAGAAGATATTGGTGATAAAGGAATATCAGCGGGTGAAGATTCAAATATTAAAGCATTTGATCTACAAATAGATAGGGCTTCAATCGGGCTTGCTTCTAAAGACCTTTCTCTTTTGGAGGTTAAGAACATTGTCCTCATAAATGTTGGCACTGGTTTTACAGCTTTTCAGAAGAAAGCAACTTACGGTCCTGCCGAGATGATTGTGACCAATCTGGAACATCGCAATGTGAGGCACCTGCATATTATTGAACCGGGATCGTCACTCATTCTAGAAAGCAAGCATGTTACTGCCAACTAGATTAAATGAGATATGAATTAAAATACCGTCCTACCAGTATCGGCACCAACGATTGTTTCAGCATCATAAGGGAACACCCCGCTGCCTTTAAGAAGATATTTCCAGACCGGATCATCAACAACATCTACTTTGATAGTCCAAATCTGGTTTGCTATCAAGAAACCATGGACGGCGTGTCAGAACGTAAGAAGTTTCGCTTGCGGTGGTATAATGACCATTGGGATGGGAGCATTCAAGCAAAGCTGGAAGTGAAGATCAAAGAAAATCAAATCGGGTCAAAAGTAACGACGAAAGCACCTGAATTCACGCTCCCCGATGGCATGCAGGAATGTACTGAAGCCTTGAAAATCCAAGGCTACTTACCCATCTCCTTTTTGGCTGTGAGCACGAACCAATATCTACGCAGTTATTTTGGCACCGATAATGAAAAATTTCGAATCACCATAGATCGAGATTTGCGATTTGGTTCATTCTTGGCTGGTTCCGTTACCCCCACTGATCCTGCTGATGCTATCATAGTGGAGTTGAAATATGCTTATGCTGACCGCGATGAAGGTGATTGGGTTCGGCAGTGGTTGCCTTTTCGGCGTACCAGATTTTCAAAATATGCAGAGGGGATTCTGAAGACATTGGCCTGAACACTCAGGGCTCCTTAAAGTCAATATTTTCTTGTAAATGAATCCACTGGCATGAACTGCCAATCTAAAGATCGCTCTACAGGCCGCCAGTTCATCATCAAAACCGAATCATTATGCTCGGTAAAACCAGCGGCAAATCCACTGCCCAAAAATGATATTCCATCAGTGTGGTAGCTGAAAGCAGAAGTCTTTTGTCCAAAATCACCCGAAATCCAGGTTACCTCAGCACCATCAGATCTAGCCTTCATCAACAGAGGCCAAAGAGCCCGTGAAAATGTGGCTGTATCGGCATGGCAAGTGGCTCTCCAAATACTATGCTTGGCATTTGCATGTGCCATGATCCCTTGTGCTTCAAGGTGATCTGACCAGATCGCATGATGACTTATGATGATCACCTGTTTGATACCATTGGGTATTTGAAGGGCTTCCACCAAAAGATCATACTGGGCTTCCAGCACTTGACAATCAGTCGCCGGTGTGTTGACTACTATAAGCCGTAGCGCTCCTTCATCAACGTAATAGGTGCAAGGGCGCAATGTCTGATCATGGATCCAGTGTAAGTTGCCGTTTCTGGTATCGTGATTGCCAACTGCCCAATGGGTCTGTTTCTCAGCCAGATTGAAGATACTATCAAGGTAAACTAAAGTAGCCTGATCTTTGGTGGTCTCCACACAAAGATCACCTCCTAACAATATAAACTCGAATTGTGAAAAATCGACCGACTCTAGTCTTTGGTCAATTCGATTTTCTTTACCAGCTTGATAAATATGTCCTAGAAACACCATATGATTGGTGGGTCCCACTGTTCGCTGCAGATGACAAGCACTGAGTAAGGTCGCCCCTAGCACAATAATCAGGCGATATGTGCGTACGAGATCCGACATCCTTAAGCTTAGTCTTGCGTCATTGTATGAAAGATTTTAACTTGAAGGCGATTTTTCACGAGGAAATTGTCATTTAAAGGCAAATATTGTTGCTTTTCTATTAAAAACTCACTGGCTGAAAATCTTTTCTACTTCAATTTGGTTGTGTTTAAGGTATAATTTTTGTGATCAGTTTTTATAACAAAATCGCTTATGTCCCAGGAAAAGGCTAGTTATCCACTCTTAATTGAGAAATTGGATCAGTTTATTCGTAAGTACTATGTAAATCAATTGGTCCGGGGCTCTCTGTACAGTGTGGGCGTGATTGTGGTGTGTTTCCTGCTTTTTGCCTTGTTGGAATATCTTTTCTTTTTTGGTACTGGTGTACGAAAAGTGTTGTTTTTTTCCTTCTTGGCTATATCTGGCTTGGCACTTTTTCAATGGGTGGTCTTACCGCTGGTTCATTATTTCCGTTTGGGAAAAGTCATCTCACATGAGCAGGCTGCTTCCATTATCGGCGATCATTTTTCCGAGGTAAAAGATAAATTGATCAATATCCTGCAACTTAATAAGCAGGTCGAAGACAGTCAGTCTAATGCACTGATCATTGCCTCCATCAATCAGAAATCAGCCGAAATACAGCCGGTTCCCTTTCAGGCGGCAATCGATATCAAGAAGAATCGTAAGTATTTGCCCTATGCATTGCCACCACTTCTCATACTTTTGGGCTTGTTGGTTGGTGCCCCTAGTCTGATTAAAGACCCAGCCAGCCGCATCATCAGAAATAATCTCGAATTTGAACGTGAGGCACCTTTCTATTTTGAAGTGCTGAATAACCACTTGGAAGTTCCTCAATATGAAGATTTCAAATTAGATGTACAGATTACTGGGGCTTATCTCCCTGAGCAGGCATTTGTTGAAGTCAATGGGTTTCAGTACAGAATGAAAAAGGCCGCCCATGATCATTTTAGCTACATCTTTAATAACGTACAGAAGGACCAAACTTTCCAATTCCTGGCGGAGGGCATCACTTCCCAGCGTTACGAATTGCTGGTGCTTAAGAAACCCAATATCTTGGATTTTAAGACTCAATTGGACTACCCTGCCTATACTGGTCAAAGAGATGAGACCTTATCAAACGTGGGAGATCTAGTCATTCCTCAGGGTACCAAAGTGGATTGGATCGTGCAGTCCATCAATACTGAACATCTGATTTTTCATTTGGAAGGAGAAGATGCCGAGGAAGTTGAGCGGTTGGGAAGTGATACTTATGCTGTAAGCAGGCGGATCTACAGGAACGGTACTTACAAAATGGTTATAGGCAATGAGGCACTACCCAAAGGTGATTCGATCAGCTATGTTGTGTCCATTGTTCCAGATTTACATCCGACCATCTCTTTAAAGCAATTTGTCGATAGTGCAGATCAAAAGTTACTGTATTTGGTAGGTGATGCTTCGGATGACTATGGCCTCACTCGCCTTACGTTTAATTACTCTATTTCTAATGAGGGTCAGGTGAAAAGCGAACCCCAGGTAGTGGAATTGAAGAAACCAGAAACCAAACGAACAGGTTTTGACCATTTCTTTGACATCAAGACGTTGGCATTGGAACCCGGTGACCAGGTTACCTATTTTTTTGAAGTTTGGGACAACGATGGGGTGAATGGACACAAAAGCAGCCGAACTTCGCTGCTCAAATTTGCTCAACCTACTGTTGAAGAATTTGAAGCCCAAGAAGACAGCAATGAAGAAGCCATCAAAAAAACCCTGGAAGATGCCCAACAGGAATCAAAAAAGATCAAGGAAGACTTCAAATCTCTTCGGGAAAAGATGTTGCAAGAGAAGTCGCTGGATTGGCAGATGAAAAAGGAGTTAGAAGATCTTCTCGACCGGCAAAAATCACTTGAAGACGAACTGGAGGATGCGAAAGAGAAGTTTGAAGAGAACCTGGAAAATCAACAGGAATTCGAGACCCCGAGCGAAGAATTTCTTGAGAAACAGGAGAAATTGAAAGAACTCTTCGAAGAGTTGGCTGATGAAGAAACTCGCGAACTCATGGAAAAAATCAAAGAGCTGATGGAGGAACTCAACAAGGAAGAAGCCCTTCAGATGATCGAAGACATGGAAATCAATGAGGAAGAACTCAGTCTAGAGCTGGATCGTCTGAAAGAATTGTTTAAACAATTAGAGCTCGAAAGGGATCTTAAGCAGGAGATTGATAAACTCCAGGAGTTGGGTGAAGAGCAAGAAGCGCTGAGTGAGGAAACAAAGGAAGAAGCGGAAGAGAATTCTTCAGAGGAAGACAGCCAAGAAGAGAGCAACAGCCCTGACGGTGAAAAACAAGATCAAGAGGGTGATGACAATAAATCGATAGAGGAGAAGCAGGAGGATATTAATGAGAGTTTCGAAGACATCAAGGAAGCTCTGGAAGAGCTTGAAAAGAGAAACGAAGATTTACAGAAGCCCAAGAATCTGGATGAACAAAATCAGGAGCAGATGGAAGACATCCAGCAGGATCTAAATCAAAGTTTGCAGCAACTTCAACAAAATCAGAAGCAGAATGCCAGCAAGTCTCAAAAGAATGCAGGTCAGAAAATGCAGCAAATGGCCCAACAAATGGAGCAACAGATGCAAGAAGGAGACATGCAGCAAATGCAAGAAGATATGCAGGCTATGCGCCAACTCTTAGAAAATCTGGTCGGACTGTCTTTTGACCAGGAAGAGCTGATGGATGATTTCAATAGAGCACACACCAGCACGCCGAAGTACACCGAGTTGGTCCAACACCAGCACAAGCTGGAGGATGATTTCCATCTGATTGAAGATAGCTTGATTGCACTCAGTCAGCGAGTGTATCAAATCGAGTCTTTCGTGCTGGAAAAGGTTTCAGAAATCAAGGGTCACATGTCAAAGAGCCTTACCCTGCTGGAGGAGCGAAAGAAGGCGCAAGCTTCTGATAATCAGCAAAGAACGATGAAGAATGTCAATGATTTGGCTTTGATGTTTAGTGAATCAATGAACCAGATGCAGCAGCAAATGGCAGGGATGATGAGTGGTTCACAGATGTGTACTAAACCGGGAGGAGCTCAGCCCAAAGATGGCAGCGGTAATGTCCCCGTGGACAAGATTTCTGAAGGTCAGAAGAACTTAAATGGCGAGATGCAAAAAATGAAGGATGGTCTTAATCAGGGTCAAGAGGGCACCAGCAAAGAATTTGCCCAGATGGCGGCAAAGCAGGCTGCCTTGAGAAAGGCCCTACGTGACCTTCAACGGGAAAAGCAAGCGCAGGGCCAGGGATCAAAAGAATTGCAAGAAATTTTAGAGGAAATGGATAAAGTGGAAACTGATTTAGTCAATAAACGGTTGACTAATGAGGTTTTGAAGAGGCAGGAGGAAATACTGACGAGATTATTGGAGTCTGAGAGAGCTGAAAGAGAAAGAGAATACGACAATAAGAGAGAGTCAAATACCGCTGATGAGATGGAACGACCCTTACCTCCTTCGGTTGAGGAATACATCAAAGAGAGAGAAGCCCAGATTGAACCCTTTAAGACAGTATCTCCTGCTCTTAAACCCTATTATAAGCAATTGGTCGAAGAATACTATAAATCGCTTAAAGAAAACTGATCATGTTGAAGTTGGCTTCTTGCTCTGACAGCATATGCGAGTTAGAGCAATTTATCCAGATTTTGTCTGAACGCTATGATATTGGTCCTGATCGGTATCCCGATATTCTTATTAGCCTGACCGAAGCCGTTAATAATGCCATCATCCATGGAAACGGAGAAAATCGGTCTAAGAATGTTGTAATCCATCATTCTTATACCAAGAACAAAGGCTTGACTTTCAAAGTGTCGGATGAGGGAAGCGGCTTTGACTATGAAAGCATTCCCGATCCTACAAAAGTTGAAAACCTTGAAAAAAATGGCGGGCGTGGAGTGTTCTTAATGCGACAACTCTCTGATCGAATTAAATTCGCCAACAAAGGTCGTACGGTCATTATCAACTTTGACGTCTGATTAGACCAACAAATCCTCAGTGGCCAGATCTTGATGGGAAAACCCCCAATTGATTTTCATTTTGAGCAAATCGATTCTTTGGATCTGGATCGAGTCACCATACGTGCATGGCTAACTAGTGTAGCGATTCGCGAACAACGGGACATTCAGAATTTGCAATACATTATATGCAATGATCAGGTCTTGTTGTCACTAAATCAACAATTCTTGGATCATGATTACTATACGGATATCTTGACTTTTCCCGAATCTTATGATCCGATTTCAGCAGAGGTTTATGTTAGTCTAGATCGAGTCAGAGAAAATGCTGTTCTGCACGGTGCGCCTGATGTCACGCAGGAACTCTATCGAGTGATGCTGCACGGCTTATTGCATATGTGCGGCTGGAAAGATGAAAGTGATCACGACCGGCATCTTATGCGTCAAAGGGAAGACCACTACCTAAAGGAACTCCTTTAAGGAATTTTGATACTACCGCTGGTTTATTTATGGTGATTACATAAATCGCCCAGAATCCTTGTAATCCTTAGTATATTTGCGCGCTTATTGCAGATCGGGTCTTAATTGGAACAAGCTATGCGAGTGTTAAAATTTGGTGGATCTTCCCTGGCCTCGGCTAACCGCATTAGGAGAGTAGCGGATATCATCCATGGTCAGATGGCGCATGAGGACCCGCCTTGTGCTGTCGTTCTTTCAGCATTTGGATCAGCGACAGATTTCCTTTTAGAGATGGCCAATTTGGCAGCGAAAGGAAATGATAAATACAAAGAATCCCTGGTTGCTTTCCACACTATGCACCTTGAAATCGTAGAAGATCTCTTTGTTGACAATGCCAATCGAGTGCTGCCCTATGTCAACCAGCTGCACAGCGATCTGGAGAAGCTCCTACAGGGCGTATATTTATTGTTAGAGGCGACTCCACGTACCATGGATTACCTTCTTAGCTTTGGTGAAAGAAACAGCGCCTTTATAGTTGCTGAATATCTTCGAAAGAAGGGCATTGAATGTACTTTTGTTGATACCAGACCATTAATCAAAACCAATAAGCGTTTTGGTGCGGCGCAGGTAGATCACCAACTCACCAACGACAACATAAAGAAACACTTTGATTCAGTAAGCACATTACAAATTCTCACGGGCTTCATCAGCACAGCCAAAGGTGGATTAACTACTACTTTAGGTCGCGGAGGTTCGGACTATACGGCAGCACTTGTGGGGGCAGCTTTGGAGGCGAAGGCGGTTGAGATTTGGACCGATGTTGATGGTGTGCTGACTTGTGATCCCAAGATGGTTGAAAGTGCTTTTACCATACCACGGATGACTTACGCCGAGGCAGTAGAAATGTCTCACTTTGGTGCGAAAGTAATCTATCCTCCTACGATACTTCCATTGTTGCAAAAGGACATCCCGATCTACATAAAGAATACATTTGCGCCTGAACAACCGGGAACCTTCATCAGTGAGACGGCGAACGACTATGCAAAGGCGGTAAAGGGAATTTCATCTATTTCTGATGTTTCATTACTTACACTCCAGGGAAGTGGTTTATTTGGTGTTCCTGGTATAGCTGCCCGTTTGTTTGGCAGTCTAGCAAGTGCAGGAATCAACGTTATATTGATCACACAAGGATCAAGTGAACACTCCATTAGTTTTGCCGTCCAACCCAGCGTCGTGGTTCGAGCCAAGAAAGGAATAGAAAAGGAGTTTGAGTTAGAAATATCCCGGGATACGATCGAAAGGGTAAAGGTTGAAGATGACTTGTCAGTTATCGCGATCATAGGGGAAAATATGCGCTACAAACCAGGTGTAGCTGGCAAGATGCTGACTGCACTGGGCAACAATGGCATTAACGCTGTGGCCATTGCTCAAGGTTCAAGTGAATTAAACATCTCCGTGGTCATCAATGCCACCAACGAGAAAAAGGCCCTTAATGTACTGCACGAGGCCTTCTTTTTATCTGATACGAAGGTTGTGCATCTTTTTATGGTGGGTGTTGGCCTGATTGGGGGCACCCTTCTCAAGCAACTACGGGAGCAGTCTTCCTTCTTAAAGAACAGACGATCTTTTGAAATTAAAGTCGTTGGATTGGCCAATACCAAAACTATGGTATTTGATCCTGACGGCATTGATTTGAATCATTGGGAGGACATATTGGCAGAGTCTGACCTGGTTAGTGATATGGATGTTTATGTAGACAAGATTCTCACCTTTAATCTCTCTAATTCGATTTTTGTCGATAATACGGCTGATTTGTTGATTCCTGACCACTACAGGGCCATTTTAGATGCTTCCATATCCATATCCACACCCAATAAAGTAGCCACATCATCCAACCTTGACCAATATCTCGATCTTTTGAAAATTGCCGAGCAAAAGAATGTATACTTTGGTTATGAAACCAATGTAGGCGCTGGTTTACCAGTCATTTCCACTTTGAAAAATTTGATCGATAGTGGTGATCGAATTTTAAAAATCGAGGGCGTTCTCTCAGGATCTTTGTCCTTTATCTTCAATCACTTCAGCGACGAGATCCCATTTGACGAAGCCGTAAAAGAGGCTGGTAGAAGAGGCTTTACTGAACCCGATCCACGAACGGACTTGAGTGGCCTGGATGTCAAGCGCAAAATATTGATTCTTGCTCGAGAAGCGGGAATACAGATGGAGGCATCGGAGGTAAGCGTTAATCAGATCTTACCTGAGTACTGTATGGATGCAGAACTTGGAGAGGAACTTGATCATGCACTACACCGTGCAAATGCGCATTTTGAGAATCTGCGGGCAGAAGCGGAAGCTAAGAATTGCAAGTTGCGAATCATTGCCAAAATTGAAGGGGGTAGGGCTGTCATCGGGCTACAGGAAGTATCTGTAAATAGTCCATTTTACTTCCTAAGTGGAAGTGATAACATGATTGTATTCACTACGGAGAGATACAAAGAAAGACCGCTGGTGGTTCAAGGACCTGGTGCGGGGGCTGAAGTAACCGCTGCTGGGGTATTTGCCGAGATCATTCACATTGGAAATCTATTATGAGTGCTGGTATCAAAGTATTTGCTCCCGCATCGGTAGCCAATGTGGCTTGTGGTTTTGATGTTTTGGGTTTTGCCCTAGAGGGACCGGGAGATGATATCATCGCAAAGCCAGGTACGTCAAAATCATTACAAATAACCAAAATAACGGGGGATAAGGGTCAACTTCCGTACAATCTTGATCAAAACACCGCTGGATTTGCCGCTAAGATGCTCCTTACTCACTTGGATGCTCTCGATGTACCGATTGATTTAGAGATCCATAAAAAGATGCCCTTTGGGAGTGGCTTGGGTTCTTCTGCTGCAAGCGCAGCTGGAGCTGTGATGGCGGTAAATGAATACTTAGGGAAACCGTTGGAAAAAGCAGAACTTCTTCCCTTTGCAGTATTGGGTGAGCAAGTAGCTGATGGGGCCTATCATGCAGATAATGTCGCCCCTGCACTCCTGGGTGGACTGATCTTGATCAGAGACAATACCGAACTAGATTTCTATCGAATTCCGGTTCCGGAAGGTCTTACGGTGTTGGTGTTGTATCCACATATTAAAATCCTGACCAAAGAAGCCCGGAGTATTATTGCCAAGCAAGTTACACTCGACCTTATGGTAAAACAAACCGGCAATTTGGCTGGATTGATCACTGGAATGTTTACCAGCAATTTTACGCTTATCGGTAGGTCACTCGTCGATCATGTCATCGAGCCGCAAAGAAAGAAATTGGTTCCTCACTTTGATGAATTGCAACAGATCACCATGGAGTATGGAGCATTGGGTTGCAGCATTTCTGGAGCTGGTCCGTCAATATTTGCCATGTTTAATAATAGTGTTCATATTGAGAATTGTGCCAAGAAAATGGAAGGCGTGCTTGCTTCTCATGGCATTGCAAGCAACTACTATATTTCTTCCATTAATATGTGTGGTACCACTAAATACTAATTGTTTCACGTGGAACTTATTTCAACCAGCGGAGATCCAAAAACGTACTCCCTCACGGATGCCATCATGCTCGGACTCGCACCAGATGGGGGTCTTTTCATGCCAACCTCCCTGGATCCTCTGCCAGGCCCTTTTTTCCATTCCATTTCTGAGTACAGTTTTCAGGAGCTTGCTCTTCAAATAGCTAGGCAAATATTAGGTGCAGAAGTTACCAACCTAGCCCAAGTGATCACAGACTCTCTGACCTTTGAAGCGCCCATCATACCCTTAACTGAGCAGATTTCAATTCTGGAGTTGTTTCACGGTCCGTCATTGGCATTTAAGGACTTTGGTGCTCAATTCATGTCGCGTCTCCTCTCCTCTCTGCTTGACAATGATCAAACTGACTTGACAATATTGGTGGCTACCTCTGGTGACACCGGTGGAGCCGTAGCTGCCGGATTTTACCAGGTTCCAAACATACGAGTAGTGATTCTCTATCCAAAAAATGGAGTCAGTCAGCTTCAAGAGCATCAGTTAACTACCTATGGAGATAATATTCATGCCCTTGAGGTGGAGGGTACTTTTGATGATTGTCAAAGCCTTGTCAAAGAGGCATTCAGCAATGTAACATTGCGTCAAAATATCTCTCTGACCTCAGCAAATTCCATAAATATTGGCAGACTTATCCCTCAATCATTCTACTACTTTGAAGCTTATCGCCAACTTCCAATCAAAAATCAGAAGATTTCGTTTAGTGTTCCCAGCGGAAATTTCGGTAATCTCACTGCCGGCCTGCTTGCCAAGCATTTGGGTTTACCTATTCATTCCTTCATCGCTGCCACCAATATCAACGATATTGTTCCTATCTACCTCAATACGGGCATATTCGAGCCAAGGCCCTCTATAGCTACGCTATCAAATGCCATGGATGTCGGTAATCCTTCCAACTTCTTTCGAATGATTTATCTGTTTGATCGTTCCACGTGGAACGTTAGTCAGTCTGATCTCTTTGGCTACTCATTTACTGATCAGGAAACCATCGACATGATTAAGGTTGCCTATCAGCGTTATAAATATCTGCTTGACCCTCATGGAGCGGTTTCCTTGTTGGGTAGTTTTGCATTTCTCAATGAGCACTGCGATCATCATATCATTTCTCTTGAAACCGCCCATCCCACCAAATTCCTTGAAACCGTCCGGAAAGCCACTTCAACTTCCATTGACCTCCATCCATCATTGGCTCAACTTCTTCATAGAGAGCAGAAAAAGACTACCATAACCTCAGATCTTGAAGCTTTAGCTGACTTTCTCTACCAATTGTGATTTAGCTTGCATACGTACCCAAATCACGTGAACTGCTTCACTTAGAAGGAAGCAAAAAATTGCCTCATTAGGGATTTATCACTGGCATCCAGCCAATCATTGCATTCTCTAGCAACAGACGACCAAAATAGACGATGATGAATTACGGACATCGTGACTTACTGGTCTAAAGACCGAGCCACATGATCAGCTTCCAGTGATGTCAAGAAGCCTTCTAGTAAGGCATTAAATTGTTTCGGCAGTTCCAACATTGGTGCATGACCACATCGGTCCAATATATGCAATCTCGTATCTGTGATCAACTCATCAAACTTCTCAGCCACAAAGGGAGGAGTAATTGAATCTTGTCGACCCCAAATTAATAATGTCGGTACACTGATCAAATGCAGACGCTCTCCCACATTGTGACGAATTGCAGACTTTGCTGTCTTTATAATCCTGATGGCCTTTCCCCGGTCGTTCACAATGTCAAACACCTCATCCACCATATCTTTCGTCGTAATTTCTGGATCATAAAAGGTAAGTTTTACCTTGTTCTTTATATACTCATAATCCTCTCTTTTAGGGAAACTTGTTCCAAAAGCACTTTCATACAAACCAGAACTACCCGTAAGTGTTAGGGATCGTACCTGCCCTGGATAATCAAGGGTGTACAAAATCGCTAAATGACCTCCCAATGAGTTTCCCAGTAAATCAAACCTTTCCAACGACATCTCATCCATAAATGCAGCAACATAATCTTCCAAACCCTTTAATGAAAGCCTGCGTATGGACATTTCGAAAATCGGTAGGATAGGCATCAGTACTCGCCTACTTTGCTGAAAGTACCTGATTAAGGCATCAAAATTACTGGCAGTTCCAAAAAGTCCATGTAACAACACCAAGGGTATACCCTCTTTCGGGCCTAAATCAATGTATTTAAACCCTCCCTGCTGTTCTATTGGAAAATCAGTGATTGATTGCTTCATCAGTCCCTCAAAATAGGTTTTTTTGACATGTCTTCATCTATTTGCCAAATCTTGCAACTCAACCTCATGACCTGGAATTTCGGTAAGTCCACCTTTCCTATCAAAATAGACCAAATAAATGCATAGGAGAAATAGTGCGATCGCCAATCCCTGATGCAATACACCCAAGGTCGTGGGAATGTGGGTCTTACTATTTATTAACACAATAATCCCCAACAAAACCTGACTTACCAACAATATTGGCCATAAGAATGCAGACACAAATAGACCTCTTGATCGCCAGGCACGATTCTCCAGAAAAAAGACCCATAATCCCAAGATAAACAACAAATATCCCACAGTCCGGTGGAGCAGCTGAACTATGGCTGGAACAAACGCAGACCGATCATATCTCACAAAATTATTAACATCCCAAGATTCAGCACTCATCAACACTTCGGGCAACCAATGACCATCGAAGTCCGGAAAGGTTGGATAAACAAGGGCCGCCTTCATACCCGACATCAAACCTCCCAAAATTATCTGTGCTATCAGCAAGAAAAAAACCCATCTTAGCAACCCTGACCTGAAATACCTGCCCTCGACTCCAAACCGATAATCAAGAGTGGTCCACATCAGAAATCCTATCAGAATCACAGCCAACATGAGATGAACCGCAAGCTTATAAGCATTAACCCAGGGCCGGTTTACCAGTCCGCTTGCAACCATCACCCAACCAAAAGAAGCAGCCATCCCAGCCAATAAGATCACAATCCCTAGCCTCCTAACAAGGCCGACTGGCAACCATTTCTTAGCCATAAAAAAAATAAAGGGAAAAATGAAAATGAAGCCCATGGCTCTGGCCCACAAACGATGTAGGTATTCCCAGAAGTAAATATATTTGAATTGGTTCAGCGTCATGCCTTGGTTGATCTTTTGGTACTGCGGTGTGCTTTTGTATAAGTCAAACACCTCCATCCAATCCTCCTGCGTAATCGGAGGGATTGTACCCGTTACAATTTCCCATTTTGTAATCGATAACCCCGAGCCAGTTAATCTTGTAATGCCTCCCAGAATAATTTGCACATAGACCAGTACTAGACCAAGAAACAACCAACGATAGACCGATTTCTTCAAAATTTGATCTCCTTTTTTATGATGTTATTGACTTAAGAAATTTACTATTTCTACTCATCATCATTAGTACTGTTAATTGGTATAAAAAATGTTCTGTAAAGATTTTGAAATTTCATATTTATCATTGTACTATATGATAATTAACAAATTATCAAGATCTAAACCAATTGATAACCTGATTATTACAGACTTTACTAACAAATTGTGGATAAAGAAAATTGATTAAAATTACTTCCCTCAGTCGGTGTTAGAAAATATCCATAGCTGTGGATGGCAGTATAGAAAAGATCTTAATTATCCACTATAAGCAGATCTGCGTTAGTAGCCGTAGGCAATACATCACCATCCGGTGGAATCTGTTCAATCTTATTAACACACACTAGTAAAAATATTAAACTGTATATATCTATTTAAGAGTTAATTATATATTATATTTACACTTAATGTGTAAAAATATTAATTTCGAGGTTGTGCTTGGTAGAATCAACCGACTGACATTAAAAGAAAATGAAAAGACTGTCTTCCATACTTAGTAATGAGGTGCTGCAAAAGATTTTCGGTGTTGATTTGAAGCTGGGTAATCAGCTCATACAGAAATATGCCATTTCACCTGGTGAGTCCATACCCATTGTTATCAGACCGGAATATGGAGTAAGACACGCCAGGTGGGGGATTTCGCGCCTGAATAATGACTATATTACCCAAATTGAATACCAGCACGTTCATGTGAAGCCATCCTTTAGAATGGCTTTCCGTCAGAAGCGTTGTATCGCATTGGCTGACAGCTATTATGATTGGCTTTATCCTGATGCTGTACCTGAACGCATTTTCCAAGAAAATGGCGAACCACTATTGATACCTGCTCTATATTCCGAAGATGAGTGCTCGGTGGTTTTGTTGTCGAGATTATATGGAATGAATCATGAAAAGGAGATCACCTGCGAACCCCTCATATTTTCGGCCGAGAATGCAAAAGTTTGGCTTGCGCAGGTACCTGTAGCTGATCTTATTGAATTGCTCAATCAGAACAGAACACCAGCACTGAGTAGAATGGCCACGAACAACAAGATCAAGGTGTCAGGATATTCTCATAGATCTCTTCACCAACCTCAAAGCCCATCACTCACATTATTTAAGTGAAAGTAGTAATCCAAAGGGTATCACGTGCTTCTATACTTGTAGATGCTAATGCTGTAGCCCAGATTGGGCCAGGATTGCTGCTCTTGGTTGGAATAGAGGATGAGGATGGTGAACAGGACCTGCAATGGTTGGCAAAGAAAATAGTCGATCTGAGAATTTTCAATGACGATCAAAATTTAATGAATAGAAGTATTAGGGAAATCGACGGTGATTTGCTGGTGGTTAGTCAATTTACTTTGCATGCCAGCACCAAAAAGGGTCGAAGACCATCATTTATTAGAGCTGCTAAACCCTCCATCGCTGAACCGATTTTTAGCCGATTCGTGAAAATTTTAACAGAACGAATGATGAAACCTGTTCAGACCGGTATTTTTGGGGCAAACATGCAAATTGAGCTGACGAATGATGGTCCCGTAACCATTATTATCAATACAAAAAATCGCGAGTAATGACCATATCCCAGATGCAAAACAAAGTCGATCAATGGATTAAGGAATATGGTGTTCGCTATTTCGATCCACTAACCAATATGGTCTTACTGATGGAAGAAGTGGGTGAATTGGCGAGATTGATGGCTAGAAAACACGGAGAGCAATCTTGGAAAAACAAAAACAAGGAGAAAGCATTTGACCTACAATTGGGTGATGAGATTGCCGATATTTTCTTTGTTCTTACTTGCATTGCCAACCAAAGTGGTGTTGACCTCACCAAAGAGATCTCTAAGAACTTGAGTAAAAAGACAAGTCGCGATGTCGATCGCCACCAGACCAATCCAAAACTGACCAACAAATAGCCCTATCTGTTATAGGGCGGAAGGAAATTCTTACGTTTAATCTCATTGTAAAAACTCTTCAAATAGTTGCGGCACCATCGTCGATCTGATTTAGGTAGGGATTTCTGTTCTTTTATGAGATCGAAGAAGGACTTTTTGAGTTCAACGAATCTTGGAAGTAGACTTTCTACCAGATGGGCATTTTGAGCATATCCAAGATATAACCTTGGTTGAAAATTATGAGTTGTAACATAAGCATATGGTGCCTTGACAAAAATCGAAAAATCAAAATCATAGGGAATGGGGAGGTACTTATAACCATCTCTCATTAACAAGCGCAGATTGTGTTCGGTTTTGAGATCCATATCACGGTTTCCGATCATGTATTGGAATAATGCAATCAACTCATACTGCCTGATATCAACTTCCTCGGGTTCGGTACCCATGCAATTACACCAATCCCCATCAAAGCGGTCAGCCAGTTCTTCATGGCTCTCTATCAAAATGATGGATTTTTCTGTCGTGTCCTTGCTTTCAATGTCAACATATTTTACGGGCAACATAACTGTGCGGTAGCAATAGCCCGTTAACATTTCAAACATTTGGTAGATGAGAAATTCTTTCTGCAAAATACGCTCTCCAATTCGGCTATCAAGGCAATGGGTGACCACTTTGTAATCATCGGCATTGTCTAGTCCCATATCTTTCAATTTTCCTTTGGGTAAGTCCAATTTCAGGGGGGGAAAATCGCACTTTTTACGTCTGAATCGACCGCGTGCCGAGAGCTTAGCCGGAATTTCAAGAATTAATTTTTCTCCGCTCATCACCTTGACTAGACTGGGATAGGTGTTTGGAGTAAAGCGATTTTCCAGAACAGAATCAATTTGCCCACATATGATTAGTTGTACTTCTGATGTCTGGTTGATGACATCAAAAAAAGTCAGCTTTCTCTCCTTCTTCGATCCATTGGTTTGTCCTGAGGTCAAAGACAGCCCAAGAAAGAGAAACGAGAAGATGCACGTCAGGTACTTCAAAGAGGTCCAGCGCCTTACTAATGAATTGTTTATGGAGAATGTTATTTTCATCCCTGCTTAAAGATACGCTGATAGAGAAATCTAAGATCTGCCATGTGCAAAAAAGTATTGTTTTTTATTTTGGTCTGCAGTGCTTGCTCACCTAGCAAGCTCGCCGTCCAATCTGATGATCAATCCATCAAGGCCAAAAATATCATTCTAATGATTGGAGATGGCATGGGTCTAACACATATATCGGCTGCATCTTATAGTACGAAAAGAGGTCTGAATATGGAGCGTTTTAAGACCATCGGATTGCAAAAAACTCATTGTAGGGACAAGTTAATTACTGACTCGGCCGCTGGAGCTGCGGCAATGGCCAGAGGAATTAAGGCTGATTATTCAACTTTTGGATCTAGTCTCGAAACCAAGGCTCCCATATCCATAATGGAAGAATTACAAGACAAAGGCTGGGCTACTGGGATTACCGTTACGTCTTCTGTCACTCACGCGACACCAGCAGCATTCTATTCTTATCAGCAGAGTAGAGCAATGTATGAGGAGATCGCGTTGGATCTTTTGGAAGCAGACGTGGACTATCTGGTTGGGGGAGGATTGAAATATTTTGAGCGCCGTGATGGAGATGGACGTAATCTATTGGATGAAATGAAAACCGATGGCTACCAGATTTCAACTTTTCTCGAACTTCCCTTTAGTGAAGTGACGATCTTTAACAATGCGAAATTTGCCTATTTCACCGCAAATGAAGAACCGCTACAGC
Source organism: Saprospiraceae bacterium (assembly GCA_965223105.1). Lineage (GTDB taxonomy): Bacteria > Bacteroidota > Bacteroidia > Chitinophagales > Saprospiraceae > JABDMH01. Next base: position 6,830,273 of record OZ244987.1, on the reverse strand, counting down.
ATACTCATGGAAGGCATTACCTGGTCGAAGCCTGCCAAAGAGGTGTTCAATATCTCAATCGCCGGACAGACGAGGGTTTCTTTTTTTTGGTCGAAGGATCACAGATCGACTGGGGAGGACATGCAAATGATGCGGAATGGATCGTCGATGAAGTGATTGACTTTGATGAGGCAGTGGGAAAGATGCTTGACTGGGTTGAGAAAGATGGTGAGACCTTATTACTGGTCACCTCTGATCATGAGACTGGTGGGTTAGCCATCGTGCAAGAGGATGAGAAGGGCGAATTGATTTTGGGTTTCAGCACCAAAGATCATACGGCTACTATGGTACCAATTTTTGCCTCGGGTCCGGGTTCGGAATTGTTTCAAGGCACTTTTGATAATACCGAAATCTACCTTAAGATGAAACAAGCTCTTGGCATCTAAACTGTGCACCCCTTATCTACTGATGCTGAGGCAACACCTGATTTACTTCCTCCTAGAATGCCAACCACGACCAGTTACCTTTCTGGGTACTTTAGGCCCGGTACAAGAACTGTCCCAGCCAGACAAGAAGTTTCGTTAAAAAGACCTGCTTGAATCAGAAGATACAATTCAAAATGCATTACACCCTCTATCAAATCAACACCCGCACGTGGTTAAGTCGTCACGAATGGGGTACCATCGGCAGTGTTCCTATGTCTTTTTGGCAGAATCTACGATCAAAAGGTGTGGACATAGTCTGGCTGATGGGTGTTTGGGAAACTTCTCAGTCATCAATTGAACAATACTGCTTTCATCCAGACCTGGTCCAATCTTACTATCAAACCAACGCCCATTGGAAGAACACAGATGTTGGAGGATCACCCTATGCCATAGAAGATTATATTCCTTCCAGGCTGATCGGGACTATAGATGAACTATCGGCCACTAAGCTTGCCATTAATCAGGTCGGTATGAAGTTGGTTCTTGACTTCATCCCCAACCACCTTAATGCCCTTAGTGAGCTGACACTGACCCAATCTCAATTGTTTTTGTCGGTATCAGAAGAACAATTCAAGCAAGACTCGCATACTTTCTACAAAAGGGGTAAATCCTATTTGGCCCATGGCCGAGATCCCTATTTCCCAGCCTGGACTGACACCGCCCAGCTGGACTACAGCAAGGTCGATACCCATGAATTTATGACCGATCGATTGAAAAAGGTCGCTGAACTCTGCGATGGAGTCAGATGTGATATGGCTATGCTTCTCTTGCCCAGGGTATTTAGGAAAACCTGGAAAATACCTGATCCAAAACACATTCCTAACTTTTGGCAGAAGGTCATACCTGAGATTAAGTCTACCTCTCCCGGATTTCTTTTCATTGCCGAGGCCTACTGGGGTACCGAAGCAGAAATGATTGCAATGGGTTTTGACTATGTCTATGACAAGGAGTTACTTGATCGATTGGCCGGTGGGCCAGCTGAGAGAGTGAGAATTCATCTTCAGGCCGAGAGTAGTTTCCAACAACATCTGGTGCGGTTTATTGAAAACCACGACGAACAACGGTCATTAAAGCACTTAGGTGAGATGCGGTCAAGGGCTGCATCTGTGGCAATGGCAACCTTACCTGGGCTGCGATTGTACTTTGATGGTCAGTGGGAGGGATCGAGAACTAGACAACCCGTTCAGCTCGTTTTGCCTGCCAACGAATACCAGTGTCCATGCAGTTTCAGGATTCAAGACAACAGGCAAAGTCTTTGCCGGTGCCAAGAGACCCATTACGAACGCTTGTTGTCAGCAGTCAATAACCCCGTTTTTAAGCGTGGTATTTGGTCCAGAGTTTCTGTGCTGGGTGATTCGGGATTGTTGGCGTGGTCATGGCAATATGGAAAGGAATACAGGTTGGTGGTCATCAATTATTCTGATCACTTTGTTACAGACGCCATCCGGCCAAATGTATCGATGCCCATGAGACAGAAAGTATATGATGTCCTCAATGACTCTAGTATTGACCATTGCCTTCACTTCATGGAAGACCAGTGGCACGTCTCTTTGCCAGCATACAAATCAGTGATCGTAAGCATCCAAAATTAGACAGTGGCCTTCTTTAAATAGTGAGCTTGAACGGAGAATCTCAGAAGGGTGCAATCCACAAACCTATAAACAGGTGCCGAAGCACGATCGATGCTCATTCCAAATCGAAGCTAATGCCTTGAGCCAGAGGAAGGGAATCGCCATAGTTTATGGTACAAGTTTGACGACGCATATAGGCTTTCCAAGCATCTGAACCACTTTCTCGCCCTCCTCCGGTTTCCTTCTCTCCACCAAACGCACCACCAATTTCGGCGCCACTGGTGCCGATATTTACGTTAGCAATACCACAATCAGATCCCTCTGTAGACAGAAAATATTCAGCTTCATTGACACTATTGGTCATAATCGCTGACGATAAACCTTGGGGTACACTATTTTGAATGCCAATAGCCTCTTTCAGATCCCTGTATTTGATAAGATATAGAAGTGGCCCAAAGGTTTCTTCTTGTACGATGGGAAGGTCTGCTTCAACCTCAGCGATACTTGGTTTCACAAAGCATCCACTCTCATAGCCCTCACCAGAAAGTCGCGATCCCTTGAGCACAAAAGTTCCCCCCTGTTGTTCCACCATCTTCAATGCATCCTCGTACATCTTTACCGCTTGCTCATCGATAAGTGGACCCATATGGTTTTCAACGTGTAGAGGGTTGCCAATTTTCACTTGTTCATAAGCTCCCTTCAGCGCATCCCGTACCTGATCATATACCGATTCATGAACGATCAGTCTACGAGTAGAGGTGCAACGCTGTCCAGCGGTTCCGATCGCGCCAAAGAGCGCACCCATCACGACCAGCTTGATGTCAGCATCAGGAGTTACTATGATGGCATTGTTCCCTCCTAGTTCAAGGAGTGATCTACCGAATCTGCTGGCCACTTCAACACCCACTGTTCGTCCCATCCTGCAGCTGCCCGTTGCAGAAATCAGAGGTATTCTCACGTCTTTGGTCAAGAAACTTCCTACCTCATGATCACCATTGAGTAAACAGGAGACCGCCGTAGGGACATTCATTTTTTCCAAAACTCCAACCAGCATCTTTTGGCAGGCTATACTGCAGAGGGGCACCTTTTCCGAGGGCTTCCACAGACAAACGTCTCCACAAACCAACGCAATCATCGCATTCCAAGACCACACGGCTACAGGAAAGTTGAAGGCAGTAATGATTCCCACAGGCCCAAGGGGATGCCATTGCTCGTACATGCGGTGATGGTGCCGTTCGGAATGCATCGACAAGCCGTAGAGTTGCCGGGAAAGACCCACGGCAAAATCACAGATATCAATCATCTCCTGCACTTCACCGAGGCCCTCTTGCAAACTTTTGCCCATCTCATAAGACACCAACCGTCCTAAGGGTTCCTTCAGGTCGCGAAGTTGTTGACCGAAAAGACGGACGATTTCACCTCGGCGAGGAGCAGGCAAACTTCTCCAGGTCAAAAATGCTTCCTGCGCCGCCTGGACTATCGCTTCATATTGATCGAGAGTACTCGTACTGACCGTGGCAATGATTTGCCCATCGACTGGTGAGGATGATGTCAATACATTCTTTGACAGGTAAGGTGTGCTGCCGGCCCAGGTTCCAGGATTTTCTTTTTCAATTCCTAGATGGCTGAGAAAATCATTCATTTGAAAAAAGCGTTAGTGGCATACAAAGGTCTACTTTTTCGTATCATCATGATGAAATTCCGTAGGTCTTTGATTTTGGTAGGATTTTAGCTGTGAAATTGAGATCATGTACAGCAAATTGGCCTTCGTGATAGCATGGTCACTGATCCTAACAGGGGTAAAAGTCAGTGAAAATGAGCAAGTCAACCTGGTACCCAATCCAGGCTTTGAAAACTTTTCCATTTTACCTCATGGTTGGTTTTATCGAGGTTCTGATTTCACTGCATTATTAAAGGACTGGAGCTCAGCATCTGAGGCCTCACCGGATGTTTATGGGCCGAAGATCAATGTACCAGATACCTGGCAAGCACGCGGCTTCGGAAAGAAGAGACCTAGATCTGGCAAATATATGGCCGGTATCACCGCCTTTGGATGTAATCAGGGTAAGCCCCATTGTCGGGAATATGTCCAGGTAAACTTAAAAGAACCTCTGGTGCCGGGCCAGGCTTACCACGTGGAATTTTGGGCCTCTCCTCTACATACAGGTATGCACGCCAACAATTTGGGCATTTATTTTAGTGAAAACAAATTACAGGAAAAGACAGACCGAGTGGTACAGCGGGTCCCTCAAGTCTACAGTCGACGAATCGTACCTGGCAATGAATTTTCGTGGCATAAAGTGCAAGGAGATTTCACGGCACAAAAGGCCTGCAAGTTTCTGACCATTGGCAACTTCTATTCTGACGAAGAGACACTGAGCAGCTCAAAGGCTGAAGGCGGTCATGCCTTTGCATACTACTATATCGACGATGTGTTGGTACATAAAAGGCCGCCGATCATTTCGGGTGCGGATGATGAATTTAGCGACTGGTATCCACTGGAAGAGGATAAAGTCATCCAACTAGGAAATATTTTCTTCGACACCGATAAGGCAGTTATCCGACCGCAGGGATTAAAAGATCTGACTAAACTGCTTCACATACTGCAAGAATACCCTACCATGGAAATTGAAGTCGGCGGACACACGGATTATGTCGGCGGGTTTGATTACAACATGGACCTTTCTAATCGGCGAGCCAAAGCTGTTGTGGGCTATTTGATCGATCACGGCATTGATTCCAACCGGCTGAGCTACATTGGCTACGGCACTACAAGGCCTATTGCAACCAACCAGACCGATGATGGCCGTCAGCAGAATCGCCGTGTCGAATTTCGAATCAGAAAAATTTAGTCCCTTAAATACATTACGTATATTAGTAATGTGTTACCAGCCAGAAAAAATCGGTCTTTGCTGGAAGCCGGGTGTGATGAAGCTGGTCGTGGCTGTCTGGCCGGGCCAGTATTTGCAGCCGCAGTCATTTTACCGCCTGATTTCATTCATGAGGAATTGAACGATTCTAAATTGCTCGATGAAGATGCTCGCGATAGGTTACGCATCATCATTGAAAAGCAGGCACTCAGTTATGCCGTTTCATTTTGCCAACCGAAAACCATTGACCGGATCAACATTCTCAATGCTTCTTTCGAAGCCATGCATCATGCGGTAAGGCGATTATCGCTACAGCCAGAGAAACTTATGATTGATGGAAACCGCTTTAAGCCCTATGATAAACTGCCCCATGAGTGTATGGTGAAAGGCGATTCAAAGTTGGGTTCCATAGCTGCAGCATCCATATTGGCCAAAACGTATCGTGATCAATACATGAAGAGGAAGCACAAGCTGTATCCCATCTACGGTTGGTCTACCAACAAAGGCTATCCAACCGCATTTCATCGTGAGGCCATTAAAAAATTTGGTCCCTGCCCTTTACACCGGAAATCCTTTCAGCTCTATCCACTTCCCCAGCAAGGGGTCTTATTCTAATAGGCAAACACATTAAGTATTATCTAAAGTTGTTCATTACACTAGAAATGGATTGGACCTTCGTTCCACCCCTATTGTGGTGGAGGGTCCGTGCCCACAATATACCACGGTGTCGTCAGGTAGAGATAAGAAGTGCTTCCGAATACTGTCGAGTAAGGTATCCATGTCGCCGCCAGGAAGATCAGTACGACCAATACTTCCCCGAAATAAAACATCCCCTCCAATGATATAGCCCTCCTCCTCATTGTAAAAGGAGATGCTGGCAGGCGAATGACCAGGAGTCAATAAGATTTCAAGCACGGTTTCGCCAAATGTCAACTGATTACCCTCTTCTAAAAACCCTTGGGGATCTGGTGATGGTTTCACGGCAAGTCCGTACATCCTGGCAACTTGCGGATAGGTTTGTAAAACAGGTAGTTCTCCCGAATGTATATAAAGGCCCGCCTTGAAGGTCTTTGTGGCGTACTGATTTCCAAAAACATGATCGACATGGCAATGTGTATTGACGATTTTCTCAATGTCGAGATCTTTACTATTGATGAAATCGCGCAATTGATTTTCTTCCTCGGTACTATGGCAACCGGGATCAACGATAATTCCCTGTCGGGTGTCATCATAAATCACATAAGTGTTTTCTTCGAAGGCATTGAATGTAAGGGAAGTAACGATACTCATGCTTTTTGCGTTTAGAGTTGGTATGTAAACAAGTATTGTCGTAATTTGACTCTCTTCACTCAAAGTCAGTTTGATTCAAGATGAATTCCAAGATCTGCAAATATTTCTATTCAAGCTTGATCTTTATACTCGCCACGGGTATATCTGCTCAAGTCTCTGAAGTAGAGTATGGTAAAAATCGAATTCAATATCACGATGACTTTGACCAGTGGCTCTTTTATGAAAGTGAGAACTTCATCACTTATTGGTATGGAAAGGCTAGGAATCATGGTGTTTCTACGGTCAAACTCGCCGAACAGGATCACGATGAGATCCTAGATATCATTGAGCATCGCATCAATGACAAAATACAAATCATCGTTTACTCGGATGTTTCCGACTTAAAGCAGAGTAATATTGGGAGTGAGGAAACTTTCCAAACCGTGAATGATCAAACCAAGATTGAAGGGAGCAAGGTTTTTGTCCATTTTAATGGTGATCATGAGGAACTCAGACGCCAGATCCGGAAAGGTGTGGCCACAGTTTTTCTGAATAGTATGTTTTTCGGCTCCAATTTGCAGGAAATTGTTCAGAATTCGGTCTCAGGGGCAGTTCCCCCATGGTTTCAGATCGGCCTGACCGAGTATATTGGGAATTTCTGGAATTTTGAAAATGATGATGAACTCCGAAATATTTTTCAATATGAACGAAAAACCACCTTCAAGAAGTTAAGCAATATTTTTCCCAGCATTGTTGGTCAGTCTCTTTGGTATTACATCGGTCTGACCTACGGCAAATCCGAGATATCAAATTTGCTGTATCTCACGAGAATTAACCGCAGTGTTGAAGATGCTTTTTTATATGTATTTGGTATCCCATTCGAGGATATTACCGATCAGTGGGAGTCCTATTTTGCTAAGCGATATGAGCAGGAGAGATCAATGTTTGAAGATGTTGGTGGTCAAAAGATTGATTTTAAGCGAAAGAAGAGAGTCCCTATTACCCAGGTAAAATATAACCCTGATGGTCTCAGAATGGCCATTGTCGACAATCAAATTAGTAAGACCAGGGTAGTGATTAAGGATCTTGAGTCTGGTGAATCCAGAAAGGTTTTTAAGCACGGGTATCGAAACAATGTACAAGCTACGGATTACAATTATCCTCAAGTAGCCTGGTTGCCAGATGGATCAGGGCTTTATATCGTTTACGAGTATCGAGATAGGATCACCTTGCAGCTGATTGATTTCGTGCAAGGTCAGAGTATGGAACAAGTCTTACCGGAGCGCTATGAAAGAGTCTACGCGTTGGCACCGCTCAGTGAGAGGGAAATCGTATTCTCTGCCTTGAGCCAGGGCATGGTAGATCTATTTTATTTCACAACTCATAATCGTCAATCCACGCAATTAACCCAAGACATCTACGATGACCTTGCTGTAGAAAGGGCCACTATTGGAGGTGTGAAGGGCATCGTATTTACTTCCAATCGACCTGATGATGTCCAACGAAGCAAGAGTGTAGATACCTTATTGCCGTTTACCAACTTCAACGTTTTCCATCTGGCCTTTGAAGAGGGTACCCCAGATCCAATCATCTATCAGGTAACCGATAATTCTTCTATTGACTTGGAAGATCCGGTTATTGTCGGAGATGATCAAATTGTCTTTCTCACGGCGGAAAATGGCATCCTAAATCGAAAGATGGCACGAGTTTCTCGCAATCTGGTACCACATAAAGTACTGCATTATTCAGATGATCGAATAAAAATTGTCGATGCAGCTGATTTTGAAAGACCCACCGACACCTTGCTGGCGAGGGTGAGTGATACCCTCTTGACCGAGTATCAAGCTGACGTAAGGCCACTGACGAATTATCTCCACAACATTGAAACTTTTGACATCAACGATCAACGTGGAGTGGTAGCCGAAGTATTCAAGATCTATGATGAATATTATTTGTATGAAAAGGACTTAGAATCTGCTGCCGTAGCAGGTACGACCAGTCTGCACCGCAGATTGCTTTCTCAAGACCGGGGAATGACCGAAGTAGAGGATCTGCCACCCACCCGACCTCAGCCACCCCGGGAAGAGATCATACGCTCAAGTGATGAAGATGTCAAGTATCTGTTTCAGTCCAGATATCCTGACATGGAGTCTGACGATGCTGAAGATATTCTGGAAGAAGCAAGCAAGGACATCGTGGTACCAGCTACTTTGGTTGAAAATAGTCGGTCAGAAAGTACGGATACTCAGGCAATAAATCGATTGAGGATTGTACCGTACCGGTTAAAATTTAAATTACATTCTCTGAGCACAAACATGGATAATAGCTTGCTTTTTGGAGGTCTCGATAGTTACAGTGCCTTTAAAAGAGAATATGAACCAGTTCCGTTAGGTATCCTAATCAAAGCCGATTTTAGGGATCTTTTTGAAGACTATGTTTTTGAAGGAGGCATCAGGATTCCCACATCGTTTAACGGTGCTGAGTACTTCTTGATTTTTGATGACAAGAAAAATCGACTAGATAGGAGATATGCCATTTATCGACGCACCACAACAGAAAATTCCCTTCTCGAAAATAATGATCCACAACGGACCCGATCAACGATCCTACTGGGCCAGTATGGCGTCCGATATCCCCTGGATGTCTATCAGAGCCTCAGGGCCACTGCTACTTTGCGCCAGGATAAAACCACAATTCTGGCATCTGATCGGAACTCCCTTAACAATCCGGATCTCGATGCCCAAAGGGCAGGGATCAAATTAGAATACGTGTTTGACAATTCGCTTGACATCGATCTCAATATTCGATCGGGAATTCGATTTAAGGTATTTACCGAACTCGTCAAAAAATTTGCTTTTGATCTAGACCCACTTTCCCTTCGCTTGTCTCAGGGTTTTATGACAGTGGTGGGTACCGATGCCAGGCATTATTTCAACTTTGCCAAGCACAGTGTATTGGCGACTCGTGTGGCTGCAGCAACTTCATTTGGTTCGGAACAAATTCTCTATTATTTGGGAGGAATTGACAACTGGCTCATTCCCAAGTTCAATGAGGATACTCCTTCTCCCACGTCAGGTAATTTTGCCTATCAAACGATTAGTCCAAATCTCAGGGGGTTTGATTACAATATTAGAAACGGATCGACCTTTGCGCTTCTCAATGCCGAAGTGCGTATCCCTTTCTTTAAATACCTGTCGAGGAGACCCATCAAAATCTCCTTTTTCCGGCATATGCAGGTAGTAGGATTTGCTGACTTGGGTGCTGCCTGGGAGGGTGCTTCTCCCTTTGATGAGGACAATCCCATCAATATTCATGAACTGGCCAATCCGCCCACAGTGAGATTAAGGGTAAATTATTATCGTGATCCTCTCGTCATCGGTTACGGGGTCGGAGTTCGGACCATGTTGTTCGGGTATTTTATCAGGTTAGATTACGCCTGGGGAGTCGAGACAAGATTGGTTCAAAAACCAAAGCTACATTTGGCACTGGGACTAGATTTTTAGTAAATGATGCATTTGCCAATATTTCAAGTCGACGCTTTCTCGCAAGACGTGTTTGGTGGCAATCCTGCAGCGGTGGTGCCTCTTGACAATTGGATTGACGAGCATATTATGCAGCAGATCGCCTCCGAGAACAACCTATCGGAAACGGCGTTCTTCACAGGCAACAATGGAAATTACCATATTCGGTGGTTTACCCCTCTTGCAGAGGTCGATTTATGCGGTCATGCCACCCTAGCCACAGCACACATCATCTACAATCATTTGCATTACGACGTTGACAAGAGATTGACTTTCGAAAGTCGGAGCGGGCCTTTACAAGTAGCAAAAGTTGACGGAGAATTACAGATGAGTTTTCCTGTTGATCAGCCTCGTGATGCTGGAGAATGGAGAAATGACATTGAAAAGATCATCGGTTCGGGTTTGATCGGAAGTTTTCTTGGAAAGGATGACTTCGTGGCAGTGGTAGTGGATGAGGACCATGTTAAAAAGTTCAAACCAGATTTGCAGGCGATTAAACAGTTGCCTCAACGGGGGCTGATCGTAACGGCTAGAGGCCAGTCGGTGGATTTTGTCAGTCGCTGCTTCTTTCCCAGATATGGCATTGATGAGGACCCGGTAACTGGCTCCGCCCATACGATTCTAACCCCACTCTGGGCTAAGAAACTCGGCAAGACAGATCTCAAGGCTCGTCAAGTATCGCAGCGAGGGGGACGTTTGTCATGCCAGCTCAACGGAGATCGCGTGCTGATTTCTGGGCACGCGGTTACTTTTATGGAAGGTAAAATCTCTATATAGGCATGGCCTATACTCCGAAACACCGTTACAAAAGCAGGCATGAGCGGTATCAGACAACCAAGCGTAATACCAAGCTCATTTTGATCTTTGCCGGTATCGCATTGGTTATCCTTCTTTTCAAAAACAGGGTGTACCTGTGGGATATGGTTAGGTTTTACTTTTAATGCCCAGCCAGAGATGAACACTGGGCCGATCTATCCAATAGGCAACCAAACAAAAGCCCATTAGGATGATAACCCTCGTGAGCATCACCTGCCAGTTTGCCGTTAAAGCTTTTTCAACCAGGAGGGCTCCTAAACCAGCTGATACCGCCAGGACGAGGTAAAGGGAAATTTTTCCTACCGGATAGGGTATGGGATGATGTCTCTGTCCAGTCAAGTATCCCGCGATTGCCATAAATGCATAGCAAGCCATGGCCGCCCAAGCCATCGCTTGAATACCATATTGACGAAGGAACAAAAAGGCAATGCCAAAGGTAATCATCGCTCCACCAAGGGAGATCCAGGCACCATAGTGGGTTTTGTCGGTTAATTTGTACCAAATAGAGAAATTGTAGTAGAGACCTAGAAACCAATAGGCTAGCAGTAAATAGGGTACGACATGCAGGCCTTCGCGATAATTTTGGCCTAAGAAAAATTGAAATATATCAAGAAAAAGGTAGATCACCAATAACCCCAGACTGGCCGCTAGCGCAAAAGCCTGTGCGATTTGTGAATAGGTCGATTTCGCTCCTTCGGCTTGCGATTGTTTGAAGAAGAAGGGTTCTGCAGCATAGTTGAAAGCCTGCGTAAAAAGATTCATTAAAATGGCCAGCTTGGCAGCTGCGGCATAGATGCCGGCTTCGGCCAAATTTTCGACAATGCTTCCTGGCCTTAGATATTTGATTAAAGGAGCCGCTGCCGATTGGTTGATCACGGCAGCAATACCCACCAATACCAAAGGGAAAGAGTATCCCAGCATCCTGCGCAATAATGCACTGGAAAACGAAAGCGGTGTTTGAAAAAATGTGGGGATTAGAAGAAGCAAAACACATGCACTGGCTATTAGGTTTGAAATAAAAAGCAAATCAAGGCGTCGATCAGCCTGATATATATGTGACCACCAAAGGTATCCATGCTCAATAAAAAACGGACACAATTCCAGGAAGAAGAAGATCAGACCCAAATTGAGCAGAACACCAAAAATCTTGATCTTGGCGAATTGTAAAGGACGATTGCTTAAACGCAACTGAGCAAAAGGGATAGCTGCCAATGCATCTAAGGCAATGATCCAAGCGAAGTAGGATACAAACCGGTAATCCGATGCATACTTAAGCCAAGCTGCGATAGGCTGTTTTAGCATCAACATGAGAGATAGCAGTACAGTGGTAGTACATAATATCGATAAGCTCGCGGTGCTGAATGCCACCGATTCAGACTCTTTTGAAGAACCAAAACGGAAATAGGCCGTCTCCATTCGGTAAGTAAAGATCACCAGCAGAAAGGCCGCATAGACATACAGGTCGCTGTAGATTCCATATTGAGCCTGCTCCTTAAATATCCGGGTGAGATACGGGGTGAGAATCACAAAATGAAGGACCCTACTCAAGACACTACTAATGCCGTAAATCGCGGTCTCTCCAGCCAACTGCTTAATGATCGACATGGGCCGTTAGAATCACGGCAAATAAAAGCAATTTATTGCGGACACTTTGGGAAAAAGATGAGATGAAGGCCTACCTTTACCCGCTAGTTTTGGCTGATGCCATTCTGCATGAAATACAAAGCCTATCCCGATGAAAGATTTTGAGCTACTAAAGAAAATTAGTGAGACTCCTGGTGCTCCCGGCTTTGAAAAACCAATCCGAGATCTAGTCATTGCAGAGGTAACACCGTTAGTAGATGAAGTCACTGTGGATCCTATGGGAAATGTTGTGGCTTTCAAAAAAGGAGAAGAAGACAAGCGTGTCATGGTGGCTGCCCATATGGATGAGATCAGCTTTATCGTCACACATATCGATGATGAGGGTTTTCTGCGATTCCATACTTTGGGTGGTTTTGATCCCAAAACACTTACTGCTCAAAGAGTTATAGTCCATGGTGATCAAGAAGATGTCATCGGAGTGATGGGCACCAAACCTATCCATTTGATGAAGGATGAGGAAAAGGGAAAAGCACCGAAAATCCATGACTATTATATCGACACCGGCCTGCCAGCGGAACAGGTAAAAGAAAAAGTACGGGTCGGCAACCCCATTACCAGAGAGCGGTCATTAATTCAAATGGGTGATTGTGTAAATGGCAAGTCGCTGGACAATAGAGTCTCGGTATTTATTCTTATTCAGGCATTAAGGGCTTTACAAGAGCGTAAGGTACCTTATGATATCTATGCAGTTTTTACCGTTCAGGAGGAAGTGGGTTTGCGAGGTGCTATGAGCTCGGCCCGCCATATTAATCCCCACTGGGGTATAGCCCTGGATGTCACCATTGCCTTTGACCTGCCCGGGTCCCAACCCCATGAGGTTGTTACAAAACTAGGTAAGGGAACCGCGATAAAAATCATGGATGGATCGGTTATATCCGATTACCGAATGGTCAGCTATCTCAAGCTTTTGGCCACTGAGGCTTCGATCTCCTGGCAACCGGAGATTTTGACGGCTGGGGGTACCGATACTGCGGGACTTCAGCGATATGGAAAGAACGGTGCAATCGCCGGCGCCATCTCCATTCCTCTGCGTCATATTCATCAGGTAATCGAAATGGCTCACCAACAAGATATCGAAAGCAGCATACAATTACTGGTGAAAGCAGTGGTTAAGCTTGATGAGTATGACTGGTCTTCTTAAGTGTTTGTGATCACTCTACCCCTTCTGAGATCTCAGTTTAAACAAACCAATAGCCGGGTGAGAAAGTATTAACTTAGGCGTTGCCATTTGGGATATGATCCGGATAGGAAAAGACAGGACGATGAACAGCACCGCACCTGTCGCAGGATTTGGTTTAGTACGGAAATGCATCCCTGATGTCTTCAAAAATCTTGACAAAAAACGCGTCGATATGTGGAAAGAATCGGACGACAAATTGATTGCCGACCTGGAGTTCGCTGACTTTATTTCAGCATTCTCTTTTATGACACAAGTGGCTTTCTTGGCCGAAAGAGCCAATCACCATCCTTATTGGGAAAATGTGTACAACAAGCTACATATAGAGTTGAGTACCCATGATGCCGGCAACATAGTCACTGAGAAAGATCACAAGCTTGCAGATGAAATCAGCAAAGCCTACGAATCATTTAGCTAGGAGCTCCCATGCAGATTCAAAGTAAGTTACCATCAGTCGGGACAACCATATTTACAGTAATGTCGGCTTTAGCTAAAGAGCACAATGCAATCAATTTATCGCAAGGCTATCCTGATTTCGATTGCGATGACGAACTAAAGGACCTGGTGTATAAATACATGCGGGATGGTGCCAACCAGTATGCCCCGATGCAAGGAGTTAAGGAACTTCGGGAGGCCATTGCTGGTAAAGTCTGGTCCCTCTATGGATTGAATATAGATCCGATGGCAGAGGTCAATATTACTTCAGGTGCTGCTGAAGCCATCTATTCAGCGGTGACCACCGTTGTCAGACCGGGTGATGAGGTCATTGTTATTGATCCTGCTTATGACCTATACAAACCAGCGATCAATTTGAGTGGAGGGACACCCATCGTCTATGCGTTAAAAGGTCCGGATTTCAAGATAGATTGGGATGCATTTTCTCAGTTGGTTACTGAACGAACACGTCTGATCATGATCAATACACCGCACAACCCAATCGGCAGGATCCTGACTGATACTGACATGTCTTCATTGACTGACATCGTTGTCAAAAATGACCTGTTGGTTATTAGTGATGAAGTCTACGAGCACCTGGTCTTTGACGGAGAGGACCATGCCAGTGTTCTTAGATACCCCGATCTATATGATAGAAGCTTTGTGGCTTTTTCTTTTGGGAAGACTTATCATGTGACCGGCTGGCGGGTGGGCTATTGCATTGCGCCTCCTTATTTGATGTCTGAATTTCGCAAAGTGCATCAATTTAATGTATTCACAGTCATAACGCCGGTGCAGCATGCCTTTGCATATTATATGAAGGAACCCTCACACTATCTTTCCTTGCCAAAATTCTTTCAGGAAAAGCGTGATTTTCTCTCTAAGGGTTTGGCTGGCAGCAAATTCGAGGCCATTGAAAGTCAGGGGAGTTATTTTCAGCTATACGACTACAGTGCTATTAGTGACCAACGGGATGTAGACTTTGCAAAAAAGCTCACTATTGAGTACGGTGTCGCAGCAATTCCGGTCAGCGTATTTTACAGCAACCCCGATCCCGGGGAGCGGCTGATTCGCCTGTGTTTTGGGAAAAGTACGGAAGCACTGGAGGTTGCAGCTCAACGGCTGGCTGCGATTTAAGACCGGCACCACTTGGTGCTCTTTCCCTGTCAGTCTGCCACAGCCATAGTCAGGTAAGACAGCTTGATGTCAGGTATCGATTGTATGGTAGAAAGACAAGCCTCCATGGTCGCACCGGTAGTGATTACATCGTCTATGACAGCTACATGTTTGCCACAAAGCGAGGATGGATGGTGGCATTCAAAGGCATCGATCATATTGTGTAGCCTTTCATAACGACTCTTGTGTGTTTGGGTATCTGTGGAAGTTTTACGGCTGAGATACTGGCTGGATACTGGAACACCCAGGCTCTCTGACAATCCCCTAGCAAAGGCCGCACTCTGGTTGAAACCCCTTTGCCTCATTTTTCTGGTATGCAAGGGAACGGGAAGTAGTATATCCAGGTCACTGATCCAGCCTTCCTGTACCAGTATTTTGCCATATCTACGACCCATTCTGACGGCAAGGTTAGGCTGATGTTCATATTTGATCCGGTGAATGGTTTTTTGAACAATGCCGCCGGGATAAAACCGGAACATGGCGGCTGCACGATGAATGGGAATGCCCACAATTCGGCGGGTACAAACATTATCCTCCACCTGGTGTAGGTCTGTGAGCTCTATGCTGGCTTCGCAATGGATGCAAAGCAATTCTTTGGTAGGTACTGACACGTTTTCACATCCAATGCACAAATTTGGATAGAACAAATCGAGAATTTCTCCCAGTAATTGCCTGACAGCCATTTTCCTTTTATATGTTGCGACACTATGCGTAAAATAGGGAATGACCGCCAAAAAGCCGTTGCCCAGGGTATACTAAAGTTTAGTGAGCAACATCCGAGGAATTTGCCCTGGAAACAAACCAATGATCCCTATAAGATTTGGATTTCTGAGATTATTCTTCAGCAGACTCGTGTGGCACAGGGTATTGGGTATTATGAGGAGTTCACTAGGCGTTTTCCCACCGTTTTTCACCTCGCTGAGGCTACGATTGATCAAGTGTATAAAGCGTGGGAAGGACTAGGATACTATCGCCGGGCCGCTCATTTGCTGGAGACTGCAAAGGTTATTGTGAATGAATACGGTGGTCAATTTCCCTCTACCTATGAGAAAATCCTGAGCTTAAAGGGCATTGGGCCCTATACTGCGGCAGCCATTGCATCGTTCGCTTTTGGACGGCCATGTCCGGTAATCGATGGCAATGTCAGTAGGGTAATTGCTAGAATTGAAGGCATTCGGGATCCGATCGATATGGCCAAGGGGCAACAGAGCGTTCGTTCAAGCTTACACAGATTCTTTGATTGGGAGCGTCCAGCTGTATTTAATCAAGCCATCATGGATTTCGGAGCCTTGCGCTGCAAACCACGAAAGCCCGATTGTCAGCACTGTGAAGTTGCCAAGCATTGTCGTTCACTAGCTAAGGATTTGGTAGAATTCCTTCCACAAAAGAAGGGCAAGAAGGCTCGCATCAAGCGCTTCTTTAATTATCTGGTCTTAAAAGATGGTAAGGATGTATGGATACGAAGGAGGGCCAATGGAGACATTTGGCAAAATCTCTATGAGTTCTACCTGATTGAACAAGAATTCCTGCTTAATTGGTCTGCCATTGAGCCCCAATTGCCATTTGCAGTGCAGCACCTGAGTACCTCAAAAGAATATAGACAAACACTTACACACCAGGAGATCAATGCTCAGTTCATTGAACTGAAATTCCAGGGTGATCCTAAAGAACTGGAGACCATAGGATTTGGAAGGATAAATCGGAAAAAAATTCGGAACTTTGCCTTCCCAAGGATTATCGATTGCTATTTAGGCGATAATGCTTTACTTTTAAATTAGCTTTTTAACGATATATAACCAATGATAAACAAGGTAACTTTGATTGGAAATTTAGGCCGAGATCCGGAAATCAGACATTTTGAAAATGGAGGTATGGTGGGCAAGTTTCCAATCGCGACCAATGAAAATTACCGTGACAAAAATGGAGAATGGCAGACGGCCACCGAGTGGCATGATATTGTAGTTTGGAATCGTCTCGCTGAACGTGCCGAAAAATCGTTGCGGAAGGGATCTTTGGTATATATCGATGGAAAGTTAACCCACCGGAAGTATCAAGACAAAGATGGAATTGATCGTTATGTGACGGAAGTTGTAGCCAACACCTTCAGAATCTTAGAACGGCGAGAAGGGGGTGGAGGCTACGGAAGTAATTTTCCCGATGAACAAAACGTACAATCCAAAACATCCGGCAGTACCTATGAAATTAAGGATGAACCCATGAAGCAGGAAGTTAGCGGTGAGGCACCTACGGAGGAAGTGGATGATGACTTGCCCTTTTGACTGCTTAGTGGATAGCCAATTGTTTCACTAAATTTAAGTTTTGGAAAGCAGCGAAGAACCTCCCAATCCGGGCGTATCGTTATTTTTCATCCCATTCGTCTTTCTAATTTTTTCGCCAGCCGGACTAATCTTTGGCATCCTGTTACTGCTGGCTCTATTGATTTGCTCTGCACTTATTTCTGGATCAGAGGTAGCCTATTTTTCGCTCAATCCTTCTGATTTTCAAAGCCTTAGTAATGAGGGCACCCCAAATGCCAAGAGAATCCTGCTTCTGAAAGAGAAGCCGAGAATACTTCTGGCAACAATCCTCATTGCCAACAACTTTGTCAATATTGGCGTCATCTTGCTCTCAGACTATATCATTCGTTCAATATTCTCGCCGGCAGTCCTGGAATCTTGGACCACATCTTTCTCCGATTTTCCAATTCTCAGGCATTGGTCTGTGGAGGCACTGGCGTATGGGCTAGAGTTTTTTCTCACGGTAATTGTAGCTACGTTTTTGCTCGTACTCTTTGGTGAGGTTGCCCCGAAGATCTATGCCAACATAAACAATCGAAAGATGGCACTGATGATGGCGAGACCACTCCTCTTTCTTCGTTCACTTTTTGGCCCGATATCTGGAATCCTGGTAAGGTGGTCCAACTGGTTTGAGAAGAGATTAGGTAGTGAAAACAGCAGTAACCGGTCAACACGAGATGAGATCGACAAAGCCATCGAGCTTACCGTTAGCCATGAGCAGAATTCTGAGAAGGAGATTGACCTTCTCAAGAGCATCGTCAAGTTTGGGGAAGTTACAGTGAAGCAGATCATGAGGTCACGGGTCGATGTAGTTGCGATTGACGTGAAGAGTACCTTTGACGAGGTGATGAAGATCGTCATGGATTCCGGATTCTCTCGAATTCCAGTATACAAAGATGATTTTGACAATGTGAAAGGCATCCTCTATGTAAAGGATTTGCTGATTCACCTCGATAAGGACGGAGAGGATTTTGCGTGGCAAGAATTGGTACGATCAGAGGTCAAGTATGTACCTGAAGCCAAAAAAATCAATGAGCTGCTCACGGAGTTTCAGCAGGAGAGAACGCATATGGCCATTGTCGTAGATGAATTTGGTGGTAGCGGCGGTCTCGTTACTTTAGAAGATGTCATGGAAGAAGTGATCGGTGATATCAGAGACGAGTTTGACGAACAAACAGAAATTGAATATGAACAATTAGATTCTTTCAACTACGTTTTTGAGGGCAAGACCTTACTAAATGACATGTGCCGGATTGTTGGCATCGATACCGATACTTTTGATCAGGCCAAAGGGGAAGCAGACAGTTTGGCCGGCTTGTTGTTAGAGTTGCTGGGCAGGATGCCTAAGAAAAATTCGGAAATACGATATCGTGGTTATCGGTTTAAGATTTTGTCGGTTAATGCAAAGAGAATTGAGAAAATACAGATCATACTTCCGAACCTGGTTAACATATAGTGGGCTGGTCCTGTTGTTGATGTCATGTCAGGAATCTACTTTCTTCCCTAAACCAAGGGCTTATCCAAAAATTGAATTTCCTGAACGTACATATGAACCGTTTGCAGAGGATTACTGTCAATTTCATTTTGAAATCCCTACCTATGTTGAAGTACAACAAGACAAGAAGTATTTCAATGAAGAAACCAGTCATTCATGCTGGTTTGATTTGTACTATCCTGATTTTGATTGCCGGATACATTGCACCTATTATCCAATTTCCCCAGAGGCAACTTTTGATGAATTAAACAATGATGCCTTTCAGTTTGCCATGGAGCACAGTAAGAAAGCGACCTACATCGATGAGATGAAGATTGAGAAACCCAATCAGGTCAGTGGATTTGTGTTTAATCTTGAGGGACCTGTGGCTACTCCGTTCCAATTCTACTTGACCGACAGCACTGAGCATTTCTTGCGGGGATCATTGTATTTCAATGCTCAAATCCGGCCTGACTCACTAGCTCCGTTGTATGAATTTGTCAAGCATGACATCACTCACTTGATCAACACCTTCAGTTGGGGTGAGTAAAATCATGCGAGATCAGCCCTAATCGGCGGCCTGCTCTACTTCTTTTTTCGCCTCTCTGACTTCTGGTTTACCGGCTGGTGAAATGTCCAGGTCTTCTTTACCGGTGATCTTATTTTTGATCGAGGTTTCCACTTCCTGGGCAACTTCTGGGTTGTCGAGCATAAACTGTTTTGCCGCCTCTCGACCCTGGGCAATTTTGGTACCGTTGTAACTGTACCAGGAACCGCTTTTCTTTAGGATTTCGAGATCAACGCCAAGATCAATGATTTCTCCGGCTTTGCTTATGCCCTCGCCATACATAATGTCAAACATAGCCACTCGAAAAGGAGGAGCCAATTTATTCTTGACCACCTTAACCTTGACTGTATTGCCTACTACGTTACCTTCCCGATCCTTGATGGCCGATCCACTTCGTCGGATGTCTAGACGCATTGAAGAGTAAAACTTCAGCGCATTGCCACCGGTGGTTGTCTCTGGATTTCCAAACATCACACCGATCTTTTCCCGAAGCTGGTTGATAAAGATACAGCAGCAGCCCGTGCGACCGATGGTGCCCGTCAATTTTCGCATGGCCTGTGACATTAATCTGGCCTGTAGGCCCATTTTCGAATCTCCCATTTCTCCTTCGATCTCCGCTCGTGGCACCAAAGCAGCCACTGAATCGATGACGATGATGTCGATGGCCCCAGATCGGATCAAGTTTTCAGCGATTTCTAAAGCTTGCTCTCCGTTGTCTGGTTGTGATATCAAGAGATTTGCGGTATCCACTCCCAGCTTCTCGGCATAGAAGCGGTCAAAGGCATGCTCTGCGTCAATGAAGGCTGCAATTCCACCCTTTTTCTGACATTCAGCAATGGCATGAATGGCTAAAGTGGTTTTTCCAGAGGATTCCGGACCGAAGATCTCAATGACTCTTCCGCGCGGAAATCCGTTGATGCCCAGGGCAATATCAAGTCCCAGAGAGCCGGTGGAGATGGTCTCGGCTTCAACGACCTGATGATCTCCTAAGCGCATGATTGCGCCCTTTCCATAAGTTTTCTCCAGCCGGTCCATGGTGAGTTTCAAGGCCTTTAACTTTTCGGAATTTTCTTTGCTCATGATATAAATATTAGGTCGTGAATTATATGACTTTGCAAGATATGTATTAGCAAGCAGAATACGATTGGATTTTGGACTTATTCTTACCAAGCTCATATCGAACCATGACCTGGATCATGAGAGATTGCCAAGAATCCTTTTAAATTTTGCGATTTGACAAAATATTCAGATGATGGAAACGAAGACCAGCGCCTTGATCCTCACTATCGCCCTTCTATTTGCTATTATTTATAGCTGTATGGGACCTCCAGAGGGCTCTCGAAGTGCCCAGGCACAGCGGGGGAAAGCCATATTTGAAGCTCAGTGCATTTCTTGCCATGGACTAAATGATGTTGAACCAACAGTAACTGATTTGGAGACGACACCACCTGACCTCACCGAGATCATGAAAAGAAGGCCTAAGGCCAAGGAGTTTCCAGTTGCGGAAATAGCACGGATCATCGATGGGCGATTGCTTGTTCAAGCACATGGTCCTCGAGAAATGCCAGTATGGGGCGAAGTCTATGCTACAGAAGGAATGGATGACACAGAAATTCGAGGGCGTAAGGGAGAATTGGTTGCCTTCTTGATGTCTATTCAAAATTGATGGAAAGGGAGTCATTCTTCTCTCCTGGTGCCCAATGACATCAAGGAAAAATAAAGCCCTCAGATGAGACACCTGAGGGCTTTATTTTTTCAATTCGGTTGACTTCTTCAAAACTCAACCTGCAGAGCCGTCAACTTGCTATAGTGCAAGATTTCTGAGATGCACTTTTGAGAAGGAGCAAATGTAACTTTGGGCAATTTTTTGGCTGTTATCAACAATTCTTGATAAGCCTCTTTTGATTCCCAATCGGATTCCATCTCCTCTCTTAGTACACGTGACTCCTCAGGCGAAGTTTCATTGTACATCAGTCGAATTAAATCATTTTGTGTACAGTTTTGCGTCATACAATAAGTTTTGGTTAGTTAAACTTTCCCTTAAAACAACCTGGAGAAGAAAATTATTGCGTATTGCTGGTCAAGTTTTCTGAAAATTTTATCTAACTCGTTCATATACAAAGGAATCGAAAGATGACTCGCCTAACAACTTACGGCGAAGATCAAAGGTCAATGTCCTCATGGGGTAGGTGTTCTGCCGGTTTCCAAAGTCGAATGGAGAAGTCGGCGACCCGATTGTCGCGAACCTCAGTACCTTCTTCTTCAAGTAGTTGCTGCATTCTACTTGGTGGCACAAAGTGATGTCTGCCCGAAAGCTCTCCTTTATGATTGACAACCCGGTGTGCCGGCACCCTATCTTCCGGACGCAGCTGGCGGAGTGCCCACCCTACCATCCGGGCACTGCCTAGAGCCAGGTAATCAGAAATAGCACCATAGGTAGTGACCCGGCCGGCAGGGACTTGCCGTGTTACCTCGTATACCCATTCGTAGTAGTGCTTATCTCTTGTCATTGCACATTATCTTTATCCTATGAGTGACTCTCCTCCGTTGTTGGTAAGGAATATAACCAATTTGACCGATGCACGGTATTTTGCCGCTTGGATGCCTGAGTATATGCTATTTGCTCCAGAGCTACTCGCCGATGACCGGTTGCAGGATATGCAAGCGATTCAGTCGTGGATTGAAGGACCCAAATGGGGCGTAGAGTTGCCGAATCACAGAGATCTGAAGAGCACCCACATAGGCTCAGTCATGTCTTCCTTTGATTGTCTCGCAGGGAGCGCACAACAGCTGGTTATGATCGGTGATGTCTCTAAAGATATTTTGACCATCCTACATAGCCAGAATGATCTGGTCCATTTGGATTTGCCCTACACTACCCTTATCCCTGCGGATTCCCAGATGTTGAGGCAAGTATTGGATAAGACTAATGGGACCGTTTGGGTGCAAATTGAGACCATGTCCGAGTGGCAGGCCATGGAATCATCTTGGACCCCCAGATGCGGAATTGCGGTATCCGGTGGTGATGAAGGTCAGCCAGGATTAAAGTCTTTTGATGAAGTAGACGAGTTGCTTGAGGCAATACTTAAGAGATGATCTGGTTGCAAAAGAAAATAACATAACTACAGAGCAGTGGCCTGATCTAGGTCTGGTTCATTCAAATACATGTCCATGCCGTTCCCGTATAGGTTGACCCACGATTACAAGTGATGACAAACACTGAACAGCCTAAATGGGGTTGGGTTCGTAGCACAGGATTAGGAATACAATTCCTTGATGAGGTCTTCCTTACTCTTTCCTAAATGGTTTGCAATATCACGTAGTATGCTTGATAATGTACCTACGCGTAAAGGCTTATGGTCCGGAATTGTGATGTGATGGGTTCTTTCCCTTGTTGTTGAGTTAATCGAATGTGACTACCGCTTTGACGAGTTTTTTCATATCCATATTTTTCCAGTTTACTTAACAGCCCTCGACCTGTCTCATTCCTGGGTAATCTCATGCAGCTATAATCTCTTCCTTCACATAGTGCAATCGAATAATGCGCTGCTGACCATCCTCAAAATGGCATCGAACTGCATCTTTGACTTCTTCACGTAGCATTTCCCAAGTATCTGCCTCGGTGAAGATGGAAGCACCGAGAGCTTGGGCTTCATAGCCTCCTTCCGGAGATTCCTTAACAACAAATATGACTTCTTCCATAATGAGGTCTTTCTCCAAAATTAATGTTTTCTCATGGACGAGTTTGCATCTCACTTCAGCGGATGATAATTCCTCAATCATCCTCCCGATTAAACAGGTCATACCTCTCGGTACTGCTCTCGTACTTATGACCTGCAATATATTGTACAATACCAGCACCCGGTTCACTTGCTTAAATACTATCTCTTCTTGCAATCGAAAAATAAGATCCCGGATTAGCGAATAGGTAATGAACTCGGAACTGACATCCTGATCGTGCATATTTTTCAGGAACAGCCCACAGTTATTAAAATACTCCTGCACAGTATCCGGACTGTATTTTTTCCGCTGTAAGTATTCGATCAGTATTTCCAATTCCTTTTCTGCTTCGGCAGCAAATTGATTGGTTTAATTTCTCACTAGACTAGTTGACTGTAACGCTGAAAACGGATGAATAAATCGTTTTCTTTTGCTCCAGAGCTACTCTCCGATGAACGGTTGCAGTATAAGCAAGCAATTCGGTCGTGGATTGTTAGAATTTATTCAGGAAAAAGACCCGGCCAAGTCTGATTTCGACCGATTCGATTTAGGACTAACCCTTGGGTCTGGCTTTCACCTCAGTCAGAAATTTGATGCCCACCTCCGATACTTCCTAGGCATCATGCAACGCGATGATCTCTTTAGATCGTCGGTAATCAGTCTGGGAATGGGTTTTTGGTTTTGATAACCAAGTACCATTTACTAGTCCAGTTAGCACATTACCTATCATGCTACCGGTTGAATAGCTAGAAGCTCAAATTCCAAGGTGGGAGGTATATGCTTCCATCATGGGGTCCAGACTAGTCTAAAAAAACTTACTGGCGAGTATGATTTGGTGGTGTGTCTATGCAATAAATAATAACTTGTATGCTCTTGCAAATCAAAGTTAAGGTATAGTGAAGAGTACTCTAACATTCGGAACAGCGATCAAGTAATATTTCAATTTTTCCCACTTATATCTTGATATCAACAGGTGTTAGAAGTAATCTTAATCACCTCTGATATCAAGGAAATGGATGATCCGTTATCAATGATGGCAGTAAAGTAGAGCTCAGGGCACATGCATCATGATGACAACGTAGTTACGTTTTAGCTTTAATAAGACGTCAATATTCGAAAAAGCTCAGCAATGTTCTACAATAATTTTAAGGTTGCTTGGAGAAGTCTTACAGCAAACCGCTTTTTTTCCGTCGTCAATATTTCTGGCTTGACCATCGGTCTGACGGCTGTCATCCTGATCTTTCTCTGGGTCCAGAATGAGCTCACCTTTGACCGGGACATTCCCCATGGTGATCGGATGTATCGACTGATTTCTCATATTGATGTCGGCTCAGATGTTTGGCATTGGGGGGTGGTACCACTCATGCTGAACCGGCATGCGACTACTGAACTCCCGGAAATCGAAGAACTGGTGATGCTAAGGACAGCTTTTCACCGGCCTGTTGTTGAACTGGAAAATGGCCAGGTACTGGAAGAAGAGGATCTCGCCTACGTTGATCAGGGATGGTTGGATGAATTTTACTATCGCATTAAAGAGGGATCTACAGAAGACTTTTACCAAAGAGTACACAGTCTGGCCTTGACGCAGGATTTGGCTGATAAGTATTTTGGAAAGGAAGATGCTCTGGGAAAAATCGTGCGGATTGATTCGATCGATTACCAGGTAAATTTGATCTTGGAGGATAATCCGGTGAATTCAAATTTTCAATTCAAGGCGTTTATTCCCCTCGAATCTCGCTGGAGTGAAGAAGAAAATCGTAGAAACGATCACTCTTGGGGCAACTTCGACTTCTTGACGTTCGTCAGATTAGCAGACGGTGTGGATCCAACATCTTTAGCTACAAAGATGACCCAAATCCTGGAGAGAAATAGGGAAAATAACCAAGCTACGATTTCGCTTGAGGCACTATCGGATGTGCGCTTCAGTCATGTTGTGCAAAATGATGTTTTTGAACATGGAAACAAGGCTACAGTTCAAGTATTTGCGCTCATAGGCCTTTTTATTCTGATCATCGCCGGTTTGAATTACACCAATTTATCCACTGCATTGGTTAGCAGGAGGGAGAAAGAGATTGGTATTAAGAAAATTGTCGGTGCATCTTTTGGCAATATTTTTACTCAGATCATCCTTGAGTCCTTCATCATCAGTTTCGCATCATTTTTACTTGCGGTGGCCGCTGTCATATTGATCCTTCCGTATCTCGGTGAATACATCTCAGTAAGAGATGATTTGATTACTCAGCCCCTCATCTGGGTCATGTTACTGGGGATATTGCTGATCAATGTGTTGATTGCTGGTCTCTATCCAGCCTGGACGTTCGGGATTTTTAAGGCCAGAAACTTCATGGCAAGAAATAATCCCTCACGAAGCTTGTTTTTTCGTAAAGCGATGGTTGCCTGCCAGTTTGTTCTGACCATTGCTATGTTAAGTTGTGCAGTAATCGTACAACAGCAATTGTCGTATATACAGGATAAAGATGTAGGATACGATCGCACACAGGTGTTGGAAATCAGCCCTAATATGAGCAGAGGTGACTGGAGAAAGAATTATTCCAACTTGTCATTGTATGCCGATGAAATGAGAAAACTACCAGAAATCAAAGGATTGACTGCGGTTAGCGGATCTATCATCAATATAAGGAGTTTAAATTCTGGTAATTTTAGTTGGGAAGGGAAGGATGATGATTTTGATGCTCCTGTCGCAACCTTTTCAGTGGATGATCACCTAATGTCGGTGTTCAATTTGCCCATGAAGCGAGGCCGGTGGTTTGATCCTGATCTTCCGACAGACAGGAATCATGTCATCCTCAATGAAACTGCGATCAAGAAATTTCAAATTCCAGAACCAGTAGTTGGAATTAAGACCAACTGGAGAAATGTAGAAGGTGAGATCATAGGCGTAGTTAAGGATTTCCATTTTAGAGGAATGCGTGAAGATATTCAACCCTTGCTGATTTCAACTTCATCGGGATGGCACGGTACCATTTTAGTCAGGCTTGATGGACATCATGTTCAAACTGCCATTGCAAAAGCAGAGAAGAAATTTGCTGACTTTTTTCCTCATCAGCCTTTTCACTATACTTTCCTGGATGAGTCTTACCAAAAAATGCATGAATCTGAAGCCCGCATGGGATTTTTGTTTAAAGTGTTTGCTGCCATATTGGTTTTCATTTCTTGCCTGGGGTTGTTTGGGCTCACTACGTTTGCCGTGCATCGGAGGACCAAAGAAATTGGTATCCGCAAAGTTTTGGGAGCGACTGCGACCGGCATTGTAGGGTTATTATCTAGGGATTTTTTGCGATTAATCGTGATCAGTGCCTTCTTGGCCATACCCTTTGCCTGGTTTTCGATGTCCAAATGGCTGCAGGATTTCAGTTACCGTATCCAAATACAGTGGTGGATGTTCCTCTTGGCTGGCATAAGTGTAATTGTCATGGCTATACTTTCCACCGGTGTACAGAGTGTGCGGGCGGCATTGAGCAATCCGGTAAATTCATTGAGGGTGGAATAGCGGAATCTTCGGTGAAATCAGGCCCTGATGGGAAACGGAATCGGGGGGTGATTTCCCATCACCCCCGGAATTAATCCCAATAAAAATCTTCAAACAATCAAATGATCAATAAATAAGTTTGGGAGGAACAGGCCGGTGATGGATTGAACAAAACGTAAACTGCATAGAGGAGAATGTGGCGGTGAAATCAAACCCTGATGCGAAATCAGGGCTTGATAGTACTACCAACTCTTATGGAAATTAAAAAATGGTAATATTGGAAATATACTGACCTGCTTCAATTGGGGTATGCCATTTTCAGGCGCTCTTTGTATGTAGTAATAATAAGGATTTCTGCGATTATAAAGATTGTAGATACCAACCTTCCAAGTATTTAAGCTTTTTCCTTTTTTCCTCTTAAATTCAAATGAAATATCCAATCTGTGAGCAGGTCGCGACAAAACATTATTTGCGGCCGTGACATCATAAATAGTTGTCAATCGGCTAAAGTTTTGAAATCGGTCTGTAAGATCATCGGTTTGTAGGAGGTAGCGGAAATTTGGAAATGTGAGGGGATGTCCAGACTGATAGATCCATGTCCCACCGAAGGTGATCGACTGACTCAAATCATACTGTAAGACCAGGGAAATGTCATGTCGCCGATCATACAAATAGGGAAACCATTGATTATTGTTGAAGCCCATGAATCGGCGCTCATTTCGAGATATTGTATAAGCAATCCAACCATTTACCCTGTCTAATTTTTTCTTAGCAAGGAATTCCAAGCCTTGAGCTCTCCCACCGCCGCCATCCAGAATTTTGGTTGAAAGTGCACCTGGTCGAAAAAATCCTTCTCCCGCCCTAAGTCTTATCAAATCATTGAATTCTTTGAAGAAGATACCGAGCGATAACTCAAGTGATTTGTGAGACCTTTTGGCCCCTAGCCATATCTGACTGGAACGTTGCGGTGCAACATTTGCTGTGCTGGGAACCCAAAGATCGGCAGGGAATCCATTGGAGGAATTGGATAAGAAATGCAAAAATTGGTGAAGCCGCATGTAACTGGCACTCAATGACCAAGCAGCCCTCTCATATGTCAGAATAAATCGTGGATCAAGAAGCCAATAATTCTTTGTAGGAATTGAGAATAAGGATAGACTAGCGCCACTCTTTACTGAAAAATTCTTGATGAAGTTGTCCCAAGTCCATTCATTGTAAAATTTGAATTCTGGACTTCGAGAAGTACCGTCGCTGTAGATTGTATCTGAGGTTTGAAATTCACTCTGTAACTGAAAAGTTTGACTGAAAGGTGTAAAGTGACGTAGATTTGCAGACACACCCAATTCACTTCGAAGGTCATTTCTGAAATATCTCTTGACCCTGGCACTTACCTCAAAATCATTTATTTTTGATTGTAATTTTTGATCATTAAACAAGACAATTCGACTGTCAGATCTCACATCAAGAAGACTACGATTTGTAAGAAAAAAGTGGGCGTATTTACCGAATATATCAAAGGTCCAAGAGCCGCTAGGGATCAGATTCCAGCTCAAAGCCAAGACTGTATTACCCCAAAGTGCTGTATTGTTACCCATTGCTTTGAATGGTTCATCCGGAAATTCTCTGAATACAATGTCTTTAGATTGATCTCGCACGAATGATTTATCCAGCCCGCTGTAAAATGAAAGCTGGAATCTATTTTTCGGGTTGGGAGATAGCGTCAATTTGGTGTGTGCATCAAATATGAAATAACCACCAGTGAAGTCTTGTCTGTCTATATATTTCAAATACGCATTGGCTAAAAGATCATAGAGAGTTCTTCTGACTGAGAAAGAGATTGTTAATTTTTCACTCAGTGGTCCATTGGCCGAAAATGATGTTGCCAAAAGTCCAACATTAAGATCTTTTCGCCATCGATCTTTGCCGCCATCCTTTAGTCTGACATCGACTACTGAGGATAACCTCCCAGAGTATTTTGATGGAATATAGTCATGATATAGCGTTGTATTCTTGATACTGTTAGGATCAAATGTTGAAATAAAACCACCAAGATGATAGGCGTAGTATAGTGGTGTACCGTCTAATAGAATCAAGTTTTGATCAGGGCTGCCTCCACGGACATATAGGCCACCATTTCCCTCTAATCCTCCTGAAACACCAGGCAGCAGTTGAAATGCTTTCAAAACATCCGTCTGCCCAGTTAAGGACGGCAGGCTAGTAGTTTCACTCGTTTGCAGCTGGATGAATCGATCGGTATTTCTACCACCAACAGCTCGAACAACTTCTATTTCATTCAGCAACAACCCAGACCTGAGCTTGATGTAGATCAGAGAATCCCGGGATGGATGCACGGAAAATGTATCCACCTGATACCCCACATATGAAACGATGAATCTTACCTGCTTTGATGGCTTCACTACATGTAGGGAGAAATAGCCGAGTTCGTCAGTGATGTGAGAGCTGCTATCGTGAAGCGTGTAAATATGAGCACCATTGAGTGCTTCACCGGTTACTGCATCCAGGACAAATCCATCAATGGACATTTGTGCATTGATGATCATGCTCCAAAGGATTAAGGACACGACGCCCGAAATCGCCCTCCAATTAGAATACTTCAATGTATTCTTTATTAACACCTGCCACCACTCCAATGCCATTGTTTACATTACTGAATAAAGTCTGGGGTTCTGTGCCAAAAAAGAATCGCTGAAAATCCTCTAGTTGCTCGTCGGTATTGATGCTGTATCGATATTGCAGCAGGCTCTTTTTAAAGCGGTAGTATGCCTCCGAGCCATAATTGATGTTGAGCCAATTGCCGTCGGTTAGGCCCTCCACCCGTGCAATGCCATTCCCTCCTCGGGTTTGACCATTGCGTAGTTGGAAGAAAACGCTTGTTTGTGGTGTCGTAAACAGTACATCACTAAGTACGTAGTAGGGAGGATCAAATTCAAGAATTCCCTCAGCCTCAATTTTAGGATCGACATTTTCTCCAAAGAGATAATAATCGATAAAGCACTTATTGGGTTGTGTGCGCAGGCAAGATTGACTAATGAAGGAAAATTCGTAGTAATCAGAGTTTGTTGCATCATCCTGCAGGAGCATACTGATATTGTGGAAATCATCGCCATGTTGATCTCCTGTCGAGATGAAATGATAATCCCAATTGGTCACAACACCTTTTTTGGGTATCTGATCCCTCGCCCAGACTCTCTTGTTTTTGTACCAAGTCTCTAATGTGTATGAAATCTGAGGTAGGGCGACAACACTACTGATGTACCATCCTTGTCCTTCCTCAGATAATATAACCTCCTCTCCGCTCTGCTCATTTCTTAGCGCTATCTCAGCCCCTTCGATAAAGTTGTCTGTACTATCGGTAAGAGACCTGGAAACACCATGAAAGACACGAACCGGTTGGTTGGCT
Organism: Saprospiraceae bacterium; assembly: GCA_965223105.1. Lineage (GTDB taxonomy): Bacteria > Bacteroidota > Bacteroidia > Chitinophagales > Saprospiraceae > JABDMH01. The sequence goes on along the minus strand of OZ244987.1, from coordinate 6,800,360 downwards.
ATCATAATCGAGCTCAACACCGGCACTTCACCATGATCAGGCAGATCTACATCATAGGTGTCAACGCACGAAACAGCAATTGGCAGTAACATTAGAAATCGCACCATGGTATCATAACGTGCAAGGACCGGATCCGATTTCATGTAGAGTGATGCTGATCCTTGGGCGCTCATTCCTATGACTACTTGACTTGCTACGCTGTCAAATTATCTCAGTGGAAGTGTTTGGGACCAGAGAACGTTGCGGTGAAATCAGACCCTGATGGGAAATCAGGGCCTGATCCTGTAACTTAAACGCTAGCCAAGCTTACCCTTCACCATCTCGGCAATTTTCCTGCCATCGGCTTTGCCAGCCACTTTCTGATTGACCAGGCCCATTACTCTTCCCATGTCCTTCATCGACGTAGCCCCTTGTTCGGCTATGATCTCATCGATGATGGTGCCAAGTTCTGCGTCACTTAGAGGAGCGGGAAGGTATTCGCTGATGACTTCAATCTCTTCCCGCTCGATCTTAGCCAGATCCTCCCGGTTTTGCTTTTGGTAGATGTCTAACGATTCACGGCGGGATTTAACCAATTTCTGCAGCAGTTTGATTTCATCTTCTTCGGTGATTTGGCTCCCACTACCATCTGTCTTTTTGAGCAAGATGGCAGCCTTAATGGCACGGATGGCCCGCATACGAGACTGATCCTTCGCTCGCATGGCTGATTTGAGGTCTTCAGCTATTCTTATTTCCAGAGACATGGTGATGCATCGTGTTATTTCTGCGAAGATATTAGATTCACTGTTAGGTCGGCAAAATCTTGGACGGTCATTTGTTCAGGTCGGAGGGTCATGAACGGAGTAGTATCAGGTTGAACGACTAGTGATTTTAGGGAATTCCTTAGCATTTTACGTCGTTGATTAAAGGCCATTTTGACCAACTGTCGAAATAGTCTCTCATCTTCGTTGTTAACCAAAGGATGAGCTTTTCGCCTAAGGCGAATCACCGCCGATTCAACTTTAGGTCTGGGTGAAAAAGCGGAAGGACTCACTCCAAACAGGTAATCGACCTCGTAAAATGCCTGAACCAAGACACTTAGGATGCCGTAAGTCTTCGATCCATGGCCGCTGTGAATTCGGCGTGCGACTTCTTTTTGAAACATACCCACCATTTGGGGAATAGACTTGCGGTTGTCGAGGAGCTTAAAGATGATTTGGCTGGAAATATTGTATGGAAAATTTCCTATGAGGTGATAGGGTTCAGGGAGGAGACGGTCGAGCTCGAGCTTTAAGAAATTGGCGTGAGTTACGAAAAGCCCTGGGAACATCCTTGCCAGCTGATCTATCAGGTGCTGATCAATCTCCACGACATATACGGATTCAGGCCTATTGACCAAATATTGGGTCAACATACCCCGTCCTGGACCAACTTCCAATACATTTTTGACACCATCTATAGTCTCCAGGGAATCAGAGATCTTCTGGGCGATGTGATGGTTGATGAGAAAGTGCTGGCCAAGGCTCTTTTTCGCTTTCATAGGTTCCGGCACGAAAATAGCCAGATTATCTATCTTAGCCGATCGGCCAAAACGGCAAGTACTATGGAGAAAGTGAAAGTAGGGATTACGTCCGGTGACATAAACGGTGTGGGTTTGGAAGTCATTATTAAAACGCTTGCTGACTCACGACTTCTCGATTTATGTACCCCAGTGATCTACGGCTCAGCAAAGGTGGTCTCCTATCATAAGAATATCGTTAAGCCACGTGATTTCTCTTATCAGAGCCTAAGTACAGCGGATCACCTCAACAGGGATAAGATCAATGTTGTCAACTGTTGGAATGAGGACATTGTCATCACATTAGGAGAGCCCACTGAGGACAGCGGAAAATTTGCCTATGTATCCCTGGACAAAGCAGTTCAGGATTTGCAACAAGGATTGATTGATACTTTGGTTACCGCTCCGATAGATAAGCATGCCATGTCTCAAGCCGGCTTTCAGTATCGAGGCCATACTGAGTACCTGACAGAGCGATTTGGCGACGGACAAAGTCTAATGTTGATGGTCGCTGACCAACTGCGTATTGGAGTTGCCACCAACCATCTCTCTATTGCCGAAGTAGCGGTCAAATTGAGCAGAGATCTCGTCAGGGAGAAACTCTCCGTTTTACATCAGAGCCTAAAGAGTGACTTTGGGATCGAGAGACCCTTGATAGCAGTTATGGGTCTCAATCCTCATGCCAGTGATGATGGCCTCATTGGCATGGAAGAAGAGGAGATCATTAGGCCGGCAGTCATCGAGCTCAAGAAACAGCGCATCATGGTTGCAGGTCCATTTTCTGCTGATGGTTTCTTTGGGTCAGGACAATTTCGAAAGTTTGATGGCATCTTGGCTATGTACCATGATCAAGGTCTGATCCCCTTCAAGCTCTTGAGTTTTGGATCAGGGGTTAATTTTACCGCAGGTCTATCGGTTATACGAACCTCACCAGATCATGGGACGGGAGTTAAGATCGCTGGTCAGAGTCAAGCGGATCCGTCGTCCATGCGCCAAGCCATCTATACAGCCATTGATCTATTTCGGAATCGTCAGCAGTACTTGAAGGATCATAGCGATCCCTTACGACCGAAGAATTTGCACAAAGACGCTGAGGATGAAGTCATTTCGGAAGATCTGATGGACGATAGATAGCATCCTTCAACAAAAAAAGATAATTTTGCACGTTCGAATCAAATCTTTCAACGATGGGAAAAACTACAAATAAGACCCGGTACTCAGATCAGGAGTTGGAGGAGTTTGACAAACTCATTGATCAGAAATTGGCTAAGGCGAGAGAACAATTGGCCTTCTACGTCAATCAATTGGAAGAAATGGCAGAAAATCCGGATTCTAAGGTCAAGGGTCTGGACGATGGCGTAGGAAGTGTTGAGACTGAACGGCTTACCAATATGGCGGTGCGACAGAAAAACCTTATTCGGCATCTGGAAAATGCCAAGATCCGAATTAAGAATAAGGTCTATGGAATCTGCCGGGTTACGGGTAAGTTGATCGCCAAAGAAAGATTGAAGGCGGTACCACATGCCACCCTTAGTATAGAGGCCAAAAACCGCCGGTAAATGGCGATTTGGGTTGCATCGACAATCGAACAAATTAGTACGCTGTCCACTAAAATATTAGCTAGAATTTTAATGTCCTTTGCCCTCATATTTCATAGCAGAACCTCGCCAGGACTAGGCCCCTGCCTGCATCCTGACGCTTCATCTGAGAACAAATTCATATTAAATTCACTACAAAATCTCAATGGACAAAGCACTAGCCTCAAAATTTCAAATTGACGACACGATTATAAGGTAGTGAAGCTCACGAAATCGCAGATGGTAGTCCTCTTGGTCGTGATCGTGCTGATCCTCGATCAGGCGCTTAAGATTTGGGTGAAAACCCATATGGTCTATGGCGAAAAAATATCTATCCTAGGTGCAGATTGGGCATTCATACACTTTGTAGAAAATAATGGAATGGCCTTTGGTATTTCCCTGGGAGGGAAGCTGGGCAAGCTTGCCCTAAGCATTTTTCGAATTGGAGCTGTGGCCTTTCTCATCTATTATTTACGTAAGTTGATTCATGCTAACCATAATACTGGAGTTTTGGTATGTTTTGCACTGATTCTGGCCGGAGCTATTGGTAACATTATCGATAGTGCATTTTATGGGATGATCTTTTCGGAATCGTCAATGCATGGTGGTGTGGCCAGAATGTTTCCAGAAGGAGGTGGCTACGCTGGTTTGCTCTTTGGCAAAGTGGTGGATATGTTTTATTTCCCCATGATCGATACGCAATGGCCAGACTGGTTTCCTTGGCTAGGCGGCCGTAGTTTTCAGTTTTTCAAGCCGGTTTTTAATGTAGCTGATTCGTCAATTAGTGTGGGTATTATCAGTCTATTGCTATTTCAACGCAGTTTTTTTAACGAACAAGCCGCGAAAGAAGAAACGGTAGATGAGGAAAAGGAAAGTCAAGAACCTTCTGATGTCGCTTCAGACCCTGCTGGGGAAACCAATTTCTGAGGCAGGTACTAATCTCTACCATAAAAGTGGTCGATGGCCGTTTGTGCAATCTCGATTTTCCCGTAATCGATGGAGTAGTGGATAAACTTGCCCTCCCGTTCAGCATGAACGAGTCCGGCCAGTCTGAGAATTCTAAGGTGCTGAGAGGTGATCGATTGTTCAATGCGGAGGGTATTGTAGATCTTATTGACATTAATGCGTCGATGTTGATCAATAAACTCGAGGATTTTCAAGCGCAGGGGATGCGCTAAAGCACGTACAATTTCGCATGAGATCGCCAACTGCTCATTGTTGAACGTAACCTTAGTCTGGTTCATATTGTAGTTTTTCTTAAATTGAAATAAGCCTTAGTCAAGACAAATATGCATTAAAAAAAACTATCATACAAAAATACACATAAAAAAATGCTGTAATATGTAAAATACTACAGCACTTTATCTCTTCTGTGGAGATCTGTTACAGTAAATTTTTAATCAATGTGTATAATTACCTGATATCAAGTTGATTTGAATTGAAAAAATTAAACTGCTAGCTCTTCTACCAATCTGGATATTTGAGCCAAACGATCTTTATCCAGGGAGTAGTAGATGAACTTACCTTGTCTCTCGGTTTTGACCACGCCAGCTCTTCTCAAAATGGCTAAATGCTGAGATGCAACAGATTGTTCCAACCTAAGTTTGATGTAAATGTCAGTCACAGTCATGGATTCTCCTTCTTCCAAGAGGTCAATGATACGTTGTCGCAACTTATGATTGACAGCTCTCAGAACGAGTACAGCCTTGCGCAATTCGGCGTAATCCAGAAGGATATCTTTCTTGCCATGCTTAAGAGTGACATTCTCATTCTTCTGCTTTCTCATATCTAAGTGATTTTACAAATTTTGGAATCCTCCCTTCTTATAACCAAAACTGTACCAAAATTTATAATACGACTCTGAGAGATCCTATAAACACTGGGTTCTAGCACCTTAGGCAATCATTAAATATAAAATATTCACCATATATAAAACACAGATAATGTATGCTATACGACTTTACGTGGTTTCGTAATATTAGGTGGTTTCAGGTAAAAAGGACTAAAATGCCTGGGGTCAGAATATTCTCTATTTAAATACTTCCTTCTTGCAATAGGTACCAAATATGAAGCTTGCGGCACTAAATCGATCCAATGAAGTGCTTCATAACCTTCGACTTTTGCCAGCTTGTGAGCCCCAGTGCCTACAAAATTTAGTGTCTCATTATCTAGATTCCATAGTGTGAAACAATGTTTCTCCAAGATTAGTGCCGATGGCTCTATGATAGTCTCCATCTGTAGATTGTACACAGCGGTATAAACTTCCATCCGCCGAGCATCAATCATAGGGCAAAACAGTGATTCATCATGTACTGTCACTTGCTCCTGGGCCCCGATGACTAGACTTTGCAAGGTATTTACAGCCACCAGAGGTAGATGATGCGCAAAACAGATTGCTTTTGCCGCTGAAACACCGATGCGAAGGCCGGTAAAAGATCCTGGTCCCTCACTTACTGCTACCGCCTTTAAGTCGTGGATGTGCAATCCAGCTTCTTTCAGACAACCTGCTATGAATACAGTGATTTGAGCCGCGTGATCATAACTTTGATCTGACTGAACTTGAGCAAGGACCTTGTCGCCTTGACTGATGGCTACAGAACATTGGCTACCTGATGTTTCAATACAAAGGATTTCACTCACTTCTACGGTTACCTCCTATCGGATTTCGTTATCGTTGGTAGATCACAAATCTTCATTCATGCTATTGAGCTTGTAGATACGAGGCGTAAGTCACCCGATCCGTCAAAATCTCAATAGCCTTCTGAATTTCCTCATCATTCTCCAAGGACTTCTGAATTTTTCCAGTTTGAAAATAGTAACGACTTACAATTTCGTTTTCTAATAGCTTGATGATATCTTCTCGATATTCAGTGAGATCGTCCTCCTTTTCCTTCTCAATTTGAGACCGCATCTCAGTTACCTGCTCCTCGAGAAGGTCAGCCAACTTATCATCCTCTGCCGCTGCCATTAGTTCGTCCAGCTCCTTTTCAGTGGTAGTTTGAAAATCCAGATTCTTGTTCTGAACGAATTCAATAAAGTCATCAAAGTCGGTGAATTGAAAGGATTTTACATCCCCTATATCCGGATGGGTCTGATGATAATGGGTAGCGTAGTGGAAAATGAGGTTATTGTCGGCTAAGAACTGAAGGATAGCGGCTTTATTTTGAGCTCCAATGGCAATGTCAGGCATGATTCCACCTCCATCAAGGACTTTCCGGCCAGCTCGGGTCTTAAAGACTGCCTTTTGGTCTTCGGATACATCGACCGGCTCGCCATCTTTATAACTCACACTTTGGATGCAGCGTCCACTAGGAATGTAGTATTTGGCGGTGGTAAGTTTGAGCTTGGCATTGTAATCTAGGTCTACCGTATTCTGCACTAGACCTTTGCCATAGGTTTTCTGTCCCAGTACCAACCCTCGATCCAAGTCTTGTACTACTCCACTTACGATCTCCGAAGCCGATGCGGTCCACTTATTGGTGAGGATAACCAAGGGCAGGTCAGGTAGCAAAGGCTGATTCATGGTGCGGTAACTGCGATCTCGGTCCTTAACCTTACCCTTAGTGGTTACCACCACTTCATCCTTAGGAATAAATAAGTTACTAATACTGACGGCCTCCCGCAGATATCCGCCACCATTATCGCGCAAGTCAAACACCAATCCTTTGATGCTTGGATTATCGGCAAGCAATTCTTTGATGGCTTCAGCAACATTGCGACCTGCATTGGCGGTGAAGGTCGTCAACACCACGTAACCAACCTCATCATTCAGCATTCCGGAGTATGGGACGTTCTTAACACTAACCTCATTCCTTTCCACAGTCACATCGCGGTCTTTGGATTCACCAGGTCTTCTGATGGTAATGGTCACACTGGTGCCGGGGAAACCCTTTAGAATATCATTGACTTCATCGGTTTTCTTTCCCTTGGCGTCTTTTCCTTCCACAGCAATAATTTGATCTCCGGCCTTTAATCCAGCCGCCAGCGCTGGGCCATCTTCATAGGGTTCCACAATGGTCACATATTCGCCCATCTTTCGTACACGAGCACCAATGCCGTCGTACTTACCCTCCGCCATATATCGATAACTTTCAATATCAGCTTCAGAGATATAGTTGGTATAAGGATCTAGGGTTTCCAGCATGGCTTCTATCCCCGTCCGCATGATCCGTGCCGGATCAATGTCATCTACGTAGTTGCTGTTGAGTTCGCGATAGATGTTGGTAAAGATCTCCAGATTCTTGCTGATTTCGAACTGCTTATTTTGACCTTCAACAAAAGCCAAGCTTACCAAGATTGCGGAGATAAGTACAACTGATATTAAGTGCTTCATGCTCGTTAATTTTCTCTTATGGTAACGCATGGTGCGTGGGGTATGTTTTTTAACGGCTCCTGCGATCGACAAGTTTTCACTTTTTTAAGAACTCCTGTACCATCTCCATTAAAAATGGCAAATTGTCGGCGTGTATCCAGTGACCGGCTTTAGGCACCTCGGTGATAGTGGCCTCGGGGAACATACTTTGAATCTGGACTTTATGGGCGTGTTCTATATAATTAGATCTGGACCCTCTATAAAACTGGACCGGTCCGGCAAAGGGCTCTTCTCTCCTTTGCGGCGGCGCCAGCAATTCCTGGTAGGATGAAATAATGCCTTGGAGATTCATTCGCCATTGGAAGTGCCCTTCTTTCCGAACCAGATTTTTCAATAAAAACCTCACTTGAGCTATGTCTTGTATGGTTTGCACCAATTGGGATTCTGCGGCTGATCTGGAAGGTATAGCCGTAAGATCTAACGCTCTCAGCGCGTCAAAAATGTGCTGATGGGAGGGGGGGTATTGTACCGGTGCAATATCGATGACCACCAGCTTCTTGACCCATTCTGGATAATCAAGGGCAAATTGCATTGCCGTCTTACCACCCATACTATGTCCTATAATACTGGCACCCTCGTATAACCATTGATCATTCATAAATTCATAGAGATCTTCCGACATCTCCGGATAGGACATTGTTGACTCATGGGGTGAGCGGCCATGATTCCTTTGATCGACCAGGAAAACGAGATGATGCTTTGAGAGCTTCTTGGCAACAGTCATCCAGTTGTCCAGCATTCCCAACATACCATGTAAGATGATCACGGGTTCTCCAGAACCATATGTCTTGAAATGAAGTTGCATTCTTAGGAGGGCAGTAAATTAAGATTCTTTTATTATTGCAATTGAGCACATCATGAGTTTTAAGTTAGTCTCACCATTCGAACCCACTGGCGATCAACCAGAAGCCATCGAGCAATTGGTAGCTGGAATTCACTCGGGTGAACGAGCACAAGTACTGCTGGGGGTGACTGGGTCGGGTAAAACTTTTACCATCGCCAATGTGATCAGCCAAGTAGAACGGCCCACTTTGGTCTTGACCCACAACAAGACATTGACCGCTCAGTTGTATAGTGAATTTCAGTCCTTCTTTCCCGACAATGCCGTTGAGTATTTCGTGTCTTACTACGACTATTATCAACCGGAGGCCTACATGTCTGTTTCTGACACCTATATCGAGAAGGATCTATCGATCAATGAAGAAGTGGATAAGCTGCGCCTCAGAGCCACTTCATCGTTACTCTCTGGGCGCCGCGACATCATCATTGTAGCCTCGGTATCCTGTATTTATGGCATGGGTAACCCCGAAGATTATAAAACGGGCATTATACGTATCTATAAGGGTCAAACCATTGCACGGAATGCCCTGCTTTACAGCTTGGTTGAAAGTTTGTACTCACGGACTGAGACCCGATTTGACCGGGCTACATTCCGGGTACGGGGAGATACCGTCGATATAAATCTTCCTTATGTTGATTACGGATACCGCGTTCTGTTTTTTGGAGATGAAATTGAGGATATAGAGCGAATTGACCCTGAAAGTGGGCGACGGATTGAGTCACTGGAGCATGCCGCGATCTTTCCCGCCAATTTGTATGTTGCACCTAAGGATCGGATGCAAGGAGTACTGAGAGCTATTGAAGATGAACTTGTGGAGCAGGAAAGCTACTTCGAGCGTGAGGCTCGTTACATTGAAGCCAAACGGATCAAGGAGAGAGTCACCTTTGATCTTGAGATGATGCGCGAATTGGGTTATTGCAATGGGGTGGAGAATTACTCTCGGTTTTTTGATGGGCGCTCGCCCGGTACGCGTCCTTTCTGCCTGTTGGATTATTTTCCTGAAGATTATTTGATGGTGGTGGATGAGAGCCATGTCACCATCCCTCAGGTGAGGGGCATGTGGGGTGGAGATCGCGCCCGCAAGCTCAATCTCGTCAACTACGGCTTCCGTTTACCCAGTGCGATGGACAACAGGCCATTGAGCTTCGATGAATTTGAGTCGCTGACCAATCAAATGATTTACGTAAGTGCCACTCCCGGTGACTATGAATTGGAGCAAACTGGAGGACTAATCGTTGAACAGGTAGTCAGACCGACCGGTCTACTCGATCCGCCGATCGAAATCAGACCCAGCATCAATCAGATCGATGATTTGCTGGAGGAAATTAACCTTCGCGTAGAACGGAAAGAACGCACCCTGGTTACCACGCTAACCAAACGAATGGCCGAAGAGCTTACCAAATACCTTACCCGTATTGAAGTCAAATGCAGGTATATTCATTCAGAGGTAGATACCATGGAACGGGTTGAAATCATCCAAGAATTGCGAACTGGCGAATTCGATGTATTGATCGGAGTGAATCTTTTGAGGGAGGGATTGGATCTGCCTGAGGTCTCACTGGTGGCCATCATCGATGCTGATAAAGAAGGCTTTTTGCGAAATGACCGCTCACTGACCCAGACCGCTGGTAGAGCGGCCAGAAATGCCAACGGATTAGTCATATTTTATGCCGACAAGATCACGGAATCCATGCAACGTACCATCGATGAGACGAACCGTCGTCGGGCGAAGCAAGAGGCCTACAACGACAGACATGGTATTACCCCCACTACTGTTCAAAAATCTACGGATGTAAGGTCGATCCTTGATATCCGGGAAGGTGAGCGTGGACCCAAGGCCTATGTGGAGTCCGGCGAGCCCAATATCGCAGCCGATCCCGTAGTACAATACATGAACCGGGATCAAATTGAGAAAGTTATGGTCGAGACCGAACGAAAGATGAAGGCTGCTGCCAAGGATCTTGATTTTATCTCCGCAGCCCAGTATCGCGATGAACTTTTTGCTTTGAAGAAGCAGCTGAAGACGATGTGAATGGGAACCATTCACGAGAAAGAATTCTTAATTCAGCTGCTTCATGCTTAGACAATCATCATCGGATTTGGAGGATGCAACACAAGAGATATATCAGCAATAATTGCTGATATACAGGTGTTGAACAAACCTGTAGACGATACCCCATTAATCGTCCTTTCAAGACTCTATTCTGGAAGGTTTTTTGTCATGTTATTCTGGAAAATATTAGAGTATCATGACAAAACTAAAACAGCAAATAGAGGAGTTTGAGAACTACCTTTTATTAAAGAACTATAGCAGGCAAACCAGAAGAACCTATCTAAGTGTTTTAAGAGCCTATGATACATTTCGAACAAAGAATGGGATGATGGGCGATCATAGTCTCCTTGAGGTAAAGCAATATCTATTGTTTCGAATAAACCAAGGAAAATCATGGAGTACGATCAATACGGATTATTCTGCATTGAGACAGTATTTTACGCAGGTAATAGGTATTGACTGGAGCGTAAAAATGATCCCAAGGCCCAGGAAAGAGAGGAAGTTACCGGCTATCCTGTCCAAGGAAGATGTTCGCAAGATCATTGAAGGAGCACTTAATTTCAAGCATCAGGTTTTTCTGACATTTATTTATGCCACCGGATTACGACTAAGTGAAGCGGTAAATGTCAAAATTAAAGACATTGATGGGCATCGCAATCAATTGCGCATAAGCAAGGGGAAGGGAGCCAAAGACCGATATGTCAACATTCCACAGAGTCTTATCTCACTATTACGCACTTACTACCTGGCATATCAACCAAGGCACTATTTATTCAACGGCCGGGTACAGGGAAGCCGTCTTTCACTTCGATCTGCACAGTGGAGTATGAAGAGAGCCAGGCAAGTTGCGAAAGTGACTAAATCTGCTTCCATTCATACGCTACGGCACTGTTATGCCACCCATCATATCGAAGCTGGAACGGATTTAGTGTACTTACGTGAGCAGCTGGGTCACAAACAACTAAGAACCACGGCCCGGTATGTCCAGGTATGTATGGAAAAACGTGTACGGCAGATCCATCATCCGATCGACAGTCTTCAGATCCATTATCGGCAGACCGATCGATAGGAGACTTATTTCGTTTTTTTGGAGAAAAATATATTGAAACCTACAAGCCAGATTTACACAAAATCAAATTCATAAGGGCAGTACGGTTATGTAAGACCCCTGCGTTGGGAGGTCATAAGTATCTTTGCCCAGCATGCGGATCGGAGATCTACATTTATCATTCCTGCGGTCATTCTCAATGTCCTCTTTGCCAAAGCATCAAAAGGGAACAATGGCAGGATACCTTAGGTAATAGACTTCTCGCAGTTCCCTACACACATACCGTATTTACCATCCCTCATCAGTTAAACACGATTGCCAAAAAGCACCCACGCGACATCTATAACTTGCTCCATAGATCAGCATGGCAAACAGTAAGAAAACTATGTGCTGACCCAACAAACCTGGGTGCGCTCCCAGGAATGATCAGTGTCCTTCACACCTTTGGTTCAGATATGAAGTACCATCTTCATGTGCATAGTTTGATCACCTTTGGGGGGACCCATAAGCATCGATGGGTATGGCCAAAAAGAAAGAAAAAGATCGCTCCCTATCGACAGATGTGTAACACATTCCGTACCGTGTTTATAAAAGGCTTAGATCAACTAATTAAAAAGAAAATAATTAAGGTATCCAACTATGCATCTTTGCGTATGGAGGTAATGGGCCGTCGATGGAATGTGCGCAACTCCTATCCCACTGCTCAAACAGGTCTGATTGAGAATTACTTGGCTCGCTATATCAATCGAGTCGCTATTTCCAGAAGTAGACTTCGATATCTGGAAGAACAAAGACGGGTACAAATTGTGTACAATGATTATCGCAATCAAATTAAAGACCAACCGGCTCCAAAAGCAGTAAAATATCTCCATCCACTTACAGCCATACATCAAATATTGCAGCATCTACTACCTCCTTATTTCCAAAAGTCTAGATATTATGGGCTTCATGCGGGGGTAGTTTTTCATAAGGTAAAGCATAAGATGGCTACCCTGGTAAGGCATAACGGGCATACTGTTCGTACAATTTTTCAAATACTGAAATCATTGCTAGGCCTGAACCCTCTGGTATGCCAGTCCTGTCAACATCCGTATCTAATCAAAATAGCTTTAGTCTCAGATCCCGCATATCTGCACTTATTCCTGAGCCCCCATCGACTACGACCACCTCCTCAAAAGGTAGATGTATGAATACTGAAGACCAGAAAATAATACTCCGTAAGACGTGTGCAGCCACCTCAGTGTGTCAACACAATCCTAACCAGAGAAAATTGAGCCTTTATCCATTCTTAAAGCCAAAAACAACCTTGTATTTGTTCAGGAGGGGCCAAAACAATCACCCGAGTACCGCCTACCATTTCCATTTATCCTTATCTTAAGGCTCTTGGAATCAATGCGTTTCCCTAAGGAGGATCATACAGTTCGTTCAACTGGAATGTATGCGACCTAAGATTACTCATTCTTGAACTCTCCATACCGGATCACGCATACATTCCTTAGAGTTCGGCACAATCAAGAAGAAGAGCAAAAGAAACAAGAAACTCCTCAACTTCAATTTTTATACGAGTCTATTTCTCGCTAACATCCTATTCACTTTTCCAAGGATTGTAAAAACCACCTTCCTTATGTGACTTAAGTCACTTATAGTTATGAAATTCTAGATTATCTTTGTGTGTGAACATTCACTTACTAAGTAATACAAAGAATTATGACCGGAAAAAATAATTTATCAGCAGGCTTCTTATTCATGGGCATGTTCATGGCTTACGGCTTTTTGCTCATTTACCTTCGGGACTTTGCTCCCGGAAAGGAAGAATGGATTGCTCAATATTCGATAGGTAAACATTTTGAATCGAGGCTGGCACACGTACACGGGAATCTTTTCGCTTTCCTCAACATTGTCATCGGTTATCTTTTGATACATTTTAATACCAGAATCGGAAAGGTAAAAACTATCTCATGGCTTGCCCTTGTGGGTATGCTTATGCCGCTTGGCATCCTTGCCGAGATTTATTTTGGTGCACCTCCGGTGTTCGTCCTTATCGGAGCAATTGCTATGACCATTGCCGTGATTTGGTTGAGCATTTCTTTTTATAAAATGAAACAACCAAGCCCCTCGTAAACCAGTATTTTTTTTCAAAAAATAAAAAAACAATTTTATGAAAGTTTTAAATCCAATAGGACTTGATAAGAAAAAGTCCAAAGCGTTAGCCGAAAAATTGAATCTTTTGTTAGCCAACTATTCCATTTTTTACCAAAATACGAGAGGATATCATTGGAATATAAAAGGGGAAAAGTTTTTTGAGTTACACCTGAAGTTTGAGGAATTGTACAATGATTTGTTGTTGAAGATTGATGAGGTAGCAGAACGAATTCTGACGCTCGGACATACTCCAAATCATCGGTATTCTAATTATAAATCCGTTTCCAGGATTAAGGAAAGCAAAGAAGTGTCGGACGGACGGAAGGCTGTGGAAGATATTTTGAAATCCTTCAAGTCTATTATTACAATGCAAAGGGAATTGCTTTCTCTATCAGAAGATGCAGGTGATGAAGGAACAAACGCTCTTATGAGTGACTATATCCGGGAACAGGAGAAATTGGTTTGGATGTATTCTGCCTTTCTTAATCATTAATAGAAAACGAATGAAAGAACGTCAATTAGAAATCATCGAAGCAGCCGGAAGGATACTCACTTCATCTGGCGTAAAGGGGCTGACAATAAAAAACCTGGCTAAAGAAATGCAATTTTCCGAAAGTGCCATTTATCGTCACTTTACTAGCAAAGAAAAAATAATTATTGCGATGCTCAATTATTTGGCTGAAAGAATGGATGAACTTCTGGGCAAAGCTGCTCGGCAAAATGACCTGGCTGATGAAAAATTGATTAGACTGTTTAAAAGCCGTTTCGCTTTTTTTAAAAACCATCCTCATTTCGTTGTGGCAGTTTTTTCAGATGGACTGATGGAAGAAAGCAAAGATATTAACGAGGCTATTTTTAAAATAATGAAGGTAACGAAAAAACACTTGATACCAATTATCAAGGAGGGGCAGCAAGAAGGTGTTTTTACCAATGCACTTTCTACCGAAGAATTAGTGCATATCATCATGGGAACTTTCAGACTTCAAATGTTCAAATGGCGGTTAGCCAAGTTTGAGTTTGACCTAGTAAGAAGTGGGAATAAGTTAATTCATTCCCTATTAACAATAATTAAATCACAGAATAACCAGCTATAGAAAAAATGACATTATTCAAAATCTAAAAAAATTCAATCATGAAAAATCTTAAAATATCAAGTTTGTTACTTTTCGCTTTGTTTTTCGCAATGGCTGGTTTTACCTCATGTGATGATTCCAAAGACGATGTAATACCGGAACCCGTTTTATCATTGACCGAGGATGAAGAAGCCAATTTACAGTTCATGCGAGAAGAAGAAAAACTCGCCCGTGATGTTTACCTGTACTTACATGAAAAATACGGTACGAATATTTTTAACAACATTGCTTCAAGTGAACAAACCCACATGGATGCCGTGCTGACCATCATGGAAAAATATGGAGTGGAAGACCCCGCTTCCAATGAATTGGGCGTTTTTTCGAATGCGACTTTGCAGCAGTTGTACAATGACCTGACTACACAAGGGGATATCTCATTGATTGACGCTTTGACAGTCGGTGCAACTATAGAGGATGTTGACATCAGGGACTTGGGCGATGCCATTGATGCAACCTCCAAAACCGACCTGATTGACATGTATGAAATGCTGGAATGCGGTTCGAGAAACCACATGCGTGGATTTACAAACCAACTAGACATGCAAGGCGAAACCTACGCACCCCAATTCATCATACAAGAACAATACGATGAAATCATTGATGGAGCGCATGAACATTGCGGGGGGTAGATATAATAATGAAAAGGGAAACCACGGGAAGATAATGGCTTGACTGCAAGTCAAGTGACCCAGAGGAAGAAAAGGGCATTATGCGAGGAGCGACAGACAAGTTTAAAACCATGCCCTATATGAATTTTACCGAAGAAGATTTGAATAAAATAGCCGCATTTATTTATGATAACGAAATGGAAAAACCGGAATGGTTCGAAGAGCATTTCAAGGAGATGCATCCTGACGGCAAAAAGGGAAGGGGTAAAGGACAGGGAAGAAAGAAAAGCAAAATGAAATAACAGAAAATGAAAAAAGCACTTCCATATATCTTATCAATATTATTAGCCGCTTTTGGCTTGTTGACTATATTTCTGAGCGGCTCTGTAATATTCGATTTATTCGGCATCAGAGCCAAAGAAGGCAACTATGTTTTGTTCGTGGTTTGGGCAAATTTCATAAGTAGTTTGCTCTACCTCTTTTCAGCGTATGGATTCCTGAAAAGCAAAAAATGGACAGCTCGACTTTTACGCATTTCCGTAGGTGTTCTCTTAATCGCTTTTGTTGGATTACTAATTCATGCCAACTCAGGAGGGCTATATGAGACCAAAACAGTTGGGGCAATGATTTTTAGAATCACAGTCACGGTGGTCTTCGCCTTATTTGCCTATTTTTTCATCGTTAAAAAACAAAACAATGTATCATAAAATAGTATTCTCTTTTGCAATCATCTTCTTGCTGTTCAGTTGCGGTGGCAATTCAAGTAAAGGTAAGCTCGAACTGAACGACGGAGAAAAATGGACTATCATCGAAAGTATGGTTAGTACACATCCGCGCAATGGAAAACGATGTTACCTTATTTGAAAATTCACCGGAAAAAGGCTATCCCGCTCTAACTGAAAATTTGCAGAAAAATATTGATTTACTCATTTCCAGTTGCACGATGTAAGGCAAAGCACATGACGAATTGCACAAGTGGTTGTTGCCTCGTATTGATTTGGTAAAAGCACTCTCCAATGCAAAAGATAATGAAGCAGCAACAGAGGTATTTAAGCAAATCCAAAACTCATTTAAAACATTCAATCAATATTTCCAATGAATATAAAAGCATTGCACAACAAAGAAAAATCCGTTTCCGCAAAAATGCTCTTTAAAGGAGAAGAAGGAAACTTAACGGCTATCCAAATTTTGGAAAATCAGCAGTTAAAAGAACATATCACCAAAACGCCTGCTCTTTTGGTTTGTGTAAAAGGCAAGGTAGTTTTTAATAATGACCAAGGAATGAAAGAAACCTTGATGGCAGGTGATTATGTGAGCATTGAACCAATGGTTAAGCATTGGGTGGATGCCGTCATTGACAGCAATCTGTTACTTTTTAAATAAAAATTTTGACATCAAATGTTAGTAAGTATTCACAAACTTAAATTTGTTGCACTACTACTTATGGCAGTTGCAGTTGCCAATCCAGTAAAGGCACAGGTGTGGACATTAGAACAATGTATTGATACGGCTCAATTGCACAATAAAGGTTTGGCAATAGAAAGAAATAATATCGCAATACGTGAGCAGAAGCAAAAAGAGGCGAAGGCTAATTTGCTTCCTAAGATAAGTGTCAACGCTGACTATAAATATTTTACTGACCTGCCTTATCAACTCATGCCATTGTCGGTTTTCGGTGGGGCGGAAGGAGAGTTTAAAGAAGCTCAATTCGGTGTCCCGCATAACCTCAATGCCAATTTGCAAGTTGCTATGCCTTTATATAATCCAAATATTAAGGGAGCTATCGAAGCCACAAAAATAGCATCGGATCTCAAAGCCCTGCAATATCAAAAAACGGAGGAAGAACTCTATTTTGAAATTTCCAATTTGTATTTCAATGCTCAGATTTTATACAATCAAATGACCTTCATTGACAGCAATTTGGTCAACAGTAAAAAACTGCTGGTTAATGTTCAATTGCTCCGGGAACAGTTGCTTGCCAAAGGAACGGATGTCGATAAAGTGCTTTTGCAAGTGGAACAACTCACCGCTGAACAACAACATGCAAGGAGCAAATACGACCAAGTATTGAATGCTTTGAAATTTTTAATGGGTGTTCCCGTTGACCAAATTATCGAAGTAGAATCGGAAATAGTTTATCAGGATAACAATAAATATTCACATCAATCCACTCTTGATATTCGGATTGCAAAAACACAGCAAAGGCTTTTATTGGAAGAGCGGAATACCTTAAAAAAATCACAACTACCCTCGGTTTCACTTTTCGGGAGTTATGGAGTTACCGGATATGGTTATGATCAAAAACCTAATGATTTCCTGAATTTTTACCCAATTGGATTTGCGATTCTGCAAATCAATTACCCGCTTTTTAACGGAACGGTTACAAAGAGAAAGATCGTTCAAAAAGATTTAGAACTGACCAATAGTGCTTTGCAATTGGATTTACTGACCGAGAAAAATCAGATGCAATTTGAAAATGCGCAGTTGCAAAAAAGTGTAGCTCAAAAGTCAGTTGCTACCAATGCCTCTCAAACTCAACTGGCTCAGTCCATTTATGAGCAGACCGTTTTCCAACAAAAACAAGGAGTTGCTTCTTTGACCGAAGTGCTTTTGGCTGACAATGCCTTACGAGAGGCACAGCAGAATTACCTGTCGGCAATCATAGAATACCTAAAAGCTGATTTGGAATTGATTAAACTAACGGGCAACATTTTAAATAGATAAATAATGAAGAAAATACTTTATATACTGATACCTATGGTGCTGATTGCGCTAATGGTTTTTAAATTAAAAAGCAACAAAGACACAGCGGACAATAACGTCTATCATTACGATAAAGAGCAAACTATATTTGTGCAAACAGATACTTTGAAATTAAAAAGTAGTGATTCCGCCTATTCCTTTACGGGCAAATTCCACCCAAATAAGGAAGCAAAAATAAGTGCTGAAACACAAGGCAAAATCAATAGCATTTTAGTGGAAGAAGGAAGTCATGTTCGCAAAGGGCAAACCTTGATCAAATTGGATAAGGCAATTTTACAACAGCAATTGAATACCATAAATGTTCAAATTCAAAACATTAAGTCGGAGTATGAAATCCAATTACAAAACAATCAATTACAAATAGACGGCTTTCAGGCAGACGTAAACCGCTATCGGGTACTCGCCACAGCCGGTGCCGTACAAGGTGTCCAATTGGAGAAGGCGGAACTGCAACTAAATACTGCTAAAGTTCAACGAAAAACAATTCTGCAACAATCGGCTTTAAAAAACGCAGAAGCCCAAAAAGCTACCATTGAAGAACAAATCAATAAAACCATAATCACCGCACCCTTTGGTGGAATAGTGACGGGCAAACTGACAGAAACTGGTGCGTTCGCAGCACCGGGTATACCTTTACTTCAAATCACGGATATTGCCCAATTAAAATTCACGGTAAATGTTCCTGAAACGGATTTGATTCATTTTGATAAAAATCAATCCTATCAGGTGATTGCTGATGTTTTTCCCGAAATGATTCATTCCTCGAAAGTGAACATGATAGGTGTCAAAGGAAATGTGGCCAATAGTTTTCCCATTCAATTTTCTGTAGAAAATACTGCTGATTTAAGAATCAAATCAGGCATGTTTGGCAAGGTGGTATTAAAGAATGATAATGAAGAAAAGCAGATAATTGTTCCGGCATCAGCTATTCTAAACTCAGGCAATCAACCGCAAGTCTATTTGATAAAAAAAGGAATAGCCGTATTGCAAAGTATTTTCATTTCAGAGAGAACACAGGATAAGGTGGTGGTTGAAAGTGGTTTGAAGGAAGGAGATGTAATTATTACAGGAGGATTTATCAATTTGTTTGAAGGGGCAAATGTTGCCGTAAATTAGAAAAGAAATGAACATTACAGAAATATCCATAAAACGTCCATCGCTAATAATCGTACTTTTCAGCCTGTTTATCTTATTTGGCTATATCGGTTTCAACAACTTGAGTTACGAACTGATGCCGGACTTCAACCAGCCCGTAGTCGTCATTAAGACGATGTATCCGGGTGCTGAACCGCAAGAGGTAGAAACTTCAGTATCCCGTGATATTGAAGATGCACTTTCCAATCTGGAAGGGGTGGATTATTTGGTCACCAAATCGTTGCCGAATGCCTCCATTGTAATTGCCAATCTGAAATATGGTACTGATGTAGATAAAACCATGCAGGATGCCCAGCGGTATATTGACAACATCCGAAAGGATTTACCGGATGATATTTTGAGTCCGGTGATGAGCAGGGTTTCTCCAAATGACCTGCCGATAATGTCTGTAAACGCTACAAGCAATTTACAGCCAAAAGTATTTTATCAAAAAATGAAAGACGAATTTTTGCCGCAAATACAGCAAATAAACGGTGTGGCAGAAATTACGTTGTTAGGAGGTGAAGAGCGGGAAATACAGGTAAAGGTCAATCAAGAAAAATTAAAATATTACAAGTTGTCCATTTTTCAAGTTGTTGATGCTATCAATCGTTCAGGCTTGGATTTACCTGCCGGAAAAGTTCAAACCGATAAGGAAAATAATTCCGTCCGTTTAACGGGAAATTTCACCACTTTAGAGGACATTCAAAATGTTCAGGTGGCTATGCCTACTCCCGGTAGTCCTGTTTATGTAAAAGCTGTGGCAACCGTAACGGACGATATAAAAGAAATAACCTCTATTAGCCGATACAACGGTAAAAATGGCATTGGGCTGTTATTAAAAAAACAAGGGGATGCCAATGCGGTAGATGTATCAAAATTGGTTCGTGACAAGTTCAAAACCATTGAACAACAAAACGCAGATGAGGGTATAACTTTCATTATTGCGGACGACAGCACAGACAATACTATTGCGGCGGTAAACTCCGTTGTTTTTGATTTAATATTAGCGGTGATTCTGGTTTCGTTGGTGATGCTTTTGTTTTTGAGAAGTTTCAGGAATTCATTGATTGTATTGATTGCCATTCCGACTTCTTTGGTAACTGCCTTTGCGGTGATGTGGTTGTTGAATTATACGCTTAACCTGATGACCCTTTTGGCAATGTCGCTTATCATCGGAATTTTGGTGGATGATGCCACAGTCGTTTTAGAAAATATCCAGAGGCATTTGGATATGAAGAAAGAAAAGCGAAAAGCGGCTATGGACGGGCGAATGGAAATTGGGTTTTCGGCGTTGTCCATTACCTTGGTGGATGTAGTAGTATTCCTACCTATTTTGTTTTTACAGGTTTTTGTGGCAGATATGCTTCAACAGTTTTCGGTTGTCGTCATTACTTCTACCCTCACCAGTTTATTGGTTGGTTTTACGCTTACCCCCTGGATGGCATCCCGTATTGGGAAAAAAGAAGATTTACAGCCCACCAATTTTTTTAATCGGTTTATATTATGGTTTGAGAAACAACTGGACAGCTTTACAGAATGGTATGGCTCACAATTAAAATGGGTACTCAATCACAAACTGATATTTACCGGAATTGTATTGCTACTTTTTGCTTTGACCGGAGCGATGATGAAACAGGGCATCATCGGAAAAGAACTCATCGCAACAGGCGACCAGGGGAAGTTTCGTATGAGCCTCGAATTTGACAAATCAATTTCCATTCAACAAAACAATGTCATTTCACAAAAAGTAGAAAACTTTATACTTCAAAAAGAAGAGGTAGCAACCCTGTTCAGCAACGTTGGCGGACCGAGTACAGGGATAGGCAGCTTGGGGGTCGGCGCAGCCAACAAAACAGAATTTACCATTCAATTAAATCCTTCGGAAGAACGCAATCATCAGCCAACGGAAGCATTTATGAAAGAACTCCGGGAGGCATTGAAAAGCCGATTTCCGGGCATCAATTATTCTATGGCTGCATTGGGGTTAGTCCCCCGTTCCGCACCTATCGAACTCACATTAAGTGGAAGCAATTTGGACACGGTAATGCAGACAGGCGCAGCATTAAAATCTGTCATCGAAAAAATTCCGGGAGCTGATAATGTCCGTCTTTCAGTAGAAGAAGGAAGTCCCGAATTTAAAGTAATTCCGGACAAAGACAAAATGCAACGATTGGGATTGAATACTGCTTATGTCGGTATGAATTTAAGAACCGCTTTCACCGGAAATGACGATGCCACATTAACGGAGAAAGGAATAGAATTCCCGGTTAGGATCTGGATAGATGATTTCGACCGAAAAAACTTTGAGGATGTACAGCAACTTAGCATTATTAACCCAATGGGATTTCCCGTTGAGGTAGCTCAATTTGCTGACGTTGTGCGAGACAATTCGCCTTCTCTGTTGGAGAGAAATGACCGACAACCTGCTATAACGCTGACTGCCGAGGCATTGGGCAGACCTTCGGGTACTGTTGCTGACGATGTGGTAGCCTACCTTAAAGACAGCCCGCTACCGGATGGTATGCAAATGACTTGGGGCAGCGACATCAAGCGGCAGAATGATAGCTTTGGCGCATTAGGCTCGGTATTACTCATTTCATTTGTTCTGATTTATTTGATAATGGTAGCTCTCTACGATAGTTTTGTTTATCCCTTTGTTGTATTGTTTTCAATTCCAGTTGCAGCTATTGGAGCATTTTTAGCCTTGAATTTATCATTGAGTCATTTAAGTTTATTTGCATTGCTCGGTCTGATAATGCTTATGGGTCTGGTAACAAAAAATGCCATTCTCATTGTTGATTTCACCAATCAATTGAAAGCACAGGGCAGGCATTTCGAAGAGGCATTAATCATTGCAGGAAAAGGGCGGTTGCGTCCCATTTTAATGACCACGCTTTCTATGGTTATCGGAATGTTGCCTATTGCATTAGCAACTGGTTCTGCCAGCGAATGGAAAAATGGCTTGGCATGGGTAATTATTGGAGGCTTGCTTTCGTCTCTTATTTTAACGGTTTATTTGGTACCAACAGTTTATTATGTGGTGGATGTGTTAAAAGAAAGAGCTAGGACTAAAGAGTAAATACTTTCAATTTTAAAAATAATATTTGTTATTTATTTATCACTCATGTGGACATGCTCAGTGCCCCCTTTGTCAGAGTACCTGTCCCGTAGATCAAGATCCCTCGGGATTAAACGGGCACAATGGCAGGATAAGTTGGGCAAAAGATTGCTGGCGGTTCCTTATACGCATACGGTTTTCACCCCGTAGGATGCAATCCAACGGGGTAAACCTTGCCACATCAACTCAATAAAATTGTTAAGCGGTATCCGAAGTTGCTCTACAATTTATTGCTATGCAGTGCATGGCAAACGGTCATACAAGTGTGTGCCGATCCGACAAATGTAGGGGCCTTACCGGGCATGGTAAGTGTACTGCATACATTTGGATCGGACATATTGATGACCGATTCCGGCCTTTTGGCCGGATGAAGATCCAGTGGATCTTCAAGGGAATCAACCACGAAGTGGATGGGAGAGCATATTCATGTGCACCCCGTGGGATGCATATCCGACGGGGTAAATAGTTTGATCACCTTTGGAGGTATAAAAGCAAACAAATGGCTTTGGCCAAAGAGAAAAAAGAAGATCGCATCCTACCGCGAGATGTGTCGCGTATTTAGAAATATTTTTCTTTCGGGTCTTGACAATTTAATACTGAAGGGCAACATACAATTATCATACTATGAGATCTTGAGATCAGAGATATGCAAGCCGCGTTGGAACGTAAGAAATTCCTATCCGACGATGCAGACGGGATTAATTGAAAATTATTTGGGACGATACATTAATCGGGTAGCTATTTCTAGAAATCGTTTAAGGTACCTGGAAAGAGAAGAACAAGTACAAATCTTCTATAAAGATTATCGTAAACGTAACTACTCAGCTCTAATTGATAATAATATTAGGCATTTCCAGTGCTTTAAAGGGGTGAATTCCTTGTTTAATTGCCGAATCGATAATCGTTCTTAAAATGGCAAATCTTTGTGCACCCTTCTGAGAGCGAAATGTACCTGATATCTTGCTCTTTAATTTGATCATCCGGATTGCTCTTTCTGAGGCATTATTGTCCGGTGGTACTTTGCGATTGTATAGGCACACAGTAACACAATCTCTCAATCTTTGTAATCGATTCCTTAGAGATTTAATCGATTTGTGGGATTTAGATAATTTTTGTGATAATAACTTATCCAATCTGTCTTCAATGTCTTTCTTTTTGTCTTTTGGAATCCTTTTCTTCCTGCATGTCAGCATGATTTCTTGAAGAACCTTCTCCAGTTTGATCGCCCATCTGGATTTATGAAACTCCTTTAATCCTCGGCACTCTCTTTTCAAATGAGCTAGATGCATATTCCGACTAAGCTGACCCCCATATTCCGGGCTGTTGACCCCCTGTAGAAATTTCATCTCCATTTCCTTATTTAAGATAGTTGTTTTGTTGGTTTTCTCATGCTTTTTCCTTTCAATTCTATTCTGTGTGCTTTGGGTACTAGGCGGTCAAGAATGGCGTCTGCAATAGTCGGATCATTGAGATAGGTATGCCATTTTGACACAGGTAATTGCGAGCAAATAATTGTTGAGGAGCGCTCATATCGGTCTTCTAGTATTTGCAGAATAATTAGAAGGACGGACTGGGACAAGGGTTGAAGACCAAAGTCATCCAAGATAATCAGGCTGGCTTTTCTTAATCTGTTGAGCCATTTTATTAATGTTCCATCTGTCTTTGCCAGGGTGATTTGTTCTGTGAATCGGTTTAGATTAAAGTAGAGTGTTCTTTTACCCAGGACGCAGGCCTGGTGTCCCAGCGCACAGGACAGATAAGATTTTCCACAGCCTGTGGCGCCCGTAATAAGTATATTTTCACTCCTATCGATATAGGCGCCATCCGCTAATTTGGTAATGTGCTCTTTTTTTAAGTTTCTTGATGATGAGTAGTCTATATCCTTTAAGTTGGCCTGGTAACGCAGTTTGCTGAGTCTGATAAACAAATCCATTCTTTTGTTGGACCTGTAAAGTAGTTCAGAATCGATCAGCTGTGCGATGAGTTCGTGATTGTCCGGATGTTGGTTGACAGGAAGATTAAGGATGGCCTCGTATGTTGACGCCATGCCTCCCAATCTAAGATCCTTCATTGTCTCCAAGGTTGCATTTTTCATATTCGATTTCTTATTTATAGGTTTAATTAGTTATTGATAAGCATCCTTTCCTCTGATATTCTCATGATCTGATAGCGATTTTGTTGTGAACAAGTCGGGTTCAGATTGGTCAAGGTTTTTGTCGAGTATCCGTTTAAGAAGCCCGTAGTTGACTTGGCCAATTTGATAACATCTGCTGCATGCAGCCTCAAGACGTTCATGAGAGAATCTGTTGGCTAGATTAAGTACACCTAAGCAACTTTTATAGGATTGTTCTTCATAGAAGGTCGAGATCAGGATTTGCTGGATAGCCCAATGTGTCATCTGACCAATACTCTCTGCCAGACTGGTAAACTCTTTGCTGGTATAGCCACTGAGCTGCTCGTATATCTTGTGTTTTTCGGGCATATGTTGGGCATTAGTAGTATACTTTTTACCGGTGCGTTCATGTACTGCAATGCGACTTTGCTTATAGTATATCTCCAATATGGTAGAACTATACCTGACATCTACTCTTTTCCCTACATGAGAAAAGTGTACTGAATAGTATTCTTTCTCCTGCCCTAGATAGATATGGTAGTTCTTTCCCACGGTAGCCTTCTTTTGCTTTCTTAATTCAAATAAAGTGGTTGGCAACGGCCTTAGCAACGGTTTTTCATATTGTTCAAAAATACTTCTCCGACTTCCTGGTCTTTTTTGAAAGGGTTCATTATTATGATCAACCAGTCTTTTTCTGATTGCATGATTCAGCTCACTCAAACTAAAGTGCTGCTCATTTCGCATTTTGGCATAGATGCGCGTATAAATAGTGCTTATAATGTTCTCCACACTTGCTTTGTCTTTTGGTCTTCCTACCCGGCAGGCTTGCAGGTCTATGTGGTAGTGAGCTCCTAGTTGATTGCACAATTCGGTAAAGGCAGGTTCGTAGCGATCTGCTTTTTTTACGTAAGCTGCAAAGTTGTCTGATAGCATAGCATGTGGAGTGCCTCCAAAAAACAGGAAGGTCTGATTGAGACCATGTATTACATCCGGCGTTTGTTGACTATTGATAGCCATCGCAAAAGTATATTGACTATAGGGTAATACGGCTGCTATGATTTCGGCCGGTATGATCTCTCCGGTATCTCGATTGATCCAGCTTAGTTTCTGACCAGCAAAATCTGCCATCATCTCTCTAGCTGGCTCATGCTTAAGATGTATGGTTAACTTTCTACTTTGAATGTGTTGGCCTAACCTTTCGCAGAACTGGCTGTACTCAAAACCATCTGGATGCTCACCCTTATACTCCTTCCATAACAACTGTCTGGTCACCCCAACCCTGCCCAATTCTGACAGCCAATAGTTTACCTTTTCCTCAAAAATCCCTATGCGTTCCGAATCCAAAATCACTGTTTCGGGATAGATTAGTGTTTTGAGCTGCTCATCATCCAGGGTCAATAACTCCTCCTTGGATATCTCTACTTGCTCTGCCAGCCGTACATACTTTCGAACAGTATTCTTTGAAATGCCCAATTGCCGGGCCACGACCTTGTATTTCTCAGTCTCTAGATAGGTTCTGATGATCTGTCTTACTTCTTCCATACGTCTAGATTGATAGGCCATTTCAATTAGTTTGTGCTAAATGACCTAATGTATGGATATGAACTTTCTACTTCCCTATGCCTCTCTACAAGGGGGTCAACCCCGTAGGATAACATCCAACGGGGTCAACATGCCGGAATGTCAGTCCCCCAAGAAAAGTCCTTTAGGGGTCAGCATGCCGGAATACTGAATTAAATCGGAAGGGGTCAGCTTGTCGGAATCCCCCTCACCTGGTTCCCTCCTTTTCAGGGGGTCAGCTTGCCGGAATATGGGGGTCAGCTTCATCCGGAATGAGGGGGTCAACATCGCCGGAATACGCACTAGACAAATCTGATGGCCTTTTGCCATAGTATTCAAATGAGTCCTCCAGCAATCACTATTTAGTATGCCTTTACTGAATCCTTGCGGAAATAATCCTCTTGTGGTTAAGTGACCTCGATTGTCGCTAATATGTATTAGGGAAAATTTTGGTGTTACCCACGTCCAGGCCCAATGTTTGCGTCCTTGAACACTACATCCACTTTCATCTACGCCAACCACTTTGCTTTTCTCAATCGCACCGATGACCGATGCATAAGTATCTTCTGCTTGTTCTGACTTACTGGCCAGCATATTATCGATGGTTCCCTCACTGATCTTATGCCCATAGATAACTTCTATGGCTTCGCTAAGCCTTCTATATGGCAATAATTGTCGGATCGATAAGTACACAATTTGATTTTGGAGGCAATCTCCGTATCGTACCGGAGGTCCCTTTTGCAAATTCACTCCATAAGACGAACTGGTCCATTTGCAGCAGCCTTTACAATACTTTCTATATCTCCTATGTTCAGTAACCTCCAAACTAACTGGTGGAATATCCCATATCTGCTTGCATTCTATTAATTGACCTTTTCCTACCATATAATCCTGGCAGTGAGCACACTGATCGGGTGCATACTCTATCACATGATCTACCTTTTCTGACATCTTTAAGGTCCTGCCGTCGTGTCCCTTTTGACCCCCTGTTTTCCGCTTACTCTTTTTCCTTAGGCTGCGAGTCTTCCTTTTTACCTCTTGTTTATCTCGTGATGGCGGTAATGAAGTGTTCCTGCTATTTTGATTCTTCAAACGCTCTATTTCAGCCTCCAACTCCTTCACTCTATCTGCCAAGGGAAGCAACATCATTATAATATCGATGAGTTCTTCCTTGCTCTTTTCCTCTAGTGCTTTCCTGATTCTCGATAAGTCTTCCATACATATACAAATTTCGTATATGTATTCATTTATTTACTTGCCTATTACATGTCATTTTTCCACCATTCATCCCTTTTTGTTCACAAATTGTTCATAACTCATCGATTTTTCAATTTTTCACCCCTCAACTACCTATTTCACCCCTCAATCCCTCAATTTTGACCTGAGTAGTTACTCGTAAACAACAAAAGAACCAGGCGGCACCTAAGGGGATAAAGACATTATCACCTTTAGTGGCCATGCATCAAATGCTGCAACATTTGCTACCTCCCTATTTTCAAAAATGCCGTTACTATGGCCTGCATTCCACCTCGATATTTACTAGGGTGAGTAATCAAATTCCCCAGTTACTAAGAAATGCAAGCCAAACCATTAGGACAGTGTTTCAGATCCTTAGAGATTTGCTCGGACTCACTCCCCTCGTATGTGAGAAATGCCAACAAGTAGATATGATCCGCATACCGATCGTATCGGATCGAACATATATCGATCTAATACTAAATGTCCCCAAAGGAAGATCTCCTCCATCACCAAACCGAAAGCCATGATGCAGACAAATACGAAGATAATACCGAGATGTGTACAGCCCCAGTTCTGTGCCAAAACAGTCAAAAGAAGCTGTAGACAAGTAAAAGGCAACAATCTCCCTTCCGATATCTATACAATCTATTCAGCCCAGGTAACTTACTCTAACATACAACGCCCAAAACGCTTCCAAAGCCGTATCTTGACACTAAAAGGGGTTAACGCGTTTCCCTAAGGACGGGTTCGTTTTTACCCCGTAGGATCGCGATCCAACGGGGCAGGCTGAAATGTCTGCGTCCATCTCATAATCTTTCAGATGGACCAACACCTCCCGCCTTTTAAAAGATAGACGCAGCCATTCCTTTGAGTTAGGCACAATTTGGACACCGATGTACCGTCCTGAAATAAGTTGAGGAATTTACAAAATAATTCAATCGCTATGATTCCAACCTTTAGATTTTGGGTTCTGACTTTTACTCTACTTTTGATTCTCGCCAATCAGATTATTGGTCAATCAGCGAAAGATGTTTGGTTTGTACAGGCCGGCGGCGAAGGCGATGGAAGAGGTGTTCATCACCCTTTTGGGACTTCGATCGAAATCGAGACCCATACAAAACCCGGAGACATTATTTTGATGTTACCATCCGAAAAACCCCTTTCTGGAGGTCTCATTCTTAAAGAGGGACAAGAACTTATTGGAATTGCACAAGAAGGTAGCCGAAATCCTGTAATCACCAATGTTGACTCTTCCCGAATGAGTGGCACTGGCATTATATTGGCCAAGGACAGCCGCATAAGAAATATCCACATCGAAAATACGTACTCAAGCGGAGTATGTGGTAAGAATATAACGGGAGTCTGGATCGACCAAGTCACCATATCAAAAGCAAACCAATCCGGAAAAAATACAGATTTTGAATTACCCATCTACGGAGGGCTGCCACAAGGGGGAATCGTTTTAATCAGAACCAGCAATGACAATCCTGGTAAAAATCGGATAACATCCACAAGCATCATAAATCCTACTGGCGTGAGCATAGGATTTTATTCATCAGCCGGGTCAGAACATCTGTTGAGCATAGAGGATTGCGAAGTATTGGGTGGGGTGCCGGTCGCACCTCCGTTCGATTGTAGCATTCTATCCGCCAGTATTGGCGAAGGGACGCGGTCTACGTTGGATCTAGTGGGTTCGGAGGTCAGCGGCCGAATGAGTAGCGGAGGCCGCAATGTGGTAATCCTGGGTTCTTCTAAAGCCATGTCGAAGGCCCGTTTGTTTAGAAGTACTTCGGGCGAGGTGGGACAGGATGGTGTAACTGGGGCAGTTTGGATGAGTCCCGCCAAGGTACTCATCGATATCGAGGAATGCACCTTTGAAAAGGCGATGACCAATATTGAAGGGACAATACTGAATTTCCCCCCCTCGGATTCGACAAAGGAGCATGAATCGCTCGTATCCATTAATGTCAATGAAAGTCTTCTACATGATACGAGGGTCTATCACGATTTTGGTGATGAAAAGGTCAGAAGTGGTAATATTCTAATGGGGTCTTCATCATTTACTGAGAGACCTTTACCATTGGGAAAGTATAGGTTATCAGTTACGAACAGTAGAATTGAAAGTGGACAGGATTATGGATTCTATATTGGTTCGCTGAGTAAGGAGCTCGGGAGTAGCCCGGAACGTGCAGTCTTTGAAGTGTGGGCGCGCAACAATATCATCAAGAATAACGGAGAGGCAGAATTAATCTTATCTGCCCTAAATGCTGAGATCGACGCAAGAAATAATTGCTGGAACACACCAAATGGCATCACAAACGATGATGTGATTCTGGACGATGGCTCAACCTTTTCACAAGTAAACACCTCCGATCCTATTCCATGTAATGATAAATGACAATCCTTTATTTCTAAAATACTGATATCTATACTTCAGCAATCTCGCCAGTAATATAAAAAGATATAGCCAAGCAAAAAAGGATGAAATTTGTGCCTAACACAAACTATGCAACAACCTTCACCACCATCAAGCATTCTGTCGACACAACATTGCTGCGAAACGACCAGACTATTTGTACGATATTTTAAGTCTTTAACCACTTACTCGGATTTCCCACTTCTCAATGCATTAGATACAAGTCTACAAGCATTTTTACCGTTCCTATCGTTAAAAACCCCGCATACTTATCCAATATACTTGCCGGAAATATTCCCTCTAGATTCCCACCAAGCTTCCACAATCCCCTACAAGTGCTG
This sequence comes from Saprospiraceae bacterium, assembly GCA_965223105.1. Classification (GTDB taxonomy): domain Bacteria; phylum Bacteroidota; class Bacteroidia; order Chitinophagales; family Saprospiraceae; genus JABDMH01. The sequence continues at coordinate 6,770,362 of OZ244987.1, read as the reverse complement.
CTATAAGTTCTATTGCATTCAGATTCCACTGCTTTGCCAATAACATAGCTATGAGCACGTCTGAAAGGCTCAAGAAGAGCCACTGCACCCTAGATCACAAATTTTCTCATACATCACCCCAGTTCTCCGTCAGAGCCACGCTCTTTACTTCAAATTACCCTATCTTGACCCTATCTGAGGAACTATCGAGTTTCCCTAACAGCGGCTTCGTTTTTACCGTTTTTGATTTCTAACTAAAACGATAATTTAGGTCTAAAAACAATAAAATGTCTGGAAATTTCACAATTAATACTCCAGAAAACTGGAGTGCAGCAAGCCCTGGCTATGCGGAGAAGGTGGCACCCTATATGATGGAAAAGTATGCCGAAGAGTTTGTTAATCGGCTTGATGTTGAAGCTAATCACGAAGCACTCGAGGTTGCCTGCGGCTCAGGCGCTTTAACGACAGAACTTGCAAAGCGTGCAAAATCGGTATTAGCCACTGATTTTTCAGAGAAGATGCTTGAATTTGCTAAAAAGTCGGTTGATAATGCAGGTCTTTCTAATGTTTCATTTCAGGTGATGGATGGAATGGACCTGCAGATCGATGATAACTCCATAGATCGTGCAGCGTGTAGTTTTGGACTGATGTTGTTCCCTGACCGGCATAAGGGATTTACAGAACTTAGCAGGATACTATGCCCGGGTGGAAAAGCAATGGTAAGCGGCTGGGCAGGTCCGGATAAGTTTGAAGGTTTTGGTACCTTCTTGCGGGCTATTCGGCGAGCATTTCCTGATTTTCCCAAGCCTGATAGTCCCCCACCTGTATTCTCCTTAGCAGATTTAAATAGTTTCAAACTGCAGATGGAAGCAGCAGGTTTTAAGGATGTCTCAACCGATTATGTGACCCGGGGGTTACGGATCGAAAGTTTTGATGAGCTCTGGGCTATGTTGACAGCAGGCGCTCCACCAGTTGAAATGCTTTTTCAAAAGCTGGGCAGTGATGGAGTAGATAAAGTGAGGGATGCCATGGTTGAAATAGTCGATGAGAAATTTGGCAATAGAACTATGACGTTCACAAATGTTGCAACCGTGGGAGTCGGTACCGTAATATAGTCCTTTATGTCGATTACCACTGCTGATTGCTGTATAAAGACATTAAAACGACCGCTTATGCAAAGCGTTGTAGGCATCAATAAAATGAAGCAGAAAAGAGTGTATCTATTAATTGGTGGTGAACTGACACTGGTGCCATTTTACCTGGTCGCATAATGGTGCTGACACCAAAAAATGTAGCTAAATTGATGTTCCAGATAAGATGAGACTAAGGGGCTGCTTGCCGGCACGACCACATAGTACAGAACCCGTTGCTTCAAAAGTAAAATCCTCCAGTTATGAGCAAATCACTATATATCAATGACTATGAGTTTACCTATGAAGAAAAGGGAACTGGTGAAAAAGTTTTTTTGATACATGGCTCCTCCAGTGATTATCGCACATGGGATAAGCAAATTGAATTTCTATCAAAGGAGTATCATGTGATTGCTTATAGTCGTAGATATCATTATCCTAACAAAAAAATAGATGAGCATGCTGATTACTCAATGAGGGAACATGTGGAGGACTTGAAAGAGATCATAAAGTATTTTGGGAATACTCCAGTAAACCTGATTGGGCATTCATATGGAGCATTATTGTGCATTGAACTGGCGTGCATCAATCCTGAGCTAATAAAAAGTATGGTCTTGGCGGAACCCCCGGCAATACGACTTTTTGTAAGCAATACCCCTAAACCAAAAGAGATTCTATCGCTTTTACTTAAGCGACCAAGAACTGCCCTGTCAATTATAAAACTTGGGGCGACAGGCATTGATCCTGCTGCAAAGGCAGCTGGAAAGAATGACATGGTTTCAGCGATGGAATTAACTGGAAAAGCAATATTGGGCAAAAGTTTCTTCAACAATTTGACTAAGGAAAGAAGAGACCAGGCTTTAATCAATTTATCAGCTGCAGAATTAACCGGCTCTGGTTTTTTGCCAATTGACTCGGACAAACTAAGAGGCACTAAATTTCCGGTATTACTTGTTAATGGAAAATTAAGTCCGAAAGTTTTCAGTAATTTATCTGATAGAATTGAGGAGCTTATATCCGGTGTGAAAAGGGTAACCATTTCAAATTCATCACACATAATGCATGAGGATAATTTCGAAGAATATAATTCAAGGATAATTTCATTTCTTAAAGAAAATAATAATTAAGAATACAAACACGCAATGTATAGGGGGTGTCCATGCCCAGCAAGACATGTACATTCTCATCATCAATTTATTCAGTGACTTCTTTTCGATACAAACAGGCTTCCCATGGACGGATCCAACCCAAGAATGGATCAGTGGGGTAGTTAGAAAATACCAGCTCAAAGTTATCCATTGGGATGTCGTAGGTCTGAGGCGTGGCACTCATGTTGAGGAGCACCAGGAATGAGCTTCGCTGATCTTGACGGGTATAAGCAAAGATGGCTGGATGATCCTCCAACAGCCACTCGTAAGTACCATATACCAAGGTGGAATGTGCTTTCCGGTAGGCAATCAACCTTTGATAGAACCGGATGATTGACTGGTCATTTTCGAGATCTTCGGCCAAGTTGATCTGCCGAAAATTGGGATTCAATTTTATCCAAGGTACGCCGTTAGTAAAGCCACTTTTCTTCCCATCCGTCCATTGCATGGGAGTGCGTACGTTGTCGCGACCTTGGGTGGCTACCAGATCCAAATAGGTCTTCTCATCAACCCCTTGCTCCTTCAGGATTTTCTCAAAATTAAGTGTTTCGACGTCACGATAATCATGGATGTTGTCAAAATCTACATTGGTCATCCCAATTTCCGATCCGAAGTAGATACAAGGGGTGCCGCGCTGTGTGAGTATCAGCATAGCCAAGAGCATTGCACTTTCACGTCGAAAGGCCTTGTCATCACCAAACCTGGAAACCATTCTAGGAAAATCGTGATTGTCGAGGAAAATACTCAACCATCCCCGATCTCCTATCGCTTGATCCCAATCTGCGAAGAATTGCTTAAACGCATGTAGATTCAAAGGCACACGATCAAATCGACCCCTGGGACCGTGATCTATGATCATGTGATCGAGCGGGAAAATCATATTGAGTTCTCCTCGCCCTTGACCCACATAGAGATTAACGGACGACCGGTTGATGCCTGGTCCTTCACCCACCGTCATGACGTCGTAGTGGTCAATGGTAGCGGTACAAAATTCGCGAATGTACTCATGCACTCTGGGTCCGTTGGCATAGATCTTTTCGACCACTTGGGCAAAATCGGATAGATCGGCATTGGTAAAATCCAGACGCTTGGAAATCAAGGGGATGACGTCAAGACGAAAACCATCAACACCTTTATCCAACCAAAATTTCAGGATCTTTTGAGCTTCTCTTCTCACCTCCTGATTTTCCCAGTTGAGATCAGGTTGCTTCTTCGAGAATAAATGCAAATAGTAAGCATCTCTTTCCACGACATAGGTCCAAGCCGGACCACCAAAAAATGATGGCCAATTGTTGGGTGGTTGATCGCCTTTTCCCTTATTCCAAAAGTAAAAGTCACCGTAAGGCCCTTGGGGATCATTCATAGAGGAGATAAACCAAGGATGCTCATCTGAGGTGTGGTTCAACACAATATCCACAATCAGTCGCATATTGCGCTGGTGTACTTCTGCCAGCAGCTCGTCAAAGTCCTCCATCGAGCCGTATTCAGGATGAATAGTGTAGTAGTTGGAAATGTCGTATCCATTGTCATCGTTGGGACTGTCAAATATGGGATTCAACCAGATCACATCGATTCCTAAGCGGGCCACATGGTCGAGGCGACTGATGAGGCCCGGCAAATCACCAATGCCATCGCCATTGCTGTCTTGAAAACTGCGTGGATAGATCTGATATATTATAGCCTCTTTCCACCATTTTCGCTGCATAGTCTTGATGTGTTTGCGGGTGTCATTGTTGCATCATATCAATGTTATGCCCAGTCTTGGTCAGTCGATAGGATTTCATCACATCGCTTGTGAGACAAGCATGGACGGGCAAAATACCTACACAATCTCCAATCCGAACCGCATCGTAAAACGACTTGCTGGCATGAATCAAGCCGTGCTCTTGGGAGATGCTGCTCACGTAACTTTCCATTTCTGGATCTTCCCATCCCTTCTCATTTACTGTGACCGGCAATCCAAATATTTCACGATCCTTCCATGTCAACTTTTCCTTTGACAGGTGCACCGCGCCACCATATACCACTATGGTACGGCGGTTTTCATGTTTGGACACCACCGGACATGCAAGCGCCAATGCAATATCCTCCAAATTACATGACCCGATTTGCCACTGCATCAAATCGTAGAAAAGAAAGTTACCAGGACGGATTTCATCCACATCTTCCCAATCCTTGGCTACACTACAACAGGGTGTATCACCCGCCGACACAACCGCTTGGGGGTATACTGATTTGATCTCACGAATTAATGGTCTGATTGTAGTCATTACTTCGCCGTGCAGTTCAGATATGGATTGAGGTCCTCTGCAACGATAACTTTGGCCATTGTGAAAAAGTAAACCGGCGAAATGCAAATAGGGGTGTGCCTCTACTCTTTTAATGATCGACAGGAGTGATGTCTTGTCTGTTGGATCAAACCCAGTGCGGTGACTACCGGTATCGAGTTCAATAAAAGCACCCAAGGGTATATCCACACGTTTTAAAAGTGGATTAACGGCATCAGGTGAAGACAGGGTGATCTGCAGCCGGCATCGATCTGCTATTTGTTTCATTTCTTGCCACTCCAAGGGATTGAATGGAAAGGCAATAGTGATGTCGGTCCATCCATACTGCGCGAAATAGCGGGCCATGGAAACCGACGATACCGTAATGGTATCGATACTATCACTCTTGAACCAAGAACCAATTTCAGCACTTTGATGTGTCTTAAAGTGAGGCCGTAAACGGACACGATGTGTCTCGGCCAGTGCCACCATACGCTTTAAGTTACGGATACATTTTGACTTGTCAAGCAGAAGTGTTGGTTGAGAAATTGGCAAGGTCAAGAGGTTGCTGTGTAATGATGTGCACCGAAAGTAAGGATCATTGCGTAATTTTGCAGACCATTTTTCAAATTGGTATGGCCACTCCAGTATCGGTTTCATTTCACACTTTGGGTTGTAAGCTGAATTACGCAGAGACGTCAACCATCAAGCAGCGGCTTGAGGATCATGGTCATATAGTAAAACCCTTTGATGAGGGGGCCGATATCGCCATCATCAATACTTGCAGTGTAACGGACTTTGCCGACCGAAAATGTCGAAAATCGGTGCGGGCCGCCCTTCGCAATAATCCCGAAACCAAAGTGATTGTCATAGGTTGCTATGCTCAACTCAAACCCAGTGACATTGCTGAGATCGAAGGAGTGGATCTGGTTTTAGGGGCCGGGGAAAAGTTTAAGATCCTGGATTATATTGACGGGCTGGAAAAGATGCCTGGCAAAGGGTGGATCAAGGCTGGAGACATCAGCCAGGTGCAGCAATTTGAACCCGCTTTTTCCTTTGGCGACCGTACCCGGTCTTTTTTAAAGGTTCAAGATGGCTGTAACTATAACTGTTCTTTTTGCACCATTCCTCTAGCCAGGGGATCAAGCCGGAGTGCATCGCTGAAACTCATTTTGCAGCAAGTGGATGAGCTGGCCGGGTTGGGGGTCAAAGAGATCGTGCTGACCGGAGTGAACATCGGCGATTTCCGCATCATTGATGGAGCTAAGAAGAAGCAACTGATAGACCTCCTGGATATCTTGGATAGTCATGAGGCGATTGAGCGATTTAGGATTTCTTCAATCGAACCGAATCTCTGTAGCGATGAGATCATCGATTTCATTGCTGGTGCCAAGCGATTTGTCCCACATTTTCACATGCCTTTGCAGTCAGGCAATGATAAACAGCTTATGATGATGAGGCGTCGGTACCTTAGTCACTTGTACCAAAACCGGGTTGCAAGAATCAAGATGGCGATGCCACATGCATGCATTGGTGCCGATATCATTGTTGGCTTTCCTGGTGAAACCAAGAACGATTTTGAATCTTCCTTTCAATTCATTCAATCCTTGCCAGTAAGTTATTTGCATGTCTTTACCTATTCGGAACGGCCAAATACACTCGCCGAGACTTTGGCAGACCCGGTACCGGTAGATGAACGAAGGAGAAGAAACAAGTGCCTCCGTCAACTTTCTCGTGAAAAACAACTGAAATTCATTTCTGAACACCTCGGTACGATTCGGCAAGTGTTGCTGGAGAAGAGTCCCAATGAGAAGACCATGAGAGGTTTTACCGACAACTACATCAAAGTAGAACTTGATGATGTTTCCTATCCTATCAATTCGCTGCTACCGGTGCAATTGGAAAAAGTGCAGGCTGATCAATTATGGGTAAGCGGTTCGGTTAGAAGTGAGCTCCCAGTGTAACCAGCAACATTCTTGGTTTTGTATTGCTTTCAACCTTTCTAAAATCACTTAAACCAGGTTCAACGGCAATGTCAAAGGATAGAAATGAGAAATCGATACCCGTGTTAAAATGCAAGCCCCAAAATCCGGAATGCAGCTCACTGAAACGAGTAGAGCCTAGTACGTTGACGACCATATTCACAGCGACAGTGGCTCCCAAGCGCCAATTGAATTTGGGTAGAGTCAGGATCCGGGTTTCGAGACCACAAATCCCTTTTAGAAAGTCAAATCCATCTTCAATTTTAAAAAAAGCTGTCTCTCCAGGATGATTCTGCGGCTGTATATGCATTCGGGCAAAATAACCACCCAGTTTGAAATAAGTTTTGTCTGCAGAGCCTAGCCGTACTTCCACACCAGCTGTTTTACCAACCTGACTCCTGCTTAACACCGACTTACCATCTCGCTGGTAGTCATTCCAGATCAGGCCAACCTTGATTACTGCACCGCTTGATTGTGACCATCCAATGATTGGGAAGGCAGAAAACAGTATCCATAGTACTTTGCGAATCACAATAAAGGTAGGTCTTCACCCATTGAAGCAGCAAAGGAGATACCAAAAAATAAGCGCCATGATCGAGAGATCTGGCGCCCATTCACCCTTACAACAAAATTTGATTATGATGAGCTAGAAACTGTTCTTCTAACCCAATTTCTTTTCAAACGTAAATTTTGTGTAATTGTGCTTTTTGACCAACCCCATATTCATGGGGTGCTTTTAAGGTTCATCCCTACGTCAAGTAAGACTGGTAAGCACCCTTTGAGCAGTCTATGGGTACTTCCTGTCATTAAATTGCTGCCCAGCAGGATGAGGAGTATGGACTCTAGGCAAACTGACGTTTTCTAAGGTAGTGCCCTTAGTTTATTATTCTATTTTTGCTGCTTTGATTCAGTGTAATTCCCATGTATCCGGATCTATCTTATTTGTTTCATGACCTGTTTGGTACCGCCCGTGACAATGGATTGTCGCTGATTAAGACCTTTGGCTTCATGTTGGTGTTGGCTTTTCTAGCCAGCAGCTATTTTTTCGGTAAGGAATTGCGGAGAAAAGAGCAGGATGGTCTTCTCCAGCCCAGCAAGGAACGAATAAAGGTGGGCTATCCGGCATCAACTACCGAGATCATCCTCAATGCCCTGATCGGGTTCTTGATTGGCTTCAAAGTGGTTTATTTATTCGGGCACTATCAGGAAATTGGCGTTGACTTGTTTCCCTTTCTGGCCTCAGCCAAGGGGAACTGGCCAGCCGGCATCTTGGGTGCGATCATTTTTGGTGCCCTCCATTGGTATGGTAAGGAAAAGGATAAAATTGCCAAGCCTGGAATCAAGGAAGTTCTCATTTATCCCCATCAACGCAACACCGACATCACGATTCGAGCGGCGATTTCCGGGATCTTGGGCGCAAAGTTGTTCGCTATCTTCGAGAGTGCAGAAAACGTTAGAGCTTTCTTACAGGATCCTCTGGGTCAGTTCTTTACCGGCAGTGGATTGGCCATCTACGGGGGTTTGATCGTAGCTTTCATTTATGTGTACTGGTATGTGAATAAGAAGGGAATGAAGCCGATTCACGTGATGGATGCCGTGGCTCCAGCCTTGATCATGGGCTACGCAGTCGGCCGTATAGGATGCCAGTTGTCAGGTGATGGTGACTGGGGGATCATCAACACGTTGTCACAACCTTCCTGGTGGTTTTTACCCGATTGGATGTGGGCTTACGATTATCCACACAATGTGCTGGACCGCGGAATACCCATAGAGGGGTGTAATGCCATTTATTGTAGTCGCCTCAGTGAACCGGTTTATCCCACGCCATTCTATGAAGTCATAGCTAGTCTATTGATCTTTGGGCTACTATGGAGTATCAGAAAGAGAGTCAAGATTGCTGGTATGTTGTTCTTCATCTACGTGACGCTCAATGGCATAGAACGTTTTTGGATTGAGAAAATTCGTGTCAACGATAAGATCCAGTTTCTGGGTATGCAGCCATCTCAGGCAGAGATCATTTCCTTCCTCCTGATCTTCATTGGTATCGGAGGGTGTATTTATTTGTATTGGAGAGATCGGAATGCTACCGCGACGCCTGCATCAGAACCCTAAAGGTCTCCATGGCCGCCTTTTCCCAGTGAAATGACTCGGCCCTCTTTCTTCCCTTTTGAATCCAAACATTTCGTTCCGAAGGAGATAAGGATTTAACTTTGTGCATGGCCTCACATATCTCATCGCTCAGTTCTGGGTGAACCAAAAAAGCTGCAGATCCGGCTATCTCTGCCATCGATGATCGATTACTCGTGATTACAGGTACTCCAGAACGCATTCCTTCAAGAACAGGAAGCCCAAAACCCTCAAACAGGGACACATAGACCAACGCGGTACTTGAGGCCACCAATTTTGGAAGATCTTCGTCTGAAACATAATGGAGAAACTGAATAGCATCCTGGTAAGGACTCTGCTCAGCCGCAGTCTTGATGTCGTCAGTTTGCCAAGCCATACGGCCTACTATGAGTAATTGATCTTCGGTCTTATACCTGGCCTTGAAATCAGAAAATGCCCGAATCAAGCGCGCCACATTCTTTCTGGGATGAATAGCACCCAAGGCGATGAAGTAAGGAACACCTCCTGTGAATTGCTTCTGAACGGATTGTCTTTCATTAGGTGTCAAAGGCCTAAAATGCTCACTTACGCCGTTATAAACCACAGTGACTTTCCCTGCTGCTTGCGGAAAATTCAATTCAATATCTTGTTTGGTACTCTTTGATACTGTGACAATTTGATTCGCTTTTTCGATATATCGAGGCATGAATTTTTGATAGTACCAGTGGCTAGCCTTCGAGATCTGATCGGGATAATGGCGATAGGCCAAATCATGTATGGTGATTAGGGTACGTTCTACCTTTTCGGATAGGGGTATAAATCCGTCGGGAGAAAAGAGCACATCAGCTTTTTCACGCTGATAGACCTTCGGCAATGCGTAGTGATACCACCAGTAAAACAAGATGGCATGTCGGGCAGGTGGCCTGAGGATCAGCGGCTTCACATTGTGGCCGAATACGAAATTGGGATCATAGGGTCGATCAAAGCAGAAGACAAATTGATCAGTGGAGTGATCAGACACCCACCTCCTGAGAATTTCGTAGGAATAGCGGCCAATGCCTTCAAGATGATCACGCAGTAGAAAGCGGGTATTGACTAGTATTTTCATCTTGTGCTGAGGACACCTTAGGATCTCCAAGGCAGTCGGCCAAGATACCAATTAATGTGACAGTGGTTTCACGAATAGATGGACATACTCCTGCTTCATTGTTAGATAATTGAAACCTTTCCTAAATTTAGATTCTCTAAATACAAATCATTGGCTCAGACCGATATCTTGGTGATTGGCGCAGGTGTTGCCGGATTGACATTTGCGATCAAAATGAGTGAGCTGCGGCCGGACCTCGACATTACCGTGGTCACCAAATCTCGATTGGGTGAGACCAACACCAGCTATGCACAAGGTGGGGTAGCTGCCGTTTGGAATCATCAGGTTGATAATTTTGAGAAGCACATCGCCGACACCCTTGACGCGGGAGATGGCTTATGTAACGAGGAAATCGTCCGAATCGTCGTCGAGGAAGGACCGGATCGAGTTCGAGAATTGATCGAATGGGGCACTAAGTTTGACCGGAGAAATGGCAGATACGACTTGGGACGAGAAGGGGGACACTCTGAAAATAGAATCCTGCATTTCAAAGACTTAACGGGACATGAAATTCAACGGGCACTAATCAAGAAAGTAAAGTCCTTTTCCAATGTAAAATTGCGTGAACATATCTATGCAATTGACCTTATAACCCAACATCATCTCGGCTACAACGTAACCCGGGTCACACCTGACATCACCTGCTATGGAGCATACATCCTGGATAAGTCACAGCACGAAATCGACAAAATTACGGCAAAAGTAACTGTGCTGGCTGCGGGGGGCTCAGGTCAGGTATATAGAAATACGACCAATCCACGCATTGCCACTGGTGATGGTATTGCCATGGTGTATCGAGCTAAGGGAAGACTGGAAAACATGGAGTTTGTTCAATTTCATCCCACGGCCCTGTACAATCCTGCTGGCGAAAACCCTGATTTTTTAGTTTCCGAAGCTGTCAGGGGCTTTGGAGGTATTCTAAAGACTAGCGATGGTAAGGAATTCATGCAAAAATACGATGAGCGAAAGTCTCTTGCTCCGAGAGACATTGTAGCCCGTGCTATCGACAATGAGATGAAAATCCGTGGTGATGACTTTGTACACCTCGACTGTTCGCATTTGGACAAAGATGCCTTTATCGCCCATTTTCCAACCATCTACAATAAGTGCCTCTCCCTGGGAATTGATGCCTTGCGTGATCCTGTTCCAGTGGTACCGGCATGCCACTACATGTGTGGTGGTGTCAGGGTCGATGCCAATGGTCACACGTCGATTGCCCATTTGTTCGCTGCGGGAGAGTGTACCTCCACAGGCTTGCACGGAGCCAATCGATTGGCCTCGAATTCGTTGCTGGAAGGTTTAGTCTTCGCACACCGGTTGGCCATTGCAATTGATGGTACCATCGATAAAGTGGAATTTCCACACCAGATTCCAGATTGGAATGCCGAAGGTACGACCGATCCCAAGGAGATGGTACTCATTACCCAGAGCTGGAAAGAACTCAAGGAAATCATGAGCAGCTATGTCGGTATTGTGCGCAACAACATCAGACTAAAACGTGCTGCTACACGTATCAAATTATTGTATCAGGAGACAGAAGAGCTTTATCAAACCACGACGCTTTCTCCCCAGCTTTTCGAACTTCGCAATCTCATCACCATTGGATACCTGGTCACGCGATCAGCCAGTATGCGACACGAAAGCCGGGGGTTGCACTACACCACCGATTATCCCAAGAAATTGGACTTTCTAGATGTGACCATCTTATAGTGGAGAAATGTGTGGTCTGGCACGATGATGATTCGAGCAGTAAGCTTAGAACTTAAAGTCGTTCCTCCGATATATAGTCACGTTACGAATCTCACGATGGCTCCTCTCCACCCTCCAAATAGGAATGGTATTCACTAAGTTCTTCCCATTTTCCCTCTGCAGCAATTGAAGCTTGCTTTGGCCAGGTGGCTGGGTTGATAGTCCGGAATTGCTCACCGGCTTCATTAAGCAGAATCTGCAAATCAGCCACTTCTGCTCCAGCCAGATCCGACCAGGTTTTTATACCATTGGCCTGCAAGAGCCCTTGAATCTCGCCATCAATCCCCTCGATAACCGTGAGGTCATCTGGAGTGATTTTCTTTCCCTTCATATAGTACACATCTGGATTATCAACTAAGGAAGGTGGTGCCTTATCCGTAGGCTCAACACCTCCTACAAGGTAGTCCTGGTATTCCCGAAGCTTAACCCACTCAGCATCCGAAGCCATGCGAGCTTGTTTGGGCCAAGTACTCGGATTGAGAACTTGATACGGATCCCCAGCTTTATCCAAAATGTTCTGAAGCTGTGGAACGGAGGTGTTGCCGAGCTGTCTCCAGGTGTGGATGCTATTTCGGTTGAGCAATTCAGCAGTTTCTGCATTGATGCCCTCCACAATTTTGAGATCATCCTCTTCGATCTTGTGTCCGAATACTGCCTCTGCCCCCTCAACACCATATCCAGGTGTACCGTAGCCAGCAATATCAGATGCCAATCCTGAGATCAAGGTCTCCTGCTTGATTTTCTCCTCATCTACCTGTGCTTCTCCACTTTGATCAGCTTCCACATCGGGACCTCCTTCGATATTTGTTCTTTCCTCCAACTTTGACAACTTGGTGGACAATGCAGCGTTTTCACCCTTGATATTTACTATGGCCGCATTACAACTGTCCAAATCACCCTCCAGATCATTAATCCTAATGCGGGCCGCCTCGACCTGGTTATTTAGTTCTCTGATTCTCACCTTTTGCCGGTGACTGTAGGTTAGTCGGTGCAAGAACCAGCCGAGCAAGAACATGACTAAACAGATGACAAAGATTTCGAATGTGTGTTGGATAAAGGATCCACTACCTGGACTCAGCGCAGGATTTTGGATCTGCAATAAGAAGGAATACATATCCATAAGTTTCTCGTGATTATTCATCCAGAAGGCTGATTTCAACTCTCCTGTTTTGTCTTCGCCCCTGAGCAGTTTCGTTGCTTGCGATCGGTGCTGATTCTCCCATTGACTCGGTTAGAATCCTTTCTTCTGGAAGCCCTTTCCTTATCAAGATTTTCTTGATGGCCTCAGCACGAAGTCTCCCCAAATATGAGTTCCGCCGCGTGCTAGCCGTATTATCAGTATGGCCCACAATTCGGATTTTTTGGTTTGAGTCTTGCACTGCTACCACCAGTTGGTCAAGATAATCATTGACCCGCGCATTGTCCAACATTTCATCAGAGGCGTACGGAAAGTTGATCACCATCTTCTCTCCCCACTCCCACACGGACTCATTATGAATAATGCGTCGAAATCGTACCCCTGCAAATGAATGTGATCGTTCTACGTTGGAATCAAGTTGCTCGGCATTAAGTTGAAATCGATCGCTGGACAGTCCAGGAAACAACAACTTGACATGATTGGCCCGGGCATAACCAAGATTTGGAAAGCGAGTTTCATTCTCTTCATTTAGAAAGTACAAACCGGTAATTTCTAATCGATCATCGTTTTCCAAATGGCCAAGGATGGAATCTCGAATCTCTGTAAATCCTGATGCAATTTGAGGTACGGGAGAAGACCAGTCGAAGGTAAGGTCTCCACCCTGGGATGGGGCCGGATCATTCATGGTTCCCGCCCTTTCTGCTTCAACATGAGTTTCATCCGGCTTTGGAGATATTTCAGGATTCTCCATGGTCATTGCCGGGCCTTGCGAAGAATAGGAGCCAAAGGGACAAACTTGTTTATGTGGACACACATACCACCACCACGAAATCAAGAAACAAACGACGGTAGCTATCCATAATGTGGTCTTCATTGCTCGATCAATTCTCTTGTAGACTGAAGATAAAAAAAAGGCCTCACTTGCTAATATATTGGCTTGACGCCTAGAAACTTATGAAATTTCCTTTTACTCCTTCGGAAGGGAATACGCCACGTAGGCATCACCTGACTTGGTACCTAATTTCCCTCCACCACAAGCGATTACCACATATTGCGTTCCATCGATCATGTAGGTGCTTGGTGTGGCATAGCCGGCTGCCGGAAGACTGACCTCCCACAGTAGATCACCACTTGCCCTATCAAAGGCCCTAAACTTTTCATCTAGCGTGGCGGCTATAAAGACAATGTCTCCTGCCGTCACCAGTGGGCCGCCATAGTTTTCAGCACCAGTATCGCCATCCACTCCCGGATGTGATCCAAGGGTGATCTTCCATCTGAGTTCTCCTTTAGCCAGATCTATCGCATTGAGTGTACCCCAGGGTGGAGTGATGGCCGGATAACCTTCATGATCTTTAAACCGGACATACCCGCTCATGAAATATGGGTGCTTCCATCGATCTACTTCCTCCAGATCCTGAGGTGAAGCTGTTTCTTGTGATCCGGTCAAGCAAGCAATAATGGCCTTGATGCTGCTCTTGCTAAGATCGGAAAATGAAGGCATCATTCCCTGACCATTTCTAATGATCTCTTCCAGTTCCAGAGTGGTCCTTCGTTCGGCTACGTTGCTGATGTCTGGCACAGTGTAGATACTCGCTCCCCTTCTATCCTTACCATGGCAAAGCTGACAATGGGTGCCGTAGATATTTTGGCCGATGCTGGCCAAGAGACCGTCATCAGGTGCTCGATATTCAATCATTTTTATGATCCAGGGCATTTCACTGGCATTGACGTACATGATGCCATCGTCATCAATGGCGGCTCCTCCCCATTCTCCTCCACCATCAAATCCTGGAAGAAGAATGGTGCCTTCAGTACTTGGAGGTATAAAGTCCTCACCCTTACGCAGGCTTTGCCAGATTGAACGTACAAAGGCATGGGCAGCAGGAGTCCGTCGTGTAATGTCATCTTCTGTAAAAGCATGTCTGGAAAACCGGGGTGGTTTGGTAGGAATGGGCTGGGTGGGCCAGGTTTGCTCACCGACTAAGTCCGATCTTCGGACCTTGACTTCCATAATGGGATGAATAGGTTCACCAGTGTCGCGGTCCAGAACAAATACGAAACCGGATTTGGTGATTTGTGCCACTACATCTACTTTCTTGTTGCCTATGAAAAGTGAAGTTAGATTAGGAGGTGCGGGCAGATCGCGATCCCAAAGATCGTGCCTGACCGTTTGGAAGTGCCAGATTCGCTTGCCTGTACGTGCATCCAATGCCAAGATGCAGTTGGCAAACAGATTTTCTCCGTGCCGGTCTCCTCCGTAGAAATCATAGGAAGCCGATCCTGTCGGAACAAAGAGCATCCCACGAGCCGGGTCTAAACTCATTCCACTCCATGCATTGGCACCACCCAAACTGTCAATCTGGCTACTGGGCCAGGTGTCATAACCGAATTCACCAGGTTTTGGAATGGTATGAAATACCCAGACTAGGCGGCCATCTTTTACATTGAATGCACGTATATGACCCGGAGCCGCACCCACCGACTCGGAAACACGACTCCCAATAATCACCAGATCCTCAAATACTACTCCCGGACTATTGGCAACGACAAATAGATCTTTTGCTGCTGGTCCAAGTCCATCGTGCAGATCAACTCCTCCTCCTCTACCGAAATTGTGATCTAATAGTCCAGTTTTGGTATCGACTGAGTACAAGATGGATCCAGCACTGTACAAAATCCGACTCTGGACGCCGTTCGACCAATACATTACACCGCGGTTTACGCCCATCCCAAACAGATCGTATCGACCATCAAATGGATCGAATGACCAGATCAGTTCACCTGTATCGGCTCGAAGGGCCAAAAGCTTTAATTGTGGAGATGTGCCATACAGGACTCCATTAATGATCAACGGATTACACTGTATCTGTGACCGGTCTGAGGAATCGACATCTCCTGAATGATAGGTCCAAGCCCGCCTCAATTGATTCACATTCTTGCGATCAATCTGGTCCAAGGTGCTGTACTGATTTGCACCCGGATCACCTTGATAATAGGACCAATCCACATGGTCAGTAGATGGAGAATTACAAGCAAATAAAAAGCAAAGGAATCCCAGCAAATGATTTTTTGATAACATATGGTATAGACTGACCACAAAAGACATGAATTTCGTTAAATTCATGCAGAGGAGAACCTACTAAATTGAATAGATTTTAAATGTCTCAACGAAATAACTCATCCCGTCGCGCCTTCATCAAGACCAGCGGCCTGGCACTGACTGGCATTAGTATCATACCACGGCATGTACTCGGTGGCCAGGGGTTCATAGCCCCAAGTGATCGCATTGGCCTCGGCTTTATTGGTACCGGAAAACAAGCGCGGGGTCTGGCAAATCGATTCAGTAAATTGACCGGTTCCCAGATTATTGCCGGAAGTGATGTCGATCAGAGTAAGCTGGATCGCTTTGTAGCTCATGTTGCCAAAGTGACAGCTGAAAACGATCATTCAAATGTGAAGTGTCAATCCTTTGGAAACTACCAAGATCTGCTTGATATCGAGGATGTTGATGCCGTAGTCATCGCCAGCCCAGATCACTGGCACGCGGTAATGTCTATTGATGCCATGCGATCCGGTAAAGATGTGTTTTGTGAAAAACCACTGGCGCACACTGTTCGTGAGGGTCGTCGAATGGCCCAGGCGGTTGAGAAGTATAGTAGAGTATTGCAAACGGGCAGTATGCAAAGATCACGGGAGAATTTCCGGCATGCGGTTGAGCTGGTGCGAAATGGATATCTGGGAGAAATAAGAAGGGTGTTGGTCAATGTCGGAGATCCTGGAATCACCTGCGATCTTCCGGAAGAACCAATCCCTTCCGATCTGAATTGGGACGGATGGGTTGGACCAGCAACCTATCGAGGTTATAGTCCCGTACTCGCCCCACCTCTAGATGACGATGGATGGGCTCAATGGCGGCAGTACCGAGAATTTGGAGGAGGCATACTCTCCGATTGGGGTGCTCATATGTTTGATATTGCACAATGGGCCTTGGATATGGATCGATCTGGTCCCGTGCTCTTCGTTCCACCTACTGATCCGTTGGCTGTTCGAGGCCTTAAAATGATCTATGACAGTGGAATTGAAATGACCCATGAGGATTTTGAAAGGGGATGGGCAGTAAGATTTATCGGAAGTGAAGGCACCTTGGATGTAAGTCGTAGTTTCTTAGACTCCCAGCCAGCTCATCTCGCCGAAATCAAGATCGGCGCCAATGAGAAAAGAGTGTACCATAGTGACGACCACTACCAAGATTGGTTGGATTGCATAAGATCAAGGAAACAACCAATTTGTGATGTCGAAACTGGGCATCGCTCATCCAGTGTTTGTAACCTGGCCAACATAGCTTACCAGATGCGAAAACCAATCAGGTGGGATCCCGGGCGGGAGAAATTTGCCAAAAATCGTGATGCCAATGACCTGCTGCAAAAGAAACATCGTAAGCCTTATCGCTTGCGAAGGTAACACAGAGGCCCGACTGATCAGTCGGTCTAACCATTTTGATGAATTAACCGGACACATTGGATTTTCGACCTCCATATACCCCCTAAATCCTATAAACTATAACTAAGGCTGTTCCAAATAGTTTCAAGTTGTTAAATTCTGGTTACCTTTGTAGACTGATCAGTCGGTCCAGAATGCAAACTACCATCAAGAAGTTGATCCATGCGACCATCGAGCTAAGTAATAAGCACGGTATTGCTGGAGCAGCGACAGCTAAAATAGCCCGTAAGGCCAAGGTAGCTAATGGTACATTGTTTCATCATTTTCCCAACAAAGACAAACTTATAGAGAGGGCATATCTCTTCATTCAGGAGGACTATGCCTGGAATACGGTGGGATTGTTCGATTACCCCGAAAAAATGCTGGTTAACCGGTTACAGAAAGTCATCCGGTCTTCGGTTGACTATTGGGTTAAACATCGGCCAAGCTTGGTCTTTACTCGTCAGGTATATCACTCTCATTACTACAATTCATCATTGCAATTACAGGTAGAAAAATTCCAAAAACATTTTCTCCAGGCCTTACAGCTGGGGGTAAAGCGGCAAATCTTAGTTAAAATGGACGTCCAGGTGATGAATCAAATGCTGTTTAACGGAATATTGCATTGTGCTCATCTCATCAACCAGACGACCGATGACAACAAAGCCCGGCAGATCAGAAAAAAGGGCACGATGATGTTATGGAGTGCACTTTTAGGTCCTAAAGGATCTTAATGTCGGGTGGTCGGCAGAAGATGGGACAACAATATTTTAGGAAAAGCGGCGCTCACGCTGATGAAAGCGGAGCTTGATTCCACCCTTTGGCCGGAGGGTAATCAAAGGCAACAATTCTGGGGCTTGATCTGGATCGCCAAAGGGATCTATACTGAAGGATTGGAGCAAGTTGGAGAGTACGAGCTGCATCTCTAGCATGGCGAAATGATTGCCAATGCACAATCTGGGACCTCCACCAAACGGGAAATAGCGGTAGCTGGCCGTTTGATCACCATGGCTAGTGTCAAATCTTGTGGGATCGAATTTCTCTGGTTTCTGCCAATATCGGGGGTTATGGTGAGCTCCATAAACATATAAGACGACCAGCGCTCCTCTTGGTATCTGGTATCCAGCAATCTCATCATCTTCTTTAGCGACTCGATCAATAACCCATGCGGGAGGATAAAGCCTTAAGGCTTCTCCGATCACTTGGGTGGTGGTCATGAGCTTACGGGTATCCTCCAAGGTCATATGAGGGGACAGGTGTGATTCACCTTCTTTAAAGATGCGCTCTTGGTAGTCTGGGTGTTTGGCAAGTAAATACAGCGACCAAGCCAGTGCATTGGCAGAAGTTTCATGCCCTGCTATAAACAGAATTAGGCACTCATCCAGCAGTTGCTCGAGAGACATGCCCTTGCCGGTGTCTTCATAGCGTGCGTCAATCATCATCTGCAATAGGTCATTGTGGCTTTTGTTTTGTTTAAGCCGGTCTTCTATGATCTCTCTGATGATCGCCTTCACCTCTTGCGACATAAGTTCGTACTTTCGATTCTGGCCGGAAATCCGAAACCACATTCTGGCATAGGGTTGTCGAACCACCCGGATGATAAAAGACTGGATCTCGGTGATTTGAAGACTGAGCCGCTCCAGGGTTTGGTGATCCAGTCCGGTACTAAAGAGCGCCTTTCCAATAATCTTAAATGCCAGAACATGCATGGCTTTATATACGTCCACGATGGGTTGCTCTTTAATTTGCTGTAACATTTCATCGATGAAAGTTGCAATTTCCTCTTGCATCAAGGAGATAAGAGTAGCCAGCCGGCTTCGGTGAAAGCCGGGTTGGATCAATCTTCTTTGTCGCAACCAGTAGTCTCCTTCGGCTGTAAGCAATCCTTTCCCCACATAATGAGCCAAGGTGACACTTTGAATGTCCGACTTGCGATAATTGCGATGATTTTTCTGTAAAACGTGTTGTATGATGTCCGGTTCGGTAGTTACTATGCCCGGTTTTATACCGCCAATATGGAAGGTGTACGTTTCTCCATAACGAATTAGATTCTCATTGAGGATCGGGATTGGATTTTGTACAAAGCGAAATGCTCTAATTATGGAGAGCCATCGGGGGACTTTCGGAGGTAGCGATGCAGTCAAATTACTTAAATGCGTTCCAGCTTCACGGGATAACTGTTGCCTGAGAACCATTGCGGAACATACAGGTTGTCGTCATCATCTACGCATACGTCGTGAGGATTCATGAATGTCCGACCGTCGTAAACAATATCGGGAATGGGCACATCTCCCAAATTATCAGGTTCTTCGGCACCCGGTGCAGAAATTAATCTGTTTTCCTTATCCATGATCACCAAAAGTCCGTCATATTCCCACCAAGACCGTGTACCTAGAACGGCCAGATAAAGTAGGTCACCTTTGATCACTGGGCGACAGATCCAACAACCCGGCACTGAAATGGTCTCGAGATAGTCACCGTCCAACGTAAATCTTTTGATCTCTTGCGTAGACCGTGATGTGATCAAAAGCGTAGGTTGCTCATATCGGTCATCAACTGTGATGCCATGGCAACAATCAAATTGATCTTTCCCGGAGCCCTTCCCTCCAAAATGCCTAACATACCGGCCATTATGGTCATACTGGATGATATAGTTTTCACCGTAGCCATCAGCGACATAGAAATCGCCATTGGGAGCAACAGCAACCTCTGTGGGTAAATACTGCCGGGCATCTGCATATACACCTGCTTCGCGAGGAAAGTCAAGGGTCATAAGCACCTTGCCTTCCATCGTAGTCTTATAGACTTGATGCCGGACTGTATCGGTAAGAAATAAGAAATCCTCAGTGCCTTCACGGCTCAATGTTAAACCATGGGCACCTGGATATTCCGTTCCCCAGGTATGCAGTATACGACCAGTCTTATCAAAGAAAATAATATTGTTCCTCGTATGATCAGTGGTTAGAATGATTCGGCCGATGCTGTCTTGCACCATTTCGTGGCAATTCTTAACAGGAAATTTACTGGGGTCTTGAAGACCCCAGTGCTTGTCAATACGGTAACGTCTTTTGCCTTGTCCGACAATTTCACCAACCATTGTTCGGCCATGGTGGATAGCAAATGAGGCGTGAGGAATACATGCCACCCCAATGGTTGCCACAATGGATCCCTTAAAGAATGACCGTCGGGTCAATCGGTTTTTCATAATGTTTTAAGTCAATCTACTCCGGGGGTGACGGGTGCTCAAAGACAAATACTCAAACAAGTCTAAGGCCAACTTTATGCCAGTTTCTTTGTAAGACTGTCAGTCACCTGAGGCTGTGATCTGATGACCTAAGACGACTTCCAGATTTTTGTTCTCCTCCTGCAATCGGTCAGCTGCCTCAGCAGTAAATTCAGTCTGCCAGACATACAGCTTCCTCAAACTTTTTAACTGGGACAAGTCAGCGGCGCTAATATCTGTAATTTTTGTTTTATATAGGTTCAAAGATTCGAGATGTTTCAAATCTGTCAACTTTTTTACTCCAGTATCGGTGATTGGATTATCCTGGAGCCGTAATCTCAAAAGATTTTCAAACTCACTCACCACATCCAGCATCTCATCAGTGACCTCAGCATGTCCCAAATCAAGCCAGGCAATCTGCTTGGCCACCTTTCGCAACACAGGCAAGGAGTTCTCCAATGAAAGTGTATCTACATTTTTCCACTTAACATCGAGAAAGTTGGTAGTCATCGCAATTGGTCTGATGTAAAAGCCCTGGGCTGCCACTTCATTGAGATCATCTTCAGATGCAGCATCTACTTGTGTTTTTTCCAGGAAGGTTTTAGGCTTGGTATCGAGCTCATGTCTTTGCATTAATATCCGCTCGATCTCCGGTGTGGCTTCCATTCGGGTAACGGCAGAGTCAAAAGGAGCACCTTCGTCAATCCACCATTCCAACAACTTTATCTCTCCATAGCTCAAGGGAGTACCCTTTGGAGGCATATACTTCTTACTGGACGGATTCATGACGACCCGCTTAAAGATTTCACTGTCTTGGGCTGTGGCATCGATGATTTCTCCATTTCGGCCTCCCTCCATCAGAGCTTCTGGACTGGTCATTACCAACCCTCCCTTATGTAGATTATCGTCATGACAGGTCCAGCACTTCTCTTTCAGAAATGGTTCTATTAGATCTCGATAAACATAAGTGGAATCAGGATCGTTGTAAATGGTCTTTTTCACACCTTCCTCATAGCCAACCATACTTTTGATGAAAGTAGGCGCTTGCTCGACCAGGTAATCTTCTCCATGGGTTAACACTCCGCCCAAATGACCGGTGTAGGTCAAACCCAATAGCAGGGCCAAGCCTCCCCAAGTAACCAGGGAATGATTCTTTTGCGGGTCTTGATACCATCTCCAAAGACCGAAAGACAACAATACCATTGCTATCCCCACCCATCGATGCCAAAAAATTACGTCGGCCTCGTAGCCACCTTCTCTGGCCAGAAACCATCCAGCCAAGGCTGCTATAGCCGCCGAGATAAATCCAAAGAAATAAATCGTTTTGGTGGCTCGAGTCAAATTATTATTGCTGCTTCTTTGGTCTAGAAAATGGAAGACAACCCCAATCAATAGGATTCCAATGGGTAAGTGCACAATCACTGGGTGAAACCTTCCGAGCCAAGCGAGAAAATCCATGTCAGTTTGTTTATCTTATGATCTCTAGGCCAAGATATTATTTACAACCGTACCGGCCACATCTGTTAGTCTAAAATCTCGACCCTGAAAATGATAAGTCAGTTTTTCATGGTCTAGTCCCATGCAGTGAAGGATGGTAGCCTGAAGATCGTGGATGTGCACTCGATCTCGGACGCCATAATATCCTACTTCATCGGTTTCGCCATAGGTCAATCCGCCCCTTATACCCCCACCGGCCATCCAAATGGTAAAGGCATCGGTGTGATGATCGCGTCCCACAAAAGGATTATCGGTACCGCCCCGGTTTTCCATCATTGGCGTCCGGCCAAATTCACCTCCCCAAACCACCAAGGTTTCGTCCAGCAGTCCCCGTTGTTTAAGGTCCTTCAAAAGCGCAGTCATAGGTTGGTCCACCTCTCTGCACCTTTCGAGAAAACCATGGTTAAGCGCCTCAGAACGACCAGCACCATGGCTGTCCCAGCCCCAATGGAACAATTGAATAAAGCGGACCCCCTGCTCAGCCATTCTCCGGGCCAGGAGGCAATTGTTTGCAAACGAAGACTCACCGGGTTTCGAACCATACAAATCAAGAATGTGCTGTGGTTCACGGGAGATATCCATAACCTCAGGAACAGATATCTGCATCTTAAAAGCCATCTCGTATTGGGAGATCCTGGTCAGAATCTCTGGATCGCCGACTTGTTCATATTCTTGCCGGTTGATCTCATTAATCGCTTCAATGGACTGCCAACGCTGGTTGCGAGTCATGCCCGCCGGATCTTTTATATACAATACAGGATCTCCGTGCGATCGGCATTGCACCCCTTGATAAACAGTAGGCAGGAAACCGCTACCCCAAATGCTCTTGCCAGCACTGGGTGTCAAACCTCCGGACACCAAAACCACGAAACCCGGCAAATTTTCACTTTCTGAGCCTAGCCCGTAAGTAATCCAGGACCCCATTGAGGGCCTACCCAATCGCGGACTACCTGAGTAGAGAAGCAATTGGGCAGGGGCATGATTAAATTCATCTGTATGCATGGCCTTTAGAAAGCAAACGTCATCGGCAGCAGTTTGAAAATGTGGCAGGTGATCGGATATCCAAGCACCAGATTCTCCGTGTTGACGAAACTTAGCCAGTGGACCCAGCATCTTGGGATTGCCACTGATAAAGGCAAACTTTTTGCCCTCCAGCAATGAGGGTGGACAGGGCTGTTCATGTAAGCGTTCCAACACCGGTTTATAGTCAAATAATTCAAGCTGCGAGGGTGATCCTGCCATATGGAGATAGATAACCCGCTTAGCTCTCGCTGCATAGTGCGAGAGATTTCCGCCCGTAGCTAACTGACGAGAACTACTGCCGTCACCCACAAGATTTGGGTTGACACACCCCCCCAGAGAGCCCAGTGCCATCGCTCCCAGCCCACTTGTGCAGGTACGCAAAAAATGACGCCTGGTGTGAAATTGGTGGGTTCTTTTTGACAATTCTTGTTCTAATCTCATTATTGATTCAACTCTTGGTCAAAAAAGCATCCAGATTCAAAATGGCACTGGCGACAATGGTCATAGGATCCATTCTTTCGACTCGTTCTTCCACCACGGTAAATTCATTCGCCTCATCTCGTGTCTGATGATACAGTTCACCGAGAATTTGAACGGTCTGATCATTGGGAGGATGTAAGAAAGCCTTTTGATATCCCATGGAAATGGACTTATGAATATCCCCGTTTCCCTCCTCTTTCATCCAGGCCGAAAGCTCGGTGGCAGCCTCGAGGAAAACAGTGTCATTCAAGGTCACCAAAGCTTGCAAAGGTGTATTGGTACGGATGCGACGCGATACGCAGAATTCACGGCTGGGACTATCAAAAGCAATCATCGAAGGATAAGGTGTGGTTCTTTTCCAATAGGTATACAATGCCCGTCTGTAGCGATCGTCTCCTTTTGCTTCCACCCACTTTGCATTGCTGTATACCACTTGCCACACATTATCCGGTTGGGGTGGCATGACACTCTTACCGCCCATTTCCCTCGAAAGGAGACCACTTACGAATAATGCCTGGTCCCGGATTTGTTCAGCTGAAAGTCTGAATCTACTTCCGCGACTGTAATAACGATTGAAAGGATCCAATTCCAATCGCAGGGAATCTATTTGTACCGATTGTCTATAAGTCGTGCTAGTTACGATCTCCTTGATTAGTCGCTTAAAACTATATTCCCATTCGTTCGCAAAATGATGCGCCAAGTAATTCAATAATCTGGGATGAGTCGGAGGTTCTCCTTGGGTTCCAAAGTCTTCCAACGTTTCAACCAGACCATTTCCAAAAATCTGCTCCCAGATTCGATTCACCATCACCCGGGCTGTCAAAGTATTGTCAGTGTCTATTAACCACCTGGCTAGATCCATTCGATCGAGGATCTCGGTCTCACTGGGATTTAAAATCTCAGGCACTCCTGGTTTAACTGGTGGTCCCTTTACCAAATAGTTTCCTCGCTCAAAGACATAATTTTCTCGAGGCAATAACGCGGTGCGATCACGCATGATGGGTGTTTTGATCCCATCTCGATATTGGGACAAAAGACTGTCTTGTAAAGCGATCATTTCGGAATCGAGATCTCTGTTGGCATAGTTCAATCTGATTTCGGAAAGGTGTGCGACTCCTGTGTAAAAATCTCCGGTGGTGTTCACCATGTGAAGAATCAGGTGGTGCCTACCACTTGCTTGACTTACCGGATAATGGGCCCATTGAAAATCACGGCCACGGGTGGTTGTCTCTTCCAATTGGCTCTGGGCGATGATCGGCCCATTGATCGAATCGATTCTTAGATCTATCCTGACATCACTACCATTACTTTTGTATTTATATGAAATTTGCTCCAGGTCAGTGAGGTCTATGTCGCTGAATACTAGATAGTACTTCTTATTCTTTTGGTTGTTAGCATTGTATGCCGAATTGCTAAAGGAACCGTTACTTTGAATCAATACGCTTTGAAAGTCGTCGGCTAGATCCCCAAAAAGCCGAGGAAGAACCATGTCGCGAATTTTCCGGGCGTCAAAGGTCTTCGGCAACTCCTCTTGGTTGGACTCTTGGTTAATCCAAGATGCAATTTCTTGGATCCGCTGGTTTTGTAGACTGTCTCGAGGCTCGATCAGATAAGGGAACTCATTGTCAAGATCAGCATCTTGAGATGAATTGAACAGAGCAAACACACGATAATATTCCTCGTGCTTTATGGGGTCAAATGGATGGCTATGGCACTGTACACATCCCATTGTAGTGCCTTGCCAGACCTCGAAGGTGGTGTTGACTCTGTCGATTACAGCGGTTGTTCTAAACTCTTCATCTTCGGTGCCCCCTTCGGTATTGGTCATCGTGTTGCGATGAAAGGCAGTGGCAATAAGCTGGCTGGTGCTGGGGTTGGGTAAGAGGTCTCCGGCAAGCTGTTCGATGGTAAATTGGTCGAAAGGCATGTCGTCGTTAAAGGCATTGATCAGCCAATCTCGATAGCGCCATATGCTGCGATGAGGATCTTTTTCATAACCCTTGGAGTCAGCATAGCGAGCCAGATCCATCCACCAGGCAGCCATTTTCTCACCATAATGTGGTGATGCCAAAAGCTGGTCGACCATTTGCCGATAGTTGTCCTCCGATGGATCAGCGAGGTAGGCTTTGGCGATATCAGCATCCGGGGGCAATCCCAGAATATCCAAACTTACTCTGCGTGCCAGATGTGCCGGATCTGCACTGGGATTCGGTTTCAAGCCTATCTGCTTAAGCCGCGCTTGGATATAATAATCAATGGGAGACCTTGCCTCTGGAGAATCAGGGAAATCTGAAATGATTTCCGTTGGTCGATATGCCCAATGCTGGTCCCATTTGGCTCCCTGATCGATCCATTGTGATATAAGGGAAATTTCTTCATCTGTGCAAGGAGTGCCCTCCTGTGGCATTCTAAGATCAGTATCATCAGAGGAAATGCGCTTGACCAGTTCACTTTTTTTGGCATTGCCGGGGATAATGGCTGGCTTGCCAGATTCTGTATTGGCGAAGGCCTCTTCCTCAAACAATAAACTGAATCCTCCCTGTTTCTTAATACCGCCATGACAACGAAGGCATTTCTTATTGAGAATGGGCTTGATGTCTTTGCTGTATGAAATGGACTCATCTTCCAGGTTGCAACTACCCGTCATGAATATAGTGCCAATGAGCAAGGCGATGAAAAGCCGATTATTGATTTCCAACATTAAACTTTGGGAATAATCCACCCTAAATTTAACACAATCAATTGTAATCAAACCTTGGTAATCAAGCCATGATTTCCCATCATGGCTTGATTTGCCCCGACGTGTTCCTTTCAAACTTATTCAGGGATGCAATTAATGTGTGAAGATCTCATTGGGATAAATCAGAGGGTGATGGGAAATCACCCCCTGATAGTATAGTCAAGCCCTGATTTCCCATCAGGGTTTGACTTGACCGAAGCGTTTCAAATCCAAACCACTTTCTCTCCATGCAATTTGCGTTTTGAGCAATCATGACCGGCCATTCAAGCGGTCAGAGGAAATGACCGCTTGAGGCCTACCTGGTCAAGCCCTGATTTCCCATCAGATTCAGGCCATTCTTGCCTCCCTCAGAGAGAGGCCTTTTTTCCTTCTTTTAATTTACTTTTTGGCTCTAAATTCAAACCTGGATCAACGGGGCCCTGCCAGCTGAAGGTAAAATGGAGACTACTGTAGTGTGATCTCAGACCACTCTTAGGCCAACATCTCATGTACCACATGCCCATGCACATCCGTGAGTCGAAAACGCCGGCCTTGATATTTATAAGTTAATTCCTCGTGCTGGATACCGAGCAAGTGTAAGATGGTGGCTTGAAAGTCGTGAATATGCACATGGTCTTTGACCACATTGTAGCCGAAATCATCCGTTTGGCCATACGAAATGCCGGTCTTTACGCCTCCTCCAGCTAGCCAAAGGGTGAAACAACTGGGATGGTGATCTCGGCCAAAGTTGGTGGCGGTCAAGCGGCCTTGCGAATAATTGGTACGACCAAATTCTCCGCCCCAGATTACCAGCGTGTCATCCAGAAGGCCTCGCTGCTTGAGGTCGGTGATCAACGCTGCAGATGCCTGATCTGTTTCTTTGCACTGCACCTTAATGGCGCTGGGCAAATTGCCGTGCTGATCCCAACCCTGGTGATAAAGTTGAATGAATTTGACACCTCTTTCTGCCAGTCTGCGGGCGAGCAAACAATTGGCGGCGTAGGTACCTGGTTTGCGGCTGTCCTCTCCATACAGGTCGTAGATGTAATCTGGCTCATCATCCACATTCATAATCTCGGGCACGGAAGTCTGCATTCTAAAGGCCATCTCATATTGTGCAATACGTGCCTGTATTTCAGGATCATTGGTTTCATCATAGCGCAGTTCTTGCAATGTCCTAAGGTCTTTCAGTTGAGCCTGACGGGCACCGGCATCGATACCTGGCGGGTTTTCCAAATATAGGACGGGGTTTTTACCCGATCTAAACTGTACTCCCTGATGCTCTGATGGCAAAAAGCCGTTTCCCCAGGCACGGGCATACAACGGTTGCCCGGTCTTATCTTTGGTGACCAACACCACAAACGAAGGCAGATTTTCATTGTCTGAGCCCAGGCCGTAGCTCAGCCAGGCGCCCATCGAAGGCCTTCCTGGAAATTGCGATCCGGTCTGAATGAAAGTGACTGCTGGATCGTGATTGATGGCTTCGGTATACATCGATTTCACAAAGCATAGGTCATCGACGATACCTGCTGTATGAGGCATCAGCTCACTGACCGTGGCCCCACATTCTCCATATCGATCAAATCCAAATGGTGTACCCACCAGGGGGAAGCTGCTTTGACCTGCGGTCATACCGGTCAAACGTTGACCTTGCCTGATTGACTCCGGCAGCTCTTGGCCATGCATCTCCTGCAGCAGAGGCTTGTGATCAAAAAGATCGATCTGTGATGGCGCGCCACTTTGAAACAGGTAGATGACTCGTTTGGCTTTTGGCGTGTGGTGATAGCCAGATGTGAGCCCCGCAGTAGAGATATCGCGACCCATCAAAGGATTGATCAAACCAGAGAGTGCTGCAGCTCCTAGTCCCAATGAAGTTTTGGCAAGAAAATCCCGACGGTTGTATTGCTTGTTGGTATGGTCACATAACGTATTCATCTATCTGGCTGTTTATCTTTTGGTGAATGCATCGTCGTGGCAGAGCAAGGTATTGGCGACAATGGTGAGGGCCGCTGTTTTGGCAACCGGTAGATCCGTGGGATGTGGATACTCTCCCACTTGCAACAATTCCTGTGCAGCATCAATATCATTTTCAAAAGCCTGGCTTTCGCGTTGATAAGTAGAATGCAATACCGATAATTCAGATGTTGAAGGCTTTCTGCTGGTCACCAGGCGAAATGCCAGCATCAATTGATCTTCCAGTTGGGATGCTTCACGTTGCATTCGGACCGCCAGGGCCCTTGAAGCTTCGACAAACTGAGGGTCGTTCATCAAGACCAGGGCTTGCAACGGTGTATTTGTTGACTCACGTGTAATGGTACAAACATCCCGGTTTGGAGCGTCAAATACCGTCATGACTGGGTGTGGCGAAGTTCGTTTGATAAAAGTGTACAATGACCGTCGATAGAGATCTGGACCGGATCCGACTTCATAGCGAAGTAACTTGTGAGAGAAAGTACCCTTTTCGATCCAGAGCCCTTCCGGCTGGTAAGGCTTTACACTGGGGCCGCCTACCTTCCGCACCAGTAGACCACTGACCGCCAGCGCATTGTCTCTAATGATCTCAGCAGGGTAACGGTAAGTTACACCCCTGGCCAAGAGTAGGTTTTCCGGATCTGCAACTATGTGTTGCTCTTGTGGGACCGACGATTGTTGATAAGTAGCCGACATCACCATGAGCTTCAGGAGTTTCCTTAAGTCCCAATTGTTTTCTTGCAGGTATATTGCCAACCAATCCAATAGTTCGGGATGTGACGGCAAAGCTCCCTGGCTGCCAAAATCACGTGCGGTCTTTACCAGGCCTTGACCAAAGATCATTTGCCAATAACGGTTGACCGTAGCCCGGGCAGTAAGGGGGTGACTGGGATCAAACAACCACTTGGCCAATCCCAGACGGTTTCTTGGGAGGTCTTCCGGAAATGATAGGATTTCTTGAGGAGTACTGGGTTGGACCTGCTCAAGGGGATTGTCATACTGACCCCGGTTTAGGAGAAATGTTGGCCTTGGCTGCTCCATTTCCTCCATCACCATCACTTCGGCAATGGTGTCTTGGATGGCTATTTTTTTTGCCAGAAGCTTTGCTCGCTCTTCTCCAAGGGTTTGAATGTCTGGGTGATGACTGATGGCATGTATTTTTGCGTCAACTTCACTGAGGGATTGCTCTGATCCGACCATTTGCGAGACCTCCAGTGGCGACAGCGGTTTATGGTAGATCCGCAGCTCGTCCATCGATCCCAAGAAGATGCCATTGTCTCCCGTGAAGCTCCGGTAGCTCTTTCCCACCCTCAGTGCCCTGTCGATCTCTAACTGGGCTCCAGATCCGATGGTCCGGGTATTTTTGTAAAGGCGTTCGTAAAGCACTTTTGTTTCAGCCCTTTCTCCGTCTATGTAGATGTGGGTATTTGACAAATGGCCTGTGCCATCATAAGTGAAGGCGACATGAGTCCATTGGTGCAAGGGAATGGAATCGACAGATCTTATATGGAGATAGTTGTGCGGTAGAGCATGAATCAAGCGAAAAGAAAGGCGGTTTTTATCGTCAAGATAAAAGTCCCAGCCCCGCCAGAAGTTGTTTTTGTCGCCGGCATTGCCGACGAGCACCTGCGTCTTGCCAATCTGTTTCTTGGTCGTATTGATCCAAAGGGCAGCTGAGAAAGGCTGATGCACATCAAAATTTCCGATACCCTCAATCTGCAAGTGATCGTATCCACCCGATGAAAATTCGAGTGCGTTGCCGACCTTACCCAGGGTTATCTTGGGATTCCCCGTCGTGGTACATTTTTGGTCACCGTCGATCATGGACAAATCCTCTTCGTCCTTGTTCTTCGCTTGGAGCCGTTCCAGAGGATAATACGCCAGCAACCCATCCGACAGATCCACCTGTCGATTAAGGTAATCTTTGATCTCAGAGATATTTTCGCTTTGTTGCTCGATCTGCTTGTCGAGCAAAGCAATTTCCTGATTCAGGGTCGAAATGGCTTTCTCGGTTTCAGGACCGGTCAATTTGAGAAGAGGTCCGTAGTTGCCATCATCACCGGTCATGCCCAGCTCGTGCACATTATTGAAAAAGGCCGACAATTGATAGTATTCCCGTTGCGAGATCGGATCAAACTTGTGATCATGACAGCGGGCACATTCCATGGTCAGACCCATAAAGGCTGTGGCGGTCGTGTTGGTGCGGTCTGCCACATATTCTAAACGAAATTCTTCATCGATGGCTCCACCCTCTGCGGTCATGGGATGATTGCGATGAAATGCAGTGGCCAGTATCTGTTGTTTACCAGCTTCCGGCAGCAAATCTCCCGCCAGCTGCTCGGTCACAAATTGATCGTACGACATGTTATTCTGGAAGGCACGGATTACCCAATCGCGCCACGGCCACATATTTCGCCAGCCGTCGGCATGGAGCCCATGTGAATCGGCGTACCGGGCGATATCCAGCCACTCCATAGTAAGCCTTTCTGCATATGCTGGAGATTGCATCAGTGTGTCGATCAAAACTTCAACTGCCGCCTCTGATTCGTCGGCAAGAAACCGGTCAATATCCGCAACTTCTGGGGGAAGCCCGGTGAGATCGAAATACAGACGGCGCATCAAAAGCTCCTTTTGGGCAGGATTGTTGGGCAATAATCCCTCCTGTTCTAAACGAGAAGCAATAAAATAATCGATTTCGTTCTTCGACCATTCTTGGAGTGATTGAGAAATCTCTGGCAATTTAGGTTTGACTGGTGGAATAAAAGCCCAATGTTCTTTGTATTCGGCACCTTGATCAATCCATGTAATCAGCAACGCTTTTTCTTGATCGTTTAATGTTAATTTGGATGAAGGTGGTGGCATCATGTACTCGGGATCGCTTGAAAGAATCCTTTCCACCAACGCGCTTTTAGAAATATTACCTTCCCTTATAGCAAAATGTCCATCCTCTCTCCGCGACTTCGCCACTTGCGGATCATCAAGCCGTAAATCAGCTTCACGTGCTTCTTCATCCGGGCCATGGCAGGAAAAGCATCGATCGGATAAGATGGGTTTGATGTGAAAATTGTAATCGATGTAGTCAGGCAGTGTTGCCAATTTGGCCTTCACTTCCTCCGGTAAGGTTGGACCACAAGACCAATATCCAATACCTATGGAGGCGATCAATAGCCTATTAATAAATTTCGTCATCCTTCTCATTCGAACCCCTGAAATTAGGGTTTTTTCTGCTTGAAAACGAGGACACCAACAATCTGTTGCTCGACTTTGTCGAGACTGTGGAGTACATTCTAGTGCTGGGTATCGGTAGGAAGTGCCTGTTAAGAATTTTGACAATTCAGCATCATGAATATTAAAATTGTGGTAAAAGTTCCGGCAACCAGGATTCTTCCATAACAATTTGTTGGCCATTCAAGTTACAAAGACGCATCAACTCCGAACGCATTTGAAGACTGTAGTACGATTGTTAAATTAAATTGTCGACCTATGAAAAAGCAAGTAATGAGGCATCTCCTGGCTTTGTTCCTGGTGGCTGGAATAGCATTCGTACAAACCGCTCGAAGCTCGAGACAAGCGGCCTCCAAGACCAGAAAAGATTGAGGAGCAAGAAACAGAACAACCCAGTGAATACCATACTTGGACGAGCGGAATATGGAGGTGGAACAAGAAAGAGAGTCAGTGGCAATGGAGGGGTGGTTATTGGAGGTTTGACTACGATTTGTATGCATTTAAGAACCGCCACCGTTTCTACAATAATTATTGGCCTTATCGGGTAAGGTACTATGCCGTGCCTATCGGTCATGGGCTGTACCGCGTTGTAGCACTCAGAATTTGAAGAACACTTAAGGTTAGGGTTTCAACTGTTGAGGCTGTCTCGCATGGGATGGCCTCATTTTATTTTCCGATAATCTTTGGAAGGAAAGTAGCCTATTTTTCGATATTTTTTCGGAAGGCAATCTAACAGTAACACTTTTTTCTAGAAGCCCCTATTCTCAAATTTTCTTTTCATTTTTAGGTTTCTTTCACATCGAAAAATGCAACAACGATCAGCGAAAACCGTAAACAAAAACGTGTTGATTAATCCTGCTCTCTACATTTTACTCACGTGCATATTTGTCGGTTGCTACGATAAGGTGCTTGAAACTGAGGAAGGGTTGGCTTCATACTATGCCGACTTTTTTCACGGGAGGAAAACAGCTTCAGGTGCTTTGTACGATACGGCAGCAATGACGTGTGCACATCCGCACTGGCCACTCGGATCAGTGGTACGTGTCACCAATCTTCAAAATAACCACACCATCGAGGTGGTAGTCAATGATCGTGGTCCCCATGTGGACCAGAGAATCATTGATCTTTCCAAAGCAGCTGCTAAGGAATTGGATTTTATCAAAAAGGGCCTTGTCAAAGTGCATTTAGAACTACTGGATCGAAGAGAACTTTGACCAGTGAGTATTAATGCAGATCTGCAATGTCGTCCATGATCTCCTGGATCTTTTTGGAGATGTCTGAGGGTACCCTGGGATTGAATGGACCACCTTCTCCTCCATCGATATCAGCAAAACCACTCAAAAGCATGGCTTCGAGTACTGCCGTGTAATTGTACTCTCGCTCATTTTGAAACCTGAGTTCTTCCAGGGGCGCAATTCGTTTTTCAATTTCATAGGCGGCTTGAAAATCACCCTGCCGTTGTGCATTATTGATCAAATCTCCTGCCCGGGCTACTATGACTGAAATTCCGGAAGTATGCCCTTTGCTGCCCTGCTCAGCAGCTGCTGTGCTGCGATCTCCAATCCCCCAGATCACCATACCATCGTCTCTAAGCTCCCGGATGAGAGGGGCTACATCAGAAACGGAAGTGCCCACCTTGACACCAATGAAATGTGGGCAATCTTTGATTAATCGTATGATGAAAGGCAAATCTCTGGGCCGGCGATAGTAGTATAGAAATCTAGCCCCATAATCCTTCCCATAACGATTACCAAAATCGAGAAAGGTTTCATAAAGTCCTTGCGGGGAATATACCCCACCCAAAGGCATGATCAGATATGCATCGGGAGGACGTTTCATCCTTGACTGATGCTCCACCAGTTCACCAGCACGGTGAATGGGCTGTGGCACCAGTGCCGATAACAGTATGCCATCTTCACCCATAACTTCACTTGTGGTCTGTAGTAGAGCATTTTGTTGCTGGTGATCAACCTGATGAATCAAACTGGTACCTGCCAAGCAAATCACCCTCGGCCGATTGTCACTTAGGTGGTTGTTTACCATTAAGTAATCAATATTTTTTTGGTGAGCCCTATGATCAATTTCACCACCCCTAAAGGGTATGAGCGGAATGGTAGTTACTGAGTCCAGGCCTTCGAGAAGATCATGATTGGAGAGCATAACGATATTCAAAGTCAACTAAAAGTAGAAAAAGAATTTGGATCATTTGATAGTGATCTCTTCCCTAAATCTGACATATTCGGCTTAGTTTTGAGAAATTACCAATAGAGTTCACATGACCTACGATGACTTCTTGGAATCTCTGCAAGAGGCTAGCCCGCCTGAAGCCTTAGATATATTGGGGAAGGCTCTTTGGTGGGATGCTAAAGGTGACTGGGACAAAGCCCATGGTCTCATAGATAGTTTACCAGGAGCGGAACCAGCCAGGATTCACGCTTATTTGCATCGAAAGGAGGGTGATTTGTGGAACGCTGACTACTGGTATCGCCGGGCTGACACACTTAGGCCGGAGTCGGAATTGGCAGAGGAATGGAAACTGCTGGTCGAAAAGGTTCTTTCTTGAAGGGACGAGGATTAGACAACTTATACCCAGGGAGTCGGCAATTCACTGTACTCGTCGTATTTCTCTTGCTTTGCAGTTGTCGAGACCAGCCTGCCACTGTGAGTACACTTTTTTTTAATTCTTTCTCATCAGCACCTACCATCCTAGAGACCTACGGGCAGGATAGTTTTCAATGTCCCATTTTGCAACGAAACATTCACTGGGCCGACCTTATGTATTCACCCTTTTTATTTATGAAGCAAGACACATCTTATGTTTTCTTCACAGCACGGGACACCAGTTTTGAATCAGAAAATATGCCGCGAATTGGTGTCGGAATCCTAGATGGTGCTGGGAAAGTCCAAATCTTTAGCAAACCGATCTTTTATCCCAGTCCTGAATACGATTTTGACAACCAAGGAGTGGAAGAGCCTCGTCTATTTAAGGACAGCTCAGGTAAATTTTGGATGATGTATAACGCTTATGGGTCCAATGGAAGAAGAATTTGCATGGCTAGTTCGGCAGATCTGCGTTCTTGGACCCGACATGGTCCGGTTTTGAAAAATGAAGACAGTCCCTGGCCCCTATCTGGCAGTGTGGTTTGTGAACAACGGGGCAACGATCTCATCGCAAAAAATATCGATGGGAGTTTCTACATGTATGCCGGTACCAAAATGGTCAATTTGTATGCTTCATCTGATTTGATGCAGTGGGAACCGGTAAGATCCAAAACGGGTAAGGAATATATTGCTTTTGGTCCACGAGTTAGGGCCTTTGATGAAAGCTGGGTGTCACCGGCATACCTGCCACTGTGGAGTGAAGAGGGAATTCTGCTGCTATACAATGCGGGCAATGAAAAGGGAGATCTCATGGCCGGACAAGCGGTATTCGCTTCAAATGATCCAAGAAG
Source organism: Saprospiraceae bacterium (assembly GCA_965223105.1). Taxonomy (GTDB): domain Bacteria; phylum Bacteroidota; class Bacteroidia; order Chitinophagales; family Saprospiraceae; genus JABDMH01. The sequence goes on along the minus strand of OZ244987.1, from coordinate 6,735,647 downwards.
GCTGATTGCTCGCAGACCAAAACCTCTCATGTGGAAAAAGGATGCTGAATTTATCATTCATGGATTGGCACGAGACAACGCTCAACACCAAGTGTATTTGAGCTCAAAAAAAGGACACCTATTTTTGGCTTCGCTTCGGTAGGTTACAAGAAATATCTGACTGAAGTAAGCCATGGCGTCCTGTAGATTCGCCTTATTTAGCCTGAATGTTGCATTTCGTACAAAAAGAAAATATAATCGGTGGGTATTCCAGCATGACCCTGTTGCCGTAACATGGCAGAGATATTGCCACGATGGTAGGTGCCGTGATTGACCACATGCTCTAACAGGTCGATGATACGGGAGGTGAGTTTGCCAAAATTCGGATGCTCAATCTCCAGGATTCTAGTGAGATCTCTTTGTTCTTGCAAAAAAGAATCGTACTGCTCCTCGGCTTCACGATAAAGGCCTTTCATCCCATCAAGATCACAACCAGCAACTTTATCCCCTGCCGTTTTAATGATGGCCATGGTCTCATCAAAAGAGTTTTCAGACATGACACTCAGCCACATCACATCTACTTGATATACATGAGCCATGACAGCTGAAATGGAGGTGAATATACTGTTGATTTCTTGACCGTAAACGTTAGATGGTAATTCGTCAAGTCGGTCAAAGATCCGTTTATTGGCCCATTTATGGTATTCGTATCTCTGTGATTTCATCATTCTCAATTAATCAAATTTTTAGCCTATAAATCCACCCGTGTACCGGATTTTGTGGCTTCATAAATGGCATCCATAATGACCAGATCTTTGAGTCCTTCTTCACCGTCTACCGACACCTCTGGTATTTTGTCATCGAGGATGATCGCTGCCATTTCATCCATCTGCACTGTCTGATGTGTGACAATGGGTTCCATAAGTGGTCCCAGATGGGTACGGCCCTTGATGGGCCCGTATCCAGTGGAAGGCTGCATCTCGGCAAAACCTTCAGTACCATTGAGGAAAAATCGATCTAAGTAACGCATGGCATAGGTAGATAAGCAGGAAGCCACAGCTCCACTGGGAAAACCAAATTGAAATTGAATGGTCTCATCAATGCCTTCCTTAAATTTTACCGGATCTGTCTTTGTCTCCTGGGCAGTTACCCAAAGGGGTTCTTCACCGGTCATATACCTGGCACCATTTACAGCATAAATTCCAATATCCATCAGCGCTCCTCCTCCTGCTAGTTCCTTGTTAAGTCTCCATTGATTGGGATTGCCAATTCGAAATCCCGACAAACCTTGGAAAAACATAATCTTTCCCAGCTCACCAGCTTTTCTCATTCTGATTACTTCCAATGTATGGGGTTCGAAATGCATACGGTAACCTACCAATAATCTAACATTGGCTTCTTTACAGGCCGCCACCATCTCTGCACCTTCTTTGGCGTTGACCGCCATTGGTTTTTCACAGATGGCATGTTTCCCGGCTTTTGCTGTCCGGATTACTTGATCTTTATGCAATCCGTTGGGGGTGATCACATAGATCGCATCGATGTCGGGGTTGTCTTTGACCGCATCAAAATTTTCATAGTTGTAGCAATTTTTCTCCGGGATTCCATATTTCTCTCGCCAGGTAACCACTTTAGATGGAGTACCGCTGATCACTCCGGTCAATTTTGCCCGGGTACAGCTTCGCATGGCTTCAGCGACCCGGGTACCATAGCTTCCCAACCCCATAATGGCGACATTCAAAACCGATTTGGGCTGTCTGCTTATTGAAAACAGCGAGGCAGCGTTCACTATAGGCAGAGCGGCGGCAGTTGCAGCTGCCGTGACGATAAATTTCCTCCGTGAATTCATTTCATGACTTTAAATCCACAAAATGCTAAAATAATTCTAGGAATAATTTTATCAACCATGCTCAAAGCCTTTCACTGAGTTTTAGCACGGATGATCTGTAGTAAAGATGACATCCCTGTCTAACTTCCGAGTCAGGTATAAGAGATGGTCTAAAAATCGAGTGGCAGACTTACCGGCTGCCCAGTCTGCCTCACTATGACCGTAGACGATATTTTCGGCTATTGGGTGCCAGCTCTCCAGTTTGGTTTTTATTTTACGACCAATGGCAATCCACTCATGTTTTCAAACATTCGTATCTTTTGGGTTCGGTTAGATTAAAGTAAAAATAGTCATGAAAAGGAGAGAAATGTTACGAAATATCACTACAGTTGCTGGCGCCTTAGCGGTGACCCAGCAGGCGATGGCTTCCACCAAATCTCATTCTGATCAACCAGCCGGTGAGATCAAGCATTCCGTATGTCGCTGGTGCTACAACGACATACCCCTGGAGGCGCTTTGCGAAGCGGCTCAAGAAATTGGCATCCGTTCAATTGAAATTGTTGGACCCAAGGATTGGCCTGTACTTAAGCAGCACAACCTGGAGTGCGCACTCGGCACCGATTCCTTTGCCAGTATTCCGGATGGCTGGAACGATCCTGCCAATCACACTTCATTGCGGGAGAACTACCGGGGGCTGATTAAAGCAGCCGCTGATGAGGGCGTGCCCAATGTCATCGTCTTCTCTGGCAACCGCAAGGGGATGGCTGATGATGTCGGGCTGGAAAATTGTGCCGTTGGTCTTGATCCACTGATCAAGTACGCCGAGGAAACCGGGGTCATGGTAGTTATGGAATTGCTGAACAGTAAAGTAAACCACAAAGACTATATGTGCGATTTGACTCCCTGGGGGGTAGAGCTGGTTGAGAAGATCGGTTCTCCCAATTTCAAGCTGTTGTATGATATCTACCACATGCAAATTATGGAGGGAGATGTCATTGCCACCATCCGGGATAACCAGCAACATATTGCGCATTATCATACGGGTGGGGTACCCGGAAGGCATGAGATCGACGAAACCCAGGAGCTATATTATCCGGCGATCATACGAGCCATACAAGACACTGGTTTTGAAGGTTATCTTGCACAGGAGTTTGTGCCGGCTCGTGACGACAAAATTGCCAGCTTGCGTCAGGGTGTGGAGATATGTACTGTATAGAAAACGCTGCTGTGCTGAGGAGAATTACTGCTATTGTGCTTCTGGCCCTATTAATCTGGTCTTGTCAATCGGAGAAACGCACCTCCGCCACTTCATTTGTAGCCGATCCCCAGCCGGTACCTAAACAGGAGGTAGAGCCTCTAGCGATTGGTGCCGAGATGCCTCCCTTTGAATTGATCAATACCGATGGCACCTACTACAATTCGGAGGAGCTTCAAGGGGCGAATGCGGTGGTGATCGTGTTTACCTGTAACCATTGCCCAACGGCTCAAGCTTATGAGCAACGGTTGATCGACTTTACCGACGACTACCGGGATAAGGGTGTTGAGGTAGTTGCGATTTCTCCCAATAGCCCATTGGGTTTGTTGTATGAAGAACTGGGTTATAGCGATCTCGACGACGATTACGAAGCTATGGTACTCCGGGATGAACACATGAAATTTAATTTCCCCTATCTCTATGATGGAGATGATCATGGTGTTTCATTAAAATTTGGCCCGACGGCCACGCCACATGTTTTTGTCTTTGGCCCTGACTTAAAGCTGAAATACCGTGGACACATTGACGGTTCGGAAAAGCCGGGCTCCGCCAATGCCGAGCGTCTTCGTACTGCAGTAGATGCGGTTCTCGAAGGTCGTGAGATCATCCGGCCGGATACCAAGGCCTTTGGTTGCTCAACCAAATGGGCATGGAAGACAGAGTACAAAGATAAGGTCGAGGCAGATTGGAAAGCCCAACCAGTGTCGATCCAAATGATCGATTTGGACAGCCTCAAAACGCTCTTAACTAACTTTTCACCCAAGATCCGGTTGGTCAATTTCTGGGCAACCTGGTGTGGACCCTGCAAACTTGAGTATCCCGAGTTTCTTAAAATGCAGCGCATGTATGGTGCTAGGAATTTTGAATTTGTTTCAATTTCCTTGGACCGCGCTGAGAAGGTTGACGATGCCCTTACATTTTTGAAACAGGTGCACAGCCCAGTAAATAACTATCTCTGTACAGAAGAGGATAAGTACAAATTGATTGAGGCGGTAAACCCTGATTGGGATGGATCACTGCCATTTACAATGATCCTGGAGCCCTACGGAGAGGTTTACGCCAGTTGGCACGGCGCCATCGATCCTCTGGAGGTCAAACGCAAGATTGTCGAGCATCGATTGATGGGCAGGTATTATTGATCTTGAGTATTGATCCGGTCAAGGATCCAATTGAAGTTTTCTTTATGACGGGCTATTTTCGTTTCAATGGCCAGCTGACTGGTCAACTTCGCACCTCCGGTATAATAGCGAAAGAACCATGGAAATATTGATATGGCCCCATCGTAAAAACTAAGCTGCATGGAAGTGTGGATAAAAAGTGCGGCTAATCCTACATTGAGCAGGAGGGAGTTGAGGCTTTGCTTAAAATCCCCGAGTAAGATTTGTCCCAGACCGGGAATAATGTAACTCAAAGTCTGGTAAAATTTGGGATTGAGTTTTTCGATTTTCCTCGCATTCTTCATGAATCGATCTAAATCATTAATCGACGTCATGCTAACCAGGGCTTGCCTGGCCTCATCAAAATCTTTGAGCCAATAGTGGCAATAGGCTTCGTAAAGCTTTAGTCTTTTCGGATCAAATTCTTCATCCATTTGATAGATCTCCGCCAACGCCTGAGCAGTTTGACCAGATTCGATGTAGAGTTGTATCCGGCGCAATTGAAGCTCATTTTGCTGCTCCGAATCACGCGACAGAAAGTAGGCTTGATCCAGATAATTTAAAGCTTCTAGGGTCTCACCTTTTTCGATAGCCAAATCTGCCAGCACCTCCATACACCGGCCACGGTACTTGTTTTCGTGATCGAAAAAGAGCACTCGTTTATAGGCCTTCTCCGCCCTGGCTTCCCATCCCTCCGCCAACTGCTGCTCAGCAAACTGAAAAGTCTGTTCCAAATTCTGACTATAGCTGCTCGACAGGCAGCTAATAACGACGATAGATGATAGCATCCACTTCATCATAGATTTCTTGCCATTTTCTTTGGTTGTAGTTCTTAGCAGATTGCTGAGCACCATAGATATTTCCGAAATAAAATCCCAGGCCAAGTCCACCATAGATCCATCCAGCTGCACTTCTTGACCCCCTTTTGTGAAATGCACGGTAACTCTGATAACCCATAGCAGCTACAAACAAGAAGCTGGTTACCCCTTCCTTGGTATTCTTAGCATAGATTTTTCCACTACCCGGGATAAATACCGACATCGCAGCTGCCAGCCAGGGTTTCTTAGGCTGAAAAGCTTGGGCCCGCTGGGTTAGGTCACGATAAGGATCTTGCCATGGACTGGCTGGAGATTCTGACAGCAAACTCTCGGCCGCCGGCCAATGTCTGCGAAGCATGGCGTGTTCTACTGCAAATCTTCTCTTTTCTTCCTCAGCTAACTTTTGACTTTGTTCCAGAGCAATCAGTAGGGCTGTAGTATCGTCTTGAAAAAGTAAGGTGGCTAGGTGTTCAAATTCGAGCAAATAGGATGTGTGTAAACCTCGACTTCGATAGTTGCTGAAGAGCCGTTGTGCTTTCTGGGGGTGGCCCAGACTTCTATAGAGCGACGACAGACGGACAAGCACAGTATCGTCATCGGGGTCCATATACAAAATTCGTGCATATTCGTCGGCGGCTTCCTGCAGATCCCCTTTGGCCTGTAGAAACTTGGCGAATTCGCAGGACGATTCCAAGGAGTAGAGATCTTTAGTCTCTTGGCCATATGATGGCACCATGGCAGCTAGTAAAAAATGAAGAATGCTAAAAGCTGAAATTGCCAATGAACGCAAAGGGATGGAATAATTCAAAAGCACAGTTAGAGGGTCAATTTTCTACTCCACAGGGTCAAGTAACCGCCCAGACTTGTAGTCTATAGAGTAGTTTTCCGGACTTAAGTAGTTGCAGCGAGTCAACCGATCGAAAGCGCTCATTGTCCCACTGATCACACCCCTTTTGCGAATGGCCTGAAGGCAGTAATTTGAACATGAGGGAGAGAACGAACAATTTTGATTGTCTTGTGAAGAGAGAAAATTCTTGTAAAAAAGGAATAAGTACTGCACGCCGATTCTTATTTCATTGGTCTCATCAGGTTTAATTTGAAATTTTGTCTTTACAGGGGAGGTGAGTTGCTGCCGGAAAAAATTGATATCAGAGGCCAGTTTCTGAGCAAGCAAACTACTGACCATGCAGGTCAAGAGGAGTGTTGTACAGATGATCATGGCCCGATTCATTGACAGCGATGTTTTCAAAAGACAAAATACGCTTAATTTTCTTTCCATCTTTTTCGATGATGTGGGAGAGATATTTGGGTACAGGCAATCCATCGACGATCTCATAGTCGTCTAATTGTTGTCGAAACATCATATTGCCATCCGGTTCGTAATAAATCACTCCATTGAGTTTTTTTCTTTCTTTGATCAATACCAATGAACCCAGAACATCAGCGTACTTCTCTGGAGGCAAATAGGTCAGATAGACCTGATCACCAATCTTCTTAACTCCATCGACTTCATAACCACTCTTCATCATCCCAAATTCGGAAAAGGTCTGATCCAAGAGCATTCTGAAGACATTGTGTTCATTAAGTGGCGGGACCTTGGCCCTATTCAATAACTGTCCGTCCTGCAATGTATAAATGAAACTGTCGGCTATGATCCACTGCTCGGGCTCAGGGAAGGACAGATTGTAGGTTAATTTGTCAAGGGTCTTGTCGTAATAACAGGTTCCGATGACCAAACGCCTTTCGGTAGAATCACCAAGTGAAGAGATCTCCTTAAGGGTAAAATCAGCACGAATGCGAAAATAGTCTTGACCACGGAGCGAGACAACACCGGCACAAAAAAGAAAAAGTAGTATGATCATACTACTTTTTCTTCCTTGAGTATTGAAACTTTTAGATCTGTACAATCTGTCTAGATTACAGCAAATGATGCCCAGAACAATATCCAAAACAGCAACCATACACCCAGACCCACCAGAGCTCCGATCACTGCGTTTTTCACTTGCTCCTTACGATCCGGAGAATCTTCCATCAACAGATAGACCAATAGAATACCAATCCAAGAAAGGCACAAGCCCCACCAAAAACCGGGAATACCCAAAGGCAGGTCATCGGCTCCAGCAACTGCTACCAGTGCACTGGCAACGTCGGCCTTTAAATTTAGCTCGGTAATGGTTTGTACATCCAACTCCTCGAATGTCAATCGTTCTTGTTTGACGCGTTGTTCCAGCGTATTTAGGTCGCCAAATTCTTTGGTTAGAAGCAACTGATCCTGATCCAGTTGTTGGGCAATGGAGCTGACATCTGGTGTAAAGGGTGTAATCTTCTCAGCTATGACTGAGGTGGTAATAATGAAGCTTACAACCAGGGTAAGAAGTGCATATTTCATGAGGCGTTGATTTTAGGATTTTTCAGATAGGGAAGATAGGAATTTTCTGGCATATATGAGGAACTGTTCCATTGTTAAGACTTAGCAAAAATAATCCATTAGGGGTCTAAAACATTACTCAAACCTGGCGATTCGGAGTTGCCATCAAAAACGTCAGATCTAGCTCAGATGTTCCATCTACTGAACCACTGTTTGCAAACAGTTCATAAAAAGCTGGGCCAGCATTGTAGTTCTTTTGGTACGTAAATGCCGTAAGAAGATCAGTTGATTACACAATTTCTTATCTGTGACCTAGGTGCTCTTATCTTCCACCAATATCTGATCTAATTGCTAAGCACAACCTTGGAAAGGATAATCTCATGTTTAAGGTTATGTTAAAGGATTGGTGTTTATCACACAGACCATACCGTTCATCCGTAATGTTTTTACAATACATTATCATATATGTAATGCAAATACTAGTGAAAGTTTGGTCAAGCATCAGTATATTCTGGTATCCTAAGTTTGTGAATGCCATTTGTCAATTAACAGTTTTATGGTTACTGCCATCACATTTGATTAGCCAAAATCAGGTTTTTCATTTATACACCGGATACTTTACCGATTACTTTCTAGGTGATGAGAACATTGCGCTCAATGAAGATGGATCCAGAAGTCTTTTTGCCGTGAATGATGACTTTACAGATTATGGTTCCTTTTTTCTAGGAGCTGGCTATGAGTTTTTCCGGACAGAGAGACTTGGCCTGCATGCAGGGATCGAGCTAGCGCTGAAGAGAAAACCCATAACCAACCGTTATCGGATACAAGATTCACCTTTCAGGGATTCGACAAATTATTCTATAAATGCTTTTTACGTTGCATTGCCCTTTACTGTGTCATGGAGTTCTCAAAAACGGATAGAGCCCATTCTCGCCATTGAGCCGGGTGTGGCCTTCTCAAGATTTGAGAGAAACGATGCGATGACCAGCTCCGGCATACCAGATCGATTTCGTGACATCTGGAGGTACAACTTCGGTGTGGCACCTGGTATTAACATGAAATTGAGCAAGAATATTGGTTTAATGATACAAGGCCAGTACTATCTACGCAATATGTTGAATGACTATTCCGAAAATAAGTTTAGAACAGTGGGGTGGAAAGCCGCAATTTCATACCAATGGGATTCTAATTAAGATCAAAAATTTGAAAGACAATTTTGCCTCGATATAAATACCTTTTGCTTTGGTTAATGCTCTTCTCATCATGCATTGTGGAGGATGCTAACTTGCAATTCGAAGAGATAAACCGGGAACCGGTTTTCTACTCTTTTCTGCACCCAGACTCTGTCATTACCGCTACCTTTTTTTATACAAAGAGACCACTGGATACCAGCGCAATGTATATTACAGGTGCTACCATCAACGTGTACGAAGATGGTGAGATCATCGAAACCTTGCAACATGCAGGTAAGGGCCACTACAGATCGACAAGTCAGGTTTCACCGCAGGTGGGTCATATGTATTTTATGCGTATCCTCTCGGACGAATTGGCAACCGTCCTTCAGACCCCACCGGAAGTGATTCCAGAGGCACCACAGCTTGCATCCATCACCGTAGAAGAAGATGGCACTTTTGAGACCAATACTGGAAGTGCTCCAAAAGTGATATTACAAATCGATGAACCTTTAGATCCGGATGGGTTGTACCTATGGAGCCTTGAAAACCTATTTGAGCACATTACTCGGATTGATGCAGGAGACCTTTTTGTCACAGAATCGCACGACTGTTACCCTAATCTTTGGTCGTTTACTTATAGTGAATTTCTTGGAAAGCGTTGGGATTGCCTTAAAGATGATACTATCGAGCTGGGCTGGTTTTTCAGCAATGCCTATCCTCGAGATGCCGAATACCGATTCACTTGGGGTACTATGAATCCCTCAGCTGCCGAGTTCTTCGAAAGCCGTGGAATTGAAAGTGGCTTTGATGTGGCCGAGTTATTTTTCCAACCTTCGACTGTAAACTCTAATATTCCTGGTGCCCACGGAGTATTCACCGCATACAACACAACAGATTATATCTTGACATTTTGAGCAAAGTCTTTTTCAACATATTACTCATTTTAGGCCCTTGTCTCATTTCCGCACAGGTAGCTGTAAGTGGATATGTGACCAATGAGGATAAAGAGCCTATCATAGGTGCACATATAAAAAGTAGCCTGGGTAAGATTGCGGTCACTAATGCATACGGCTTTTATGTGATTTACGTGGAGTCGGGTAAGGTACATTTGGCCTATAGCCACATTGGTTATTCATCCCATAGTCACGTTCATACGGTTAGAGGTGATACTAGTATCGATATCAGGTTGGAACCATTGACACTAGATGCAGTGGCGGTTACAGATGAAATCGTGCACAGGGACGTACGCGACCGAATGAGGTTGGGCTCGGTAGCTCTCCCTATTGAGACCTTAAATGCGGTTCCTAGTCTGCTTGGGGAACGGGACGTAATCAAGGGATTAGCCATTTTACCGGGTGTACAATCGGGTTTGGAAGGCTCCTCAGGCCTATTCATCCGGGGAGGTACACCAGATCAAAATTTACTACTATTAGACAATGCACCAGTATACAATGCCAGTCATCTTTATGGGTTGACCACCGTATTTAATCCTGATGTGGTGAAAAATGTCGAATTACATAAGGGCAATATTCCTGCTCGATACGGGGACCGGCTTTCGTCGGTCATTTCAGTCAATTTGAAGGAAGGAAATTTGAAAAAATGGAATAAAAAATATTCTATGGGACTAATTGGCTCCAGTTTTTCGTTTGATGGCCCAATTAAGGAGGATAAGACTGGACTAATGATTGCTGGCAGGGCTACTTATTTGAGTCTAATATCCTTACCAGTACGAATTGCCTATGAAACCAGTCCTGGATTTTCCGATTTTGCAGACTACAATATGTATGATATCAATGCAAAACTGAATCATACAATTAGTGATCATGAGAAGATCTTTGTTAATTTTTATGCCGGTAATGACCACCGCGTTGGTCTGACATCGCTTTCGAGTAAGGGTGTTCGTACCAAGTCGACGTCGGGTTATAACTGGGGAAACATAACTTTTTCTCTCCGAAAGACTAAAAGCCACAGAAAGAATTGGTTTAGCGAGGATCAAATTTTGTATACCCGATTCAAAACCAATCTATTTGGCCGCCAAGCTGTCATCGAAAACTTGGATCGAAATGCAACAATTAAGAAGAGGTTTAGTCTCTTGCACGAATATAGTTACCAAAAACAATGGTCCCACTGGACTTCTAGCGGCCACTGGCTCAAAGGCGGGTTGGATCTTAGTTATCGCAAAGCTGTCCCGATCAAGACTGCCCATCGATCTTCTTTAATGGATATCGCCATTTCCACTCCTATCAAACGAGTGGTTGATGGCTACAAGGCGGCAATATTTGTTGAAGACAACTGGGCGATTTCTGACCGGTTGGTCTTGGATGCCGGCTTGCGCTATCAATTCTATTACACGCAAAACAAAAGTTATAGGAGCGTGGAACCCAGGTTCAACATCGGTTACGCACTCAGTGATCGACTCGTATTAAGCAGTGCATATGGGCGCACTTCACAAAGCATTCATGGCTTGCCGGGAGTAAATGAAGGACTTCCGATTCACGGATGGGTGAATGCGTCTAAGTTAACACCTATGCAACTTGCGGATCTATTCAGTACCGGTGTAGGATACATCGGCAAATCGTTAGACATCCGCTTTGATGGATACTACCGCTTGTTGCACGATCAAGTAGATTTTCGGCAGGGAACAGGACTACTGACCGGTTTTAACGTTGACTACGAAGATCAAGTTGAGAAAAATGGCAAAGGCTGGGCTTATGGGATGGAATTTTATCTGAATAAGAGAAGTCCAAAACTCACTTATATATTCAGCTATACGCTGGGATTTAGCGAGCGACAATTTCCCAGAATTTCCCAGGGAGCGAGGTATTTTCATCAGTACGATCAGAGACATAATCTGACTTTATTTGCCAATTGGAAAATTTCCAAGAAATGGACTGTGGCTGGCCTCTTTCAATACAATACCGGACGAAGACAAACTTTACCCATAGCAGCATTTCAAGAACCGGGTGGCTTCCAAAATATTTTCTATGCTCCTAACCGAAACAATTTTGTGATGCCAGATTACCATCGACTTGATCTCAGCTTTACCAAACATTGGGTCAGCAAAAAGAAAGAACGCAATAAAAGTTTAACCTTCAGTGTATACAACGCCTATTTCCGAAAGAATGTTAGTTACTATCGGTTGGATGAATCCACAATTTTTGATGCCGGGCGGAGAGTTACAGGCATTAAATACGATTTAAAACAGGTAACCATTCTACCCATTTTGCCTTCAATCACATACACGGTTGATCTCACTTCGCGGAAATAGAGGATTGGTAATGATATGACGAGCGATGGTGACCATCGGGAAAATTTATCCGTCTGAAATACTATTTAAACAGTCCCTGGTTTAAAGCCTGTAGTGCAGCGACCTGGTCTTTACTATCCACCAACACCGACACATTGTACTTGCTGCCACCATAGGAAATCATCCGTATGGGCACCTCCCTAAGTGCATTAAAAATCTGAGAAGCATATCCCGACCTTCGACTGCCAAAGTTACCCACTACACATATGATGGTTTGGTCCGTGTCTACTTCTACTGCACCAAAGTGCCTTAAATCTTCTAAGATGGCGGTGAGGTTGGTGGCATCATCAATGGTCAATGACACAGCCACCTCAGAAGTGGTGATCATGTCGATTGGGGTGGTGTAACGCTCGAAGACTTCAAACACGCGCTTAAGGAAACCATAAGCCATTAGCATCCGGCCAGACTTGATCTTGATTGCGGTGATGCCATCCTTGGCAGCCACTGCGGTCACGTCTTCATTGTGTTGATCTGCAGATATCAGTGTGCCACTCGCCTGTGGGTCCATGGTATTTTTTAATCGTATGGGAATATGGCCTTTTTGTGCCGGCAGTACACAGGAAGGATGCAAGATCTTGGCACCAAAGTAGGCCAGCTCAGCGGCCTCATCATATGATAATTCTTTGACGGGATAGGTGCCGTCGACAATTCGCGGATCGTTATTGTGCATGCCGTCAATGTCAGTCCAGATCTGAATTTCATCCGCCTCCAGGGCCTGCCCAATCAAGGTGGCGGTATAGTCACTGCCGCCGCGCTTGAGATTGTCAATCTCTCCAAAAGCATTGCGGCAAATGTAGCCTTGAGTAATGTAAATAGGAGCATCTGTAACCAATTGCAGTTCTTTAGTCAGCATGGATGATATATAGTATTCATCAGGCTCATTGCTCTTGTCGATCCGCATGAAGTTTAGTGCAGGTAATAGTACTGCCTTATGGCCTTGCTCTTCAAGCATCCAGGTAAACAGCTGGGTGGATATCAATTCCCCCTGGGCCAATATCACTTTTTCTCCTGCAGAGGTAAGTTTAGCACCACCCTGCGATCTCAGGTGGGTAAAACTTTGTTCAAGAAACTCTTCGGCACTATCTAGCCGTGCCTGACCTTCATAGAGCCCATGAATAAATTGACGATAATCATGCAGCAGATCGTCTATCAGCGCGTTGTACGCTACTTCGTCGGGACGTTTCATGCCCAATTCAACCAATCGATTAGTAGTACCTGCAACTGCTGACAAAACGACAATTTTCTGTTCTTCATCGCTTGTGATGATTTTGGCAACCTCTTTCATTCTTTCCGGACTGCCCACCGAGGTACCACCAAACTTCAAGACCTTCATTTTGAGATATTTTTTGGTGGCGCAAAGGTAATCAAACTACCGCCGCACCAAGAAGCATCAAGCGGTCATTTCCCCTGACCGTTTGAATGGACGGCGATGGATCGACATAGCGCAAATTGCATGGGAGAAACTGGTTTAGCTTAGCAGCGTTTGGGACAAAGTCAAACCCTGATGGGAAATCAGGGCTTGACCATATCCTGAGGGGGGTGATTTATCTCAAACATCAAATTGCATCAGTGTATAAGTTTGTGAGGAACAGGGTGGGGTCAAATCAAAACCCTGACGGGAAGTCAGGGCTTGACGAGGTAGGCATCAAGCGGTCATTTCCCCTGACCGTTTGAATTGCCGGTGCTGGATCGACAAAACGCAAATTGCATGGGAGAAACTGGTTTAGCTTAGCAGCGTTTGGGACAAAGTCAATACCCTGATGGGAAATCAGGGCTTGACCATATCCTGAGGGGGTGAATTATCTCAAACATCAAATTGCATCAGTGAATAAGTTTGTGAGGAACAGGTTCGGTCAAATCAAACCCTGACGGGAAGTCAGGGCTTGACGATGAGTCTGGCTTAGCAACGTTTGGGACAAATCAAATCCTGACGGGAAATCAAGGCTTGTTCCCTAGGGCTTGATATCATATAAGTCATCGATTTCCCTGGCATACTTGGCCAGTAAAATCCGCCGCTTTAGTTTCAATGTGGGAGTGAGTTCACCTTCGGCACCATTTTCTTTGATCGGAACCCAGGTATCAGAGATCAAACAAAACTTCTTGATCTGTTCGTATCTGGCAAATTGATGATTTGCCTTCTCAACGATGTGGTTGAATCTATCATAAATCTCGCTCTTGGTAAGCATGGAGGAAAAGGTCTTCCAAGGGATTTGATTTTCTTGGCAGTATGTTTTCAGAGGCTCCTCCGCGGGCACAATAATCGCTGAAACAAATCTTCGACCATCGCCCACCACCATTGCATGTTCGATCAGGATATGCTCCTTCAATTTATTTTCGATGGGTGCGGGAGCTACGTACTTCCCTCCTGATGTCTTGAGTAATTCTTTTTTTCGATCGGTTATCTTGAGGAATTGCACCCCATTATCGGCTGTGATCATCGTCCCAATATCACCGGTTCGGAGCCAGATCTTGCCGTCAATTTTTTGCAGTACAAGGGCAGTCTCTTCCGGTTTATTGTAGTAACCCTGCATGATATTGGGTCCACTAGCCAAGACCTCTCCCTCACCTTTGTTGTAATGACCATCACCGTCGTCGATACGCACTTCTACATTATCAAGGGTGGGTCCAACAGTGCCCAGTTTGGCATACCCACGCTCAAAGCGGTTGATGGTGATGCCTGGAGAGGATTCAGTGAGGCCATAACCTTCACGGATCGGTATTCCAGCTGCCGAAAAAACTTGAGCAAGACGCTCTGGACAAGGTGCAGATCCAGTGATGATGCCTTTGACACAACCGCCCAATGCAGCTCGCCACTTGGAAAAGATCAACCGGTCGGCAACTTTTCGCTTCAATAGTTCGAAGCCGGAGTAGGTTTTGTCGTAACTGTAATCTTCGGTGAGATGAAGGGCCCAGAAAAAAAGCCGCTTTTTAACACCACTCAGCCCTGAACCTTTCTGGTAAATTTTTTCATAGATCTTTTCTAACAACCGAGGAACACAGGTCATGAAGTGTGGCATTACCTGCTTGAGGTCACCCTTTTCTCCTCCCAGATTATCAAGAGCGGTATAGGTCACTTCTAGACCCATATATAAGTAAGCGAAACTGGCACTTCGTTCAAAAATGTGGCAAAGCGGCAAGAAACTCATCACTCGGTCGCCTGGTTCTAAAGGAATGATTGACTTGACCTGTATGACATTTTGAACAATGTTGTGATGGGTGAGCATCACACCCTTGGGCTGTCCGGTGGTTCCAGAAGTGTAGATGATTGTAGCCAAGGTACTTTCCCGAATCTCTGTTCCGATACTGCCGCCATCTTCATCAATCCATATTTGCTCCCAGTATGGCCGCTGGGAGTTTTCATCCAATGCAAACATCTTCTCAATGCTGGGCACATGGGGTTGCGCTTTGCCCAACTTTTCCTCCAGATCTTGTGCTCCATAGAATACTATTTTGACCTGAGCATCATTGAGAATGTATTCATATTCACGAGGACTAATGGTAGGATATAATGGAACACTGACCAGACCAGCTTTCTGTATTCCCAAGTCAAGGAGTGTAAACTCAATGCGATTGCGATAAGTGACCATAGCCACTTTATCTCCGGGTTGCAGGCCCTGCTTCAACAGCCCTCTGGCGATCTGATTGCTGATTCGCTGGATTTGTTCGGTGCTATAAGTTCGAGTCTTTCCCTCGAAGAGATCTGACAATGCACGGTTAGAAGGGTAGTGTTGTCTCTGATGATCTACAAAGTCAAACAGCCGGGTTGGTTCGGCAGATGTATTCATATCGGTTGAAGATGACTATAGTTATCCCAAAGAATCAGTGGTGTCACCACTAACGAATCCAATCGCATCAACGATCGATTTAAAGGTAGTTAAAAAACGAGAGGCTCTCCTTATCTTGTGTCGATGCACAATATAGCCTTAGACGCCCGCCTTCTGACAGTTCTTTTGATGACATTCTGGTTCTCCTCTCTTCCGCTACAAAGTCAAGAACAGTTTCGACAATGGCTGGATAACGAGCGAGCCCTAATTTCGAAAATCAACAGTGATGGTGCCGAGCAACTCGTTTCTCTGAATCTGATTACCGGGCAGGAGAAGGTCTTTCGGGGGAATCCTCCACCTGAAGAAATCCTCTATGCATCCCACGGTAATGCCCAACGAGCAGATGGAAGTTCGATCACGGTAATAGGAAATGACTTGTATTTGGTGGGTCCCGACGGCTCAGACCGGCAGTTAACCTATGATGTCGCTGAGGAGAGAAATCCTAAGTTTTCTAATGACCAAAAGAAGGTAGCCTATACCAAAGACAATGACCTCTATGTACTGGATCTTGCAACCAATAAGGAAAAAAGATTGACTTTTGATGGTTCGGAGTCGGTGTACAATGGATGGGCCTCTTGGGTCTATTATGAGGAGATTCTTGGCCGATCCTCCCGCTACGCTGCATTCTGGTGGAGTCCGGATAACCAACGGATAGCATTCCTGCATTTCAACGATGAGCCAGTACCTACCTTCACCCTGTTTCGTTCTGAAGGCCAGCACGGAGATCTGGAAGTCAACCACTATCCGAAGGCTGGTGACCCCAATCCAGAAGTAAAATTTGGCATTGTAGATATCGAAAATGGCGGCATGATCTGGGTAGAAGAAGATGCCCAAAAAGACCAGTATTCGGCACTACCCTTCTGGACGCCTGATGGAAAGTATCTGTTGATTCAAGAAGTAAACAGAGATCAGGACAGCTTGCAATTGGTGAAGATCGATCCGCACTCTGGTCAGCGCCAAGTAATTTATCTCGAGACCCAACCCACTTGGGTGGAATTTTACGAGGAAATCGATTTCCTGGTAAATGGGGATTTTCTCCTTCGGTCTAACCGGAGTGGTTGGTACAATCTCTACCGGTATAATCAACATGGGAAATTGGTAAATCAGATCACGAACGTCGATTGGAGAGTACTTGAGGTGCTCGAAATTGACGAGAAGAATAATCGCATTTTCTTTTATGGTACCGGTGCCGATCCCACCGAAAGGCATCTGTTCGTGGCGGCACTCGATGGCGGCCATTTGAAACAGCTCACAACGGAAGAGGGATGGCATTCAGTCAAGATCTCTCCTTCCGGAAATTTCTTTCATACCCAATACAGCTCACTTCAAAATCCCGGGAAAGCATATATTTCGAATATACATGGTGAGACCATCAAGCCTCTGGATGATGACGGGCATAATCCCAATGAAGTGGCGGGCGTACGAGTTGAATCTTTGGTGGTGGAGACACCCGATGGATTCAAACTTCCGGGCTATTGGGTACTGCCCAAAGGTTTCAATGAGCAGAGAAAATATCCGGTAGTTTTTTCGGTTTATGGAGGTCCGGATGCAGGATCCATCAAGAACCAGTATCGGAGCTACGCCGATAACTTTTACACCAACAACGATATCATCTTGTTTGAATTGGATCATCGCGGCAGCGGAAAATTTGGCAAGAAAGGTATGGACTTTATGCATCGTTCCCTGGGTTATTGGGAAATGCGTGACTTGATTGAAGGAGTTAAATGGTTGCGGGAAAAAAGCTTTGTTGACAGCACAAAAATTGGCATTACCGGTGGAAGTTATGGGGGATATGTTACCGCCATGGCATTGACCTATGGTGCGGATTTCTTTACCCATGGAGTCTCTCTTTTTCCAGTCACTGATTGGCATCTGTACGACAACGTGTATACCGAGCGATATATGGATAGACCACAGGACAATCCCAATGGCTACCGCACGGGCTCGGCAATCACCCATGCTGATAAATACAAAGGCCACCTTTTGATCGTACACGGTATGATGGACGACAATGTACACATGCAGAATACAATGCAGTTTATCGGGAGGCTCCAAGACTTGGGCAAAGACTTCGAAATGATGGTCTATCCGGGAGAGCGACATGGTTGGGGCGGACCGAAGAGATCCCATCTGAGCAGACTCACCCAGGGATTCTGGAAAAAGCACTTTTTAAAAGAGGAGCGAACCACGAAAATCCTGCAGCCCTAGCAGGTAACACATGAATTAGCATACGTTTTCAAAGCGTAAGCTGTAAGCATTAGCTGGTGATCAAAATAAATCCGCCCCAATCAGCAGGGTCTGATTTTTTTCGCATTTTTCTTATTGCGCGATCATAAGATTCACCCACGGACCTTCCTTTAACAAGGTCTTTGTAGAAAAGCTTGAAAAAAGCTTCACGAGCTTCAGAGGAAGTTTCCCACAGTGAAATCAATTGATTGCTTACTCCGGAAAAGGAGAAGGCATTGATTAAGTCCTGAATGGTCGAACCGGTATTTTCATTATATCCGTAGATGACTAAGTCTACTGATGATAAATCTTGCACGGATATCTCCAGTGCCGACCAAAGGCCATTGGGATGATCATCATTGCTGGCGTTAGACCCTGCCAAAGCCAGACCCACCGAGAGCATTGTATGATCTGGCGGGCTTGAATCGTTCTCGTCTATGGTAGAGAAATCGTAAACCTTCGTCGCGAGGTGTAAAATTCCTGGTGAGAGAGATTCTGCGGCTTGATACACTTGGGTTTTCGAGGCTTGATCTCCTGTAATCAGTCTGGTTTCCCACTTCTTTTTGCCTAAAAGCTTACTGATCAAGGTTGCTTCCATACTACTGCGAGGAATATTCACCAGGTTTGGAGGCGGTTTATTTTCGTCAGCTGCGTTGTGGCCGGAAGGAATTCTTAGATGATAAAAGGTCTTCGATATCGCAGGAGTTGAATCCATCTCACTTCGAAAATCTGGATTGGCCATGACTAAGGCAGCGTGCCTCCTCACTGGACTGCTGGCATTCTGGATGGCCATGGACATTGAAGGAACCCGGCGAATTTCGTAATCATCAATTAGGAAGCCTCCATCCTGGGAGGGAAGGGATCCATAAGAGACCTTGCTGAGGGCACCACTAGCCGAAATGGTGATTGTTGAGGTGCCTTCGAGATGTGGTTCCAAGGGTTTCCAGATCTGCTGATAATAGGTCGATTGATTTCGAGCCTGACTTGTGAGTAAGGCATTCTGATTGACTTCAAGGGCAATCAACTCTGCTTTTGAGGCCTTGCCTTTATTGAGTAACGCAAAATGTTCTACCTGATCTGAATCATCATTTTGGGTCGGATCAATCTTTACCGCGGTAAAGAATTCAATGTGAATTGCGTCCATGGCCAGGCGACTGCGGAGGTCCTTTGTATCGAGTATCTGATCGTAATATCGTTGATATCCCACGATCAATTCCCCCTGAATTTTCTTGGCCTCTTCTTTCAGTGCTTGGTATTGCTCGGATCGGTTGCCAACACGTTGTAGATCAACAATTTGCTTCCGTAGATTTTGCCAAGTATTGAACTTGGTCCGAAATGTCGATCCTAGTTCAGGCTGGTATGACGCCAGGAGTACGAGATTGCTTTGCCCCCGACTCAAATTCCAAGCAGTCATTACATCGCCGAGATCATCAAGTAGAGGTTGCTCAGGGTAGGTCAGAGAGAAGGAAGTGAGGAGGTTAATATATTGGTAGATTTCCCTGAAGATGATTTGTTGATCTTCGAGATTTAGCAAAGGTGTTGTTTCCCATAGCGCCTGTAAGGCATAGGTTTTGGCCTGATGTAAATATTCGTGGGCTTTAGGAGGATCGGAGTGCCAGTAAAGACTACTGAGCTGAAGACCGTTTTTGAAGAAGTCAGGGTGTTCACGTCCATAGAGATCGAGGTAGATCTTTTGGGCCTGAAGGTAATTCTCCTCGGCCAAGCTGTCGAGACCCAGCTGCTGGTGTACCAGACCCAGTTTTTCGGAGGTACGTGCTAGCGCGGGATCCTCCAACCGGATGTTTGCTTCGTAGATCTCGATAGCGCGAGTGAGTTGGGTAGCCGCTTGATCGTAATCCTCCATTTCTCTATAAATATCCCCAAGCCCTTCATACATGGCTGCCATTGACCAGCTATTTTCTCCAAAAGCTTCGGGAGCATATCTGATGGCATTGACATAGTAGCCCTCGGCTTCCAGAAACTTCTCTTGCTTGGTGAGTATGTTGGCCATGTTAAGCTGTGATTGGATATACTCTGGGCTGGTTCTTTCTACTCGGAGTGCCAGCAGCACATTGGCTTTGTTATAGAATTCATAGGCGATGTCAAGCTCACCCCGGGTTTCGTGCCACGCCGCCTTGCGATCTAAAATCAAGGGATAGGCTGGCCCTTCCTTATGTTGTGGGTTATCTTCAAAGAATTGGACCATCTCATCGTAAACCTCTCCTGCTGAAGTTATCCGGCCAGTCTGGTTATAAACCTCTACGGCGTTGTTGGCATACAAAATCCGGTTGATGTGGTCTTCAGGAAGATTGGCCTTGGCCAATGCGTAGGCCTGCAGAATGAGATTATCGGCTCTGCGATTTTCCCCTTTTAGCCTAAAGACATTACCCAGGTTAGTCAATGCCGAGAAATATTCGTCAGAATTTTCACCGTATTCTTGCTGTGAAAATTGCAAAGCCAACCGGGCGTGTTTCTCAGCATTGTCGGGATCTCCCCCATTGAGGCCAATCGCTATGATGCTTGCGAGTGTATTTAAATAGAGTTTCTTGTTTCTCCGGCCATCCGCATCTAAAAGCTCTAAGGCTTGAGCATACATCTCCAGACTTTGGTCTGCGGAACCTTGCCGCGATAGGAGATCTCCCATATTGAGGAGCACATCCCGGAAGGATGAATCCTGGAGGGTAGGATTGCTTTGGTAAATATCAATGGCTTCCTGCCAGTAGACTCCAGCTGAATCAAGTTTTTCATCCAAAATGCATCTGACACCTTGCCAGGTACTAAAAACTGCCAATGCCTGAGGATCTTGCTGTGGCCGATTTTTTTCAGTCCGGTAGGCTTGGGTAATCATCAGGTTGGTCACGTTGTAAGCCCCACCTTGATATAGGGTAGTGATGATACTGTCTTTTTGTTGCCAACTGTAGTCATCAAACCCGATCAGTTGAGCAGTGACTGTACTCCTGCCCAAAAGGAGGAGTAACACGATAATAAATGCGGTCAACCCACGACTATCCATAACCCAATTTATTTGGCTCGCAAAATTAAGAAACGATTGGATAGCGGGACTACCGTAGTTCGCGGACATATTTTTCCGATCCAAAGTATTGGATTGACGGAGTCTCCTCTTTACTAGAGTGACAGGTCGTGTTCAATCCATCTCCTTTTTGCCACGCGCTTGCAGGTCCATCATAAACAATCCCCGGCCTACACCAGCTGGATCGCCCAATTTCGCCATCTGAAAGGCAATGAATCGACCATCATCGCTGACTACAGGGTTGGAGGCCTTATAGCCTTCGTAATCATTGAAGTGGGTGATGCGCTCATATCTTCCACTGCCGTCCAAAGCCAGTTTATGGATATCAATGTACTGATGCCCTTTGAATTCCTGGCCATGTGAGGCATGCCGATCGCTTTCCACCAAGGTGTATTGACCATCGGGGAATATGCCTTCCGGCTCATCATATTGGTTGTCCTGGTTTGAGTAGTTCGTAATTTTTCTGGTTGTGATATTTACCCCCATTACCTCCCCACCCCGGTAGTTGTAGGCACTGAAGATGATCTCATCTTCATGTGGAGGACGAAAATTTTGTGTTTCCAGGCTGCAATCGAAAGAAAGATCTGCTCCTTTCAGGACCAATGTTTTGTTATCCAATTTGTACTGCCCACCATGCTCTACGATGTTTCCCGTATAAATTGTATTTCCCAGCGTCCAGGCAATTTTCATTTGGCGGCGTGAAACTGCAGGTCCCTCACTGCAATGGGTGCCCAATGCCTGGGGAGGTCCCGATAAATCGCGTTTCAGGACCCAAAGCTCGGCCTGCTTTTCACTACGACTGGGCCATGGGTCTTCAGGAATAAATTCTTTTGCACCTGACAATAAGATGTCTCCGTTGCTCAAGTATAAGGCCCGTGTATAGCCTTCATGAAAATAATGATGGGTGATGGGTCGAATTGTCCTTGTAGCTAGCTCCAGCTCAAAGACATCACCAAAGGTCTTTTCCAGAAAGAGTATCCGTGTACCGTCATGAGACCAATCCGCTCGCTGTCCAAAATGAGTGAGTCTGCTAATATGATGTGGTAGATCATCCAAAGGTGATCCTTGCTTCGCTTCCTGCGCGGCAATTGAAGAGTGCAAACAGCCTATACAGGCAATAGTGTACAGGATTGGTCGTATCATTGTAAGGTTTTTTCTGATTAAGATAACGGAAGTTCAAATAATTGCTAGATCATGCCTGTCCATAAGCAGGATGATACATTTACCCACCCAGCGATGCATTAAGGTGACTCGTAGAGGCCAATAACATTTTTCTAGGCTCCATCTGTGTTCACCACCGGCGTCTCAGTTTTTCTTGCCGCAGCCTCATGTACCCTCCTCACTTTATACGGTTTCTTACCTTGGGATTCATAATAGGTGCGCATCTGTAATTCAACAAAAAGGCCAAAGGTGATGAGCTGGATACCTGCCAGCACCAGTAAAATGCCCAACAAAAGCAACGGCTTTCCCCAGATATCCTGACCTTGAATTTTCAGAAACAACAAATAGATGTTGATTAGAGCACCCACGAGAAAAATAATGACACCGACATTGCCAAATAAGTGCATCGGGCGGCCCAGGTACTTCTTAAAAAAGATCATGAGCACCAAGTCGCTGATGACTTTGAAAGTGCGGCCTATGCCGTACTTGGATTCTCCGTGTATTCTCTCATGGTGTCTGACCTCTACTTGGGTGATCCGTGCGCCTTCCAGATTGGCCAAAACGGGAATGAAGCGGTGTAACTCTCCATATAGACCAAGATCTTTGGCGATTTCTTGCCGGAACAACTTTAAGGTACAACCATAGTCCTTAATGGCCACCCCTGAACTCCGGCGAATGATGTAATTGGCTATCTTACTGGGAAGCGTACGGAAGAAAACGTTGTCCTTTCGATCTCTGCGCATGCCGGCTACCAGATCCCAATTGCCCTGCTTGCAAACCTCCAACATCATCGGAATATCGCTGGGGTCATTCTGCAAATCTCCATCCATCGTAACAATGTAGGTGCCTCTGCAAGCATCTATTCCTGCAGATAGTGCAGCGCTTTGGCCATAGTTGCGTCTTAATTCAATGATCTTCAGGTGTCCGTTAACCTCTGCTCTCAGGGCCTCAAGAGTACCGTCGGTAGATCCATCATCCACATAGATTACCTCATAGTGGATATCCTGTAAGGACCGTTTAATCTGGCGTACCAAGGGCTGTATATTATCTTTCTCATTGTAGACGCAAACAACAACCGAGACCTCAGGTACCTGATTCATTCCCTTAAAATTCTTGTCCAAGACTCACCAGATAAGTGAATTTTTCCTCGCGGCGCACCCTTACCGAATCCACCACCTGGTTCCGAGTTATCAAGGTAGGATAATTCATGGGATTAACCAGTAGGTATCCCGAATCAGGTTCCTCTTCCACCACCGGCACAATTTTCCCTCTCTCTCGAGTGATATAGAAAGAAGCTTCATATCTCATGGTATCAGAGCGGTAAATGGCCAGTGGAGCATCCCGATAAACGCTTCCAATTCTCTGGGCATCTGCTTTGGTATGTGTCCCTTGTCCATGCACACTTCGGGCAGGGAGCACAATCATCCCGAATCCTAGTCGGGCAGCGAGTAAATAAATACAGAACCAGTGTAGTAGACGTTCCGGGAGGAGCTGCATCAAAGCTAAGGCCGTTCCCATTCCCACAGCTGCCAGAGACCACTTCCACCATAAACCTTTGATCGCAGAGGTATCGTCATGAAAGAATAAAACTACCGAACCCAATAGGACAGAAATTCCCAAGACCTTTAGAAAAATATCCACTGTCTTCCTTGGCCATAACCCATCAGCTCGATTGTATAGGTATACCCCAATGACAAAGAATAGTGGTGCCAGCATAAATAGATAGCGTGGATAAACCTGCGGTGAGGTCCAATAAACGCCAATATTTATCAGGAAGGTGAAACCCGCAAAGGTGATGAAGGGATCACTAGTAAGATGCTTTCTTATTCCTTTGATAAAAAGCAAGATCGTCATGATGGACCATGGCAAGAAATGATAAAACATTTCAAACGGGAAAGTGACCACTTGCCTAAGTGTAGACAGCAAACCAAATTTAAGGATGGTGCGTTGGGTTGACTCGTCGACAATGACCCAAACCAGATTGGATAAGGGTTGCTCCTGTTGATATGAATACAAATAGATACCCAGGGGAATGAAAAAAGCCAACGAACCCACGAGGTGTTGCCACGAAAAAAGTTTCCTCCAGGTTCCTCGATGAACTTGGGTTATCAGAAGAGTAAGACCCAAGAAGACCACCGATGGTAACGCCTTTAGCATAAAAGCAATGAAGCACAAAAAATAAGCACCCAGATACAACATTAAAAACCTCCGATGCTGCTCGTAATGATAGATCCAGATAAACATGATGAAAATGACCCACGAGAAAGCAATGTCAATCAGTGCTAAAATCGAGTCCCAAAATAATATACGACCGCAAGTCAATAACATCAGCGCGGTGAGTGCTCCTGTGGCTGTTCCCAATCTTCTTTTCACAAAGAAGTAAATGGTCAAGCTAAAGCCATATAGACAAAGCAACATGGGAAGTCGGGCGGTAAATTCGTTCTGTTCTCTAAAGAGCTTAAAGGAGACCAATAGGATCCAGTTCCACAGCGGAGGTTTCTTAAAATAAGGTTCACCGTTAAGTGTGGGAGCTATGAAATTATCCGATAAATCCATCTCAAGGGCAACCAGAGCTCTGATGCCTTCATCTTCAATAAATGGGACCCTACCCAGGTTTAGCAGTAGGACCGGGACACTCAATAATACAATGACGAAAAAATAGATTTCTTCCCGGCGAGGGGAGTGCTGTGACATCGACATGAGAAGGGTCCGTCTTAAGAACGCTTTATTGGTGTTGTAAGATTAGTAAAAACCCGGCAGCATCCCAAGATTAAGGCAAGCAACGCGCTTTCCCTTTGGTGTATCTTGGTTAAAATGAACCACAAAGTTGAAAAACACGACCCAATAGCCGATTTTGTATCTCTTATGTCGAAAAAAAATGAGGGTTTTGCGCTTGGTGCTTGGCGCTTCATACTGCTTAGGATGATGCTCATCATTAGTTTGTTTGTACCGGTAAATTCCATGGAAGCTCAGATCGATACTGAATTTTGGTTTGCCGCACCCGGTGTGACTGAGGGACACGATGACCGGCCCATTGTTTTGCGTTTTACGGCCTTTGATGCCGATGCCACGGTAGTGGTCAGCCAGCCGGCCAACCCGTCCTTCGCTGCCTACACCGTAAATGTAGCGGCTAATCAGAGCCGTACCCTTGATTTGACTACTCGGATCGCACTCATCGAAAACGAACCGGCCAATCGCGTCCTCAACAAAGGGATTCACATTGTATCGGATCAACCCATTACTGCTTATTACGAAGTCAATAGCACCTTGAATCCAGATATCTTTTCACTCAAGGGCCGGAATGGTTTGGGAAAGGAGTTTGTCATACCAGCACAGAATTTTTGGTCCAAGGCCGACTGGTACCAACCACCGGCGCATTCTGCGGTTGACATAGTGGCCACAAGCAACAATACCCGTGTCACGATCATTCCATCTGTGAATGTAGCTGGACACACAGCTGGCCAAGCTTTTTCGATCAATTTAGATCGAGGGCAGACTTATTCGCTGGTCACCAGGGACTTTTCAGTAGGCAGTCAGTTGACCGGTACCATCATCCGTTCTGACCAATTTATCGCCGTAACCATCAAGGATGACAGCAATCAATATTCACCTTGTCTTGATCTAGGTGGTGACCAGATCGTACCGATCGATGTATTGGGCATGGAATATATCGTAGTCAGAGGCTTTCTTGAAGGTGGCGATCGGGTTTTCATTCAAGCTGTGGAGTCCAATACGGTTATTAGCATCAATGGTAGAGCAAATGCAGCCAATCTCAATGCTGGTGAGATGTTTAATTTCCTGCTTACGGAAGATATTGCGTTTATCGAGTCCAGTAATCCTGTGTATGTGATCCATGCCACTGGCTTTGGCTGTGAAATTGGCATGGCATTGCTTCCTAAGCTCCATTGTACTGGGTCAGAATCGGTAAGTTTTACTCGTTCCACTGATGAAAATTTTGGCATCATTCTGATTACTAAAGCAGGAAATGAAGATGGATTCAGGGCCAGTGGAGGATCGGGTCTGGCGATCTCAGCCAGTCAATTTAGTCCAGTGCCCGCTACCAATAATGAATATGTCGCCGCCCAGATCAATCTCACTTCACAGGGAACCGCAAATACAGCCTTTCAAATCACCAATGAGCTGGGTACCTTTCATCTGGGCACCATTAATGGAGGTGCAAGATCAGGATGTCGTTATGGTTATTTTTCTGATTTCAAGACCTTGAAAGTCTTAACTGAGGCGTCAAAGATTTGTTTGGGATCTGAGTTGTTGCTTCGTGCTACCGGTAGTGATCAATACCAATGGTTTGGTAGTTCGGCCGTCGATGGCCTTACTACAGCAGAGATCACAGTATCTCCAGACAGCAACATCTTATACGGAGTGGTAGGGTCTGATGGAGCAAACGAATGTTTAGATACCGCCTATATCGAAGTTGAGGTTTTCGAATGGCCACGTCCCGAAATCGAGGTGAGGAATCCCTGTATTCAGCAACAGGTGGAGTTGAAGTATACAGGTACGGAGGCGTTGGATCAAGTACGATGGATCATCGCTGGTGATACATTAATTGGTGAACAGAACGAAGTGGTGACCTTTAGTGTCGAAAAACCAACAGACGTGGAAATGCAGGTACAGGCAATCAATCCGGCTGGGTGCCATGTTGATACTTCCTGGATCCTGCATATCGCTGGTGTCGACCTATTGCTGGATTCGGTCATGGCCATTACGTTGGGTGAAGGCACAGAAATCGAGCACAAGGTCGTCAGCGGGGATCTGGATGGGACCTCCTTTCAATGGACCCCTGCGATGGGGTTGTCTTGCAACGACTGCCCCACTCCGGTGGCCAGCCCACTTGAAGAAACAACCTATCAATTGACAGTGGTCGATAGCACTGGATGTACATATATATTGACAACACATATTTTTGTGGATTCTCCCATTTACGCACCCAACGCCTTTACACCTAACCACGATGGTGTCAATGACGACTTTGAGATCTTCGGCCGGGATGTGGTTTGGGAGGAGCTCTCTATTTTTGATCGCTGGGGTCAGCAAATCTATGTGTCTAACTCATCTGCTCCGAAATGGAATGGGCGGGCAGGTGAATCACTAATGAGCAGCGGAACGTACGTCTGGCTGGCCAAAGGATACCATAAGAGCAGCAAGAATCCCATCGAGACCTCAGGTACAGTGCATTTGATTAGGTAACTTCTCTTCTTTAAGAAATTTGGCAGGGATAAGAATTTTCACCCATGGCCTATTGTGAAGACAATAATTATCTTCACACAGCCCGTGGTTTGCAGTTTACCAATGGCCAAAAAATGACAACAATGCTCACGGAAAATATAGAAGAGCTGCAAGCTCAAGAGCCAACGATCAAAGAGGAGAGAAAGAAAATTTTAAAGGATCTTGCTCAGTCAATAGCCGACCAACTGGCCCAAGGTCAGGAAGCGAAGATAATTTTTGTGTGTACCCATAACTCGCGTCGAAGCCAGCTGGCTGAACTCTGGCTTCGAGTGGCTGCCGTCTACTTTGGATTGGCTGGCATCAACACTTTCTCAGGGGGTACTGAAGCCACGGCATTTAATCCTAGAATGGTACAGGCTTTGGAAAGGGCAGGATTTTCACTCATCGGCGAAGAGGGAGAGACAATGAATCCCAGGTATACTGTCAAGGGTGCCGGTGATATGGAATCGCAGCGGATGTTTTCCAAAAAATATGATGATCCCAGCAACCCGCAATCTGATTTCTTAGCTGTAATGGTCTGTACTCAGGCCGATGAAGCCTGTCCCTTCATACCCGGTGCAATTGATCGCATTTCACTACCATATATTGATCCTAAAAGAGCTGATAATACCTCACAGGAGACCAATACTTATGACAATACAGTCGATGAGATCGGTCGAGAGATGGTGTTTGTGGCCAGCAGAATTAAGAAGACAAAGCAGGCCAATTAGATAGAACCCATATTTTCCCACTATTCATACAATTGGTCATTGGGAGTATGATGCAGTTCCACCAAAAATGTCGCCAGTTTAGTGGCGCAGTCATTTAGGTATCTCTGACCTTTCTGGGGCGTTGCTGCCTGTGGATTTCCCACACCGGTATCGTTGGTCACCAGCGACCATTCTCGTTGTGCCACCGCCCATCCTTCCTTGAATCCGCTTAGTTTGAAGGTCTTGGCAGCACCATCACCGGCCTCACTTAAAGGTCTGACCAAATCAGGTCTCAGGTGCTGCATGGCACTGGTCTCCATCTCACCAGCATGATCACCAGGATCGTCAAAATACTGGTGCCAATCGACCAATTGATACCAATTGACCCAGCAGCTGAAGACCTCCGGAAAATGAAAGGAGAGCTCCCGGATGATGTTTTTAAAGTTATTGCCGCCATGGCCGTTTAAGATGACCAGTTTTTCTATCCCATGCCGAGCTAAAGCATCGACAACATCTTTAAGGATGGCCAATTGCGTGCTTGGCAAGATATTGATGCAAAACTTCACGCCTAGCTGGCCGGTATTGATACCAAAGGGGATGCATGGTAAGATGGCGCAGGAAACACCTTCCTCATAAGTGCGACGGCCGGCTTCTTTGGCAACATACTCGGCTTGATAATTGTCGGTGGCGTATGGCAAGTGATAATTGTGTGCTTCTGTGGCACCAAAGGGCAAAACGGCGACTTTATAGTCGGCTGATTTCACCGTTTTCCAGTTGGCTTCTGCAATGATATAGGGTTGATTTAGCTTGTCCATTGGTTAGTTATTTGTGTAAATGTCGGAATACCAATAAGATAATTAGTACCGTCAATGCAGCCAGAAGCCACTCCTGATAGCCAAAAGATCCAGAGGGAATCGAGCTCATATCCCCGATGGCTACATAGGCAGCCCAATAATAAGGATGGGCTAAGTGATCTTCAGCATTCTCCAGATACTCCATTTTTGCACTTTGAAGTGCTACATCTTTGCGCCCACCTTCAGCGAGCTTGCGATAAAAAGAAACCATAATTTCCTTGGCTGTACGATCTTCAACTTCCCAGAGAGAAGTGACAATGCTTTTGGCTCCTGCGTAAGAAAAGCCCTTGGCTAAGCTGGCAATACCTTCTCCCTGCTGAAGAGGACCAAGGTTGGTCTCACAAGCGCTCAAGGTCACAAGATGAGCAGGCAACTGTAAATCATAGAGTTCCGACAGATACAGAAATGGATCTTCTTGCTCAGCTGGTGCAAAAGCTAGAAAAGATAAGTCGGCGTTTTCTTCATTAACCAAGGCATGGGTTGCAAAGTGAAAAATCCCGTGATCACTTACTTCCCGTACAAATGCCGCCTTGGTGGCTTTGTCAGCCAACAATTTACTTCCCGACCATTCTTTAATGATAGCCTTTACCTCCTCCTGATTGAAGGACAAGGGAGCTAGTTGATACCTATTAGCCCTAAGGGAATCACCAGCTTTGATTGATTGGTTCCTGAACTCAGGTGCGATTCCGAGCAAATCACGGGGTGTTTGGACCGCAGTGAGAGCCATCTGACGGGAAAGGGTGGAAGAGTAGTTGTATGATATGAAGTGATTTTTGGCAAAAAAAGGATACGCCGAAAAGTCGTCTATTTGCTCGGGATTTCGAGCCAACAAGATTCCAAAAGGAATATAATTTAGCACATCCGATGGGATAATGTAAATACCCTCCATGAGCTCATCCTGGAGATCTTGAAGGAGGAGGGAATAAAGTTGGCCTGCCCGACGAATATAGCCATTCACAGAAGAGGAATTTTGAGCACTGAGGATGGCCTGTGTTGGATCGAAGTCTAGGATCATCTCCCGTAAATCTGAAATCCAACGTCCAAGGGAATCCGGACGGGCTATAATCGTATAGTCCAGGTGATCTTTGGTAACGAAAAATCTAAAGATTTCTGCTTTCCCAACAAAGTAGGACAACACGCACTCTTGTGGGCTTAGATCTCTCTGTATTTCTAAAAGACCGGTAAAACCAAAATCATATTTGGATTGATAGAATCTGGGATAATCTCTCTCCAATCTCTCTTTGAAGGATTCATACCTTAAATCGAGTCTGAGTTTGCGTTCTTCCAAGTTTTGGACCTGGCTCTGATTAGATTGTCCTTGCAGCTCCAACAATTGTCTTCGCAAGAAGGCGATGCTGTCTTGAAAAATGCGTTCTTCCCGTAGTAGTGAATCGGGAAGTCCACTATTGTATAAAGCACTTACTTCAAGCAGGTTTTCCAAAAGAGTCAATGACTTACTTTTTTCATTGAAAATGTAGGCTTGATTTAGGTAGTTCGGATCTCCAGTCAATTCATATAAATTCAGGCAAGTTTTGATGGCCCCTTCATAAAGCGGCAGGTTTTTTCTAGAGAAGGCCAGTTTAGACTTCTGGTATCGGGATTCTGTACGATTTTTAGCCGCAAAGTAATCAGCGAGGTTATACAATTTTAAAGCCTCCGATAAGTCTCTTCTATCTTCGGAGTGTCCATAATGAGCCTGAAAGGCTGCAGCCTTGAGTACGCATAGCGAATGCAAAGATTGATAGTTTGATGGATTGTCCCTTCCTGGGTTTGAGTATACGTCTGCCGGATCAACTTCATCAATGGCCAAGCTCATGGCGGCATGAAAATATTCGATCGCCTCTGCAGGTCGATCTCTATCGAGTGCGTTTCGTCCCAAGTCCAGATAATAAAATCTGGCGCCCTTACTTTGGGGGAAATACTTAAGCTGTAATTCTAAAGTTTTTTGGAAGTAAATAAAGGCTTTGTGATCCTTTCCCAGATGACGATAGACACGAGCCAGAGTATTGTAAGATGCCACATGAAATTGAGGATCGGGATTGCGGAGTGATTCAAAAATATCAACCGTTTGCTGGGCCAGCTCAAGTGCAGTATTAACCTCTCCGACATCCAAAAAATGTAGAGTGGTATTGTTTAAGATTCTGGCATAATCATTACTGTGTCGACCATGCAGCTGCTGTCGAATGTCCAGTGCTTTTCGAAAGTTCTCTCCAGAAGATTCCAAGTCACCAAGGGCTTTTTGATTGATTGCAAGATCATTGTAACCAGTGGCGATCACAGTGTGGATTTCGCCAAAGTAGTTTCGATACTTCAAAATGCCCTCCTTGATTATATCCACAGCTTTAGCATAATCACCTTGGCGTCTCAAGATCTTTGGCCAGAGAAAGCATATTCTGCCGGTCAAGTAATCATCCGGACCGCGCATGGCCAAGGGGAAGGCCATCTCCAGGTAAAATCCGGCAGAATCAATGACCTCCTGTTCAAAGAAATACAAGCCCAGATCGTGATAGACCTGGGCGCGAAAGGGCTCCAATCCAGATTGTTGGTCATTGATCACCTGGATGCATTCCCGAAGTAAGTCATACCTGGCACTGTCGTTAAGGCAGGCTGCCCGGTATAATTGGCTACTAAGCTTCTGGCTCTTCCTTCCTACTCCACTGAGTTGATCCATAAACTTATCGGCCCGGTTTACCTGTTCTAAAGCTTTGGCACAATCTCCAAGGCGATAATAGGACTCAGCCGACATCAGCTCGGCATCGATTGAACGGGATATTTCACCCTGGTTTTGGAAGAGTTGTGCTGCTCTGACAAACTCTCGTCCAGCAAGCATATCCCGGCTCCGCTGTAAGTGATCCATTCCCTGTTGCCAAGCACGGTGAGCTTCAGCTGTGTCAGCTTGCGTTTGGGCCGATAAGTTAACTACTAACATGGTCGGCAAGATGTAGAGGAAGTACTGAATTTGTCTATAGGTCATGACCGATTGAACAGCGTCTGCTAAAATTACACATCTCTGCCGTATAGCGTTGGGAGCATTAGGACAAGGCCACTCCGAAAGGGTGACATCTCTCTCTAACTTGTAGGGTCAACTATGAGGGCAAAAGACATTAAAATTCTTGCTAATATTTCAGTAGACAGAGTCCTTGGTCAAACTTTGAATTGCCTTCCCAGTCATCGCCGACAGTAAAGACTTATATTTGCCGACTAAAATTTACCATATGGGTTCTGATCTAAAACGCCGGAAATTCCTACAGCAGCTTGGGACGGCTTCTGCCCTCTTTACCATTGTCCCACGCCGAGTTTTGGGTGGGCCGGGATTTTTGCCTCCCAGTGATATGCTGACCAAAGCTGTGATTGGTGTGGGAGCCATGGGCAGGGTTCACTTTGACTATGAAGGGAAGTTGGTAGCTATCTGCGATGTAGATACCGGTCATCTGGAAAAAGCCAAAAGTATGGTTGGCCCAGATGTCCGTACCTACGCCGACTACCGAGAACTATTAGCTCAGCCTGATATCGATGTAGTGCATATTGCTACGCCTCCACACTGGCACGGGATAATGGCCGCTGATGCTGCGAGAGCAGGCAAAGACATCTGGTGTGAAAAACCAATGACCCGAACCATTGAGGAAGGTATTGCGGTGCAGAATATCGTACAAAAGTTCAATCGCATTTTTCGGATCAACACTTGGTTTCGTTTCTCCGATAACTTTTATGGGATGGGGGTGCCCATTAAGCCCATCAAGAAGTTGGTAGAAAATCGCGTCTTTGGATGGCCCCTTAAAGTGACCATCAGTGCAACCACAGGGTTTGATTGGAAATTTTATTGGAGCGGGCGAACAGATCTTTACAGTCAGCCGGTACCCGCAGAGTTGAATTACGATATGTGGCTCGGCCCGGCCCCTTACAAACCTTATCATCGCGATCGGGTGCATGCCAAGTTTAGAGGGTACTGGGATTACGACGGTGGTGGTTTAGGAGATATGGGGCAACATTATATGGATCCGGTACAATATCTCCTGGAAAAGGATGATACTTCACCCACCAGTGTAGAGATTGATGCACCACAACAACATCCGGATGCAGCTGGAAGTTGGAGACGGATCACCTACACTTATGAGGATGGATGCCAGATCGTATTGGATGGAGCCAATCGAGACAAGCAGGCAGCTTTCATCGAAGGGCCTGAGGGGAAATTGTATCGGGGAATGAGATCGGATGTAAAAGATCTGTCCGCTCTGATGGCAGAGCTGCCTGACCCAAAACCACAAACGAGCATTTTTAGCGAAGCGGTGAAAGAGAGAAAAAAGTTTGCCCTTAATGAACAGAATGGACATCGCTCCTGCACTTTGATCAACTTGGGTGTGATAGGTCTCCGTCTGGGCAGAAACCTCCAGTATGATCCCGAACAACAAAGGTTTAAAGATGATGAAGCAGCTAATCGCATGATTGATCAACCCATGCGGGGAGCTTGGACAATTTGAGTTGAGCTAAAGATTTAAGAAATGAAAATTAAGAAATCTATACATCCTCTTGTCGTGGGCGCTTTTATGTTATCCCTGGTGGGCAATGCCCAGGATGCTCCCCTCGATCAAATCGTTGAACAGCTCCCTGTAAGGGATCCTTATCAGTTGAGTGTCATTATGGAGGATTTGGCACAAATGGGAGAGGTAGCGGTCCTTGACTTGTCCGATCAGCTCACTGGTACAGGTCAAGGTGATGACAATCAAGTTCGGTACGCCATCAGTGGGCTGGCAAAGTTCCTGGGGCAAAGTCAAGACCAGGCGATGATCGCTACCATGGAAGAAGCTTTTCTTGATGCCATTGACCGGACCGGCCACACTGAGATACAAGCCTTTCTTCTCGAGCAGTTACAATACTTTGCTACTTCCAAAAGTCTTCCACGACTGGGT
The DNA here is from genome assembly GCA_965223105.1 of Saprospiraceae bacterium. Lineage (GTDB taxonomy): Bacteria > Bacteroidota > Bacteroidia > Chitinophagales > Saprospiraceae > JABDMH01. The sequence goes on along the minus strand of OZ244987.1, from coordinate 6,701,824 downwards.
AAGCTGATCCGCACGATGTGTGATCCAGCCATTCGAACCATATTACAGATTGGCAGTGATGAAGCACTCAAGGTTTTACTTGATGCCTATCCTGATGCCGGAGATTATTGCAAGCAGTCTTTGACCAAGGCCTATGCGCAGTTTGAGGAAACTGCAGCTGGTGACAAATTGCAGCAGATCGCTACTCAAAGTGACCTGGTACCAAAATCTTTGGTTCTTCCACTACTGGCCAAGTACGGTCGTGCCGAGACCAAACCTTTGCTGCAGTCGGTCGTAAATGAAGATCCAGACTTGGGTACAGCACTGTTGCTAGATCATGCTGAGGCACAAGCCAAAATGGGTAAATCGCAGGCTTTAATTGACATTACTTCTACATTAATCGATGACGGCACAATTGGGCCCAATCTTAGCAAGGCACTGAGTCTCTTGACAAAATATGATGGTACTTCAGCTGAAAAAATGTTGGTCTCATCTTTTAGAAAGGCATCTCCCGCTCTGGCTCGTGTCATAATCGAAGCTGTTGGGAACGCACCAAATATGTCATTGGATCCATTCTTTAACCATTTTAAGAAAGTAGAGCCAGCAGTTCAAGGACATTTATTGCGCGCAGCTGTACAACATGACTACAAACTCGCAGCAGCGCATGCCGAATCATCACTGCAGACCGAGAATTCTCAACTGAAACGCACCGCTGTTCGAACCTTATCATCTCTTAATGGTCCTGCCAGCATACCTTCATTGATGAAGGTCATTGAAACGAGCAAAGATCCAGACATGCTTGCCACGGCTGTCCAAGAAGTGTCGAGGTGGATAGGTAAGGATGAATTGCCTGCACTCGAGGCTTTGTTTGACCGGACCAGTGGACCAGCCACAGCTGGCTTGATCAAGATCGTAGCCGAAAGGGGTCTAACGTCATTCTGGCCGAGAGTCCAAGGATACCTTAGTTCCTCCGATCCTCTCGTGCAAGAGGTAGCGTATAGATCCATGCCGAGACTGGCAGTTGATCTTCCACTGGCTTCATTGGCACCACTTTCTCCGCAAGCCAGCACCGAGGACCAGAAAAATGCGGTAGCACGAACTTTGGTAGCCAAGATCCAATCGGCAACAGATCACGAACTGGCGACCGGCGAAACCATCCGGCTTCTGGGAGGTGATCCCAGTCTGATGCGCCAAGTCTTACCAGCCGTAGGCGGTAGAAATGCCATGAAGTATGTCAACGAAAAATTTGCCTCTGAGCAGCATGAGTGGTTGCTGAACTGGCAGAAACCTGAGGCCATCGGTCCTCTCTTGGGCAATTTGCGTACAAATCCGCAAGATGAAGCGACATTTACCGCTATTTTGCGCTTAGCCAACCATCGCAGTTTGCCTGCTGCTCAAAAATTATTGGTCTTAAGGGAACTCCTGTCTGTGGTGGACGAGAATACCGAATTGGCCAAACGGGCCTTGAGGAGCTTAGCCACGGTAAAATCTCATACGGCCTTGGTTTACGTCAGTCAATTTCTTGACGACGATCTATTGAAAAACACGGCAGCTGAGGTGATCGTAAGTATAGCCCTCCCACCAGCAGGAGAATCGGCGGGGCTCTATGGGTCAGCGGTGCGGCATCAACTGATGAGAGCAGATACTATTCTCGCTGATTCGGATCAGGAGTATACGCAGGCATTTTTGCATAATTATTTGCGCACCATGCCTAAGGAAGAGGGCTTTATCTCTCTTTTTAATGGTAAGGACTTTGAAGGATGGAAGGGATTGGTTGCCAACCCGATTGCGCGGGATACGATGTTCGGGCTACAACGACAGCAATTACAACGAGAAGCAGATGAGAAGATGAAAAAAAATTGGACCATCAGGGACGGCCACATTACTTTCGTAGGAGAAGGTTATGACAATATTTGCAGCGATAAAAAATACCGGGACTTTGAGATGCTGGTCGATTGGCGGATAGGAAAAGACGGTGATAGTGGTATATACCTTCGCGGTACCCCCCAGGTACAAATATGGGATACATCCAGAGTTGAGGATGGCGCCCAGGTCGGTTCAGGAGGTTTGTACAACAATCAAGAGCATGAGAGTAAACCTTTGAAGGTCGCCGACAATCCAGTAGGTGAATGGAACACTTTCCGGATCATCATGATCGATGATAAAGTTACCGTCTACCTTAATGGGGAGCTGGTCACTGATCGAGTCGTATTGGAGAATTACTGGGATCGCAGCCAGCCTATTTCCAGGGAGGAGCAAGTTGAATTACAGGCCCATGGCACAGACGTCCAATTCCGTGATGTATATATCCGTGAGATCAATAATGGGCCAGATCTTTCTTCGATCGAACTTCGTGAAGGATTCAGGCCACTTTTTAACGGCGTCAATCTAGATGGATGGATAGGCAACAAGATTGACTATGTTGTTGAGAATGGAGAGATTGTCATTTATCCCGGAGCTTCAGGTGGGCAAGGAAATCTATATACCGAAGAAGAGTACGACAATTTCCGTCTGCGGTTTGAATTTAAGTTGACACCGGGAGCAAACAATGGCCTCGGCATTCATGCACCATTAACAGGTGATGCGGCCTATGAGGGAAAGGAGCTGCAGATATTAGACAATTCGGCAGAGAAGTATGCCAACCTCAAGAATTATCAATACCACGGTTCAGTTTATGGGTTGGTGCCAGCCGAAAGAGGTGCATTAAAGCCAGTAGGTGAATGGAATGAACAGGAGGTGGTAGTCAAGGGAAACCGTGTCACTGTGGTGCTCAATGGACGGATGATTTTGTCGGCAGATTTGGATGCAGCTACCAGGAATGGGACCCTTGATGGTCGTGATCATCCCGGCCTGCAACGCCTCACAGGTCATATCGGATTCTTAGGTCATGGATCGGAAGTCCATTTTAGAAACATCCGGATACTGGAAATTGAGGAGGATGATTGAATTCCGGTTTGTGCATTGATGAGATGTTCTGGTCATTGGCATTGGGTGGGTCATGGTCGAATGATCATTACTAGAAAGGCCAAATAACCACACCCAAGCTGTAGGGTGTGACCTCATAACCTCCATTTTTGTCTTCCTGAAATAATTCATTGAGGGCAACGGTACCATAAAATATGACTGGTCCATATCCAATCTCACCTCGCAAGCCATACCGGAAGGTATTGAGACCAAAATTGTCTTTTACTTTTTCCTTAGATCCCTTCTCTTTTGTTTTAAAATTTGCACCAAGCAGGATGCCAGCAAAGCCACCAAAACTCAAGTGGAAAGATCTCCATGTATGCCGTGGGTTCGTTTTGAGATTAAACATGAGGGGCACCGTCACGTAGGAGTAATTCAAACGATTTTTCTTAAAATTCACTCCTTCAACAAATTCAAAAGAAGCCTGTGGGGTATCCTCCAATAATATAATTGGATTGTCAAAAAAATACTTGTGGGTTTCCAATGTGAGGCCATAAACAAAATTGGCATATCCCCTAGCTAGGCTAAATTTTTGTTGAAAAAAATGGATATTAAGATTTGTTGACTTCAACAATCTCACCTCAAATGGATCAATGCCATTTTCCAGGCGATAGGTCTCGGCAGTGTGCATACCACTCACGCCAAAATCTACCAATAGATAGCGAGTCCTCACCGAACGGTAATGAAATTTCCGTGCTTGGTCATCTTCACGGACTTCAAATGTGGTATCAATGTCCTCTTGGGCCATCATGGGAAAAAATCCCAGAAGGCAACCGATAATAAATAGATATTTCATGTGCTTCTATTTCGGTCCAGAAAAGGTCTCTGGAATTAATTTATCCTTAATGGCAACATCTTCAAGATCCTCTAGTCCAAAAGGAACCAGATTTACCTTGGCTAGAAATTTCTTCAGTTTTCCAGGTTCTCTTTCCCAATCTTCATCAGGCAAAATAATTTCGGGTAGAGCAAGGTTTTCCAATGGGTAAGGCAGTTCGACATGAGCGATATCTCTGGTTTCTAGGTATGTGACTTCAAAGATGATTCGTGAGTGCCTTATTTGAGGCTTGGTCACATCGGATTCATGATCTGATGGCGCTATATGGACCAGATCTGCTTCTTCAACTGTCTCGGGCTTCCTTACCTTACTTGATTGCACTTTGACAGGATCTAAACGAATGGTTTCTTCGACGCTGGTCGACTCTCCCATAGACCCGCCTGAATGTGCTTTTGATTTTTCTTGAACAGCGGCAAGATCTTCAGATTTGGCGGAAGCCGCAAGGTCAGATTCTTCTTGTTTTACCCCCTCAGGCAATGTGACTACTTCGACCTGATTAGTATTGTTTTGGTCATCGACAACTAAAACCCAAGTAGTAATCAAGAACGCCATCACTGCAGCTACGGCCAAAAGTCTTCGAGAGTTGATGGATAAAAATCTGGAAGGATTATTTTCCTTCAGCAGGCGATTTTTATCGGGGAAGAAAATACTTTCATCGGCCTCCAGCGTCACCCAATCAAATTGGATCAAAGTTTCATGAATCTCTGGATGAAGTAAGAGGAATACCTTAAACTCTGCCATTTCTTCTTCATTAAGGTTCCCTTCCAGATAATCCAGTGCAAACTCTTCGTAGTTTTCGATAGTATATTTCATGACCATTTGGGTTTTAGCAGATCTTACTGGTTAAAAAAAATTGCAACTTCTTCCGAGCCCGAAATAATTTGATTTTTACTTGGGAAAGTGATTGGTTGGTCAACTCCGCAATTTCCTTGTATGCATACCCTTCATAATCTCGCATCAGTATCAAACTTCTTTGTTCTATGGTTAACAATTTTAAGCCCTCTTCAATCATTTGCCGGTTCTCCAGGTCATCGTGTTTGACTGCACTTTCAATCCTGGGCATTTCTTCCATCGTATTCCTCAACGTGCGTCTTTTCCTAAATTGATCAATGCACGCTCGATGTACACTGGTGAACAAGTACGACTTCACTGCATCAACACTTACTTGTTCATGGCGTTTCCACAATCTTTCGAAGACCAACTGTACAGTATCTTCAGCATCTAATTTGTCAGACAGCAGCCTTAGGGCAAACCGATAGAGCCGGTCTGCGTACTTGTGTACGCATTCATTGTATTCGGTGGCCTTCATTTGCTTAGTATTACGCTTGGAATGTGAAAAAGTTACATCAGGAGCCGATCTATAGGCAAATTTCTACTACCAGATCTAGTTAGCCAAGATCTTCTGCTTGCTCAAGATGGAATCTACGATCATCGAAGCATGTATCCGGCTATTTTCGATAAATAATTTATTGGTCTTCAATCCACCACAGATGACACCTGCGAGGTATATGTTTTTGCGATTGGTTTCTAAGGTTTCCTCATCATAATGAGGAGTCAGAAAAACATCATTCCCCCAGGTGATGCCGAGTTTTTTTAACAAAGAATATTCTGGTTGATAGCCGGTCATTGCCAATACGAAGTCGTTATCGATCTCTATCAGACCATCAGGAGTTTTCAGAACCACCGTAGAATCATTGATCTGCATGACTTCGGTATTGAAATAGGCTTGGATTGATCCTTCCTTAATGCGATTTTCAATATTGGGTTTAATCCAGTATTTCACACGATCGTAGATCCGATCACTGCGAATAGCCATAGTTACTTGCGAACCTTTCAAATAAGTCTCCAAGGCAACGTCACAGGCAGAATTTGCTGCCCCGATCACCAATACCTTTTGGCCGATGTAGGGATGGGCTTCATCGTAATAGTGCTTGACTTTCGGCAACTCTTCTCCCGGAACATTCAACTTGACTTCCTTCCCGTAGAATCCTGTGGCCACAATCAGGTACCGGCATCGATAGATATCTTTGGATGTGGTTACTTGATAAAGCTGTGCATTCGTCTGATCTACATCTAAGACCTCTTCATACAATTTTACCTCGAGGTTCCAACTTTCCCAAACTCTCCGGTAATATTCCAGGGCTTCTCTGCGAGTTGGTTTATCCCCATGAGCGATAAATGGTACATCTCCGATTTCAAGCAAATTGGAGGTAGAGAAAAAGGTCATGTTGGTTGGGAAGTGAAAAATAGAGTTTACTAAAACTCCTTTCTCCCAAATGATATGGCTTAATCCGGCTTTCTTGGCTTCAATAGCACAAGCCAGACCAATAGGTCCGGCACCAATGATCCCAATGTCAACTTCAGTGATTTCCATAAAGCAGTTACAAATTTAAAAAACCAGTGTAGAGGTAAATGGTTTATCAATCAAGACCTCCATACTAAGCTCAAGAGCGAGCAGGGCGAGTTCTGCACACGCAAATCAGGGATCATCGACTCCTGGATTTATTGCTAGTCCTGTCAAGTTAGTTATGTTGAATTACTTTAATATGATTTTTGATGAAGTTCGAGGAATGAACGACCGATCTCGAAGAGTTACGTGCCACAACGCGTAAAGGGAGAGAGCCAGCGAAAGCGGATGGATAGCCGCAATTGTAGCCGGAGCTACAGTGAGCCTGTCTGCTCGGCACCGCCAGGCAGGCCCACCCGACCGATGGTGCGACGACGAAATTTCTTAAAAAAAACGACAATAATTGGATCGACAGAGTACTAGAAGGAATTTCCAAATCCAAAAATCACCAAGCCTTTTTCTTCCTTTGAGAATGCTAATGATAAATGGAGACTGAAGCGCTCCCGCATCGGGACAAAGTAAAATCCTGCACCATAGCCGGTATGCCAGGTTTTCGATTCCTCCTGACCGAAGCTCATTCTACCTCGATCTAAGAAAAATCGAACACCAAATTTATGGGGAATCAACGCCTGTGGACGATCCAAGATTTGGATTCGCAATTCCGAGTTTACAAAAACGGCATCTTCGCCAGAAAATCGATTTCTCCTGAAACCACGCAAATACCGGTTTTGACCCAATGTTGGCAGATCGTAGTACGGTGGGTCCTGAAGACTGTATAAAAATCCTCCACGCAGGCCCAATGTGAAGGGCATGACTGATATAAAACATTCGATTTTTGATTCGCCAACCAAATAGTCATCTTGCTTTCCGTCAAAAGGCTTAGCATATTGATTGTAGCTGTAAAATCGTGCTCCTTTGGAGGGCAAATTCTGCCGGTCGCGAAAGTCAAAATCAAGCTCAAATGCCAGTGTCCCAATCTCAAGTTTGTCTTCTCCAAAGAGATCGACATCATCGAGTATGGTATTGGTCAGTGACTGATCACTGTTAAAAGCAACACCACTGCGAAGCCGCAAGTAGCTGCGCTTCCAAAAAGATCGCTGAAGACCAAGAAAGGTTTGAAATGTGGAATATTGTAAGGTGTAGTAATCTTGCAGCAAAAGTTCTTCAGAGTATGTAGTTTCATTTCCGATGCCGAAGAAATATCGATATCTCTTTTTGTTTTCGAAAGAAACACCACCCACAAGATCAAGCGGCCCTACGATATGCCGCCAAATGCCTTCATAATAGGTTTGAAAATTTCCAATGGTCGAAAAACTGGCACCCAGCTCGTGAATGCTGGAGAAATCAGGCTTGCCATATCTCTGATTGGTGAAGGTTATATTACCCGTCAGAGAAAGGCCATAGTCTGAACTAAATGACATGTAGGCCAGTGGAAAGTATTTGTCATAGGTAAACGCTGTACGTGAATAACGGTATGCAGAAGGATCACGACTTCGACCGGGCTTTATTTCACTTCTTGACAAGATTTTATCCTCGTCCATTGAATAAAGCAGTAAACTGTTTCCCCCCTTTGTTACCGATTGATCACTGATAGTGTCCCGTCCGGGTCCAGGGATCAGACGCAGCAAAATAGATTTTGGACTACCTCCTTCGACGGTAAATATGTCATCTCCATCCATACCAAACAGTCGTACTTCCTTGGTCTCTTCGGGCTTAAAGGTCCGATTGTAGAACAGCACATCTCTTTGCCGTTTTCTCAGTTTGTACATCTTGACCTGTAGGGTGCCGTCGGCATGTCGCTGAACTTCAAACTTTTCGTGCTTATTAGATCCTACGACATCCACTTCCTTGGCCAGGATCTGATAGTATTGATCCGCATACAGATGTAAGTCACGTAAGCGGCTTTTAAGCTTTGCGGCGACCTCCTTTCCCTGGCCCATGGCAATTTCTGATGGCATGGTAGCAATGGCAGCATCGATTAACGAATCGCTTAACCGTTCTTGGATAAAGGCAGCCTGCTGAAGCCATGCTTCACGGTCGGCTTCACTGGCTACGAATCTGTCAAGGTGTCGAGCCTGCCACATCAGACTACGGAGTCCTTTGAGCTTGAAATCGAAGTTCTCTCCTGATGGTTTGGCCCATTCGCGATCGACAATCCAGGGCAACAGTCCATCCCAGAGTGAAAACACATGATCACGGTCACGGGGAATGGGTCGATAAAGCAACCCTTTTTCTTGCTTGTATCCAGCCCACTTCCAATTGTCCTCATGCTTACCCCAATCACCTACCAGAAGGTCGAAAATTCTTGAGCGCACAAATTCGTCGACAGCAATTTGATTGTCTCGGTCCTTGTACATTTGCCTGAATAGCCGTATTGAGCGCTTGATATCCTGGGAGCCTTCAAAACTCACACCCCGGTCTGGATCCGATGGCCTTTCTTCAAGCATACCTAGCATACCACCGAATTCTGTGACAAACGGTCCGAGTCTTTCATCGTGGGGCATGACATACAATTGTGGTCTGGCATGAAGTATATCCAGCGTATCCAATAAAGCGCTGGCAACCATTGCTCCATACGGTTGCTGCGTGGTGGTCTGGTCTCGAACCAGGATCGATACAATGGTACTCCTCAGGTCCTGATTCAGAGCCTTCGAAGGATCTTTGTCTACCGATCTAAAGACATATTGCTGCCCACGGGAGCTGATGAGTTTGAGTGATTTGGTCTGACGGCCACCTCCAATTTCAATAGGGGTCAAACCTCCGTCAAAATGCTCAAGATCGAGAACGGGAGCATGGATGGGTGTAGTCCAGCTGTCGCGATAGTGTGATCCAAGAAATTTTGTGGCTGATCTGCTCAGCGCATAGTTGGGATTGGCAGCAATGGTAAGCGATTGTGGGTGGGAAAGTACGGGTGCCGAATGTTCCTCTTGATCCAGGCAGGGCACTAATCGTTGATTGACCGGTATCCCTTTTTGCGGGAGAAGACAGGGTGGCTGAAAAAGAAGGGATTCATGGTGCTGCTCGAAATTAGTCCTCTCCCACCGATAACTTTTCGCTATGACAGCACCACTGGTACGATACATGATTTGAACCAGGCCCGGTTTGTGAGATGCATAAATTGTGTGTGGTCCTTTTCTCACATAAGAACCTCTAGTTGGAGCTCCACTATTGACGTAAACATTCTCCTCATTCCTGGAAATTTCAAGGTTAGAGGCATGACCAGAAGCATAGACGATGGATCGCTGACCAGCAAGCATTTGGTGAAACACTTCCCTGAATTCATTAAAATTGGTGTTGACGATATCTTCCGGCCTTCCAATGTTTTGTTTAAAAGCGGTGGTAAACAAGCTGACTACTGGAACTGGTAAAACCCAATCATGGACTGGGAAGAAACCTCCAATTCGACTTCTCGATTCCATGGGATGATGTCCAACAACCATGACATTGCTTTGACCATTGTCTTCGATCAGTGATTCGACTTCCTCAAGTAAGGCTTCTTCCGTCCCAAGCTCACAAATGGCCGATTCACTACTGGGTTTCGTAAAAGGATGGTTGATCCATTGCGTATTGATCAATAGCAATTTCAGATTTTCGTCAATGGGAAAGAGATAGGGGCCGGGGCATCCATTTTTGAGAGGTATGTATACGTTAGGATAGTCTACCTTGTCTAAAAAGGTCTCCAACCGGCGCAGCTCTTGAAGTCCCCCTCTTTTACTTTCACCCCAGTCCTTGTCACCCGGGATGATTACAATCTGTGCACCCTTAAGCTGAGATAAGGGTGCCAAGAATTCATCTAATTGTGAAACAGCTTCACCAAAAGGGCTGTTAACATTGAGCAAGTCACCCGACAGTACCAAAGTCCAAGGTTGGTGTTGCTTTAGCAGGGATGAAAGTTTCTCAGCATACTGAGCGGGTTGAGTAATCTGTCCTGCGTTTCCCAGCAGAAAAACACTTTGCCCGGTGGCTTGCTGGGCCCATAGATCTTCGGATCCCAATATGCCCCATAGAAAAAGTAATATCCACCAATATCGCAACAAATCAATCAGGTTTACCCGTTGAATTTAGCCATTTCGTTGGAAAATCTCTGTGTTTGAAATGATTTCTATCTTCAAGTACCAAGTATAGATAAATAGCGTGCCTATATGAGAAAGTTTGTGCTTTACATCCTCCTCTTCATGAGTCAAGTCATGACCCTCCTGCAAGCTCAGGATCAAAGTAAAGATGCCAGAGATTCTTATTTGAAGCAAGATATCGAATCGGCGCTTTCTCTCTATGCAGATTTGTCCAAGAAGATTTGGACCCTGGCAGAGGTTGGTTATCAGGAATATGAGAGTTCTAGAATACTTCAAGAAAGGTTAAGGGATGAGGGTTTTGCCGTTGAATCTGGAGTAGCGGATATTCCGACAGCATTTGTTGCCACCTATGGATCTGGCCAACCGGTTATCGCGCTACTCGCTGAATATGATGCATTACCTGGAATTTCGCAGGATACTGTTCCGATACGGCAAGAAAGGCCGGAGGCAGAAGCCGGTCATGCCTGCGGTCATCACCTTTTTGGTGTGGGATCAATGGCAGCCGGCATAGCGGTTAAAAACTGGTTGCAATCCACTGGGAATGAGGGCACGATTAGGGTCTATGGAACTCCAGCTGAGGAAGGTGGTGGAGGTAAAATCTATATGGTTAAAGGGGGATTGTTTGACGATGTCGATGTAGTGCTTCACTGGCATCCCAGCAGTTCGAATGGTGCTGATGCGTCTTCTTCATTGGCCAATAAATCAGCGAAGTTTAGATTTTATGGACAGGCATCCCATGCTGCTGGCGCACCCGAAAGAGGGAGGTCAAGCCTGGACGGAGTAGAAGCCATGAATTTTATGGTGAATATGATGAGAGAACACGTGCCAGCGGAATCCAGAATTCACTACGTTATTACGCGAGGGGGTGAAGCACCCAATGTAGTTCCGGAGTTTGCAGAAGTATTTTACTATTGTCGTCATCCGAAGGCCGATCAGGTGAAGAAAAATTTTGATTGGATCGTGGAAGCTGCGGAAGGTGCAGCCAAAGGGACCCAGACCAGGATGGAGTACGAAGTTATTCATGGGCTCTATGATCTTCTACCGAATGAAACCTTAGCCCGTACCATGCATACCAACTTACTAAAAGTGGGTGGTGTTTACTACAATGATGCAGAAAAGGAGTTCGCTCAACAAATAGCCGAATCCTATGGGGACATTCCCTATAGCCTGGAATCTGCAAAAGCCGTCAAACCGTTCCGGGTACAAGAACGGGGTACGGGTGGATCAACAGATGTGGGTGACGTGAGCTGGGTGGTTCCCACCGCTGGTATGCGTGCGGCTACGTGGGTGCCAGGAACTTCAGCACATAGCTGGCAAGCAGTAGCTGCTGGAGGTACCACAATTGGCATCAAGGGCATGGAGGTAGCTGCCAAGACTTTGGCGATGACGGCCGTAGATCTTCTCCTGAACTCCGAAAAAATCAAATCTGCCTGGCAAGAATTGAACCGCCGCCGAGGGGAGGATTTTCACTATGAGAGTCTGGTTGGTGACCGAAAACCTCCACTGGATTATCGAAACTAGTAGACAAGTTGAGGCCATTCCGAAAAGGTGACATCTCTCTAACTTTAGGGTCACCTTTGAGAGGTAGCCCTTCAGGCTGGCTTTCCCTGATGGAAAATTTTCTATTCCAAGGCTGAAAAGCCTTTCACTCCATCACTGGCCTAGTACACGGGATACACGAGATTTTACGTCAATTTCTCTTCGAGTCGTTGGCGCCATAAGGGGAATGGATCCCTTACTTTTGAGTCTGCGTGTTGATGAACTATGCTGTGAAAGACAAAGGAATCAGTTTCCTGGCGGTCAGCAACAGATCGCCGGTATCGGTCCCGGCCGTAATCCCTGATTCTTTGTATAATTCTTTCGATTCTTTTGAACGCACCGGGGATGAGATCATCTCGACCGTCAAAACTCCAAAGATAGGTGGCGTGTGAGTTTAGGAGCTCCCAGCAGAAATGGTACATTTCGTTTCCCCTCAGCAAAAACAAAAAGCCGAGTTTGGGTTGTAGAGTAAGGTGTACTTTGTAGTCAGAAATTTGCTTCAGACCGGAGAGATATTCCAGCTGTTTGCGGTTGCGTACGCTACCAAATGCCGTCAATAATTGAATGATATTGGTGGCATCTTGATTGAAGATATTTCCTCCTTCGTCAGCTGCAAATTCATCAAAAAATTCATCGGCTGTAAAAAGGCTTTTATCTATTGCCGTCACCAGGGGTTCTTTGGCCAGTTGCTGAAAGCGGGAATACTTTATGGTACCAATAAAGGTGTCATTGATCTTATCAATCTGCTTTGAAGTGGCTTTCACCTCCGTCACCCTGGATCCCTTGATCAACAAATCTATATCGACATCAACATATTTTCTACGGATCTTTCTGGCAAAAAAGGACTTGATAAATTGAAACTCGGGAATGATGAAAGGATTTTCGATCTGAACTTCTACTTCTTGATTCACTTGCTCGATAAAAGTGTGATAGGAGACGTATCCCGTCTCGTAGGAGAGGTCTTTAAAGAGCACCTTGAGTGTTAAGGAATAGTGGATTTCAGATTCATCAGGACGGAAAACACGATCACTGTCAATAATTATTTCAAGCAAATCATTTTTCTTGTAATAGGATAAAAAGGGTTCAAGATAGGCCCAGTCTAATGGGTCAAAATGCAATGATTTAATTGGAGACTTTAATTTCTGCTTCTTAAAAGACTGGGTTTTATCTGGATAATAATCGAGGACCTGGATGGTAACCTTTTCTTCCGCTGAATCATAGTCTGTAATATCAACTTTCCAAAAGACTTGATCCATTTGCTTGAATCCCATAGAAGAAGGGAGATTGGTTTGGTCGGTTAGAATTTTGCAATCTGGGGTGATCCAGATCTCTTGTCCTCTTATCCTTATCAATCGGGATTGACTGGTCACAATGGTGAATTTCGAATGATAGAGGTAAATTTAAGGACCCTTTGTTTATGCAACTAAGCCTGGCATTGGATTTTGCAATTCATTGGGTTCAGGTAAGAAATTGGGTAGGTTGACTATCCCAAGCTCAACAGGCTTTTATCTTCGGTGTTTTATGGGGTCCTCTCTGATCACCAACCGGCGCAAGTACTCCTGGTCTCCCGCTTGCATTTTGATGATGTATACTCCGGGTCCGGCTTTTGGTACACCCAGAGAGGAGTCCAATGGAGCGATTAATGGAGTGGTGGTCAAATAGGCGGCGGCAGATCTTTGCTCTCTTGGCGTCTTTGCGGTCTCAAATCTTTCTGCTGCTGATCGCAAGGATGAGAAGCGATATTGTTTCAATAGACGCTCGAATGTATCTTTTACTTCTTTGGCCAGATCATCATCTAACCAATCGGCATCAAATTCGAGATTCCAGACAAATCGATGAATGCCTGGTTGGTTAATTAGCGTGTCGATAGCAACAAGTGATTGGTGAGGATCAGATATTTCGATGATCGGTGGATCATCAAAGGGATGATTCACGAGGTAGTAAATCACAGCTTGATGGCTGAATTCAGCCCTTGGCAAGCTGGAGGTATTATTGATGGTCGGTGGATTTTCGCCGGCAAACCAAAAATGGCCTCTCTGCCCACCTCTACTTGTATTTTCCCATAGGGTTAGTGGCTTCTGAGCAAAGAGCCAGGCATTGGATGAAAGGGCGGGGGCATCCAGTTGCTGTAGGGGAGATATATTGTCCATGATCCAAACACCCCGTCCATGCGTGCCTGCAATCAGATCATTTTCACGAGAGTGGATCTTCAAGTCATAAACTGAAACGGTGGGTAAGCTGGGCATCAATCTTGACCAGGAAGCACCAGCATTCAGACTGGCCCAAACTCCCGTCTCCGATCCCAAAAACAGCAGATTGGCATTCACAGGATCCTCGCGGACCACCCGTAAGACTTCATCATCCGGTAGGTTGTGGTTAAGCTTTGTCCAGTTAGTACCATATTGATCGGCTCGGAAGATCCAAGGGCGATTGTCGTCGTTGCGATGCCCATCAAATGTAACATAAGCAACCCTTGGATCGTGGTGTGATGCTTCGATCCGGCTGACCCAGGTATTTTCGGGTACATCGGGAATGAGTGATCGTACATTTTGCCATGACTGACCTCCATCTTGTGTCACTTGCACCAGACCATCATCGGTGCCGGCCCAGATAAGGCGGGGATCAATCGGAGAAAGGGAAAGAGTAGAAATGGCACAATGGGTCTCTGCACCAGAATTGTCAGGAGTGATACCTCCACTTACTCCCTTGCGTCGTTTCAACACATGGTTAGTAGTGAGATCAGGGCTGATAATGGTCCATGACTTCCCTCGATCAACGGATTGAAAAATATGATTTCCTGCCAGGTACAGTGCATGGGGATCATGCGGAGATCTCATCATGGGTGAGGTCCAGTTGAATCGAAATTCACGGCCGGAGTGTTGGAGAGAGTCGGCGATCATCTCCTCATAATTTACAATAGTATGTGGAGCAGGTGAAATGTTAGCCATTTCATAGGTTTCTGCATTGTATAGTGATACACTGCCATTTTCGGTAGAGGTAAAGACCTCTCGCCAATCTTCAGGATGGGGGTCAATGAACTGACCATCTCCCCAGTGCAATTTCCAATTGTGGTCGTTGAGGATCCCCCGGGCATCCCGGGCAAAGCTGGCTATACCATACATGCCGTTGTCCTGTAAGCCTCCATATATCACATAAGGATCTCGCATATCGTAATTGATACGGTAAAACTGGGCAATCGATATGTTATCGATCAATTGAAAATGCTTGCCGTGGTCGTGGGTGAGGCTCAACCCCTTGTCTGCACCGAGATAATAGCGATCCGGATGGGATGGATCCAACCACATGGCGTGAAAATCACCGTGTACTTCCTGATCCTCACTGCCATTAGAAAGGGTCTTGCCCCCATCTGTTGAAACCATAAAGCGGGTAGTGAGGAGGTACACTTTCTGGTCGTCGTACGGGTTGATCCGTATTTGTGAATAGTAAAAAGGCCGATTGTTGAAAGTATTTACATACTTCCAGGAAGTACCGGCGTCTTCGGATCGGTAGAGTCCTGAACCCAAAGTATCTAAACTTGAGGATTGATTGGCTTCTACCAGTGCCATTATGATCCTTGGGTTTTGCTGATAAATAGCTAGTCCAATCCGGCCAGTTGGGCTGGCAGGCAGGCCATGGGTGAGCTGTGTCCAGGTTCTGCCGCCATTGGTTGATTTAAAAATGCCTCCATTAGGCCCACCACTTTCGAAATGCCAAGGCTGCCGCAGTCGCTGATAAAAAGCAGCATACAGCACTTTGGGATTGGATGGGTCCATCACCAGATCAGTACAGCCGGTCTGTCCATCAGCAGGCAGTCCCTTAGTCAGCTTACTCCAGTTCTTACCACCATCCTCCGTATGAAAGAGACCCCTGTCTCCACTGTAACCCCAGAGATGACCTATGGCTGCCACGTAGGCCTGGTCAGGATCTACAGGATGCAAGATCACCCGGGCTATCTGGTGGGTTTCTTCCAAGCCCAGGTGTTGGAAGCTCTGACCGCCATCGGTACTTCTGTACATGCCGTGACCCCATGAAACACTATTGCGATTGTTGGCTTCGCCCGTACCGATCCAAATAATCTGCGGATTTGACTGATTGATGGCGATGTCCCCAATGGATGCCGTCTCATAGTCGTCGAAAATAGGTCGCCAGGTAGTGCCGGCATTTTCAGAATGCCACACCCCACCTGATCCCGTAGCAATCCATACTTTGGCAAAGTCAGATTCCAGGGCTTCGATATCGACGATCCGGCCTCCCTGGTTGGCTGGGCCAATATTTCGCCAATGAAATGCCTGAAATAGTTCATCATCGGTGGGTTGACCTAATAAGGTGAGTGGGAGTATGAAAATCAATGTCAGTAGCCTGTACATACTGATGCGTTCTCTGGTATACGATAATAGAAAAAAAGAGGGAAAGAACAGTTGCTGCAGGCACTTACATCGTACAGCTCTGATAATTGGTTGACCGTAATCTGTTTCTCCTCAATCATCTGAACTGGCATTTCATGAGAGGACACTAGCCAAAGACCAACAAGCCAAAGACCAAAGACTACCGAGCCAAAGACCAAAGACTAAAGACCAAAGACTACCTAGCCAAAGACCAACACAATACCTTGGATCCTGCAGCTCGAATTGGTATCTCGCTACTGTCAGAAAATGCAAGATACAAGCAGCAAAGGGATACAGGAAATCTTATCGGTGGTTTAGATTTCAGATGGAGTAATCTGAAGTTCGGGTTGGGCGTACAGGTGCTACCAGAGGTACATATTCAGTACCACCAAGCTCCCGATAAACTTTAAGGCAGTCACAGCAAAGACGAAGGCAAAGGAGTTGCGCGAACGCAGTTCAGCACTTACAATCTGGTGGAATGCCATACCTACAATAGCTGAGATCAGTACCAATGCCACCAACATGTAGCTGAATGCTTGCACGGTCATTAGATGAACGGCACTGGAAAGTAAGCCACTTTTTTGACCAATAAAGTAGTACAATGTCAAGCCGCAGAATAAAGTGGTTGTCACCACGGCGTAGTTCTTCAAAATCTTGGTGTCGAGGGCGAAGGGAATTTTCACTTTGTTTACTATTTTGAGTTTACGCCAAGGATAAACAACAGATATGGTAACATTATTGTGCAATCGATCACATTTTTTAAGTGGATGCTTTCTCCAAGCGATGGATGTAGATTCCTCCATTATTCTACGGATATTGATCTCTACAGTATGCTTTTTCGGTTTTTGCTCAAGTGGAACTGGTCAGGTGAAAGCCCTGGTAGGAGGAACCCTAATCGATGGGTTTGGGGGTCAGCCCATACATAACAGTGTCATCATAATTGAAGGTGAAAAGATCAAAGCTGTTGGCCATCAGGGAAACCTAACCCCTCCACCAGGGGCAGAAATCATATCTACGGAGGGTATGAGTGTGTTGCCAGGCCTCTGGGATATGCATGTACACTTGATGATAAATGGCCACAGCAATTACACCTACTGGGACAAAAAATACCCACCTTTATTTGAAGATGTGATCATGCCGGCCTCGGCTCATCAACTGCTGATGGCTGGGGTGACTAGTGCCAGGGATTTGGGAGGTCCCTTGGAAGCTAGTCTTGCGGTTCGCGATGCCATCAATCGTGGCGAAATCCCGGGCCCTACCATGTATGTTTCTGGACCATTCCTACAACATGAGCCCTATCCCGGTACGGAGGCATTTCGTTGGGGCATCAATGGAGCGGAGGATGCCCGGGCAAAAGTGAAACAGCTGGCAGAGGCAGGGGTGGATTGTATCAAACTTATCGATCAGGATCAAATGACCATGGAGGAAGTGCAAGCTGTAGTTGACGAAGCCCATGCACTGGATTTGACCGTGGTGGCACACAGTCACCGGCCGGAAGAGATCAGAAGAGGTCTATTGGCCGGGGTTGATTGCTTTGAGCATACTGGGCTTTCCTCAGCTCCAAAATATCCAGATGATATTATGCAATTGATCTATGACCGTACTGCGCAAATGAATCTAGGGCCGATGTTTTGGTGCCCAACGGTTGAGGGCCTCTATAACTACGAATATATACGCGACAATCCGGAGGCACTCGATAATGATAGTTGGCATCTGGGTCTGCCCGATTCTATTATTCAGGACATTAAGCAATCCATCAGGTATCCCGGGCGGTTGCCTTACTTTCAGATCACTCCGACCCGAAAGCCCACTTTGGCAACCAAATTCAATCAACTGAAGGATGCCGGCCTGGTGTTGATCATCGGAACGGACAGTGGTATACCGATGAAGTTTCACAGCCAGAGTACGTGGCACGAATTGGACGTGTGGGTCAATGAATTTGGAGTTGATCCGATGTATGCCATCAAAGGAGCCACTTACTGGCCGTCTGTTTTGATGGGTGTGGATGATGAGGTAGGATCAATCAGTGAAGGCAAATATGCCGACATCATTGCCGTAAAGGGAGATGTACTACGATACATTAGTCTCCTGCAAGATGTGGATTTGATCATTAAGCGTGGAAAGCAATACAAATGAGTGCGATGGTTAAAATTCACTAGGAGTTTCTTCAGTAAGCTGCTTTGGTTTGATGACACATACTATCGGAGTGGTAATCAAATTACGTTAGAATCCTTTTTCCGAGACCGTTGTATCCATTTCTCATGTTATGTGCAATCTTTTCTGAAACGGGATGGAGCAAGACAGACAAAGGGCGTTGATTTTTCTTTGTTGCCGGTCGATATTCATCAGTTTTTCCTTATTTTTTCAGGCTATCTTGAAAATTGTCAACTAACTCAATCAAATGCTATTTAATTCTCAAGGCCGACAAGAGGCCACCTATGATGCTATTGTTGTAGGTTCTGGAATCAGTGGTGGATGGGCTGCCAAGGAATTGTCAGAGAAGGGCTTGAAAACCCTGGTGTTGGAGCGAGGTCGTATGGTTAAACACGGCGACTACCCGACAGCTACCCTTAATTCGTGGGATTTGCCCCATCGTGATCGACTCCCTGTCGAAGAATTGAAAAAGTATCCTAAGCAGAACCGGACCGGCTATACGCTTCGTGAATCAACGGTACATTGGTGGGTCAATGATTTAGAAAACCCTTATACCGAAGTAAAGCGCTTCGATTGGATCAGGGGATATCACGTGGGTGGCCGATCACTGCTATGGGGCCGGCAGAGCTACCGATGGAGTGACCTGGATTTTGAAGCCAATGCCAAGGACGGCAATGGTACCGACTGGCCCATCCGATATAAAGACATTGCCCCTTGGTACGATCATGTAGAGAGTTTTGCAGGCATATCTGGCAGAGCGGAGGGTCTACCTCAGCTCCCTGATGGCAAGTTTTTGCCACCTATGGAATTTGATTGTTTGGAAGAGCACGTCAAGTCTAAAATTGAAGAAAATTTTGGTGATCGGATCATGACCATTGGAAGAGTGGCCAACTTGACACAACCGCATATGGGAAGGGGCAAATGTCAATTCCGCAACCGTTGCATCCGGGGATGCCCTTATGGTGCTTACTTTAGTAGTAACGCTTCCACCCTCCCAGCTGCTGAAGCCAGTGGAAATATGACCCTGCGACCGTTTTCTATTGTAAATTCAATCATTTACGATAAGGATACCAAAAAGGCCAAAGGAGTCCGAATCATCGATGCCGAAACCAAGGAAACGCATGAATACTTTGCCAGAGTAATTTTCCTGTGCGCCAGTGCCTTGGGGAGTACCTTTATTCTTCTCAATTCAAGGGACGAAGCCAATCCCAAAGGCCTGGGCAACAATAGCGATCATCTTGGCCGCTATTTGATGGATCACCATTTTCGGGTGGGAGCTGCCGGGGAGTATGATGGCTTTACTGATAAATATTACAAAGGTCGGCGACCCAATGGAATCTACTTACCTCGATACCGCAATGTGGATGCCAGTACCAAGATGAAGGATTTTGTGCGAGGCTATGGATATCAAGGTGGAGGTAGTCGCGAATCATGGAGTAGGAATGTAAGGGAGCTGGGATTTGGTAAAGACCTCAAAGAAGAGCTGATCGAACCGGGCAAGTGGAGATTTGGTATGACAGCATTTGGGGAGATGCTTCCAAATAGGGAGAATCGGGTGTATCTCAATGAGGAACTCAAAGATGTGTATGGACAAAATACCTTGACATTTGATTGTGAGTTTAGGGAAAATGAGTGGGCTATGCGTGAGGACATGAAAAATTCGGCAGCAGAGATGCTGGAGGCGGCCGGTTTAAAAAATGTTAACACCTACGATAATCCCGGGGGGCCTGGATTGGGGATCCACGAATTGGGTACCGCCCGCATGGGTACACAACCCAGAAATTCGGTTTTAAATAAGTATAATCAGGTTTGGGATGCTCAAAATGTATATGTAACTGACGGTGCTTGTATGACTTCAGCCTCTTGTGTCAATCCATCGCTGACTTATATGGCCTTGACAGCACGTGCCTGCGATCACGCGGTCAAGGAGCTCAATAAGATGAATATCTAAAGTAATTGAGATGAATGTGAAAAGAAGAGAAGCCATACGAAGGACATCAATAATCATTGGTGGAGCACTCTCTACTTCTGCCGTGAGTGCCGTAATGTCGGGCTGCAAAGCTACACCTACTGGACCCGATTGGACACCTTCCTTTTTGAATGAAGAACAAGGTGCAATGGTGGCAGAACTTGCAGAAAGAATTATCCCCACGACCGATACACCCGGTGCCAAAGACGCAGGGGTGCACTATTTTATCGACATCTTCCTTAAAGATTGTGCCGAACCCGATGAACAGTCTCAGTTTAAATCGGGGTTGGAGGATATAGCTAATCGTGCAAAAAAAGCACATGGGAAAAGTTTTACCAAATTGAGTGCCGAGCAGATTGACGGCATCCTGGAAGAACTGGCAAAGGCTCCTGCCACCGGCAAGACCGATGAAGAGCTTGCCGACGAACTGGCCAATGAAGGAGAATCCGTGCAAGGTGATCCCTTTGATCCCAGCCGATTTTTCAATGGATTGCGTCAATTGGTCGTGCTGGGGTATTTCACCAGTGAAGTTGGTGCCAATCAGGCCTTGAAAATGGATCAAATCCCGGGTGAATATCACGGATGTATAGACTATGCGGAGGTCGGCGGTGCCTGGGCACTTTAATCACTGTTGTTGCTTGATCAATTCAAGGCTTTCTTGCTGCGAGGCTTCAATCACCACCTCAATCCGGTTATTCATCTCCCTTCCAGCAACTGTCTGATTGGAAACACGGGGAGCAAATCTCCCTTTACCAGCAATGGTAAGTTGATTGGTGTTTATTCCCCCTGCATCAAGTAGATATTCGGCAACGATCCGGGCGTCAGCTAAGCTCCTGCCGATGGCATTATCATCATCGGGATCATTTCCAGCATGCCCCACAACCGCTATTTCAAGACTTGGATAGTCAGACAGACTGGCCGACAGTTGGTCGAGGGCTTGCCGGCATCTGCCCCTGAATTGAGTGCCTTCATACACAAATTTGCGATAAAAGATGACACTCAACGTGAGTCCAGACAGGTACCATTCTACCTCATCCTGCTGGTAGGTGCCAAATTTCTCCGAAAGCTCAGTAGAAATTTGTTTCAATAAATTGTCTTGCCGGTGGTATAAGGCCACCAGTTTATTGAGGATATTTTCCTTGTGCTCCAATGACTCGTTCTTCTCTTGAAGTTGCCGGGTCAGGTCATCCATGGTCGTCTGTGACAGATCGGTGAGTTGACTTACCCGGGTTTCTAATTCTGCAATTTCATTTTGCAGGTTAATCTTGTCGGCTAAGAGGCCAGTCAACATGGTGTTCTGCTTGATGGTCTCAGCAGTCAATTGGTCGGCCTTACGGGCAAGATCTTCATTTTCCCGGGTAAGATTTTCAATCTGTCCAGTCAGGGTTTTTTCAGCCTCTGCCTTCTGGGACTCTAGTAGTTTGAATTTTTTTGTCCCAACACAACTGATCAGAAACATGGCCAACAGCAACGTGCCGGGAGTCAGCTTCTCCATGAGCTCGACTAGATCAATTGAAACATGGTGGAGCCAAGCAAACCTTTGTCTGCGTAGACAGAAAATATCAAGAACCCTTTTTGGACTTTTTCATCCAAATCATGGCTAAGTTCCAGGCGTTGACTCTCACCGATATCCACTTTTTTCTTTTCCAGCGCCTCGATGACCAGTGCTTTTTGATTTTCACCAACCCTCACTTTCTCCGTCTCGCCGGAGATGGGGACACCGTTGGCATCAGTTATTGTAAGATAAATCGTTTGTTCACCTCGAAACTCCTCAGGTACATCTACCAGGTCAAAACTCACTTTGAAGTTTCGCACCTTTCGAGCCCTGATCGTAGATCGATCATTTTTATTGGCAATATTGACCTGTATAGCAGAAGCCTTATAAGAGGTATTTACCAGCTCTGCTGAGCGTTTTTCCAAAATATCATTGGCCATCTCCAACTCATCTACCTGGCCTACAAGCTGAGTATTCTTCTCTTCTGAAACTGCCAATCGTTCGGTCAGCTCCTCATTTGATCTCAGCAGGGAGTCGTTTTCACTTTTGAGATTTGAAATCGTCTCCATCAATTGAGATTTATCGGCTTCTAAGGCAGCGATGTCTTCTTTAATGGCATTAACATCATTGGCAGCCTTTCGCTGTGCTCGTCGCAATTGTTGCTCCCTTTGGGCAATCACCTGGCGGGCGTTATCAAGTGAACCGGTCAGGGAGTCGTTTTCAATAGCGATTAAAGAATATTCAGTATTCAAGCGGTTAACCTCAGCTTCCAGGTTGGTTCTAACCATATCCAGCGAATCAATGGTCGCCTGACGCATAGCTGATTCCTTGGCTTTTTGAGATTGCTTTATACCAAAGAAAATGGCTATCCCTCCGGCAAGAGCCAGAAGGATCCAAAGAACAACTGGCATTGTACGCTGACTTTTTTGTTCATTCATTTTTGATCTATTTAATGAGATAACCTACACATATCATTTGATGTTTCGGGGTGCATGGTGGACTTGGTGCCATTGTGTAAAGCACCAATTAGCATAGTCTGGAATCCACTGGTAAGGTTGGTTAATTGCAATATAAAGAAAAGTACTTATATGATCCCGGAAATCGTTTCATGGATGACATCGGCTTCGAACCCTCGTCCATACGCAAATCGAAATAACTTTTCCCTGCGCACAGAAATTTGTTTTTCGTTTAGCGTTAGATTCTTTTTGTTTAGCATTTCCCTGAGAATGGTCTGGTATTCTTCCGGGTCCAATTCACTTTTGGCTTGCTGCAGGTTGTAGTCACTGATCTGCTTTCGCTTTAACTCCATGCTGATTCGATGCCATCCCCACCCATTGTTGCGCAATTTTCCCCGAGCATACGCCTTGGCAAATCGGGTTTCATCAAGAAACCCATTCTCTACCAAATGAACAATGAGATTTTCCAGGTCGTCACCCCTTAATCCCATTTTCAGCAGTCTAAAGCGAACCTCCTGATGGCATCGCTCTTGATAGGCACAATATTGCTCAATCTTTGGCAGTGCATCTTGATAGGTAGTGGCCTTAGCCATAACGGAGAAGGGATTTCTTAACAACAGCTTGAACCTCCTCATCAGGATGAACCATCACCGCCTTGATGTCACAGGCTTTTGCCCCTTCAATATTATGCTCGTTGTCATCAAAGAACAGCGTTTGCGAGGGATCCAATTGGTGATTCTGTAAAAGCGTCATATATATTTCTTCATCAGGCTTGCGAAGACCCATTTCATGTGAATAATAGGTATGATGGACGAATTGGCCCAGATGCTCTAGGTCATAGGTCTCCTTGAGATAACTGCCAACCCATCTCAAATGTGTTTCATTGGTATTACTCAGGATAAAAGTCTGATAATCCTCACTGAGTCTCCGCATCATTTCTAATCGTGCCCGGGGAATCCCTGCCAGCATGGCATTCCAGGCATCAATAACATCCCGGGCCTGAATGGGTTTTAGAGCTCTTTTGATAAAATAGTTGATAAAAATGGCTTCAGATATCTTCCCGGTTTCGTAGTCAAGAAAGGTCTGGAGGTCTCCCTTTTCTGCTTCTTTAAAGCTAACCCCCATGAGCTCTTCAAACAATCTTTCTGATCTCGCGATATTAAGGTCTATGATGACATTTCCCAGGTCAAAAATGAGGTTCTTGATCGGCATAAGACAAAAGTAGTATGGATTCTTGTGAATACAGGTAGAAATCTTCATTTGCAGGATCTGGTGAAATTGAAGATCTTTGCAGCCTTAACTAGGTCCCATAGCTCAGTTGGTTAGAGCACCTGACTCATAATCAGGGGGTCCAAGGTTCGAGCCCTTGTGGGACCACACTCTTAGTTTTTAATTTATTGATGGTCAATCTGTTATGATCTTTCTATTGCAGAAGTGCCCAAAGGAGCGCTTTTGGGAACTAGAAACAAAAGAGTAATTTTGAATTATAGATGATATTTCTCCTCGCCTCAAGCTGAGGAACCCGAAAACATCGGGCCGTACGTCAATCAATCTGTCCCTATTTATAAATGGTCACCACTTCAAATATGGCACCGGTCAAATAAATGTTCCCTCCTCAAACCTATGCTGTGGATTGATCTTCGTATTGCTGATTTCTTTCGTTTCTCCATCTAAGCATTCATTTACACCGATGGCTTCCTGCGATTAAATCTCCCTTTTCGGGCAGTCCTATGAGTTTTTCATTATAATTCAATTTGTCGGTGTCTGAACGGTTTTAAATCATTCCTCTTCCGTAATGGAGGAAGAGGAGAGTATTAGCTCTTCCAATCGGGCAAGTCTCTGTCTCAGATCTTCAATTAGTTCCTGCCGAGCTTTATTCTCACTCTTCAAGTGCTTTATTTGAGTTTCTTGCTCTTTCAGCGCATTGATTATTACTACAGATATCTGATCATACTTGACGCCTTCAACCTGGCCATTTGTGTTATAGGTAACAAGTAAAGGCTCGACCTGGGCTACCTCTTCAGCAATCAGGCCCAAATCTTCCTCACCAAATTCCCTCCAACGGAATGTAACCGGTCTTAGTGCTGAAAGTATCTTCAAGCCCGATTTGTAAGAAGTGATATCAGATTTGTAGCGAAGTGAGGAGGAAGAGGTGGAAAGCTTGCCTGTCATGGTATTCCAGTAGAGATCCACATTACCACCTGATGCGAGAGTTTTGATCCCCAGTTCACCAATTTCATTCAGGTCAAGGAGTACGTCAGCATTGGTTTGATTCCAAATCTCGAAAGAACCGTCTTGGAAAGCTCTATCACCGATTTCTATGATCACTGCATCATTGGCAACAAGAAATAGATCACTCCCTGGAGCACTGGAACTGCGGATCAAACCGTCGTCACCGTCGGCAAAATGATTCGTATTTCCCATCACAAGTTCACCATTGATCTGCACAATATCATTGTCAAATTCACCATAGATAAGGGGACTATTACTTACTTGATTATCAATGTATAATCTGCTATTGAGGTTGCCATTACCAAATGTGGGCCCAGCATTTACACCGATACAAACATTGGATGAACCAGTTAGGTTTGATCCAGCACCCCAACCAAAGAAACTATTGCCATTACCAGTGCCATTGGTAAAACCAGCAGCATTTCCAAAGAAACTATTGGCTATCCCGATACTATTACTAAAGCCAGCAGCATTTCCAAAGAAACTATTAGCTTCTCCTGTGGTAATACCTTTTCCGGCACGGTTACCTACAATAGTATTAGATCGAAGGGAAGGCACATCGACTGTTTTACCAGCAAGTTTACCGATATACATTGAAGATGTGTCTTGTGGATGATATACCTCAAGATAGCCTTCGACCGTACTAGTGTGAATTTGGGCATCAAGAAAGGTAGGAACAAGATAAATGAGGACAAAAGAGATTATTGGCTTCATTATTGGAGTTTTAGAACTATTATATGTAAACATGTCCATCACCTGACCCCAGCTTTTTTAACTCAAGTTTCATGATTGGGTGATTTTATTTGGAACTACGACGCCGTGAAGCAAATTCCAATGGACATCTGCTCCTTCTCCTTTTTCTCCGGATCATATTTTCCATAAGTTAGCAATTCTGAGCGACTTTATACAGATAACATGTTTTTATAGAGAAGCCTTCCAAATGCGCCATTATTTTGGAAGTGAAATGTTATTCATATCCATAGCTCTGGCAAGAAAGTATGACCTATCGGCTCAGCCTATTGTTGATGACGTACCGGGTTCTAGAGGCAGCCAATAAATATGCCGACCAGGTTGACATAGCAAATGCAAAATAATGCGTAAGTTTCGATTCAGACAACGGCTATGTCAAAACTTAGTACCTACATCTGTTGGAGTTTGGCATCATGCTGCTTGATGGGCATCCGGCTCGAAGCGCAAGAAATAGTAAAGGTCAAATACGCTTTTATCCACAAGGATGAAAAATGTGGCGAATATAATACATCTACTTTCAAGCCCTTTGACTCCTTTACTGGGTGTCCGGCCTCCCCTGATTCGGTACTTTGGCTGCGGATCCAGATCGCAGGATCCAACCAACTTTCCAGACCCTTTCTATATATAGACGCATGGCGCAGTGCTCATTTTTTTCATCATATTAAATTGGTGGATGCCCAATGTAATAACTTAGCGCAAGGAGGGTATTGGTTGTCCAATGATCAATTGTCTTTGCCAGAAAATAGGTACGCTCTACGAGTACCACCATCAACTGCTGACCTTCACTGGTACCAGTTGGCCATTGAGCCTCTGGTGGCGGCACATTTATTTCCCTTCAACATAGAATTGATTTCACAGACTGACGCGGTCCAACAGCGTGCTTTATTGCGAGTAAGCAAACATTCTGAGACGATTGTTTTGTATGGAATGTTTTACGCCATCATCATCACCTGTTTGATGGTCGCATCCTATCAATACTACTATTACCGAGAAAAAGCCTACGCATTTTATATGCTCTACATGGTCGGTATAGCTCTGGTATATGTGCGGGGTATCGAGGGCCCTTTCGGGAATCTGTTTACGGTTGCTGGAAATTGGGGAAAGATGCTTTACGGCTTAGAGACTACCTTTCAATATATGGTTTTTGGCGCTTATGTCTTTTTCCTTTACCATTTTCTCAATATTAAGCAGTATGGAAAAAAGTGGGTGGACAAGATTTTTTCGATGGTTGGTCGTTGCTTGTTTTCTATGATTATTATTGACATCGGCTTGCAGTTATTTTTTGGTCAAGATGTCTCAAGATTTGCTTATCATATATTTAGGGCATTTTTAATACCGGTATGTTTTGCTGGGCTTCTGGGGCTCATGATTTATGCCAGGTCTCCCTTATTCTGGTATATCCTGGCAGGCACAGCTCTACTCCTGATACCTTCAGCTTTTACAGCTTTTGAACAATGGTCTCACGGCTGGTTGGGATTTTACACCAATCGCGGCTTTTATCGCAGTTTCACTTTTTATGACTCTCAGAAAACGATCCTGATGTACAGCACACGGATTGGTGTGATGCTGGAAATCATTTGTTTTGGCTTAGGATTACTCTATCGCAATCGCCGGGTCATTGAAGATTTACAAAGACAGTATGCACCGCTTATACCACCAAGCAACGACGGTTTTTTGATGCAAGTACAGAATGTATTTCAAGAAAACCTCTCCAACGAAAACTACGACATTGCCCAGATGTGTCGTGATCTTGGGTTGAGCAAAGCAGCATTGTATCAAAAAATAAAGGCAGCAACCGCCACAACACCTATTGCCTATTTGCGTGCAATGCGTCTGGAGGAGGCACGTAGATTATTGCATGCGACCGATCGCAACATATCTGAAATAGCTTACTCCGTAGGATATAGAGACCCGAATTTTTTCACGCGTGTTTTTACCAAAGAATTTGGCGTGAGCCCGAAAAGGATGAGGGAAGGTTAAATGAGTACCTTCTAAAAATGTAAATAAGGCAGAGTTATAATTAGTCGGCTCGATGAAGATCGGCAATGGAAATAAGTGATCATCAAAATATATGCAAGAAGTTAATTTCGATACAAGTCCGTTCAAGGTGAAAGGCGTTGAAAGGTCATGGTCCAGTTGACCTCCCATATCTCCTGTTCTTCGTACCAATAGGCTTGTTCCCAATAGGCGGTATCTTCGTCAATTTTCTTCCAGGTGAATTTCTGCTTGACTTTGCGGCCTTCGTACAGATCTTCACCATAGAAAGTACCAACACCATCGAACTTTCCTTTGGTCTGGTGGGTTACGCCCTTATTCAAATTCCAATTGTCGACCCAATAGATATTCCATTCTTCAGATTCGGGATCAAATATGCGAATTGAATTACCCAAGAATGATTTTCCATCACGGCTTTCCATGGAAAATTCGTCCATATTGCCAAACCCTTCAAGAATCTCCCAACACCTGCTGTACGCCTTACTTTCATTCCAAGTAGTGTCTCCTTTCAATCTTTGAGAAAGTATGCGATTGGTGATGTCCCATTCACCAATCAGAAAATCAAAGTCATTTTGAGATTGGTGATGGTTTACTTTTACTACGGGTTGGATATTATCCGGGAAAAATGTGCTCCAGGAGGGCAAACAGAATAAAAAACAGGTATTTCAACACACGCATTTGGGCAAAGTCATGATTTTACAGGGGTATTCAGTCAGCTTAGACTGGTACCGAGCACCAATGACAGCATCATTTGATGTGCCATTGATGCCAGGACCAAGCATTTGCAATCTGAATTCATAGCTGCTCAACAGCCTCCTATGATCAAATTTACAGTAAGGCTTTAATAAGTAGAAATACATATTTTTGATTCATTTATCAATAAATGTGATAAATGAGAATGCAGAACTGGAAGAGCGCCATCGTGCTTGCCCGCACACTACACTTTACGGAAGCTGCGAATGAACTCAACATTGTACAACCGGCTTTGAGCCAGCAAATCAAATTGCTGGAGGAAGAACTGGGAGCGAAACTATTCGAACGCAGCAAGCGTAAAGTCGTACTAACCCAGGCAGGGCATTACTTCACGAACGAAATCGAAAAAGTACTTCAGATCATCGATCAGATTACCATGCGAACACAGCAAATTCATGCCGGAGATTTGGGAGAAATACGAATTGGCTTTACCCACTCAGTGCTGCAGACCATACTGATGGAAGTCGTTCAGCACATCCATACGCTGAGGACGCAAGTGCGTACGGTGCTAAAGGAGATCAACAATAATGGTCAATATGAAGCTCTGGAGCGAATGGAACTGGACATCGGATTCGCAACCAATCCCATCATTCCTCCTGATCTGTGTGGTAAGGTACTGCATCGAGCAAATTTTGTCGTCTTGTTGCCTCCACATCATCAACTTAATCAAAGGAACTACGGTCATTTTGGGGAATTTCGTGAAGAGAGTTTCATTTTTCCTTTCAAAGCGGATGGCCATAATTACTACCGTACATTGGAGTCAATTTGCATGGACTCGGGATTTTATCCCAAAATCGCGCACATAACCAGTTCGGCCACCACATGTTTTAAGCTGGTAGAAGCAGGCGTAGGTATTTGCATTGAGCCCAAGACATCCCTTTATCGCGTCCGGTCACCATTATCAGTCATAGAACTTTCCGAAATCACCCAAAAAGCCGAACTCACCATGATGTGGAGACCTGATTTTGAGGAAGAATATCCAGAGATTATAGCGCTTCTCCAAGACAACAATGCTTATTCCTACATCTAAGTTTTTTCAATCATTACACCATCTATGTGAGATTTCTCATCAGAATTCATGACGGTGAATACTCCCTATGTGCAGAGGTGTCTTGATGTGTATTTGCCAGATCAGGCGCTCATCGGAATGACCCCATGGAGACCAGCTCCCGAATGCACCACTTTTCCTTCTTTATGGGTAGCACTTGTCTTTAGAATGTATGATGATCATCCGGATCAAATGGGATGTCATCGTCGGGGTCATGGTCAACGTAGTTGACACCCGGTGGATTAAAGAGGCCCCAACGGTCTATAATGTTGTTAGAAGGATCGAACGACTTCACCCACTCGGCAAAGAGCACTCTAAATTCATCATCTACTGCAGTGCGCAGTAATTCAATGTATTCGGTGACTTTGTATTCATTCAGCTCCAACTGATAAGTCTCGGTGAGTAAGGAGCGAGCAGCTCTGCGGATGATGGCTGCATTCTCCATTCTTATGCTATAGAGATCGCCACCTTCAGCACCGCAATTTTTACTGGAATGAGATGAGCATTTTCCATAAGATGTTCCAGACATTGCTCGATCATCTCTGCTTCAATTTCGGCGTGCACTCCTGAAGTTTCAATATTGGATTCCACCACGGCAACAATGCCCTGGGTGATCTCGATGATCTCTAGAGCTTTTTGGTAGATGGGCATCGTGCGGATCTCTTCGTGGCTCTTATAACCATCGTCATCGAACATAAAACCTACATTTGCTGCAATGCTAAGGTACGAGAACTAAAGTTTGGACAACCCCTGTAAGGGAGCGGAATGGGATGTTCAGGATTCTTAGAGTTGAGCATTAGTGGCTAATCATATCCTGAGCCCGAATATTCCTTCTTTCCAACATCCCTACGAAGAGTAATCACTAGTGATAAAAGCAGAGATCGGGAAAGTACTGCGACACCAGGTTAAAATATGATTTCTGATTGCCGATGGCATATGCACAAAGGTGAATGAAGGAATCAAAGATTTATGAAGACCTGCTGGTATTACAGAGTTAGTGACCGTTAAAAGAGTTGGAAGAAGAAAGGTCTTTAATGAAACCATTGACAAAGTCCTTGGTGAACTTTCCTGATTCCCTTCTTTGTGATTTTCATATCCGTCACTACAAATTTCTGTAACTAGGTCTTAATCCTAAGGAGGCCGTCATATATGGAACACCTCGCGTTCTTAATATGATGAATATTCAATAGGACGAACAATAAATCGGAAGAACGGAACTTATGAGGTGCAGGGGCTGTTCCCAATGATGCAATAAGCTACCATGAAACGACCGTTTTATGTGACGATCAGTAACTGGATAATTCGCTCCCAAATTCCAGTCCATTCGGAAATGCATTTTACAGCTTCTGGTCAAGACAATAGAGGTGATCACGGCCATTACTTCAGATTTTCCTCTCTCGGTACGTTTCTTTACTCAGCAAATGTCAATGGTCACAGGGTCTACTTGTGCTAACTCATGAAATTATGATTCAGGTGCATCAAGGTTTTCTGGTATTGACGCTAATCTTTTTTATGGACTCTTGCAAAAAGGAACAGATTGAATTCAATTCATTGAGAGGGATCCATAATCACATTAACTTTACAAGTTTGCAAGTTGGTCAAAAGAGTCGATATATTCGATATGAGTTTGATTGTGTCAACGGACCATCATCTTTTCAATGGACCGGTGATACCTTGCAGCTGGAAGTGACGGAACGGGAAGGCCACTTGTACTTCAATGAAAGTGTAACTGCTTCATCTCCTCTTTATAAAGGTGGATTTTTTGTAGACACGGTATCGTATCTCATTGAACAAGAGACTGGCTATCTGGTAATTCCTCAAAGAGATCTGTCTGCACTATTCTTTTTCTACGGTGCAGATCGGTTAAATCTCCGGTATCAGTTATATGAAAGACCATTGCTTCAGCAAAAAGAGTGCATGCTTATGTTGGCAGGAGTACCGTTTGCCGGAGATGAATTGGCCTCAATCCACCGATTCGATCTTGGTGACATTCACCTCAATGATAAGACAGTGGTATCCTGTGTCCCTACCGTCTGGAATCTGGAAGCTTATCTTTTCTATGATCAAAATCAATTGTTTCTCACCCATTCTATGCACGAAATAGAATTTAATAGTGAGGTCTCTATCCTGGTACGAGGGTGGCATCTTTTAGATGACTAAATTTTTTATCCGGCTTTTGTTGGAGTAAGTATGAACAAATGTCATTATATATGCCATGACCTCATTTTCCTAGAAAGGCACTGGAGCTAGACTGGGGGTAGTAACAAGTAGGATTGGCAAGACATCATAATAAAGGATCGCCCCTGGATGGGTGCTGATACAGATTTGGACTCACAATCTCGAGGGATCTTCATCTTGCTTGTTTGGTGTCTGCTGGCCTGCCTAGCCTTACTGAATTTGGCTATTCACTAAATCCTGAGCCGAATATTCCTTCTTTCCAACATCCCTACAAACATCACAATGATCAACGAAAACAATAAGGATTTTACCAAACCCACCGTTCCGGCCGTTAGGAAATCGGGCCACTGGAAATTGACCAATGCCAATAAAGGATAAATAAAGTATGGCATCAAATAACAGGTAAGCGTACTGGTGCCCGCAGGCCAAATAGGGTTTGCCCATTGGTAATGGTTCCACTTATCCACGATTATGTAGAGCAAAGCATAAGTTAGCAGACTGATGCCAATGCAAATAGCGGTCCAGGAAGGGGTTGCCAGTATTTTCGAAATCGGGAAAGATGGACGAAGCAGGAAACCATAACTAAGGAAAATCATGCCGAGGACAAAAACCCTGAGCAGAAATGGATTTACTTCGTCACTGTTTGATCGACGCCGGAGATAAAGTATGGTGCATAGCATGCCTGACATCACCAACACATGGTTGGACGCACTGACCACCAGTTGAAAGGAGGGAAGAAATTCAAAAAAATTATTCTCTTGAATATTCATGAAAAGTAAGAAAACAAAAGTGGGTAGTAAATATTCCCACTTTTTACCAGCTACGAAATACAATAAACTATTGAGCAGATAAGCCCATCCTATGAGCCCCAGGATACCCCACCAGTGAGGTTTCATCCAGATTATATTTTCCTCTGTGCCGCCGCGGTATACCCATGCCAAATAAATGAGCAGAAGCAATCCGGTGACTTTAAGTCCCCTCATCAATGTTCCTTTTAAGGCTGGTAACCTTTTGTAGTCCATCCAAATGAGAAAAATAGCCGAGGCCATCATAATTTGCCAAATGTGCCTATCCAACCCCATGGCCACTTCGTTAATTACTTCCGCATTAACCATGTAAAACCCCATGAGCAGAAGTGCCAGCGTTCGTTCAAAGATGTGACGCAGAATCTCCAGTCGCGATTGTTGCTTCTTAACCCTGACATCAATGGCCAAAGGGATTGAAAGACCCACAATAAACAGAAACAGTGGGAAGATAATGTCAGAAAAACCCATGCCATCTTCCTCGGCCAAAGTGTGCTGCAGCCATTGGGGTACACCAGTCAAAGACCACAGATCATTGACAAATATCATAAAGAACATGGTCAAGGCTCTGACGATATCAATCGTACGGATTCGATTACTTGCCTGGGTTGACTGAGATTTAACCATTAGAAATCAAGGACGTGACTTTCTCTAGGTGAAAACATAATCTAGAACCTAATTTTTCAGGTCTAAGATTCTCTCTAAGCTCTTGAAGGTATATCCTCGATCCTTCAACAGAGAAATGAGTTCATCGAGTCTGGAATAAAATTTGTCCACTCGATCCCCATGAGTGCCGATGTGCATCAGTAGCATGAATCCATTCAAACCATCCTCCTCCTCTCGAGATAAAATAGATGCCAGAATGTCTTCAGAACCGTAGTAGTTGTCCATGGTTGGTGTAGTGTAGTCGGCATGCGAGAAAGTCCCAGGTGTATAATTGATCAGCACTACATCCATTTGGTCTGCCCACTGCGCGATGATTTCATCGTTCCATTCATAAGGTGGAAGAAAATATTTTGCTTCACTCTTTTCAATTCCAAATTTTTTCATTTCTAAATAATTGGCTTGTAAATCGGCCTTAAATTCTCGCTGAGTGACCAGGCGTTTCTTCTCAATGGTCCAATCATTGTAAAGCAAATGCTTATCGGAATGTGGTCCAAGATAATGTCCCTCTTTCACGGCTTTTTCTATGAATGCCGCGTAATTTATATTCCTGTAAAAATTGCCGGTCAAAAAGAAAGATGCCAACACTTCCTGTTTTTGAAGTACACCTAAAATCTTCTCTGCTCCGTCGGCAAATTCATCACCTGAAAACATTAAATGAAGTTGTTTTTCCGATTCATCACCCCTGATGATCGCCCCACTCTGATCGTACGTATACTTCTTCTTAACATGACCTTGGGCCCTGCTCTCACTCTCCAATGAAGACAGATAGTAAATCAAGCATGCGGTTCCGTCCATGGTTGGTTCATTGGTGGAGTAACTCCCTACATCATCTTGATATACCACTAGACTGGACTGAAATTCAGCATATTCATCTACGTCATTTAGTACGACGCCGATCAAACTGTTGGCTATAGATCCGTAAACAGGACCATCGATCAGACCTCCATCGGTTTGATAACCTTCTAAGAGATGAAGGGAGGAATGAGGATCAACGGGTGTGTCTCCATCTTCAGGTAGTCCTACTATCATGGAAGTGCCCCAGATATTACAACCAAAAAGCCAGTCTCTCAGCGCGGCTTCCATTTCCATAAAGGAAAGGTCTTCGGTGATTTCACGATATAATTTGCATTGGCTAACTGCAGCAGCCACTAAATTATTAGAACACCAGATGAAAGGAACACCGAAATAAAACGGATTTTCTTGGCCACGTTCCTGCAAGAGTTGCAAACCCATTTGATAATATGATGCAATTTTCTTTTTTTCTTCGGCAGGCAAGGCAGAAGCCAAGTCGTGGTGACCCACATTTAAGAAAGGATAGAATTGGTAATGGCGTGCCGTGTCACGACCGAACCAGGGAGTGACTTTTTCCTCGGCAGCAAAGCGCATGGCATCTTGCAGGTATTTTTGATCTTGGGTAACGATGTACAAGCTGCTTGCTGCCAGCTCCATATCATCCACCCAATTGTCTTCCTCATAAAAGTAAGGAGCACCTCCTGGTGCAGTTTGACATACACCGGGATTCTTTAAGCCGTAATCATAGGCGTCCTGGGCTCGATTCACCAGGTCATCAGTATATTCAGGATAGAACTCTTCAAGTACCACAGCACCGAGGGCATAAGCCGAGGCATATTTACCAGCTGTTGAGGCCACACCAGTAGACCGGTTTTTATATTTAACGGCTCCTTGTTTTTCACCAGTGGCCAGGTACACTGGTCGACCCTTACGCTCGGGATCATATACTACCGAATCTCTGCTGGGTAGCCGAAATCCGGCATGATCCCGGTCGTCAGCAATTTGATTGTAATATTCGGTGGGAGATGGATTCATTTTTTTAAGCCAGTCCATGCCCCATTTGGCCTCGTCAATGATGTCAGGTACTCCGTTTGGGCCCGGAAGTCCGTTGGCCTGGTACGCATCGCCAAAAACCTCTGGATTTTCGCGATAGGAAAACAGCATTTGAAAAATGGCATTGGCCGAGGTGGCCGTGTACTGAAGGTAGTCAGTAGCATCGTGCCAGCCACCAGTCACGTCAATGCGCTGTCCTTCTTTTGTTGGATTATATAGGATGTAGCCATCGTCGAGGTGGCATGAATCGGTTAAGTAGGGATTGTATCCACAGCGTTGTTGACGCATATATTCCAAAAGAAAATCCGCAGTACAATCGTAGACGTCGGCATTGATGCGAAATATGGGAGACTTAACTCCACCGGCCTCGATATAATATGTGCCCGGTGTGTTGAAATCACTGAAGTTTAATCGGTAGGTAGATCGAAATGGACCATATGGTCCTCTATCTTGGGGTGTCAATGATTGAAATACCTCCCTTCCATTAGATGCCTCATGCAGTGAAAACGATTGGACCTTCACTTCAATCTTGCTTCCAAATACGGCCACTTTAACGGCCTCGGGCAGGTATCCCAATTGATTGATTCGAATGACAGGATATATTTTGCTCTGACCAGAATTTCCTGCGGCCGTACCCAATGGTAAAATAGCAACTGCACAACTTAATAAGAAGGCCAATTTCATAGATGAATAAATTTTTACACCCCAGCAATTCTGCTTTTGTATTCCGCCAATGCATCAGCCAAACGTTGCTTTGAGGTGGAATCACCGGGAATATTGTGCGATGGATGGATATACAATTTCACATCCCTTTCTGCCAGAATCTCTGCCACCGTGGTGACCGTCATCCAGACAGCTGTCACAAAGGCAATGGTAGAAACAGGACCAATTTTATCGACGTGATCTTTTAACGTAACCGTTGCATCTTCACTTGGTGCACAAGTGTCGACTACCACATCTGCCAATTCAAACAAGGTTTTACCACACGAATGTTTGGTGGTCTTCCCTTCGGCCTCAGCAGCCGAACCATAAACGATTACCTTCAGACCCCTTTCTTTGGCTTCGAGGGCAATATCGATGTTTACCGCATTTAACCCGGTATGAGAAAATAGCCACATCGTGTCCTCTTTGTCAAACGAGTAGCTTTTCATAATTTCTCGACCGTAACCTTCGACGCGTTCGAGGAAAATAAATTGGTCTACACCCATTTGACCGACAATGTTGGTGAAGAATGTCAGGGGCAGTTCAATGATCGGGTGAAATCCCACAAAGCCGCCAATTCTGGGATACATCTCCTCAATAGGGAGGGTGGCATGACCACATCCAAAAGTGTGGACCCATTTACCTTTTTCTATGGAGTCAGCCATTATCGAGGCTGCGTGTTCAATATTTTCCATTTGGGAATCTTCTATTTTTCCCATCACTTTTCTGGCATTTTCCAGCCATTGCTTAGCTAGCATAAAAATTGTTTTTTCTAAAATAATTGCGCGTAATATTTCTTCTTGGTGACACTGAGGAGGAAAAGCACCATCAATATGAAGGCCGTTACAAAATACGGAAGCACATCGATGCCAAAATGTTGTGACATGAGTCCCATCATGTAATTGGCGATGACATTACCCACCAGGGCAATCGTCATCACCATGCTGAAAGCCGTCGCCGAGAGGTGGGTGTACAATTGGCCTACATAGCCCAAGATGACCGGAAATCCTGCTGCCAAGCCCACACCAAGCCCCGCTATGCCAATGATCAACAGGATATTGCCACTACCATAGAGTATCAACACGCTACCAGCAAGGGCGATCACAAAGCTAGTGATCACTACCAGATAAGGGTTAATTATCCGTAGAAGTTTGCTGAGGATTATCCTTGTCACCGTCAGAGCTCCGACAAAGGAAGATAAGATAAATAGGGCATCGTCAGCTTCCATTTCTTTGACTTCCTCCAAATAAAGTGTTGTCCAGTTGTTGGTCAGGCCTTCGATACCACTTTGAAAAAATAGAATGAATCCGAATAGCAGAAGCATAGGATCTTTGGACATTTTTAAAGCTTCTCTGAAAGGAATGCCCTTGGTCTCACCAGATTTCGGAAACAGAATTAGCAGAAAAAACAATACGGGTACTACAATAAAAGCCCCCAACCAGCCAAATATGACTTCAAAAGAATAGACTCCCTTTAGTAATCCCAAAATTACTGGAGTACCCAAAGCCCCGACGCCAAAGAAGACACCCAATAAACTGAGGTTTGCGCTGTGATCTTCATCGCTGATTTCGGATACAAGTGCATTGGTGAGTCCATTTAGTACACCTCCACCCAGGCCAATGCAAAAAACAGATAGGTAGAGAATGATCATGACCTCTGAAAGGACGATACCTTCAATACCCAGCAGGGTCATAAGGCTGCCTGATATTAATATCCTTTTATAGGATAGCCAGTCGATCAATGGACCAAAGACCAGGGATCCTACCAAGATTCCTGCAGGCAAAAGGGTGAGTAAAGACCCAGTCTTTACCTCGCTCAATTGATATTTTTCTACCACTTCTGGGAGAATCGAACCCAGGGAAATCATCACAATGCCAAATAGTAACATTCCGATGCATGCGGCCGTAAAGACATAGCCTTTATGATAGTGCGGAGCCATTGTCAATTATGGTTTGGATTGCAAGGTAGCCTGCACCAAATAACCCAGCATCGCCTTGTAAAGTGGAAGTCTCCAATGTGACTTCTTGAATGGCCACCGGCTGTGTCCATTTTTTTGCTTCTTCCAAAATGTGATCCAAGAAATTGCTGGCAGGTCCAAAAACTCCACCACCGAAAATCACTTTTTGGGGATTAAAAATGCTTATCAAATTGGCTGTCGCCATACCCCAATAATAAATGGCTTTATCAATAACTTGTCTGGCCACGGGATCTTGTTTTTTAAAAGCCTCGAAAATATCATGAGAAGTAATTTTGTGTAATGGTATGGAATCCAAAAGACTCGCTCCTGGACTTTCACCCATTATTTCAACCGCACTCCTGGCAAGTCCTTGGCCGGATGCATAGTGTTCAAAGTTGCCGCAGGCATCATATTTTTTTTGGTAAGGGGGTTCCAAGGCCATCCAGCCAATAGCACCTGCAATGCCGTTGCTGCCAGAGATAATCCTGCCGTTCGATAGTATTCCTGCACCGATTCCAGTCCCCACGGAAACGAAAATCGCATCGGTACAGCCTTGGGCACATCCCTTCCAAATCTCTCCAAGGATGTAGCAGGATCTGTCGCTTTCTATCACAATACGTATGGATGGATTCTCTACGAGATAGCTGAGTTCATCACCGAGTGGGATGTAGTTCCAACCGGAGATATTGGGCGCCCAAACCGTCTCATCTACGGGATTGTAAATGCCGGGTATGCATGCTCCTATAGACACGACTTCACAGGACATTTGCCTTGCGTTTTCCATTAATGATCTTAAAAGAGATCCAATTTTCTTTATCACCTGTCTTCCCTTACTTTTACCAATAGGCTGGATCATCTTCTGTATAATGTCGCCATTGAGGCTAAAAAGTGCTGCAGAAATCTTGGTGCCACCAATGTCGACACCTACCACTGTGCTCCGGTTTTCCATTATTCGTTGTATCAGTCACTCCTTAAAGTAGCAAACACTTATTGAAGGTCTTTACTCTAGTACTTAATCTCTGTGAAAAGGATGACGGAATGAGTAAATCATTCCGGATACAACCAGAGCACTTCCGATATTTTCTAAGCCCTAAACACCTTGTGTGTCTCTATGTAGTCGGGGTCGATGACAACACCAAGTCCTGAACCAGTCGGAGCTTGAATAACGCCATCGATACTGGCAAACGCATCTCCTGTGCTTTCGATGGGGACCACTGTACCATTGGCATCTTTGGTTTGAAACATTTTAAACTCATGATAATCGTAAGCGGCTGGACATACGGAGACCATATGTAGCATATAAAGAAATCCCAGTCCACCACCGGAAATGTGCGGTGTAATTTTTAGCCCAGCTGCTTCGACCATCCGCGCCACCTGCATGGTACGGATCATACCGCCGAAGTAGAATAGATCTGGTTGCAGGATCTGAAATACTTCCTTGCCTACCAAGTACCTGAAAGCATGCATACCAAATTCTTCTTCACCACCAGCCATGGGGATATTGAGGGCATCTTCCACCTGCTTTTGCTCCTCGTACCAATCCCAGGGTACCGGCTCCTCATAAAAGGCATAGTCGTATTCTTCCAGTATTTTTCCAATCCTGATGGCCTCCTCAACTGAATAAGATCCATTGCCATCAATCATCAAAACCATGTCATTCCCAAACACTTCTCTAGCCATCCGAATCAGTTTTTCTGTCCTTCCCGGCGCATTGTCTATATCAGATGCCAAGTTATCACCTCTGCCGGCCCGGAGTTTGATGGCCTTGGCCTTTGTTTCCATGACATCCTTCTTCATGAGTGCCAAAGATTCCTCCGGTTCCTTGTTGCGAAAATCAGCCAAGTGGTGTCCCAGATAGATCGAAATTTCGGGGTTTTGAAAATCACCAATCAAATGACCTGCCGGTTTTCCAGCGAGCTTTCCCAGCATATCAAGGATAGCAAACTCAATGCCTGCCACATGGACACATAAAGGAATCCCTTGTCTCTTTACATTCCTTTCGTGAGCATTGAAAATCAATAGATCAAGATCGCGGGCATCCTTGCCAACAAAATTCTGCTGCAAGATCAAGGGAACCATGGGATAGCTCACTTGGGCAATGAAGGGATGTCCGATCGCAATTCCTTCCGCTCCATCTCTAGACCGAACTCGATAAATACAGTTTTTTCGGTCAAGGAGCAGTTCAACGGTGTCGATCAAAATCGCCTCGGCGAAAAATTCCCTTTTGAGGACCGGCTCCTTAAGGACCTTATCCAGGATGGCATAGTCGGTTTGGTCCCCTTTCCTCTGTCCATCTGTAGAGAACATTAGTTGGGGGAAGCATGTGGATACAGCTCCGGTATAACTCGCAGACTTAATGAATTTTCGCCGATTGGTTTGCATCATGATCTTCGATTTATTTTGGATCTCAAGTTATACCACAAAAGGCAGAAGTCTTAGAATAAGTTCAGTCTGAAGATAATCTGAATTGCTGTATTGATCATTGAATACCCACTGTCAGCTTATTCATTATGATTCAATTGTCATCCGTCAGAAATTAAGGTATCTTAAATCCGTATCATCGATTATATGAGGGTCCTCATTTTATTTGTCATCTGCAGAATTGGTTTCTCATCTCATGTTGTGGCGCAAGATCTGCTCCTGTTGGGAGATGAGAGACAACTCTTTGTGGATTCCTTTCTCATTGCGCAAATGACGGACACCTATTTAACATTACATCCGCCAATAAATGAAGGAGCGGTTTTGCACTTTGACCTTCCTTGGGAAGGTCCATTCAGTGCTTATTGTACCATCATTAAGGACGAGGCAAAATATCGGCTGTATTATCGTGGACTTCCGGCTGTAGATAAATCGGATGTAGTGGATGAAGTGACCTGTTATGCTGAATCCAGGGATGGCATTATTTGGCATAAACCTGATCTGGGTATAGTTGACTATAAAGGTTCAAAGCAGAACAATATCATCTTGGCGGCCGCCGGGCCGGTAACGCATAACTTCAGTCCCTTCCTCGATCTGAATCCCAATGCAGAACCGAGCGAAAAGTATAAAGCCGTTGGTGGTGACCGCAAGCATGGATTGTTTGCCTATAGCTCAGCTGATGGCATTCTTTGGGAAAAAATGAGAGATACAGCCATCTTTCGCGATGGGATTTTTGATTCGCAGAATGTCGTCTTTTGGTCCGAATCTGAAAGCAGCTATCTATGCTACTACCGAACCTGGACCGGTGAAGGATACTCCGGGTTTCGCAGTGTCGGACGAGCGAGCTCATCGGATTTCTTCCATTGGTCTGCCGGTCAACAAATGGAGTTTGGTGGGCGTCCTTTGGAGCATTTATATACTCAACAGACCAGCCCTTATTTTAGAGCACCACAAATTTACATAGCCATTGGAGCGCGCTTCATGCCGGATCGTCAGGTTCTCTCTGAATCGGATGCTCAGACCATAGGTGTCGATGCTCGCTATTTTCAAGATTGCTCTGATGCAGTGCTGATGAGCTCCCGGGGTGGCGTTACCTTTGATCGCACCTTTATGGAGTCGTACATCCGTCCTGGGATAGGCGTTGAAAATTGGGTTTCCCGATCCAATTATCCAGCCCTCAATGTCGTTCAGACCGGGCCTGGCGTTATGTCAATTTATGTCAACGAGCACTATGCCCAATCCACAGCTCACCTAAAACGCTATAGTCTGCGACTCGATGGATTCGCATCACTGCACGCTAAATATCAAGTTGGTAAAATGGTAACGAAACCCTTTATCTTCTCCGGAGAGAACCTGGAAATAAACTTCTCTACCTCAGCGGCTGGATATCTGAAATTTGAACTTCAAACCATCGAAGGGAATCCTATACCACAATTCACCTTGCAGGATATTCAAGAGATCATTGGAAATGAAATCTTCCACAACGTCAAGTGGAAAGACAATCCCAACCTGGGTCAATGGGCAGGTCAACCGGTTAGATTGAAGGTTGAGATGAAAGACGCTGATCTGTTTTCGTTTCGGTTTTACTGATCTCTCAAGCAAGTGGGATCACGATCCATTTTTTAACCACTCGGAGGTAATAAGACCTTATCAATCACATGCACATAACCATTTGATGCTTTGACGGTACCTAAGACCTTGGCACCGTTTACCAAGGTTGCATCACCTTCCTTAGAGACTTCGACTTTATCTCCCGTAGCTTGACCAATTCCCATGACACCCCTAATGTTATTGGCGTCATAGGCTCCCGGAGCAGCGTGAAATTTGATGATTTTGGCCAACTTAGCTTTGTTTTCAGGCTTTAGTAGGTCTTCTAATGTACCCTCAGGCAATTGTTCAAAAGCCTGATTGTTAGGTGCGAAGACAGTCAGTGGGCCGGCGTTAGTTAACACATCTTGCAAACCAGCAGACACTACAGCCTGGGCCAATGTTGAGTGATCGGCCGAAGCTTGTGCGATCTGCAATATGTTTTTCTCGGATACATCATCTTCGACTCCAGATTGACCCGTTAGTTTTTCGGTATCAATACCCGAACCAGTAGCATCACTGTTTCCAGTGCTGGGAGCATTACAGGCAACCCATAAGCAAATGGCAATAAAATACAATAGTAGCCTCATAAGTAAAGTGTTTAGTCTATCGTTAAGAATGGCCAGAAAATTACCAAGCACCTCCGCTACAGACAGTGATCTGAGTCAATGGTCAATGTGAGTTTGGTCAACACCTATGAACGAAAATGTGACGATCTCGAGTCAACTAGTGAGGCTACTCCGGAAAGTGCCATCTTCATAAAATGAGCCTATTTTGGATGAGATTTTCACTTTTTCGAGATTGGGTGATGCCTGAGTATCAGCCGATTGAGAAAAATGGAAAGATCGCCAAAAGAGCCATTTTTGATTTGGCGACCTTTTCGGAGTATCCTCACTAGTCAAACTGACTTTAGGTCTTACAACACATTTGATTCGAGACGGGGCGAAACCATTTTACTTCATTTGGCTTACGCGAGAATCTTGATTTTCAAAAAGGTAGGGATCGATGTCAAGGTCAGATTCTATAATGGAGTTGACCCATAACTATGAATTGCCTCAATTTTTACCTTTGATAAAGGTAGACGGTGGAAAAAATTTTAAACGCTCCACCGTCCGCTCTAAAGGATATAATATCAATAGTCTATGCATGTGAAAATTGTTCTGATCGCTACAGCTATTTCTGTCAGCTACTTATGGGGTACAGATAAGCAACTCAGACATGGGCTCAGCGACCCTCATTATTTACAAAATCGTGCACCATTGTTGGAGAAGCCATTTCTCGAACTCCCCCTTGGCAGTATTAAGCCGCATGGTTGGCTGGCAGAACAATTACTAAGGATGAAAACGGGAATGACTGGTCATTTGGACGAAATCTATCCAGAGGTGGTTGGTGAGCGCAACGGATGGCTGGGTGGTGATGGCGATGGCTGGGAAAGAGGACCATACTGGATTGATGGTTTATTACCACTGGCCTACATCCTAGA
This sequence comes from Saprospiraceae bacterium, assembly GCA_965223105.1. Lineage (GTDB taxonomy): Bacteria > Bacteroidota > Bacteroidia > Chitinophagales > Saprospiraceae > JABDMH01. The sequence goes on along the minus strand of OZ244987.1, from coordinate 6,658,711 downwards.
TGATCCTGAGCTCAAAGCCAAAGTACGACCCTGGATCGAATGGACATTGAATAACCAGGCCGAAGACGGCTATATTGGGCCGACCCCCTTTACATCGCCACCCGATCCAGAGCCCGGACTACAACGCGGCAATAGGAGCGACTGGTGGCCAAAGATGGTGATGCTGAAAATCCTGCAGCAGTACTATTCTGCTACCCAAGACCAGCGCGTGATCGAATGTTTAACGAGATATTTTCGCTACCAACTCAAGGAGTTACCGCAAACACCACTGGACCATCTGACGCTTTGGGCCAATCGCCGAGGTGGCGATAATTTAATGATCGTGTACTGGCTCTACAACATCACCGGTGATTCATTTTTACTTGAATTGGGTGATCTCATTGCCGAGCAAACTTTTCCCTGGCAAGAAATATTTCTCAATGAGCAGAATTATGAAGACCCAATCACTCCATGGCATTATGCTACTGTAAAAGGTTATCCGTTCGATCAGGAAGAAATTGCTGCATTGCACATCTCTAAAATTGGAAGCATGCACTGCGTGAATCTGGCCCAAGGATTGAAGGAACCCATAATTCGCTATCAGTTTTCGAAAGATTCATCCGCTGTCTTTGCGGTGAAGAAGGCACTTAAGGACATCGGTAAATATCACGGGCAGCCGCAAGGTATGTATGGAGGAGATGAGCCCCTGCATGGTAAAAATCCCGTCCAAGGCGTAGAATTTTGTTCAGTAGCGGAAGAAATGTTTTCCTTGGAATCGATGATCACGATTACTGGTGATATGACTTTTGCTGATCAACTGGAAAAAATTGTTTACAATGCACTGCCCACCCAAGCCAATGACCATTTTACCGCACGGCAGTATTTTCAGGCCGCCAATCAAATAGAACTTTCTGACCAATTAGCTACCTCCTATCAAACCAACGTGCACCACGGTACCGATTTTGTATTTGGCGTATTATCAGGTTATCCCTGCTGTACTACCAACATGCACCAATCATGGCCAAAATTCATACAAAACCTGTTTTATGCTACCCACGACCGTGGGGTAGCTGCCCTATCTTATGGCCCTAGTGAGGTTTCATTGATCGTTGGGAATAATACCCGGTTGAATATTATTGAAGAAACCGGGTTCCCTTTCCGTGAAGAGGTTCGATTCAGGTTTAAGCTAAATCAAAGCGACAGCTTTCCTTTTGTACTACGCATTCCCAGCTGGACAGCCCAGCCAGAAATTACGATCAATGGTGAAAAGTGGCATGGCACAATTGACAATCAAAAAGCTGTCATTCAACGCTCTTGGAAAGATGGAGATGAAATCATATTAAAGCTTCCGATGAAAATTAGGAGCTCAATTTGGTATGACTTTTCTGTGGCCATTGAGCGAGGTCCCTTGGTATATGCCCTAAAAATTAATCATGAGGAGAAGATCAAAGACCGGGGTGATAAATATGGTTCATTTACAGAGGTATACCCTACCGAAGAATGGCGTTATGGACTAATCAAAACAACGTTAAATAATCTGGATTCGGCCGTATCCGTTAAATTTCCTGCCTGGGATGGTTCTTACCCTTGGAATCTAAGTAATGCTCCTATTCATTTGGAATTAAATGGCGTATATATTCCTGATTGGACAACGGCGAATGGAGCTCCTGTTTTCTCCGCTGCCTGGGGGAAATCAAAACCTGAAAGAGAACTTGAAGTCAAGCACATTTCACTTGTTCCCTATGGCTGTACCACTTTGCGTATAACAGAATTTCCAGTGTATGAATTTTAGTCGATGAATAGCATATTTTCTGAGACTCAATTGTTGGTCGTTGGTTATTAGATTAACTTAAAGTAATTCGCGAAATTTTCTAAAACTTCTTTAGGATGCATTGCCGATTTCCTATGACGTGTGTTTACCCAATCCTTTCGAATCGGACCTCAATTTGCCTCGGGTCTCTAATTTTCTCATTTGTCCTTTTTTTCTCGCCAAAGGTTGATTGTCAAGATAGCTTTCAAAAAATGGTGGGCGTAAATTACGCTGAAGTGATCATTGATGATCCATTCTGGACACCAAAGATCGAAGATGTTGCCACCAAGGCATTGGAGGTCTGCATTTATCAGACCGAAGAGGCGACCCCCCGGATACATAACTTTGAGAAAGTAGCTGCCGGCACCGGAAGGCATGAAGGCATCTATTATGACGACAGTGATGTATATAAAGCTTTAGAAGCTATGGCTTATGCCCTGCACGCTGTTCCTGACGCTGCTCTAGAAGCGAAGGCCGATGAGTGGATTGACAAGATCGCTGTGGCCCAATTGGATGATGGCTATCTCAATACCTACTACATTTTGGAGGGTTTGGAGAATCGGTGGAAGGACATGGAGAAGCATGAGACTTATTGTGCTGGCCACCTGATTGAAGCTGCCATAGCGTATGTTCAAGCTACGGGAAAGCGAAAGCTTCTTGATGTAGCGATCCGGTTTGCCGATCATATGGATCGCACATTACGACAAGCGAATAAGCCATGGGTTGCTGGTCATCAGGAAATTGAGTTGGCCCTGATAAAACTCTATCGTGTTACCGGAGACGAAAAATATCTGAAATTGTCTGAATGGTTCTTAGATCAACGTGGACATGGTCATGGGAAAGGAAAGATCTGGGACGTATGGGAAGATCCAGGCTATTGCCAGGATGCAGTACCGGTAAAAGAGCAAACGGAGATCACCGGGCATGCCGTTCGTGCTATGTACATGTACACCGGCATAGCTGATCTGGCCGCCATTACAGAAGATGAAGCTTATTTACAGACAATGTTGAAAGTCTGGGAGGATGTGGTACACCGGAACACCTACGTCACCGGAGGAATTGGTTCGGCCGGCCGAAACGAAGGTTTTGACATTGACTTTGTGCTCCCCAATGAGCATGCCTATTGTGAAACATGTGCCTCAGTAGGAATGGTCTTTTGGAACCAGCGAATGAATTGGCTTACCGGAGAGGCCAAATACATCGATGTACTCGAAAGAAGCCTATACAATGCTGCTCTCGATGGAATTTCTCTGGACGGCCGGCAATTCTTTTATCCCAATCCTTTGGCCAGCAGTGGTCAGCACCAACGACGCGACTGGTTTGGAACGGCCTGCTGTCCCTCTAATATCTCGCGACTGATTGCTTCCATTGGCAATTACATTTATGGAAAAAGCCAGGACGGATTGTGGATTAATCTTTTTATTTCGAGCAAAACTCAACAAGTCATCAATGGGAAGAAAACCGATATTGAAGTTAAAACCAGTTATCCTTGGGACAATAAAGTGACCGTTTTTATCAATCCAGGTTCGACCAACCGGGCAAAATTGCATATTCGTATACCCGGCTGGAGTGGAGATGAGGCCTTGCCAGGTGATTTATACCACTTTATTACCCCACCAGAAGATGGCGTGAAATTATGGATCGATGGAGAAGAAATTGCCTACCAAACCGTTCAGGGCTATGCCGTTGTGGAGCGTGAATGGCGGCCGGGAAGCCAAGTGGAAATTGAGTTCCCCATGCTTCCTCGCAAACTCAGAAGCCGTCCGGAGGTAGTTGAAAACCAAGATCGATTGGCTTTGCAATTCGGGCCTTTGATCTATTGTTTTGAGGCTGCCGATAATGAAGGAGGAGTATTCAATCTCTTAATCTCAGATGATGATTTATTCAAACCCATTAAGGGGCTGGTGACCGATGAACCTGTGTTGAAATTAGTGGGTGAAGTGACAGCAGCTCGACCCAGTGCTGATGGTCGTGATATCACACTCACCAGACGGGAAGTGACGGCCGTTCCTTACTATACCTGGTGTAATCGAGGCAGCAATGACATGCAGGTGTGGATGCCGGAAAAGATTCACAAAATAAAGATCCAGTAGTGAGAGGTCTGAAAAAAGGCAAATCTGGAAATAGGACCATGCAAATGATCCATATACTCAACATTCGGACAGGCGGAAGTGGATGGTCTCCAACCGCTTTAGAAGGCTCACCAAAAAATTGCAGATGAATAACCTTGATGAGAATTACCATTTGTATTTCATTCAGGAAATCCGGCGTCGTCTTGTAGGTGAATGCCAGGAGCGTGTGCTCAAATGTTTGGATCTATTAAGTGAGGATGAGATCTGGTTCCGGCCCAATGATCATAGCAATAGTGTGGGCAACTTGATCCTGCACTTACGTGGAAATGTTGAGCAGTGGTTGTTTTCCACGCTGGGTAAGATGGACGACACTAGGAAAAGGAAAGTTGAGTTCAGTACTCAAGGTGGTTACAGCCGGGATGATTTAAAACACATGATTGTAGTGTTGATGCGGGAAACAGACAGGATCTTGAAAAATGTGCATCCCACTGATTTGACTCAGGCCTATCGGGTGCAGGGATTCGAAGAAAGTGGAATAGCAATCTTGATTCATATCACCGAACATTTCTCCTATCACGTTGGTCAGATCACCTATTTTGTGAAAGCACATCGAAATTTGGATACGGGTTACTATGAAGGTCAAGACTTAGATCAGACGGTATAACATTCCGTTCATCATCACTTTCGGCGATCGGGATTGGCCTTTAAAAAAGCACGCCAGTCTTTATAGGCAACACCCTGTCCCACCAATTGCTTATTTTGGAAATGATGGCAGATCGCCACTGCCAAGGCATCGGTGGCATCCAAATCCTTTTGCTCCACTGCATTGACCGTGAGTTGCGCCACCATCGCGGCCACTTGTTCTTTTGCAGCATTTCCATTGCCGGTGACAGCCAGCTTAATTTTCTTTGGAGAATATTCTTGAACCTCGATTTTCCTTTGTAGGGCTGCCGCTATTGCCACTCCTTGGGCCCGGCCAAGCTTAAGCATCGACTGCACATTTTTCCCGTAGAAGGGAGCTTCAATGGCCATACATCTTGGTTGGTAGCGGTCGATAATCTCCTGAATCTCATTAAAAATCCGATGCAACTTGTCCTGATGATTGTCGTACTTGCTCATCCGTACCACATCCATACAGAGAACGTGCAGCCCGTGGCCATTGACTTCTATAATGGCAAAGCCCAATATATTAGTGCCAGGGTCAATTCCTAAAATCCTCATAAACAGTAAATTAAATGCAAGGTATTAAAATTAGCGTGTATCAGAATCTATCAAATAGACTTTACTGTGGCCAGAGAGAAAAAAAGAGTTTCAAGGATTCCCGGTAAAGATTTAGTTAAAACCAGTCTACTTTTGTAACTTGTTGGTCGTTTGAATCTTGTCTAAAAAGAGCAGTTCAGACACTCAAATCTGGAAGTAGGGTGCAGTACTCAACTGCACCTTTTTTTTGGTGCGCCCGGCAGGGCGCAAATACTTGGAGGTGAAAGTCCTCTATGCACCCGGCAAGGGGAAGCATTAGCTGAACGGCAAGATTATATCTGCGAGGATATGGTTGGAGGAAGCCGAAGGCAAAGCATTGGCCTGACGAACAGGAATCACATAGTTAGGCATTGTCACCGGATGAGGAGGCCTATATCTCTAAAGTCCAATACTTGCACAGGAGGTGATTATGTATATGTGGCAGGCATAAATGTGAAGGTATTTGCGCATTACCCGGGGAGATCTGTTGGCAAGTGGATCATTTAGGAAGCATATCCGAGAAGGATACGGACTTATACCACAAGCTGAGTGGAGACACAAAGTTGAGTCAGCAGAAGTCAGCCGAGGCCATAGTAGCATTGAGACTGTCAGTGCGAAGGGCCGAACTTAGAGTTAAGACGCTTATGGAATTATTGTTAACGGTACGATTAGGAGTAGCAGGAGCCATTTCTGGGATGGAATGGTCTCATTGGGGAGGTACGGCTCGGAAAGCAAGAGATAACTGATGAGAGCGACAAACGGACCGGGGAATAATAAAGCCAAGAGCGAGCTACCGACTGAGCTAATGGAGCAAATAGTCAGTCGTGGGAACATGATCGAATTATATGCGAGTGTACAATAACCAAGGCAGTGGTGGCATAGATGGCATGACTGTAGAGGAACTAAAGCCGCATCTAGATAAGCATTGGTCAGGGATCAAAGCGTCCTTGTTGACAGACAGCTACTACCCCCAACGAGTGCGGATGGTAGAGATACCAAAGCCGGGAGGTGGAGTTCGGATGCTAGGCATACCGACAGTGGTAGACCGGATGATACAACAAGGCATACAGCAAGTACTGAGTCCATATTACGACGCAGAATTTTCGGAATGGAGTTATGGTTTTCGAGTAGGGCGGAGTGCCCATCAGGCACTACGTACAGCCCGGGATCATATTAACACAGGACGAAGATGGGTTGTAGATATGGACCTTGCGAAGTTTTTCGATGAAGTAAACCATCAACGCCTACTAAGTAAGCTGAGCAATCGGATATCGGATCGACGCGTAATCCATCTGATAGAGCGGTATCTGCGAAGTGGGATGATGGTGAACGGCATGGAACAAATTCGGAAGAAAGGGACCCCACAAGGCAGCCCGTTATCACCATTGTTATCAAACATTGTGTTGGACGAGTTAGATAAAGAGTTGGAGAAGCGGGGGCATTACTTTGTACGATATGCGGATGATTTTCAGATATACGTGAAGACCAAACGCTCAGGAGAACGAGTAATGGAAAGCCTAAAGGGCTTCATTGAGCAGAAGCTAAAGCTAAAAGTCAATGGAGAGAAGAGCACCCTGGATCGACCATGGAATCGTAAGCTGCTGGGTTATAGTTTTACAAGCAACAACCCGGTGAAGTTTAAGGTTGCCAAATGGAGTATCAAGCGATTCAAGAACAAGGTTAAGGTGAGGATGAGAATGGGGAAGGGCAGGAACCTTGAGCGCTTCGTGAAAGAGAACCTCAACCCACTGTTGGCTGGGTGGATGAGTTACTTTTCGCTCAGTGAGGTGAGAGGATTCACGAAGGAACTGGATGGCTGGATACGGCGCCACTTGAGGAAGATTAAATGGCGCCAGATGAAGCGGAATTGGACGAGAAAGAGCGCACTGATATCCCGAGGACTTAGCGAGGAAAGAGCGGTGCTGTCATCGTTTAATCAGCGCGGAGCCTGGTGGAATTCGGGTGCAAGCCATATGAATGCTGCATATCCGAACCATTACTTTGATACAGTTGGACTCGCGTCATTGCACCTGCTGCACAGTCGGTTCCATCCATTACCAAATTACTCTAAGAACCGCCGTGATACGTGAACCGTATGTCAGTCCGGTGGTGTGAGAGGGCGAAGTAGGATAAACTCCTTTGCAGTTTGCAGGTCTAAAAGTTTATCTTACTTCTCTCTACTCGATTCCTGCCATGATGCTGGTAGACACAAAGTCTATTCATTGATCGCCCTTAGGTATGGAGCTCTTGCTTGATCGACGCCAATTGCTTGCAAATCAGGCTCTATCGAACTAAAGATCAAATCCACTCGTTTACTTCCAGGGAGAATTCTCAAAGTCAAGAAACGCCAGCCGGCATGATATTCGTTTTATTTATGAAAGAATTGAAATTAATGAGTTATGGCTTTTCGTAGGTGGATTCTGACAACAGTGGTCATCCTTGTTGTCAGTTTCAGCAGTCAATCTCACCGTCCAACTGCTGAGTTAAGCCGTTCTGATACTTGTACCATTACCAATGAAGTATTTCAGGCCGGTGAAAAAGTGGTGTACAAGATTTATTACAATCTGGGATTCGTTTGGATTGCTGCAGGAGAAGTGAGTTTTGAAGTAGCGGAAAAAGGTGACCTCTATCATATTTCGGCTATGGGTCGCACCTATAAATCATACGATTGGATCTTCAAAGTCCGCGATTATTACGATAGTTTCATTGATAAACAAACCATGCGCCCTAAGCGTACCATCCGGAAAGTACTGGAAGGCAACTACCGGCTTTATGATGATGTGAAATACAAACACGAGCACCAGATAGCCATTTCCAGAAAAGGAAAAAGTAAAGAGAAAGCAGACGAGGAAGAAGTGGCTCTGGTAGAGTGTACGCATGACATTTTGTCGAGTTTCTACAGTATGCGGAACATTGACTTCAGTACCTACGACATTGACTCCAGGATACCGATGAATGTTTATCTCGATCGAAAGATCTACAACATATCCGTAGTGTATAAAGGTGTCGAGGAGAAGAAGAGAGTTCGTGGTCTGGGTCCCTGTAACACGTTACTGTTCGAACCAGAGTTAATAGTAGGTAATGTCTTCAAGGATAATGAGGGCATGAAAATTTGGGTATCAAATGATCAGAACCGGATTCCGCTTTTGATCGAGTCTCCCATATCGGTGGGTTCCGTAAAGGCTGTACTTCGAGAGTATAAAGGTCTGAAGTATCCTGTTGATTTATAATGATGAAGCGTCTCATCTTTGGCATCTTGGTTATCATTGCTTTTTTGGCCGGTCTCTGGATTGCCAACACCAATTTCTGGCCCAGCTTTAAAAAAGAAAGCCAAGAGGAGGCCACACTATTACTCGAACAGATCCGTGATGTGACCAAATTGGTGAGTGTTGAAGGGTATATATCAGAAGTCTACGACTACAAAGATTATTACGGCTATGACTGGGGTATTTTCCGAAAAAAGGCCTTGATCAGGGTAAAAGCTAAAGTTTCGGCTGGCTTTGATCTGGAGGAAATTGAGATCGATGCAGATCCATCTCAACGTATCGTTTACATCAGGGGATTTCCTGAAGCTACTATTCTCAGCATAGATCACGATCTCGACTACTACGATCTTCAAGAAGGAACCTTTAATTCTTTTTCACGAGAAGATCTGAATAAACTCAATGAAAAGGCCAAGCAGTATGTTCGAGCAGTTGCTGAAGACGGTGATCTCTTGAAAAGAGCGGATGCACGTGGAGAAGAGTTGTTGGCCACCATCCGCACTATGGTCCAGGGTCTGGATTGGGACCTACGTGTTGAAAAGGATGCCGTCAGTGCTTGGAAGGACTGATGGGTGGTGGGGTTTCCAGCTTAAAAAGCTATTTTTAGTCACTGACCTAACCTATTTCACTGCCCATGAGTACTCTTGATCCTACTGCAACCAAAGGTTTTTTTGGCCATCCCAAAGGTTTATCAACCCTCTTTTTTACAGAGATGTGGGAGCGCTTTAGCTACTATGGAATGCGGGCACTACTCATTCTGTTTATGACCGCTACAGTAGCTAATGGTGGACTGGGATTTTCCGTGGGGAAAGCTGCTGCGATTTATGGGTTGTACACCTGCGGGGTGTATTTGTTGACATTGCCCGGTGGTTGGTTTGCTGACCGGAAAATTGGCCAAAGACGAGCGATCTGGTACGGTGGGATCATTATAGCCATGGGCCACTTCATCTTGGCCATCCCCAATGAATACACCTTTTATCTAGGCCTGATTTTTATTGTGGTGGGCACGGGTCTCCTAAAACCCAACATCAGCACTTGTGTTGGAGAATTATATCCCGGGAAGGGCGCAAGGCGTGATGCGGGCTTCAGTATTTTTTACATGGGGATCAATGTCGGGGCTTTCTTGGGTCCACTGCTCTGTGGTTACTTCGCCGAAACGATAGATTGGCATCTGGGTTTTGCTTTGGCTGGGATTGGGATGGTGTTTGGACTCATTCAATACAAACTCACTGGCAATAACTTAGGGCAGATTGGAATGGAGCCCAATATCTTGCAAGATTCGAAAGGCTCTGCTTCAACGGGAAATAACCGGCTGGCACTTATGTTTGCCGGTTTTACAGTCGCTGTTTTGGCAATCTTGCAACTTACCCACGTCATAGATCTGTTTACCGCCGAAGGTCTTGCTCAGGCTGTCTTTATCATCATTGCGGTGGTCGTGATCTTGTATTTTTCGTACGTCATGATCTCTGGAGGTCTGTCTGTCGACGAGAAGAAAAAGGTCTTCGTGATCTTTCTACTGGTACTGGGTGCTGCGGTCTTCTGGTCCGGATTCGAACAGGCTGGATCAGCGCTTAATCTCTTTGCCGAGAGTTACACTCAGCGAGTTTTTGGATCCTGGGAAATGCCGGCAAGCTGGTTGCAAAGTGTCAACTCCTTCTTTATTATCACCCTCGCACCACTTTTTGGTGTATTGTGGATCTGGTTGGCCAAGAAGCATTTGAATCCACGCACCCCACTTAAATTTGCCTTGGGCTTGATTTTTCTAGCTCTGGGCTTCCTGGTCATGTACTTCGCTGCAAAGATTGCCACCCAAGGGATGAAAGCATCGATGATGTTCTTAATATTTACCTACTTTCTCCATACAGTAGGAGAATTATGTTTAAGTCCCGTGGGACTGAGCACCACGACCAAGTTGGCGCCGAAAAGATATGTCGGCCAGATGATGGGTATGTGGTTTGTAGGTACCGCACTGGGTAATCTGGTCGCAGGACTCGTTGCTGGACAATTTGATCCCAATCAACTCAATCAAATTCCCGACCTATTTATGACCATGGTAATGACGGGGATAGGTGCCGGGATTGTTTTCATTGCACTTAGTCCATTAATGAAGAAATGGATGGATGATGTGAACTGACAGGGTGGCTTCTGTTTTCTCTTCTGCTAGAATAGGCTTGCTTGATGATCTGTCGGTGGCTGATCTATTGGTTGAATCAGGCCGGCATCATTTTCCGAAACTTTGCCTACTCGCGATGACACCTCATAAGCAGTGATGGTCTCTTCAGGATAGGGGGCCAGCAACGATAAGGCATCCTCTGCCGGCAGATCCATGTCTAACCACAAAGCTTCTTGTTCTTGGTTCAAGATGGCTGGCATGCGATCATGAATATGCTGAATGGAAGAACTTGGTGATTGAGTGATGATGGTATAGGAGTAAATCTTATCACCTGCGGGTGATTTCCATGTTTCCCACAGACCTGCACAAGCAAATATTTCCTGATCCCTAACGACGATGCGAAAAGGTTTCTTGGATTTCCCCTCTTTCTTCCACTCGTAATAACCGTCCATTGGTACCAGGCATCTTCTTTTAGATACCGCATATTTAAAAGCAGATTTTTCCAATACGGTCTCAATACGTGCATTGATCATCCTGGCACCTATCCTCTGGTCTTTTGCCCAGTATGGGACAAGCCCCCACCGCAGTGGTAAAAAGTGATCTGGATCTCGATTCGTAATAATGGGCATCACATGAGTTGGTGCGACATTATAATTAGGAAGGGGATTATATTTCTCCAGATCCTCACTATAGAAGGTGGCCTTAAATCTCGCCTCCAGCTCCTTTTCTGATTTTGTCAATGAGGATCTTCCACACATGCGGCTAAATATCTGAACTTTGTGGTAAAGGTTGTCTTTTTTAATTCAATTTGACGAAATTGGTTGGACTCTTTTCAATTTCAAATTATGTGGTTGATAAGGAAAGGTTTATTCCAGGTGTTGACCCATGCAGGAATCGTATTCTTCGTGCATACGACGACAGATGTGAAGGCTCAGATTTACTATTCACATCATTTCACGAAGAAATTGGAGCAATCGGGTATGACTTTCATTAAACCCGTGGAGGGGTTTTATAAGATCAAGATGAAGCAAAAGGATCGATTAATGAAATATGACCTGGTACTTCACTCTACCGAGCACGAATTTGAAATGCGTTTTTATATCGATCGTCACTTAAAACACCAGGTCCCTCAGGTGAGTACTTTTGCCATGGCCAGCAGCCTGGCAATCAATGATGAGCACTTTGATATTCATATGCATTTATTCCCAACAGAGCGTGCCAGAACGGATTTCAATGCAGATTGGGCTGCCTATGTCGATTTTGTTCCTAAACGTTCCCTCACTGACAAGCACTTTGGCAGACTCCTGTGTATTTACAGACCAGATCGAGCAATCGCCTACCATTTGATGCTATATAATCGTCATGATGGGGAACACGACCGTCGATTGTATGCGCTTCAATTTCAATGATTACTTGTGGCATGACCCTTCAAATATCGCACATGATGATCTATATGATCTGGATACAAATCTATGAGACGGTAAGCAATGTCCTTGTGATCGATTCTAAATTCTTCTGAAAAAGGATCAATCTGGAAGTAACATGACGGGGTAATGTGAATATGTACATTCCCAAAAGACACGGATTTCTCGACGTGATAATGACCGCAGAAAATCTGGAGTGGATGCTGATGACCTCTCAGTATTTCCATCACTTGCTGTGCGTCTCTCAGCGCATGTGACGAATCCATATGAGGCACATGCATCTTGTCTGGCGGATGGTGCATGATGACTATCTTCGGGAGGTCCAATTTTTCCACCAGTTTTTCCTCAAACCATTTCTTCTGCATACTTGACAGGCATCCTTTAGCAGTGTCGAGAAAAATGAAATGATAACCCCCCATCTCTCGATGGTAATACAGTTCACCATCATGCAATCGTGGCAGATGCGAAAATACCTCGTACAAAGCCCCAGCATCATCATGGTTGCCAGCTATGATCGAATAAGGAACATCCAAGGCATCAAATTTCGATTTTTGCCATCGGTAGATGGCTTTATCACCATCTTTTAGGCACAGGTCACCGGCTATGATCAGGTGATCGGGCTGGTGATTCATTAGCTCGGATAAAACGGATCTAAAATTTGCCCTAAGATCAATATCGAAGGGAGAATCATCTGGTTCTCCAGTGTGTAAGTCACTAATCAGTCCTATCCTGGTCATGTCAGGTTTTTTTGCCTCATTCTTATAAGCAGTTAATATATTGTTAAATTAAAAATGAAGAAAAACTAGCACTTCTATGGCTCGTTATCTTGATTACTGAGTGGTAAAATAATTATTCCCGATGAAACGAATTCTCTCACTCGTGATTGCAGGTTCTGCCGGAGGATTGATTGTCCTGGCTGGCATGATCTGGTTAGGCAAAGATAGAACTCAGACGGTAAAGAATGATCTAGCTCACCTGACTCGAATCACTGACCATTTCGCACTGCCCTCGATGGACTTTGTGGCCGCAGCCAGTACCGCCATGCCTGCGGTGGTACACATCAGCGCAGAAGAAAGTATTGCGGTGGCACAAGATCGATTGAACGACCGTCGTTCGCCTCGAGATCCCTTTAGCTTCTTTTTTGGGGATGATGGTTTTTTTGGAGGTCCCCGGGCCCGATCAGGTAAGGGATCAGGTGTAATTATATCACCCGACGGTTACATCATTACCAACAATCATGTCATTGATTTTGCCGATCAATTTGAAATTACTTTACACGACAATAGAAAATTTAAGGCCAAGCTGATTGGGAAAGATCCGCGCACTGATCTTGCGGTCATAAAGATTGATGCCGATGATGTGCCTCACCTCAAGTTTGGAGATTCCGATAAAGTAAAGGTTGGGGAATGGGTGTTGGCAGTGGGAAATCCCTTTGATTTGACATCAACGGTTACCGCAGGAATTGTCAGTGCCAAAGGTCGTGACAATATTATTCGCCGCAATGATGCTATCGAGGATTTTATTCAGACTGATGCCGTAGTGAATCCTGGCAACAGTGGAGGTGCTCTGGTGAATGCAGCTGGTGAGTTGGTAGGGATTAATACCGCAATTGCAACCGCAACCGGCTATTATGCCGGATATTCCTTTGCGATCCCAACAAACGTTTTTGAACCCATCATTAATAATATTATTGAGCATGGTGGTCCCCGTGGGAGGCTGGGTGTCAGTATCGCATCCATCCCGGATTATGAAGAGTATGCAGAATTGGACCTGGGCATTGATGAGGGCGTTGTCATCACTCGAGTAGAAGATGGGGGTGCAGCGCAATATGCGGGAATTATTCCCAACGACATTATTTTGATGGTTGATGAGAAGTCAGTTTCGTCTCCGGAAGATTTGGTGGCGACCCTTAACCAATATTCCATTGGTGATGAGGTCTTACTGACCATTTATCGTGATCAAAGCCGCCAAGAGATAGCGGTAATACTAAAAGCTGAATAACACATATGAAAGCATTTTGCCAATTGCATGAGTAAGGTTTAAGTTGGTTTTTCGTTTTGTTTTGATGGCGCCTGCTATTATACCCTAGCAGGCGCTTTTGCTTTTATCCAAAAGGAGCATGACTATGAAGACTGTGCCCCGTATCTTCCATCTCCCCAATGAATGGGGGCGTATCAATCACCCAAGATCGAGGTCGTGTACATTCGATATCTGGAATGCAGGCAGAGAAGATTAGTCCTGTCATTGATTAAGTAAAAGAGGGCAAGGCCTTGCATCTTAACAGGTGGCGGCACTAGTACTGCTTTCATAATGTATCTGATTTGACGATGAAGAGCCTGCGCTGTAGGATGCATGCATCCAACAGTGATGTCTGTCGGAAAGTAGCATGCCGATAGTATAAGATATTTTTTGAATGGAGCACTAATAATATGCCCCGCATGAAGAGGAGCTCATTTGCTTCGACATTGTTGTCAAGAGTAAAAAATCTATGTTCTTTCAAAAGATTTAATGGCCATGCAAGTGTCGGTTAAGCAAGTGGCCTTCATAGGTAAGAAAAAGGCTGACGATTTGCCAGCCTCTTAAAATTTTGATTTCCGAACCGATGTCATGATGCTTTTTCACGATGCCGGAACAAGAGATTGTAGCGAGCATGAATTAGACTTTTGAGCTCTTTTCGGGCAAAGAATATTCTGCTCTTTACCGTACCCAGGGGCAGACTCAGTTGGTCCGCAATCTCCTGGTACTTAAATCCTTCATAATGCATGGTGAAGGGAATCTTTAGAGAGTCGTCCAGACTATCAATCATATCGTGAAGCTCAGCCAACATAATGTTGGATTCGGCTTTGTTGCTGATTACCTTGCTGCTTGAATTAAGGTAATACAAGTTATCGGTAGAATCAGTTATGGTATTGGCTTTTACTTTCTTCCGGTAGTTGTTTATGAAAATATTTTTCATGATGGTGAAGAGCCACGCCTTGAAATTTGTGCCTGGCCGGAATTTTTCTCGATTGCTCAGCGCTCTAAAAGCAGTTTCTTGAAACAAATCCTTTGCGTCCTCGACATTTTTGGTCAAGTTGTAGGCAAACGTGTTCAGTACGGCGGACAGCTGATTCAGGCGGTCTTGAAATTCGATGGTTGACATGGCAAATGTTTTTAGAAGTTTCTGCAATTTACGCATTTGTTTAACTTAGTGCAACTATCTGTTGAACAAAATGAGTATTTAGTTCCCTAAAATACGTTGATTTCATGAATGATATGTGGTAAATATCTGTAAATCAGATTTTTATCTTAGTGTTAAAATTTTCAAAAAAAATTGAAAATTACTTTTGAGCAATCCGTGTTAAGTAGACAGCAACCAATCCAAAGATGATATTGGGCAACCAAACCCCCATAATAGGTCCCAAACTTTCTGAATTGGTAAAAGTCATGGTAAATTTCGTAAGCAGGATGTACAAGGCACCAATGCTAATCCCAATAGCAAGGTGAATCCCTAAACCACCGCGTACCTTACGACTAGCTACGGCCATTCCGATGACAGTCAATATTAAGATGGAAACGGGCTCAGAGCTGCGACGATAGAGTTCTGTTTCGAAAATTCTTGTACCTCCAATACCTCTCGCCTGTTGCTTGCGCAGATACTGCCGGAGTTCTGGGGATGTCATAATCTGTTGTTGATTCTTAATCCGCGTCAGGTCTTCGGGAGTGATGTTGATTGCTGTATCTAAGGTTTCACCCTGGCCAAGTTGGAGCGACTCTTCCAAATCATTAAATGAGCGCATCATGAAATTACGCAGGCTCCACTTCTTCTCCTTGGCATCATACTTTGCCCTTTTCGCTTCCATGAAACTAACCAGCTCAGCCTGCGCATCGTATTTTTCGAGCCGCATATCCAGAGCACTGGAGTCTCTTTGCTGGTAATTTCTAATGTATAACTTTGTTTGTGGGTCCAGCATGATGTGGATATCCCTGGTGCGAGAAAAATCTGTATTGTTCCAAATATTTTCATTTTCAAAGGGAATCCGGATTTTGCTGCCCATGGGGATCAAATAATTGTTGGCGACAAAATGGACAATGGAAACTGAGCCTGCAGCAAAAAGGTAAGGCAGCATCAGTCTTCTAAAGGGAATGCCGGCATTGAAAATGCTTATGATTTCAGAGTTCTTTGCCAAACGTGAGGTGAAGAAGATCACCCCAATAAGTGCAAAAAGGGGCCAGAGCATACCGTTGATGAAGGCGATCCAGTGCAGGTAGTACAAGGTGACAACCTCACTTGCCGGTACTTGATTTTCAATAAACTTATCCAAACGATCACTAAAGTCGATAACGACCGCGATAAGAGAAAAGAGAAGTGCAGTAAAGAAGAAGGTCTTCAAGTACATTTTAATGATATAACCATCTAACTTCTTCATCACTTTCATAGCCTTCTGGTTAAAGACGGAATGATCCCGGTCTTCCACGTATCAAAACGATTTTGTGCAATCATTTCACGTGCTTTTCGCATCAATTCTGTATAAAATGCCAGATTTTGAATGGAAGCCAATTGAGCACCCAACAGCTCCTTGCTGATGATCAGATGTCGTAGATATGCTCTCGAGTAGGACCTTGAGCTCGATGCCATGCTGTTAGTGTCGATAGGATCTAAGCAAGTGGCCCATTTCTTATTCTTGATATTGACGATCCCGTCGGCGGTGTAAATCATACCATGCCTCGCATTCCGTGTAGGCAGCACACAATCAAACATATCAATACCCAAACCAATACATTCCAAAATATTTGCCGGTGTGCCTACACCCATCAAGTACCTGGCGCTATTCACTGGCAGATGCTGGGCAGTGGTGTGGGTCATTTCATATAATACCTCTGCTGGTTCACCCACCGATAGTCCACCAATCGCATTGATACTGGCTCCTTTGTCACTGATCACTTTGGCTGATTCGAGACGTAGGTCGGCATAGACGCTTCCCTGGACAATGGGGGCAAGAATCTGATTGTACCCGTAGTGGGGTTGGTTTTGAGACATGAATTCAATGCATCGATCAAGCCATCTATGGGTTAACTCCATCGATTTCTTGGCGTAGAGTCGATCACAGGGATAAGGAGTACATTCATCAAAGGCCATTACCACATCGGCTCCAATTTGTTGTTGGATGGACATAGCAATTTCAGGTGAGAAAAAGTGCTTCGACCCATCGATGTGCGATGCAAAAGTCACCCCATCTTCTGTGATCTTCCTGCGGGCTGCTAATGAATACACCTGATAGCCTCCGCTATCGGTTAAGATGGGTCCAGGCCACCTCATGAACCGATGTAAACCACCTGCCTGAGCCAGAATATTCATACCCGGTCGGAGGAACAAGTGGTAGGTATTTCCCAAGATTATTTGAGCCCTAATGATGTCTGCCAGCTGCTCCTGATTGAGGCTCTTCACCGTACCAAGGGTGCCCACCGGCATGAACACTGGGGTTTCGATTTGGCCGTGATCAGTTTGTAGAATACCACACCTGGCGCTGCTCCCATCAGCACATTGATGAGTTAAAGTAAACAACGCTTGTTTTGGGGTCATCTTAGTTGAGGTACCGTTGGCTATCAAATTTTAACAACACTCCAATCATTAGGGTAAAACCAAGCAGAGCCGATCCTCCATAGCTAATGAATGGCAGAGGGATTCCAATGATGGGCATCAGACCCATGGTCATTCCGATATTGATGGCAAAGTGAAAGAAGAGAATGCCTGCAACGCCATAGGCATAATGCCTGAATAGATTTAACCGCTGTCTCTCAGCAATATCAATAATGCGGATGATGAGGAATACAAAAAGTCCCACAATCGTGAGTGATCCAACAAATCCCTGTTCTTCGCCTACCGTACAAAAGATAAAATCTGTTGATTGCTCAGGCACATAATTTAGCTTGGTCAGCGTGCCATCCAAGTAGCCCTTCCCTGTGAAACCACCAGATCCCACTGCCATTTTTGACAACAAAACATTGTAAAGTGGCCCCTGCGGATCACACTTGTCTGGATGGAGCCATACATTAAGCCGATCTTGTTGATGAGGCTCCAAGACGTTGTAAAAAACATAATCTGTGGCAAAAGCCATTGCTCCAAAGAAAATTGCTCCAGTGCCAATGGTTATTGCCAGCGTGGGTTTGCCTTTCAACCATTGGAAGAACAAGAAGAAGGCCACCAAAATGGAGTTGACAATCAATATTTGCAGATCGAGTCCTTGAATGATACAAACGACCGAAGCCACTCCGAGCATAAGGATACTAAGATTCCAATAAAGTCGATTTCCAAAATTTTGGACCAATAGAAGAAGGGCCACGAGACTTAAGATGATCATGACCGTCAGTGGATCAAGGAGTAATGACAAAATGAAAACCCCAGCAGTCGTGATGCCAATTATGTAGGGTAATGGCGACAACCCTTCTCGGTATAACAAAATAAAAAAGGAAAGGAATACCAGAGCGGATCCCGCATCGGGCTGCCAGAAAATCAAAATCATTGGCGCCACAAACAATCCGATCACTACGAGTATATCGTTTAATCTTTTCAGTTTACTGGAAGGCCCTGATAAGTAACTGGCCACTGCCAAACAAGTGGAAAACTTGGCAAATTCTGCCGGTTGTAGCGTAAATCCAAGTACACTAAACCATGATCGTGCACCTTTGACTTCAATACCAAAGAATAAAACGGCAATTAAGGTAAGTATACTGATGGCATAGAGGGCAAATGAGAAATTGCGCCAAAACTTCCAGTCAATATTTAGTGTGATGAGCATGACGATAAAGGCCATACCGATCCACAGCGTTTGCTTGCCGATGGGGTTGGAAAAATCAAACACATTAATCTCCTGACCTTTGTATTCGGCAGCGAAGATCATAAGCCATCCAATGAAAACTAAGCTGAGGTATAGCGAAAAGGTAATCCAGTCAATACTCTTTCGCTGAGATACAACTTTTTGATGAAGCATCTAACTTTTTTCGCTGGTCAACAGTTCCTCTGGCTTGACGTCGTCTAGAACAATAATAGCTGAGGGGTAACGCTCCTTAATGGAGTGCAGCAAGTGCAAGGCGTCGATTTTCTCCCGGTAAGCTACATTCTTGATTTTCAAGATATAATAAGGATTGTCATGCACCAAGTCAATACGATAGTAGGGATAGATGTTTTCAAAACGAGCCTTCTCTGATTCAATACCTCTGCGATCGCTGGATGCAGCGACCTGAATACGCCATGCCTTAACCAGTGAGCGTGCTTTATTTTTTTGGGCGTAGGCATCGAGCATCCTGGTGATGCCAGGGTCTTCCTGCAGGGAACCCTGTGCCCTCAGTGCTCCACCTATGAATGTCACCAAGAGCACGGTGATCATGATCCCTAAGACGGGTCTAATTCTTTCCATGACAATGTTTGTATTTTTTCCCACTCCCGCAAGGACAGGGCTCGTTTCTGCCAATCTTTCGCTCGGCTCTTTTGAAGGTTTCAGGTTTTGCCTGTCTACGACTCACCCCTTCGGCTGCTGCACGAGCGGCCTCGGCCTCACCACCTCCTCGATTTGCGCGAACTCGACTGAGGTCGGTTCGCTGGGCCTTAGCTTCTCTTACTTCATCGGGTTCCTTGATAAGTAGCTTGCCCTTGCCCAGGAAGGAGGTTACATCATGATTGACCTTAAAAATCAGTTGCTCGAACAGTTCATATGCTTCCATTTTGTAGATGACCAAAGGATCCTTTTGCTCAAAAGAGGCCCCTTGCACCGATTCTTTTAGTTCATCCATAGAACGCAAGTGCTCCTTCCAGTTTTCATCGATCAAAGCCAAAGTGACGGCCTTTTCGATATCTTGGATGATGGATTCTCCCTCGGTCTCCACGGCATTCTCTAAGTTGGCGGAAATCGGCAATTGTCTGTTGCTTCCATCAGTGATGGGTAATGCTATGTACTTATACCGGTGGCCTTCATTTTCATAGACATTTTTTATCACTGGATAAAGGCTACTAGCCATTCTTGACCCCTTCTCCTGATAGAATTCAAAGAATTGCTGTTGATAAGCATCGATGACTTCTTCAGTTTCTGCTTCTTCAAAAAAAGCCTTGTCCATCTTTACATCCATTCCGACGGTCTCTAGTGAAGCTCTTCGAAACGATTCATAAGTACCACCTTCTTTGTGATTCAGGGCAATGGTTTGGGTCAGACCTTCAAACATCTGATTGAGATCGACAGAAAGACGGTCACCAGAAAGGGCGTTTCTTCTCTTTTCGTAAATGGCCTCACGCTGAATATTCATTACGTCGTCATACTCCAGTAATCTTTTCCTGATACCAAAGTTGTTTTCTTCAACTTTTTTCTGCGCTCTCTCGATAGATTTTGTGACCATGGAATGCTGGATGACCTCCCCTTCCTTATGACCCATACGGTCCATCAATTTTGCAATTCTTTCGGAGCGAAACAATCGCATTAAATTGTCTTCGAGTGAGACAAAAAATTGAGAGGATCCGGGATCACCCTGCCGACCCGACCTACCCCTAAGCTGACGATCTACCCGCCGGCTATCATGACGTTCGGTCCCGATGATTGCCAAGCCTCCTGCTTGCTTAACCACATCATTAATTTTGATGTCGGTCCCCCTTCCGGCCATGTTGGTTGCAATAGTTACGTTGCCTGGCTTACCAGCTTCAGTTACAATTTCGGCTTCGCGTTGATGCTGCTTAGCATTGAGAACATTGTGTGGGATGCCTTTAATTTTTAGCATCCGGCTAAGTTTTTCTGAGATGTCTACGGAAGTGGTACCAACCAACACCGGACGTCCGGCATTACTCAAGTCCACGATTTCATCGATGACGGCATTAAATTTTTCTCTGGCCGTTTTAAATACTAGGTCCTCCCGGTCGTCTCTAATGATTGGTCTGTTGGTCGGGATCACCACGACATCGAGTTTGTAGATTTCCCAAAACTCATTGGCCTCAGTTTCTGCAGTACCCGTCATTCCTGAAAGTTTGTGGTACATGCGGAAATAATTCTGCAAGGTGACCGTAGCATAAGTCTGGGTCAATTCACCTACTTTGACATTTTCCTTGGCCTCGAGTGCTTGATGCAGCCCATCGGAGTAACGACGACCTTCCATCATCCGTCCAGTCTGTTCATCCACGATCTTGACCTGGCCATCAAGTACAACATACTCTTCGTCTTTTTCAAAGAGGGTATAGGCTTTAAGTAGCTGACTAACCGCATGAAGTCGCCTAGATTTTACCCCATAATCTTGGATGACCGTTTGCTTTTGTTCTTCTATTTCATTACTGCCCAGCTCCTCGTTTTCCTCGATTTCTAAAATCTTAGTACCGATATCTGGCAAAATGAAAAAGTTAGGATCCTGGCCTCCCTTGGCAAGAAATTCAGCACCGCGGTCGGTTAGGTCAACATTCCGGTTTTTCTCATCAATGGTAAAAAGCAGAGGTTCATCGACCAGGTGCATGTTTTTCGACTGCTCCTGCATGTAAAAGTTTTCTGCTTTTTGCAAAGTCACTCTAACACCTTCTTCACTTAGGAACTTTGTCAGTGGCCGGTACTTTGGTAGAGCGCGGTAGGCTCGCAATAAGGACATACCACCTTCATCTTCTTCATAGCCTGTTTCGCCCTCCTTAATCTTTGCTTTGGCCGCAGCCAAATAATCAGTGGCCAGCTTTCTCTGGGCACTGACCAATTTTTCGACAGCCGGTTTAAGCTCAATATATTCCTGATCTTCTGCACCTTGGGGTATAGGTCCGCTAATGATCAGGGGAGTTCGTGCGTCATCGATCAAGACCGAATCGACCTCGTCGATCATGGTATAGTGATGCTTTCGCTGAACCAGCTCACTTGGCGACCTTACCATATTGTCACGCAGGTAGTCGAACCCGTACTCACTGTTGGTGCCAAAGGTAATATCACATTGATAGGCCTTTTTTCGCTCAGGGGAGTGAGGCCGGTATTTATCGATACAGTCTACCGATAAAAACAAGAACTCATAGATCGGGCCTACCCATTCACAGTCTCGACGAGCCAAATAGTCATTCACCGTGATAATGTGCACACCTTCTCCTGCTAATCCATTGAGATAGCCGGGTAAGGTAGCGACCAACGTTTTGCCCTCACCGGTTGCCATTTCGGCGATTTTGCCATCGTGTAAAACCATCCCACCAATAAGCTGGACATCATAGTGTACCATGTCCCAGGTGATTTCACCACCGGCAGCGGTCCATTGATTGTTCCAAAGGGCCTTGTCTCCCTTGATGGTGACATAACTACGATCGGCTGCCAGATCGCGATCGTGATCTGTCGCCGTCACCTCTAGCCGGTCTTTATCTTTAAACCTTCTGGCAGTCTCCTTGATCACTGCAAATGCCTGGGGGAGTATTTCATTTAAGATCTCTTCGAGATGTTCATCTTTTTCATCCTTGAGCTCATCAATTTGCTTGAAAATCTCCTCCTTGACCGAAAAGTCTTTTTCTTTCTTGACTTCTTCTTCCAAATGAGCAATGTCTTGGTTTATACCAGCCAGATGCTCCTGAATAGTCTTTCTAAACTCATGGGTTTTGTTTCGAAGTTGGTCGCTCGACAACTTTTTCAAGGTATCATATACCTCTAAGGTTTCCTCCACAATGGGCGTATATTTTTTTACATCCCGGTCAAACTTGGTTCCAAAAAGCTTGGTAAGTACCTTGAGCATTTATAATTATGTTTTCGATATGAAGTGCAAAGATAACCATATGACTATGGGATATCAACGCTATAAAGGAGCACATATATCATACCATCAGTGCATTTTGTGACCTAAGCAAGCCATAATGACAGAAAATTGGCGTTAGAGACGTAGCTGTACACAAAACGAATGCACATCTAGGATGCACAGAGCAGTACTGATTTCATTATTCCTTCTCGCCGGCAGGAGCATGATTATGTCACAGATCTTGCCGCCTGAGTTTACATGCATCAAAGACGATACCTTGTTCTGGAGCCAAGTGACCAATGGCTGTGGTCCCTTTCTGTCCGTGGATATCTTTCGCAGCGATCAAGTCAATGGCCCCTACACCCTTCTCTCCACGATCACAGACCCCAATGTCGAGCACTATGTCGACAATGATCCAGGAGCATATTATTACTATTTGCAATCAAATCACTCGTGCTCCGGCCAGAATGTCATACCCTCAGATACCCTTGGCAATCAATTTCAAACCTTGGTTACCAAAATAGAGCGAGTTTCAGTTCAAGGGAATGATGTAAGCATCACCTGGTTTGACAATGGATCGGCACAAAACATAGGGTATATTATCTACCGAATCACTCCTCAGGGTACGTTGCCCATTGACACTATGTTTTCTGGTCTGAGTTATCAAGACACCACCGCTGACCCCCAGACAAAATCAGAGTCATACTATGTGCTGGGGATGAACGCTTGCGGGAGTACCAATACTTTTGATGATTTTCCACATAGCACAATCCTTTTGCAGACTGATGTGGATTTTTGTAATCAGCACATTAAGCTCACTTGGAATTCATATGAGCATTGGAACTCCGGCATTGAGAGTAATGATATCTGGCTTGGTGTAGATGGGGCGCCCATTGCCTATGAACACCGGGTTGGTGGCCTCGATACATTGGCCTACGTCACGGGTCTTATAGACGATACGGAGTACTGCATCTCTGTAATCGCAAAACAAAATGGTACAGACATAAGCTCAGCCAGCAATACAGTTTGCGTGGTTAGCGATGTACTAAGACCAATTATGCAATTGGCTATCCGCAATGTATCGATCAATTCAGCGGGAGATCCAGAGATATTGTGGTTTACACTTTCCGATGCCGATTTTCAGCAGATCAACTTGTATCGAGGTGAGGATACAGCCCAGTTTCAACTATTGGAAAGCCTCCCACTCCCCAAGGCTATGCAGCAACAGTACCAAGATGTTAATGCTCAGACAGGAGAGCGAACCTATTTCTACCAGATTAAAGCTATGGATCAATGCGACGGCACTCAGATGTCAAACTATGCATCTACAGTCCACCTAAGTCTATTGTCTGCTGAGGAAGGTGAAAATCAGATTGCATGGACTCCTCTCGAGATAGAAGGAAGGATGGTGACAGGATATCAAATCTGTCGATCGGAAGGCTCCATTGAGATGGATTTGACCACCTTGGGAAGTAATGAAATCTCTTTCGTGGACGAAATTCCAAGTAACTTAAGAGATCAAAGGTTTTGTTATCTGGTCAAAGCTTTGCATACCGACAGATCAGGCAACGATCCCCTGATATCAAAGTCAAACCAAATTTGTGCTGAACAAGAAGTACAATTATACATTCCAAATGCCTTTGTGCCAGAGGGTAACAACCGCGAATTTTTACCCAAGTTCGTCAACGAACCTTCCAGCGCTGATTACAGCCTTAGCATTTATAACCGGTGGGGCGGTAAGGTCTTTGAATCCTTTACCCCCGCTATCGGTTGGGACGGTTCTCAGAACGGGCAGACCCTATCCACAGGGGTCTATCTCTATCAGATCAAATTCAAGCAGCCAGACGGAAAACAAGAGGTGCATTCAGGCACAGTCACACTGATTAAATAGGCTGCAAGCACAGGCTCAGTAGCTGGGCAATGATGGATCAATCTGATCGGCGTAAGCCACTATGCCGCCCTTGAGGTTGAAGAGATTGTCATGTCCAAACCTTTGCTCCAGGGTTTCGATGACCTGGGCGCTTCGCTTTCCAGTGCGACAATGAATCACCACCTGCTTGCTAGGGTCGATATATGCATGAAGCTCATCAATGTCCTCCATAGCGATCAACCGGCCGCCTATGTTGACGATATCATATTCGTAGGGTTTTCTAACGTCTACGAGCTGGAAGTCCTTACCTGCATCCAACCATTCCTTGAGGGTTTGGACGCTGATTTCCCGAACAGGGGCATCACTTGAATCCTCGATCGTAATGCCACAGAAAGCTTCGTAGTCAATGAGCTTCTCGACCGGCTTTCGTTTAGGATCGGACTTAATATTTAGGGTGACGGAGGTAAAAGTCAATGCATCAAATACAAATAGACGGCCAGACAGTGGCTCCCCAATGCCAGTAATCACTTTAATGGCTTCTGAGGCTTGCAAACTACCTATGATACCAGGCAAGACTCCAAGCACTCCTCCCTCGGCACAGTTAGGTACCAGGTCAGGTGGTGGCGGTACGGGAAAGAGATCACGGTAATTGGGACCTTGACGGCCCTCTTTGGTCGTAAGATTAAATACCGACACTTGTCCCTCGAATTGAAAAATGGAACCATAGACTAATGGCTTGTCAAGTAGCACACAGGCATCGTTGATTAAATAACGGGTAGGAAAATTGTCCGTACCGTCAATGATAAGATCATAGTTTTCCAAGATATCTAATGCATTGTTGCTATTTAATTGCTCATCATAGGTATCGAAAACAACATGTGGGTTTTGCTTAGATAGCTTATACTTGGCAGCACTGATCTTTTTTATTCCGATTTGCTCAACATTGTATAGTACTTGTCGCTGCAGATTGCTTTCCGATACCACATCAAAATCAACAATGCCTATTCTGCCGACGCCCGCCGCAGTGAGGTAGAGCAGCGCTGGACAACCCAATCCTCCTGCACCCACCACCAGCACTCGTGCTCGCTTAAGTCGCTGCTGTCCCGCAATGTTAAACTCGGGTATAATCAAATGACGACTGTATCGCCTGTATTCTGCCTTGGAAAATTGGACCGAACTATTCATATATACTTCTACCTGTTCTGCACTTGCTAAAAATAGTTAAATCGTTAGCACAGGTCAATCGAGCCTAAAGGAAACTGGACTTGTGTCAGCAATTTTCCCTTTCCGAGACCATCCGGTCTTTTAGTAGGTCCTTAGTAAATTGGCGAAGGTTTTGGGGTCACTCGTATGTGTACACTTTGGCAAGTTCTCTCCATGGCCATTCAGTTTCACCATACCCACCAGACCCCGACACACTCTTCAATTCTTTTAAAGATCTGGTACTTTCCTGACTATGGCCTTGTTTTCTAAAACGCGGGCCGGGTACACTGACACCTTCCATGGGAAGGCTGTGGTGGAGAATTAAAGAATAATTTTTTGTTCAATGATGGTTCCTGGAAAACTTGGGGTTGAAAAAGGCAACCAAGCTTTGGTGGTCCCTTCCTCCACAACCAACTGCACCGCCATGTGACTTCGGTCAAGCCATGGCTGGGTCGTATGGGCAAATTCTGTAGAATCATCGGTAAAGAAAAGTCCTAGGAGATTGAGTCCTGCGGTGGTGGCAATGGATTTTGCTTTCTGGACAACGTATTCGGTGGGCTTCTCAGTGCTGCCGTCTTCTATTGTCCACACCTTCTTAATTATGGAGAAATTTTCTCGGTCTTCTCCAAACAAGAATCCGGCATGATGTCGACTTGGTGATCGACTTATGTACTGTTCAATCTTCTTTCGAAAAATAATGGGAACAATTAGAAATTTTTTTCCCTTGGTCACAATGACGGTCTCCGGGGATGAGTTAGCTGCACTCGACATGAGATTACTTTTTAGGATTTTGAGATGTACTGAATCACCTGATACTGTTGATGTTTAGTCGATTTCGAGATCTCGAAAAAACATTTTCATTTCCATTATATGACAGATACATCAAAGGGTGTGCCAAAAAGCAACAGTAGTATGTTTTTTAATTGTTACAGCTAAGTTTTTCGAGATCGTAATCGATCTATAGCTTGATTGATGTCCCGGAAGCTTTTAATGCGGTGCCATCCATCGGCTACCAGCAAAATCATTATGCCCAGGAGAAAAGTGACGATACCTGAGATCTCAAGTACATCACTATATTCGGGAAGGAAAGGCCTTACCAATAGCAGCTCTACTGCAACGAGGAGAGCGGTAATCAAAAAAAGAGCTATGCTTGCCCCTCTAATCCAGCGTAGAGCCCTCGGCTGATCTTTTATGCGACACCTTTTTAATAGATATATGGCAACGGCATTGTCTGGATTCATACGAATGAGCTGCCATAGGATTTTTTCAGCTTCCTGGTATTTAAGAATCTGGTAGTGAGCAGCGGCTTTCTTAAAAAGGATTTTCTCGAAGATATCCTCACCTCCCAACACCTCTATGTTGTGATAAATCACCTCTTCAAGCAGATCTTGGCTAAAGGGTATAAATTCTTGATACCGCCCAATTTCAAAAAGTGCATTGCCATAGCACATTTTTATCTCGAGATAAGCTTCGAGTTTTAGTTGTTGGATGGCGTGTTGGTTTTGTTCATAAAAGAGGATTACATCGCGGTGAGCGGACTGATCTATTTCCTTGAAGCGGGATAAGATCTCCTCGATGTATATATCATAATTACTCACAATGTCTTCCCGTAGTGGCGCAACAAGTTAGAACTATTCGCACATAAAATCCAGTGGATTTTGGTCTAATATGTCTTTCTGCTGTCGGATCCCCACATCAATTTATTTCTCATCGTCTTAGCAAAGGACATCTCATGAAGCTGCACAAGTTTGATCTCAAAATCACATTTTCGAATCGTCAGTTGGTATTCGCTATTGATCAGTTCAAATCTAGAATCGAGGGTGCACAAGAAATTTTCGGTCCGACCTTCCACCTTAAAGGTGAGTTTTGCGTCATCAGAGATCACCAAGGGACGAACGGTCAGGTTATGTGGAGCTACCGGTGTGAGAATGATGCTGTTGGAGTCTGGGAAGACGATCGGACCACCGCAGCTAAGGTTGTATCCTGTTGATCCTGTAGGTGTAGAGACGATCAAGCCATCTGCCCAATAGGAGTTGAGAAACTCTCCATTAATGTAAGCATGTATGATGATCATAGAAGAATTGTCTCTCTTCAGAATGGTGAAATCGTTAAGGGCAAAAGGAGTTTCTCCAAAAAGAGAAGGGTTAGATTCCAACAGAAGCAAGCTGCGACCTTCCAGTTGATAATTTTTTCTCTTCAGATCATCCAGGGCTCGATCAATATAGATCTGCTCAATGCTGGCCAGGTAGCCTAGGCGACCAAGATTTATACCCATGATGGGCACTTGTAGTTCTCTAATGAGTGTAGCAGCACTAAGGATTGTACCATCTCCACCCAGAGTCATTACAAAATCGATGTCAGATGCAGCCAGATCTTCATATTCAGTAACAAACTGAATGCCTGCACCTACATCAATCATATCCTTGATTACCTCGTAGTAGGGCTGATAGACAAAAATCGTCGCCTCCTCTCTTTGAAGATGATCAAAAAGCAATTTGATAAAGGGCACCTGCTCAGCAGAGACCCTTTTGCCATAAATTAGTACTTGCATTAGAGGTCAGACCTGATGTGTAAAAATAGACCTTTTTCGTTAAGGTGATTGATACTGTACTCGACTTGAAACACATACTTTTGGTATAGAATAATGTCTAATCCCAGACCGAAACCTGTGAGTAAACGATTGTTGAAGGGATTGTCTTGATTGTAGAGATAGTTGTTTGCCGCTCCTAGATCTGTATTCGCAGTAAGCCACACCATGACCGGAAAGATGCGATAAGTCTGTAAAGGCATCAATCTCTTAAGGTCAAAGGTATGATCGAGGAGTAAAAAACGAAGGGAATTTTTTGAGAGCACAAAATCAGTTCCATCAATGATGTACAACTCGTATCCTCTAATAAAATCTTCTCCAAATCCCAAGGCTTGTAAGCCGTAATAGGGATGCTGATTTCGGGTCCACTCACGCTTTACTTTAGCCCTCATTTCCAGATTAATTTTACGACTTATTGGAAAGTAATGGGCATACAAAAGACTGGTATTTAGTTTATTCAGGCCATCAAATATTCCTATCCCTTCCTTTTGGATTTGTGCCTCCAGGTAATTGCCTTTGAGCGCGTAAAAGCGACTGTCCCTCCGCTCTCGGGTATAGAGATAAGAGAGTTCAAAAAACTTGAGACGAGTCTTCCCATTAAAAAAATCCTGATTGAGATCGAGAATATCATCACTTACTCTGGTGTCTTCAAATTTCATGAACAACTCATGAAAACTTTGCACGCGCGGCCGATAGTGAAGCGAAATAATGGCCTTATTGGTTTTGAAGTTGATCTGATCAGTGTTAGGGAAAAACTGCTGACGGTTAAATCGAGTTTGATACACATATTCACGCCGATGATCAAAGAAATATCTTCCGGTAATGCCCAGCGTCTTCTGGCGATTTACGTAAGGCCGTTCATACTGTAATAAAACCCTGCGAGTATAACCTCCCTGCAAGGTAAGTTTGAGATTATCTTTGTTGCCCGTAAAATTGACATAAACGAATCGAAGACCGTAGTTTACCCTGCTGAGGGATCGTTTGTGTTCAGTCCACCATTGGTTGAAGTTGCGATCGGCAAGGGTGAAAATGGGTATTGGAAAGATGTACCATGATTCTACAACTTCGACTTCCAGGGCAATACGTTGCAGATCGGTATTCCATTGGCCAATGTTGATCTTGACAAGATTAAACAGGCCCGTATTCATGAGTAATTTCTCATTGGCCGCTAATCGGTCTGTTAGATTGGCTATCCTAATCGAGTCACCATAGCTAAAATCCAGCTCACGCAGGATGAGGGCATCTTTGGTTTTTCGATTGCCGGTAATGGCGATTGAATCCACCCAGACGTGGTCTGCCCAGGAGTCAACTGGGATTGCTAATGAGAATAGAAACAATCCGAGAAAACCTACAAACCTTAGACGATCAACCCCCGGCACGAATTTTAAGTTGGGTGAAGATCTAGACGTTGAGGTAATGCATAAACGATTCAAAGCGATCTCTAAATACATCATCATCCATCTGCTCCACATACATGGCCTTCACTTTGTATTCAAAACGTTCCATTGCGGCAATAACGCGATGGACCTCATTTTTGTTGATTTTTAAATGCACCAGAATTTGACTGTTATCCTCTTGTCCACTGATAAATGCACCTATAACGGTTGCTCCCTCTGATTCGACTACTCTGCCAATCTCTGATAGGGAATAATCATGCTTGCTCATCTCGAGCACGATGATACTCCCCCTCTCTGCAAAGGAAAAACTCCTCGCAAAATAGTGTAATAGACTTTGTTGACTGATGACTCCCAGATACACTTCGTCGTGATCGATTACCGGCACCACGGTGAGATTAAGACGCGTTACTTGCGCCAGAACATCAAACACGTGGTCGCGTTCTCTGACATAAGGTTGCTGTAGTGAGAGGTCATAAGATCCGACCGGTTCCTCAATGGAATGGTCGAGAATATCTTCTTCCGAGATCAGACCCAGAAGTTGTTCGTTATTTACAATCGGCAGATGCTGTACATAGTAATCACTCATGAGTTCCAACGCCTCCCTGCCTGTATTGGATGTTTTCAGAGGCACAATATCTTGAGAAATTAAGTTGGATGCATTCATAATACCCTATTAATCATCTGATCAATTTTGTCTTCTGTTCAAGAAACTCCTTTTCGGTAATTAATCCTTTGTCTTTGAGCTCATTTAACTTTTTCAATTGTTGCAGTAACAAATCATTATCTAATAAATTCTCTTTCGGCGATTCCAATTTTTTTCTCAGTGTGTATCCATTG
The DNA here is from genome assembly GCA_965223105.1 of Saprospiraceae bacterium. Classification (GTDB taxonomy): domain Bacteria; phylum Bacteroidota; class Bacteroidia; order Chitinophagales; family Saprospiraceae; genus JABDMH01. The sequence goes on along the minus strand of OZ244987.1, from coordinate 6,628,222 downwards.
GCTTTAAATTCTTCCCATTGTGGCTGAATGCGTAAATAAGCCAAAGCATCATGGCTATCGATGCGATTAAAATCATTAAAACCCATTTGCACTGCTTGGCTCAGATGCTGATAACCCAACTCCGTCTTTTCGAGTTGGGAATATGCACAAGCTAGGTTAAAATGTATAGTTAAATCATTGGGGTCAACTTTCAACGCTTGCTTAAAGTCTTCAATTGAGGCCTCGATTTCAAAGTCTTTAAATTTCTTTATTCCTGATTGTTTGAAGGGATTTTGCTTAGGTTGACGTCGTCGGTGGGGTTTTCGAGGAGCATCTGCTGGCCGCCTTCTGGACGTTGCCCGAGTTCGACGGTCACTCCCTCTGGAGCTGCGTCTAGAACTGCGTTCAAAATCGGTGTCTTGCATCTGTCTCCTATGATACCTATAACTGCGATATCTCCGGTTGTATTTGGCATCAAATACCTCCTGGTCCATGGTCAAAAAGAGAATGCCATCCAGAATGCCCAAAATGACTGACAATCCGGTAAAAACCAAAAGTAAGTACAAGATTCCCAGTCCGACTTGTCCCAAATAAAAGCGATGCAGACCAAAAAATCCTCCAAAAAAGGCCATCAGCGCAGCCGCATTCTTGTTCTTCATTGTTGTACCGTACGAATTTCAGATTTGATCTTGCAGGTTAAAACCGCAATATCATCAGGATACGTTTGCGTCCCCTTAAACGCTTCTAACTTTTCCAACAGTTTGCTATTAAAATTAGTTGCGCTATCGTCTTTGTGTTCCAGGGCAAAATCGTTAATAAGCTCCTCATCAAAGTACCTGCCACTGCCGTTCATCAGGTCAGTCAGACCATCAGTGTAGAGTACAATCAATGTATCTTCTTCTCCAACATCAATTTCTCCTACTTCGATCTGGTCCAGATGCTCCACTGCCCCTAAAATAGTACACCCCTCATTGAGAAATCTAGACGTTTCACCTTGAATGAAAATTGGTGGATTGTGACCTGCATTTACATATCGAAGCTTTTTCAATGTAGGGTCATATTTCATAATGAAGAAGGTCACAATTCGCTCGCTTCGGGTAATTTCAACTAGGGTCTGGTTGATGTACGTCACCAATTGGTCCAGTTTCTTGTAGATGAGTAAGGCCGACCTTAAAGTTGCCTGAAAATTTGCCATCAGTAATGCTGCAGGGATCCCCTTTCCCGACACATCTGCAAGGCAGAGTATGCTCGATCCATCATCGAGCTTACGATAGTCAAAATAGTCTCCACCAATATTTGAATGTGGACGGTAGATTGCCGAAATTTCAAACCAATCGTCATCGGGAAGAGATGACGGTATTAACATCTGTTGTACCTGTTGAGCCAATTCCAATTCCTTCTTATAGGCCTCCTGCTCAATCTGGCGGTTGAATAGGCGCTTGTTTTCGATCGCCACCGCCACCACATTGGTAATGCTGATCATAAACTTGATGCGATCGTAGCGGTCTTCGGTACGATCTAATTTACCAATCAAAACGTAGGCTATGGGATCGTCTTTATGAAACACCGGTATGATGTGCTCAAAGGGCTTCACCAAATCATCGCTTAGCTCACCCACCGATGAAAAGTCCTTGTATTTCGCGACCAGGAGCGATGCCAATCGGGAAATATCGGTGGGCTGATAGTTTAGTGCCTTTCGACAAACCCAACGATCTCTCTCCCGGAAGAGCATCGCCAATCTCCTTACGCCAAGTTCACGCTGCAGGAATTCACTGTACATATCAAACAGATCTGCTGCGCGCATATTCTCATTGATGGCTTGAGTAATACGCATCAGAAAGTTGAGTTGAGTTTGTTTAGTCTGCAACTCTGTTTCTAACTGCTCTAACTGTGGATACATTGATCTAAAAAGTCCTCCGGTCAATTGAATTCAAAAAAATAGCCATTAAATTTAGCGAAATACTTCTTTAGCCCCGGTTAAGCTGTGAAATTACTCATCCTTGAACCCTATCTGTCAAACAGCCATCAAATTTGGTTAGATAACTTGTGCAATTACCTTCCCTACGAGGTCAAGAGCATGACGCTACCCGGGCGTGATTGGAAATGGCGAATGCATGCATCTGCCATTCAATTTGCGGAGCGCTTGAAAACTGTTGATTTCAAACCTGATGTAATCCTGGCGTCAGAAATGATGGATATAGCCCTCTGGCGATCGCTGACATTTCATTGTGATATCCCTTTATACCTATATTTTCATGAAAGTCAGTTTACTTATCCAGCATCACCCCATGATAGAGATCATGCATTGAAGAGAGATCAACACTATGCATTCTTGAATTACTCCAGTGCATTGGTGGCAGATGTGATTGTTTTTAACTCCAATTATCATCGTACCGCTTTCATCCAAGCCTTGCCTCCTTTCTTAAGCCAGTTTCCCGGGAGCAAGGCACTGCCAGATGGTGCTTTGTTGCGTAATAAATCAAGGGTCATATCTCCGGGTATAGATTTCAACGAGTTCCAGTTTGAAAGGCGGAAATCAAGTCAAGTGCCGGTGATCCTGTGGAATCACCGTTGGGAGTATGACAAAGACCCCGACTTGTTTTTCAATACATTATTTACCCTTCAAGCCAGATCAGGAAGTTTTAAATTAATTGTTCTGGGCCAGCAGTTTCGAGGTTCCCCCGCCATTTTTCAGCAGGCAGTTGATCAGTTGCAAGATCACATTATACATTGGGGTTATGTAAAAGATCGAAAGCACTATCTTCAATGGTTGCACCAAGCTGATATTGTACTTTCCACCAGCCGGCAGGATTTCTTTGGGATCAGTGTGGTTGAGGCCATCTGTGCCGGATGCTTTCCATTGCTCCCAAATAGACTGGCATTTCCCGAGCATATACCTCAGCAATACCATAAATACTGTCTATATGAAGATGGTACAGATCTTCTACAAAAGCTTGGAGAACTTCTTAGGCATTGGCCATCAATGTCAGCAGAGGTTAGTGTAATACAGCAGTTCCAGCGCCGGTATGGTATGCCTGAAGTAGTAAAAGCTTATGGAGAACTTTTCAGAAATACTCTACATCTAAAGAGCAATGCTTGATGCTGGTCTGGAGATTAGCTTAGAATGTCATGTACGACCTCTCCATGCACATCTGTAAGCCGGAAACGCCTCCCCTGATAACGATGCGTAAACTGCTCGTGGTCAATACCCATCAGGTGCAAAACGGTGGCCTGGAAGTCGTGTACGTGAACGGGATTTTCAGTAATGTTGTAACTAAAATCATCCGTGGCTCCGTACGTCGTTCCCTTTTTGATACCTGCTCCTGCCATCCAGATGGTGAAGCACCGGGGATGGTGATCTCTGCCATAATTGTCGGGGGTAAGTTTACCTTGAGAGTAACAACCGCGGCCAAATTCACCGCCCCAAATCACCAAAGTGTCGTCTAAAAGTCCCCGAAGTTTCAAATCCTGCACCAGTCCCGCTGATGGCTGATCCGTCTCCTTGGTAAGCATAGTGATGAGTCTGGGAAGACCACCGTGCATATCCCATCCCTGATGGTATAATTGTACGAATCTCACCCCACTCTCCAGGAGCTTCCTGGCCAGTAGGCAATTGTGGGCATAGGTGCCTGGCTTACGAGCCGCTTCACCATACAATTTGAATACCGAATCCGGCTCCTTACTGATGTCGAGGGTCTCCGGTACAGACATCTGCATGCGATAAGCCATCTCGTATTGAGCGATGCGGGAAAGCACTTCAGGATCCCTAGTATGTTGATATTGTGATTGATGCAATGTCTCGAGATAGTCAAGCATTTTACGTCGGTCATTGCGGTCTAAACCCTCTGGGTTTTGCAGATACAGTACTGGATCATGTCCAGCTCTAAACATCACACCCTGATATTCACTGGGTAGAAAACCGCTACCCCATAGCTTGGCATAAAGGGGTTGTCCGCCATTCCATTCACTCCGTGAAAGTAAAACCGAAAACGTCGGCAAATTTTCGTTTTCACTCCCTAGACCATAGCTGATCCATGCACCCATACTGGGACGACCTGCCTGCTGCGATCCGGTCTGAACAAACGTGACAGCAGGATCATGATTAATCGCTTCGGTATGCATCGATTTGATGAAACATACATCGTCGACAATTTTCTGATGATGAGGTAATAAATTGCTCAACCAAGCGCCACTATCACCATATTGGGCAAAAGTGTAGTCACCCATTGCCAGTGGAAAGGAACGCTGATTTGCGGTCATGCCAGTGACCCGCTGTGAACCTCGAACACTGGGTGGTAACTCCTCACCAAATCGCTCTTTTAGCACCGGCTTATAGTCAAAGAGTTCCATTTGCGAGGGAGCACCACTTTGAAACAGATATACAATTCGCTTTGCTTTGGCTGCAAAGTGTGGCAGTGTCTTCGATCCGCTGTTTGTTCCCAAGACCTTTGGAGCCAATGAATTGACCGCTAGACCGCCCAGACCCAGTAAACTGTTGTGAAGGAAAGTTCGCCGGTTTAATCGATCAGACCATTGATGGATATCCATGAGAGCATTTATCTTTTGGTTACAAACTCATCGTAATTCATGACGGCAGAGACTACTAGGGTCCAGGCAGCAAGCTCGGATTTATTTAGGTCTTCACTGATAGAATATTCACCTACTTGAAGTAGTTTATGGGCATCTGCAGGATAGTCCTGAAACTCCTTTTCCATCTCCTCATACATTTTTATCAAGGTTTTGGTTTCATCTTCCCGTGGAGCGCGAGATAATAAGGAGCGTACCAACCGGTCTACCTTCTCCTTGGCATCATTGAGATTATCTTCGGTCAAGAGCTGGCTAGCCAAGACCCTTGATGCTTCCAAAAACTGGGGATCGTTCATCAAGACCAGAGATTGCAAAGGAGTAGATGTCTCTTGACGACGTACTACACAGTAGTATCGATCGGGAGCGTCAAAATTAAGCATCGCCGGTGGAGGAGAACTTCGTTTCCAGACTGTATACATACTTCGTCGATAGAGGCTGTCGCCATGTTGTTGTACATACTTCGTGGCATTTCGCGTGGCCAACGCTTTCCAAATGCCGGGGGGCTGATAAGGATAAACACTCGGGCCTCCGATATCTCTTACCAGAAGACTACTGGCTGCTAAAGCCTGGTCGCGGATCACCTCAGCTTTTAAGCGATGTGCAGGAAAATAGGCCAACCACCGGTTTTCGGGATCAATCTCAACGGCCTCCGGTCTAACGATAGATAGCTGCTGATAGGTGGCTGATGAGACAATCTCTCTCAGCAAGTCCTTAATGCTCCAATCCAGTTCAATAAAACGCAATGCCAGCCAATCCAGAAGCTCAGGGTGTGACGGAAGATTACCTTGATTGCCAAAATCCTCTTGGGTAGCTACCAGTCCCTTCCCAAAACAGAGATGCCACAGCCGGTTGACCATAACCCGCGCAGTGAGTGGATTCTTAGGATGAATCAGCCACTGTGCCAGACCCAACCTATTTTGCGGGAAATGCTCACCTTCAATGGCTAACTGCGCTGGAATGGCAGGGTCTACGGGTTTGGTGGGCGAATCATACATGCCACGATCCAACACAAAAGTGGGCCGCGCTTCCTTTTTTTCCTGCATGATCATCACCTCGGGTTGATCAGTCATCAGTAAGTTGTGTTCTTTCCTGACGGCGGTCAATGCTGTGAAAATATTGTTGTAGCTTCGATCTTGCTTGGTGAGAAGGTATAGGTCTAACTGGTCTTTTTTCGAAATATCGCCCCAGGCAATTTCAAGACTTTGATCGGCCAGCATCCGGACCTCTGGATAAGCCAGTTCGCGATCATAGACGCTCAGCTCATCCATCACCATATCTTTGATTGATTTCCGCAACTCCATACCTAAAATGAAGGGTTGATTGGACCAATTGGACCCTGCAACTCCGTGGAGTAGACTCTTCTTCAGATTATCCACATGCAGGATGGCATTGGGTTCGTTTCCATTGATATAGAATCGTACACCTTCGGCTCGACTACTTCCATCATAAGTCATGGCCAGATGGATCCATTCATCAACTGGAATGGGATCAACTGTCTGATAATCAATAGCATTATCTGGCCAAACATGGTTCAATTGAAATGACAGGGTCCCATCCTCATTTAACTTGCAAAGCCAACCACGGTAGCCCTCGAAGTCTCCATTTGTGTTGCCAAAAATCGGCCCTTCGATACCAGGTTCCAGCAATTTAACCCAGACCCCAACCGAAAAGGGCTGATGTCTGTCGAAATCTAGATCTCGGTTAAATCGTATTCCAGCATCTCCCAAAAAGTGAACACCGTGGCCACGGTAACCGGTGCCGATCTCCGGTCGATCATCAATATGACCCCAAACCATGGCATCCAATTTTCCTTTGGCATCATTGTAATAGCCATAGGTGGGCCGGCCTTTTGCGTCAGCCTTCGGTTTGGGAGGCTTGTCTAGGTAAAGGTCCTTCGTGGAAATATTGATTTCCCTTTCAAAAGAGAAACTTGCTACCAACCCTTGTTCTAACGAGCCCCTATTGAGTGCACCTCCCTTCTTGCTGAGCCACTCGCTCATCTGCTCTACATACTGATCAGGTACAATTTGACTTTCCAACTCCTCGATTTTCTTTTGGAGCTGATCTAGCTTATCGAGATCCTTTTCCCTCGGAAGAATCAATGTCGGTGCAGCTTCCCCATTATAAGGGACAATCCCGGCATCATTGTTATTGTTGAAATAGGCGTAAAGCGAATAGTATTCCTCCTGACTTAGTGGATCATATTTGTGATCGTGGCATCGAGCGCATTCCACGGTAAGACCCAAAAGGCCCTTACCCAGGGTATTGGTTCGGTCGGCGACATATTCTACCCGATATTCTTCATCCACTACACCCCCTTCCTGGGTTTGAGGATGATTGCGATTAAAGCATGTTGCTAAAAGTTGATCTTTAGTGGAATTGGGCAGGAGATCGCCGGCCATTTGCCACAGTAGGAAAGTGTCATAGGGCATATCCTGATTAAAAGCTTTGATCACCCAATCACGCCAGGGCCAGGTGTTGCGCATCCCATCGTCCTGATAGCCATGAGAATCGGCATAGCGACCTACATCCAACCATTCCAATGCCAATCGTTCACCAAAATGTTTGGAACTGAGTAAACGATCGATTTCCCTCTCTACGGCATCATCACCTCGATCGGTGAGAAATTGTCGTTGTTCCTCGATGGTTGGAGGCAGGCCGGTGAGGTCGAGAGCAAGGCGTCGTTGCAGGGTGCTCCTATCTGCCCTATCTGAGGGATTGAGATTGCGTTGTTCAAGCTCAGCCAAGACAAAGTGATCCATGGGATTCCGAACCCATTGCCTGTGCTCTACCTCCGGGGGTTGTTGAGGCTCTGGAGGGATGAATGACCAATGGGCCTTGTACTCTGCACCCTGATCAATCCATTTCTTGAGTAGGGATACTTCATGGGCTGAAATCGTTAGATGTGATTCCGGTGGGGGCATTTGAACCTGAGGGTCATCAGATTCTAATCTGCGGATGAGTTCGCTTTTCTTGGCTTGCCCCGGGTTGATGATAAATTTCTTGATGCTGCTTTCATTACTTGTCTGGGCAAGAGCATCCTCCTCAACATCAAGACGTAAATCACCTTTGCGTTCATTGGCATCGGGCCCGTGACATTTAAAGCATCGATCGGAGAGAATCGGTTTCACGTGGTAGTTAAAATCTACCACCGCTGGAAGCTGTGATGAGTCATCTCCCTGATCAAATTGGCATTGAACCCAGCAGAGACTGAGACAAACAATGATTGGTATGATTACTTTCACCTGCATAAGAGAACCTGTGAAATTACCATAGTTCCATTGTATTTTCAAGATCAATGGGAATCTCGAGTGACCACACTGCCGGACTTACCACGCAGAAAGTCTAAGTCTGCCCCTTGGTCTGCCTGTTGTACGTGCTTAATGTAGTGATGTACATATCCCCGGTCGTAACCCAGATCGGGTGCCTGCCATTTTTGGCGCCGCTCAGCCAGGATTTCTTCAGATACCTCAAGTTCTATTTTTCGTTGTTCAACATCCAGGGTGATCATATCTCCATCTTCGACCAAAGCCAGAATTCCGCCTGCTGCCGATTCTGGGGCGACATGCAATATCACGGTGCCAAAGGCAGTGCCACTCATTCTTCCGTCAGAAATTCTGACCATATCTGTAACACCCTGTTCCAGCAACTTCTTAGGAAGAGCCATGTTGCCAACTTCGGCCATACCCGGATATCCCTTCGGTCCCACATTCTTGAGTACCATGACGCAGTCTTGATCAATGTCCAGGTCTTGATCATTTTTTCGGGCATGATAGTCTTCGATATCTTCAAACACAACGGCTCGTCCTCGATGTTTCATCAGTTCTTTGGTGGCTGCTGAGGGTTTGATAATCGCACCCTGTTTGGCCAGATTTCCGCGCAGGACGGCAATGCCAGATTCTCTTTGAAAAGGGGTATGAATCGAGGCAATGACATCATCATTGTAGCTTTGAGCCTGACGGCAGTTTTCTCCAATGCTCTTTCCATTGGCGGTGATGGCACTATGATCGATCAGATCTCTCATTTGATTGATCACTGCTGGTAAGCCGCCGGCATAATAGAAATCCTCCATAAAGTATTCTCCGGATGGTTGAAGGTTAGCCAATAAAGGAATTGGACTCCCAAGCGCATCGAAATCATCGAGACTGAGGGGCACTTCAATGCGGCCGGCAATGGCCAAGAGGTGAAGCACAAAATTGGTAGAGCCACCAATGGCAGCATTGACTTTAATAGCGTTTTCAAATGCAGTACGGGTCAGAATCTTACTGAGTTTCAAGTCTTCTCTAACCATTTCAACGATTCTGCGACCAGAGAGTTGGGCCAGTACTTTCCGTCTTGAGTCGACTGCAGGAATAGCGGCATTTTCAGGAAGAGAGAGACCCAGAGATTCGACCATACAGGCCATAGTCGAGGCGGTGCCCATCACCGCACAGTGCCCACTGCTTCGACACATACAAGCTTCCATAGCTCGGAATTCATCAAAGCCTAGGGTACCTTTGGTCGCCTCATCATTAAAGCGCCAGGTGTCAGAAGTTGCAATGTTTTTTCCCTGGTATTTTCCTGTCAACATTGCTCCTCCGGACACCACAATGGTGGGTAAGTCTACGCTACATGCTCCCATCACAGTGCCTGGAGTCGTTTTATCACAGCCGCAGAGCAACACCACTCCATCTAAAGGGTTAGCCCGGATGGATTCCTCAACATCCATGCTCATCAGGTTGCGAAATAACATAGCCGTAGGCTTGACAACGGTTTCGCCTACTGACATCACCGGAAATTCCAGTGGAAATCCCCCGGCCTGCAGCACACCTTTTTTTACCGACTCGGCCAATTCTCTAAAATGACCGTTGCAAGGGGTCAGTTCGGACCAGGTATTGCATATGCCAATAACCGGCTTTCCTCTGAATTCGTCATCCGGTATGCCCTGGTTTTTTAACCAGGCTCGATAAATGAATCCATCTTTACCCTTCCTGCCAAACCAGTCATGACTACGTAATTTACTCATTGCTATATTTGATATTACCTGATAAATCAATTGTAAGCGAAGGGCGAAAGATACGGCGATATGCCAAAGGAGAGACGCTCACTTTCCTGGAATTTACAAATTTGTAATCTCATGATTACATCCGCATTTTCTAAGGCACATCCACCTGCCGACTTCCAGCGACGGAATGAGGTATAGTCGCCTGGGAAAATGATTCGGTGTGCTTAACTCATGATTTGGCCCGATTTGTGCAAATCACTTCGACATGGAATTTGTCGAATTTCTGGATTTGGATGATCGTGGTAAGGCCTTTGCTGTATGGCACTTCGGTATTTATTTGATGAGCCGTATCGATGGTGAGCATAACGTCAAGCTCTATGCCCTGTCCGATTTTTATGTCGAAGTCTATCATTCCTTTCCATTTAATATGATTACTGAGATGCGCAGCTTCAAGCGATTAGATCATCTCACACCCTATTTGGATCAACTTGAGCTCAATGAACTCACTACCATCGGCTGACCTGATACTTCAATCTTGTTTCTTGATTGGAGCGCACATCTGATGCTGCCTTATTCCAGGTACTGAACTGACTTTCCAGCCGGTTTCCTCTGATGATAGGCATCGTTCTTTGCCCTGCCGCTTTCGATCTTTGTATAAAGATCTCACCTCATGGACTTGTTTTTGTAGCTACACGGTTTACAAATCATCTGCTGAGAAAACAAGTGCATTACTTACCTGGTAATGCTGGAGCATAAACAATATCTTAGTAAGCCACATTTGTGGCTGTACCGCAATAAATCGAATTCTGGCTATGAAGAAACCGGGCAATGGGGCTAGCAGGGGTATCTCCAGTTATTTCACTAAAAAGCCTAGGTGTAATACCCGTCGAATTGAATTCACTTTCCCACTGCTTCTATCCATCTTATGGATGCCCATCTCCGAGGCGCAAATTACCTTTTCAGATAGCATGAAGTTGGAGCAGATCAAGCTGCAAGGGTCAGATGTTTTTTTGGATTCATTATTGAAAGTGTCTGAGAAAGCTGCAGAAGAGGACTTGCAAGCGGCCCTTTACCTGGCCCGGGCCGGATGTTCGCATGCTCATGAATCAGGAAAGCTCGGTAGAAGAGCGGATTTTCAGTATCAATTGGGTGATATCCATCAGATGATGGGTAGTTACGATAGTGCACATATGTATTTCGATCTTTGCATTGCCTATTATGAGAACATGGATTTGGCTGAAGAAAGAGCTGCAGCGATGACGCGAAAGGCCTTCGTTTATCAAAACCAAAGCGACTTTGTTGCCGCCCAGCAGCTCATGATGGATGTTGTTGCCATATATGAACAGACCGGAGACAGAAGTGGATTGGCCGAGGTTTTTGTTGACCTGGCGGATGTGCTGTATTATCAAAACCGCTTTGAAGAGGGACTGGAGTTTGGCAACAGAGCCATCCAGTTGTATCAGAGACTTGATGATGATCCAGGATTGGCCAATGCTTACCAGTATACTGCCGACAATTACCTGGGTCTCAAAGACTATGCCCAGGCCTTAGCTTATATGGACAAAACCATTTCCTTGTTGGATGAAGCAGAGGTGGGTCGGCTGAGAATCGGCAGTGCAATCAACTCAAGGGCTAACGTGCTTAAGTATCAAAAAAATTATGAGGGGGCCTTGGAAGGCTATCGGCAGAGTTACCGTATTGCCAAAGACCTTAACCATCCTGGAGGTATCAGTGCAACGCTTGGAAACATTGCGGATGTATTGATGCAGCAGCAAGATTATGCGGCTGCCTTGCCATTCAAGAAAGAAGCCTTAGAAATCAGTAAGAAGCATGGATTTCGTGCCAATATGATCGAAAATCTGGACCACCTGAGCATCATTTACCGCGAACTGGGTGATTATAAAAATGCCTTACACTATCGGGAAGAAAATCAAGCGATGAAGGATAGTGTGCTGTCTTTGGAGAAAGCTGCCATCACCAAAGAATTGACCACCAAATACGAGACTGAAAAAAAGGAGGCTCAAAATCTAGCCCTGACCAGACAGGTAGCACAGCAACGCACCGTTCAATTGATCACCGCAGGATTCTTACTGTTGCTCGGCTTTCTTCTGTTTGTCTTATATCGAAGTTTCAACCTCAAGAAAAAGTCGAATGCCGAACTCGGTAAGCTCAATGAAGCACTAAAAAAGAAGAACATTGAAAATGAGCTTTTGCTCAAGGAAATTCACCACCGGGTCAAGAACAATCTACAGATCATTTCCAGTTTGTTAAGTCTTCAATCTCGATCTATTCAAGACCAATCGGTAAGAGACGCCATCATCGACAGCGAGTCTAGGGTGCGATCTATGTCGCTGATCCATAAAAAGCTGTACAAGGGTTCGGATCTGACCGCCATTGAAATGAAGTCATATTTTGAGACGCTGTCAAACAACCTTATTGACGCCTATGCCGGGTTGGATGAAAATGTAGATGTCATCTTAGAAATGGACCAGCTGGAACTAGATGTTAAATATGCTATACCATTGGGCCTCATTGCCAATGAACTGATTACCAACTCACTCAAATATGCCTTCCACGACACTGACCGGGGAGCCATAGATATAAAATTGGTGCGAAAGGATGGCGAGTTGGTGCTGACAGTGAGTGACAATGGTAACCTGAATGCACCTAAACCGCACTCAAATGACACCGGTGGATTTGGTAGTTCATTGGTAGAAATGCTGACCAAACAACTAAAGGGAAGGATTACCAGGCAGACCGAATATGGGTATGCTACTGAAATCAAGTTTCCCTATTTCGAGACCGCTGCCTGACTTACTGACCATGGAGGAAATACGAATTCTAATTGTCGAAGATGAGATGATCATAGCCAATGACATTGCTGCTCATCTCAGTGATCTAGGTTTAGTGGTCAAGGAAATCTTGGGGTCGGGGGAAGAAGTATTGGCTTATTTGGAGACCGAATCGGTACATATTGTCTTGATGGATATTGCCTTAGATGGTGCTATGGATGGCATTGATACGGCCCAGGCAATCAACCGGAAGTACAAGATTCCGATCATCTACCTGACGGCCAACATTGACGATCGCACCTTTGCACGCGCAAAGGCTACCAGACCATTTGACTTTATTGAAAAGCCCTTTAAGAAGCGCAGTTTGATCCGATCTATCGAGTTGTTGATTGAGTCGATGTTGCGAGATCAGTCTAAGCGGGATATGGATTCGATCATCTTGACCGACCGAATCTTCGTACGCGACAAGAGTGGATTACAGAGAATATTGCTCAAAGACATCTTATATATAGAAGCTGAACGGGCATATTGTAAGATCTTCACTAATGAGAAACACTTTCTTCTCAGCAACTCTTTAGGGCAGTTGGAACAGAGGATTTCAGAGGCTTTTCTCAGACGAGTGCATCGCTCATTCATGGTAAATCTTACGAAGATTAGTCGCATCGAAGATGGGATGGTAGTGGTAGGAGGTAAGGCCATTCCGGTAAGCCGGTCTCATTGGGATGACTTATCGAATAGCCTGCAAATCATTTGATCTCCACCATTGGCTGGTTTCACCCCTGGCATGGGTGGTAAGCTAGATATCTGACCAGGTCGAGGGTGGTATGGTTTTGGTAATTCCTGTATATTTGCAAGTTCTAAAGTGGTCGGGTGGCCGAGTGGTTAGGCAGAGGTCTGCAAAACCTTGTACGGCGGTTCGAATCCGCTCCCGACCTCAACGAAGAATGATAAAGAGTTGTAAGACAATGACTTATGACTCTTTTTTGTTTCTGGGGTACGCATGGGGGCACGGATTTTAATTTCCTAGCCAGTAAGTGCGGCCTATTCAACTATACCAATTTATGGTTTTGGAAGTTATGGATCTCCTTCCCCTTGCAACGATTACGTAGCTAGGTTGACGGTCAGCTATTTATATATAAATCAACATCACATTATTCCTAAATATTGGTACTATCAGTTATCTTATGACTCTCTTTAAGATCGGGGACCAATGGTGCTCTGATTTGGTTGAGACAGTTGATTAAGTTCTCTTCTGACAATCATTTTTGCCAGCTCGTCCTTCATCTTAGTCCTGACTCTCTTAGCAGTCTTATGACCTAGTGTTTGCTTGTAGTTCTGAAAACTCACCGGTGTTCCATTGTGCCAAACCCTAAATACACAATGTGGGTACATGCAATCCAGCGGCTCGTGATCTAGCCTCATGCGACCATTATTTTCAGTATCTAATTCATCGTGAAATTCTTTGTCATAGCCGTTTTCTGCATTTAGGCTAATGATGCTGATTTGACAAATTTCCTTGTTTGAGTACATTTTAAACTCTTCGTCAGTTCTAATAGAGTAGAGCACGTCATCCTTGTCTGAGATCGGGTTTCCATCGCATGTTCCGATATTGTGAGAGAGATCCACAAGACTGATTTTCAAATAGGGATTTTCCAATTCCTCTGGATCACAGCGACGATATAAGACATCATTAACTCTAAATTCTGTAAGTATCTTCTGATTTTGCCACCAGAGTCTTGGAGGTATGTAATCCAAACCACACACAAGCGAACCTGTTTATGGCTATTGTTTAGTTCGAAAAGAAGTCATAAACAATCTTCTCAAAGTCAGCATCGAGAGTAAAAAACTTCAACTCATCGCCTTGATGGTAACCTATGAAGGAGTAGGCAAATTCTTCCTCTCCATGTATAATCAAATTAGTTAACCCTGATGGGCTTGATCGATATAGTATTAGTTCCTTGTCGTCATTAATGCCATGTCGAAAATCCTTCAGTCTATGAGGATCTATCTTCGTCCTTATTTGATTAAACTGCTCAATTATCTCTGAAAGGATCTTCTCCTGAAAGGGCGACAGCGCCTCGTATGTACCCAAGATCTGCGTGTACAATTCCTCAATATCCTTAACCAAAGGGTTTGCGAATGTTGTGACTTTATCGTCTAAAATGAGTTCGTATAGTTCACCGAAACAATCGGATTGAACCAAATCATCTCTGTCCTTAATAAAATCGAAAACAGCTGGCATTATTGATATTTTTGCTTGGTTTTCTTTGTAATTGAGTCAAAAAAAAGTTGATTCTTAATGTCCCTCATTCCTTGGAAGGCCTCCTCAATTGCTTTGAAGCTTTCTTTCTCAAAGCTTCTACTTAAAGATATGTCTAGTAATACTCCATTCTCTTTACCATCATTTCCTTTTGAGACAACAATCTTAGCCTCTATCTTGGGATTGGTTGAGACGGGAAACCTCAACTGCACAAAACTACTAGGCTCTTCACGGTAAGGATGTGATACATTAATTGCAATTAATTCATTTAGATCTTCTCCCTCATCTAATCTTATGAAGTTCACATAGCGAAGTGAAGCATTTGTTACATTCAATATTGTGGAGCAGCTCTGAAAAAGAGCCCAGTACTTATTCAATTCCCGGATCAATATTTCGTACTTCTCATATTCCTTGGTTTTGTGAAAGGAGAATTGTCCTCTTTTAGCCTGGATCAAACGATTGCAAGGTGGATCACATCGTAATATGTATCCAGATTTTTGAATATCTGCCACAGGAGCACCATCTGATTCACTAGCTTTTAGATTAGTGTGAAAGCCTGGTGAGGAACTTGGAAAAATCGTTTTAATCGATTCATGGCTTTTGAACTTCTCGAGACAATCTAGAGAGATGTTGTTTGCAAAAGAGATCGTAAAGATAATCTCCTTCACCGGTGTTGTCCTAAGTTGTGGAACTTCGGTCATCTCTACTGGAAAATCCGAAGATAGAATAAAATGTGTAAGCGACTTCTCATTATATGCAACGTTCTACCACCCAATATAGTTTTGAGCACCTCTAGTTCCCTGGACAAATATCATACTGAGAAAGCTGATCAGCCACGAGTGGAGGCTTGTTCTTGACGCAGATCAATGGATTTCCTTCCACCTGAATATGTTGCAAGGCAAAGGGCACACTGTCCAGTTGAAAAAGTGCATTGTTAGATAGGCTTAGAATATCCAAATTTATAAGATCATATAGAGAAGGCATGGATGCTATATTCGCATTCTCTATAAAGAGCTGCTCGATGTTAGTTTTATCAACCGGCAAAGTCGGAAATAATGAACCAATCGATTCCATCCTAAATTCTTTTGCAGCAGAAGGGATGTTAAGCGTGTCAGAGAATTCTGTTGGGCAGCAGTTAGGACCCAAACTAGATAATGAGACAAATGCACAAGATTCTGGAAGGGTTGGAATAGATGTTAGGACGGGGAAACTGCTTAAATCTAGGTGTTTTAAATTGGCAGGTAGAATAGGTAGTTCTGAAATAAAAACTAGCGAAGATAATCTGATATATCGCAGACCAGGTGGAAAACTTGGAATGCTGCTCATTTGCCAACTCCACCCTTCGAGGGTGTCGAGAGATATAGGGAATGCAGGGATTATTTCTAAACTATGGCAGTCCTGACAACTAAACTTAGTTAAGGAATCTGAAAAGAATGGAATAACCTGGAGATTGCCATTGTTGTTGGCATTCATGGCTTTAAGGGCGGTGAGATATTGCAATCCATCAAGATTTGCAACATCCAGATTTGTTATTCTCACCTTGTCAACTTGATCACCAATTGCAACAATCAAAGAATCACCATCCATTACACTGGGATAAGCAATCTGCAAATATTGCCTAAACTTCGGATCAGGAATGAAGTATCTCCCATTGGCACTCGGCACTCCTGAGGCACTGCTGCTGAAGGTCAGAACAACTTCATCAGTACTCGTTGAGCAGTCATTAAAGTGCCGCCACTGAAGAGTGTAGCTCTCTCCTGAGACACCAGTAAACTCAGACATCGGATCAGCCATATTTGCCAGTATCCCGCCAATGCCATCCTGAATCTCCCACATGCCATTTGAACCCATCTCAGGAGCGCTTCCATTCAAGGTGATAGTCTGAGTCATGATGGCAAATAAGTCTTGTCCAGCGTTAGCTACGGAGGTCTCCGTGTTGATTGCAATTGATACATTTAGTAGATCAAATGAGCTGCTTCCTCCTTGCTCCATCACCGTCCATTTTAGGACATAGGACTCCCCCTCCTGGCCAATGAATTGAGCATTGGGATGCGTAGCATTCACCAGATTACCACCGGTGCCGGATTCAATAGTCCAAAGACCAGTTTGACTTTGGGCGAGAGCTGCAGCATTCAGGTTGAAGGATGTCTGACAGGCATTAACAATATCTACTCCCGCATTGGCAAATGCATTACCACTATTTGATGAACTTAGTCCTGGAATCAATACCCAGTTTCCCTCTGTAATAAACAGGGTGTCTCCGGATATAGAGACAGCAAGGTTTTGTTTTTGAATGCCAGTGATTCGACTTCCGTCCCCGATCAGAGAGTCAGCAGAAATCTTCTCGGCTTCGATTGAGCCCTCTTGACCATAGGATATGCTCGCAATGGTAATGCTGAGAAAAGCAAGTGTGTTGTACCGTATCATTCATGTTCCTGTTGCCTTAAAGATAACATGTATCTTTCGTAATTGTATATCAAATGGATTTCTTCATCAAAAAAGATATTGAATTTATCTAGGTATCTTCGTACAAAATTAACCTACCCTGATGTGAGATCAGTCCTGTTAATTTCATTATTTATGCTGATCACTGCGATAGGATTTGCCCAGGAATTACGTGAGCAGCAAGAACACCTGATCATCGGAGACAGACCAATGCTATGGATTCGAGGTGAAGATTCAACGGTCAATGACAAGTGGGACATCCCACTTGCCCAGGTAGATAGTGTTAACATTGCACTTAACCAAATAGTACAACAGGAATCCTATGGCAGAGCAACAATTCCACCATTCGAAATTACTCCAGTTTATACCATAGATGGATCGAAAAACTATATTGAGTGGGCTTTAGATCTACTCGATAGTGTTAGGTCCGACGGCTTCGTTTTAGACTCATATAATACTTGGGTTTACAACTTTACAGGCGGTGATCTAGAAGGTGGTGCTGCTAGAGGTAGTGGCAATGGTAATTCTGGATCTATCTATTTGCCTGTGGGCGCAACTTCTACTGTTCCAATCGCAATTCATGAGTTCTTTCATGCGATCGGTTTACCGCATGCCTTTGTGCTTGAAGGCTCTAGTGTTAGTTTTCCCGGACAATACCGCGAAGGATTCGATCCATTTTCATTTATGGGCTTTGGTATAGTTCACACCGGATTATCAGCATATGCTAAATATCGAGTAGGGTGGTTGCAGCCAAGTAATGTTCTTGTGACCGATGACAGTGTTTCGGAAAGGCAGGTGCATAGGATTTATAAGCATCACAATCTAATGCAATTGCCATCTGACAGGAAGGTATCTCTTCAATTAGGTGATGACCTATGGATTAGCTATGCACCAGATACTTCAATGACACCCAATGCTGATTCTTATGGAGTTCTGCTTCACTATATTCCATCTGCTATACCTTACGCTGCATATCTATTGGATATGACCCCAAATTCACATCCTGGTAACAGTGATGAGGACGTTGCACTTGATATGAGAGATGCACCTTTGATACCTGGTCAACAATTCGCCTGGAATCAAGTCATTATTGAGATCAGCGAGATTGGAGGTATTGGTGATGATCAGTGGGTTGACATCGCACTGCTAAATTGTATCCAAAGATCTGGAGACTCCGACAATGACGGCTCATGTGACCTTTCAGACAAATGCCATGGATTTGATGATAAATTAGATCAGGATTCTGATGGAGTTCCAGATGGATGCGATGAATGTCCTGGTATATCAGATGATGATTTAAACCACAACGAGATCTGCGATGAGATTGAATGCCTGAACAAGGCATATGAAAATTTCCATTATTCCTCCGATGAAGAAGTGACCACAGGTCAAGGTAACTATGGCTTCGTTGGATCATGGTCCTCACTCTTCCCTGAAAATGGTAATGTGATCATACTAGACGGTTCATTGCAACATGGAGCAACAACTTCAGATGGAAATAGACTCGCCTTTCAGCCCGAACACGATACACTTCCAATACACTTAGAAATAAACCTCGAGTCGAGTTTTAGTGTAACATCTACAGTATGGGTTAGTTTTTTATTTAAAGCGACAGCTATCTCGATGGGTGCTCCATTCATGATTCGTCCTAACAATGCTTGGCAACTCGACTTCGGCTTAACGCCTACCGGTGAGTTTGGTACAAGGGAAGGGTCAAGCGGAGTTGCTGTTGAGTTGGACAGAGTTTATTGGATAGTGGCTAAGTATGAGCTTAGTGAAGAAACCGACAGTCTATATGTATGGATCGATCCAGATCCAGGGATTGTTCCCGATGCCACTTCTGCAATGTCTTCAGCAAGCGCGTCTGAAATCAAGGCCCTACAATCAATACGATTGATGTTTGAGCCTCATAGTGGTGTAGGCTCATTTGAAATCGATGAATTACAACTTACATGCGTCTTTCCTTCCTTTCAAATTGATCAAGATTCTGATGGATTTCCACTTGCCTATGATTGTAATGATCAGGATGCAGAGATTCACCCGAATGCAATAGAAACAAGCGGTAATTTAATTGATGAGGACTGTGATGGCAACGATTTACTCACTTCGACTAACCAGCCGACAAGATTGGAGCTCAATTTATTTCCTAATCCTACATCAGATTTTTTGACTTTAGAAACTCCTATATCTGATCGCTTTGTTAGTTCCAATCTCTATACAGTGCAGGGTATTATACTGGTGCGAGATATTCGAGGCAAAATATTAGATCTCAGAAATCTTGGTGAGGGTATTTACATCATCGAAACGCTAAATAATTTAACGGGCGATCGTGCGATAGGAAGAGTCGTGATAAATCATTAAAACCATTGAGGTGACTCAAAATATGAAGTGGATATTTCTCTTGACTATTCCCTTCCCTCTTTGGTGTCAGATACCAGACCTAACCGAGGCATGGGATCTAAAAGACATGGATGGAGAAGAATACATTGACTATTTGGACGCATCGGATGACTTTCGGCCACAGGTGAAAATTCCTGACTTCAGTCATTTCTTGTCTGATAGCATCACAGAGGAGTATTTCTACCAGAAAGATGAGAATAACCCACTGCTGAGGATTTATTCACGAAGATCAACCCCAAGGGAGTTTTTCACAAGCTTGAGCGAGGGAGATACCATCTACCGACTCAGCGATGGTCAGTGTACGGTTATATGCTGGTTCCGATTTTCAAGATATTCTGAGAAGACTGTAGACAGAATGATGTTTAGCGACTGTACGAACTGATGGATCTTAGCGTAATCTAGTATGCCCCTGAAGTTTTTTTGAGTATACTAACATACTTTGATAGAAGCATAAAACATCCAAAACTGAGATCCATCAGGTATTGAGATCCTACATTATTAGTTTTGAGTGCTTGCAATTTGCTCTCTCCTAACAACGAAATTTCTCGTGATCCTAAATTTTATACCCCTTTCCTCAAACCAGGAACCTGGGGGAGGTCCATGATGCATCCAATCCCGCGTACTGCGGAATTTTGCAATGAGCCTTCCGAATCCCCATTTATAGGCATACCAGTCTGCTGAAAGCTCACTTCGTAACTCATCGTTAGCATCACCTCTTCGGTCCAAATCTTGTTCTCTCGTGGCAGCATGGCCTAGCTCATGAGCTACTATACCTTTGAATTCTTCATTAGGCACTTTCTCATTGAGGAAAATCCTCCCTGGCACATCTAAGTCCGACATCCACAAATTCCTGTGATCAGATCGATCTATGCAGGTAAAGTCGTGAATCCATTCGCCTTGAGTGATGTCATCATTGTTGTCAATGGGCAGAATTTCAATAATCCTTTGCTGCAGTCTTCTGTAGTCACTTGGATAATTCGAAGCAATCTTTCCCAGTACCTCTAAGACAATTTGGTGCTTCCTTGGTTTTTTCATTAGAAGTTTGATAGGACGCAATTTTTCCCGCTCACGATTAATTTGATCCAGCCAAAAACATGCAAACCAGAGGTAGGTGTTAACGTGTTCAGGTCTCAAATACAATCGACCTTTTAATTTTTCAAAGTTAATCTGGTAGCGATAAATAGCCCTCCGACAGAAACTTGAATCAGCTGTAAATTCCTGATTGATAAAATGCGAATTGACAAGATCCGCTAGCTCTCTAGTCGACGAAAGTTCACTCATGAGAATATAAATTGTTGGGTCCGGTCAAAGACCGAACAGTTTATGAAGAATCAAATAAACTGGAATATCCGAGGCCTTTTGGATACTCCCCATGCCGCAACAGGATCTAGTAATTTACTAGCCCTGGCCTCGCAACTACTAATGTAATCAAATATGTAAAGGAAAAGCAACTAACTCTTTTGTTTAACATCATTAGGCATGTGCCAAGTCCGAAATTGCCACATGATGCGGCCGGCAAAGAGTCCAAAAATCGTCCAAATCCTTGTAATAAAAGGACTACTATGCGCCTCATACTTCTGCAATACCAAACCTATAGGTACTAAGGTGATTCCAGCCTATGTTTCTTTTGTCTATCATATCTTGAATGTGGCTCTTGATTTGTATAACCTGACATTTTTTCTCAACGATAAATTCAAAATGAAATGTGTCACTTTCCCCTGGCTCAATCTCATATGCTTGAGGTTCAAAAGCTATCTTTTTTATAGAAGGTTTGTTCCATTGATATGTCCCTAAGTTCTCAACAGGTTTAAGATCTTCGCCGGCCGCGAACTGCCGACTCAATTGCTCTGAAACGGGAAATATTTGCATTATTTCCACGTATCCTTCTTCTATTGGTATTAGCACCCGGGAAAGATTCTCTATATGGAGTGCAATGCGGAGGACGTACTTATCCTCAATCTCCCAATGTTCGGCTAAATGCTTTGTCTTCGCCCTTTGTTTGCCTGATCTAGTTCTTATGAAATTAATATACGTCCAATAGCCACCTATACCTAAGGCTAAAACTGTTGCAATCGACTCGATTCCATTAGAAATTTGTTCAAAATTCTCTGCGAGCATCTTACAGACATTGTTGGTTCATTCTTTATGACCTAGATGAATTTGTAACCCCTTTAAGCTCCGATCAATAGTATGATCTGATAGGCTTGAAAAAACAACAAGTCTACTGTCAGAAAAATCGACTATTTTTAGACGAAATATCGTCAATGCCTTGGAAGCTCGTTCAAAAGAAATATGGAATAGATCCACGCTTTGATGCAAGGTATCACCTAAAGTATTTCTCTGCTTTTCTGGAATTTAGTGTGATATGCTCCTACTTCAACGAGAGTTACAGGTGGGTACTTAGCTCTGAAAATTTGGGCTTGTCGGGTATTGTCCTCGGTGAAAGTCCACAGATGAGTGATCGAGATGCATCTTTGGCGGCCATACGATACATCAGGAAGCAATTGGATGAGAAAATCGAAGATCTTCAAAGAGCTGAAGAAGGGATAACTGATATTCCCGACTTTCAAAGGAAAAAGTAAGGAGGATGTGTTTGGAAGGAGTCATTTTCAGGCAAATGACTACCTTTAAAAGGTTTCACTTCAGCATTGAAGAAACAAAATGAGACCACAACAGGCCCAATGGACTGGAACTCCCATCCTAATCTTGACGTGCCTATCAATCGCGTTGATCAGTTGTTCTAAGGGTTCACAAGAAATTGACCAGACTTCCGATTTGATTGTTTTTTCAAATCGCAGCAATTCTGAAAAGATCAAAGTTTGTCACTACGACCATAGTATAGGAACTTGGCAATTAATTGAAATTAGCGAGAATGCAGTGTCTGCCCATCTTGCTCATGGAGATGTTCGATTGGACGACCAGGATAACGACGGCTTTGTTCCAGACAATGAATGTGATTTTGGCCAGATGGGTGATTGCGATGATCTTGAGCCTGAAATCTTCCCTGGCCAAGAAGAAGATTGTACTAATGGCTCAGATGACGATTGTGACGGACAAGTTGACGATGAGGATAGCGATTGTTCTGGCATTGGTGTAGTGACAGATTTTGAGGGGAATGAGTACAGAACTGTGAGAATCGGATCACAGTGGTGGATGGCAGAGAATCTAAGATCCACTGTTTACAATGATGGTATCCCCATCCCATATGTTCCTGAACCATCTGACCCCGAAGGCTGGCAAGGCCTGATTACGCCTGCTTATACCTGGTACGAAAATGATCCGATAAGTTATCCCGAAACATATGGAGCTTTGTACAACTACTATGTGGTTTCTGATACGAATAGGCATAATGTCTGCCCAGTGGGATGGCATGTTCCATCCGATGATGAGTGGACAGTGCTTATTGCATACTTAGATCCATCAGGTATTGACCCCAATGTAGTAGGCATTCAAAGTACGGTGGCCGGAGGAAAAATGAAGGAGCAAGGTACTGATCACTGGACTGATCCAAACGTTGGAGCCAGCAACGAAAGTAATTTCACAGGTTTGGGAGGAGGTCTTCGAAGCCCTGATGGTTCATTTCTTTTCTTGGGTATTGTTGGTGCCTGGTGGAGTGAGACTGCCACTAGTAGTAGTGGAGTCGCAATACGTAATCTGAATAACAGCAATACCTATGCCGTTCGAGGAATTACGGGCAAACAGGACGGTCTATCCGTTCGCTGTGTTAAAGACTAGAAACTTCCGATGATAAAACTTGTAAAATCATAATAAGCCTCTTTATGTAGATTGAACAAGAATGCGGATGCCTTCCTATGAAAAGGCACTTCGTTGTGGCTGAACGATCGCAGCTTATATATTTGCACTTCGACATAAATTAAAATCATGCGTGTACTATCTACAATATCAGCATTGATATGCTGTCTGCCTCTAACAGCACAGACAGTTTACGAATCTCTAGTCACCCTTGACAAGTCCTACAATCCTCTTTTTGGCAAGGAAGTCGCAAAGATTTCCATTGACTTGATCAAACAATATGAGCTAACGGGCGGGGATACTTCATTTCATGTTATGATTCAGGTTAATCAGAAGACGACTGAAGAAGTTGGTCACTCTATTGGACTATCTCTCTTCTCTAGTAATCTGTTGGGAGGTGCTTCTGCATCGGGAGGCATAAATTATCAATATATCAAGGAATCAGGAGTAATTTTAATGGGCTACAAAGAGCTCTCTTTGCTATACGACGCTTTTATAAAACTTACACATTCATAAATAATTTGAAGACGATCAAGGGATCGAAAAGGAATGTAGCTGTCACTTATCAAACCCGCGATATTGTCTTTGGCGGGGATTACAATCCATCCGCGATAACAAACAAAGCTACTTATTACATTCAGTTAGGGGAGGCCATATTTACTATGGATGAAGTGAATTTTGAGGAGATTGGAAGAACCATCAAGAACATCAAAGCCTCGTGGGAGATTTCTCGTGCCTGACTACTGGCTAATCACAAATGATGCCGCAGAGTGCAGATTCATAAAGCGTCATTGTACGCCAGCTGGTTTTGGTACTGTTTCTAGCTAAATTAGTATTACAATGAAAGCTGCTGTTCTCACAAAATTTAGACCTGAGTTGTTCTACTGTTGACCTATAGGGTTCTAATTGAGACTGAGCTTGTTGAAGTTCACTGTTTAAAGATTTAAGTGAGTCTCGCTCCGTTCTGTACCGGGTGCGCTCTAGCTCGAGATTTGAAATTCTTTCGACACCAATTGAAATATCGAGATACATCGTAGATACAACACAAATTGTAAAGATTATCCCCGTGAACCACATCAACATCTTGATCCTAGCTATGTCTAAACCCGGTCTTATTGTCGAATAGGCAACAATCAGTACACAAAGAATTGTCAAGCCTCCAGTACCAGCCCTCAAAATATTTACAAAGTCCAATTTCAGAATCTCTTGAAGAAATTGCATTATGCCTTTTGCACAGTTTGGTAAACAAATTGAAAAACATCTCTCTATCTGTATATGGCATTTTGATCACTTTAGTAACCCAATCTGCATGCATTTTTTCAGACTTATTATGTCACCTGATCCAACGGATTCAACAAGGTCCATTTCTTAACTATGCCTCTGATTTCCTTCAAACCCAAAGAACCCCTCTTGTTTCGTAAACCGAAGTGTACTTAGGTTTGGCCTCGACCCACGAGGAAAAAGCCAGTATATCAGCCATTGTGCCTGAAATGTTTCCCAGGGATTGATCCGGGCTCGGCTTTTTAACCTCATTGATAACCTTCACGTGAGTGATTGACATCATATAGTCTGAAATTGGGTTTCCCATGTGATTAATGGCTTCATTTCGGACCATTTCTTCATACTTAGCAGTGCCATTTCCGACTTGGTTAACTGTCAAACTATTTGGGGACATCTCGACTTTTTCGTTGAGTCGTAAAATCATTCTGTTGTCTCTGCAGGCATAGTCAACTGCTTGAACCTTAAAACGATCAAGTACTCTTAACATATCTTTTTCAGGAACTACAAAATCGTGGGCAGAGCCTTCAATCATTGTAAAATGTGGAACCCAACTTGAAAAAGAAGGATTTTCAATCAGTAAAGTATCGAATGACTCCTCTGTGCACCAAAACCATCTCTTTAGCACTGAAACCGATGGGAAGAACAACGAAAAACACATAAACCCCCCCAGAGATCGAGCATACAATCCGCCGTAAGCCTCTAAACCGTGTAATTCTTTATCCGAGCCCTCCCCTTTGTTGCACTTATTCCAGATATGAGTAGGTATAAAAGACTCAGTTGATCCAACCCAAATATTCAAATTATACCTCAAAAAGGTGTTTAGAAAGCCGTCATCACCCTTGGCTCGCATTGCTGTTTGCTCAAAATCCTTTCTATTCTTAAACTTTAAGCCAGGATTAGACTTATTCCACGTACTCTCTTTAAAGTAATAATCCGGATCGTTCTTTGGAGCCTCCCCTGCTGTATAAATGAATGGCAAAAATGATTCATCTTGAACATGCCCATCTCTTACGCCCACGGCATAGTTATGAATCCTATGTGCAAAAGTGTTTTCTTCCCCTGCCGTGGTGAAAATCGCTACTAAAGGACTAATATCTGTTCTTTTATCATTGCCCGACATTACACCACTGTATAGCTTGTCATTTGTGTGCAAATGAAGCTCATCCATGATGAAAGCACTTCCAATAAGGGAGTGCGTGCCCCTCCAATCTGCTGACATCAACCGATAAACACTATCTGTTTGTGGGTCTTTAATAGTGTTACCATATAGAAGAAGCCCAGCATCAAATTCCTCATTTATGCACTCAGACATGTATTTAGCTGGTTCAAATAGAGCACCCAAAGCCTGATCTTTGCTACCTGCGAAGACAAATACCTTGCTCGATGAGATCCCAGCACCAAAGGTCAAATACAATGCTAATGAAGTCGCTAAAGTACTTTTACCATTTCCCCTAGGTATCTCAACATACAAGATGGAGTGTTTAAGTAATCTAGTGTCTTCAGCAAGCCTCCACCCAAAAGTCTGAGTGATAATCTGTTTTTGAAAAGGCTCGAATTGAATCAGATCCCCCTTTTTTTCTCCGATATAGTGTCGACAATGGTCCTCGATCCAGTTGATCGGCTCCAAAGCTAATTTCTCGTTCCAGATATACTTTTCACTCATTTCATTCATTTCATTTCTTTTCGTAATGGCACCCTTGTTAGTCGTTTGGTCTTTGCATTGGGAGCATGAGCCTTACCCATGTTACGCCCATGATATAAATTCAATCCAAATCTCTTTGCACATTCTTCCCAAGCCTGTCTACACTCCCTCAAATATCGAATCTCAGGTGTGCCCCTCATTGTGTGAGTGTTCTTGTCTTCATGCGAAACCTCAACTCCTTCCTGTACCAGACGGCACCACTCGCCATAGTAGAAGCAACCCATAGCCAACTCATGTTTCATGTAGTCCTTGATCTGGAGTTCCTTAACAACTTCATTAAAGATCTCCTTGGCTATGCCGGAAAGTTCGACTACTCTAACTTTTTTCATAATCTAAAAATTTCATACGGATGGCCACTGACCGAGTAAACCCCAGCTTTCCCTCTAGGGATTTTCCCCACGCCCCTGCCCTTCTATCTAAGTCCATGTGGAGTTACTTTTCTTTTTAATCCCGATCGTCTGTTAAATACCTCCATGGTTGTCTTAGCTGCATGGCAAGACTTACACATCGGCTGCCAATTTCTTTGATCCATCACTGAACCTCCATCAGTGATCGCAATAACGTGATCTGTGGTTGTGGCTTTCTTCCGGCACTTACTTCTCTTTCCCCACCAAACACAAATAGGATTCCCTTCAAGGAACTTTTTGCTCGCTGAAGTCCATCGCTTACTTAAGTAAAGCTGCCTGTGCTTAGAAATTGATCTAGGTGATGTCTTACTCGGTTGTCTGCGCTTTGGTAGGTGTGCCATGACTTATAATTTGTCTGATTCACAATTGGTAAGCGCCCAACCTTTTTGGTTAGAATTGTTTTTATCATTGAGTGCCCTCACTGATTGATCATCAACATTGTACCATCTACTCTGAGGGTGATCGAAGGCTGGTTTTGAATCAGTTTCGATCGACGAATAACCTTCTAGATCTAAAGCTAATTGAGCCTCTTGTTCAAATACATATTCACCAATTGCTCTTTCAAATAGATGCTTTAATCCATAAGAAGATCTCCGCTTGGAAATCCGATCCGATAGCCTGATATGATCTCGGATAACTATCTGGATCTTCTTGATTATGTGAGCTCGCTTTTTTGATTTGGTCATGTCTTTCCTCTTTTCAAAAGGGTAATCCTTCATCATCATCATTGGCAATTTCTTCTGCCATCTTTCCTGGTGTCACTGGGAATTGATTTGAATGCAGCTCATCGTATTGTGCTGTTCGTCGATCATAAGCAAATGACACCGTCGTTGGGAGTCCGACCAGCTTTTGTCGACGAATCTTCTCAATCATAAAATCCACCTGCCGATCCTGCTTGTCTTTAGAATAGTTTGGTCGATGCACCACAATGCAGTTATCACACTTATTAATGAACATCGGGCCACCGCTGATATGATGGTATGGATTGGGAACGGTGTCCGAAGGGATACTCTTAGGATGAGCCACGATTATTCCATGTAGGTCATGCTCATGATTAATCTTGGCAAACTGAGTCATCTGGTCTGAGATATACAGATCCTCTCTTGAACCCATCTCAGAGTGTAAGAGCATGTTCCATGGATCGAGAACGTAGGCATTAAGGCCATGGATTAGGGTCAGTTCTTTGATCTTACGGCCAATGACAGCTGGTGTATGCTGCTCATTTCCTTCGGGATAGACATAAAAGACGCTAGCTTTGATGGTCTCAGCTGCCAGCTTAAATTCGGCAAAAGACATTTGATTTGGATAATCTTTGTCTGGATTTTCCCCTGTCAATGTGTGAATCCAGTCGAAGTAAAATGAAGAGGCGGGATAAGTTTCGGGTGAGAAAACTGCAACCTTCCAGCCATGATTTTTGATCATTTGGCATAGCATAAATTTTACCATCTCACTCTTCCCCGAGTTTGGCAACCCTGTAAAGAGTGACGTCTCACCTGGTAACCACGAAAAATGTCCATCCAATGATAGAATACCGGTCGACATACCTTTCTTCAGACCATTGCGAAATTGATCAACAATTTCTGGCCAAACATCTTGGAGAGTGATAATACCGGTTACTGGTATTGGTTTTGCATGATTGATACATTCTTTTAGCCCATCAACGCCATGCTTTATTAGCACATCGTTTGCGTCTTTACAATCCTCAGGAAAATCAACCATGAAACACCGTTCTCTGCCCAAGCGCCTTGACAGTTCCTCGCGAATATGTAAACCAGGCTCATCTATGTCCGTAGCTAAGTAGAACCTTTCGATTTTTTCTAGCTGCTTGGCGCAAGCCTTAAGACATTCCAACTTGGCTCCTACTTGAGCACCCACTTTTGGCACACCGTAATCTAGGCTCACAGCATAAGGTAATCCGGCTTCATAAAACGATAAAGCGTCAATTTCGCCCTCAGTAATTATTGCATATTTTTGCCCTTTTAGGGCGTCTACATTGTAAAGACTCCTGGCCTTCCCCTTGGAGAAGAATTTCTTTTCTGATACGCTCCTGTATTTTGAAAGAACGATTTGATCATCCAGATAGAAATTGAAAATGATATTCTTTCCATCTCCGGCAATTCGGAACTGACGAATAGTCTCGTCGGAAATACCTCTATACTTAAGGAATGAGATACCGTCCTTATGTAGAGGAGTCGTTACAAAATCCGTGAATTGGTAATCATCTTTTTTATTCATTGTCTCATTTGCTTCTTTGGCTAGCCACTCGTCACTATCTGCCCTAGCCTGCCAGCCACAGTGACTGCAGTTCACATTGCCACTGATCAGATTAACTGACAGACACCGTTGTTTAGATTTCCTTCGATCATCGCTGCAGTTCGGGCAAACGGTTGCTCCGTTACGCATTCGATCTAAATCAATCCCTAAAAGTTCTAAGCCTCTTTGCCGATCATTTGCCATACGTGTTCATAAATTTTTGGATAAACATTGACGAGACCCATTTGCTCTCGTTCGGTTAGCCATTTATCGAGTTCATGCGTCTTTGCCACTAACCTTCGAAAGTTTCCCTCCATTGATGTTCCGGGCTCCCTTTGTACAGTGAAGCCATCAACGTTAATCTGATCAGGTACTAGTACTGGGGCTCTCTGAGCCGCTTGCAAGTATCCTTCAAACTTGGTCCCGAACAATGTTTCTGGCCTGAGATATTTGTCATGCTCTGTCCCTCGCCATTCCATGGACTTATATCTTATTACTGCATAGAAGTCGTCCAAAGTGAAGCCGTCAGCCAGGCGAGCCCGAATGAGCGTGCGAGTCTTATTGGTAGTTTTCTTAAAGCTGGAATCCGTTTCAGAGTTTAGGAAATTCACGACCTCCTCGACAGTATCAATACTAGTGTTATCTATTAATGTTATCTCTTCCGCGTTTTCCGGATACCCCCTTCCTGAATTCCGGACACCCCCCTCCCGATTTTCCGGACACCCTATCCGGTTTTCCGGATACCCACTGTCATCACTAAAGTCTGGTGGAGACAAATCCAGTCTTCGTAGCAGGAATAAGTGTCTTGAAATGGTCTGCTTTCCCTGCTTTATATCTTCTCTGCCGATCAAACCCTTCTTTTCTAGCGCCACAATAATCTCGCTCACTCTTGAGGTTGACAGATTGAAGAACTTTGCGAAGTACTTGTTACTAGCAAAACACCTTCTTTCATCCCGGTCAAGTGAGTCAATCTCGACGAGAAACAATTTCTCTTGAGCGCTTAATTCTCTATTAAGCCACAATTCAGCCGGTATCCATATGCCTCTAAAATTCCGATCCATGCTCTCTAACTCGTTCGTTCAACAACCAATGTAATCTCGTTCGCAAGTCCTCACTGATCTCGATGTGGGCTGCTATCAAATCATGGAGAAATGGCCTTAATGTGGATTCCGGTAGTCTGACTATCAAATCCAGCAATTCGAGATATTTTGGATGTGGATCGATGGGTTCAGGAAACTCCTCATTGAGCCGATCGAGAATTGGAGATACTGACATGATCAATCGAACAGAGTTCTCGGCTCTGGTTCCACTGTAGCCAATGAATAAAATCTCACCCGCTTCCCTGTTTTTGGGCAAGCACCCACTCTGCTTACCCTGATTACCCCCTCGTCTTGCAAATAGCGAATTGCCCGGATTACACTCGTGCGCTCAATTCCACTGAGTTCAGTGATTTGCCTCGAAGTCATCTCAGGGAATGATTTCAAGATTCCAACTATGACCAACTTCTCACTTTTTGGCCGCTCAGTAGATTGCATCTGTCGCCATGAAATGACAGATGTTAATGCGACACGACGGCCATTAATATTTATCGATTCAGAGAGAGACATGAGAGCCCTATTTCTCTACTTCTTTTAGCTGGGCCAAAATCTCCTCTCGCCTTAACCTTGTTCGTGTACCTAATTTATCCACAGTCAAGGAGCCTCTCTTAATCATATCATAGATGGTAACTTCCGATACACCATAAAATTTAGCCGTTTGCTTGATGGTAGGATGCTCAGGAAGAGAAGTGACTTCCTTCAGTGCGGACTGAATCTCACCACGGACCTTTGGTACTAATTGGCTTGATAATCGCTGTGCTAGGTCTTCAATAGTAATTGGAGACAGTACTAAGTTTTCCATATTCAATCTTTGAATTTGAATACAAACTTAGCCGGGGGTGTGTGAGGGGTAAGGAAAATCTCTTCAGGGTTCTACAAATCTTGGTCCAGACGAATGGGTGTGATGCCGAGCGCTTGAAATATTTGTCTCGCTTCTTTCTTTGCCCGTGCAGATCTAATGGGATCATTCGAACTGCCTGTCCTAAACTGGCTATGGATCTTAGCAACTTGTGCCATTTGCCTTGGTTCTAAATCTAATAGAACACCCATGATTTCTGCTATACCTTTTGGATCAGAGCCACCAAAATATTCACTTTCCACTTTGTACAGACCAATCTCATAAAGGAGCAGATATTTGTCTGAAAGCGCTTCAATCTTTACTGGAGCTTCTATCTCTTCTTCATTCATAGACTCCTCGTCCTCGATAATTCGACTTGCTAGGGCCATGAAAGGTTCCTTACCCTTGAAGAACTTACCGAGATCCTCAATTGCCAAGACCTTCTGCTTGACTATAAAGTCCCTTTGAAAGAGAGTGTCTTGAATTCGATCAAGATATTGGTGAAAACTAGGGCACCACTTCGAAATCTTGAAATGCTCCTTACTGTCCCGCTCGAATTCAAATATTGTAGCCCTTAGGGTATCAATTGCATCTAAGCCTTTGGAAAGGAAGGGACCGTTTTCTTTTGGATCAGCACTCCAACTATCAAAGCTATTCTTAATGTATGGAACCGAGCAAAGAGATAACAGAGTCCATCTTAAACTCCTGAATACTTCACCATATGACCTGTTGCCGCCAAGATTGGCTTTCCATCCATGGATCATATTATTCCGCCTTTCTCCTGACTTTAATATTCTAGACTGGTAGGAAGCAATGATTTCAAGGTCGCTGGCATATGAGGACTCACTAATATCCGGGTTATGAATTTTGAACTGCTGTTTGATTACTGGTAAGGCTTGGTCCTGGTCGATGTAGTAAAAGATAATTTGATGAGCAACTTGCTTGGCAGGTTCCATTCGAACTAATGAACTTTAGATAGTGGCCTTATGTGTGATTTAAAATGACTATGGTTAGCCAACTTCCCGGCTGTTTCCTCCTTTGACACTTTGAGATATTTCAGGAAATTCTTCTCCGTCCTATGCCCTGAGATCTTCATAATGTCTATTGTTGGAATACCGCTCAAATACATATTTGTTAGCGCCGATCTCCTTGCTGTGTGGGTTGTCACTAGTTCGCATTTCTGCTTCCTAACATGTACTTTCTGACCACCTCGAACGCTTTGAATGCCTACATCATCAACAATACCAGCCATTCTAGCGACTTCCTTGATTTGCCGATTAAGTACTTGTTCAATGGTTTTCGGCATTGCATAATTTCTTCTTTCGAGAATCTCCTCAAGAGCGCCATGTACTGGAATGATAGCTCTTTCACTGGACTTACGAGTGAAGATGTCAACGACTAGGTTCCCATCGGAATTGATCCGAAAGTGCTCAGGACTCAGTCTAGAGTAATCGGAGTACCTTAGACCAAGAAAGGCACCCATAATCCAGACATCACGCGCCTCTTCTAGCTTGGCGTTTGTTGAAAGATCCAATTCAAGAATTCGTCTGAGCTCGTCAGATGTCATATAAATTGAGTCGACCTCACAATCGATAGTTTTAAACTTCTTTCGTTGAAACTCAACATTCTTGTGTAATCCAAGATCCATTGCTGCCCCCATAATCACCTTAAGATGCTTAATCTGTCGACCAATCGTGTTAGGCGAGTACTTCTTCTCAAGGAAAAATTGGACAAAGTCGTCATAGAAGTCCATTGTAATATCCTCGAATCTCAGAAGTTTATGTCTGCTGTCTTGGTACTCATTCAATTGAACCCGGAATCCCAGATAATTCTTTATTGTCCCCTTCTTGAATAATTCCTTTTTGCTCGTGAGTCTCTTCCCTGTTTGGATTTCATTAATGAATTGATCGAGGAAGTCAAGTAGCTTTTTAGGAATCTTCTTTGGGCTTTCTACAGAAAGTCCTAGCTCTTCATTTAGGTAAAGACGAAGCTCTTTAAAGTCCGTTAGGTTACCCATCGCCTCATCCAGGTTGATCCTATTTAGAATGAGATTTGCGACCTTTCTACACCGTGTGTTGATGTTACGAAGCTCAATTGAAATTTGATAATGTCTTTTCTCCCATTCTTTGATTAGAGAGAGATCATCAATGGCGCTCTGGTTTTCGAAATCCCAAAGTTGCGGATAGATGCTTTTACCAACATAGAATTTGAAGGGTTTCCCCCCAATGTATGTTTGAGCATATATAGCGGTTGGCTCTCTGGAGACTTTGCGTTTCAAGTAGAAATTAACTTTCGTATTCATGCCCTCGAATTAGCTTGGGGTGCACCCTGGGGTGTGAATTTACTTAATTCCAGTTAATTTATCTTAATATATTATTCTTTTTTTTAAGTGTAATTGTGCTGAAAACCATTAAGATACGTCATCTTGAGAAAGAATTTTCACGTCCGCTCCCGACCTCAAACAAATCAAGGCCCAGCACATTTTGTGCTGGGTTTTTTTGTGGTGCGCCCGGCAGGGCGCAAATACTTGGAGGTGAAAGTCCTCTATGCACCCGGCAAGGGGAAGCATTAGCTGAACGGCAAGATTATATCTGCGAGGATATGGTTGGAGGAAGCCGAAGGCAAAGCATTGGCCTGACGAACAGGAATCACATAGTTAGGCATTGTCACCGGATGAGGAGGCCTATATCTCTAAAGTCCAATACTTGCACAGGAGGTGATTATGTATATGTGGCAGGCATAAATGTGAAGGTATTTGCGCATTACCCGGGGAGATCTGTTGGCAAGTGGATCATTTAGGAAGCATATGCGAGAAGGATACGGACTTATACCACAAGCTGAGTGGAGACACAAAGTTGAGCCAGCAGAAGTCAGCCGAGGCCATAGTAGCATTGAGACTGGCAGTGTGAAGGGCCGAACTTAGAGTTAAGACGCTTATGGAATTATTGTTAACGGTACGATTAGGAGTAGCAGGAGCCATTTCTGGGATGGAATGGTCTCATTGGGGAGGTACGGCTCGGAAAGCAAGAGATAACTGATGAGAGCGACAAACGGACCGGGGAATAATAAAGCCAAGAGCGAGCTACCGACTGAGCTAATGGAGCAAATAGTCAGTCGTGGGAACATGATCGAAGCTTATATGCGAGTGTACAATAACCAAGGCAGTGGTGGCATAGATGGCATGACTGTGGAGGGACTAAAGCCGCATCTAGATAAGCATTGGTCAGGGATCAAAGCGTCCTTGTTGACAGACAGCTACTACCCCTAACGGGTGCGGATGGTAGAGATACCAAAGCCGGGAGGTGGAGTTCGGATGCTAGGCATACCGACAGTGGTAGACCGGATGATACAACAAGGCATACAGCAAGTACTGAGTCCATATTACGACGCAGAATTTTCGGAATGGAGTTATGGTTTTCGAGTAGGGCGGAGTGCCCATCAGGCACTACGTACAGCCCGGGATCATATTAACACAGGACGAAGATGGGTTGTAGATATGGACCTTGCGAAGTTTTTCGATGAAGTAAACCATCAACGCCTACTAAGTAAGCTGAGCAATCGGATATCGGATCGACGCGTAATCCATCTGATAGAGCGGTATTTGCGAAGTGGGATGATGGTGAACGGCATGGAACAAATTCGGAAGAAAGGGACTCCACAAGGCAGCCCGTTATCACCATTGTTATCAAACATTGTGTTGGACGAGTTAGATAAAGAGTTGGAGAAGCGGGGGCATTACTTTGTACGATATGCGGATGATTTTCAGATATAGGTGAAGACCAAACGCTCAGGAGAACGAGTAATGGAAAGCCTAAAGGGCTTCATTGAGCAGAAGTTAAAGCTAAAAGTCAATGAAGAGAAGAGTACTCTGGATCGGCCATGGACTCGTAAGCTGCTGGGTTATAGTTTTACAAGCAACAATCCGGTAAAGTTTAAGGTTGCCAAATCGAGTATCAAGCGATTCAAGAACAAGGTTAAGGTGAGGATGAGAATGGGGAAGGGCAGGAACCTTGAGCGCTTCGTGAAAGAGAACCTCAACCCACTGTTGGCTGGGTGGATGAGTTACTTTTCGCTCAGTGAGGTGAGAGGATTCACGAAGGAACTGGATAGCTGGATACGGCGCCACTTGAGGAAGATTAAATGGCGCCAGATGAAGCGGAATTGGACGAGAAAGAGCGCACTGATATCCCGAGGACTTAGCGAGGAAAGAGCGGTGCTGTCATCGTTTAATCAGCGCGGAGCCTGGTGGAATTCGGGTGCAAGCCATATGAATGCTGCATATCCGAACCATTACTTTGATACAGTTGGACTCGCGTCATTGCACCAGCTGCACAGTCGGTTCCATCCATTACCAAATTACTCTTAGAACCTTCGTGATACGTGAACCGTATGTCCGGTGGTGTGAGAGGGCGAAGTAGGATAAACTCCTTTGCAGTTTGCAGGTCTAAAAGTTTATCTTACTTCTCTCTACTCGATCAAGCAGACGAGCCAAGCTTGATTGAGCGAGCAGTGCTTGCCAAAAAAATGCGACCAGAGGGAGCAGCCTTGAAGGGGTTGAAAGGGCCACCCATTTCCGGATCGGCGGAGCCAATCCGCTCCCGACCTCAATTCTTAGAACCCTGGAATTTACCTGGGTTTCTTCAAACTGGACGATGCTTGCATCGTGAAAGGATGGGATAAGCGAAACCAGGTGAAACGAGATTGACTAGTCTCAAATAGCGGATTTCCGTATTACCACACCGCACTAATCCTCGGAAAATCATTGATAACAATTAGTTTATGCTTGAGTTAAAATTGTTATATATAAAAATCAAAAATACGCCAATGTTGTAAACTGAATGTCAAATTAGTTGCTTTTTCATGCATATACTATCGCATTTGCGCTATTGGCTTTTGGTACGGACAACCTTGACATTACGGATTTCTTGACATTTTGCATGACTACTACCGAATACCCCGAATGATTTCACGGGTTCAATTAAGCAGCTATTTGTCCCCTTTTACCATTGCCTTCTTCGTCAACTCAATATCGCGCACTACCTGAGGGCGCATTAACTCCCATGAAAATGCCCGGTACACTTCATCGTCATAACGCTGTGTCGTGACATGGGGGGTTGGCATATATCTGGCTTTCGTATTGGCAATAACATCATCCCAGTGAGATAAACATTTCTCCAGCCATTCCACAGCATCTTTCTTTTGCATCGCGTCGCCGGTATTTCGGTAATGTTCCAGTGCTACACCAGCTCTTATCTTATCGGCCAGATAAAGACCCAAATAACACCACGTCGCTACATCATCTAATTCTGAGATCAATGCACCGGAAAAATCATCTGCCTTTGGTCGCAGGGAAGCGACAATACCCAAGGCCTCACGACTATCGCTTTCAGAAGCAGCGGCAAGTTCAAGCGGAGCAAGCATATCTGCAGGGATTTCCCTACCATTTGTCAAGTGCTCAATGTATTCTGGGATGGAAAGCAGATTGGGGTCAAGCGTTTCATGATCGATAAATTCCTCAATAGAGATAAAGGGTGAAGAGCGGTCAAAGGCTGCATTCGGTGAAGAGGGCTCAGCCTCAATAAATCCTTCGGCGTACAAAGTATAATCCCAGGTGGAGCGGTGGAACGATGCCAACCGTAGGGGCATGTTGCTGGCAAGTTGATAGGCCTTGAGTAAGGGCTCCCCAATTCCCCTGCCATAGCGGAGGTCAAATGCTGAAGCGAAGATGGAATCGGGGGTATTTGCATCATACAATAACCGGCCCCATAGTTTGTAAAAAAGCCATTGTTTTTCAAAAGCATATTGCCAGGTCTTCACCGGCGAAACGATGTGGGAATAATCTTGTGCAGGAATATATCCTTCCGAACCTATGAAATAGCCATTGACATAGTCTTTATTATTGATGGCAATGTGTTGGCGAATAAAATCAGGCTGCCCCCAGCGTAAAATGAAAAAGTCTTCATTGCGGATCATCCATTGAATGTTATAGTTTTCTGGCTTGGGATTCCAGAAGCGTTCATCGAGTGCTCCACTGTGATAATCGTGGGTGATGGCCAAAGTGGGCGTGGAATGCCCATGCGACCAGTTGAACTTTATTTCAACCAGGGCTGGATCGGCAAGATCAGCCCGGTCAATCACCCTTCGCATGGCCAGGGGATCACCGGCCAGAACCGATCGATGGATAAATTTCACGGGCCGGTTGGCAGCCTTCATTCCTGCCACAAAAGTGTCTTCAATCCAATCCTCACGTTTCTGGGGCGTCATTTGCTCATCGCCAAAATTGCCCATCCAATCGGCCAAGGTAACGCCCAGACCGGTAAGGTCTTCGTACTCATTGATCAGTTGCGTGACGGATTCACGGGTATAGCGCTGCACCTTCTCGGACAGGTCATTGTATTCCTGTGCTCCATAAGCTTCTGCAAACTCAGGGGAAACCACGATGTTCCAATTGACCACAAAGGTTTGAATACCCCGCACCTTTGCCATCCTGAACAAGGCTTTCCAAAAGGATTGCCAGTTTGTCATTTCCTCATCGCTGAATGGAGTAGCTTCGGGAAAATTGGTGGCCCTGATCATGTAGGGAAATGGATGTTTATTCCAGAGGGACAATACATTTAAACGGTTTTCAGCCATCATATCCAAAAAGAGCTCCCAAAACTTGAGATCCCGGCATACCTGCCGATGTACATCCATCGCCTCACTGTTGCGATATGGAGACCAGGGCAGATTGAATTTTACAATTCGGTATTGCAAAGTGGGATTGACCGTTTTATCATTCGGCGGTTCATAGAATCCACGTACCTGCACACTTTCCTTTAGCTCAAGCAATGCGTACATCGCTCCGATCTCATCCACCGCTAGGATACAAAGTGTTTTCCCCTCTCTGATGCTCCGGAATCGATACCCTTCAGGTTGGATGGCATCGAAATCCTGACTATCCAGATGGGAGGATAACACTTCCGGAATTTCATTTTTTAACACGAGACATATGTCAAGTAATTCTGAGAGGTGGCTGATGTTATGGCTGGTCAGGGAGTAGCCTTTTTGCACCAATATCTCCTGAAATTGACTGGTAGCATAAGCCAGGGGGTCTTGGCTGGTATCGTAGGCAATAGAAATCTGAGCAACGGACCCGGCATGCGCAAAAGCAAATAATATTCCACCCAAAAATATGATAGGTCTCATCTCGAACAGATATTTATGCTTTTTTGGAGAACGATCAAATGAAATTTAGAAAAAGTGGAGCACTCATCTAATTATTGTGCTAAGAAGTTAAATAGTCAATGCTGATCCTTGAAGAGGATTTAGATGGTGAATAAATACAATCAGGGAGATAAAATTCTTGCACAGAGATCAGCTTGTCTCAGCGAAAATGTGGAAGACTTGTATCACTGCAGCTTGTTTTCATTACAAAATTCATGGAACATAGAAGAAGTATATTCGCAAATGAATGCCCAACCTGACACCATCGAGAAGATTCTGACAAGATCTCCAAGTATTAATTTACACGCAAATGGCCGACATGGACTAAAATGAAGGCCCGAAATCGACATGAAGGCTATTTCCTACTACATTTCAGTACCCATCATATATGGTATATCGATCCTGCCCTTTTGGTGGCTTTTTCTCTTGTCTGACCTTTTGTTTGTCATTCTCTATCATTTGATTGGATATCGGAAACAGGTGGTGATCAATAATTTGACAAATTCTTTCCCGGAAAAGAGCAGGGAAGAGTTGGAACATATCCAACGTAAGTTTTACCGGTATTTTTGCGACTTGATCCTGGAGACCGTCAAGAGCCTGACCATATCTCCCCAAACCCTGCGCAAGCGCATATCCTTTGATGACCTGGCCATTTTTAAAAAGTACAAGCAGCAGGATCAAAGCATCGTAATCGTGATGGGACATTGGGGCAATTGGGAACTTGGTGGAGCCCGCTTTGCAGTAGAACCCTATCATCGACTTTTTGTGATCTACCATCCGTTGAACAATAAATACTTTGATCGATTGGTTTACCACATGCGCACCCGTCTTGGAAATGGACTCTATGCAATGAAGGATACCCTAAGGGGAATGATCAGACACAAAGAGGAACTCACAGCAACCGCATTTATCGCTGATCAAACACCTTCACCAAAGGACGCCTACTGGATTGAGTTTCTAAATCAGAACACCCCGTTTTTTAAAGGTACCGGGAGAATCGCGCAGAAATTGAACTACCCCGTGGTTTACATCTCCATCAAACGTGTGGGCCGGGGGTACTATAAAGTATTTGCCGAGGACCTCGTTCCCGAACCAGCCAGCACCACACCGGAAGATATTCTGATTCGATTCACCAGGAGGCTGGAACAGGACATTCGGGAAATTCCGCATATTTGGCTGTGGTCGCATAGGCGTTGGAAGCACAAATTGAGCGAACAAGTATCAAAACCATGACCGAAAAGCAACTTATACTCGCAACGAAACCATATGCCAGGGAAAACAGGGCCAAAAGCTGGGCCTACACCTTGTCAACGCTGGCACTACTCATGGCAGCAATTGGTGGAGCTATTTTTCCATTGCCCTTATTGGTACGAATTTTTTGTTCACTTTTAATCGGCCTCCTGCTGCTGCGGATGTTCGTTATTTATCATGACTTCCTGCACAAATCCATTCTGAAGGGAAGCCGCCTGGCCAAAGTTCTTTTCACATTATTTGGGTTCTATACCCTGAACCCAACCAGCATTTGGAAACGCTCTCACGATCATCATCACAAACACAACTCAAAGCTCTATACTTCGAGCATTGGTTCTTTTCCGATTGTTACCAAAAAGAAATTTCTGAGCCTATCCAGGGTTGAGCAATTGAAATATCTATTCATCCGTCATCCATTGACTATTGCTGCAGGATATATCTTCGCCTTTGCCTGGGGGATGTGCTTACTGTCATTGATTCGCAACCCCACCAAGCATGGCGACTCACTTATTGCCCTGATCTTTCATTATGGTGTTGGTACGCTGATCCTGTTGACAATGGGATGGACTGCGTTTTTGCTCGGCTTCATGATTCCAGCTATCATCTCGAGTGCTATCGGCTCTTACCTTTTCTACGCACAGCACAATTTCCCAACGAGCAGCTTTGAGGACAAGGAAAACTGGAGCTACGCCAAAGCTGCACTTGAGTCTTCCAGCTATATGAAAATGGGACCAATTATGCAATGGTTCACGGGCAATATCGGCTACCACCATATACATCACATGAATGCACTTATCCCTTTTTACCGCTTGCCCGAGGTACATGGTGCTTTTACAGAATTCCAAAAAGCTAAGACCACTTCACTTCACCCCACTGACATCTGGGCATGTCTACAAATGAAAGTCTGGGATCCGGAGGCCAGACGTATGCTCAAGCTAGAGGAGATCAGTTAGCATCTGTGGTGATAAACTTCTCGATTTTAAAACTGACCTTATACATTTATCTTAAGTTGATGATAGGATAACTTAATGTAATTAAGATGTCAACAGATGATACAGGGGCCATAAGCTTTCGTTCCTTGACCATCGATACCTGGGATCAGATGCAGCAATTGTTTGGCGACAAGGGGGCCTGTGGAGGATGTTGGTGCATGTATTGGCGGTTGCAAAGACGTGACTATGAAGCCAACAAAGGTTTGCCCAATAAAAAAATGCTCAGATCTCTGATCGAAAGTGGACAACCACTGGGCATCCTCGGTTTTGATCATCAAACGCCAATCGGATGGTGTTCGGTTGCTCCCCGCAACAGCCTGCGCCGACTGGAAACATCAAGATATTTTAAACCCATTAAAGAGGAAAAGCAGGTGTGGTCAATATCTTGCTTGTTCATCGCACCGGCATACCGGCACCGGGGACTTTCCCTGCAGCTCATTGAAGAGGGTTGCATGTATGCCAGACAAAATGGAGCTCAAATCATTGAAGCTTATCCCATCGTCCCGGCAAAAGAA
Organism: Saprospiraceae bacterium; assembly: GCA_965223105.1. Classification (GTDB taxonomy): domain Bacteria; phylum Bacteroidota; class Bacteroidia; order Chitinophagales; family Saprospiraceae; genus JABDMH01. The sequence continues at coordinate 6,587,483 of OZ244987.1, read as the reverse complement.
AAAGTGCCAGAGGCTTTTGCCTGGGTTGGATTTGCCAAGTCATTCAGTCTGGCTGGTTTTCAGACGGTGAAGCAACCGTCGAAGTCGAGGCTATTGATGAGAATGTATTTGAAGTAAAGGTTGGATGCCAGAGAAATATTGACTCCCAATCATTTTACCACGTGATCTTGGTGATCTTCAAGAATTCGTATAGGATCTGGGCAGGAATACTTCATCACACCTTGAGATAATTGCGGCCTCAGCCTGACAATGCTTAATTGTTATCCGATCGCTTGCTGTTGATTCGGTCATCAATGTCCTCAATCCCCGTCTTTCTCTTCCGCTTCTTTATGTCCTCTTTGCCTAACAAGTAGCTAAAGTAGATGGAGAGGCGCTTATTATCGGAATAGCCACTAGAAGTAATCACTAGATCGCCAAAACGACCAGTCCCGTACCAACCAGAAGATCTAAAAATATCACCTTCAAGTTGCCAGTACTCCTTAAGTCATCATATGTGGGTGAATTTGTTGCAAATGACATGAGGGATCCGGCATATCTGATCGAATTATAGATTTTCACGGTATCGTAAGGTCCGGTCGTGGGCTGGTTGATAAACTTGATCAAAGTAACCACTGCATCAAGGTTTTTCTCCACCTCCGCCAATACCAAATTCAAATTGACCGTATCAGTAAGGAGGTCTTTCTTAATGTCAACCAAATATTCCTTTTCTTTCTTCCGGTCTTCTGCCTGCTGGTTCCAGTAATTGATCTGCAATGCGATCAAAATCCCAATCACCACGATTTCCCCCATGGCATACAAGAGGTACTTTGACACACGACGACTATTGAGCTGACTCCTCCGCATTCGTCTTAAGAACGTGAGCATAGTATGAATATAAGCAATGGATAACGACTGGTCGTGACTAAACCAGAAGAACCATATGCAAACAAGGGCATGATAGTAACAAAAAACCTTGGAAAAGGAGAATGAAATAAGTGCCTGTGGCTGGCACTTTTGACTATGCTGCATTTAATTTGAATCACGGCTGTCAGGCTGCCTAGGCGCTAGTAAGATGCTTAGACTACCATCTCCATAATAACTGAAGCACTTCTCCTTTTATATTTTGCAACCAGCTCCTCTACGGTATTTGGTGTGGCTTTACATGATAAACAGCTTACTTTTCGCTTTGCTGTATGGTAGTAATATAACCTACTAAGTCCGTGAATATGATGGCGGCGAGTCGACGTTGCTTAGACAAGCTTCGACGTTGATCTATCGCAACTTACAATGTTTATCATGCAGAGTTTGTACTAATACATGGTATAAAGCAATTCTGAGAGAGACTTGAAATGACCTTTCTTTGTCGCTCTGATTCCAGCTCATCAATCCACTGATGTGCAAGATGGAGCCTTATCTGAGTGATTCGGCCCTTTTTATTTCTCAGCAGCTATTTTATCCAGGAGTCGACGACATTCCGCTTGGGCTTCAGACAAACCTTTCGGGGTAATCTCTTCCCCTTTCAAATAATCGAGAATCACAGCTTCGGCCTTTACAAACGATTCACAGGCATGTGCAACCTCACTTGCAATGGCATCGGGAACAAGCACAACTCCATTCAAATCGCCATGCAACAAATCACCAGGTCTTATAGCAAGTCCGCCTACATTAACTGTGACATGTATTGAAGGTATTTGACTGTATCCATGAGAGCATAAGATCTCATTGGTGAAAACAGGAAAATTTAATGCACGCACCTGAGCCAGGTCACGACCGGCACCACTGGTGATGAGTCCCTGGGCACCAAATGCCTTATACGAAGCACACATAATCTCACCAAATGTGGCTCCAACGACAGGTTGATCCAAGTCTTCAAAAACGACCACAGCTGGACCAGGTAACTCCTTAAAGGCTTCCACATGTTTTTCAAGACTGCCATAACTATCTGGCCCTTTCGGACTGCCGCACCGGAAAGTAGCTGTCGATGCATAACCCACCATCGGAGGCATTTCAGGAAAGCGAGCTTTTATGCGCTTGTCCATATACCCTTCTGTCCAGGGCCTTACCTGGAATAGCTCAATGACGTTACTAACCGTAGGCGTATCGTATTGTCTCAGCATATCCAATTCAGCAGAAGATAGCGGCATGTACCTGGAAAATCTGTGCTCACCAAGATACCTAATGAGTACTTTCTGGCAAAATGAGTCTCTTCTGTCTGATGACTATCATTTCAACAGTTCAACATCAAGCACGAGTAGCTTTATCCTCTCCTCTTCAGTTGCTCTAAAAAGCAATCTAATTCCCGTCATCAAATCCACTTCTGTCCACATCCCTCCAATCTTCGATAAAAGAAACAGTCGAGCATGATAGTCAACTTTGCGACCTTCAACTACTCAACAAGCTTCATGCAGTTGTCTAAAGCGGAAATCTTTACCGATTGGTTATTTGATTGAAATTAGTATAACCCCTCTTGTTAAGGGCTCTTCCTGGAATTGACAGAGGCACATCAGAAATCAGAAGCAATTCAAAACATGGTCACTGGATAAGTTCGAGTTCAAAAAATTGAGGCAACCGGTCGATGTCTTGGCCATGGAAATTAAGGGCGTTTCCAAGTCCTGTGATTTGGGATACCCTCCTTCTGGTTGCTTTCTTAATCCGCCAGTTGCGAGTTGGCAGTCATCCACTTTGATAATTCCAGAGATAACCTCGTGAGATAAAAATCCAATGATTTGCAAGAATAGTACAAGCATCGATTAAAGGATCAAGCTAATTTATTCAGTGACAATCTTACTATCTCACAAATAAATTATTGCCATGAGTAAGCTAACCATTGTGCTGATCTTCATGCTCATTTCAGCCTGTCATAAAGACAACTTTAATGTAGCTCCCACATTTCCGGTCTCAACAACTTCATCAGATCCTGCTCAACCAATCTTATCACATTCTCAACAGGGAGAGGCCAGCAGAGCATATGTATTCTCATATGAAGGATTGACGGTCCTAGGTCTTGTGATTCCAGACAAAGATTTGTCTTTTCTGCTGGGATTCAAGTACAGGGAATTTTGTCAGGGAGACTTTTCGAATATTGACGTTTCGACATTTCACGATGTGGTAAAGAATGAACCCGATGGCATTCCTAGAGTCCATAGACTCTTAAAGAATCGGGACATCGTAATGGAGATTTGGCCATTTGCGGATCTTACATTCGGAGCAGATTGTCAAATTTATTTTGATAATGATCCAATATTTTCCGGGCGCGTTGATTTCAAATTCACCGACAATGATTATTTCTCATTCCAAGATGATGGTCATAATATTAACAGTTTTGGATTTGTTGCCAAAGGTGAAGGAATCCAAGTGGTATGGCGTGGCTTGTACGATTCGTCAGATGACATCATCACGACGATTGCCTGTAAGATCAAGTACGATGATTGATTATTCATATTCATCTCCCTTACAAATATTTGATAAGGGACATCTGCAAAACCACCTTTTTTGATTCTTCACACGATAAAACGCTGCGTGAGACTATGGCACGGTGAGTAATTTTTTTGTGTAACAGCGACGAGATCGTAGGCTGGCCCGGATGTTATCATTAAGCTGAGTAGTGTGAAATGGTCGTTACTTATAACGTAGGCAGGTGTGCGACATAGTACTCTGTCAAGCCAATTATTGTCGTATTTCAATGTCTTTTTGCTCCTCGAAATTCATCAAAAATCATATTAAAATGATTCAACATAACTAACTTGACAGAATACAAGTTGACATTATTGTGAAAGATTGGCCAATGTAGGTTTCCAAACATTTGCCTCACTTTGACGAAACCGAAACGACGGCATTTACTGTACTGGCTTTAGTGACTCACGATCTGCCCCAGGCAGAATTTATGAGAGGGCCTGTGCACCATGAAACGCTGCTCATGCCACTCCTTATTTTGTAACCAAATGCTCCAGTTTCTCCACCCAATTTTCTATGACTCGCAACTCATTTCGGATATGGCTACTCTCCACGCTTTTTTTCATCAGAAAGTATTTGCCATCATCGGTGACGTGGTAAGATCGTCCAGGAATATCGAGGTAGCTACCTTCCCACAAAATGGTTGGTGTTGATGGAGCAAAGCCATTTGACCAGTCGATTGTCACGGACATCATCTTATCAAAGTTTACTGAGCGGTATACGATTTCGTCACCATTCGCAACCCAGAGGGGCTCCGATCCACCATCTTTAGAGATTTTGATTCTGTTGCCAGTAGGAGGAAATGGTTTAACATAGATCTCCGATTGTCCAGATTCGTCAGATTCGTAAACGATGTGCTCACCTCGCGGAGAAAAACAGCTAAATAACTCATTAGAAGGACCATCACCGATCATCCATTCTTGATGTGAAGTGTCAAATAAGTCAACTACGTTGAGGTCCATCAGGCTAGCATCGTGATACTCTTGTGTGGAGAGGTACCTGTAATCGGTAGACCATGATGATGGCCAAATGTAATGGCTTCTCTCCATTATTGTGTCAGGTGCTGCCTTATCTGGTGAATGCTTTAGAATCATCCATCGATCTCCCACCGACTGACTGTATGATATTTCTTTACTTCCGGGTAGCCAGTTGAGGCCAACAGATCTTGTGGCCAACTGTGATGAAACATTTCTCTGAATGTCATAGATATAGATGGTCCCAGCCGCATCACCTTCATAGAAATCTTCCTGTAGGTGGTAAGCCAGAAAGTTTTGATCGCTCGATAACTGAAAGGGCCGGTAGAATCCGGGAGGTAGGACTGGTGTCCCTATTTCCTCTCCCTTACGGTTGACGAATACTATGCTACCCTGGTCTACCGATCTACCACTGACATAGACCAGAGTGCCTTGATCTGAAATGGCAAACTGACTTCCATTTCGAACAGATTCGGTACGTAAGTTTTCCATTACAGGTATGGGTGTGCTGGTCAGCACTAATTTTTTCGCGTCAAACCGTGCGGCTAGCAAACGGCCCCATTGTGTAAAAATGAGGTGCCCGGAGCTTAAGTATCTGGGTGTTGAACCACCCTTATAAATGGATGAAAGTTTTCCTGTCGGTATATGCACGGCAAAGATTTCATTGAAGGCGTAACTAATCAGCAGATACTCAGGATCTGGTAGCTGTGCGATCCACAACTTTTGTGTCCAGGTAGATTTAGGATTCTCTACCGGTATGATTTCAAGTTTAGCTTGGTTATCTGTAGCTGATACTCTTACAAGTTGACCTCCCTCGCGGTTGACAAAGATTATATCGTCGTTAGCAAGCCATATGCCTGAATAGGGATCAGTCACCGTCGTGATCAAAATTGGTTCCATGCCCAACAGAGATACTTTGTATAGTCTGCTATTGGCATAATAGGCAACCCAGTCGCCATCTGGGGAAAAAAAAGGATGATACGCTCCCTGCGTGCCTGGAATGAGATTGATATTAAAAGCATTCATGGACCGCAAAGCAAGTTGTGAACCATGCTTAGTATGGGCCACATAGACTATCGACTGGCCGTCAGGTGATATATCGAAAGCACGCTGACCGATGCTGTGATGGGCAGAACCAACCAGGGCTACTGGTGCATGGTCTGGCAGAGTCACAGAGGTGCTTCGTCCCTTATTTGCTGGGGTAGATCCTGGGTCACTTGGCAGCAACCACCCTGCCATGCCACCAGTGAGAAAAATGATGATAGCTGACAAGATCTTACTCCATGCTGGGGTAGAATTCCTGCCAATCTCTTTGTGTTTGGCCTGGACTTTCGAATTTAGTTCTTCACGCTGAGGTACCACAAATCCATCATTGGCTATGGCAAATACGTAAACAGGTTCGTCCACATTCTTGAATTCAAAACTACCCATAGAAGCCAAGCTGAATTCCGATCGGTTATGAATCTTATTGCGAACCTCTTTGGATAGGAGGATGGAGCCAGCTATTCCTAATGCCTCAATACGAGAAGCAATGTTGACACCACTGCCAAATACCTTCCCTTGATCGAAAAGCACCTCACCAATATGGATGCCGATCCGTAAAGGAACTGCTGGAGCACCTTGGAGTTGGTACTGAATATCCATCGCACATTGAACTGCTGCTAAGGCACTACTAAAAATGCTGAGGCTACCGTCTCCATAGTAATTTAAAATCTCACCACGGTGTTTCCTCACTTGCTCATCTAGCACGATCTGGTGCCGGTTGGCCTGACCCATGGCTGCCTCCTCACTCTGCTGCATCGAAGTTGTATACCCAACGATATCAGTAAACATTATGGCTGCGAGACGTCTAGACGAATCCATCTGCTGAATAATCCTTCTTAAATATAAGGTTTACCGAGACAGTTATATCGTACGATAGGTCAGACAATTGGAATAGGGGATATTATTCGAAATCGCTGCTGACGATGATCTTGCCAATATTAGGAGAAGAGGAGATGCTGGATACCATCACCCCCTGATTTACGCCAATGAAATCTTTAAACAATCAATTGATCATTAATAAATTTGTGAGGAACAGCTTCGGTCAAGTCAAACCCTGATGGGAAATCAGGGCTTGACCCGATCAGGGAGGATTTATGTTTCATCTGGAGGCAATTATTGAAAGTCTTACTTTAACTATTTCGAGATCTCTGGTGTGGCGGAGCACACTTGTTCTTGAGCGAGTTTAGAGAGGACGTCAACGAGCGGTTGAAAAGGATGGGTCATGGATGTCCCGAGCCTGAGAAATAATTTAAACGCCCCGTTATCTATTCGATTGCACAATTTAGTCAGTACATGCCTGATAATCGTAGCTAATCTACCGGCAGATTCATCTGCTCTAATAGAGCACTATATCGAGGATCTTCCATAAGATCATATATTGGATTTGCAAGTAGATATGGGAGATTCGGCTCTTTCATATCATACATTCTTTCGGCCAGCTCTAGCGCCTTTTGGGATTCATCCAAATTCATATATCTGACAAACTGATCATAAAGGTCAAGATGGTTTGCTAAGCACGCCTGCTTCGATAATCTTGATCATTTCTTTAAGCAGCTTACCCTGGTACTTTTTAGCTAACCTCCAATGTATTCGTCGACTTTTCTTTAGTATTCGAAAGCACGTTTTTCATCGCTGCCCATCAATACAGTATACCCAACAATGTCGGTAAACATGATAGCAGCAAGGCGACGAGTTGGTCTCATTGGAGATATGAAAAGCTACCATAATTAAGTATTTAGCGCAAGATGATCTGGAAGATCCGATCGAACAATTCAGATCAATAATACTATGCGAAAATTGTTTGTGTTTTCACTGAGCTTCTTGAGGCCATTTACCTTGCAAGAATTCACCAATAGCTAAAAAGGTAACCTCAGGTTTTTCGAAGAATGGAAGATGACCGACATCGGTAATGATCAAAAGTTTGCTGTCGTCAAATATGTTATTCCATTCCTTTGCGGCCGCCATTGGTATTTCATCGTAATCTCCATGGATAATCAAAACGGGCATCTTGACATTCTTCAGCTGATTTCTAAAATCCCAATTTCCAAAAGAAGAGATCACGGCAGGAAATGTATTACGCCACATAATATCAGGCCTTTCATTCTCGCAGGTAAAAAAATCATCGCGGAATATCTCCGTTGTTTCTTTGTTAAATCACATAGGTTTATGTAGCAGGAGATAAAAATCCTTGATATAGTTCTCTATTTCTCGTGAGTCTTTGAAGACTGCCTCGACCATAGCTATTTTTTGGTGGTAGCTGCTGTCTCTTCGCTCATTGAAAATATGTAGGTAACTTTCAAAATAGGGATCCTTCCTGGGCACTATTGGTCCGATTTGGACCATTCGCTCCACATGTGTTGGGTACTTTTCAGCATATAAAGCCATAATTGCTCCTGAGTAGGACCAACCGATCAGTGATGCTTTCTCGATAGCAAAGTGTTTTCTTATTGCTTCGATATCTTCTATTTCCTTCTGCCATCCAAGTTTACGATTGTCGGAGATAGCGGTTGACCGCCCACGCGCTCGTTGATCATAGATTATCAAGGTTCTATCTCCGTTGCCTAAATGACGGAAACTAGGGGAGAGGTACATACCTCCTGCAAGGATGATCTTCTGTTCTCCATCTCCAAATCTTTCATAGTACAACTGAATACTATCCGCTGTTGTTACAAAACCAACCTCGTTATTCTGCTGTTTCTGTGCCTGAATATCTAGTGCCAGGACTGCCAATGCGAAGATGAAAATCACCACTGAGAATGATTTGTTCAGTAATATGTCTTTGCACCATTTCATACTTATGAATATGTTCTAAGCCTAGGAAAATTGCTGCTGGCTATCAAAGAACTATCCTGTCAATATTTGCTTGCCATGATCGATAATATCCCCCAACTTTATAATATGTGCATTCCATTTGTCAGCTCTTCACTCACAATGGACGGATTGTGCAATGGATGATCGGGGAAGTTCTAGTGTCACTATCGCTTCTAATCAATGGAATATTTCCGATGCATATTCATGCTGCTTCTAGGATGTCAAATACATAAAATCAGCTGAATGAAAGGAGATAAGCACGTTCAACCCTCCCACGTTCAACCAATCTAACTTAAATCCAACTGAATTCTAGGTCAAGCCACCATGCCATGCGGATCGATGACATATTTCTTGGCCGCCCCCTGATCAAAATCCTGGTATCCTTCAGGACCTTGGTCCAGGCTGATCACCTGTACATTCACCGCATCAGCAATATTGATTTTATCGTATAAGATGGCCTGCATTAAATTTCGGTTGTATTTCATGACCGGGCACTGGCCGGTAGTAAAGTGATGTGATTTTGCCCAGCCTAATCCTATACGAATGCTCAGATTCCCGATTTTCGCATTTTCATCAATGCCACCCGGATCACCGGTTACGTAGAGGCCGGGGATCCCGATGCCACCACCTGCTCGTGTCACTTCCATAGCAGCATTTAATACAGTAGCCGGTTGCTCTACACTGTGTGCATCACCGTGACCACGTGCTTCGAAGCCGACACAATCTACCGTACAATCTACTTCCGGAACCCCTACAATTTGTTCGATCTGTTCGGCCAGGGTGGCACTGTCGCGCAGATCGACGGTTTCACACCCAAAGCTTCTCGCCTGGGCCAACCGTTCTGGAATCAAATCTCCCACAATCACCACGGCTGCCCCAAGCAGATGGCAGGATGCGGCACAGGCAAGACCTACCGGACCTGCACCAGCCACGTATACAATTGCTCCGGGTTTGACACCAGCGGTCACCGCTCCGTGATATCCAGTGGGAAAAATATCCGATAACAATGTCAGATCCCGAATTTTTTCCATGGCCTGCTCGCGGTCGGGGAATTTCAATAGATTAAAATCGGCATAGGGCACCATCACGTATTCTGCCTGACCTCCGATCCATCCACCCATGTCCACATAGCCATAAGCTGCTCCGGGCCGGGCATCATTTACATTGAGGCAGATCCCGGTAGCTTGCTCCTTACAATTCCGGCATCTTCCGCAAGCGATGTTAAAGGGAACCGAAACGATGTCTCCCACTGATAAAAACTCTACATCACGACCCACCTCCAGGATTTGGCCCGTAATTTCATGTCCGAGAATTAAACCTTCTGGAGCGGTAGTCCGACCCCTAACCATATGTTGGTCACTGCCGCAAATATTGGTAGAAACAATTTTCAATATTGCGCCGTGGTGACACAATCGATCACCTAAAGCAAGCTTGGGGAAGGGAATATCGTGAACCTCCACCACGCCCGGTTTGATGTAAGCAAGTCCTCTGTTTGATGCCATGAGTTTGTTTATTTTTCCTTGATGAAATTAAATTCTTATCGCGTTTGATTCATTGTGCCTATGAATCCATAAAATGTGGTGTTCAAAGGGAGTATTTATGAAATCTGCAGTGGCTGAAATGGGGGCTGGACGTACTCTTCTAAATTTAAGGATAATTTTCCATTTTCATTTCATCGAACTTAGAGGTACAGGTCCATTGTCAAGATCTTTTTCGGAGTGGGCTTAGTTGACGTAGCGACAAAGAATGGACTTAAGTGGTATTCAAAAAGTTGAGTCTAGAGTAACTGGCTAGATGGAATTGTATGCAATGTAGAATTTATGGTGGAGCTATGGAGCATAATTTTGTGTTCAACTTCAGCATAACGCTGCCCCCTTTGAAGGGGGTTAGAATGCTCCAACCGCGAGGTTGGTCAGCATTCTGGGGGATGACCTTAAGTTGTCACCTCTACAAATTCTACTCGCCTGCGGCTCGGAATTTGTTATCCACGCGGTATCGTGGCAGGCTCCCTCAGGGGAGACGTCTGCAGTATGAAGGCTCGATAAAGAATGCACTTAAATCGTTCGGTAAGTTAAGTCTGGTGGAGAAATGCTTCCCTAACAGAAAATCAGGATAGTCGTGGACGGCGCAAAAATTTATCCGCCATCATTTTCTCAACCGGCAGTTTAAATTGATTCTTTTTAATGCGCCATTGACTTAGCTTTCTCAAGGGAAAAAACCAAACTTCACGCTTGCGTCCAAATCCCAGCTTTAGATAAAATTTAAAAGCTTCAAAAAACCTTTCCTTCTTCGCATCAACCCAAGGACCCGAAGATCCGATGTAGTCAAAATCTCCCCACTCCTGGGTGGTTTGCGGCAGTTGATATCCGTTAGCTTCCACTGCACGGGTAATGGCGGAGCCGGGATAGGGTTTAAAAAAAAAGATCGGTGTGTCGAAATGCTCACTTCTCGATTTCAACTCCTTGATCATTTCGATTGTTGCTTCAACACTCTCAGTCGATTCATCCGGAAATCCAACGATGAAGGGAAATATCACTGCGATGCCCAGTTCTTGACATTTATCTGCACAGTAGTATACTTGCGACAAAGCAATGTCTTTCTGCATCCACTCTAACATCTCTTGAGATCCAGATTCCACCCCAATCAGCAGTCGTCTCAAGCCCGATACCTTGCAAAGTTGCCAAATAGGCTCGGTCAAACGCTCTCCCTGGTCTGCACGCATGGTAGCCGCCCAGGAGATATCAAGTTTACGATCTATCAGACCTTTTGCAAAATCACTTATACGATCTTTGTAAGTGAAGAAAGTCTCATCTTGAAAATTGACATCATCAAAATGATACTTTTCCTCGTAGTAAGACAATTGGTCCACCATCTTGTGTGCATCGATAGCATAGAACTTCCTTTGGTATACAAATGGATCTGCACAGAACGAGCACCGGAAGTAACATCCGATGGACGAGATATAATCAAATTGTCGTCTGCCCTTCATCTGAAAGTATCGCTCCACATCAATCAGATCATAGTTGACTTTTTCAAAGTTGTCAATGGGTAATAGCGGCCTGGCCGGATTTTGAATCAATTCACTGCCATCACGAAATGAAATTCCCCGGACCTCTTTGAGGGGAAGGCCGGAATCGAGGTGAGTTACCAACTCTTTGAATGTATATTCCCCCTGTCCTTGTACAGTGATATCAATGCAGTCATGATCTTGCATCGGTTGCAGTGGAAATAAAGATGGATGCCATCCTCCCCAGATGATGGGCAAGTCTCTTCTCAGTTTTTTCACAAATTGCGAAATATGCAGCGCATCTTTTATCGGTGCTCCGGTGATCACCGTGACACCAAAGCACAAGGCTTCGTGGAGGTGCTTTCTGAGCTTGTCCTGCACATTTTCCTCCAATCGACCGTCGATGATAATCACTTCAAATCGATGTCGGTCCAGTACCGATCCGACCGCCAATAGAGCTAGGGGCATGTCGAAGAACACAGCCTTAGGATTGTACAGGATGACTTTTTTTCTTGTTTGCATTCCCTGCATAATCAACGAAGTCACGCTGATCAAATTAGCACTAAAATACCCGTCAGATCAATTTAATCGGTGAAGAGGAAAATATCCGTTCCAAATTGGCTAGATCATCTTATGATCAAGGCCATTGGCAACAAAAAAAGGCCCTGCCTTCCCAGACAGAGCCCCACACTCAAAACCTAGCTAGGTCACCATGCCTAGTCTTTTCTTAAAATTCGTCAATATTCAGAGGTGCAACCTTCAAGCGACGATTAATCAGAAGAGGGCACGAAAATTGAGGACTTCAATACCTATTACCGATGATTCGAATCATGTCAAAAAATGATCTTGATCATTCGTGCCTTTGTTAGATTTACAGTTTCTCCTGAAAGAGTACCAAAAACTTCACTAAGGCTCATCATTTCCCAGCGCGATAACGCCAAGCTAAAGCGTAAAATCTTTAAAACCGTGGAGAAGGATTACCCAGAACTTGCCAAACAGATCGAAGAAAAAGCACGAAGACGGGAGGAAAGATATTTTTAAGAGTGAATGCTGACCGATAGGGGATATGCATTCGATTTGTTCTTCAACCAGATCTTGGCCAGATCGTCAGCGCGCCTGACTGATGGATCGACACATTTACTAGGCTGAAGCGACTACAGCTATGTTGGCAATAATTTCTGCCCAAGAGTTCCAGTTTTGAATTTTCATTTGATGTTGAATTAAGATTTGGTTACTTAAGAGGATATTTAAATCATTATTATCTGATGCATGAGCACCAACCAGCAGCCTTTTCATGTCTGCTTAATGAGGGCGTCATGGTATGAAAATAAAGAAACAGCCGCAGACGAATCGACCTGCTCGAACATCACCTTTGAAAAAGAACCCATGCTAATTCAAAGGAAGTTTTCACTTGACGAAATATAACCCTCCGTTCTTTCGCGAAAAAACAGAGGGACTGCATCTCACACCTCTCAAAGATGCCACACTTTTACATTTGGCAGTAGAATATGATGAGCGGGAAACTGTGCAATTCTTGTTGATAGGGGGGCCGATGTGAAGGCTAAAACTACCATTGATGCCGATGGTTTTGGTGGGCATACGCCCCTTTTTCACATCGTGGTCACATTACTCCCGAGGACTCTTCAAAGGCTAAGTTTCTTCTAAGCCATTATTCAAACCCTAATCACCGCTGCTCTATCAGAAAGCAGTTAAAATACACCAGTAAAAGATATGAAGCAAATGTCCAAGAGTCCAGAGATGTTACTCCCATCTTATATGCGGAGCAATGGCAATGGAATAATCAATCTCATGGCACAATCAAGCTATTGAAGCAACATTGTGCAACAGCTTAGGATGCGAGAAACAAAAAAATAGACCAACCCCTGTCAATGCAATTCATTGCGATCATGCTGTCCTGATCGAAGGGAATAGTCGGTCAATTCATCATAATCATGGGTTCTTATTAGAAGCTGCTCACTTTTCAAATCGGATTATCGCACGCAAATATGAAGATCATTCTTCAATTGATGCCAAAGTCGACGACTCCCAAAAAGGTAAAACATCCTCTTGTGGTTGGCATACGACCTGCAGACCCGATAGTTGAATCATCAATACAAAGTGACCAATTCACCTATAGTTGAATTGTAGCTAGCATGGTAACAATTTGTATGATTTCAGCCAATCTCTCAACAGTACTGCTCTGTATCACTTACCACCGCCCAATCCTTAAAAACTACTTGATAACGATTGGATTATACTTGAATTTTAATCACAATATATAAAATCAAAAGTATACTTTTGCCGTAAAATGAATGTCAAAAATGTCATTTAGCGACTACTATTCTGTCGAATTTGTGTTGTTAGGACCTTTTTTATAAAACATTGACATTACGGATTTCACGACAAATGCCAGTGCTTTGCTGCAAACAAAACATCTAAGCGCTACACTTAACTCCCCAGATATTTAAGCGCTAAAATCGTGATGTCGTCGTATTGTGGAGCACCTGCTATAAACTCGGAGATCGATGCTTCAACGAGGGTGACCAATTCACGCATGTTCGAATTGTTGGTGCTGGCAAGGGTTTCAAGTAATCGTGTTTCGCCAAATAGCTCACCACTTCGCCGGCTGGCTTCGGTTACACCGTCGGTATAAAGAAATAGCCTATCTCCAGGTTGCAGTTGCATTTCGCTTAAATCAAAGCTATGATTGGCAGCCACACCCAACACCGATCCATGGGGCATGGGCAGTGGCTCAAATTCCTTTTTCTGTGAGGCCATTGTAGGATTATGGCCTGCGTTCACATACCGAAGATGACCTGATTGCAAATTCAAGACACCGGCAAAGAGTGTGATGAACATCGTCTCCTCATTGTTGCGCATCAATATCCTGTTGACTTCAGGTAACAGGTCTTCAAAAGGTCTGTTCATTACAGTCATTCTCAGAGCTGTCAGCGAACGAATCATAAATAGCGCTGCTGTCATACCTTTCCCTGATGCATCACCGATAGCAAAGTAAATATGGTCATCATCTAGCGGAAGCACGTCGTAAAAATCACCTCCCACCTGCCTGGTCTGCTTGAGAAATGCATGCACATCAAGTTGAGGATAACGGTCCAAAACTACATGGACATCCGGGACCATGCTGGACTGGATTTTCCCGGCAGCGTCAAGCTCTTTCTCCAAATTCAGAAAATGCAACTCTTCCTTCATTCGTTTGGTGAGGGCTTGGTTGCTTCTGCTCAGGCGCTCGGTCATAATACGCATTAGGTTTTTTACCCCTTGTTTACTGTTTACAATCTCGTTCCAGAAGAGATCTTCGGGGATCAGCAATACCTTACTGGGCTTTTTGGCGACGACGCTTGCGGAAGTGGGCCGGTCCAGCATAAGGGACATTTCTCCGATACATTCACCTGACCGAACCGGCAAAGTGAGATTAGACCCATCGTGTTCAAGTATGATATTCACTTCACCTTCGTACAGCACGTATAGAGTGGAATTGTCGGTGCCTAACTCAATCAGCGTGTCACCTGGGTTGATTTCCAGGTGAGATGAACTGCTTAGAATGCGCTCCAACTGATCCGCAGACAAGCCATCAAACAGGGTATGCTCCATTAAAGAACCCATTTCATCTCTTTCGCTTTTTTTGGCGCTGAGAAAATACGGAATTGGACCGAGACCCCATTATCACTACTGGGAGGCCTCTGGCTTTGGCTTCGGTAGACCAGGCGACGAGTACTTGTGGCTTGCTGAGAAGGGAAATCGGCGACTCCGCACTTTCTCAGATTGACGTCAATTTGGTCAATTTAATCATGAATTAGCCAATTCCACCTGCATTCCCCAACATGATATAGATCAATATTGTGACCATGACAAGCACCAGACTCACCAAGCGAGTATATTTCCAGGGCACCATCGGTACTGCCCCTACATCCATGATCACAAATTCCTTTACCCGGGGATAGACGAGCGAGACCAGGTGCATTACCAAAATATTAAGCAGAAACTCGATGCCCATAATATGCACAAAGTGGATTTCTACCTTTAGTACATAGTAGGTCACAATATAAAAGACAAGCCCAAAAAGTAGACCTGTCTTAGCCCCAGTCTTTGAAACACGTGGAAAGACGAATACGGCCAAAACGACCGTCGCAATGGGAATGACAAAGATGGCATTGAGTTGCTGTAACAACTGATACAACCCTGACGGTGCGTTCGCTACAAAAGGAGCTACTGAAATGGCCATGACAGCTAGAAAAAAAGAAACCCACTTCCCAGACCTTACCGTGGCCAGTTCCGATGCTCCAGGGCGTATATATTTTTTATAGATGCCAAAACTAAAAAGGGTTGCTGTACTGTTGAGTACACTGTTAAAAGTGCTCAGAATGGCTCCAATGACTACGGCCACGAAAAATCCTGTGAGCCAAGAAGGCAATACCTTCTTTACCAATTCCGGATAGATCTCGTCCGGATTGCCGTAAAAATGCTCTCCGAAATAGTAATAACCGATAATGCCAGGTAGCACCACCACCAGCGGTATAAGTAGTTTGAATATTCCGGTCAGCAACACTCCCTTTTGAGCTTCCTTCAGACTTGCCGCTCCAAGGGCACGCTGGATGAAAGATTGGTGCATGGCCCAGAAATACAACTGGAAAATGGTCAATCCAGTAAAAAGTACGGCAAAGGGCAATATTGCCTCTCTAGATCCGGGCCCGAGGGAAGGCTCTGGACTGATTACACGAAATTTCTCTGGAGCGTGACGGAATACTTTGACCAAACCCTCTGCCGGATTGCCTTCACCGATCGCCCACAATGCCAATATTGGAATCAGCAAACCCGCGATCAATAATCCAAAACCATTGATGGTGTCGGTATACGCCACCATTTTAAGACCGCCAAAAATGGCATACACCGCCCCAATACTGCCAACCACAACAACCGTAATCCATATGCCTTGTTGAGTGGTAACGCCCAGTAGTGTGGATATATCGAAAATACTTTCCACATTGATGGCCCCGGTGTAAAGCACAATTGGGAGATGGGTAGTGACGAAATAGACCATGAGTAGGAGATCGACCAAGGTCCTGGTAAGCGCATCAAATCGCTTTTCCAGCAGCTCCGGTACCGTGGTCAATCCCAACCGGAGGTAACGGGGCATAAAATACACTGCCATAACAACCAACGCCAACGCAGCAGTCACCTCAAAAGCTATAATTATGGCTCCGTTTCTGTAGGAAGATCCGTTCATGCCGACCAGGTGTTCTGTAGAGATATTGGTCAGGAGCATAGAACCTGCGATGACAATCCCGGTAAGACTTCGGCCGGCAAGGAAATAACCATCTTGTGTATTTAGGCGATCGCGACGCAGCTTCCAGGTAGCGTATCCCGCTACAAAAGCTGTGAAAAGTAGAAAGGAGAGAAACTGCCAGAGCATAGATTATTGATGCAGCACCATTCTATCGTTAGTGTGGGCTATTTATGACTTTTCAGCCCTGAGTACAGTGTTATTTCAAAGCTTCATAAGATAGTTCTTTTTGCCCTAAATACAGTCAATATCCGAAAGTTGGGCCCTGATGCTGATCTCAGAAATCAATTTTCCTGTGGCCGCTATCTTTGAGGTGCTTCTGGTTGTCTGCCGAAGTTGGTACAGAGAGAAGGCCATATTTTTTGAGCTCTCGATTGGATCATTTGTACCACACAGCACCAGCTAGATCATGGAGATGTAATAATCTTCAATCCGTCAAATCCAGGTCATCACAAGGTGAATCTACTCATAAGGAAAGGTGATCCAACAAAATGACAAAGTAATTAGCCAACGTCGACTTTCTCAGCTGGTTCATCGCAAATTTCTTGACTTCAATCGCCATTTGATTTACTTTTGACTAAACGTTCGGTCAATAAAAAATGAGTCCACGCAGTAAGGAGCAATTCGCAGAGATTCGAAAGCAGAGTTATGCTCAGATCGTAGATGCGGCTTTGGAGTTGTTTGCTCGACAGGGATATCACCGGACTTCCATTGACGAAATTGCAAAGTTGGCTGGGATCAGCAAGGGACTGATCTACAATTATTTCAAAGGCAAGGAAGATTTGCTTTATCAAATTGTCAACGCGGTGATCTCCCAGGGAGATCAGATTGTGGCCGAGCAGGCAGTTGGTGAGGAAGGGTCGGCAGCGGAAAGATTATGTGCGATCATCGACAATACGGTCGAGATGATTCAGCAAGATCCGACCTATTGGAAACTGATCATGCGATTGTCTATGCAGGAAGACATTATGGAAAGGTTTGAAGAGATGACCAAGAAACATGCGTTGAAGAACCTGCAACAGTTGGGGATACTTCTCCAGGAAATGGGTATCGAGGAAGCCGAAATCGAAGCCAAATTCTTGGCGGCATCTCTAGATGGTATTTTATTGCATTACATTCATTTTGGAAAGGTCTATCCTCTGGAAAAAATTGCCGACCACTTTAAGGAAAAAATTAGGGCATTGGCCAACAAGTCGAATTGAATTACGTTTTATTAAAAAATAAATTTAGATTTATCTAAAAATGATTTTAAGAATAATTGTGTTCGCATTGGGTTTTGCTTTCGCCAGTCAGGTAGTTGCTCAAAATGCTACGGAAATCATCAAGAAGGCTGATGAGAAAGCTCGAGGCATCACCTCAAGCCAGGGCTTAATGAAGATGACCATCGTCAGACCAACCTGGCAGCGCGAGATCTCGATTAAATCCTGGAGCAAGGGTACTGACTACAGCCTTATGCTCATTACAGCGCCTGCCCGCGATCAAGGAACGGCCTTTCTAAAGCGCGACCAGGAAATGTGGAATTGGCAGCCATCAATCGACCGGGCCATTAAGCTGCCTCCATCCATGATGATGCAGTCTTGGATGGGCTCAGATTTTACCAACGATGATCTGATCCGTGAGTCCTCTATTGTAGTCGATTACGAGCATCGTCTTGTGGGTACAGAAGAAGTGGAGGGTTATGAATGTTACCAAATAGAGTTGATCCCAAAACCAGAAGCTCCAGTGGTCTGGGGCAGAGTAATAACCTGGATCAGCAAGGATGAATATCTTCAATTGAAAACTGAGTTCTATGACGAAGATGATTACTTGGTCAATACTATGTTGGGCAAGGAGGTGAAGGAAATTGGTGGCAGATTACTACCTACCCGACTGGAGATGATACCTGCAGAGGAGGAGGGCAAGATGACGGTGGTGGAACAGTTAGAATTGACCTTTGATGAGCCCATTGAAACCAGCTTCTTCTCCCTGCAAAATATGAAGCGAGTCCGATAATCCATATTCGATGAAGCAAATATTTAAACTGGCCGTACGGAACCTGTGGAGAAACAAGCGGCGAACTTTCATAACCGCCGCTTCAATCCTGTTTGCGGTTTTTTTTGCCGTGGCGATTTCCTCCATTCAGGAAGGCACTTGGGACCACATGATCGATGGTGTGGTACATTACCATTTCGGATATATTCAGGTACATAAAAAAGGATATTGGGAAGAGCAGATCATAGACAACGCGTTCGATCCAGCAACGATTATGCAGGACATATCTCACGACAGGATTAAACAACTGGTACCCCGTGTGGAAAGTTTTGCTCTGGCCTCCCATGGTACTGCCACTAAAGGGGCTTTGATCATTGGGATCGATCCGGAGAAAGAAGATCAACTGACCAAGGTGCAGTCGCGATTGACCGAAGGTCAGTACCTCTCTCCCGTCGATGACGGGGCCTTAGTGGCGGAAGGTTTGGCAGAGTATCTAGGAATTGGACAAGGCGATACGCTGGTGCTGATCAGCCAGGGATACCATGGGATCAATGCTGCTGGAAAATTCCCAGTAAGAGGTCTGGTCAAATTTGGGTCACCCGAGCTCAACAAACAATTGGTGTATCTGTCCCTCGAGGAAGCCAAATGGTTTTATGCTACGGAAGATTTGGTAACTGCTCTGGTGGTCGACATAAAAAGTCAAGACGACCTGAGACCGGTGGTACAGTATCTGGCAAAGCACTTGGATCAAGACCAGTATGAGGTATTGGATTATAAAGAAATGATGCCTGATTTGATTCAAGCCAGGGAGGTCGATACTGCGGGATCAAAAATTATCCTACTGGTACTCTATGTCATTATCGGGTTTGGCATTTTCGGGACCATTCTGATGATGCTCAAGGAGAGGGAATATGAATTTGGCATCTTAAAAGCCATTGGTATGAGGACAGGTAAACTCAATCTCATGTTGTGGATGGAAACCTTGATGCTGGGTTTGATTGGCTGTGTAGCCGGTATACTGGTATCATTACCCATCGTATACTACTTTTATCGCAATCCGATTAAACTCGAAGGACAAATGGCGGAGGCCTATGAAAAATTTGGTGTTCAACCTCTGCTGCCTGCTTCGATGGACGTTTCCATTTTCATAAGCCAGGCCCTGGTGGTCTTCTTTATGATCACAGTTTTGGCCATTTATCCCATGTTCAAATTGGCCAAACTGAGACCAGTGGAAGCCATGCGGGCTTAATCTCAAACTTAAAGGCAACAATGGTATTTAAACTGGCGTGGAGAAATATTTGGAGAAACCGGACCCGAAGTATGATCGTGGTCGGTTCAATTGTCATTGGCATTTGGGCCCTTGTATTTCTACTGGGATTCTTGCGTGGACAGGTCAATAACTATGTTTCCAATATCATTGAAAATGAAACATCCCATATCCAGATTCATCAGAAAGATTTTAAAGAAGACTTTGAGCCTGGCCTATTTGTTTCCGAAGCCCGTCAAATGGGAGAGAATCTCTTGCAAAATTCGGAAGTCGATGTCGTTGGCAGAAGGATCATATTAAATGGAATGCTGGCTTCGTCAGCAGCTGCCCAAGGGGTTGTGGCTAAGGGAGTGATTCCCGAAGAGGAAAATCAGTTGACCAAGCTGTCTTCCAAGATTATTGAAGGTCAGTATTTTGATGATGACAAAAGAAATCAGATCCTGATTAGTCAGCGTATGGCTGATAAGCTCAAGGTAAAGATTAGATCAAAAGTTGTCCTTACTTTTCAAAACATAGCTGGAGAGATTACCACCGCTGCTTTTCGGATTCAGGGTATTTACAAGACCGTCAGCAGAAACAACGACGAATTGTATGTTTTTATCAAATTCTCTGATCTGCAAAGACTGATCGAGATGCCGGAGTCTGCAGCTCATCAACTGGCGATTTTAGTGCATGATTTTGATCAAACCGATACGATCGCAGTCACTATTGCCGGTCAGTACCCAGATGAGCTGGTTGAATCCTATAAGGAGATTTCACCAGATCTAGAACTCTTCAACTCACAGATCAAGCTGAATATGCGAATCATGACGACCATTTTTATGTTGGCTTTGATTTTTGGGATTATCAATACCATGCTCATGGCTGTGCTTGAGAGAATTAAGGAACTTGGAATGTTGATGGCCGTGGGGATGAACAAAGTCAGGGTGTTTGGGATGGTGGTTTATGAAACGATATTTATCTCCTTACTCGGGGCACCCATTGGGATGTTATTGGGGTACTTCACCACCCAGTACCTCAATCACATTGGTATCAACTTGTCGAGATGGAGTTCAGCTTTGGAAGAATTTGGCATGTCTGATGTGGTGCGGCCAGTTGTAGATCAGGAAGCCTTTGTGACCATCGCTGTTGCGGTGGTGATCACGGCAGTACTGGCCTCTATTTATCCCGCCTTCAAAGCAATTAGATTGAAACCTGTTGAGGCTCTACGAAAAATCTAAAAGATGAAACAACAAGCTGTCGTAAGTATTAAGGATGTCCACAAAACTTATGAGGAAACCAAAGTACCGGTCAAGGCCTTGCGAGGTGTTACCATCGACATTCTTCCCGGAGAATTTACGGCCATTGTGGGTCCCTCGGGATCCGGCAAGACTACTTTACTCAATATCATCGGAGGCTTAGATCGTCCTACCAGTGGCACCGTGATTGTCAATGGACATGATATTTCTACGCTTAGTGACAATCAATTGATTGATTTCAGGAAAAACAATATTGGATTTGTTTTCCAATCGTATAATCTTATCCCGGTGCTTACTGCTAAAGAGAATGTTGAGTTTGTTATGTTATTGCAAAATCAACCGGTCACCAAAAGAGATGCCAGAACGAGAGAATTACTCACGGCAGTAGGGTTGGGTGACCGAATGCACAACCGGCCGACAGAATTATCTGGTGGTCAACAACAACGCGTGGCCGTAGCGAGAGCGTTGGCTCCCAAGCCATCATTCATATTGGCTGATGAGCCAACGGCCAACTTAGACTCAAAATCCACGGCTGGTCTCTTAGATATGATGGCCCAACTCAATGCGGAGGAAAACATGACCTTTGTGTTTTCTACCCATGACCAAAGGGTAATTGACCGGGCCAGGAGAGTAGTTACGATAGAAGACGGCAAAGTGATTAGTGATATCACCAAATGAAAAAAACGTTTCTACTGGTCTTGATCGGCTTGAGCTTCCAGGGGCTTGATGCCCAAGACGACAAGCCTAAGAACTGGACCCTAAATGGATATGTGAAGCACCTCCACTCCGCGTTTAAGATCGATGGCCTGGATCCTTACCTATTGGACAATCTTCTGCACAACCGGATGAATTTTAGGTGGTATCCCACCGATAAAATTACCGCCGTTGTCGAGATGCGTACCAGAGTATTTTATGGTGATCTGATAAAGATCAATCGTGGATTTTCAGAACAAATCGAAAGTGCCAATAACGGATTTTTTGACGCCTCCGTTCATTGGGTAGTTCAGGACGATTTCCTGGTAAATACCACGATGGATAGATTGTACCTTCAATGGAACGAGGGTAACTTTGAAGCCCGCCTCGGTCGCCAGCGCATCAATTGGGGCATCAGCACCATTTGGAACCCTAATGACTTATTTAATGCCTTTGCCTTTACTGATTTCGACTACGAAGAGCGTCCCGGTTCGGATGCGATGTTGTTGAGGTATTATACGGGTGTTGCCTCCAGCATTGAGGTTGCTATGAACGCTGCCCGCTCCTGGTCAAACCGTGTTCTGGCGGCTTTGTACAAATTTAATACGGGAGGATATGATTTTCAATTGCTGCTCGGTACCGCCAATCGAGATAGGGTCTTTGGCGGTGGTTGGGCTGGCAACATCAAAACCGCTGGATTTAAAGGCGAGTTTACCTATTTCCGTCCGGGAGACACAGATTTGGAAGATGTGAGTTTTGCGCTCACCACAGCATTTGATTACTCATTCAGCAATGGATTGTACCTAAGTTCAGGCTACCTCTACAATTCTAACGGTCGCACAAGTGGTTCTTTAGCGGAATTGTTCAGCTTCGAACTGTCGGCAAAAAACCTCTATCCTTTTAAACATGCGCTGGTAGTCAGTGGCGGATATCCTATTTCTCCTTTGGTCAACGCCAATCTTGCCGTGATTTACAGCCCTTTAAGTAGCCATCCGCTCTTTCTCAATCCAACGATTACCCTTTCTATTGCACAAAACTGGGACCTGGACATCGTGAGCCAATTGGCTTACAACAAGACCTCAGGATCATTTGATAATGCCGTTACGGCAGCGTTTATGCGTATCAAGTACAGTTTCTAGACTGGGGAGTATCCTTCCAATGGAAAGCAGCTGTAGCCCTGCTGTATTCTAGATGTCGTAGGTCAATTCGATTTCGTCGCTGCAGGGATGAGATTGACAGGTGAGGATGTATCCTTCAGCAACTTCATCTTCATCCAAACCATAATTCACCTCCATCTCCACATTTCCCTTCACCAATTTGGCCATACAAGTCGTGCAAACACCACTGGTACAAGAAAAGGGTGGATCAAATCCAGCATCGATCAAAGTCTGTAGTACAGTGTCGTCTTTGATATCAATTTCAACCTTTTCACCATCGAGGTGGATGGTAGCTCTGCTGCTTTTCTCTGACATAATGACTTCCTTCTTAAGCAAATGTTCGTTAGTAAATCTTTCCGAAAAAATCTGTTTGTGATTATAGCCCATATCCGGAAGGACTTGGCTCAGATCATTTATCATTCTTTCGGGACCACAAAGGAAAAACTTTTCTTTGGGAGTTTGTTTAGGATGATCAACTAAAAATCTCTCCAGATAACCACGGTCGATGTGCCCTATCTGTTGATTCCAGTATTCCAGGTATCGATATTTTTGAGGCTGGGACAAGATAAACTGCAAATGCAATTGATCGGTATATTGATCAGCCAGTTGGATAAGCTCATCCCTGAAAATGATGGATTCATAATTGCGATTGCCGTAGATCAAATAAATCGTACTCAAGGGTTCATTTTCAAGCACATCTTTTAGAATCGAATAGATCGGTGCAATTCCATAACCCACAGTGATCAAGTAATAGGTGAAGCGATGGTCTGGATCGGAATGGGCCAAAAATTTCCCTTCCGGAGGATATACCGTGATCTGATCACCAACTTGAATACCTTGGGTAAGATAAGTCGACACAGCGTCATCTGACATTTGCCTAACGGTAATTGCAAACTTTTTTTCATGTGGGGCGGTGCTGATAGGGAATGACCTACTCATGACCTCATCACCATCCTGCATTTCGATCTCAACATATTGACCTGCCTGAAATGAAAACTGACTCCGAAGATCATCGTCAATTTGTAGATATAGAGTTTTGGCGGCGGCGGTCTCTGCAATGATTTGTTCTACCACAAGCAAAAAGGAGGACTGAGACATACGTTGAGGAACTTACCAGAAAATCGATGCAGTCAATCTACGACTACTGGCGTGGTTTCTAAACTCACAGAGGTAGATGCCTTGCCAGGTTCCCAGATCCAGTCTACCTTTTTTAATAGGGATGGTCAGAGAGTTGCCAATTAAAGCCGCCTTAATGTGCGCTGGCATATCGTCTGGACCTTCGATAGTATGCGACAAGAAAGGAAGGTTTTCTGGCACGAGATGGTTAAGAATTTTTTCAAAATCTACCCTGACCGAAGGATCTGCATTTTCATTGAGGCAAATGGCGGCGGAAGTATGCTTGATAAACAGGCTAAAAATTCCATCCTGCGGAATCAAATCAATTTGATTCACAACTTGCTTGGTAATCAGGTGGTACCCGCGCTCGTAAGCTCGTAGGTTGATGTCATAGTGTCTAACCACAGGTGCTTATTATTTAACGATTCTAGGTAAAATAATCTTCTGATTTGCACGTCAAAGTACTCAAAGGTGGTGATTTCTAAAATGACTTTGTCAGGATATTTGGCGGTCTTACTCAAATACAATTTGCTGCCTTGGTCGATAATTTTCATAATAACATCGTGCAACAAAGATCACATCTCCGCCCATCAAGCAATGTGGGATTGTCACAGGAAGAATACACAAAGCGAAGCACAGATACTCAGTCAACTTACCGGTACCTGGTCCTGGCAGGAAACAGATTGCAGCGCTTTCTCTGGTGGTGGCGCCAAAGCATTCTCTCGAGCTTCTTTAGTGATTTTTGGTGAAAATCAAAATGTACAACATATCATAGACGGTAGAGAGGTCTATTCCGGTACCTGGACCCTAAGCAAAGAAGCCGAAGATCTTCTATACACCCTCAGCACTCAACCCATTTCTCGCAGTATCGAGGGCTTGATATTGTTTTGTGAAGATCGTTTGGAGATCAATGGCAGTTTTCGCGGCTATTGTGATCACTATTTCACCAGGGCAGAGTAGTGGATTTTTGACCTGAGTTGGATCCCGGGATCCCACAGCAACGGTGGCACTCTTGTAGAATCGAAATCGCCATACATGGCCATTCAGTTTCCCATTCTGGATTTCTGAAGAATCCGAAATCCCAGTGCTGACTTTAGAAAACAGAATACTCCTACTGGTGCTATGTCGCTAATTGTGTGATATTAGTGGTGTATGACATAGGCACTATGAGTTATCATTAGAATCTGATCCTAGTGGTTCAATTATTTTTTGACATATCGAATCTCGATGCCGACCGTAGGCCTCGTGTGAGGAAGACTTCAAATGGCAATTACAAAGATGCAAGAGGAACCTTTATTCTTTGAGAACCCATCTGCCTTTCGAGACTGGCTGAATCAGCATCACGCCAATGAAGAAGTACTATGGGTAGGATATTATAAAGTAGCGACTGGTAAACCCAGCATCACTTGGGAAGAGTCAGTCAGAGAAGCCCTGTGTTTTGGTTGGATTGACGGATTGCGAAAGACCATTGACGATGAGCGATATAGGATCCGGTTCAGTCCAAGAAAGCCAGAAAGTAATTGGAGTTTTAAGAATATTGCAATGATCGAGGAGCTTCTGAAACAGGGCCGGGTCAGTCCAGCCGGGTTGAAGGTTTATGAAAAGCGAAAGAAATCAAAAACAGGCAATGCTTCGTACGAACGACAGAAGTTCAAACTCAAACAGGAGTACGAAGACCAGATCAAATCCAATGGAACTGCATGGAAATTTTTCCGGGAATTGGCTCCTGGTTACACCAGACAGTCTGTCCATTGGGTCATGTCTGCAAAGCGGGAAGAAACTCGCCAGCGTAGGTTGCGGATTTTGATCGAATCTTGCGAAGCTGGTCAGAAGATACCCCCACTAAGGTATGGTGGTAAATGATCCCCAATGTGGGTTAGTTTGATGACTTTGTAACATTGGAGGCTGGTGCACTTTCGATGGACAGGACTCCCGGAGGTCAAGGATAACTCACCGGGTTTTGGAAATATCGGGGCATTTGACATTGCCAAAATAGTAGAGCAAGCCGACCGAGAAAAAGGTATATGCATCGTTGTTGGTGTCATCACCCCGTTGTCTACCCACCATACCAAACTTGTTGCCTTCATCATCAAGCAACGAAGGATCTGATGCAAGTGCAGCGATGTCAGCCAGAGCTCCCCTGTTGCCTCTAACTTCACCCAAATCTGGATATACCGTGCTGACATCATCGAGGTAGTCGGTAAATAGCTTGCGAATACTGAGCTCAATATTGATGCTCCATTCGGCGGTAACATCAAATTTGACACCACCTCCAAAATTGATGGCCCGCTGGAAGGTGCTGTATTCTTCACCAATGAATTGACCCTCTGTACCAAGATCTCGAAGAGGAGGTGTCTTTTCATCGTTATAAATAGCAAAAGGGCTATAGGTGAAAATGGAAAATCCAGCAAACAAATAAGGAGAGAAGTAGTTCTCACGACTCCCATGGATATATGGGAAAAAATTGAATTCCATCTGAGCACTTAGGTCGCCCAAATGCGTACGAAAATTAATGTTTCGGCGACGTTCGAATGCATTTTTAGAATCGGCATCATCGGCATGAAGGAAACCGTAGTTGGCGGAAATTTTGGTACTGAGGCGATTGTTGAAATTGTACCGGACAATAGCCCCTCCAGCCAACCCCGGGTGCATCAGATCAAAACTGGTATTGAGATCACCAAAATAATGGGAGGCTCCCAACCAACCACCGATCTCAAATCCTTGCTGTGCAATGCTTGATCCACCCGATAGAAGGAGCATTGACCCTAAAAGAATAGCATTAAATAATTTTGTCATGTGTTTGCCACGCAAAGCTACATATAAACGGCAAAGCATCAGGGGTATTGCCCCAGATTGGCTGCCAAAATCGGTTCCTTTTGCACTCATGGCACTAAAAAAGGATCTTCGAAGTAAAATCATTATCCGTAAATCATCCGGTTCAACTCGGTCGTTGGAATGAGTATAGGGTGATTTACCTATAAAAACGTGCCAGCATTCAGCAATGGCCTAACTAATCCTTATTGGCCAATTGTCCGCAGGCAGCATCGATATCTTTACCACGGCTCCGGCGCACCGTTACGGAGACACCATGACGAGTTAGGGTTTTGACGAACTTATCGAGTCGTTGGGGATCAGATGTTGTACCGGCGAAGCCTTCAATAGGGTTGTACTCAATGATATTCACGATCACTGACAAATCGCGACAAAAGTTTGCCAAATTCACCGCATCAGAAACATGGTCATTAAAATTCTGCAGAGCGATATATTCCAGGGTCAATTTATTACGCGTATTTAGTTGGAAATAAATTAATGCCTCTTTCAACCTCGAGAGATTATTCTGTTCATTAATCGGCATGATTTCACTCCTTTTGTCATCGTCTGCGGCATGTAGAGATAAAGCCAGGTTAAATTTTATCTGGTCGTCAGCCAATCTCTCGATCATTTTCGCTATACCGGCTGTACTCACTGTGATTCTTTTTGGCGATATCCCCAAACCATCCGGTGCAGTGATCCTTTGGATGGCATCCATGACATTCTTATAAGCCAGCAATGGCTCACCCATACCCATGAAGACAATGTTGGTTAGCCTGCGACCATATTCTGCGACACATTGCTCATTTACCATGTTGACTTGATCGTAAATCTCACCGGCATCCAAATTGCGTATCCGTTTCATCTTGCCGGTGGCACAAAATGTGCAGCTTAGGCTACATCCGACCTGCGAACTTACGCATACGGTAAACCTGTGGTCTGCCGGGACTGGGATCAAAACCGATTCGATCAGATGTCCATCATGCAGACGGAAGCGACTCTTGATGGTTCCATCTTTACTGCTTTGCACCTGATCGAGTGCAATGGGCAGCAAATCCAACTGTGTACCTAGTGCGGTGCGTACGGATTTGGGCAGATCCGTCATTTGGTCAAAATGAGTAGCGCCTTTTTGCCAAAGCCATTGCCAGACTTGGTCAGCACGATAGGCGGGTTGCTGCAGCTCCTCCACCAAAAATTGCTTGATCTCGGCCTTCGAGAGACCACGGATATCTCGTATTTTTGTAGTGTTCGACACAGAGTGCAAAGATAGTTTTAGCCGATTGATATTCAATTCGTTAAACATAACATTCCAATCTGTGAATCGTTTCTTAAAGGAATTTCGCAGTTCAAGGGTATGAACATCTACCAAAAAAGAAGTGCTTGGAAGGTCTACATGATTATCGCCGGTGTCATAATCATGATCATCGTGATGGGTTATACTTCTTACCTGGCCGAAAGCCTCGAAGAGGCTGAGCGAAATAAAGTACAATTGTTGGCAAAAGCTCATGAGGAACTGGCTCGCAACACTGATCTGGACCGTGATGTCACCATACCATTTGAGATCATTGAGACCAACCAGACTATTCCTATCATTGTCGTTACTGATAATTACAATCTACAATGGCAACATTTTCCGGAAGGTACCACCCAGGAAGAGATTTGGGAGGAAGTAGAACGCCAACGTAACCGAGGGGTTGAACCCATTGTCTTCAAAGGATTTGGCTTGGAGCAGGAGATTTATTTTAAGCACTCGCGACTTTCTACTTTGATTACCTTCTTTCCATTGGTGATGTTGCTTATGTTGGCCACCTTTATGGGGCTTGGCTATATCATTATCAGTGCCAGTCGCAAGGCGGAACAAAATCAGGTATGGGTAGGTATGGCCAAGGAAACGGCTCACCAGTTGGGAACACCCATTAGTGCCATTATGGCATGGATTGAGCACCTTCGGACGGAAGTGCCACCCACGGACCACAAGTATGAGATTCTCAATGAATTAACCAATGATGTGGGTCGCCTGGAGCTCATAGCTGATCGATTTTCGAAAATCGGTTCCGCACCTAATCTCGAAAGGAAAAACATCTTTGAGCAACTAGCTAAATCTAAGGATTACATGCAAAAACGGGCCTCACGAAAGGTGCAATTCGATTTTCCCCATCAAAATGGCTCTCCACTTTATGTAAATATTAACGCCCATTTGTTTAACTGGGTCGTTGAAAACCTGTTGAGGAATTCGTTAGATGCAATGGATGGGAAAGGTGTCATTAAGGCCGAAGTAGTTGAAGATGATCAGTATGTCGTTGTGGATATTTCTGATACGGGAAAAGGCATTCCCAGCAGTAACCAAAAGATGGTCTTTCAGCCCGGATTTACCACTAAGAAAAGAGGATGGGGCTTGGGTCTTTCATTGGCAAAACGCATTATTGAAAATTATCACAAGGGGAAGATATATGTCAAAAAATCTGAGCAAAATGTGGGCACCACTTTTTCGATCAAATTACCCAAAGCAGTGGCTTAATGGAGTGATGATGATCATTGTGGCCCTTTCTTTTGCATCAAAGGGTTTTGCACAGCTGAATGACACTTCAACCCTCGTATTATTAAATGATAAGGGTCAACCGCTGGTTGGAGCCTATGTACATAGTTCCGATTTTGGCTGGCAATTGTTAACCAATGAAAATGGGATTGCCAAGGTTACCGATTGGCCAGAGGTTGATTCATTGTGTTTTACTTCTTTTGGTTACGATGTCGTGACCATGGCAGTTGAGGATCTTCAGCTTTCCGAGATAGTCGAAGTCATCCTATCTCCAATCAGCCATCATCTTGATGAAGTTGTTGTTGTCGGCCGAACCGACGCCAATCAGCGTTCGTTACCCTATCAAGTAGACCAGATCAAGGCCAGAGATCTGGCATTTACCCAAAGTCAGACCTCAGCCGATGCTTTGGCAAACCATGCCGCAGTCTTCGTCCAAAAAAGTCAAATGGGGGGTGGCAGTCCAATCCTCAGAGGCTTTGAAGCCAATAGGGTACTCCTGGTAGTAGATGGTGTGAGAATGAACAACGCGATCTATCGCAGTGGGCACTTACAGAATGCGATCACTGTAGATCCAACTTCCCTGTCACAAATGGAGGTGATCTATGGACCAGGCTCTTTACTCTACGGCAGTGATGCCCTGGGTGGAGTAATTCACTTTCGCACCCAGGAACCTCCGATGTCTACTGGCGAGTCACTTGAGAAAGATATCGATGCTTTTGTTCGCTTCGCTTCAGCAAACCAGGAGAAAACAGCCCATGCCTCATTTGGGGTAGGCGGAAGAAAATTTGGTTACCGGGGCACCTTCACTTTTAGTGATTTTGAGGATTTACAGTCTGGGAGCAAAGCTGATGACCGGTTTCCTGACTTTGGTAAACGGCTGTATTTTGTAAGGGTGA
Organism: Saprospiraceae bacterium; assembly: GCA_965223105.1. Lineage (GTDB taxonomy): Bacteria > Bacteroidota > Bacteroidia > Chitinophagales > Saprospiraceae > JABDMH01. The sequence continues at coordinate 6,557,228 of OZ244987.1, read as the reverse complement.
CAGACTCCGAAGACCAGCACATCAAGAATGCCGATCCCTATCTTCAAAAAGGTACAAGCTATTGGCAATTCGATATGATGCATAAATTGAAATGGCGACCATCTTTCACCTTTGAACAAACTTTCAACTTTCAATACTCCACCAGCTCTGACATCCCACGCTATGACCAATTGATTGAGGAAGACGATGGACCAGCGGATTTGACGTTCGCAGAATGGTACTATGGTCCACAAGACCGGCTATTGCTGTCTTCTCGAACCAAATGGTTGTCAAAGAATCCAGCATTTGATAAAGCATTGTTGATCCTGGCCATTCAAGAGATAGGAGAAAATCGAATAAACCGAAGGGTAGGTCAGCTTAGAAGAACACATCAAGAGGAATCAATAAGGGTATATTCTGCTACCCTTGATCTCGAAAAGAATTTGTCTAAAGACGAACGATGGCAATTGGGATATGGCCTCGCTTATGATTATAATGACTTGACCTCAGTGGCTTTTTCAACAGACCGCGAGGGGGGAGATATTCGATTTGACGAACTTACCAGATATCCTGACGACTTAGCGGTCATGGGATCTCTCGGCATTTACGGACAGCTAACCGCACAGTGGTCAGATCGGCTGACATCAAATTTTGGAGTCCGTTATTCCCACATTACCACTGAGATTGCCTATACACCACAATTGGTTCGCTGGCCAGATCAGTACTATCAAGGAATTCAAAATTTGAACGATGCTTTTACCTGGAGTGCAAGTCTTAATTATCTGCTCAGTGAGGGTATGCACATTTTAGGCAGCATTGGATCAGCATTTCGGGCACCCAATGTTGATGACCTGGCCAAGATTAGAATTAAAGGGGGTTCTGCAAGCACACCAAATCCCGATTTAAGACCAGAACAGTCGCTACAGACAGAACTCACCCTTACCAAAGAGTTACCCAGTAAAAATGGTCAACATCTCTTCAGTATTACCGGCTTTTACACCCATTTAGACCACGCCATAATCCAAGCAGTAAGTACCTTACCCAATGGGGACTCGATCCTGGAATACGCGGGTGAGCAATTTCATGTGGTGGCCAATGTAAACGCAAATGAAGGTCGAGTTTGGGGAGTTTCGCTAAGCAGCGAGATCCAGCTGGCAGCAGATCTAACCTTCGAAGGATCGATCAATTTCATCAAAGGACGGACAGAGACCAGCGAAAATGAAGAGCCTATGGCCCATATTCCACCGCTCTATGGCAGGGGAACATTGCGTTATGAAAAAGGCAGCTGGCGACTGGAGGGAATAATCAGATTTAACGGAGCCAAAGACATCTCACAATATTCCTCAAATTCAGCGGATAATCTTGACAAAGCAACGCCAGTAGGCACGCCAGCATGGACTACCTACAACCTATACGCCAGCTATGAAATCAATAAAACGCTGCGGGCACAAGTAGCTTTGGAAAATCTATTTGATCTTCATTATCGGCCATTTGCTTCTGGCCTAAGTGCCCCGGGCCGTAATATTGCCCTAAGTCTATATGCGATGATGTAGTGCTTCATTCAAAAAATATCTAATACTACTGGCATGCTACTTTCCGACATCTCTTCATCGTCAAAAGCCTCACATAGTTACGCCTATGCTCGCCTGCCCGACTGAAGTCATTCAGGCGGGGTTTCGCCTCTTCGATCTGTCAAAAACTAGCTGCCCCCCTAATATCATATACTTCTTGGATGAAGCACTAGGTCTAGTTTTTCGTCCACTAAAATATGAGCAAGAATTTCAAATTCATTTCGTGAATTTCTTCGTTGCAAAGCCTCGCCGTGGCTCCTACCACGACTACTTGCACCTTGAACATCAACGAAAATCAAATTGAGATTGACTACAAAAATTTAATTGAGAGAGTACTGGCCCTATTCAAAAACTAAAACCCACCGAAAATTGGTACGAGATCTGATTGTCATTGTCATTTTGTAGGGCTGGACTGAATCCGTCAAAAGTCTTATAGGTAATGTCAGCCTCCTCATTGGTAACATCGGTCAAACCGTAGTTTACCCTAAAACCCAAATATAATCCCTCATTGAGAAAGAAAGACAGCCCTGCATTCAGGCCAAAATCCGTCCGCTTGAATAGATTACTTCTCTTTTCCTCATATTCATAGTAGGCGCCGATCTGTCGAGCGATGGCGATGTCTTCATTTTCGAGTCTTAGCATTGTGGAACCAATGGGACTGGCCTGCCTTGCTTCATCGGCAAAATAACGGTGATCGAGGTTGAGCATAAAGGGATCAATTGGTGGATTGTCACTGTCATACGTCAATTGTCCACCGCCTGTCGCCGAAACCAACAGACCAAAATTGATTCCCCCGTTGATCTCCAAAGGACCGAATCGACCATAAAACAGAACCGGAAAATCCAGATAGGCATTGGATACCTTTACACTCATCCGCCTTTCTCCTTGCAGCAAAGTCGGTGAGGCATTTAAAGGCTGTAAATAAAAAGGAGAGGCCCCTTCGTAAGTATAGTCACCTCCTTTCTGTGAATACATAAATTCACCCTTAACACCAAAGAGATCGGTAATTGAATACCGGAATATAACGCCCAAGTGAAATCCGATATTGGACTCAAATTTTTCCTCAGCCAGCGATGGGCCACCAAATTTCGAAGAATTCAAGCCGGCCTTAAAGCCATAGCTCAAACGGTCTTGGGCACTCATGCTGTTCGAAAAATGGATCAGACCTAGGGATAGTAGAGTGATCTTGACAAGTTTTCGGCTCATCTTTATACGGTGTCGGTTCATGTAATTAAATAACGTCCTTAATGCTAGTTTTGCATTTGCACCTAGCATCGCTTATGAGTCGGAGAAACAAGTTAGAGAAATTTGCACAACTGCTGACTTTCCCAAACGTATATCAAAACTATGATCCGAAATTTCCGTCCTTGCGACACTTAGATGGTCAAATCGTTGAACGACAAGGTCAATGGTCCAGTTGGCATTTTCATAATCAGGCAGAACTGGTGCTAGAATTAGGCTGTGGAGGTGGAGAATATTGCCTGGCACTGGCTGCTAAATATCCGGGTAGGAACTTCATTGGTTTGGATATCAAAGGTAATCGCATCTGGAAAGGTGCCCGCAAAGCCATCAAAGCCAACCTGACAAATGTGGCTTTTCTCCGTACCCGAATTGAGCAAATTCCTTTGTTCTTCAATCCTGCTGAAGTATCCCAAATATGGATCACCTTTCCCGATCCCTTTCCTAAAAAAAGTAAAGTCAACCGGAGGTTGACCTCCCCGGCATTCTTGAAACGTTACGAACAAATTTTGGCGCCCGGTGCCATCCTTCATCTAAAGACAGACAACCTTCAATTGTACGACTTTACCCTTGAAACACTTGATGCTGCCTCTAAATATGAATTGATTTCGAGCACTGAAGATCTCTACTCCAGTCCCCTGCCTATGGAAGATCTGGATATTAAAACCTATTACGAAGTTCAGCACTTAGACAAGGGTAGAGCGATCAAGTACATCCAATTCCAATTTGCTGGCTAGTATTCCATGATCCTCAAAAGTGCTCGAACCCACTTACCGGGATTTCGTGTAGGTTTCCCCCAGTCGTTTGCAACTTCAGTCGATCCTTGGCCGGTACGATGTCGCCCATGATATAGATATCGGGCATGACCCTTACCTTGGGGAGATCTTTCGGATCAATGGTGAACAGCAATTCGTAATCTTCACCACCACTCAGGGCGCACGTGATTGGATCTAATTTAAATTTTATGGCTTGCTGCTGTGCGTCAGGGTGTATGGGTACGCCAGTCTCCTGGACGAAAGCTCCAACCCCGGATCGCTTACATATGTGGCCGAGATCAGCGGCCAAACCATCTGATACATCGATCATCGCGGTCGGCACTAATTTCGATTTTGCAAACAATTCGATCATGTCGTTGCGTGCTTCTGGCTTCAGTTGGCGACCGATCAGAAATTGCTGATCTTCCAGGTCTGGCTGTATGTCTGGCTGAGAAAGATATACCTGCTTTTCCCGCTCCAGGATTTGCAATCCCAAATAGGCCGCACCTAGGTTCCCGGTGACGCATATGATGTCATCGACCTTAGCACCTGATCGATAGGCTATATGATCAGGCGGACAAGTACCGATCGCTGTGACCGAAATCAGAAGACCCTGCTGAGAGGAACTGGTATCACCGCCGATCAGATCCACATTATAGTTTGAACATGCGGTTTTGACGCCCTCATACAATTCCTCTACCGCTTCGACCGAAAAACGATTAGACAACCCAATAGATACGGTTACTTGTGTAGGAATACCATTCATAGCATAAATGTCAGAGAGATTCACCACGATGGCTTTATAACCCAGGTGCTTGAGTGGGGTATACATAAGGTCAAAGTGAATACCTTCAAGTAACAGGTCAGTGGTGATCAATATCGAGTGATCAGTGTCAAATTGTAGTACAGCGGCATCATCTCCAACTCCCATGATACTACTAGGCTGCTGCAGTTGATAGGATTTTGTCAACCGCTTTATCAATCCGAATTCACCCAGGGTTCCAATTTCTGTTCGCTTAATTTCTTCTGACATGGCTAACGATTAACCCTTGAAATCATTCAAATAGGACTACAAAGGTGTAGATTTATTAGATATTCATAGCATATTTACTTTTTTTACATTCCCTAATTATTTAACACCATACTTTGAGCATTTTTTCTCTTTCTGGCAAGAGAGCCATCGTCACAGGAGGCGGCAGTGGAATTGGACGTGCAATTTCAGAACAGTTCTCACGGGCCGGAGCTGAAGTTTTCATCCTGGATGCTAATATCCAGTCTGGGCAGGAAACCATAGCAGAGATCAATGACGCCGGGGGAAAAGCAGAAATGGAGCCCTGTGACATTACTGATCAGGGTACGGTTCTCAGAATCTGCCACAAGGTTGCCAAAGCTGGCAATATTGACATTCTTGTAAACAATGCGGGTATTGCTCATATTGGCAATGTGATCAATACTTCCCTGGAAGATCTCCAGAGGGTGCTGAACGTAAATGTTGTGGGTATGTACAACTGCATTCACGCTTGCATCCCTAAGATGAAGGCTCAGGGAGGCGGGGTTATTTTAAATATCGCCAGCACAGTTTCCAGCGTTGCTATCCCTAACCGGTTTGCCTACACAACGAGTAAAGGAGCAGTTCTGGCAATGACTTACTCGGTAGCCCTGGACTTTATTAAAGACAAGATCCGGTGCAACGCTTTGTCGCCGGGTCGGGTTCACACCCCCTTTGTTGATGGATTCATTGCTAAGAACTATCCGGATAATAAAGAAGAAATGTTTAGGCGCTTATCAGAAGACCATCCCATTGGTCGGATGGCAGAACCAAACGAAATAGCTTACATGGCCTTGTTCTTATGTTCCGATGAAGCAGCATACATTACGGGCAGCAATCACCAAGTTGATGGAGGATTCGTTAACCTAAGACCATAAGGAACTTGTAGCAACATTAAAATGATAAATCATTGGATCCTTTACCAGTGCATCATCAGATACCTTGCGTGGTATCGATAATGGGCACACGCCAAAATGACATGCAGCAGGACCGGTACTATTTCTGCCGGCACCTAGGGGTCGGGATGGTGATTCGATCTCCCTTGTCAAGCTGGCCAGATGTGCTCCGAATCACCCCTATTTCGGCTGCCCATTGAAAGGACAGAAACCCAGCGTGATTATTGATGGACTAAAACAATATCTATGAAACTTATAAGATTTGGAAATCTAAACGAAGAGAAACCGGGTGTTTTTGAGGAAGGACAGCGTCTTGATGTGTCGGCGTTTTGCCGGGATTTTGACCGAGCCTTTTTTTCGAGTGGTGGGATCGAGCGGCTTAGATCTTGGCTGGAACAAAATCGCACCACCTGCCCTGTGGTCAGTGACGATGTTCGAGCAGGTTCACCGGTTCCGCTGCCGAGTAAATTCCTATGTGTTGGACTTAACTACGCTGCACACGCAGAAGAGAGTGGGGTTGAGATCCCTACGTCGCCGGTACTGTTTTCCAAGGCCACCTCAGCTGTCTGCGGACCCTATGACGATGTAGTAATTCCCAAAGGAAGTGAGAAAACCGACTGGGAAGTGGAATTGGCCATCGTGATTGGAAAAAAGGCCAGCTATGTTTCCGAGGCTGAAGCCTTAGACTATGTGGCTGGGTACGTATTGCACAACGATGTAAGTGAACGTGCCTTTCAACTGGAACATGGGGGCCAATGGGTCAAGGGAAAGAGTGCCGACACTTTTGCACCTTTGGGTCCCTGGCTGGTCACGAAAGAGGAAATTGACGATCCCAATAATTTGAGATTGTGGTTGAAGGTAAATGACCACTTGATGCAAGACAGCTCCACTTCAGATTTTGTTTTCAATGTGCAACATCTGGTTTCTTACATCAGCCAATATATGTCCCTTTGGCCAGGTGACGTGATTTCCACAGGCACTCCCTCTGGGGTTGGTTTTGGGCTCAAGCCGCAGCGTTATCTCCAGCCTGGAGATGTGATGGAACTCGGAGTCGAGGGATTGGGTGTTTCAAGGCAGCAGGTTCGCGGCTATGCTTAGGATCACCCGATCCAGATCCATGCTGATTATTAATTGTAATGTCCTTCTTTATGATATTTCTGGCCTAAGGCATTTACCATAGAAAATCGACCAAGATATTTTTTGATCTGATGGCATTCGTTCTTGATGATATTATTGACCGGTTTTGGAAAGATGGCCGTACCAAGGAGTTGGAGGAGCTGGCTGATCAAGATGGCTTTCAATATGTCAGGCGGGAACGCCTTGATGTGCAGACCTATCGCATCAAGGATTTTAGAATATTTCGAGGACGAAAACCCAAGCGATTGCGTGGAATCCTGAGAAAAAAAGTAGGCACTACTGATGTCCGCATTTACGACTACGTTTATTATGCTGAAGCCAAGAAAAGAAAAACAACCGTCTTCGAATTGCGCGATCGGACCATCGACTTGCCCCAATTTGTGATTAGGCCCAAACGAAGCATACAGTGGGTCAAAGATATTTTTAGAAAAAATATCAGTTTTTACCCTGAGGCAAAGGCTTTTCATGCTTATTACGAAATTGATACCTACCAGCGCGATCTGACGGAAAGCCTTACTCCCCCATTTATTGACTTGGTGGCATCCTGTATTCGCCTTTCGGTCGAGGGTGAAGGTCCATATTTATTGATGTATTACCGGAATAAGATTGTCAAAGCTAAGGATATCAACCTTCAGCTGGAATTGGCACTCGATTTAGTAGAGTGCTTGAAAGAAAGGCAGGTAAGGGGAGGTCTGGTCTAAAGGAAACTGAGGCTACCTGTAAGATTCTTTCAATGGCGTAAGGGAGGGATTTCCCATTGATGCCTGGGAAATAATCTTTGCCTAATACATCAAGAAGTTTCCGGGTTTGTACTGTTCATTCTCGGGGCAAGAAATTTAGTGGAAATTGGGACCACCCCATATTCATTCCTCAATTTTGTACCTTACTGACGGTGCTATTTCGCTGATTTACTGTTTAGCCCCCGATGTTAGATAAGACCAAGGGAGAAAAAATATTAGAACGGACCAATACACCCATTCTCGTCCTTGCGGCAGTAGCCGTAGTGCTTTACGTGCTTGAGTTGTTCCGAGTAATTCCGAAATCACTCCTTCATCCATTCCAGTGGATCAATTTCACTATTGACCTGATTTTTCTCATTGATCTACTTGCTAAATCTTTAGTGCTGGGACGGAGGTACCTAAGGAGTCCTTGGTTCTTTATTGACCTTGTTAGTACCTTGCCAATCATAAGTTCAGCATTGGAACTCCTTGGCAATGTGGGACCTCAGCTCCAGGTCACCAGGGTTGCACGGGGAGCCAGGGTAGCACGTATTGCTCGCGTGGCCAGGGCTGCCCGGCTGGCCAAAGTAGCTAGGGTTGCACGACTTGCTACGGCCATAAGGGCGACCCATGGTTTAAATTTTCTAAAATCCGATGTGGTGTCGCCTGAGACCCCAAATTTTGATAGAGCTCTCTTCGTTGGGGTGCCACTGTTATTGGTTGCCTTTGTTACGGCCACCTCTTTAATCACTAGGGCAGAAGTGGATGGACTGCAAAAACATTTGGATCAGTTGATTGAGAGCGCTGAATCGGTCGAAGACCTGGAGTCAGTCAGAAGAGATTATGACCTTGCCGATGCGCTACATCCCAACATCGAGGTTTACTTGGTGGAGACTGGTCTCCCCAATGAGCAGCAGATCGCGTTGTCCTTGGAGAAAGCCTATGCCAAGGCTGATCGAATTGCTGGCATTATGCTTCTGCTGATCTTGTTAACCATTGCCACTAGTGCATATATTAGCAATGCCCTGGCCACTGATCGGGGCAAGGGCCGAGTTCGTTCTATTCTCTCGCAGTGTTTTTCACCTCCGATCGTTAATAAGTTCTATCAAGCACCGGAAGTCATAGAGCGATTCTACAATCAATGGATGACGGTTTTCTTTATAGATATTCGTGGATTTACCAAAGCTTCAGAAAAGGATGCGGATGATGTGGAAGGTCTCGCACTGAGGTTACGCAAAGTTATGGACACCGCGCGTAAGCAGATTGTGGTTACTCACGAAGGCGTAATCGATAAATTCATGGGCGATGCTGTGATGGGCTGGGTCGGAGGTCACTTCTCCATTCACTGGAGACTACTAGATGAGTTGAGGCACCGGCTACGAATGGATAAGCTTGAACTCGTGAATCAGGACATCAAGAGTCTTAAACGCGAACTGAGATCTTTGGGTGATTTAGACCAGGTCAAGTCCAGTTCACAGACGCAACTTGAGTCAGCCCTGGACGAAGCTCAATTGACCAAATCAAAGCTGATAAGCGAGCAGAAAGCTGAGATTGAGCGAGATGAGGACTTGATGGAAAAATTCAAAGAGGTGACCAAAGAATATCGAAGAAGAGTGGCGAAGACTGCGGTTATTTGCTGTCTAAGAATCTGGGAAGAGGTAGAGAGACAAAAAGAACCAGAGGCATTCAATCAATTGAAGATTGGGGTTGGATCAGGTCCGGTTTTGGTAGGAAATTTTGGTTCAACTGATCAAATTGGTTTCACTGTTTTGGGGCCAACAGTCAATCGGGCGGCCCGGTTGGAACCAGCCTCGGCACAGTGCGGTTGCCGGATATTAGTGGATGACAATACCTATCAGCTATTGAAAACTGAGGCCAACCTACTTTTCAGGCGAGTACCTATGATTGCGGTCAAGGGGGTAAGGGAAGCACTGATCGCCTACGAACCATTTTTTGCCGATCAGGTATCAATGGAATTTCTAAGCGCTTTCGAAATGGGAGTCAATGCGGTGGGAAAAGGAGAATTGAAAGAAGCCATTGATTGTTTTACACGATCGGACTCACTATTCGTAAATGGAGATGCTGCATCGAAAATTTGGATGAGAGAATGCCAATTGGCCTTGAGTGAAGGTCGTTCGATTGGGGTAAAAGCAGTCAGTAAATAAGTCTAAATGCTCAAAGCGATTCCACAGTATGAAAGGTAAGCCGGACATTAAAGGTTGAAATTGTTGAGATAGTTTGCCACACTCTTTCCGTAGTTGGATAATATTTTGGTTATTTATGATTCCTATGAAAAAGTCAATCTACCTCGTTTTTCCCCTGCTATGGTTGGGCTCTCAAGTGCCCGCTCAAGAATTATTTGCTCCTGATAAAAAGGAAGCGATCATAAAATTTGTTGAAACACATTACCAGAAACTCACTCAATTGAGTGACTCCATCTGGTCATTTGAAGAAGTAGCCTTTCAAGAAGAGAAGTCTTCCCAAGTTCTATCGCACTTTGCTGAGGAAATGGGTATGAAAGTAATCCGGCGAGTGGCAGATATTCCTACGGCTTTTACCGCTGAATTTGGATCGGGAAAACCGGTGATAGGCATATTGGGCGAATTCGACGCTTTACCTGGTCTGAGTCAAAAAACGGTGCCTGAAAAAGATCCCGTGAATGAGGGTGGAGCCGGACATGGTTGCGGTCACAATCTATTTGGGGTAGCCTCTCTTGGGGCAGCTCTGGCCGTCAAAGATCTCATCAGTAACGGTGAGCTCAAGGGCACTGTGAGGTTTTACGGCACGCCCGCAGAGGAGAAATTTTTTGGCAAATTGTGGATGATCCGTGCCGGATTGTTTGATGATGTTGACATTATGATGGATTGGCATCCGGCTGCTGAAACGGAGGCCAATGTGCAAAGTTCATTAGCTCTGGTAGACTTCATGGTCGAGTTTTATGGCCAGGCGGCACACGCATCCGGTGATCCCTGGAATGGCCGCAGTGCCTCCGATGCCCTGGAGCTGTATACCAACGGCATCAATTTTTACCGGGAGCATGTCAGACCCACCGTTCGGATCCATTACCATATCCAGGATGCTGGCAAGGTGGTCAATGTAGTGCCTGATTACGCCCGGATCTGGACTAGGGTCCGGGACACCAAGCGCACAGGTATGGATATTGTTTGGAAGCGCGTTGAACGCATCGCCGAGGGAGCGGCAATTATGGCCGATGTCGATTACAAGATCTCTTTGATTTCCGGGGTTCATGAAGTGTTGGTAAACCGCACAGGTGGGGCTCGTCTGCAGCAAAATTTAGAACATTTAGGCGCCATTCAATACACCGAGGAGGAGCAGGCATTTGCAAAAAAAATCCAAGTGGCCACCGGTAAACCAGAGGTAGGCTTGGTCTCGGAGATTAAACCGCTGGAAGAGACACTGGAGCATCCTATGGGTGGATCCACTGACGCCGGTGACGTCAGCTATGTGGTTCCTACTATTCGACTGAGAGCTACGACCGCCCCAAAGGACACTCCCTGGCATTCGTGGGCGGTGGTAGCCTGTAGTGGAATGTCTATCGGTCATAAGGGAATGGCTTATGCTGCCAAGGCCCTGGGGATGACCATGGTCGATCTATTCCTTGATGAAGATCTGCGTATGGCTGTCAAGCAGGAATTTACCAAGCGTAAGGGCGATTATGAATATAAGGGCATGGTTCCTGAAGGGCCCCCACCAATCGGAAGTGAATAACTGTACAGCCTCAAGCCACTGATTCAACAGACCAGGGAGCTGCTGTCAATCGTCTTATTACATTAGAAAATTCCATGTGGTTGACCGGTTCAGGCCTTTTGAGCACGATGAAGTTGGTTATTAATTTCTTTTGACTTACTATTGGGTTCTGGTACGATGGGACTTGGTCACTCCGCCAATCTAATCGAGAAATGAGACAAGCAGATATCTGATTTCTCCAGCCCAACGTTTTCTGGACCCCCAGAGAGTCAGTGTTTTTCTAACCATTAAAAGTCTTAACAAAATGATTGAACTAGAACAAATCACAACTATGGCCATCCAATATGCTCCAAAGGTTATCGGCGCTATTCTGACTTTAGTCATTGGTTTTTGGATTGCTGGATATCTGTCTCGACTAGTCAGAAGATCTATGGAGAAACAGGCTGTCGATCCTTCTTTAATTCCCTTTCTCGCATCCTTAGTGAGTGTGGGCTTGAAGATCCTGGTCTTGCTAAGCGCGGTTTCAATGTTTGGTATTGAGGTGACGTCGTTCGTCGCAATTTTCGGGGCCTTAGCCTTTGCTATTGGCATGGCATTGCAAGGGAATTTAAGCCACATGGCGGCCGGTATTCTCATTTTATTTTTTAAACCTTTCAAGGTAGGAGACTTCATTGTCACTCAGGGTTACTCCGGAACAGTGAAAGAGATTCAAATCTTCAATACCATCCTCACCACACTTGATAACCGGATTGTAATTATCCCAAATGGTGCCATCACCAGTGGCCCCATCGAAAATCTCAGTGCAAATGCTGTCCGTAAAGTTCCGATGACCTTCGGCATCGGATATCCGGATGATATCGACAAGGCACGGACAATTATTCAACAAGTTGCTGATTCCTGCCCTCAAATTGACCATGACCAACCTGTTGATATTTTTGTCTCCGAACTCGGTGACAGCTCAGTTAATTTTGCTGTACGTCCATGGTGTAAAACGGAAGACTTTTGGGATGTACATTTCTATATGCATGAAAATATCAAAAAGGAATTTGACAAAGCCGATATTGGCATTCCATTCCCACAGATGGACGTACATGTCAATAATGTGAGCTAAGTATTTTTAGGGTACCTAAAACCCTCGTTCTTGGATAAGACACAATGGCTTTGCCATTTGTTTTTTTGAATCTTTACAGTATTTGCTACAGCTATCCTCATTCAGTTCGCCTCATCTGAATCCAAGATATTTCCAAAATCCGACTCATTCAGAGGTTTTAGGGGTACCACTATTAAATATTTTCTCATTCCAGATAATTTTTCGAAAACATTGTTGAGGAAAAGCATTATTCCTTGGACTCAATCTACCAACCAATGACTCGGGCTTTGTAAAGCCGTATATGAGGGATAATTAGTGTTTTATCGGGATTCAGACTATAGATATGGTGACTCCACCAATTGATCTCACCTTTGGTGTAAATGAGCTTGCCGGTGTTCAGGTTGTAATTCACTGATTTTACATCCGGTGTGTTGATCAATGGCTCAAATGGGGTAAAGTGCTCAGTGTCAACATCAAAAGTCCACACACTATTGTGGGTGCTTAAAATAAGGGTCTTAGAGTCGATTGACTGTAGATCATGGCCAGACTCATCGGGGAGAGTCCATGTAGAAACCATCTCAAGGGAAGGGTGAGGATTCTGCCAATTTAATAATCGGTAAGCGCGTAGTTCAGAATATCCCAAAGCAAATAGAAGTTGAAGTGAATCCATCCAGACGACTCCATGGGCAGAATAAAGGCTATCGCGGAAAATCACTTTTTCGGGGCGGTCCATATCGTACAGTTCAATACTATTTCCACCATGGGCTGTAGAAAGTGCAACCACAATCCTGTTGTTTGGAAGTATCTCTGCAGAATGTGCATTGAGTGTGTGAGCGTAAAAAAGTATGGTCTTCCCCAGTCTCTCGACCAATACAACGCCACCTCCTGAAGAAGTGATTAAGATCTTTTTTCCTTCCTCAACGCTTTTGCATTCATCGGTGGGAATCATGTATTTTTGATAGACTTCCGGCAGTGAGGTAGCCTCTGAAACCTGCCAGATCCAGTTGGTTTTTATTTGGGAGCTGTCAGAGAGATTTAGATCAAATATGATGACTTGGTCGTCTCCGCAGACAATGATTTCCGTCTGAGAACAGAGGGGAAGAATTGGTAAAAACCAAAACAGAAAACAGATTGTTCTCAGCAAAGAAGGTAGATTGCAGTACGCTGATCTTAACCATATTAGAGTTTTAGTCATTCAGTGAAAATCAGTGAGAACTGCAGAACTCAATATATTTGTACACAAAAATCATATAATACCAGAAAAAATGAAAGTTACGCTTTTTATTGCCCTTTGTGTGATTTGGAGTATGTCTAACCTTCGGGCGCAGGAGAGAGGCCTTGAGCCCTTGGATGTCGCCAAAATGAAGATAGCAGAAGACATTGTCCTCCATCATGATGCTCCAGTTGGTGCATACACGGTCCGTATTCAGGCTGATCCAATCAAGGAGAATAAACCAGCCTGGAACGAATTGCACTTGCTGGATTTGGAGTCGGGAGAAGGCATGCCTTTTGTAACTCGTGGAAATGTAAGACAAATTGCCTTTCGTCCGGAGCATCAAACCATTACCTTCCTCAATAAATTGGAGGGTGATGAAACCACCAGCTTATATGAAATCTCTTTAGAAGGTGGTGAGGCAAGCAAGCTCTTTTCCTGGACGACATCGATATCGTCATATCATTGGTCTCCTGATGGCGGGAAGTTGGCTTTTACAGCCCAAGAAGTCAAGGAGGATAAGGATAGCAAGCTTCCATACCAGCCAGAAATCTATGAGGGCGAACCTCGTTATACCCATGCCTTTGTCACCGATTTGCATAATGATACGAATCAGCTGAAGTTAGATGCCAATTTCCGTAGCATACAATGGAGTCCTGATGGAAAACATCTTGCCGTAATTACTTCTCCCACACCTCTGATCGATGATTTCTACATGAAAAGTCAGATCTCGATTGTAGATGGACAAGACTTGTCGGTGACCCATGATATAGATCATGCATCCAAGCTCGGGGCGCTAGATTGGAGCCCAGATAGCCGTCAAATAGCCTTTATTGCCGGGGCAGACATACATGATCCCATTGATGGTCGCTTATTTGTATGCGCGATTGAAAATGGAAAACCACAGCAAATATTTGCTGATTTCGAAGGTAAGTTTGAAGATATTGATTGGATTCAAACCAACCGGATACAGTTTGTGGCCAGCCAGGGAGTTGGGGCTGTATTTGGGCATTTGAGTCCTGAGGGCTCAAACTGGCAAGAAGAATATTCTTCTCAAGATCTGATTTTGCACGAGGCAGAAACGATGGGAGAATCAACCATTTTCCTTGCAGATAGTCCCCAACATCCTACGGAGATATACCTCTGGGAGAACAACATGCCCAAACGCCTGAGCGATTTAAACCCATGGTTGAAAGACATCAGGCTAGCGACCCAAGAGGTGGTAAATTACACTGCTGCGGATGGTGTGGAGATCCAAGGGATCCTAATTCGGCCCCTGGATCAGGAGGACGGCGAAGAGTACCCTTTGATCACTGTAGTACATGGAGGTCCAGAATCACACTACGACAATGGGTGGCTCACCAGCTATTCGATGCCTGGACAAATGGCTGCAGCCAAGGGCTATGCGGTTTTTTATCCCAACTACAGAGGCAGTACAGGTCGAGGACTAGAGTTTGCTATGTCAAGTCAGGGTGATCTTGCCGGAAAGGAGTTTGATGATGTAGTTAATGGAGTTGATTTTCTGATTGAAAGTGGCTTGGTAGATCCTGACAGGGTGGGTGTGACTGGGGGATCCTACGGTGGTTACGCCACCGGCTGGCTCAGTACCAAATACACTGATCGATTTGCGGCCGGAGTCATGTTTGTCGGTATCAGTGACAATATTTCAAAGTGGGGCACCAGCGATATTCCGGAAGAACTGTATCTGGTCCATGCCCGAAAGCGCCTGTGGGAAGATTATCAATTTTTCCTGGAGCGGAGTCCCATATATTATGCAGGTCAAACCCAGACACCTTTATTGATTATGGCCGGAAAGGAGGATACCCGGGTGCATCCAGCGCAATCTATAGAATTGTACCGACATATTAAGACCCGTACCGATACCCCGGTACAATTGATTCTTTATCCAGGCGAGGGCCACGGCAATCGTAATTCAACGGCACGATATGATTACAATTTGCGTCAATTGAATTGGTTTGAAAATTATTTGAAAGGCAGAACCTAAAACTCCTGGACAAAAGACTAGCATCAGACCAAGAGCAGCTGCTCATTTCCTGACATTACTTTAACTACTGAAGTACAATGCAAAAATTAATAATTGCCATAGCCTTACTCTCCTTTTCCCACCTGGGATATGGTCAAGCATCGCTGGCCGAAGGATATAAGAAAGTGGATCAATTGATTTGGATTGTAGAAGATCTGGATATGACAAAAAAGGGTTGGGAGTCGATGGGCTTTACCCAATTCATTCATCTTGACACCGTGGAGTCTGAATCAAAGGTGACTGGGATATCCTTTCGTGTGATTATGGCGAAAGCAAATTTGGGAGGGGCGTATGTTACCTGGATACAGCCGGTAGAGGGCAGCTCAATATTTAGTGAATTTCATGACAGCTACGGTGATGGTGTAATCAGTCTGGTGCATAGATTTCAATCAACAGATTACCAAAATGAAATCGCCCGTTTATCAGCCTTGGGAATTGAGGTTCTGGATAAAATTACTTTCCATACTCAAAAAGGAAGTTTGGATTATGTCCTTTGGGATACTTATGAACGGGGAAAATACGTGCTTGGCATTACTTACGACAATATAGACACAGTATATCGTGACTTGCTGCCGGACAACAACTTGCACCAATTGAGAATAGCTCAATATGCATTTGCGATTAATGAGGAAACTGAGGTTTCAACGTATTGGGATCAACTGGGTTTTCCTCCGGTTATCGTCGAACCGAGCAGACTCTCCAATAAGGAGTATCACGGCAAAAAAAGTGACTTTGTAATCGATCTTGCCTGGCAACGACATGGTTCAATCCCTTATGAATGGGTTATTACTAGAAAGCCACCGACGATAAATGAAGATCACATAGACAAACACGGAGAAGGTTTTCATCATCTTGGATTTCTGGTTGAGAATATTGAATCGGTCATCGAGGATTTTGAAAGTAAAGGCATTTTCGTTTCCTCCGGAGGTACTTGGGGGGAGGAAGGAAAACCAGGATCGGGGATTTTCAAATATTTTAATACGGAAACTCTTGGAGGAGTCACTCTTGAACTCCTATGGCCCTTCCGTGAGCCATAATTTCAGATCAACTTGGATGGTCCAATAGTCTTCAGATGCAGGAGATCCTTATTGAGAAGAGGTCTGCTCAAGAGTGCTCATAAAATCACCTACTATTGCATCTCGGTTAAAATTCTCCCATATTACAATATGATGTGTATTATCGGGCTGTTCTTTCCAGGCACCTTCCTCATACACAGGGCTGGGATGGTCTCGTGCCTCAGCCCAAGAAGGGTTTTTCACAATGGCCACTGCAGCTAAATCAAACAGCGCTCGCTCCTTGGCATCATTGTAATAGTCAATATGCTCAAACAAACTAACCGCATAATCGCCGAAAGTTTGATACTTACCACCATGTCGCCCCTCGACTGGAACATCGACTTGCGGTCCTAACCCGGGCATTTGTTCGTTGATAAAAGCCTGGGTGACTGTTACCGCTGCAGTACCGGAGGGTTCACCATAGCGCACTGTGACCATCTCAAAGGGTACTGAGGTAGAAAGTACGTAATTCATGGATGGTATATCGTTGTCTTGATTGTATTCTCCAGGTGCGGGATAATTGGATCCTAACCAGACAACACGAACCCGCTCTGCTATCGAAGGATCCTTCTGCAAGGCCAAGGCAATATTGGTCAATTTCCCTACCGGGATAAGCACCAAACCATGATCTTGATATTGTTTGGACTGCTCGATGATAAAATCCACTGCTTGATACCCGTCGTATTCTGCTTCATCCAAATGATCACGGATCTGCTCAAAATCGCTGTTAGCTCCAGCCACCAGGGGGATACGATCATCCTGCGCGCATAATTTTCGAATTCGCTCTGCTTCCTGCACATGATTTTCGATTGCGCCACCACTTGTAGTCGCGTTTACTGTAATTCCCTTGATATCAAATGTCTCCTGATTGAGCAGCAAATAGGCCAATGCGTGCTGGTCATCTAATTCGTTATTGGCATCGGTATCGAAGATCACTGGTATCTTGCCGGTATTTGGTGGCAGCGATGATGCCTGGATGGCGTCTTTTTCACTGGCACCCGTCTGGCAGCAAATGAGTGCAGAGGTTAACAATAAAAGGATGAGGCATCGAATCATGGACTGTGCTGATTTCCTCCAAAGATACGGAATGATGCATCACCTCAAGTTTTCCTTACTCAACTTGACTTTCTAATCACATGATTTTCAACAAATATGCACGATGCTTTTTATTTGCCTATATTCTGATGAAGCATCGCCAAAATGTACTTTGCCGTTGTATATTATCCTGATATTAAGGATGAGCGATTTCGTGCTTTAAGAATAAGGTACGAACCATTTGCTGATCTGCTTCCGCCACATGTCACCTTTATTTTTCCTCTGTCGCAATCTGTGGGGAGGGAAGCAATTGAAGCGCATATTGCCAACATTTTAGTAAAATGGGAGCCATTTGAAGTCCATTTTTGCACACTTGAGAAGAGCTGGGATCATTGGCTTTATTTGGGAGCAAGCGAGGGCAAAAAAAAGGTGATCAATTTGCATGATGACTTGTATTCAGGAATCCTTCAACCCTATCTTCGGAATGATCTTCCGTTTTATCCACACATTGCTTTGGGCCATTTTGGCAAGGAATCGTATGATCTTCACAACCCGACTGCTGAACTTACCTTTGATGAAAAAAAATTTCAAAAGGCGAAATCTGAATTTGAGGGGTTGCATTTGGATCTCTGGTGCAAGATCGATCATTTACATCTACTCGAAGTTAAAGATGACTTTTCTCATTGCAGGGAATTAACGAAATTGCTTGTTGGAAAGAAAGCTTAAATCCAGAATTAGAAATGAGATTTGATTTTCTCTTCATCATATTGGGGTGTTTTTCTTTACTTATCGACTGTCAACAGCCCAATGATGCTGGTGGTGATTTCACTGCTGGGAAGTGGGTTGACTTGAGCCACGCCTATGCCTCCAACACACCTTACTGGCCCACTGCTGATGGATTTCAATTGGATACTGTCTTTGCAGGGGTGTCGGAGGGAGGCTATTATTATTCCGCATATAAGTTTAGCAGTGCAGAACATGGGGGCACCCACATTGATGCTCCCGTTCACTTTGCCGAGGGTAAGCAATCGGTTGATGAAATACCCTTGGAGAGATTAACAGGAGAAGCCATTGTCATCGACGTCACCGATTCGGTAAGTGGGTATATTGATTACCAAATCAGTATCGAAGATTTCGAAAGGTGGGAGGCAGATCACGGCCAGATTCCGGAAGGTGCCATTGTGTTATTGAGAACAGGGATTGCAAAATTTTGGCCAGATAGAGAAAAATATATGGGTACTGATGCTCGAGGGGCAAGTGCGGTGGCCTTACTGCATTTCCCTGGCCTTCATCCCGATGCAGCCCAGTGGCTGGTCGATAATCGCTCCATCAAAGCCATTGGCCTGGATACGCCCAGTATTGACTATGGCCGGTCTTCCGATTTTTTGTCTCACCGAATTCTCTTTGCTGAGAACATTCCCGCTTTTGAAAACCTGGCCAACTTGGACCGACTACCTGCTAAGGGGAGTTATGTGGTGGCACTTCCCATGAAGATACAGCATGGTAGTGGTGGACCCCTGCGTATTGCAGCTTTCGTTAAGGAGTGATCAGACAAGTATAGGACGCGAAAGTTTAGCACTATTCACATCCCAGGTCTTGCTTAGATTGATTGTCATTATTTGGAAAACAGAGTCCTGACGGCAGTTGACTGGGTACAAATCGGTGAAATTGATCATCGTACAAAGCATTAGCCAGAAAATCAAGCAAATCGTACTTCTCCTCCTCAGTTAATTCAAGGGGTCTAAAGAGAGGAGAGAGTTTATCCTGAGATACCCGGTTGTTTTCCGATTGTGCTTTGATCTTGAATTCCAACACTTCCTCCAGTGATTCCTTACTACTTCCGTGAAAGTAAGTAGCGTAGTCTCTGAGGTTATAAAGTTGGGGTACTTTGAAGCGATAGTAATCTGCCGGATCTTTAGTAAAAGCACCTCGGCCGAGATTTCGCACATCGTCGGCACTGGTATTCAAACCTCCGCGTTCGTAGAGGTCTTTGGTGCCCAGAGCGTGAAAATTCATCGAGCTCAGTGACGGACTGTTATGGCATTTGTAACATCTTGCCTCACCAAAAAACAACAACGCTCCTCTTTTCTGTGCGTCGGTCATCGCCTCCCGATCTCCTTTCAGCCAGTTTTGGAATGGTGCTCTCGTGGTTAGCAATGTACGTAGATAGGCACCTAAGGCAAAACTTATGGTGAGGTCGGAATAGCGTTCAGCTGGCTCGATGTCAGGAAAAGCAGCATCAAAAAGTTCGCGATAGCCGAAGTCATCCAAAACGTGGTCATTAACCGACATCCGATGCAATTCGACACCCTCAATATTTTGGCTCTCCAAGCCAGTGTAGCCAAAATGGTTCACCTCAGCCAGCTTGCCCTCCCAATGTTCTTCGGTACCTTCATTTACGTGGTCGGCTCCAAAAAGTCCGCTCCACAAGGTGTTGGTCATATATGCCACATTAAGCGTAGTCAGCGGTCTGACCCCTTGAGCGTCCAAATCTTCCTCGGCATAACTGGACAATGCTTCTCTCCGGTTTCCTTGAAATCCGAAGCCATGTGCTCCGTCAGCTACCCCTTGAAATCGACCCGGCAAAAAACCAGATTCAGGTACATGACAGGTGCCGCAAGAATAGGTTTGATAGCAGGTTCTGTCTTTGGCATCTTGAGCCAAACCGGTTTCAAAAAACAACATTTTACCCAACTCCACCTTCTCCGTGGTGATGGGATTGTTGGGATCTTGATTGGGCAGATGGGCCAAATCGTTCTCGTCAGCTAGGATGAAGTGAAAGTATCTTCCATTGGGGGCCGCATCGATGAGTTTGCGGCTCAATGCTTTATCCAGGTCTTCAATGACATTAGACTCAGTGGTATCCTTGCTACAATGAGCAAACAAGAATAAAGCCATCACTGAGACCAGTAGGGGTCTTAGGTTCATGAGATAGGTCAGTTTTTGGTGTGTTCTCGGTGAATTTCACAGAAAACAGCGTGCCAAACTACAGCTTTCACCATACAGAGGCATTGATCAAGATCACTTTTAACATTGATTTAGGTCATGGCATGAGTGACAACAGTAAAGGCACGTAAAAGTAGTTGAATAAATGTGGAGTCTCTGGTAAAAATTTAAGGTCTCAAGGATTCAATAGTTGCCGGGTTGGAGACCTTAATCTATCAACAGGGGAAAGCTCTGCTCCTCTCCTTTTCGATTGAAAACGGTGATGTTGTATGAACCCGGGGAAAGCAAAAGCATACCTTTTACCCCAAGGTTATCAAGTTCAATGATATCGTGTGGTACGGCATCATCGCTTTCTGTTGTTGACATTGCCCTTATCAACACGGGATAAGAGATTGCAATTTCTGATTGATCAATCAACACCGGGCGAACCCCTTGATAATTGACATACCAGTGTGGTCGATCCAGAAAATATTGAGTTCGAGGATGATAAACCAATAGATCAAAAACATCCGGTTCTTCCCATCCGGTAAAGGCTTCGTTATCTCTGACGAACACACTTGCGTCCTTTACATTAATCCAATGATATAGTGGCACTTCGGTTCGATCGTTTCCCTCGGATAAAATGACCTGGTTAATGGTTAGTGGGTTGATACCGGTCAATGTCTTGAGGTGATATGCCATCATATCCCAGGTTACGGAATTTTTCTCCTCCAATAGATGCCCAAATCCACAGAGGATAATCAGCTTTGCATCTGGATCACTCGCCAGTATTGAGGCGATATTTTTTGCTTGTTCCACCTCCCGGTTTTCTCCGAATTTTTCATAAGCAAAAATGCTCATGTTTAGTTTGTGGGCATCCCTGATGAGATGGGCCATATGTGGCTCCCGGGTATAAGTGCCTGTATGCGGTGCGTTTAACGGATATCCTCGAGTATTCACCTCAACATCGCAATATTCACGATATTCCTTCGGAATGGTCTCGCAATTGGCCAAAGCCTCTAGCCCTAAGTGAGTAAATCCAGCTTCAGCCAGGCTTGGAAGAAGGGTACGGAGAAAGAAACGATGCAGTGGCTGATGATGGGCCTCGTTAAAGATGACGATCCTTTGATCTTTGGCTAATTGCAAGATATGCCGATCAGCAGCTACAGCTTGATGGCTTGCAAATTGTGCCATTTTTTCGCCGGAAAGATCATCAAAGCCCCATCTGCTTCCATTCGATTTGTTAAAGGTTTGCAGGGCCATCTTGATGTTTCCGCTGTAAGTAAATCTCCAGGCTGCACGTTGGGCATTAATGATCCCTGAATCCAGGTCGGCTAAAACATCTGATGAAAAATGGAATTGATAATCGGCAGGTCCTTGGCCAGCGAGATCATCTGCAAATGAAAGAACAAGACAGCAGACCAGAATGTATGCGTCAATCCTAACTTTACTGATAAATCTTTTCAAGTGTTCAAAGAATATTAGTTAGTAAGTTCCCAAATTGAAGAAAATTGTCCAAAGACCAGTGGGAGATTCGTCTCATTATAGAAATAAAACGAAGCCAAGATGATTAGCGTGACTATCAATGTAAAGATCAATCATCCAGCTGGGAAAACCTTTGCCTTCATTGCTCATCCTGAAAACAACCCAAAGTGGCAGGGAGGTATGAAGAAGTGTACCATCACCACTGACGGCCCATTGGGTGTGGATTCGGAATATGAGCAAATAGCAGAATTTATGGGTAAACCCATCCTCACCACCTTCCGAATCACACAATATGAACCCGGCCGCCTGATCAAGGGAGAATCGATAGTCAGTACGTTCCCCATTACCTTTAAACGTATGGTAACCGGAGACCAACAACTCAGCAATGTCACCGCCATTGTTACCGGTGAGCCCAAAGGGCTGATGGGTATGTTGCCGTTTCTGACCCGGTGGATGATCAAACGATCCATCACTAAAGACTATCAAAACTTAAAGCAATTGTTGGAGTCGAGATAGGAGTATTTCAAATGGACGATGAGAGGGAATGAGGTACTTTCTCGAGTTGAGGACAGAAAATTCCCTGCTCAAACGCCTCAAGCCTTTTACGGATCGGGATTATTCTGCCTCCGATAAAATCTACGATATCCAGATTGGGCGGCAGCTTTCCTTTTCGTTACATTTAAACTCGGTTGAATGTCAATTCACTCGAGCATCAAATATTTTGATACTGAGTCGATGGCATGTAAGCGAACTTATTGACGATTCTTTCCTCAATTGAGAAAGAAAATTTTATGAAAAGTCTTTTCGATCAACAGGTGCATAATGAGGTACTTGAGCGGATCAACCAATTGCGATCCGACAGCTCAAGGCAGTGGGGAAAAATGAGTGTAGGTCAGATGTGTGCGCACTGTGCAGCAGTACTTGATACCTATAGTGGCACGACGGCGATGCCAAAACCTAACATCATTGTCAGACTGATGGCACCCATGATCAAGAAGATGGTGATTGGTCCCAAGCCCTATCCTAAAAACACGGCAACCATGCCTTCCTGGAAGCAAAAGGAGGAAACAAGTCTTGAAGAGGGAAGGGCTCGCCTGCTGGAATCTTTGGAGACATTTACTGATCCGCCTCGAAAAGCAAAAATTCTAGCATGGAAACATCCCTTGTTTGGACAACTTACGCAAGAAGAACACGGATGGGCCATGTATAAACATCTGGACCATCATTTAAGTCAGTTTGGAGTATAGTGCACTGCAGCACTGAAAACGGATAAATAAATTGGTTTCTTTTTGCCCTGCACTTCATTATCAAAAACCTTACATAGGTGTGACCATATATAGTTATTCAAGATTGTGTTTCATTATTCTTAGAAGAACGAAGAAGAACAATGGACTTTCTTTATGGCGGAAGTCGTTCATTATTTTTTTGCTGATCTCTTCGGTATGGGACCTGGGCAGGGGGCAGGAGGAGCATCCGATGTCCATCAGCGGCATCTACCCTCACCTGGCTTACTACAATCAAGGAGGCGAATGCGGTACTGGAGCAGTCGTGCCCTGGGCTGGCAAGCTCTGGGTGATTACCTACAGTCCCCATTTCCCGATGGGGTCTTCCGATAAGCTTTATGAAATTTCTGAAGATCTAGAAATAGTTACCCGGGAGGAAAGCATAGGTGGTACACCGGCTAATCGCATGATCCACCGTGAAAGCAATCAGCTTTTTATCGGACCACATGTCATTGACGATCAGGGTCGAGTTAGGACCATTCCCTACGATGCAATGATGGGACGCCATACGGGCAATGCCCGTCACTTGTTTGACCCAGCATCAAAGATCTATTATGCTACCATGGAGGAAGGATTTTATGAGGTGGATGTAGAAAGCCTGGATGTTACCATGCTCTACCGGGATGCCAACCGGAATGGAATGCCCGATGATCATAAGCCTACCGATGTCAATCCTGAAAGCGCTACCTTACCCGGAGCCCATGGCAAAGGGCTGTACTCCGGGCAAGGGGTAATGGTCTACTCGAATAATGGTGAGGCTTCGGAAGAAGCACTCAAGAGATTCGATATCGAATCGGGAGTTTTGTCCGAATGGAACGGCGAGAAATGGGAAGTCATCCGGCGCAACCAATTTGTCGAGGTGACGGGCCCTGGTGGCATTTATGGGAACCCTTATCCGGCATTGGATCCCATCTGGGTGACGGGCTGGGACCATAGATCGTTGCTAGTGGGGGTGCGAAACTCACAAGAATGGGCTTTCTACCGGTTACCAAAAGCCAGTCACAGCTACGACGGAGCCCATGGTTGGAACACAGAATGGCCGCGAATCAGAAATGTAGGCACCGCTGCCCAACCGGACTATTTGATGACGATGCATGGTATGTTTTGGCATTTCCCCAAATCATTTACCGCCCACCATTCAGCAGGTGTCAGACCTAGATCGGCTTACCTTAAAGTCATCGGAGATTTCACCCGTTGGAATGATCAACTGGTTTTTGGCTGTGACGATTCGGCCCAGAAGGAATTTTTAAACAAGCGCAACCAAAAAGGCGGGATCGAAGGTCCGGGCCAGTCCAATTCTAACTTGTGGTTTACATCATTTGACACACCTGATCACTTAGGTCCCACCACTGCCCATGGTGCCGTGTGGATGGATGAAGAAATTGCCGCAGATACCTATTCGGAACCCTTTTTATTTGCTGGCTGGCCAAGGAGATCAGCCTGGCTGTATAATCAAGGTGCGAGTGCAGTTACCTTCACCACCGAAGTGGATGAAAAAGGTAAGGGAGAGTGGACGGAATCCGCGAATCATCTCGTTCAGCCCGGTCAGGCGATTCTGATTGGGTTTTCAGCAGAGCAAAAAGGAGAATGGATCAGGCTGAAAACCAGTGGAAGTACCCGAGCTACAGTTAGTTTCAATTATTCGGACCTTGATGAACGCAATACCGAAGCTGATCAAATGTTTAGTGGATTGGTCCATTGCCAAAAGCTGGATGCCTGGAGTGGTCTACTTTATGGCTTGGGCGATGACCGGAGAACGCTTGGTGTGGCCGTGTCTCATTTTAAGGATGGCGAAGAACAGACAATTGGCTATTACGAACTCGATGAAAAGTTGAAGCTGGTGCGTAAGCAGGATCCTGAAACCCTGGCCTTCATTAAGCGTAAATTTGCCATTCCAAAGAATGTCATTTCGATGGAGTCGTCCTCGGTATTGGTGATCGACGATCAGGATCGACGATGGAGATTGCCGCTTGGTGCTGGTGGCTTCACCTCTTTGACAAATCAGGGTCATCTCCGTATCTGCCGTGAAGTAGCCACAGAACGCGATCTCTTCAATTGTCATGGCACCTTTTATGAGCTGCCGGCTGAAAATGCAGATGGCTTTGCCAAGATAAGACCCATCGCTTCCCATCATTTTCGTATTCATGATTATACCTCATACCGGGGGTTATTGGTCATGACCGGCGTAGAACCGAGGGCACACACCAATGAACACATTATTCAATCGGAAGATGAGAACGCCGCTGTTTGGGTTGGGACCATCGATGATCTCTGGAAGCTTGGCAAACCCACGGGTCGCGGGGGGCCCTGGAAAGAAACGGAAGTTAAAGCCAATCAACCTTCCGATCCTTACTTGATCGGGTTTTACAGTCGACGATCTCTTACACTATCCCATCAAGCCAACACATCCGTTGTCTTTCGGCTCGAAGTGGATGCCACGGGGCATGGGCCCTGGTTGCCATATGCCGAGATTGCAGTAGCGCCAGGTGAAACTTATGAATACATTTTTCCCGATTACTTTGAAGCCAGGTGGATAAGATTTATTAGTCATACAACTTGCCGGGCAACAGCGTGGCTGATCTATGAGTAAGTTGAATTGCTTATCTTTTCTTATAAAGAATGAAATGAAACCTGACGTGATGAGAATATCATATTTAGCGGTATGGCTGTTGTTTCCCTTGCTGACCTATAGCAAGGGCGAAAGAATCCTGATCGAGGCTGAAAGTTTCTCTGATATCGGTGGCTGGGTCGTCGATCAACAATTCATGGATATGATGGGATCACCCTGTCTGATGGCCCACGGCTTGGGCATACCGGTAGCTGATGCCAAAACCACTTTCGAAGTAAGGAAACAGGGCACCTACTACCTGCATGTACGCACACGCAATTGGGTAGCCAACTGGAACGATCGATCCGCTCCCGGGAAATACCAAATCATTATTGATGGGCAGGCGCTTGATCAAGTATTTGGAGTTAAGCGTGGTGATTGGGCCTGGATCTCCGGTGGCCACATTTCACTCAGCGCAGGCAGTCACACCATCGCATTGCGGGATCTGACGGGCTTTAATGGGCGCTGTGATGCCATCTTTTTGTCAAATGAGGCTGGTTTTTCGCCACCAAATGATTTGGAAGGCCTGGCTGATCTGCGTAAAGATTTACTCGGTCTAAGCAAGAAGCCAAAGAATGCGGGCAAATTTGATTTCGTCATCATTGGCGGTGGAATGGCCGGTACCTGTGCAGCGATTTCGGCAGCAAGGTTGGGAGTTAAGGTGGCTTTGGTGCAAAATCGACCCGTGTTGGGAGGCAACAACAGTTCGGAGGTTCGGGTTCATCTGGGTGCAAGGATCAACTTAGAACCATATCCTGCACTGGGAAATCTGGTCAATGAGATCGGGCCGTCCCGTGGTGGCAATGCTCAGCCCAAGGAATACTATGAGGATGACAAAAAGCTTAAGGCTGTCCTGGCAGAAGAAAACCTTACGTTATTTCTCAACACCCATGCCAATGGTGTAGAAGTTGAGGACGGAAAAATCAGGGCGGTGGTTGCCCAGAATATTCGGACTGGAGAAAAACTCAGATTTACGGCGCCACTATTTGCCGATTGCACCGGGGATGGCACCATCGGTTTTCTGGCCGGAGCTGAATACATGACTGGCCGCGAAAGCAGGGAGACCTTTGGAGAGCCTACCGCCCCGGAGCAGGCCGATGACCTGACGATGGGTGTTTCCGTGCAGTGGTTTACGGAGACCAGAGATACCACAGTGCCATTTCCGGACATCGACTGGGGGATTCCTTGGAATGAAGAAAAAGCCGAAGCCATCACCAGGGGAGATTGGAATTGGGAAACCGGTATGGGAAAGGACATGACCACAGAATTTGAGAGTATTCGCGACTACGGCATGTTGGTGGTTTTCTCCAATTGGTCTTATATAAAAAATCATTCGAAGGCCAGGGACAAAATGGCTCGGGAAGATCTGGTTTGGGTGGCGTATATCGGAGGCAAGCGCGAATCACGGCGGCTGGTGGGAGATTATGTGTTGATTGAACAGGACTTGACTGAGCAAAGGGTTTATCCCGATGGTACCGTACCCACATCATGGACGATTGATCTACATTATCCCGATCCGAAGAATTCAGATTTATTTCCAGGTGCAGAATTTAAATCCATTGCCAAGCACATTAAAATATACCCCTACCCAATACCCTTTCGATGTCTATATTCTAAAAACATCGATAATCTGATGATGGCCGGACGTGATATTAGTGTTTCCCATGTGGCACTAGGTACCACGCGGCTGATGCGTACTTGTGGAATGATGGGTGAGGTGTTGGGAATGGCAGCGTCAATATGCAAAAAACATAAAACAAATCCTCGTGGTATCTACAAGAATTATTTTTCAGAATTAGAGCAATTGATGGAGGTAGGAGTGGGCAACCCCAACCTTCCTAAGATTCAAAATTATAATTTAGGTGGCACCCTCTTGAAGGAAAATCAGCCCTAAATCATTGGAGCTCTTGATTTGATCACTTATATGGCTGGTCGCGGATGGGTTTACATAAATGTTGTCCTGCAAGCGTTGAAAATAAAACTTCTGCCTGCAGTGCCCCATAAAATACTTTTACTCGGAGCGTGTATCCTTATCTGCTCTAGTCTCAAAACCCATTTTGTAAATGGTGATCCGGCATTTTCATTCGTGACTCAGGATTCTGTATTGGTAGATGTCTTTGCAATTCAAGAAGACGGAATACTCACAGGTTACACTGCGCGAGTTGGCTCTCCCATTTGTGAAAAAACTGAATGTTATGAAGTCGAGTTGGACTTTTACTGGAATCTGATTGGTGATTTTGAGCGATATGTCATTGTTCCGGAAAAACCGTTAACCAAGCGAGAGCATGAGCCATTTACTGCAGAAGATTATCAGAAATTGTCTGAGGTTCTAAAAATGGAAAATCCAGCTTTTGCAGGCATGGAGAAAGAAGCAATGATTAGTAACTGGGTCAGCGATGGTGTAGATGGGCTCACTGGGGCTACTGTTGCTGCGATCAAGCAAGATATTGTACCTGGTGCCGCCTACAGTTGTTATACCCTATGGCACATTGCCCATGGACCGGTAGTTGACAGCATTCGAAGACACAGTAGCAAACGGCTTGATTCCAGCATCCTGTACCAACTTATGCAGAGTAGTGAAGAGCGGGTTCACTATTATTTAATAGAATTCTTACCAGATGACTTGTATGCATCTCACCGGGAAGACCTGGTACAATTCATTTTCGATAAAGGGGGATATTTCAGTCGTTATGCCATCAGAGAAATGCCGAACCACAGTCTCAGTGATTCATTGGTGCAAAGTAAAATTGGGGAACATTTTTCAACACTGGATTATTTTGCCCAAATCAACTTAATAGAGAGGCTGAAATCAGTTCCGCTCGCTGATGACCTCGCTTTGTTGCTGATTGATCAGCTGCCCTCGCATCGCTCAGCCTTGTACGATGGCATGATAGAGGCACTTACAGGTAAGCACCAAGATTTTGATTTTGTTCTAAAGGAACTACTCATCAATGCCTTGGTGGGAAGAGATATTCCCTTGGAAGAGCAAATTATAGAGCGAATCACAGATTGGTCCGAAACCAAATCATGGAAGAAAAAAATAAAAAAATTGAAAAAGAGATAATGAGGTATAGGAGGTGTGACATGGAGGAAATCTCAGCGATAAAAAACCAACACCCTCACTTATTTCAGCTCCGTAATTTATTGATGGCCTCCTTTTTTTTCGCTTTCAATGTACCTGTCATCGGCCAAGCGCACGGAGATTCACCGGAGTGGTTTTACCGTTTTGAAAATCATTTCTCCAAGTTGACCACTGAGGTGATTGACCAATTTGGAAAATATCCTACACCGATGTGGTTGGCCAGCTGGGATCTGGAAAAGGAAATTTATCCATTTGATTTTTCCCGTCCCGATTCCATTCCAAACCGGGTATACCTCGATCGATATATTGATGCCCCAGCAGGCTCGACGCTCTATTGGAATCTGCCTGATATCGCAGCGGCTGTGCATCTTTCTGGTACTACGGCTCGGCAGAAGTATTCTGATGCAGCTAAAAACTTTGTTGAATCTTATTTTTCAAAGTGTACGAACAAAGATGGAATCATATTATGGGGGAATCATTATTACTATCACGTTTTAATGGATACCGCAGTGAAGTTTGGGAGTAGTGACCATCCCAGACCGGTGAACTTTGGTACAGAAAGTGGTCATTTGCACGAGATGCGGCCAATCTTACCTCCTTGGGAACTTCTGTATCAATGGTTTCCCGGTCAAGTGGAAAACCATATTCGGGCAGCAACCACAAAGCATATGGTAGATACAACGGGTGAATTCAATCGTCATGCCAATCAAAAAAGTGAATACGCATTCATTGAGGCTGGATCGATTCTAATCCATGCTCTGGCCTTTTTGTTTTCAAAAACTCACGACAGTGCCTTGCTAACTCTCGCCGACGATATATTGATGTACAGTTATTCACACCGCCACCCAAATACGGGCTTGGTTCCAAACAGTCCAACACGAGATCGGTGGGATAAATATGCCTCCACAACTGAAATCGGTTTATGGGCTTCAAATATTCTGAAGGCCTCCAAGTTTGTACCCTCCGAGGTATCCACCAGGTGGTTGGATGTGGTTGAGGAGGCGCTAACCCCCTGGTTGGTACATGGCTTTGACGAAAAAGCAAGAATGTTCTATGGTGCACTGAATATTGCCACGGCAGAACCAATCCTTAAGACGGATGACTATCCTTACCAACCAGATACCTACGTCGACATTTGGCATCCCTTGTTCCCGAGGCATGACTATCCTCTACAATTCGCTACCTGCTGTTTGACTTTATATCAATTGACGGGCAAAGATCTGTATAAGAAAGCAGCAGGGAGGTGGTTCGAGACCGTCAAGTCTCAGCTTGACAACCCCAAAGGACACAAGCTGTATGCTGAAAATGCAGCCAGAATCATATATTTTCTCAAAGGCTATGGAAAAATGCTCGGAGATGTAACATCTTCAGGATTGGCTTCGGATCTCATCAACGGCGTAATAGCTCAATTGTATGTGCCAGACCAGTATTTCTTTCGAAGCCACACCGGTGAATGGCGCTACGATGGTGTAGATGGCATCGGATTATTATATCTCTCATGCATGTCTTCGGAGTATGAGATGGAAGACTGGATGCTGGATTTTTTTTGACCTTATCCTATCGTTGTAATTCCAATTAAGAAGCCTGGTGTTATTTCTTTCTCCGTACCCAGATCTCATACATGGGGTCACCCCGGCTGCTCTTTCCAGAATGATGCCACTCTCCATCCTTGATTTTATAGTCAAATTCCAGACTCGCTCCGACTCGTGAATCATCCCGCGAAAAGAATTCGATCTGTTCAACGTATTTTCCATCTTCGGTCTTATAGGTGCCTCCCCCTGTTCCCGAGAATTCCTTAGTAGCGGTATTGTAGGCGATCCATTGAAATCTTGTGCCAGACAATAGCTTCATGGTTTTTCGTGGCCGATTTGTATCCCGCCTCTGGATCTCTCCATCTTGCTCTCGACCCGAAAACAGCCAGGGTCCCGATAGCTTTCCCGGACTGCCGTCATCAATCCGTTTCCACGACATATCTAGTGCCGGGATCAACAATTCATTGTCGCTGAGGCTGACTTCAAAGGATGTCTCCTTACCTACCCGGGATGAATCGGAGGAGTGAAATTCGGTCACCTCAGTAACGGTCTGACCATCGAAAGCATAGGTTCCTCCATTGGTCTCGATAAATCGTCCATCCATTCCATACCAGGTTGCCACTTGAAATCCACTCATGAATATCACAACAGCTTGAATATCAAGACCCTCTGCATTTTCCCCTTCCCAATGCCAGGCACCTTCGAGAGATTGACTACGCAAAGTGAATGAACATACCATCAACGGCAGTACATAAAAGAACTTCATCAAAAGCTTGAGGGCATATCTGACACTATGTGCTTCCATATAGGTTAATATTGAAATGTAAACCCAATCCTTCCCAACAATTTGGATCTTCGGAATGGAACTGTGAAACAATCAAACATTTTGTGGCCTTCAATGGCTACTAAATCATTTCGTTAAAAGTACACAGAATGAGGAATAGTTAAAGGGTAGGGTTGGAAAGAAGGATCATTCCGCAGGAAAAATGCCGCCGGCATTTTAGTGAAAGACTGAAAGCACCTCTGTTAGGTGGCCGGGGTGACAGCCGATAAAAGATGAACGAACTGAAGTTGGGTAACCAAACCCGATGTGTCTAGGACATCGGAGAGTACCTTGAATATTATTCTCTCCATCCATGACATCTCTGGTACTACTCCACTACCTGCATAGGGTAAATATTCAAGAATTCCAGGAAATTTTTGGGTATCAGTATGATTGGGAAGTAGGATCGTAGCAGCAAGTTGTGTACCATCTTTCAAGGGAATATACTCCCTGATTTTATCGCACTTCCCATATTTTATATCATCGAGCCCTTCATGGGCAAAGTCTGGGCCAGGGTCTGGGTCCCGGTGTATTCCAGGCGTATAAATAATGTAAATTGCAGCTGCCGCCAAGAGCAATAAGAGGATTAGCCCTATGAATTTAATGTACTTCATGAATGGGAAATTTCGGGTTATTGACTACTTCTTTTTATCACTTTTTGAAAACTGCTGGTAGTAAGGCATAGACTGTGGCTGCCATTGATCATTAAGTTGAATCATGAGTGCAGACCAGTCCGCTGCTCGATCAAGTGAAGTTATTTTCCCATCCGTAATGGTGTAAATATCTATTCCCTTCCATGTAACCTCTTTGCCCGTAGCTGGAATTTTTTGAAAGGTTCCATGATGTGTACCTTTGAAAGTCCAGCGTAAAGCGACTTTATTATTGAGGGCAAACATATCATCTACAATGATTTGGACGTCGGGAAACCCTTCCGTTATGCCGTTAAACGCCATACTCATGCCGTCATGCGTATCCTCGGGCCAAAACCGTAGAGCAGCTTCCAGGTCATTTGTATTTCGAGCCTCAATCCATTGATTAATCATGGCCTTGTTTGCCTCTTCATCATTAGAGTTGTCAATGATTGAAGTGTGTACGATTTTCCATTCACCGCTTACATGTTCAAGGATTTTCGTGATTAAAAACTTCATTAAAACTTCACCATCGTTATCGTAAATGGTTTCATCGTAGGTTGTCCAGGCAGATTCGTCATACACTTTGACCTTAAAGTTGGTTTGTTCTATTTTAGATGTGAAAGGCTTTCTGGTGTTTTCTAAACCTGCCCATTGACTGATTTCTTGAAACCCACTGTATATAACCCCTGTTGGGGTTGTTAAGGTTGCTGTTTCATCTTGTAACCAGGTATTCGACCACAAATCATGGTCAAATTTCACTAATGCATCCGATTCTTTCTTGATGACATCGATAATTGTAGTTTCAACAGAAGTTTGTTGAGCCAGGGCACTCACCCACAGGCATAGCAACATGATTGGGAACATATTCTTTTTCATAACAAAGTCATTTTACTTGGTTTTGCCGAGTTGAATCAGATTTCCATTGTTTTCAATTGGACAGTTATCGTAGTTTTCTAGGCCGACCCTGCTTCACTCCTGCCTTCTCGATCTGCCAGGTTAAGGATAGTTTTAGGTTACTCCAGTTTCTTCAGTTGATCTAAGGTATATTGAGCATAAGGATATTTTTCTAGTACCTTATGATAAGTTGAGATAGCTTTCACTGTGTCACCAGCGTATAAATAGAATTCTGCTCTTGAATCAACAGGGTTGTATCCATCTGGATGTAGATTAACACCTCTCTGAATAGCCTCAGCCGCTGCTTCAAGATTACCCTCATATTTTAGTAAATAACCTTTATAATTATAAGCCGCAGTCGCAGCATGATTAAAATTATATTCTTCACAGAACTCAATTAACTTATCCAGTTCATCGATCTTGGTTTTATTATCACCTTCCATGAATCTTGTAAACATATAATGAATAAATGGTCCATTCGATAATTCGTGCATTTGAGTCCATATTTTTCTCCGTTCAACTCGTGTACTGTCATTGGTGTTATCAAAATCAAATAATTTTACAAAGGCTTCCAGGGGTATGGACACGGAATGACCAAAGAACGCTATTTTTTATCGTTCGGTATGTCCTTTTCCGTCAAAGATTTTCGGCTTTGCCTTCTCAATTCTAGAAGTACGTGTTTTGGATTGTTTGGCTTCCGAAAAGTACAGTAAATAGCCCCTTTGTCTTCCAGGTGTTAAATCGTAAAATGCAGTTTTAAATTCAAGATTGTTTTCAAATGCTTTTTCAAGTTCTTCGGGCATTTCATATTCTGAAGTCTTTTTCATTTTGACCTCCAATCCTGCTTTTTCGACTTCAATTGCTTCAAAAACATATGCTTTGATAACTTCTTTCAAGTCAGTAATTTGCTTCTTGTCTGTAAATCGTATTTGACGAGCCGATTGTACATTTTTAGTCTGTTGCACCAAAATCTTCTCGGTATCTTTTAGTAATGCTCCTTTGTGAAAAAGTAAAGCACAATACTCCTTAAATCCATGAATTAGCACTATGTTTTTACCTTGATAAGTATAGCAAGGGTGCATCCATTTAAAATCTTCTTGAAGTCCACATTCAAGACAAATTTCTCTCAACATTACGGTCTCTTCTTTCCACTTTTTAGCTTTGTCTATATATCTTTCCACTTTTTCCATATTTAGTTCTGTTTGTTTAATGCAGTGACTATTTTGTCGTCGGATCTGAAATACAAGGAGTAAATATTATCAAAAGCAAAATATTAAAGGTCCTGTCTAAGAAATATATCTGCGAACACGTGATCAAGTAATTCGAATGTTTTTCGTTAACCACTTCCTCAATATATATAATTGCTACGTCTCTAGACTCTAATTTTAATTGGGAACAATGCATCTATAGAAACTAAGGTAAATATTCTACATCAATAAATTTAATAAAGGTACATTTTGGTAGAATTTTATTTTAGTGAATTATCGCTAGACGGACTTTCTAGTTGCTGCCTAACTCAAAGGAATATCTGGGTCTATCTTTCCAAAAGCCTGGACATCCCGTTATTTACTGCTCCCTTGGATCTGAAACACAGTCCTGATGGTTTGGTCTGCATTTTCTTAACAATTGGGGGATTTGATTACTGACCTTGGCAAATATCAATGCGGAGTGCAGACCATAGTAACAGCATTTTTGCTAGTAAGCAGATCACCCCATGAATGTTTAGCGTCTGTTACACCCTGTCGCTATAGACCTATTGTACCTGAGTAGGGGAAATTCAGCTGGCCAGAAAGATGGTAACCAATAAATTTTTTCCGGCAACTACAATGCATAGCGGATTGACTATTTCACTTATAGCTGAACTCTGTCATGCTGGATAAAAGGGTTACATTGGGGTAAGTTATGATGGCATCAAACTGCTTGCCAGGTGGCACTTTGTGTGAGGAGCCTGAAACATACATTACATCAAACACTTCTTTATATTCCGGGTCTGTCATTTCCAGGAATGCCATTGTGTTTCCAGCAATTTCTCCCATAACTCTAATTAAGTTTTCTCTTTGAGCTTCTTTTGGGATGTTAAACTGGATCGTATTTTCATCAAAAAAGTTATGTATTCGTTCGCCTTTGATTGCTGAAAAGGCAATCGCATAGACTTCAGTGGGCTCGTAATAGCCCGCTAATCGGGTAATGGAAGAACCCATAAAGGTTTCTTTCTGTGCATGATACATGCCACAATTAACCAATATCTTTTGATGATCATTTTCGAGCTTATCCAGGTTGTCTTTCATGATGTCCTCCCTTAGTACATCCCTTCCGCTTTTTCGCCATGCAATACTGGCCATTTCAACCTTAACCATGTCGAAAATTCTGTGGTACCACTTATTGCCCCATTTGCTTAGAAAAACATCCGGGCTTGTTGTCAGTTGTTGATGTAATTCTTCGAGTTTTTGTTGGTAATTTTCCGTATCCACAGGAATATCATCGACTATGTTTATCCATTCATCCTGTCCGACAATCTTGGCAATTTCATCAAGGGAAAGTGGGAAAGTACCTTTTTGATTGGCATCAAAATACGTCAATTGGACCATCTCGCCTGCCTCTGCATTTCGTTTCCTCAGCGCTTCTAATAAATGGTTGTCAAGAAATCGTAAATATTCGGGAACATCATTCAACTCACCTGATACATAATCTTCGGCCATCCAGCTTAATGCCTGAGATAGCTCATCGGCTAATACCGTAAAGCCAGCGGGTTGTACCTCCTCCACAATGGTTAACAGATATTCGTGATGTTGTTGTAAGTAGTGAGTTTCACCTAGGAAGACAAGTTTTACATTATTTGATGCATTAATAATCTCAGATGGAAGCTCAGATGTTGTAAACCGAACCAAATCTCTTTCTATCAATGTTTCTACCCGCTTAAC
The DNA here is from genome assembly GCA_965223105.1 of Saprospiraceae bacterium. GTDB lineage: Bacteria > Bacteroidota > Bacteroidia > Chitinophagales > Saprospiraceae > JABDMH01. The sequence goes on along the minus strand of OZ244987.1, from coordinate 6,521,554 downwards.
ATCCATAACTTCATCAGTATTGCAAGAAGAAGCTACTAGGGTTATTGATAAGATCAAAGTGCGCCACTGTTGCATAGTAATGGTCTTAGTAGTAAGAACGATCTAGAGTAAAGCTATGATGAAAGCAAAATGGAAACAATGATCTACATCAATTGGGCATCACGTCCCAGGATGAAACGTAGGGCATTAGGTAGCTGCTTACCTGACCACCAAGAGGGAGTTTCCTAACAATGCGAATTTGGGAAAAGCCTTGTCCGTTTTTAAGTTTTATACCCCTCATTATGCGGTTGGCTTTCTCCTTTTTCATCTACCTTTTCCCTATTTTGACTTGATTCCATGCCATAGCCAGACCAAATCCTAAGGTTAGATGCACTATTCCCCATAAAATAGAGACAGCCACGATGCCTCCAAGAGTGGGGAAAAATGTAATGCCAAGCCCAATGGCGAGGGCAACGTTTTGGAAGGCGACCTCAATAGCCACAGCTCTGCGTTCAGCTGCCATAAGTCCAGCCAGCCATCCGATTCCCCAACCTAGGCCGACCGCAAACACAAAAGTGAAAAGAACAGGAGATAGCGCAGTTTGAGCTAAAAGCGCAAGGGACTTAAAGTTGCTCCCAATGATGACTGCAACAATCACAGCGAACACGATCCCTGCTATTACACGCACCGCACTCCGGATTCGATCGGCGGTAATGGGCCGTTTTGCACGCATTAGCATACCGGCAGTGACTGGGATAACCAACATGATCAACAAGGTCATGATCACCCGTTGTGGATCCATGCTGATATCTTGAAGTACCCCAACCGTGGAAGGATTCATGGATACCCAAGAAGCGAATAAAAGCGGTGTAAGTATGATACTAAAAAGAGTAGAAACTGTGGTCATACTTATGGAAGTGGCTACATCGCCTTTTGCAATACCGGTAAGGTAGTTAGATAGCGCTCCGCCTGGACAACAAGTGACCAGTAAGAGTCCGAGTGCGATACTGGGTGAATCAGTCAAGTACAATCCGGCCAGAAAGGCAACGGTAGGCAGGATTCCAAACTGAGCAATCAACCCTATCACTGGCGCTTTTGGCTTTTTGAGAACGCTCAACAACTTTTCCCATTTCAGGTCCAGCGACACTGCAAAAACCAGAAACCCCACCATGATACCGACAATTAAGCCAATTCGTGGGTCGAAATTAAAAGGTATTTGATTGATGTCTTCCATGAGCCTTTATTAGTTTCCAGCAGGTTTCTCTCCAAGCATACATTGCGCACCAAATTTAACTTGGTCATTGTTTTCGGTTCTACAATTGACAAAACCCGCATCGCGGAATGCTTTTTCAAGATCCGCAAGCTTATGCAGGTGAAACCCTTCCGCCACAACCGGTTTAAACCTCATGAAATTTTCGCGGACCGGAAAGGTCACGGCCGCCCAACCTGTGGGCTTGAGCACACGGTACATTTCTTTAAATACCGCACCAGGATCTTCAATCACGTAAGCCGTGGCTACTGTGCATGCCTTGTCAAATGTACCGTCTTCAAAAGGCAATGCGTTGCCTGCAGTCTTATGAAGTTTCACCTTACCCTCTAAAATGGCTTTGGCGTTTTTCTTGGAGGCCATTTCCATTGCCGTGTCTGATACTTCGACTCCCGTAACGGAACCCTTGGGTGCCTGTTGTAAGAGTAACTTTATGTTAGCCCCGTTGCCAAAACCGATTTCAATGATATCGTCATCCGGTTGTATATCCATGAGATTGACCGTCCACTGTGCATGCCTAATAGTCGATCTTGTCATCACCGCAAACACGACTTTTCCAAGGAACCCTCTTGGGTATTTAAGCTGCTTTCCTATTGCTTTCAGTAAATTCATTATTCTAAGAGTTTATATTTTAACAAAATTAAAAACTAGACTTCCTGAACCAATGCCCTTATTGAAGGTGCCGTATACCGGGTTTAACTAAGTGGATTGCGGCATGTCCGTCATGCACACGGTTATGTCACATTTTCAAGTCCCTAAGCTAACAGGAAAAGTCCCGCGGGTCGGGTTGGCGAGCTCCGTCGAGCGCGCCTGGACTGCTAACCATCCAAGCAGGTTCCCCAAGTGTGAAACTCCAACATTCTTTTTTAATTCTTTGATCCATTTTCTATTTATTGCCTAACTCAAAAAGGTCTCTTTCTGTCTTCATCCTAATGCGAGATACCGACACGACTTCACACTAGTCGAAGCCTTAGCGCGCGTAGACGATATCATGAGCACTATTTTTTTCTTATTTCAAGTATCCAGAAGTATTCCAATTCTTTATATGTAAACACCAAATTGGTATCAGCCATCACTTGATTCCATTCCTCTTTGGAAGGAAAATTTTTTAAAACCTCGTAGGTCCTGCCAGATTTTAATTTGCGTAATTGGTATGTATTTCCATTCACATCCTTCCGAGTAATTGGAGTATTGTTCCCTTCTACGAATAGATTATCAACAAACAGGACTTTAACATATTCTGGCGATTCTAAAATCCTTTCCACAAAATTTCTTAGATTCTCTTTAAGAATATGAGAGATGATAAACCCTCCAAAAATTGCAGTATGTCCTTGGAGATTGAAATCATAGTAGCTTCCCCGAATTAATTTCGTGGGACATTGATATTTTTTCTCTCCTGCAATATTCAGAACTGATTCACTAATATCAATTCCCGTAATTGAGGTGGCAGAGTGAGAAATTTCTCTCGTCCAATATCCGGTACCACAACCTAATTCCAATACACTTTGATTGGTGAATACCTCACGAAGAATCTTTCGAATTTCGGCAAGATCTTTTTGACGTTCAGGCTTTTGGTACACCTTTTCATACTCAAACGCCCTATTCGAATAATATTCTTTCAGATTTTTCAACGTATTCTTCTGTATTCTATTTGTGAGACCATGCAATCTTGGTCTGCAGCCAAGTTAGGAATGTCACTCAAAGGTACCCATCGGTAATGAAAGATCAAGCCTTTGTCCTCCTTTCCTGAAGTAACTTCATGAAAAAAATCACTCCTCATCTCTCCCTCATAATTTAATTGAAAAAAATGACGCTCATGAAGTTCATGCCTGGATTCTGCAATATAAATGGATTTCCCTAGATAGCTTATGGAACTAAATTCCGATAAGCCCGATTCTTCTTTTACTTCTCTAAGCAGCCCGATTTGTAATTCTTCCCCTTCCGCAATAGTACCTCCTGGTACTTGTAGCCCAGCATTAGGGAAATCTCGATGAGAAAAAAGTAGTAGATGGGGTTCTTCTTTAAATTCTTTTATGATGTAGCCATGTGCCTTTACTTTTTGCCTTAGTTGTAAGGAATCTTCTTTCATTTTAAAATCTTTCTCATAGCTCACAGGAATGTCTGCCTCTTTCTTTCAAAGCCTGGACATCTTGCTGACTGCAACGTCAGCAGGTGGTAGTCATTCAGACAGTGCATAAGATCCCGTCGGGGCGAAAGCGAACCCGTATTGGGGACGCGTTAATCCCTTCTTAGGTGTAAGTTACAATTTTGTGCCCTTTTTTTGGGGGTGTACCATAGTCTCGAAGCTTATAGCTGGGTAGGTAGAAGCTAAAAAAGAGCTACGTGATAAGACTTTCCAATGCATATTTCAGAAAAAACGTTAGTTTGTATCGTTTGAAGGAACGATTCGTTGATGATACCGGTAGAAAATTTCTGCACACAGAATGTGATCTCAAACGGGTAATCATACTCCCGATTATTCCTTCGCCTACTTACATTATGGATATGAGTTAATGGGCCGAAGACTCAGATGCACTGCCCCTTAACATGGTTGCTCACTGTCTTTCGTCATGACTTTGGTGATCTCGAATAGGAAGTTAGAAAACTTTGGTTCTCATATTTAATGAACATGAAGACTTTAACCATACTAATCCCTGCATATAATGAAGAGTCAACGATTGAGAAAATTGTTGGAAAAGTTCAAAAAGTGAATTTGATAAATGGCATTAATAAAGAAATAATCATTATCGATGATTGTTCAGATGATGGTACGGGACAGATTGCTAGAACGCTTTCAGCAAAATATACTAATATCTCGTTTCTTGCACATGAAAGTAATCAGGGTAAGGGCGCAGCAATTCATTCCGGAATAGCAAGAGCCAGTGGGGATTATCTGATTATTCAGGATGCGGATCTCGAATATGATCCCGAAGAATACAATTTATTGTTGAGGCCATTGGAAGACGGTCATGCCGACGTGGTATATGGTACAAGATTCTACGGTGGCAAACCACATCGGATTTTGTTCTTCTGGCATACTATCGGGAATAAATTACTGACCTTTATATCAAACATGTTTGCAAATGCCAATTTAAGTGATATGGAAACGTGCTATAAAATATTTAAATTGGATGTTCTTAAATCTTTAGATCTGAAGGAGAAGAGGTTTGGCTTCGAACCTGAAGTTACCGCCAAGATTTTTAGACAGAAGAATCTGAGAATTTATGAGGTAGGCATCAGTTACCATGGAAGGACGTATGATGAGGGTAAGAAAATTAACTGGAAGGATGGAATTGCGGCGATCTATTATATCTTGAAGTACAATATCTTTTCCCGATGAGTGAATTTGTGTTCAAAGACTATGACAAGGAGGGTTTCGAAACGCTAAAGACTATAGCGGCGGCAGACCAGTTTAACGAGTGGATGTATCAGAAAATCAGACCCCATTGTAGAGGAAAGATATTGGAAGTGGGCAGTGGCATTGGCAATATTTCGAAATTTTTTATCCGTGACCAAGCCGAAATATATTTAAGCGATTTGCGTGATAACTATCTTGATTATTTGAAGAGTACCTATGGAGGGAGTGTTTTAGATATTCTAAATATCGATTTAGTCAATATCGATTTTGACACTTTACATGTTGATTTGAAAGGGCAATTTGATACGGTCTTTGCATTGAATGTGATAGAACACATTGAAGAGGATCTGATAGCTCTAAGGAATATAAAAAAGATCCTTCGACCGACCGGCAACGTCGTTATATTAGTACCTGCCTTTAATTTTTTGTATAATAATTTCGATCATAAACTTGGCCATTACCGAAGATATAACCGGAGATCTCTGGAGGCACTTCTTAAGAAGGCAGAATTTCGGATTTCATATTCAAGCTATTTTAATGTTGCCGGTATGCTTGGGTGGATTTTGTCAGGTAAACTGTTAAGAAGGGATGTAATTCCAAAAGGACAAATGACGATGTTTAATCAATTAGTGCCGTTTTTTAAATTATTAGATCATGTTGCTATGGGAAGACTTGGTCTCTCTGTTGTCGTTGTAGGCCAAAGCTAGAGAGAGGTTGTTTAAGATATCTAACCGTGCTGCAGAATCGGAGGTTTTATCTTTGATAGTGCAGAATTGACACCGAAGACCTCTGTACTGATGAAGTTAGAATCCATCTCACAACTAGAAGATCTGTCTAAGAATCCGAAAATAATCATCCCAATACCAGTCTGGTCCATCCCATGGTGAACTATAGATAAAAGTCATTTTTAAACTCATATAAATAAAAAGTAAAATGACGATCACCAGGCTATAGCGCCACCACTTCTTTTTGGTTTTTAATTGATCTATGAACTCGGCTAGTGGAATCGCCATCAAGGGTAAGTATTCTACAAATGCCCGATGTCCAAAGGCACTGCCAAACCACCAGCACCACCAACTGGAAAAGACATACCATGCAATGACCCATATAGCTAAGATTAACCGATAGTTCGGGGTATTCTTTATGGCACCCCTCACTAAGGAATACAAAGCAAACACAATAATGGGTGAGTACAACAACCAACCATTTTGTGGATGAACCAGGACCTGAATGAGTTTGGGAGTTTTCCAGAAGAATTCATTGTCGTCCCTCATTCCATAAGCAAATATGATCCATTTACCCGATACGAGATGCCAGTAAGCCAATTGAGGCAGAACACACAGAGTGATAATAATAAGAACTGATAAGACATCTTGGAAGCGCCAGAGGAAAAACCAAAAACGTTCTTTGATGTCACGCCAGGACGACAGACCATAGAAGATAAAGAATAAGGATATGATGAGATTGTTGGGTTTAATTAACAAAACCAGGCCAGCAAGAACTCCAATGACAGCCGCTGATTTAATGGAAGGTGAGCGATGATATTGTATGCTGAAATAAATAAATAAACTGAACAGGAAGAACGAATATGCATGTGACATGGTACCTGCCCGGCAAGTATAGAAATACAGATTTGTGCCAAAGAAGATACAACACAGGGTGCTGATCGCTACCATTCTATTCCACCGTAGCTCAAGTGTCTTTTGGAGAAAACAGATGCCGATACACACATAAATAATGGTTCCTCCAAGAACACTAAATGCATAAATGTCGGTGTACCCCGAAGCATCTGTCCCCAACAAAAGAGTTATGAGATGCCCCAGGAAGAAGAAGGGCATTTCCAGAATTGCAACGCCCATTTGAAAGAAACTCAAGTGATTCCCGTTTTCAAGTTTAATACTCAGCGGAAGTATAGTGAGGTCTCCGTTGATGAAAAATTCAGGAAGATACTGATAGTATCCCTTGGCATCAGACCTAAGTAATGCATCGAGCCATCCATATTTATTAATTCTGATACAGGTAAGCACACAGACAATAAACAATAGTGCTGCCGACCATCTGGGAGATAATCGATTGCAAATTCTTTCAAAAGTAACCGCTGCTCGAAACCTATGTAGGGTTGTCAAAGCATCATGTATTCTTTGCCTCACTTTTTATCATTAAATTGGAAAAACCCATATCGGTTTCAAGTGATTAATATTCAGAATGCTGTAGAGGGCAATAAAGCTGGCTCTTTTGCCTTCTTTCCCTGATTGGAAGTCCGCCAGTAAGATACCTATACGAAGTCGGATAATAAGGATATGAGACAGCTTAGCAGCTGGTTCTGCACCCAATTACTCGATCTTTTTGCTACGTTACTAAATAAACAAAATTTCCCTCCAACCCCTAATATCCTCTAATATACACTGAGTCCATCCTTAATCCTAAAGTTACTTATACATCGTCGGCTTCGAAATCCTCACCATTCTGGCAAATTTGCTTTACCTATGAGCTCCTTGCTATTGTAATGCACGAGTCCTTTCTGCACCGGTTTATTCAGTTTCTTGGCCAGCCACCTGGTTTTTAGTCGTGCCCTTGCAGCATTGAGAGTCCAGCCATGGTTATCTGATCAGATTCAGCTCAAATTAGGCCAGCGCTCCTCAAATCTGAAATGCCGGTTTAACCGATAGGGTAGAGGTGTCAATGAATTCCTGCAGGCTTAAACGGCGAGACTATCAATCCTTCTCTTGTTATTGCCTTCATGTACGATCTCGAATAACTTGATCTTCTTATGAACCGCCGTATGCGCTTGTCCAGATACTTTGTTGGCGGGGAGGTCCCTAGCGCCTATGCTGAAGCTTCGGCATAAGCATACGTACGGTGGTGTGAAGGGCGTGCTGACAGAATCGTCAGTAGGGCTGAGGTAGTCATTTTTCTGGCTACCTCACTCTGCTCGACTAGGCGTATCTTTTCTTCCTCTTTTAGATACTTATTTTCCTGGTAGCTCGTTTAATTATCCATTGAGTATGTTTATTTTTCGATTTTTGCCATTCCTTCAATAGTTTTGTTGTCGGTTCACAATTTACTTTCAGCCAGTCAGTCAAATGATTGCCGACCGATTTCTTTACAAACATTATTTCATCCTCTTTGAGCAATTCAAGGATTTCAAAGACTGGGTTCGGATTATCAATGAATGTGTCAAGTTTAGGTGACCAAGGCAATTTAGGTCTTAGTCCTTCGCTTGCTAATCGCCTTAGATGGAAGTCTTCTGATTTTGCCCAACTCTTCATTTGTTTCAGGCAGTTTTCAGGATACTTTCTTATAAATGGTCGAATTGCATATTCTCCTGTATTTCGTTTTGTGATTTCTCCTATTGCTTTGATTGAAATTTCATAATTATCGAGACCGTATAATTCAACGTATTTTCCAATTGGCATAATCCACCAATATTCGGTAAACATTCCTGTTTCGTTTGGATTTTCATCTCCTAAAATTCCTTCTAATATTTTTATAGCAACTTCATATTCTTTCGGTAAATAGTCGTTCAGCTTCTCAGCAATAAATATTATTCTTTGGGTGTAACTTTTATCGGTTATTCCTTTTTCGACAGCCTTTACAAATGATTTTGAGTCAAATTTTGGGTGAACGGGTTTAATTTTTTCAGACAATAATATTGCAAGGGGTTTCCCGAACTGTTCTGTTATGCTTAATCTTTCTGTCATGATTTTTTATTTTTTTTCATCACGTCTATCGGTCGTGCGATAAGTAGCGTACGCTGCTATAGCGAGTATGCAGTCTTGTCGCTTGTGTGTGTCTTGAATGGCTACTAGATCATTCTGTTAAAAGTACACAGAATGAAGAATACTTGTAGTGTGGATGTCCTTACGATGCGGGATTCTAGTGAGACAAGGCGTCAATGCGAATACCATATGACGAGGACGCTAGGCATGTAGCATGCAGCTAAGGTTTCATGGGCAACTGTGAGATCTGAAGTTTTATACCGACAGTCATCGTCAGTAAAGCTGGACTATGAACGTAGTAAAGTCGAAGACCAGATGTGCGGGCCACATCTGACGGAGTGAACCGCGCTAGCGGAAGGGTGCCAGGTACCGAAGAACATGAATTGCCTATGAGATGAGTGAACGATCTCCAAAGGAGTCGAGTACGACAGTACTCGAAGTGAGGGAACCGCGAAAGCGGAGGGGATGGCAGGTCTGTCGAGGTGGTCCACATGGTGCTGACCGAAGTAGCAGGCTTACATTCTCGACTGTGCCGAGGGCTCAGAGTCCGGTGGACACTGAAAGGAGAGAACCACGAAGTGGGTGAGTGGCTAAACGATGTTATCGGGCTTTAGCTAGCTGGGTCTATCGGTTTGGATATGAGCCTGTAGGACCGATAGGAAGTATGGCTTCATACCTCGTGTTACCTTCTGGCTTCATCAGTACTTGGATTTAAGAACAAGGAACACTGATTAACGATTTTAGAATTATTTTTGATTTTTCATGTTTTCATATTCTTTTGAGACGTTTCTATGCTTTCTACAAAAATTGAACTTAGCTCGTTGTTTTCCAGTTTTACGTTTTGAATTCTTGTTTCATTTTGGGTAAAAGAGCACCAACTGTTCGACCAGGTGGTGAATATTACTCAAAGCCCAGATGACAAGAAAGCCATACTTAAGGAACAACTGTTAAGAGCGAGTTTTGGTGCGAGCGCCAGGTGGACCGTAGTTTTTTCAAGGAAAAAGATCCAGGGTGGCTTTTTGCTCTACTTTTTGCCACCAAAAAGTAGAAAAAACATTGACAGTCAAAAATCGTTATTCCTTGTTCGATATTCATTTCTTCAATCCTTGTTCGTTTTGCTTGAAGATAACTCACACCAAACCATGGAAATTCTGTTATTCCTAGTTAGGTGGATAGAGGATTGCTTGCAGCCCCATTATGGATGAACGAACTGTAGTTTTGTACGACAAGACCAATTATCCAGTGGACATTTCAGGTAGTGAACCGCGAAGCGGATGGGTGGGTCACTAAGGCTAGGCTTAAACGGCAAGGAAATCAATCCTTCTCTAGGTATTACCTTCATGTACGATCACGAATGACTTGATTCTCTTATGAACCGCCGAATATGTTTGTCCCGATACTTATCGTCGGGGAGGTTCTTAGCGCCTATGCCGAAGCTGCGGCGTAAGCATACATACAGTGGTGGGAGACTGTGTGCTGACAGAATCGTCAGTAGGACTGAGGTAGTCATTTTTCTGGCTACCTCACTCTACTCGACTAGCGGTATTTTATTTTAATTTTCAAGATAAGAAATTTGACCACAAGTTATAATTGTACAACTTTCGTAATGCTGTCCACTTGTGCAAAAACCAACATGTAGACCCATCGCCATTTGAGGATTGGTTTGTTTTTCATCTAGCGCCCAATTACAGTCTAAATAATTTCTACTTTCGCTATAAGTCAAAAGCGAGTAAGCAACAGCACTGCAAATATTGGTTGTTTCAGTATTAGCTAACGTTCCTATTGTAATAACATAATTTTCTCCAGGTGCAAGGAGTTTATTGAATTGGTTTGGGGTCTCCCAGTTACTGATTGTCCATTTCTTCATGACTTTAACTTGACTTTGTCTATCAGAATACAAAAGAGGAGGTTCTGTTAATTTCGGCCACATTATTATTTTATAATTCACATAATTACCGGAAATTGGATAACTAAACTCTAAAGGCAAGTCTATCTGAATTTCAATCGGAATTGTACTGTCGTTGGTAATGGTATTCGTGACATGAACTATAAAATATTCTGATCCAAGCGAATCTATAAATGCCGTCCCACGTGTTGGTGTGGTTTCAATCTTTAGTCCAGTTGGTGATTTGGGCATCTGGTTTGTGCTGGGCTGTTTATATTGTTCTCTTATTGATTTTTGCTGTAAACAATTGTATGATATCAGTGCAGATAAAAGCACAACTATAGTTCTTATCATAATGGATTGATTATTCTAAATCCCAAAATAGCAGTTTTTCAATAGCCATGTCTCGGCTATCTATTGATTCAACCAGAACCTTCACGGGAACATGATCTTGAAGAGCCTTGATAATCGCAATTTTGACGTTATAGTCTTTTCTGATCCAATATTCTTGTGTTGTAAAATCTATCCAAACTGCTTGATGAGTTTCCCATTCTGGAGGAAATGAAAAGGTATTAGATTGACCGCTATCTTTCGTTTGGCTACCTATGATGCATGCAACTAAGATCAATTGTACTACCTTCATTTAGGCTTGTTTTCTGTCTTGCTTGCTACTTAGACGAGGTGATTTTTCTTGAAAGACGACTGTGTTGAATGAGGTGTGCACCCGTACTCCTTTTAAGATTTTGATTTCTCTGTTGCTCACTGATTGGCTTAGGTACGGTTGTCTTCCACAAATGCCTTTGGACAAGCACATTGGTATGAGAACTCAAGATATGATCCTGACGATGAGCGACTGGCAAATCAACTGTCGTCCTTGACGGCTAGGAGTAGATCGGAATTTTGTAAGTACGAACAGGCCTCTCTTAAGAAAGTGTACAGGTCGGTGCACTTTCTATTGGATATTAAACTACCTCTTTATTCCCAAACTAAACGTCTCAATCCCATATTTCCCGACCCTCAACTGTGGCTCCACCAGCACTGGATCCTCCTCAATAATGTTTGTCTTTTTGTAAGAACCGATATTGAAACTGGAAGAAATATTAACCGTCTCTTCAGTCTCTTTGACATTGTACATACGCGCAATGAACTCCTCACCATCCTCTGCCTTTTTGATGGTAGTGACAAACACATTTTCGTTGTCGAATGAGAAAAAACTGGCTGACTCAGGTAAGGGTGCTTTAACAGAGGTCTCAGGATTAACCACTGCAAACAATGGTTCGTTCTTTTGCTTGGCGATCTTTTGCCCTTCAATGCTTTCCGCTTCGTTGGAAGTCAGCACATGATTATAATGATGATTGCCACCCTGTGAGTATTCATTGCCTTCCCAGTGGCAGGATGTTCGACTGGCGAGCAGGACATGTTGCAATAATGCATCACCGGACATTTTCGACGTGGGGTCAATCCAATCGGCGGCAGCAACGGACGAACTCAGTGTAATGGTCATTTCGTCATCACTGGCAGAGATCCAATCGATGATCGCACGGGGGTGAACATCTTTACAAAGTGGAGTGTATCGCTCACCTGCCGTTTTGATTTCATCTTTTCCAACTCGCACTCGGCCGAATGGGACCTCGTGGGCGATTTCCGGACTATCCATATGGAGGGGATAGGCTGTACGGAATTCACGGTAGAGTTCGCCGGACCAATTGAGCAAGCTCGTATTAAAATAAATGCGCTTCAGGTTGTGGTATATCGTGACGTCCTGACGGACAATGGCGTGATGAATTTGCTGTTCCATTCTGTAGGTGGTAAATACGGGACCATTTTCCACAACCTGCCATTCGGGTTGATGAATGCTCACCTGGTCATAATCAACCATACTGGGTTGCTGGATGTCGCCGAATTCTCCTGCGCCATTACCGATGGATTGGAGCGTGAATACATCTCCCGCTTTGAACTGATCGGTGTTGAACAAATCCTTTTTTAACTCTTTATCATATACACTGGCTATCCCTCCATTTCCAAATCGAATGCTGTAGTACGAATTCTCGTAGGAAGAGATACTGGCCGGTTTTTGCCCACTTGCTGATGAATTTCCTGCATTAGCTACATAGTATGTGGCGTATCCAATGGAGGGAATATTTTCAGCAATAAAGGAGATGTCCACATTTTTCAGACTTCTATCATCATAGTATTCTGCATTGAAGCTTTGCGAGGGCAATTCCTTTTGATCGGAAGTAAGCACTTTGAATCCCCTGGTACTTCCCTTTGGAAAAGACAGGGACACGGTAACCGGATCTGTGCGCTCCCACGAAAGGCTGTTGAATAATACGACAGGGATCCCCATGTTCTCATTGGTCTTGATCTTGCTGGAGATAAAACTTATTCCTTTGTTCAGAAGATTGGTACCCATGTTTCGCGATTTCACCAGGTTTTCTTTGAACAGATTATCCGTAATATCACCATCGTGTCCACCCCAACCATGATCGGGATAGATCTTAGCCTGCCATGCTTGGTCAAATGTTTGATAGGGATATGGCATTTTCACCGGGTCAATGATGTTGGCGACCGAAAGAAATTTCTCAGCTGCGGGCAACAACTTCGATCCTTCCCTGCTGGCGGTCAATGCATCATGATGGCCGGGACCATGGATATACACCCAAACATTGGGCCGCTCACCCATGATCGTTTCTACATTGGTGGCATTCTTTTCTGCCAACGGCAAAAATTCATCTACCGTCATGAGTTCCATGTCGGGAAGGAATACATTTTTCTCGGTGCCGGTATCGTCCTTCAGTGATTCGAAATTGTTCCACGTGTCGATAAATTCGGAATAATCGATGGCCGGCAACATATCCTGGCTGGACAACAATGGGGTTTGCACCTCACCGCCTTCAAAATTCTTTTTCCAGAAGAGTACCTGCTCAGCTCCATACTTGATCTTGTTGTTCAGGTCCTTTGAAAGGTGTAGAAGGTCATTTCCATAGTGGCCGGGAGAATAGGTAAAGACAGAACTTCCATCAGGACTTTCCCAGTGAAACATCCCCTTCGCATGCCTACTGATCACCATATAATCAACTCCTGCCTTCTTAAGGATCTGAGGCGTCTGGAGTGATTTGCCCGGCACGTCGACGTTCCAGTACACCTTTGAGTCATAACCACCGAAGGTCTTTTTCACCCATTTTTTACCGAGGTACAATTGGCGAATCTGGTCCTCGGCATCATACATATCTTCATACGGGCAGTTGTACGTTGCACCAACAGACAATAGTTTTTTATTAAGCAATGTCGTGATGCGCTTTTTCGAATCCGGGTGCCGATCGAGATATTCCCGTAGTATCAAACCATCTTCAACATCAAATGCATAATCATCTCTCTCAAAAGCATCCTTCATCACCGGAGCCAGTAAGAGGGTGTCTCTCAAAATAATGCATACCTCCGGTCTATCCACCCAGGCAATATCCTGGTGGCTGGAATTCATGAGGGACACCAACCCCTTTTCGTATCTGCGATCAAAAAAATCATTGTAGGTATCGAAAAATTCGGGCCGATATAATTTGCTGAGTGAAGCATTCCACCCATTGGCGTATTTAGTCTTGTGGTGATAGATACATTTTCCTTCAATAGCGGTGTTGGAAAAAGTGCCATCCCCGTTTTCAAAATCAAGCGCAATGGTCTCTCCATCGAAGACAATGGCAAAACTGTTTTTCGGTGGTTTGATATTGAATGATACTTTTGACAATTCACCCTGGCCGGTAAATGATTTGACTTTACTTTTCTTTCCATCGCTGACGAGATAAACTTCTTTACGGGAAAAGTACCAGGGCGCATCCACATACAAATGGTCATTCATTTCCTTAATATCAAAAGCAGCCTCCATGGCCACTGACTCTCTAATCCGACTGACGGCATCCACTGCTTTGAAGATCATGAGCCAACAGTTCGCTCCTTTATTGTGCCCAACAAATCTGAGTTTAGCACTTTTTCCTTTTTCGATGAGTTTAGAAGGAACGGTCAAACGAAATGCTCCGATACCATCGCCATTTCCATCTCTTTCGACCAGGACATATTCTGCATTTCCATTGCCGGGATTGCCGATGATTGACAACGTTCCATCAGCATTGGAATGAAAGGTGAGCAGATGCTGGTCATTGACATGAATGTCAAAAGGCTCATTTTGATTGAGGTCGATATCACTGATCATGAAAAAGGTGACCTGGTCAGAGGCATAGTCTTTGGGAACCACTCCCGTCAAAAATTCAAATCCCATTTTACCCGTTGTAGCTCGTGCGATCATCGAAACGCCAATGTCATCCCTGATGGAAGGGTAGGAGAAGAACTCCGAACCGGATAGCATTTCACTATAACCTTCGATATCATTTTTACAGATTTGGTATAAACGATAATTGGTGTTGAGTTCTTGGATGTGCCCGTTGCCATTAGAATGGTGCATTGGAATGTTCATCCTGATTTCAGGTGAAGTCCACGCTGTGTGTGAATAAAGATTTTTTGTATTGGCAACAGAAAAGAAAGCCAGGATGGCGGCGCTTAAAATAAGGTTATGCCTTAGACGCTTCATAGGAGTTGATTTTCTAACAATTTATCCGTGCAACTAGTGGTAAATTTTAAACTAAATCGGTTTAGTTATCCAAATATACAAGATTTTGCTTAAATTAGCATTACTAAAGCGGTTTAGTTCTTCGAAATGATGAAAAAGATATTTTTAAGGGACATAGCAAAAGACCTGAAGGTTTCTAAAACGACTGTTTCCCTGGTACTGAACAATAAGGGTGATGCCAACAAGATCAGTAAAGAGACACAGCAAAAAATTATTGACTATGCCAGGAAGCACAATTATGTGCCCAACCAGTTGGCGCGGGGATTGAGCAGGGGAAAGAGCGAAACGATCGGGCTGATCATCCCCAATATCTCGGACATATTTTACGCGAAAATTGCCAGCCAGGTAGAAAGGAAAGCAAAGGAATTTGGTTATACCGTCGTATTCAGTAGTTCCAATGAAGACCCGGAGCAAGAAGCCGAACTGATCCGATCTATGCTCAACCGACAGGTGGAAGGATTGATCATCGCCTCCACGCAAAAGAACCAAAAGGAGATGCGGGCGCTCAAAAAGATCAATTACCCATTTATCCTCATTGACCGCCACTATCCCGGAAGTGATGCTGACCACGTCGTGGTAGACAATTTTGAGGGCACCAAAAAGGCCACCAAGCATTTGCTTCAACTTGGAAGAAGAAAGATTGGTTTTGTGACCCTGGAACCTGGGCTTGAAGCCCTAAAACAGAGATTATTCGGATACCAGGAGGCACTTAGAAACAGGAATATAAGACCAGTGCGAAAATTGGTGAAAGAATTGGGAACAAGGAGTTATCCTGAGGAAATGCACTCAGTCATTGAAGAATTGACCGGCCTCTCCAATCCCGTCGATGCCATTGTTTTTTCTACCCACTACCTGACAGCACTTGGATTAAGAGAATTAAAAAAACTGGGGATAAAGGTGCCTGATGATGTAGCCATCGTCAGTTTTGATGAAATGAGCGCTTTTGATCTGATGGACCCTCCGATCACATCCGTCATTCAGCCGGTGACAGATATCGGAAATGAAGCCGTGGATATTTTATTGAACAAGATCAAGAGCAATAATTCAAAACCTACTGTGAAGAGAGTCCTGAATACCAAATTGGAAGTCAGGAAGTCGTGTGGTAGAAAATGAAAATTCTTGAAAAGAAAAATGCAATGGGATTAATTGAGCGATACGAAAACTGTGAAGCTGGATTTCAACCAGTATTAACAAGGGATAGATGGCAGGTGGGAAAACTCAATTACGAAGAGAACCATCATTTAGATAATCTGAAGATCCTGTATAAACATCGTAAGAGTGACAGGGCCATTTCATTATTGCAAGGAAGTGCTGTTTTGATCATTGCTACAGATCATGAGTCAACAAATTTTGAAATGGTCCAATTAAAGAGAGGGACCTCATATAACATTCCAAAGGGTACACGGTATGCCATTGCAATGAATGAGGGTAGCCAGCTTCTCACGGTAGAAAGCCCAGAGATACATAGCAAAGATGTCACTATATATCCGATGACCGAAGAACAGAGGGAAAGTATCAGGAAACAGATCAAGCAAGAAACCAACAAATAGATGAATGATATCCAAACCATATGGGGAGAGCAACTGGTCAAGCAAGCTTTACAGCATGGAATGAGTGCCGTGGATGCCCACAAGAAATTCGGAATAATGTAAACGAGCATAAGTACTAGCAACCAACAAACCAAAGATTTAGTGAATTCTAAAAATTCGAGGTATTTAATCGGTATCAGTTTTGTCTCCACCATTGGGGGTTTCCTCTTTGGATATGATACGGCGATCATCTCGGGTTGCAACACTTTCCTTGAACAACACTTTCAGTTGTCAGCCGCAGAATTAGGCTGGATCGTTTCGTCAGCCCTGTTGGGTACCATCTTCGGTTGCATCGTAGCGGGGTCTATCACGGACTGGCTGGGCAGGAAAAAGGCACTGATCTTTGCAGCATCCTGTTTGTCATTATCCGCCATTGGTTCCATGCTGACGCCACAGTTTTTGGGCGGTGAGACCTTCTGGATCACATCGAGCCCGGATTTCGCATTTAATGTATTGGTCGTGGTTCGCATCATCGGAGGAATCGGTGTCGGAGTGACATCTGTTGTGGCCCCCATATATATTTCTGAACTATCACTACCCGAAAGCCGGGGCAAGATGGTATCGTTATATCAACTATCCATTACACTTGGAATCTTACTGGCCTTTCTGGTAGACTGGATCGTCTTGAACCGGGCCGGTGCGGCAGCTGGAATTATCACCGCTGAATCATCGGGATTATGGAACTGGCTATTCGTACTTGAACTCTGGCGCGGCATGTTCGGCACAGAGATACCCATTGCCCTCATGTTCCTCATCTTACTTTTTTTGGTTCCGGAAACTCCAAGGTGGCTCATCAGCAAAGGCAGGAATGTCAAAGCCAGAGAGATCATGAACAGGATTATGGGAAGTGAGCAAGCTGAGCTTCAAATGGCAGAAATAGAGGAAATGGTTAGAATAGAAACTGGAGGATTGAAAGAATTGCTTCAACCGTTTTTACGCATTCCATTGCTGATTGGTGCGCTGCTCCCAATGTTCTCTCATTTAAGCGGTATCGCTGCTATCATGTATTTTGCACCGAATATCATCAACGAATCCATTCAAAGTGTAGAGAGTTCATTCCTGGGTGCAGTGCTGGTGGGCATTGTGAACTGCGCCTTCACGTTCGTTGCCATCATGAATATCGAGAAGTTCGGAAGGAGAAAATTGTTATTGATCGGTGTTACCGGGGCATTCATTTCCCTTGCAGGCGTGGCCATTTTATTTGCGGTGGGTTCACAGTTCGTCATCATACCATTGCTGATGTATGTCGCATGTTTCGCCTTTTCATACGGACCCATTGTATGGGTGATTATCAGCGAGATCTTCCCGACCCGGATCAGGGGATTGGCTGTGGCGCTGGGAAGTTTTTCATTAATGGTGACCGGCTTTTTCATCACGCTGACCAATCCCATTTTGATCGAAAGTGTAATGCCCTCCGGCACATTCTTCATATATGCCGCATTGACCCTTCCTGCAATTTGGTTCATCTGGAGGTATGTTCCGGAAACCAAAGGAAAGACACTGGAAGAAATTGAAAAAGGCTGGCGGAAAATGATCAAGGGTAAAATACAACCACAATGATCGAATCATTTACCATAAAAGAAAACGGTTACCATCCGTTCCTGATCCGCGAAGGTTGGCAGCTGGCACAGTTGAATTACATAGACGAACAACACATCGACCGGATAGAAAAACTGGACGTTCACCGAAGGACCGATGAGATATTTGTGGCCCTGGAAGGAGATGCTGTTTTGATCGCAGCTTCCATTGTGGATCAACAGCCGGTATTCGAATTGGAATACCTGGAGACGAACCAGGTTTATAATATCCCGCAAGATGTATGGCACAATATTGCCATGGAACCTGGCAGCGAGGTGCTTATTGCTGAAGAAGCCAACACGCACATTTCCGATTTTCAGTTCCTGCCACTAAGTCTTGATAAACAGGATGAATTAAAAGAATTGGTCAGTCGACTATTCGAAGAAAAAAGAGATGCGCATAAAATCTCTGTAAAATGAAAAGACTATGAAAAATATCAATCTACCAGGAAGAAAAGCATTGGTCACTGGGGGCAGCCAGGGAATAGGCGCTGAAATATGCAGGCAGCTGGCCTCCTGTGGAGCGGATGTATTCATCAACTTCAAAGGCGATGCAGACAGAGAAACAGCCTTGGCATTGGCTAAAGAGATTGCTGGTCAATATGAGGTCAAAGCTGCATGTGGAAAAGCAGATGTATCGGATGCTGCACAAGTTGCAGCTCTGTTTCAGGAGATGGATGATATATTCGGCACGATAGATATTTTAGTCAACAATGCCGGCATTGAAACGATCATCCATGTGCTCGACCTGGAGGAAGAGGACTGGGATCGTGTTTTGAATGTCAATCTAAAAGGGCCCTTCCTTTGTTCACAGCAAGCCGGACGTCGAATGGAAAAGAACGGCGGCGGAGTCATTATTAATATTTCTTCCATCCATGATATTGTCCCGAGAAAGGGATTGGTCCATTACTGTGCTTCAAAAGCAGGACTTAAAATGTTCTCCAAATGTTTATCCCTGGAATTAACGGACAAGAACATTCGAGTTGTTTCCGTTTCCCCGGGTGCGATAGAAACGGAAATGAACCGGGAGGAATTCATCAAATTCGGCAAGGAAAAATTTGAAGGGTGGATCCCCCAGGGCAGGGTTGGTCATGTATCAGATGTGGCCAATACAGTGGCATTCCTGGCCAGTGACTTTGCAGACTATATCAACGGAACAGAAATCTATGTCGACGGAGCGTATATGAACAACACCATTCATTACGACCCCAGGCCTCCAAGAAAAACCTCATAGTGACATGTCAGAAAAAATCACATTAAGAGGCATCGCCTGGGATCATCCCAGGGGATATGAACCGCTCAAATCGACGTCCCTTGAATTCTCCAGCGTACATCCGGATGTTCGCATAGATTGGGACATCAGGTCATTGAAGGAATTTGGTGATAAACCCCTAGAGGATTTGATCAACACCTATGATCTGATCACGATCGATCACCCGTATGTAGGACAGGCACATGCAAATCAACTCCTTGTATCTCTGGAAGAACATTTGCCGGAAGATGCTATCGAGAAGCTCAGGTTACAATCTGTTGGGCCGACCTTTGAATCTTACTTCTATGACTCTCATTTATATGCACTACCCATAGATGCTGCTGGTCTTGTGGCCGCTTACCGGGAGGACCTTGTTTTATCAATGGGAGTATTGCTGCCCAAAACGCGCACTGAATTATTTGATTTTTATCGAAAGGTCCCGGGCAATGTTTTTATATCCTGGCCATTGTGCCCCACTGACCTGTGGTGTTCTTTCCTGACGATGTGCGCACAAGATGCAGATCACGATTTTATCGTGGGCCACGTAATCAAAGAGCAAGTAGGCGCCAAGGTTTTAGATGAACTCAAAAAACATCTCGAATTCCTGCAACCCGAATCCATATATTGGAATCCGATACAGGTGCTCAACCATATGAGCGAAAATGAAGACATTGTGTATTCGCCGTTCCTGTTTGGATACACCAATTATGGCAGGCAGGGGTATGCAAAGCACAGGATCCGTTTTGACAACAGCCCATCAAATCCCAAAACAAAAGTATCAACCATTCTTGGAGGAATCGGACTGGCGGTCTCATCCAGGTGTCAACATGTGGACGCTGCGGTATCATATATATATTATGTAGCACGGGCAGAAACCCAGGAAGGGATCTACACTCAAAATGGTGGGCAACCAGGAAATATGATTGCCTGGCAAAGTGAAACCAACAATGCCCTTTGTAATAATTTCTTTAATGATACAATGGAGACCATGCAAAACGTCTATGTGCGTCCACGGCATCCGGGGTGGAATGAGTTCCAGGAAAGGGGAGCGGAACTATTGCACAAAGGTCTTGTAGAAAATATTCCTTCCAACATTCTAATGAAAGACTTGAATCAATTATATCAATCGATTGCAGTGTATGAAGAACAGGTATAAACATATCAAAGTAAAAACCGGTGATGGAATTGCTGTGCTGACTTTCAACCGGCCGGATCAGCTCAATGCGATGAATCGCGAAATGATGGACGAGATCATTTCCGGGATAGAAGGCATTAATAGTGATGCGGAAGTTCGTATCGCAGTGATCAGGGGGGAAGGGCGAGCTTTTATGGCCGGAGCAGATATAGTGGAATACGGAAGTCAAACCGCAGAACAATTCGATTCTTTCCAGGTTCGTGGAGTGAGCTTGTATAAGGCCATCGAAAATGCACCGATTCCCTGGATCGCAGCGGTCAACGGGTTTGCCCTGGGTGGAGGTTTTGAAATTGCATTGGCTTGTGATATCATCATGGCCACTACTGAATCTAAAATGGGATTGCCCGAAGTATTTCTGAACCTCGTTCCTGGAGGAGGAGGCACACAGCGGCTAATACAGAAGATAGGGATTAACCGGGCAAAGGAAATGTTATTGACCGGTGGGCAGTACCCGGCTGAGACATTGATGAAATGGGGCATTGTGAATTACGTTTTCGATGCCGATGATTTTGACCTGGAGGTAAGGCGCTTTGCTGAAAAAATGGTTAGGCGGCCTAAGGATTCACTCAAGCACTTGAAGCGACTTGCCCAGCTGAGTTTGAAACCCATTCCATTTGAAGATAAACTCGAGGAAGAGCGCAGCGCAGTTTCAGAACTTTTCTACAGTGAGGAAGCAAAGAAAAGAATACAGGACTTTATTGATAACTGATGAAACCATCTACATTGACATTTTTCATCGGCAGTTATACGGAATACCCGATTCCCGGATTTGGAGGAGTAGGTCGTGGTATTTCTACTGTTCAAATGAATACTGACACGGGAGAACTTGAAACGTTACATACGGAATATGCCCGCAATCCGAGTTACCTGGCACTCAGTGAAGAACGACGATTTCTGTTTTGCGTGACGGAATTGGATAAAAAGGATCAACCTAAAGTAAGGGCCTATCGTATCAAGGAAGATTACTCCCTGGAGTTTGTGAATGAACAGGAGATCAACGGCGGATATCCATGTCATCTTGTAGTCTATGATTCCAATGTTTTGGTAGCATGTTATATGTCCGGAAATGTGCTTCAGTTTCCGTTGGATGATTCCAGCCGATTGAAAAAATGTATTGTGGATCATCGCCATGAAGGGTCAAGCATTAATGAAGTCAGGCAGGAAGGACCTCATGCTCACCAGGTAGCCATTCACCCATTTGGAGAGGACATCTATGTATGCGACCTGGGTATCGACACCATCAAAGCTTACCGGATGCAGGGTGATGAATTGACACCCAACAATGAGAAAGATTGCAAAGTGACCCCGGGAGGAGGCCCTCGTCACATGGTATTCAATGCAGATGCCAGTCTGGCCTACGTCCTCAATGAGCTGACCGGAGACATCTCGGTACTGAAAAGCCAAAACGATACCTACACAGAGGTCAAGACCTATAGCGCCGTGCCAAGAGACTACCACGGTGAAGCAGGAGGTGCTGCGATACGCATCGCCCCCAATGGTAAATACCTGTATGCAGCAAATAGGCAATTGGGCGCTATCACGAGTTTCAGGATAGATGGGAATACATTAAAGACCATCGAATACCAATACACCAGGGGTGAGGAGGTCAGGGAATTTAATATTACACCAGATGGCCAATGGCTGATCGCCTGTCATCAGAATTCACATGACACCGTGGTTTATCAAATCGAAGGGAATGGAAATCTGACAGAAGTGTACCGGACCAAAGAAATATTATCACCGGTTTGCATTGTATTTCTGGACCAAGAAGTTTTGACATTATGATTGTTGGCGCAAGAATTATGAAGATGAAAAAACATGAAATGCTAATTATATTAATCGCCTTAATTTTTTAGTATGAGAATCTGTAGATTATTCTTGATCCTGATACTTGCTTTCCTGGCACCTGAGACCAATGCCCAGGACCTGATGGGAGTACCTGGACCCTTTGGGCACCCAATGTATCCTTCCAAGGGTTACGCCACTTTCAGGATCGTTTGGGAGGGCGAGAAAGAAAAACGTGCATCGAGAGGGGATAAATCCATGAACCCGGTTCTTGAGAATGAATACTATCGCCTGACTGTTGATCCGGCAAAGGGAGTGATCAGTAGCCTGTTTGACAAAGAGCTAAACAAAGAATTAATGGATCCTGATCTCCCCAATCTGCTTGTTGTCCATGCAAGACCGGCGTCATCCGGAGATGGGATAATACTCCATCTGAGGGAAACGGAAGGCGATCATGCCATTCTGGATATCCGGGAATTGTTGAATCAAACTGGGGCGAGCAAGGCATTTGAAGTAAACGTGCTGGGTGAAGAGATCGGGGAATTGACAAAGTCGACACTGATAGAGCATTACGAAGCGCGATTTGTCTTTTTGAAAAAATAGAATATCTCTCAGCTGTAAAATGACAGTCAGACCGTTTTCTAAAAAATTGGAATGAAAGACGAAGAAATCAGGGGCCCTTTATCCGGGTTGATCGTTGCCGATTTTACACAATTGGCACAGGGACCATGGGCCACACAAATGTTGGGGGATATGGGTGCCGAGATCATCAAGATTGAGCCGCTCCAGGGTGATTGGATGCGACACTATTCTTATGACAATCTCTATCCGCATGGGGAAAGCATTTCGTTTGTCTGTTTTAATAGAAATAAAAAGAGCATTGCGCTGAACCTTAAAGATGAGCGTGGTAACCAAGTGGCGAAAGACATCATTGCCAAAGCGGATATCCTGGTTGAAAACTTTCGCCCTGGAGTCATGGAAAGACTTGGGTTAGGCTATGAGGACATGAAAGAATTGAATCCCGGACTGGTATACTGTTCGAGTTCAGGCTATGGAGCATCCGGTCCATACCTACACCGCCCGGGCCAGGACCTTTTGGCACAATCTATTGCAGGAGGTGCGGCCCTCAATGGAAGAAAGGGGCAAATGCCTGTCGTCACCGCAGTCGGACAGGCGGATCTGCTGACGAGCCTTTTCATCAATCAATCCGTTTTGGCGGCCATTTATTCACGGCAACAAACGGGGAAGGGACAGAAGGTAGAAGCCAACTTGTTGAACTCGATCGTCGGATTTCATATCCAGGAAGTGACCGCTTATTTGCTACGAGGGTCCAATCCAGAGCGTAGTGAAAGTGGAATTCCCAATCCGTGGTTGGGTGCACCCTATGGGCTTTACAATACCAAAGACAGTTATATAGCCATCGGGATGAACTCCATTCAAAAGCTGGCGCAGGTGATCGGTTTAGAGAAGTACGATAGCGAAGAATACGCTTCCAATAATATCATTGACAACAGGGATGGGATCCGGTACGACTTTGATGAGGTCTTTCAAACTAAAACGACGAATGAGTGGCTCGAGATATTGCTGGCGGAAGACATTTGGTGTTCGCAGGTGAATACATTCGACGAGATGGTAGAAGACCCGCAGATCAAACACAATGAGATGATCATTGAAATGGACCACCCGAAGATCGGTAAAGTAAAGACGACTGGTTTCCCGGTACTGTTTAGCGATACACCGCAAAAGATTTCCAGGCCGGCGCCATTACTGAATGAGCATGCCAGAGAAATAATAAAAGAGTTTTGTGATTACAACGAGGAGAATATACAAGAACAGAATTCATCAGGTTCAGACATTTAATTATTTCGGAGATAATAACCTTAAAAGATGAAAAATCTAGCTAATTCTTATTTTGCTGCTTACCATTTTTTCGTGGTTTAACTACACACCCAAACAGGAAAATGAAGAGCTTTCAGAAAGCATCCTTGAAGGCGAATACCTGGACATAGTCTATGAAAAAGCAAAGAAAACTTTAAGTCGTGCCGATGGTCAGTTTAAGGTCTGGTAGCAATTATCTTTTAAGCATGGATCAGGGATTTTGTATGTGTTTTCTGCTTACCACATATTATAATAACAATGTAAAATTGTATTCAGGTATTATGACAAAGAAATGGTTATTCACTTTTAAATATCAAATTTTGAAAAGTCTCATAATGGCTTTTATTGGGACACTTTTTTCATGCAATCAAAAGGTCGATGAGGTGCCTGCATATGATGCCATTCAATACGTCGATCCCCAGATCGGCTCGGTGCATGGTCGCTGGTTCTTTTACACGCCCGCTGCCTTACCGTTTGGAATGGCCAAGTTGTCTCCGCACACCAATGCCTACGAAAGCATCGGGTCCTGGTTGCCGGGAGGGTATGATGACCGCCATAACTCCATAGAAGGTTTTGGCCAATTCCATGAATTTCAGATAGGTGGCGTGGTGGTGATGCCGACAGTCGGTCAACTGAAAGTTAAACCAGGAACCCTGGAAGATCCTGATGCAGGATATCGTTCTCGATTCGATAAGAATGATGAACATGCATCACCGGGTTATTACTCGGTGCTTTTGAAAGACTACGGCATCAAAGCTGAATTGACAGCCACGGAACGGGTGGGTTTTCACCGGTACACATGGCCGGCATCCGATAGTTCAAAACTGATTTTCGATATCGGCCATAAGCAGGGTGAAAGCAGTGATGTGACAGAGGCTTTTGCGAGATTGACAGATGACAATTTCATCGAGGGATATGTGGAAACAAATCCGGAATACGTCAAATTTTGTGATCCTGGAAACAGGGTGAAAATGTATTTCGCAGCGCGTTTGAGTAAAGCACCTGATCACATCGGAACTTTTCTCGACTCTCTAATAACAGAGAATAGTTCTGAAACCAGGGGAATCAAAAATGGAATTTATTTAGGGTTTAGCACTGAGGCCGACGAAGTCATTGAGATGCAGGTGGGGCTTTCGTATTGCAGTATTGCAAATGCACGACTGAACCTGGATGCAGAAGCCACGGATCTGTCCTTTGAAGAAGCGAAAAATCAAGCTGCCGAAAAATGGAATGAAAAACTTGGCCGCATTCAGGTAGAGGATGAAAATATTGATAATAAAACCAAGTTCTACACCGGTTTGTATCACGCTTTACTTGGAAGAGGCCTGGCCTGTGATGTCAACGGACAATATAAATTAAATGGAGAAGGGATTGGTCAGATTCCACTAGATGAAGACGGAATACCCAAGTACATGCATTACAATACAGATGGGATGTGGGGAGGCTTTTGGAATTTGAGTCAACTGTGGGCTATGGTATACCCCGAGTACTTCAGCTCATACGTGCAGAACAATATTGATTTTTCAAAAGAAACAGGATGGCTTCACGACGGGGTTGCTGCCGGTGCTTTTACCAATGGCGTGCAAACCAATTTCCAGGGCCTGTTGATTGCTGCGGCATACAATTGTGGCCTTCGTGATTTTGATGTAGAAGCAGGATATCAGATCGCGCTGAAAAATGAGATTGACCACAGGGGAAGAAACCTGGGTAACGGCAAGTATGACCTCGTGCATTTTCTCAGGCATGGATATGTTCCTTATCAGGATACTACGATCTCAAACGGATGGGTGTTTAATTTTGGAGCATCCCACACGCTTGAATACGCCTTCAGCTCTTACGCGGTTGCGCAAATGGCAAAAGAACTCGGCACCAAAGAGGAGTATGATCAGTTGATGAAACAGTCAACCTATTGGGAGAATATTTTCGACCCGGAAACCAGGTTAATTCGCCCGAAATTGCCCAACGGAGAGTTCATTAAAGACTTTGATCCAATGAAACCATGGGATGGTTTCCAGGAAGGCAACGCCTATCAATATACCTGGTACGTGCCCCACGATCCAGCCGGCTTGATTGATAAAATTGGTGTTGAAATATTTAACGAGCGCCTGGAAAACACCTTTGTCGAAAGCCGCAAATCTCTGTTTGGAGGTGGCAAGGAATTTGACAGTTTCGCCGGAATTGCACGCCTGTACAACCAGGGAAATCAACCCTGTCTGCATCAGCCCTGGTTGTTTAATTATTCAGGCAAACCATGGCTCACCCAGTTTTGGACAAGGACGATTTGCGATGAATTTTATGGCACAGAGCCATTCCATGGATACGGATTTGGCCAGGACGAAGACCAGGGCCAATTGGGTGCATGGTATGTGATGACTGCAATGGGTTTGTTTGATGTTCAAGGTCATGCTTCTGCAAATCCCACTTTCCAGTTGGGTAGCCCGATGTTCAAAAAGATGAGTATTCAACTTCCTGACAACAAAATACTTGAAATAGAAACCACGAATAATTCTTCAGATAATAAGTACGTACAAGGTGTCTCACTAAGAGGACAACCTGTTCAAAAATTTTACATAGATCGTGCGGATTTGATGAATGGAGGAGTATTAAAATTTGAAATGGGTGGTGAGGCAAATGAAAACTGGGGAGTAGAATAACGATAACATGTAATCTGAATTCCATTCAAATGACACAAGCATTTTGCAAAACGAAACCGAAGTGAAAATGAAAAACAACGTCACCTTTTTAGCCCTCATTGCAGCCCTTGGAGGATTCCTTTTTGGATATGATACGGCCATCATTTCCGGGACCATTGGGTTTGTCAAATCGCAATTCGGATTGGACGCAGTATGGGAAGGCTGGTATGTGAGTTCGGCGTTAGTGGGTACCATTTTGGGTGTTTTGGTGACGGGAATTCTGAGCGATAGATACGGAAGGAAAAACATCTTGTTGATGGCGGGGATATTTTTCGCCCTGTCGGCCATCGGGTGTACGTTGTCCAATTCGTTCACCCAACTCGTGATGTTTAGAGGGATAGGAGGCGTTGGCGTGGGAATTGCTTCCATGTTATCTCCACTTTATATTTCTGAAATTTCCCCGGCGAAAAACAGGGGCCGGTTGGTGGCCTTGTACCAGTTGGCGATCACCCTGGGCATTCTGGTGGCCTATTTTGCCAATGCATCTTTACTTGGCTATTCAGGATCAGATGGAATGGCCGATTCTACCGGGCTGACCAACAAGATCTTTGTCGCTGAAGTCTGGCGTGCGATGTTGGGAAGTGAGACCATTCCTGCTGTGGTCTTTTTGATCCTTCTTTTTATCATACCTCAAAGTCCCCGCTGGTTGACATTGAAGGGGAAGAAGGAAGAAGCTAAAAGGATCCTGCTTCGATTTGTTGATGAAAAGGAAGCGGACCAGGAAATTGAAAATGTAGAAGCAGTCCTCTCCAAAGAATCGGCCAGTTTAAAAACGATATTTTCCGGGCCCTTCAAACTGGCCATGATCATTGGGATCGCTTTGGCGGTATTGAGCCAGGTGAGTGGTATCAATGCCATTATTTATTATGGCCCAAAGATCTTGGAAGAAGGTGGATTGCGATTGGGAGAGGCATTAGGCGGTCAGGTCGTTATTGGAATTGTTAATGTGTTGTTTACATTCATTGCACTCTGGAAAATTGATGACATGGGGCGCAAGCCCTTACTTACCTATGGTGTGATTGGGATCATGATTTCACTTGTTGCAGTGGGGTTGTTATTCTTTTTCGAGGTCAAGAATACCTACCTGTTGATGACTTTCATTCTCACTTTCATTGCCTGTTTTGCATTCTCTTTTGGACCGGTAGTATGGGTCTTGCTTTCAGAGATCTACCCCTTGAAGATCAGGGGTGCAGCCATGTCCCTTGGAACAATGGCCGTGTGGATCGGAACAACCTTCGTGGGGCAAATGACTCCCTGGTTTTTGGAAAACCTCAAACCTCACGGCACATTCTGGTTTTTTGCTGCCTGTATGATCCCGGCCATTTACGTGACGGTAAAAGTGTTACCTGAGACCAAGGGCAAAACACTTGAGGAAATTGAAAATTATTGGCTGTCAAATGGAAATGGATAGTGATCGTGATCGTCGCTTGTGGGTGCTTCAATACTTGTTCGTTTTGCTTGAGGAAAACATTGAGATACTAGCCGCCGCAATATGTCATCCCCCAGAGTGCTAGCCAACCTATTGGTTAGAGCACTCCACCCCCTTCAAAGGGGGAGGCGTTATGTTGAGATTGCGAGACCCGGGATGCCCTTAGGAGATTTTTCCTCAGAAAAACAAGGCTGCAGGATGGGAAAGAGCACCAACTGTTCGAGCCAGAATGACTTGATTTTCTTATGAACCGCCGCATACGCTTCTCCCGATACTTGTCGTCGGGGAGGTCCGTAGCGCCTATGCTGAAGCTTCGGCGTAAGCATACGTACGGTGGTGTCAGAGGGTGTGCTGACAGAATCGTCAGTGGGGCTGAGGTAGTCATTTACTGGCTACCTCACTCTACTTGATTGAATTTTGTTAAATAATCGGCTCAATTTATTATCGGTAATTCTAAGTGCGAATTGTTCTTTTCTCCAGTATGAATGTTAAGAATTGTCGGCTGGCAATTTTCCAACGTATTGTCGGGGCAAAGCTCCGGATTAAATTCAAAGTTTTCATAATCTGCACCGGCTATAGACAACCTGATTTTATGACCTTTCCGGAATTTCCAGGAAAGCGGTTTTATGTCAAATGTCAGATGCACAATGGAGTCATTGGCTAGCGGTGTTGGATCATAGTTAGCTCTTTTATAGGAATGCCAGGGCAATTCAGGTTCTACATCGTATAGCCCGTTAACCATTTCATCATTATCGAACAGACGATGCCAGCCGATCCTTAATTTACCTTCGCTGACATAATTTACCTGGCCCGAGGTATCCACATCACTTAGGTAAACAAAAACATCGGCATTCGCCTGGTTGGATGAAATATACAGGTTCATGATGGGGCTTCCGGTGACTGTAACACTCTCCTCCAAAATATCCGTCTCAAACACCAGACACTTTTTATCGTGCTCATTCCTGATCATCAGGGAATCCATTCGCAAATGGAACATGGTGGGATTTGCCCCTTGAGCACCGTAAGAAGAACTATGGCTGAAGTCAACCTGATAGGTATAGGTTGAATCTTTTTGAACTTCATTCGATAATGAATGACCCTGTCCCAGGCTAAATTTGACCGATGTTGCCAATTTTGGGGGCCAGGAATAGTAGAAATTCCAGCCTTCGAATGCGGTGTAAATGCTGACCGGAGGTTTGTCATCGAATCCATTGTCGTGCCCCTTTAAATATTTATCAAAAAACTGCAATTGCATAGATAACTGCTGATCTGGCCTGCGATAGGTATAATTAAACCACTTCCAATATTCAATTGTCATTCCCGAATGAAACTGAGGAGTCATAATAAGGTAGGTGGGATTGGTATTTTGAAGGCTGGCAAAGCTATGAATGATACCCCGAGAGTATATATCAAAGAATCCTCCAATGAGCAGCACCGGTATTTTAGTTTCTTTCAGGTGAAGGATCATAGTTTCCACGCTGGCATCTGCATGGCCAATGGTATCGGCATAATAGATTAAGGGATCGTCTACATACTCGATTTGGTTAATTATGTCTGCATTGACTAAATTTTTAGCATGTTCCAAGGTCAGCTTGGCATAGTGATGGTATTCTCGCTCGTTCCCATCGGCATAGCGTAACTGTCCAGTGTAGGGAGCAGGGTCATTCTTTTCGATAATGGGTATCTCATCATACAGCTTGCCATCACCATCTTCATCTATTACCGGTTCAGATGGCAAATAACCATGTTCGGGGCTCCAAACATTACTGAAATAAGATGTGAAATGGGCATCATACTCCGATAGCATTCTCTGTGTTAATATACCTCCCTGGCGAAGTGCCTCATCGTAAGCATTAAAAAAGATCACTTCGGGAGAGATACATTTTAGATAAGGTGATTTTGTACTTGCCGCGGCGAACTGTGACCACCCTAGGTATGAACCACCCCTCATGCCTATCTTTTGATTAGACCAAGCTTGCTCAGCTATCCAATCCAAAACTTCTTCAGCATCATCAACGTGCTTGGGATCAAATGGTCCACTATTGCCTGTAGAAGACCCAGTACCACGCATATCGACAAAGGCCACTGCGTATCCGTTGGTAATAAATGCGTTAAGTCTCATAGCACTTGTCCTTTCGGTATCGGGACCCCATCTTCCTGTGGAGTACTTGGACACAATCTTGTCCCACCATGACATCTCCGGCACTACTCTACTACCTGCATAAGGTAGATATTCGAGAATTACCGGAAATTTTTTGGTACCGGACTGTTTGGGGATCAGGACAGTTGCAGCCAGTTGGGTGCCATCTTGCAAGGGTATATACTTCCGGATTTTATCGTACTTCCAATATTTTATATCATCAAGTCCTTCATGGGCAAAGTCCGGACCAGGATCTGGTTCCCTGTGGATTCCTGGGGTATAGATAATAAAGACGCTAGCACCAAGAAGTGCAACTAAAAAGATAAGCACTGCAAATCTGATGAGTTTCAGTTTGGTCTCTCTTTTCATCTAGTTATTCAAATTGCAAAATGATTATTTATTACTGTTTGAGGTCATCGCTTGTGTGTGCCTTGAAAGGCTACTAAATCATTCTGTTAAAAGTACACAGAATGAAGAAGACTTGTAGGGTGGAAGTCCTTACGATGCGGGATTCGTCTGCTGGAGCCTTTATATGAAGTAGCCCACAAAAAAGTATTATCGGCTGATTATCTGATGACGGATGAGTCCAGTATACCAGTATTGAGCCGAGACCATCCTGGAGCAGCCCTCAAAGGACAAATGTTGATCAAAGTGGCCCCGGAAATGGGAATTGCAGCATTCGACTATATCAAAACCAAAGAAAAAGTCAACATACTCAAAGGACTCAAAGCTTTCACGGGATATCTGCATACAGATGGAAATGTAAGTTATGAAGCTATGGAAAAAGAGGAAGGTGTATCCTTTCTAAATTGTCTAGTACACGCTCGACGAAAGTTTGATGCTGCAAAAGACTATGACAAAGAGCGATCCAGCTATGTACTCGAGCAGATCCAAAGAATTTACTTGCTGGAGCGACAAATGAGAGACGAAAAAACTGCCTGTTTGCTGGATCGCATAATGGAGCACGCATGGCTGCCATTTACTACACTATGTTCTCGATGTGCCAGCTCAATGGACTTAATCCTCGCAAATGGCTCGCCAATGTATTAATGAAGATTAGCGAACATATGGTATCCAAACTATCAGAATTACTGCCCACCATCGGCTACAAGTTCTCATCATAATAGAGCAGAAAGAGGCTCATTTTCTATAATTATATATATGCTGACTGCCGGACGCTTAGTGTGTCCTGAAGCTTTCAAAGGAAGCGAACTGTCTAGCAGATGGAGGTGTGGCCCTCCGGAGGCGGCTATGAAGGAGCAGCCTTCAAACCACTCTATGGTGCTTCAGTGGAAACATTTGAGGTATTGAGCGATAGAGAAAAGGCTTCGAAAGAGAAGTCAGGTGGTTATTGAAGAGTCGAACGAAAGTGAACCATTGATGAGGTGCCGAAACCGGTGAGTTGTCATCAAAACCAAAGAATCTAAGCGCTCTTTGGGATAAATCGTGGCGGAAAACCTTCCTAGCTGGCCACGGGGTGACCGGTATAGAGATGGCGAGACTTCAATAAAAGCTGCTGCTAGGCGGAACAGGAGAAGGCCCTAGTTGCCATGTTAAGAGAGAAGACACAATTCCTATGGAAGAGGTCGAGCGTATCAAAGGGCGAAGGGCTGCGGACCAGTTCGTATTAGTACTGAAGTGTCTGTAATGGACATGGAGCGAAGGGACTGGCATTGTAAATTTTGTGAAAGTTTAACAACCAAAGAAATGGGAGGATTAAACATGAACAAAGGGAAGTCAGTACCCATCAGTAGGCGTCAGGTTTACGATGGGTATTTGCGAGTAGTAGGTAATGCAGGTAGTGCAGGGATCGATGGGATGACTATAGGAAAACTGAAGTCAGACTATAAGGACCTACTGTACAAGCTGTGGAACAGGCTGAGTTCAGGTAGTTATTTTCCACCACCGGTAAAGCGAGCTCTGATTCCGAAGGGAGAGGGAAATTATAGGCCGTTGGGAATTCCGACGGTACTAGATCGCATTGCCCAAACGGTAGTAAAAG
This sequence comes from Saprospiraceae bacterium, assembly GCA_965223105.1. GTDB lineage: Bacteria > Bacteroidota > Bacteroidia > Chitinophagales > Saprospiraceae > JABDMH01. The sequence continues at coordinate 6,489,188 of OZ244987.1, read as the reverse complement.
ACTACTGTGAGCCGAGACTAGAGGCGATTTTCAGTGAGCATTCGTACGGCTATCGACCGGATCGAAATGCACACCAAGCCTTGAGACAATGTCGTAATAATTGTTGGCGATATGGTTGGGTGATAGATATGGATATCAAAGGTTACTTTGATAACATACGCCAAGACCTATTATTAAAGGCAGTGAAGCGGCATTTTCCTGAGAAATGGATTGTTATGTACATCAAACGGTGGTTAGAAGCCGGAGTAATGCACAAAGATGGTCACATGGAAATACAGGGACAAGGAACGCCACAAGGCGGAGTGATAAGTCCGTTACTATCCAATTTATTTCTCCACTATGTGTTTGACAAGTGGATGGAGATTCATCAAGCTGGCACTGCATTCGAGAGGTATGCCGATGACATCATTGTGCACTGCCGCACCGAATCGGAAGCGCAACTGCTACTGGATAAGATACGATCAAGACTTGAAGAATGCGGATTAGATTTGAATTTGGGAAAGACTTGCATCGTGTATTGTGCTAACAGTAGTAGAAGGCAGCGAGGAGCGAAGGTGAATAAATTCACATTTCTGGGCTTCGACTTTAAACCAAGAAGGAAATGGAATAGTGCTAAGTCGTGTAGTTTCACGGGTTTTGATTGGGGGATGAGTCAAAAGGCACAGAAACGCATCAGGGATAGGATAACGAGCATACTATCTGCACACGGGCCGCAAACAGGTTTAGAAGAGATTTCTTCAAGCTTGAATGCGCGCTTGCGCGGATGGACGAACTACTTTGCCAAACTAGATCGTCAATCAGTCAGGAAAGTATGGAACTGGCTTAATTACCGATTACTTAAATGGTTAGTGCGACGGAAAAAGCGGTTTAGACAGAGCATTAGAGCAGCATATAAATATCTGCGAAGACGTGCGAAGGCCGAACCAAATCTTTTTGTTCACTGGCAATTTGGGTGTACTCCATGACAATACAATGAAGAGCCGTATGATGGGAGACTGTCACGTACGGTTCTGTGAGAGGCTAGGGGTGAAATTCCCCTGGTCTACTCGACCTTTTTGTCAGCTGGGTCTATCTCACACCAAAGCACGGCAATTCACTTCGTGCTGACAGAATCGTCAGTAGCGCTTAGGTAGTCATTTTCTGGCTACCTCACTCTACTCGGTTAGCGGTTCATTCATTGTCTAATAAAATAGAGAGGGATTATTTTTTGAATTTTTCAATAATTTGCTTTGAATCATTCCCATACCATCCATTTGGATTTAGTTCAGCGGCTTTCTTATGAAATTTTAGTCCTTGCTCAATATTTCCCAATTCTATATAACAATTTCCCATATCATGATATGCCATATATGAGTTGGGATAATACTCTAATACAATTTTATAAAGAGTAACGGCATTTTCAAATTGATTAATTTGGAAATAGTAATTATCGGCAATTTGCAATAATATAAACTGTTCCCACTCCTCGAAAAGAATCCAATTAGGATCAAATCGCTTGCTTTCTTCATAAGAAATCATGGCTTGGTCAAATTGTTCATTTGCAAGCAAATCGAAAAACTGACTCTGAGTAGGAGGTGCTTCCTGCCCAAGCTGTACAAGTATTTCTGCCACTCTTGTATAGGTATAACCTTTATAGAAAGCATTTTCTTTCAGAAATTGGGCAACCTGTCTGGCCTCATCCGGTCTTTCAGCGAAAATCAAAAAGTGCATTAAATCCACAAGTTCTTCATCAGGGTAAAATTGGCTTTCAGGAGATTTCAATTTCATTTCATGAAGAGCATTTATGGCTGATTTCCAACCTACATCTCTGGCCATATAATAAAAATCACTTTGAGTTTGATTAGTAAGTCTTCGCCGTTGTGAACCATCTCTATTTGTGATGACAATACCATAATGACCATTTCTACTTGAATGCCAGGCCATTTTTTCTCCATCTGGTGAAAAATTGGCATCCAAATCCCAGTTGTGTGAATTGGTAATTCTTTGGATCGATTTGGTGGATATATTTACAGAATAGATTTCATAATTTATATCATCTCTTTTACTATAAAAGTAAACCTCATGACCACTGGGATGCCAGGATGGGCCACCATCATCGGCCCAGTGGTTGGTTAATCGTGTAAGTGTAGAATCGACCAAACTCATCAAGAATATTTCTGCATTGCCTTCCCTATTTGATTCAAATACGATATAGTTTCCATCAGGACTGTAACTGGCCCATCTATCAGAAAGAACTATTATGGGTCAATCGTCTAATATTTCCTGTTTCAAGATGGTACTGATATAATTCGGTATTTCCATCTCGATTGCTATGAAAGATGAATGACCTATTATCGTTGGCCCATCCGACTCGCTCTCCGTCCCACGCAGTGTCGAAAGTTAATCTTCTTGGGTTAGAGCCATCAATCCTTATCATATAGATATCCCTGTTCCCATCTTCCTCGGATACATAAATGATGTATTTGCCATCGGGTGATGGGCTTGGAAAACCGTTTCCATATCCTGTCCTTGAATAGGTTAACTGTTCAACTTCTGAAGTCTGAAGATCATAGGTGAAGATATTCTGTGTTGGATGGTTACTTGAGCTAAAGAATAATTTATTTCCATCACTTAACCAGATTGGCTCATAGTCTTCATACAAATCAATTGGTTTGAGGTCCTGGGCTGGAATTGAAAGTACCAGGAATGAGAACAGGGTTACAAAAATCATATACTTAGCCATAGCGAGAATTCTATTTTAAGTTATTGAACGCTAACCGTTCAGGCTATGCACCTGTGCCAATCTAGAAGTACAGAAAATAAGGCATGGCGTGTAGCCGTTGTTGGGCTGCATACTGGGCGATATGATGAATCCCCAATAATTTGACAAGTGGCCGGTCAGAATGTCCAATGTCCAATAAGAAATAATCAATGCTAAGGTAGGTTGGGCCCTGTGATCTGACCGGCAAGTAGTTCCTAAAAGCAGAAGTTGATTTCCCAAGCAGAGATTATCTTAAAGATCCTAATAGTGTTGGAGGGTGGTTAAGTTCGACCGGCCCAAAATATTCATCTAAAAAGGACAACGCTTCTTTAACCAGATCTTTCTTGGGAGCCAGGTGGTCGCTGTCAAATAAGACCAGCTTTTTATCTTCGGCAGGTGTGCCCAGAAGTTCGAACATGTTTTTAATCTCGTAGTCAATCCTCCACGCAGAGTCATATCTCCCATTGATCATCAGTGTGGGTATGGTAACCCTCCGTAGAAAATAAGCTGGATTTATCTCGGGCCTCATGGATCCAGTCCGCAGTCCACCGGCATAAAAGATATTTAGTTTGACCCTTGAATCAATCGCACCAAGTATAAAGCCCAGAGATGGCCCTCCACTGAGCCCGTAAAAGGCTATTCGATTCAGGTCAATATCATTACGGGTTTCCAGGTAATCCAGAGACCTTCTGTAATCTTTTATTACCTTGATAATAAAATCGGAAAACATTCTACTACGTCGATTAGCCCGGATTTGACGTAAATTTTCACTCCTTCGTTCGAACATTCCTTTCGCTATAGGAAATAATACCGCTCTTCCGTTTTTCAGATAAAAGCTCAAAAAAGCCGGAAACTCATAATAGTTCTCAATATCATCGCTATTGTTCTGTTGATATACCCCACCACCACCCGCGTAAATTATTGTTTGGTAAGGAGGTTCAGCATTCGATGGCAAAAAAAGATAGGCTTTAAAGCGTTCATTATCATATGCAGTCCTAAGTGATATGGTTTCCAGTGTCCACCCATCTTCATTTGGTTTACTGGACTCAATGATGGCCGCAAGATCAACATCATCATATCCATAGAAATCCTTATAACGGGCAAATTCCTCCTCAACGATGGGTTCCGGAAGGGGTTTAACGTTTCTGTTCCTGATTGCCTCTATTCGGTCAAATACCAATTCCGGAATGCTGTCTTTGGATAGATAAAGCGCACACCGAAATCCATTATATGCAGATCGATCCAGTGGATCGTTCTGGCTGGGAACCTTAAACATATAAGGGTTGTCATTCCATGCACCTCCACGAATAATTCTCCCCAGTTTGGTTTCGTTCCAGCACCATTCACGTACATTGCCGCCCATATCATGGGCACCAAAGGGAGTGATCCCCATCATACTTCCCACTTCTACCGGGTGTTGGTTATGAAAATTGCTAAATGGGGCAAAAATCGCATTTCCTCCCAGTTGATAGGCTGTAACAATCATGGTATTAAATCCTCCTGCCAATGCCCAGTGATCATTGGTGGGAAGTTCTTTTTTGACAAAACTGGCATACGCTGCTGCTTCGTACCAACTGATTCCGGAAACCGGGTGATTTCCAAATCCCTCAGGGTAGGTGCCATTTCTCCAGGTGGAAGGTCCCGGATTTCCGTTGCTATCAGTGAAAGTAGCTACCACATCTTTCCACCGCTCAGGATCCGACATGGTATTTATCAACGCTGACCAGTACATTGAGTTGCTATAACCTCCCTGGTTGATAAAATCAGCATATTGCTGGTTGGTTACTTCGTATCGATCGATATAAAAGTCAGGAACCTCCCCAGATCGCATGATCCCACCAGGGATCATGACCATATTCGCAGTTTTTGGGTCTGCAGGCTGAAGATCTCTGTGAAAATCCTGTCCAACCAGTAGCGGGGATCGTGTGCTTAAATCGCCAAATTGAACGGTCAGTGCTGCCGCATGCGCCGGAGAAAACCCTTCCTTTTCCAATTTCCAGCGCAAGGCTGTTATTGGTAGTTCTACTGAATCCAAAGGAGTAATTCCGATCTGCTGCCATTCGGCATCAGGGGTATGGTATGATTTGACAAACACATTTGCTCCCGAGGGATTACTGGTAATCCCGATGCGCACCGAAGACCTGCTAATATATTCCTGAAGTTTTTCATTGTCAGGAATCACTTTTTCCACTTCTTTGCCCAAATAGTAGGGTTCACTGTAATCCCAGTAGTTTTCCTCTATCAATGATTCGATTACATTCAGCGTACCTTCAGCTTCAGCCACCTGTCTCTTGCGATTAAAATTATTGATAATAAGGACTGCTGAAACAATAATGATGAGAAAGACTGCCAGCGTAGGAGCCACTGCAAACTTCTTCTTAGGATGTACTAGCTCATTGAATCTTTTGATCGATGCTTCTGGCAGATCGGGAGTCTGCACCGCATAGACCACCACCGGTTTAGCAACATTCTTGAGCTTTGCGGGCCCCATTAATTTCAGGTCTATCCCTTCATTTCTATCCAAATCTTCAGCAAAAGATTCCGAAACAAAGATCCCACCTGGGTCTGCTAAAGGTTCAATACGCGAAGCTATATTTACGCCGTCACCAAATATGTCCCCTTTACTGAAAACCACCGGTGCCTTGTGAATCCCGATCCTTACTTTGGCCTCGAATGCACTGGAAACTTTCTGTTGTATCTCAATAGCGCTTTGTATCGAGGCCATGCCATCAGGAAAATAAGCCAGCACACCATCACCCAGTTCTTTGACTACTACCCCGGAATGGCTTTTTATAATGATCTTCTGGATGGTACGCAGCTGGTTGACTACTTCAATGGTCCGGGCCTCATCTTCACCCATCATGGCAGTGTATCCTACCACATCAGTGAACATAATCGCTACTTTATCTCCCGGCTTTCCCATATGGGTGCATCAATCTTTGATGTTACGAACGTATACTTCAAATTACCAAAAAATACCAGAAACATGCTATAAATAAATACTCCCACGGGCTGCTTTGGGTCGTTACCGGACGTTCGGTAACGGACTTTGAAAACCTGGGAATGGTTCCCAACGGCTGGCTATACGCTGTGCCAGCAAATTCGCCAAGTGTGTTGGCTTACAGCGAATTTGTCGTGGGTCAGCCTCGCTGGCATTCAAACACGCTCTCTAAGAAGTGAATATTTTCCGTATTATTCGCCTGATGTATTATTATATTAAAACCACAACTGCTAAATACAATAGAACTAACAATCAGCGATAATGAAATAGAATATTGACAATCTGCCATCCTTCATCAGTTTTCACCAAATGTTGATAATCAAGGTACTCGCGTGATAATAACCTTGCTGTGGCTATATCCTTTTCGATGTCATCAACAAAGATTTGATATTCTGCATCTGGTGTTTCCCACCCCCTTTGGCAGTCAATTCAACCATTCTTGATTTTGGTACCATTCGCAACTTTACATCAATGTCAGAGATATCCTTAACCGGGATTCTCTTTACAAGATCATCGTGCAGAGAACGGTCCATGCGTACAGTATCACCTTTATACCAACCCTCAATATAATCACGGAGAACGCTTTCAACTGCTGTTTTTTCTTGTACTTTGTTGAGGTTTTGTGAATTTGCCGTAAACCAGAAAGTTATGACGGGAATCAGTAATAAGTACTTCATAGTTAGAGTTTTTGTTAAAGATATCATATATTTTTCTGAACGCTAGCCCGTAACATTTCCGTGTATGATTCCGTAGTGAGTAAAGATCCGAGGATTTTTCCGAGTAGGAAGCAATACGATTTAAAGTTAGTAATTTTCTTTAAAGTAGGAGAGTAGCTATGGATTATACAAGTTGCTGGAAGCTGTGCTTTTCTACCTGTGAAAATTATTTATTAATCAAATCTTTGAGCGTTTAGAAAATCTATGGGTATTTGTGTATTTCTCTTAATTGCAAGGTCAACCAAAATCTCTCCTATTACACTTGCGAACTTAAAATCCGTGTCCGCTAAAACCTGCGGCAACTACAACATCTTTATCATAATTCGGCAAATGATCAACAATGAAATTTTCATGAGGCGTATTTGTATATAAACAAGTTTTCATCTCAAGTATATATCCATCTGGAATATATTTGTTTAAAAAGTCGCTGAGAACAGTTTCATCAGACTCTTTAATCCTCCTATTTACCATATCTGGGTCTGTAACATCTCCTGCAAAATCAAAGATCGTTAATCCTTGTTCGATATTCAATTCTTCAATCCTTTGCCCGTTTTGGTTGAGGGTAACATTGAGAAACTAGGCGAAATATGTCATCCCCCAGAGTGCTGGCCAACCTATTGGTTGGAGCACTCTACCCCTTTCAAAGGGGGCGGCGCTGTGCTGAAATTGTAGATTGCCACTAGAAGTATAGTACTCTACAATTGTGAAGATCGATCAGAACCCAAATCTGCAAGAGTACATCAGATTTCCCTTAGGAGTTTTTTCAAGGAAAAAGATCCAGGGTGGCTTTTTGCTCTGCTTTTTGCCACCAAAAAGTAGAAAAAACATTTACAGTCAAAAATCGTCAATCCTTGTTCGATATTCATTTCTTCAATCCTTGTTCGTTTTGCTTTAAGATAACTCACACCAAATCACGGAAATTCTGCTATTCTCGATTAGGAGGGTGGAATGAACGAACATTCCGAAGGAAAAATGCCAGCGGCATTTTAGTGAGAGAACCGAAAGCACATCTTTCGGAAGGGCAGTTGCAGTTCCATTATGGATGAACGAACTGTAGTTTTGTGCAACAAAACCAAATGTCCTGAGGACATTTGAGGTAGTGAACCGCGAAGCGGATGGGTGGGTCACGGAGGCTAGGCTTAAACGGCGAGGCCATCAATCCTTCTCTAGTTATTACCATCAGGTACGATCTCGAATGACTTGATTTTCTTATGAACCGCCGTATGCGCTTGCCCCGATACTTGTCGTCGGGAGGTCCGTAGCGCCTATGCCTAAGCTTCGGTGTAAGCATACGTACGGTGGTGTGAGACATTGTGCTGACAGAATCGTCAGTAGGGCTGAGGTAGTCATTTTTCTGGCTACCTCAGCCCTACTCGATTATCACCTTTTTTCTTACCTTAAGTATCTGTTGTTATCTTATCCCACTCCAATCCTTCATAATTAGTTGCCCAGTTGATTGCATAGTGCCTTTCGATTACTACACTTGAATTTAGGTTCGGTAATTCAGTGCCATTTAAATCCCCATTTCTGATGGCCCAATGAAGTCTATAAATTAAGTCTGATTGATCCATAATTTCAGACTTGCTTCTTAATTCTGCTGTATTTATAAATTCAGTTGGGCAGGACATGAATTTTGGTAAATGCTTAGTAATTTCTGGTATTTGCGCCTCTGTAGTTGGCAATTTAAGATTATGTATTTTCCTAATCACCCATGGTAACAACCAAATGCATTCAGATTTCCATGAAATATCTATTTTCTCTTGATGTGTCAATTTAGATTTTCTAATTAATAGTTCTTTCTCATCAGGAGAAACAGAATTCCATATGCTTTTTTCTTTCAAAAATTTAACAATGTTGGACTTTTCCTTCCTGTTCACCAACATAACACATATAAGTGAGGACAAGGATTCGCTCTGCGATTTCTTTAGCTGATCGAATTTCAGTGTCTTGTTCGTCTTCAATCGCTGGAAGATGATCTATGAATGGAACTCCCAATTTCTTAAGATATGCTTCCGTTTGATTTTTCCGTTCTATTACCGTCTTCATTATTAATTCCTATAATTGGTGATAACGGTGAGCACACCCGTGCCGACGAAGGAGGCATGCCGTGGTCGTGCATTGTTCTCTCCCGTTTGCTATTCAACGTAGGTTCTTCGTATTATTGACTTCACTTCCATAATTTCTTTCGTACTTATTTGATCTCCGGTTCGTACAATTCTGATCTTATCTATAGTGCGAATCTGGTCCAACGCAATGCGACTAACTCTATTTTCAATCAATACTTTTACCCGAGTTGGATAATTCTTCTTGGTGGAAGTTAAAGGGGCTATTACCACTGTGCTGAGATGTCGATTCATCTCATTTGGTGAAATCACTATGCATGGCCTAGTCTTCTTAATCTCACTCCCAATTGTTGGATCCAGGTTCACCGTGACAACTTGATATTGGTTCACTTCCATTATTCAAAGTGTTCATCGTCAAAAACATCATCGATTAACAAGTTGTCATCTCCAAGCTTATGCATCTTCTTAAACTCCTTTTCCCATCCTTCTCTAGGGTTCGCTACAGCTTTGAGAACAAGGTAGTCCTTCTCCAAAATAAGTTCCACCTTGTCTTTGATGTCGTACTTGTCTAGAATGGTTTTACTGAGTCTTAGTCCCTTTGAGTTCCCTATTCTTATTATTTTCGCTTGCATCATCCATAAATTACGTTATTACAAAGTAAGTACTTTTTGAGGACTCACGCAAATCAAATTATGGGAGAGAACGGCTAATGTATCCTGCGTAGGCGATAGCCTATGCTGTGATACATAGTGTGTGTGCCTTGAATGGCTACTAAATCATTCTGTTAAAAGTACGCAGAATGAAGAATACTTGTAGGGTGGAAGACCTTACGATGCGGGATTCTAGCGGGATGCGAATACCATATGACGACGAAGCTAGGCATGTAGCAAGCAGCAAGGGTGACTGAGCGAACTCCGAAGGAGTCGAGTACGACAGTACTCGAAGCGAAGGAACCGCGAAAGCGGGTGGGTTAGCAGGCGACTGTGATTCTGAAGTAAGCTGGACTATGAACGCAGTGAAGTCGAAGACCAGATGTGCGGGGCACATCTGACGGAGTGAACCGCTTGCGGAAGGGTGGCCTGTACCGAAGAACATAAATTGCCTATGAGATGAGTGAACGATCTCCAAAGGAGTCGAGTACGACAGTACTCGAAGTGAGGGAACCGCGAAAGCGGAGGGGATGGCAGGTTTGTCGAGGTGGCACACAGGGTGCTGACCGAAGCGTCAGTATTACAGTCTCGACTGTGCCGAGGGCTCGGATTCCAATGGACACCGAAAGAGAGAACCACGAAGTGGGTGTGGTTCAGCCCCCTATTATTTGGACTTTATGCTACAATGCTAGATAAAATAATGATTTCTGATCATATCTTTGATTTTGCAGCATCAGACTGCTCTTTCTCACCATCTGGTTCTCGAGCTGAGATTTCCAAAAGAAGAAATTTATTAGTTTAATCTATAAACTTACGCATTTTCCTATTTCCTTAAGCAAGTGGAAACAATATATCCAATTACACATGGTTTAGCGAGCCAAAAGAGCAAAGCAATGGGTGTTTAGGGCAGGGGGATTCCCTATTCCATCCCATGAAAGAAGAAAATTGATCAAAGTACTGGTTCTCACTTAGTCCCTCGTGCAACGTACCGAAACTCCTTCCTGAGAAAAGCCAGATTCTATATCTAGAAGACCGTGGTATGATGACAGGATGTAGTAGAAGGCTCCTTCTGTAGAACTCCACCAAAACCCCATTTGACCTCCATATACAAATGGACCTCCATTGGTACGGAGGCCGCCAGGAAGCCCTGTAAATCCGCTCTCATTGCTGGCCAATGCATTTGGTTTATTCCAATCTGCAAGGCCAGTCTGTTTCATCTTAGCTCCTGCTACAGAAAAACCACCCAGGTAATTAAATAGGATCATCCACTCTGCGTTTGTAGGAACATGCCAGCCCAGGGGACACACATTGTGACTATTGGTGTCGGCGACAACATAATAATTGTACAATGCCCCATATACGGATGCAGTATCTTCATACCAAGCACAGGCTGGTGTGCCGGTAATCATGGCCCACGCAGTGTCACTGGTTACAAGAGGTATTGGTGTGCCGTCATTGTATCTCGTTGTTCGCAGATTCTCAGCCATCCATTCTTGTGTCCCGATTTTTACAATTTCATAGCTGTTGTTTTCGATGTCATATATGTGTCTTTTCCCAGCCATCAATGACATCCAGCTGGAACCATTCCATCCCTCAAAATCTTGTCCGGTCCATCTTATTGTACCTGGATCAGGAGTAGGGTCTTCTGAGTTGCCGACCTGGATTGCACCTTCGATTTCCAGCTTCTCTTCCTGGCTATTGCCGTTGATAATCAACAGCAATAGACTTGCTGTGAGACATAATAATTTCTTCATAACGCGGAATCTTTTTCATAGAAAGGTCACAAATTCCATTGGATCATGGAGAATATCTTTATATATTATCTCCTCCAACTATAGTGTGTAGATCAAGAAAGGCCAATCCTTTGTGGAGCGGATCGAAAGATTGAATTGGTTAACGGGGGTTGGGTTAATTATTTCAAGCACGCTACGGGGTATGAGAAATTCAAATATCTCGATAGTTGGATACGCTCCCGCTTGCGGTACTGTATCTGGAAGGCTTGGATTCTCGACTGTACCGAGGGCTCGGAGTCCAGTGGACACCGAAAGGAGAGAACCACGAAGTGGGTGGGTGGCAAAACGATGGTACCGTGCTTTTCGTCAATTGGGTCTGTCTCACGGAAAGGCGAGACAATTCTGCTATTCTCGATTAGGAGGGTGGAATGAACGAACATTCCGAAGGAAAAATGCCAGCGGCATTTTAGTGAGAGAACCGAAAGCACATCTTTCGGAAGGGCAGTTGCAGTCCCATTATGGATGAACGAACTGTAGTTTTGTACGACAAAACCAAATGTCCAGTGGACATTTGAGATAGTGAACCGCGAAGCGGATGGGTGAGTCACGGAGGCTAGGCTTAAACGGCGAGGCTATCAATCCTTCTCTAGTTATTACCATCAGGTACGATCTCGAACGACTTGATTTTCTTATGAACCGCCGTATACGCCTGTCCCGACAACTGTCGTCGGGAAGGTCCGTATGTACGGTGGTGTGAGACATTGTTTTTCTGGCTACCTCACTCTACTCGATTATCGGTTCGGCTCTTTAAAATATTAATGTAAATTCTATTTCAGTTAGTTTTTCTAGGTTAATTTTTCCTTTAATTGATCTGAAATTAATTTCTCATCTAAAAATAGATGAAAGATCAAGATTACTTATCATCAAAATTTGGTATTCGGCATGCAACTCTGCAATATTACTTTTCTCCACTTCTATTTGATCCTCTTAAGAACTATTCATTTAAAACCTACCAAATGTTCCCATGTCTAAAACAGTAGATAAATCAAATAAGTCAATCCCGGACGCAACGAACCGATGATCCGTTAAGAATATCCCCATCGAAGCGGAACACTTTTGCTTTAATGGACATGGCAGGGCTGACAGGACCACCATAACTCATGTCCCTTGACCAGGCTTTGCCCTCTTCATCGCTGGGTGTGGACGACCACCAGTGACCGAAATGACCCAGGGCTTCATAATTATTATTTCTGCGAATACCCGCCGGAAGTGCGTTAAACCCGCTACTATTAGTGCCATTCCCGCCTTCCTCCCAACCTTCGACACTTTTTAGGGCTTCACCGGCCTTGTCGATTCCGCCAAATTCACTCACTAGAATAGACCATTCACTATCCGTTGCCAAATGCCAACCGTCTGGACAGGCATTTTTCGCTGCCTCCCAGGTGTATAGCAAGCCAAACTCTTTGCGATTGCTCTCGTTGTCATCATAAGCGTAACTGTCCTGTACTTTGTAGTTCAGGTTTTGGGCCATCCAGATAACGGTGGTGCCCATCGCAGCGTTTTCAACGCTGATAGTTTTATACGTTTGACCATCGCGCGAGTCAATAAATGTCCCTAAGGATTGAGAAATTCCTAAATTGTGTAAAAACAATATAGAAATCAAGATAAAGATGTGCTGCTTCATCATAGTTAGTTAGGATTTATTTTGAGGCCTTTCCTGCTTCATTTGTAATCGACTACTCGTTTTATACTATACATTCATCTGTGTTTATTGATCTTTTGCTGACCGATAACGGTCCGGCTACAAGCGTCTGTATTGGCTAGCAATCTAAAGCCTGTGAACTACTTGTTAGCACTATCAATTTAACAAACTTAGCAGGATTATTCCAGTTCTGATCTGCGTTAGCCAATATGACGTCTTCGTAGCCTGTTAGCAGCTTTTTCATTTTCGCTATCTCATGGTTTGCACGGGATTTTATTTACCTTGTATAGCTACCTTAGAAAACCCAAATCTCTGTATGGAAATCGCTTGGTCACATCTTGAGAAGGGGCAATTACTACTGAGTCTCGGTAGAATAGATGATGCTAAAAACCAATTTACTGCAGCACTAAATATCATACCTAACCTTCCGCAAGGGCTATTGGGGATTGCGCTTTGTCATTTTCATCTGAAAGACTACATTTTGGCGAAGGAAACTCTCGAGACAGGTCTGAAAGATAATCCTGACATTCCAGAATTCTACTTTTTAGCAGCCCTCAATTGTCGTGCTTTAGGTAATTCAGAGAAAGCATTGTCTATGATTCAGAGGGCCCTCGAAATCAGACCATCAGAGCTAGGTTTTAATTTGGCCGCGGCAGAATTGTATATGCACCAAGGAATTCTTGGAGCTGCGAAGCACCATTTAGATATCGCAGGCAATGAAGATCCTGAGAATTCGATTTACCGATCTCTCCTAGTGACTTTTTCCAAACTAACGGGTAGTAACATTGAAATCAGGCAAAATATCATGGAGGGGCTAAGGCAAAACCCCGAGGATCATCTACTTCTTTTCCATCGTTCCATGAGTCTGCCCAGTGGCTCGAATGCAGGTGATCGTAAAGCATTCTGGTCTTCTGTCATAGAGCAGGACCCTAACGATGCACTCGCGAAGGAAAACTACATCGATGCGTATCTGGGATCTAATAAATTATATAACGTTATCACAAGGAAATATCGCTTATTCAATCATATATTTTATATGTCTACCTTTTTGGACATACTTTTGATTGCATTCAGCGGCATTGCACTAACCAAAATCAGCCTCTCACCTTTCGCTGAAACTGTTCTGACATTAATTCTAATATTTCTATGTCTCAGGAGCCTTGTATTTTGGACTACCAGATTCGTGTGTCATCAACTCTATTACCACAGACAGGGACTATTCTCACTCAATTCAATCCTAGCTGGATACTATCCAGTCCATGTGTATCAGATCCTTGGTTACTTAGCTATTTTAGGATTTGTATTTTCGGACAATATCCTATTGTTCTTTACAGGCTGGATAATATCATTCCTTGGTATCGCCTATGCAATGACCGTGCTCATTCTGACAGGTCTGAAAAGGAAAATTGTAATCGCATACATTTCAATTATATCGTCAATAGGTGTTGGCACCTTAATCACAAGCATAATAGATCATTCTTCCTCAAACATACTATCTCGAGCTTTGATTCTCGGAATTTTTGCACCACTGATACTTGCTGGCCTCGCGATAGCTTTTAGTAAGAAAAACCTAAGTAATATTTCAATTACAAAAATCTTACACGACCTACTCCTAGTTTCATTATTACTAGTTTCAATTTTTTACTACATGTTCTTCGGGGGTAATCTTACAATCATCTGGCCACATATTATCCTGACTCTTCTCCTGAGCATTCTCTTAGGTCTTGTTTTCTACAAGATAATTTATGTTAAATATCGAGATGTATTGAGAGTGATCCATACAAGGAATTCAGTTGATTATCAGCTGAACAGACTTTCTAATCTATTATTAATAATCATTACAACATCTATGATTCTGTCTTTAACATTAGTAAGACAAGTTCCAGCCAGGCGAATAAAGTTCTTAGCAGCCACTGTGATAAAAACCGAAGAATTAGTTATGGGAAACTATGCCACTATTGAATTTCAAGGGAAGGTCAGAAAAGCTAGAATTTCATCACTTGAAGCCGACCAAATAGAAGATCAGATGGAAGTTGACCTTCAAGTCAAAAGAATCTTAGGAGTGGAATATATCATTGGTCTTCGACTATCGTCTAACTCCAAATGATTATGCACAGGCCCGAATTGCTGCTAACGGTGAGTACATCAGCCAAGGAAGCCCCTTTGGGGCGACTGGGTGACGACCAAAGGGAGGCATGGCTTGATGTACATTGTGTGTGCCTTGAATGGCTACTAAATCATTCTGTTAAAAGTACGCAGAATGAAGAATACTTGTAGGGTGGAAGACCTTACGATGCGGGATTCTAGCGGGACAAAGCGTCAATGCGAATACCATATGACGACGAAGCTAAGCATGTAGCAAGCAGCAAGGGTGACTGAGCGAACTCCGAAGGAGTCGAGTACGACAGTACTCGAAGCGAAGGAACCGCGAAAGCGGGTGGGTTAGCAGGCGACTGTGAGTCTGAAGTAAGCTGGACTATGAACGCAGTGAAGTCGAAGACCAGATGTGCGGGGCACATCTGACGGAGTGAACCGCCTGCGGAAGGGTGGCCTGTACCGAAGAACATGAATTGCATATGAGGCATCGAGGTTTGTCGAGGTGGCACATCACACCGAAGGCTTGAATCCGACCAAAGATGTAGATGCAGCGGAGATAGGTAGAAAGTTAGTAGACCTTACCAAGATGACTGACCGATCCCGTAGGGTGAATGCCCACCAGCGGCATTCAAGGGAAGGAACCGCGAAGCGGAAGGGAGGGATTGGATGAGATCTGAATTGAACTGTCAAAGTATCGAGCGAGATGCGGAAGAAGCCGGATTCAGGAAAAGTCAATCAGAAGTCAGCAGAAGCCATAGTAGGTGTGGTATGAGAAGACTCACGCCGAAGGGCTGAACATGAACGACCGATCCCGTAGGGGCGGTGTCCAGCGGACACCGAAGGGAGAGAACCGCTAGCGGATGGGCGGGCTGGACTCAGTGGAAACCATCGATTTCTAAAGAATCAGGCCTGTAGGATAGGCAGAGGATGGGATCGATTCGGACCGGAGAGGAAGGCAGATTAAATCAATGAGCATTGCATGATGAAGTATGGAGATCTAATGGCAACAATTCTTAGTGGAGACAACTTGCGGGTTGCCTTTGACCAAGTGGTTGCTAATAGAGGCAGTGCTGGGGTGGATGGAATGGAAGTAGATGATTTGCGAGAGTATCTGAGCGATCACTTTGGGTCTCTAAAACAGGCACTAGTCAGTGGAAGTTATGTTCCGCAACCAGTACTGAGAGTAGAGATTCCAAAGGCGAATGGCGGGATCCGACAATTGGGGATACCCACGGTAATTGATCGGATGATACAACAAGCGATTCATCAAGTCCTTAGCCAGATTTGGGATCCGACGTTTTCGGAGTATAGCTACGGCTTTCGACCAAGACGAAATGCTTCCCAGGCACTGGCACAAGCTACCGACTATATTCCTGACCGATCCCGCAGGGGCGATGTCCAGTGGACATCGAAGGGAAGGAACCGCGTACAGCGGGTGGGCTGGCTTCAATTTCCCTGAGTTTCGATGATGACGACTGGAACTTTGACAAGGTAGACCATGACAAGATTATGGGACTACTACGCCGGAGGATTTCAGACAGGGTCCTGCTAAGACTGGTACGCGAGTATCTACAAGCAGGAGTGGTGTGCAACGGTCATTATTCCAAACGGGATCAAGGAACACCGCAAGGCGGTCCCTTGAGTCCACTGCTGTCAAATATATTACTGACAGAATTGGATAATGAGCTGAGTACTCGAGGAATCAGATTTGTGCGGTACGCTGATGACTGCAGCATGTTCCTAAGGAGCAAGCGGGCAGCCTACCGAGTACTAAGTAACATCACCAGATTCCTGGAGACGAAGCTAAAACTAGAAGTGAACAAGGAGAAGACGTCCGTATGTCGGCCAGTTAAATTCAAATTGCTAGGACACTGCTTTACCTCTACCTACAAGAAGGGAGAGCGGGGCAAATACCGTCTGAGCATATCGAAGAGGAGCTGGAAACGGCTGAAGGAGAAAATCAAATTGATCACAAAGAAGACTCTTCCAATTTCTATTTTGGAGCGGGTAGAAAGGTTGAATTGGCTAATGCGGGGATGGGTTAATTATTTCAAGCACGCTACGGGATATGAGAAGTTCAAATATCTGGACAGCTGGATACGATGTCGATTACGGTATTGCATCTGGAAGGCTTGGATTCTCGACTGTGCCGAGGGCTCGGAGTCCAGTGGACACCGAAAGGAGAGAACCACGAAGTGGGTGGGTGGCAAAACGTCGTTACCGTGCTTTTCGTCAATTGGGTCTGTCTCACGGCAAGGCGAGACAATTCTGCTATTCTCGATTAGGAGGGTGGAGGATTGCCTGCAGTCCCATTATGGGAACAACAGTCACGGAGGCTAGGCTTAAACGGCGAGGCTATCAATCCTTCTCTAGTTATTACCATCAGGTACGATCTCGAACGACTTGATTTTCTTATGAACCGCCGTATACGCCTGTCCCGACAACTGTCGTCGGGAAGGTCCGTATGTACGGTGGTGTGAGACATTGTGCTGACAGAATCGTCAGTAGGGCTGAGGTAGTCATTTTTCTGGCTACCTCACTCTACTCGATTATGAGCTGCCTTTTAGCTCATTTGTGCATTGAATTCAATTAATCCTATTTGGTGTCCAATCATTTCGCCATTTTCCTCTTTCTCCTTTACAACCTTTGACATGAAATTAAACCAATCATAACTATTAGGTTCAGTATTTTCATCTGTAGGAAAGTTGTTCTGTCTTAAAGGCACAATGTTAGCAATCAGATCCACAACAGCACCTCGAATGAATCTGTCTCTATATTCGTTTGTAGTTTCACCAATATTGAATAAAAACCTAATTCCTTTTTCTTTAGAAATATCTAATAGCACTTTCTTTTCCTCCGGCCCATCAATTATATATGTTGCATGATTGTCAGGTAATTGCATTCTTTTTAACTCTGTTTCTCTTACTATTCTACATTGTCTTAAAACATAACCTGTCATGTATGTTTCGTAACCTTTGATTACTTCATTTAGTTTAGCTAAATATTCAAATGTTTTTGATTTGTGAAAGTATGGATCAGATTCAGTACTCCACCACATTGCATACTTTCCAGCAACTTTAGAGTCCTTATCATATCTCAGATCAGCAAGTTGAAAAGGTTCAATAATTGGTTTGGGTTCGTATCCGTCATAAATTGGAATGGAACTAAAGTATATGTAACTACTCAGCTCTAATTGATAATAATATTAGGCATTTCCAGTGCTTTAAAGGGGTGAATTCCTTGTTTAATTGCCGAATCGATAATCGTTCTTAAAATGGCAAATCTTTGTGCACCCTTCTGAGAGCGAAATGTACCTGATATCTTGCTCTTTAATTTGATCATCCGGATTGCTCTTTCTGAGGCATTATTGTCCGGTGGTACTTTGCGATTGTATAGGCACACAGTAACACAATCTCTCAATCTTTGTAATCGATTCCTTAGAGATTTAATCGATTTGTGGGATTTAGATAATTTTTGTGATAATAACTTATCCAATCTGTCTTCAATGTCTTTCTTTTTGTCTTTTGGAATCCTTTTCTTCCTGCATGTCAGCATGATTTCTTGAAGAACCTTCTCCAGTTTGATCGCCCATCTGGATTTATGAAACTCCTTTAATCCTCGGCACTCTCTTTTCAAATGAGCTAGACAAATCTGATGGCCTTTTGCCATAGTATTCAAATGAGTCCTCCAGCAATCACTATTTAGTATGCCTTTACTGAATCCTTGCGGAAATAATCCTCTTGTGGTTAAGTGACCTCGATTGTCGCTAATATGTATTAGGGAAAATTTTGGTGTTACCCAAGTCCAGGCCCAATGTTTGCGTCCTTGAACACTACATCCACTTTCATCTACGCCAACCACTTTGCTTTTCTCAATCGCACCGATGACCGATGCATAAGTATCTTTTGCTTGTTCTGACTTACTGGCCAGCATATTATCGATGGTTCCCTCACTGATCTTATGCCCATAGATAACTTCTATGGCTTCGCTAAGCCTTCTATATGGCAATAATTGTCGGATCGATAAGTACACAATTTGATTTTGGAGGCAATCTCCGTATCGTACCGGAGGTCCCTTTTGCAAATTCACTCCATAAGACGAACTGGTCCATTTGCAGCAGCCTTTACAATACTTTCTATATCTCCTATGTTCAGTAACCTCCAAACTAACTGGTGGAATATCCCATATCTGCTTGCATTCTATTAATTGACCTTTTCCTACCATATAATCCTGGCAGTGAGCACACTGATCGGGTGCATACTCTATCACATGATCTACCTTTTCTGACATCTTTAAGGTCCTGCCGTCGTGTCCCTTTTGACCCCCTGTTTTCCGCTTACTCTTTTTCCTTAGGCTGCGAGTCTTCCTTTTTACCTCTTGTTTATCTCGTGATGGCGGTAATGAAGTGTTCCTGCTATTTTGATTCTTCAAACGCTCTATTTCAGCCTCCAACTCCTTCACTCTATCTGCCAAGGGAAGCAACATCATTATAATATCGATGAGTTCTTCCTTGCTCTTTTCCTCTAGTGCTTTCCTGATTCTCGATAAGTCTTCCATACATATACAAATTTCGTATATGTATTCATTTATTTACTTGCCTATTACATGTCATTTTTCCACCATTCATCCCTTTTTGTTCACAAATTGTTCATAACTCATCGATTTTTCAATTTTTCACCCCTCAACTACCTATTTCACCCCTCAATCCCTCAATTTTGACCTGAGTAGTTACAAGTATATTAATTTGGGATAAGCTGTTCGTTGGACATGTTTAACCAAGTCTTTGTATTTGAGTAATTCCTCTTCCTGATAGATAAAGTATAAAGAATATTTTTCTGCTCCAATAGTACAAACAACAGGCACCGTTAAAGCCCCTTCTTCTAGTAAGGAGGTATGCATGACACTGAATTTGAATTCTTCATTTTTTTCTTTTGCAATTTTTTCCATTGCAGCAATTGCTAAAAGTCCATCAACTCTCACTTTTCCTGAAATTCCTAATTCAATCTCACCTAAACCATAGTCTTGTGAATTGGTCAAAAAGTTGTTTTGTTTGTTCTTTGGCTTATTGGTTTTATCTCTATTTCCGAATATTTTACTAAATAGTCCCATTGTAAAAGTTTTTAATTTTGGTTGCTCATAACGCTCCTGGGCTAGGCGCAGTGCCGGCCAGGATCTTCGATTCTCTATAAAACGCTCGCTTTCAATATAAAAATAAAGTTCGAACAACAACACTACTTTCTTAGCCGGCATTGTGTCCTAACCCATGTTAGGCATCGTTTACTCAATCACTCAATTCGTAGGTCCATAAACGCTCAATTTTCACTCTAGCTAAATCAAATATGACTGCTGTTTCCGCACATATTTGTCTCACCTCACTGACGGCAGCTACACTATGTTCTATATCTCCGACTTCGGCATTTGGAGACAATGAGTCAATAAAAGCAGACTCAATGGCATAGCTTAAGAGAACAGTCAAAACTGAAGAAGCTGTAATCTGGATCTTTGTGTCCTCGACTAATCTTGCATCACCAAGATTTATAGAATCAATCGATTCAATGTCAACAATATGGACGTCTTCATACTGATGGGAAGTCTTAATATTAGATTCACTAAGACAATTACCGACCACATATTGCTGTAGATCTTCCGAGATTGCTTCTTTCAAAAATTTGATCCGTTCTTCAGTGACAAGAGTCTCAACAGGTTTTGACTCGAAGGTCGGAATCAGAAACTTGAGATTGAAGTCCTTGATTGAATTCAAGACTCGTACTCTCGTAGCATCAATCTCACTTGCTTTAAGATCCTCCACCAAGTCACCGTGTAGAGTTTTGTCAGAGTGAAAATCTCCATCACGGGTTAGTAGATATAATTCAGACGCGTGATCTTTTATAAGTAGTTCCTTGATATTTGTCCAAATTAAGTAGTCTTTATATCCAGTATCTTTATTTTTGAATGGTCGCCTTCCAGTAGATGCATATTTAATCACGTCTCCATGACCTATTGATGGATAGTCAACGATAGTTACATCATTTTCTTCTAAGTGACTTACGAGTCTTTTTTCAAATTCATCACGGTCTTCCAAATTGACTTCATCTGGTCCAAGATTTGGATCGAGAAATGACATTCTCTTAATGGCTGTTCGAACATGGCTATATTCAATTACCTTTTTAGTTCGATGCTCTTCCCGTTTGTTACATACTTCGTCAATGGTTACGCGACTAACATATATTCTATTTGCTACCCTCTTATGAAACTTTAGTAACAAATATGAATGTGGATTACTTAGTGTGTAATCTGAAATAATGATATTTGAATCTAAGAATATCATGATAAACAATGATGCCTAACTCAAAGGAATGTCTGCGTCTATCTTCGAAAAGTCCGGAGGTGCTGGTCCATCTGAGAGATTATGAGATGGACGCAGACATTTCAGTTGAACGAACCCCGTCTTTAGGGAAACTCGTTAACCCCTTCTAATGGGTAAGGTACGAATTTGGGCTCTTTTGGGAAGTGTATGTTAGAGTAAATTACATTGGATGAACAGATGGTATAGATATCGATAGGGAGACAGCTGTCATTTGTCTGTATCCAGCTGCTTTTGGCTGTTTTGGGACAGAACTGGGGCTGTACACATCCCAATATTATCTTTGTATTTGTCTGCATCATGGCTTTGGGTTTAGCGATGGAGGCGCCCTTCCTTTGGGTGCACTCAGGATGAGATCAATGTAATTTCGATCTGAACTTATTGGAATCTGGATCAAATCCGCTTGTTGACATTTATCACATACCAAAGGAGTGAGCCCAAGCAAGTCTGTTAGGATCTGAAACACTGTCCTAATGGTTTGACCTGCATTTCTTAGCAGCTGAGGGATTTGATTACTCACCTTGGTAAATATCGATGTGGAATGCAGACCATAATAGCGGCATTTTTGAAAATAGGGTGGTAGTAAATGTTGTAGCATTTGATGCATGGCCACTAGAGGAGATAATGTCTTTATGGCCTTAGGAGCCGCTTGGTTCTTTTGTTGTTTACGATAATCGTTATAGATGATTTGTACTTGTTTTTCTCTTTCCAGGTACCTTAAACGATTTCTAGAAATAGCTACCCGATTAATGTATCGTCCCAAATAATTTTCGATTAATCCCGTCTGCATCGTGGGATAGGAATTTCTTACGTTCCAACGCCGCTCGCATATCTCTGATCTCAATGTTTCATAGTTTGATGCTTGTATGCTGCCCTGCAGTATTAAATTGTCAAGACCCGACATAAAAATATTCCTAAATACGCGACACATCTCACGGTAGGATGCGATCTTCTTTTTTCTCTTTGGCCAAATCCATTTGTTTCCTTTTACACCTCCAAAGGTGATCAGACTGTGTACATGAATATGATGCTTCATATCCGATCCAAATGTATGCAGTACACTTACCATACCCGGTAAGGCCCCTACATTTGTCGGATCGGCACACACTTGTTTGACCGTTTGCCATGCACTGCGTAGCAATAAATTGTAGACCAACTTCGGATACCGCTTAGCAACCTTATTCAGTTGATGTGGCAAGGTGAAAACCGTATGCGTATATGGAACCGCCAACAATCTATTGCCCAACTTATCCTGCCATTGTGCCCGTTTAATGCTCTGACAAAGGGGGCACTGAGCATGTCCACATGAGTGATAGATAAATAACTCATCGCCGCATCTTTTGCACACATATTTATGACCTCCCAATGCCGGTGTCTTACACAACCGTACTGCACGAATGAATTTGACCTTGTGTATATCTGGTTTATAGGTAGATATATATCGCTCTCCGTAATGTCGAAATAGATCCCCTATCGATCCGTCTCTCGATAACCGATCGACATGCTGCTGATCGGATGGTTGATTTGTCGGACACGTTCCTCCATGCATAGATGCACATACCTGGCGGTGGTTCGTAGGTGCTTGTGGCCAAGTTGCTCTTGTAAGTACACTAAATCGGTGCCAGATTCAATATGATGAGTGGCATAACAATGGCGAAGTGTGTGGATGGATGCTGGTTTGGTCATTTTAGCTCTCTCCTTGGCTCGGATCATGCTCCACTGTGCAGCACGATTTGAGAACCTACTACCTTTTCTTTTACCATTGAATAAATACTGTATTGGTCGATACACGCTCCAATATTTCCGTAGCAAGTGCATATTCCGACTAAGCTGACCCCCATATTCCGGGCTGTTGACCCCCTGTAGAAATTTCATCTCCATTTCCTTATTTAAGATAGT
Source organism: Saprospiraceae bacterium (assembly GCA_965223105.1). Taxonomy (GTDB): domain Bacteria; phylum Bacteroidota; class Bacteroidia; order Chitinophagales; family Saprospiraceae; genus JABDMH01. Next base: position 6,466,223 of record OZ244987.1, on the reverse strand, counting down.
TGTTTTGTTGGTTTTCTCATGCTTTTTCCTTTCAATTCTATTCTGTGTGCTTTGGGTACTAGCGGTCAAGAATGGCGTCTGCAATAGTCGGATCATTGAGATAGGTATGCCATTTTGACACAGGTAATTGCGAGCAAATAATTGTTGAGGAGCGCTCATATCGGTCTTCTAGTATTTGCAGAATAATTAGAAGGACGGACTGGGACAAGGGTTGAAGACCAAAGTCATCCAAGATAATCAGGCTGGCTTTTCTTAATCTGTTGAGCCATTTTATTAATGTTCCATCTGTCTTTGCCAGGGTGATTTGTTCTGTGAATCGGTTTAGATTAAAGTAGAGTGTTCTTTTACCCAGGACGCAGGCCTGGTGTCCCAGCGCACAGGACAGATAAGATTTTCCACAGCCTGTGGCGCCCGTAATAAGTATATTTTCACTCCTATCGATATAGGCGCCATCCGCTAATTTGGTAATGTGCTCTTTTTTTAAGTTTCTTGATGATGAGTAGTCTATATCCTTTAAGTTGGCCTGGTAACGCAGTTTGCTGAGTCTGATAAACAAATCCATTCTTTTGTTGGACCTGTAAAGTAGTTCAGAATCGATCAGCTGTGCGATGAGTTCGTGATTGTCCGGATGTTGGTTGACAGGAAGATTAAGGATGGCCTCGTATGTTGACGCCATGCCTCCCAATCTAAGATCCTTCATTGTCTCCAAGGTTGCATTTTTCATATTCGATTTCTTATTTATAGGTATAATTAGTTATTGATAAGCATCCTTTCCTCTGATATTCTCATGATCTGATAGCGATTTTGTTGTGAACAAGTCGGGTTCAGATTGGTCAAGGTTTTTGTCGAGTATCCGTTTAAGAAGCCCGTAGTTGACTTGGCCAATTTGATAACATCTGCTGCATGCAGCCTCAAGACGTTCATGAGAGAATCTGTTGGCTAGATTAAGTACACCTAAGCAACTTTTATAGGATTGTTCTTCATAGAAGGTCGAGATCAGGATTTGCTGGATAGCCCAATGTGTCATCTGACCAATACTCTCTGCCAGACTGGTAAACTCTTTGCTGGTATAGCCACTGAGCTGCTCGTATATCTTGTGTTTTTCGGGCATATGTTGGGCATTAGTAGTATACTTTTTACCGGTGCGTTCATGTACTGCAATGCGACTTTGCTTATAGTATATCTCCAATATGGTAGAACTATACCTGACATCTACTCTTTTCCCTACATGAGAAAAGTGTACTGAATAGTATTCTTTCTCCTGCCCTAGATAGATATGGTAGTTCTTTCCCACGGTAGCCTTCTTTTGCTTTCTTAATTCAAATAAAGTGGTTGGCAACGGCCTTAGCAACGGTTTTTCATATTGTTCAAAAATACTTCTCCGACTTCCTGGTCTTTTTTGAAAGGGTTCATTATTATGATCAACCAGTCTTTTTCTGATTGCATGATTCAGCTCACTCAAACTAAAGTGCTGCTCATTTCGCATTGGCATAGATGCGCGTATAAATAGTGCTTATAATGTTCTCCACACTTGCTTTGTCTTTTGGTCTTCCTACCCGGCAGGCTTGCAGGTCTATGTGGTAGTGAGCTCCTAGTTGATTGCACAATTCGGTAAAGGCAGGTTCGTAGCGATCTGCTTTTTTTACGTAAGCTGCAAAGTTGTCTGATAGCATAGCATGTGGAGTGCCTCCAAAAAACAGGAAGGTCTGATTGAGACCATGTATTACATCCGGCGTTTGTTGACTATTGATAGCCATCGCAAAAGTATATTGACTATAGGGTAATACGGCGGCTATGATTTCGGCCGGTATGATCTCTCCGGTATCTCGATTGATCCAGCTTAGTTTCTGACCAGCAAAATCTGCCATCATCTCTCTAGCTGGCTCATGCTTAAGATGTATGGTTAACTTTCTACTTTGAATGTGTTGGCCTAACCTTTCGCAGAACTGGCTGTACTCAAAACCATCTGGATGCTCACCCTTATACTCCTTCCATAACAACTGTCTGGTCACCCCAACCCTGCCCAATTCTGACAGCCAATAGTTTACCTTTTCCTCAAAAATCCCTATGCGTTCCGAATCCAAAATCACTGTTTCGGGATAGATTAGTGTTTTGAGCTGCTCATCATCCAGGGTCAATAACTCCTCCTTGGATATCTCTAATTGCTCTGCCAGCCGTACATACTTTCGAACAGTATTCTTTGAAATGCCCAATTGCCGGGCCACGACCTTGTATTTCTCGGTCTCTAGATAGGTTCTGATGATCTGTCTTACTTCTTCCATACGTTTAGATTGATAGGCCATTTCAATTAGTTTGTGCTAAATGACCTAATGTATGGATATGAACTTTCTACTTCCCTATGCCTCTCTACAAGGGGGTCAACCCCGTAGGATAACATCCAACGGGGTCAACATGCCGGAATGTCAGTCCCCCAAGAAAAGTCCTTCAGGGGTCAGCATGCCGGAATATTGACTTGCATCGGAAGGGGTCAGCTTGTCAGAATCCCCCTCACCTGGTTCCCTCCTTTTCAGGGGGTCAGCTTGCCGGAATATGGGGGTCAGCTTCATCCGGAATGAGGGGGTCAACATCGCCGGAATACGCAGTAAGCTCTCAGGTATGGTAATATAGCGATCCTTTGACCCTTTACCTTTACTTACCCTTATCTGTTTTCGGCTCCCGTCTATGTCTGTAATCTTAACGTTCAGAGCTTCACTTAAGCGTAGGCCTGTGGCATACACGAAGGTCAGAAATACCTGGTGTTTATAATTTACCGCATGTTCAATGATTTTACTAACATCCTGTTTCGATAGAATCTCCGGAAGTCTCTCTTCCTTTCTCGGCCGCGGCACCTTCTTTAAACTCCAAGTAAGATTGGCTACTTCCCTAAAATATTTTCTCAGAGCAGAATAATCCCCGTTAATCGTACTCCAAGACTTTCCATTCTTTATTCGCTTCAGCAAATAAGACTTAGCCTGCTCTTGCCCGTACCTACCCCTAATTCCCTGCGACCTCCGAAAATTATACAGTGCTGACATTCATCGTCAGTATCAAACTCTCGAAGTGTCCTCAAGTAACTAGTTCTCGTCTGTTCACTAAAATTTTTCAGTAATAAATAATTATCGAATTTCTCCAGTCTGTCATCAATTGTTGCCATGATTGGAATATTTGGTTCATCCACTTTATGGCAAAAACCAATCCGATCAAGCTATTTCCAAGGATGATTTTTCTGGGATCTCTAACGGGTTTGTTCAACGGTGAGTATATGAAGCGTAGCCTGCCGATAGACGGCTATGATTTCATATACATTGTTGTGCTTTCGTTAATTTTTGATATTCTTTTTTCTTAATTCTTGTTCTATTTCAGCCATCATTGCCTTGCTACTATTCAGTATTTCTGCAATATATCTGCGCTTAATTCCATTAACAGCACGGATCACATGACTGTAGAATCTGGACAAGGCCAGATAAGTAGGTGAATTATGATTCGCAATCCAAGTTGCATCAAGGGTTTGAACATCGAATGATTGGTGACCGTAATACCTTTTGATATAATCGAAAGGGTCTAAATTAGAGTCATTATAAAACTCCCGTGAATCTTCATTGATCTCTCTATAGTTTTGTTGAAACGTCTCTACTAAGGCATAATGATCGCTCAAATCATTGAGCAAATCCCTATTCGTAATAATGTAGATTCCGGTGGTATTTAGCATCTCATCGTAGGTCTTTCTATTCACTGAAAAACCTTGCCAGCGGTATTGAATGAGAGAATCTAGGGCTAAAATGTCCTGCACTGATTTTGCTTCAAGTAATAACTCCAATCCTTTTTCTTGACTCGATTGATAACCAATCAAAATGGAATCTCTCAATGTTAATTCCTGTATATCAAGTTCAATATCATCTTTCAGATTTTGGAGAAAGGACATTTCCTCATTACGTTCTTTTCCTTCCTGGTTGTAGTCGTTGAGCTGAATGGCAATCAGAATACCGATCACCACAAGAATTATCTCACCGACGGCGTAAATCAGATACTTGCTGATTTTGTTTTCAGAGAGTAATCTTTGCCTAATTTTTCTAAAGAATTTTATCATTCTAAGCTTCCAATTTCTTGTTCAATATCTTGAATTAAAACCCGTAATATATTTTCGGTCAAAGTCAGAAAATTAATTCTAAGTTTAGAAAAATTGTACATATCTACAACTGCGTTTTTAAATGCATCGTTCTCTTTTAATTTTTCAATATTCTTGGGACGGATATAGTCGAATATTATATCTTTACCATCTTCTGAAACCTCAGTAGTCATGGTGAAATTTGCTCTTTGCTGTTTCTTAAATTCAGGATAAAATTGGGTTTTATAGCCATTTTCACGAACATCAATATTTCTAAATTCTTTTTCGTACATCATTGTTATCCGTAGTCTTAAAGTGTCATTGGAAATGATTTTATTGGGATTATTTTCCAGGTTTTTATAGGCAGTGTTCGCATTATTAAAAATGGGATTTCTATCTATTTGATCTAACCATGCAGAAATCGAATCTGAATGATTATTTTGGGAATTAAGGTACAATAAAAAAGAATTGGAGTTCCGTGATGCTTGATCTAAGATACTTTTTATTTCAAGGACTTCTTCGAGATTTTTAGAAAGGTCATCATTTAATTGCTCCAAAATAGTGATTTCATTCTTCTGGATTTTCCTATCCTCATTCCAATTGTTAATCTGCAAAGCAATTAATATACCGATAACGACAAGAACGATTTCGCCAATAGCATAGAGTAAATACTTGCTGAATTTATTTTCAGAGAGCATTTTTTGTCTAATTTTTCTAAAGAATTTTATCATTGCTTAGTAGTTAATCATAATGAAGCACAACGGATCTGTGATATGGATCGGAGGCAGCGATAGCAAGTCTGATCTCATATCACTTGTTATGTGCTGGCTTCTATTCCCCAAAACTTTCGAAATGTGAAATATTCTTTGTGATTTAGCCATATGTATCAATCACATCATTTCAGTTTTAAGTCTTGTAGTTGGTCTATAGTAATTGATAGAAAGTAGATAGCTCAATCCTAAAAATAGAATCAATGACCATGCAAAAGGAACCACCACATTGCCAGTTGATATTTTTGGTTCTAAGATTTTATAGATCAAATAGCACGAAACGACAGCTGTCAAAGTAAAGCCAATGACTATTTGGCGTACAGACCAAAAGGTGATTGCGGTTTGTAGGGAATTCTGGGTTTCAATTTCCTGCATTAGCTTATCAGTAAAGTTAAGACTTGTGTTTACCTTACTTTTTTTTATGAGTTTTTTTATATCTTTTTCATTCATAATAAGTTGTTTAATTCCTCTCCCAGCAACAGTTCTAATTGGTATTTCAAGTTCCTTTTTCCTCTGTGTATATCTACCCTAACCTTGGATGCACTGAATTTTGTTATTGCTGTTATTTCCTTCAAACTCATTTCGCAAAGATAAAAAAGTCGTAACACCAAAGCTTCGTCTGTTTTGAGTTGTTCCATTGCCTTCTGAATGTACTTTCTTTGGTCTTCTAAACTTAAGATTAGATTTTCTTTCTGTTTGATGGATATATTTGTTGCAAAATCACTTTCTTCAATTGAAATATTCCTTTTTTGTCTTTTTAGTTCAGTGTAGCTAGTGTTTACTATAATTTTATAGAACCAAGTGGAAAATTTTGATTTGAATTTAAACCCTTTAATATTTCTATAGACTTTGATGAATGAATCCTGAAGAACATCTTCTGCTAGTGATTCATTTTTCAAGATAGATAACGCCAAGGATAGTGATTTGTCCTTATATAAATCTACCAAAGTTCGGAAAGCATTTATATCCCCATCCTGTATTTTATGGATAAGTTCGCTGTCTGTATCAATTATTTTATCGTCCAAATTTCTCTTCCAAAAGATGTGCAACAATAAGTCCAAATCCACCGAAAAGAACAATTGTTCCCCAAATTAAAAGGTCTGCTGTGTTTTCACTCAATTCCATCAGGGTAAAAACGGATGAAGCGATAAGCCCCAATCCTAAACCGATTAAGATGCCTCCAATGTGGAAAGGTCGAGCTTTTCTAAGTGCTTTTGTAGGTTTTAGCCCATTTTCAGCCATTGTTCTGCGAATTAAGTAGGTGTAACGTGCGATAATAAAAATTACGGTAGTGATGAACGCAAAAAATGCTATTCCGAAAATGACTTCTTGTATTGCAATATCCATAGTTAAAAGTATTATAATTAAAATATTGGCCCAATTACTGAATTTAGCCCTTGAATAAACGGAATTGCCTTGTCACAATTAATAAAGAAAACGATTCCAAATTCCTTTTCCGGAAGTATCATCATAAAAGATTGAAAATCGTGGTTGTTCCCCGTATGCATATGCATCATTCCACACTCGGTAGGTTTTTGGGCCAATCCCAATCCCCATCCTGTTTGTCCAATTTGTTGTTTTAGCGGATTATTATCCTTAAAATGGGTATGCTCAGTAAACATTTCATTAAACGTGTAGTCACTTAATCCATCCTGTCTAAGTAAAGCAACTAGGAATTGAGCGTATTCCTGAGCTTCACTGTGCAAGCTAGAACCAGCACTAACGGCTTCTGCTGTCCAACGCCCAGTCCCCGGTCTGTTTTGTGTTGGTTTACCGTTTTGGTCATGACCAAAAGCTTTGTGCTTTGCGACATAATCATTCCAGAAAAACGTACTATTGGGCATATTTAATGGTTGGGTTACTTCTTTTCGAATCATTGCGTTGAGTTCTTCTTTTATGTCTACCTCGTTTACTTTCGCAATAACCCGCGCAAGGTATTCATAAGCTGCTCCAGAATACATGAAATCTGTGCCGGGCATAAATGCAAGTTCTATTTTTTCGCCATCAGCGTGATTAGGGAAACCACTTTTATGCGACAAAACCATACGTGCAGTTATTAATTTATAATCTTCTTTTGATGCTTCGGCAATTTCAGGATGGTGTAAATACTTGTAGAGGGGCTTGTCTAAATCAAGAACTCCTTTTTCAACCATTTTCAAAACGAAATAGGCAAAAACGGGCTTGCTAAGTGATGCTGCCTCGAAAATAGTTTGCTTGTCAACTGGTTCTTTTGTTTCGCTATTTGTAACTCCAATTGCGTTATGATAAATCATCTTTGAATCATTGATAATTGCAATTGATAGCCCAGGAATATCAAGTTGGTTAACAAGGCTATCAATTTTTGTATCGAGTACAGTTGAGGATATTGTCGTTTCATCAACTGCGGTTATCGATTTTTGATCTGATTGAGCACAGCAACTTAGGGTTGGCATTGTACAGACAGCCAATATGATAGAATTTTTTACTATGGATCTTAATGGATTCATCTTTGTCAATTTCTAATGTGAATAATTTGTTTTTTGAGCACTCTTATTAATTGGACAAGATGACTTGAGAAAATGTTACAAATTGACTTTGAAATTCGTAAAATTGAGAGATTCCAGTTACTTAGAAATTATTTGGTGTAAAATGGAGAATTATTTCATTGGAGTTCAACTTGACTTGTTAGAATTATTGATTCACGATGTTCTTCTATTTGCTTTAGATACTCCAAGCTTATGTCTCTACGTCTTATTCGGTAGAAATCGAGAAGAATATTTGTATCAATAAATACTATCGGGTCCATTGTGTTAATTTATGCTGTGTAACGTCTTCGCATAGCCGCAGTAGCGGTTTGAAAGTAAAATAATTTGGAGCATCAAAAAATGATCCATTGAATCACTTGATTAAGCTAGTTACTTCGTCCGCTATTGCGTGCTCATGCAATGTTGGTGGTCGTTGACCTCCTCTCTTTTTAGTCTATCCGAATCTTTAGATCCTTTCCCAATCCCGCCTCGATGATCTTCTTTAGAGTTAAAAGTTCAATATCTGATTTATCGTTTTCAAGTCTGGATATATAATGCTTACTTGTCCCACTTCTTTTAGCAAGTTCGTTCTGAGTTAATCCTGCTTTCTTTCTTTCAGATCTGATCATCTCTCCAATTTTCAACGATCTCGAGTCATCGGGTTCACTGTTTTCATACAAAACAATGGGATCCAAATCAAAATAGTAGAATTGTTCATTTCCATCTATATCTTTTGACTTTATTCCAACATTTCTCCATCCTATTGTGTGTTCTATAATCTCTACCTTTCGAAATTCTTTGATATCCTCCAGCAGTTTTCTTGCTGGATGATTTTTGCTCAATTTCTTCCTCCCAAAGAACTTTTTGAAGTCAATAACTCGTGATTCACCGCTACTGAACAAGCAGGAAATCGTATAGCCTCTCACTCGGTTAATCTTAAGAATTCTGGGTATTTTTCTTAGACCTTTCATATTTTACTATCAGGATTAAATTCGTTCCACTTCTTAATTATAAATTCCATATGTCCTCTCGCCCATTCTACCAGTTTCTTCCTTTGATTCCTAGGTAATCTACCTTTTATAGAGTCCAGAGTCGGGATAATGATCAATTCCTCATGTTCATTATAGACAGCATGGAAGTGTGGAGGGTTATGATCATCAAAGAAAATCATAATCTTGATCGAATCCAGAATAAAGATCGTGGGCATATTGACATTTGATCGAAGATAAGAAACGTTGCTTAAATAGTCAACTATTGTTTGCTCCCAATGACCACCAACGTTTGGTGCAGCCGGTCGTGACCGAGCAATAGCGAGCAGGCCGTTCATCGAAAGTTCCTCCTGCTTTCCATCTGGTTTCTTTCTCTTTTTTTTCTTCATACTTTGTCCACCGATGCTTTGATCGGGATCGAAGACTTGACACAAAGTATGCAAAAGTCAAGGCTGTATTTCTTTCTTAACGCTCGTAAGCACTCCAAATCCTAAAATCTAAAAACTCGCCTTGATTGCAAGTTCTTCGTGTCTGGCTTTTTCGCCTACTTTGCCTTCTTCCTTTGGCCTAGCTTCCCTATAGCTCATACAGTTTAGATTTCTTAACGGATTTGGAGCACATACTCCCTAAAAGAAATAAGGCCAGTCCCCCAGACCCCAAAATTTCCGCTCCAGCCGACAACTTTTTTGGCCTTCGTTTGTCTAACCGAAGTCTCACATCCGAATAAGTAATTCTCTCGCTAGTTTTCTCCTCCTTTTACCCACTATCTTCTTTCTACTCTTTGCGTCTGTCTTCCCAAGACTTAACGGATCTTTCGACTTCGGTTAAACCTGGGCAAGCACAACCCTGCATTTGGCTTGTCGAGAACGTTCCGGCGATACCCAGCGGCCATCCCGATAGGGTGGCTGATGAGGTATCGCCTGTTATACAGCGCTTTCATTCTTCAAATACAGTCTTTTCATCTTGCCAATACCAATTCTTTCCAAGCTTCTTAGAGTACATAATTTGATATGCCCTCTCAAAGAGTTCATCATAAGTTAGTATATCTATATTTCTATTATTCCTTCGGAACCTTTGGAGAGTTTTGTTTTTAAGTAGGTTATCATCGTTAAGTTCATTTATAGGAAATTCCTCTTTCTTATTTCCTACCAGAAATATTGCTTTAGGATCGATCGATTGAATATCTGATTTATTCAATCGTGTTCCATCGTCCTTAATGAATTCCTTGGAATGAAAGGTCTTATCCAAGTCAAACTTTTGGCCCAAGCATTGACTTATTCCTTCTATGAAATCAGATGTAAAATCCCAGGTGTTTGCTCTTCCTTTATTTCTAGTTGCTTTAAATATTTGAGTACTTGAATGTTTCAATTCGATTAGTGTGGTAAAATCTGTCACACCTAATATGTCCACACTTGGGCTTTTTCTTCCTTTCGAATCTTCGATTCCTACCTTTTGCTCATCTAAAAAATCAATTATAAATCGAGCATCTACATTTAATCCTAAAATCCAATCATTGTTCTTCAAGAAGTGATGCCAAATGTACTCCTCACCACTTCTGATACTGTATTTAGTCCTGTACAATTCTCTACTCCTAATTCCTTTGTGTAATTCGTTTTTCAATAGATAGTAATATCCCTTGAGATTCTTCTTTCTTTGTTCAAATGTAATCGACTTCAGATCAGCTGGAGATAAATTGGTAAGCTCCATGAGCTCTTTGATATCCTTTATTTTGGACAAATCATCTTTTTCCTTGAATTCAATTATAAATGAGTCTTTTGCAACTACTTTGTATTTGCTATGGAATTCACCTAGATCGACCAAGTTCTTGTACGAGGATAGAAATCCTATAAGTGACCAGAAATTTGATGCTGATTCCGAATCATCAAATCGAATAATTACTTTATCTCCACTCTTAGTGGTGGAAATATTGCCACTCAAAGCCTGTCTCCTAAATGCTGGCCTGGGTAAATATTTTCCTGTTTGACTAGACTCATAGAATTTCAGTTCGCAAATAAATTTTGATTTACTATTCTTCTTGAGAATAAATGAATTGTAGGAAATGCTTGAGTCCTTCTTATCCCATATGTAACAATTATCTCGTTGATTTGTCTCTCTAATCTCAACTTCACTAAGACTGCGTGCAGTCAGGTCAAATTCATTGTTGAAAGTTGTCTGTATAGTTCTCAATGCCATTCTCTTCTATCTATAGTGCTGTATAACGTTTTATGGTATGGTGACGTGCGGGAGTTCGAGGCAATTTTCTATCAGTTTACACCGACTTGTTTTACGGGCTACAAACGCTCGCATACCTCTGAAACCCGCATGCACTATACCATGTGTTGTGTGGCGTTTATTACTCTATGTCACTTAAAATAAAGTGGTTAAATATTGACTTTTCTGAATCACTACCTTTGCAATAAATACCAACACGTAGGGGTCTGTCCCAAGGTGGCAGGAAACTACAATCAATTAGTTCGTCGTTCATCGGGATAAATGCTTTTCCATCAATACTGTATAAGAATGTGGCATCAGTATTGTTTTTAACCAAAACTCTTAGATGCAGATTTTTATATTTTTGGGGCAATACAGCCTTATTTAACATTCTTTCTTCTTTCTGGTTTTTAAATGCAACCCATAAACTGTCGTTATTTACAACTAAACTAATGTTTTTGCTTTCATCACCTATTAAAGAAATTCCCGTAGTGGCAGTGTTTTTTTTGCCTGTTGTTAATGTAGCCTGATAATCTTTCGTGTAAACTTTTTGACCAAACAAAAGTGGCTTACCATTTTTATCACCTGAGATTATCAGGGAGTTATTTGTCTGCTTGTAAATTGGCTGACTATAAACAGACCAATTCCACGATGGTTTTATTTCGTTTCCTGAGAAATAGTCCTCAAAATAAACGAGTGAGCCCTTTGCATTTTTTGTTCCTAAATCTGACTCTATATAATTTGAGGTAAAAGCTATCCAATTGTCATCTGTAATTTTATACTCCCGCAGAATTCCCTGGCGTCCGGTAAAAATACCTGTTTCTGTGCTGTAACCGTGATACAAGAAATAGTTTTTGTTATTTACAATTATTGGTGAACCATGTCCCTGACATTTCCAGTTTACCTCATCAACCATAATCGGATTATTAGGGTCTTTCTCCCAAGGGCCAAGTAAATCTTTTGCCCTTGCTACTCCTGTATTGTATGAACATCGCCTGCCGCAACAACCATTTGCAGAATAAAAGCAATAATAATAATCTCCATGTTTTATTATTGAAGCTCCCTCAATCAAATTTCCTTCCCAATCCAAATCATTGCGAAACAACTCAACTCGTTCACCTATTAAGGCTGTCCTTTCTTCATTCATTTCTTGAGCCCAAAATGGTGTGGGTTGGTTTTTACTGTTGCCATCGGTTTTCCAAATCAAATAAAGCTTATTGTTTTCATCCCTTATAGAATACCCGTCAATAGAACCAACTACAGGCTCACAAACCAATGCCCCATGGTCTTTGTATGGACCTTCGGGTTTGTCGGCACTTGCAACGGCAACACACAAGCCTTCTCCTTTTTTTCTTGCAGTGTAATAAATATATACCCTTCCGTTATCTACATTTATTTCAGGAGCCCAGTATGAATTATTTATCCAGTTGGGTTTATTGGGAAAAACATTTGACACCCATTCCCAATTTCTCATATCCTTTGATTTTAGAATTGGAAAACCTGGAGACCAATTCGAACTAGTGGCAGTGCAGTAATAATAATCACCATATTTAATGATGGATGGATCTGGAAAATCACCTGGAACATTTGCTTTTTGTCCAAATGTAGTCCAGCAAGTTACGGTCAATAGCAACATTACTAAATTAATTATTTTCATAGTTTAATAGTTTAATAGTTTTTATACATATTTTAAATTATTCCGAAACTCTCGGTATAAAATGGTTACCCTGACGTTGTGCATTGAATTCTTCTCTTGTGTCCAAAAGCTTCCCCAGGTCTCCCTGTTCTTTCATCCAATTTTGCAATTCGTTGGCCAATTGTTTTTGAATTTCCATATATTCCTCTTTTCCGGCCAGGTTGTTTCTTTCGTACTTATCTTTTCCGGGTTCAAAAAGTTCTTCTTTTGGGCGCAGCATATAGCCCGATACAATATTGAAATTTTCATCGTTATTGGTAATATTCAGCATCCACGATGGCCAGTAGCTTGTATGGTCGGGCCTGCCCATAAGGTGCTTCTCGATGTACATGTTTTGGTGATTCAGGTTTAAGATGTAATGATAGGTGCCGTCGGTAATGGAACGTATGGGGTATGGAGGCCCTTCGGGAAAATTATTATGCATTGAGTAAGCATATTTACGATGGGTGTTGCTTTCGCCCTTTAAAACCGAAAGAAAACTGGAGCCATCGAAGCCCTCAGGGTTTCCACCAATAGCATCTAACAAAGTCGGCAATACATCGGAATACTGTATTAATGCGTTGGTGCGAGTTCCGGGCTGGATTACTCCGTTCCAGCGAACAACGAATCCTGTATGTACCCCGTTCTCGTAATTTGTCCATTTACAATAAGGAAACTGCGAACCTTGTTCCGAAGTAAAAATTACAATGGTATTGTCGTACACACCGGCATCTTTCAGCACTTGCAAGGTTTGTCCTGTTTGTTCGTCTAACACTTCTACCTCGGCAAGGTATTTTGCATATTCCTGCCTTGTTTCTTTTGTGTCAACCATGTAGGGTGGTAACACCAGACTGTCGGGTATAAAATGCGAGGGGTCGCCAACTGTCCAGGGTGCATGGGGGCTGGTAAGGGCAGTTACAAGACAAAAAGGTTGGTCTTTATCGCGGCTAACAAACTCCAACATTCCAACGGGGCTAAAATCGGCTGTTTTTTTTTACACAATTGCGTTTAACTCCCGGAACCATTTCAAACGGGAATACTTCTTTAGGCTGTATATGCGTTTTTCCTGCTATCCCGGTTCTATAACCGTATTTAGCAAGGTGTTGAACAATACTTTCTGTTCCTTGTCGTGCGTTTCCATGATTCCAGCATACACCGCTTTTTGTGGGGTACATGCCTGTATATAATTCGGTGCGGCTGGGTGTGCACATTGCCATTGAAACGTAGGCTTTGTTAAAGGTCAAACCTTCGGAGGCCAGTTTCTCAATGTTGGGGGTTTTTACATTTTTCCCTCCGTAAAGAGGCAGATCATTATGAGTACCATCATCGCCAATAATAATTAAAATGTTTGGGCGATTTGTTTGTTGAGCATGCAATACCTGAAGAGCCATGCCCGTACAAATAATTACAAAAAATATTTTTAATGTTTTAGCCATCGTAGTTTATTTATTATCTGTGGTTTCTTGTTTTACTTCTTCTAAAACCGGCATTGAGTTGTGCCACGCAACTACTTGCTCTACCATTTCTTCAACTATATCCGGTTTTTCATCGGCAAGGTTACGTAATTCGCCGGGGTCGTTAACAATGTTATACAGTTCGGGTCGGCTTCCATCATAATCGCATAATAGTTTCCAGTCGCCATGGCGCATGGCTAAATCAGGTAGGTTTTCAAAACCATAGTAGTCCTTTCTGTCGGGTGGTCGGCTGTAAAATATAGGTTCCTGACGCGATGCATTGCTTTCCCCCAATATTGTTTTTATTAGGCTTTCACCGTCTGTTACTGTTTCTGGGGACTCTTTAATTCCTGCAAATTCAAGCAGCGAAGGTTTAAGGTCAATAGCCGAGAAAACCGATTTTTTGTTTCGAGTACCCTGTGCTTCTTTACTGATATAACCGGGGCCCCAAACAATTAAAGAAGAACGTATGCCTCCTTCGTAAAGATGGGTTTTATATCCTTTTAAATTTCCTGCCCGTCCGGCTCCCTTTTCCGGTCCATTGTCGGAACAGAATAGAACCAGGGTATTGTTTCTTAATGCTTCGTTGTTTTGTATGTGCTCGAAAAGTTTTCCAAACTGCTTGTCCATTTCTTTTAAAACAGCCAGGTACAGACCGCGTTTCCCCTCCTGTTTTGCTACACCATATTGTTCGAAAGAAGGCCAATAGGGGCTATGGACATCATCGGGCCATATGTTTACATAAAAGGGTTTTTGGTTTTGTGAAGCTTCATCCATAAACACTATAGCAGAATCGATAAAACCGGTGGTAATCTCTGAGCGTTGCATCCAGATATAAGGCTCACCAAGTTTTTCGGCTCCCTCCCATATTCGTCCTACTTTCCCGGTTTCATCAATGGTAAGTGGTAATAGTTTTGCGCCCATGCCTTCAAAGTTAGTGAGCGATTTATCAAAACCATATTCGGTAATATAGGGAGCATCCGCTACATCGCGTTGGCCACCCATGTGCCATTTTCCAAAATGGCCGGTGGCATACCCCGCATTGTTAAGGCTACGTGCCAGCATGGGTGCTTCGGGGTTAAGCCAGTTAGCCAGTCCGCGTTTCTGGTTATTTCCGCGGTGAGCCAAATAAGAGGTTATGTTCCATCGTTGAGGGTAGGTGCCTGTTGAAATGGCAACACGCGATGGAGAACAAATGGGTGAGTTTACATAGAACTGTTCAAAACTAATTCCTTCAGAAGCCAGCTTGTCAATGTTTGGCGTTTGGGCATCGGTATTCCCAAAGCAACTTAAATCTGCCCAGCCCATATCATCTATAAAAATTAAGATAATATTGGGTTTTTGAGCTTCCTGCTTTATACTGCAAGAATCAAGTAATATAATAGCAGTAATAAGGCATAGTAATATTTCAATTTTCTTCATTTTTATATAGTATTAATATTGAACTCTCAGGCATTCTAAAAATGCCACACAACTACCTTATATGCACTACTTCCATGTATCAATCTTGCGCATTTGGTTTCTCGGCAACATATTTCATATGCCAAAAATAAAATACTACTCCATCCTGTTAAGAAATGGGCCCAAATCTACAGGACGCTACTCCAAGTGTTTGCCCATCACACAAAGCACTTCCCGGAAGAAGTTATGTCAGCAGCCTCGCGTTTGTCAGATCAAGGCAGTACTGAATGCTTCTGCTCTAAGCAGCATATGCCGGTATATACACCTCTGGGCCTGACAATGCCGGTGGTTCCGGAGTGGTGACAGACGACAGCACATCGAATTGGTCTTTACGTCCTGTATGCACTGGATGGTTAAGATAAATATTTTCATCGGTTCTTGTTATACCAATCAGTTAGTGGGGAGAGGACTCCGATAGGAGAAAGTATGTGGTCACCCTGTACAAACCATTGGATTGACTTCTGCCATTTCACGGGCAAATACAACCTGGGATCTCATAATGTTATATAGCTGTACCAACTGAAGATCTTCGTTCACAAACTCGTTTATGCCAAGGTCTCTGAGAATCAAAACCTTTCCCTTGGATTTATGAGGGATTCTTTTCAAGGTAGTTGGAGCGCTTGAGATAATCATCTCGAAGTCAAAGTTTGATGGGAAACCGTGTAAAACATTCTGTACATTAAGTGTCATGAAGGAATTGATCTTGGCTTTATCACTGCCGATATTTTGTACCAATCTTGGCTTTTCGCAGATCCCTACATATCCGCCTGAATTAACGTTGGAAGAATACCAGCACGATGTAGAAGCGTATCGAGAAGTTCTGAATCAAAGCCGTAGGAATGGATATTTGCAACTTGTGGGTCTGATGAAGATGGATCGTGATTTCGCCCAATTTGGCGGAAAGCCAGAACATAGATACCATCTAAAGATCTCCCAGATACCCGAAACCATTGGAAGCTTTTCCTGGAATGATGGTGTCTTTACTTTTCAGGCCGCGGAGGGAGTATTTGTCCGTACAGAGTCGGATTCTACCCTCAACCGCATTGATCTGCACCTTGATGAATTCGGAAGTTCCAGGGTGCTGAAGCACGATCGTTTACGGTGGCAGATTATTACCAGAAACAATCAGCCCTATCTGCGGATATGGGATCGTGAGAATCCAGAAATAAGAACTTGGAAAGGGTTTGAGTCCTATCCTGTAAATGTATCGATGGTTTTTCTGGCCCATGTCAAATATTATGAAGAGGTCAGATCGGAAGAAGTCAAATCAGAGCTGGGTCCCTATGCTGAGACCCAGTTTGTCGGCCAAGTCAATTTTAGATTTCGAGGCAGCGACTATTCCTTGCAAGTTGGTCAAAATGGGTTTCTCATGGTTGCCGATGCAACCACCGGTGTAGAAACCTATGGAGGTGGGCGCTATATGTATATCGATCTTCCGGATGAAGACGGAGAAGTGACCCTGGACTTCAACAGACTTTACAATCCCCCCTGCTCCTTTAATAATTATACCACTTGCCTTTATCCGCCGAAACAAAATCACTTAAATTTCCCTATCACAGCAGGAGAAAAGTTGACCAGGATGTGATTCGCAGCATGTACAAGAACCGGGAGCGGCTGCTGCCAGTGGAACGTATACCTACGGGTAAAATCGGCTCTTGGTCTTAATGTAGATGAACAACCAATTGATTGCAAGAGATCGTCTGTCCTTCTCTTTCGGGCATGATTTCTTGTACATCGTAAAACCTACCAAAAATACGATAGAGGGTCACTTGTCCGTTCATAAAACAGGCCAAAGCGGGCTCGGTCTGTTTTAGACCTCACTTACCACACACTCGAAGGGCACGCTCAAACGAATTATCTAATTTTTACTTTATCATTAGGATGCATCGTCCATTGCCCTGTAAGTGGAAACCCTCAATCTTTTTTCTCTTTTTTTCACCAGCACTGATGGCAACGACCTATTATGTATCCAACCTTGGCAACGATCTAAACAGCGGACTTTCTTTGGCCCAGGCGTTTGCAACTTTGCAACATGCCGCTGATCAGGTGGAGCCTGGTGACAGCGTATTGGTGGAGGACGGCACTTATGCTGGGTTTGATTTACGTACATCAGGCACTGAGGATCAACCCATCGTATTTATGGCCTTGGGCAATAATGCCCTGATCAATCAAACTGGACCAATCAGAGATGATGGCATCAACATTGAAGGCGCTGACTACATAATGATCGACGGCTTTATCGTAAACGATATGCCTGGGTCGGGAAATGGAATTAGGGTGGTGCTTTCAGATCACTGCGTAGTGAGAAATTGCCGTTGTGACAACAACGCTGAACGTGGAATTTTTACCGGCTTTGCAGAAGACATTCTGATTGAATTCAATGTCTGTACCCATTCCGTCGATGAGCACGGTATTTATCACTCCAACAGTGGCGACCGCCCGATTATCAGATTCAACCAATGCTATGGAAATAACAACACGGGCATTCATATGAACGGTGATTTATCAGCCGGAGGTGATGGTCTGATATCAGATGCACAAGTATATGGTAATGTCCTTTATGACAACAATTTGGCTGCAGGCCTAAACATGGATGGTGTAGTAAACGCCAAAGTGTACAACAATCTAATTTTCGACAATCACAATGCTCAGGGGATTGCACTGTTTATGATCGATGGGGCACAGGCCTCTACCGGTGCCGAAATTTATAACAATACCATCATCGTACCAGATGACGGCAGGTGGGGTATCTTGCTGGCTGATGGTGCCCATGTCGGTGCCAAGATCTACAACAATATTATCGTTAACCAGCATACATGGAGGGGATGCATTGCCACTTGGGGTACCAATAACCTGACATGCGACTATAATCTTTTGAATGACAAGCTCAGCGCTACCGGAGATGGTTCTACCATCTCGTTGGTAGAGTGGCAATCCCTTGGCCTTGATTTGAATTCTCACATCGCTAATCCGCTCGATCAGATTTTTGTTGATCCTACGAATGATGACCTTCATCTCTCGGTCAATTCACAAGCCATCGACAAAGGCACCCAGGCTGTCAGCCCAGTGGTATCCGAAGACATCGATGGACTCATGAGGCCTCAGGGGGCCCTTTATGATATTGGAGCTTATGAATTCCAAAGTACCACTCCGGCCATTGATGTGCACTTGCAACCCGATGGCATATTGATCTATCCCAATCCCACCGAAGATGTTTTCGAAATCGATGGAAATCTCATGGGATACACCATCCAAATATTGAATGCTGACTTATCGGTATATCAAACACTTGCGAATATACCGCCTATAGAGTATGACATATCTTCATTGCCGGCCGGACTATACTTTATTTCAATCCGAAATGACCAAAACCAGCTGTTGTGTTTTCGCAACATCATCAAGATGGATTAGGATTATGGCAATTGAGGCAAGAGCCCCTCTTTTATTCGAATGTAAACTTCCTCAGGAAACCAACCACCCGCCCGGTTAGGACACAAATATTGTCAGTGAACACAATCCAGCTTACACACGAAGTTGGATCAAACAGGGTAGGGATCTGCCATCTGTGACCCGAGTCTATTTAATTTAAGCCATCAAAGACTGAACAGTGTCCCTGATTGTGGAGTTAGAATAGTAAACGGGCATTTCATTCGTTCAAAACTAATGTAGACCATCAATGGGAATCCAAAAAAACACTTTCCAGCGCACCTTAGAAACCGAATCGGGTAATGTAAAGATCATTAGTCTGGAAGAAGCTGCAAATATCCATCCTCAAATCAAGAAACTGCCCTTTTCCATACGGATCTTGTTGGAGAATGCACTGCGCAATTTTGACGGTTTTGCAGTAGCAGCGGATCACATCACAAATTTGATCCATTGGGATCCTCAGGGGAGTGGTAACCCAGTCCCCTATAAACCTGCGCGAGTGCTCATGCAGGATTTTACCGGGGTACCAGCGGTTGTCGATATTGCCGCTATCCGTTCGGAAGCGATCCGAAAGGGAAAAGATGGATCAAAGATCAATCCCAAGGTTCCCGTCGATTTGATCATTGACCATTCGGTGCAAGTTGATTTCTTTGGTACCGATTACGCTTATTTGAAGAATGTAGAATACGAGTATAAGCGCAACAGTGAACGCTATGAACTCTTGAAATGGGCCCAGAATGCTTTCGAGGATTTTACCGTTGTACCTCCGGGAATGGGCATTTGTCATCAGGTAAATTTGGAGTACCTGGCCAAGGGAGTGGTGCGCAGGGATGGATGGGCTTTCCCGGATACATTAGTTGGTACGGATTCCCATACTCCGATGGTCAATGGCATTGGTGTGGTGGGATGGGGTGTTGGTGGCATCGAAGCCGAGGCCGCCCTTTTGGGTCAACCAATTTACTTTTCCAGCCCAAGAGTCATTGGACTTCAATTGACTGGAAAACTTTCAGAGGGAATTACTGCCACCGATATGGTCCTGGAAATCACTAACCAATTGAGGGCTTACGGAGTGGTCGGTGATTTCGTAGAAGTATTTGGTGATGGCTTGGATCATTTGTCGGTACCTGATCGAGCCACAATCGCTAATATGTCGCCCGAGTTTGGTTGCACGGTGACTTACTTTCCCATTGACAATCAGACCCTTCGCTATATGGAAGCCACCAACCGGCCAGATGAGCAATTGAGGTTGGTGGAACAATACGCTAAAGTAAATTTGCTATGGCGAACAGGCGATGAAAAGATTACCTATTCCGATGTCCTCACGGTCAATTTATCTGATTTGGAGCCTGCCGTTTCTGGTCCCAAGAGACCCCAAGATAAAATTCTGGTGAAGCAGCTTAAGGACCGATTTGGTACCTTACTCAGGTCGGGATTTCATCGAGAGTATGTACCCATGGAGGATCGACAAGCATGGTACTCCGAAGGAGGTTCGGGTACTGCAAGAAGTACTCGAGTTTCTCAAGAGCAAGCGAGTGATGATATTGCAGTGTTGACCGAAGGCGAAAAGCTCAAATCTGTTCGGATCATTCAAAACAACCAAGAATATGTTTTGAGCGATGGCTCCGTCGTCATGGCGGCCATCACTTCTTGTACCAACACATCAAATCCTTCGGTGATGCTTGGAGCAGGACTGGTAGCTCGAAAAGCTGTTGCCAAAGGCATTGATGTGAAGCCCTGGGTGAAAACTTCTCTGGCCCCAGGTTCGAAGGTGGTTACCAACTACTTAGAAAGAGCGGGTCTGCTCAAGGACCTAGAGGCTTTAAAGTTTCATGTGGTGGGCTATGGCTGTACCACTTGTATCGGTAATTCTGGACCTTTACCCGCTCATATCGAAAAAGCCATTGATGAGAGCAATTTG
This sequence comes from Saprospiraceae bacterium, assembly GCA_965223105.1. GTDB lineage: Bacteria > Bacteroidota > Bacteroidia > Chitinophagales > Saprospiraceae > JABDMH01. Next base: position 6,445,710 of record OZ244987.1, on the reverse strand, counting down.
GTGGTCTCGTCGGTGCTGAGTGGTAACCGGAATTTCGAGGCTAGAATACATCCCAAAATTCAAATGAACTTCTTGGCTTCACCCATGCTTGTGGTAGCGTATGCCATAGCTGGCCGTGTAGACATCAATCTGTTAAAAGAACCCCTTACGGTAGATGCCAATGGACAAGAAGTTTATTTGAAGGATATCTGGCCTTCACAGGATGAAATCCAAAGGGCTATTGAGCATGCTACATCCAAAGAAGACTACGCAAAGGAATACGCCGTAATTTTCGAGGGCGAAGAACAGTGGAAGAAATTGAAAGCTCCCGAAGGTTTAGATTATGAATGGCGAGAGGATTCGAGTTACATTAAGGAAATTCCATTCTTCAAGGAAATAAGTGAGCGGCCAGAACCATTGCAAAATATTTCTCGTGCCCGTGTTTTGCTAAAACTGGGTGACTCGGTGACCACAGATCACATTTCTCCAGCGGGTTCTTTTTCTGAAGATAGTCCTGCAGGTAAGTACCTGAAGGAACAGGGTGTTGATCGGAATATGTTTAATTCCTATGGGTCGCGCCGGGGAAATCATGAAGTGATGATGCGGGGCACATTTGCCAACGTGCGTATCAACAATCAAATTGCTACAAAGCAAGGAGGATACACTACCTATTTTCCTGAAAACCAGGAAATGATTGTGTTTGATGCGGCTATGAAATATAAGGAAGATCAGACACCTCTTGTGGTCATTGCCGGGTCAGAATATGGTTCGGGATCGTCAAGAGATTGGGCAGCTAAAGGCACAAATCTTTTGGGTATAAGAGCGGTGATTGCCAAATCTTATGAACGTATACACCGGTCCAATCTGGTAGGTCTGGGTGTTTTGCCATTGGAATTTGAAGCGGGAGTGGATGCAACCTCATTGGGCCTTTCAGGTAAGGAGATCTTCAATATTAATGGGATAGAAGAGGGATTGCAACCAGGGAAAAAATTGAGTATCTCGGCACAAAAAGAAGACGGAGATATCATTACTTTTCATGCCATACTCCGCTTGGATTCAGAAATCGAAGTAGAGTACGTACGGCATGGGGGCATACTGCAATATGTATTGCGTCAATTCTTAGAAGAATCAACCGAATAATCTGGTGTCAACAAAATAAAAGGGAGGTTCTCTTTCATTGATTAGGAATCGGGATGGGTATTGTCCAACCACCATAAGATTTTTTTGAATTCTTTCAGATCATTTCTGTGCTTTGGTCTATGGTGAGCAACAAGTCTTATGACCTCCTTCATGGCTTGTTCTACATCGTGTAGCTCGACAAATTCAACGGAGATCTCCGTATGATTTTTCAAGAATTGAAAATATTTTCGCTGGGGTTTAATCATCCGCAGGTGTTTGACGAAATTTCTTCTGGTTCTTGTCGGGTCAGCCTCCCTTCGTTTCGATAATTGCTCTTGGCTGGCGCTGAAAACAACATATAGATCAGGAAAGCGAAGTTGGCCGTGCAAGATTTTTCTCATGTAATATTCCTGTGTTTGTGCTTTAGCCAGAAATTCTGCAGGATAGTTAAAAATCCAGTTGTACCAAATGGGTTGGAAAATATCACCATCCAAAATTGTAGGTTTATCAGAGGCAAGGCATTTTTTGAATCTTTCACTTTGCATTTCCACATACCAATGCCGCGAATTTTCTTCCTTTCGATTGTAGAGTTGATTTACTTCAGAAACAATATAGTACTCATTGGCAAATGCATAGGATAGTGTAGTCTTGCCAATGGCACTGGGTCCTTCAAAGCAAATGATCATTTTTTTCCATTCATCAAGATCCACCAATTCGTGTGGTTTTGCCAAATAACTGCTACGGTTGCTCACTCAATTCGCCTCGTCTAAATCCAAAATATTTGCAAAGCGATACCCTAAAGATAATCGTGGTGGTCGCAAGCGTAATCCAAATAATTTCTATCCTTCAAAAACCATCGATGCCATTCAATTTTTGGTCCTGTAATATGATGCGTCTGACCTATTCGGCAAACCCACGTGTACGAATGGGGATTTATGAAGCAACCGGGTGTCATTTAAGATCATTGCCCTTGATGACTGAAATCATAAAGGCTATGTCAAATATCTGCCATCTTGCTTCAACTTGTGAAGAATAACCCATCGTATCTATGTCAATGATTGTCGAACACTTTATGACTGCCCCTGTGACCACTTGCACTGTTGATGCCAATGTTGGCAAAGTGCGAGATTTGATGAAATTAAAGGGTTTCAGTGCCTTGCCGGTGGTCAAGCTTGAGGGTGATGAGATCTCGATCCAAGGAATTGTGACCTATCGTGACATAGCCGGTGTTTATGACGATAATGTGAATGTCAAGCAAGTGATGACACAAAGGGTTCGCGTAGTTCCACCTCAGACCACTGCCACCAGAGCGGCTAAATTAATGGTGGAAAAAGGTATCCACCATCTCGTGGTTATGGAAGGGACCAGAATCGTGGGCTTGCTAAGTTCTGCAGATTTCGTCAAGCTGGTCTCAAAATACGGGATTGGACCCCAATGATAGGTGATCACTTGAGTTTCTCGAGGTGACCATAGCAATGACGATTGTAAAAAGTCAGCCGTCAAGCGATTTTTAATATGCGAATGGGATCGGATCTTCCCTTTACTTCTACTTCTAAGAATGATTGGTTTAAGGGCAGGTCATCAAGACGTTGGTAAACCTGCTCGGTGATGATCAATTGACTCTTGTAGGTCTTGTTTAACTGTTCCACCCTGCTGGCGATGATTACAGGATTGCCGGTGACCGAATATTGCTTCCGGGCTTCTGTCCCCACATTTCCAGTCACTACATATCCTGCATGTAAACCTATGCCAACTTTGGTACTGGGAATAACTTGAGCACGGCTCCGTTCCCTGACCTCTCTGAGAATAGTTTGGGCTGCCAGGAAAGCATTCTGGCAATCGTTGCCATGAGATACCGGAGCACCAAAAGTAGCCATAAAGCCATCACCCAGCAATTGATTAATGTTGCCATGGTATTGTTGTACCAAATCAATCATGAAACCAAAAACATTGTTCTGATAAGTGATCAATTCTTCCGGGCTCAAACGCTCCGCCATCTGAGTAAAACCGCGGATGTCCAGAAACATAATACAGACAAATCGTCTTTCACCACTATTGTCGGCACCGCTGGTAATCAGTTCCTGCGCGATATCACCCGAAACCTGTTGACGCAAAAGATTATAGATTTTTTGCTCGGCATTGACAAGTTTGCCCTTGGTCTTATCCAAATCTCGATAGGCAATGGTCAATTTGTTGTGTTCTCGTCTCTTGATGGTGTAGAAATAGAAAATTATCCCTGAAGCCAGAAGAATAAATAATGCAACGATCATAGAGGTATTGCGGAGACGAATCTGCTTTTCTGCTTCCAATCTGGCGGCCGCAATATTGAGGTTGGCAATTTCCTGCTGCTGCTTTAAAAGGAGGATTTCCTTTGATCTTTCCTGGCTCCTGACTGAATGCTGAATGCTATCAGATCTGACTTTCTGAGTTAATTCTTGATACAGCTTATAGTAAGCTAGTGATTTCTCAAAATCTTTTTCCTTGGCGTAGTTATCGGCTAAATTCTTTAGATTCTTTTGTTCGACACGCACATCCTCTTCCTTACTGGGAGCTGGTAGGGATGCTATGGGCTGTTCCTTTTTTTCGGTCAAAGGTTCGATTTCCGTATCTGCTTGGGCTATATCCAAATCATCTTCCATGGTGATAATGGCCTCTTGAAGAAATGTCTTGGCTTCCTCATGCCGGTCGATACGATCAAGTAATACTGCAATTTTGATTTGCAAATCATTGATCTTATCTGATGATCCCTGGTCTCGAAGCAGGTTAATGGCCTTTTCGTAGTGTTCGATCGCATTGGCAAAAGAGCCTTTTCGCTCGCTGGCTTGTCCAAGTTTTATTTCGGTTTCTGTGGCTAGGTCTTTGGAAGCATCGCTGATGATCTTACCTACATTGATATCGCTAAAAGTTTTTGAGAAAAAATTTTGTTTTACCTCCCCTCTTTCGATTCGGGTCTCTATGTCGGAAAGGAGGGATTCTATGAGCTGGTCATAGGCTGTAAGCCTAATCTCCCCTGCCAGCAATTGGGCGATTTGCAAGTTTTCTTGCGCTTCGAAATAATTCTCGCGATCATACAGGATATGACCCAGCTGCACGTAGGCCTGCACCAGGTGATTCCGCTTGCTTTCACTGGAATCTGAGGGCAACTGAACAAAGAGATCCTCAGCCAGAGATACTGCCTGCTTGCCATACCGCAGGGCCTTTCTTGGCTCTCGAATTCGATAGGAGCTCGCCAAGGTGTTGAGTGCCTCCAATTTCTCCATTCCATAGAGATCTTTTAGGGCGGCTTCGGTCTGGGACAAAGTACGATCCTGCCCCCTTAATGGGATCACCGCCGTAAAGACTCCCAGAATCAGCAGGATGCCATTGGTCAGTCTGGGCATTCTCACTAACTGCAGCAGGGCTTTGGGCGTGAAAGGATTGTTTGGCTTCATACCTGCCAGTTTTATCCAGGTCTGGTATCAAATCGATGATCAAAACAAATATCGGCATTCTTTTGCTTGCAGGTGCTGTCGTACCATTGCGAGCATCGAGGTTTGAATTTAAAACCATGGGGTACAAGTAAAAAAACAACTTTATGGTCATAGCCCACAGAATTGCTCTTGCATTAAAGGCCATGGCAATTAGGGAATCAAATACGTCTTGAATTACTATGCCATCACCAAGTAGGAGGAGTCAGGTTTTCCTGATTAGAATCGCAGATCCTCTAGACTGACTTTTCTGGCTGCTTCCTCAATGGATTGGTTTTGTAGAAACTGATCTAAACCATTTCTGAATTTCTTGACGTGCTCGTGAAAAGGACAAGGATGGTCATTGGAACAGTTTTCCAAACCTAAAACACATTGGCTGTTGGCTTCTGGACCATCGATATGTCGGATAACTCGCAGCAGGTTTAACTTTTTATTGGCTTCGGTTAAGTAGAATCCACCATTGGGCCCTTTGCTCGAAGAGATCAAATTGCCCTTTGACAACAGTTGGAGGATTTTCGCTAGAAAGTGTCTTGAAACATCCAAAGCCTGGGCAATTTCATCTACACCCAATTTTTGGTCCTGATCTGAATGGATGGCTAGGTACAGGACGGCCCGGATTGCATTTTTACATGAGGCGCTAAACATAAAAAATCAGTTTTCAAGAAAGAATAAGTCTAAATAAGTAATGAAAAGGTACAAATAAAAGATAAAAAGCTCTTTTATTCTTAAATTGTGGTGTATATTCGATCCGGGAAGCACTTTTTTGGACTAAAGATCTTGTCAGAGGAAGATCGTACATCAACCATATCATATGAAAAAAGCATTTCTCTCACTCATTTTAGGCTGGCTCATCATCAGTACTTCCGGTGCTCAAGAAATCACAAAAATAGACGATCTGTTTAAGATCAAGTGTGCAATCTGCCACACGATAGGAGGAGGGAAACTCATCGGACCTGATCTGGCTGATGTAACAAGCAGGCGATCGGAAGAATGGTTACTGGAATTCATCCGATCCTCACAGAAGATGATCAATAGTGGAGATCCCGACGCTGTTGCCATCTATGAGGAGTACAATAAGGTACTGATGCCTGATCCCATGATCCCGGATGACCAAATCCTTTCATTATTGAACTATATCGAGGAGCAATCGGGATCCGGCCCGAGTGCTTCTCAAACCTATGTTTCGATGATCGAGGATGCCACCGCCGAGGATATAGAATCTGGCAGGCGCCTATTTGATGGCCGAAAACGATTCGTCAATGGTGGAACCTCATGCATTTCATGTCACAATGATATCTCTGATTTCTTCTTCTCTGAAAATAGTCTTTCGAGTAAGGATGTGCGTACTTCTTTTGCTACGCTTGGCGAAGCGGGAGTAAGAGCTATCCTGGAAAACCCACCCTTTCCCCTTATGGCACAGGCGCTGAAAGATCGTCCCCTGACGGAAGAGGAGGTGCATGATTTACTTGTATACCTGAAGGAAGCAGGAGCAGCAGCGGTTGCCCCTACACCATCCTCTGGCTTTTTCCTCTATGGTGTTTTCGGTGCAGTGCTACTGCTGTTCTTGTTTGCTGGACTTTGGTACAACCGGAAAACCAGGAGTGTAAACCACGGAATCTTTCGCCGACAGATACGATCGGCAAATTGATCTGATCAAAACTGATAAAATTTAAATAGAAAATAATGAGCTGGATTGAAGATATAATTTCTCCTCAGACAAGGCAATGGGAAGAATTCTACCGCAACCGTTTTCAGCATGATCGTATCGTCAGAAGTACCCACGGTGTAAATTGCACAGGGGGATGTTCCTGGCAGATACATGTCAAAGACGGGATTGTAGTTTGGGAAACCCAGCAACTGGACTATCCTTTGCTTGAGAGTCAACTGCCACCTTATGAGCCTCGGGGTTGTCAACGGGGGATCTCATTTTCATGGTATTTGTACAGTCCTTTGAGGATAAAATATCCGCTGATTCGGAGTGCTTTGATCAATGCCTATCGCGCAGAGAAAGCAAAGACACCGAATCCTGTCGAGGCGTGGGAGAATCTCCAGAAGAATACCAAGGCTCGCGAGAAATACCAGAATGCCAGAGGAAAAGGCGGTTTCCGCCGAATTAGTTGGGATGAAGTATTGGAGATTATGGCAGCTTCCAACATCTACACCGCAAAGAAATATGGACCTGATCGCGTGGTCGGTTTTTCTCCGATACCAGCAATGTCAATGATGAGTTATGCAGCGGGTGGTCGTTTCTTGCAGTTGTTTGGTGGCCTCAATTTAAGCTTCTACGATTGGTATTGTGATTTGCCAACCGCATTCCCGGAGATTTGGGGTGAACAGACCGATGTGTGCGAAAGTGCTGATTGGTATAATGCCAAGATGATTGCCGATATGGGTGCTAATCTGAATATGACGAGGACTCCCGACTGTCACTTCTTTGCTGAATCCAGACACAACGGGACCAAGACAGTGGTCTTTTCTCCGGATTTTAGCCAAGTGAGTAAGTATGCCGATCAGTGGGTTCCACTACATGCCGGCAGTGATGGAGCATTTTGGATGGCGGTCACCCATCTTATTCTAAAGAGATGGCATCATGAAAAGCAAACCCCATATTTCCTGGATTACTCAAAACAATACACCGATAGCCCTTTTCTCGTCAAACTGACAGAGGAGGATGGGGTCTTCAAACCGGGGAAATTGTTGCATGCCAACGAACTTGAAGCCTATCGCGATATCGAGAATGGGGATTGGAAATTTGTCAACATCGACCAGAAAACTGGAGACTTTGTGGTCCCCAAAGGAAGCTCTGGTTTTAGATGGGATAAAGAGGGTGGCAAATGGAATATGAAACTGGAAAATGGTGTAGATGATCAACCCTACGATCCTTATCTGACGCTGCTCAACCACCGTGACGAAGTCCTGCAAGTGGAATTTACTGAGTTTGGCCTGGATAATAAGCGGGAGCGAGGCGTACCGGTTAAGTATGTAGAAACCACCAATGGCAAGGTTGCAGTGACCACTGTGTACGATCTCATCATGGGTCAATACGGGGTAGATAGAGGTTTACCCGGTGACTATCCCACTGATGAGACCGATAAAGACGCAGCTTATACGCCAGCCTGGCAGGAGATTTTTACCGGAGTCGATGCAAATACCGTAGTTCAATTTGCCGAGGAATGGGCCAACACGGCCAATCTCACCGGGGGAAAATGTATGGTAATTGTCGGTGCGGGCATTAACCATTGGTATCATGGAAATCTCATGTATCGATCGGCCATCATGACCTTAATGTTGACTGGTTGTGTGGGAAAGAATGGCGGAGGCATGAATCACTATGTGGGTCAGGAGAAGTTAGCTCCAATGGACTCATGGGGTACGATAGCGTTTGGCAAGGACTGGCAGAGTGCGATCAGACTGCAGCAAGCTCCTCTATGGCATTATATCAATACCTGTCAGTATCGATATGATGGACAATTTTCAAAATACAATACGGTACCTGACAATAAATGGACCCGGCAACATACCGCAGACACCATTTTCCAGGCTGTCCGCATGGGCTGGATGCCCTTTTATCCCCAGTTTAAGCAAAATTCACTCGAACTGAGTCAGGAAGCGATTCGCAATGGTGCAACTTCGGATGAAGAAATCAAGCAATACGTCCTCGAAAAGTTAACCTCCAAAGAGCTGGAATATGCCGTTGCAGATCCGGAAGCTCCCGAGAATCATCCCAAGGTTTGGTACATCTGGCGTGGGAATGCGATTATGGGCAGTATGAAAGGTCACGAATATGCTTTGAAGCACTATCTCGGCACCCATTCCAATGCCATCGCTGAGGACGCTGAAGACCAGACCAAGGAAGTAAAGTGGCATGAGCATGCACCTTTGGGCAAGATGGATCTGGTCGTCGACCTCAACTTTAGAATGGATTCATCGGCTCTCTACTCTGACATTGTTTTGCCAGCCGCATCGTGGTATGAAAAGGCCGATTTGAATAGCACGGATATGCATTCATTCATTCACCCTTTGGGGCAGGCTATTGCCCCGGTTTGGGAGTCGAAAACCGATTGGGACATCTTCAAACAAATTGCTAAAGCTACCAGTGAATTGGCAAAAGAGAATCTGGTCGAACCACAAAAGGATGTAGTGATTGCACCTATTGCCCATGATTCTGCTGGTGAAATTGCCCAAGCCACCGTCAAGGATTGGTACAAGGGTGAGTGTGAGGCCATCCCAGGGAAGACCATGCATAAAATTGCTGTCGTAGATCGCGACTACACCAAGATCTACGACAAGTTTTGTTCTCTCGGTGACAAGATCCGTGAAAACGGTTTGGGAGCTCATGGCAATCACTATCGTTGTGAAGATGCATTTGACGAGATGCTGACATCCCATCACTTCCCCACTGAAGTCGTTGATGGAAAACTTCGTCCCTCCATAAAGGAAGATGAATGGGCTGCCAATGCTGTACTCCATCTTTCGACCCTAACCAACGGGACCTTGACGGTGCGAGCCTATGAGAATAGTGAGAAGAAAACGGGCTTAGTGCTTTCAGATTTGGCCAAGGGCAGTGAGGATGTAAGAATCCGTTATGCAGATCTGCTCGCCCAGCCAAGAAGATATAACACTTCTCCGCTTTGGTCCGGATTAATGAATGATGGCCGGGCCTACTCTGCCTACACTTACAATGTGGAACGGTTGGTGCCTTGGCGCACCTTGACCGGTAGACAGCATTTCTACCTCGATCATGAACTTTATATCGCTTATGGTGAGCACCTACCTACCTATAAGCCATCGCCCAAACCCGAAGCATATGGTGACTTGCGGGACACATTGAAGAATGGGGATGCCAAGATTCTGAATTGCTTGACCCCGCACGGCAAATGGCACATTCACTCTACTTACATGGAAAATCTACGGATGCTTACCCTATCCAGGGGATGTGAGCCATGCTGGTTGAATGAGACCGATGCCGAGGCGCTGGGTATTAAAGATAACGACTGGGTGGAAGTTTATAATGATCATGGAGTTTATTGTACACGGGCTGTGGTGAGCTCACGAATTCCACCGGGAGTCTGTATAGTCTACCACGTCCCAGAGCGTACTACCGGAATTCCCAAATCTCAGGTGAGGGGCAACAAAAGAGCGGGAGGACACAATAGTTTTACCCGGATACATTTGAAACCTAATTTCCTCTCTGGAGGATACGGACAGTTTACCTATCATTTCAATTACTGGGGACCCATTGCTCCCAACCGGGACACCCATGTCATTGTCAAGAAAATGGAAAAATTGGTTTGGTAAAAATTTGGATGACAAACAGCATCCAGAAATAAAATATAGAAAATGAAAATAGAACAAGATCAAACAGTTGCAGAATTGGTAGCCGACAACTACAAAGCGGCGGATGTCTTTAAGAAACACGGCATTGACTTTTGCTGTGGAGGGGGAGTAAGCATAGCAGAGATTTGCAGAAAAAAGAACCTGGACTATGAAATCATCGTCAGTGAATTGGCATCACTGGACAGCGAAGTCCCGGAATCTCAAAATTTTAATCACTGGGAGCTTGATGCCTTGGTTGATCACATTGTCCAAAAACATCACAAGTATGTGCAGGAAAACTTACCTCTGCTGCTTATGTACGCTGAAAAAGTTGCCCGGGTGCATGGTCATCACTATGGCGAAACCGTAGAAATACATCGCATTGTCCAAGAGGTGGCATCGGAATTGACAGCACATTTACACAAGGAGGAAAATATTCTTTTTCCTTATATCAAGGAAATTATCAGAAGAAAAAGAGAAGGTTTGCCAACACTCCGGCCACCCTTCGGTACAGTTCGAAATCCGATCTCGATGATGGAATCGGAGCATGATGATGCAGGTGATGCTTTCAAGCAGATTGCAGAGCTGAGTAATAATTATCAACCTCCCGAAGGGGCCTGCAATACCTACCGGGTCTTATACGCGAAGCTCAAAGACTTTGAAGAGGATCTGCATCAACATATTCACTTAGAAAACAACATTTTATTTCCAAAGGCGATAGGCCTGGAATAGCAATAATTAAAAATTAATAAGATGGACATTAGAGCCCAGATTTCGATGGTTTTCCATTTAGACAAATGTATAGGATGCCATACGTGTTCGATTGCGTGCAAAAATATTTGGACGGATAGAAAAGGTGTGGAATATCAGTGGTGGAATAATGTGGAGACGAAACCAGGCACGGGCTATCCCACCAAATGGGAAGATCAGGATATCTACCAGGGTGGCTGGGAGAAAAACAATGGCACCATCCATCTGAAGGGAGCGGGTAAGAAAAAAAGTCTGCTCAATATTTTTCATAATCCACATCTTCCAGTTATTGATGATTACTACGAACCCTTCACCTACAAATATCTCGACTTGATCGAATCTCCTGAAATGGACGATCAACCAACTGCCAGGCCGGTGTCTTTGATCACGGGCAAACCCATTGATATTAAAATGGGACCAAATTGGGATGATGATCTAAGTGGTACACCGGATTACGGCAGAAAGGATCCAAATTTGGAAGATTTACCACCCGCCGTCCAGGAGGCAATGTTTCAGTTGGAACGCATGGCATTCTTCTATTTACCTAGAATTTGTAATCACTGCTTAAATCCTGCTTGTGTTGCATCCTGTCCATCCGGAGCCATCTACAAACGGGGTGAAGATGGTATTGTCCTAATTAATCAAGAGGTGTGTCGAGCCTGGAGAATGTGTGTCACCGCTTGCCCGTATAAGAAGTCTTACTACAATTGGCATTCTGGAAAATCTGAGAAGTGCATACTCTGTTATCCAAGACTTGAAGCGGGATTCGCACCAGCCTGTATGCATTCATGCGTGGGTCGAATTCGCTATTTGGGTGTGCTTTTATATGATGCCGATCGTATAGAAGCTGCGGCCTCAGCGGATGCAGAAAATCTGGTGGATAGCCAATTAGATATGATCTTAGATCCACATGATCCAGAAGTAATTAAAGCAGCGAAACAATGTGGAGTTTCAGATTCCACGATTAAATCTGCTCAAAATTCTCCCACGTACAAATTTGTAAAGGAATGGGGTATGGCTTTACCTCTCCATCCGGAGTTTAGAACACTTCCCATGCTCTTTTACGTACCACCGTTACTGCCTGTGATGGCTTCAGTAGGGCAGCAAAATTCTGATCAGCAGGAAAAATTAAATCCTGTTGCAAAATTGTGGAATGACGATTGGCTTTATGATACCAGTACCAAAGACCTTTGGGGGACCATCGACGAAGCCCGGTTTCCCTTAAAATATATGGCCAATTTATTTAGTGCAGGAGATGAAGAGACAGTGAAAATTGTCCTAAAAAAGCTCATGGCAGTGAGAATTCACCGCCGGGGTGAGACAGTGGGTGATCTTGATGCCGAAAAAGTAAGTACTGCTCTGACTGAAGCTGGCTTGAGCAGGGATATGGCCGAGGATATTTACAGACTGACCTCCTTGGCAAAGTTTGACGATCGATTTGTAATACCACCCGCCCATAGGGAGCAGGCTTTAGAAATGCTTGAATTCACCGGTGATACCAAGGGTAGTATTGGTTTTGGTTTTAAAGAAAGAGGAGAGCGAGGCCTCTAATGAAATACAAGAAGACATATGAATACTAGATTAAAGCATTACATACAACTAGCTGAAGTTTTTGACTACCCCAATGAAGACTTCAATACTAAAATCTTAGATGTTGATCTATTGATTCGAGAACATGCACCAACAGCAGCCAAGGCTCTTCAACCATTTATCGAAGTGATGACAAATATGGATACCCTGGCGCAGCAAGAGCTGTTTATTCGATCCTTTGATGTCCAGTCCTTAACAACCTTGGATTTGGGATATGTACTATTTGGTGATGACTATAAGAGAGGTGAACTTCTGGTAAATCTTAACCGGGAACATAGAGCGGTTAATAATCCGTGCGGAAATGAACTTGCCGATTATTTACCCAATGTATTGCGGTTATTGCCTAAACTCCAGGATGATTCGCTTACACTGGAGCTGGTCGAGAAGATCATCGCTCCAGCATTGATGAGCATGATCCGGGCTTTTGCTATGGATCGTGTTGAAAAAAAGGAGAATTTCTATAGAAAAAAGTATAAAACGATCATAGATAGACCTGCCCAGCACTACACGGTATATCAATGTGCCTTGCAGACCCTCTACCTGGTCTTAAAGCAGGACTTCAATTTTCACGCCACTGAAATGACCGAAAAAACTTCAGATTTTTTAAAAAACATTGAGACTGAGATCTTGATTGAAGATGATAAATGATTCCTTGAGTTCTTCCGTTAGATTTCGCCACCAATAAATAAAGCATCTATGGATATTTTTTTAAGCACCTTCGATAATTTTACCTTGATTGGGCTGCCGTACATTGCCTTGGTGGTCTTTGTTGTTGGATCCATTTGGAGATACCGGTCTACGAAATTTACCGTATCGTCATTATCGTCTCAGTTTTTAGAAGGTCGTACATTATTTTGGGGATCTGTGCCTTTTCATTGGGGACTTTTGGTACTTTTTTTGGGTCATCTGATTGGATTCCTTTTTCCACGGGCAGTGCTGCTGTGGAATGGGCATCCCGTACGTCTGATTATTATCGAGGTATCAGCCTTTATTTTTGGAATTGCGGTTTTAATAGGTCTGATCAATTTGTGTTATCGAAGACTATCGAGTCCGAGAATCAGAGCGGTTTCCAGCAAAATGGATATTTTTATTTTATTCGTATTGCTTGGACAGGTGATCACCGGCCTTTGGGTCGCTTATTTCTTTAGATGGGGGTCGTCTTGGTATGCCTCGGTTGTTGCTCCTTATCTGTGGTCTATTTTTACCTTCCAACCGGACATTGCGGCGGTCGCTACCTTCCCTTGGATGGTAAAACTACACATTATTGGTGCCTATGTGATCGTTCTTATGATCCCATTTTCGAGGTTTATGCATTTCCTGGTGCCTCCCCTCAATTACCTGTGGCGACCATATCAGCAAGTCTATTGGAATTGGAATCCGTGGAAGATCCGCGATGTTCATTCTCCCTGGTCTTCTAAACGGCCAACAAATACCTAGAAGGGACAGTAGGATTTGGAGCCTTAACGGTCTTGGAATAAGTAGTGAGTTTGTCCTACCAGCCACGACTTCGAAATTGAGCCAATCTAGATGCAGAAAATATTGAGGGGTTCGGGAGTTTAGAAGTTTTTCAAAAAAAACATGGACAAGTAAGTAAAATATAATTTGATTATTCAATGGAGCAAAGGGCCACTTCAAAATCACATAAAGCTTTATTTCTAAGTACGCTTGCCTTTACCATCTGTTTTGCGGTGTGGATGCTAAATGGTGTTTTGGTCACCTTTTTGGTAGATAACCAAGTCTATGATTGGGGACCCATAGAAATCGGATGGCTTATGGGTATTCCCGTACTCACTGGAGCTATTTTCAGATTGCCTGCCGGAATTCTGACAGACAAATTTGGTGGTAAACCGGTTTATGGATGGCTTTTGCTGTTCTGTGCTGTTCCAATGTTTTTGCTCTCCTATGCCGATGGTTTTTGGCAATTTGCCCTTGCTAGTTTTGGCTTTGGATTTGCCGGTGTCAGTTTTGCCATTGGGATTGCCTATTCTTCCGTCTGGTATCCACGCAAAAACCAGGGAACAGCTCTAGGGATTTTTGGGGCAGGAAATGCTGGAGCGGCGCTTACCACTTTATTTGCACCCACCTTACTTAATGTCTTTACACAGAATGGAACGGATTTGGAGGGATGGCGGACTTTGCCAAAGGTTTACGCCGGTATTTTGGTTTTAATGGGAGTGGTATTTTTTTTATTGGCTGAAAACAAAAAACCGGCAAGTAGTAAAAAGACCTTGTTGGGTATGCTTCAACCCTTGAGAAAGGTAAGGGTTTGGCGTTTTGGACTTTATTATTTTCTTGTTTTTGGATGTTTTGTGGCCTTTTCACAATGGTTGGTCCCTTATTTTGTCAATGTTTATTATCTGCCACTGGTCACTGCCGGGATTTTTGCCGCGCTTTTTAGTTTTCCATCTGGGGTTATTCGCGCTTTCGGAGGCTGGCTATCAGATAAGGTAGGTGCGAGGAAGGTGATGTATTGGGTGCTGGGAAGTTCTGTTCTGGTCTGTTTTCTTTTGATTATTCCCAAAATGGAAATCACTTCCCCGGGCCAGGGTATTTTGGCCAAAAGAGCCGGCACCGTGACCGCTGTTACCGAGTCGGAGATTGTGGTTGATAATGCGACCTATTCATTCATTAAAAGAGTCGAGACCGACCAGAATATTGATGAGGGAACTTTTGTGTTTCCCACCAAAGAAGTGTGGCAGGAACCCACGGTTAAAGTGGGTGATCAGGTTAGTAAAAAACAGTTGTTGGCCAAGGGCATTACCAGAATTTACTTTCAGGCCAACGTCTGGGTTTTTGCGGTATTGGTTATACTCATCGGCAGCATTTGGGGTATAGGAAAAGCTGCTGTATACAAACATATACCTGAGTACTTTCCGGAAGAAGTTGGTGTTGTTGGCGGAATGGTAGGAGTATTGGGAGGCCTGGGTGGGTTTTTCTGTCCAATCATTTTTGGCTACCTGTTGGAGGGTACCGGCCTGTGGACCAGTTGCTGGATGTTTATGTTTTTCCTTTCAGCCATTTGCCTGTTTTGGATGAACAAAGTTGTCCAGGCGGCTATGCACAAGGAAAATCCCATACTGATGCGCAAACTCGAACATTGACAAAACAAAGCAAGGATGCAAACCAACATTACTAAATGGGATGTAGAGGATGCAAACTTCTGGCAGACCTCAGGAAAAAAAATAGCTAATAGAAATCTCTGGATCTCGATCCCTTGCCTACTATTGGCTTTTGCGGTGTGGATCATGTGGAGTGTCATCGCTACCAAGATGAAGGAGTTTGGATTCAACTTTGGTATGATCGATCCCGCTATGAATCCGGAGGAGGTAGCGCAAAAACTGAAAGAAATCAACAATCTATACTATACATTGCCAGCCATAGCCGGCCTGGCCGGTGCGACCTTGAGAATACCAAATTCTTTTCTAATCGGTATTGGCGGAGGAAGAAATGTGGTTTTTATTTCGACTGCATTGCTACTGATCCCTTGCATTGGTGTAGGTTTGGCCTTACAGGATGTAAATACGCCTTATTTAACCTTTGCCATTTTGGCTGCATTGTCTGGGCTGGGGGGAGGTAATTTTTCTTCTTCGATGAGCAACATTAGTTACTTTTTTCCAAAACGGGTACAAGGCACCTCCCTTGGGTTAAATGCTGGAATTGGCAACCTTGGTGTGGGTGTGATGCAGAAGACAATACCATTGGTGGTCGGACTATTTTTATTTGCTGCAGTAGATAGGGATGGCAATCTTGTAGCTAACGAGGCACTCTCTGGAATTCAGAATGCAGGATGGGTGTGGGTTCCATTGCTTATCATAGCCTCGATAGCAGCCTTTTTTGGTATGAACAATGTTATTACGGGCACACCTAAACTACCGGGCACTTTGCAGGGTATTGGTAAGACCCTTTATATGATTGTACTCGGGCTTGTCGCTACCAGCCTTGGTGCTTATATGCTGGTTGGCCTAGAGGTAAATATGTGGATTGTACTTCCTGCAGTAATTATTCTGACGGTGCTGTTGATGAAGTACGCTACACCTAGAGAAATCCAAAGTAATTTAAATGCTCAATTTGCCATTTTTGGGAATAAGCACAACTGGATCATGACGATTATTTATACCATGACATTCGGTTCATTTATAGGTTTTTCGGCTGCGTTTCCAAAACTGTGTCAAGATATATTTGTTTATTCAGATCCAACAAATCCTGAATTTATAAACCCCAATGCCCCAAATTTTCTTACGTGGGTATTCCTGGGCCCCGTTATTGGTGCCCTTGTCAGACCTGTTGGAGGTTGGCTTTCGGATAAAATTGATAGTGGTGCCAAGGTGACCGCCGGGAGTACAGTAATTCAGATTATTGCCACCTTAGCTGTGGCCTATTTCATCATTCAAGCCAAGGACAGTACATCACCAGAGATGTTTTGGTGGCCTTTCTTCGGTTGTTTTATGTTGTTATTTCTGACTACCGGTATTGGAAACGGCTCCACCTTTAGGAGTATCCCCAATATTTTTAACAAGAAGCAAGCTGGCCCCGTGTTGGGTTGGACTGCTGCAATAGCTGCCTATGGAGCTTTTATTATCCCAAAAATCTTTGGGCAACAAATACAAGCAGGTACACCGGAGTATGCACTTTATGGATTTGCTATTTATTACTTTATCTGCTTACTGCTTAATTGGTGGTATTACCAAGGACCCAAAGCCGAAATAAAGAATCCCTAATTGTAAATTAAATAATTCATACCTAAATGGCAAAAGATAAAATTCCCAGACGGTACACAAGATTCATGGACGAGTATCCTGAAATTGGACAAGCCTACGAAGCGCTTGGTACCGCCGTACATGCAGCCGGTCCATTGGACGATAAGACTCGTGCACTGGTCAAGGTCGGCATTTCCGGTGGTGCTATGTTGGAGGGGGCCTTTCACTCGCATGTTCGCAAAGCAATCTCGGCTGGAGCGACTCGTGAGGAACTTAAGCAAGTAGCATTCTTAGCTTTGCCGACCATCGGGTTTCCTTCGATGATGGCCCTGCAATCATGGATTGAAGATATTTATGGAGGCGAAGATTGAGTGAAGATTCTCCGTCCGTTAAAGACAATTTTTGATATGGGTTTTGCAAAGAGATTTCTTATCGGTTTGGCTTGGGCATTAATGACAGTGGGACATTTGGCTGCCCAGTTTTCTCTATCTGGACAATTTAAGCCAAGATTGGAATTTAGAAATGGATATCGAGTGCTGGCTCGCGACGATGCAAAACCGGCAGCGTTTGTTTCGCAACGAAGTCGTCTGATTTTTGAATTTAGAAAATCAAACCTTGAAACTAAATTTTCTGTTCAGGATGTCCGGGTTTGGGGTGATGAACCTCAATTGAGTAACCTATCAAATGCTGCTGTTCATGAAGCCTGGGCCCAGCTTGGCATCGCTGACTACTGGGCGATCCGTCTGGGCAGACAAGAATTGGTCTATGATGATCACCGCTTGCTTGGTAATGTCGAGTGGCTGCAGCAAGCCAGAAGTCATGATGCCTTAGTAGTGCTCCATCAAAAAGAGGGGTTTACAACCCATTTGGGTCTGGCCTATAACAACGAACAGGAGACCCTATTCAGAGGTGATTACACGCTGGCCAATTATCGGGCATTGGGATTTCTTTGGTTGAAAAAAACTTATGACAGCGGATTAGCACTGAGTTTTACATCGGTCACTGATGGCCTGGAAGACGAGGAGGGTTCTCTACACTATAGATCGACCCTGGGTCCTCATGTTCAATACAATGTTGGTCAATATTCCTTGACAACCACCTTTTACTATCAACTTGGAGAGACGGTTGGCAATCTTGACATAAGTGCTTTTCTCTTTTCCCTCAACAACACCTTTAAATTTGATAAATCCAATATTGGGGTCGGACTGGATTATGTATCTGGTACAGATGGACTGGATCCTTCCAACGACAAAGTCAGATCATTTCATACACTTTACGCTACGAATCATAAGTTCTACGGATTTATGGATTACTTTCTCAATATTCCAGTAGATACCAAGGGTGGAGGCCTCATCGATGTGTTTGCAAAAATGAATAGTTCAACAGGTAGTAAATCCTTTTTTGATGCACATCTTCATTACTTTCTGCTGGCAAATAGGGTCCAGGATCCTGGCGATCCGAATAATTCATTGGATAGTGGATTGGGACTGGAGCTGGATTTGGTTTATTCATTAAATATTCAGCCAGAAGTACAGCTAAAATTGGGTTGGTCTTCCATGCTACCTACTGATGCCATGAGATCCTTAAGGGGTGGCGACAAAGGGAACTACAATACCTGGCTCTGGTCAATGTTGGTCTTTAAGCCGCAATTTTTCAAGACGAAAACAAATTAGGAAATGATAGAATTGAAAGTAATTAACCAATTGGATCCACTGAGGAGGAAAGCAGAGAAGGAACCTGGCATGGAAGAACTATCTCCTATGGACCCACCAGATGCCTATGCACCTCCAAATGTGAAACCGGTGAAGTACGATGAAATGCATCCAGTCATTCAAAAGTTAATGGATGAACACAAGATTCTGTCGGCCAAGCTAGAAACATTTGAAGAGACTTTGATCGCTCTCCAGGCTGACGGAATTACCAAAAAAGGTTTCGGCCAATTGGCTGAATTCTTTGAGTTCTTTGATCAAGAAATTGTACAACATCATCGGAAGGAGGAAAGATCAATTTTCCCCCTTTTACATCAGCGATTGCTGCAAAGTGAGGAACATGGAAAAGGTGCCACTCCGGTGACAGCAGTAGACATGATGGAAGATGATCACATACAAATATTGCAGTTGGCTGCCGTAGTTTTTAATTTCTTTGGGATGGCCATGCAACTTCCTGATCAGCATTCACGAGTGCTGGTGCTCGATACGGCAATAGAACAAGGTAAGAAACTGGTAGAACTGTTGAAACTTCACATTTTTCGGGAAGATAATATTGTTTTTTCCTTAGCCAATCAGCATATTACCCAAATGGAATTTGATGAAATGGAACTGTGATTCGCAAAAACAGATCCATTAGGAAAGATGACTATTCCTTGGATATAGAATGGTGCCTTTTCGGCCCTTGAGAAATCTATAGTCAGATCAACCGCATTCGGAGTATCCACAGCTCTTACAAAGTAAGCAGCCCTCTTCATATCTGAGTCCATCCGGATCTTTACACCCCGGACATGGTTTTTTAACTACACGTGTGCCATCGGGGATGAACTTCTTTAACGCCCGCACAATACCATTTTTCCAGGTATTGATATTTTGTTCATCCGGACTCATGCCGTTGATTAAGTTGACTACATAATTCAGTGGCATGCCATGTCTCATCACTCCGGAAATAAGCTTGGCATAATTCCAATATTCTTTGTCGAAGGATCGTGACAAGCCTTCGATGGTGACTCGATAGCCATCGCGATCAAGGAATTGAAAGTCGTAACGATTGCAATTGTTGACATCATCAAAATTCTTGATGATCCAACCATGAACTACATAGTCAGGGAGCCTAAAAGTATCTTCAGCGCGACCGCTAAAAATCTCATACGGTTTGTCATTTAAGGTACCAATCACAGCAATCCAATCTTCATGATTATTTTTAAAGCGGAGTACTGACGCTTCCAGGATTTTTGGCCTCTTAGGAGCAACAGAATTCTTGAGTTCAAAGGTAGTACCACTTAGTTCAGATTGACCAGTATCTTCCTTTGCCACCAGTACGCCGGTGCGAGAGCCATCGCGATAAATGGTACAACCCTTGCAACCAGACTCCCAGGCGGTCTGATAAATATCACGCACTAATTCGACCGTTGTCTCATTCGGTATATTGACGGTTACGCTGATGGAATGGTCAACCCATTTTTGGATGGCTCCCTGCATCTTGACTTTTTCAACCCAGTCAATATCATTGGCAGTCGCCCTGTAGTAAGGCGATTTTTGAATGATTTCCTGCAGGGAAATGTCATCTAGTGCCATTACCCGATCTAGTACATAACCATTGGCCACCAGCCAGTCCTTGAATTTGTGGTGAAAGACGGTGTATTCTTCCCATGAATCACCGACATCATCAACAAAGCTGACCGTGGTACCGGTATCACCAGGATTCACTTTGCGTCTACGTTTATAACTAATCGAAAAGACTGGCTCGATGCCCGAGGTCGTTTGAGTCATTAAACTGGTGGTACCAGTAGGAGCAATGGTCAGTAGAGCTATATTCCTCCTTCCAAATTGTCTCATCTCTTCATACAATTCGGGATCTTCTGCAGCCAGCCGCTGTATAAAAGGATTATCCTTCTCCCTTTCAGCATCATAGATGCTGAATGGTCCCCTTTCTTTAGCCAATTGTACCGAACTTCGATAAACGTTTAACGCCAAGTTTTTGTGCACTTGGACGGCAAATTCAGTGGCTTCAGATTTGCCATACTGCAAGCCGAGAGCGGCTAACATATCTCCTTCTGCCGTAATTCCGATGCCCGTACGGCGAGCTTCCTGGCACTTCTTTTTGATGTTGAGCCAAAGATTTTTTTCTGTGGCCTTTAGGTCTTCAGGCTCTGGATCGGCATCTATTTTGTCAAGGATCTCATCAATTTTCTCCAATTCTAAATCCAGAATATCATCCATCAAGCGATGGGCAATACGTGCATAATGACCGAATTTTTCAAAATCAAAAACTGCATTGGGAGTGAATGGATTCTCGACAAAACTGTACAGATTTAGCGCGAGTAAGCGACAAGAGTCGTATGTACAGAGGGGGATCTCACCACAAGGATTGGTTGAAATGGTTCGGTATCCCAGATCATCGTAGCAATCAGGGATGGATTCACGGATAATGGTATCCCAGAAGAGTACTCCAGGTTCTGCCGATTTCCAGGCATTATAAGTAATCTTGTGCCATAATTGCTCGGCATCAATATCTTGTTGTACAGCGGGGTCACCGCTGTCGATTGGCCACTGCTGAACGTAAGATCTTCCTTTAACAGCTGCCTTCATAAACGAATCATCTATCCTGACGGAGACATTAGCACCCGTGACTTTACCACCTTCCACCTTGGCATCGATAAAGTCTTCAGCATCGGGATGCTTGATTGAAACGGTGAGCATCAAAGCTCCTCTTCGGCCATCTTGTGCCACCTCTCGAGTACAGTTGGAAAAACGCTCCATAAATGGGACTAGCCCGGTGGAGGTTAAGGCACTATTTTGAACTTGACTCCCCTTAGGTCGGATATGAGACAGATCATGACCCACGCCTCCCCGTCGCTTCATCAACTGAGCTTGCTCTTCATCGGTCCTGATGATTCCAGAATAGGAATCAAAGCCATTGCCTATGACAAAACAGTTGGAAAGTGAAGATATTTGAAAATCATTCCCAATGCCCGCCATCGGGCCTCCTTGAGGTACGATATATTTGAACTTATCCAGTACCGCAAAAATTTCATCCTCAGTCAAAGCATTGGGATAGGTTGCCTCAATTCTTGCCATTTCTTTTGCCAGCCGGCGGTGCATTTGGGTTGGAGACAATTCGTAGATATATCCATGAGCATCCTTCAAAGCATACTTGTTTAGCCACACAGACGCTGCTAGTTCGTCACCGTTAAAATATGCTTTTGCTGCCTGTAGGACCTCTGCATGCGTGTAGGTGCCTTTTGGATGCTCGACAGTGTCACTACCAGAATGGGTAAGTCCTTTCACTTCCATAAAGTTGGTCATTGATTTTCGTAAAATTAAAACAGTACAACGTTATCACTTTATTGTTCCAACACTTGAGTGCCTGGCCATATTGCCTCCCAGCCGGGGCAAAATACCCATTTGAAAACCACACCAATGTAATGCGTTTTTTAACATTACCCGGTCCTCTTGCTCACCTAGGACTTACCGATGACTTTCGTCCTCGGTCTGGCATTCAGATGAGTTCCTTTTCAAATCACCACACCGAGGCCAGATCATTGCAGGCGATTGTAGCACCTCTGTATTGGTTGTACAAATATCCCATAAAGTCACGATTCATATATAACTTTTTTTTAACATATTTCCAGGTAGGGAGGATCATTTGTCCGGAAAAATTGATCGATGGAAAGGTAAACTCTAATAAATAGACTTTGACCCACTAAATCAAGATTGTAAATGCTAGAAATCGATCACTGGGCCCACATCCCCTTGCATGGAATCTAGGATCGACTTCAGTGTTGCTTGATCATCGGCTACCGACGATTGCAGGATCAAGTTACCCTCTTTTTTAATATGACTCTCCGGGGTGGTGTTGTACCGTATGGGTGGGATTCCCTCTTCGCATTGTAGTACATTGTTTCGCACGACATTGATTGAAGCACGGTGAAAGCGCAAAGGTGAGCGGGCAATATTGTAGATCACATTGTCAGAAATAAGGACATCCTTGGTGCCTTCGTCGAGAAACATGCCGTTGCTTTCGGCTCTTCCCGTATTTACTGATACATCATGGATAAGATTGCCAGTGATTAAACTCTCAGGCTGTAATCCTAGCGAATAGATTCCTCCGCCATCACTCAGTCTTTTCATAATGTCATGTATGTGATTGCCCTTGATGACATTCTTGGCACAGGGTGTAGGAATGGTATCCCACATCCAACCTAGGGAGATACCTGTATATGGCATGTGCCTTATCTCATTGCGGTCCAGCTCTAAGGCTTCTACCAGCCCACCCCAAATGCCCACAGCACCAAAGAATTGGGTTCCACACGTTTCGATAAGACTACGCTGCACTAGGTTATCCTTAGCCACCTGGTCAGGAGCTACTTTCCACCAAGGCTGGTTTTCAATACGGCGGTCCCTTCCCTCACCAATCATAATTCCATTACCAGAGATATCGTAAAAATGACATTCACTTACCGCACAGGATCGCGAGGCTTCCCCAATCCAAAGACCAGATCCTCCGGTATGTCTGATGTCACATTTGGTGAAGGTGCAATGCTCGGCTAGTGTCAAGGTGATTGCTGCTGGGACCTGATCCCATCCAGGGGCATTATCATACCGGTTGTCAAACATGCAAGCCTGTATGCCGGCATACCGATCCGAAGGCAATGTCCACGATGTATGTTCAAATGCCAATCCCTCAAAGTGCATATAGCCGGTAAATGTGCCCGCATCGTGATCACCATGGATCGTCAGCAAACTTGAAGCTAGGGGAATGTACGCTTTTGAATCCTGAATACTTTCTCCCGCCAATGGATAATAGTAAATCTTTTGCTGGTCAAAGTCAGCATACCACTCGCCGGGTGTGTCCAGATACTCCTTTGCATTTTCGAGCAAATACCGAGGTTGTTTCTCCCAGTTGGTCAAGGAGAAGAATGTATGTGTCCTCGAGCCTATAGAATCGATGGTAAACAATTGATTTTTCTGCCAGTCAATTGATCTGACTCCAATTCTGGTGATGGACCAATCATGGAGTAGTATCAATTCGAGATCAGCTTCAACCTCTGGTCGGGGGAAATCGCCTTCGTGGAAGAAAAAGTTGGTGCGATTATCTTCCCCAGCTTCTTTGATCCTTAGATAACCGGTGTTGGGAAACCGTGCCCTCACGGCACGTCGTCCATTGATATAGAGTGAGCGAAAGGAGTGAGGTATTTCTTCGGGTATGGCAGCAATCCATTGTTCTCCGTGCTGCTGCCATTCGAGAATAGGGATACCACCACTAATCACCGGGATCTCATTGGGTTGTGCCTTCCAGTGAATAGGCCCTTCAGCCGAACCACCATCCCTTTTGCCCAATTCCAGGGGTTTGTTTATGGCATAGCGACCTCCAGCAAGCCAAAAAGTAACCTTTTGCTTTCCTACAAAAGGCTGCGCCAGCTCCACGGCTCGATGTAAGCTGGAAACCGGATCTGCCTTGCTACCGGAAGCATCTATTTTACCCTCGGGAGACAAGTAAAAAACCTTCCCGTCTTCGCTTAAGCATCCAATCGCTGAAAGCATCAGCCCGATAAAAGCAAGGGTGGTTCGATAAAGCATAGAATTATTCATGAGGTCAACCTTTCTCGCTGAGCTTAATCTCCGTTTCCTGATTCCATTTTGTTGATTTACAACTCCCGTATCCAAATGTTTCTGAAGCTGATCGGTTCACTGGGATCACGGTGGTCCTGAAGTCGTATCGGACCCTTACCATGTGCGGTATATTTCGGCAATCCAGTGTTGGGTGTATGACCGGTTATCTGGGTATTGTTTTGAATCAGCACTCCGTTGTGGATGACGGTGACCCTTGCAGCTGAAAACAAGCGGCCATCTTCCTTAAATCGGGGTGCGGTATAGATGATGTCAAATACATTCCATTTTCCTGGAGGTCGCATTGCGTTCTTTAAGGGAGGTGTTTGTTTATAGATACTTCCTGCTTGACCATTGATATAGGTGCTGTTCTGGTAATTGTCTAATACTTGAATTTCATAACGATTTTGAAGGAATATGCCGCTATTGCCTCGAGCCTGATTCTCACCAGAAATATTTTCCGGTATCAGCCATTCAACATGCAGTTGAAAATCTTCAAATGCTTGCCTGGTAAAAATATCACCAGTGCCCTTCTTCACAGTAAATACCCCATCGTGTACCAGCCATTCGGCTGCTTCTCCATCCTTATTCTCCCAAGCTGAAAGATCCTTTCCATCAAAAAGAATGATCGCATCGGAAGGAGCCCCGACAAAACCATCATTACTTTTCTCTCCCGGGGTAACCACAGGAATCATAGGCTCCCAAACTTCAGTCATTGCCGGCTTCATTGGCATAGGTTTAGGTATTTCCTGGCCAACGAGTGGGGCGAAAAGTAAAGTAAAGAAAGTGACTCGTATGATCCGGTGGTGTAGCGAAGACGAATTCATTGGTGCGTATTGCTATGATTAGATTATCATTATGTGGAAATTAAAAGTAAATAAATTACATCAAGTCTTTCTATCACCTTTCAGGTATTTGATGAAATCTTTAAATTTCGGAGGAGTAATATTTTTATACTTGATCAAAGGTGATTTTGCGAGGGAGAGATAATTTTCCGGACGTCACCTTTGGTAGTGACGATTGTTGGCTTCTTTTCCTTTTTTCTACTTGGCGAAATTTCAAAATTCTTTGAGCCTGTTGAATAGGGTGTGCCGCTCTGCAGGATTTTGGGATCATCGGAAAAATGAAGGAAGAAAATGAGGTCTTACTCGAAGTCTAATTCACGAGGTGATGGGTGGACCAGCTCGTCAAGATATCGTAAATTTGTAGAATCAATGCCCAGCCAAGGCTCCTGGTTAGCAAACTGGAGGTTATATTTGGATCCCATTCTTCAATTCAATACCAGCTCATTGACTGTTGCCATGAGTGGAGTTGATTGGTGTAAAAATTCTTGAAATCAGTAATACAATAAATTCGTTCTTCAAAACAATCTACAAATCACTACAGGATGGAAGTTAACAAACAATCAAGCACCTCTACTGGTGTTTCAAATGGAAGAGGAAACGGCACAAGCAAGTGCCCATTTATGAGTGGAATACTAAAACATACGGCTGGGGGTGGGACCTCCAACCGGGACTGGTGGCCTAATGCATTGAGGTTGAATGTCCTTCGACAACATTCTTCTTTGTCCAATCCCATGGCCGAAGACTTTAATTATGCCGAAGAATTTGGGAAACTCGATCTCACGGCAGTTAAGCAAGATCTCTTCAACCTCATGACGGATTCGCAAGATTGGTGGCCGGCAGATTTCGGACACTATGGACCCTTGTTTATCCGCATGGCCTGGCACAGCGCCGGAACTTATCGCATTGCGGACGGTCGTGGTGGAGGAGGATCCGGGGCTCAGCGGTTTGCTCCATTGAACAGTTGGCCTGACAATGCCAATCTCGACAAAGCCCGTCTGCTGTTATGGCCGGTTAAAAAGAAATACGGAAGAAGGATTTCCTGGGCCGACCTCATGATTTTAGCGGGCAATTGCGCCCTGGAATCCATGGGCTTTAAGACTTTTGGTTTTGCCGGTGGTCGCGAGGACGTTTGGGAACCAGAAGATGATATTTATTGGGGCGCTGAAACCGAGTGGTTGGGTGATAAGCGCTACAGTGGAGATCGCGAACTGGAGAATCCACTAGGTGCTGTACAAATGGGATTAATTTATGTAAACCCTGAAGGACCCAACGGAAATCCAGATCCACTTGCCGCTGCTCATGACATTCGAGAGACCTTTGGTCGAATGGCCATGAATGACGAAGAGACGGTTGCATTGATCGCCGGAGGGCACACCTTTGGTAAGACCCATGGAGCCGGTGCTGTGGCAGATTACATTGGACGTGAACCTGCGGGTGCCACAATAGCGGAGCAAGGCTTGGGTTGGAGCAACAGCTTGGAAACGGGTCACTCCGAACATACAATTACCAGCGGCCTCGAAGGGACCTGGACCAAGACCCCCACTCAATGGAGTAATAACTTTTTTGAAAATTTGTTCGGGTATGAATGGGAGTTGACGAAGAGCCCTGCCGGTGCCTATCAATGGAGGCCTAAAGACGGAGCGGGTGCAGGCACGATTCCTGATGCCCATGATCCGACAAAACGTCACGCACCTTTTATGTTAACCACCGACCTTGCCCTACGTATGGATCCGATCTATGAGCCAATATCACGGCGGTTTTTTGAGAATCCAGACGAATTTGCCGATGCTTTTGCCCGGGCCTGGTACAAACTCACCCATCGCGATATGGGACCTGTGGCACGGTATCTTGGACCCGAAGTGCCTGACGAAGAGCTGATTTGGCAAGATCCCATTCCGGCAGTTAATCACCAATTGATCGATGAGCAAGACATCGCCTCCCTTAAGGCGAAAATTTTGGCCAGCGGTCGATCGGTCTCCGAGCTGGTTTCGACTGCTTGGGCCTCAGCCTCTACCTTTCGCGGTTCTGATAAGCGTGGTGGTGCCAACGGTGCTCGGATCCGGCTGGCTCCACAAAAGGATTGGACGGTAAACAATCCAGTTCAACTGTCCACTGTACTGAAGAGCCTCGAAGATATTCAGCAAGAGTTTAATAATGATCAACCTGGCAACAAACGGGTCTCACTCGCCGATCTGATCGTGTTGGGAGGATGTGCCGCGATCGAACACGCAGCAAAACAGGCTGGTCATGAGCTGAAAGTGCCCTTCACACCAGGCAGAATGGATGCCTTAGCTACACAAACTGATGTGGAGTCTTTTGCTGCCCTTGAGCCAGTTGCCGACGGATTTCGCAATTACATCGAGGACAAATATGATGTGGTGGCGGAGGAACTGCTGGTTGACAAAGCTCAACTACTTACCTTAACCGCGCCAGAAATGACGGTTCTGCTGGGGGGGATGCGAGTGCTCAACACCAATTTTGACGGATCACCGCATGGGGTCTTTACCAAGCGACCCGGAGTTCTGACCAACGACTTCTTTGTCAATTTACTTGACATGGGTACCAAGTGGAAGGCCACTTCTGAAGCTGAAGAAATGTTTGAAGGCCATGATCGACGTACCGGCACGTTCAAATGGACTGGTACCAGGGTTGACTTAATCTTCGGTTCCAATTCCGAATTGCGTGCCATCGCTGAGGTCTATGCCTGTGATGACTCGGAGCAACGCTTCTTGCAGGATTTCGTAGCTGCATGGGATAAAGTGATGAATTTAGACCGGTTTGACCTGAGTTGATTGCAGATCATACAGGAATGATTCCAGACCAGGGGGTGATGATCTCCCTCTGGTCTGGTACTTTCCCATACCTGACTATCGCTTCGGTACAGATCATCTTACTTGGTCTACACTTCGAGCAAAGTCAATCAACGATCTCAGCTCGCCCACTTCTTTTTGTAATTCCTTGATCATCACCTGCTGCTCTTGGATGGCTTTAATGGCCAAGACCACAAAGCCATCGTAATCAAGGCTGAGATAATTTTCTTCACCATCACTACCCTGATGTACCAGCTCCGGGAACAATGGCTGTACTTGCTGAGCAATAAATCCTATGGACCGGCGGTCAGATTTGGGTTGATCTCGCCATAAGTATGACGATGGCTTTAGGAGCATGAGCTTGTTGTTGGTCATAGGAAGACCTCGAACATTGTGTTTTAATCTGCGATCGGAGCTTTTCACGTAACTGCCATCACTTGGCAATATCTGCGCTCTTAGTGCACTCTTGTAGTAAAATTCCAACTTTCCACTACCGTTGGCAGTATAAAGGGTCCACCAGTTATTGTTACTTCCGGAATTCTGCAACTTAAAGCCAGTTGCGCCGTTGATACTCCCGGCATGCACCACGTGCAATTCATGTGTAGGGAGCGTCCTGATGCCTAATCGCCCGGTACCGGTTTTGCCGATATTCACAGAACCAGTATTCCAAGCAGTCAGCGCGCTTTTTCGATTTTTGTTACTAGTGCCAATGCCAACATCAAAAATGGCTCCGCCATAATTATTGTATGCACCGATTGCTGTGGAGTAGTTTACCCCGGCTATTGTGCCCCGACCCATTGCGGTGGAGTAGGCGCTGGAAGCGCGCGTGTCATAACCCATTGCCGTGGAATAGTCTCCGGAAGCAAAGTTATCTCTACCCATTGCTGTGGAATAGTCTCCGGAAGCAGTGTTATCTCTACCCATTGCCGTGGACACGCTTCCGGAAGCAGAGTTACGTAGACCCATTGCAATGGAATAGCTTTCAGAAGCCGAATTGCTGCCACCCATTGCTGTGGAAGCAAAGGCTGAAGCAGATGTATTATAACCCATTGCTGTGGAATTAATGCCTGTAGCAGATGTATTAGAACCCATTGCTGTGGAATTAATGCCCAGGCTATCATAGTCCCAATCAGTTCCAATGGCAAATCCAGTTCTAAAAGCAGACTTTGACGGGACCCACATCAGCTTGGTGCCCTGCCCCATCGTATCTTGTCCGAACAAGACCGTCTTATCTTGCTCTACATGCAAGGCCAATTGTGCTTGCAAGGACCAGTACAGAAAGCTTAGGCAAAGACATATGCCACAATTTGTAATTGCTGTTTTCATGATGAATGGACTTTAAAGTTTCTATGGTCTAAGGTCAGTTGAGGCAGGGTTTGGTGCTAACACTATCGTTGCAAACTTTGACACAGGAGTTGCAAACCTGGACTCCAGACGCTCATAGAGACCTTCAGTAATCGTGATGAAGGTCTTCAGTTCCTATTAAAGATCCAGATTGGTTGGCGGAGCTCCTGGTATCAGAACCGGCAATTTGGTGGCATTGAGGTACCACTACAGTTGCCAGCTTTTGACACCATGGTTTCGAAACTGACTGGGCTTTATTGACTTCTGCTCCACAATGCAGCAAAAATTATCTCGACGGAATCTCGTAGCAATCCTGCAAAAAGCGAGGTAGCTAAAATCAATGGTTGATTGAACTTACCAAATGCCGGTTAAGATGATTTTTGAATCAAGTGTTGCCCCTCTAGTTACAGTTGATATTCGTACAGTGTCCACTGTAAGCCACCTTGGCTATCGATCTTTTTACTTCTGATCTCTCGCAAGCCTGCCTCCCGCAATAGAAGGTCAAATTCGTGGTGTGTCAGTTGCTTATTACATCCAAGGTAGTCATCATCTTTGTCGTTATATTCGATGATGTACAGCCGAGTATGGGTGCCCATTGATTTCTTGATGGACTCAAGTATCTTGCGAGGCTGATTAAAATGATGAAAAGTCTGGCGAATCAGGATCTTATCAAAGATGATTTCTTCTGCACCGGTTTGGATTTCAGAACCCATTACCAAGAAGAACTCATTGTTATTTTTTATTCGGGCCTTCCTAAATTGTTTATCGTGCTGGGTAGCGTATCCGATACCCTGTAGTGAGATACTGTCGATGTCGTTGTAGTAGATGTGAGCATTGGAGACTTTACGTCCAATAAGTTTTCCAATGAGATAGTGACCACTCCCAATATCGAGTATTTTCTCCCCATCCTTCCAGTCGATCTGAGCGACCTGCCTTTTGGGATGACCATTCCCATAATGATATTTGCGTCCTTTGCTTAGGACCTCCAATCTCCAGGTGGTCAGACTCACTAAGTGGATTTTGTTTCTGAGTCGCTGCATCCGTCTGGCCAAACTGTCGATAAATGAGGTCTCAATCTCGTTATTGGCAAACATGTTTTGAATGGGAGTGCTTCTTAGATATCTGGCAACCTTTTCTTGGTGTCCTTGCTCCAGAAGATGAAAGAAGCGGGCAGCCAACGGCTTCTCATGATCATAGACGACAAAATTGGCTGCTAACTCGACCAAAAATGCATACAATTGGTCATATTGACGATTGATTCCTGTAAAGATAGAGTCGGAAGCCCAATGCGGGTGCAGATCAGCATGATAGATATTCTGGGCAGTTGACTTTTGGGTACTCAATAATTGCATGACTAAGACCAAAAGCGCAGCGTATCTCATGAATCCACTTTAAACTTAGAATAAGGTCATTCAAAAAACCTGCTAAGATCTGCTCGGACCTCATTTGAAAAATCTACCCATCATTGGCAGACTCCTACCTTCACAACCAGCTTTGGCAGGCAAACAGGAGTTCCCAATGCAAGCTTTAGGTTATAGTTTCAATATTCGAGCCAGAATGACCCAATCACTTTCAATGAACTCAGACTTTGAATATTTTATAGCTGGGATCCCCTTTCAGAAAGCCATGGTTGATGGTAGTTCATACAGCCACAAATGTCATCATCGAGAGAGGCCGCAACAGCCAGATCCAAATCCTTTCATCCCGGTTTCAGTTTTTGGCCCCGGATTGTGTACCATGAGTGGTACGGTATTCTCTTGGACCAAGAGGTTATCTCCAAAGTAGGAGGTTTGCCAAGGATGGCCACTTACTTTGTCAGATTCAACAACAATGTATCTAGCCTTTCCAAGGTGGAGGTCAATCCTTCTTTCATACCCATCTTGATCACAGCCTCCAAGTCTTGAAGTGCATCATAGGTTACCATGGTCTGTACCAAGGTGTGGTTGCCTTTGTCAGCAAACTTGACTTTCCACTTGGCACGGGGAAGTTCGTCATTTATTTCACCCCTTTCATTACTAAAAGCATCAAGAGTGGTATAGTAATCAATAGGTTTGATGGTGACATATTCGGTCCAGCCCCAATATTCTTTACCACTGGGTTCGATCATAGCGTAGTGCCAATGCCCGCCTTCCCTAAAATCCATTGACTTGGTTTTGGCCGTCAGTGGTTCGGGTGCAAACCATTGGTCTAAGAGCGCACTCTTGGTGTAACAATCCCACACAAGTTGGCGCGGTGCCCTAAACTCGCGATTTACGGTGATTGAGTTCTTTTCCCTGTCTACCAGGAAATCGAATTGCAAAATACTAGTCATCACTTTTTGTTTTTTATGGTAGTTAATAAGTTGTCGAGTTTACTAAAACGGTTTTCCCAAATCTTTCGGAACTGCTCCAACCACTCATCAATCTCCTTCATCTTGTCAATCTTGAGCTCATAGTAAATCTCTCGCCCTTGTCTTTGGGCTTCAACAAGTTCACATTCGTTCAAGATCTGAATGTGCTTTGAGATGGTAGGCCTGGCAGCATCAAAGTTTGAGGCTATGGCTCCCGCAGTCATGGTTTGTGAAGTAAGCATGACCAATATTGCTCTTCTCGTAGGATCAGCAATCGCTTGGAAAATGTCTCTTCTCAGTTTCATTATGAAGCTATTTGACTACAAATATATATGAAGTTATTTGACTACGCAAATAATCAGGCCTAATTTTTTTGGGAAATCCTATTGATCAAGCCCTAATTTCCCATTAGGATTTGATTTTTTCCAAGGTGTTTTAGATCCAGTCTGTCCTTCTCCTAAATCAAATTTAGTGTTGGTTGCTCCATTTGGGCAATTCAAGCGGTCATGGGAAATGACCGCTTGAGTCCATGATGATCGAGCCCTAATTTCCCATTAGGGTTTGATTTTTTCAAGGTGTTTAGATCCAGTCTGTCCTTCTCCTAAATCAAATTATTGTTGGTTGCTCCATTTGGCCAATTCAAGCGGTCATGGGAAATGACCGCTTGAGTTCCTGGTGATCAGACCGGTGACATTGTAACCCCAAGTGACATACTTCGTCCAATCAAATTAGTAAAGTCTAACACCTAAGAATATGAAAAAAAGTATTAAGATCACATTGATCATTTTCTTGTTGGCAGCTGTGCTTGGCAAATCTTACGGCCAGCATATTGCTGCCAAGATGGATAGTATTCTATCTAGTCACTTCGCATCAAATGCACCTGGAGTGGCAGCTCTCGTTGCTCAAAAGGGGAATGTTATTTACCGGAGTGCCAGGGGAATGGCAAGTTTGGAATTGAATGTGCCGATGGCACCGGGACACGTCTTTCGGATAGGATCCATTACTAAGCAGTTTACGGCCATTGCCATTTTAAAATTGGTGGACGAAGGAAGACTTTCTCTTAACGATGATATCCGCAAATTCTTTCCAGCCTTCAAGTCCGATTCTGCAGTGGTAACCATTGAGCATTTGCTCACACATACTTCCGGACTAGGGAATCAGCGCGATATTGAAAATTGGGACCAGCTTATCAAGGAAATTGAAAATGTCCCCAATGATCTCACTGATATCATATTGGATAGATCGGCTGTATCTGATCCTGGATCCAAATATTCCTATTCAAATTTTGGATATATGCTACTAGGCAACATCATCGAGCAGGTCTCCGGCCAAGCTTATGGTGATTTCTTGACCAGTGAGATTCTTGAACCTTTAAATCTTAACAAGACCACTTATGATCATTCAGAAAAGATCATGGGCGGTCGTGTCCAGGGATATTCTAAATCTAGAGAGGAATTCCAAAATGCAGAAAATCTGGATATGCGAATCCCCTATGCTGGGGGAGGGCTCATCTCGACGGTGGATGATTTATATGCTTGGAATCGGTACTTGTACGCAGATCAAAGTTTGATCAAAGCCGAAATCCTTAAGAGGGCACATTCTCGGTTTAGATTGATCGATGGCCAATCCACTGCGTATGGATATGGCTGGATGCTGGGATCCATTCAAGGAAGAAAAACAATTAAGCATGATGGGATAATTAATGGGTTTATTTCCTTCGCACTCTACCTACCTGAAGATGAAATTTTTGTTGCCCTTCTCACCAATTGTGATTGCACCCGAAACATCGAAAAGCTTGCATCAAAGCTTGCCGCTACAGCAATGGTTGACCATTTTGATTATCATCCCATTGAAGTGAAGCAGGAAACGTTGATCAAGTATACAGGAGTATATCGGTCCAACGATGGTTCAGAAAAATGGATTTCACTTCAAGATGGTTCTCTAGTGTTGCATGATAAGGGTGGCATAAAGACAAAAATTACTCCCGTAGTTGAAGACCGATTTGCAATCGACGAAGGACTTTCTTCAGTCGAATTTTATCACGACGATAACAACGGTACCCCTCATTTCTTACTGGACAATCTCGGTGATTCATCAAGATGGGAGAAGATCTCCGACGAGATATTTGTACTAAATACCATGGTTTTGAGCCAGGAACAGTTACAGAAATTTGTGGGTAAGTATAATTTTGAAGGTGCATTTACTCTAGAGATATTTATTGAAGAAGGTAGAATTTTCGGTAAGGTGGGTGGTGATGCCAAGGAGATATCACCGTATGGTCCTGATAGATGCTTTGTGCTCGAAATGGATGCCAGGTTAATATTTGACATTGGTGATTCCGGTATTGTATCGGGATTAACCTTCATGCAAAGTAGAGAGATGAAAGGACGCAAGATTGAGTAATGAACTTAAGCTTACCAACTGACTCATCCTAACCTATATTTTTCTGATTTCTTATCGATTAAGTAACGTCTGATATCATAAGGGTCCAAGACGATCTAAAATTGTAAGGCTAGCTTGTGAGTTTTCCGGAGCACACGTAGGACCAACGGCGGGAGAAAGAGACACGACTGGATGCCTTCAATGATATGAGAATGATGGCAGAAACCAAGTGTCTTGTGAACAAAATTTCGTTGATGCCGCTTAATTGAATCCACGCGCATGAAATCGATGATACACCGGCATGATTGGAAACTGAGAAGATTGATCAATTTCTGCCATCACTTTAGGAGTAGTGCATCATAAGATAGGTCTGGTTAGTTTCGGTCCATGATCCAAGTAGCATCAATAATTCCTATGCTGTCTTCCCGGGTATTAAAGGGACCACACAGCCAGGTACCATTCACCACATCGTTGTCAATACAGCCTTCCATGGTACTGAGTAATTCATAAAATGGAACACCAGTGCCCTTGTTTACTGGTATTGAAAAAATGAGGTTCTTGTCGTCGTATTGGTAGATGATTAATTCGCCAAATACATCAGGCACCAAAGAAATCCCACTGCCATCTGACTGTAATATCGTCCGGCCAAAGTGCCCTCCGTGGGTTCCACGATAGATTTTCACAGCATCAGATTGAGTCACTTCGTCAATCTCCACCACCAGATCACAAATACATTTGATCTGAAGACCATCAACCATGCCAGATGCCGACCCTTTTAGCGAAAAACTATTGGGCAGTAAAAAGCCAGACAAGCCTGCTTCATCTTTTTCACAAGAAGTCAAGGTGAAAATGGACAGGATCACAATAGTCAAGCGTTTCATTGCAAGAAAATTTTGATCCTATAGACAGTAGACCCATGCTGGATGGTTGGTTGAGCATACCTAAAAATTTGGTCAAAATAAAAAGCGCAGCTCATGATGATGCTGCGCTTTTATAAAGCTGATTAATCTGTCTGGAAATTATCCCAGGACTGCTTGTTCTCTTGTAAATGGCTGCTGGTATTTTCGTTCGCCTGTTGCCTGGTACAGAGCATTCGCGAGTGCCGCCATAATGGGTGGCAACGAAGGTTCACCCAGGCCAGTGGGATCTATGCCATTGTCCACAAAATGTGTTTCAATTTCAACCGGCGCTTCCGAATGTCTGATCAGCCGGTAGGTATTAAAGTTGTTTTGATCGGGTTTACCATCAGTCAATGTCAGCGCACTATACATGGCATGTCCGATCCCATCTACAATACCACCTTCTATCTGATTCAGGGCACTTCCTGGATTTACGACTATGCCACAATCCACTGCACACCAAACTTTCTGCACTTTTGGCTGTCCATCTTCCATTACGACATCTACCACTTGTGCAACATAAGAATTGTGACAAAAATAGGCTGATACGCCCCGGTGTATACCTGGCATATCTTTACCCCAGCCTGATTTTTCTTTCACTAATTTGAGTACGCCAGCATATCTCTCAGCATCGTAATCGTTTTTCTCACCTACAGGGTCTTTGATCGCACGATCAAACAACGCCAGTCGAAATTCGATGGGATCCTTTCCGGCAGCCTCCGCTACTTCATCCAAAAACGATTGTTCGGCACAAGCGATGAAGTTGGATCTTGGAGCCCTCCAGGCGCCGGTGGAGACGTTGGATTCCTTGCTGTGGTTTTCCGCCAGATAATGATCTACTGCACCAGCCGGATACCGGTTGGCAAAGACGGGGCTTCCATGGGTGCCAGCACCGCGCACATGAAAACCGATCATATTCTTGTTTTCATCCAGAGCAGCCCGGTAAGTTACCCGGTATGCTGGCCGGTAGGTACCCTGGGTCATATCGTCTTCACGGCTATATACCAACTTCACCGGGGCACCGGCTTGCTTCGATATCAGGGCGGCCTCGCTGCCAAAGTGCCCATATAGTCTCCGGCCAAAACCTCCACCCATACGAGTCATCATGATCGAGATGTTTTCCTCCGGCATATCTAGCAATGCAGAGACCGTCTTGCTCAGGAATTCTGGGGTTTGCACTGGTCCTACCAATTCGGCTTTATCAGCAGTTACATCAGCGAAGAAATTCATGGGCTCCAGGGTATTATGTGCCAGCAGAGGTGCACTATATGTACGCTCAATGACTTCTGCGGCTTCGCGGAAGGCTTTGGTGGGGTCGCCATCTTGGCGGGCCGGTTCGGACGATCCACTGGCTACCAATCCTGACAATACACGCTCATGGTCGCTAGTACTCTCAGGACTCGTGTCTTCTTGCCATTCTATCTCGATCGCTTTTTTGGCTTGCATCACTTCCCAGGTGGAGTTGCCCACAATAGCCACTAATTCTGGGAAAACATTGTTGTCTGACCACTGCAATTCTATCCCTTCTGGCTGTGTATTTATTGAAAAGACGTCTTTGATTCCGGGCATGGACTTCGCCTTGCTTCCGTCGAATGATTTTAGTTTCATCCCGAAAGCCGGTGGATGAACAATAGATGCTACTAACATCCCATCCCGATAGGTGTCAAGGCCAAATAAGGGTTTTCCGCGAACGATTTTTTCCCCATCCACATTCTTTTGACTGCTACCAATGATGGTGAAATCCTTGGGATCTTTGAGTTCGATCTCTTCAGGAACTGTGATATTGGCTGCAGCGGAAGCCACTTCGCCATAGCCAATTTTTTGACCACTGCCTTCATGCATGATGGTGCCTTCACTGGTAGTCAGTTCTGATACGGGTACTTCCCACTGCTTGGCTGCTGCTTCAAGTAGCATTCTCCTGGCAGTAGCTCCAGCCATTCGCAGGCTTTGCCAACCCTGACGGATGGATTGACTTCCCCCAGCCAGCTGACGGGTAAATTTCTTCGTATCGAGTGGTGCCTGCTCAACGACGACATCTTTCCAAGCTACGTCCAGCTCTTCGGCGACGATCATCGGCATAGCAGTTTTTACATTTTGTCCGATCTCCGGATTAGGAGACATAATGGTTACAACCCCGTTATCTCCAACCTTCAAAAAGGCGTTGATGTCAAACCATTCACTGGGCATTGCCCGGACTTGTTCTGCGGTGGGATTACAAGAAGCCAGCCAGCTAAAGCCCAATACCAATCCTCCACTACTGGCAGCAGAGGCCTTAAGAAATGATCGTCGATTGTATGTTGTTTTTATTGCTGTCATGATTATTAGTTTCTATGGAACAAAAAAAGAAGAGTGCAAAAAGAGGCAATTACATCTCAGACGCAGCTGTCTTGATGGCTTTCTTGATCCGGATGTAAGTACCACATCGACACAGATTTCCATTCATGGCAGCATCGATATCTTCATCGCTGGGATTGGCATTCTCTTTCAACAAAGAAGCCGCACTCATGATTTGACCGGCCTGGCAGTAACCGCATTGAGGTACATCGTGTTCAATCCAGGCTTTTTGCAAGGGATGATCTCCTTTTTCAGAAAGTCCTTCAATAGTCGTGATCTTTTTCTCGCCCACACCAGATACTGGAAGTGTACATGAACGTACTGCTACACCATCTAGGTGCACAGTACATGCTCCACACTGAGCAATACCACAACCATACTTGGTACCTACCAGCCGCAGGTGGTCGCGGAGTACCCAGAGCATGGGTGTATCAGGAGCAACATCAACTTCGTGCGATTGTCCATTTACTTTGAGATGAAATAAGGCCATTGTGCATTGATTTTCGTTAGATAATTTATAAACGTGAGTTAGAGCTGACCAAACTTAAACATGACTATGGGGAAGCAGTTTCGAAATTATAAAAAATTTATTGGAGATGCAGCCAACTTTCTTTTGGGCAAAAGGGTGTGTGCATTACTAATCCAATGATCCATCCATACCTTTCACTCTGATCTTAATATATATTTGGCCGGCTTGGCTTCAAATTGGTCCTTGCATCCATCGCAGCAAAAGAAGACTTGCTCATCTTGATAGTCAATGATATGCTTGGCAGTGGCTTTGTGGATGGGTACCTGACAGACGGGATTGATGTAATATTCCTGGGGATTCAAGGAAATGGACTGATTTGGGTCGGCCTCTTGGTGAGGCTTTCGGATATCTTCAATGATCTGCGCTAAAATACTGATGGCCACTTCCTCAGACAGCTTGGCATGAATGTTCAGACCTGCAGGAGTCTTAATTTTCTTTAGGGTATCGAAGCCAATGCCTCGACTTTTGAGGATGCGGAAGATGGCATTTGCTTTGCGACGGCTGGAAACAAAAGCAACAAACTCATGACCACTCTTAATGGCTGTTTCCAATGCATCTTCGTCACCTTGGCCCTGGGTGCAAACAACAATGTAAGTGAACAGCGATGTTTGAAGTAATTGGTATCGCCTCGAGCACAGGATTTCGCCTGCAATTTATTACAGCTTTTCGACTCCATTCTATTAGAGCACTATCAGAAACTTCATGTTAGGGCATGTAATATTTTATTGCTTAAAAAAATTACATGTATGATGATGGGAGAATTGGATGATTTAAAGTGAGGTAGAAAGACGACTCCAGGAATTATGGTTAAATTACCAGCATCAATGCCTAGAAGGTCGAGCTTGTGGCAAAATGCACCAATGGCTCTCAGGCAGTTTAAGTCCACAAGATTTGAACAAAAGCTATTTTTTAAGCCAAGTTGACGACTCGTGAGCCAGGTAAGCAATTGGCTTATTATACAGCATTAGTGTACAAGAAAATGATCCTTTATCGACCTGCTAAGTTTTATTTTTTGGCGATTCTTCTATTGACATCGGGCTGCCAATCAAAAACAGAATCTTTCATCAACCAGCATTTCAAGATGGTCGAGTTGGCGAGTGGGATTTATGCTTGCATTCACCAACTGGGAGGCAAAGCCATTTGTAATGCTGGCATCATTGACCTGGGAGATGAAACGGTCATCTTTGACACCTTTCTTTCACCAGTGGCTGCAGGAGAACTTAAAAATGCGGTGAAGGCACTGGGCCTTTCACCGGTAAAATATGTGGTAAACAGTCATTATCACAACGACCATATCAGGGGCAATCAAATTTTTGGTGATGAGGCTCAGATCATCGCCAGTAAGAAAACTGCTAAGATCATCCGGGAGCGTGAGCCAAGGGCATGGGCCATGGAGCGCAGTACCGCACCGCCACAGCTGGCTTTTTACGATTCGCTCATGACACATTACACCGGAGATACCACTACACAAGCATACAGGGACATCAATTTGTGGCGGCCCTACTATCAAGTGTTGGTAGAGGAAAATGAATCATTGTCACTTAGGCTACCCGACTTGGAATTGATCGATCCGATCACATTGGAGGGCAGCCGTTACAGAGTCCGAATTACTCCCACCGAGACCGGTCATTCACAAGGCGATGTGTACTTGGAAGTTTTGGACGAGGCCATTTTATTCACTGGTGATCTGCTCTTTAAGGACACACATCCCTTCTTGGGTGAGGGTGATCTCGACAGTTGGCTGCAGCTGCTCGATGAGATGAAAGCGACCCAGCCCAAGATATTGGTGCCGGGGCATGGACCAGTTGCTGATGTGCAGGCCATTGCTGAACTGAAAGAATACATTGAAGAGCTGGACGCAGAAGTAGATCGCATTTTGGCTGGGGATCTATCGCTTGAAGTGGCTCAATCTCAGATGCCGGATCGATACCAGTCCTGGGACTTGCAAGCTTTTTATGGGTTGAATTTGCAGATCCTCAGTCAGAGGAGAACAGTTGCTGATTGATTCAGTTTGTATGATTTATGTGTACCAGACCAGAAAAATAAGAGGTATGATTTCCCAAGGGGTAGACTGTCAGGCGACTACCCTCTAGTACTTCAGGGTGATCAGCAGAAAGAAGTCCTTTAGAAGAGTATTTCATGTGATTGAAAGGATGAGATGTCGATCTTTTGACCAGCTCTAATGAGGGTGTTGGACAAAGTTTCTTTGAATGATCCTACTACACAATACCTCTCTTTTTATTCTGGATGAAAAGCGTAAGGGCCATAATAGACCAGCAAATAAAACATTTGAGGTCTAAGTTTATTTATAGTTGGATATGGCCTTAGTCGAATTTAGAAAGGAAGGACTTTATGTACCACAAGCCAAAGTATACATCGATCCCTGGCGAAGGGTAAAAAAGGCTCTGATTACCCATGCCCATTCTGATCATGCGCGGTGGGGACACCAACGTTATCTCTGTGTGCACAGCAGCAAACCTCTCCTGAAGCATCGTCTAGGCGATATAGCAGTAGACAGTATCGACTACGGTGAGCAAGTGCTGGTCAATGGGGTCAGCTTTTCATTCCATCCGGCTGGTCATATCGTTGGATCGGCACAAGTGCGCATAGAACATCAGGGAGAAGTATGGGTAGTATCGGGAGACTACAAGACCGTAGATGACGGCATCAGTGGTCAATTTGAACCCATAAAATGTCACACCTTTATTACCGAATGCACCTTCGGCCTGCCGATTTATACCTGGTTGTCACAGGAAGAAATTTTTAATCAAATCAATCGATGGTGGGCACAAAACCGGGAGATGGGGGTCACTACTTTACTCACTGGTTACTCTCTCGGTAAAGCACAACGCATATTAGCTGGGATCGACGCCAGTATTGGCCCTATCTATACACACGG
Organism: Saprospiraceae bacterium; assembly: GCA_965223105.1. Lineage (GTDB taxonomy): Bacteria > Bacteroidota > Bacteroidia > Chitinophagales > Saprospiraceae > JABDMH01. The sequence continues at coordinate 6,405,102 of OZ244987.1, read as the reverse complement.
TGCGGTGGAACATATGACTGAGGTCATTCGGCAGCATGGTACCCAACTGCCCGCTACGCAGCATTTGACCGACTCGGTATCCAAGGCCGACTTGGCGGGAGCTTTGGTGGTTGCCCCGCCTGGAGCTACAGGGAGTAGCTGGATGCGGAGATTCAAAAAAGTGTCGGTAGGCGGTGCCTCAGGTTGGATGCAGTTGCGAGGTGCCAGAAGAAGGGGAGGTGCGGATCGCGGTTTTGTCCTTTCAGACCATGCCGACTGGGAGGGATTGAACTCAACGATCCAGGCTACTGGCGCCGAGCGCATTTACGTGACCCATGGTTATACCAATGTGTTTTCAAAATGGCTCATTGAACAGGGCTACGATGCCCATATCGTCAAAACCAAGTTTGAGGGTGAACTGGCTGAGATGACTGCCGAAGAAGAGAAGCCACATTCATGAAGCGTTTTGCAGCCCTCTTTCAGGCCTTAGATCAGACCACCAAAATCAATGCTAAAGTGGCGGCATTGGAGCAATATTTTCGCGAAGCGCCAGAGAGCGATCGCCTGTGGACCATCGCCCTATTATCGCATCGCAGACCACGGCGCACAGTAAGCACTACACTACTGCGCGAGTGGGCTGCCGAACAAGCTCAATTGCCTCTGTGGTTGTTTGAGGAGTCTTACCATATTGTAGGAGATCTGGCTGAATCCATTGCCTTGGTTTTACCCAAACCAAAGAAATCTTCAGAACGCTCCCTTACCGGGTGGATTGAAATGATCAAGGGATTGAAAGACGAGACCGACGAAGTAAAAAAAGAAGCCATCTTCGACGCTTGGAGTAGCCTCACTCACCCCGAGCGATTTGTATTTAATAAATTAATTACCGGTGGATGGCGCATAGGAGTCTCACAAAAATTGATGACCCGGGCTTTGTCAAGAGCAACAGGAATTGCTGAAAATATTTTAGCGCATCGTCTCATGGGCGACTGGACGCCAGATACCATAAATTTTCAGGCCCTAATTTTCGAAGAAAATATTTCAGATAATTTATCGAAACCTTATCCCTTTTATTTGGCTTATGCCTTGGATATTTCACCTGACGAATTGGGCGATCCCATGGAATGGCAAGCAGAGCGCAAATGGGATGGCATACGAGGCCAATTAATTTTACGCGAAGGAGAACTGTTTGTTTGGTCTCGTGGAGAGGAATTGGTCACCGATCGCTTTCCCGAATATCAAGTACTCAAAAATCTGCTTCCCGAGGGTACCGTCATCGATGGCGAAATTCTAACTTTTAAAGATGGCCAGGTGCTTCCCTTCCAGAACTTACAGACACGGATCGGCCGAAAAAATGTCTCAAAAAACATTTTAAAGAAGGCGCCAGTTGTTTTAAGAGCATACGATCTATTGGAATACAGTGGCGAAGACATCCGGCAGCAACCATTGATCGAGAGGAGAAGAAGGCTCGAGGACATATACGCAAAAATCGATGCAGAGGAAGTTTTACAATTATCTGAAATTGTCGAATTCGACAGTTGGCATCAATTGGATGAACTGCGCAGGAGAGCTCGAGAATATTATTCCGAAGGGATCATGTTAAAGCGAAAGGATTCTGTATATAAAAGTGGCCGAAAAAAGGGAGATTGGTGGAAATGGAAAATTGATCCACTCACCATTGATGCAGTCATGATCTACGCCCAACAGGGGCATGGCCGGCGAGCCAATTTATTTACAGATTACACCTTTGCGGTGTGGGATGGAGATACTTTGGTGCCATTTGCCAAAGCCTATTCTGGGTTGACCGATGCAGAATTTAATGAGGTAACCCGCTATGTACGGCAAAATACCATCGACCGCTTTGGTCCGGTACGTGCGGTCACGCCCAATCTGGTATTTGAAGTGGCTTTTGAAGGCATCCAAGCCAGCGGAAGGCATAAATCGGGGGTGGCGCTGCGTTTTCCCCGCATTCATAGGTGGCGAAAAGACAAACATCCCAAGGAAGCCAACACTTTGGAGGATTTGAAGGGGATGTTGTCTCTGTATGGATGATCTGCTGATTGAACCTTGGTATCTTATTCCAATCTGGTAGCAGAGATTTTCCACTCTAGAGTGGTTGTCCCAGATTCGATTTCAATATGCTCACTTTGCCATTCGAATCCATCCTTTCCGATATCAAAGAAGGTGAGTTTGCTTTCGATTACTTTCCCAGCTGTATTCTGAAAACGACGCTTTAAAATCATTTGATCGCTGGTCATCTTACCCCGCCAAATCCCATTGTGCCGACCGGGCATACCGAAGAAATGGACGATCCAAACACTGTCAAGGGGGTCATAATAGCGAATACTGGTGCCGGTGTAATTTTTATTGTAGTAAATATCTTGGAGGGCAAAGCCATTTAAAGTAAAGCATGTCTGCCAGATGGCTTTGGAGCGCTGCCATTCGCCATTGATGAAAAGTGAGTCATCACATGTGAACTTTCCCAGCATGAAGGCAAACTGCTGGGTTTCCCGAGGGGCATCTGGGTGCATATGTCCCAATGGATGATGGTCTGATGGATTATTCTGGTTGAAAAGATTTGTTTGGGCTTGCATCGGTGTCGAACTCATCTTAAAGAGTAAGAATAATGGCAGACAGACTGCAAGTAAAGGGACGATCGAGGTTTCGTGGAGAGACACATCGGAAATTTTTACTTTATGATTAAGTGCAATATCTGCATTGCGAACTCGGCATCATTGTAAAAATCGCTCTTTATTGTCCCCTTACATATTCTCTGGGCGTCCGGTGGGTAATGGACTTAAATTCACGAATAAAATGAGCCTGATCAAAATAGCCTAGCCGATGAGCGAGTGAGGTTAATGACTGTGATCGGCTGACCTGCAAAGCTTTCATCGCGGATCTGACCCGGATAACTTGGGAAAATCGTTTAGGAGGGAGTCCGATGTGAGTCTCGAAGCACTTTCGAAAATAGGATAAACTGTAAAATGATTCACTGGCCAGTTGATAGATGGGCTTGCTGCCATTGTGATCAGCAATTGTACAACAAACCTCCTGAAGCCTCTCCGAATGTGGGTTTCGGTGATATTTTGGCATCAGGAAATTTTCAAGTGCTGCAAACTGTAAGTGATTTTCGGCAGTTGATGAAATGAACTTAGCCAGGTTGCACTCATGCTTGCTCCATATCTGGTCGATACCAACAACTTGATTTTTGAATTTCTTCATCGGCTGGGGTATGAAAAAGCTGGCTGCTCCCGGTCTAAATTTCAGGCCAAGACACCGTGCATTTTCGGTTAGCGGTTGCACCAAATAGTTGTGCTGATGCAAACCCCCGACAAATCCTTTGGGCCTCTTTATCCAATCCGAAGTGGGTAGAGACCGGTGCAAAAATTCGCCGTCAACCTGAAACAATAACTCACAGCAACCTTCGGGATAAAACTGAACGACTTCTCTAGTAGAAAATTGATAGACTACAAATGATTCGAGATAACGGCTCAATGGACTGCCTCCGGGAGTTTCCCATTCTTTGATTTCAACCGCCATCTTCTGGAGGTTTAGATCTTTTCGGTCAAAATTGATTTTTCCACATCATTGATTCTATGGGCCTGATGGTGCGCTGATTGTATTTGGCATTCTGTTTTTCGTGATAGTAATTTTCGATCTCACCCTCCACTTGGAAATAGATGAGTTGACCTATTGGCATCCCTGTGTAAACTCTGACGGGCTGCACACACGATATTTCCAAAGTCCAGGTATTGCAATACCCTACATCTCCCTTACCTGCAGTGGCATGGATATCGATACCCAAACGGCCAATACTCGATTTGCCTTCCAGGAAAGGAACTGCTGCATGGGTTTCGGTATATTCTTGGGTTACTCCGAGGTATAGCGTTCCCGGCTCGAGGACAATCCCTTCTTCAGGAATAACCAACTCACGTACTTTATTGTGTTTTCGGGCATCTAAGATGGGATCGACGTAGACGGCCAGGTATTTTCCCAAATGAACATCATATGAGTTGGTACCCAGATGTTTGCGATCAAAGGGTTCGATCACAATCTGGCCTGATTTAATTTGTGCCAATATTTCCTTATCAGATAGAATCATTTTATCATGTATTTGGGCGCAAAGGTATCCAAAAGGTAATAGAGGTTGAGAGTAAGAAAAGTTGAGGATCAGCTTTTAGGGATTTGAAGTGCTTAATTCTCTATTGGGGTAGACTGCCAGACGATGATACAACGATCATCACTGGCACTGACCAGTTGGGATTCAGTTAGCCAGATGATATCATTAACCGAATTGATATGGCCCTGATATCTCTGCGTATCTAGTGTGGTCTCAGGTTGGAGGGTGTGAGCATTCCAAAGACGAATGGTTTTATCTCTACTGGCTGTGGCCAGCTGCAAACCTTTTGGATGAATTGCCAATGCATTAATTGTGTACCAGTGTGCAGGAAGGTCTCTTAGGAGATTAAAATTTTGGTTTACGCTCCAAACCTTTAGGTGGGCATCACGACCTCCTGAGATCAGTTGACTTCCATCAAGACTAAAGGCAAGAGAGAAAACACTGTTGTCATGTGCTTCCTTGAGAACTTCGAATACTTTCCAACTGCCTACATGCAGTAGGTAGATGCAGTGATCACTTGATGCAACAGCCAGTAGTTGGCGATCAGGGCTTATCGCTAGGCCCCTTAGACGCTGGTGTGAAAGTGCGATAGATTCCACGAGGCTTTGCGAAGTCCAGTCCCAAATAGAGAGGATGCCATCGCCACCAGCTGCGATGCAGTGTTGACCAAGTTGGAGCAAGTCAAAAATGCTCCCGTTATGATATTCCAGGTTCCTGGTCTGATCGGTACGGTCAAGGTCAATGAAATACATATTGCCATTCATTGTACCAGCCACTATTTGGTTATTGCCGGCGATTTTTAAAAGGGAAAAAACCTGGTCATCTGTTTTGGCTACCAGTCGACCATCTGGTGATTCAGTAGGATTCCATTTCACGATCCAACCCTCACCTCCACCTGAATAAAAACTTCCTCGGTCGCCAGGAGCAAGTGCGTAAATTGATCCATTGTGTCCAGTGAGTTTGGTGCCTTGCCAGGTCTGATGTTGATTGGTCATGGTACAAGATATTACATCCTGATCTAATCGCTGTAATGATGAATGGTCAATAGGAATAGGTGTGTCTGTCTCGTAGTTCTTACATTTATTGCCGGAATGAAATTCGTGATCATTGCCCCTTGTTAGAAAAGATCAGCTCAGAAGTTCAGGTGTGCTTGGCATCTGGCACATCACCGAGTCCTCATCATACTTTGAGAATTTACTCGATCTGAGCACCAGGGAAACGCTATTTCAGCAAGCGCTAAAGGGAAGGAGACGTACAGAGTGGCTGGCTAGCCGCTGGTTGGTGCATCTTTTATCAGAAAGATTGCAAAGAGGAGAAGTGATCAAAGATCAGTACGGCAAACCTCATTTATCTGGCAGCGATTGGCACATTTCACTAAGTCACACGCAGGACCACACCGCGGTCATTGCAAGTGAGCGCCCAGTCGGTATTGATATACAAGTTAGGGTGTCGAAGATTACCCGCATTGCGCATAAATTCATCAATGATCAGGAAGCAAAGCAGATTGATTCGGAGCAGCTCATTGATCAACTTCATATTTATTGGGGGATTAAAGAGAGCCTCTACAAGGCCTTTGGACGTAGAGCCATCGATTACAAAAAACATTTGCACGTTCAACCACCTGATTTCCTCAGTAATAGGACTGAAGCACGAATAACTGGTCGCTGTGAAATGGCATTTGATGCTTATTTTGAATTGAACCCGGCATATATTTTGACTTATGTTGTGGAAAAGACGCTATGAAAATGCCGCGGTTGCTTATCAGTTTTCTGGCCTTATTGGGCTTGATGTGTCAATCTATTGAAAAACCTCCAAGAGCTAGTGATCGCGGGGAAGGCACAGAAGAAGCCCTGCCGGATGATTTTGTGGCTTTTTATCAGAAATTCCACGATGACAGCATCTTTCAAATTCAACATATTCAATTCCCCCTGGCGGGACTGCCACCCAATGCCGACACCCTTTCTATCTCCCCGGAGAGTTTCAGATGGCAAAAAGAATCATGGAAGCCACATCAACCACTGATGTCTAATCTTCAAGGTTATGAGCAGTCATTCCATAAGTTTGATGAGGGAATCATCATTGAAAGAATTTTACAGACCACAACAGGCTTGGGTATGGAACGCAGGTTTGCCAAGTTTGATACCTCTTGGATACTGATCTACTATGCTGGAATGAACTTTTCTAAATGATCTGGAAAGACAACCACCAACTCTCACTGCTCTTTGGCTTGGGTGAAGAAAGTCAGGGATATGCCTAAAATCATTAGTATCAATGCACCGTAGAAGGGGTTGTCAATGCTCTGCAATAGGATGACATTCAATAGGTCCAGGATCGCAATGATGGCGCCTACGATGAACATGATCATTCCTACGGCACGCACAATTCTCATGGTGCTGGGTTTGATCGCCGAATAGTAAGAAAAAAGGGGAGGTAGTTTTCCGAACGGTCATTGGGGACAAACCACGACTCAACCCGCTGATTGCCTGTGACCAGAGGTACATTAGTAAAACTAAGCTGTTGCCAACCAGTGGTATCCACCCGTATGGATCGTTGAATGGTGCCTATCCTAATGAAGACCTCACCGGTTACCGGCAGCTCGTCGCGAAACGAGCAATCGATGTTATATTGGGTCGCTGTAGAAACATCGATGTCCCAGTACCCATATCCTTGCTGCTCAGCCCAAATTCCTCCCGCCTTCTTCATGTCATTCCGATTGAGCACGGTTTCCTCCTCTTGAGCAGATCCGATGATGATTCGCGGGAATTCCTTCAGGTTAGATGACAAGATGATGTCGGCATACCATTCATCGAAGAGCTGCCTCAATTCCTCAGCTTTTTCCGGATTGGAGTCCACCAGGTTGAAACACTCGTTTTGGTCAGTGGCAATGTTAAAGAGCTCGAAGGCAGAAATAGGGGCGGTCGGTATGGTGTTTCCAACCAGTTTCCACTCGCCCAATCGCACAGCGACGTTCCGGTAAGGCTGTGGGTAGCCTCTTTGCCAATAGGTAATTATGGGTCGGGGACCTTCCACCGCACCATTGATTGTTGGAAGAAAACTCTTGCCGTCTACCCGCTGATGACCTGGATACTCTAGATTGATCAGATCGATGATGGATGGTAAAACATCAAAATGAGCAGCAGGAGCAGATATTTTCTGAGGTTGAAACATTGGCAGATACGAAAGTAAAAAGGGAACACGGGTGCCGCCTTCATATACGGTTCCTTTTAACCCTCGAAGACCGGCATTATACCTGCGCTGCTGGGGTCCATTATCCGTCATAAAAATGACAATGGTGTTTTGCCGGATATTTCTGTCGTCCAATAATGCGAGCAGCCTGCCGATATTGTCGTCTATGTTATGCACCATTCCGTATATCCGGCGAGCATCCTCTTTATTTTTGTCGGTCATTTCATCCGGATCAACGTCATGATCAAATGCAAGATCTTGATAAAGCTTGAAGTCAGCGTCGCGCACTTGCAGAGGTGTATGGGGAGCATTGTAAGAAAGATAACAGAAGAAGGGCTGCTCATCGTCGGATGCGATGAAGCGGATGGCCTCATTGGTAAAAACATCAGAACAATACCCATCGCGTTGTACAGCTCCTGAATTTGAATGATAAGTGGCATCAAAGTAACTGCTGTCAAAGCGGAAATAGTTAGGTACATCTCCCACTTGCCCCATTCCTCCTGAGGGGTGCATCAGTACTTGATCAAAGCCCTGGTCTTGTGGTCGATGCGGATACGTATCACCTAAATGCCATTTTCCGAACATTCCGGTGCGATAGCCAGCCGATTGTAAAATTTCAGCAAGGGTAATCTCATTGTTTGCCATGATCGCTCCCCCATTGTAGGTATCATAAACACCAGTCCGTAAGGAATATCTTCCAGTCAAAAGGCTTGACCGTGTTGGTGCACAGACTGGGCTTACATAAAAGTGGGTAAACTCTACACTTTGTTCAGCCAATCGGTCTAAAGCTGGTGTCTTGACGTGGGGATTGCCGTGAAAGCCGACATCTCCATAGCCTTGGTCATCGGTGATGATAAGTAAGATATTGGGCCTGACTTGTTGAGCGATGACCTGGACCGCACCGGTCTGAAAAGTACAGGCAAGGCAAAGCAAAGTACAGTACAGGGTTGACGGCGAAGTTGGCATCTGACGGAATTAAATCTCAACGCTTCTCGAATATAAGATATATAAAAGAATTTGTTCATGTTTCAACCTTACAGCAGCCACGTGTGTGATAAGATCCACAGTTGCCATAGGTGCAAGTCTTCTGGTCAGAGGTACAATCCGGGCAGCAGATAATTCTCTACATAATCTGAAACACCAGACTCCAGTGAGGTCATGGGGCGATCGTATCCCTGTGAGATGAGTTTTCGCATTGGCGCTTGAGTAAAGTACTGGTAAGTATCGCGGATATCTTCGGGCGTGTCAATAAATTCAATATCCGGATCAATTTTCATTGCTGCAAAGGTGGCCTTTACCAAATCAAGAAAACTGCGAGCATGGCCAGTTCCGGCATTATAGATCCCATTGTGAGGTCTGCTTTCCAAGCAAAAGAAACAGATATCCAAAATGTCTTTGACGTAGATGAAATCACGGCTTTGATCACCATCGGCAATATCCGGACGGTGAGATCTGAATAATTTCATTTGCCCCGTCTCCTTAATTTGATGGTACGCCTGAAAGACAACACTGGCCATTCTCCCTTTGTGGTATTCATTTGGACCGTAGACATTGAAAAACTTCAATCCTACCCAATGAGGCGGTTGCTGGCCTTGCCGAATTGCCCAATGGTCGAAGGAATTTTTTGAATCCCCATAGGCATTGAGGGGTTGTAGGTCGGCGATTAACTCATGGCTATCTTCATAACCCATTGCACCGGAGCCATAGGTTGCAGCACTCGAAGCATAAAGCAATGGTATTTTATGATTTGAGCAGAGATTCCAAAGGGATTTACTGTAGTCCAGATTCAAACGGTCAAAAACTCTTGAGTCTTTTTCTGTAGTGTCGGTTCGTGCTCCCAAGTGAAAAATGTAATGGACCGTGGCATGGTTGTCATCAAGCCACTTGAGAAATTGATCCCGGTGGATCAAGCCGGCAATCCTCTTGTCATTGAGATTGGCGATTTTAGACTGATCGCCAAAATCGTCTACAGCCAATACCTGCTGGATATCTAGGCTGTTGAGCTTTGCAATGAGACAGCTTCCAATAAAACCTGCAGCACCGGTTACTATCAGCATGAAGTTAGGTTTCTCGATATGATTCTGCCGGCGGACATGTGCAGATCAAAGTGCGGTCTCCTTGGGCATTATTGACTCTTCTTACTGCTGGCCAAAATTTTCGATCTTCTCGCAACCAAGGTAAAGGGAAGGCAGCCTTTGCACGACTATACGGATAAGTCCAAGCATCGGCGCTGATACAGGCGATGGTATGAGGAGCATGTACCAATACATTGGAATCTGGGCTGTATTCTCCCTGCACCACCTCCTCGATTTCGAGTTTTATAGCGATCATGGCTTGGCAAAATCTGTCGAGCTCCTGAAGGTCCTCACTTTCGGTGGGTTCGATCATCAAAGTTCCAGGGACCGGAAAGGACAAGGTAGGTGCGTGAAAACCATAATCGATGAGTCGCTTAGCGACATCCTCTGCCTCGATTCCACTTTTCTTAAATGGCCTTAAGTCTAGTATTAATTCATGAGCTGAAAATCCATGCTTGCCCAGGTACAGTACTTCATAGTGCTTGCTGAGTTGGGTTCTGATGTAATTGGCATTTAGGATGGCAATCTCCGTTGCCCGCCGAAGGCCATCTGGTCCAAGCAACTTGATATAAGCATAAGACACCAACAATATGTTTGCGCTGCCAAAGGGAGCCGCCGATACCGCCCTAACCTTAGAATCTTGGTACGTGGTACTGTATAGATGATTGGGGAGGAATGGTGCCAGTTTCTTGTTTACACAGATGGGTCCCATTCCTGGACCACCTCCACCATGGGGGATAGCAAAAGTCTTATGTAAATTTAGATGGCATACATCGGCCCCAATTCTCGCCGGATCAGTTAATCCTACTTGGGCATTCATATTCGCACCATCCATATAGACCAGGCCACCAAATTGATGAATGATCTGACATACTTCGGTAATCTTCTCCTCATAAACCCCGTGGGTCGAAGGATAAGTGATCATCAGCGAGGCTAATGAATCTTGGTACTTTTCGGCCTTCTGGCGTAGGTCATCTAAGTCAATGTTGCCTGATTCATCACAGTTTACTATAACCACTTCCATACCAGCCATAACTGCACTGGCTGGATTGGTGCCATGGGCAGAAGAAGGTATGAGGGTCACATTACGATGACTTTCCCCTCGATCCTCGTGGTATGCTTTGATGGCCAAAAGCCCGGCATATTCGCCTTGTGCCCCAGAATTGGGTTGCAGTGAGCAAGCATCAAAGCCAGTGATTTCGCATAGATCCGATGCCAACTCATTAAGAATCTTATGGTAGCCCATGACCTGCTCTTCGGGAACAAAGGGGTGCACCTGAGCAAAAATGTCCCAGGAAACAGGCATGAGCTGAGTTGCTGCATTGAGCTTCATCGTACACGAACCCAAAGGAATCATAGAATGGGTGAGAGACAAATCCTTATTTTCCAGTCTCTTCATGTACCGCATCAGTTTGGTCTCGGTCTGGTGTTGATGGAAAACTGGATGAGTCAGGAAGTCACTGGTGCGTATATGGGTTGTCAATATGCTGGACTTGGCTTCACCTGGGATCAGGTCAGCACCAAAAATGCTTAGTATGGTTGATAGATCTTGGTCAGTCGTGGTTTCATCAAGGCTAATCTGCACCGATTTTTTGGTATAGAAGAAGTTGATTTTTTTCTGTTCTGCACGCTGCCTGATCCCTTCGATCTCGCCTTTCGATACATCAATGGTCAGTGTATCAAAGAAGGATTTGTGCCGTATTGACAAACCTGCTGCAATCAGAGCGGCCTGGAGTTTACAAGTACGCTCATTGATTTGCCGGGCTATTGAGGTAAGACCGGCGGGTCCATGATAGATGGCATACATGCCAGCCATGATCGCCAGCAAAGCTTGTGCAGTACAGATGTTCGATGTGGCTTTTTCTCTTCTGATGTGCTGCTCTCTGGTCTGTAGGGCCATTCGCAAAGCCGGTTGGCCGTCTGCATCAACAGATAATCCGATGATGCGGCCAGGAATTTGTCTTTTAAACGTCTCTCGAGTGGAAAAGAACGCAGCATGCGGGCCACCATATCCCATGGGTACGCCAAAACGCTGGCTATTACCTACAACTACATCTGCATCCCATTCACCAGGTGGTTTCAGCAGGGTCAAAGCTAGTAGATCAGCTGCGACAACAACACGGGCCCCGGCTTCATGAATTCGTTCGACAAAACTTGTATAGTCCTCTATTGCTCCCTCGCTATTAGGATACTGCAAGAGAACACCAAAGGTCTTTTCGTTTGGTTCAAAGGTTTGCCAATCACCCAACACGATCTCGATCCCAACCGGCCGTGCGCGAGTATAAAGTACCTCGAGAGTATGTGCAAACACACCCTCATCGACAAAAAACTGATTTACAGTCGCGTTCTTTTTGTTCTTGACGGCATGCAACATAGTCATGGCCTCAGCTGCTGCTGTGGCTTCATCAAGAAGGGAGGCATTAGCTATCGGCAGCCCGGTAAGATCACTAATTACGGTTTGATAATTAAGCAGGGCCTCTAATCTACCCTGTGAAATTTCCGCCTGATAGGGGGTATATTGGGTGTACCAACCAGGATTGTGAAAGACATTTCGAAGAATGGGTGCTGGGGTAATCGTAGGGTAGTAACCTTGGCCGATAAAGGATCGAAAGTGGTCATTTTCCACGGCGATTTCTCTGAGGTGCTTAATGTACTGGTCTTCTGATAAAGCTTGATCAAGCTTTAATGAATCACGTTTATGGATGCCAGGAGGAATAGTCAAATCAATCAGATGTTCAATAGACTCGACACCGATTTTGTCAAGCATGATTTTCACCTGAGGTTCACTTGGTCCAATATGACGGTCAACAAACTTTTTCACTGGTGTCAAAGCTTAGATTTAGAAAGGGGGAGTCGATCATGATTATATTTAAAGTAGGTCAGGTGCCTGGAATCGCAGCTGGTTGGTTTTGTAGCAAATCATTCCTGCACTTACGGTAAAACCAGGTTAAGTGATCTAAAGTTGAAAAGCTTCTTTTATGGTGTCAACCATGTCTAACTTTTCCCAGGTGAAGGTTTCCACTTCCACCGTTTTTGTTTTGCCATTGAGACCAATTTTGACTTTCTTTTTCTTAGGTGACCTACCCATATGGCCATAGGCAGCAGTTTCAAAATAGATTGGATTCTTGAGACCATATCTCTCAATGATCGAACCTGGGCGGAGGTCAAACATTTGGCCTAGCCTCTGGGCTATAACCCCATCTTTGAGGCCTTCCTTTTGACAAGTTCCGTAAGTGTTTACAAATAGTCCCACGGGTTTAGCAACCCCGATGGCATAGGCTACCTGCACAAGACAACGGTTGGCCAGACCTGCAGCAACGACATTTTTTGCCATATGACGAGTTGCATAGGCGGCAGAACGATCAACCTTACTGGGATCCTTCCCAGAAAACGCACCACCACCATGTGCACCTTTACCACCATAGGTATCTACAATTATTTTCCTACCCGTTAGGCCGGTATCTCCATGAGGTCCGCCGATCACAAACTTTCCAGTAGGATTTACAAAGAGTTTGTACTTCTGATCGAACAACTTTCGAATTTTAGCGGGCAATTTCTTCTGAACTGACGGCATCAGAACGGTCTCAATGTCCTTCTTAATCGTTTTCAACATCTTGCTTTCTGAGGCAAAATCGTCGTGTTGGGTAGAAATCACAATGGTGTCGATGGCTATCGGTTGGTGATCATCGGTATACTTTATGGTGACTTGAGATTTGGCATCAGGACCCAAATAGGTCATGTGTTTACCCGCTTTGCGAATCACCGCCAATTGTTTCAAGATGGAATGAGCCAATTCCAGACCAAGGGGCATGTAGTTTGGTGTTTCATTGGTGGCATATCCAAACATCATTCCCTGATCTCCAGCACCTTGTTCCTTTCTTTCAGCCATGTCTACTCCCTGGGCGATGTCTGGAGATTGCTCATGGATGGTAGAGATTACCCCACACGAATCCGCATCAAACTGATAGGACGATTTTGTATATCCAATTCGCTTAATCACGTCGCGTGCAGTCTTCTGGACATCGATGTATGCCTTTGAAGTAACTTCACCGGAAATTACCGTCAGGCCAGTAGTAACGAGGATTTCACAGGCGACACGCGAATCTGGATCCTGTGCCAGGAAGGAATCCAAAATTGCGTCGGAAATTTGATCAGCGATCTTGTCTGGATGCCCTTCCGAAACCGATTCAGATGTAAAGAGATAGGCCATATATAAGATTTCGTTATGTGTGGTAAATTGGTCGCAAAGTTAATTTTTTCCGACACCATTGAGATGTGATCCTTACTTAATTTCACACGTAAATACTCGAGTATTTTCCAGATAGCCATCTAAGGTATCACCTATTTGTACCGGGCCCACTCCTGCAGGGGTGCCGGTAAAGATTAAATCCCCGACCTGCAGTTTGAAATATCGGGAGATGAAAGAGAGCAATTCATCGAATTGAAAAATAAGATCGGCAGTATTTCCCTGCTGTACGATCCGGTCATTTTGTTTCAAGGAGAAATCAAGTTGATCTATGAGATAGTTTTCGACCGGATAAAAATCGCTGACTACAGCAGAGTGGTCAAAAGCTTTGGCTAGCTCCCAAGGGTGTCCCTTTTGCTTTAATGTTTGCTGAACGTCACGAGCCGTGAAGTCAATACCCAAAGCAATCTGATCAAAGTATGACTCGGCAAAAGGTTTTTCGATGTGTCTGCCGTTCTTGCAAATCTTCAAAACAACTTCTACTTCATAATGTAAATCCTTGGTGAAGGCAGGATAATAGAAGGGTTTGTTGTTTACCAGCAAAGAGGTGGCCGGTTTCATGAAAATGATGGGAACCTCTGGTACCGGGTTGTTAAGCTCTGCAGCATGAGCCCGATAATTTCTTCCGACACAGATGATCTTCATACCAGGATTTAAAGACGAGGATTTAAGAGACCCACCAAATCCTTCACTTCATGCAGGGTTTGCTGGGCGCGTAGTCTAATTTGACGTGATGAGTCACGGATCTTTTCTTTCATGGATTTTTTGTTCGTGAGAATTGCTGCTTTTCTTTCTTGAATGGGACTGGCCACCTGCACCAATGCCTCACCAACTACTTCTTTCAGATGACCATATTGTAGGGTCCCGTCATAATAGGACTTAAACATTTCGTCATATTCTTCATGATCACCAGCTGCTTTTAGGAGGCCAAAGAGATTTTCGATACCGGCACTCATCTGATCCCGGGGCCCATCGCCAGTGTCAGTTACTGCTGACCTGATCTGTTTACGAATCTTTTGTGGGTCGGCAAAAAGATCGATGTTGTGCTTTTCACCCAGGCTGGCGCTCATCTTTCGGTTGGGATCCGCAGTTGACATGACCTTGGGAATCTCTGTAAATAGTGGCTCCGGCAGCACAAAATAATCCTTACCGGTGTGGTGGTTGAATCGTTGGCCAATATTCCGGGTTAATTCCAAATGCTGCTCCTGATCTTTACCGACGGGTACAAAGTCAGCCTTGTAGATCAATATGTCTGCTGCCTGAAGTACTGGGTAGGTATAAAGAGCACTAGATATGAGCACATCTTTGGAGGTTTCCTTAACCTGATTGCTCTTGTCTTTAAATTGCGTCATTCTGGAAAGTTCACCATAGCTGGTCATGGTATTGAATATCCAGGACAACTCCGCATGTTCTGGGATCAGCGATTGGATGAAAATTCGCTCAGGTTCGATACCGCAGGCTACTAAGTTGAAGGCAAGTTCCCAGGTGTTTGGGATCAATTTCTTGATGTTGTAGGGCATGGTCATCGCATGGTAATTGACGATCCCATAAAGACAATCGTAAGAGCTTTGCAGGTTTACCCAGTTTTGAATGGCTCCGAAATATCGACCAAAGTGCAGGTTGCCGGTGGGTTGAATACAAGACAGGACTTTCTTCGGTTCACTCATACTTCTGCTTTCGATTCTGGTACATGGGCAATGACTGATATTTCAATGTTTACAAATTTGGGAAGATTGGCTACCTCTACCAATTCTCGAGCAGGGGCGGTGTCTTCGGAAAAGTAATTTGAATACACTTGATTAATTCGATTGTATAGTTGCATATCTTTTACAAAGACGGAACATTTCAGCACGTGTTCGAAACCACTCCCCGCCTCTGCAAGGATAGCTTGTATGTTGTGAAGGACTTGGTTGGTTTCCGCTTCGATATCACCCATAACCAGTTTTCCGGTTTTTGGATCTAACGCAATTTGACCGGAGACATACAGGATATTCTGACAAACCACTGCCTGATTATAGGGCCCTACTGGCTCTGGTGCTTCTTTAGTATGAACAATACTTTTCATCTCATCTCGAATTTACAATTTTGATACCTGGGCATAAAGTAAAAACTCCCTCTCGGTGAAAGGGAGTTTCTTAGACAGGATTGCTCTTCATACGGCGCTCCCTTATTCAAGATCTTCTTCTGCTGGTATCAGTACTTTTCCCTTGTAGTACAAGGTGCCATCTACTTCATAGGCGCGATGAAACAAATGAGGTTCACCTGTGGTTTTGCAAATGGCCAACTGAGGAGGGGTGGCCTTCTTATGTGTGCGGCGCTTGCGCTTTCTTGCCCGGGATATTCTACTTTTAGGATGTGCCATAACACATAGTTTTTTTAAGATTTAAAATTCAGTTTCTTCAATTCTTCCCAAACGGGTGAAGGCTCTTCTGTAGATTCACCTTCATCCAACATCTTTAGTACTTGTGGATTACAGGGTGCTGCCGGATCACTCTGACAGTCATATTTCTTCACCAAAGGCAACGACAGAGAAATTGCCTCAAAAATAAAAGGCGCCAGATCAAGTCGCTCTGTTCCTTTGACTAAATAGGTGATTTCATCATCGTCTCGCACTTCATCAACAAATTTGATGATGATTCTTGTATCCCTCTTCAAGGGTAGTTTAATGGCCTCCAGGCAGCGATCACAATTGACATTTGCAAAGCCTTCATGTTGCAAGTGCAGAACGATGACATCACTAGTCTTGTCTAGCACCAGCTGAACGTCAAAACTCCCACTGCTCAAGATATCTTGTGTAAGTCCGGCAAAAAAAGTATCCTCGATTGCAAAGTGATATCTGTGAATGCCATCGGTCAAACTGGACAGAGGCACTTCAAAACCCTGTAACTCCTTCATTACCAAAGAACTTCTGAAAGTGGCGCAAAGATAAAGATTTTGCGATAGTAAGCAAATAGGTTGCGATCATGGAAGATCCCAAATATTGGCCTGATCAACGGAAGCTGGATTTACCTCACTACAGTAATGGTACCGGATTCCTGAGCTGATCCAGGACCGTGATCATCAACATAGGATATTTCTAATTGGTAGACATATACGCCCGTGCTGGATTTCTGGTCGTCAACCATCCCATCCCAAGCATGGGTGTGATCGGTAGAATGGAAAATTACGCTGCCCCAGCGGTTGAAAATCTTGAGGTCATAAGAATGGACGATCAGGTTATCTGGAAAATGCACGATCCATTGATCATTTATGGCATCACCATTTGGGGTAAAGCCGTTGGGAGCGTAAGCTTTGTAAAACAGGCAATTTCGAGTCTCGATAGTGATCGAATCCCTTATTGCACAGACGCCATC
The DNA here is from genome assembly GCA_965223105.1 of Saprospiraceae bacterium. Classification (GTDB taxonomy): domain Bacteria; phylum Bacteroidota; class Bacteroidia; order Chitinophagales; family Saprospiraceae; genus JABDMH01. The sequence continues at coordinate 6,388,146 of OZ244987.1, read as the reverse complement.
ATCGACTTCAACAAAATAAAGCCCAGCAATGTCGACCAAAATTCTTTGGTCGGTGCTTCCCGTGTTCCATCGATAAGTCGCCTCTGCCGATGAGCCTGCATCCAACTCCAATTGGTCAACTTCACAAATGGTACTGTCTGGTCCCAAGTCGATCGATAAGGCAGGATGATATGAAACTAGAATGGTATCGTAGGTAGTGCAACCATTCTGAGTGGCCGCCACCCAAACAGCTCCTGAATTCGTGACTTTATGGGAGTTGGTGGTGTCTCCATTTGACCAAACCAATTGTAGTCCAGTACTGGAAACCTCTAACGTCAAATCTTCTCCGGGACAGATAAGGGTGTCCCTTCCGAGTTCTAATGTGGGTGAAGGTCTCTCTTCTACCAATGTGGAATCGATGGCAATACATTGATCAACAGCTAGTTGTAGCCAGTATACTCCAGGGCTGTCTACCGGCAATATGGCAGCTCTGGAGCTGTCGGACCAAAGGTAGGAGGCATCGGGATAGGTACCATCCAAAGTAGAGGACTCACCGTCACATATGGAAACGGAAACAGGCAAAAACTGCGCTGGTTGAGGAATAGTCGATATCACAACACTGTCTCGTATGGTGCAATGGTTAGCTGTCACCTCGACCCAGTACAAACCCGGTTGGCCTACCATAAGGCTTGGCATTGAAGACCGGTCACTCCACAGATATGTGGCCGATGTTGTACCCAGATCGGCGTTGAGCTCGTAGGAGCCACCTTCACAGATGGTAATCTCATCCCTCAGATCTAGCTCCGCTGCAGATACAAAGGACACATCTATGGTGTCTTTTGCTTGACAACCCGATAATTCTAAAAGGACATGGTACCGTCCCGGACGGTTTACATCAAAGGTAGGATCAGTGGTTTGGTCCTGCCAATAGTAAGACACACCACTGGCGGACAGACTGGCATCGAGTACCAGCTCTTGTCCTTCGCATAGAACAGTGTCAGGACCTAAATCAGGCCTGAAATCTTGGAGGCCAACGATCGAGACAGTATCTTTTAAGATGCAATTATCGCCAAAAGTGACCTGCACATCATAGGTGCCTGGGTTACGGATTTCCAAATGGTCATCAGTGCTTCCAGTCGACCACCGATAGGTTTCACTTGGTGTGAAGCTGTAAGCACTAAGGATGATCGATTTCCCGGAGCATAGGACCTGATCATCACCCAGCAGACCAAATTCAGTATAATCAGGGCTATGTTGAAAAATCCATCCACTATTGGAATTGGCAATATCGGTGCTGTTGGTTCCGGCAAAAAATGAAGCTCCACCAGTAGCTATCTGATCTTGCATTTGGATGAAATCACCATCCACCTGACCCCTCTCCATCTTGATGGTTGATTTTTGCCCTGGTACGGTAGAAGAGAGGTTGATCGGTGCGCAATTGTTTCCTCTAATCTGCAAGTGCTGCATGATCCTTTGCTCTAAATCACTTGCTAAAAAATAGGATTTGCCTGGAGACAGTATGAGGCTGTCAAAATCGTGCGAGCCCTGGACCACGCCATCTCCATGAAAGTGAACCTTCGTGAATGTCATGGAGGGTGCAGCATAGTTGTCCTGCTCAATGTAGGCCTTTCCCTGAGGATTAGAGAAAATTACCTCATTGTATAAAGGACCTTTCCCAGTACGTTGTGGATCGCTGTGAAACATCCTGGCTGATCGAGCTGGAAATTCCATAAGAGATCCCGTGGCACTGATTTGGTGGGAGTTGAGGTTAACAAACCAGGATCCCGAAAAATTGATGTCTCTGCGTACCACAACATGTGATGAGTCGATGTCGATTAGAGATTGGGTTTCGTCAGAGTCCGTATCGGATATCCAATATTGCCAAATGTTGATCTTATGTCCCCTGGAGTGAAAGTCTCCAGAGATGAACCAAGTCTGATAGTTTACATAAAACGAATCAACCAGGTTCCAGGATCCGGTTCCGGAAAAAAAGACAGCACCGAGATGCTTTCCAGCCAGGTTGATTTTCTGATCCAAACTGTCAGTTACGAAATAGACCTCGGTATAATCCTCAAGGGTAAGGGAAGGATGCAGCGTCATTCCTCCATAAACCCATAGATCGTGATATACCGAGAAATGTGGAGCAGGAACATCCCTCCAGATCATATTTCGGCAATAAGCATCTTCATCGACAACCTCTACCGACTGACCTGCCCCAGTAAAGGAATTGGCATCAAAATATACATTATTATAGGGAGTTGGTACACAAGCTCCTCCGGCTCCACCGCTGGTTGTTGACCAATGACTAATGTCATTCCATCGACCGGACCCACCAACCCAATATCGATCGGTATGATCGGGATCTCTAAAGATCCAATTCCTGTTTTGACCCAGGTCGGTGGAGGCGTGGGCAGTAAAAGTTGCTTGTCCTACTGCCGTGATGTCTTTAAGCACGGTATAATTTACGGTAAGGTCACCCGAGAGCTGCTCTATATGAGAAGTGCCATACAAAGAGTGAATATTGATCAGGCCATCACAGAGTCCATTGGCATCAAGATGGGATACTGTCAAGGTATCACCGTCTGATAATCGGTAGTGTCGATTGGGATGCAGAAAGAGAGAATCGATGAAAAAACGTCCTGAAATTGACCCATTCGGGCCATAGTCAACTCGATGAAAGTGAATGCGTTGATTGTAATCAGCAGATAAACCGGCCTCATAGGCTGTCGGTTCAAAGGTTAGATCATGGTAAGTAATCTCTGCGTCACCCCGGGTGAAAAATGATTGAAAGCTGCTTTGATCACGGATATGAGAAGTGCCTGCATCAAATGCTAGGTTCTCCGTGTGGATTCGCCACTCGGGCCATCCTGCATGATCCCCATCGGTAAGAATGATTTCAGATGCACCTAAGTGAATACTTCTGGGAAGTCTCGTTTCGGAGATGAAGAAGTCGGTTTTGATGGTCTGATCATTGGTTGAAAAAGTACCTCGATTGATGAGTAGAGAGTCATCGATGGTCAATTGATCATTCAGGGACCAGGAGCCTGGCCCGTTGATAAAGAGATGTTGTGGAAATTTAACGCCATTACTGGTAATGGTAAGGCCCTCTTCTCTGCCTTCCATGCGAATTTCACCGCCGTATTGGAGCTGCAGATTTTCGTGCCATTCTAGGGATCCCAGGATCCGCAAACTACCTTTGATGCCATCCAGAACTGGACGGGTGGCAAGGCCTTTCCATCGCATATCATGACATAACACATCCTCGACATCAATCCAAACCTGGTCATTTGTGTTAAAAGAATTGGCTGTAAAATTAACATCGTCTATGGCCGTTGGAGGGCACTCTCCACCGGTACCACCATCATTTAAAGACCAATGATTGTTGTCATTCCAGTTGCCACCAGATCCCACCCAGTACAATGTGCGCGGTACACGGGCGGTCAGGTTCCATCCGGTGTTGTTGCCAAGGTCAATGGCATCGCTCAATGTAAAAGATGCTCCACCAATGACTGCAATATCCCGTATTGTTAAGAATTGAAAGGTTTGATCGATGCTAGACCGGATCTTGGCCGATTCTCCTGAATTGCTGGCAATAAGCACTATGGCTTTTTGACATGATCCGGGAGCATTCAATAGATTGATGGTTTGCTGGTAGCCACTGGCCAATCGGTACGATTTGCCACCGGAAATTGTCAATTCATGGATCTCATTGTCACCCATAAGAACACCATTGCTGCCAAATTGTACGGATACAGCCTTGATTACAGCCCTGGGATTGTTAGGGTCTTTGAGTAGACCTGACCTACCGCGGGTAGCGGAAAATTTGATATGACCCAGCTCTACGGCTCCAGTTCCATTGGCAAAGATATTTGAATTCGGGCCTATCATTTCAATACTTGATGTACCCGGATCAATGTTTAAATTATTGGAACTCAACGACAAAGGATGGTCGACAATCCAAGGTGACAACGGATTTCGACGAGTGCTTGCTAGGATGCTGATTACTGAACTCCCTAAGTTTAACCTTCGAGTTTGTGTTCCGTCGCTGATGAATCGATGACACGATAAGGAAAACCCATTGGTACTGAGTGCTCCCGCTATGAAGATGATTACACTATCTACACGGAGTGGTTGGTTCAGTGACCATTTACCGGAGAAGTTGTTAAAATAGATGTCCCGTTTGACAGCATGACTGCCCATCGAAATTTCAAGATCGGAATCGTTCCCACGGAATTGAAGGTCACCCTGAAAATCGTAGTTCATGTCAGGACTAAGTTGCAGGGAACCAAAGATGTGCAAAGTAGATCGATTGGGTGCTTCAAAAGATGGGCTGAAAGTCACATTGGTCCAATCTAGATTGCGGCAGAAAAGGATGTCAACATCGGCGGTGATGGTTTGGCCAGGTGCGGTAAAAGAATTGTCGTCGAAGGTTACGTTGTCATTTGCGGTCGGTACTTGATCATGTTGTATACTTCCTCCCGAGGAAGTCACCCAGTGACTGATGTCAGACCAATTGCCGGACCCTCCCACCCAATAGTAGTCGGCACCAGCGACCTGGATACTTAAAAGAAAGAAGCATGGTATCCAGTAATTCCTTGTCTTGGATCTCAGCATCAGATTTGGATAATGGGTGAAATGATGGGCTATCCCACCAAATCTTTTATAAAGAGAAGAAAAATATCTCTCTTCCATAAGTATTGGTCTCCCAAATTGTCTAAATGAAGGAGCATTGTGCCCTCAAAAACTTAAAAAGCGGGACAAGTCTTGCCAAACTATGACTTGACAAACAAGAATATTTGCTTTTGGTGTCTTTCCGTGATTGTCAGTTGATATTGCCCTGAAGAGAGCCATGAGATATCAATTTGCTGCGATCGCCTAGCCTTACCTTGCCACAAAACACGCCCTAGGAGATCGGTCAACTGAATTGATGTTGGGTGCTGAGATGTAGAGCTTCTTGCTATTGAGATGGAATGACTCGCAGGATTTGGATAAATGATCCATCTGGAGTTATCACTTTCCTGGACCGGAGTAGACAACTCAGTGTGCACATCCCAATGGACGGTCTGGATGAGGGCGTTTCGATGCTCAAGATCTCTTACAAACTGAGTTGTATCTACAAAGGTCAAGTTGAGCTGTTGGGAGAACAAGCTTTTCAAATGCGTGTCAAGCAGGTAGAACGAATCTGCTTGGGCGATATTCTGATTATCGAGCTCCCAGTCTATTTTAAAAGTGTTAGGCTCAGGTGCCAGCAGCTGAACTCCAAAGAGAATGGGTTCATCTAAAAAGTAGACTTCCTCGGCTTCCGGAGAGAGGCCTTCAAGAGGATCGACAAGTAGTTGAATCTGTTTTGAAATGGCTTCCTTGCAAACAGGGCAAAAAGGTGGATCTAAGACCCTCATCTTGCAGCTTTGATGAGGTCTAAACCACGATGGATTTTCATTGTGAGGGTAGATCTCGACAGATTCGAAGCCCAGCCAATTTTTCCAGCGATTGATCTCAGGGTTATTTTCCTGAGTCATATTGGCCTTTTCTCTCGCAAACTGTTCACCAGCCCAGTATTCATCGGCTAAGCCAGCAAAAGAATGGCCAATTTCGTGAAGTGCAATTTCCGGAGCCTCTTTATGCGTGGAAGTGACTGCCCACCAGCCACCACTACCGCCGTATTTGTCGTCATTGACCACCAATACTGCCTGATCGTAAAATGGATACTGGTCAAACAAGATTGCTTGTGCGTTGCTGGATTTGGTTGCGGTCAGTAGTCTTTCAATGCCCGAAGTGTTAAATGTGCTTCCAAAATAGTTGTCAATTGGCATCTCGGGATCTTCGGCAGCACCAGATTCCTGAGATGCTGTTCGGATGGCTACTATATTGAAGTACGATCGATATTCCTTGAATGGGGATTGTGAAAAAAGATGTTCAGAAACTGTCTCAGCATCAACAACAAAACGGTCTAATTGAGCTGCCAGATATCCATCGCCAAAAAATACGATGTCGATACGTCGGTCAGATGGTCCAGACCACTGCAGTGTGTCTACTGGGAATGGCTGCGATTTAATCCAGGAGGTGTAAATCAAGGTCACCCATAAGATGGCCAATCTGACCCTAACTTGATAAGACCAAAGGGAGTGTAGCAACGGTTTTGTAGGTGTCGTTTTCCCCATATTCTACCCTGATTAGCTTCACAGATTCAGAGTGCTGCGATCGCAACAAAATTGAGCCCTTCTGCCCTTCGATGCGAATGCGATGGATTTTACCCTCATCATCGTCGTATTCTTTGTATTGGATCAAGGGGTTGTCAAGTACTTTTTCGAAGAGGACTCTGTATTGATCATCAAGATATTGTATACGTACTGACTCTCTTTGACTCAGGTGTTCAGCCAAAGGTTTAAACGAGCCGCTGATAATTTTAGCGCCTCTAAGATTGGCATTTCTATCTTCTAGTTCGATAAACAGTACCAGTACCTTATCATCAACAAAGATGAAGTCTTCATTGTGGGAGGCCGGATCTTGCCGGCTCATATCTTTCGAGGTACCGCAGGAGATACAAAGAGTGATCAATAGTGTGATAGCGGCAAACGGGTTTCCGCCAGACCAGAACATTATTCAGATTTGCTCTTCTCCTTCTCAATCTCCTTCATACCATCCTTCAATTCAGTCTCGATTGTAGCCCTGGCGTTGTTAAATTCTTTGATCCCCTTCCCTAGTCCTCTCATCAATTCGGGAATCTTACGACCGCCAAATAAAAGTAGGATAGCAAAAAGGATAACAATCACCTCTGGACCGCCGAGTGTGAAAAGCAATATGATTTGATTCATTGTTTAAAATTTGTAAGCAAAATGAAATTACAACAAAATTAGGTTAAAATCCCGAACGATCATCTTCAGCGAACTTTTTACTGCAATGGGTCAATCATTAAGCCAACTTTATGTGATCGTATATCTGGCAACGCTGTGCCCATCAAATTGGTGCGGAAAAGGACGAGTTTTTTGTCTAATGATATGCAGCCCGAATGATCCGTATGGTCTGTCTGAATTTGCTGTGAACCATGCAATTTGATTTCTAACTGGAATGGTGTACCTTGCAAGCCTCCGAAAGAACCCCTTCCAACCAATTGATCCATTTTGTGATTGATTAATTTTCAACTTAAATACTTTTTTATGAATTTATTAGAACTCCTGGAAGGACAACTCGACGACAATGTGGTACAAGAGTTGAGTAAGGAAATCAGGGCTGATCGTGAGACTACTGAGGCTGCAGCCAGTGGCGTCTTCGCCTCACTGGTCACGGCATTAGCTCGTAACGCTACCAAACCTCAGGCTGGACAAGCTCTAGCAAATGCACTTGAACGTGACCATGATGGTGGTGTACTCAATGATATGATGGGACTTATCACAGGAGGTGCAACCCGCCAATCAAAAGCAACCAATGGCTTGGGCATTCTTGAGCACATCCTCGGAGGTAATGTCAACAATGTGGTACAAATGGTGAGCAAATCCACCGGACTTGACTTGTTGAAGACCAGTCATCTGATGAAAGTACTGGCACCCATCGTGATGGGAACCTTGGGTAAGACCAAGAGGAAGCAGGGTCTGGATCTGGGTGGTTTGGCACAGATATTAACCGGTACAGTGCAACAAGCTTCCAAAAAGCGCAAAGATGTGGACATCATTTCCAGAGTTTTAGACGCTGATGGTGATGGAAGTATCATGGATGACATTGCTGGAATGGGGATGAAGGCGCTAGGGGGTCTCTTTAGACGATAGTTTGGGATCTTTTGAAAAACAAAAAAGGATTACTGGCGGGGTTTATATTTAGATTCCGCCAGAATCTTTTGAGCTTCGGTAAAGCTGATGAGCTCACCCAAAGATGTTTGGGGATGTCTTCCCATGTAGGCTTCGACAATCCGGAAGCCGATCCAATTTCCTACTCTTCCTGGTGCCTCAGGTGGCATATTGGGAACATTGGGACTGGGTGTAACCAATTTCTGAAATTTCCGATAGTTATTACTGTAAAGCAATTCTTCCGCTAGCAAATGCGCCCAGATCTCAGATTCATTGTCATGACACCAACTAAGCTGCTCTGGTGTAAATTCATGGATGATTTCAGGTTCTTCATGAGGCAGCAAGTGCGATTTAATATAGAGCTCTACACCATTTCGAATCATGAAATCAAGTAGTTGGGTACCTCGGGCCTCTCCCAGGTAATTGGCAATCAAGGCCTGGATGGACTTAGCAACCAGATGTTTCGAATCCATTGTTCGTTTGATGTAATTTGGAAAAAGGAGAGGATCGTACTTCGAGTAGTCGGATCCCAAATAAAAGTCCAGACCGATTCCCAGGATGTTGTCACCTATTGTAAAAGCACCGACCTCAAAACCACTAACGCAAGTGTATATGTCTGGAGTAGGATAATCCGGGAAATAATGTTTAAAGTACTTAAAGCTATTTTTTAAATCTTCAAAGTAATGATCGAAAGAAGCGAACTGGTCTTCACAGTCTTGCATTACAACCTGGATAAAGGAATCCTGCAGAAAGAGTTGCACTGATCGCTTGAGATCACCATGAGCCCTTGAGTCAGTTACAATCTGAAAAAAAAATACTTCTGTGAAATCTTGGTACTCAGAAGAAAGGACATGTGCCGTTGAATCCGGGTCATTGAGATCAAGGGATGAGAGGATCTGCTCGTATCTTATCAATTCAGGTTTGACTTCGATTAGACTTACGTCAGGGATGTTGTTGGAGGATTGGCAAGCAAACACACAAATCACTACAAGGCCGAGAAACCAGCTTCTATTATGATTAGAGACCATAGTCGCAGAAATATTGGCTAAATTATCAATCTGATCATTATAGTGATCAAAGGTACAACGGGATATCATGAAAAAAATAATGCCAATTTTGCTCATAATCAGTGTGATAAACACTGTGCGTGCCCAGGAAGATGAAACTTTTTTTGGTTTTCAAGTCAGTCCAGCCTTTACATCGATGGATGCAGACGACAACTTAATCAACGGCAACGGTACTAAAGTCGGCATCAAGCTGGGTGGATTGGCGGACTACTACATTAAGGATTGGCTGATTCTGAATGGTAGGTTTGGATTTGCTTTTGCCCATGGAGGAAATTTGTTACATAAGATCGGTGGAAACTTGCTACCCAATTCCGAGTTGAGTGATTCGCAGTTAAATACGGGCACGAAGCCTCTACCAGACGATGTAGAGATTTCTTACCGGATTCAATTGCTGGAGATGGGACTGGGTTTGAAATATCTGATTCCATTTGGACAACAAGATTTCGACTTGCTTCTTACGTTTCCATCGTTTGATCTGGGCATCGTTGGACAAACGCGAGGTGACATAACGGCTACTGGCATCGACATTAAGGGTGAGAATTTAGGTAAGGATGTAAGCACCTTCAATTTGGCGTGGCATTTTGGTGGTGGTATCCAACGGTATTTAAGCGGTGGACAACTGCTGCAACTGGAACTCTTGATACAGCGGGGACTAGCGGATCTGACCAAAGACGATGGGGTAAAGGCGATACCAAATGGGACCTCATTTGACCGCATCCCTGAAGACTCAAAGGGCCATTTGAATGCAGTAATTATTAAATTCGCACTCCTTTTCTAATAGCCACAATCTGACATGAAAGATCATAGTGAACTGCAAAATTTTATATCAGAAGCCCTCAAAGAGGATGTAGGTTCGGGCGATCATACCTCGAATGCCTGCATCGATAAAGATAGTCAGTCAACAGCACAACTCTTGGTCAAGGAACCGGGGGTTATTGCGGGAGTTGATCTGGCAAAATCTATTTTCAAGTATGTAGATGACGAATCAAAGTTCCATTTATTGGTTGAGGATGGGACTGATGTAAAGCATGGCGATATCGTATTCGAAGTTTTTGGCAATACTCGGGCACTACTTTTAGCCGAAAGGTTGGTATTGAATTCTATGCAGAGAATGAGTGCAATTGCTACCCTTAGCAGCCGGTATGCCTGTGAGGTAGAAGGGATGCCCGTGAAAATACTAGATACCCGAAAGACAACTCCACGTCTGAGATTTTTGGAGAAATGGGCAGTCGAGATTGGAGGATGCTCCAATTACCGGGACGGCCTGTATGACTGGATCATGATCAAGGACAATCACGTAGATGCTTGCGGCAGTATCCACAATGCCATAGAAAGGGTCCAAACGTATCTCAAGTCTAATCATTTGGATTTGGGCATCACGGTTGAGGTGCGCAACTTGGTGGAGTTGCACCAGGTACTGGAAGTTGGTGGCGTTACCCGAATAATGATGGATAACTTTGAACTACCTCTTTTGAGGGAAGCAGTAGCTACCGTAGGTGGCCGGTTTGAAACTGAAGCCTCAGGTGGCATCACGCTGCAAACGGTTCGATCCTATGCGAAATCGGGCGTGGATTTCATTTCAGTCGGGGCTTTAACGCATTCTTCCGGATCTCTTGATTTGAGTATGAAGATCACTAAATAGGGGCCCTGATCACAAAAGCCAGAAAGATAATCGTCAGGACGATCACAATCCAGATCCTGAAATCACCCAAATAGGTTCTAGCATCATTCTTATCCATGGTCTGATAATGTGTCTTAAGTTACTATGGTTTTCCTTTATGGAAGACCTACTACGGCCACAAAAATGATACCATATGACTTTGTAATAATATAACTGTGGAAGGTGATTAACTAAGGCTCATTTTGACCTCGAGATGTGTTTCAAAATGGACTTTACGAGGCCGGGGCCCTCATAAATAAGACCGGTATAGATCTGTATTAAATCTGCGCCTGCCTCCAGTTTCTCTTGGGCAGCTTCTGGTGAGTCAATACCTCCTACACCAATGATGATAAAATCTGGGCCCAACCGTTGGCGCAAGAACTTGATGATCTGTGTACTTTTTCTTTGTAGTGGCAATCCACTGACTCCACCACTACCGATCTCTTCGACACTATATTTATCCGGTAGAGTAGAGCGATCTACAGTAGTATTGCAGGCGATGATACCGGTGATCTTCGATCTTTTTGAAACCTCGATCACATCCTCCAACTGACCTTGGGTAAGGTCGGGGGCGATCTTTAAGAGAATGGGCCTTCGGTTTCCCCTTTCTTGATTTATGGATTGGAGTTTGGTTAAGAGTTCAAGCAGTGGTCTTTTTTCTTGAAGATCTCTCAGACCTGGAGTGTTTGGAGAGCTTACATTGACGACAAAATAATCTACCCAATCATACAACTTTGCAAAACAAATCTCGTAATCCCTGATTGAATCGGCCGGTGGGGTCAATTTGTTCTTTCCAATGTTACCACCGATTAATGTGTTGGTGCGCTTCAAACGCTTAAGTCTCTCTAGCATGGGATCAACGCCCTCATTATTGAATCCCATTCTATTGATCAATGCCTTACTCTCCGGTACCCTATATAACCGGGGTTGAGGATTTCCAGGTTGAGGAACGGGCGTCACTGTACCGACCTCAATGAAACTAAATCCCAAAACGGACATGGCGGTCATGTGCCTGGCATCCTTGTCAAATCCAGCCGCCAGTCCCACCGGATTTGAAAATTTTAATCCCATCAATTCCCTGGTCAAGGATTGGTGTTCAAAGCAAAATTTCTTTCGTGCTATTGACTTTGCTCCCGGCAGAGACAGAATCCAGTGGAATACCTTGAGCACGAGAAAGTGAGCCTTTTCAGGACCTATAGAAAATAGTAAGGGTTTGATAAATCGGTACAAAATTAGGAAGAGGCCAAGTTGGTAGAAATCTCAGATTTAAGCCCATCCTTATCACGTATTAATAACCGCCGGCGATCAAACTTGATCAGTTTCATCGAACGCAGTTCATTGAGTATAGTGGTTACGGTCTGTCTCGATGTGGCTGTTAAATTGGCAATTTCCTGATGAGTCAGAAATTTCCTAACCACCACCTCATAACCGACTCGCTCACCTTTTTTTTCAGCAAGCTCCAGCAGAAAATCGATGATTCGCGTTCGGGAATCTTTAAAAACCAAACTCTCCAGGCGGTTTTCAATGGCAAGCATTCGACTACCCATCAACTTCAGGAAGAACTGCTGTAAACCTGAACGTTCCTTGAAGAAAATGGAGATATCTCGCTTGTGAACGATACAAACCTCAGTTTCTTCCATGGCTAGGGCAGTTTCCGACCGTTTTTTATCAGAGACTAATGCCATTTCTCCGAAAACTTCGCCCTTACCCAAGATGACTTTGATAATCTCCTTGTCACCATCACCCCGAGTTACGATTTTCACCCGGCCTCGTAGGATGAAGTAGATCTTGTCAGATTGATCTTCACTTATGTAGATGGATTCGCCTTTTTTATATACTCTCTCCGTGTGCAAATTGGGATTCGCCATCATTTTATCCCGGCAGAAAACACCGGTAACATCCACACTTTGTAGGTACCATAAGTTGCCTGACTCCATACTAAATTATCGTTCTGTTGTTGAACAAACTATGAAGCGGATTGTTTCGGCTGTTCTGGCCCTAACCCATCACTATTCGTGATCAAGTTGGAGACCAAACTGTTGTTGAAACGTTTTGAAGTGGGGATTTTGCTGGCACAGCAGTTCAAATTTTTCCTTAGTTGTCAAAATCTTTGGGCTAGAGTTTGTGCCAGCTACGGTCTCATCGATCTCAATTTTGATAGTGAGTTTTGGCAATCCAAGACTTTTGCGAAGGGTTTCGATTAGGGCCATTTCCTGCAGTATGACTGTCTTTGAGATTCCAGATCCAACAGTGGCCACGATAGCGTTGTTCTTTACATCCAATTCCACCCTCTCGAGTACAGTCCTAACAGTTTGTGACGGTTGGGCATGGGCATAGTCATGCCAGATCTTTGAAACTTGCTCCAACGAAACCACTTGACTAACTACTTTCTCATGGTCGGCAATTCTTTGGGCTGCGACTTTTTCGATCTGATCCAGGGTAGGCATTGCCGGAAGAGTCAACCCACTTGGCTTCTTGAGTTGGAATGAGGGTGCTTGGTCTGGATGATCCTGCATTTGACCCTCGACATCCGATATTACGGTAGACTCAGGTTCATCAATTTCTGCAGATTGGGGATCAAGGATACTTTCCATGTCTTCATCCCTCAATGGTCCACCTACTGTGCCATCGTCTTCTGCCTTTGTATTTATCTTATCATGTTCTGAAGCCTGATCACTATCAGGAACTTCAGTCGAGATCATGGGTTCATCCGGGCTTTTTTTTTCAGCAGGCATACCATTGCTGACGAGGTGCAATGCATAATTCAATTTGATCATCGTCATCTCCACATGTAGTCGCTTGTTCTTAGCCATTTTGTATTCAATGTCACAGGTATTCAGAAGATCTAGACTTGAAACAATAAAAGACTCATCAGCTAAAGCAGCTTGTTGGAAATAACGCTTTGCCAGGTTTTCGCTCAGGTCGAGAAGATGATGAATGTTCTCGTACTTGCAAACCAGAAGATTGCGTAGGTGTTCAGCAAGTCCAGAGACAAAAATATCTCCTTCGAACCCTCTTTTTTGCACATCATCAAACAATCTCAATACCTCACCGATGTCGCAACGAAAAAAAGCATCAACGACTTGGAAGAAATAATCGTAGTCGAGAATATTGAGGTTATTGATAACATCTTGATAGGTGATTTTACCCTTGGCGTAGCTAGCTAATTTGTCAAATATGGATAAGGCATCACGCAATGCTCCATCAGCTTTATTAGCTATCAAATGAAGGGCATCCTGATCGGCCTCAATATTTTCTTCACGACACACCTTTTCCAGCTGTCTGATCATATCTTCAGGCTGAATCCGCTTGAAGTCGAAAATTTGACAACGGGATAGAATCGTTGGAATGATCTTGTGTTTTTCTGTTGTGGCCAATATAAACACTGCATAGGAAGGGGGTTCCTCCAAAGTTTTTAGAAAAGCATTGAAGGCTTGTTGAGAGAGCATATGGACTTCATCGATTATGAAAATCTTATGCGAACCCTCCTGAGGTTGAAATCGAACCTGTTCAGTTAGTGTCCGGATGTGTTCTACACTGTTGTTGGATGCTGCATCCAGCTCCAAAATGTTCAGCGATGCATTCTTATCAAAAGTGCGGCAAGAATCACAGGTGCCACAAGGCTCAGTATCTTCGCCAACATTCTGGCAGTTGAGCACTTTTGCCAAGATTCGTGCACAGGTAGTTTTACCAACTCCCCTTGGGCCACAAAATAAAAAAGCGTGCGCCAATGTGTTTTGCGCTATGGCATTTTTTAAGGTGGTAGTGACATGACTTTGGCCGACCACATCGTCAAACCGCAGGGGGCGGTACTTTCGGGCAGAAACGACGAATTGACTCATATCTTTCTCAAGAGGTAAGTGAAAACGAAGTTACGAAAAAAGGGTCGTAGGCTGATCCTAGCACAACCAAAGTGATGGTAGGTTTCGCACCTCACTGTTGACCTTCTTAGCAAACCAGGATCAAGTAGCCTCAGGTTGAGATAGAGCACTGAGATCAGTCGCGTGGGTGATGGAGATCACTAAGTACACAAAACGGGCTCACTAATTTTGATGAGCGATCATGCAAAACAAAATTGGTAAACTTCTGCTGGTATGTGCGCTTTGTCTCGTGCTCATTACTGGGATCGTCCTACTGATTACAAAGTTATTCGGATAAAAAATAATTCGTGATGAAAAAGAACATGGGAACTACCGATAGAATCATTCGCTTAATTGTGGCAGCGATCATAGTGGCCCTTTATCTTACCAATTACTTGACTGGAACTTTGGCCATTGTACTGTTGATTTTGGCTGGAATCTTTGTCCTCACCAGTTTCGTAAGCTTTTGTCCACTTTATGCTCCTTTCGGGCTTAAAACCTGCAAGACAAGGGCAGTCTAAGGTCCCGTTAGTCAGGTCCTTCACAAAGGGTTCAGTACGAATCGATAATATCCTATCTGATGAAAGTTCTCATGGGGTATTGTCTTTGGCTGTGGTTCCTTTGTACTGCCATCGATTGGTTATATATTGATCCAGGCAGGAGGGATGGCAACCTGATTGGCATTGATCGACAGTAAGAAGAGAATTCGATCTGATAGACTAACTTGAGAAAAGAAAATATCACTCTCTGAAAAATGCATTTTTTGTTTCTCCTTGGCTCACTAATCCTCTGGATTGAGTCTGGCGCCCAAGTGGACAGCCTAAATAAAAAATTGGCCTTCACAGGAGACTTTAGATTTCGGGTTGAACACGATTGGCATTCTCGAAATGCCAATGGCATTTATAGAGATGATCGGAGTAGATTGAGATATCGATTTAGGTTTGGTACCAGCTTCAATGTTGACCAGAGATCGTCCTTTGGGGCTAGATTACGAAGTGGAACGATTGATGATCAACAGGGTCCCCATGTGACCTTAGGTGGTCACAACGGTGAATTCGCGCTGGTTCGGATGGGCTTGGAAAAATTGTACTATCAATTTGAGACTGACCACTTCAAAGTATGGGTGGGGAAAAACACCATGCCTTTGATCAGAGAGCACGAATTATTTTGGAATGACAATGTCTTTCCGGAAGGAGTTTCGCTTAGCTATCAGAACGAGTGGTTGAAAAGAGGATTATTACATTCAATGAATTTGAATCTTGGACATTTTGTTATACGTTCAAACCAAGCGACCTTTGACAGAGACAGCTACCTGCAGATCATGCAGTTGCAGACAAAGCATTTTCATGGTGCATTGAGCCTTTCTCCAGCAATCTATCGATTTAAACGTGTGGGAAATTTACCCGACAGGAAGCACACCTATACCATTGACTATACCATTTTTCACCTGGGGAGTTTCATTCAACTTGCCACGAGACCAAATCTCAAGTTGGCCGTTGATTATTATCAGAACCTGGAGGACTATCATGGGATAGATTCAATACCTCTTCAACTACGGGATGAAAAAAATGGATGGGTATTTAGTTTAAAACTGGGTAAAGGAACTGAAAGAGGGGATTGGCTTGTACATCTATATTATGCAATAATTGGGAAATATTCCGTGGTGGATTACTTTGCTCAAAATGATTGGGCAAGATGGGATTATTCATCCTCAGGTGCATCTGGGTCGAGGTTATCCAATTTTCGGGGATTGGAGATTAGGGTGGGATATATGCTTAAGGAAAATTTTGATCTAATCTTGCGGTCATATTTCGTTGACCAGTTGATCAGAGAGGGGAATTTTAAAGAGAATGGAAAAAGAATCCGCTTGGATCTGAATATTGGATTTTAGATGTTTTCCCTTTGATTTTTTCGATCTCTCGCCTCAGAAAATATAAGCATTCTTTGGGCTTAAGTGACCCTGTCGGATCACAACAGATGCATTTACATTCTAGGCTTGATCAAGTTGGACAAATTAGCAAGACATCTTTCAAATTAGCTCCCAATTTGGAAGATAGAGCATTGATTTGGTAGTAATATGTCTTGAACATATAGGTAATGTTCCTAGTAAAGTGTAAATTACCTATCCTCAAAATGTCAATCAGAGGAAATTTATACAGTTCAATTTTGATTACGTGTAAAACCAGGCGAATCATATGAGATTAATGACAGTTTTCCTAATGTTCTACGTTCAGTCCGTTTTTGCTGCAGATATTGTTTATACCTGTGCTGGTGACGGCATTGGTGATCAGGATGATATGTGTATCTGGTTGCATCCTGATGATCCATCCAAGAGCTTTATTATTACAGCTGATAAAGATGCCTGGAAACTCTTTGTTTATAGTTTGGCTGGTGAAGAGTTAGCCAGTTATGATCTGCCTCATAGACCTGGAAACATTGATGTAGTTTATGATTTTCCTCTAAACGGAGACTTAGTTGATATCGTGGGTTTCAATACCCGCTCGGTAAATAATGCACGATTCGGATTTTACAAGATTGATCAAGACCAGCAAGGGTTAGATAGTTTGGGCTATCCATTGACTGAAAACTGGAGTGATGAATTATACGGTTTTGCTTTGTACCATAGTCAAAGCCAGAATGCTTTTTATGCTTTTGGATCAGATCAAAGTAGTCGGATTCAGCAGTATCGTTTTTTCGACGATGGTACGGGTCAGATCGTTCTGGAACATAAGAGGACTTTTCAAAATGGATCGGCTTCTTTTCCTACTGAGGGGATGGTTGTGGATCAGGAACATGGCCTATTATATGCAGGGAATGAGAATGAGGGCATTTATGTTTATGGTGCTGAGGAAGGTCAATCTACTGACCATCTTCGATTTATTGGTCTCGATCCGGGCAAACTAGATGATGATGTGGAAGGTTTGACCATTTACTATGCAGCTGGCGGGCAAGGATATCTTTTGGCTTCAAGCCAGGGAGAAAATTATTTTTCTGTCTTTGACCGTTCTGGAGATAATCAGTTCATTGGAACATTCACCATCAATGATGTTGAAGATACCGATGGCATTGACGTGCTTAGTCTTCCACTTAATCAAGATTTTCCAGCTGGAATCTTTGCTTGTCATAACGATAGGTTAGAGCCGCAACATGTAGAACTGGTGAGTTGGGCTGACATTGCTGATGATCTAGATCCCGATTTGCCACTTGATACATCCTACTGGAACCCTCGACTAACTTCAACGCATGTGCTAGATCATTCCGGAGTTTACAATCTTAACCTATATCCCAATCCTACGCAGGATATAGTAAATATTGGTTTTGACTTAGAGAGATCTGCTCATGTTCGATGTTTCATTTACAACATGGAAGGCAAGCTAGAGGCTACACTCATGGATGATTTATACCAAGCTGGCACCCAAATGATCTCTTGGAATGCCAAAGTTATTAATGGAGCCGGATTGATCTATATTAAGTTGGAGATTGGCAACCACACCCTAGTGCAGAAGATCATGCTTATATAAACTGAGAGAAGCAAGAGGTGATAGAGGTTGATTTGCATCAAATTCATTGAAAAATGCCAATAGTCTGCTTAAGGGGTTTTCATAAGTATAAGAATTTGTATTTTGTACAGGGCATTGTCCGCACTCCAGCCAATCGTCCGTGTTTATAAAGAGTTTTAAATCATAACCAGACCAAAAAAAACTTATCATGAAATTGTTTAACATTGTCTTTACTTTTTTTGTTTTTGCAACCCTATCTAGTGCACAGAATCAAGTTTTTGAAAGATTCATCACTGTTACAGATACGATCTTCGATGAAGATGCAGGTGTTTCGATTGCGGTTTCTTCGGATGATGCTGAACAAGAAAACGATGCCATAGACGCACTTTTTGATGACGACATTGATGCCGGTTGGGAAGGTGCTCCCGATCAGCAGAATATTCTGACCGCAGGGATGCGTTTTCAAAATATCACCATCCCTGCAGGCGCTACCATTGATTCCGCTTGGTGTGTGGTGAATTCTCACGAGGGGAAGAGTGTAGAAGAGGTAGCGAGAATAACCATTTGTGGAGAGGCATCGGATAATCCGGGTACATACACGGAAGATTCACTCATTTCAGATCGGCCAAGAACGGAGAGTGCCGTGCTGTGGGAGGTTGCGGAAGAGTGGGTTTTGTGGGGCTTTTATCGTACGCCCGACCTTAAGGAAATTATTCAAGAAGTCATCGATCGGGAAGGATGGCAATCTGGCAATGCCTTGGCTTTGATGTTTAAGGGAGAAAACCAGGGTCCCAGCGAAATAGATAATGCCCGAGAATGGGAAGCATTTGAAAATATATCCGATCCGGCAGATGGTGGTGATGGTCAGAACCATCCTGAGAGGATTCCTCAGCTGGTCATTTACTACAGTGTCCCAGCTACACAGGGTATGATTGACGTGCCAATTGCCGTTACTGACACCATTTTTGATGAAGATGCTGGGGTTTCAATTGCGGTATCATCCGATGATGCTGAACAAGAAAACGATGCCATTGATGCGCTTTTTGATGACGATATTGATGCCGGATGGGAGGGCGCTCCTGATCAGCAGAATATTCTGACCGCAGGAATGCGTTTCCGAGATATTCAAATCCCTCCAGGAGCCACGATTGACTCGGCGTGGTGCTTGTTAAATTCTCATGAAGGAAAAAGTGCAGAAGAGGTTGCACGATTAACCATCTACGGTGATTCGACCGAAAATGCTATGACATTTACCGAAGATATGTTAATTACCGACCGGCCAAGAACGGAGAGCGCCGTGTTGTGGGAGGTTGCCGAGGAATGGGTACTTTGGGGCTTTTACCGGACACCCGATCTCAGTCCCATCATTCAGGAGATCGTCAACTTAGACGGGTGGCAAGCAGGTAATGCGCTGGCTCTGATCTTCCAAGGCGAAGATCAAGGACCCAGCGAGATCGATAACGCCCGGGAGTGGGAGTCTTTCGAAAATATCTCTGATCCGGCCGATGGCGGAGATGGCCAAAATCATCCGGAAAGAATTCCCCGGCTCATCGTTTATTTTACCGCTGGATCCTCAACTGGGGTTGTGGACTTAGCTGCAAATGTGCATGAACTCGGTATCTTTCCGAATCCCACACGACCAGGATATGTCACTTTAGAGCTCGGTTCGGATGATCCTTCAGTGATTAGATTATTCGATTCAGCCGGCCGTTTACTCAAATCTGTCGAAAATGCAGCTGGCAGACAGTTCCAGTTCTATACCGGAGAGTTAACCAATGGAACCTACCTGGTGCAGGGTTTGCAGAATGGGAAATTCTATCTACAGAAGTTGATGATCAATGAATAAGGGATAGGTTTGACTTTGTGCCTAAACAAAGGGAGTTCGTGAGTTATGGAGATTATTGGAGTAGTTTTTTTGTGATAGGAAGAGTATATAGATTGTCTACTGGATTAAATTATTTACTAGAATGAGGTTTCAACTTAAGATCTGGTTAATTACCTTCTTTGTTTTTATGGCAGGTTCGATCTACATCGAGTGTTTTTCTCAAGAAAGTAAATCGGTTAGAGGTCGAGTGATAGATGATTCTTCAAATGAGCCGTTGCTGGGGGCCACAGTTAGTGAAATTGGCTCCAACATCGGTGTAACTACTGATGTTGATGGGAACTTTGTGATTGAGGGGCTCAAAGAAAACTTAGTCACGCTGGTTGTGCATCATCTGGGATACCGGACTGATTCGTTGGTTCATGATTTTAGTGAGAATCCAGCACCAAACATTGTCATTAGTCTGGAATCGGAATCCATTAATTTAGATATCGTTCAAGTTTCTGGTAAAGCTGAAGGAGCGCTACGTGCTTTTATTGAGCAAAAAAAGGCCGAAAACATCAAGAATGTTGTGGCGGCAGAACAAATCGCTTCTTTTCCAGATATGAACGCTGCCGAGGTGATGCAACGCATCCCAGGAATTACTTTACAGAGGGATCAAGGTGAAGGTCGCTATGTGCAATTGAGAGGGACGCCTCCCGAACTCACGAACTTCAATGTGAATGGTGAACAAATACCGTCTCCGGAGGGAGATGTCAGGTATGTGGGAATGGACATTATTCCGGCAGATCAGATCGAGTTTGTTGAGGTTACTAAAGTACTAACACCTGATATGGATGCCGATGGCATCGGTGGATCGGTTAATATCAAAACCAAAGAGGCATTAAGAGAGAAGCCAGATATCCGCGCAACCATTGCCGGTGGATATACCAATTTGAGAGAAAGGCCAAATTATCAGCTGCAGTTTTCCTTCGGCCAGCGCTATGGAAAATTTGGATTTAATCTTAACAGCAGTTTTTTTGAGAATAATCAAGGTACGGACAATGTCGAATACGATTTTGCCAAGGGGCCATTTTTTGGAAGCCAGGATCTGGGTGTCGAAAATTACCAAGTTCATTTTCGAGAAGTTCAGTTTAGGTATTATGATATTAAAAGGACCAGAATTGGTATCAGTCCAACACTCGACTATCGGTTTAATAAAGACTCCTATGTTTATTTGAGAGGGATGTACGATAGTTTCTCCGATGAGGAGACTAGATATCGTTTGATCTATACTCTAGACGATCCGCTTTCAGAGACCTATTACTTGTTCGGCGGACTAGAACATGACGTTAAGGATCGTCTTAAGCGCCAGGAGTTGTCCACCTTGAGTTTGGGTGGAGAACACAAGATCGGTTCAGTTGCGATCGATTATCAATTGTTTTATGCCTTGGCCAAGGAGACCCAACCTGATCGCCTCGAAGCAGCGTTTGATAGCCCAGGCCAAGCCATTGCTATTGATTTTGATTTTACCGATCCTGATTTTCCAGAGGCAACTTTTCCCAATGAGAGTAATGCCGGGAACCGCCTGATGTATGATCAATACGATCTGGATCCCATGTTTTTCGAGCGCAATGAAGTCATCGACCGCAACATCACGCCGCGCTTTAATGTGCAAATTCCGGTATCATTGACCAGCAACGGTAGTGGCTATTTTAAATTTGGTGGCAAACTTCGCTATAAGGAGAAAGAACGTGATGTAGAAGCACAGGAATTTGGAGCTTACTTTGAACAGTCATCCATTTATCCGGGTGTGGGCGCACCACTTAATCTCGTCACGATGAATGCAGGATTTCGAGAAACCAACTTACTTAATCAAGGGTATATTTTGGACCACATGCCGGATCCTGACAAGTTGAGAGCCTTTTACGAGTTCTATCCCCAGCATTTTATTTTCGATCGCACCGCCACGAAGTCTAGATCTTTCGGAGTAGATTACCGAGCGGAAGAGAAGATTTATGCGACTTATGGAATGTTTCGGCAAGACTTTAGCAAACTGATGCTGTTGGGTGGCTTGCGGTATGAAAGGACAGATATCGACTATGAAGGAAGAAAAATTTTGACAGAGAAAGCGCGATTTGTTGGCATTGACACTCTTCAGGATAAGAGAACCCATGAATTTATATTGCCCCAGGTTCAGTTGAAGTATTCCGTGAATGAAGATTTTAACCTGAGGGCTGCATTAACCTATTCCTACTCTCGGCCTAACTTTGAAGATGTACTGCCTTACAGGGAGGAAGAGCGGCGAGCAGGGGTCAAGTTTGGCAATCCCGATCTGAAATATCCTGCTGCCATGAATTTGGATTTTTTAGCAGAAAAATATTTTAGTAAAGGCATATTGTCGGGAGGTATTTTTTATAAACAGATTGACGATTTTATTTTCTTTTTCACACGTTTTGCACATGAAGGAGACCCGAAAGACTATGGGATCAGAGAAATTACCAAAGCGGTTAATGGGAATCAAGCATCGGTGTATGGTGCTGAATTTCAAGCGCAATTTAAATTTAGTTTTTTAAAAGGCTTTTGGAAAAATTTTGGGTTGTATACCAACTATACTTATACTGAATCGGAAGCATTCATCAACAAACGATTTCCGGCCAATGAGTCAGAGGCAGTTGTGATCTTTGGAGATGATAATCTAGATGATTTTACCTCTCCAGATGAGGAGGAAAAGATTTCCCTGCCAGGCCAGGCTGAACACACTGCTAATGCAGCAATTTTCTATGATTCTCCTAAGTTTTTTGCCAGAGTCACAGCTAATTATCAGGATGACTTCCTTTTTCAGCTTGGAGCCGACAATGATCTTGATGAATACTATGATGAGTCTTTAAGGCTCGATTTCACAGCCAATGTCTTTATCACCGATCACTTGAAGCTTTTCACTGATGTAAATAATTTTACCAATAGCCCTTTAAGATTTTATCTAGGAACGAAGGACCGGATTAAGCAGTTGGAGTTTTATTCCTGGTCTGCCAGATTTGGTATAAAACTTCAATTTTGACCAAACATCAGATCTGGTCACTTAATTATTATTTATTAGGATACCATTACCATGATCAGAAATTTCTTTTCTGGACAAGTATTTTTTTGTTTCCTGATTTTTCTCGGATGTATACCCAAAGATCAGATTTTGCCTAACGTTGTAACTATGCCTGTCAGGTATGATACAGACGACCCCGCAATCTGGATAAACCATGAACATCCTGATCAAAGCATTGTATTTGGTACGGATAAGGACTCAGATGGTGCAATCTATGCCTTTGATCTTGAGGGAAAGGTCATTGAAGACAAAGTCATCCGGAATGTAAAGAGACCCAATAATGTAGACATTGAGTATGGATTTGATCTGGGTGGAAATGAAGTAGATATTCTCGTGTTTACAGAAAGAGAGGCCCAGAGAATCAGAATATTTTCAGTACCAGATATGGTTCCACTCGACAATGGTGGAATTTCAGTATTTGAGGGGGAGTCCGGTGAGTCAGCTCTCCCTATGGGGGTAGGTCTATATAAGGATCCCGTAACGGGTTCCATTCATGCAATTTTAAGCCGGAAACATGGGCCAATGGATCAGACCTACCTTTGGCAGTATCTGATTCAGCCTGATGGTGAAAGTGTAAGTTGTGTATTGAAACGAAAATTTGGTGCATTTAGTGGGGAAAAGGAAATAGAAGCAGTTGCCGTCGATGATGCTGCTGGGTATGTTTATTATGCTGATGAGGGTGTTGGGATCCGTAAGTATCATGCAGATCCAGCAAAGGGTGATGCAGAATTGGCCCTCTTTGGCACCGAGGGATTTAAAGAGGATATGGAAGGGATCGGCATTCTCACATTGTCAGGACAGGTCGGGTATATTTTTATCTCCGATCAGCAAGCTGGAGCAGTGAGAATATATTCTCGTGAGGCACCGCATTTATTTGTTAAATCAATTAACTACAAGGCACGCGGTACTGATGGGATCGATATTTCCGGGCATTCCTTTGGTGACAGATTTCCCAACGGCTTTTTGATCGCGATGAGTGAGGACAAAACCTTCCATTATTATTCGCTCGACAAGTTGCTGGTACCTAAGTCGTAGCATCGATCTGAGGCGTCACCATCATCTTGAGGGAATCTTTTCTCCTTGTCTCCGTTCATCATACCTAATTGGTTTCTAACGGCTGCAGGTAGTGTTGATTGGCGAAGTCACCAATTTTCTTTCCAAGTTCATAGCCCTGTTCGGAGTCATATCGGAAATGTATACCTAGATATACACGAGAAATGGATGCTTCAAATCCTGCTTCACTGAAACGCTCAAAGGATCTAGTAGGCGGTTCCATACTAATCTTATCGGAGAAAGGTCCTGCTCGATCGACTTCTCTGGTGGTCATCGTGAAAGTATAGTGATCGCCAGTGCCTAGGGTATTGGCCAAAGTGGTCATCGCTGCTGTGCTGGCCGTACCGTGTGCGGATGGATAAGACGGGAAGGCATAAGTATGTTCGTGCAGATTATTCCAGTTAGTATCTGCTTGCGTCTGATCATTTCCATCATTTGCTGCCCAATGTATTGCCGTATAAGGTCGCCAATGATTGTAATGAAACTTATTCTCAAATACATTGATGTAAGCATCGAAAATGCTCATATTCATCAATGCAAAGACCCTAGCGGTCTCCCATAAATTCAAATTTTCTTTTACCACTAGATTTCTTGCAAGACGATTATGTGAACTCTCTACAAAGTCCTTCCACCACATCGCCATATGGGACTGATCTTTACTTCTGGCCGCACTTTCATGGGCCCCTACCTCTTTCACCTCATTGAAGGCCCGTGTATATTCCTGGCTTTTGATTTCGGGAGGAGGAGGCGATCGAAATTGATCTTGGCTACTAAGCAAGAAAGGTTTGGCTACAGCCCAACCTGCACCAAATACAAATCCTTCAGGTGTGCCGCTATGCTCATTAAACTCTGCATAAACACCGGGAGCCATAGGGTGCCACAAATAATCCGCTTCCGCATTCCACTGATCATCAGCTCGCATTTCTAACAAATGAGCAGCAGAAGCCTTGCCCAGCTCTATTCCTTTGGTTTTATCATCACCATCCTCAACCCCGGATAACCACCGTTCTAATTCGGTCATCAATACTTCTTTGTGATCCGGATACTGGCTCACAACAATTTGATAGGCTGCCTGAGCAGCTGCTGCTATAGGATCGGCATTGGGTGTTTCTTGATGAAAAGAATAATGCTTGTATATGGGCTTGATCGAGTTGATAGCATCATGGATGGCGGTATGTGCTAAAGCTTCAGTTCGCACCCCCTTAAGGGTCAATAATCCATCTTCAGCTGTAGCCATATCCATGATTTTCTGGTTCCAAGAAGAAACAACTTGACCGTCATGATCATCGAGGTTTCGAGATTTTGGAGTTGAGATACAGCAGATCACCATGACAGCCAATAATAGGCCAGTAAATGGTTGCGCGGGAGTTTGTTTATACATGCCTTTAGTTTTTCAATCCCTTCAATAATATCAAAACCTGAATGATACGGATGTGCTGAAAATGTCAGAAAATGACCTAAAAATTTCATTTAGGCCGACACCTGGCCTGGAGCATTAATCGACTTTCTGAAAGTCATTGGAGTACATTGATAATAAGACTTGAAGACTTTGATAAAATGAGACGTGTTTTGGAAACCCGCTTCATAGGCGACTTCATTGATACTAAGGCCCTTGGTGGCAAGTAGGAATTTGCCATACTGAACCCTTCTGGATCTCAACCATTTGCCCGGGGATATGCCATATTCTTTTAAGAAGTCCCGGTTAAAGGTAGAAAGACTTCGTCCTGACAATTTGGCAAAATCCTCCAGTTTGAGGTTAAAGCGAAAATTTTCTTCCATTGTTGGCTTTAACGCTCGTTTGTTTCGAAGAAATATTTCAAGAAAGTACTGGGCGAGTTTGGGATTGTGCCTACCCGTGACAATATTGATGATGAGTTCCTTAAATTTTATTTTCAAAAGACTTTTTGCAGGTGGTGTTGACTGCGAGAAATAACGTAACAATGTTTGGAAATAGTCAAGCAGGGTTTGATCTACAGTGAGTGGAATAATTGACTCCGTCAGCCCTTCAAGGCTGTGCTTAAACCTATTGCTTAGATCTTCGGAAATTACCGATTTAATAAATTCATCTGGCATAAAGATGAGCAAGGCACAAAAATCCCCTTTGGCGATTTTTGCGATGCGGTGGGCACCTTTCCTGAGAAAGGCAGCATCGCCGACTTGTAGGAAATGATCATCATGCAGTGTCGTCCATTTTACTTCACCTCTCACGATGTAACAGAAATAATTTTTCTCCACCCAATAATCTAATTTCTCCTCTTCAATCTGACAATCATAGGCAGTAAACAAGAGCTCGTCAACATTAAACTGGTGAAAAAGTGGGTTCTTTTCAATAAAACGGTAAAGGTCCAGCATATGCTTCAAATCTTGTTTAGATCCAGTTATGACCGATATCTGGCCGATTTTCAAAGATAGACCATTTGAGAGCTAGTGACAATGTCAGTTGAGCCGCAGCGTGGATTACAGATAGGCTCGTTGGCAAAATCAGACTTGAGCATACAGACCAATAGATAATTGAGGAGTAGAGCTGAAGGTATTGTAATAAGCTATCGACGATTCGCCTGACATGTATGTTAGTGAAGTCCATGAAAAGGTGACATCCGGATTGGATAAAGATGACGCATAAAATATTCGCGCATAGCAATTCACTAAAAATTTCAGATGTTTGGTCCCACAAAATGGTATAAATGCGCATTGCACTTGCCCAGCTTAATTATCACATTGGCAACTTTGAGGGCAACCTGATTAAGATGAAAAGGGCAGTACAGGAGGCCCGTTCTCAGGGAGCTGATCTGGTCTGTTTCGGTGAGTTGGCCACATGTGGGTATCCCCCTCGAGACTTTCTGGAGTTTGATGATTTCATCCGGCAAGCCGAATCATCCGTCAAGGCTTTAGCCCAGGAATCCTTTGGAATCGGTATCATAGTGGGTAGCCCTACACCAAACCCTGTAGTTGAGGGGAAGGATTTATTTAATGCTGCTTTTGTATTGAGTGAGGGTGAGATTATCCATCAGTCGCATAAAGCCCTATTGCCCACTTATGATATTTTTGATGAATACCGATATTTTGAACCGGCAAAAAGTTTTTCCACCTTCGAGTTTAGAGGTAAGCGGATTGCCCTTACCATTTGTGAGGATGTGTGGAATATAGGCAACGAGAACCCATTGTACACCACTTGCCCGATGGATCATCTCATTAAGGACGATCCAGACTTAATGATAAATATTTCCGCATCTCCATTCGCTTATGATCATGCAGCAGAACGAATCGAAGTGATGCAGGAGAATTCGAGAAGATATCGGTTGCCCTTCTTTTATATTAACAACGTAGGTGCTCAGACGGAGCTGATCTTCGATGGAGGGAGTATGGTATTAAATGATGCTGGTCAAATCATTGAGGAGTTGCCTTACTTCGAAGAAACCGTCAGAACTCATACTCTTGCCAAGGTCCAAGTGGCCGATGAGTATTCGATTCAAGATAAGGACAAGATGGATTTGATTTACCGGGCACTGATCCTAGGGATTAGAGATTATTTTGGCAAATTAGGTTTTTCCGAAGCGATTGTAGGCCTTTCCGGTGGGATTGATTCAGCGGTCACCACTGTTTTAGCTGCTGATGCGCTGGGTGCTGACAATGTATGTGCGTTGCTGATGCCGTCTCAATTCTCCAGTGACCACTCAGTTGCGGATGCCAAAGAACTTGCAGAAAACTTGGGCATCAGGCATCACGTCATTCCGATCCAGACAGCTTTCGAAGCCATCGATGGTGCGCTTGATCCTCTTTTTGGGGATTTACCTTTCAGCATTGCCGAAGAAAACATCCAGGCCCGAGTTCGTGGTATCATCTTGATGGCGATGTCCAACAAGTTCGGACCGATATTGCTCAATACCTCGAACAAGAGTGAAGCTGCTGTAGGTTATGGTACGCTGTATGGTGACATGGCTGGTGGGTTGAGTGTAATTGGTGATCTTTATAAGACTGAAGTGATTGAATTGGCTCACTACATCAATCGGAATGGAATCATTATTCCGGCCAACACCATCGAAAAGCCACCAAGTGCCGAGCTGCGACCTAACCAAAAAGACTCCGATAGCCTTCCCGACTACCAGATCCTCGATGAGATCCTTTACCAGTATATTGAAAAGCGACAAGGTCCGAAAGAAATTGTCGACATGGGATTTGATAAGGCCCTAGTATCCCGGATTTTAAGGTTGGTCAACATCAATGAATTCAAACGCCATCAGACTCCTCCCGTGCTCAGGGTATCGCAAAAAGCCTTTGGGATGGGTAGGAGAATGCCCATCGTTGGAAAATATCTGAGTTAAGTCAGTTTTGAATCCAAGGTCAATAGAAACGCTTTGACATTTGATCAAACAGAAGATTAGTCGCTTGGATCTGGTATGACAGTATCATGATTTTGTAATCAGTGTAAGATCCAATTTTAATTTTATAGCCGGTTATCGCTGTAAATCGTATCGCTGAATGCAAAGTTTTAATCACCTTTTAACCGCGGTTAAAAACGAGAAAAAAGAAGGACTAAGATTTCTTTAAAAGGCCTAAAATCATACCTTTGTGCGAAATTTTAAGGACGGTATTCATCGCCCATGTTTGTATTAAAAAAGCACATCCTATTCGCTGCGATTTTTGGTTTATCATTCTGCTGGTCCTGGTCTTTGAGTGCACAGAATCATCAGGAGGAAAACCATGATCATGAGACTCATCATGATGAAGCTCACGACCCTTGCGCCCACCTTACCCACCATGATACAGAATTTGATCCAGCAGCAACGGCATTCCACCATATTGCTGACCCCAATGTATTTTCGATCGGCCCATTCAATTTTGCCCTACCGTGCATACTATACGCTAAAGATCAAGGCTGGGATTTTTTCATGTCGAGCAAGTTCAAGTTTGACTTTAGGGGCCATGGTGATGGTCATTTAGCCTATAATCGCTACGTGCTCGATGGAGGTTCAATCAAGCGAATTACAGATCCAGATTTTCCCATGGGCGAGGTGCCTATTGGGGGGGTGGCCCATGTTGAGGATACTGCATATGCCTGTGTAGAGGGAAAGTCTTACAAACTGGATGCCAAGAGCACTATGGATGCCAGCCTCTTTGGAGGTGGCATCACCTCCTTTTACGATTTTTCCATATCAAAAAACGTGGTGGCCATGATCGTTGTGGCCTTATTTTTTGCGTGGTTGTTTCTCAAGGTGGCCAGATCCTATAAAGAAAGAGAGGGCAAAGCTCCCAAAGGAATACAGTCATTTATGGAACCCATGTTTCTGTTTATTCAGGATGAGGTGGCCAAGCCTTTTCTCGGTGATAAATGGGCCAAGTATCAACCGTTTCTGATGGCCTTGTTTTTCTTCATCCTGGGGTTAAACCTATTTGGTCAAATACCATTTTTAGGTGGCGCCAATGTAACTGGAAACCTGGCCTTTACCATGGCATTGGCATTGTTTACATTTTTTATAACCAATCTGAGTGGGAAGAAGGACTATTGGAAGCATGTATTGTGGATGCCGGGAGTGCCTGCCGGCATAAAGGCCGTGATCATCACACCGGTGGAGATTTTGGGATTATTTATCAAGCCCTTCACCCTAATGCTGCGGTTGTTTGCCAATATAACTGCTGGCCATATCGTGGTCTTAAGTTTTATCGGACTCATCTTTATTTTTGGACAGTCCGGAGCAAGCATAGGAGGTGCTACATTGGGAGCAGTGGTCTCTGTACCGCTCACGATCTTTATGATGGCCATCGAGTTGTTGGTTGCATTTATTCAAGCTTTTGTATTTACAATTTTAACGGCTTCGTATATCGGTGCCGCCATAGAAGAACATCATTAATTAACTATAAATCTATTTGCAAATGACTGGTTCAATTGCTGCGGTAGGAATGGGATTAGCTGTTATCGGCGCGGGTATCGGTATAGGAAATATCGGTGCCAAAGCCATGGAAGCTATTGCCCGGCAACCCGAGGCTGTTGGGGACATTCGAGCAAACATGATCTTGATGGCCGCCCTGGTTGAAGGTGCTGCCCTGATAGCCATTATTGTTTCGTATATCCTCTAGTACAGTGCTCAGAAGCAAAACACAGACTTGGGGATTGGCTGTAACGATTGGTTATCCCAATCCCCACCTATTAAATTGAATTTACTCAACATACAGCTATGATTTATCTAGCAGATTTCAGTGTGATCAAGCCAGACTTTGGACTGTTTTTCTGGTCATGTGTGATTTTCACCTTGTTTTGGCTTCTGATCGGACGCTTTGCCTTTCGCCCTATCGCTCATGCTCTGAAAAAGCGAGAGGATGACATTCAGAATGCCCTGGATGAATCAGAAAAGGCAAGGGAAGAAATGGCAAAAATGAAGGCTGAGAATGAAACGCTCCTTGCGCAAGCCAGGGAAGAACGCGGAAAAATGCTCCGGGAAGCCAAGGAAACTAAAGAAGCCATTATAAAAGAAGCTAAGGAAGGAGCCAAAGAGGAAGCGGCCAAGATACTAGATAATGCCCGAACCGAAATCGAAAATCAAAAGAAGCAGGCCATTACCGAAGTGAAGAACCAAGCGGGTTTGATGGCCATTGAGATCAGTGAGAGACTAATTAAGGAACAATTGAAAGAAAAAGAGAGTCAGAAAGCATTGGTCAAGAAATTGGTCGACGAAATCAACCTTTCTTAAACTATGTCTGCACACCGCATCGCCGCACGATATGCAAAATCTCTTTTAGATTTAGGCATTGAGAGAGATGAACTTGATCAGATCCTCAAGGATATAGACTATGTAAGGGCATGCCTAACCAGCCGTGATCTCTACCTTCTGATCAAGAGCCCAATCGTCAGTGTCCGTAAAAAGAAATCAGTTTTTCGGCGCATTTTTGATGGCAAGCTAAGCCACACAATTTCCCATTTCTTTGAGATCATGATACGGAAAGGAAGAGAAAATATTTTGCCCGAAATACTTGATTCATTTGTCGAGCAATACAAAGATTTCAAAGGGATCTCCACAGTTGTACTCAAAACTGCAGTTGAACTGGATAAGGAAACGATTTCACAGATTAAAAGTGCACTATTACAAAGCAAAAGCACCAAGGAGAACATCGAGTTGGTGGTTGAAGTTGATCCTTCCTTGATCGGTGGATTTACCCTTCAATATGAAGGCAAAGAATACGATACGAGTCTAGTCAGCAAATTAGACAATATGAGAAAACAGTTCTCATCAAATTAGTTAAGGACCTAAAGTAAAGACAAAATGGTTGATGTAAAACCGGATGAAATATCCGCCATACTCAAAGAAGAACTCTCAGGATTCAAAACTGAAACTGAATTAGAAGAAGTCGGGACCGTCTTGCAAGTGGGAGATGGAATCGCTCGAATTTATGGACTAACTCAGGTCCAGGCTGGTGAACTTATAGAGTTTGAGACTGGCACCAGGGCCATTGCCCTCAACCTTGAAGAAGACAATGTTGGGGTGGTTCTTTTGGGATCAGGAGATGGGATCAAGGAAGGATCATCGGCAAAGCGCACTGGAGAGATTGCGGCCATTGATGTCGGTGAAGGATTTGTAGGCAGAGTAGTCAATCCGCTGGGCATTCCGATCGATGGAAAAGGTGCGATCGGAGGCAAGAAATATGCCATGCCTCTGGAACGCAAGGCACCAGGCGTAATCTATCGCGAGCCGGTAAGTGAACCTCTACAGACCGGGATTAAGGCTATTGACAGCATGATTCCGATTGGGAGAGGACAACGAGAGCTTATCATTGGCGATCGTCAAACCGGAAAGACGGCCATAGCGATCGATACCATCATTAACCAGAAGGAATTTTATGAGCGGGGTGAACCCGTCTACTGCATATATGTTGCCTCTGGGCAAAAGGCCTCGACAGTTGCTCAGGTGGCTAAGGTACTTGAGGAGGCGGGAGCTATGTCGTACACAGTCATTGTAGCAGCATCGGCATCTGATCCGGCACCGCTACAGTTCTACGCACCTTTTTCGGGAGCATGTATTGGCGAGTTCTTTCGTGATACCGGTCGACCTGCCCTCATTATTTATGATGATCTATCGAAACAGGCTGTGGCATACCGTGAAGTTTCACTTTTACTTCGAAGACCACCCGGGCGTGAGGCCTATCCAGGAGATGTTTTCTATCTGCACTCCCGATTGCTAGAACGTGCAGCCAAAATTATCGATAGCGATGAGATTGCACAAAACATGAATGACCTTCCAGTTTCGCTGAAGGATGAAGTCGATACCGAAGGTAAGCCAATGGTGAAAGGTGGTGGTTCGCTTACTGCCTTACCCATCATCGAAACTCAGGCAGGAGATGTCTCCGCTTACATCCCTACCAATGTGATTTCAATCACGGATGGACAGATCTTTCTTGAGTCGAATCTTTTCAACTCGGGTGTTAGACCGGCCATCAACGTGGGGATATCTGTATCTCGGGTTGGGGGCGCTGCCCAAATCAAATCGATGAAAAAAGTAGCCGGTACCTTGAAACTCGATCAAGCCCAATATCGAGAGCTTGAAGCGTTTGCTAAGTTTGGTTCTGACCTTGATGCAGCCACAAAAGCCACTTTAGATAAGGGAAGTCGCAATGTAGAGATCCTTAAGCAGGCACAGTATAGTCCTATGCCGGTAGAACAACAGGTTGCCATCATTTATCTGGGTACGAATGGGTTGCTACGCAATGTACCCATAGATAAAGTAAAGGATTTTGAAGAGCAGTTTCTCACTACATTGAGCCAAAGGCATGCTGAGGTGCTGGAGACATTCAGACAAGGAAAGCTGACCGATGAGTCCACTCAAGTGCTTCGAGATTTGGCTGCCGAGATATCTAAGCAATTCAGCTAATAAACAGAAGAGGGAATAACTATGGGTGCCAACTTAAAGGAGGTAAGAGAGCGGATCAAATCGGTTATATCGACCCAGCAGATCACTAAGGCAATGAAGATGGTATCTGCAGCAAAGCTTCGCAGGGCTCAGGATGCCATTGTTCAAATGCGTCCTTATGCTGAAAAACTGGATGAAGTACTTCAGCATATTCTTTCAAATGACATGGGGGACGTTGCAGATCAGTACAGCGAGGAGCGTCCCATTCAAAATGTGCTGATCGTGGTTGTAACTTCCGATCGCGGACTCTGTGGTGCATTTAATAGCAACGTAATTAAACAGGCCAAGCAGATCGTTGCCACCAAATACTCAGCAATCGATGATGGTCAGATCAAATATCTTTTTGTGGGAAAGAGAGGTTTCGATCATTTTCGTAAGATTTTACCTCCTGAGCAAATCATTGGGGACTATGTACATCTCTTCAGTGACTTGAGATTTGATGCCATTGTCCGTCTCCCCGAGCAAATTATTGCCGATTACATGTCTGAACAGTTTGATGCAGTGGAAGTTTGTTACAGCAGATTTAAGAACGCAGCAGTACAGTATGCGGAGTGTGAACAATATCTACCGGTACCTAGTAAACAGTTAAAGAAGACGAAGAAAGAAGGGATTAGAGCAGACTATATCTTCGAACCAGATAAGGAGGGCTTGCTCGCCTCGCTTATTCCAAGCATCTTACAAACACAAATTCACAGATATCTTCTCGAATCAAATGCCTCAGATCACGGAGCTCGAATGACGGCTATGGATAAAGCCACAGAAAATGCCGATGAATTGCTCCGTGATCTTCGCATAAGCTATAATAAGGCTCGACAAGAGGCCATCACTTCAGAGATATCAGAAATCGTTGGGGGTGCAGCCGCCCTGACTGGTTAGCACCGAAGAAGAATATTCTAGGATTCTTCCCAAACAATCCCTATATCACTTGCTCGTACATGTATGGTTCTTTTGGCAGTGGTCCTTTCATGAATGTCAATTGACCCATTCTCCAATCTAAGTACCCCACGAGGGCATACCGCGGCACAAATCCCACATCCCACACAACTGGCTCGCACAATGTTCTGACCTTTTTGTGCATATGAGCGAACATCAATTCCCATTTCACAATAAGTGGAACAATTACCACAAGAGATGCATTGGCCACCATTGGTGGTGATTCTAAATCGGCTGAAAAAACGCTGCTGTAATCCTAAGATTGCTGCCAATGGGCAGCCAAATCTACACCATACCCTACTGCCCATCAAAGGGTAAAATCCGACACCGACTACTCCCGAAAAAGCAGCTCCAATATAAAAACCATACCATTCTCTAACGGTGTAGCTATTCATGAAAAGTACCTGACTACTCCCACTTACATAAGTGTATATGACCATTGCAGTCATGACCACTGCAAACACCAATACACCATGGATCATCCACCGTTCAATTTTCCAGGCTTTTAGTGACTTGTCCGACAAGTGTCTAAAGGGATCACCAGCAGTTTCTGCCAGTCCTCCGCAACCACAAACCCAACTGCAGTACCACCTTTTACCATAGAAGTACGTGAGAACGGGAGTTACCACAAGGATGAGTGCGATGCCCCAAAAAAACATGAATATGCCCAGGTTTCCCCCATGCAGAAGTTTATCTAGATTCCAATCGAAGAAGAAATAGTAATTGAGTGGCCAAATGTATTTTAGATCCATGCTGGGTTGATTCATCTTCTCCAAGAATTCTGGGATGAGAAAAGCAAAAACCAACTGAAAGAACATCACCGAGATCGTACGAAGAATTTGATAGCGGTTGTGGCGATATTTCCAAATGAATTTGATGCCGAAAATCAAAATGGCTAAAGTATACAAGGTCCCGTACATAAACCATTGACTTGCGGGTTGCCCTTTTATGGCCTGACTCAAAGGATCAAAGAAAGCAACCATGCCTGTACTGGTCCCTTCTTGATTAAGTCCCAGAAGATGAGGATACCAATACAAACACACATAAAAGAATGTGAGCAGGACTCCAATCGCCCAGCCCCAGATACCTTTATTGGTCAAACTACCAAACCAAACACCATTGTTCTTGATACCAGACGGTGCTCCATGATATTGCCGCCAGGCGTAGGTAATGGTGCCAAGGCAAATCAAGACGATACTCCACCAAAACAAATGGCTTCGGATTACCTGATCTACACCTATCCATGCCAACAGCATCAGGCCCAGGCCAATCACAGCCAGTGCAACAGCAATTTTCTGTACACTATCGGTATATGGGGGGTGAGGATCGGCCAAAGACATACTGGGATAAATAGATGTGCTCATGCCTTGCTCTTTAAAAAACTAAAAACTTGGTTGTACTTTCTTTTCCGGGCAAGTTTAAGAGACTTTCCCTCCTGGTCATTATAGCTTTGTATCACCGATTCATGTATAGGATCATAGAACTCCGGATCAAAATTAGCTAAAGGTAGCTGAACCAGCACATCCTCGAGTGGCGTTGCATCCCTAATCCATTGTTCACATACTTCATGACGAAAGCGGACGCCCATAAGATTAAAGCCCAGCACAGCACCCGATGAAGCATCGAATACGATCCGTACGCTTTTCTTTCCATTTTCTTCTTCCCAGTACAACGATTCTTGATTATCTCCTAGTTTAGTCGGTACCGTACCGTATACCTGATACTCCAGGTCCATAAACTTGGCAGAATTGAACCAGATGCCCGGATCATAGGGTATTTGACCACCACAGATATTATGGGCAACCGTCTCACCCATCATTCGGCCGACATACCAAACCGCCTCAATAGGTCTCCGGCCGGGATTTGGATCTCGCATTTGTGCACAATCACCCGCTGCATATACATCTGGCAAATTGGTTTGCAATTGGGCATTGACCAAGATCCCCTTTTCAATTTCAAGGTCTGTACCCTTTAGCCAATGTACATTAGGATGTACCCCGGCGGTAAGGCCAACCAGACCGCACTTGATTTCCTCTCCATGGTTTGTAATCACAGCAATGGCTTCTCCTCGGTCGTTACCTTTGATCTCCTTTAGTTCGGTCTTTAACCTTAGGTCGATCTTATGCTCAAGAATATGCCTTCCCACCATTATAGATTCTTCCTTGGGTAGCACGATATCCCAATAGTTCTCCTCCCTAACCAACATAGTGACCGGAATTTCTCGAGAATGGAACATTTCAGCCATTTCAATACCAATTAACCCCCCACCCACAATTACCGCTCTTCCTAGGCCAGCTGTTCGAGCCTCCATTGATTCAACGTCCTGAATGCTGTATAGACCCTGCACATACTTAAGATCCTGTCCTGGCCAACCAAACTTATTTGATGCCGACCCACAAGCAATCAGTAGTTTGTCGTATGGGATGTGATCTGGAGGAGCACTCAGTTTTGAATCATCAAATCTCTTTCCAGTTAGTTTGACGATTTTCTGGTCAAAATCCAGTTCGGATACTTCCCCCCTGACCAGGTCGATTCGATTTTTTTCCCAAAACCAGTGCTCATAGGGCTGCGTATCCTGGAATCGCATGTGCCCCATATAGATATACATTAGGGCAGTGCGGGAGAAAAAGTAGTCAGATTCCTTGGAAACGATTGTGATTCGGTGATCAGATAGTTTGCGAATAAACCGTGCGGCAGTTATTCCAGCAATTCCATTACCTATAATCACTATATGCATATACTCCGGAGCAACTTGATTGATACCTCTAAGAACGAGAAAATATCCGGCAAGTTTAAAGAGAAAAGTGGCACAGTCTTTTAGGCTACACAAAGGGGTCTTTTGATCGTTACTTAAACGTTAAAAAAATAAATGCTGAGAACAAGTCTTTGGGAAATGCTGTATTTTTAGGATGCAAACGAGCAAGCTCCCGATCATCTAACTGTAAAATTACTGGATGAAGCAAATTTTACTTTCGACTATATGCTTTTTGGTCTCTTTATCAATCTCAGGGCAGGTCACGGTCAAAATAAGCCCTGATCTGGTGGCAAAGGATGTTGATCCTACCCAGTTTGAGACAGTAGCACATTCAATGATTTCTAATCTCAGCGACACTATTAAGGTGTTTCGTTGGGTACGCATTGTGGAATCGATTTCCATGGGATGGCAGAGCGCTATCTGTGATATCAATGCCTGCTACAACACAAATATCGACAGTACCCCTAGCGATTTCTATTTGAAATTGCAGCCTGGGGATTCTAGTATTCTTGATGTGCACATTAGGCCAGGTGGCATCGAAGGTTCGGCGCGGGTTCTTGTAAGGGTGGAGGAAGTAGGCAATTCTGAGAATTTTACCGAAGGCACTTATCTCTTTAATGAAACGACACCAGTACGAGAGGCTACTATTCCTGATGTTACCTTGTATCCCAATCCTGTAACTGACTACTTTCAGTTGACCAGTTATGACCAGGTTGCAAAAGTGATGATATACAACTTAGCTGGTTCTCTAATTCAACAATTCAGTGCCTATCCTAATGAGAAATTTGATGTCGTAGGGCAACAACGTGGTATGTATCTGGTGCGGATTCTCGATAGGAATCACCAGGTTATTAAAACCCTGGTGATGCACAAGCGATGACATCATTCAGCGCCATCAACTGGATACTCAACATAATTTCGAGGAGTTTCGTATAACCGGATACTAAGATCATATTTGTCATCCAAGCATTCACGTAGTATGCGCCAGATGACGATGCAAATGTTTTCTGCAGTGGGATTCATGTCGGAGAACTCCTCAACGTCTAAATTGAGATTCTTGTGGTCAAAACGGTCTTCAATCTGATCTTTGATGATTTTTTTCAAGGTCTTCAAATTGATCACCATGCCGGTGACAGGGTCAACTTCGCCAACAACCTTTACCTCAATATCGTAGTTATGGCCATGGAAGTTGGGACTCGTACAAATGCCGAAGACCTCCATATTTCGCTCATGAGTCCACTCTGAATTATACAGACGATGGGCAGCATTGAAATGGGCCTTTCGAAAGACTGCAACTTTCATAAAGTATTATTCTGTGCTTTGACACCCAAAGATACTCCAACCGATAGGATTATTAAATGAGATTGGGGTTTGTTAATTTTGCTTCATTGAAACAGTCAATTGTGATTCAATTGGCCGATATTTACTCAGCATATTAAAGTGCATTGAGAAGAAAAGGATTCATCCATCATATTGTTGAAGGCATTATTACCAAGATATTGTAGTAAAAATATATGAGCGGACCATGGAAACGGAATGATCCAAATTGATCAATGATTTCTATTGGTCATCCTATCTCAATGTCGCTATGCTATCTAATGCAGTTAGTGACATGTTATTTGCAGAAGTTATAGCTCAGGACTCCATCAAAAGGTATCTGCGGGATGCCGTTGATAAAGACCGGCTTCCCCACGCTTTGCTGTTTTTGGGAGAAAATGGATACGGCACATTGGCAATGGCACTGGCCACTGCCCAATTTCTCATGTGTTCCGATCGTACTCATCTTGACGCATGTGGCCTATGCCGTAATTGCCATAAAGCCGAAAAGTTCATTCATCCCGATATTCACTTTTCCTTTCCTACCATCGGCAGTAAAATAACGAGTGCCGATCTCTCTGGGCAATGGCGTCAGTTTCTCACAGAGACTCCATTCGGTTCAGTGCAAGATTGGCTGAGTTTGATCGGAGGTGATAATAAACAGGGAAACATCAATAAGGATGAATGCCAGAGGATATTGCGGGCTCTGAGTCTGAAGACCTATGAAGGATCATATAAGGTTCACTTATTGTGGATGGCTGAATATCTAGGAAAGGAAGGTAACCGATTGCTGAAGATAATCGAGGAACCCCCTGATCAGACGGTTTTTATTCTGATGGCAGAAAACCAAGAAGATATTCTCAATACCATCATTTCAAGGTGCCAGATTGTCTCTTTTGCTGCCCTTAGTGATCAAGAGGTAAATTCCTACCTGAGGCAGAACTTTCCAGATGCCGACCAAGATTCGCTGATGCAAACCACTTTTCTGGCTGATGGAAATATTGGCAAAGCGCTCAGAGAATTTGGCGACACACAAAACTTGAGCAGCAAGCGGTGGTTGGAATGGATGCGGTTGACTTACAAGGGGCACCCCTTATCAATGGTCCGGTGGGCCAATGAATTTGGAACCTTAGACCGAGAATCCCAAAAGGTTTTTCTACATTACGGCCTGCACTTCCTACGTGAGATGCTGATTGTTAAATCAGTACGAAACCGGCATCCAAGGATATTGGAGAGTGAAAAGACAGCTTTCAATAAACTAATCGATCTTGTGACCATTGAAACCCTCACAAGTATGATTGCATTGATTGACCGGAGTATTTTTCATCTCGAAAGAAATGGCAGTACTAAGATGATTATGCTGGACAATGCCATTAAGATGCATAGCTGTTTTAAGACTGGGATGATCTCAGCAGTGTCCAGCAACTAGTATAAAGTACCAAGAAATGACTTGTATAGGATGTAATACGACAGAAGGCTCGGTACCCAAAGGGTGCAATAACCATGGAGGCTGTGCCACAGGAAGTTGCAACCGCCTCAGCACCATGGATTGGTTGGCACATAGAGATATTGCAGATCTTTCCGAGTATGACATTGTCGAAATCAGTTTTAAAAATGGCGCCAGGAAAGATTTTTACCGGCTTCCTAGTAAAGTTCAACTTTCGACAGGAGATATGGTTGTGGTTGACAACCAGCCGGGATATGATGTGGGAAGACTAAGTCTAAGTGGTCAATTGGTACCCTTGCAGATGAAGAAAAAGGGCGTTTCAGAAGACCGAGTAGTAAAGCCAGTGGTGCGTCGAGCCAACCACCGAGATTTAGAGAGATTACAAGAGGCCAGAAGCTTAGAAAAGAAGACACTGATCAAATCTCGTGCTATCGCAAGAATGCTCGATCTTGAAATGAAGATTGGAGATGTTGAATATCAGGGTGATAAACGCAAAGCGACCTTCTATTTCACTGCAAACGGTCGTGTAGATTTTCGTGAGCTGATCAGACACTATGCCAAGGAATTTCGTGTAAAAATTGAAATGAGACAGATCGGATCTCGACAGGAATCCTCACGAATTGGAGGTATTGGATCCTGTGGAAGGGAACTGTGCTGCTCTACTTGGCTCACTGCTTTTAAGAGCGTATCGACCAAGGCAGCCAGATATCAAAACCTCTCCATCAATCAATCAAAGCTTTCTGGTCAATGTGGAAGATTGAAATGTTGTCTTAACTACGAATTAGACCTTTATGCTGAAGCCCTGGACCAATTTCCCACTAGAGCCACCATATTAAAGTCTAAAGAGGGTAAGGCGACACTGATGAAAGTGGATATTTTCAAGAAGATCATGTATTACTCTATCACCGATGACAAAGGTCGGGTTAGGGTCTGGCCATTAACTGTAGACCGTGCCATGGCAGTCTGGGGTGCCAATAAGAATGACAAAATACCAGACCGCCTTCAGGAGGAAGAGAGTATTTCTGCAGAGATTATTGTAGACTATGCCGATGTGACTGGAGAGATCGAACTAAAGGAGCTGCCAAAGAGAAAGAACAAGAGGCGTAAAGGCAGAAATCGAGGTACAAAGGGTCGAGGAAGAAATTCGAGAAACCAGAATCGCAGAAGAAAGAAATGAGCAATGATATGCAGTACGATTTAGTTGTAATTGGATCTGGCCCAGGCGGTTATGTAGCAGCGATTAGGGCTGCTCAACTGGGTTTGAAGACGGCCATCGTCGAACGTTACTCGGTTCTCGGAGGTACTTGCCTCAACGTAGGATGCATTCCATCCAAAGCTTTGTTGGACTCCTCTGAACATTACCACGCCGCGAAGGACAAATTTGCAGAACATGGAATAAAGGTGAGTAGTTTGAGTGCTGACATGGAGCAGATGGTAAAACGCAAAAACAATGTGGTGGAACAAACTACTCAGGGCATCGATTTTTTAATGAAGAAGAACAAGATTGATGTGTTTCACGGCCACGGATCATTTGTGTCAGCAAAGAGGATCCTCATAAGGCCAGATAAAGGAGAGAAGAAGGAGTTGGAAGCTAAGCATGTAATCATTGCCACTGGTTCCAAACCCATCACCCCTGAGGCGTTTCATTATGACAAGAAAAGGGTAATCACTTCAACTGAAGCACTTAATATCACCAAGGTTCCAAAGCGAATGGTTATTGTTGGTGGAGGGGTAATCGGGCTTGAGCTTGGCTCTGTCTTTGCACGCCTGGGGACCCAAATCGAGGTTATCGAATACCTCGACCGAATTATTGCTGGCATGGATCATGACTGCAGTAGGGAACTTACCAGATCCTTGAAAAAACTGGGCTTTACTTTTCACCTCCGTCACATCGTGACCAGTGTAAAGAGCACCAAAACCAAAGTCAAGATCGATGTACAAAAAAGAGATAGTGATGAGACATTTCAACTGGAAGCAGACTATTGTCTGATTGCCATTGGCCGTAGACCTTTTACTGAAGGCCTGGGTTTGGACAAAACGAAGATTAAGTTAGACGAAAAGGGACGGATTGAGGTGGATGAACATCTGGAGACGGAAGAAAAGGGTGTCTTTGCCATTGGAGATGTTATCAAAGGTGATATGCTTGCGCATAAAGCGGAAGAGGAAGGGATCTTTGTCGTAGAGCATATTGCAGGTCAAAGACCCCATGTCAACTACAACTTAATACCAGGAGTGGTCTACACATGGCCAGAAGTGGCAGCGGTGGGGCAAACAGAAGAGCAACTCAACCAGTCTGATATTCCGTACAAAGTCGGGAAGTTCCCATACAAAGCTCTGGGAAGAGCCAGGGCCAGCATGGACACTGAGGGTATGGTTAAGATTTTAGCAGACCAAGAAACTGATGAAATACTGGGTGTACATCTGGTTGGAGCACGAGCTGCTGATTTGATTGCAGAGGCAGTAGCCTTAATGGAATTCCGGGCATCTGCCGAAGATGTGGCCAGGATGAGTCACGCTCATCCTACTTACTCTGAGGCTGTTCGCGAGGCCGCTTTAATGGCCACCGAAGACCGGCCGATTCATATTTAGATGCTGAACGAAAATGGGTTGAGTAGTCCCGAGTTTGACACTTCTACGATTCGAGGTATCTAACTCTACGACCAAACAATGACTCCTGCTTAGGTCACATTTGTCATGAGGAATCACTTATTGGAGGTCCGACGACCAGTACGATCTCACCCTTGATTTTTCCCTTCTGGTCCGACCAGGCAACTAGGTCAGCCAATGATCCCCTCACAATTTCCTCATGCAACTTGGAAAGTTCTCTGCATAGACAGGCTCTCCGGTCAGCAGGAATGACTTCTGAAAGCTGTTTGAGGGTGCGACCAATTCGGTGCGGTGACTCGTAAATTATAAAGGTGTGAGGTATGACTGACAGATACTCGAGGCGCTTACGTCTCCCTTTCCTGTGGGGTAGAAACCCTTCGAAATGAAATCGATCACAGGGTAAGCCGGAAACGACCAAGGCCGGGATGAGGGCAGTGGCTCCAGGAAGGCATTCGACCTTAATATCGGCGTGGATACACTCCCGTACCAGGAGATATCCAGGATCACTGATTGATGGTGTACCTGCATCAGAGATCAAAGCTGCTGATTGACCCTCCGAAAGCACATTGATGATTCCTTCGACGACATAATGTTCATTGTGGTTGTGGTACGCTTTTAGAGGTTTGGTGATCCCAAAGTGCTTTAATAGTCTACCAGAAACCCTAGTATCTTCTGATAAAATTAGATCGACTTGTTTCAGGACCTCCAGTGCTCTTAAGCTGATGTCGCTGAGGTTCCCAATTGGTGTGGGTACCACATAGAGCATTACGCTGGTTTCAAGGTAAATGTGTAGGTCTCCATGATAAGGTTAGCCAGCAATTTTTTGCAAGCTGATTCCACCTTTGCCTTAGCCTCTTCCTCAGATGCACCACTTAGCCGCATCGTGATGTGTTTGCCAATACGAACATCATCTACACCTCGTACGTTAATGTTTCCCAGATTATTGGCTATGGTTTTACCTTGCGGATCGAGCAACTCTGGTCGTGGCATAATGTCGATCTCTGCAATATATTGGTTCATATTTATGTCTTTTTGTAAGAGACCGTCAAAGATACGCATTGCACAGGGTTATTCTGCCTCAGTGGTGTTTCTACTTTTAAATAGGGATATCACAACGTAGAAGGCAATAATAAGGGTTGGAGCCATTTCCCGGAGGAAAACCAGCAGGAGGATTGCGATGATAAGAAACAACCACTTGAGGCGATCCTGCCACCCAAGTCGGTCGACCTTAAGGTGGAAGTGGGGATGATCAGAAACCATCAACCAGCATATCACCACCAAGCTCAAGATCAAGGTCATAGGATGGAGAAATATTTGGAGGCAAGTTGTGCAATCAGTGCTGTGGTTTACCAAGTAGAGACCCGCCCAATAAATTGCTGCAGAGGGGATGGGTAGGCCAAAAAAGTAATTGGCCTGGCGTGTATCTAAATTGAATTTGGCCAATCGCAATGCACCGAACAAAGGATGCACAAAGGCCAGAAATGGTAGGGTTTCTGAAATGAGTGGGTCTGGTAGACTTGCCTCCTCGAGTAAGGTGTACAGCATTACACCGGGTAAAACACCAAAGGATACGATATCCGCCAAACTATCAAGTTCAGCCCCTATCGTGTTGTGCTTGCCTGTAGCCCTGGCCGCAAGTCCATCCAGGACATCAAACAACAAGCTTAATCCAAAGCAAAACAAGGACCACCAGGGCTGATTCTGCAATACAAGCACAATCCCCAAACAACCGGCATAGAGATTGAATAAGGTAAGTATATTAGGCAAAGTAAACATCTGACTTCAAATCTACCAGTTGTTTTCATTAGTTCATCGGAGATTTCGGAAGAAGAGGCCAATAACAGATATGGTAAAACGGATAGGTATCGAAGCGGTATGATTATTTCAGGGTTCCCTTTGAATCAAGCGAGTTGGAAGAGGTGCAATATTTTGATCAAACATCGAGGCATCAACTTAGTGGATTTTCATATCTCTAACCTAAAGGGCAATAATCTGCCTTAACGATAAGTTAAGGCAAGCCACATGGCAAAACTGATTCTTATTTGCGATCGTTATATTTAGACGCTTTTTGGCACTCTATGAAGCAATTGCTACAGCTACAGATCTTGTGTACAGTCTTTATTACCTCTGGTCTGCTGGCTCAGCCAGCCAATGACGAATGTGCACAAGCTATAGAGCTTACTGATCTTACGAATTGGTGTTCGAATGAAGGTGAGTTCAGCAATACTGGTGCCACGGGATCGCCCGAAGAACGTCCAAGATGTTTCACCGACGCTG
This sequence comes from Saprospiraceae bacterium, assembly GCA_965223105.1. Taxonomy (GTDB): domain Bacteria; phylum Bacteroidota; class Bacteroidia; order Chitinophagales; family Saprospiraceae; genus JABDMH01. The sequence goes on along the minus strand of OZ244987.1, from coordinate 6,344,112 downwards.
AGGCAGATGTCTGGTTTTCCTTTCAAGCCATTTCAACGAGCCTAAACATTCGGATCTTAGGTGATATTGTTGATATATACGGGATCACGGAATTTAGGAAAGGTACCATCACTCAACCCAGATTGGCTTTGTATTCGGGAAGTTGCGATGATCTTGCCCTGGTTGCTTGCGACCAAGACGATGGAGATCAGATTGCAGAACTCTTTCACGATGAGATTGTACCCAATAGTACCTACTTCCTGAGGGTCAGCAGTACGGTTGCTGAGCAAGGCACCTTCCAGCTATGTATCAGCTCTCACAATGTGGTGCCAGACCCCATCTCGGATTGTCCAACCGGGGTAGTGCTATGCGACAAGAACTCCTTCTTTGTGCCGTTGATTGAGGGGGCGGGTGAAATTGCTGACGAAGTCAATTCGTCGGTTTGTACGCAGATGCAGGAAGACAATTCTGCCTGGTACAAATGGGTGGCAGGGAGTTCTGGTTCTTTGGGATTTACAATCACTCCAAACAATCCGGGAGATGACATTGACTTTGTTGTATATGAGCTTCCTAATGGATTGAATGATTGTAGTGACAAAATTGAGATTAGGTGTATGGCATCAGGTGCTAATGGGGTTAATCTCTTTCCACCGTTTGTCCCAGCACCCTTTGACCAATGGGATGAGTGCACCGGTCCTACCGGGCTAAGCACAAATGAGACCGATTTTTTTGAAACTGCGGGTTGTCAGACAGGCATCGACAACAATTTTGCTGCTGCTTTTGATATGGAAGAGGGTAAAACATATGCTTTGGTCGTGTTAAACTTTAGCGCTACCGGACATGGATTTTCACTTGAGTTTAACGGAACTGGTGAATTTCTGGGACCCACAGCTGATTTTGTGACCGATGATCTTGATGGTACATTGTGCTTCGATCAGGCAGTAACCTATTTCGACCAGTCCTCCTTTGGTGACTTGAGCTTAGTACAATGGCAGTGGAATTTTGGTGAAGCCGCTGTACCTCAAACCGTTTCAGGACCAGGACCTCATCAGGTGAGTTATACATCTCCTGGGGTAAAGTCTATCGCATTGACCGTGGAGAGCGAGACCGGTTGTTTGGTAACGGAAATCGGTTCAGTTATTGTTGAAGATCCAATTGAAGTATTGGCAGATATCGTCCATCAGAGCTGTCCGGAGGTCCAGGATGGAAGGATAGCCATTGACATCAACAGCAGCAGCAATGTGACCAGTGTATTGTGGGATAATGGAGGTACTGGAAGAGTAATCGAAAACCTTGAACCAGGAGATTACCAAGTTACGATTACAAATTTTAATGGCTGTGACACGGTAACTCAGTTTACTGTCGAAGCCCCAGTACCTGTTCAGATTGATCAGATCATAACCCGACCAAGTTGTGGTGGTGGTTCAGATGGATCAATTGCACTCAATGTCAGTGGACAAGCGCCTCCGTTTCAATTTGATTTTGGCAGCGGCTTTGGACCCAGTAATACGGCCAATAACCTCACAGCAGCAATATACCCTATCCAGATACAGGATGCGAATGGATGCATTACAGATCTTGACGTTGCCCTTGGAGAGATCGAGATTGTCATTGACCCTAACTTCGATCCTATTCAACCTCCTTCCTGCTTTGGGTTTAATGATGGCCGAGTGGAAATTAAGATTGTGGGCGGTCAAGAACCATTTCAATATGATTGGAGAATCAATGGAAGTTATGCTCCGGAAAATTCACTGGATGGAGTTGGTGCCGGAGTTCTATCGGTGGCTATCCGCGATGATTTGGGTTGTTTGGGATTTGCACAGTTTGATGTGCCACAGCCCGATCCCTTGTCGGTAGTACTAGATACGCAAGACATCTCCTGTTTTGGAGCAGAGGATGGTGTATTGATTCCATTGGTTTTTGGTGGCACCAGGGATTATGAATTTTCGTGGGATCACGGTATCCAAGACTCATTAGCCAAAAATTTGTCAAGGGGCGAGTATATACTTACCATTACTGATGCCAATGGATGTCAGGTGGAGGCGGCTGGTGCGGTGGCTGAACCCCCTGAATTGTCTGTCCTGGTTGACAGCACTTTGGATGTAGTTTGTTTCGGTGATGCGAGTGGTTCGATTTTCTTCACAGGCTTCGGAGGAAGTCCTCCTTTTACCTATAGCCTTGACGGGCAAACATTTAGTGAGGAGCCCAGCTTCAATGGTTTGATTGCGGGTAACTATGCTCTTGTCATTCAGGATGGTCGTGGATGCACCAATACGGTAGAGGTAGACATTTTGCAACCGGACCCCTTAATGGTAGATGCTGGTCGCGATACCAGTATCGATTTGGGCTTTTCAGCTCGACTTTTTGCCACTCATGTACCGATTGGCAAACCAGTGGATTATCGTTGGTCTCCCGCTGGAGATTGTGATGACTGCCCTTTTCCGGTAGTGCGGCCTTTGATGACAACGAGTTATCAGGTTACGATCATAGATGATGATGGTTGTACTGCCCACGACTCTGTAGAGGTCTTTGTGGTTGCGAACCGACCCATATACATTCCCAATGCCTTTACCCCAAATGATGATGGTTTTAATGACCGGGTGACCGTTTATGGCGGCTTGGCCGCGCAAAGGGTCAAACGCATCCAGATATTTGACCGATGGGGAGAAACGGTCTTCGAGGGAAGCAATTTCGACTTGGGTGATGTGAATGTAGGTTGGGACGGTACACACCGTGGACAGCCCATGAATCCCGGAGTCTTTGTTTATTTGGTAGAGGTCGAGTTTATAGATGGTTCGATTTTGGCATTTGATGGGGATATTACTTTGATTAGATGATTGGTTACCGAGAACTCATCGGCTGGGTTTTGATTGGCAACTGTCTTGCTTGTGTAAACGATTTGAACGAGGTAGACCGCTTCTTTCAAGCTACGGAGCCGGGAGTTGAGATTGCGAAAGATGTGGAGGTCATGTATAGTGACTCAGCTCAAGTCAGAGTGGTCATAAACGGTCCTACCCTGGTGAGATATTTGGATAAGACTAAACCGAGAGACGAGTTTCCCGATGGAGTTCATGTCGATTTTCTCAACAAGGAGGGGGAGGTTGAAAGTACATTAGATGCACAAATGGGAATCAGGTACCCCCGCGATGGAAAGATCATTGTGCGGGATACCACAAATCAGGTGATCCTGGCTAATACCAGGGGTGAGAAATTGGAAACAACCGAGCTGATTTGGAATGAGAAAGAAGGTACGGTCGAAACAGACAAATTTGTAAAGATTACCAAGCCCGAAGAGATTATCTTTGCTTATGGGTTTACTGCCAAGCAAGATTTTTCGGAATACACTCTTCGTTCGGTGGTGGCCAAGATGAAGATTGAAGATTTTGAGGAGGATTTTAAGAACTAGTGATATTTTCTGACATGGCTTTCCTGCTGTTCTCCATCGCTTTTTTTTTAATGCTGTCTGCATTTTTCTCTGGGTCGGAGATTGCTTTCATTTCTGCCAACAAGATCAGGGTTGAATTGCTAAAGGAGAGGGGTAAATTAAGGGGCCGTATCCTCAGCAGTTTTTATGAGAAACCCCGGGTCTTCCTGGGCACAATGTTGGTAGGTAACAACATCGCCTTGGTCGTATTTACCACCTTGATGGCAGAACTTTTGAAGCCAGTGATCATCCCATTGACGGGTGAAGGAGGTTTTTTGCTGCTGATCAATACCCTTCTGATCACAGTGGTCATACTGATATTCGGAGAGTTCTTACCCAAGACCATATTTCGTGTTTATGCCACCAAGGCCATTAGCATTCTCGCACTACCTTTGCAGTTTTTTAGGTGGTTGTTGGCCATTCCCACCTGGTTGATGACACGTATGTCCACCTTGGTTCTCAACACATTTTTTAAGGCTGGTACTGAGGCTTCGCCAAGTACATTTACCCGCATAGACCTCGAGCACTTTATCCAGGATACTTTTGATGGTGATCGTGACGATGAAATCGATACAGATATCTTTAAGAAGGCACTAAAATTAAAGGATACCAAGGTCCGTGATTGTATGGTGCCTCGCAATGAGATCGTGGCAATTGATGAAGATATTGCAATGAAGGAACTATTAAAGATCTTCGATGATAGTAAGCTGTCACGAATCCTGGTATACGAAGGAGAAATTGACAATGTCAAAGGGTATATTCACCATCAACAAATGTTGAAGAAGCCGAAGCGGATTGCCTCATCAATTTTGGACATACCTTTTGTACCAGAGGTCATGAATATTCAGGCCGTAATGAATTTGTTTTTTAAGCAGAAGAAGAACATTGCCTGTGTTGTGGATGAATTTGGGGGCACCGCCGGTGTGATAACCTTGGAAGACATTCTTGAAGAGATCTTTGGTGAGATCGAAGACGAACATGACAAAGAAGAGCACATTGAAGAGCAGATCTCCGATCATGAGTGGTTGTTTTCAGGTAGGTTAGAAATTGACTACCTCAATGAAAAGTATGAAGGCCTCAACTTACCTCAAGGTGAATACAATACCATTTCGGGATATATTGTGATGACCACTGCCAATATACCAGAGCAGGGAGATGTGGTTGTCCTGGAGGGGTACAAATTTCATCTGGTGAATGTCAGTGATACTAAAATCGAAACGGTCCGCGTGATCAAGACATCTGACAAGGGGGATTAGATCTTCTCAAAGAGATGTAAGAATTCATTCATTATCATAGCAGTGGCACCCCACACGATTCTTTGCTGCACATTGAAGTAGGGAACATTCTTCAGCAATATTCCCCTTGACAGTTTTAGGTCAATCTCCTGACGAATGTCAGCTTTCCAGAAGGTGGAGATGGGCTCTTGATAAATAACAGCCACCTCGCTGGGTTGTGGTTCAAATTCCGGCTGGATTTCAGTAATTCCTACCACTGGGGTTACTTTGAAATTGCTTACTGGAATATACAGGTCAGTTAAAGTCCCTATCACATGGATACTTTGTGGATCTACACTGATTTCTTCTTTAGCTTCCCTTAAAGCACATTCCACCAGATTGTGATCTCGATCATCCTTTCGGCCTCCAGGAAAAGCGATTTGTCCGCTGTGTCGATCTTTTTGATGAGTTACACGCTCAATGAAGACAATATGAGCCTGGTCGTCATGACCTGGATAAAGCAGCAGTAAAACAGCGGCTTCCGCAACATCAGCGGGTGGTGTACTTGATCGATCATGATAAGCGGCCATCTCAAATTGGGCCTCTATGCCGGGTAATTGCTTTGTGAACCTCTCACCCAGATAGGTCCGAACTTCGATTAAACCAAATGAGTCGATCGGTTCAGATTAGGTATTGACTTCGGTGATGTATTTCTCCAGTGCCATGGTCATTGAAGGTGTTTCTGGTGAAGGAGCCAGGATATTGATGTTGAGCCCTCGCTCTTTGACGGCAGCACTGGTACTGTTACCATATACAGCTATTCGAGTGTCGTTTTGCTTGAAGTCCGGAAAATTTTCATACAAAGACTGAATCCCCAAAGGGCTAAAGAAGACCAGAATATCATAAAAAATGTCCCGTAGGTCAGATAAGTCACTACTTACCGTTCGATACATCATTGCCTCTCTAAAATCGTAACCTCCTTCCTCTAAAAATTTAACTACGGGTACGCTGCCAAGATTAGAGCAGGGCAGAAGAAACTTTTCTCCTTTATGCTTTTTGAAATAATTGGCTAGATCTTCGATCACCCGTTTGCCCACAAACACTTTTCGCTTTCTATAAATGATAAATTTTTGGAGATAACGCGCTACCGCTTCAGTAAGGCAAAAGTATTTTGTGTCTTGTGACATCTTGATTCGCATGTCTTCACACATCCGGAAGAAATGCTCAATTCCATTCTTGCTGGTGAAAATGACTGCAGAATAGTCGTCCGGTCGAATCCGATTTTTTCGGAATTCCTTTTCTGGCACACCTTCCACATGGATGAAGGGTCGGAAGTCGATCTTGATGCCGTACTTCTTCTCCAAATTGTAGTAGGGAGACCGCTCGGGCTTAGGCTGTGAAATAAGTATGGTCTTAACTCTCTTAGGCTTCAGTTCTGCTTTTGATGTTGACATTCAACCTGGTTTTAGAATGATCCCACCTACGTTCCGATCTCGCCAAATGCAAGTTTACCAAGTATTAGTAGTGGTGCAATTTCGGCGGTGCAAAGATAGAGAAAAAAATGAAATCGGTAGCTGTGCATGAACCTCCCAGCTATGAATAGACCTTTCAATTGACGGAACAGATACAGGCCTAAAATCCCAGCTAATCCAAGCCAGATGGCCCAACTGACAAAGGGCAGGGGTGCAAAAGCGATCACTAAGTTGATAGGGGTCAGAGCCAAGCCCAGAAGGATGTTGATGAGCATGGTAACAAATCCATACAGTTGCGTTTCCTTCTCCACCGGAAATGATGATCCTACAATTTGGAGGATGAAATGCTTGATGATATACACCAAGCCGATTCCAAAAATGGTCAGGAGCAACATCCAAATTCTATTGGTATTAAGCCATTGGTAATAAGAGGCAAGTAGGTAGAAGAAAAAACCGGCACTGATGAAGAAATAGATATAGAATAACCAATAAAACCAGGGGGTACTTTTGTACTCACGAAAGAGAAAACGCAAGAAGTTGTCATTGGCAATGGCTCGATATGCCTTGTTGATCATGGACCGGTTTAACGTCAGCAATATCGCCAACAAGAGAAGGGTAACAATGGTCAATAGGAACAACAGATTTTGATTGGAGCCGATTTCGAGGTCTGGCAACTTTTCGGTCATTACCTTGAGCTCATCTACTAGGCTGCTGGTATCACCTTCAGATTGTCCCGGAACAACTTCATGACCACTACTTTGACCGTGGATGTTGGTCGAATCGCTGCGAGAGATCACTGTGACAGGGTCGCGCACACCTGCGCTGTCTGATGTTGATGAGGACAACAATGTCGTATCCCTAGGTGATAGAAGGTTCGAATCAACTGGGATATTGACTGTCATCACGGTGTCCGAAATGAGAGTCAAAGAATCAATGACATTTTGAGTCGAGTCAGCACTTTTCCGACCTTGAATCTCAAAAGGATTTTGCTGAGCACTCGCGATTTGGAAGCTCAGTAAAGTGCTAAGGATCAGTCCGATTCTGATATTCGACAACAGCATCTGCATGAGCCGGCAAAGATACGCATAAAGTGATGTCGAATCAGAACCGGACCAAGGGATTCACATGCGTACGGTCAGGACCTGGATTGTGGCATCCAGGTCCCATACAATGAGCTTTAAGAAGCTTCTACCTTACCAGTGATGGTCAATACCAAAGGTTCAGTTTCCAGATTGGTATAAACCGTCACTGTTTTGGTAAAGCTGCCTAGTTTCTTGGCATTGTAAGTTGCTGTGACTTTGCCAGTTTCGCCAGGAGCGATCGGTTCGCGATCATAGGATGTCGCGGTACAGCCACACGAGCCTTTAACTTTAGTCAAGAGCAGCGCACTTTCTGAATTATTCGTGAGTTTAAAAGTGACACTTTGTGGAATCCCTTGCTCAATGGAACCAAAATCGTGTTCCATCTTGTCAACTTTTAGTGGAGCTAAATTAGCTGGAGCTGGGCTCCATGCCGTTCCAATCAGTAACAGGGACATTGCGAGGAATGTACCTATCCAATGTGCTGTTTTCATAGTTTATGTGATTTTTAGATCCGTCTTGGATCCGGTTAGACAATAAGACAAACCTACCATACCAGCTATAGAAACCCAGTTAATGACCTGGCAACATATGTTAATGAGCTGTTAATGGGTCGGCGGACTCAGCCCGGGCAGAGCATAATTAGCGAATTTGTAGCCTAATTGCATGACAAATACCTCGATCTCAAAAGTAGTAGCCTCTGCTGCCATGGCCTTGATCTGTATTCTAGTAGTGCAGAGCTATTGGCTGAAAAATACGTTTGATCACAGTACTAGGACTTTCGACGAACGAGTGAGAATTTCACTTAGAAATGTGGCCGATGCGCTCTCTGCGATCAGTCAGGTACAATTGCCATCCTATCGACTGATTACACAAATTACACAAGACTACTATGTGGTCAATATCAGGGATGCCATCGACGCCAACAGTCTGGAGTACTATTTGATCAAGGAGTTTGAAGCGGTATCTCTGCATACTGATTTTGAATACGGTATTTATGACTGTGCCAATGATCAAATGGTCTACGGCAATTATATTGCTGGCCGGGATGGTACCAAGACCAGTACGCGCTCTTCAAATCTGCCCACCTATGATGAGTTTGTCTACTACTTTGGTGTTAGATTCCCCGATCGCAACGGCTATATTTTAAATAACATGTGGCTCCCCCTGCTATTTACAGGAATATTACTCCTGGCTATCCTTTTCTTTGGCTACGCCACCTATGAGATATTGCGTCAAAAAAAGCTGTCTGAATTGCAAAAGGATTTCATCAATAACATGACACACGAGTTTAAAACACCGCTCAGCAGTATTGAAATAAGCGCTCAGGTGTTTCTCTCCGACGGGAATGTACAGAAGGATCGTCGTTTGCGCCGTTATGCTCAGATCATCCATTCGCAAGCCAAACGATTAAATGATCAAGTGGAGAGGGTTCTTGAAATTGCTGGTTATTCGAAAAAAGGCATGGATTTAGAACTGGAAACGGTAGATCTCCATCAGGTGATGAATGACGTGGCAGAGCAGTTGAAAAGCCGGTTGGACCAGAAGGAGGCTACGCTAGCCATTGATTTTCGAGCTGCTGATCACATGATAAAAGCAGATATGATGCACTTGTCCAATGTCTTGTTCAACTTGCTTGATAATGCTTTGAAATATTCGCAACAGAGACCGAACATTGTCATGGCAACCCATCAGAGGGATAAGAAGATCATCCTGGAAGTCAAAGATCATGGCGTTGGGATACCCCAGCGATATCTACATAAATTGGGTGAGAAGTTCTTTCGGGTTCCTACCGGAGACATTCACAATGCAAAAGGCTTTGGACTGGGATTACACTATGTAACCAAGGTCGTGAAGGCTCATGGATGGAAGATGCAAGTGCACAGTGCACTAAAGAAGGGTACCACCGTTGAAATTAGTATTGACCATGAGTAAAACTAAGGCCCATATTCTGTATGTTGAGGACGATCAAACGCTTGGGTTTGTGACTAAAGACAACCTCGAAAGAGTGGGCTTTAACGTAAGCCACTTTGCTGATGGCAAAGAAGCATTGGAGGCAATGAGATCGATGGATTTTGATTTGGCCATCCTAGATATTATGTTACCTGAGATTGATGGATTCAGCCTTGCCCGAGCTTTAAGGTTACGCAATGGACATGTACCTATTCTGTTCTTATCCGCTAAATCCATGAAAGAGGACAAACTGAAAGGATTCATGTCGGGTGGTGATGATTACATTACAAAGCCTTTTAGTATAGAGGAGTTGATTATGAGGGTGAATGTATTTCTGAGGAGGTCTAAGGTGCTGGGTCCAGATACTCGAAAAGCCCATGAGATAGGTGATTACACCTTGTACTATTCCGATCTGATGCTCAGACACAGAAGTGGTAAGGAAAAACTACTAACACAGAAAGAAGCGGACGTACTGAGATTTTTGGTTGAGCGAGAAAATCAGATCTGTCGGAGAAATTTAATTTTGGAGAAAATTTGGGGAGAGGACGACTATTTCATGGGTCGAAGTCTCGATGTGTTTATCAGCCGGCTTCGAAAATATCTATCTGATGATGAGATGGTTCAAATAGAAAATATCCATGGCGTTGGCTTTAAATTACGGCGAGAAGATTAAGGCAACCTTCGGGATTGTCATGATCGCTTGCGGTTCTCTTTTGATCACCGGATGCCTCCGGGAAGAAGTTCGGCTAACTCGTGACGAACGTAACCTGGTGGATTCGCTCTTTTTGCAACAACGCACTGTCTTAGAGGCACAACTTGCCGACAGTTGTAGTTCCCTGCGCGAAAGAATGTTTTCTCACTGGGTCGACTCCATGAAGGCAGATCGACTCCGAGATATTCAAAAGATACTCGGCAAATGAGCAGAGTGGTCCTCACAATCATTGGTTTGAGCCTCGCTTCTTGTCAGCAAGCAGATCAGGAAGAGCTAAAAGCGCAGTTGATCGAAAGGCGGATTGAGGAGCGACTGAATCAATATGTTGCTGTTGAAGAGGAGAAGTGCCTAACTAGTCTTATGTCCGAAGCAAGTGAAGTGGCCGATAGCATATTGAGAGCCAATCCGATTTTGATACGAATAGACTCCTTACAGAGGCCTCCAAAGCCGTCAAAACCACTTCCTCCCTTGTTTGACAGACCCAAAGATTCGATCGTAATTGCTCCCATCATTGATGGCAGTACCAAGCCTGACACCCTCGATCAGGTACAGTGAGTGCCATACTTCTGTAGTTGCATTGTCTTTATCTAGGAGATTCTCAGCAAGACAAACTTACAAACCATAATAGCGCGTCAACTTTTTATTGAGCTTTATAATGACAAAGTTAAGATCCCTCCAGCGCTGGGAATGAGCGTTAAAAAAGGCATCGAAAACAATACCGAAGTGCCCGAGTTTAACAAAGTACGGAAAAGGTCGTTTGAGACGATTCCGCTGACTGTCTGAAATGATCAATGCATTGGCACCGTTTGGGGTCGTGCCAGCTTCGAGGTAGAAGATCGAGTCATAGTTTAACTTCTCTAGTGGTGGATTTACCATCTGGTGATCGTAAATAAATCGATAGGAGCAGAAGTCAAAGTGCTTGGAGAATGCTCTTCGCAATTGCATATCAAAACTGTCCCTGGTTATCTCAGTTGCAACGATCTTTCTGGATATTCTTTTTCGCTCAGTCGCTTTCAAAGAAGGAGATTCCAGCTGCTGTCTCAAGACTTGTAGTTTACGTTGATAAGAAGGAACAATGACCAACAATAAGCCGGATTTTAACTCTTTGATTTGATTAGTAGGGTTGGCAATCTGTCCCATCATTGAGTTGCCAAGACCAAGGCAAAGAACCAAAGCAGGTAAAGATGCACGATTTAAAAGGAAGGTTAAAAGCACCTTTAAGGGCTTCATCCTATGGTAAAGAAGTAATCGATAGGCAAACACCGGTAGATTTTATTTAAAAATTAGCAATTTTGTGCCCTTCTTACGTGTTCCAATTCAGTAGATAATTTCTGTAGACAATAACCATCATATGCAAGCAGCTGTAGACATCGAGGCTTTAAATCAACAAATATATATTGAGAGCGAATTTGTAGAGACCCTGATGGGTGAGACAGCAAAGGTAATCGTAGGGCAGGATCAGATGATGGATCGGCTTCTACTGGGCCTTTTATGCCGAGGTCATGTACTGCTGGAAGGACTTCCAGGATTAGCTAAAACACTGGCCATAAAGACACTGGCCTCAGCCATACATGCCCAGTTCAGCCGTATTCAATTTACTCCTGATCTATTGCCAGCTGATATTTTGGGCACCCTCATCTATAATCCCAATGAGGCAGAATTTAATGTTAGGAAGGGTCCGATTTTTGCCAATTTTATCTTAGCCGATGAGATCAACCGGGCACCGGCAAAAGTCCAAAGTGCGTTGCTCGAGGCAATGCAAGAGCGACAGGTGACCATTGGAGATACCAGTTATCTACTTGAAGAACCCTTCCTCGTTTTAGCAACACAAAACCCTATCGAGCAGGAAGGTACTTATCCCTTACCTGAGGCACAAGTGGATCGGTTTATGTTAAAAGTAAAAATCGGCTATCCATCCAAGGAGGAAGAACGGGAGATCATTCGTCGTAACCTCGGGTCCGATACATTCGGTCAAATAGAAACCCAGATCAGCCCTGAAGAAGTGTTGCGAGCCAGAAAGACTGTTCGAAAGGTCTATATGGATGATAAAATCGAACAATATATACTCGATATTGTTTTCACTACCCGGAACCCAGAAACTCATGATCTTCCTGATCTTCAACCCCTTATTGAGTACGGTGCCAGTCCAAGAGCCAGCATCAATTTAGCTCTTGCTTCAAAAGCTTATGCCTTTCTAAGACGTCGTGGTTTTGTGATTCCAGAGGATGTGCGATCCGTTTGTCACGATGTGCTGAGACATCGAATCGGATTAACTTATGAAGCTGAAGCTGAGAATGTTACCCAGGAAGACATTATTGTACAAATACTCAATGCGGTTGAGGTCCCTTAAACGCTGCCTTGCTGACAACCTAGATCTATGGAAACCAGCGAACTGCTGAAGAAGGTTAGAAAGATCGAGATTAAAACTAAGGGCATCAGTAATGAGCTCTTTTCGGGTGAGTACCACAGTGCTTTCAAGGGTAGAGGAATGTCTTTTAGTGAGGTGAGAGATTATCAGTATGGAGATGATGTACGTAACATTGAATGGAACGTTACAGCTCGTACAGGTACTCCTCATGTCAAAGTTTTTGAGGAGGAGAGGGAGTTGACTGTAATGCTGCTGGTGGATGTTAGCCCGTCGTCGTTTTTTGGCACTCATACTCAGTTACGTAAAGACCTGATGACGGAGATCTGTGCAGTGTTGGCTTTTTCGGCTATAAACAATAGCGATAAGGTAGGGCTGCTGCTCTTTGCTGATCAAATAGAGCTCTACATTCCACCCAAAAAAGGGAAAAAGCATATCCTGCGTATCATCAGAGAATTGATCGATCAGAAACCTAATGGTACCGGAACCAATGTGCAGGCAGCTCTTCAGTACTTCAACAACCTGGTCAAGAAGAGAAGCATTTGTTTCTTGCTGAGTGATTTTTACACCAGTTCATTCGATCAAGCCTTGCAGGTAGTAGCTCGCAAGCATGACCTGATCGGTATGCATGTTTATGACTCTTTTGAAACGGAATTACCTCGGGCAGGTCTGTTGCATGTTGAGGATGCTGAAACTGGGCAAGTGTTCACCATTGATACCCATGATTCCAAAGTGCGGCAGGCTCACAGACGACACTTTGCCGAACGTCAGCAGAGCCTTATCTCCCTATTCAATCGCAATGGTGCCGATATGATAAGCCTGGATTCTCGGGATTCTTATGTCGTTGCATTGCATCGATTCTTTAAAAAGAGAAGTCAATGAAAAGTGCTCTCGTGAGCATATTGATGTGCCTCGGTGTTTCTATTCAAGCTCAAGTGAGTTTTCAGTGCAGGGTTGATAGCAATAAAATGTTGATCGGTGATCAACGGCAGCTGCTTCTACAAGTTCAAACATCACAGCAGATGGTCATAGACAGCATCGATTTCTCTAGTTGGAACGAATTGGGAGTGGAGCTTATTCAGAGGCCCAATTGGCCGCGATCCATATCAGGTACGATGATCGATGAGTTGACCATAGGGGTATTTGACACTGGTTATATTAAATTGCCGCCACTGCCTTTACATTACCAAGCACAAGGGTTGACAGATACCGTGCATTCCAATGACCTTGTCTTAGAAGTAGCAGGCATCACGGTAGATTCTACTGGACTTGCCCCGATCAAACCGATTTTAAAGGAACCACTATCACTGCGTGATGTCTGGCCGTATTTGGTGGCTCTATTGGTAGGGAGCTTGATCATCGGCTGGGTCTTTTTGCGGAAAAAGAAATCACTCCCTGAGCCAGAAGTTATACCCATCAAAGAGCCGCCTCATGAAATAGCCCTACGTCGCCTCAATTTGCTGGATCAAAAGAAATTGTGGCAACAGGGTAAGATCAAAGAATATCAATCGGAGCTCACCTACATCATAAGATCATATTTAGAAGACCGCTATGGAATACCTGCTTTGGAATCTACAACTACTGAAATTTTAGATGCATTCCAGAAGCAAAATCTGGCTGAAAGATTGAGAAGAGACCTTGAGGAAATACTGAATATTGCCGATTTGATCAAATTTGCTAAGGCTCGACCGGAAGTCGATATCCATCAGCAATTTATGAATAGGGCTGAAAACTTTGTGCTAAGTACAAAGTTACAACCCGATCAAGTAGAGTCATCATGATCGTTTTTCTCAAAAATCTGGAGTTTCAAAATCCTTATTTGCTCCTTACCATGCTGATCATACCTGTGATGGCTTATTTTCATTACGGGTATAAGAAACGGGAAAAACCTGCACTCAAGATCTCTCACTTGGGCATCCTCATCGGTGCCAAGAGCTGGAGAAGCACTATGGTAGGATATCTGCCAATTTTACAATTGGCAGCCTTTGCCTTGTTGCTCCTGGCTCTGGCACGTCCACAACTGGCTCTGAAAGAGGAAGAAGTGACTGCCGAGGGGATTGATATTATTCTGGCCCTCGACCTGTCAAGTAGTATGTTGGCCAAAGATTTTGAACCAGATCGATTGGAAGTGAGCAAACGTGTCGCGGCCCAATTTGTAGATAAGCGGCGAGATGACCGCATTGGTGTGGTAGTATTTTCGGGAGAGAGTTTTACTCAGTGTCCACTTACCTCTGACCATCGTATAGTCAAGCGATTCTTGTCTCAGCTTAAATGCGGCTTTTTAGAAGAGGGAACCGCTATCGGTATGGGCTTGGCAACAGCGGTAAATAGAATCCAGGATAGCGATGCTAAAGGTAAAGTCATCATACTGTTGACAGATGGAGATAACAATACGGGCTATATTCAACCCATGACAGCTGCTGAAATGGCACGAGAGCTTGATATAAAGGTCTACACCATTGGCGTTGGCAGTAAAGGTATGGCTCTTACCCCACAGGGCAAGCGTAGTGATGGAAGTTATGTCTATGACTATGCACGTGTCATGATCAATGATCAATTGCTACAGCAGATCGCTCAGACTACTGGAGGAAGATACTTTCGAGCGACCTCAGAACAAGCCTTAACGCTCATTTATTCAGAAATCGACCAATTGGAGAAAACAGAGCGCGACATCACCACCTTTAAGAGATACAGTGATGAGTTTGGTCACTTTATTAAGTGGGGCATGATCTTGTTCCTTGTTCATTTTCTTCTCAAGATTAGCTTATTGAGAACATATCCATAAGGATTGCAATGTTTAGATTTGAAAGTGTTGAGTATTTATATTTCCTGGCAGCAATCATTCCCCTATCTGGTTTGATTTATTGGGGCTGGATGCTCTACCAAAAACAAGCATCTAAGATTGGGGATGAGAAACTGATTGCTAAGTTGACAGTCAGACAATCAGAATGGCAACAGCGTTTTGCCATGATCATTTTACCCATCAGTCTGTCTCTACTCTTGATTGCCTGGGCCAATCCACAATGGGGAGCAAAGCGTGAAAAAGTCAAGACCAGAAGTTCAGATATCTTCATCGCGCTGGATATTTCCACCAGCATGTATTGCCAGGATATCGCTCCCAATCGTCTTGAACAAGCCCGTCGATTTGCACTAGAGCTGGTAGACAAACTTCGTGGTGAGCGCATTGGACTTATATTTTTCGCAGGCAACGCTTACCTGCAAATGCCTTTGACCACTGACTATGCTGCGGCAGAGATCTTTATCAGATCGGCGAGCCCATCACAAGCTACTACCCAGGGTACTGCCATAGGAAGTGCCATCAGGACCGCAGAGGATAGTTTCACCAAAGACAATAAATTCCACAAAACACTCATTGTCATTTCAGATGGAGAAGATCATGATGCGGAGGCAGTTGAAGCCGCCAAAATGGCTAACGAAGCCGGGATGATCATTTTTACAGTGGGCGTTGGGACTGCACAAGGATCTTTTATTCCAATTACCGTGAGGGGCAGTCAAGATTGGAAGAGGGACGCTGAGGGTCAACCCGTACGCACAAGTTTGAATCAGACTCTGCTCAAGGGAGTGGCAGAAAGTGGAGGTGGAGCATACTATTACTTGAATAATTCAGATCGAATCTTGAACGATATCGACAATAGGGTTGAAAATCTGGACAAGCAAACAGTTGAGGAAAGATCCTTCAGCGAATATGAAAGCTATTTTCAAATCTTTCTGGGTTTGGGTTTATTGGGGCTTTTCATACATTGGACATTTGCGAATCAGCTATGGTCACCAGGCAAAATCGTTCGTTCATGATCAGGGTTACTCTGTCAATCTTTATCGCCATTTTGAGTTTGAGCTCATTAGCGCAATCTAAGGGTAAAGCTCATGACCTACGTCGTCAGGCTGACAAACAATATGATCGCCAGGCTTATACAGAGGCGGAAGAATCCTACCGTCGATCAACCATCATCGATCCTGATGAGAAGGGTACTTTCAACTTGGGTAATGCGATCTTCAATCAAAATCGTTATGATGAAGCTGCCCGTCAATATGAGAAAGCGGCAGAGATGCTAAGTGATAAAAAACAACAGGCAAAGGCGTGGTATAATTTGGGCAATGCCCATTATCTGAATGGAAAGTATGACCAAAGTGTACAGGCATTTAAAAAGGCTCTTCGTGCAGATCCAGATGATTTACAGGCCAAGCAAAACCTTTTGATGGCATTGAGAGAACTAGAGATGCAGCAGCAACGTCCGCAACCCCAAGAGCAGAATGATCAAGAGGATCAAGATCAAGAACAGTCTCCACAAGAGAACCAGCAGCCCGAAAATAATCCTCAGCAACCACAACCTCAGGATCAGTCGAATGACCAAGACCAGTCTGAACCCATGGAACAAAAATTGACGAAGGAACAAGCAATGCAATTGCTTGAGATCATAGAAGAAGAGGATAAAAAAGTCCAGGAAAAGCTACGGAAGGCACAGCCAGGAGAAAAGAAGAAAGCTAAAGATTGGTAAATTATCGTTGAAAAGAATCCATTTTATGAGGCATGTAGTATCTATTTTTCTGTTGTTGATTGCTCATCTTGCGATAATCCATGGCCAAGAAATTGCTTCTTTCAGTGTTTCTGTAAGCGATGATACCGTTTTGTTAGGGAATTATTTTGAGATCCGATACGAATCAAATAACCTGGACGGCCAAATGGATTTGCCAGAGTTTGCAGGATGTGTAGTGGTGAGCGGACCCAACCAAATGAGAAATATGAGTATTGTAAACGGTGAACAGCACTCAACTCAGGTCATCAGCTACTTATTGAAGCCAATGAAGTCAGGCACTCTATCTCTTCCTCCGGCTTATTTGGTGACTGAGGAGAAAACCTGGGAGATCGGGCCCAGAGATATAGTGATCTTACCTAATCCCGAGGATATCAGGACTGACTCACGTCTGCCGGATCACCAAGGGTCATTGAATCTTTTTGATGATTGGGGACTGCAGAAGAATAGATCTCCAAAGCAAAAGAAAAAACTGAAAGAAACTAAGATCTAACTTAAGGTAATGATCAGATTGGTAAGCTGTTGTCTCTTTCTCTTGTGGTCGTTGACCAGTGCTTGGAGCCAGGGAGTTGTCTTCAAGGCTTCTGCAGGTGCTAAGCAGGTCATGAATGGCAGCACCTTTGAGATTACCTACACCTTAGAGAATGCGGATGGTGATCAATTTACAGCACCGGATTTCAGTCCATTCAAAATAGTTTCTGGTCCTTCACAATCGTACCGGTCAACATTTATAAACGGGGTGGGTACGCGATCGATTAGTTTTGAGTATGTATTGCAGGCTACTCGACCTGGCAAGCATACGATTCCGGCAGCAACCATTATGGTACAGGGAAAGACCTTGCGTACCAACACGGTGGAAGTAGAGGTGAGAAGAGCTTCAAACGACTTCACCACCAAAGATAAGCAATCACAGATATTCATCCGAGCTGAGATTGATACTAGTCATATCTATGTTGGCCAGCAAGTAATGATTAGCTACAAGATCTATACACAAGTAAACATTGAGAGCTACAATATTTTGTCAGAAAGCAACTATGATGGTTGCTTCACTCAGATCTTGGATGCATACAAAGAAAGGGTCGTAAAGGAAGTAATCGATGGGCAAGAATTTAGCACCAAAATCTTGAGAAAAGTAGCCTTGTTTCCTCAGCAGAATGGCCGTATTGTAATCGAACCACTGGTGGTTCGGGTTGGAGTCCCAGATCCTAAACAGAAGCGCCGGAGCTTCTTTTCCTCTTTCAATCTGAAGACCGAAACGCTTAACTCCAATGAAATCACACTTTTGGTTAGGAGCCCCTATCAAGATGCACCAGAATCATTTTCCGGAGCTGTAGGATCTTTCACAGCACATTTTGAGGTGCATCCACTTGAAGCAACTACTGACGATGCCATCAGTATCATCATGAAGTTGGTCGGTAATGGTGACATCAAAATGGTTAGGGTACCGGAACTTCATCTACCAGCGAGCTTTGAAAGCTATGATCCAAAAGTCAAAGACGAAAAAATGATCAATGCAACCGATTCGGTTCGAGGTGAAAAAATTATTGAGTATCTGGCGATTGGACAAGAACCTGGCTCCTATACAATATCACCTTCATTTACCTATTTCGATATCAATCAGCACACCTATAGGACCATCCAGGACAGTTTTAGGATTGCAATCCAGCCAGGGGAAGGATTGAAAAACGCACAAGCTGACAATCAATTGATGCAAGAAGATCAGGATGGTTTGGCTGATCCGATACTTTCTAACCAACTGGCAAAATCCCGATCTCCTCTGTTACGTAATCCCTGGTATTGGTCGGCTTTTGGTGTGCCGGTGTTGGGGTTCTTATTCCTGGTGTATGGGCGGCATCACCGGAGGAAAAAAGACAATCAGTCTCAGGAGAATTACACAGCTACAGCTCATGCCCGTTTGCAGACTGCGAAGCAGCATCTGGATTCCACTCTGGCCAAAGCCTTCTTTGAGGAGTTGGCATTGTGCCTGAAGAACTATGTGGGATCGGTGATCGACGTTCCTCCTGCTGAGTTGGACCGTGCCGCCCTGCGCCAGGAATTGCGGAGAAGAGGCACGGATGAAGAGCTGATCGATCAATTGGATCGAGTCCTTGATCAATGCAATTATGCTCTATATGCTGGGATCCACGATCCTTCAAAGATGACCCAGGCGTATGACGATGCAGTTGAGATTGTAAAGTCACTCGAGGAAGTATACTCGTAAAGTGGGACAGCTTTAGGCTTGGTGAATGAAATGTGTCCCTATCCTTGGGATTTATAGTTGCTTTATGCCACCATCGTGGCCGACTTTCGCTAATTTCGCCGCCTTCACGAGCAATTTGAAATGCGTATAATGCAAACACACAGCCGAATTAAGGATGTCTTGGAGCAGCAACCATTTGGCCAGGTCGTCACCGTAGCTGGTTGGGTTCGAACCTTTCGGAGCAATCGGTTTATTGCACTATCTGATGGCTCGACGATCTCTACATTGCAGTTGGTAATTGACTATGATGAGATGGATCCAGCATTGCTAAGACGCATCACTACCGGAGCTGCTTTGACAGCCACCGGTGAGATAGTTCCTTCGCAGGGGAGAGGTCAAGTGCTGGAACTTGCAGCGACTGAAGTAGAAGTAGTGGGTGATGCGGACCCAGAGATGTATCCACTTCAACCAAAGAAGCACAGCTTTGAATTCTTACGAGAAATCGCACACTTGCGATTCCGCACCAACACATTCGGGGCAGTTTTTCGTATTCGACATACGCTATCCTTTGCCATCCATAAGTTTTTTAATGATCGGGGATTCTATTATATACACACGCCCATCATTACAGCTTCTGATGCAGAGGGAGCTGGTGAGATGTTTCGTGTGACAACACTTGACCTGGAAAACTTACCCAGGGATGACCATGGTCGGGTAGACTATAGAGAAGATTTTTTTGAACGTGAAACCAATTTGACGGTTTCGGGTCAGCTCGAAGCTGAGCTTGGAGCGTTGGCTTTGAGCCGTGTTTATACCTTTGGTCCTACTTTTCGTGCTGAAAATTCTAATACTTCAAGACATCTGGCCGAGTTTTGGATGATAGAACCTGAAGTAGCTTTTGCCGATCTTAAGGACAACATGGATTTGGCTGAAGCCATGCTTAAGTATATCATTAAATATACTACAGAGCATTGCGAGGAAGATCTTGAGTTTTTATCGGATCGCTTACAAAAAGAGGAGTCGCAGAAACCCAAGGATCAGCGTTCTGAAATGTCGTTATTGGAAAAATTGATGTTTGTCGTTGATAATCAATTTGAGCGACTTACATACACTGAAGCCATTGAAATCTTGCGGCATTCAAAGCCTAATAAAAAGAAAAAGTTTAGTTTTCTGATCGATGAGTGGGGAGCCGATCTTCAATCTGAGCACGAACGATATTTGGTAGAAAGGCACTTTAAAAAACCAGTGATCTTGATAGACTATCCCAAGGAAATCAAGTCATTTTACATGCGTGCAAATCCTGATGACAAGACTGTTGCTGCCATGGATATCTTATTTCCGGGTATAGGTGAAATTGTCGGGGGGTCGCAACGGGAGGAGCGTCTCGAACAGCTGACCAAAAGGATGAAGGAAATGGGTATTCCTCAAGAAGAGCTCTATTGGTATCTGGATACCCGCCGATTTGGCACTTGCCCACACGCTGGTTACGGTCTTGGTTTTGAACGCTTAGTGCAGTTTGTTACAGGAATGTCAAACATCCGAGATGTGATAGCATTCCCACGAACACCAGGTAACGCCAGCTTTTAGTACTACAAGATGATTGACAAAAAAATCCCCCTGGACTTTGGATATGACATAGATATGAGATCATAAAACTATGGGATTTCTTATCCGTCCAGAGGGAAAATGCGGCTCATGGGAGTGGTACAAATTTAGATTTTTATTATATCAGCGCCATGGCCAAAAACATAAATTTTCATTCTTTAACATATGTTAAATAGAAGGAATTCTAACCATGTGTTGAAGGCAGAGCGGAGAAAACAGGATCATTGGATTTCTACTGTTCTGATCCGAAGACAGATTTAACATATCGCCGATTGAGACGGGCGATGTTTTGTACGGAAATTTCTTTTGGGCAATCTGCTTCGCAAGCATACACATTTGAGCAATTGCCAAACCCCTCCTTATCCATCTGAGCAACCATTGCATCAACTCGCTGTTCATCCTCTATTTTTCCCTGGGGAAGCAGGAACAGATGGGATACTTTGGCAGAAACAAACAACATTGCAGAAGCATTTGGGCAAGCAGCCACACAGGCTCCACAACCTATACATGCTGCAGCATCAAAGGCTTCACCGGCAGCTTCTCTTTCAACGGGGATGGCGTTTCCATCGGGTGCCTGGCCTGTGTTTACAGAAATGTATCCACCGGCTTCAATAATCCGATCAAATCCGTTGCGATCCACAACAAGATCCTTTATTACCGGGAATGATTTTGCGCGGAAGGGTTCGATGGTGATCGTATCCCCATCCTTAAAAAACCGCATGTGTAATTGACAAGTTGTAGTGCCTTGTAAGATGCCGTGCGGTCTGCCATTGATCACCAAACCACAAGCACCACAAATACCCTCGCGGCAATCGTGTTCGAATGCTACGGGATCCTTTCCAGATTCGATGAGATCTTGATTCAATACGTCGAGCATCTCAAGGAAAGACATATGCTCATTGGCATCTACCTGGTACGTTTCGAAGTTGCCTTGTGCGCTAGGAGCTTTTTGCCGCCAGATTTTTAAAGTCAATTTCATTCCTCTAGCCAAATTTTGAATTTACTTGTAACTCCTTGTTTTCAGCTCTACATTTTCAAACTCCAAGTCCTCCTTATGAAGAACGGAATGACCGTCATCTTTCCACTCCCAAGCAGCTACGTAAGCAAAACTTTCATCGTCGCGAAGAGCTTCACCTTCCTCGGTTTGAAATTCCTCTCTAAAATGACCACCACAGGACTCTTCTCGATTGAGTGCGTCATCCACCATGACCATACCCAATTCGATAAAGTCAGAGACTCTAGAGGCCTTGTCCAGTTCCGGATTAAACTCGTCCACCTGACCAGGTACGGTCACGTCAGACCAAAATTCTCTTTTGAGTTCGCCCAGCAGCTCTCTGGCTTTTGTCAGACCTTCCGCATTTCTTGACATTCCACAGTACTCCCACATAATGGACCCCAACTTTCGATGTAGACTTTCTACCGTCTGCTTACCCTTAACCTCTATAAGTTTTTTCAATCGATCGATATTCTCATTTTCGGCATCGATGAAAGCTTGATGATCGGTCTCGATGGCTGGCGTTCTGATTTCCTTACTTAGAAACGCCCCGATGGTGTAGGGGATCACGAAATAGCCATCAGCTAGCCCCTGCATTAAGGCAGAGGCACCAAGTCGATTAGCTCCGTGGTCAGAAAAATTGCATTCACCTAAGGCAAACAAGCCTGGTATATTGGTTTCTAAGTTGTAATCTACCCAAAGCCCTCCCATGGTATAATGTACGGCCGGGTAAATCATCATTGGTGTTTTATAGGGGTCATCACCTGTGATTTTCTCATACATCTCAAAGAGATTACCATACTTGGATTCGATAACCTGTTTTCCCAGTCTGGTGATGTTTTCTTCCGTACTTGATATTCCCTGCTTGTGAGCTTCAGCTTTACCATAGCGCCTAATGGCATCGGCAAAATCAAGGAACACAGCAAGTCCTGAGGAGTTAACACCACGGCCTTCGTCGCATACGGTCTTTGCGGCCCGAGATGCTACATCCCGGGGTACTAAATTGCCGAATGCCGGATATCTCCTTTCTAAATAATAGTCACGTTTCTCCTCTGGAAGATCTTCAGGACGTACAGTACGATTAACGATTGCTTCTACATCAGATTTCTCCTTCGGCACCCACACCCGCCCATCGTTTCTCAAGGATTCAGACATCAGAGTGAGCTTTGATTGATAACTTCCTGATACAGGAATGCATGTAGGATGGATCTGTGTAAAGCACGGATTGGCCATAAGTGCTCCCCTCTTGACTGCACGCCAGGCTGCCGTGGCATTAGAGGCCATGGCATTTGTAGAAAGATAATATACATTACCATATCCACCAGTAGCCAACAACACACAATGGCCGGCAAATCTTTCGATTGCTCCCGTCAAAAGATTGCGAGCGATGATGCCCCTGGCAATACCATCTACAATGACCAGGTCCAACATCTCATGACGGTTGTACATGGCGACAGATCCACTGTTGATTTGACGACATAGCGCCTGATAAGCACCTATGAGAAGTTGTTGTCCGGTCTGACCACGAGCATAGAAAGTACGTGAAACCTGAACTCCTCCAAATGAGCGATTAGCCAGAAGTCCACCATATTCTCGTGCAAATGGTACACCCTGGGCAACACACTGATCGATAATATCGGCACTAACCTCGGCAAGGCGATACACATTTGCTTCACGGGATCGATAGTCACCTCCCTTGATCGTATCATAAAACAGGCGATACACGCTGTCGCCATCATTTTGATAATTCTTAGCGGCGTTTATGCCGCCCTGTGCTGCAATGCTGTGAGCACGCCGGGGACTGTCGTGAAAAGTAAAGCACTTCACCTGATAACCTAATTCTCCCAAAGTCGCAGCTGCGGCTGCACCGGCTAACCCAGTACCTACTACAATCACTTCCAACCGCCTCTTATTGTTCGGCGCCACCAAAGGCATGGTCGAACGGTAGCTCGTCCATTTTTCACTGAGGGGCCCCGGAGGTACCTTGCCGTCTAAAATCATAGCATTCTACTATTGTCGAAACAAATAAAACCAAATGGGAATCAATGCAAAGCCCAAGGGAATGACGATTGAGTAGGCTTTACCGAGCCACATGATGACCGGTGTATATTTTTTGTGATTGATACCTAAAGTCTGAAAAGCACTCTGAAAGCCATGCCACAGATGAAGAGCGATCACACCCATGCAGATTACATAAAAAAGCACATACCACCATTGTCTAAACGCATGTGCCACCGGCACATAAAGGTTTTTAACCTCACCATAACCTTCATATGAGGCCATTTCCAGATTTCCAAATTTCATCTGAAACCAAAATTGCCAGAGGTGAATGAGGATAAACACAAAGATCACTGTGCCCAGACCTGCCATATTTCTGGCAGCAAAACTAGAAGTCTGCTGGTTGGGAACTGCATATTTCATTCCACGAGCCCGCCGATTCTGTATCCAAAGCAAGATGCCTTGCACTGCATGAAGCAGAATGAAGATGTAGTTTAGGATTGAGATCGTTTTGATTAAGGGGTTTGACGTCATAAACTTGGCATACTTGTTAAATTCCTCACCACTGTCATTATACAATAACTGAAGATTTCCAAGGAGGTGCACTACCAAAAAGAGGATAAGGAACAAACCAGTAAGGCTCATGATCCATTTTCTTCCTATGGAAGAAGTAAAAAATCTGACAATCCAGTTCATAAGATATGGTCAGCCAACCAATGGACAAATCTATCAGATCTGACAATCATCCCCAAACCCAAATGCCCAACAAGGAGCGGGTAAGATCTATTTAGAATTAATCTAAAGGAGGTGATGATTTGTATAAGCATCAGACAGACATCATGGTTTTCTGATCCTCATTGAAGTGAAAAGACTACTTTTGTACGTCTGTAGCCTGATTGCAGAAAGCATGGAGATGATTGTAAAAGTACAGAAGAGAATCTTATGTCTAATAAATCCAAAAGATTTAGGGCCTTGCTGGCTTGCTTCCCAGCAGTTGAGCTGCCAATCGAGTTAACCTCTGATACCCATCATATCTTTTCCAGAGAAAATAAACCCATTTCACAAGAACTCATTCGCCAGTTCCTCATTGAGGATGCGAAACGGGATTTCGGTGAATTTGAAGAGTATGTGGCTTGTTTTCGTCTACCTGGTCAGGAGGAGTACGTGGGCATAGTATACTGGAAGGCTGACCTTATGGAGTACAAATACATTTTAAAAACGTTTGATCGCAAGGGCGATATGATTGCTGCGCAAATAATTGCTGGCATGAAATCCAATGGAGATACATTGCTCAATCGAGTTGCATCTTTTGATGAAGAGGGCCTTATTCATATTGCAGAAGGTATTGGTCAGGCCGATGGAAGGTTTTATGATGCGGATCAAACCCGAAATTTTCAAATAGAAATCTTGCCCTCTGGAGATATTTTGCAAATGATGGACCAGATGGATTGAAATCCTCGCTAAAGGCTCGTACAGAGGACCTGCCGTGTACGGTCCTGATCAGGACGTCAGTGCAATAAATTTCCAAAACCGTTAAATGAGATAATGACTAGAAAACAGAAAAATAGTGGCAAGAAATTGCCCTCGAATCATTTAGAATCAGAGATCTTAAGGGTGTTTCACCAGAAGCCCAAGAAACGCCTAAATGCCAAACAACTGATAAAGCTTCTTGGAGTTACTAACAGCCGGAATGCAGTAGATGATGCCCTGAATCGCCTCCGGCAACGGGAGAAATTGAGCCGTCTGCAAAATGGCAAATATCGATTACTCAATAAGAGCGTACCGGGAAGTTCACAGGAGTGGATGGAGACCACCGAGGGCTTTGTTGATATGACTCGTTCAGGCGCTGCTTATATTATTTGTGATGACTTTGAGCAGGATATTTACGTCCCTGCAAAGCGATTAAAGCAAAGTATGCATGGTGATAAAGTGACGGTGCAAATAACTAAGCAATATCGTAATCGCCTTGAAGGACAGGTAGTCGATGTTCTTGAGCATGCTACTGATCGCTTTATTGGAGATTTTCACCACAATAAAAATTTTGGTTTTGTAGTGCCTGATGATGCGATGGTGCCTTTTGATATCTATATCCACCCCAAGAATCAAGGGGATGCCCAGGATGGCTCTAAAGTATTGGTCAAAGTAGTGGATTGGCCAGATAAACCTGGGAAGAATCCACTTGGCCAGATAGTCAGGGTGCTTGACGATTTGGATCGACATGAAATCACTATGGAGTCGATCCTCATTAATCAAGGTTTTGATATGCAGTTTCCCCAAGGAGTTCAAGTTGAAGCGGATGCTTTGGAGAAATCGATTGACAGGGGGGAAATTCGGATGAGGAAGGATTTTCGTTCAATACCCACTTTTACGATTGATCCGATTACCGCTAAAGACTTTGACGATGCTTTGTCCATAAGGACACTGAAAAATGGCAATGTTGAAGTCGGTATTCATATCGCGGATGTAACCCACTATGTCAGACCAGGTTCCGCTATTGATCAGGAGGCCTTGAGACGGTCTACCTCGGTCTATTTGGTTGACCGGGTGGCACCCATGCTTCCAGAAGTTCTGTCAAATGAACTGTGTTCGCTAAGACCCCGGGAAGATTCTCTGACTTTTTCGGCAGTATTTGAATTCAATGAGAACCATAAAATTGTGAGCCGCTGGTTTGGGAAGACAGTCATTCACTCTGACAGACGATTTACTTACGAGGAAGCACAAGAGATTCTAGATGGAGGTGAAAGCCCTTTCGGTGGAGACCTTCGGAGGCTGAATACTTTGGCGAAGAGTCTGAGAAAGTTACGCTTTAAACTTGGTGCCATTGCATTCGAGTCTCCAGAGCTGCAATTTGAACTCGATGAGAATAATCATCCGGTGGCCATTAAAGTCAAGGAGCGTAAAGATGCTCACCTTTTGGTAGAGGATTTCATGCTGCTCGCCAATCGCGAAGTTGCCTTCTTCATGTCAAAGAAGGATCAACCTCCAGTACCTTTTGTTTACCGTGTTCATGATGAGCCCAATCCGGAAAAGCTAGCGGACTATGCCGCCTTTGTTGGAGAATTGGGTTTTCAATTTCACGTTCAATCAGCTAAAGAAATTCGAAGGTCCTTTAATCGCCTGCATAAGGCTGCTAGAAAAGATGAAGTTTTGGCATTTGCAGAACCATTAGCTGTCCGTACTATGGCCAAAGCCATCTATACCACCGACAATATTGGTCATTTTGGTCTCAATTTTGTCTACTACACTCATTTCACTTCGCCAATCAGACGATATGCTGACGTCTTGGTACATAGATTACTTTTCAAGAACCTAGAAGGTACCTACCGAGCAAAAAAGGATGCACTAGAGGTACAATGTCAGCATATTTCAAATCAAGAGCGCAAGGCTCAGGTTGCTGAGAGGGAGTCGGTCAAATTTAAGCAGGTGGAGTACATTGCTGACTATGTAGGTCAAGAATATTTTGGTATCATCAGCGGAATGATTGACCGGGGTTTCTTTGTGGCTTTGCTGGATACTCAGATCGAAGGATTGGTAGGATTTAATAATTTAGATGGTTCGTACAAAGTGGAAGAAAGTCGATTGAGTGCCAACGGTCGTAGAGCAGGGGATAAGATCAAAGTGGGAGACCGTGTAAAAGTACGAATAACTGCTGCGCGAATTGAAGATCGTGAAGTAGATATGGAACTGGTCGAATTTGTATGAACTACGATATGTCAAACCACCTGATCTCTTGATGCCTTTCACCAATGATGCTATAATTGCTGGTATTTTACTGGTTGTTTTGGCCGGGATCTTTTACACAGCCAGCCTGGATCACAAAGGCTGGCGCCGATTTTACACTTATGTTCCGCCTCTACTGCTTTGTTATTTTGTGCCGGCCCTGCTTCACTGGCCTTTGGGTATTATCGGAGTCAAAGATTCCAACCTATATTTTGTTTCCTCAAGGTACTTCTTGCCGGCGAGTCTGATTCTCTTGTGTATCAGTATCGATCTGAAAGGCATCATTAACCTGGGTCCCAAGGCGCTCATCATGTTTTTTACTGCCAGTATCGGTATTATTATAGGTGGGCCAATCGCACTTTTTATTATTCTCTGGATTGCACCAGAAATTGTATCAGCAAACCCTGACGAGCTCTGGCGTGGCTTAAGTACTGTTGCCGGCAGCTGGATCGGTGGTGGTGCGAATCAAACAGCCATGAAGGAGATTTTTAATGTTAGTGATCAGATCTTTAGTACCATGGTTGTAGTAGATGTGGTTGTCGCCAATATCTGGATGGGATTCTTACTATATGGTGCTAACGTGAGCGATCGACTAGATCGTTGGCTGAAAGCCGACAATAGTGCCATCACAGATTTGAAAGAACGTGTAGCTTCCTACCGGGCCAAGGTTGAGCGGATTGCCAGTACCACCGACCTTTTTGTAATGCTGGGCATCGCCTTTGGAGGAACAGCTTTGGCTCACTGGGGAAGCGATGTAATCACCCCTTGGATCTCCCAATTCAGTGAACGCCTTAAAGAGTTGAGACTGGATTCCTTAATGAGTTCGTTCTTTTGGTTGATCGTCATATCAACGACCATTGGTCTGGTGCTATCCTTTACCAGGGCAAAATCGATGGAAGGGGTTGGAGCTTCGAAATGGGGCAGCATCTTTATCTATTTTTTGGTAGCTACTATTGGGATGAAGATGAACATACTGGAAGTGTACGACAATCTGGGTTTATTTGCCATTGGTCTCACCTGGATGCTGGTACACGTGCTGTTGCTTCTGATTGTCAGTAAGTTGATTCATGCTCCCTTCTTTTTTGTGGCGGTAGGTAGCCAAGCAAATGTAGGTGGGGCTGCATCTGCACCGGTTGTAGCTTCTGCTTTTAGTCCTTCACTTGCACCGGTGGGTGTGCTCATGGCTGTTTTAGGGTATGCCTTGGGCACCTATGGCGCAATTGTCTGTGCTTTCATCATGCAAGCAGTTTCTACCTAAACCAATCGCATCGATGTGCTAACATACAATCATAACCCATGAATGGGAGGCAATCGGATACACGAAAATCTTAGGTTCAGTCATTCCATGTCCCGTCTGGTTGAGCATAGGATTGAGGTCTCGAATGGACTCACGGGGTTCCCAAAATAAGACACCATTAGACTGCCAAGAGGGCCTGTTCTGGTACTTGGAGGCTGGTTTTATGCCGCCTAAAGTTCTGCAAGATCATCCCCAAGCGATTAAGATCAAGATATCTTTTTTTAGTATCTTTGCAGTCCTTTTAACTTATTGAACATCTTTAGGTTATAAAAATTCCAGTGAAATGAGTAAGAAGAGAGTGCTGATTGTCACGCAAGAGATGGAGCCCTACACTACCCTATCGATTGTGTCGAAGATCGCCCGAAAACTACCACAATACGTACAAGAGCACGGAATGGAGATTCGTGTCTTGATGCCCAGATTTGGAACCATCAACGAGAGGCGACATCGATTACATGAGGTCGTTCGCTTGTCGGGTATGAACATCATTGTTGATGAAGACGATTATCCTCTGATCATCAAAGTAGCGTCTCTGCCTGGTACACGTATGCAGGTATATTTCCTAGACAATGAAGAGTTTTTTAAGAGAAAACAAATTTTTACCGATGAAGAAGGTCAGCCATTTGCTGACAACGCTGACCGGATGATCTTCTTTTGCAAAGGTGTGTTAGAAACCGTCAAGAAATTTGGTTGGGCTCCAGACCTGATTCATTGTCATGGATGGATGACGAGTCTCATCCCTTTCTACTTAAAGAAAGCCTATGCCAATGAGCCCATCTTCAAGGATGCAAGGGTGATCTATTCCCTATACGATGATGAAAGTACCGGGGACATGAGTAATCGATTTGCTGAAAAGGCATCCATTAACAATCTTGAACCTGACGATCTGTCTGCTTACCAGAACGGATCGGGAGTAACCTTGCACGAAGGAGCCAGTTTGTTTTCTGATGCTTTGATTGTGGGCAGCGAAGGCGACATTGAAGGCGTTAAGAAAAAGCTGAGTAAGCTAGAAAAACCAATCTTAGAGCATCAAGATGAGGAGGGATATCTTCCAGCCTATCTTGATTTTTACAAGGAATTGCTGGCATCCTAGTCGACAGAGCTAATTGTTTATCAAGGTCAAACACTTTATGTTAGAAAGGCTTTTCCTAAGCTTGACCGGAAGCTTAGTATTGATCATTTCCAGTTGCAACAAGCCCTCGCAGTTCGCAGAGTTTCTAGTGGAAGGCGATGAGGTTGAAGTCTTCTTTACCACACTTGACCTCCAGGGAAAAACGATTGCAGGAGATTCAGTGCGAACCTACGACGATACCTTAAGTACGCAGATGCATTTTGTCGGAAGCATGGATGATGCTTATTTTGGCCGATCCCAGGCCTCTCTTTTCTTCCAAGTTCGTATAACTGCAGAAGCTGATTTTAATCCTAAGGCAAAACTAGACTCGGTCGTTCTAACACTGGCATATGATACCTTACTGCAAGGATATGGAGACTTAATGGCAGAGCAGACCTTTGAAGTGTACCGGCTGACTTCTGATCTTGTGCAGTCAACCAATTACTACTCTAATACTCAACATGAGGTAGATCCGAAAGTGTTAGGGGAGCTCCAGGGATTTATACCAGATTTTAAGAGTACCGTCCAGGTAGCAGAACCTGATGCAAACGGTATGATCGACACCAACACCTATGTGCCACATATCAGAATACGCCTGGACTCTTTGTTTGGCCGTGAGTTGCTTTCTTTTACCGAGGATGATTTTGTAAATAATGAAGCCTTTTTACAAAAACTCAAGGGATTTGAAGTTAGGCCTAAACCTGGTTCTGGCGGCATGATTTTTCTGGATATGTTTGGAGGTCTCAGTCGGCTTAATTTGTACTATCATCAGGGCGACACTGCTCGTCAGTTTGTCTATTTTGTCAATAATGCCAGTGTCATTACCAATACGTACACGATAGACAATATAAACAGTCCGGTGGGGCAGGTGATAGGCTCACTGGAACATGGTGACTCCCTACTGTATATTCAATCGATGGGTGGACCCAGGATTGAATTTACTTTACCAGATTTGTCGGAATTGGCTGAGACCACAATAAATCACGCGGAAATTGACTTGACGCTGGCACAACTGGCTGAAGATGATACTTTGCAGTATCCTCCTTTTGATGCTATCTTAGCACGAGTTAAACTTGACGATGGTAGTCTGATCCTTGTACCTGATGCCTTAAATTTCATCAATGCCAACACTTACGGAAACGTTTATGGTCTGATGGAAGATGATGGACGGATGCACTTCAGGATCAATGTGACGGAATATGTATCGGCACTATTGGAAGGAGATCTAAATAACAAACTGGTAATTACCAATTTAACTGCGGCATCTGAACCGACCAGGGCAATTTTTTATGGTACCCAACATTCCCGTTATAAAGCACAGCTTAAGATCACCCATACCGCTTTTTCATCAAATTAGAAAAATTTCGAATGTCCACTTTTGAGTATAATTCACAACGACCCGTTTTGGTGATTCCTGAATATGGCAGACACATTCAGAAGATGATCGACTACGCCAAGACTATAGAAGATAAGGAAACCCGGCAGCAGACGGCCAATGCCATTGTTGATCTGATGGGTCAGATGGTGCCGCAGGCCAAACATGAAGAAGATCACGGTGACAAGCTTTGGAAGCACTTCTTCCGTATTGCTGACTATAATATTGATGTAGTTCCACCCAATGGAGAAATGCCAGCACCTTCTAAACCACCGAGTTTGGAATCGTTGCCCTATTCACAATCTAAGATCGAGTTTAGGCACTATGGCAAATATGTGATGAGCCTGATCAACAAGGCCATGCAGATGGAAGATGGAGAAAAGAAAGATGGTTTTGTTCTTATCATAGCTGCATATATGAAATTGGCCTACCGAAATTGGAATCGCGATCATGCCATTAATGATGAAAATATTCGCACCGATGTTAAGATGATGTCGGGGGGGAAACTGGATCTTCCCGAGAAAGTAAATCTAGACTTTCTCGGTGGTGGGAAAGACCTGAATAGCCAGCCAATTCGCCGGAAGAGAAGGAACAAGCGAAACTATAAGCGAAAGAAAGGCCGCTAGTATTAGAAATCTTATTGATATATTTGGAAGGGCCGGTAGAGGCCCTTTTTCTTTCAACCAAACTAGAAAAATGGGCTATCGTCCTGAATGTGTTTACCTTATCGCGAGAGAAGTAACCAGAAGAAAGTATTGGTGTATTCGCTCCAGGCCGACATCCAAATCATGGTATGATATTGACACTTGAGCCGAGCGACCAACATTTTACAGAGGATAAGAATGAAAAAATGACTGTGTCCTAAGATGAACAATTTGTGATCAATGCGTGGAGATATTTTTGTCGTAGAAGGAGGTTATTCTCTTAAAGGTGATCTCACCCCACAAGGTGCAAAGAATGAAGCTTTGCAGATCATTTGCGCCACCATGCTTACCGATCAAGTTGTTACGATTCATAATGTTCCCGAGATCAAAGATGTTGAAAAGCTACTTGGGTTGTTGAAGGGCTTGGGATGTAAAGTCGAGCGCCTGCGAGAGGGTTCATATCGATTTCAGGCTGATGCTATTGATCTGCAGTATTTTTCATCAGATGACTATCAACAGCAGGCTCGGAGCATTCGGGGATCAGTGATGTTGATGGGTGCAATGCTCGGTAGGTTTAAAAAGGCTTTCCTACCCAAACCGGGTGGTGACAAGATCGGTAGAAGACGATTAGATACCCATTTCAACGCATTTACCAAATTGGGGGCAGTCTTCAAATACGATGAAATCAAAGACCATTACTATCTCGAAGGTGCCGGTTTGCAAGGTTCCTTTATTCTCATGGACGAAATTTCCGTGACCGGAACGGCTAATCTGGTCATGGCTTCGGCTCTTGCCAAGGGCACGACTACACTATATAACGCAGCTTGTGAACCTTATCTGCAGCAATTATGTACAATGCTTAACCGGATGGGTGCGAGCATTTCGGGTGTAGGATCTAACATGCTTGTTATAGAAGGAGTAGATCACCTTTCAGGTACAACACATCGAGTACTGCCCGATATGATAGAAATCGGAAGTTTCATCGGTCTCGCCGCACTCACTTATTCGGAAATAAGGATTAAGAATGTGGGATACGAGTATTTAGGAATTATTCCACGTGTTTTTGAGTCCCTGGGTATCCACCTTGAGCTTGAACAAGACGATATCATTGTTCGACCTCAGGACTACAAAATCAATACATTTATCGATGGGTCGATTTTAACGATTTATGATGCGCCTTGGCCTGGGTTTACCCCTGACCTGATGAGTATTGTGCTGGTCACAGCAACACAAGCAACCGGCAGTGTGCTCATCCATCAAAAGATGTTTGAAAGTCGTTTGTTTTTCGTAGATAAGTTAATCGATATGGGCGCACAGATCATCTTGTGTGACCCTCATCGAGCCACAGTGATTGGACTAGGGCGCAAACATCCTCTACGGGGCATTGAAATGACCTCACCTGATATCAGGGCAGGTGTTGCTCTCTTGATTGCTGCACTGTCTGCCCAGGGTCAGAGTGTGATCAAAAACGTGCATCAGATTGACCGTGGGTACCAGGATATCGAATCGAGGCTCAATGCGATCGGAGCGAGAATCGTGCGGGTGGATGACTGGCCATGATCGATCTCATTTTTTCCGTTCAGTGACAAAGTTGATAAGTGCCTCAAACGAGTTTCGTGCCTCAGTGGGTGGAAATTGAAATAGTAAATCCAATGCCTCGCGCTTAAATTCCATCATCTTGGCCTCGGCATAAGTCAGACCTCCGTGTGAAACGGCAAAATCTATGACCTCGTTGATCTTTTGATTGGAGTGGTTGTCTGCTTTAACCAATCTGATAATGCGTTTTCGTTCTGAGTGTTGCGCATTTTGCAAAGCATGGATCAAAGGGAGGGTCATCTTTTTCTCTTTGATATCGATTCCAATCGGTTTTCCAATGCCCCTTTGGCCGTAATCAAATAGATCATCCTTAATCTGGTAAGCCATGCCAATTTTGGTACCTAGTTGATGGACCTTTTCCAGCGTACTATCGTCAGTTAAGAGTGATGCTGCCCCTGCCATACAGGCAGCGGCGATAAATGAGGCTGTCTTTTTTTCAATGATCTCGTAGTAGACGGATTCCTGAATGTCTAATCTCCGTGCTTTAGCAATCTGAAGTAATTCCCCTTCACTCATAGCTTTAACCGCCCGATTCAGAATCTTAAGCAGTAAAAATTCTTCATTCTCCAGAGCTACCATTAAGCCCTTGGATAGGAAGTAATCACCGACCAGCACAGCCACTTTGTTTTTCCATAAAGCATTAATCGAGAAAAAACCTCTGCGTTTCTCTGAATCATCTACAACGTCATCATGAACGAGTGTAGCCGTGTGTAAGAGTTCGACCATGATTGCAGCCGTGTAGCTCGAGGGGTTGATCTCACCGAAGAGTTTTGCCGACAAGAGTACCAACATCGGTCGAACTTGCTTACCCTTTCTATGTGCAATGTAATATGTGATTCTATCGAGCAGAGCCACTTCACTGCGTAAAGCTTCTTTCAGCTGAACTTCAAATTCCCTCATTTCATTCTCTATTGGCCGTCGGATGGCCTCTAGCTTTAGCGTCATATTTATTAGCTTAGGCGCAGTTTTTTGGACCGGGAAGATACAAACCTCCAGATGGATTAATTCTTCCAGATGGTAAATTTCACACTGGCACGGATCCCACTTAATTGCAAAACCGAATGCTGGGTAGGATCTGATTTTTTTAATCAAGACCTGGGTTGTGCTTGAGTTATTTAGAAAGAATCTATTTGTCTACAACTTTTTTCTGCTGGTCTATTGCCTAATCCTTAGGATGTCTTGGTTTGTATACGATCTACCAGTGACTGAGGTTGAGAACGCCCTGCTGAGTAACTTTGTCTATCGAGGCCTGGGTATTCAAAGTATATGGATAAAGGTCTTATCCATTGTCCTCTTGATCTATCATGCCATCCAGATTAATCGTCTGGTAAGTCTCAATCGTCTAACCGCCGAGAATACCTTGTTTTCGGGGTTATTTTATCTACTTCTTCTCTCGCTTACTGCTGATTTCATACCACTACATCCAGCGATTTTGGCCAACACATTTCTAATCATTATGTTGGTCGATAT
The DNA here is from genome assembly GCA_965223105.1 of Saprospiraceae bacterium. GTDB lineage: Bacteria > Bacteroidota > Bacteroidia > Chitinophagales > Saprospiraceae > JABDMH01. The sequence continues at coordinate 6,309,351 of OZ244987.1, read as the reverse complement.
CTTCAAACAAACCAGAAATGTAGACCTTCACCTAAACATCTTCAACGTAGGTCTTTGGGTAGGTATGGCTAGCCTGTTTTACTTTCCATACATCCTTTTTTTTCCGGTGGGGATCATCGGTGTGATTTATCTACGGACATTCAAGACAATTGATCTGTTGCGAGCGATCATGGGACTGGTGGTACCTTACTTCCTGATGGCCACGATACTATATCTCACCGATTCACTGGGAGATCTTTGGTATCGCCACATATCGGGTGCTTTTCAGCTTCTCGATATTAATTTTCCCTTTGGCTGGCAACAGTATACTGTGATCGGTTTGTTTGTTTTGATCTCTTTATTCTCCATGGTCTCCATGGGCTCTTTTTCCACTGGCTCAAACATCCATGTTCGTCGAAAGATATCGGTTTTGTTCATCACGTTGGTAGGAGCTGTGCTTCTCACGATGCTGGTCAATAACACGGGGGTCCAGAGTTTACTGTTTGCTACCGTTCCATTATCGATCTTCCTTGCTATGTTGTTTCTCAAACTCGAAAAACAGGTTGCTGAGATCTTACATTTTCTGCTGCTTTCGATGGCCATTGCATTTCAGTATCTGGTTTAGTTGCCGTACTTTTGGGACACCAAAAGCAATCCAGATATGAAGTTCGGTGTGGTGGTTTTTCCTGGGTCCAATTGTGATCACGATATGTTATACTTACTTGACCAAATGGGTATTGAGGTCTCTGAAATTTGGCACAAGGAAACTTCCATCTCAGACTTCGATGGCATTGTTTTGCCTGGGGGATTCTCCTATGGAGACTATTTAAGAGCAGGAGCAGTCGCCCGTTTTTCTCCAGTCATGTCTGCTTTAGTTGAATTTGCGAATGCTGGAGGTCTTCTCCTGGGTATCTGCAATGGTTTTCAGATCTTATGTGAAGCGCATCTGTTGCCCGGTGTATTGCTGCGTAACGCCAATCAAAAATTCATTTGCAAGAACACTTATCTAAAGGTGGTCTCCAACGATACTCACCTCACCCGAACACTGGAAATGGACAGAACCTATAAGATACCCATTGCCCATGCCGATGGGAGGTACTACTGCGACGATCATACATTGCAGGAATTGATTGCAAACCATCAGATTTTGTTTCAATACGCCGATCCGAGTGGTGAGGTAATCGAAGAAAGTAATCCGAATGGGTCGATTTACAACATTGCCGGAATTTGTAATTCCAAAAAGAATGTGTTTGGAATGATGCCTCATCCAGAGAGAGCTGCTGATCCAGCATTGGGCAATATGGATGGCTTGAAGATTTTCGAATCACTGTTTGAATCCATCTTTCGCCCTGAAGCCGCTAAATCATATTAAAAAGCTGTTAAAAAGCGTTTGTGCGATAACCACATCTTAGTGGCCTTGTTAATTTTGATTGGAGTTGCCAGATCCGGCTTTACACATATAAGTGGCCTGTAATTTGATGTCTAAACTTTTATGATGAGATTAATGTACCTACTACTGTCGACGATGTTGATGCTAGGGTGGCAGGGGATCAATTGTATAGCTCAGATCTACGATCCTGTTCAGTGGAGTTTTTCAAATGAACACCTTGATGACGATCAATATCTCTTGATATTTCAAGCAGAAATAGAACCAGGTTGGGCCGTCTATTCGCAGTATTTGGAGAACGATCTGGGACCGGTTGCCACATCGGTAAACTACAATAGTGACGATCACTTTGTTCTGATTGATGAGGCCCAGGAGGAGGGTCATAAGAAAGAGGGTTATGATGCCCTTTTCGACATGAATGTGGTGAAATACACCGATGAATTTGTAATCAAGCAGAAGATCAGATTGAAGGAAGATAAGACCATACGTGGCTACGTAAATTTCATGACTTGTGACGATACTAAGTGCCTTCCACCAAAGGACGTAGACTTTTCTTTTACTTTGGATGGGTCAAAGGGAGGTTCGAAGGATACTGGATCCAACGATGCCTCCGCAGCAGCAGACGACTTTGAAGACATTCCGGTAGTGATCAATTTTGATGATGATTTCTCTACTGAAGATGACTCCGGCCTAGTGAATCCAGCTGTGTGGAGCGCGTCATTTGAGAAAAATGCGCGGTCCAAGGTGATTTTTAAGGTAGACATCGATGAAGGCTGGTATATCTACGGTCAGGAAATTGAGGGAGACGGTCCCATACCTACGAGCTTCATTATCGGTGGCCGGAAAAAGATTTTAGAGGTGGAGGCGACAAAATCAACCGAAGAGCCCGATGTGTTTTTTGATGGGATCGTCATCAAGAAGATCAAAGAGGAAGCCACCTTTATCCTCCCCGTTGGTGGTCAGACTGTTATTGAGGGTGAAATAGAATACATGAGTTGTAATGCGGAGACGTGTACCTTTCCTGCTCCTATTCCATTCCGTATTGATCCTGCTTCAGCGTCTGTGTTACTGGGAGATGAGGTCCCCTTAAAAGAAGGAGAAGAAATTAGTGATGCCAAATTTGCCATACAACCCTCCAACATTGATGATCCTGTGGGCTCCTGTGGCCCAGTCCCGGAAGTTAAGGGTAAGGGCATTTGGTCCATTTTCGTACTGGGCTTTTTAGGAGGTTTGTTTGCTCTACTTACACCATGTGTTTTCCCAATGATTCCGCTGACGGTGAGCTTTTTTACCAAAGGCAGTGAAGATCGAACCAAAGGCATTCAGCGAGCTTCATTGTATGGCGTATTCATACTTTTGGTCTATCTCCTGCTCAGCGTCCCATTTCATTTGTTAGACTCTGTCAATCCCGGCATATTGAATGAGATTTCTACCAATGTAGCCCTCAACATATTCTTCTTTGCGGTATTCGTATTTTTTGCTTTTTCATTTTTCGGATATTATGAGCTGACCGTACCCAGCCGTTGGACCAACAAGGTGAGTGCTGCCGAAGGTGTTGGAGGAGCGATTGGTATCTTCTTTATGGCCTTGACGCTTGCTCTGGTTTCTTTTTCCTGTACCGGGCCCATTCTGGGTGCACTGTTGGCAGGAGCGATTACCTCTGACGGTGGAGCCATGCAATTATCCGCTGGAATGGGAGGTTTTGGATTGGCGCTGGCCTTGCCCTTTGCCTTGTTCGCAGCGTTTCCTACCTGGCTGACCTCCTTGCCCAAGTCAGGTGGTTGGCTCAATACTGTAAAAGTGACCCTGGGGTTTGTTGAATTGGCTCTCGCCTTTAAATTCCTTTCCAATGCCGATTTGGTTAAGCGTTGGGGATTGCTCAAGATCGAACCATTTCTGATCATCTGGGTTTTGATCAGTCTGGGCTTAGCTGCATATTTGCTTGGAAAAATCAAATTTCCTCACGATGGCATTTTGAAAAAGTTATCGCCACTTAGGGTCTCTACCGGGGTCTTGGCGGTGGCTTTTGCGATCTATTTAATGTCAGGATTTCGAGTGAATCAAGATACCGGCACTTTCACCTCTCTAGGCCTCTTGAGTGGATTAGCGCCGCCTACCGGATACAGCTGGTTGCGACCCAATGAGTGCCCAAACAATTTGGACTGCTTTAAAGACCTGGAGAAAGGTGTGGCCCATGCACAAAAGGAGGGTAAACCAATCATCTTAGACTTTACTGGTCATGCTTGTGTCAACTGTAGAAAGATGGAAGAACACGTATGGCCAAAGAATCCCATCATTGGAAAGCTGAAACAGGATTTTACCCTGGTATCTCTGTATGTCGATGAGAAAATTACCCTACCTGATGAAGAACAAAAAGTGGTCAAAAAGAAGTCAGGCGGTACTCAGCGCTTGCGTACCTATGGCAATAAATGGGAATATTTCCAATCAGAATATTTCAACAACAACTCACAACCCTTCTATGTAATTCTTTCTCCTGATGGGGAACTCCTCAATCATCCGGTAGGCTATACTCCTGATGTGGATGAATTTGCTGCTTTCCTCAACTGTGGATTAGAGGCATTCGAGACCTGGAAAAAGGAAAGTGGTAAGTTGGGAATGGTTCAGTAGGAACTAAGTTGCTATAAAAATTATGGAATTTGGCTGACCCTCCCTATCGCACAGCTTGCCGAGGCGGATAAGGACCAGTCAAGTGTGTAGTTAATAGTGAGATAGAACACAGCGATAACGGTGGCCTCCTGAGAATTTTAGTTAAATTAAGGGATGACTCAGACCCGGCAGTTGGCAGCCATTATGTTTACTGATATTGTCGGTTACACCGTATTAATGGGTAATAATGCCGGAAAGGCTCTAAAACTCATTCAGGTCAATAGAGAGATCCAAAAACCATTGGTTGAAGAGCACAATGGCCAATGGTTAAAAGAAATGGGCGATGGAGCTCTGATCAAGTTCTCTTCGGCCCTCGACGCCGTTCAGTGTGCCATTGCAATCCAGGCTGAGGCTCGAGCTAAACTTGATGGGAAGTTACGTATTGGTATTCATCTTGGTGACATTGCCGTCGAGCAAAATGATGTTTTTGGTGATGGTGTTAATATTGCCTCCCGGCTGGAACGGATAGCCGATCCTGGAGGCATTTACATTTCCGATGCGGTCTTGAAGTCGATCCGGGGACAGACCGATCTCAAAGTAGAGGACCTAGGAGAAATAACCCTTAAAAATGTAAACTATCCAATCAGGACCTACGCCCTGCAAGGTTTGGGATTACCTCAACCTGGTCTCAGCCCAAATGGTAAAAAAGGTCGCGACATAAGATCTAGAGGTCGGATGATCATGTTGTTGTTGATTCTTTTAGGTCTGATTATAGCTGGATCTTTCGCATTCACCAACTGGATGGTTCGCAACGAAAAGAGCAATCATCTTCTTGCTGATCCAGTCGTTGAAAAATCAATCGCGGTACTTCCGTTTGCCGACATGAGTCCCACCCAGGATCAGGAATACCTAAGCGATGGCCTTGCGGAAGAAATCATCAATGTCCTCACGCAAGTAAGCGGGCTCAAAGTCATCGGGAGAACCTCATCGTTCTCCTTCAAGGGTCAAAACGTAGACCTGAGAGAAATCGGAAATAAGTTGGGTGTGCGATATATTCTGGAGGGCAGCGTGCGAAAATCAAATGATCAGATTCGAGTCACTGCACAACTTATCAATTCAGCTGATGGAAGTCATCTCTGGTCCACTAATTTTAACAATGAACTGAAGGATATTTTTGCCATTCAAGATGCCATTGCTCAAAATCTGGCTCAAAAATTTGAGCTTACTCTGGATCTTAGCAAAAGTGCCGATCCCCCTACCAGAAATATTGCGGCCTATGAACTCTTTCTTAAAGGAAGAGAATCCCACAAGATTGGTCTGGCTGGCAGCGGAGAAGCAAAGCAATATCTGGAAGAAGCCCTGGTTTTGGATCCCAATTTCAGCGAAGCCGCGGCATTACTTTCTTTTGTCTATTGGCAGCACATATTATACGAGCTGGGAGATCGAGACATCTTCGAAAGTAAGGCCAAAGAAATGGCACAAAGAGCCATTCAAGCTGATCCGGAATCTTATCATGGTTATGCAAACATGGGGTGGTTGCATACTTCGCTGGATTTCAAATGGGACGAGGCAAGAGATAATTACGATAAAGCAATAGAGAATGGCATGTCTCTTCCCTATCCCCTTCATTCTATGTTTAAATCGATCACAATGGGTGCATCTATGGATGCCATTGAGGATATAAAACAACTTTTAATCAATGATCCTCTTTCTGTCGATTTGCTTACCCATTTATCTCGTTATCTTTTATTTGCTCGCCGCTTTCGTGAAGTCATTGAAAATGGGGAGATGGCTTTACAATTAAATCCTAATAATACGAGTGTCAAAAGGCATATGGCAACATCATTCTTATTATTAGGTGATGTTGAACAAGCAGAAGCTGCTTTTAAGGAGTTATATACTTACAATCCACGGTATAGCCCCCATGGTTATATCGGTGCATTGATGGCCAGTGGAAAGAAGACCGAAGCCTTGGAAGTCTTAAATGAAACCAAGTACCAGATCCATCCTGCCAAGGTTGCTCTTTCTTATATGTACCTGGAATCGCTGGACAGTACATTTCACTATTTGAACAGAGCTTTTGAGGAGAGGGATTTCTACCTATCGTTGATACGCCTGGATCCACATTACGATCGAATTAAAGACGATGTACGATACCGGGATCTGATCAAGCAAATGAATTTTCCTTCAAATTTGGCCGATTAATTCCGACACAAATTAAACCGCCCATTTAACTACCCAGCCACAATTCAGAAAGGGAGTGGAGCTTTGTAAGCCACTAAGACACGAAGGCACCAAGATTCTATAAGATTGAAGATCAAGAAACGCCCTGAGTTTCAGACCTTTGTCCTAGCATTTTATCAGTAAGTGGAATATGTGATCTACGGAATTTTTATCTCGTAGGACTGGCCTTCACCCACAGTCAGTTTGCCGGTTATCAGCCAAGGATTATACAACTTGAGCATGCGATAACTGATACCATTTTCTTTGGCAAACTCACCAAGGTTGGGAATGGTTTCTTCAACCTTTTTCACTTTGCAGTCGTGTAAGGGCATGTACAGGTTTTTTTGCTCTTCAACGTAAAAGCCAAATGCGATTGGATCTTCCATGATCTCCTTCATGGCCAACACGCGGAAGAGATAACGACTGGACTCCGAGCCAAAATTCATATCATAATAGGAGGTCATGTTTTGTCTCTCCAGCTCTCTGGCAAAGCGCGTTTCACCCATGTTGTACGCTGCGACGGCATTGGTCCAAGAACCAAACCGTTCACGGTAATCTCTAATGAGCGCACATGCGGCATGGGTCGATTTTTCCAGGTGGTACCGTTCATCCACCTCTGATGATACTTCCAGACCATATCCCTTGGCAACCGCCGGCATAAACTGCCATATCCCTTTTGCCCCTGCTGGTGAAGTTTCATTTCGCAAGTTGCTTTCAATCACTGCGACATACTTAAAATCATCAGGGATCCCATGTTCGGCCAAGATTGGTTCTATGACTGGAAAATACCTTTGGGCATTCTTGATGTTTAGAATGGTGCTGCTGTGCCAGTAAGAGTTGACCAAGAGCTCCCGGTCCAGTCGCTCCAGGGCATCAAAATTATTGGCTGGAAGTACCTCCCCTGCGATCGAATAAGTCTTGTTGAGATCGACAGACTTGATAATTTGAGGAAGTCGATTGCCCTCCGTCACATTTTCGGCTGAGGCTGTAAAGTCTGCCTCCGGAGTACTGACCGAAGCATATATGAGGAGAAGAGAAATGAGAATTGTAGCTATCGACATTTGAGACCCTGATCGCATAACACTATTTTGTAGTTAGATATATATTATAAAAATACTTAATATTTAATTAACCATAAAATTTATTTGAGCTTTCGTTTTCGTTTGTAAATCGGGACTGTGCTGCACGGTTCTCCATACATAATGCTTTGAGCGTATGGTCGAAGTCCGGCTGCCAATTCTGTATAAGCAGAGGGGGGCACAGGTTTTCCACTACAGCCTTTGATAACAATCCGTTGGTCTTGGTAAGAAGCATAATTAAACTGAGCAAGTTGTCTGCGATATAGATCCTGAACCAATTGTTCTTTGGTGCCCCAGAAAACTGACTGGGCATAAGGCTGTGCAGAGGTAGCCACCAACATGTATGCCCAGGTCGGTATAATAGCATCTGATGAACAGTGTACTGCAAGGTGTATACCTTTATTAGCTGCCCAGTCGTGAATTTCAATCTCTTTTCGGAAGTCCTTTTCGCGTAAGATCAGGCCCTGAAATAAATAGTCCTTCAAGTCGAAAGACTTGATCTGCTGGGTCGGGAAGTAGTCTTCCAGATTGATGGTGACCAGACTGCTTTGAGCCACTCGATTGACGAGAGGTTTTTCCTTTAGATCCATTGATCGATTAATTTTGGCTAGAGGACCGTATTGCTTCTTCAACGATGGAATTTGCGTCACCGATTTCATTTTCCGGTTTATCAAAATCCTTCAGTTTCGGAAGTTCGGATATATCCTTTAAACCAAAATAATCCATAAATCGTTCGCTGGTTTGATAAAGAAGAGGTCTACCGGGACCTTCACTGCGGCCTTTGATGCTGATGAGTTCTTTATCTAGCAGTTTCTGGATGGTGTAATCACAGTTTACTCCCCTGATGCTCTCTACTTCAACCTTGGTTACAGGTTGCTTATAGGCGATGATTGCTAAAGTCTCTAAAGCTGCCTTCGAAAGCATCTTCCGGGTATGTAATTTGAGATACTGCCCAACGACGTTGTGGTAGGCACCCTTGGTCATGAAGGTGTAGCCACCGGCGATCATGCTCAATTCAAAGGAATGCTGATCAGCCTGGAATTTTTCTTTGATGTCAGCAATGGCTTTCTGCACATCTTCCGCAGCCACCGGTACTTCAAAACATGCATCCAGGCATTCTTCGATTTCAGACAGTTGTACTGGATGCTCTGCTGCGAAAATGATGCTTTCTATATGTAGGGCTAAAGGATCCATCAGATTTACTTTAAGAGCACTAAATTAAGATTATTTGGGTGCGATCGAAAGCAGATTCTGCAGATCTCTTTTGTCTTGAGAACCAGTTGCTGGCACTTTTTTGTTCAGGTTGATTAGCGTAGATAGAAAAACAGGGCACTAACTTACGCCAGCACCCTGTATAACCCCAAAAAACCAAATGAAAACAATCTACATTTATACTCCCTGTAGATATCTTTTTTTGCCATCTTTCGCCTCCTTTGAGGCCGATAAGCAATTACATTTCACCCATATGACGCTGTCAAAAACCACAACCACAAAAAAAGACAAAAAAAATTCAGAAAAATTTGATGTGATCTCTTGAATCGTTGATTATCAATTCATTAGATAAGGTTGATGGTTTTAGTGATTAGGTGAATTATCTCTCTTTCCGGAGTGTTTTATCTACCTTCGTGTACACTCCAACGTCAAAATATACAATTTTTTACAATTGGTAAAGAAAGTTAAAACAAGATATGTGTGTACCACCTGTGGGGCGACAACTCCTAAATGGGTTGGAAAGTGCTCTTCCTGCGAGTCGTGGAACACATATCAAGAGGAGCAAGTGCTTCCTGAGGGCCATCAGAATTTAAGATCTTGGCACGTAAACAAGCAAGATCGAATAACCAATTTACCTACTCCGCTGGCTCAAATCAAAGCTGAAGCCAATTTACGTGCGTCGACTGGTGATGCAGAACTTGACCGGGTCTTGGGCGGTGGAATCGTACCGGGATCGATCACGCTGATTGGAGGTTATCCTGGCGTTGGCAAGTCGACCTTATTATTGCAATTGGCCTTGTCTTGGCCCGGTACCACCTTGTACGTGTCAGGTGAGGAGAGCAACCAGCAGATTAAGTTAAGGGCAGAACGGCTTGGTACCTTGCATGATCGGTGCATGATCTTGTCAGAGACGAATCTAGAAAACATCATCATAGCTACACAAAAGGTCGATCCTACCTTGGTAGTTGTAGATTCCATACAGACTGTCTATTCGAGCATGCTCGATTCGTCAGCGGGAACAGTCTCACAGGTCAGAGATTGCACGACCATGTTGCAAAGGATGGCCAAAGAAACCGGAATTCCCGTGGTTATTGTAGGACATATTACCAAGGAAGGTGCGCTGGCTGGCCCCAAGGTTCTTGAACATATAGTAGACACGGTACTTCAATTTGAAGGTGATCGGCATTTTGTGTTTCGACTTTTGAGATCAGTGAAAAACCGTTTTGGATCTACAGAGGAGATCGGGATCTATGAAATGTCTAACCGGGGATTATCAGCAGTTACCCACCCTTCTAGACTTCTACTTACGGAGGGTGATGTATTAAGCAGTGGAAATACCGTGGGTGCTACGTTGGAGGGCATGAGACCATTTCTCATTGAGGTACAGGCTTTGGTTAGCAATGCAGTCTATGGAACACCACAACGCTCAACAACTGGCTTTGATTTGCGTCGACTGCATATGTTGCTTGCCGTTCTAGAAAAAAGGTGTGGCTTATTCTTTGGTCAGTCTGATGTCTTCCTCAATATCGCTGGTGGCATCAAAGTGACCGATCCTGCAATCGATCTGCCGGTATTGGTAGCTCTGATTTCTTCATTGGAAGATATAGCGATTCAACCTAGGATATGCTTCGCGGGCGAGATAGGCCTTTCGGGAGAGATCAGATCGGTAAGCCGACTTGAACAACGCATACTGGAAGCTGAACGCCTCGGATTCACAAGGATTTTTATCTCAAGCTATCATGAAAAAAACATGGATTTTGAGCCGAAGAAAATACAAGTGATACACCTAGCCAGTATAAACGAACTGCATGATCATGTGTTTAACCATTAAGTGTGATCAAATTGCTACAAGAGCTCAGTGCGGAAGGGCCAGTGTTATTTTTTGATGGGGTTTGCAACCTTTGCAACTGGTCGGTTCAGTTTGTCATAGAACATGAAAAGGATCCTATTTTGCGATTTGCCTCCTTGCAGAGCAATTTGGGTCGAAAGGTTAAGTCCATGGCCTCCTTTGCTGATCCCAAATTGGATTCATTGATATTGCTCAAGGATGGTCATCTACTTACCGAATCCAAGGCAGCAATTACGCTTGCAGGTTATTTGCGCTGGCCATATTATGGGTTAAGCCTTTTCCATGTCATCCCACAGTGGCTGCTCGATCCGATTTATCGCTTTGTAGCCTATCATCGATACCGCATTTTCGGAAAACAGGAACAATGCATGATTCCTGATCAATCGACACGTTTCAGATTTGTAGACCATTAAAATTGGTACCCACACCCAATTGGAGAACCATCTGGCATGTCGAGCATCGGTCCTGACTCATACTCGCGGGGATGCTTTAGGAAATCTTGCACCATTTGAACCAGCTCTCGGTTATGAGGATTGGTTTCTGGGGGAGTCTGAATTACTTGATCTAACTGTAGAAGTGCAGCACCTCTTACCTGATGGTGAGCAGTCTCATCTCCAGCCAATTTTATTAGTTGCTTGATATACAGATGGTGTACCACTTGTACTATTGTACCTTCCAAACCACTTTGGTTGTCGTCTTGCCCTATCACCGATTCCAATCTTTGTAGCCATTGCGTAATGGTACGATGATCTGAGTTCCGAGCACTTTGCTCTATCACACGACTAAGTCGCTGAGGATTGAGTAAAAATTTGAGGGTAAAAGCAGCAGATGCTTCGGCCGCGGCAATTGGATCAAAGGTGATTCCAGTGCGTATCTTAAACAGCTCCCGGTCTCTTTGATACCCTATTGGTCGAGGGGGGATAAGCGAGATAATAGACTCTGGTAAAGTCAGAAATTCGGGTTTCAAAGTAGCTAAGAGCGCTTCAAAAGCTGCCTCCTGCACCTGGGGGTCCACAATTTGGGTTTCGACCTCAGCTTCGCCCTTGACCGCATAGTGGTAGATGACTCCACCTATGAGTTTGCTCACTGCCTCACTCTGATAACGATGACTAAGGAAGAGTGGAACCAGTACATTTTCAAGTTCGGCCGTTGGCGTATGCGCAGGGATATTTTCCAAACCAAAATTTTGCAGAGCTACCTTTCGCACTTCAATGATTCTTTGCAATTCCTCAACAATGGATGATCCGTTGTCCCAAAGATGGCCATAAGGGTGGGCCCCGGCCATTGGACGAGCATCTTGGTCGCTGATGTATCTCAATCCCATTCGATTGTTTTCTTCCAAAATCTCTAGTAGGGCATCTTGTTCCTCCACTCCTGGTAGAAAATCTTGATAGCCGTAAATAATGGTTCTCTTATCCCATGCTCCAATACCGCTATCATAAGCATTTGCAAAATCAATGGATCCGCCACTGATTTGTACCAGTGGGTGTGGGTAGTCCATGACTGATGCGCGATCGTTTGTCGATGCCGCAAAATTATGGGCAAGGCCCAGGGTATGGCCCACTTCATGAGCGGCCAACTGCCGCAGACGTGCCAAGGCCAGATCGACTAACGGCTGCTTGTCTGGAGTTTGATCAAACGCCTGAATAAGACCCTGTGCGATGAGATAATCTTGCCTTACCCTTAGGGAACCTAAGGATACATGGCCTTTGATGATCTCTCCAGTCCGGGGATCCGTCACGCTACTTCCATAAGACCAGCCTCGCGTAGAGCGATGAACCCATTGAATGACATTATATCTTACGTCCATTGGATCAGCATCTGCTGGTAGTACTTCCATCCGGAATGCATTGTGATATCCAGCAGCTTCAAAAGCCTGATTCCACCAAGCAGCACCCTCAATAAGGGCTGATTTGATGGGTTCCGGAGCTCCCGGATCCATGTAATAAATAATGGGTTCAATGGGTTCGCTGATTGCAGCACTGGGATCTTTTTTCTGTAACCGGTGTCTTCGGATAAATCGCTGCACTAATGGAGCGTCAATTGGAGTTGCATAATCATAGAATGATAAAGGCGAATAACCACATCGTGGATCAAACTTGCGAGGTTTGTACTGATCATCAGGCAGCTGAATAAACGAATGGTGCTGTCGCACCGTAACCGCCTGGGGGCTCGGTGTCACAGACCGAATAAGAGATCCTTTAGGGATTCCCGTAAGGGTGATGGTGGCTTCGAGCTCTGTATTTTGGGGAAAATTCTTGGTTCTGGGGAGATAGATGGCACTTCTTGTTTCATCGACCTTATAGGTACCTTGCTTCTGATCAGCCAGGCGTTGACTGACCTGATGCACATCCCTTAATAAGAACTTTGTGGCATCGACCAAGTAACCATCTTGGTGTCTTTGCAAGGACTTAAATCCCCACAATACTGAGTGCGCAAAAGCTTCCTCTACAGCTCTGCGTTCCAAAGGATCTTCACTAACTGCCCGGTAGTCAAGATTCTTTTCCACCAGCAAGATTTTGTCGCCAACCTTGTTGAATAAGACGACATGAGAGCCTCCCAGCTGGCCGCGATCAAGTCCCAAATCATTGGAACCAACCCCGGCGGCTAAGCCAGTATTGTAGAGAATCTCTTCATCCAACTTATTGATCTGTAAATAGATCTTACCCTGAATAGAATCCCAGTAGAAGTCAATAAATCCTGGCTGGTGCACCATTTTTTCCAAATCGATACTTTCTTGTGTCTGCGTGGCTGATACTAACCAGATGGAGGAGAGGAGTAATAGGAGAAGCTTTTTCATAAAGTGCCTGCTTTTCAAATATGGGATGGGAAAATAGTCAATTAGTTCTAGTTGCTTGAGATTTATAGGGACAAATGAGCTTCATCTTTTCTGTTGCCTTGAGAGGGTATATGAGAAGCATCCAGAATCTATTCAGGAGCTTGGATTTTTCAATTAATATTTAGATATTTATCGAAATATCTAAATATAGATGAATACGCTCTTCAAAGCACTCAACGATGAAACGAGAAGGCAGATACTCCAGCTGTTAAGAGACCGGGATATGAATGCTGGAGAGATCGCTGACCAATTCAACATTTCTAAACCCAGCATTTCGCATCACCTTGATATGCTTAAAAGAGCTGATTTAATAACCAGTGAAAAGAAAGGTCAGTTTGTTGAATACTCACTAAACACCAGCATTTTGGAAGATCTACTTTCTTGGATCATGCACTTAAAAGATCAAAAATGAAAATATCATTTAAAAAGGAACTCCCTACAATAATTCTCGTAGCGCTGCCATTTATCTATTTAGCCTGCATTTGGAATGACCTTCCCCGAAAAGTGCCTATACATTGGAATTGGAAAGGAGAGGTTGATAGATATGGGGATAAAGCGGAACTCATCTTGATTCCTATTTTACTACCTATGTTGGTATACATCATTTTTCTTATTGTGCCTCACATTGATCCTAAGGACAAGATCAAGAATATGGGTAATAAATATCAAAGCATCAAAGTAGTCTTGACTGCCTTTATGTCTTTCTTGGCTCTATTTATACTTTATTCTGCAAAAAATGAGTCCATTGCAAATCCAAATTACATTGTTCTCTTCATCGGCATTTTATATACTCTTCTGGGAAATTATTTTAAAACGATAAAGGCGAATTATTTCATTGGCATTAGGACTCCCTGGACTTTAGAGAATGAGTTAATATGGAAGAAGACTCACCAGTTGGGAGGAAAATTGTGGTTTTTGGGTGGTATAATTATCGTTGTGTTTAGTCTGATGCTTAATTCGCAATCCAATTTTATTCTATTTTTTACCACTACAGGAATCATAGTAATTTTTCCCATAGTGTATTCTTATTTGTTATTTAGAAACATGAAAAGAGGCTAGGGGCTTTTAAGTTGTCTGGATCTTTTCTACTTCTTACTTTGATCTAATTTTAATGGTTTGCTGGTCCGGTCTGGTAAGTCATTAAAGTTTCTCCAGACCCTCCAGTTCTTGGTCGTCATCCACGGCGATAAGGCTGATGGCGTAACCACCACCAGGTGCACAGGTCAGCGTCAACTGCGACGTATGATCCACTCGGTACTTCCGGATCTCATAGGCCTTGGGATTATTTCGGAAGTGTGCATCGGTTCCATCACTGTAAACAGTTCCCAGATATTCTACATCGGGGTCAAGAAAGTCGAATCGAATGATTGAGGTTCGGGCCACTTCATCATTCGTACGGCCAACAAACCAGTGATCACTTTCTTTGGCCTTACGAGCATAGGTGATGAAATCTCCAGGTTCGGCTTCGAGCACGAGTGTTTGCTGCCAGTCAAGGGCGACATCTTTGATAAACTGGAAGGCGTCGAGATGTTTTGCATAAGTTTCAGGAAGGTCGGCTGCCATCTGCAAGGGACTATACATAGTGACATACAAGGCCAATTGTCGAGCAATGGTAGTATTGACCCAGGAATTGTTGTTGGGGTTGTACTGGCTTACATCCGGTTCGAAAATCCCAGGGGTGTAATCCATGGGTCCTCCAATCAGACGCGTAAAGGGCAGGATGGTGGTGTGATCGGGTTTGTTTCCTCCAAAGGCTTCATACTCTGTGCCCCTGGCTGATTCATTACCGATAAGGTTGGGATAGGTTCGGGCTAGTCCGGTGGGCCTGACAGCCTCATGAGCGTTGATCATGATGTGATGTTTCGCTGCCTCCTTGAGGGCATATAAGTAATGATCGACCATCCACTGACCATAATGGTACTCACCTCGGGGGATTATGTCACCGACATACCCGCTCTTGACTGAATGATAATTGTGATCGACCATAAACTGATAAGCAGTATCCAGGTGACGTTCGTAATTTCGTACTGAGCTAGAGGATTCGTGATGCATCATCATTTCCACTCCTTTTGAGGCTGCATAAGCCTGGATACCTTTCACATCGAAGTCGGGATAGGGCGTGACAAAATCGAACACATAATCCTTGGATTTGCCGAACCAATCTT
This sequence comes from Saprospiraceae bacterium, assembly GCA_965223105.1. Lineage (GTDB taxonomy): Bacteria > Bacteroidota > Bacteroidia > Chitinophagales > Saprospiraceae > JABDMH01. The sequence continues at coordinate 6,294,011 of OZ244987.1, read as the reverse complement.
CCCAACCCACATTCCAACCCTCTACCAGTACCGCATCGAAGCCATGGGTTGCTGCAAAGTCAATATGTTCTTTTACGTGTTCCGTATTTGCCGCATGGCGGTCACTCCGGATGGTCTGACTGAAGTCGGTCTCTCCCAACTTTACACCAGGGATATCAGTGTAGGCCCAGGAGCTTTTACCGGTGATCATTTCCCACCAGACACCAATGTACTTAATCGGTTTGATCCAGTCGGTTTTCTCAATAGCGCAAGGCTCATTTAGGTTAAGGGTCAGATGCGATAGCAGGATATCGCCGGCCTGATCACTCGCAATGACCGTGCGCCAGGGAGTGACACATGGTGCCTGGAGATAGGCCTTGTTCCCTATCGCATCGGGTGTAAGATGACTTGTGAAAATCAGTGCGACATCATCCAGTTCCAGATGCATACAGCTATAGTCAACCAGGGCGGCCTCGTGCAAATTGAGATATAGACCGGCATCCGTTTTGAGCATAAGAGCCGTTTGGACTCCAGTCTCGGAGAAGGGTGTTTGTGAAGCATTGGGAGTGATGGCTTGCGGCATTCGTTCCCGGATTTCGCTCAATCGCGAAGTGGTATAGTCGTACTCCTGGGTATCGTAATCACCAGGGATCCAAAAGGCCATGTGATCGCCAGTCATGGCAAATTGAGTGTGCTCCTCTTTGATCACAAAATGGGTTAGGTTGGCTTGATCAGGAAACTCATAGCGGAAACCAAAACCATCATCAAACAGCCGAAAACGCAATATCATGCGACGTTCTGTACTATCCTGCAAAAGAGTCACGGCAAGTTCGTGATAGTGATTTCGGATCTGTGCGACTTCCCCCCACACTGGCTCCCAAGTGGCGTCGAAGGTATCACGTGCGATCCGCTCACTACTAAATCCTGCCATCAGATCAGATCCTGCAGATAGTTCCAGGCCCAGGGTGCTTGGCAAGATCACCGCTTGTTCTTTCCAGGATAGCGCGTAGGTTGGGACGCCGTCTTTCAACAGAAAGGTCAGCTGATAGTCTCCATTCGGGCTTTCGATGGATTGAGTAGAGGCAGTAGGAGATGCCAAAACACAAAAAACACTGAGCAGTAGACAAGAGATGCAACGCATAATTTTGGTTTAAATAAGAATGAGTGCCTGAATTTACGCAAAGGGCAATAAATGAGACTTTGATCTCTGTATGTTCAAAGGCGGATGATCTAGGTGTACACTTGAGTAATGACTTCAAAGCAGATTCTAACTTCTTACCGGACTTTTGCGATTGATCAGGATGAATGGTCGTAATCAGCAAAAGGTACGACACTAAGGGCAAATGGGATAGCTAACAATGAATGCTGTGGTTATCAGACTGCCGTTAATCGATCGTCATTATTGGGCTGCAACATCGAGAATAGGCAACCTCGATCGATCGTTGGATTTGGAGCATCCCTTGTACCTGAAATTTTTCTAGTACCCCGGGTTTTGTTTCAGTACCTCTACTCCTTGTAGATCAATTTCTTCCTGAGGAATAGGTAAATATTCACTTTTACCAGAGGTGAAAGATGCACCGGCAAAAGGGTCGGTCAGAAATTGATCTTCGTGTTGCAAGTATTGATTCAATACCTGATCAGCGACGCCCCATCTTACCAGATCATAAAATCGATGCCCTTCACCTGCCAGCTCCAATTTTCTCTCAAATCGTACTGCTGTGCGAGCTGCCTCTTGATCAATGAACCGATTGTAGAGCCCGACATGATAACGAGCATCTGCATCAGGCAATACTGAGACTTGTGCTCGCGCTCTTATCTGATTTACATATGCCAGTGCTTGGTCTAAATTGCCAAGCTCCGTTTCCGCTTCAGCAGCCATCAGGATCACATCCGCAAAGCGAATTATATCATAATTTACTGCAGTGTGGCCTGGATTCCATCCTGAAATGTCGTTTTCGATACCGATGCCTGCCCGGTAATAACTAAATTTCTTAGGTGAGTATGGACCGCCATATGCCTGATCCCGAATCCAGTCTTTGCCGGGATGTATGCCCCAATCCAGGTAGGGTATACCCCTACGGCCCACGGAGTGATCCAACCTGGGGTCCAATGGTCCCTGATCAGTAGAAAAGGCACCTTCACTTTCCAATCCCATATCTGACTCGATCGTGTTTAAAGGATCATTATAAGATCCATCGAGCATCGGTAGGCCTTTTTCTGTGGTTCTGTAAGAGTTAACTAAGTCAAAACTAGGTTGAAAAAATCCGCAGCACGTTCCTGGAGCATCACTGCTAAATGGAAAATTAAGGGAAAGAGTGGGATTAGCATTAAGAACCGAACCGGTCCCAGCGGCTGCTTGAATGGCAAAAACCGATTCCTTTTCATTGTCGTGGATTGATCTGAAATTGTCGGCATAAGAAGTCAGTAACTCATAGGATTGACCCTGAGTATTTACACCTTGTGAAATAACCATATCAAAGAGCGGCTTTGCCATCAAATAATCTTCCTGGTAAAGATGTGTCTTTGCCAGATAGGCTCCGGCAGCCCATTTATTGGCTCTACCGATAGCCTGTTGTGTCTCCGGCAGATGTGCGAACGCAAAATTCAGATCTGATTCAATGAAAGGCCATAAATCCTGGTCGTTGGCCACTGGTGTGATTTCGTCCCAGTGCTCATCTACATAAGGTGTGTTGTTGAAATTGCGTTTTAACTCAAAATAGAAATGCGCTCTGAGGAACTTGGCTTCTGCCTCGATTCGATTTCTTTCTCCAATAGTCCCGTCATCAGTCTGAGAAAGCACACGCAATGTGGCATTAGCTCTTGAGATTCCTTCATAGAGCGACCGGTACTTTTCAAGTACTGCAGAGTTGGTGGGAAGCACGTTGTATCTCTGAATTTCATTGAGTCGCATTTGGTCGTCTGCTTCAGATCCCTTGTTGGCATCACCTCCCAAAACCAATTGGTAGGGTCGGAGAAAAATCCCGCTTCCCGACCCAACAACATGCTGTAAGTACCGATCAGAAGTTCTTCAACACCCTCCAAATTTGTCAGATCTGTGGCATTGACTTTGCCGGCAGGAGGCACCTCTAAAAAGCTCTGCTGGCAATTAAAGCAGAGCATAGTAATTAATACAATGACTATGTGATGTTTATAATTGGTAATCATACTGTCCTAGATTTTTACACTCATTCCAAAAACCATACTCTTTGTGATTGGAACGTTGCCGAGATCAATGCCAAAGTTGGTGTCGAATGGGCCACCTACGGATGGATCGAAACCAGTGTATTTGGTAACTGTGAATATATTATTCAGCGCACCGAAGATTCTAATTTGATCCAGTCCATAACGATGCAGAAGACTAGACGGTAAAGAATAAGAAAGAGTGATATTCTGTAACCTAAAATAGGATCCATCTTCAATGAAATATGAGCTAGCCACTGCATTTGTACTGAAATTGCTAGTGTTTTCAAAAATTGGAATCGTACTATTGCGATTTTGAGGTGTCCAGGAATCTCTAATTTTGGTACTAATGGCCAAATTGCCACTGGAAAAATCGGTACTACTCCTTGCCAAATGATAAATGTCATTACCTACTGAAGCGGTTGATGCCACCAGCAGTTCAAATTCCCTAAAATTAATTACTATCGAAAGCCCTCCTGTAAAGTCAGGAATTGGACTGCCCAAAGGAATACGGTCAGCTGCAGAAATCTCTCCATCGCCATTTTGGTCTTTAAAACGCAATCTCCCCGGAGCAGCATCGAGTTGAGCGGCGGCAGCGTCAACTTCAGCCTGATCACCAAAGAGACCCTGTACCTCATAACCAAAGAATGAGGAAAGCGGCTGTCCTACCATGTTGAGCACGGGGGCGACACTCCCATAGGTTTTACTTCGATCAGGTAGGGTATTTATTCTCGGAGTCAGTGATTCTATTTTGTTATTCAGGAATCCGCCATTTAATTGTAAGGCAAAGTCTACTTTGCCCCTGTGCCCTCTCCATCTCAGCATGAAATCAGTGCCTACATTTGAGATTTCGCCGACGTTGACAAAGGGTGCATCGGCAAAAAATCCTGTCTGTACCGAACGAGGTACCCGAAACAATAGATCTTTCGTATCTTTTTTCCAATAGTCAATTCTGAAGTCTATGCTACCTCCAAGCAAGGAAATATCGAGCCCAATATTAAATGTCCGCACTCGCTCCCACTTGGCCTGTGCATTGCCTAGACGAGTGCGGTAGAATCCCGTAGCAGCGTCAGAATTGGTACCGCGAATATCGTAGCTCGAAGCATTGAGTGAAGTCGAGAAAAGTGTAAATTGATTATCGGGGTCTACATTGTTCGAATTTCCCATGACTCCTATCCCTGAGTGGATTCTTAAATCATCGAGAAACCATACATTTCTCAGAAACTTCTCAGACGTAGGACGCCAGGCAACCGTAAATGAGGGAAATAAACCATAACGTTGATCTGAGCCAAAGCGAGATGATCCATCTCGCCTCAAAATCGCCGATATCAGGTATCGATCTGCAAAGTCATAATTTATTCTTCCAAAAAAGGAAACAAACCTGACACCATTAAATCTGCTGCCTTCAACAGTTCGAGCACTAATGGTCGAAAGACTGATAAAATTGACATTATCGAGAAGTGCGCCTTGTCCTAAAGCATTTATGGAGTATCCAACGCCCTGGTCAATTGCTTCATGGCCCAATAGAAAATCCACTTGGTGGTTTTGTAGTTTCCTCTTGTAGCTGACCACATTGGACCAAATCCACCGCCCATTATAATTGGAAAACTGGTTATAACCAGTCTCAGTCCTAACACCTAAGTTGAAATAGGTTTTTGGTTGATAATATCTACCTCGAGCAGACAAAAATTCGCCACCGATACTACTGGTAAAATTCAAACCCTTAAAGGGCGTAATCTTTAAGAAAATATTTCCAAAAGATATCTATGACTCAAACAAAGCAGGTTCTGGTCTAGGTTAGTCGACCCACCGCTCGATTGATTCACCACAAGATATGAGATGCGATGAATCCAATCACCACCTTCATTTTCTAATGAAAATCAAATTCCATCTGCCCAAGTACAGCAACCGTATTTTCCTCCTCCTCTGGCTCAGCCCATTCATCAAGGGTATCTTCCGGCAAGACAAATTCATTTTTTACAAAATTGCACCAATGACAGTCTTTTCGATTGCAATCCTGATCAAAGTCGTGGGCTTGTAATCGCATCCAGACATCAACAATCTGTTCTGATACGATCTGGTATTGTCCCAGATCAATGAAAAACTCCTCGCTATAGAAGTTTCCCAGCTTGTCCGGCTCCACAAAACTCATTTCGCCCACGTCCATAGCCGTCGATGGATCATTGGCCGCGTCTATGAGAATTCGGTAAAACACCATTTGGCGCCAATAGTCTCCGCCAAGTGCATCAAAAGTCTCAGGCACCTGCAATTTCTGCCTTCTCCTGGCCGTATTATCGACATTTCCGGTCTTAAAATCAATCACTTTACTATGTCCACGGGCATCTTTTGCAATCAAATCTATCCTGCCCTTAACCGGTACATCCCGGTGAGTAACATTTGAGATACTTTTCTCTGCGGTAAGTACTGTAGCCTCCAACCATTGGGGTGACATTCTGGCCAGGTATAGCGGTAAAATGTGGGATCCGTGCTTCAGATAATTTTCATACTGTTTCGGTGTGAAATGTGCCTGATATTGCGACATCCAGTCTTTAAAAAGACGGATGAGCCGGTCGTCAGTCATTGGCAAGCCTTTGTTGTATTGGTCGATCAATTTTTGTAAGGCATTGTGCACAGCATTTCCAAAACCCAGATAGGGGCTATGTGCCAGGGGTACACATAAAATATTTTCGAAGTAAAAAGTGCGGGGACAGGTTAGGTATTTATTGAGTGCTGTAGGAGTCAATTGAAATCTTTCCAGGACCTTGTCAATGAGAGCATGGTCAATTAAGGGAAGCTTCTGCTCCAAGGGTTCCAAAAGATTTCGGTAGTAAGCAACCGCCTCTGATGTCTCTATTTTTTTCTCAACCGGCTTGATTTCGGGTGAAGCCGCCAGTTCGGCGAGAAATTGACTGGGTTCGTCGGGCATGCTGTTCATGTTTTCAGCTGAGTAAGACAGGGCCAGGAATTCTTTGGCCCGGGTCATGGCAACATAGAATAAGCGCCTTTCGTCTTCGAGGTCTGTCTCTCTCGTTGGGTCGATGATTGTGCTTGGGAGCTTATAGCGGTCCCTGCGGCCAAACAAGCGATCCCAATGTTTTTTATTGCAACCTAAAATAAAAACATGACCAAATTCCAGTCCTTTTGCAGAGTGTGCGGTCATGAAATTCACGCCATTTTTTGAACGCATGATATTCTGCATTTCCAAGCGCAAATCCATCTCTCTCATGTCTGATAAAGTGGCAAGGAAATCAGCCAGGGTCAGCTCAGGATGCCGGTCACTTTCTTCCTTGAGATAATTAAAGAAAGTGGCTAAAACCTGCATAAAATAGGTGCGACGATCGTCAGACATGATTTCCCTAAAGACCATTCCTTTTTTTAGAATTCTCTCAAGGAGCACCTGTAGGGTGACATGGGGTATTTGACTCAACCAAGATTCCAACGTTTCATTAAAGCGTACAAAGGTGTCGATATTCTCCAGATGGAAAGTGGCTAATAACTCATAGTCTTTGATCGTTTTACGCAGCGACTTTGGGGAGCGATAGTCTTCCCAACAATACATGGACACCTTGGCTACATCTAGTGGTGCAAGGTCAAAGAATTTGTAATGTAATAATTCGAAAAGGAGGGTGTCGGCGGTACCCGGAGTCGTAAATTCCTTATGCAAATAAAGAAGGATATTTTCCAGGTTTTTAATCAAGGGTTCATCCAGGACATTGGTCCTTTGTTTGACATCGATGGGTATTCCCTCTTGAGATAATGCCTTGATGAGATTGGTGGCTTGCTGATGTTTGCGATAGATCACTGCGATCTCCTGAAGAGGAATGCCTCTCGTTTTCAAATCCTTGATGGCTTCAAATATTCCAGTTTCTTCCTGTGATGTATTGAGATATTCTAGAATCTGTGGAGGGATACTTACTTTGCTCTTGGTTTTTGGGGTTAATTTTTTTTCAACTCCTGGGATCTGGTCAGTGATTCTGCTGCTATTGTTCTCGATGAGGTTCATAGCTCCATCGAGTATCGGCTCAGTTGATCGATAATTTTCGGTTAGTACCACCACTTGCGGAGTGTATTTTTCGTACAACTGGTGTAGGTTCGAAATATTTGCCCCTTGAAATCTAAATATAGCCTGATCGTCGTCGCCAACTACAAATAAATTGGGATTTTCCCAATAATCGACAAGGAGTTCTATGATCTGGTTTTGGGAACCATTGGTGTCCTGGTATTCGTCAACCAGCACATAGAGAAATCTTTCCTGGTAACTGGCCAGCAGTGCCTCATCCGACTGAAAGGCAGTAAGTACCCAGTGGATCATGTCATCAAAATCATATCGACCGGCTTCGCGCATCATCTCTTGAAACGGATCAAAGGCTTTTGCGGCAGCTTCCAGAATTTGCAAATTATTTTTTTTGTCATAAAACTTTTTTTTGGGATCACCAGCCTTAAAATTCCGGCGGGTAACTTTATAAAAATTATCAGGATCCTCTTCAATGATTTTGTATTCTCCTTCAATATGGTTCAGTAGATGATCCGGAGTCCAGGATTCTCTTTTCATTAAGGAAAAGAGGTCATTCATTCTCTTAGCTTCATAGTACAATTGACCTTTGAGTCTTCTCAAAGGATGCTCATAAGGAAATCGGTCAATGAGTTTCTTAAAAAGCTGGGTTTTTTCAAGGTCCGTGATGTGATGTAAGGTTTCGTAGTCGGAAAACAGCTCTTGATTTTCTTGGATAATATGGTTGCAGAAGGAGTGGAAGGTGTGGACTTGTACGCGATAGGCTTCAGGGCCAATAAAGTGCAACAATCGTTTGCGCATGGCGATGGCACCTGCGTCAGTATATGTTAGACACAAGATGTGATTGGGTCTGGTGTCAGTCGTTCTTAAAATGTGGCCTATCCGCAAGGCTAAAATCTGGGTTTTGCCAGTGCCCGGTCCAGCAACGACCAGGACTGGTCCTTCAATGAGATCTACGGCCTTCTTTTGTGATGGATTCAGGGACTTATAAGCCTGCTCGTAGTTTTTTTGCAGATGAATTTTGTTTGACACTTTTGACATCCAACAAAGTTACACATATGCGACAAATGGAATATGATGATCCGCTCACCTAGCTCGTGTGCACTTTTCGACATCTATTCAGCGATCAAAATGGCTCTATGGATTTGAATGCCTGGTCTAATGCTGCACGCATACGCCGTACGTTTTCAAGACCAGTTTCATAGAGGGGCTCATCACCGGTTATGCCGAGGTCATCATTCAGAATGGTGGAATCTTCTGCAAGGACCTTTGCAGAGCTGTGGATGTCCTGGCATCTGGTAGATTTACAAATGGAAACAATATTTTCGGAATTCACTCCGGCACCTGGCATGATCCGGAGATCGGTGCCAGCATGGTCTATCAAATGTTTGATCAACGTTTTTCCATGATCAGCGCTGGGAGCTTGTCCGGAAGTCAGTAACAGGTCAAAATGCATTTGAATCAGTTGATCGATCGTCTCCAGGGGGTTGGGCATCAGATCAAAGACCCGATGAAATGTGAGCCGTGAGTTCGTGGCTGCTTCCATCATTCGCTTAAGATGGGTCTGCTGCAGCTGCCCTTTTTCGTCAACGCAGCCGATAACGACTCCCATGGCACCAGCTTTTTGAGCCAGGAGGATGGATTGGCACATGGTGGCCACCTCGTGATCGTTGTAGCAGAAATTTCCCGGTCTGGGCCTGATAAGTACATGGACGGGGATGTTGAGTTGGTCACATACCAATTCCAGAAGACCGGCTCCTGGTGTTAATCCACCACAGGGCAGGTGCGAGCACAATTCGACCCGGTCTGCTCCGCCTGACTGCGCGATCAATGCCCCTTGAAGGCTATCAACGGCAATTTCAAGTTGCGGTTTACTTACTTCCATATTTGCTATCTTGACACCGTGAATATCGTGAAGCTAACCCATTGTCTGGGGTTTATTCTCCTTATCGTCTGGTCTTCCTGCCATTCGGAGGGAGACGTTGATCTGGTAGAGAAGGACCTGCTTGCGCATGGAATTCCGATTACACTCAAAATGCCGGATAGTGCCAAGATCAATATGATGGACTGGGGTGTGCAAAAAGACCTCACCATCAGTCAGGATTGGTACAATTTGCAGATCTTCAGCTCCAAGGCTTTAACCCACGATCTGAGCAAATTGAAGAAAAATAAGCTGCAGGAGGTAAAATCCAATCCCTATTTTTCTCAGATCATCCAGGAATATCCGGATGGATTTATTTTTGAGATCAAGCTTGATTCGCTCTTGAATTATGATTTTCGACACTTTAAGATTCAAGGCGACAACGAATACTCCTTTCAAGCCTGCATGGTAGGAGAGCGATCGCTGGAAGAAGTAGAAAGACTTTATCAAATCGTAAGGGAAGCGAGGTGAAGCCCCATTCATTGGCTTGAATTCCAAGACAAGACACTAACGAGATACAAGAAGGTACTTAAGGTGATAGTTATTCCGAACATCTCTATTTTGGTGGGTGCCTCTTTGCTCGTTAGAGCTGGGATAAGAAAAAGTCATCCTGTGATCTATTTGTTAAAGTTTTGGAACCCTCTTGACATTTTTGCAGCAATTGGCTAATATGTCTTTTATTAAAGCTCTAAAACGATCACCATGAAAGCTCTATCTACCCCCCCCCCTTATTTGCATCCTGATTTTCTTAACACATCTGACACTTAATGGTCAAAACCAAGCACCTGAGAACGCCTTCACATTCCTAGATCATCGCAAAATGAGGTTGACACCAGCGGGTCAAAAGCAGTATGATTTACTCATTGCCAATCCTGATTTTGTAGACGTAAGACTGGTCAAATTATGGGATGTAAAAGCGCAGAGCAATCAAGGGTCCGTGGTGTTAAACGTACCGGGTGGACTGCCCGACTGGGTTGCGACGCCTGGCACTGAGCAAGAGGAGCCAGGTAACGACTTCGTATGGCACGGACAGTTTAATGGTGGAGCATGCAACATACACGTCGACCACACCGGCACTTATGGTAACATACGCGTTCCCAACCGGGCGTTTCACATAGTCAATCTTTCTTCCAGCGAAACGGCATTGGTTGAATTGGATCCGGAGTATGTCCAAAATGTCGATTGTGGATTGAGCCAGACATCAGTTGGTGAAGACCATGGTATTGGGGAATCGATTCCCTCTTTTGAGGGTTCGAAGAAGAGGCAGGCCTGCGATCGCGATATCGACATTCTGTTCTTATACACCAACAATGCAGAACAGACCGGACTTAGTCCCTCATCTGTGGCCAACAGTGTGAAGAGTCAACTGTACAATGCCAGGAGAAATAGTGGCCTCTCTTACAACGACATCAGCTTTCACAATGTGGGTGTGGTAAAATTGAAGGGGTTTGTGGAGAGCAGTAACATATTTACTGATCGGAATAACTTGGCCGCAAATAGCTGGGTGAATAACCTTAGAGCAAGTTATTCTGCTGATATTGTGATTTTATTGACTGATGGTAACTATACGATCAACGGATCACCAATATATGGAGTAGCGTTCATAGAGGCATCTGTGGATTACGCATTTTGCATCGCTGAAATCCAGGCGGCCACGATGGACCATACTGCAGCTCATGAAATCGGCCATGTCATGGGAGGCAGGCATGAAAATGACAATTCCTCCTATTATGCCCGCGCACATATCGTATCGGCCTACCACGCCACGATTATGGCTACAGGATCAGTAGCAAATACCCACACCATCATCCCTCACTTCTCCAACCCTTCAGTCAACTACATACCACCACCCAATCCACCCATTATGCATCCACCGGAAGGTTGGCCTACGGGTGTCTCAGGAAGCAGGGATGTTGCTTTGAAGTTGAAAAATCGGGCCTGCACTGTCTCAGATTTTAGTGAAAATTTGTCAGCGAGATTGCAGATGGAGCAGACTACCATTATAGCATTAGATCGTTCAGCACATAAGAATCCTGAGTTGACTTATCAGGAGGATAAGTTGGTTCCGACGGAGTCTCGGAGACAGATTGCTCATAATTTGCAAGGTTCTGTAGATTCGCAAATTTTTCATATTTATCCCAATCCTACTACAGGCGATTTAAGAATTGAGGGCAAAGTTATGGTAACAGGAGAATTACTCAATTTAACAGGCCAGAAAATTCAAGATATTACTGTATCAGATGATCTTATTGACCTTAAAGGAATACCTCCAGGAACGTATCTGCTTAGAATCAGATCAGGTAAAGACCTCTTCGTATGGCGAATCATTAGGTCATGAGCATTTCAAAACTTAGTACACATTAGCTATCGTTCATGGTGCTTAAAAACTGGACCGGTCTTTTTTTTGTGTATATCATGATGCTCATCTATTTAGTAGGTTGTTCTAAGGAAGAAAGTATTTCGGTTTGTGAAGAAAATTATGGGCATTTAAATTCAAATATTCAGATTCAATCTGTTGATACAACCTATCAAGTTCTTAAGAGCATCGTTGGCAATGTTAAAGAGCCTTTGATTGAGATCAATTTCTGGTTTGACCACGTACCGTTTGAAAATTATCTGGAGTTTACGGGATATTTACAGTTTCTTTGGCTGCCTTGTTCGGAGGGGATCTATGAGCTGGCCGATACCAATCAGCTCGGGAGAAACTTTGCTAGCTATGGTCATGCAATTGATCGTGATTTGGGTGGATATATTTATGATATAATGGACGATCAAGACAGTTACCTGCAAATCGTATCTCTTGACACCGTTAACCATCGCATTCACGCCCGGTTTGAGGCACATTTTCGTCGTACTTATGAAGGTCCGTGGAACTACGATTTTCCTGAGGAGGTGCACTTTACCGATTGCGAGTTTTGTTTGGAGTATGAGGAGCAATGAAGACAAGGATATGGGTTGGGCATCCGCTAATCAAAAGTAGCCAACCATTTAGTGGGGAATTGTTGGATCTTACCGGTCAAAAGATTAGGGATATCAGTACCCCTGAAGTTGAGATCAAGCTGGATGGAATCCCGAAAGGTACCTACCTTCTTAAGATCCATACAGAAAAAGAAGAGGTGATAAAGCGGATCATCAAATTATGAGATTGAGGATGTTCTGTGATCGAAATGATTCAAGGGCCATAAGTTGCAGGATGGCCTGCAGGTTAAATCTGCTTTTTTTACTGCTGATCCTAGTGTCCTGCGCAAAAGATGCAGATGTGCCCGCTTGCCAGCAAGATCAGATTCAGATCAACTCAAACATCTTAATAATTGCAGAGGACACTTTTTCTCGCGCGGTTAAGGAAACGATAGACTTTATCGATCAACCGTTAATAAGCGTGGTTTTTTGTTTTGGTCACAGACCATTTGAAGGTTATTTTGAAATGGTGGAGTCCCTTCTGTTTTCTCGGTTGCCAAACCAAACAGGAACTTACGACCTGGCCGATACGAATCAACTAGGAGTTAAGTTCGGACGTTATGGACATACTATAGATCGGGATATAGCAGGCTATGAATATGAAGCTATGGACGATCAAGAAAGTTACCTGCAAATCATATCTCTTGACACCGTCAACCATCGCATTCACGCCCGGTTTGAGGCCCATTTTCGTCGTACTTATGAAGGTCCGTGGAACTACGATTTTCCTGAGGAGGTGCACTTTACCGACTGCGAGTTTTGTCTGGAGTACGAAGAGCAATGAAGACAAGGATATGGGTTGGGCATCCGCTAATCAAAAGTAGCCAACCATTTAGTGGGGAATTGTTGGATCTTACCGGTCAAAAGATTAGGGATATCAGTACCCCTGAAGTTGAGATCAAGCTGGATGGAATCCCGAAAGGTACCTACCTTCTTAAGATCCATACAGAAAAAGAAGAGGTGATAAAGCGGATCATCAAATTATGAGATTGAGGATGTTCTGTGATCGAAATGATTCAAGGGCCATAAGTTGCAGGATGGCCTGCAGGTTAAATCTGCTTTTTTTACTGCTGATCCTAGTGTCCTGCGCAAAAGATAAAGATGTGCCCGCTTGCCAGCAAGATCATATTCAGATCAACTCTAATGTCTCCATCGTTGCAGAAGATACCGCCCATCACATATCTAAGATGATCATTGGCGATTTAAAGGAACCACTAATCGAAATTCTTATAGCGTTTACTCATAAACCATTTGAGGACTTGTCAGAAATGGTTGAAGGAATACAATTCCTATGGCTACCATGTCAAGAGGGTTTATATGACCTTTCCGACACCAACCAACTGGGCAGAGATTTTACCTTTTATGGTCATCGGGTTGATCGTGATCAGGCAGGTTACGTTCATGAACTTATGGATGACCGCGACAATTATCTGGAAATCATATCTCTTGATACCTTAGACCATCGCATTCACGCCCGGTTTGAGGCCCATTTTCGTCGCACTTATGAAGGTACATGGACCTATGATTTTCCTGAGGAGGTGCACTTTACCGATTGCGAGTTTTGTTTGGAATATGAGGAGCAATGATGGTATTGGAAACAGATCAGTAGAGACTATCCGGTCCACCAGATATAGGCCTATGACAGAATCATCACATGCTGGCCTATGGTTTCTCTGGATTGAAAAAAAGAATCGGATCAATCTTTTATTTATTGGAATGTTGATCATGCTGGTCGTTTGCTGCTCAAAAGATTTGAGGCAGCAGGAAGTTCTATCCTGTCAAGTCGATTATGTACGCATCAGAAGTAATGTCACTCCGCCGGAACTTGATACAACTTCTCAAGTTTTTAAGAGCATCGTTGGCAAGGTTGAAGAGCCATTGATTGAGATCAATTTCTGGTTTAACCTAGAACCATTTGAAAATTATCTAGAGTTTAAAGCGTATTTGCAGTTTCTTTGGGTCCCTTGTTCTGAAGGGATCTACTATCTGGCCGATACCAATCAGCTTGGGAGAAACTTTGCTAGCTATGGTCATGCCATTGATCGTGATTTAGGTGGATATATTTATGATATAATGGACGATCAAGACAGTTACCTGCAAATCGTATCTCTTGACACCGTTAACCATCGGATTCACGCCCGGTTTGAGGCCCATTTTCGTCGTACTTATGAAGGTCCGTGGAACTACGATTTTCCTGAGGAGGTGCACTTTACCGATTGCGAGTTTTGTTTGGAGTATGAGGAGTTATGAAGACAAGGATATGGGTTGGGCATCCGCTAATCAAAAATAGCCAACCATTTAGTGGGGAATTGTTGGATCTTACCAGTCAAAAGATTAGGGATATCAGTACCCCTGAAGTTGAGATCAAGCTGGATGGAATCCCGAAAGGTACCTACCTTCTTAAGATCCATACAGAAAAGAAAGAGGTGATAAAGCGCATCATTAAATTATGAGATTGTGGTTGTTTTATCGAAGCCATTCAGGTGCTCCAGGTGTTAGGAAGTTCAAATCCTTGGCTCCGCTTTTTTGGCTGCTGCCGATTTTGGTATCCTGCTCAAAAGATTCAGATGTACCAATTTGCCAACATGATCAGATTCAGATCAACTCTAATATTTCAATCCATGCCACTGATACCTCTCATCTGATCGCCATGGAAAAGTTGCCAGAAATAAACAATCCTGTGATAAGTACCGTCTTTTGGTTTAGCCATCAGCCCCTTCACAATCTTAAAGAGGTGCTGGAATCACTATCGTTTTCTCGCTTACCCTTTGAGACAGGCACATACAATCTAGTGGATACTAATCAGGTAGGGAAAGTTTTCACCTCCTATGGTCACATAATAGACCGTGATCAGGCAGGTTACGTTCATGAACTCATGGATGACTGCGACAATTATCTGGAAATTATATCTCTTGATACCTTAAACCATCACATTCACGCCCGGTTTGAGGCCCATTTTCGTCGCATTTATGAAGGTACATGGACCTATGATTTTCCTGAGGAGGTGCACTTTACCGACTGCGAGTTTTGTCTGGAGTATGAAGAGTTATGATGGCAGAGGATTCGATTTTTAGTCATAAGTGGAATTTGTCTCGTCCGGACTCTAATCCTAGCTATTCAGTGGGGGCATGCAGGAAAGCCTACTCCTTGGCTCCGCTGATTTTGCTACTGCCGATTTTGATGTCCTGCTCAAAAGATGCAGATGTACCCGCTTGCCAGCAAGATCGGATTCAGATCAACGCTAATATCTCGATAATTGCGGAGGACACTTCTTCTCGCGCAGTCCAGGAAACAATAGATTTCATAGATGAACCAGTATTGACCATGGTTCTTTGGTTTATTCATCGACCATTTGGAGATTATTTTGAAATGGTGGAGTCCCTTCTGTTTTCTCGCTTGCCAAACCAAACAGGAACTTACAACCTGGCCGATACGAATCAACTAGGAGTTAAGTTCGGACGTTATGGACATACTATAGATCGGGATATAGCAGGCTATGAATATGAAGCTATGGACGATCAAGACAGTTACTTGGAAATTATTTCTCTGGACACCGTCAACCATCGTATCCACGCCCGGTTTGAGGCCCATTTTCGTCGCACCTATGAAGGTCCGTGGACCTATGATTTTCCTGAGGAGGTGCACTTTACCGATTGCGAGTTTTGTCTGGAGTATGAGGAGCAATAGGGCCGGGAAAGGAACCTATTAATGTGGGAGATCAAGCCCTGATTTCCCATCAGGGTTTGATTTGTATTGGCTATTAAAGTTAAAACTGGGTTTTAGAGCACAAATCTAGCGTCCATGCGATGATCTACCTATTGAGCCACTGCACATATTAAATTGACAATCTGTGCAACCAGGCTTTTATAATTTTCGCCTCTCTGATACATTGAAAGTTCAGGAAAAGGTGCCCTGGTAAGCTGACATTACCGATAATTTAGGTCTAAACTGATCGCTATGACAAGGAACTCGGGATGATGTAGCATATTGGGCAAATTGCATATCTTCATTTAAATGGCCCTCATCAACAACTGCAGCACTGATAGATGTGGCATTGTCCGTACGCAGCGGTGAAGAGATCAGGAGAGAAGTTGTATGAAGAAACTAGTAACATTGATGTTTATCATTGCTTGCTGGCAAGCAGAGGCAATTATTATTCGGCACGATATTGATGCCAAACTGACCGAGGTAGGAAAGGATGAATTCAGAAGTGTACTTCGCCTTTCATTACAGGACAAACTGGGTATAGTTACCTTTGAAGGTACCTTAATAAGGAGCAATTGGATCCTAACCTGTGCACATTTTACCGAGGAGGGAATCCTTCCGAACCAATCTTTGCAAATCGAGGGAAACACCTATGAAATAGATTCTATTTTTCTTCACTATAAATATAAGGGATGGGATTACGATATTGCACTTATCCGATTAAAATCAGATGTAGCAGGAATCGAGCCATTGAAAGTATTCTCGGGTGAGGTCAGTAGCAATCAAGATATTAATTTGGTTGGGACCGGCTCATTCGGTAGAGGTGATACAGGAGCGGTAACCGATGATGATATCAAGCGCAAAGCAACCAATCAACTTTATAAAGTGAGCCCTGACTGGTTATTTATGAGGTTTGACGCTCCAGATTCAAAATATGTTACCCCATTGGAAGGAGTCAGTGGGCCTGGCAATAGTGGTGGCCCGGCCTTAATGGAGAGAAAGGGAAACTACTTTGTCATTGGAGTTGGCAGTCACTCGGAGAATTCAGGGAGAGCGGAAGGCACGTATGGCATTACTGATATTTTTACTAATGTAAGTTCACCTGAGCTCAATTCTTGGGTAGAGGATGTAATCAAGGGAATTGATTTTCTGTCTAATGAGGACAGTAGAAACGTCGTCAAACTTTTCCAGGATGCAAACAATGAAAATTCACCTATGCCATTGGCCGAGCCCTTCGCTCACTATAAAGCACGAAAAGCATACGGGAGAGCTAAGAAGAAACTTAGAAATCTAAGTTTACGGTTTATTGGGATGGATGATCATCTTTATGCGGTTTATGCTGGTCCATCAGCTGCTTTTGAATATCGGCTGATGGCTCTGATGGATGGAGACTCCTCAATATCAGGTATGCGGGTGGAGAAAGTGAAAATTGATGAAAAAACGGAAATCACCAATATTACACCAGAATCATTGGACAACTTGAGCGTGTGGGATCTACCCGAAAATTATGTTGGTATCAGGATAGCAAACTTTTTCGAAATGTGTTTAGACTCATCTTCTGGAGAAGCAGCTAGGTTTTTCGTGGAAAATCATTACGAGGTGTTTCCGGGTAGGGAAAATGAAGCCATTGCTTTTTTCACTAAGGTAGCTGATCGTATTAATGAAATAAAGGACATTAAAATCATTGAGAATAAAAAGGATAGGAGTACCATTCGATTTAGATCTGAAGGCTTGATCTGGACCCTGGGTATATCGATTAATAAGACAGAACCCTACATGATTAATGGGCTTACTATTGATGATGGTATCTGAATGCTTTTTGATTTGTAATGACCACAAATGACTATGGAACTATGACAATTTGAACTTACTGCCTAATGCAGGTAAGTAATACACTTAATCATCCTGGGTAAATGCCTCCTGCCCCGATGATTCCTCTAGCTTCGTCAGCCGTTTGTCTAAAATTCTAAATCTACTTTCATATTCTTGCTTTAATTGGAAAATTGATTGTCGTTGTTCTTCGATTATCGTTTGCTGCTCCTGGAGCGCCATGGTTAACACTGCGACCAGTCGCGAATAACTCATAGACCATAAATCGGTTTTTTCATTTTTAGGACAGTATACCAATTCGGGAAAGATATCATAGACCTCTTGAGCGATAAAGCCGATCTCACGGCTGTATTCTTCTGGATGCACAATTAAGGTGTCGTCCCTAAATTCAGAGGTGTGATGATTGTAAATGACAGGACGAAGACGCTTAAGCTTATCTAAGGCGTCGCCAAGTTCTGTGACAGACCGCTTTACCCTAGCGTCAGAATAGGTATCCCAATCGTTAGCCCGGGCCTGGCCAGCTGCAATATGACTTGCGTTAGGTAGTTCAAGCTTGTAGGTGGGTTCGTCCACGTTTATGCCGACTTTTCCATCGGTATCAATCAAGAAGTTCTTGTTGTTATTGGCTGGATCTTTGGCGGTCAGTTTTAGGGCAGTTGAAGAAGTCTTGGAATACTGTTTGAAGACCCAGGCTCGCTCACTGTCCAAGGTGAGCAAGACGTTGCCTTCTCCAGGAGTGCCTACCTGGACATTCCCACTGGAAAAAACCGTCAATGCACTGAGTCGATCTGTCGAACTCGATCCGATTCCTACATCAAATGTTGCGTGGCCATTTTTATTAAACATACCAACTGCGGTCGAAGCAAACCCTGAAGCGATCGTACTTCTACCCATCGAAGTTGAGTGCGGACCAGAGGCCTCAGTAAAGTTACCTAAGGCTGTTGATGCATCCCCAAGAGCCCGGGTATCAACACCCATGGCTGTTGACCAATCTCCTGCAGCAGTTGTTACAGCACCCATGGCCGTTGAAAAGCGACCGGTTGCGAATGTGATCCGCCCCAGAGCAGTTGAACCTTCTCCCGAGGCCGTGGTTCTCGATCCTGCAGCCATCGATTCGGACCCGATATTTGGATATTCCCAGGTGCCTCCATCAGCAAAGCCCGCCCGGAAGGCGCGCTTCGAAGGTATCCACATCAATTTGGCCCCATCACCCACCGTGTCCTGCCCAAATAAAACAGTCCTTTCTGGCTCCACGTGCAGCGACAACTGTGCAGGCAATGACATATAGGATAAGCAAAGAAAGCAGTATGTGCTAAAGAAGAATACAGCCGGATGCATAAGGTTTGATTTAGTTATTGAACAACACGTTAAAGTTCCGGCCTGAATGTTGGTTATACTAGCAGCACGGTTCCAAATTTTGACACTGTAGGTTCACCAGAGAAATTTAATGGAAGAACAGGTTATTATCGGATGAATTCAACATGGTGTTGAAGAATCTTTTATTGTCACCTCTATTTCCATCAAAAAAATAGATAGTGCCTCCCAATAAGAGGGACCTTAAGTTGTAAGGCCAACCCAAATCTTTGGCAAGGATATCTGTGGCACTATGATCATCTCTGATAATTGTGCCAAAGCATGACACAGAAAAATAATCACGCAGGATAGGTAGTCTCAGGAATAGCAATCATCCAGCACAAGAGTTACCTTTCTTCCCGAAAATTTAATGTGTCACATTATTTAGCAGCGGAGTACCTCCGGGCTACTTCTTCCCAATTGATCACATTGAAGAAAGCCGAAATATAATCAGGCCGCCGATTTTGATAATTCAAATAGTACGCATGCTCCCAAACATCCAAGCCTAGTATGGGTGTACCTTGTACATTGGTTACATCCATGACTGGATTATCTTGATTTGGTGTATTAGTGACCGCCAAATGTCCGGCTTTGTCGACCAACAGCCAAGCCCATCCCGATCCAAATTGGGTTGCCGCAGCACGACTAAAGGCATCTTTGAAATCACTAAAAGATCCAAACCGGTCATTGATGGCAGAAGCCAAATCACCACTTGGTTCGCTACCACCATCCGGAGACAAAATGGTCCAAAATAGGCTATGGTTGTAAAAGCCACCACCATTATTCCTAACAGCGGATGGATGCTGAGAAACATTTTGCAGAATTTCTTCGATGCTCTTGCCTTCTAGATCAGTTCCTTCAATAGCGGCATTGAGTTTTGTCGTATAACCGTTATGATGCTTACCATGATGAATTTCCATCGTTTTGGCATCAATGTGAGGCTCGAGTGCATCTTTGGCATATGGTAAATCGGGTAGTTCAAATGGCATGGTCTAACGCTTTAATGATTAGGTAAAAATGTGGATCGCTAGGGGATATCACCAGAAAGCTAATCCTGTCTAAACATAACAGCGCTAAGATTAAAAATGTTTGTCACAAAGACAGGATAGATCCTCAAACCTCACAGATCACTCGCTCTGGAGAGGTATAAACATTAAACTGGCGACCACGTAAAAATCCAATCAGTGTCGAGCCGTGTTGCTCAGCCAACTGCACCGCCAGACTTGATGCCGCTCCTACCGTAGCAAAAAAAGGTATACCAGCCACCAGACTTTTTTGTACCAGTTCAAAACTTGCGCGGCTACTCATAATCACATAACACTCTTCCAATGGGAAAGTAAGGTGCCGTAATGCATAACCAATAAGCTTGTCTAAGGCATTGTGGCGTCCCACATCTTCACGTGTAGTCAGAAGCCGGCCATTCATAAATAGAGCGGCAACATGATTACCCCCCGTTTGGCTGAACATATGCTGCTTCTTGTCCAGTTCTCTAGCAGCAGCAAGAATTTGCTCAGCGGTCAATTTCGGTTTGTTGGGGATGAGGTTCCAGGGTATATGTAGATTCAATTGATCCAAGCTCGTCAGTCCGCATGCTCCACAGCTGGAGCTCGTGATCACATTGCGTTGAAGTTGGTGTGAGAGAACAGATAAAGAAGACGACAATTCTACAACCAGGTGATCATTAGAAAGGTGTCGGATACTCCTAATGTCCTCGATCTTACTGATGATCTGTTCTGCATACAAGAAACCATAGACCAATTCATCATCATGTCCGGGAGATCGCATGGTGATGGCGAGGGTAAAATATTGGCGATGATGTGCCGGTCCAAACTTCAAAGTAATCTGCAGCGGTGCTTCGCTGATCAGGAGATCATCCTTCTGATCTAACGTTCCATCCTGCCACCTTAAGATTTTTCGACTGACTAGCTTGTCTTCTGACATTATTGGGGTTGCTTGGCCATTGGATGGGTAAATAGGTCGGCTTCATCTTCTCCCGCTCTTGGCGTGAGACATTGGTAATCTTTTTCAATTCTGATGTCCAGAATTTTTCCTTCTCGCAATGCCACCTGCTCGTAGATACCGACTTTTTCGTCAGAATTGCACCAAGTTTCACCCATTTCTCTGTTCATCAGCACTGTGATATTGCGCTGATCATAAGTGACTCTGATTTTATCAGGTTGTTCTACCCATTTGATCTGATAGGTGAGCTGACTTCCCGATGGGAATTCAATTTGATCAAGCACCCATCCGCGATCGCAAAAACGGGCAATTTCACTCTTCGACAAACGCAATCTCAATGTGTTCCCATGTATCCTGATTTTCATTGTTTTTTAAAGTTAATTTTGCAGGAGAAGATAACTGTATTACCAACCAATGGCAACTAAAGTGAAATATCGTAAAGAAAAGGATAGCCTGGGATTTGTCAATGTACCTGCGGAAATGTACTGGGGAGCCCAGACCCAACGCTCACTGCAGAATTTTGACATCGGTGGTCATCGGATGCCCACAGAAGTGATAAGGGCGTTTGCCATTTTAAAGAAAGCAGCGGCAGCAACCAATGCAGAGCTAGGTGTGCTACCTAAGGGTAAGTCTCGACTTATTCAGCGGGTTTGTAATGAAGTATTGGCCGGCAAACTTGATGATCAATTCCCACTGGTGGTTTGGCAGACTGGGTCTGGCACACAAACCAACATGAATGTTAACGAAGTGATTGCCAACCGGGCTCATGTGCTCAAAGGAGGCAATCTGGATGATGAGAAAAAGACCTTGCACCCCAATGACGATGTAAACAAATCACAAAGTTCCAACGATACTTTCCCAACCGCTATGCACATTGCCGCGTATTCTACCCTGGTGGAAAAGACCATTCCGGCATTGGAGCAATTAAAAACCACATTGCAAAGGAAGTCTAAGGCATTTGCCAAGATCGTAAAGATCGGCCGGACCCACTTTATGGATGCCACTCCAGTGACCCTGGGTCAAGAATTGTCTGGCTATGTAGCTCAGCTCGAACATGGCATCAAAGCCATAAAGAACTCATTGAGTCACCTGGCTGAATTGGCTTTGGGTGGTACGGCAGTAGGTACAGGTCTAAATACTCCTAAGGGATACGACAGATTGGTAGCCAAACACATTGCCAAGCTGAGCGGACATCCCTTTATTACGGCAAGGAATAAATTTGAGGCCATGGCAGCTCACGACGCGATTGTAGAATCACATGGAGCTCTAAAGACAGTGGCGGTATCTCTGATGAAGATCGGTAACGACATTCGGATGCTCGCCTCCGGACCCCGGAGTGGAATAGGCGAGATACTGATCCCCGCCAATGAACCTGGTTCATCAATCATGCCTGGTAAAGTTAATCCAACCCAAGCTGAGGCCCTTACGATGGCCATGGCTCAAGTGGTTGGAAATGACGTGGCCATCAATGTTGGTGGCATGACCGGTCATTTTGAATTGAATGTTTTTAAACCTTTGATGATCTATAATTTTCTCAATTCCGCGGTACTTATTGCTGATGCTTGTCTAAGTTTTGACAAAAACTGCGTTAGTGGCATTGAGCCCAACGACCAACGTATCCATGACAATCTTTATAATTCGTTAATGCTCGTGACCGCACTCAATACCAAAATAGGGTATGACAAAGCAGCCGATATTGCCAAGAAAGCCTACAAGGATGGAAGTACACTGAAGGACGCTGCTGTAGAGCTTGGTTACCTAACTTCGGAAGAATTTGATAAATGGGTAAAACCTGAAAAAATGGTCTGATGAGGGGGGCTCATGATTTTTTTCATTAGCTCTCCATCGTTATCATCATAGGTCGTTCAGTGAAGTTTTCTGATCTTCAGTAGGTTAAAGATTAATTTTCAATAATTTTTTCTCATCCTTCAAAAAAGGAGGCAATTAATTTCAAGGGAAGATTCTGTTAAAATCGATTCGATGAAAAATCTTGAGAGTAACAAGTCATCCATTCTTCAACAGGTACCCTTCTATGTTCATCAGTTTCTGCTAGAAAATTTACCATCTGCCTACCTGTATCACAATTATGATCATGCAGAGGAAGTCGCGGAAGTCTGTGCTGAATTGGCCGATCAGGCTGAGCTTTCTCGAAGTGATAAAGAGATCTTAGTATTGGCAGGTTGGTTTCATGATTCTGGTTATGCTTCAATGGCATCTAAGGGTAACCGGGATGTGGCATCTGGAAGTGTTCAGTTGGCAAGTCAATTTTTAAAGGAAAGCGAATACCCAGAGGAACGAATTGATAAAGTAAGCCAGTTAATTCAAAGTGTTCATAAGGAGAAGGCTCCTACAAACACATTAGAGAGGCTCTTGTGCGATGCCAATGGATCTTTTATGGGCCGAAAGCGATTTGAACGTCGGGCCAAATTATTGCGGCTGGAAAAGGAAGCCCTAAGAAAAGAAAAACTCTCTGCCTACCAATGGAGTAGGGATCTTCTAGACATGTTGATACAGCATCGGTTTTATTCTCCATGGGCGCAAAAGAGGTTTTCCAGCAGGCACAATAAAAATATAATCAAACAGCGTAAGGGCATTCATCAGGCATATAAGAAAACGATTCGGAAAAGGACAGGTAAGGAATTTGGTCGAGGAGTGGATACCCTCTATCGCGTGACCCTCCGCAACCACATCAATCTGAGCCGGATTGCCGACGGCAAGGCGAATATGATCATAAGTGTCAATACGCTAGTCCTTTCAATATTGATAACGGCAGGTGTAGCCGGATTTTCTCTTGATCAAATGACCCTTGCCAGTAATTTGGAGTACATCATTCCAGTGATGATTCTGATGCTCACGGCACTTTTCGCCATCATCTTTGCTGTACTTTCGGCTGTGCCCAAAGTCTCAGGTATAGATTTTGATGAGGAAGACATCAAACAACACAAGGTCAGCTTATTGTTCTTTGGGAATTTCCTTAAGGTAGAAAAGGAACGTTTTGTTGAACACCTTCGTGATTTGAAAAAAAACCAGGAACTTCTGTATGACGATTTATCCCGGGATTTGTATAATATCGGTGCTGTGCTTAAAAACAAATACCGATTGTTGACCATTGCTTATCGAATATTTATAGGAGGGTTGATCCTTAGTTTTTTGGTTTTTTTAATGTATTTTCTCATCTAAGATCTTTTTCCAAGGTTTTGTAAATCAATGTTATATGAATTTGAATACTTGTGTGACCAGTGAAATGTCCATGGATTTGTGAAGGAGTTTTTATAGGCAGTAGTGCAAACAGAAAAACACTCTCAAGTCTCTCGAGCATTATGTGCATCCTTCGGGTATAGCTTATTACATGGCAAAAGGCAAGGCCATCAGTAATCCATGTGCCTTGAGCAAGGCGCAGGTTGTGATTCTGCAAACAGTGAGGTTGAGGTGGGCCTGAATCCTTACCTTTAAATACTCATTCAAAATGAAGAGCAAATGCAATTATTTAGTGCTGAAACCTATAAGGATAGAAGAGAGGTTTTATCGCAAAACGTCGGGAAGGGATTGATTTTAATTATGGGCAATGAAGAGGCTCCCCGCAACTATCGCGACAATATCTATACCTTCCGGCAAGACAGCAATTTCCTATACTATGCGGGTCATACCAAGCCAGGCCTGAGTTTGCTTATCGACGTTGAGGCTGGCAAAAGCTACTTATGTGGAAAGGAACCGGATATGGATGACATCATCTGGTCCGGTAGCATGCTTTCCTTACGTGAAATGGCTGAAATGGTCGGTATTGATGGCTTTTTACCAATCCAGGATCTTCCAACATTTATCGGCAAATATGCACCAGACACGATTCACTTTCTGCCACCATATAGGGGTGACCGACAGATTAGACTGGCAAACCTATTGGAAATGGATCCTCGTGAGATCCCATCTCATGCATCAGAGCTTCTGATTCAATCGGTCGTAAGTCAACGTTCCATTAAGGAAGCGCAGGAAGTAGAGCAAATAGAGGAAGCCCTCGCCATAACTGCCAAGATGCATTTGGAAGTCATGTATGAGTGCCGTCCTGGTCTCTATGAATATGATTTGATGGGCCATTTGATGAAGGTGGCCACCGAACAGAACGTCGAACTGGCCTACCCAGCAATCTTGACCATTGCAGGTCAAACCTTACACAATCATCGTCACGACAAGGAATTGAAAACGGGACAGCTCTTGCTTGGAGATTTTGGTGCAGAGTCCCCTATGCATTATGCAGCTGACATCACTCGAACCATACCGGTAGCCCGATCATTTACCCAGCAACAGCGCGAAATCTATGATCTGGTAAATGAAATGCTGAATCATGCGGTGCAGGCCTTGAAGCCTGAAGTCTGCTACCGAGAAGTACATTTGTCATCTGCCTTGATCCTTACCAAAGGGCTGAAAGAGCTGGGTTTAATGTCTGGAGATCCCGAGGAGGCAGTACATGCTGGTGCCCATGCATTATTTTTTCCGCATGGCTTGGGGCATATGCTGGGACTTGATGTTCATGACATGGAAGATTTAGGTGAGGACTGGGTGGGTTATGATAGTCAAATTAGGCGTAGTGATCAGTTTGGCTTGAGATCTCTTCGGCTTGGGAAGGCCTTACAGCCTGGATTCGTTTTTACGGTAGAACCTGGCATTTACTTTATTCCTGAATTGATCAACTTATGGAATAGTGAAAATAGACTTAGTCAGTTCATCAATTATAACCGCTTGGATCCATATTTGAATTTTGGCGGTATCCGCATCGAAGACAATTATCTAATTACTGATAAAAGCGCTCGTTTACTAGGAGAGCCAATTCCAAAAACTGCGGATGAGGTAATGTTTTTACGGAGTGTTTAAGAATGCGTTCAGCAGAACTTACATTTCTTGAAGGAGAATGTTAAAGTTTGTCATGTAGGCGTCAATTCAATCCACTGTCCGTTCATAAAGAAAGAGAACCGCTATGAAACTTCTATATCTCCTCCTACCAGCTTTGGTAACTTTTGGCCTACTATCCTGCACTAAAGACATTTGTAATCGTGAAGTTACATATACTAAAGCCACTGCCATCTATGAAGATCTTGACAATCTGAGACTACCCATTGTCAGTGATTATCAAGCTGAAATCATACAGCCCAGTAAAATTTTTGTCAGTGGCGATTATCTCTTTGTCAGTGAAGAAGATCACGGCATTCATATTTTGGATAACACCGATACTCGCAATCCCCGGCAAATGAATTTTATAGCCATCCCTGGCAACAAGGACCTGATCATTAAGGATGATCGACTTTTAGCCGACAGCTATTATGATATCCTGGTGATTGATGTCCAAGATCCATTAAACCCCAGACTATTGTCTCGCAATGAGGAAGTGTTCCCGGTTTCTTTTCACAATGGCGAAGATGTACTTGTTGGGTTTAAGTACGAGGAGGTGACTGAAAGAGTTGATTGCCAATCCCGTTTTTTTGATGGCGAGATGTTTTTCTTTGACCACAATAATAATTTAATTGCACCGGCAGCGGTGCCGGTATCGTTTTCTGGTGCCAGGAGCCAACAGGGTACACAAGCTGGTTCGTTAAGTAGAATGGCCAATGTCGATGATTTTGTGTACATCATCAGCGAGTCGTCGATCTTCACATTTCAACTGCTCGGTGATCGGATTGAGCCTCGCAGCAACGATCGTCTGGGCAGAAACTTTGAAACGATTTTTCCATTAAACGATCATCTCTTTATCGGTGCTCAGAATGGAATGCATATAATGGACATTTCCAATCGCACCAGCCCAGTGTACATATCTCAGTTTCAACACCCGACGGCTTGTGATCCCGTATATCCGACTGAGGATGTAGCCTATGTTACTTTGCGTACCGGCAATGCCTGTGAGGGTACCTTAAATCAATTGGATGTCATTGCCTTGGATCCGATCCAGCGACCTTCTTTGATTGAATCCATTGCCATGGAAAATCCCCACGGCTTGACACTTTTTAAGGACAAACTTGTGGTATGTGAGGGCGAAGGAGGCATAAAGATTTTTGATGCTTCCAATCCAACCGATTTGTCATTGCTTCACGAAGATCATTCTTTCACGGCGTATGACGTTATTGCTCATCCTGACAAGGAGGGGATCTTACTGATCATCGGTGATCAGGGGCTAGTACAGTTTGAAGTAGACGCGGAGAACGAGCTCTCAGAGTTGAGCACCATTGGGTTCTAGTGTACCGCCTGCAAATAACTGCACAATTATGGCATGCTCTTTTGCACCAGCTTTTCATCAACAAAATCCTCACATTGGTATGGCTATGCTCGGTTTTGCTTCTTCAACCTTGTACAAAATAGCTATCCCCAAGTGCACACTTAATCACAAGACGATCCACTTGATGCGCACCTGGAGGAATATATTGTTTTTTCTATTGGCTTCGGCATCGCTGCTGGCACAAACAGCCCGTGACTACAAAATTACGGTAGCCCTTGAACTATTTGATGGCAGTCAATTGTTGGGGCAGCTTATTCACGACGACAACCGGTCTGTACAGATCAGAATTGCTAGTGGAGATACACTTGACATCGGTCACGGTTACATCCGTAAAATCAGAACTGCTTCTGACCGTATGAACATGTTCCGCAAAGGTAAATTTCATTTCATCGATGGTGACTATGCGGGGATTGCACTGGGATTCAGTGGAAGTGGTGAGGCAGGAACACACCTGCAGGCCCGCTATGCAAGAAGACTTACCCCACGATCCTCCCTTGGGATCGGTCTGGGGCTGGACATTTATCAGGGAGGATTGACATTTGACACTTATTCGTTCATCTCTTTATACGCTTACGGGCGTCACTATTTAAACCGGCAAGTAAGACGCACCAAGCCATATGTGAGTATGGGGCTCGGTTATGGACTGGTGGAAAACACATTTAATCAATGGCGGATTCAGGAGGGCAACTATAACGGAGGACCAATGGCCAACCCCACAATCGGGTTGCATTTTGCATCTAAAAGCAAATTGAAATTCTTATTGGGACTGACCTGGATGGTCCAGTACAACCGGGCAAATTACAGCACACCGGATTGGTTTTTTGGGCTTCAGAATGTTTCCCGAGTTAGGGAAAGCAATTGGTTTATTAGAGGAGGGCTTAAATTGAGTGTGGAGTTTAACTGACATCTCCTTCGCTCAATAAGGTCTTACTAATCGGTATTCAATGCAATATTTTTTCGATTGCCAATGCAAGTAAATCATTAAATCTTCCTGGCTCTTCCATCATGAGAAAATGCCCCACATCTGGCATAATGATGGTTTCGACTCCATGACGCTGAAGCGATTCAATGTCCTGTTCAAAATTTTGCGGGACTGTAATATAACTCGGTAAGTTTGCCGGTGACTTTCTTAGGTGTGATAAGTGGTACAACACTAAATAATATTTCGCACCATGATACTCCTAAAATGAACCTCATTGCCGTGGTCTTGAAGCAGTAGGTGGCCTTGCGCGGCCATGCCAAAGTTTTCCCAATCTTTGTACTTGCTCTGCTTTACGAGATTCAGGAAGTTTTGGGAGCCCCGTTTGTACTCCAATACAAGAATGTGATTAAGCCAATGCTGAACTGTGTTGTCCTTTTTCACCGTGATACGTGCATGATTCCATTCACCGGGAGGCCGCACAAATAGTTCAGGTTTTTCAGCGGTGATCAGGTCATAAAGCGAAGCCAATGTACGATTTCCGTCCTGGCCCATTTTAGCATCGGGATGGGTGGCATCATCAAGCAATTGGTATTCGAGTCCAATGGCAGAGCCCTCAGTGTTGCCATACTCCTCTGTGACAAAGTACTTGATGCCACTGTTGGCCCCTTCTGTCAATTTAAATTCAAGTTGAAACTCAAATGCAGAAAATTCATCGCGAGTAACGATATCACCTCCGTGTTTGGCTTCGCCTCCTCCTGATTCCATGACCCGCAGTGTTCCATTCTCAACTTTCCAGCCCTGGTCGGGGAAATTTTCCTGGTGTGCACCGCGCCAACTTTCCACACCATTTCCATCAAACAAACTTATCCATCCTTGAGCTTTTTGTGACTCAGCTAGCCGGTTGGGTATAAAATTGGCGATATATCCAAATTTATCATCGCGAGGTTCCAACAATCCGGACTTGATTCTAATATTCCGCCATTTGATCTTACGTCCCACCAACTCCGGACGGTCAATCGAGTGAACTTGCAAAGCAATAAATCCATCCGAAGTCATATCGTCAATGAGATATGCTGCAGGAATGTCATTGACCCATGTTTTGATTTCGTTACCGATGGCTTCAACGTAGAATTTGTTCCATTCACCAGATCTGAAGGCTTGACCACCAGAAGGATTTAGTCCCATGGGATATAACCAACCTCTGCGCGATTCGTCATAAATGCCACCTGACCATTGTCGTTCAGAGGGATCAATTTCCACCTGATAGCCATGCACACGGCCACCTTGAAAGTCGGTACTGTTGCTTCTGAATTGAACTCCTGAATTGATGAAGGGGTCGATAAGCACTTCAAACTCCAGAATGAAATCTCCATAGATACGATCTGTGGCTAGAAAAGTATTGGTTGTGTTTCTCTTACTCGTTCCCACGATGAATCCTTCTTCTACCACAAATTCCGCATTGCCATTTAATCGCTTCCAACCCGAAAGATCTTTACCATTGAATAATTCATGCCACTCTCCTGGAGTCGATTGGGGCTCAGAGTTACCGCATGAACAGATGAGAATGGGCAAGAAGAAAGTAAGGAGCAGAAAATTTTTCACAGGTGTTGTGTGTTGATGACAAATTTTATTGAAGGACTACCGCGATTTTTTGGAGTCCGCTAAGATATACAACTTTGACTGCACTGATAAATTATCTGTTTCAACTCAATTGATGCCTGATGATCGACTTTAAGTGTTTTGCAGGGGCCACTTTTTTAACTTCCGTTTGGCAAGTTCACCAAAGTTCACCACCGCATCATAAAACATCGTTCCATCGTCTGGGAAAGGCAATAGACCCTGATCTATCCATTTTCTAGATTCAGGAGTGAGTGCCCTGGAGTCTCCTTTGAAGGCAGCGCCTTTGTGCTCAAACACGATTTTAGATTGCAAGGGAATGGTTACTCTATGGTGTTGGTGATCACTAATCAGGATTTCGCCAAACAGCGTAGCGACCTTTTGCTGTTTCACTTTTCTCACCTTGGCTATGATGTTACGATAAACAGGCAACTTGATATCATTGCCCAGCGAGTCCTTAGCGACATTTCCATTTTGATCTAATACGTATTCAAATCCGACCTCAATTTCTTTCTGATCCACGTACTGCTTCTCAATCCAGCGCTCTGGCCCAATGATGAGCTCATGCAGAATTAGTGTGATCATTCTGTCGGCCGGCTGATCCAGTTTAGTAAAGTGGTACTTTGTCCACTTTTTGTCGACAAAAGTCTCGTTGAGGAGTTTCTGCCTCATGTCAACAGGCAACTCGGGATGGATTTCTGATACCAATTGGACCTCTATTCGCTCCATGCCAAGATCTTGGGATCGAACCTGTAGTTCGTAGGCATCCCTATATTGATCAGTGTATTTCCACAATTTATCAAAGAGAGCATGAGCTCTTCTGGCCGCAACCTTATCACCATTGGTTCCGTTTTTCAAGTAGTTTGTAGCCTGCACATAAGCCATGTCCAGGAAATCTTCCACCGCCTTCTTACGTAGTGCTGGCGCCTGAACAAACAGGAACTTAGCGTGGTAACCTTGGTCGGAAAATACTGGCAGCAGAGCTTTGACCATTTCCTGCCTATGGATAATGTGATCATAGGTATTTATTATCGCAGCCCAATCGTCAATTTTGTCAGAATGCTCCCACATCTTGATTTGTTGCATATATCTTTGAGTTGCTTTGGTAAATGCACGTTCAAGTGCAATTACATGGCGGTGCTGGTATTTTTTCTTTCCTGAGAGCTTTCTCACCGCTTTTGTAAGCGCTTCATCGTATCGCCCTTGATCGATCATGCGATCTATCGATGCACAGCTTAAGAAGATGAGTGCGAATAGAACAATGATGGGGTGAAGTGTTTTCATAACAACCTGTTCTTTCGAACAAGCCGCATTGATTTATCCCTACAGTCTTAATAAAGCGTTAAGTCATCAAATTTTAATAAACTTTATCACTTTCCTCACTTGTCCGGACTGGCAAATAAAACTCATGAGATAAACA
This sequence comes from Saprospiraceae bacterium, assembly GCA_965223105.1. GTDB lineage: Bacteria > Bacteroidota > Bacteroidia > Chitinophagales > Saprospiraceae > JABDMH01. Next base: position 6,262,896 of record OZ244987.1, on the reverse strand, counting down.
CCGGGTGAAAGGTGGTTGACCCTAAAGTTTAAGGTGTTTTCTGCAGGATAGTGCTGACCTTCTTGACTTCCCGAGATGGAGCTGACCTTTAAAACAGTAATGTCAGAGGGTAACCTTCTGATATAGATCCTCTCGTTGGACGGATTAGGGTAGATGCTGATTTGGTCCCATTCAGGGTTTGATGTGCTGGTAGATGGGGAAAAGTCGGTCAGACCGTTGCGGAGATTATTGCCCTTGTAGGTAGGCCAGAGTAGAGCTTGCCTGTATAAAGGTACTTCCAATTCAAAAACGTGAATAAAACTTGTATCTGGGTTTTCATCCGGATGCTCCGTGTATGAAAGGACAACCATATCCAGCAAACCATCACCATTCACATCCCCGAAAGTCGCACCATTAAGGAAAGTCCATCCCGGTACGGTGATAGGGAAACCGTCAAGTTCTCCGCTTCCATCCAGTTCGAAAGCATGGATCATACCCTGGCCATGATCGTCCAGCAGATTCGATGAAAATGCCATCTCGGGTTCTAGATCTCCATCCAGATCGGCGACCGTGATGAGGCCTTCTAGACCACCCGGCTTCACGATGGGGAAGCCCGGAGACAAAGTACCATCGGTACGGTATCCATAAATTGCTTCTGCTGCAACACTACCATTTGGTCTTCCAGTAAGAATAAGGGGAGATCCCTGATAAGCTATCACGGTTGGTGGTTGGAAAGTCCACTGGTTGTCTCGGACAGCTATTGGCCATCCAGGAAGAAATTGTCCTTGGTGATTAAGCACATAAAATTGGGGTTGATCACCATGGCCAGCGCCGACAATATCGAGCAAACCATTGCCTGAAATGTCTGTCAACACTGGCGATTGAAAACTGTAGCGAGTAAGACCATTGCCGATCGGCCAACCCGGTAAGATCGTGCCTGATGGGCTAAGGATATAAAGTTCTCTGGTCGTGGCTATAATAATGTCAACAGCCCCGTCACGATCAAGATCTGCAATACTAGGTGTAAACGCTGGTATATTAGGAAATGAAACCGGCCATTCACCAGTATAAGTAAGGCCGTCGTGTGTAAAAACATGGAGACTGCCTTGAGAACCTTCTAATTCTCCACATACGATTTCTAAGGATCCATCGCTATCTACGTCGCTCAGTGCTGCAGCAGATACCATGGTCTTGCCACCAAAGGAAAGGGGCCACCCTTCTATATCTTCTCCTTTGTTAGACAATACTGTTACTGCGCCTAGGCCTCGATATCCGCTTAAGAAGACGATCTCCTTTCTCCTGTCTCCATCCAGGTCACCAACTGCAGCAGGCCACCGAGCGATACCACTTAATTCATAGCTCCAAATGATAGAATCGTGCTCCAAGGTATAGATCTGATTCGCGACTCCTACAATAATTTCATCAGAGCCATTGTCGTCGAGATCGGAGAGCGTTACATTGCGAAAGTTCTTGAATGCGGGATCAGCCGCAAATATCTTGGGAAATCCCTCCATCAATCTCGGTGATTTTCCACTTCTCGGCCGAACATTGTCAGACACTGCAGAAACTTTCGTAGTGGTGATCAGCCCATCCTCTGTCAAATGAGCCCTCTGCCATTGTGCCTGGGCAAGTCCGAACAAGAGCAGAAAGTAAACTGAATATCTATATTTTTGCATGCCGTGACGCTAGTGATTTCACCAAGATCTCGATCATAAATGTCGACAATTTGAGGGAAGAATGCCGATGTACGTATCAGGTGAGGTCAAGCACGGATATGTTTTGATCATCTTCTAGAAGTGACTATTATTTCATCTATGGACCAGTTTTTAGTTTATCTACAATTAGGATTTGAACACATCTCAGATTTTGAAGGGTATGATCATATGCTTTTTATCATTACCCTATGTGCATTTTACGATTGGAAATCGTGGAAGAGGATATTGATTCTAGTGACAGCTTTTACTGTGGGGCACTCAATTACCCTCGCCTTGTCGGCATTCGATATCATTCGGATCCCTCAGCAGTGGGTAGAAACGGCGATCCCCATCACCATTTTCCTAACTGCTATCCACAATGTAGCAAGCAGACAAGATGCGAGTGAGCAGAAAGTAGCCAACAGTTATTGGTTGGCTCTGTTTTTTGGTTTTATACATGGCATGGGGTTTTCAAATTTTTTTCGTGCATTGACCGGAGGTGAAAGCATTGTACTAGAACTATTTGCCTTTAATGTTGGTTTGGAGATTGGACAATTGATCATTGTAATCATCTTTTTCGCAATGTATTTTGCCCTTGACAAGTTATTTACCATCAAACACAAAGATTGGAAACTCTTTATTTCCGGAGCTGGTGCCGGGGTTTCGCTTATCATGATATTGGAGGCATTGTCAGGTTGACTTTGACTCTCTTGGTATGGGTTTGCTTGTTTTCACCAGTGGTGGCACATCCACTGAAAATGAGTGTGGTAAATTTTTCCTATGATCTGGAAAATGGGGAGTACGTTATTGATTTACGGATGTTCTTGGATGATTTTATGGCTGTTATGACTGGCCAGGACGAGACTAACTTTCAAGGTAACTCATTATTGTTGGTGCCAAGTAAGAAAGAAGTAAAGGACTATTTGACTGAGAATTTTCAACTGGTAATTAATGACATGCCTGTTGACCTTCAGGTTCGTAAAGTGGAAATCGAGGAGCTCACAATTTATGTCACATTCAAGAGTCCCGATTTGATCCCACCGTCTGAGATTAAGAAGGCCTTGGTCAGGAATTCGATTTTTGTGGACCGGTTTGTCAACCAGCGAAATGTTATTCACTTTAACCTTCCGGAACGCAGTCGAAAATCGATCCTATTTAATTCGCACAAACGCGAGGGTGAGATCCAATTTAAATAGATATCAGTTTTAATAGGCATTCCCTCTAGTCATAAGGCATCGTTAGTTTATGAATCCTTAATGCCCGTTAATGGAATCTTAATCTCTCTAAGTGACAATAATAGTCTCAGGAGGGTGGCAGTTATATCCCCACACCAATCACTATTGACCACTGCAAAGAGTCCTAACCCAACAAACTTGAGTAAAATGCACCTAAGATTGGTAGTAGTCATAGTAGCGATTTTAGTAGCCTCTTGTCAAAAGGATGAAACCCTTCAGATTGAAGATGGATACCCAGAGGTAGATCCGGCACTTTGGCCATACTTCGAGCGCTTTGAAGCTGAGGGATTGCAGCGTGGCCTTCTCATTGATCTCAATGATGCACAGATCATTGGTCTGATTGAGAATATTCATGAGTCTGATGTCGTGGGGCAATGTTCTTACGGTTATTCCGATCCCGGGACAATTACCATTGATCAAAATTTTTGGAGTAGTGCGGGTACGCTAGAGAGAGAAATGATTGTTTTTCATGAATTGGGCCATTGCTACCTTGACCGAATTCACTTGGATGATGCTTTTCCCTCTGGATATTGCGTCAGTATTATGAGCAGCGGTACAGGATATTGTAGAATGGCTTATACTATGGCCAACAGGGATTATTACTTAGACGAATTGTTTTTAGAGGATGGACCTGCCATGGCAGGCGACTGACTCAGTATCTCCTAAACACCTGCCCATCTGATTCTGTATCGGAACCAGCTTTTTCTCAAATCGAGAAGGTATATGGTCTTAATCTCTTGGGCAATCGCCAAAGGTTCTCTTAGCGATTTTGGGATCCCTAAGCGTATCGAAAAAAGTTTCGAGATAATCGAGGCAAAATCTTCTCTCTGATTTGCTCAATGGAAAACTCTCCAGGATCTCATAAGTTTCTTGCTCCTTTGACAGAAATAATTCTCTGGCCAAGTCGATATCATGGTCACTGAGGCACGGCCCCAGATATCTTCTTTCAATGACATCACGCATGTCCAACCTTTTGTGTGGTACGGCATAATGAGCATGTACAAGACCCGCATAATCAAAATCATAGGCTACGGGTATGGCCAATTGTTGCTGTGGGATGGTCACGATTTCAACATTGTGTAGATTAGCGATGTTCCAATCTGTGTTGCCGATCATATATTGGAACAACCCAAATAAAACATATGATTTTTTATGAAGCATTTTTTCATTAAAAAAAGGCGCTTCATAAACCTCTCCCCCCAACCGATCTGCCAATTCATCTACATGCTCAAGCAGGAAAGCGTCGACGACCTTTGGTTTTCGCTTAGATGAATCATCTTGATAGATGATAGAAATTCGATGACTCCTTAAAGTGTTGGAAGTGAGCAATTGATACAGCTGATAGATCAAATACTCATTAGTTAAATATTGCTGATCCCGATCAGATAAAGTACATTGATTGACAATTTTAAGGGTGGGATAGTCTTGTAAATTCATCGACCTTAGAAAGGTCTTGTCAAAACGAATCTTCGTCGGTGGGATGTAGCAAATGTCTTTACGGACATTGCCCCGACTACGTATCTCTCCCATATACTGAAGCACCGTATCTAAACCTGAGATGGCGGTAATCCATGCAACTTGGTAAACATCTTTCCTCTTAAGTAGGGATTGCAGATCTGTAGAAATTACCAGCTGATCAACTTTTTGCTCCTTTAGGAACGTAAATAGACTTATTTGGTCCTCTTGGGCCCAGAGATTTGAGAGGACGAAAGAAAACAGAATATAAATTGAATGACGCGACATCAGGTTAAAGCACTTTTACTGAAACGACGCCAATTTCTCCAGATGCTAGTCTGTGCACGTAAATAGGTATTGAGAGCTTTGCGGTCTACCACTCCGATCATGTCATGGGTATCAAGGACGGGTATGACTGAGTAACCCTTGCGCTGAAATAAGCTTAGCAGGGACTTCAACGAAAGGTGCAAGGAAACGGGTTCGAATGAAGTGCTAAGGTAGGACAAGACCGGTGCCTGATCATCATTTTTTTCCATGGCATGCCTAATGAATTCTTCATGCAGTACACCTTTTACCATTCCAAAATCGTCTACGATTACAAGGTCCGTCTCCTTTCCCTGTTCTAATAAATGGATGGCCTTCTGCATTCGGTCATGTATGGAAATCGGACTAAAATCTGAGCGATAGATATCTTCTACCTTCCCGGCATCCAATATACTCTCCATTCGTACCATTCGATATTCATTTGTGGCTGAGAGGAAGACAAAGATGCCGATAAAGGCCAGAATAAGATCACCACGGAATAAACCAAAGAAGATGAATCCTACCGCCAGAATTTGTCCCATGATCGTGGCAATCTGTGTGGCCTGTTCACGTGATAATTTCATGGATAGCAAGGCCCGAAATATTCGACCTCCATCCATTGGAAAAGCTGGGACCAAATTAAATACGATCAATGCGATGTTTAACCAGAAAAGTGCCGGCAGGAAGTATTGTGGGTTACTGAAGATCCGGTCTGGATCTACCTCAGGAGATATGCCCGTGCTTGAGAATAGGGTCAAAATAATGCCCAGAATCACGGCAATCACAAAGTTTACTGCCGGTCCGGCAAGAGCGATGATCAGCTCGTGTCTAGGCCTTTTTGGCATTCGCAGCAATCGGGCAACACCTCCAATTGGGGAAATGATAATGTCCTTGGTATCTACCCCAAAACGCCTCGCCGTCAAAGCATGACCAAATTCATGCAATACCACACAGACGAATAGGACAATCGCAAATAGACAAAGCTGCAAAATGCCACGATGGTCCATTCCAGAACGCATGCCGATATATCCCAACCATATAAAGAAAAACCCAAAGGTCCAATGAATGCGGATGGGAATTCCACTATACTGAGCAATACGAAAAGCTTGTCCTAGCATAATTGTTCAGTTGACAAAGATGGATGGATACAACTGGCCATCGAGAATCTTTCGGGAAATAACAATTTTTTGTATTTCTGACGTGCCCTCGTAAATCTGAGTGATTTTAGCATCTCGCATCAAGCGCTCCACATGATATTCTTTGACGTATCCATATCCTCCGTGAATCTGAACCGCTTCAACGGCCTGTTTCATAGCGGTCTCCGCAGCAAAAAGTTTAGCCATTGAACTAGCCAGGTCATAGTCTTTTCCCTGGTCTTTTATTTGGGCAGCATGGTAGACTAGAAGACGAGCTGCTTCGATCTCAGTGGCCATTTCAGCCAATTTGAAGGATATACCTTGATGCTTAACGATGGGTTGACCAAAAGTTTCACGCTCTTGCGCATAGCTTTTGGCTAAGTCACAGGCCCCGGCGGCAATGCCAAGGGCCTGGGCTGCGATGCCAATTCGACCACCAGATAGGGTCTTCATCGCAAATTTGAACCCAAAGCCGTCATCACCCAGGCGATTTTCCTTCGGTACTTTTACACCATTGTATGTAATCGAGGTCGTATCAGATGCCCTGATGCCCAACTTATCTTCCTTCGGCCCGATTTCCACCCCTGGCCAATCTGCTTCTACCAGGAAGGCATTTATGCCTCGATGCCCTGCATCCTGATTACATTGAGCCATAACGATATGGAGATCACTGGTCGATCCATTGGTGATCCAGTTCTTTGTTCCGTTGAGGAGGTAATGGTCTCCATAATCGATGGCCGTAGTACGTTGATGAGTAGCATCACTACCGGCCTCGGGTTCAGATAGGCAGAATGCGCCAAGCCAATCTCCTGTCGCCAGCTTCTGTAGATACTTGTCTTTCTGAGCCGGAGATCCATACTGCTCAATCCCCCAACAAACTAGTGAGCAGTTGACGGACATGATCACTGCCGCTGAGGCGTCTATTTTGGCTATTTCCTCCAATGCCAAAACGTAGGAAAGCTGATCCAGTTCACTACCTCCGTATTCGGCCGAAACAGTCATTCCCAGAAAGCCAAGTCTACCCATTTCTTCAACTTGTTTGGCTGGGAATTGCATCGCACGGTCTCTTTCTATGACACCAGGTTTTAGTTCTCTTTCGGCAAATTCACGGGCCGCTGATTGTACAGCCAATTGCTCTTCACTTAGTGTAAATAACATGATTATATTATCTGTCTTTGACCGTGGAATGGTCAAATTGGGGATAAAGGTATGATAATATTAAGCCACTAATGATCAAAAAAGTGCCCAGGATCAGGCAGGCAAACACGATTCCGTCTCCTGCAGTAAAGAAATGTAAAGAGAATAGTGCCAAAAAAGAGACCCGAAATAAAGTGTGGGCGATATAAAATATACTCATAGCACGTCCAAAAACCTCATTGGGTATGGCGTAAAAGAGGTAGATCACTCGTAAGATTCGAGTACCGGCATTGGTAAGTCCCAGGATTCCCGTTAGGACTACAAAGAGAATGACAGATTTAGAGGTGAATAATAGGATAAAGCCAATGCCCATCGCCAATGTCATCACAATGATTGCTTTCGGGATTGAATACCTTCGAAATACTCGTCTAATCAGTATGCCGGAAAGAATGGCACCAAGTGCGTAGGTAATTTCTGATAGTGCATAAATCTCGCCACCTCTTTGCAGGTGATTGTTGACATAAGTTGCAAAAAGGAAAAAAGTGCTGATAAGCACAGAGACGAAAATGGCATAGCTAAAAAGTCCAAACCAAAACAAATTTGGCCGGCTCTTTAGAAACCTGAATCCCGTCCGTAGACGTTCGACAATCGATCCGTGGTCAATATTTCTGGGTTTAATTGGATCGAACCGGATGAGTGCCAGCATACCAAATGCGATAAAATAGGTGGCAGAATCTAGAAAGAAGACCTGCTCAATCGACCAGGCACTAACATGAATAGGGTATCCCACAACTCGACCTTGAAAGCCCTCAAGGAGCACGGCGGCACATGCTCCGGCAATAACACTACTGGATTGACTTTGTATTTCTAGAAATGAAGTAATTCGACCAAAATATTTCGACTCCGTAATTTCCTGTATGAAAGCATATAGATTGGGATAATGAACATTGTAATTGAGGGTCGTCAGACAAAAAGCCAGGGCAACGATCCATAGGGGAAGGCCTCCATTCCAGTGCCCCCAACAAGCTATTGCACCAAGGACCACGCCTGAAATCATATTTATGACCAGGAAAATTTGCTTGCGGTTGTATTTATCTACGAGAGTGCCAGAATAAGGACTCCAAAAGAGTGAGACAAGTGAAATCGACATGAAGAATATGCCAAAGGCTGTCATCTCCATTTGACGGGCAAAATACCAAGGGATGGCAATCATGCTGATGCCCTGAGCAACGCCAGATATGGTATTTGCTACAAAGATGAGGATGATCGCTTGGTAGTTTTTCAATTTTGGTTTGGGGTTTTCCGGTAATCGATTCCGTGAGCATCACGCTAGGATCGGGCTGTTTTTATCAATCCTGGAGAAACTGGTGCAAATCTCAGCGTTTAAAGGGTCATATGGTAAGTTATAAGCTCATATTAGGGCTGTTAAATGATCAAATAGATAATCTATATCCATGAGGAGTCCGAATCGTGATGATTTCTCGATTTTGGGCAAATGGAGATGGATAAAACGGCACAAGGATCTAAAGTCATGGGCTCTAAGAAAGATCAATGGTGCAGACTCTTAGCTCAGATATCTCTATTGTGCTGGATCGTCGTCGGTCTCATCCTCAAAATCACCCCTTAGGATTCGGTATCGCTTCCGTGCTTCTACAGCCAGCGTACTATTGCTAAATTCGATAAAGAGCTTTTCGTAAAGCTCCGAAGCTCTTTCATTATCTTGCAGATGTGTCTCGTACAGTTTCGCCAATGCAAAGAGGGAATTATCGGCCTTTATTTCCTCAGGGTACTCTTCTAATATGCGATTGTAAAGTTTAGCGGCCTCTTGATATTTGTGCTTCAGGGTAAACATCTCAGCCTTCAAAAAGAGAATGTCATCGGTCAGTGAGTGATCAGGAAATTGTGTTTCAATCGTTAGCCAGAGTCCCTCAGCTTCGTCAAATTTATTTTGGAATACCAGCAATTCTGATTTGGCAAACATTTCCATAGCGGCAGACGAGGTATCCAAACCCAAGTTATCCATGATGAAAATGCTTAGATCAATTGCATCGTTGGCGATTAGCTTGGAAGTGGAGGCCTTCAATACATCAAATTGAGTCTGTGCCCATTGAAAATCACCAGTATAGTAGGACAGTTTTGCATTCTTAAAGCGGGCTCTTTGACCAAGCAAATCATCTTTAAACTCCTTGTCTACTTGTGAGTAGAGAAGTGTGGCCTCCCATTGCTCACCTGACATCAGATAATAGTCGGCTAAAGCTATCTTGCCATGAGCTCTTAAATAGCGATTTACACCTGGCCATTTAATCATATCATCTAACAGTTGAATGGCTTTGGACAAATCATTGAGGTAAAAAGCATGCAGCGAGGCCAGATCGATAATGATATTGGCGGTGTTCTTATTTCTCCCAAATTCATCTAGAAATTGTTCATATTCTAATTCCAGCGCCCGGAGTTCTTCGATGTCAAACTCATGCCCTTGCGTCATTTGCTGCCTCTTGGTCTTAAGTACCTCTTTTTTGGCATCGAGATAAAAGGGAGAAGTGGGGTCTTTGCTTTCAACCAAGTGTTGGTATGCAGCAATTGCGACGTCAAAATTCTTGGAATTGGCTGCCATGTTGGCTAATTCAAAGACTCTGCTACCATTTTCCCCTAACCTTCGATCTAGAGATTTTACCTGGCGAAGCGCATTTCTAAAGTCTTTCTTTTGAATAAAAACCCAGGCAAGTAATTCTGTGTACAGGAGATTCTCTTGGTTGCTTTGTAGGCGGTCATATAGCTGAATCTGAAGTTCTTTCCAATCTTCTTCAGCCAGGTAACGCTCCAGCAAGAGCTTGACATTATCTATACGAGCAGTTTCATTTTCCATGGCGTTGAGGAAATAGAAAATCATCTTCTTCGTGTCATTTTTTCGTCGATACAAATCGCCAAGATTATAGGAGAAGATGATATCATCTCGAAGAAGTTTGGTACCTCTCTCATAGGTCTTTATCGCCAAATCAAATTTGTTCATTTTTACAAATTCATTACCCAATTTCACTACCGTCAAGCGATCGCCAGGCATTTTTCGAATCGCTTCACGATACAACTTATCTGCTTCCTCAACATTAAATTGGGCTTCATGAATTTTACCTTGGGTGACATAAAGGGTGAGGTTATGACTTTCTTTTTTAAGGCGAGCCTTCACGACCTTTTCGGCTTCGGAATAGTTTTCCATCGCCAGCAAGCTCTCGATGTACTTGTCAAAATAGAAGTTGCTGCGCTTATCCTTTTCGTAGAGATCTTTAAAAAGAGATGCTGCCTTCTCAAATTCACCGGTCTCAAAATATTGCATGGCTAACCTTGAGGTCTGGCCAAAGGCAGGATACACTGCGGTTAGAAGAAAGGCTGCAATAATAGCGATAAAGTATTTCATAATTGATAGTGTCTCAATTCAAATATAACGCTAATTGCACCCGATTGGGTTTACAACTTTAGGGACAAAACGTCAGAATAGAGCAAAATAGACGCTAGTAGTACTGGAGAGTCGGTATTGCTCCGGTTGTATTAGCCCGAACATTCACTCCCCCAAAAAAAAGCTGGACCTTTCAAATAAGAGGTCCAGCTCCACTGGTTTAAACTGTGTTTTAGGTCTTAGTGGCTATTCCAGTTTAAATTTAACGGGTAAATTAAACTGTACTCTTACGGGTCTTCCACGTTGTTTGCCCGGAGTCCATTTTTCTCCCATACTATCCATCAATTTGACGACTCGAAGTGATTCATCGCCGCAACCTGCTCCGATGTCTCTTACTACTTGGGCATCAGTAATAGAGCCATCTTTCTCAACTACGAATCGTACAACACAGGTTCCTTCAACCCCATTTTCGCGCGCGATAGCTGGGTATTTGATGTTCTTGTAGATGAATTCTAGCATCTTCTTATCAGCACAAGCCTTCCTGGCAGCGTCATCAGCTTCATTTTCGCAACCTGGAAAACGTGGCATCTGTTCCACAACCTTAAAGATCTCCTCGACTTCTGGTTCTGGTGGCGGAGGTGGAGGAGGAGGAGGAGGTGGTGGTGCTTCTGGCTCTGGCGGAGCTTCAACAAATGTTTCCTCTTCGACCGATTGATCAAGAAATTCAGGTTCCTCTTCATCTTCGATTTCTTCCTCCGGCACTTCCTCGATTACAGGAGGTGGAGGAGGTGGAGGAGGTGGAGGAGGTTCAGCCGTACGGGGAGGTTCGATTTCGATATCGTCTTCAAGCTCTAGTGCATCCTCAGGGATAAACACTTCATCTTCATATTGGGTCCAGCTGAAAGCCAATAAAGTAAGGCCAAGAGCAGCTGCAAGTCCGAAATTAAAGAGAGGCCCACTCAGCGTGAAAACATCGACATCTGGGTACTTTGCCCGGCCTTTGAGAGGTGATCCAAAGCTTTTCCCGCTATATTTTTCTGCTAAATCTTCAGATGATCGATTACGTAAAAACATCCTGAAAAGCAAAATGATCGCCACAATCAATACAAGTACACCAGCTAATGAAAGTACCAGTGCCAAACCGTCTACAGCAAGATCAAAGTTCATATTCGCTTCATTTTTATAAAAATTAAAAATATAAAGACGGCTCCTACCACCGAGCCAATAATATTAGCAATAATATCATGAATTTCAAAGAATCGGTCAGATAAAAACGAGTACTGCATCCACTCCATCAGGATACCGTAGACAATGCAAACAAGCGTGATCCAGCCAATTTTGGCTCCGTTGAGCCCACTTCGCCGGCTTGAACTCCACCCCAAGGAGAGTGCAAGAAGAAAATAAACTGCCATGTGTGCGATCTTATCAAGCTGACCGAAGAAGTTCCAATCCATCCTCGGCAAATTTTTACCTGGCAGGACAGATAGAATCAATATCACTGTAGCCCAGGCTATAGCCGGCAAAAATTGAACTACGTATTTTCTTCTATTGGATAAGATGTGACCTACAACTATTTTGGTGTACCTCAGGATACCAATTTTTCATAATCTTCTGCACTGAGAAGATCGGAAAGATGGTCTGGATTGTCAACGACGATCTTTACAATCCAGCCATCTCCATAGGGATCTTCATTGATAAGTCCTGGATTATCACCATCATTTTCATCAAGGGCTGGATTGAACTCTAACACTGTCCCCTGGACTGGCATGAAGAGATCTGAGGTGGTTTTGACCGCTTCTACTGTACCGAAGATCTCGTCTTTGTCCATGCTGTCTCCGACCGTATCTACTTCGACATACACCAGCTCTCCGAGCTCACTCTGAGCAAAATCAGTAATGCCGATGATGGCTATGGTTTGGTTATCGTCAGAAGCCTCTTGATCAATTTTGATCCATTCGTGTTCTTCTGTATATCGTAAGTCTCCGGGAAAGTTCATGTTTAATGAAGTCTAATTTTCGCTGTCTACAAATTGGGTAAGCCACTCGCTGGTTACAGATTTCGGCCTCTCTAATGGGAAACCCAGGGCTCGACTCCAGCAAAGTGCTGCTAGAACTCCCAGAGCCCGGGAGACACCAAATAGTACGGTGTAGAAGGTAAATTCCTTCATACCGTAGTGTACCAAAATGGCACCAGAGTGGGCATCTACATTTGGCCATGGATTCTTGACCTTACCCAAACTCTTTAGGATGGGAGGTACGACGTCAAATAGTTTCCATACGACGTTCACTATCGAAGAATTGCTGAGGTGCTGCTTAGCAAACTCCATTTGAGCCACAAATCTGGGATCTGGTTGTCTCAACACCGCATGACCGTATCCTGGAATCACTTTCCCTCTATCTAGTGTTTTTTGTACAAATTTGGCGATTTCATCAGCGCTTGGATCTTCTTTCCCCAGTTCTTCAAGCATCTCAAAAATCCACTTGATAACCTCTTGGTTGGCTAAACCATGCAGTGGCCCTGCCAGGGCATTCATGCCAGCTGAGAATGCATAATAAGCATCAGACAATGTTGATCCAACGAGGTGGGTAGTGTGAGCAGAAGCATTTCCACCTTCATGATCAGCGTGAATGGTCAAGTAAAGACGCATAAAATTGCGAAAACTTTCGGAGTCATTCCCCAACATATGGGCAAAGTTGGCGCCCCAATCCAGGCTATTGTCGGGATCGATGTGATTTCCATCATGAAAAGATCGGCGGTAGATATAGGCTGCCAAATGGGTAAGACGGGCAATGAGATTCATTGAGTCTTCATAGCTAGCATCCCAAAACTCAGATTTGTGGAGGCCATCCGCATACCTCTGGGCAAAGACGCTATCGGTTTGCAATGAAAGAACACCAATGCTAAACTGCGTCATGGGATGTGTGTCTATTGGCAATGCCTCTAGCGCTTGCTTGGTGTGGTTTGGTAAACCACCTCTTCGCTCCCATTCATCAGCTAACCACTGTACTTCTTCATCTGAAGGGATTTGACCAACCAACATGAGCCAAAAAAGTGCTTCTGGCAATGGCTCATTGCTTCCATTTACCGAAGGCAAATTTTTCTTGAGATCAGGGATACTTCGGCCTCTAAACTTGATGCCCTCCACTGGATCTAGATTTGAAGTTTCCCAAATCATAGCTTTGACTCCACGCATTCCTCCGAAAACCTGGCCCAAATTGACTTGATCTACTACTCTATCTTGATGAGTCTTGACCAGATCCTTCAAATCCTTTGCTACTTCAGTCGACTTTTTATGAAACTTCTCCTTTAATAAATCCATTAAGAATTTTTACTTAGACCTTATGAATGTGAAACATTTGAAATTCGATCCCGGAAGGGCCGTTAAATATACACATTTTAAAGGCAAACATGGTTGAAGGATGCGATAATCATCCAGTCAAAATCTTATGATATTACTTGAAGATATTTTGATCAGTGACGACATTTTGCATGAAAAATTTGTTTGCAAGGTCGATGCTTGTAAGGGAGCATGCTGCTGGGAAGGAGATTGGGGTGCCCCGTTGGAAAAAGGTGAGATGAAGTTGCTCCTCCGGGAGTGTGAATCGATTATTCCTCATCTTTCAGAGATAAGCCAACGCAAGTTGAGAGAGACCAGGCCTTATACCTATTATGCTGAGCCAAAGAAATACGGGACACCCCTACATGACGATGGAACTTGTGTTTATCTCACGTATGATACGCAAGGTGTCGGAAAATGTGGAATCGAGATGGCTCATGAGGCAGGTGACTCAAAATTGCCCAAGCCGATCTCATGTCAATTGTACCCGATACGGTATGAAGAGGAAGCTCAAACGGGTTTCAAAGCACTGAATTACGACCGATGGGAAATTTGCAGGTCTGCATGCTCTCATGGAGAGAAGTTGGGAATGCGCTTGTATCAGTTTGTTAAAAGAGGACTGATCAGAAAGTTCGGGCAAACATTTTACGACAAACTGCACCAGATAGCTATGGACCTGTACTCAGATACTTAAATCTTGTCAATGGCCATGAATCTTTTTACCTTTGCACATCTTTTTCCTAGGTTCAGGATCTATTCCTAAGTGAGCGAACCAGCAAAGGACAGCGAGGGATTATAATGATCTGAGTACGAGGTGTTTTTAGTTAGTTGTTATATTTTATATGAAATTTCTGCCTCGTGGGTGTGGAAGAAGGTCAAAAACTAATTATAGGATGCTTGGCGTTTATTCGTCACAAATGGAATCATCTTTATGGCTTTAATTGGAAAAATTAGGAAAAATAGCTGGTTATTGGTCGTAGTGATCGGGCTGGCATTGGCGGCTTTTGTCATCATGGATATGACGGGGCAAGGAGGACCAGGTGGCGGTCAGTCGCTTACCCTGGTTGAGGTGGCCGGTGAAGAAGTTGACTACCGGGAGTTTCAGAATGCGGAAAGGATCCTTTATACGGGATCAGAAGTGGATGTATTTACCCGGAGAAACTATTTGTATAACTACTTCGTAAACAAGGCGATTGTCGACGAGGAAGCAGATGCTAACGGCTTGACTGTGAGCCGGCCTGAGCTGATGGATCTTCAATTTGGCAATAACATCAGTAGCTTGATTCAGCAGCGTTTCACCAATCCGACAACTGGTCAAGTGGATCGAAATCAGCTGGCACAAATAAAGCAAACGATTGACCAGGGTACAATGACTCCCCAACTTCGAGAGCTATGGGCACATCAAGAGAAGGAAGTGATCACCGAACGCCTCACTGATAAACTTACCAACCTGGTGGCCAAAGGCATTTATACACCCACCTGGTTGGTCGAACGCACCAATGAAGATCAGACGGTCCGTACTGATTTCGTCTATGTGAGAGTGCCCTATGAAGAAGTACCCGAAAACGATATTTCCGTGAGTGAGTCTGATCTGAGAGCATACCTTGACCAGCACAAAGAGGAGTACACTCAGGATGAGGAAACCCGGATCATAAGCTTCGTAGGTAAAGATGTGATCGCCACCGCTGAAGATACTGCTGCATTGCGCGATGAGATTGAGAATCTGATCACAGAGTTCGAGATAACCGATAATGACACAATATTTGTAGAAAGCAACTACGGCTCCTTAGATTTTGGGTACGTCAAGAAAGCAACAGTGAGTCCCATGATTGCCGATTCCGTCTTTCAGCAACCTATTGGATCGGTTGTGGGACCCTACATCGAAGATGGTGCTTTTAAGGCAGTAAAAATCAGAGACCGGATGGTTGTGCCTGACTCGGTCCATGCTCGCCATATACTCCGGAGAGCTCAAACATTAGAACAATATCAGGCAGCTCAAAAAACGGCAGACAGTTTAGTCACCTTACTAAAGAATGGTGCACAGTCGTTTGATTCCTTAGCCATGGATTACAATCAAGGATCTACTTCGGTCTCTCTCAATGGTGGGGATCTGGGTAACATCGGACTGGGAGGCTTTGTAAAGCCATTTAATGATCTGGTCTTTTTCGAGGCGGAAATTGGGATACCATACAGCGTGGTAACTGAGTTTGGCGTCCATGTCGTTGAAGTTCTCGATCGCACTTACGAGACCAAAGATGAAGGCGTTCAGTTGGCCTATCTGAATGTACCGATCATACCATCTGAAGAAACCCAAAACGCTCTCTATGATGAGGTTCTGGAATTGGCCGGTACAAACCGAACAATAGATGCCCTTCGATCTGCTGTTGCTGATGATCCGAATTTATCGGTACAAAACTCGCTGCCGGTTAAGGCCAATGATTTTACGGTAAGTAACTTGGGAAGTGGGCAAACCAGCCGCGACATCATAAGATGGGCGTTTGAACCCTCCACCGAAATCGGTGATGTATCAGCAGATGTGTATATCTATCAAGATCCTGAGTTGTATTACAACAACAAATATGTCGTTGCCGCATTAAGTCGAATTAATCCAGCGGGCGAGCCAGATATCGAGAGTGTCAGACCCACGATTGAAGGACTAGTGAAGAATCGGAAGAAGGCCCAACTGCTTAAGGAGGAACTAGCTGGGAAAAAGGATTTGACGCAGGTGGCAGAGATATACAGCGCAAGTATCGATACTGCTCGTGGTGTGAATTTTCTCACAGACTTTATTGCCAATCTCGGAGAAGAACCCAATGTAGCCGCCAACGCATATAAGGTGCCACTCAATGAAGTGTCTGAGCCCATTGAAGGTGTTCGTGGTGTTTATTTGATCCAACCATTTAATCGCACTGATGCCAGTGAACCAAATGTCTCATCTCTTCGACAATCCTATACCA
Organism: Saprospiraceae bacterium; assembly: GCA_965223105.1. Taxonomy (GTDB): domain Bacteria; phylum Bacteroidota; class Bacteroidia; order Chitinophagales; family Saprospiraceae; genus JABDMH01. Next base: position 6,246,272 of record OZ244987.1, on the reverse strand, counting down.
ATCAACTGGCTAACCAGGCCAAGGCGGGATTGATGTTGAGTTTAAAAGAAAACGCTGAGATTCAAGACAATCGATCAAGATTCTATTGATTGGCCTGTAGGTGGTTACACCTAAAGCATGATCGGCTGCACTTTTTCATTATTGTCAGCCAGCCAACATATTGGTGGTTTGATGATTCGCGTTATTGAATTGGTTATGATTTTAAGACCGAACTATACCATCATTGCTACAACCTGCTTGATGTTCCTATTGTCGTGTAGTAACGTAGAGGTCGTTGAAACTTTCAATGACAATGGTGAATTGTCGGAGTCATATGAAGTAGACCCTAAAACCAAAAAGCGGCACGGCACTTACAGGCGATATATAGGTAATAAAGTCACTGAAGAGGCTTTTTATCATCAGGATACGCTGGTCGGCACACGAGTCATATATGATGATCAAGGGAATCGATTGATAGAGGAAACATATGTTGGGGGAACTTACCACGGTCCATATCTCAGTTATTACCCTGACGGGACCGTCAAGTTGGAAGGTCAGTATGCTGATGGTACCATGGAGGGAGTCTGGATAAAGTATTACAATTCGGGAACGATTATGGAGAAGGTATCCATGCACCTTAATGCAGAGAATGGTCCCTTTTCAGAATATTATGAAAACGGCAAGATAAAGGCTGAGGGTTCATATCTCGATGGGGACAACGAGCATGGCGAGTTGCTTCTGTATGACGAAAAAGGTCAGTTAGAAAGAAAAATGCAATGTGATCAAGGTATTTGTCATACGACCTGGTCACGCACCAAAAAGGCTGAATGACATTCATTAGACTATTCAACATTTTATGGTTATCGATTCTGGTCTGCACTCTTTCGGCTCAGGTGGGTGGTGACAAGACTTACCGTTTTTTGTCCTTGCCATCTTCAGCACGTGTGTCGTCACTCGGGGGAAGTCTGGTCAGTGCCGGCGACGGCAACATCTCATTAGCTTATGAGAATCCTGCGCTTATTATTCAGGATATGGATCAAGAGATTGTATTTCAACATCAATTTCTCTTAGCAGGTGTACAGACGGGTTATGCCAGTTTCGGAAAATGGATTTCATCACAAAAATTGATGACCTACGGAGGCATTAAATACATCCTTTATGGAGACTTTGATCGGACTGATGAAAGGGGAAATCTTTCAGGGACTTTCAAAGGAAACGAGGTAGCACTACAGCTGGGGGCTTCCTATCAGCTCTACGATAAAGTGCGTTTGGGAGCGGCAGTTAAATACATCAATGGATCATTGGATGTTTATCGTTCCAGTGCTTTAGCCTTTGATCTCGGGGCCTATTATCAGGATACCAGTGGTCTTTTTTCTGCCGGGATCAGCATCAGGAATCTGGGTATGCAAATTGGAGCATACAATACCCAAAGAGAATCCCTTCCTTTAGACATCAGTTTGGGATTGAGCAGACGTCTTCGTCATCTACCCTTTAGACTTTCTATTGTATATCATCATGCACAACGATGGAATTTGCTCTATGATGATCCAAACAATGAGGAAAATGCCTTTTTTGGTGGATTTCAAACAGCTGATAATCAGCCAACCGAGATCGATAATTTTTTCAGACACCTCATCTTCGGTGGCGAAATACTTATGGGTAAGAATGAAGTCTTCAAAATCCGTTTAGGATACAATCATCAACGAAAACAAGAATTGTCAGTAACCAGTTTTCGTACACTGACAGGTTTTAGTGTTGGTTTTGGAATTAAGGTTAAGAAACTTCAATTTGATTATGGATTGAGTAAAATCCACTTTGGCGGCAGCATACATCACCTAGGGGTGAGCACAAAGTTGAAGAGGTTTACCTCCCCTCAAATTCTGAATTGATTACAGTATATTTTGTCACATCCAGCTGCGCTGCGAACTTTCGATTTTATACAAAATATAGTTTTTTAGCTGCAGTGCATGATCTCTCTTTACATAAGGGATTCTTACGTCTCCACTGGCTGTATGCAAGATGATGCTTGCCAAACCATGACGTCGCTGATAAGGTGTAGTTCGTATTTGAACACTTTGCACCTTATACAGGAAGAGGATCTTGCTGACACGTTCTACTACTCCGTAGGTAGTTTGGATAGTATTTGCCGTAAGGTTATACCACCATTTATGTTGAAATTGATATTGATAAAATGCACTGAATAAAAGCCACAAAATGGCGATTGCGATCCACTCCCAGTGCTGAAAAATGCTCGCAACGACACTGATCAGCAGCGTTGGCAATAAGCCAATAAAGAGCAGCCGTCGATAAAACAATCGATGGTCTACACCGTATAATTTAGGAAATTCAGTGTGGCTTTGTCGAAAATAGCTCTGCTTTACTTCCTCAAGATCTTCAACAGGGCACCCTGGGACCGAAATCGTGGTGCGTCTTGACCCGACTGCACTGGAAGCTTGGTAGAGTCGCAAATAGACAATGCCAAAAAGCTTTCGAAGTGGATTGGAGACCCACCTTAAGATTTGAATTTTCTGGTGTAGTGCCGCTTGCTCTCTTTTATTAAATAGACCAGCCTCTGTTTTGTATCCGGCCGCTGTTTTCCAAAAATGTAAATTGTAATATCGAATAACAGTAAAAATCAAAGTACCAAAGAAAGAGAACACTAGAAGGGCGAAAAATAGTGCCAAGATGTAGTAGACCCCACTCTGAATGACGTTTTCTGTCAGGGCGTCAAAGCGATCGACATACTGGTCGCCCAAGGATTCACTTATTCGATCTCTAAGACCCAATAAGAAGGCCAGAATAATACCAGCTGTACGCAAATGATTTTGGCTAATTCCAACCTTGATAAGGTCAATGGGCTGAAGTGATAAGATTAGTTGGTCTTTTCTTTGAGAAAGTTTGCTGCTGGTATGTGCTGATTCTACGGTGCTTTTTCTTCGCTCTAGAATGAAATTTCTAAGGTCTTCAGCCATGGCCCGGTCGAGAGCGGAAAACTCAAACTCTTCACCTGATGATCCAGCCGTATCAACCTTGATTTTTACGACTTTGAACAATTGGTGAATAATATTTTGCTCGAAGGAAATCGATTGAATCCGGTCAAAGGGAATATCGAGTTTTACTCTCTTCCAGATCCCGTGTTGTACATGTAGTTTACCACTATTTATGAAAAAGGTAAAACGAAAATATTGCCAAATCGAAAAGAAAATAATAAATACCGTCACTAGGGCTGTGATTATTTTGCCCTGAGCAGGATCAAGGAAATCACCGCGGAAAAACAATATTAACAAAAAGGGCCACCAAGTTCGAATTAGTGATTTGATGACATTAAAAATGATGAGTAGTATGGCGATGGGGGCCTGCCTGGTCGGTGAGCTAAACCATGCCTCACTCTTCTTCATCATGGTCCTTTATCTTGGCAATAATGAAATCCTTCAGTTGTTGGGCCACGTCAGTTTGAAGTCCCGGTATGGCAATGTCACTACTGGATCCACCCGCAGTGAAAATTCTGAGCTCAGCCAAGTCGAAGGCACGATCGAGTACTCCTCGAGAAATTTCACAGTGCTGAACTCTAGTGAATGGTATGGTTATCCACTCCTTAAAGAAAATTCCAGTCTTATAGCTGATGTCTCTTTGTCTAATGGCATAAGACTTATAGTTAACGGCGGTATGAGAAACCCACAGGCTGAGAAGTGCCAATGCAAACCAGAACAATAGTAAAACGTAACTCAGCCAGGAAAATAAACCAAGGTAAAAAACCACGAATCCTAATAAGGGGATCAGCAGTACTCCAAAGATTATTCCATTGGAGATATATAAAATTTTGGCATAAGCGGGTTCAATTGGTAAAAACATGACGTCCTCGATGGCTGGAAGTCCTGATATAGGGATGGGTTCATTAGAGAATGAGTTGTGATCAAGCATGAATGGTCTCGGGTTCGTTTATTAACTCTTCTTTGAGCTTTTTCAGAAAACCTTTGGCTGCATCAAGCTCTTTTATATCTTCCTTGACAAGGATCAGATATTTTTTACTTTGTTTTAATTTAATACCTAATTCATCTCCTTGGTTGGCTAAGAATGCCAGAAACTTCTTAAAGAATGTCGTTTCATAAAATGCCGACTGTGGGTTAAGTACAAAAAAACATTTTATAGATCCATTCTTGAGTACACATCTTTCAAAACCAAGTTCTCGGCAATACCACCTAATACGCAATGTGTCGAAGAGGGCAAACACTTGTGCCGGCAGTGGCCCAAATCGATCGTGGAGCCTCTGTCCAAAAGCATTGAGTTCAGATTCAGAATCGATACTGTCGAGCTCTGTATACAGATTCAAGCGTTCTTGAATATTATTTACATATTCGTCAGGAATCAACATTTCGAAATCTGATTCAATTTGCACTTCATTAACGAAACTTCGATCTTGAAGTTCATCTGCGAAGAGCTCTTTAAACTCGGTTTCCTTCAGTTCCTGAATAGCTTCTTCCAAGATCTTTGTATAGGCATCGTAACCAATATCTGATATAAATCCACTTTGCTCTCCACCAAGCAAATTGCCGGCACCACGAATATCTAAGTCTCGCATGGCAATATAAAAGCCACTGCCCAGGTCTGAAAACTCCTCCAGAGTACTGAGCCTCTTGCGAGCATCTGAAGTGAGTGTAGATAATGGCGGGCTAAACAAATAGCAGAAGGCCTTTCGATTTGACCGTCCTACGCGCCCACGCAACTGATGCAGATCACTCATACCAAATTGATGTGCATTGTTGATGATGATGGTATTCGCATTGGGAATGTCTAGACCCGTTTCAATGATATTGGTACACAGTAAGACATCGTACTGCCCTTCGATAAATCTAACCAAGGTGTTTTCTAGCAGTTTGGCATCCATTTGTCCATGAGCCATAGCTATGTCTACTTCCGGACAAAGTCGCTTTAACATGACTTGCATCTCAGCCAGATTTTTAACCCGGTTGTGCACAAAAAACACCTGGCCTCCACGATTAACTTCGTAATAAATGGCGTCTTTTATCAATTCATTGTTAAATACCCGGGTTTCGGTGTGAATGGGTTGACGATTGGGAGGTGGAGTCCGAATGATCGACAGATCTCGGGCTGCCATCAACGAAAATTGGAGGGTACGTGGAATCGGAGTTGCTGTCAAAGTCAGCGTGTCTACGTTTACCTGCAATTTTCTTAGTTTTTCTTTAGCTGCGACACCAAATTTTTGCTCCTCATCAATAATTAATAAACCTAGGTCTTTAAATCGGACATTTTTATTAAGTAATGCATGAGTACCGATGATAATTTCGATCTTTCCTGTAGCAACAGCATCAAAAATTTCCTTGCGTTGCTTAGTAGTTTTAAAGCGATTTAAATAATTAATCTCAATCCCAAATTCCTGCAGCCTTTCCCGAAAAGTCTGGAAATGTTGTAAAGCTAGGATGGTTGTCGGGACCAGTACTGCTACTTGCTTTCCATCACTAACGGCCTTAAAGGCAGCCCGAATGGCGACTTCAGTCTTACCAAATCCAACATCGCCGCAGATAAGTCGATCCATTGGAAAAGGTTTTTGCATATCCGATTTCACATCTACTGTTGCCGCCAGCTGATCAGGAGTATCCTCATAAAAAAAAGAGGCTTCCAATTCATTTTGTAAGTAACCATCTGGCGGAAAACTGTGGCCGACTGAGGCCTTCCGTTGTGCATAGAGCCTGATCAAAGCACTGGCAATGTCTTTTACTTTGCGTTTGGTCTTTCTCTTCAGTGCTTTCCAGGTGTCAGATCCCAATTTATTTAAAGGAGGAGCAGTTCCCTCCTTACCAACATATTTTGAAATTTTGTGCAAGGACTGAATGCCTACATATAGGATATCATTGTTTTTATAAATCAATCTCACCGATTCTTGAAGGTGACCGTTGATATCGATTTTTTCCAGACCAGAATACCTGCCTACTCCGTGGTCAATATGGGTCACAAAGTCGCCTGGCTGCAACTCGCGCAGGAATTTCAAGGTCATTGCTTGATCCTTAGTAAATCCTCGTCTTAATTTGTACTTGTGGAATCGTTGAAAAATTTGATGATCGGTATAACAGGCAATATGTAGTACCGGATCTATAAATCCTTTATCTATCGAAGTCAACACCGGATGAAAAGTGACATGAGCTTCAAGGTCATCAAAAATTGAATCAAATCGAGCAACCTGACGGCTATTGTCGGTAAAGAGGTAAGGCGTAATCTGCCGGCTCTCAAGATCCTTCAGATCGTCAATTAATATGGTAAAATTCTTGTTAAAAGATGGTTGAGGTCGTCCATGCCATTCAATGGTTTGTGCGGCTTTTTCTTTTTCAGGAGTTCGGTTAACATAGATCTTCGGCAGATCTTCCAGGTCTGCCATGATCTGACCCGGTGAAACGATTTCTGGTAAATCGATCGGTTCGCTGTCTTCAATAGGAGGTTGACTTTGTGCTTGAGCGTGATTTTCCCAGCAGAGCTGAAGTCGGTCTAGGATAAACTCTTGGTCGGACATCCATACTCGGGTGTTTGAGGGTATAAGTTTAAATAAGCTGGTCTGATCCTTAGCCCAGAAGTTCCTATTGATATTGGGTACAATCGAAAGCGAAGCAATATTTCTGATGGATAGCTGGTCGATGGGATTGAATGTTCGTATGGTCTCTATTTCCTCGTCAAATAATTCAATGCGATAAGGCCATTCGTTCCCAAATGAGAAAATATCGATGATGCCACCGCGAATGCTAAACTGACCCGGTTCGTAGACAAAATCCACATTTTCAAAGCCGTATTCAGTGAGTATCTCGATCAAAAAATCGACATCAATTACCTCATCAATCTTCAGTTTAATTCGATTCTCCTCCAGGATATGAGGAGCGACGACCTTTTCACAAATTCCCTCTGGATACCCGATGATGATGTGGGCTGCACTTTCAGAAGATGTGATCTTATTGATGGTCTCCGTCCGTCTGAGGATTTGATTGTTATTAAGAGCAGTATATTCAGACGGATTCTTGCATGAATCTGGAAAATACCAAATCGGTTTTTTGGGCAGCAAGTTGGTAAGGTTGTGATATATGTATGCCGCCTCCTCCTTGTCTCTGGCGATATACAATGTCGGATGAGGATCCAGAAGATAGATCCCCGAAAGGGCAAAGGATTCCTGTGCGCCAACCAATCCATTCATAAATAAGTCAGGATGGCGTTCAGAGCGAAGAAGTTCTACTGCTGCTTTGGTTCTTTCATCTTCCTTATACTTGCTGAGCAGCAGCTCCAGATTTTCCACGGCGCAAAGATAAGGGAACCACCATAACCGTTAAAGTGTTTGGAGGTGAGATATTTTTTAGCCATCGAGGTTGGGCAGGTAAAGAAGACCCGTGATTAAACTCAGCATCACTGAGTTTACTCTGTATCAGAGCATCAGGATAAGGCAAGGACCTCTGTGCGGTGAGCGATGCCTTAGGCTGATCTATCTGATTTTCTAGGGCAGGATATGAGGAGTTGAGAAAAAAATCCGTAATTCAAGCCATTTTCTGTGTCGCCAACAAGCCTATGAATCTTGATCAAAGAATTTTCCCGGCCAAGGCACTCTTATTTGGTGAATATACCGTTTTGTCCGGCTCAGGTGCTTTTGCCATACCCATCTATCGTTGGAAGGCCGGATGGCAACAATCCGGGGAAAGGTCAGCGGTTACTGAAGAATTTATTTCTTACCTAAGTCAGCGCGTAAAGAAGATGCAGACCCGTTTGGATCTGGATGCAGCCCGGAAGGAATTAAAACGTGGTTGGCGTCTAACATCAGATATCCCACAAGGCAAGGGTTTGGGAAGCTCCGCTGCACTGACTGCGGCCTTCTACCATCGATATGCCGTGGATGCGATCCGGGATCTTAAAGTGCTCCAGGAGGACTTGGCTACCATAGAAGCCTTTTTCCATGGCCGGAGTTCAGGTATGGACCCCCTGGTCAGTTATGAGCAAGTACCGATCTGGCGAAATGCAGAAGGGAAAATAGTCCGGGAGAAGCTACCACCCCTGGTGGATCGCCTCTGGCTCATCGACTCCGGTCTGCAAAGAGACACGCAAGCTTTGGTCCGGTGGTATCAAGAGTGTTTGAAAGAACATCACTTTGCCTCAAGAATGAAGATTCTGGCAGATCTACATGATCGTGCCATCGAATCTCTGGTAGCCGGCAAATCGGTTGTATCGCTGGTGAAGGAAATCGGACAAATGCAACTGCGAGATATGCGGCCATTGGTCCCGCCACAGATAGCGAAAATTTGGCAAGAGATTAACGATGATTTTGGGAGTTCTGGACTGAAATTTTGTGGTGCTGCCGGAGGAGGTTTTTTTCTCTTATTCACCCGAGATCTGAGTCTTCCCAATCTATATGGACTAAGCCATTGTCAACTAAAAGTTGTAACTAACCCAGCTAAATGATTTTACTACAGGTGAGGATAAATGCTGGTGGCAAATTCAACAGATGGAAGGAGACATTGACATTGCCAAAAATCCGTTTATAAAGATTTTTCTGGAGCAACGAATAGTGCACTTGAAAATACTGACCCAAAGGTTTTAAGAAATCATAGCAATTCTGCACGATGGTTTGTGATACATCTTCTGGTAAAACGACAAACGGAAGCGCTGAAAAGACTACATCAATTTGCTCGAAGCCATGTCTTCTAATGTGCGACACCATATGCTCAGCCGAATCTTCAACAACGACTAAGCGGTCGTCATCAATATTTCGCATCATTTCGCAAAAACGTGGGTTGATCTCGAAGGCAAACAACTTAGCATCTGCAGGCATTTTTGCTAGAATATGACTGGTCATCACACCATCTCCAGCACCTAGCTCCACGATACACTTTGCGTTATCCAGATCAGAAAGACCTACCATCTTGGCACATAGGTGCTGAGAACTTCTGGTCACCGTCCCGATCGTGGATAAATTTTTTAGGCCTTCTTTGAAAAACTCAAGTTTCTTCATTTTTTTGGTGGGTTAGTTTTGATTATTTCAAGTACAGCACAAATTCCCTTAAATCAGGGTATCGATCGGTCATTTGTTCACTCAGCTGGTTTGAATCTACCGGCAGACCATCTAAATATGGTGTGATTCTAGCTTCCTCAAACCCCTCTGCTTTAATCACACTCAAATGATCAAGTGCATCCGCAAAAGTCTTAAAGATACCAGAACAATACTGGTACTCCTTACGGTCAGCCCTTTTTTGTACGCAAGGATCAGGATATTGGCCAATCAAATCGCCTTTGAAGAGTTGATCGAGAACAATGAATTCGACCCGATAGGTAAGGCCTCTCCTCAGTTGGTAGAAGGTTCGGAGCTTGTTGTCTTTCTGAACTTCTGCTACTTTCGGCATATCATAGTTAATGGACATAGGTAGCTTTTCAGAAGGGTGAACGCGAAAATCAATCCGCCGATTAAAAAATTGACCAGTTTTATTTGGTTTGCCAGCCAAAAAATTTAGGGCATAGGGATAACTTCCACCCAATCCTCGCAAGTATATTCTTTTTGCCTTGACACCTTGAGAAATCAAGAAGTTTGCCACTTCTTCAGCCCTTTTAATAGAGAAATAGATATCGAAGTTTGAAACCATCGACTGATCAGAATGACTAAGAATTTCTAGTTGGATATGGGGATAGGTCTGTAAGAAGCTGACGAGAGATTCAAGCTTCTTCTCGTTTGTAGTAGTCATGATCTGGTCATCCTGGCGGTAGAGAAGACTTGGCAAAGTAACTTCGACACCGAGGCCAGGATTTACCCCTAAGGAGTCAGCAGGATGCATCGTTGTTTCTGAAAATAGTCGAAAATCTTTAACCTGATAAAAAATTGAGGGAGTGGAAGCTACCAATTGCTCTTGTACAGGATTCTTGTGATAGGCTGCATATAGGTCTTGACCTCCTCTGCCTTGCTTTCGATCGCTACTAAAATGTGCCGACAATCCATCCCTAGATAAGCGATAATAAATATCGTTTCCAGCAGAGTTTATGGGTATCGAAAGATTGATTGCAGCTGACCACTCACCGCCTTGGTCATCGAATCGTGATTTGAAGATATCATGCCCTCCAATACTAATCAAGCGATTGCTACTGAAATACAAAGTGCGACCATCTTTTGCAAGATAAGGTGTGATTTCGTCGTAGGGACCATTTATTGCAGAACCCAGATTAATAGGAGCACCCCAACCATCAGAACCAGATTTAATGCAAATATACAGATCATACCCACCATAACCTCCTTGACGATTGGAAGAGAAGAGCACTATCGAATCTGCGAAGAAGGAAAGCCCTCGAGTACTTTCTCCACTCATCAAAGGGCTGTTTTGCCATGCACTGCCCAACGAGTTTCGTGATAGGTCGAAGGTATCTACCTTGAGATCTGCCTGATCAAAAGAATGCCCACCCAGATAAAAGACCACTTGACCATCGGAGCTAAAATCTTGCAAAATTTCATTTTGAAGACTGTTAAGTGACTCATTCATCGCAAAAGCCTCGGACCAGGCTCCTTGACGGATTTCTGTAGCATACATGTCACAGTCTCTCTGCTGGATGCTTGCCTGATGCGTTCCATCAGAAAATTGATCACTAATCTTAAGGGTGCGATTTGATGTGAAATATACTCGGGCTTCAATATTGGGGCTCATTACTGGCGCAAAATCATGAAAAGTAGAATTTACGTTGTCACCCATGTTCTCTATCAAAACTTGATCGGTATTGTAACGATGCTTTAGTCCTTCAGCAGATCGTTTGATGTCATCAATTACCAATTGCCGATGAGGGACATCTCTGAAAGTGAGGTAGGTTTTATAATGCCTGATGGCTTCCCTAAAATCGTGCTTGTGATGGTAAGTCTTGGCCGCGAGCAGGATGACGCGAGGTTCGATTCTTTTAGAGATAGACCTAATTTGTTGGATAGATTTAAGTGTGCTGTCCAATTCATTGAGGTGAAAGCTATTGTAGGCGAGAAAATACAAGGCATCCACATCCCTTGGTCTGGACTGACAATATTGTTTGAGGAGTGGATAAGCCAGCGCATATCTACCTTCGGAATACTTCTGAAGGGCTAGTTTCTTTAGTTGCTTGTCCTGAGACTGGGCTTGGGAAGGACTAACCAATAATAAAAGTACAATCCCACATAGCCAGCGACTGATAAAATTCACCTTTCTAGTGCTGTAGGTCATTATGAAAGCTTTCCAAATAATCAGCTACCCTTCGTAGAAAAGAGCCTCCTAGAAAGCCATCTACAATCCGGTGATCATAAGATAGAGAAAGAAAGACCATGTGTCTGACCGCCACCAAATCACCGTATTCTGTTTCGACGACCGCCGGCTTCTTTCTTATTGCACCCGTGGCCAAGATGGCTACTTCGGGTTGATTGATGATTGGTGTGCCCATTACATTGCCAAAGGATCCCACATTGGTAACTGTAAATGTTCCTCCTTGGACCTCATCAGGTTTTAGATCATTTTTTCTCGCTCTCGCTGCCAAATCATTAACAATGTTGGCCAGACCGGTGACACTATAGTGATCAGCGTCTTTAATGACAGGGACAATCAAATTGCCCGAAGGAAGGGCAGTAGCCATACCAATATTGATATGCTTTTTCACGATAATTTTGTGACCATCCACCGAAACATTGATCATAGGAAAGTCCCGAATGGCTTGAGCTACCGCATAGATAAAAATAGGTGTAAAAGTGAGTTTGCCCTGATATTGAGCCTGGAAAGCAGCCTTCTCTTTGTCGCGCCATCTTACGACCTCAGTTACATCTGCTTCTACAAACGAAGTGACGTGAGGAGCGGTCTGCTTTGATCTGACCATGTGATCTGCGATCATTTTACGCATCCGATCCATCTCCAGGATTTCCTCTTGACCGGAAGACGTGGCAGTCGGCTCTAGTTGTGGTTTAGCCGGTTCCCAACTGGCTTTAGGTATCTCAGATTGCGGTGTGCTGGTTGGTTTTGCTCGACGTCCAGCCAGGTGCTGGAGCAAGTCTTTTTTAGTTACGCGACCATGTAAACCTGATCCAGGAATGGTTTCTAATTCCTCCAGGCTGAGTGATTCTTGCTGAGCTATACTCCTAACCAGTGGTGAGAAAAACCTACCCTTATGGAGTGGAGGTAAGGTCTTCCTTCGCTCAACGATATTGGGTCCGGCTTTCTTGCTTGACACTTCGCCGTCCTCTTCTTGTCGTGATGCGGTTATCTGCTCTTCCAATTGGTCTTCACCATTATTATCTGATGGATCAATCAAAAGTTTGGAGTCTGCATTCACCGCAATTCGAGCAATCGGTTTACCCACCTCTACAACTGCATCCTCGGCAAAGAGTAGCTCTCTAATTACACCTGCTACAGGAGACGGAATCTCAGAATCAACTTTGTCCGTAGCTATTTCCACAATGGTTTCATCTTCTTCAACTGGATCACCCTCCTTCTTTAACCACTTCAGTATGGTGGCTTCCATAATACTTTCTCCCATTTTGGGCATCACCAGTTCAAAATCTGCCATCTGGCACCTTATTTTGGTCAGGCAAAAGTACACCAAATTATCTTGCCAATAAAAAATTTCGAAGCATTATCAACGCATAAACAGCTGTGTACTTGATATTTAGGAGCCGATCCTTCGAAAATAGGTATCGCTTAGATTCGATATTCTTGTGATCTCCGACTGCAATCCAGACTGTTCCTACAGGTTTGTCTGGTGTCCCTCCATCAGGGCCAGCGATTCCTGAGATAGCTATAGCAACATCACACGGAAGCTTGTTGAGAAGACCTGACACCATAGCCTGAACGGTTTCGCTGCTTACAGCACCGTGTTTCTCTAAGAGTTCTTGCGGAACCTCAAGAAGAAGCTGCTTGGATTGATTGGAGTAGGTAATCATACTGCCGAGGAAATATCGACTGGATCCAGGGATGGTGGTTATCAGATGTGCTAAATATCCCCCAGTACAGCTTTCGGCAGTGGCTAATGTCCTCCCCCTTTCGAGCAGGAGCTGGCCAATATGTTCTTCCAGCAGGTCCTGATCATAACCATAGATGTGCCGGCCGATCGTGTTTTTCACCGCATCTACTGCCTTATCTACTTCATTTTGGACGGCGATCGGATCCTTACCCTCTTGAGATAGTCGAAGGCGTACCTGGCCAGTAGAGGGGAGATAGGCTAACTTGACGGGATATTGCTCTAAGACTGGCTCAATGAGGTCAGCCAACGAGGATTCACCAATGCCGGCAGTGCGAATAGTCCGCTGACTATAGAATCGCTTTGACCGATTGTCGATACGCGGCAATACCGCATTTGACATGATGTACTTCATTTCAAATGGAACTCCTGGCATGGAAATCACAATCTTACCACCATATTCAAACCACATCCCGGGTGCTGTTCCCATTTGATTGTCCAAGAGTTCAGCCATGGCTGGCATATAACATTGCGCCCGGTGAGCCGGCGAAATTGGAATCCCTCTCTTGTGAAATAAGCGTTCGATACGGGCATAAGTGGGTTCAGAAAAAACCAATTCACTCTTGAAGTAATCAGCAAGTGCCTTCTTGGTCACATCATCTTTTGTCGGGCCTAAACCACCGGTTATGAGCACCAAGTCACTTAGTGAGGATGCGGTCGCCAATCCGTTTTGGATGTCTTCCAATTGATCAGAGACTGCAATTTTCAACTTCACCTCGATGCCTCTTTCCACCAGCTGACTGCCGATCCAGGCCGAGTTGGTGTCGACAACCTGGCCAATTAATAGTTCGTCACCAACAGTGACTATGCTTGCCTTCATTGATAGCTGATCTCTTTAATGTTGTAAGATCGAAGATCTGAATCTAAGTGTTCTATCACGAGCCTACCACTTATATCTACCCGACGGATCCAGCCCCATCCTGTAGAACCATCGGGAAAGGTAAACTCAGTCTTGTGATCTCGTCGGTAAAGGTAGTGATCGTAAAATTCATCGGCTACATGGAGATTAGACTTGGCAGTGGAATAGAGCTGGTCTAAATGACTGAACAATTGTGCCCTGACCTCAGCCAATGCCAAGTTTTCACCGGTCTCGATCTTGAGGGAGGTGGGATTGGGAATGGCTTCGGAAAAAGCGACCTGATTCACGTTAAGGCCGATACCGACAATAGAGAAAGCAATTTGTTGACCTTGCAGTGAATTCTGGATCAAGATGCCAGCTATTTTGCGACCGTTGATGCAGATATCGTTGGGCCATTTTATGTTTATGCGACCCTGGACATATCCTTGTAGAGTATGAGCTATTCCTACTGCGGCGATCTTACTCAATTGAAATTGCAGATGAACGGGGATAAAGGTGGGTTTCAGCATGATTGAGAGGGTGAGGTTCATCCTGGGTTGGCTAAGCCATATGGTTCCCATCTGGCCTCGACCAGCAGTCTGGTGGTCCGTAAGAATAACGGTACCCTCTTCGAAGTCCTTCAAACCCGCGATTCTCAGCGCTTCGGCATTGGTGGATTCTAAGCTATTGTGATGGTACAGAACCTTTCCGATCATAATGCTGTTATCTGTTTTACTCGGAATAATTAAGTAGCTTTGCTACTTACTAGCATTCACTTTTGTAAACACTAAAAATAGAATTTGAATTTAAGGAGTCGACCGCTGCCCAGAACAATCAATAATGAAGACCTGAATGATACAATCATCGACTCGATTAGAGACATTAAGGGAAAGAGCATCACGAAATTGGATCTGACTGCATTGGACGATGCCCCTGCCGACTACTTTATCATTTGCGAAGGGGAGTCGAATACCCAAATAAGGGCCCTTGCCGACAACGTTTTCAGAAGAGTCAGAGATGAACAAGATCTAAGACCTGATCACATTGAAGGGAAAGGTGCCGCCAATTGGATTTTAGTAGATTATTTTACAACAGTGGTCCATATTTTTTATCCAGAGACTCGGTCTTTCTACGATCTAGAAGATCTTTGGAGTGACGCCCAAATAACTTATTACGAAAATCTGTAGATACAGAGGCAGAAGAGATGGAGAATAATAACGATTCGAATAATAACAACGAAAAGGACAACAAGCGATTTAATAAGTTTAATTCTTTTTGGATCTATGGCTTGATCGCCTTGGTTCTTCTGGCTTCACAGCTGTTTTTTGACAGTACATTTTCAAGCGATCAAGACATTTCGTTCAATGATTTTGCACAGTTTGTTCGACAAGGTGACGTCAAACGCGTACAGATTATTAACTCGAAGTATGCTCATGTTTTTATCAAGGAAGATAGGCTTAATGAGCCAAGGCATGCTGGCGCCAATCAGAGCCAGTTCAGCATGGGTAGTCCCCAATATAAATTCAACATCGGTTCTGTCGAGACCTTCAATAGTGACTTGAAAGAACTGAATGACTCGCTCAATCCAGAGGAGAGAATCTATGTAACCTACGAAGAGAAAGTTAATTTTTGGGGGAATATACTGGGCTGGTTATTGCCCATATTCCTGATTGTTGCTATTTGGCTCTTCATCATGCGGCGTATGAGCGGCGGGGCGGGTGGTCCTGGTGCCCAAATATTCAACATCGGCAAATCAAAAGCCACCTTGTTTGACAACAACAGCACCAAAGTAAGTGTGACCTTTGAGGATGTAGCGGGCTTGGATGAAGCCAAGGAAGAAGTGATGGAAGTAGTAGATTTTCTGAAGAATCCAAAGAAGTACCAAGCTCTTGGAGGTAAAATACCCAAAGGAGTTCTTCTCGTAGGTCCTCCAGGTACGGGTAAGACTCTTTTAGCCAAGGCCGTTGCAGGGGAGGCCGGAGTTCCATTCTTTTCCATTTCGGGTTCAGATTTTGTGGAGATGTTCGTAGGGGTTGGAGCTTCAAGGGTTAGAGACCTTTTTAGGCAAGCCAGGGAAAAAGCACCTTGTATCATCTTCATCGATGAGATCGACGCCATTGGTCGAGCTCGTGGACGAAATAACATGCCGGGTGGCAATGATGAACGGGAAAATACGCTAAATCAGCTCTTGGTAGAGATGGATGGCTTTTCAACCGATAAAGGGGTGATTCTGATGGCCGCTACCAACCGGCCAGATGTCTTGGATTCTGCCTTATTGAGACCAGGGAGATTTGATCGTCAGATCGGAATAGATCGTCCAGACTTAAAAGGACGAGAACAGATATTTAGAGTTCATCTTAAGAATATTAAGATTGATGAAGAGGTTAAGCCAGAGATTCTGGCTGAGATGACACCTGGTTTTGCCGGTGCTGATATCGCCAATATTTGTAATGAAGCAGCCCTGGTTGCTGCTCGACATGAGAAGAAGGCGGTTACCATGGAAGACTTTAATTACGCGCTAGACCGTGTGATCGGGGGATTGGAAAAGAAGAACAAGTTGATTTCACCACAAGAGAAAGAAATCATTGCTTACCATGAAGCCGGGCATGCAGTGTGTGGCTGGTTTTTGGAACATGCATCACCATTGGTGAAAGTGACTATTGTTCCTCGGGGAATTGGTACCCTGGGTTATGCACAGTACTTACCTAAGGAAGAGTACATAACCCGAACAGAGCAATTGCTGGACCGCATGTGTATGACCTTTGGTGGCCGAGCTGCAGAAAAAATCATTTTCGACAAGATCTCAACCGGAGCACAGAGCGATTTGGATCAAGTGACGAAAATGGCTTATAGCATGATCGCGATTTATGGAATGAATAGTGAAGTCGGGAATGTATCCTTCTACGGGATGTCTCAGGATCAATTCCAGAAGCCCTATAGTGATGATACGGCTACCTTGATCGATGATGAAGTGCGTAAACTGGTCGAGTCCCAATATCAGCGAGCTCAAGATCTTCTAAAAAAGCATAGGAAAGAGCTGGAGATCTTGGCCAAACATTTATTGGAAAAAGAAGTCCTGTTAAAATCTGATGTAGAGAAATTGATCGGTCCCAGACCTTATGCCCCGGATCCCTTGGCAGAACCTACAGCAGGGCCTTCAATTGCTGACAAAGACAATGGTGTTCCAGACGAGGTGGTCAATCCGAGTCCAACGCCGGAAAAATCTTAACCGCAGAATAGGACAGATCATTCATCTAACAAAAAGTGAAAGGGCTCTTCCTCCAGGTTGAGCCCCCAATCACCACGGTTTCCTCTCTAGTTATGATCAAGAGTAATTAGAACCTTGGGTTTCATTAATCAGGTGCTATTATGACAAACGCATCAATAGTACTAATTCTCTACTTCATCAACGACCAACAATTGAAAGCCGTTGCCATGGATATTAACGATCTCGATGTTTGAATCCAATTTGAGATACTTACGCAGTTTAGTAACGAAGACGTCCATACTTCTGGCGGTGAAATAATTGTCTTCGCCCCATATCCTGGTTAAGGCCTCAGATCTTGGCAGGACATCATTTTTCCTCAAGCAAAACATTCTCAGTAAGTGAGCTTCCTTGGGCGACAGCTTCTCCTTGTGTTCCTTTTCACCATCACTGTATGTGAGAATTCTCAATGGATAGTTGAAGTGAAATTTGCCTATTTTAAACTCCTTGATTTCATCGTTTGGATCTGGCTTTTGCTGACTTCGTTTCAGAATGGCTTGAATACGGAGTAGCAGTTCCTCAGAGTTAAATGGTTTGGTGATGTAGTCATCTGCACCGATCTTAAAACCCTCGAGAATGTCATCCTTCATTGCTTTGGCGGTCAGAAAGATAATTGGCATTTCATCGTCGCGCTCCCTTATCTCTTTTGCCAGTGTGAATCCATCTTTCTTTGGCATCATTACATCGAAGATACACAGGTCAAATTCTCCTCGTTTATAAGACATGAGTCCAGCGTCACCATCAGACTCCAGAGTAACATCGTACTCGTGCATTTCCAAGTACGAGCGAAGCACGTCGCCAAAGTTTTGATCATCTTCAACCAGTAAGATCCTTTGCTTTTGTGCAACCATGGTTTTTCCGTTATGCATAAATAGTTAAATAAGACTAGATTTTGGAGTTTACATACTCTAATTACTAACGACATTCTTATTTTTTTCTTGCCTGCTATCCGTAGGGAGATAGATGATGAAACTACTGCCTTCTCCTGGTTCACTTTCTACCTCGATCGTACCCTTGTGAGCAGTGACCATAGCCTTTACGTAGCTGAGACCCAGACCAAATCCCTTGACATCGTGCAGGTTACCGGTGGGTACACGATAAAATTTGTCAAAGATGTGCTTGCGCTGGTCAGCAGTCATCCCGATGCCTTTGTCCTGTACCTTGATTTGCAAACCACCGTTCCAATTGTTGGTACTGACAGTGATGTCCGGATGATCTGGCGAGTACTTGTTGGCGTTATCCAACAAGTTATGAATGATGTTGGAAATATGTGTTTGATCGGCATAAATCTTTGAGTTTGCCGCACCCAATTCTGCTTTTACGCTACCTCCTCGGTTTGCCACCTTTAGATTTGCATGCTCTACGGCCTGAACGATGATCTCATGAAGGTTAATCTCAGATAATTTTAACTTGAAGTCCTTCTTGTCTAGCAATGCCATTTGTAGAACTTTCTCTACCTGATTGAGCATTCGGGTGTTTTCTTGCTTGATGATATTGGCGAAGCGCTTTACTTTTTCAGGAGAGCCGGCAACCATTGGGCTAGTCATCGAATCAGAAGCCAGATTGATGGTAGCGATAGGTGTCTTGAACTCATGGGTCATATTATTGATGAAATCGGTACGCATTTCCGAAATCTTCTTTTGCCGAAATATTACCTGAATAGTATAAACAAAACAAAACAGTATGATGCCTGTAAATAGCACTGAACCCACAATTGTGGGCCAAACATCCCGAAACAAGATCCGATTGCGGCCAGGGAAATCTAGATAGAGTACTCCGGGTACATCCTCTGGCGTTTCAAATAAATTGATGTGATAGGGAGACTTGAGTAATCCTTGGTTAAAAGAGGTGTTTGTGAATTGATGGCCTTCTTCCTCAACTACAAAATTGTCATTCAGGATAACAAAGCTTTCACTTTTGTTGCTCCACACACCGTAATCATAGCTGATATCGATATCTCGCTTGGTTAGGTGTCGCTTAATATAGAAGGAAAGCTTCTTGATGTCAATTCGGTCAACGACATCCTTGGACCGCAGCAGACGGTTGACCTGGAATCCCTCAAGTAAGGAAAGTCGTTGTTTGAAGTTCGATTTTTGGGTTTGAGCTAAATTGGGTAGTTCCTCTGCCAAGTAAGTGGTGTCTCCCAATTTTCCCTTTCGGTAATAAAAATCCAATTTCGAGCTGGATGCCGTGGTTCCCTCGAGCATATCAGATGACAGAATATCGATATCCACAGCATTTTCGCTGGCAGTGAGGTCTTTTTCAACATTGTTTAGGGCGGAGGAGACTTCCTTATTGAATTTTTCTTCGTTGAGGTTGATGCTCCATTTGATCCACCGACTCTGAATGACAATGATTCCAATCAAAGAAATGGCCATGATAACGATAAGCACCCATATGAAGTTCTTCCTCATCATCGGTTTGCAAGGGTTAAGCGCGCAACAACCTATACAACGAAATTACCCACTACAAAGGTCGGTAAAAATTGATTTAACGCTGTCTTAACTTTTTTGTATCTCATCTATCGCGTGTCTGTTCTAAATTTGCTTTGATATTTCAAAACAATCGACATGAGACTTTCAAACTTGCTGGGTAAGGGATTATTCTTGGTCTTGGGCTTGATCTTGATAGACAGTCTTCCCCTTATTGCCCAGGAGAAGAAGCAAACCAAGGTAACCATCATCAAGGAGACTTACGATGAGCAAGGCAACAAACAGGTGCAAAAGATTGTGAAAGAGGGTCCTGAAGCAGAGGCAATTGACATTGATCGGCTTGCAGAGGGTACCTATCAAAAGCAATACCAGTTCAAGGGATTAGAGGACTTGCAATTGCCTTTTGGAGATTTTGAGAACTTCGACTTTGGCCAGGGAGAGATTGAGCAGTTTCAACAATTTTTTGACTCATTGAATTTTGGATTCCGGTTTTTTGATGACGGACAGTGGTCCAGTCCCGACGATTGGTTGAGCTTAAAGCCTCTTGATGACAAGGCATCGAAGCCCAAACTCGGTATTCAAATAAACAGTCTAGAGTCCGAATCGGGTGTACTAGTGACCCATGTAATACCCGATTCTCCCGCTGACCGAGCAGGTATTCTCGAAGGAGACATCATTTTATCTGTTGATCACCAGTTGATTACTACACCAGAGGCGTTGGTAGAGTACATTCAAGACCGAAGTTCCGATGATGCTGTGTTGATAGATCTTAGAAGGGGAGAAGAACATATCCAAGTAGAAGCCACGCTGACCCAATATAAACCCAAAAAAGATATCGAGATTCGGAAGATATAACGCCTGGTTGCCAAGTCTTGGCACTAAACGGCCTTTTATTGTAAGGCAAATTGAACCGTAATCCCTGAGTTGATATTAGTGATTGGAAAAGATCGGGAAGTATATGGGACCGTCTTATTATAGTCAAAGAAAAATCGTAAGGTAAGCGTTTCGCTCATTGCATAATCAATCGAAGGGCTAATCCTAATCTGCTTGGTCCCTCTCGAAGGCTGAGGATCAAGCTCAGTATCAAATTTGTGGATCAATGATACATTGTCGGAAAAGGAGAAGTCAAATTTAATCTCCATAGCATTTCCACGTGAAGCAGCATTGCCAGGATTGTCACCTGCCGGATCTTGCTCCTCTTCTTCTTCCTGTTCTCTTCTGCTGCGCTTTCGCTTGTTCTTCTTAGGTTGTAAAAAGGGAATATTGACATTTTTCAATGGATACCCAAAACCGATAACATAATCAGTTCGTTTCGATTCATTGAGCTGGTTATCGGTGAAAGTCAGAGATAAGTTCCGACTCTTGTTCATATCTACCCGTAGTGATATATCGTTTCGAGTACGAACATTTAGTCCAAGCAGTGGAGAAAGCTGCTCTGTGATGACAATTGCCGGGATTTCAAAGCGGCTGTAGAAGTCGCCGGTCACCTCATTGATATTCTGAGCTGGATTATCAGGTACGTAATCATAATCGGTATTGTAGCTGTTTACAGACAAACTTGAACGATAGCCATGGGTCAAGCTGACGCTACTAAAGATATCTTTGAACAAAGGCACCTTAGACAGACCATTGTACGACAACTGCCAATTGGGTTTAGGTTTGAGGTCGAACACCCCGGTTTCGACCACCATCGGATCAATGTCGGCGTAGGAAGAGATAAAGGCTGGAATCAATACATCTCTCTGGTATTTTCCAAACCCTTGAGTGTATTCACCGCCATCTACATCATGTACAGTACTGCGATCGCCAATCCTCTGAGAAATGATGGGTCTGGTTTCGTCAAATTTTTGAAAAAGACCTTCGATGTCTTGCTCAAACAAAGTATTTAAGGTGAAATAAGAGATGTTAAAAGATCCAACATCCCTGGGAGTGAGGCGAGCGAATGGAGCAGTGGGCGATTGTTTCTTAAAAAATTCGGAGTGATTCTCAGTAAATGAATAGTCCCAGTTTACTTCCAATCTAAAATCACGGAAGGGCTCTATACTCAAACTGGCATTCCATTTCTTGGTTTTATTGAGTAAGACCTCTTGATTGAGCCAGATGCTTTCCGTGATCCAAGCGTTTTCGGGTTTCACTGCGTCTTCAAACCATTGATCGTCAGGTTGGAAGCCCAAAATATATTCGTATCCTGGTGCAGACCAGTCATCATTAAGACCAAATAAACGAGTTCTCGGAGTGAAGCCTGGAACTACTGATCCAATGTTTTCAGAATACTGAAATTTTGCTTGACGCAATAACATCAGCGGACGCAGGAATAATTTCTCCACAGTGCTTGGATCTCGACCACCCTTCTGTTTCCCGTCTTGATTCTGTTGCTGATTATCTCGACTGGGAAGTTGACGGCTGTTGCTTCGAGTATTCGTGCGGCCACTTCCCTGATTAATCTTACGTAAATAGGGTATATTATTGTATAGTCTCTCAAAGTTGAGATCAGCTGAAACTTGCCTTGTCTGTTGGTTTTGAATTACATTACCCAATGAGTCTACATTCAGAGCGGCGGCATTCCAGCCATAACTCGAAGTGAATTGGCCTCTGACTTGTGCAAAATCCAAAACCGGGAAGTATTTGAGCGGTACATTATAGCTGACATTAATATTGTGATTATAGTCTTTTGTACGGCCGAGATTGCGAAGTCCAGCCCAGATTGTATCTCGATTTCGGGCTTCAGAGAAGTCTGGGTCCCGTTCTTGGAGCTCATCGATTACAGAAAGATTTGTCGCATTAAAGCGAAACTTGATCGACTTCGTAAGATCCCAATTAAGATCATAGTTTCGGTCCCAGGTAAATCGCTTGGTATACCAGGTCTTAAACAAGGGTTCTGAAAAGCGGTAAGATCGCTCAGTTTTGACCCGGTTAAGCACGCTGTTAAACGAAAAAGAATTGGGTACAGGATTGAGGTTTAGCTCAGTGATAAACTTGATCAATTTGTCGTTCTTCACCAGATTCTTAAAGGGTTGGATATAAAGGGGCTTCATACTATACGTGTAGTCAATTGATCCCCGATATTCATCAGTTTGGTCGTTTTCGATAATGGGGTCATGCCGTTTGATCTCTGACTGGGCATAAGAAGCGCTAAAATTGGCTAGGTCCCAGGGTTTTGGTGTCTTCTGACCACCTCCTGTCCGTTCCTTTCGAACATTGGTAAAGTTGAAACTCTTTATGGAGGTGAAGTCTACAGCTTGCTCTCTTAGGGAATCTCTAGCAGTCCGATCAGGTGCTGCGTCCAGTTTGTCTTTCAGTTTGATGTCACGGTCATAAGGATCGAACTTTGGACTGTGGATGGTGGAGGAGTATTGGGCATAGAAAGGAATCCTTAATCCTGATCGATCACCAAAGAACTTACCTAATTCGAGATTGGTTGCAATGTCATATTGTACCGTTTGCTCCAAACTGCGTTCGGCCAGCTTTTGATCGATAGCACCCCAACCTATGCTGCTGTAGTTTCCACTCAGAGAGACTCGCCCAAAATCAGCCAGTTGAAAGTCGAGCCTGGCGAGGGCAGCGGCACCACCGGCTTCATTTAATCCTGCTAATCTGAGCTCATTTACCCAGACTTCCAGGCATTTGTCCAATCCATCATCAGGAGTGTTTCGTACGCCAATCATAACACCCTTGACCAAACCGAGATTGGGATTGCCGATTACCCTGATCTTTTTTCCACCTCCCCCGGGCGCGTCAATCTCATAAGGAACATTGACTGATGCACCGGTATTGTTTCTTGCGACCTTGGCATCCTTAAGGGCTTCCAAGGGTACATTTAGATTGTTCTCCACTCGCCAAACGACATCTACCAAATCGTTGGAATCTAACAGCCTCCGATCTGACATATATAGAGGAATCTCGTACTCGTAGTAGTTACGTGTATAGTCGCTTCCCAGTCTAACAAACAATGTAGTCTCACCAGGTCTGATGATTTGATCCTCGATCTCTTCAGCATGCACAAACATGAGCAGGCTATCGAAGTTTCGAAAGTCCTCATTCAGGATCTTATACATGGCTGCTGCTTCTCCATCTGCCAGATTGCAGATGTTTAATGCCAGGGATTGTTCGTTACGGGGTATGTTTGCATAGGTGCCTACCGATCTTTCCCGCTCGATGCCACGAGGCAAAACATATCCGAATGGAATCTTACTGGTGTTTTCTTCAATGTTCACAGAACTGATGTCAAAATCCAAGTTACTTGGAGATGTGTTGGGCTCCTGAAGTCCTGGTGAGCTTAAGCTTCGATTGAATTTACGCCACTGATTTCGCACCAGATCAAACTTGGCAAAACGCATGGTGATTCTTTCAGAAAAGTCCTTCAAGTACATGCGAATAAAGCGAATCGATCGAAAATCACGGATGCTACCTACAGTGGTTTCGAATTCCTGAATGGGAATGAGAAACCGGTACCAAGTGGTTGGATCTTGACTCTGGTTATTTCGGGCGATGATGGTATCGGTGATGAAATCATGCAAAACCAGAGATCCTGTTCCGTCGTCAGCTATTGGAATCTTATATTGATAATAGGCTTCCGATTCATTGAGAGTATTGTCGTTGTTGATGTCCTCATTGTCCGGATAATTGGTGCTTGATTGTAAGCGGTTTCCGGTATTGACACCTACGGTTGTTGTCGCTCCAGCAGCCTCAGAGTTGCCCTGTACTTTATTAAACTTGGAGTACCGTTGAAAGATGTCTGCTTCGTCTGGATAATTGCGATAATGTTCGAAGTTGTCATTGCCGGGGTCTTCGAAAATTTGTTGTCTTGCGTCAGCATTCAGACCAGAGACCGCTTGTAAGTAGTCACTAAAAAAGCTTTGCTCCTGCTCGTCATTCATACCATCATATCCTACGTCTTGCTCGGTTCGATCACTTTCATTAATGCCAAAAGAAGAGGTGAGGTCTTGGATGACCGGAATTCGGCCCCAGACCGTCGTATCTACAGGCGCAGCACTGGTAGAAGTTGGCAATCCATTTTCGAATGCCTGCCTTGAATCCTGCATGATGTCTTCAGAGACATTTCCAAGATTGATGTATAAGAATCCGTCGTCATTTAGTTTGGTTCCGTCATTCTTCGTTTCGTACGGATTCATCATCCAAAACTCAATGTATTCGATGTTGGCTGCTTGAAAATCTGTATTTCTCAGGTCTCTCATCAGACCGCCCCACCGTGATTCGGGGTCGATCAAATTTCCGTCATTGTCTATACCTGCACTGTGCGATGTGCCACCCGGTACATCGAAATTATAGATGCCGCGCTCGGTTGGATCAAAGGTGACATCAAAAGTCTGAATATTATTGTTGATCCCGAATTGCTGAGCCCGGTTGCGAAATACTTCCGTTTGCAGCACTCTTCGTTGAAACGGATCATTGGAGCCTATGATGTTTGTCTCGATGCGATACCAGTTGATTCTGGCCCTATTGACATTTGAGCGTATATCGTTGGTAAATCGAGCCTCCGGGAAGAGCGTATTGTTGTTTTGCTCATCATTTTGCGGAATACTGGCATGTACCCATTCAGTAGTTGGGGTTCTAAGATCAATACCAATCGAACTGCCCTCAAAATCATCAATATAGAGAGATCCCGATTTGTCTTTCTTGTTTTGATTGATGGCCTTGGAGTGTCCCGGTTTGAGCACTGCTCCTTCTGCGGCCAGGGTGATGGTCGATTGCTCTTTGGTGTTGATAAAGGGTATTCGGTCTACCAACCGGGTAAGCCAAGGTGCTTCTTTACTATAATTCACATCGAGGCCGATGATGCGGTTGTTTATGGGATCTTCGCCAATATTTACTTTTTGGGTGTATGGCCTCTCAAAAAGATGCATATAGGTGAAACCAAGATTAAGGTGCTTACTCACCTCATAATCACCTCTGAGGCCAAGCATGGTTTTGCGGTTGAAGCTAAAAAGCGCATTGTCCTCAAATGAAATATTAATGGGTATGCTCCCGTTGATGTAAGCTTCATTGATGATCCTGACCTTACCCAAGTTGTAGTCTACATCATAATCTCTGCCTTCGACCAGGAGCTGTCCGCCAGCGGTAACCCTTACCGAACCCTGTGGCACATTGAATGCACCTAATGAATACTCATTGGTGGCACTAGATTTAAATCGGGCCCTGATCGTAAAACGATTGAGGTCGGGATATTCTCTAGCGATATAAATGCTGCTATCGTACAATTGCTGAAAGGTAAATTCACTGGCTTCCGCTGGATCATCAAATTGATTGGCCAATGATGATCCGAAAGGTTCGAGTACAGGAAACATGATTTTACCGGTGGTCAGAAATATGGTCACTCCCGGTACGAAATCAAATGCCCCATCTGGCTGAGGGTCGCCCAGTTGATTTAAGTTATCCAGATTTAATAACCTGAGAAGAGGTTCACTAGCCCGGCTTCCCGAGGGTAAAAAGCGCTTTTCTCCTTTGCCGGGATCTTCATAAAACACATCCAGATAAAAGTCTTCCCGGCTCACATTAAAGGCACCTATCGAGTAGACGTTTTTCATCATCAAATCCCAAAGAGGTACATCAACGCGTTGGGTGGTAGCTTTGAGCATTTTTACGAAAAGAACCGATTCGTCCTCGGTTTCGGAAGGAAAGTCGGTTGAGAGTTCTCCCACTTGAAACTTCTTGCCATTGTAGGTGTATTCATAAGCAATACCCAACACCTGGTCTGGTTGTAAAGTTGTATTGATCGAAATGAATCCCAGATCGTAGTTGATTGTGTATTCAGATTCACGCAACTTTCGAGCTCTCACTTTTTCAAAATCCCGGGTATTAACCAATTGGTAACTAGACGACTTCAAGGTGGATACCGCCGTGACATTGTCCCTTACTTGCTCGTCTTTGATCAATTTGTTGTAAAGTGGATTGGCGAAATTATCCGGCAACTCCCATCTGCCGGTTATATCGGGATTCTTGATGGGACCAGTGGGCCTCAACATGGGATTGTTATTCGTAATCTCTTCCGCTTCCCCAAGATCTGCCAGAGCGACAATGTTTCTGGTGTTTTCCGTTTCACGTCGGTCGTTGGTAATCCAGACCTCCACCTTGGTGATCTTGAAAAGTGAACTGATTTGGGGTAGATTTCTCAGCCCCGGCTCAAAAATGCTACGGTTAAAATGAGACAGGAAAAAGTGTTTGTTCTCATCGTATTCTTCCACACCGATATCAAATTCTTGTAGTTGGGCACCTTTTTGAATCTGTAGATCTTTTTGTTCGGAGTTTTGCTGAGAAATGATGGTGGTTAACCGCAATCGACCAAATTGTAAATCCGTCTTTAAACCAAACAGGGCCTGGCTCCCCTGGATCAATGAGCTCTTTAGTGGTAGTGATACGTTTCCGGCCTCAATCTTTTTTAAGATCTCGTCTTCGCTAAATTCCTCACTGTCGTATTCCAATTTAAGTTGGCGATCGAAATCAAAGGTGGCTTGGGTATTGTAATTGGTATTAAGCTTCAATTTTTCTCCAATGGATCCATCCATGTTCATCCTAATCGCCATGTCAAAATCAAAGCCTCCATTGCGCTGTTGCCGCTCAAGCAAAACAGGATTCTGTACATTCTGATAATCGTAACCAAAAGTCAAGTCAATATTGCCTTTGGGGTTTAAGTCCACCTCTGTTCCACCAAAGAGGCGATCGACCAGGCTGCTGGAAATGTCGAATTTCTTGATTGGATCAACTTCCGGTCCAACTCGACCGCCAGCACTACTTATTCCAGCTAACCGTTGGAAATACTCCTGTTCTTGTTGCTTGGCCTTGTACTCTACATATTGGTCAAATGTCATATATGTAGGCGTCCGAAAATAATCGTCTCCAATCTTTTCCGTCACAAAGTAGCCGCCGGTTTCCGGATCGTATTCGATCGACTGATCAACAATTTCGGGATCCCTGAGGTCAAAGGGATTTTGCGGGGCATCCACAAAAGACCCGTTTCGATCTTTGATAGGAGGGATGGTATCAACGGGAGTAAGGTATGGATCTGGCAATTTGCCATCGTAGTAGGCTGCAGCACTTGCAGAAGAAAACAACCCCACCAAAAAAAAGAAAATAGTCCCGTTTTTAATCATCTAATACCTGTACGTGGTTCGTCTTATTATGTTGTGTTACCGGGTTTCAATAACGCATTTAAGCCTTCATTTTTCTTCGAGTCGCTCACCCTAACCAATCTTGTTTATGAGGATAAATGTTTTAAAGATGCCTTGATCAATGCCTCAACCCGATCAATTTCCGGATTGGTTCTACTGACCTGTGCAATGGCTCTCAGGATCTTATTCCGCTGAAAGCCCAATGCCAACAAACCTGATAACGCTTCCTCATGCATTGTATTGTTTTTTGAGGGAGGGATTAGAATCGGGTCTTTCCCTTTGGCAAGTTTGTTCTTCAGATCCAAAATAATCTGCTTAGCGGTCTTAGAACCTATCCCTTTGATCTGCTTAAAAGCCAATTCGTCTTCGGCAAGAACTGCATTTCGAGCTTCTTCCGATGTCATCCCTGAAAGGATGATCCTGGCAGTATTAGGTCCAATGCCTGAAACCGAGATCAAGTGCACGAACAGATCTCGCTCTTCCCATTCGCTAAAACCATAAAGTGTATGGCTGTCTTCCTTTACATGCAAATGAGTGAAGAGTTTCACCTCTTCTAGTTTTTCGATCCGGCTGTACGTGTTTAACGTAATATTTACGTGGTAGCCAATTCCACCGGTTTCGATGTAAATAAAGGTCGGTGATTTATAAGTGATCTTTCCTTGTACAGATGCGATCATATGCCTGCAGATCGAGATTTTCTGGTGAATGATAGTCTTACCTCAAATTCTATACCAATTACAATTATTCTTAATTTTTAAGTCATTGATTTTAAGATCTATCGGCTTCAATCACTTGATCATGTCCGCTTAAGACTAAGTTCGATCCTCCTGCTGCCTGATGGCGCATGAAAAGCGTTTATCTTTGTGATTTTATTCAATATCTAATGACAAAGGCTCCCATCAATGTATTAGTCATCGGCAGTGGTGGCAGAGAACACGCATTTGCGTGGAAA
Organism: Saprospiraceae bacterium; assembly: GCA_965223105.1. GTDB lineage: Bacteria > Bacteroidota > Bacteroidia > Chitinophagales > Saprospiraceae > JABDMH01. The sequence continues at coordinate 6,217,702 of OZ244987.1, read as the reverse complement.
ATCTCACAAAGTCCACTATTAAAGTCGCTTTTTATTGCTCCCGGTAACACCGGTACCGAAATATTGGGCACAAATGTAGCATTAGATGTGAATCAATTTGAAGAAGTGAGCGACTTTATACAGCAAAATCAAATCCAGCTGGTTATCGTGGGTCCGGAGGTTCCTCTTGTAGGTGGTCTGGTAGATGCTTTGGAGGATTCTTGCCCAAAAACCATGGTCATTGGACCAAAAGCGGTTGGAGCTCAGCTGGAGGGCTCAAAGGCCTTTGCGAAGCAGTTTATGGAAAGACATCAAATACCGACGGCCTCCTATCGTGAGTTTTCTTCAGAGTCACTCGAAGCCGGAAAGCACTACATCAAATCACATCCTTTGCCCGTGGTACTTAAGGCTGATGGACTAGCGGCTGGTAAAGGTGTGGTAATTTGTGAAAGCATTGAAGACGCCCTTGCTGAGTTTGTTGAGATGTTGTCGGGAAAATTTGGTGCCGCCAGCCAAAAAGTCGTCGTGGAATCTTACCTGGACGGAATTGAGTTTTCTGTGTTTGCACTGACTGATGGAAATACGTTCAAGATCCTACCTGTAGCCAAAGATTACAAGCGGATTGGTGAAGGGGATACTGGTCCTAATACGGGGGGAATGGGATCGATATCCCCGGTTTCATTTGCCACAGATGGGCTTATGCAAAAAGTGAAGAATCAGATTATTGAGCCCACAATAGCCGGGTTGAAAAAAGATGGAATTCCATACCAGGGTTTTATCTTCTTCGGATTAATTGCAGTCGATGGCGACCCTTATGTCATTGAGTACAACTGCAGAATGGGGGATCCGGAGACGCAGTCGGTTCTACCAAGACTAAAGAATGACCTATTGGAACTCTGTGTAGCCTGTGCCTCTAATAATCTCCAGCACCAAAGCATTGAAATTGATAAGAGGTCGGTCGCGACGATCGTATTGGTATCAGGAGGCTATCCAGGGCCCTACGAAAAGGGCAAGCTGATTGGTCCTCTACCGACGTCTTCCGATCTGTGCATCTTTCATGCTGGTGTAAAAAGGAATGAAGATCAACTGCTGACCGCGGGAGGCCGGGTTTTGGCCATAAGCAGTTTCGGCAGTGAGAAAGATCAAGCTCTTGAACGGGCCTACAGAGTTGCAGATCAGATCAACTTTGAAGGTGTCTATTTCCGGCGTGATATTGGTTATGATCTATAGTGTTTTGCCATGTTTCATACTGTTGAAGACCTGGTCAGAGCTTGCCGGGGAAGTATTTTTTCGAGAGGACCTTCAAACCTGAAAATCAACCGGTTACTGATCGATAGCAGGCAAGTTTCAGTGCCTGATCAGTGCATTTTTTTTGCGATCAAGGGCCAAAGGCAAGATGGTCATGATTTTGTTCAGGAACTTTTCCTGCGAGGTGTGCGCGCTTTTATCCTGGAGGAAAGTCATGATCAGCCGGAGGTAGGTAGCTTGAAGGGAAGCTGGGTAATCAGGGTTCCCGTTGTTCTTGAAGCGCTACAGCGGATTGCGATTTATCACCGCTCCAAATTCGACATTCCTGTAATTGGTATCACTGGGAGTAATGGGAAGACCATTGTGAAAGAGTGGTTGGATCACATTCTAGGAGCTCAATATCGAGTCACAAAAAGTCCAAAGAGTTATAATTCTCAGATCGGTGTTCCGTTATCAGTGTGGCAACTTACCCGAAGCACCACACTAGGCATTTTTGAAGCTGGGATTTCGAAGACCGGTGAAATGGTAAAATTGCAGGAAATCATCCAACCCACCATAGGCATCTTTACCAACATCGGATCTGCGCATGATGCGGGTTTTACATCACGGGAGATTAAGACAAGAGAAAAGGCACAACTGTTTATAAACTGTGAACGTGTGGTCTATTGCGCCGATCATCGGCATATTGGTCTCGTGCTAAAAGAGTTGGGGGTGCCGGTTTTTTCGTGGTCTATAGCAGGAGCTGAAGCAGACCTGGTGGTAGAAAATATAAGTCGAGAGGGTGTAATAAGCACCATAAGTTACAGCTATCGAAACCACCATTATCGAGTGAAGTTTCCATTTGATGCAGACACCGCCATCGAAAATGGATTGCATTGTCTTACACTTCTTCACCTCATGGGCCATGACCATTGGTCATATTTGGAACGCCTTGAAGTTTTGGAGCCGGTCAAGATGCGATTAGAAGTACTCAATGGAATCAATGGCTGTACAGTAATTAACGATACATACAATGCAGATTTGGAATCGCTCAATGCTGCTTTAGCCTATACAAGGCAGCACAGCGTTGACAAAAAGAAGTGTTTAATCATTACTGACATCAAGCAACAATCCCTGCCCAAAGAGCTTCTATATCAAGAAGTAGCCAACTTGGTCATTCATCATCAAATGGATCGGATTTTGGCCATAGGCGAGGAAATAAAATCGATAAGAACACATTTGCCTCAGGAGATCATTTACCAACATTTTCAGGATACCGGAGATCTCTTGGCAAAGATGGATCAATTGAGTTTTAATGATGAAATGATTCTACTCAAAGGAGCTAGGGACTTTGGTCTGGAAACTGTGGCCGGCTATCTTAATGAGCAACTGCATCAAACCATTTTGGAAGTCAATCTAGGCGCACTGGCTCGCAACTTAAAATTTTTTGAATCTCTACTTCCGAAGGGAACCAAGATCATGGCCATGGTGAAGGCCGATGCCTATGGAAGTGGAGCAGTGAAAGTCAGCAAATATCTGCAGACACGTAATCTTGACTATTTGGGCGTGGCATATACCGACGAGGGTATAGAATTGAGAAAGCATAGTGTACAGCTCCCGATTATGGTGATGAATACTGAAATTCATTCCTTGACCACCTTAGTCCATCACCGACTGGAACCAGTCATTTACAGTCTTCCCATGCTTCAAGCAGTTTTAGACTTGCAGGTTGATTTTGCAGACACCCTGAAGATCCATTTGAAATTAGAAACTGGTATGCAAAGGCTAGGATTCGACACGGACCTACTGGAGCGACTCAAAAGAAGGCTGATTGGCTTGAAAAATATAGAAGTTGGATCTGTCTTTAGCCATCTTGCAGCCAGTGATGATTCAAGGGAAGCGGCCTTTACTAGAAAGCAAATTCATCTTTTTCATGCTATGGCAGACGCCATTGATTCCGTTTTAGGATATCGACCCTTGAGGCATATATTAAATTCCAATGGTGTTTACTTCTTTCCCGAGGAGGCTGCCGATATGGTAAGGTTGGGTATTGGCATCTATGGTATTGGGATGCCAGCAGGCTTGGATCTTGAAAAAGTACATCAGCTCAAGACAAGTATTTCACAGATTCATACGGTGAGATCAGGAGAGTCGATTGGGTATAGTCGAGGGGAGTTTGTAACTCGAGATACCCAGATAGCCACAATCGGTATCGGTTATGCCGACGGCCTGATACGAAAAGCTGGCAACCGACGTTATGCACTTGTCGTAAACGGCGCCAGAGCACCCATTGTCGGGAATATCTGCATGGATATGACGATGTTGGATGTCACCGGGATTCCAAACGTGGAAATCGGCACTGAAGTGATTGTTTTTGGCCAAGATCCCACCATTGGTTCTCTTGCTGAAGCTGCTGAAACTATTCCGTATGAGATTCTAACTAGTCTGTCTACACGAATCAAAAGGATTTACATTGATGATTGAAATCAGAAACTTGATTAGGGTCTCAGAGGTGTCTACCTTGCGTAGGTGCCTTGGCATGTTGGCAATATTAGCAGTGGTTTCGTCCAGTTGTCTAAACCGTAGCCTTTAGCGTCAAAATTGTATTTTTGGGTGCCAAATCCGGCACCACATTTTTAAAGGGTTTTAGAAATGAGTTATCTCAAGTACCTTTTCATCCTGTTGATCTTACTCTGTCAGTTGTATGCCAATGGACAGCAGAAAGTTTTGTTTGAGGTAGAGGGCGAACCTGTCTATCTGGATGAGTTTCTATACATATATGAAAAGACGAGTCGAGACCAGGCCGACTTCTCTCGTGAATCTGTCGAGGAATACCTGGACTTGTATATCAAATTCAAATTGAAGGTGCACAAAGCCAAGGAAATGAGACTCGATACCATCACCTCACTGCAAAATGAATTGGCTGGTTATCGAAAGCAGTTGGCAAATTCCTACTTGTCAGATCGAGAAGTCATTGAATCGCTGGCACGGGAGGCTTACGAGCGTATGCAGCAAGATGTAGATTTTAGTCATATTCTCTTGAAAGTCAGTCCGGCGGCAAATGAAGAGACCGACGAGAAAGTATATCAGAGAGCGGTGGCAATCCTTGATCGTTTGCGAGGAGGGGAAAACTTTGAGAAAGTTGCGTTGGAAGTTTCCGAGGATGGTACGGTGAAGAAGAATGAAGGTAGAATAGGATATGTCACTGCAATGTTACCAGATGGATTTTACGAATTAGAAACCGCCATTTATAACTTGCCTCTAAACACCAACTCCCGACCGATTAGAAGTAAGTTGGGTTACCATATTGTACGGGTGAATAATCGTCGTGATGCCAGGGGCGAGATGGAGGTCTCGCAGATTTTGGTCAGGAGCGGAAAGGACAAAAACTCCAAGCAGAAGATTGATGAGATTTATGAGCAGTTGAAGTCGGGTGCTGACTTTGCAGAAATGGCCAAAAGTTATTCAGAAGACAAGGCAACGGCTTCCAAGGGTGGCTATCTGGGTTTTTTTGGCATCAACAAGTACGAAAGTGTCTTTGAAAACACTGCTTTTCGTCTGAAGGAAGACGGGGATTTTAGCCGCCCAATAAGAACAAGTATTGGCTGGCATATCATCAAACGACACAGCATAAAGCCCAAGCTTACCTTTGAGGAGATGCAGCGTTCTTTGGAAACCAAACTCAGACAGGATGAACGTTTTAAGATAGCCGAGCGAGCTATGCTGGAAAAGATAAAGGAGGAAAATGGATTTCAACAAGCTGACTGGAATGAGAGACTATTTTTAGATGAAATCGGGGACAACTTTTTGACATACCAGTGGAAGGCTCCAGCCAACTATACTGATCAGACCCTGGCTAACCTTGGATCAACTACGCTTACAGCCTCAGACTTCATTGACTACCTGGCCAGTAATACGGCCAACAGACTGCGGATCAATCGTACGACCAATGGTGATGAAGCGCTAAATGCACTATATAACGAGTTTCTAAATGATGCCATTGTGAAGTACGAAGAGAGTCGTTTGGAGGAGAAATTCCCTGAGTTTAAGGCTCTAATGAGAGAGTACTCAGAAGGCATTCTATTGTTTGAAGCCACCAAGATGAAGGTTTGGGATCGTGCATCTGAAGATACTGTTGGATTGAAGGCTTTTTACCGCAGTCATGATGATCAATATATGTGGCCTCCTCGTGCTCTGGAGGAGACCATCACCATTTACGATAAGGACATTTCAATGGTGACCAAAGTGGTCAGCAAGTTGGCCAATAAACCTGCACAAAAGGTGATGCGGAAATTTAACAAGAAAAGACAATTGATCTCCGTGGATAGCAAGAAGGTTACCAAGGAGGAATTAGATCCCGATCTGGAGTGGAAAAAGTATGACATGACCCCTCCTCAATATTCAGAAGAATCACAAGCAACCAAGCTAAAGAGAATAGGCGATCTGCTACCTGCAGAGAAGAAGACTCTTGACGAAGCTCGAGGCTATGTAATTGCTGATTATCAGGATCATCTGGAGAAAGAATGGGTAGCTGATCTCAAGGATCAATATAAAGTAGTGGTGTATAAAGATGTTGTTGAGAGCATCATCAAGGACTGATCGACGCATTGCCTATGGATATATGGGATTAATCATCCTACTACTTTTGGCTTGTGACCTCCGTAATAATGGGCAGGATGTTTTACTGGCTCAGGTATTCGGCAAGCGACTCTATGCTTCTGAAGTACGAAACATCATTCCTGAAGGAAGTTCTCCAGAGGATAGTATACTGGCTCAAAATGCTTACATCGAACGTTGGATCAAGGAAAGTGTATTAATGCACGAGGCTGAAAAGAACATTCCAGCTGATCTGGAGATTGATCAACTAGCCAGGGATTACAAGGCTTCCTTGATCTTGCATCAATTTGAAAAGACGATCGTAGAAAGTTCTCTAGATACCGTGATTGAAGAGGCAGAACTCAATGCTTACTACGAGGCTAACAAATCTCAATATTTGCTTGAATCTACTATTGTTCGGTGCCATTTTGTCAAGGTTTCGGCAGATGTGTCTGAGGATGCTATCAAGGAGTTTGAACAGGCCTGGAAAAGTGAAAGCGAAGATAGGTATGCCACCCTATTGGAGCTGTGTAATGCCTATGCTACCAATTACTTCCTAAGTGATAGCATTTGGTACAAATTGGACCTGATTCAGCAAGAAATGCCTCCCGGTTCAATCAACGATAAAGCCATTAGGAATAATGAAGTCTTTCAATTGAGTAATGATGACTATTATTATTTTCTTAAAATCTTGGAAATCAAGGACAAAAAGGAAATTGCCCCGTTAGCATATATTCAGGAGCAAGCAACAAAGGTAATTTTGCATAAGCGAAAAATCGAACTGCTGGATAAATTGAGAGATGATCTTTATGAAAGGGCATCGTCTCGCAATGGTATTAAACTATTTACAAAATGAAGTTTTCCCTACTCCTAATTATAAGCCTTTTGACCTTTAAGTTGGGGGCACAAGACCGAGCGATTATTGATCAGATTGTGGCCACAGTGGGAGATGAAGTGATCTTGTACTCCGAAGTTGAAGAGCGTTATGCCTATGAATTGGAGCGTGCTGGTTACCTGCCTGATGGAGCAAGATGTGCATTCCTGGAAGAACTGATGACACAAAAGTTGCTGGTAAATCAAGCTAAGCTAGATAGCGTGATTGTGGAAGATGAAGCAGTTGAGCAGCAGCTGGATTCCCGGATCGACTACATCTTGGGTTTAATGAACAATGATATCAACCAGTTTGAAGAGTACTATGGCAAGAGTGTTGCAGCCGTGCGCAATGATATGCGAGAGGAATTGCGCGCTCAAGTTACTGCCCAACGAATGCAGGCCAAAGTGATTGAAAATACACGGATTACTCCTTCAGAGGTGAAGGCCTACTTCGAGAAGATACCGAAGGACAGTCTACCGTACTTTAGCTCCGAAGTGGAGATCGGTGAGATTGTAGTCAATCCGCAGGTTAGTGCTGTTGCCAGAGATGCCGCGATAAGCAGGTTAGAGGACTTGCGAGCGCGGATTCTATCGGGTGAAGATTTTGGTGAGTTGGCCCGTACATTTTCCGACGATCCCGGTTCAGCAAGGGTTGGGGGAGATCTCGGCTTGCAGAAACGCGGTACCTTTGTACCGGCCTTTGAAGCCACAGCATATAATCTCGAAGAAGGAGAACTATCAGAGGTGGTAGAATCTGATTTTGGATTTCATCTGATTCAATTACTGGATCGTCGAGGAAACCTGGTGCACACCCGCCACATTTTAGTAAAACCAGAGATCACAGAGGATGATCTCAAAGCGGCTGAGGAACATTTGGACTCTATCCGAACCTTGTTTATCAATGATACCGTGAGCTTTGAAGAATATGTCAAAAAGTACTCGGACGAGGATTTGCAAAGTTACAATAATGGTGGCCGCATGATCAATCCAATCTCAGGGAATACTTTCTTTGAAACAGCGGAGTTGGATCCCGACATTTTCTTTGCCATTGATACCTTAGAAGTTGGCGAAATTTCTGAACCCATCGAGTTTACCAAACCCGGAGGAGACGTAGCTTATCGGTTGGTTCTTTTACAATCACGAACTGAACCGCACCAGGCCAATTTACAGCAAGATTATACCAAGATCAAACAAGCGGCGATCGAGGAACGAAAAGTCGAGTATCTGCGTCGCTGGCTGGATGAAAAAGTGACCACAACTTATGTTGAAGTGAACAATGACTTTGCCAGTCAGTGCGAAAACCTAAAGAGATGGATCAAAGTTTCACCGATTGCTAAAAAATAGTGACATACTTTTTCGCCGCAGTTTTGAAGGAGCAGCTTTCAGAAATATTATTCTCCATTTGAAGAGCCCTTAGTAGATTCTTGATCCTTCAAGGCCTGGGCAGCTTCCTGTACATCTTTGGTGGCTTCTTCTAACTCTTCCAGCTGTTCTTTTCTCTTCTTACTGCGGCTCCGACGCCTCTTCTTCTCAATAATGGGATCAGGTGTCGGTGGCTGTTTCCGATTTGGGTCAAAAGGTTGATCTCCAAAGACAAGTTTGCTCCCTTCTGCGTCGATGTAGATTGTTTCTCCAGCCGTAAACTCCCCCGATAAGACCTGTTTAGATAACTCATTTACCAGCTCACTCTGAATGACACGCTTGAGCGGCCGAGCCCCAAACTGTGGATCATAGCCCAGTCTTGCGAGCAAGTCCAAGGCATGATCTGAAACTTCGATACTCAGGTCTTGGTAAGCCAAGTTTTTACGTACCTTCTTTAGCAACAATTTGGCAATTTTCTTGATTTCGTCGCGAGTGAGCGGCTGAAACATGATCTTCTCATCGATTCGATTGAGAAACTCCGGCCGTAAATGTTCCTTTAGTTGTTCAAATACTTCCTCCTTGGTAGTCTGAATGATCTCATCTCGATGTTCATCTCCAACCGCCTCGAGGTCTTCAAAATTTTCGAGAATCGTGGGAGCACCCATATTCGAAGTCATGATGATGATCGTGTTCTTAAAGTTTGCCTCACGTCCTTTATTGTCTGTAAGTCTTCCGTCATCAAGTACTTGCAAGAGAACATTGAACGTATCAGGATGCGCTTTTTCTATTTCGTCAAGTAGAATGATACTGTAAGGTCTCCGACGTACAGCCTCGGTAAGTTGGCCACCTTCGTCATAACCCACGTATCCTGGAGGTGCACCCACCAATCTGCTTACAGAGTGACGTTCTTGATATTCACTCATGTCGATTCGAGTAATGGCCTTTTCATCATCAAACAATACTTCAGCCAATGTCTTGGCCAGTTCTGTTTTACCAACACCAGTAGGTCCTAGAAAGATAAATGAACCAATAGGTCGCTTAGGGTCTTGCAGGCCGGCTCTGCTCCTTCTTACAGCATCTGATACTGCTTGTACAGCTTCGCGTTGACCAATAAGTCTCTTGCCGATCTCTTCTTCCAAATGCAAGAGTTTGGTCTTTTCACTTTGCAACATTTTTTGCACAGGTATACCGGTCCATCTGGAAACGACCTCCGCTACGTCATTTGCAGTAACCTCTTCACTGGTAAATCGTTTTTCCTCTGGAATAGCGGCCAATTTTTCTTCCGCATCTTGCAATAACCTCTCTTGTTCCTTGATCTTACCATACCTGATTTTAGCAACCGTTTCATAGTCGCTTACTCGCTCAGCTTTTTCGGCTTCTAGCTCGAGTTCTTCGATGGTCTTTTTAATGTTTTGGACGGCATCAACTTGTGTTCTTTCATTTTCCCAGGCAGCTCGCAGTCCGTCTAGCTTTTCTTTGGCATTGGCAATCGAGGCATTGATGTCATCCAGCTTTTCTTTGTCATTTTCCCGTTTTATGGCTTCTTTTTCGATCTCCAACTGCATGACCTTTCTTTCCCATTCGTCTACTTCATCAGGTACAGAATCGAGCTCTAGCCGCAATTTGGCTGCAGCTTCGTCAATCAAATCGATGGCCTTGTCGGGTAGTTTTCTCTCCGTGATATAGCGGTGAGACAATTCAGCAGCAGCCACTAGCGCAGAATCCAGAATATCAATCTTGTGATAAACCTCGTATTTCTCCTGGATACCACGCAGTATGGATACCGTATCTTTTATTGATGGCTCATCGATAAATACAGTCTGAAACCGTCTGACCAATGCCTTGTCCTTCTCAAAGTATTTTTGATATTCATCGGAGGTTGTTGCGCCAATGGTTCGTAGTTCACCTCGTGCCAAGGCGGGCTTGAGGATGTTGGCTGCATCCACTCCTCCTTGACCTCCTCCAGCTCCAATCAGGGTATGAATTTCGTCAATAAACAAGATGACCTCACCCTCCGAACTCCGCACCTCTTTGATCACGGCTTTCAAGCGTTCTTCAAATTCTCCTTTATATTTTGCACCAGCGACCAGTGCAGCCAGATCCAGTACAAAGATTCGTTTCGAGCGTAAATTTTCGGGAACATCCTGCTTAATAATGCGCCAAGCAATTCCCTCTACGATGGCGGTTTTACCTACACCGGCATCACCGACCAAAATGGGATTATTTTTCTTACGGCGAGACAAAATGTGCATAATTCTCCTGATCTCATCATCTCGTCCGATTATCGGATCAAGTTTTCCATCTTCAGCACGTTGGTTGAGATTGACGGCATACTTCTGCAAGGCATTGTATTCCGAATCACTTTGTTGGTCGGTGATCTTTCTGCCCTTGCGAAGTGTCTTAATCGTTTTCAAGAGATCTGCTTCTCTCATGCCCATCGACTTTAGCAGGCTTCCTCCCTTGTTCTCTGACCGAAGAATGCCGACCAAGATGAGTTCTACAGAAATGTAATCATCTCCAAACTCCTTGAGCGCTTTTTTTGCTTGACTTAATGCTTGATTGGCTTCCTTGGTCAGGTATTGCTTGTCGGTTCCTTCGACTTTGGGATAGGTTTTGATTGTTTTACTTAGTTCCTCTTTCAGACGGTCAATATCTACCTTGGTTTTCTTAAAAAGAAATTCAGCTACCTGCTCATCTAATTGCAATATGGCAACAAGCAAATGGGTCGTATCCACCTGCTGTTGCTCAAGGCTACCCGCTATTTGCTGCGCTTTATAGATAACTTCCTGAGCCTTGGTGGTAAAGTTGTCGTAAGTCATATTTGTTAATTTGTTTCAACTTGGTAGACCTTCAGTGAACATAGATCTGGGGCAACCAAAATATAAATAATGCTTAAGGAATTGTTTTTTTGATCTTAATATAGGGTTAAATAGACGACGAAAATGCACTCAGGGCCCCTGCCGGTCAAACCTTTCTCTTGGTTTAATTGTATTGTTTATTGAGAAGCCATGTCACTGTCATAAAAGATCTTGATGTTGGTCTAATCGCTTGATTTAGAATGAATAGCAAGAGACTACAAGCGATTTTAACATTTAAGAATCTTTTAACTGTCGCCATGTATTATTTGTTAACTTGAATGCTGTTATATGCCTGCATCAAATCCACACGTAAGATGAGAATTAGAAGAATAGGACTGGTGGTATTTCTTTCATTCACTTGTGTTGTTTCCTCAATCTATGGACAATACTTTGGAAAAAATAAGCCTCGTTATACCAACTTTGATTTTGGGGTGACTCATAGTCCCCATTATGAGGTCTATAGCTACTTAAAAGACAAAGACCATCTTACAAGGTTGATACAATGGTCAGAACAATGGTATGATCTCCACCAAAGAGTTCTTGACGATACTTTCCGCACGCTGAATCCTCTGATATTCTATAACAATCACGCAGACTTCCAGCAGACTACTGCGATCTCGGGTAATATTGGCGTTTCAACCGGAGGTGTTACGGAAGGACTGAAGAACCGAGTGGTGATGCCCATTGCGATGTCCAATCAGCAGACTTTTCAGGTCTTGGGCCATGAGTTGGTGCATGCTTTTCAGTTTCACATGCTGCTGACTGGTGACAGTACTGGACTGCAATCATTGGGTAATTTGCCCCTTTGGATTGTAGAGGGCATGGCTGAGTATATGTCGATTGGAAGAGTGGATGCTCACACTGCCATGTGGATGCGAAACGCGGTCCTATCTGATGATATCCCTTCATTAAAGCAACTTTCTATCAATCCCAGATATTTTCCCTATCGGTATGGACAGGCTTTCTGGTCTTTTCTTACCGGTCTTTACGGAGATGAGGTAATAAAGCCCTTATTTATAGCTACAGCCAAATTTGGTATTGAAAGGGCAGTGCGGATGGTATTAGGACTTGGGTTGGATGATTTGTCGGATATGTGGGTGAATTCTTTGAAGAACTACTATGAGCCACTATTCAAAAATAAGAAGGAACATGCTGCTGGGCGTACCTTCCTTTCTGAGGAAAATTCGGGTAATCTCAATATTGCCCCTTCCATAAGCCCCAATGGTCGATATGTTATTTTCCTCTCGGAGAGGAGCCTATTTACCACTGACTTGTTTCTTGCTGATGTACGTACAGGGAAGATTTTACGCAAAGTAGCCAGTAAAACGCGAAGTGGAAACATTGACCATTTGCACTATTTAGAATCGGCCGGAACCTGGTCGGCTGATAGTCGTCAATTTGCCTATGTAGTTTTTAGCAAAGGAAGGAATCGAATTATCATTACAGATGCAGTTTCAGGGAAGGAAATTGACAACTTCGCTATTAGAAACGTTCCTTCTTTCAGCAACCCTACTTGGTCCCCTGATGGGAAAACTATAGTGGTTAATGGACTGGTCGAAGGCCAGCCCGATCTCTTCGCAGTAAACTTGCGTACGCATTCGGCTACTAAACTCACTGACGACTCTTTTGCAGAAATCCAGCCTACCTTTTCACCTGATGGAAAGTATATCGCCTTTGCAACCGATCGTCTCAGTATGGAAAGTGGCCGTACCCATGGTGCATGGAAATACAATCTGGCATTGATGGACATAGAGACACAATCCATCCAAAACCTGGATATTTTTCCAGGTGCTGATAACATGAATCCGGTATGGGACGAGAATCAGCGCCTCTATTTCTTATCTGATCGCGACGGCTTTCGTGATATCTACCGATACCATCTGGATTCGCAAGAGATACATCAGATGACTGAAATACTGACTGGAGTAAGCGGAATTACCAAATATTCCCCCGCCATCACCGTATCTCGCAAGGGCTCTACGCTTCTCTATACACATTACATCGGTAACAGTTACAATATTCAAAAAGCGAGGCCGGAAAAGATGGAAAATAAGCTGGTGGATCGTTATGACGTAGATCCTGTTGCAGCAGTCTTACCACCTGGTACTACAGATCAAGCTGATATTGTAAATCCGGCGCTATACGCATTGGATGATGATCGACTACTTAGTGCCAGTCAACTGGAAAGAGAGAAATACAAAGCCAAATTTAAGTTGGACTATATCGGAGGAGGAGGTGGTGTAGGCATTGGTACAAGCTCAACATTTGGCACTCGTACGGGACTTGTAGGTGGTGTTGACCTCCTCTTTAGCGATGTGCTGGGGCACAATCAAATTTTCAGTAGCTTGGCGCTTAACGGTGAAATCTACGACTTTGGAGGCCAAGTCACTTACCTGAATACGAAAAAACGTGTGGGATATGGATTTTCCCTTTCCCACATCCCGTATCGGTTTTCCAGCTACGGGCAGCCTAAGGTAGAACCTATTGAAACCAATGTGGGTACGATTGATGCCATCAACTACCCCATTCAAACCTTTCGTTATTTTGTTGATGCTGTTACCGGTCTGTCACAATATGCATTTTCGCAAACACTACGTGTAGAAGGCAATCTTAGATTTACCAACTACAGCACTCGTCTTGATCAATACAACAATTATTACCAAGCTCTTGGCAGTGGCAATAATTTGTTTTTGGGACCCTACATTGGTCAAGATAGGGAGCGGTTACCCTCTCCACCAGGATTTGGATTGTACAGTGGTGGGCTTGCCCTGGTAGGAGACAACTCCTACTTTGGCTTGACATCGCCTTTACAAGGTTACCGGTTCAGGATTGGTGTAGATCAGTATACCGGAGACTACACTTATGCGACGGCATTGATAGATCTCAGGAAGTATTGGTGGTTTAATAAATTTAATATCAGTATACGCGGTCTTCATTACGGCAGATATGGTGGAGATGCCAACAGTGCCAGTCAGCAGTTGGGCTTCATATATAGTATTGATCCAACCTTAGTACGAGGATATAATAATATCAATTTGACATCCGCCTTTGACACCATTCCGGGTATTAGTATTAATCAGATTCGCGGCTCCAAGGTAGCTGTCGGAAACTTTGAGATCAGACTTCCATTTACCGGGCCAGAAAGGCTTTCATTAATTAAGTCTGGCTTATTGATTACCGAGCTTGCTGCATTTTTTGATGTTGGTATGACGTGGCTTACCAATGATCAATTTGGAGAGACTGGCAATCTCCGCCCTAAGGCTTTGATGAGTACCGGTTTAGCGGTGAGGGTGAATTTATTCGGTGCGTTTATCATTGAGCCCCATTATGCAAAACCTTTGCAAGGGGGAGGGGCATGGAATTTTGGCATCAATTTCATTCCTGGTTGGTAATTATTCATATCTCAATGACTCAATCGGATCAAGTCGGGCCGCTTTGAGTGCAGGATATAGACCTGAAATTAGGCCGACACCGGTGCAAATAATGATCCCAAGCGTGATCCAGACCCATGGAATCAGAAAATTGCCTCCGATAAGGTAGGTAACAATGTTTCCAACGGCAATCCCTAAAAGGATGCCCACGACTCCACCTACCTGGCAAATCAACACCGCCTCGGTGAGGAATTGGACCATAATATTATTGCGATTGGCACCAATGGCTTTTCTAATCCCAATCTCCCTGGTGCGCTCGGTGACCGAAACCAGCATGATGTTCATCAAGCCAATTGCAGCGCCCAACAAAGTGATCAGGCCAATACCGATTGTCGCCATTCTGAGGTAAAAAGTGTTTTCTTTAAGTAGGTCTAAAAGTCCGTCACTCATGAAAATTTCAAAGTCATTTTCTTGACCAATGCGAAGTTTTCGCACATTGCGAAATATACCGATTGTAGCTGCAGTCGCATCTTCCATGTCAGTTGCATTGGCCACGCTGACTTTGATCGAGTAATTTGATCTAAGTGTTCCATAGTGTCTCTTGACGTTAAGCACCGGGGCCATGATTTGCCGATCCTCACTCTGGTCAAAATTGGAGCCTTTAGATGCCAAGACTCCAATGACACGGTATTTAATATTACCAACAGAAATGATCTTGTCAACGGCAAATTGTGCATTATCGCGAAAGAGAAGGTTTACAATGTCTTTACCGATGATTGCCCTGGGCGCCCCATCATTGATTTCATTCAAGGTGAAGTTACGTCCAGCCGCTAAGTCTAATCCAGAGACCTCCAAATAGTTTTCGTCAATGCCTCTTAGACGGACATTTGGATTTGTTTTTTCATCGTTGTATTTGACACTTACGTTACTAGATCCATGAAAAGAGAGACTCACCTTACCAGCAAAGTCAAACCTTTCCTTAAAGGCCATTGCCTGACGATAAGAAATAGGTTCCCCGCGTTTGGTTCGTCTGCCTCCCCTGTTTCCGCGCACGGTTTCACTTTTTGGTACAATACTGAATGCATTAGCTCCAAGGCCGGAGAAATTGTCAGTCATAGAAAATAAGATGGTGTCAATGGCAGTCAGAATACCTACCAGTGCCATGATACCGAAAGCGATGATTGATAGTGTAAGTATCGAACGCAGGAGATTGGATCTAACCGAGGTCCATGCTACTTTCACTAATTCAATCCATGTGATTCCCATAACCTAAAGATATGATCCGAAGCAGAATAGATCACCTGGTATTCGATGAATCGAATACTCGGACCGATCAAGGTCGAGAAGTTGTATGAGCTGTGCTGATGCTGGTTTTGATAAACTCATAGAGATTGGGTTGAGAAGCTATGATCGAGCTGCCGTCCTTCCAATCATCAACGTCTCTGAAACCTGATACCATCCCGCCGGCTTCCTTTACCAGCAACACACCAGCAGCCACATCCCAGATGTTGAGATTCTTCTCATAGTATCCATCAAACCGTCCACTGGCTACATAGGCAAGGTCTAAGGCAGCGGATCCGAGTCTTCTGACAGCACGGACCTTACCTAATAAATGTTTCAGGACATCTACGTAGGCAGCAGTACGGTTCTTGTCATCGTAGGGGAAGCCAGTAGCGATGATGGCTTCGGAAGTTAAGCGTCTGCCACTCACTTCAATAGGTGAGTCGTTGACAAATGCTCCGCCTCCAGCATAAGTGTGAAAGCTTTCATCTTGCATGACCGCTCTTACCAGCCCTAGGACAATATCACCCTTGTATTTCAAGGCGACACTGACTGAAAAGAAGGGTAGATTTGTTAAAAAATTGGTGGTACCATCAAGTGGATCAATAATCCAGACCAAATCGGATTCCTCATTGTCTACGGTATCCTCCTCCGTAATAAAAGATGCTGAGGGAAGGATCTTGCCCAAGCCCTTTACCAACTGATCTTCAGCAGTCTTATCCACATAGCTTACCAAGCTATTAGATGCTTTGGTCTCAATGTCTGCCAGAGTTACCTTAATCTGCTCAGTCTTGATAAAATGACTTACCTCATCCACCAGAGGACGAACCTCGGCCATGATTTCGGCAAGCTGATGTTTATCCATGAATCTTGTCAATTACCGGTCTAAAGTGAGCATCAAGAAAAAAACGGCAGCAACTTTCGTGAGAAAGCGCTGCCGTAAAATACACCCAAAACCCAATTCTTAAATATCTTAACCCATTTCTGAGATCACTTCGGTCACCTCTGGGATCATTCTCTTTAGCATTCCTTCTATTCCAGCTTTAAGGGTCACGGTGGAGGAAGGACATCCACTACAAGATCCTTGCAATATAACGGTTACCTTGCCTTTGTCAAAGGATTTAAACTCAATATTGCCTCCATCCATTTCAACGGCTGGTTTCACATAGGTGTCAATCAGGTCTTTTATCTTTTTTACCAGTTCAGCTTCATCTCCAGTGTATTGAGAACCTACACCTGAGGCTTCCTCCCTTCGTTCCTTCTCTTCCTCAAATCCTTCTTTGATGATGATCCCTCCTTGGTCAATATAATTTTTGATATGATCTTTGAGTGAAAGCATGATGTCCTCCCAGGTATACGTCAACTCCTTGGTGACGGTCACAAAATTATTGCACACATATACGCCCTTGACGTAGGGGAGCTCAAAAAGAGAAGTTGCTAACGGACTCCAGTCCTGGGCAAGTGCCTCTTCACGAAAATCTGCCGTACCTCGGTATAACATCCGGTTGGTCACAAATTTCAAAGATTCTGGATTGGGAGTCTGCTCGGTATAGAGCATCACTGGACTCTTAGACACAGCTTCCATAAGGCAATCAATTGGAAATTTGAGTAATACAAAGCTACAAGATTATTTAGAAACATAGTATCCCGGCAGAAAGTTCATATGATACAGGCCCAACCAGCCGGGCGGTAGCCCTACGGTATTTTTAATAATCTCTCCCTAATTCCTTGCTTTGCTTTTGTAGTCGATAGGTTATGGAGCCTTACTCCGCTTTATTTATGCATGGCTAGATCTGACTGGTACACTCCTTGGATTTTTAAGACCAGGTGGTATGCAACTTATTGTGGATCAGATCATTAAAAGATCTAATGACTCATCAATTCAGCATTCAACAAGTGCTGACCGTTTGTTCCGAATGACGGACAAGCTCATCGAATCGAAAGAACACATCCAATCCGTGATTTTGAAAATACGACTGAGTTTCACTTAGGCTGCGATCGCTGGTTACCAAGATAAAATCACCTCCCCATGCCCCAAGGGATTTGATTTCGCCCCAAAATCCGTTGAATTCTTCCCTAATGCGAGGGATTCCAATGATTTCTGAAACAAGTTTCTCATGATCGACAATAAGTTCTTCAAAGTGAGGAAGAGAATCAACTTCACAGAATGATTTGCTTATTGCTGAAATCTCTTCAATCGCGGTTGCATTGACATTCCGCTCTCTGTAATTGGCTACCTCCTTGGCACTGTTTTGTTTCTGCCCCAGGTAAATGAAGTATAGCTGATCGCGAAAAGACGGATTGAAATCTGCCCTTTCAATCGAAATAGAATCGGCATCGTTGGAATAAAAGATCGGCGTATCAGCCTCGGCACAGGCTATGTCATAGCCTGACCCTCCAAAGGTCATTGATGAGAGCTCATATGGATCAACATCGGCCCACTTTGCCACACAGCTGATCAAGGTAGAACTGCTGCCTAGACCCCAACATGGCTCGAAGTCTAAGTGAGTACGGACCGTGTATTTTTTCCATCGAGATAGAAAATCAGAATTTAGTCTTACTGCAGCTTCGAAGATGCCAGACAATCCATCGGCGATCTTCTGATCACTACTCTTCATACATTCCAGGCCGAAAAGGTCAAACTTACCGGAAAACCACCGCTGTCCGTTGGGACAGTAGCTTTCCCATGTGATGTCAGAACCAGAGCTTTCTTTTACGGTGAGCGATTGACCTACACTTAATGGAAGTCCAAGAGCTAGAGCGCCGTCCAAAACGAGGTACTCTCCGCTCACTAACACTTTGCCGTTTGCGCGGTATGAATGTTTAGGAGGCACGGGTAAGTTTTGATTGACTGCAAAATACAAATTTACACATTGCAGATAAGAAATATATTAAAATTTTATATGTCATTTAGTCTCTTTCGGAAATTTGCCTCAGTCCATGCCCTGCAGATGACGACTTCGAACCCTAAAAAGAGTATAGTAGGCCAGGTAGTAGTGACACTTAACCCATTCGTTTAGAAGTGAGGCTAGAGCTCGTTTCAGGTTGCGGGCTATGTGATCTGTGCAAATCTAGAAAGTCTCTGACGGCTGCAAAAGACACTACCTTGTCTTTAAAATGTTTGAGACATTCCTTGGCTTCTCGTTCTGTAGCTTCCAAATGCGACAGCATGTTCACAAGGTGCATTCTCATGTGTCCTTCTTGTATCCCCGTGGTGACCAGTGATCGTATGGCGGCAAAGTTCTGGGCCAATCCCATGGCAGCAGCAATCATCATTAGTTTCTCAGCATTCGGGTGTCCAAGAAGTTCTAGGGATCTCTTTGCCATTGGGTGGAGAGCTGTTAAGCCCCCGACCGTTCCAAGGGCCATGGGAATCTCTAGCCAAAATCGAAACATCCCATTGCTGATCTCGCAATCCGAAAGACTTTGGTATCGGCCAGATCTTGATGCATATACGTGACCACATGCTTCTACGGCGCGAAAGTCATTGCCGGTAGCAATCACGACGGCATCAATTCCATTGAAAATCCCCTTGTTGTGCGTAGCTGCACGGAAGGGATCTACCTTGGCTATGTAAATGGCTTTGGCAAAACGATCGGCAAATGTTGCTGAATCATATTTTTCAAACATTCCCAATTTATCAATAGGACATTCAAGCCAGGTTCTGACCAAGCAATTGGGTGTGTAGTTAGATAAGATAGCCATTAAGATATCCAACTTCCCCTGCTGAATCAATTTTGGATCATGCCTAACAAATTGATGGAGTGTCTTTGAGAAACGCTCTAGTGCAGAGTTGATGAAATTGGCTCCCATGGAGTCAACAGTGTCGAAGATAAAGTGTAGTTGATGTAGGTCGGGCTCTTCAGCGGATGGCTTTTTCAGCTCAACTCCACTTAAACCGCCACCGCGTGATTCCATGTTGGCAAGGATGTCCCGTGCATCAGAACGCATCTCTTTGACTATTCTGGAAAGACAGTTTTGGAGGTCTTCGGTGTTTCCACTCCAGGTAAAATGAATCTGACCTACTTTTTCCGTTGAAATAACCTTGGCGTGAAATCCACCTCGACGAGACCAGAACTTGGCCGCGTAACTTGCTGCAGCAACTACTGAGCTCTCCTCGATCACCATGGGAACACACAGTGTCTCACCGTTCAACAAGAAATTGGGAGCTACTCCATACGGCAGGTAAAAGTTGCTGATCGTATTTTCCGAAAACCGGTCGAGAATTTCCTGCTTTTCTTCGTCTATCAACCAGTAGCTCATCAATTCCTTCATCACCATTTCGGGATCCTTGAAGAAATTCTCCACCATCCATTTCAACTTTCCTCGTTTCGATAGTCTGGAAAAACCGATGATAGACTTTTGTTCGTTAATCTTCATTTTATCTTTAGATATGCTCTGGCCAATTCAAGACCCCGTGCTTGAGTTGCGAGATATTCATGTAGTTGCCTGTAACCCTCCAATGCATATTTTAGTAATACTGAGGCCTGACCATAGACAGAGTTTACTCTAAGTTTTTCCATAAGATAATAACCATCTAGAAAATCCGTAATTCCGCCGGAAATGATGATTTCTTTGCACAACATCGCAACACCCAATTCATCGATAAGTTCATTGGTGATATCTACCATTTCTTCGGCACTGTGCCCAACCCTGGCCAGAGGTTTTAAATACATCGAGTCAGCATCTTTTCGCAGTAGCTCGAGTAAAGCAAAATTGGTGCCTCCACTGGCACCGAAATCCAGAGCTGCCAGCGGAAGTTGCAACAATGCTCTTATACTTTGTCGTCCCATTCCCTGACCTACTTCCTTTACTATAATAGGCCAAGAGATCTTACCCAACAGTTGTTCGATTACACTGATCGGTTTCAGCTCTAAAATATCTCCTTCGGGCTGAAGAGCCTCTTGAAGCGGATTAATGTGCACAATGAGGCCATCTGCTTGTAGACGATATATCAATTCATCAATGCGATCGGTTTCTCCTTTTTTCAACAGGGATTCAATCTGTGAAATACCTAGGTTAGCGAATAATGGGAGATCTGATCCAAGTATTGAACGCACATCAAAATCGGCGAAGAAGGCATCTTCATACAAAAGAGAACGGCAGGATCCCAGGCCCATACCCATGCCAAATTCACGACATGCCCTTGCTAAGTTGTGGTTAATCTTTTTGGCCTTTTCAGTACCACCGGTCATGCTAGATACCCAGAGAGGTATCCTGAGCTTCTTGTTCAAGAATACTATTGGGACCAAGTTGTCATTGGGATGTGCGCTGAATATTGGTTCGTAATCAAACCTCTGATCAATCTCGTCAAGACCAATTCTTGACGAAAAGGCTAGTTCAATGTGATCTTGCTTTCGCCTCGAGGAGATGTCCTTATCTTCTTTCTCCAATTTGTTCTAATCCCCTTTGATTACTTGCAAAGGTAGTGATGATCCAGATATGCCCAAATTGAAGGTGACTTTGGCCGACTTACAATAGTATCAGTCAATAATTTTTCTAATACTTCGTTGTATCAATGCGGCGATCGATAAAAGATTCAGTTATACTCGTGAGTCGTCAACAGTACTCAAAACATGATTTTTCTGGCACCGTATTTGGTGCAAGATATTGTCTAAGACGAGACCATGAGAAAAATGCAGAGCCTTCCCCTGGGCTTGACTTTTCTTTGTATAAGTTGGTGTACTGCCATGAGCAGTATTGATCCCGCGGACGACTACTTTTCATTGGGTTCACGGTATTTTGAAAACCAACAGTTCGAGAAGGCAATCAAGGCCTACTCGCTAGCTATTGAGCATCGGCCTTTTTTTACCCTTGCCTTATATAATCGAGCGGTGGCTGCAGTAAATCTATCGATGTTCGAAGCCTCCTTATCTGATTTTACTGAAATTTTAAGTATTGAGCCAAATCACACCAAGGCTCTATTGTATCGGGGATTTTGTCATCTTCAACTAGGAGATCATGAATATGCTATAGCCGATTTTTCATGTGTAATCCAATTAGATGCTCAGGAGAGCGAGGCTTATTTTTACCGTGGGATCACGTATTTAAACGAAGGTCGAGCGAAGGATGCCATTGGTGACTTTGATCTAGTGGTGCAGCTTCGACCATCACATCCTGAAGTCCATTTTGTCAGGGGGAAAGCCCATTTTGAAATGGGTAATTTCACCAGAGCTTATCAAGACCTGACTACCAGCATAAAAAGAGACCTTTATCATGAAGATGCGCTGTACTTGTGCGCCCTGACTTGCTTTCGAATGAATAAGATCCCCGAGGGCTATCGCAATTTGCAGTCTGCCCGATCCTTGGGTTTGCACGTCGATGAACTCCAGCTGAGTTGCTGTATAAAATGATTCTCGAAGAGATTACGGTTATTATCTCATAGTGGTGGGTAATTCTTAATTACCCTCCACTTTTCAATTGTGTGACGGTAAATCGAAGTGTGCGAAATTTTCACTGTTTATCAAGGTTTTATGCAATTCT
Source organism: Saprospiraceae bacterium (assembly GCA_965223105.1). Taxonomy (GTDB): domain Bacteria; phylum Bacteroidota; class Bacteroidia; order Chitinophagales; family Saprospiraceae; genus JABDMH01. Next base: position 6,195,672 of record OZ244987.1, on the reverse strand, counting down.
TAAGTGCGATTTAATCGACAAATGTTTGGCAATTCTGCTAAAGAAGTATACATTTGCCGGCGCTTGAGAAAAGAGCGACATAAAAATCAAATAGTGAAATTGTGGATACACTAAGTTATAAGACCAAATCTACTCGAAAAGAAGATGTGGAGAGATCCTGGTATTTACTCGATGTCGATGGAGAAACTGTAGGTCGAGTGGCTTCAAAGGTCGCCCATGTATTGCGTGGTAAGCACCGGGCCAATTACACACCACACGTAGACTGTGGTGATTACGTGGTGATCATCAATGCTGGAAATGTAAGGTTTACTGGCAATAAATGGCTACAGAAAGAATACATCAGTTATTCCGGCTATCCTGGTGGTCAGAAGAAAACTAACGCTGCCAATCTCTTAGAAAAAAAACCTGAAGCCATCATCGAAAAGGCAATTAGGGGAATGCTTCCTAAGAATAAACTTGGTCGTCAGATGTTCAAAAAGCTTTTTGTATATGCTGGACCCGATCATCCGCACCAGGCGCAAAAACCACAACCTTTTAACTTTTAACCCGTAAGACTATGGAAATCATCAATGCAATAGGTAGGAGGAAAGGTGCAGTCGCCAGAGTTTATGCCACGAGCGGCAAGGGAAATATTACGATAAATGATCGGGAATTAAAGCAGTACTTTCCTCAATCACACATCCAAAATATCGTTTTGGCTCCATTCAAAGTGATTGAAGGTGACAATGTTTATGATTGGAATATCAATGTTGATGGGGGAGGCTTTAAAGGTCAGGCAGAGGCCGTTAGACTTGGGATTTCCCGGATTCTGGTGAAGATCAATGAGGACAACCGCAAACCGCTTAAGGAAATGAAGTTTCTGACCAGAGATGCCCGGGTGGTAGAGAGAAAGAAATATGGCAAGCCGAAGGCAAGGAAGAGCTTTCAGTTTAGTAAGCGATAAATTAAACAACCCGCAAAAGATTAAGCTGATGCAATTACCAAAATATAAAGAACTACTGGATGCTGGCGTTCACTTTGGTCATCTAAAAAGGAAATGGAATCCGAAGATGCAGCCATATATTTTTATGGAACGAAGAGGTATTCACATCATCGATCTTAACCGGACCGCCGAGTGTATGGAAAAGGCAGGTCGATCACTGGTGCAATTTGCCAAATCAGGTCGTAAGATTTTATATGTTGCTACCAAGAAGCAAGCCCGTGATATTGTTGAGACAGCTGCTAGGTCGGTAGAGATGCCTTTTGTGACTGAAAGATGGCTCGGTGGTATGATGACCAACTTCTCTACTATTCGGCGTTCAGTAAAGAAGATGAATAACATCGATCGCATGTTGGCCGATGGAACATTAACCAGTGTTACCAAAAAGGAACGACTTACGCTCACACGTGAACGAAATAAGCTGGAGAAGGTTTTGGGGGGAGTAGCCAACCTAAATCGATTGCCTCACGCCGTCTTTATTGTTGACATTCACCACGAACACATCGCCCTGGCTGAAGCACATAAGTTGGGTCTACGCACTTATGCAATGGTAGATACCAATTCTGATCCTAATTTGGTTGATTTTCCCATACCAGCCAATGATGATGCTTCGAAATCAATTCGACTGATCACAAACTTTGTAACCGATCACATCAAGGAAGGGCTGGAGCTTCGACGTAAGGCCAAGGAAGAAGTTGAAAGTAGTGTTGGCTCTTAGCAGCACCAACGACGCGGTATTTCAAGTCAAATTATTCAACCTGACAAAATAGAACTATGAGTGAAGTAAAAATATCCGCTGCTGATGTCAAGAAACTTAGAGATCAGACCGGAGCTGGAATGATGGATTGCAAGAAAGCATTGGCAGAAGCTGAGGGCGACTTTGAGGCAGCTATCGAGATCCTTAGAAAAAAGGGACAGAAGCTGTCTTTGAAAAGGGCAGAACGTGAGGCTAAAGAAGGCGTAGTGTACGCTAAGGTTTCTGACCGTGCAGATCGTGGAGTCATCGTTAAGCTAAGTTGTGAAACCGACTTTGTAGCAAAGAATGAAGATTTTATTGAATTAACTCGTCAAATTGCAGAGATTGCTCTGAGCCAATTTCCGGATGATGTTGAAGGGCTATCCAATCAACAAATCGACGGCATCACCATCGGCGAGAAGATCATAGAGCAAATCGGCGTAATTGGCGAAAAAATTGAACTAGCTGCCTATAAGAAACTGGAGGCCCCATTGGTAGTACCTTACATCCATATGGGTTATAAGGCAGGTGTGATCGTGGGACTTAACAAAACTGATGAACGTTTCGTGACCGCAGGTAAGGATGTGGCTATGCAGGTGGCAGCGATGAAACCTATCGCATTGGATAAAGATGACGTTGATGAAACAACCGTTCAGAAAGAAATCGAGATTGGGAAGGAGCAAGCTCGTATGGAGGGCAAGCCAGAAGCAATCGTAGAAAAGATTGCCATGGGTAAATTGAATAAATTTTTCAAAGAAAACACTTTACTCAATCAGGATTTTGTCAAGGATGGTAAGATGACAGTAGCTCAATATCTCAAGGGCCTCGACGATGGCCTGACTGTTCAGGGCTACCGTCATGTAGGGCTTGGATAAAAGATGAAAAAAGTCGAAGAGCGAATCATTTTGGTTCGCTCTTTTGCTGAATACAAGTATCAATGACATTAGAATACCGACGTGTACTTCTGAAGTTATCGGGAGAATCATTGATGGGTGACCAACTCTACGGCATTGACTCCAAAATGCTGATTCATTATGCTCAAGAAATTCGTGACTTGAGGCAACTGGGGGTGGAGATTGCCATCGTTATTGGTGGAGGCAATATCTTTCGAGGCTTACAAGCACAGGACTCGGGTATTGAGCGTGTACAAGGCGACTACATGGGTATGATGGCTACCGTCATCAATGGCATGGCCTTGCAAAGTGCTCTGGAGGGTCTTGGTGTCTTCACAAGGCTCATTTCTGCCATAGAGATGAAAGAAATTGCTGAGCCCTATATTCGCCGACGGGCTATTCGCCATTTGGAAAAGGGAAGAGTGCTTATCTTTGCTGCCGGTACAGGAAGTCCTTACTTTACCACGGATAGTGCTGCTGCTTTACGAGCCAACGAGATTGGAGCCGATGTCATTTTAAAAGGTACGCGAGTTGATGGCATTTATTCCTCCGATCCAGAACAAGATCCGGCAGCTACCAAATATGCTAGTTTGAGTTTTGATGAAGTAATCTCTATGGATCTGCGGGTAATGGATATGACGGCCTTCACCCTTTGTAAGGAAAACAACCTGCCTATTGTAGTTTTTGACATCATAAAGAAAGGCAACTTAGAGCGTATCGTCACTGGCCAGATCACCGGCACCAAGGTCAGTTGATCCTGGCCATTCATTGGTCTAAGAATCAATAGGCCCTCACCGATTTCTTCTCCATGTAATTGACAAATGAACGGTTGGCAACACGGATGCCTCCTGGAGTAGGATAGTTGCCACTGAAATACCAATCTCCCGTATGCCCAGGGATAGACTTGCGCAGGTTTTCCAGTGTCTGGTAGATGATTTTTACTTCAGCCTTTACATAGGAAGGTGTCACAATCTTTGAGATTCGATCAGAAATTTGTTCGTACTCAAACTGATCATAAAGCTGCTTGACCTGATTGGTAACTTGGTCATCTGGCATATAATCTTGGGCTTTACACTGTTCGTAAACTTCCTCCAACATATATTCTTTTCCTGCCTCTTTTAACAGAGAAACCATCGCTTGAAAGGCTACAAACTGTGACATCTGCGACATATCAATACCGTAGCAGTCAGGATATCTGATCTGTGGTGCTGATGACACAAAAATAATGGTCTTAGGGTGCAGGCGATCCACCATAGTGATAATACTGTCTCTAAGTGTGGTGCCCCTTACTATGCTGTCATCTACCAGGACCAACGTATCTTTCTGATTGCGCACGATTCCATAGGTCACATCATACACATAGGATACGAGATCTCCTCTCTCAGCGGTGTCTGCGATAAAGGTGCGCATTTTGGCGTCTTTTACTACGATTTTCTCAAATCGTGGTTTGACGGACAATATGCGGTCCAGGTCATCAGCAGTGAGGTTTGATCCCAATTTTAGGATTTCCGTTTTTCGAATTTTATCCAGATACCTTTCGACGCCCTCCATAAGCCCAAGAAAAGCAGTCTCCGCTGTATTTGGAACAAACGAAAACACCGTTTGCTGAAAATCGTGGTCAATGGCTTGGACAACCTGTTTGGTCAGAGCCTGTCCGAGTTTCTTTCTTTCCAAGTAAATTTCCTTATCGGTACCTCTTGAAAAGTAAATCCGTTCAAAAGAACAAGACCTGCGTTTGCCAGGTTTCGTATACTGCTGCTCCGTGACTCTGCCATTCTTCTTAATGGCTAAGACATGACCAGGTTTTAATTCTTTGACATTCTTTAATCTCACTTTAAAAGCAGTCTGGATTGCCGGTCGCTCAGATGCAGCTACTACAACCTCTTCATCGTGATAATAGAACGCTGGTCGTATTCCATTGGGATCTCGCATAATGAAACCATCACCGTGTCCTACCATGCCGGCCATAATATATCCACCGTCAAATTTTTTCGTGGCTCTTGCCAACAATCGCTGAATATCCAGATGCTCCTCAATCAATGCATTAATCTCTCGATTACTATATCCATCGGGCTTAAACCAAGTAAAGAGTTTCTGTACCTCATCGTCTAAAAAATGACCTATTTTTTCGAGTACGGTGACTGTATCTGAAATCTCCTTGGGGTATTGACCCAGTTCCAGTAATTCCTCGAACAGTTCGTTGACATTGGTGAGATTGAAATTGCCTGCCAATACGAGATTGCGATTGATCCAATTGTTCTGTCTGAGGAAGGGATGACAAGTCTCAATGGTGTTGATGCCATGTGTGCCGTATCTCAAATGTCCCAGTAACAGCTCTCCCGTAAAGGGTTTATTTTTCTTAAGCCATTCGGCATCATGTAATTGAGTTTCCGACAGATCAGCAAAGTGCCCGTGAACCTGCTCGAAGAGATCTCGTAAATATTGTGGATTGTTACTGCGCTTGCGGCTGATGTATCTCGTACCGGGCTCAGGATCAAGTTTGATCGTAGCTAGACCAGCTCCATCCTGACCCCGGTTACGCATCTTTTGCAACAGCAATTGCAGTTTCTTGAGCCCATACAATGGTGACCCATATTTATCTTCATAGTACTGCAAAGGTTTTAATAACCGAATTAGCGCAATACCGCATTCGTGCTTAATCTGATCACTCATCCGTTGGCTTTGAATATAAAACGCAAATCTACCGTGATTTTGCATTGCAAACAACGCGCTCAGCACAATGTTGACAACTTTATCAACCAAAAATTTAAATTTTGGATCGATAAGGACAAGAAGTTGATTCTTCACCTTAAGATAATTGTATTCCAGGAGCTACTTCACTCCACCCGATTTGGTGCCCAGTGCATCATCTAAATGGGTAACATTGTAAAAAGTGTTCTACCTTTATTTATTGATATAAATTTGGATTTCATGGCCTTTTTCAGCTTTTTCCGAACACCTAAGCACCAGCGATTTGAGTACAAACCTCGATTTTATGATCCACAAAAGGAGAGGCTGGAGGAGATCATCAGAAATGCAAAAGGAGAGCAGGGAGAAGTATCCCAGACCGAACTGGCAAAGTCCCGCATCTCGCAATCTTTTCGACGCCGGACCAAGAGTACCCAATATACAAAACGGGCAGTGCGTCGTTCTAACATGTTATTGCTTGCCATCATCGTTGTTCTCTTTGCACTTACTTATCTTCTACTTACTGTATATTTGCCCGAATTCGTTCAATTATTTGAAGGTTAACTGACATATGGCTGATATCATTCAGCTACTTCCCGATTCCATCGCTAATCAGATTGCCGCAGGTGAGGTAGTCCAAAGGCCTGCATCTGTAGTCAAAGAGTTGCTGGAAAATGCCATCGACGCCGGTGCAGATGAAATTAAATTGATTCTCCGTGAGGCTGGAAAGCAACTAATTCAGGTCGTCGACAATGGTATGGGAATGAGCGCCACAGATGCACGTATGAGTTTCGAGAGGCACGCCACTTCAAAGATCAACAAGACTGAAGATCTATTCTGTATAAGGACTTTAGGATTTAGGGGAGAAGCTTTGGCCTCAATCGCAGCAGTAGCACAAGTCGATTTGAAGACAAGACTTGCCGGGAGTGAATTGGGGACTCATCTGATTATTGAGGGATCATCAGTGATCAAGCAGGAGCCTTGTGAGACTCAGCAGGGTACCAATATTCAAGTTAGGAATCTCTTCTATAACATACCGGCACGGCGCAAGTTTCTCAAGTCAAATACTGTGGAACTTCGGCATGTTCTCGATGAATTTCAACGCATTGCCATTGCACATCCCGATAAGCACTTTGAAGTCTTTCACAACAACACAGAGACTTATCATCTGCCACAGACCAATCTTCGCAAAAGAATCGTAAATCTCTTTGGCAAGAATCTCAATGACAAGCTGGTACCCCTACATGAGGAGACCTCGGTTTGTAAGATGGACGGCTTTGTGGGTAAGCCCGCAGCGGCAAAGAAATCCAGAGGGGAGCAATTCATCTTGATTAATCATCGATTCATCAAGAGTCCTTACCTCAATCATGCAATCCAGGTAGCTTTTGAACACCTTATTGCTAGTGGCTACCATCCTTTCTATGTGCTCAACATCAGTATGGATACGAGCCGGATCGACATCAATGTGCATCCCACTAAACAAGAGATAAAATTTGAGGATGAAAAATTGGTTTATAACGTGGTTAGATCTGCGGTACGGCATGCATTGAGTGCCCACAACATCACACCTTCGATTGATTTTGACCAAAGTCCGGTTCTCGGAAACCTCACTGTGTCACCTATACCTAAAGCCCGGGATAAAGTGATCATTCCGTCTAGTTTTAGTCGGCCGAGCACCGATCTGGGCAACGATGCCTGGGAATTACTTTACGAGGGTCTAGAAAAAAGTGCTACGCCTGAAAGAGAGGCAGATGCGACCCTACAACTTGAAGATTCAGATCAGGGTCGCCATTTGAAGGAACCCTACCAAATCCACAACAGCTACATAATCACTCAGATCAAATCTGGCTTCTTGCTGATAGACCAACAGCTGTCACATGAAAGGATCCTCTACGAGAAGTACCTTAAGCTTTTGCAAGAGCAGGAAAAGCAAGTTCAGAAACTCATGTTTGCCAAGAGCATTCAATTGACTACCGCCGAGGCAACTACCCTTGCCGGCATGCTTGATCAGATTCAAGCCCTAGGCTTTGATTTAGAGAATTTCGGTAAGAATACATTCGTTTTGCACGGGATTCCTGCGCATTTGTCGAATATTACTGATGAAGTAGCACTATTTCGCGAACTTATAGAACAATTTCAATTGAATGTCTCTTTACATCTAAACGAGGAGCAAAACTTGGCGCTTTCTATGGCGAGAAGTGCAGGGCTCAGGAGGGGTATGGTTCTTACTGCTGAAGAAATGTCGGCCCTTATTGATCAACTTTTTGCCTGTGAAGTACCGTTTGAAAGCCCTTCAGGCAAGAAATGTTTTATCACTTTTGACCTCGAGCAATTGCAATCGAAGTTCTAACAAGTCACTTGGATGCCGCCGATCACAGAAGCAGTAAAGCAATTACTAATCATCAATGTCCTTCTCTTTTTTGGCGTGATGATGCTGGCTCCGAATTTTTCAAACGCATTGGCATTATATTTTCCCGGTACACCACTCTTTCGACCTTGGCAATTGGTCTCACATATGTTTATGCACTGGGATCTCAACCACCTTCTGTTCAATATGTTTGGACTCTACATGTTTGGATCCATGTTAGAGATGTATTGGGGGCCAAAACGATTCTTAACTTTTTATTTGCTCTGTGGGTTAGGGGCAATGTTCTTGCATTTGTTTGTGCTCTATCTTGAATCCAATGGCATGGTGGATCCAAGAAGTAATATGAGAGGAGCATCTGGAGCGGTTTTTGGACTTTTGGCCGGATACGGTATGATGTTTCCAAATCATAAGATCATGCTGATCATACCACCTATACCTATGAAGGCTAAGTATTTCGTTATGATATATGCAGGCTTGGAGCTGGTCTTGGGAATTGGGCAGTTCCAACCTGGAATTGCACACTTTGCACACTTGGGTGGAGCAATCTGTGGCGCAATTTTGGTCTATTACTGGCGTAAAACTGGCAGAGTATAGTGTTACAATCGATTATCAATGACATCAAAAGAGAATTTAGTACAGGCAGTACGATCACTCGACTCGTAATTGTTAATGTCGGTGTTTTCATCGCCATCAATTTGGTCAAGTTGATACTGAACTTGGCCAACTCAGGAACTACTCCTGAACTCTTTTATGATATTTTGTATTTCTTTTGCATTTCCTCTAGTATAACTCATAACCTTTTCCATCCTTGGGTTTTTCTTACCAGTATGTTTTTGCACCAGGATTTCTGGCACATCCTGTGGAATATGCTGTTTCTTTATTGGTTTGGAAAGATTGTCGCCGATCTCATTGGTGAGCACAAAATCTTTCCCCTTTATCTTCTTGGTGGACTGGTGGGGTGCTTTGCGTTTTGGCTCAGCGCTCAAGTGCTTCCTTTTGGAGCCGGAGACCCGGTTTATGCTCTGGGAGCCAGCGGTGCAGTCATGGCCATAGTAACCGCATCTGGTATGATCGCTCCTGATTATGTCATGCGGCTACTTTTTATTGGTAGTGTGAAGTTGAAATATATAGTAGGAATCCTCATTTTGTTGGACTTGTTTGGATTGGGCAGTGAGTACAATACTGGTGGTCATGCAGCTCATCTCGGAGGAGTCTTCATGGGCTGGTTTTTTATCTATCAATTACGGCAAGGTAACGACTGGTCAGAAGGTATTCAGAGATTCATCAGCAAGGTGAACCTTTTTTTCAGTGACAACAAGGAGACCGTAAGGCAACCCAGAGACACTAAACTGGTGGTGAAGAAACACTATAAAAAGGGCTCTGCTAAGTTGAGCGAGCAAGAGATACAAGAAAAGATAGATATCATCCTAGACAAGATTAAGGAAGGCGGATACGAAAACCTCAGCAAAGAAGAAAAGGACTTCCTCAATAATGCCAGTAGCCGTCGATGAAATGGGTTTTGCGTTTTATCTTAATTCTTAATATTCTGATCTCTGCTGCTTCCCTGGCGGGTTATTTGGGATCCTATATCTCGCCCCAGACTACTCCATTGCTTCAGGTCATGGGCCTTTTCATGCCTTGGTTGTTGCTCCTAAATATCTTATTTTTCTTTTTCTGGTTAACTATGCGCAAACGCACGGCCTGGATATCACTGGTCACACTCCTGTTGGGACTTCCACAAACAACCCGTTTTATAGGTTTACATTTCACGCAAGAAAGCCAAGAAGAAGGAGTCCTCGTCGGTACTTTTAATTGTGAGAGCTACAACGAAAGCAATAACCTACGGAACTTTTTACAAAACTTGACTCAGAAGGATGATATTGATATTCTATGTCTGCAAGAAATTTCTCCAGATCAGGTAAAGGTATTGGCTGATGGTATTTCCTTACCACACAAATATTTTCACAAAGGGAAGATCATAGTCTCAAAATATCCCATTTCATCACAAGGTCATATCCAATTTGATCAATCTGTAAATGGATGCATATGGGCAGATTTGGCTCTAGACAACAATTACTCAATCCGTATCTACAATGTACATCTTCGAAGTAATGGAATAAGTCATGCAGCCCGAGGTCTCATCAATGAGATAAATGCTGATAGAAGTGCAGCCTTAACACGCCTTGGAGATATGATTAGCAACTATAGCCAAGCCAGTAAGATCAGGGTGGATCAAGTACGTAAGATCACGGATCATTTAAGACAGTGTACTAAACCGGTTATATTGGTTGGTGATCTGAACGACACACCTTTTTCATTTAGCTATCAACAAATAAGTAACATTTTGCAGGACCAATTCAAGCAGAAAGGTCTGGGACTTGGTATGACTTATGCAGGGGATCTTCCTGGTTTAAAAATAGATTATATTTTTGCGGATGAGCATTTCAGGTCACTCAATCACCAGATTTTGCACACAAAAATTTCTGACCACTTTCCGGTTTTGGGCGAGTTGAAACTAAACAAATAGATGACTCAAATCTCACTTTACAACAGCCTCAGCAAAAGAAAGGAGGTATTTCAACCTATCGAAGAAGGGAGGGTAGGAATGTACGTATGCGGTCCAACAGTATACAATGACGTCCACCTGGGGAATTGCCGTACATTCGTCAGCTTTGACATCATATATCGTTATTTGATGTACCGAGGGTACCGGGTGAGGTATGTACGAAACATCACTGATGTCGGTCATCTCGAAGGAGATGTCGATGTGGGAGCTGAAGACAAGATATCTAAGAAGGCAAGATTAGACCAGATCGAGCCAATGGAAGTCGTGCAAAAATATTCCAACGGATTCCATGCTATGATGGAGACCTTCAATACTTTGTCTCCAAGTATTGAACCTCGTGCCACTGGCCATATTCTGGAACAGATCAAAATGATCACTGATATTCTAGACCGAGGATATGCTTATAATGTCAATGGCTCGGTGTACTTTGATACAAGAAAGTTTGTTGCCGATGGGCAGCCCTACGGTGCCCTTTCAGGGAGAGTTGTCGAAGAACTTCTGCAAGAAACAAGAGATGATCTCAAGAAGCAAGACGAAAAACGTGATCCGTCTGATTTCGCCCTTTGGATCAAGGCTGATCCCACACATCTTATGCGTTGGGAATCTCCCTGGTCTGTAGGATTTCCGGGTTGGCACCTGGAGTGCTCGGCGATGAGTACCAAATATCTAGGTGATTTTTTTGACATCCACGGCGGAGGGAATGATCTGAAGTTTCCTCATCATGAAAATGAAATTGCGCAGAATATCGGTGCTTGTGGGCAATCACCTGCCAAATATTGGTTACATGGCAACATGCTGCTGCTCAATGGCAAAAAGATGTCGAAGAGTGACGGTAATTCGGTAACTCCGGCAGAGCTGTTTGATGGGACCAGCGAACATTTTTCTAAAGGATTTGATCCTATGGTGGTGAAGTTTTTTATGCTCCAAGCCCATTATCGAAGTACCCTGGACTTAACCAATGATGCTCTCATGGCTGCCGAAAAGGGATACCGGAGATTAATGGATGCTCATAAAGTACTGGTGTCTTTGAATGTCGAAGAGAATGAGAGAACTGAAATCGACCAGAATATTCAAGAGCAGATCCAAGGGATCGAGCAAGATATGGCAGATGATTTTAATACTCCAAAGGTATTGGCCAGACTCTTTGAACTGTCTACAATTATTAACGGCCTAGCTGGTGGCCAAATCGAGAAGACTAAAGTCACCAAAGAAACCATCCAAACTTTAAGGGACACTTATACTTCATTTATTTTTGATGTATTTGGTCTGCGGGACACTCAAGCTCTAAGCAACAACGGACTGGTAGACGGTCTCATGTCACTGATCATTGATCTGAGACGATCGGCACGCGAGACCAAAGACTGGTCTACAGCAGATAAAATAAGAGATGGTCTCAATGAGTTAAAAGTACAGCTTAAGGATGGTAAAGATGGCACTACTTGGACTTATCATTAGTGCGTTTCTTTTATAAATCACGGAAGTTCCTTTTTTTCACATGACAATACTGAGGAATATCACAGCACAGGTTATTTTGCAAATGGTTTTTTCTGCCGGCCATGATGGTGTCATTAAACACCATATTAAAATCAGATTTATCTAATCACAGAGCCTCATACACACTGGAAAACCTATAGAACGTATGAAGATCAGTAAGAACATGTGCCTTCAGAGTATTGCTTGGATCACTTTGTTGGCATTGACGGCAGTCGGGTGTAAGACAGATCCCGTACCCGCGGCACCGGCTGAAAAGGCACCCACCGCGTTATCAGTTCCTGCCTTTAATCGCGATTCCGCCTATGCATTTGTGGAAAAACAAGTTTCATTTGGGCCGAGACATATGGGTAGTGAGGGCCATGAAGATTGTAAGGAATGGCTTATCTATAAAATGGAGGCATTTGGTCTGCAAGTGAAGTCACAAAACTTTTCAGCTCAATTATTTGATGGCAGCAAGCATCCAGCTACGAACATCATTGGAACCTATAATCCATCCAATGGGCACCGTATCGTCCTTGCAGCTCATTGGGATACTAGGCAGATGGCAGAGAAAGATCCTAATCCAGAAAGACGTGACGATCCAATCTTAGGAGCAGATGACGGTGCCAGCGGAGTAGCTGTTTTACTTGAAATATCCAGGACATTAAGGCAGAATGCCATTGAGCTTGGAATCGACTTTGTACTGTTTGATGCCGAAGATGCTGGAGCCAATGGTGGCGGGAGAGATGAGACCTGGTGTCTTGGTGCCCAGCATTGGGCCCGTAATCTGACTGGAACTAAGCCTAAGTATGGAATCTTGCTGGATATGGTTGGTGCGAAGGGAGCCACCTTTCCCAAGGAGGGCTTTTCACTTTACTATGCACCAAGCATAGTAGAAGGAATTTGGAAGTTGGCACAGTCCATGGGTTACGGTCATTATTTTGTGAATGCACAAGTTAGTGGAATAACAGACGATCATCGGTTTGTCAATGAGATTGCGGCCGTTCCAATGATCGATATCATCAACTATCCACAGGGCAACTTCGGGCATTACCATCACACCCACAAGGACGACCTGGAGATCATAGATAAGCGAACTCTGGGTGTAGTGGGGCAGGTAGTATTGGCTTATATTTTCAGAGAGGATGCAGGGATTCTGTAAAATAGGAGAGCAGACCCGTGATCCGCTCTCTCTAACTTCCAAAAAAACTATTGAATGATAAATGCTAATGAGATGGGTATGGTAGGATCATATTCGCTCTTTGTACATTAGTGTCCTCATCAGGCAGTGATGTCCTGCCAAACATCATTTTTCTTTTCGTAAAACAGTATGGGTGAGTATTTGGATAAGGGTTATTTTCCGGTGACCGTTTAGAAAAAATTTGGTGTAATTTGGAGATGGTTCTATATTTGCACGCCGCTTTTCAGATAAACGGGAAAGCATGCAAGTTTTTTCTTAAACAGGGCGATTAGCTCAGCTGGTTCAGAGCACTTGGTTTACACCCAAGGGGTCGGGAGTTCGAATCTCTCATCGCCCACACTTCCTCGCTTATTTCTTGATAAAGCGATCATTGTAAAGATTCCTATCTTTAACGGTCATAAATTCTGCTGTAGTTTACCAATGAGTATTGTCGAACTTAAAGTGCCTCCGATTGGTGAATCGATCACCGAAGTTACTCTTTCTCAATGGCTTAAAGAAGATGGTTCCGTTGTCGAACTCGATGAACCGATTTGCGAGTTTGAGTCCGATAAAGCCACTTTGGAGTTTCCGGCAGAAGTTGCTGGGAAACTCACCTATGTGGCCCAAGAAGGTGACGATCTGGAAATAGGAGCACTGGTGGCTAAAATTGATACCAGTGTTGCACCAGCCAATGGCGGCAAGGCTGATTCTGGCAGCTCCCAGCAGCAATCGGAAGAAGTTGAAGAACAGCGCAAACACGATGATAAGAAGACTAGTGAGCCCGAAGAGCAGAGTCAGGATTCCTATGCTGTTGGGCACCCCTCACCCGCAGCTGCCAAAATCCTGAATGAAAATGATATTTCAGCCAGTGATGTACAAGGCAGTGGGAGAGGTGGCCGGATAACTAAAGCCGATGCCATAAGGACAGCGGAAGTAAAGGCAAAGGAGTCAAAGCAAGAAATTCAAGAAAAGGAGGAAACTCCCGTAAAGCCAAGCATTCATTTCAGTCGCGAGGTACGAAAAAAGAAGATGTCCCGAATGCGTCGTACCATCGCCTCCCGGCTGGTTTCAGCGAAAAACAACACAGCTATGTTGACCACCTTTAATGAGGTGGATCTGACCGAAGTTATTAAATTACGTAAAACCTATCAGGAGAAGTTTGTGGAGAAGTACGAGATCAAACTCGGTTTCATGTCCTTGTTCTGTAAAGCCTGTGCACAGGTATTGATGGAGATGCCGCAAGTGAATGCACGCATCGATGGTGAAGACCTCATTTACCACGATTTTGTAGACATTTCCATTGCTATTTCTACCCCCAACGGCCTGGTGGTACCCCCGGTACACAATGTCGAATCACTGGAGTTTCATGAAATCGAGCTCAAGATCAAGGAGCTCGCTGACAAGGCCCGATCGGGCAAGCTTACCCTCGAGGAGATGCGCGGGGGGACTTTTACCATAACCAATGGCGGTATCTTTGGATCCATGATGAGTACTCCCATCCTCAACGAGCCACAATCAGCCATATTGGGCATGCATACCATTCAACAAAGACCCATGGCCATTGACGGAGAAATCAAGATCCGGCCTATGATGTACTTGGCATTGTCTTATGATCACCGGGTGATCGATGGCAGTTCATCAGTGACCTTTCTGGTGAAAGTCAAAGAACTCCTGGAAGATCCCCGGAGACTGTTGTTGGGACTGTAGGGGCAGTGATCTGAAGGAGCCAATTAGGGTTAGATTACATCTCCACAAAGGAGATTTAGTCTCTTTCTTTGTTCTAGGTCCAATCATACCCATTGGAATATACAACCTTTAGTTGCTAGAGTTACTATTGTTCATGACTTGAACTAGGGGCCTAAAGATGTTGCAGATTTGTGCAATCGAGTTCGTCAGAAATCAGCGATTTTCAAAATTGCAAAATCTTCTGCGGTTACCTAACTCTTGTATGTGCGTGCGCACAACTCGCAACTGGACCATTACTAAATATATCCAGGGGTGAGACAAATGTTAAAAATCTCCTAACAGTATTCGCCTTTGTTTACCTCTAATCCTCTGCTTCTTATAGAGGTTGACAATGTGATTTCAGTGCTTACTATCCAGTGTACCAAGGCTAACCTTTAAGAAAAAAATCACGAGATGACTAGAACATATTTATACTTGACCATCTTTCTGCTCCCTGTGAGCTTGATGGCGCAAAATGACCACCCTCAAGTTTTGTCGACTGCAGCCGGTTACTATGTGTTGGCCACGGGTAGTGTCGACTTTACGCTGGGTGAAATCCTGACCCATTCTTATCAATTCGGAGGTACCATTGAGCATGGGTTTCTGCATTTTTTCGACATCAAGAAGTTGAGTACAAGCAATTATCAGGCTGCTATCATCAATTCTGAAGTCAATGTCTGGCCAAACCCTGCAAGCAGTCTGGTACAAGTGCAGGTTGACTTCTCCGCCAGGTATGTGTTGAGTCTCTGGGATACCCAGGGTAGGCTTGTCATGCAACATGATGTGTTTCAGCCTCAAGCAGAGATCAATGTGCATCACCTACCCAGTCAGGAATATTTGCTCACCGTGTCAACAGAAGGTACAATCCGTACTCAGACCAAACTTTTCATTATTCACTAAAAAATCACTAACCAATGAAAGCATTTAAGTACATCATCATATGTTTACTCATTGCCCCTATGGCCTGGTCACAAATGCCGCATAGTTTTAAGTATCAAGGTCTTGCACGGGATCAGAATCACGATCCAATTGTGGAACAAACCATTGGATTTAGACTTTCCATCATACAGGGATCCCAGGATGGAGCCATGGTTTATCAGGAATCTCATGAGCCAGAGACCGGACCAACGGGATTGTTTAGCTTATCGGTGGGTCAGGGAAGGACTCTGGCAGGAGTATTTGAGGATATCGATTGGGCGACAGGACCACACTACATGGATATAGAGTTGGATCTCGACAACAGTGGCACTTTCAGATATGCAGGAACCACTCCTCTTGAGGCGGTGCCATTCGCCATGTATGCCAAAACAGCCGAAAATGTTGATGATGCCGATGCGGATCCTCATAATGAATTGCAGACACTAAGTTTTGATGCCGACAACAATACCATAAAGATATCGGGAGGTAATGAGATTTCGCTACCAGCTCCTGCTATTGCTGACGCTGATGCTGATCCCACAAATGAACTCCAAACCATCACCAAAGAAGGCAATGTGATCAAATTGTCAAATGGAGGAACGGTAGAGGATAATGTGGACGATGCTGATGCAGATCCAGCAAATGAACTGCAAACCATCTCATACAATGCCCAAACAAACAAATTGAAAATTTCTAGCGGCAATGAAATCAAATTATCATTGGCTGACGCTGATGCCGATCCAAAGAACGAGTTACAGTCGCTGCGAATATATGAAGTCAACGATCCACTTGAGCCCTTGAGATTGGATATTTCTCAGGGGAACTATGTACGGATACCCTTAACAACCCCCTGGGGAGTACACAAAGACAATGGAAAAATCACTGCAATGTCTACTCAGCTACCGGTTAGGATGCGTGAATTAAGACTCAACAACATCGAAGTCTATGATCATCCATCTCAATGGCCTTATCCGCAGATCTCAAAGAAGGAATATGCCTTTAAGACTGGCAATGGCCGGACCGGTATGAGAATGAGCAAGGATCATGTGGCCTATTACCGGCAAGATCAAGCAGATGACTTTCTAATGCAACTAAGCCACACGGGCCTGCGCTACTACGATGGGGCACATTTCGTAGCCTCGGAAATTGGTGGTACGCATACCGGCGGATTTCTGAGGTTGTACCCGGGACTATCAACGAAAGCTTATTTTAAGGTGGAGACCAACAGAACTGGCCGTTCAGAACTCCAACTCATTGGTGCAAAAAACAAAGGCTTTATGTTTCGTGCTGGTGAGTCGGCTTATGGATGGGGATACGGATATTGGTCCGGACACAATGGCTCGCACAACGTAACGATTGGGGCCGGTGGCAACACCGGTAATGGTCCAAACTCAGGTTCTATTTTGGTTCATGATAAGAGTAGTGTGGCTAGGGCTGGTGCATATATTAATGCGAAGGGACAGGGAGTGCTCTTTGCAGATGTAAAGAACTTTAGGGTAGATCATCCGAATGATTCAGAAAAGCAAATCGTTTATGCGAGTCTGGAAGGCCCTGAGGCAGCCATCTATCTTCGAGGCACTTCAGCCATGGAAGGAGGCACTGCTACCGTTGAGTTTCCAGAGCATTTTCAATTGATGCTACACGAAGAACATATGACCGTGTTAATTACACCCCTATCTGCCGAATCCAAAGGCGTAGCTGTAGTGAGTAAATCGAGGGAGGGATTTGAGGTGAGAGAATTACTGAATGGCAAAGGCAATTACAGCTTTGATTGGGAGGTGAAGGGGGTGCGACTAGGTTATGAGGACTTGCAGGTGGTCCAAGATAAGGTGAAGTTATCTGAGTAGTGGTCGAGGATTTAGTGGAATAGATATATTGTGAGGTGCCGGCAGGAGGCCCGGCACCTTGTCAGTTCTTAAACCTCTTCACCTTTCAGTTTCTCCGCATTTTCTGCTACCTGCAGCGCTTCGATGATTTCATCAATAGAGCCTTCCATGACCTTGTCCAAACTGTATAGTGTCAGGTTAATTCGATGATCGGTTACGCGGTTTTGTGGGTAGTTATAGGTCCGGATTTTATCTGAGCGGTCTCCACTGCCGACCAGGGACCTTCGTTTGGCCGCTTGCTCACTTTCATAGGCTGATTTTTGGGACTGGTAGATTTTCTGGTACAGCCTCTGTAAAGCGATTTCCCGGTTTTTAATCTGTGAACGACCATCGGTACTTTCTGCTACGACTCCGGTTGGGATATGGGTGAATCTCACCCCGGACTCGGTTTTATTTACGTGCTGGCCTCCAGCACCACTTGACCGGAAGGTATCAATCTTCAAATCAGATTTTTTTATATCCACGTCTTCCATTTCTAATTTTGGCATTACAACCACCGTGGCTGCCGAGGTGTGGACTCTTCCCTGGGATTCCGTTTGTGGTACCCGTTGTACGCGGTGAGCTCCGGACTCAAATTTTAGCTTTCCATAAACCTCATCACCAGAGACCTCAATGACAATTTTACTGTATCCACCTACTGTACCTTCATTAACTTGTAGAAAATCAGCCTTCCATCCCTGGCGCTCAAAATATTTGCTGTACATCCGGTATAGATCGCCGGCAAAAATACTGGCCTCATCTCCTCCGGTGCCAGCCCTGATTTCGACGATCACATCTTTGTCATCTTCGGGATCCTTAGGAATCAACAGTAGTTTGATCGCCTCCTCCATATTTTCCAACCGGGGTATCCACAGATCTAGCTCGGCTTGAGCCATTTCCTTCATTTCAGGATCTGATAACATCTCCCTGGCAGTATCAATATTTGAAAGGAGGTCTCGGTAATTGTAATAAGCTTCTACAACTCCTTGAAGGTCTTTATATTCCTTATTGATTTTGGAGTAACGACCAATGTTGGTTATTACTTCTGGATCGGCCATCTGCTCCTCTAGATGCTTGTAGTGAGATTCGATATCTTCCAACTTATCAAGGATGCTTGTCATATTTTTCCGGCTATAAACAAAAAAGATCTAAGAAGATGCGGTTTGTGCATCCTTTCAGATCTTTACATGTGAAGAAAGTTGGGTCTTAGCTAATGTATACGGACTTTCTCTTTGATCGACTGGATAAATTCTGGAGTTACTTTGGGTCGGACTACACTATGTCGAACAAACTCACGAAAGTTGCGCTCATTATTAAGCAGTCTTTCATAGGCGGGATTTTGCTCGATGCTGCGCATTACCTCTTCTTCGGCCTCCTTAGTCAGTGCTTTGTCCAACATCATATCTACTTTCTTTCTGAAGTCATCGAAATCATTTGGTGCACGCATTACCTGGAATTTTACTCGTTATAAAAAATTACTACATACTGCTTATTTGCTGTTAGGAGCCACAAAAAATAAGAAACTTTTGGACTATTCGCTTTCATCGATGGATTTGCCTTTACCTCTTTTGTCTTCATAGCCTAGCGACTCAGCATACCGCTTTAACTTTTCCTTGAGCATGTTTCTAGCGCGATGCAAACGTGATCTTACTGTGCCAATCGGGATGTCAATGATCTTGGCTATCTCTTCGTAAGTAAAACCTTCGACATCACAAAGTAAGATAACCGTGCGAAAATCAATAGGTAAGGAATTGATGGCTACAGTGACCTCATCGCCAAGAAGATTCTCAAAAATCTCCATTCGGAGATCCTGATATTCTGCCACACTGCTGCCTTCGTCCTTATCTTGATAGCCAATGAACTCTTCAAAATCAACCTTTGCCGGACGCCTGCTTTTCTTCCGGTATTGGTTGATATATGCGTTCTTCAGAATCTTAAACAGCCATGCTTTGGCATTCGTTCCCTCGACATATGATTGTATTGCTCGGTATGCCTTGAGGAACGTTTCCTGCACCAGGTCCTTGGCGTCCTCTTCATTGTAGGTTAGGTGATATGCAAAAGTAGTGAGTGCATCTACATGGGGCAGAAGTTCTCGCTCGAAGAGGGCGTCGGTTTCATTAAAATCTTCCTTCCTTGTCATTGAAGCGGCTAAAATAGTCGATTTAAATGGAAGTTCGGTTTGTACTTGCAATTGTAATTGTACATTGGTTAAAATGCGGCTGTTCCTACGGATTTAGCCCTGCGACGCTTAAGGAGTCCCGATTTGCACAAGTTCGGCATTGCAGGACCGCACCAGTGCTACAGCTAAGATCATCCGAAGACCTCAGCGACTTGATTTTCACTGATCACAAAAACTCGGGAGCCTGGTGCTGGCTTGATCAAGCCTAGCCCAGTAAAAGTCCCGAAAGCCGGTAAGAGTGCCTCATGTTTGCCAAAATAGAAGCATGGCATCCGCAGACTTTGCCGACCACTACTAACCAGCTTGACACCAGGATGTACGTGCCCCCCTATTTGATAGATCTGCAGGTCAGCGATTGATTGATGGCTAAATAGGAAGGGACCGATTTCCAGAGAAGAGTGTAGTTCTATGTCATTCATCCTGAGGAGATTGAAATCAATGATGTCATGGTTTCCAAGTATGAGTTTAAAGACCACCTGTGAAAAAGTGGAACGGAGATCGGCAAAGGTCTCCCAATCCTGGTTGTACTTACTGTGAAACAAATCGCCTAAAATCAAAAGACTCACCGGCTGATATTGCAACAAAAGAGATGACAGTCTTTCGTAGTTGTCCATAGCAGCGTTTAATGGAAGATAAATACCTGCGTTGCGAAAGTGATGAATTTTGCCTAGATGGAGATCAGTGACAATTAGTGTATTTTCACTTTTCCAATACAAGGCTCGATCAGGATTTAGGAAAAATAGCTCACCCTCGATCGAAATACTCAGATCTTTGTAATCTTTTACCGGATGAATAGGCATCAGCTCAAAGGTAAGCACCAAGGGTTTAGCTCACAGTATTGTAAATGAATTATCAACACTCCTATTTGAATTTTAAACACACTCATTGTCCTTCAATCTCCAATCGCATCCTTTCTATGCGGTTCATCATTTTTTCTGTGCTCATTTTTTCTCTCAAAC
This sequence comes from Saprospiraceae bacterium, assembly GCA_965223105.1. Taxonomy (GTDB): domain Bacteria; phylum Bacteroidota; class Bacteroidia; order Chitinophagales; family Saprospiraceae; genus JABDMH01. The sequence continues at coordinate 6,175,143 of OZ244987.1, read as the reverse complement.
TGTCAACGATAATAGGAAAGGCAAATGGAGTAGGTACCTTAGGTCGCATAAATCTGATATTTTGATCATTGATGCGATTTAACGCTTTACGCAGTCGCACTTCCTCCAGTTGAAAGGTAAGGGCCTCATCATATGCCTGGAGATACAATAGATTATCCGGATCATAATCTTTAAAGACATTAAACAATAATGAGGTTGATGACTGCAGGTGCTTCTCCTTCTTGTGCTTGCCAGGGAATCCCTTAAAGACCAGACCCCCAATCGTTGCAATATCACGAAATCTGGTACGAGCCATTTCCACCGCATTGATGCTGGCCCAAATATCCTCTTGAAGTCGATCGGTGTGAAATAGTGTTTGGAGCTCTTTTTCGTCAATGGGAATGGGCTGATCTGAAAGCAATTCAAAGCCATAATCGTTCATAGCAATAGAAAAAGTAATGGGCTGTTTCTTGGCGATACGGTAGGAAAGTAGAGCTCCCATGCCCTCATGAACAAACCTGCCTTCCATAGGATACATCACCAAATGATGACCATACCGGTCGGTAAAATATTCGATAAGAAATTCATCTTCTCGAGGAATCGTAGACCTCTCTAGCTGAACTTCGAAAAGGGGTGCTAGGGCCTGCATCTCCACATCTATGCTTTGCTGGGTAACATATTGATGCAACTTAAACCTGATCATGGCCGAAAGCTGAGAAGACAATGGCATCCTTCCTCCCTGCCACGAAGGTGTTCTACCGTCCTTGGCTCTCACTCTCTTTACCAATGCTGTGTCATCTTTTACTTTCAGCAATTCGAGACTCCTGCCAGCAAACCAAAATCGATCACCGGGATTCATTTTTGCTATAAATGATTCCTCAACATTGCCCAATTTTCTACCACTCAAGTATTTGATTGCCAGCGAATGGTCACCCACGATCGTTCCCATGCTCAGACGATGCCGCGTAGCAAATGCCTTGTGTCTGATGCGGTATAAACCATTCTTATCCCTACCTAGCTTTTGATACTCCTGATATGCTTCTAAACTACCCCCTGAAACCGTAAATTCTAAGACTTGTTGCCATTCTTCCGGAGACATACTCTGAAACGAAAAGGTAGTCTTCACTTCATGATAGATCTGCTGAGCATCAAACCCTTCTGAAACTGCTAGGGTAACCAGATACTGAACAAGGACATCAAAACTTCGAATGTATGGAATTCGGTCCTCCATGATATCTCTACGAATGGCCTCTTTCAAAGCAGCCCCCTCAACAATTTCTAAGGCATGAGTCGGCAGAAAGTAAATCTTGCTTAATGCTCCTGGCTGATGTCCACTTCTACCAGCCCGTTGTACAAAGCGAGCTACTCCCTTAGGACTTCCAATCTGTATGATGGTTTCTACGGGTCTGAAGTCTACGCCTACATCTAAACTGGAAGTGCAAATTACTGCCTTGATTCTCTCGGCGTGCAGGGCATTTTCGACCCAGTCTCTCAATTCACGGCTGATCGATCCATGGTGCATAGCCAGCAGGCCAGTAAGTTCCGGTGCTACATCCAAAAGTTTTTGGTACCACATCTCGCATTGGCCACGAGTATTAGTAAAAATCAACGTGGATCGACTCCTTTTGATGATGGGGATTACATGGTCTATGAGCCGAATACCAAGATGACCAGCCCAAGGTAAAGTATCAATTTGCTCAGGAATAATGGTCTGTATTTCAATGATCTTTTTCACATCGGAACGAATGATCTTCAAGTCGTTGTGATCGCGATAAGTTTGACCGAATAATACGGCCATCGCCTCGTCCATATTGCCGATCGTTGCTGATATACCCCATATTTTGAGGTCCTTGCAAATGTGCTTAAGATGACTGAGCGCTAGTTCCATCTGCACCCCACGTTTGGAGCCGATCAGCTCATGCCATTCATCAACAACCACGGTTTTCAAATGCTTAAATAGATCTGGATATCCCGGTGTGGCCAGGAGTAGGTGTACACTTTCGGGCGTCGTAATTAGTACCTGGGGAGGTTTTTTCTTCTGTCGTTGTCTGATTGATGACTTGGTATCGCCGGTTCGAGTTTCGATGCGCCACGGCAGGCCAAAAGCATCGATAGCCTGTTTACCCGCATTTTGAATTTCTTTGGCCAGAGCGCGAATTGGTGTAATCCATAGCGCCTGTAATCCATGCTTCACATCATCTTTTTGGCCTTCCAATAGGATTGGCACCATCAGCGAATAGGTTTTTCCACTTCCTGTTGGTGCATTGACCAGACCCGACTTACCATCTAAAAAGGCCTGCCAGGTGGTCGTCTGAAATGAAAATGGCTTCCATCCCTGCTCAGAAAACCAGCGATTGGCAATATTTACTTGGTTAGACCTGTTTGACATGATGTGACGAAAACCAATATTAGTAACTTTCTGAGATCAAAGTGAATCATAATGAGCACGTTATTTATCGCAATACTTTCTGCCATCCTCACCAATCTGCCAGCCTCGACCACCAACGATACCCCCGAGGAGCTTGGGAAGGTGAACTGGTTGCGTAATCTGGAGGATGCTCGCACCTTGGCCAGAGAAACTGGTAAGCCCATCCTGATTCTCTTTCAGGAAGTGCCGGGTTGTGCCACCTGTAAGCGATATGGCAATGAGGTGCTGAGTCATCCTTTGTTGGTTGAAGCTGTCGAATCGTTGTTTGTACCACTGGCAATTTTTAACAATCGTAAGGGTCCAGATGCCGAAGTGCTGGCATATTATCAGGAGCCAAGTTGGAACAACCCAGTGATTAGAATAGTTGATTCCGATAAGAATGAAGTACTTCCTCGCTTAAATAGTAGATACACACCCTCTAGTCTCGTTGATTACATGATGCAAGCGCTTGAAAAAATTGATCATCCAGTGCCAGATTATCTGTCGCTGGTGCTTGAGGAGCTAAGAGGCGGAGAAGCGGGATTGGAAAAGACAACCCTCAGCATGTATTGTTTTTGGACCGGGGAACGCGAACTTGGTACCTTGGATGGTGTGGTTAAAACCGAAGCCGGATTCATGGATGGACGGGAAGTAGTGAATGTTTATTTCAATCCTAAGAAAACTTCACTAGAAGATGTCATCGATCATGGCAGATCTGTTAGATGTGCAGATCGAATCTATGCACACGACGAACAGCAGGCATTGGAGGCAAAGAAAATAGCCACAACCAAGCATGTCTCAGTGGCAGGTCGATTTCATCTTGACAAAACACCCAAATACCACCTTTCACAAACCTTGTACCGCTATGTACCCATGAGCCCCATGCAGTCAATGAGAGTGAATGCATTACTCGGTAGAGGCAAGAAAGCTGATCACCTATTGTCACCCCGCCAACTGGTGATGCTTGAACATATGTACGAAGCGGATGACCCGGAGATTGCCGTTCATCATGAGCATTGGAAGGAGTTGTTCTTCAAATTGTGGGAGCATATTGGAGATTAGATATTTCTCTGCAGTATGTTACACTCTCTCCAGGACAAACTCAATCTCCTTAGCTGATTTATCTCGCCAATCTCCAAAGCGCAAGAATACCTGAGCACCATCCATCCAGTCCACCTCAAACAAAATCGGTTCAATGAGTTTATACACCTGTTCGGCATTGGTCCCATACAAAAACAATCGCCCATGTGAATCATCCATAGCGATTTCATGACCATCATGATAACCGATGTCTGAGCGATCTAGTGCATAGGCCAGTTTATCCTCCAACTGATGTAGCGGATCGAGCGAATCAATGCCGTACAGAAACTCGATAATGATCGAATGTGTAAATTTTGGATTCATTACACCATAAAAGTGCAATCAATATACCAAAGAAGCAATAGGCGAATCTTCCTAGGCCAGTTCGCTCATCATTTTCTTCCATGCCACCATGCCTCCCTCAAGATTGCGCAATTTTGTAAAACCAAATTGCTGGAGAAAGTGCTTTGCCTGGCCACTTCGGTTTCCCGACCTACAGTAGAGTACAATTTCATCTTCCTTGTGCTCCATCAAATCCTCTACAGCCCGGGGAATACTGGCTAAGGGAATCAGCTTGCCACCAATGTTAAACTCATCATGCTCCCTAGGCTCGCGTACGTCTATCAGCACGAACTCTTCACCGGCATCAATTTTCTCTTTGAGTTGCGAAACCGTGATATCCATGCGCTAATTTATCGAGAAAGGACGATTTTTGAAAATATTTGCTGGCCGCTGATATGATTTCGGAGCAAAAGGAAATAGGGCCCAGGAGGATGAGCAGTGAGATCCAGTGTACTGGTAAATTTACGGCTCACGATTATCCTTCCACTCATATCGAAAACACTAAGTCTCCAATTTGCTGGGTTTGAGAGACTGGGCTGTAGGTGAACAAGTCCACTCGATGGATTAGGGAAAATCTGCACTTGACTAATCGGTGTTTCCCCAATGGAAGTAGGAATGACTGGCTCATTACCCATGACGGGTCTTAGCATCAAGGCACCTTGCCGCAAAACCCCCGAATTGCCGACCAGATTCCACCCATCTCCCACATTGAAATAGAAAAAGTCCGTACCATCTGATGAGTTAAGATCAAATCCGACTGAGATCTTTACCCCTGAGAGGTCGACTTGCTCATAACCAATGTAGAATTTCCCAGAAGGAATAGCGAGGAAGGTTTTTTCATCATTCGTATCCCGGAGAGCATAGGTGGTATATCCTTGCAGGGTATCAAAAAATTGATCAGGATAATAGGGTTTCACCGAAGTTAGCATGTATTCCGGTTCCTCGTCCAGACTATCTATCCAAACCATCAGATTAAAACGTTGACTACTGATATCCCCCTCGATGTGAGGAAACATAAATTGTACACCTTGCAGACGATCGTCTGTGTTGGCATGAAATTCAATGGCAATGGTTGTTCGCTGGCTACCGGTGCCCCGGTCAATAATTGCCGACTCGGCAGTGCCGTCATCATAAGCAAAATAATTATCGAAGGACGTAACCCTTGTTACGGTATTATTGCGTTGTGCGCCAATGATCTCGTCACCACGACTGAAGGTCAGCTGGGTACTGATTTGATAATTGTCACCGGGCTGGATGATATCGACCAGGCCATCCTGCAGTGTTTCATAGTTCATCGATCCGCCATCGTTGAGGTCGAAATCAAAAGTGATCGCACCCGGTTCCAGCGTCCACTTGGATACCGGTTCAATGAAAGTGCGCGACATCAATATGGCTCCTTGATGGCTTACCGTTATGGTCGGATCGTTCATACCCACATTAAACTGGTCGAAATTATACAGACTACTGATTACATTTCGCCGGGTTTCCTCAGGAATGAAATGACTAGATGGCATGCTGGTGTAGGGATCAAGCACCGGTTTTGGCGGACGACTAAAAGCTATGTCTCTAAATACTTCCCTGGTTATGTCGTTATTGCCTAGCCTTACATAGTCCACATGCCATAGTTCCTGCAGTCCTTCGTTTTTTGCTTTATTCCGGAACCTGAACTGGAAAGCCTCATGCAAAAAAGGTGGTGTGATTTCAATGCGATGGTACGCAAAAGGAGGCGGATTCTTGCCCGCAGCAAATCCATCGGGTAGGCCCTCATGCGCCCATACCCTGGTCCAGGTCTGATTAGGGTTCTTAAAATCCACTACCAGACTATCCCTTTCCTTTGGGATCAAACCCAGACCTTTTGGCTGAATGTAAAAGCTCAGGTAAATGGGTTCACCGGTACTACTGAGATCAACGAATGCTGAGGTCAGCGCATCCGCAAAAGCAGGTCCACCGGGGTATGGAGCTCCTTGACCATCGAGACCATCAAAAGTGGCAATCCCTATCGAAAGAGGCTGGTAAGCCAATGTCTGGTTAATAAATACATCTTGATCGAGCCAAAGATTGGAGTCAGGTGCTGGACCAGTATGGGAGAAATCATCCACAATCGGTAAGCCAACCGTGGCGGCAACAGTTGCCCGGACTTCAAGCTCCATACAAACGTCATTGGTGTCGCAAATCGAGAGACAAAGCACATCAATTCCAGTGCCATTACCATCACTCGTGTAGGTGAAGCAGCTGTCGGATGAAGATAAGTGCCCCAATCTTAATTCGTTGCAAGCACTGACAGCGATGGAATCCACTGTAACGTTGGTCAAACTAGCGAAATCACAAAATGTAATACTTCCTTTTTCCTTGATGTACAGCTTCAACACATTTTGTTGCAGGGTGCGAGCATGGTCGACATGCCAACCAAGTGATGGGTTGTAGACCAATGCACGTTCACTGGGCTGTGCATGGGTAGAAGACAGACAAAGCATAAAAGTTAGAATCGACCATGCGACAAGGGCTTTGCGGTACTTAGATTTTAAAGAATTCATGGATTGCAATCAGAAGGGCGGTCTGCTGTGAGGTAAAGAGTAACGGTATCGCCCGTGTAGACCCGACTCTTAGGGTCGGGATCTTGTCTCCATACGTAGGCAGTTCCCGGATTCCTAACGTCAGAAGATGAAACTTCTTCGCCAACGTGTAGTTGTAAGGATTGCAGCAGAAATCTGGCTTCATCATACATCTTACAGGATACATCGGGCATGGTGACAGACCCTCCTGTAGATTTACTCAAAATCATTTCCAGTGTGCCGCCCTTATCTATCATAACGTGGTCTTTTCGCTGATTGCCGTCAATAAGGGTCTGTCCGTTATAGATCACCTCAAGAATATGATCTGGTTCTCCTGCATCAAATTTTCTTCCGATCACCTTGGTATTGATTTCGAAGCCTTGGCTAAGCTCCCTTTTTTTCCGCTCATAACTCTTACCATATAGAATGGGCAATCTGCTAACCGGAATTTGAACAGCACTGTATTTTGATACGGTTACGTAGATCTTTCTACGCTGCTTAACACGACTAGCCGCTGGAGGGCTTTGATCGAGTATAATACCACCATCCTGGCCCACGATGAAAATTGAGTCAATGGTTTTGATCTCAAATGATTTTTCTTTCGCATCCTTCTGAGCTCGCTCGAGGGGCTGACCGGTATAGTCAGGAAGGATTAAAGATTGACCGTGATGAGTGTACCAACGCAAACCGAGGATTACAATAAGCAGGCATCCCAACAGAAAAATGGCAATCAAGCCGAGATTTCTCCAAATCATAGGCAATTAACGAATGAAACCACTGAAGTATTTGATCTGGTAGATTGCTTTAGAAGTAGCTAATGAATCTCAAAGGTAAACTTAAAATCATTACCTATATATATAATTTTATGCACATATTTAATAATATGCTATACTGAGATTTATGGACGGGAGGTCCTTAGGTGATGCTACCTATTTAGCTTGTCGTTTATGGTATTACCTTTGTTCGGTCACTTCATTATGAAGCCAAGATGAACCGGGAGATTCTCCGACTAGCTATTCCGAATATCATCAGTAATATATCAGTGCCCTTGCTCAGTTCGATCGACACCGCACTGATGGGTCAATTATCTGCACGGCATTTGGGAGCGGTTGGAATCGCATCGATGCTATTCAACTTCATCTATTGGAATTTTGGATTCTTACGGATGGGTACTACCGGGATAACTGCGCAGGCTTATGGAGCAAAGAATGTTTTACTAATCAGCAATACATTCAGTCGTGCTGGGCTGGTAGCCTTTGTTTTGGGACTGTTATTGATCATTCTGCAACTACCTATTGAATGGGTGAGCATTCGCTTATTTCAGGTTGATCCAACTCAAGTGGAAATGGTAGGGCTCTATTTTCGTATCAGAATCTGGGCAGCACCGGCCAGCCTGCTTTCTTATGTGATTCTGGGTTGGTTTTTTGGGATGCAAAACGCCAAGTATCCGCTCTATCTGACCATAGCCGTTAATGTTGCCAATATCCTACTGAGCTATTTCTTGATTGTCCATATGGATTATGGCATTGCTGGAGCTGCCTGGGGTACGCTGATTGCCCAGTATTTAGGACTTATTGTGGGGATCATACTTTTGAAAAGACGATATAATAAGTATCTGCAACATTTGAGTCTGAAACTAGCCGAAGATCTTCACGCATTTAAAGGATTCTTCCAGATAAACATTGACTTATTCATTCGTACCCTGTCGCTCACTTTTGTGTTTGGTTTCTTTTACAGCCAATCGTCTGCGGCGGGCCCATTGATCTTAGCTGTCAACGTCATTTTACTTCAGATGGTCAATTGGATGTCATATGGTATCGATGGATTTGCCTATGCAGCCGAGAGTCTGATAGGGAAGTATAAGGGTAAACAGGATCGAGGTAAAGTCAACCAAATGATTTGGTCTTGTATGTATTGGGGTTTAGGTCTTGCCATTCTTTTCGCCCTGCTCTACGGATTTTATGGAACGGGCATCTTTGCCTTTTTCACCCAGGATGATGCGGTCCGGTCAGTTGGTGATGCATATATGGTATACATGATTTTCTTTCCTATTGCCGGGTTCATCAGTTACATCTGGGACGGAATCTATATTGGTTTGACCGCGTCACGAACCATGCGGAATGCCATGCTCGCCTCACTGGCCCTTTTTCTCATCCTATATCATGCCCTTCAGCAACCCCTGGGAAATCACGGCCTTTGGCTGGCCCTTTTGCTCTTCTTATTAGGCCGGGGATTGATACAAAGTATGCTTTATTTGAGATATGGTTGGATGATCAGATGACCTGATTTCTACGGTGCGGAACGAACAACCATGCAAAGTTGATATCACACCTGTCTTCAAGATCGGTCTGAATCGGAAGATTTGTTAACCTCAAATAACGATTTTTCATATACAATCTTTCTCTCATGTTTCTTTACCCATTCATTACGTTGTAGATTTGTCATTCTAATCTTGTACTCATGCCCGACTTTTTACACCTGCACTGTCACACTCAATACTCGCTTTTAGATGGGGCTTCTCGCATCGAGACCATGATGGACAAAGCCGTCATGGACGGGCATAAGGGGGTAGCACTTACCGACCATGGAAATATGTATGGAGCCTTCAAGTTTGTAAATGAGGCTCATAAACGAAACTTAAAACCTATTGTAGGGTGTGAGTTCTATTTGGTAAAAGATCGGACTAAGAAGGCATTTGCCCGGAAACTGGGTGAAAGAGATCACAGGTTTCATCAATTGCTGTTGGCAAAAAATGAGGTCGGGTATCAAAATTTGTCGAAACTCTGCTCCCTTGGCTTTATAGAAGGACTATACGGTGAATATCCAAGAATTGATAAGGAATTGCTCACAAAGTATCATGAGGGTTTGATCGCCAGCAGTTGCTGTCTTGCCGCTGAAATACCACAAACGATTCTCAGTGGTGACCTAGAGCAGGCTGAGACTTTGCTGCAATGGTGGTTGGATCTCTTCGGTGATGATTACTACATCGAGCTACAGAGGCATCGAGGACTGGATGATGTGGATGGCAAAGGAAAGAGCCAGGAAGATGTAAATCGTGTACTACTGGATTTTGCACGGAAGTACAAGGTCAAGGTGATTGCTACCAACGATGCACATTATGTAGAAGAGAGAGATTGGAAACCACACGATATTCTCCTTTGCATCAACACAGGCAGTAAGCTAGAAGAGGAGGAACGCTTCAAGTTCAGCAGCTCAGATTATTACTTCAAAACTAGATCTGAGATGGGCGAGCTGTTCAAGGACCTCCCGGAAGCCCTCGACAACACGCTGGAGATTTATGATAAAGTAGAACCGCTCAATCTGACTCGTGATGTACTCCTGCCTGCCTTTCCACTTCCACAGGGCTTCGCAACTCAAGACGATTACCTCCGCCACCTTACCATGACTGGGGCTAAGCGTCGCTACGGCACCATCACATCCGAAATCGAGGAAAGACTGAGCTTTGAGCTAAATGTAATCAAGCAGTCTGGCTATCCCGGATATTTTCTCATAGTACAGGACCTCACCAATACCGCTAGGAAGATGGGCGTAAGTGTTGGACCCGGAAGAGGTTCTGCCGCAGGATCAGCTGTAGCTTATTGTCTCGGCATTACCAACATTGATCCTATAGAATATGACCTCCTTTTTGAGAGATTCCTCAATCCCGAGCGCATTTCCATGCCTGACATCGACATTGATTTTGACGATGAAGGCCGTTCAAAGGTCATCGATTATGTCGTTGAAAAATATGGCCGTAATCAGGTAGCACAGATCATCACTTATGGCTCCATGGCTGCCAAGATGTCAATTCGTGATGTGGGCAGGGTGCTTGATCTAGACCTCAAAGAGGTAGACCGGATATCTAAGACCTTTCCGCAACAATTGGGTGTAAGTCTGCAGAAAGTACTGGCCAATGGTGGATTGCCACGGTCTCTCAAGGACACCCTTAATAGTGATGATATTGAAAGGGCGGAGAAGATCATTGCTATGGCACAGCAAGATGATTTGGTAGGGCTCACATTGCGGACAGCCAAGGAATTGGAAGGTAACATTCGGAATACCGGTATTCATGCCTGTGGGGTGATCATTACCCCGGGAGATATTCGTGATTTCATACCGGTAGCGACGGCCAAGGATGCCGATCTTCTGGTTACGCAATTTGACAACAGTGTGGTTGAGGAGGCGGGTCTGCTGAAGATGGACTTCTTAGGTCTTAAGACCCTCAGTATCATCAAGGATGCCATTGCCATCATTAAGGATCGCCACGGAATAGATATTGATCCCGACGAAATTCCGCTCGACGATCAAAAGACTTTTGAACTTTTTCATCGCGGGGATACCATTGGCATTTTCCAGTATGAGTCTCCTGGAATGCGCAAACATATGGTTAATCTCAAGCCCAATAAGTTTGAAGACTTAATCGCGATGAACGCCCTTTATCGTCCGGGGCCTCTGCAATACATTCCCAATTTTATTGCCCGCAAACACGGTCGGGAAAAGATCACCTATGACCTTCCTGAAATGGAGGAGATCCTTGCCGAAACATATGGAATCACCGTTTATCAGGAGCAGGTGATGCAGTTGTCTCAGAAGCTGGCAGGCTTCAGTAAGGGGCAAGCTGATGCTTTGAGAAAGGGGATGGGCAAAAAGAAAAAAAAGATCATTGATGAGCTTTATCCGCTATTTGCTAAGGGCTGTACAGAAAGGGGCCATCCACAAGATAAGATCGATAAGATCTGGGATGATTGGCAGTCATTTGCATCTTACGCTTTCAATAAGTCGCATTCGACTTGCTATGCATACATTGCCTTTCAGACCGCATATCTCAAAGCCCATTACCCTGCCGAGTTCATGGCGTCGGTGCTTACCCACAACAAGTCAGATATCACCAAGCTGAACTTCTTTCTCAGGGAGTGCAAGAAACTCGCCTTGGAAGTACTGATACCAGATGTCAATGAGAGTGGTATTAACTTCAGAGTCAATGAGAAAGGTCAGATCAGATTTGGACTATCAGCGATGAAGAACGTTGGAGCGGCTGCTGTCGAGGCACTAATCGAGGAACGCGAAAAAAATGGCCCCTTCCATACCTTTTTTGACATGTTAAGGAGATTGAATTTGCGCACCGTAAATAAGAAATGTTTTGAGAACATGATTAAGGGTGGCGCCCTGGATTGTTTCACCGAGTTACATCGTGCCCAGTATTTTGCTCCTTCCGAAAAATATGAAACCTTCATCGAGCATGGGTTGCGTTACGGACAAGCCTATCAGCAACAGAAAGCAGAGAACGCGACCAGCTTGTTTGCAGGCTCAGACGAGGTACTGATTCAGGAACCGGCACCTCCCATAAGTGAGCCTTGGCCCACGATGGAGAAACTCGGTAAGGAGAAGGAGATTATCGGCATATACGTCAGCGGACACCCATTGAACACTTACAAGCTTGAGCTGGAAAATTTTGTCAACTGCGAATTGATCCATTTTGACCGTGTAAAAGCCAATGGTCGCCAGTTAAAAATAGCTGGAATTATCACACAGGCTATGCATGGTGTAAACAAAAGGGGTAATGGTTACTGTAGATTTACTATGCAAGATTACAATGGATCAGTCGAATTGTTTCTAAGTCGAGATATCTATCAAAAGTATAAAGGGCTAATCGAAATAGGACAGGTCATCTATATTGAAGGTCTCTTTAAAACCAGATATCAATCAGATGAATTATATTTTGATCCGTTGATCATCAAGCTTCTTTCGAGTGTAGGAGAGGAGCTGACAAAGTCCATTACCTTAAAGTTACCCCTTCACAACATTACGCCAGAATTTGTACAATCATTAGACAAAATCTGTATGGAACATCGTGGGAAACATCCTCTTCGGATGGTAGTATATGATGATGAGAAGGACGTTCAGCTGCAATTCATGTCAAAAAGTAAGCACATTAGAGTCGATGGGTTGTTTGTGAAGGAGTTGGAAAAAATGGGAGTGCCTTACAAACTAAATTAAAGATCCATCGTTATAGGTCTAAGGTTACCATGTCCACCTATGCTTAGAGGAATCCTCGTGGTTTCAGCTTTATTAACCCATACACTGGTTTATTGTCAAAAAGATGCAAATCTTCAAGTACTCCCTTTTGAGGACTTTCAACCTGTCTTAGAGCGGAATGATGATACGACCTACGTGATCAATTTTTGGGCCACTTGGTGTGGACCTTGCATTAAGGAACTGCCTTATTTCGAACAGATTCACCAGGAATTGAAGGATGATCCGGTCAAGGTGGTTTTGGTAAGCCTAGATTTCAAAAATCAAATTGAATCTCGCTTGATTCCCTTTATTGAGGAGAATAAACTCCAGTCAGCTCTCATCTACCTTGACGCTCCAAATCCCAATGATTGGATCGATCAAGTCGACCCCAATTGGTCGGGAGCTTTACCTGGCACCTTAATCTATCGTCGGGACTCCCGCAGATTTTTCGAGCGAACTTTTGAGTCCTACGATGACCTTATAACTATTGTTAAGACCTTTTATAAAACTTAAAACAATGAATAAATTTATCTTTTCTATCGGTTTGCTCCCAATAATGCTGCTGTTTCAAGCAAGCACGACGTCAATAGACAATGGATATGAAATTGGAGACACGGTAGAGGACTTTCGATTACAAAATGTGGATGGATCCTGGATAAAATTTAGTGAGTACATGGGTGATGAAGGTGTAATTGTCATCTTTACTTGCAATACTTGTCCTTACGCTCAACTTTATGAGGATCGAATCAATGGACTGCATCAGAAATTGTCAAATGAGGGATTTCCAGTGCTGGCCATCAATCCCAACGATCCAAGCATGAAACCGGGGGATAGTTATGAGGCCATGCAGTCTCGGTCTAAAGAAAAGAGCTTTTCTTTTCCCTATGTTTTTGATGAGAAACAAGAAGTCTTTCCAAAATTTGGCGCTAAGCGGACACCCCATGTCTTCGTTGTAGATAAGACAATGAAACTCAGATATATTGGTGCCATTGACGATAATCCACAAGATCCCAATGCGGTAAAGACCAATTATGTGACCAGTGCCATCGATGCGATCAAGGCTGGTAAAGATCCAGATCCACTCACTACCAAGGCGATTGGATGTGGAATTAAGTCCAAAAATTTGTAATCAATTGAGATGATGAATAAGAAAGGGTGTCATGCCCTTTTCTTCTTTTAATGGTCAACTACATCCTCAAATGTTAAAATTTGAAATTCATCTTCTGGCATATATGAAGACGGATCATTCTTCGTTATAAGGGCACGATCACATCTTTCACGATCCACACACAAGACTAGTTTCCATTTCCTTTACGATCGCAGCTTAACTATTTTGATCGCATAAGCGATTGGGATGGATATTATTCTTTTTTTCATATAACCTAAACAACAGATTTCATTATGAAGCAATTAATTGGAGCCCTTTGTCTGTGCATGGGCTTGGCGTTGAACGTCAAAGCACAGAATATTGTGGAATTGGCACAAGGCCAAGAGGACTTATCGACTTTTGTATCTGCAATTGAAGCTGCAGGACTTACTGAGACACTACAAGCTGAGGGACCCTACACCGTCTTTGCTCCTTCTAATGATGCCTTTGCAACTTTACCCGATGGAAAGTTGCAGCACTTGATGATGCCAGAAAACAAAGATGAGTTGGCAAAGATTCTGACCTATCATATTTTGTCTGGTCAAATGTTGTCTGGTGACTTAAGCGATGGAAAAACTGCTACGGTACAAGGTGAAGAGGTTGAAGTTGCAGTAACCGACTCCGGTGTATCTCTGAATGATGCAACCGTTACTTCGGCTGATATTCAGGCCACCAATGGGGTGATCCACGTGATCGACAAGGTGGTCGTACCTCCGTCACGGCTAAAGAATTAGCACGAGCTTAATCAGTTCGTATCGAACTGAAAATCACTACAATTTGAGAGGGACTGACTGGTTGGTTAGTCCCTTATTTTTTTGCAAGATCTCTGACGTAAGACTTCGGGACAGAGTGAGCGGAATTCTTCGTTTCCTTGAATATCAGTGATAAACTCAGAAAGTTGTAAGTTGGCATCTTTCTAAACATGATCCGGGAAATCTATGAAATTCACAACATTCCCCCAAGGTGATCAGATGCCACTTCTGGGACTTGGTACTTGGAAATCCAATGATAGAGAGGCTTACAATGCTGTGCGTGAAGCGATCCGCATCGGATACCGACATTTTGATTGTGCCTCCAGATACGAAAACGAAAAAGAAATTGGTGAAGCGCTGAGTGATGCCATCTCCGATGGAGAGGTGACTAGAGAAGAACTGTGGATTACGTCAAAACTTTGGAATAACGCACACCAGAAAAAGCACGTCAGACCTAACCTGCTTCAGACACTTAATGACCTGCGGCTGGAATACGTTGATTTGTACCTCATCCACTGGCCAGTTATACTCAAACCAGAAATCATATTCCCGGATAAAGCCGAGGACTTTATCCCCTTGGAAGAAGTACCAATTGAGGAGACCTGGCTAGAACTCGAAAAATGTACCAATGATGGACTGGTCAAATATCTTGGTGTATCTAATTTTAGTATCAAGAAAATTAAGGATCTGCTGACGCATTGTCAAATTCGACCAACTTGTAATCAGGTAGAATCTCATCCTTTCTTTCAGCAGAAAGACCTGCTGTCCTTCTGTAAGAGCGAAGGTATAGTCTTGACGGCATACTCTCCCTTGGGCTCACAGGATCGACCCGACCGATTGAAAAAGGTTGATGATCCCTTTGTCCTAACCCACCCCACAGTGTTGGATATCGCAAAATCTTATGGCGTCTCAGCAGCTCAAATCTTAATTGCCTGGGCCGTCTGTCGCGGTACATCAGTCATTCCAAAATCTTCAAATCCCGATAGGCTGAGAGAAAATTTCGTCGCCGCAGATCTGGAGTTAGATAAACCTACAATGGACGAAATCACCAGGCTTGATAGAGGCTTCCGGTATATTGATGGGACCATCTGGACCATTCCTGGTTCTCCATATACCTTAGAAAACTTGTGGGACGAATAAAAATTCGTTCATGAAGAAGGTAATTTAAAGATGAAATGCCAGGATGTTAGGCTGACCAGAAGATATTTAAGGAGGATACACTGGAGGTTAGGGGTTGGCTCACAGAGTCTGATCATCTTGTGGTTACTCGTTTGTAGGGCTGCTACTGCTCAAGAAGATACTCTTTGGCCTGGTCACCAACTGCTCGAGTTTACCTTGCAAGATCGTAAGGCCAGAGTGGTCATTCCCAAAAAGCCAAACCCTGGGAGACACTGGATCTGGCGAGTCCGATTTTGGGGTCATCAACCACAAGTCGATCAATATTTGTTGGACAAGGGATTTCATCTGGTATGGATTGATGTATCAGACTTGTATGGATCATCCCAAGCAGTCGAAATTGGCAATCACTTTTACAAGCATTGTGTTCAGAAATTTCAATTGGATAGCAAAGTGGTATTGGAAGGATTTAGCAGGGGCGGGTTGATGGCATACAATTGGGCGGCCGCCAATCCGGAAAAGGTAGTATGCATCTATGCTGATGCCCCGGTAATGGATATCTGGAGTTGGCCGGCAGGCAAGGGATTGTCTTCCGGATCTAAAACCGATTGGCAGAAGTGTAAAGTGGCATACAATCTTGTGAATGACGTGATTGATTCTATGCAATTGGGTCCGATTAGTCATGCTGAGCACCTGGCACGATTTGGGATACCAATTATTCATGTCTGTGGCAAGGCAGATGAAGTGGTGCCTTATGCCGAGAATACGAGTCGTTTTGCCCAACGCTATCGTACTGCCAGGGGGTCGATTAAAATCATTCTCAAGGAAGGTGTTGGACACCATCCGCACAGCCTAGAAGATCCCAGACCCATTACCACTTTTATCCTCCAGCACACCGACCTCAAGCTGATCGACAGTTCAGATAGAAGATTGGTTAGTCCTACCCTGATACCACGTGACGGTTTCTACAGTCAACTAGGTCAGTCCCAGGACATCTACCGGATTGGATTTTTAGGTGGATCGATTACCCATAATGGAGGGTGGCGAGATTCAATAATGAAATATTTTCTAGATAAATATCCTCATCAAAATTTTGAATTCCATAATGCAGGGATCCCCTCCATGGGATCTACCCCTGGCTCATTTCGACTTGATAAGGATTTACTTACTCAAGGTACATTCGATTTACTCTTTGTTGAAGCCGCTGTAAACGATGCCGCAAACGGTCGGTCTTCGAAAGCCCAAATACGTGGCATGGAAGGCATCGTACGGCATGCATTAGCCACCAATCCGTTTACCGATATTCTCTTGATGCATTTTGTTGATCCTGAAAAATTGGCCCACTACCATCGTGGGGAGATTCCCAGGGTAATTTCTAATCATGAGAAAATTGCGGAGCACTATCAATTGCCATCCCTGAATCTGGCAAAAGAAGTTGCAGACCGCATCTTAAATGGAGAATTTAGTTGGGAAGATGATTTCATCGATCTCCATCCATCTCCATTCGGTCAGGGAGTCTATAGTCGATCGATCATTAAAGCATTGGAAGCACTATTTAGCCATCCAATGAAAGGGATTCGAAAGCTGCCTGAAGCGCTCGATACATTTTCATACACTGAAGGCACGCTGGGGGATATCTCCTCTGCGTTACTTGGAGATGGATGGACCTATGTCGAAAAGTGGTCACCCAGAGATTCATTAGCGACCCGAAAGGGTTTTGTCAATACACCGGTTCTCGAATCCCATCAACCTGGATCCACGATAACTTATCCCTTTGAAGGTAAGGCCATTGGGATCCTGGTTGCAGCCGGCCAGGATGTGGGAAAGTTAGAATATCAGATTGATGAAGGACCAGTCAAATCTATCGATCAATTTACGCGTTGGAGCCATCGGTTGCACTTGCCTTGGCTCTATATGTTAGATGATGAGTTGACTAGAGGCCCTCATCAGCTGCGATTATCGATCTCAGATGATAAAAATGTCGACAGCAAGGGTTATGCTTGCCGAATTTTCGCCTTTGCAGTTAATCATTAGTACTTGCCATATGCTTAAGCTTCCGTTGCTCTCTAGATCATATCTTCATGATCAGTATTTTTTCCTTACCTGATAGGGAATCTGAGAGAATTTCAACCACCATTTTTGGTCTGGTAGCGGATAGATGTTGACCATTCTTGCTTGTAGAAAGCATTACCTTTGTCCCAAGCACTATCATGCATATGCAAAGACTTTGGATTGTGTTCGTGACATTGGCTGGCTTGTTGGCAGGATGTGAAGAGCTAACCATTACGCGGCCTGGGCCACCATCATTTCCAGTGCCCTCCTTTGATGGATTGACAGCTGAAGAACCAATGTGGCCTGAGGATTTAGATAGGGAAGCATATCAAGATAAGATCCTGGGGTTATTGGTGGGCTCCGCCATCGGTGATGCCATGGGTGCACCGACTGAAATGTGGTCACGAGATGACATTGAGGTGCAATGGGGGTATGTCAATCGTTTGGATGATGTGATACGTGAAGGTTCACCTGAAGGTCCCTGGGATTTTAACTTACCAGCTGGTGGCACTACTGACGATACCCGGTGGAAGTTTCTCATGGGAAAATTTCTTACATCTTACACATCAAAACAAGACTCTCTAGATCCCAAGGATTTTGCTGAATATATCATTGCAATTTATCTCAACGAAAAGGATCAAATCAGTCGGGTAACGGATTTTGACCCCGATCGTCTTGAAACCGAAGTACGTCATATGACATGGTTACAGGAGTGGGCCAAGGTGGCAAGACCCTACCTGCAGAAGGATATTGATGGTTACGCCTATGCCTTAAACAAATTTTACGGTGGCGAAATGGCGTGTGCTGGCATGCTATATACACCCATGATCGGTTCCTACTATCCCGGTGCCCCGTACCGAGCATATCAACAAGCTTATCGCTTAGGACTTTTTGACCTCGGCTATGCACGGGATATATCGGCTTTGACCAGTGCTTACATAGCCCAAGCATTTAATCCCTCAACAAATGTAGAAGAGATCTTGGCCATAACCAAAAACATCGATCCCAATGGTTATTTCAAGAGTAGATTGGTCGGTCGTATTGCTCATCAAATTTATCTCGATGCTAGAAAGATCGTCCACCAAGCAATCCGCATCGACAGTACTGAGATGACACCGGATCGGGATCTTCCATCAGGTTACAGATACGGAGGTTACTATCATGCACAGGTTGAAAAAGCTTATGACCTCTTGGATGACAAATTGCAAGATATCCCATTTCATGCCAACGAAATTCATTTGATCAACCTTACGGGTATTCTATTTACAAAGGGTGATTTTGAGAGGGCTATCGAGTTTGTTGTAAACTTTGGTCGGGATAATGATACGGTAGCTGCTGTCACTGGAGCTATTCTCGGTGCCTATTGGGGAGCTGAACGGCTCCCATCACCATGGGTCGAAAAAGTGACCGAGACCAGTCGCAACATTATTGGTATTGACCTTGAAGCATTGGCACAAGAAATTGTGGATGTAAGTTTCCCTAGCCAGTAATCAGCTTGTCTCAAGGCCTGATGATTCACCATCGTTTACCATGGAACAGATTTGGCCATTATCCATTCTCGTGCTGCTTCAATAAGTGTCTGTTTGGTTGTTAGACTCAGTGCCAACGGCAGTTGAGCTACTCCCAATAACCGGCGGAGAATTTCTATACCGGCAAAGGCCGCTAACCATTCCTGCTTGCAGACTTGCCAATGTGCATAGGTAGATGTGATCGTTTTTATCATTGTGGTCTCCTGCTGGGATAGGAATAGATGAGCAATCAGAACCCCCAAATCAAACTCTGGAGCACCTTGAAAAGAAAATTCAGGATCGATAACATAAATTTTCTCCTTGGCCCAAAGCCAGCTGCCAGGATAAAAGTCTCCGTGCAAGAGAGAAGGTCCCTCGCTGAGGTATATCTCCCCATATCTCTTAATGCGGTCTTTCAAAATCTGATCGGCTTTGATCCCTTCCGCTGCATCTGCCAGACCCAAAGTAATGGTGTCCAGATCCATCCCGTTGTCTTGAAGAAATGGAAAGTGAAATATGTGCTCGTGATTTAACCTTCGCATAGACAAGTTGTTTGGAAAGTCATCTACCGGGCCAAGAGAGTGCAATTGATTGAGATATTGCATCAAAATGCTCAGATGGTCATCGCGTAAGAACTCTGATGACCGATATAGATGTGAAAAATCTGCTGCTGGCCCTAAGTCTTCAAGGGAGAGTAAAAAATGATGATCGTCATACCAATGAATCTGTGGTGACATCTTGGCGAGGTTCGACTCTTTCTGCACGGCGCGATAATAAGCAGCCTCTATTTCAATCCTTTGAATGGGTGCTGCAATCTGTGGATACTTCTCCACCCATGGGCGAGATTGTTTTAAGATAAATTGTTTTCGTTGAGTGATGACCCTGACTACACAATTCATATTGCCTTCACCAGGTATTCCTAAACTGACGATCCCTTCATCATGCGCAATGGCGCCACGATTTCTCAAATATTGCTCTAGTTCTGGTTTATTATCAATCGACAGGAAAAGAACATTGGGGAATTGCCTCTGAAAGGCTAGTTGATTTGTCATATTGATTTATTGTTGGCACGAATCAAACATATGAAATGACCTCAATAATGTCTGACATATTCAATTGATTGAATATCAGAAGACAATGGAGCGACGGCGAGGCTTTGCAACCAAGAAATTCGTGAAAAGAATTTGAAATTGTTGCTATTATTTCAGTAGACAGAGCACTAAGGGAGGGTGGAGAGCCGGTTAAGACCAGCTTTAGCCCGCTGATGGAGACTTGCCTGATATTGATCGGGTTTGATCAGCAGGGTCTTGAGATAGTATGCTTCTGCATTGTCATATTCGGTAAGTTTCTCATAAATTTCCCCACTCAGCAGTGCGGCGTTGCAGGCAAAATAAAAGGCCTCGTGTGCACCCTCTTCAATGGTGAGCTGATAGTAATGGAGAGCTTCCGGATATTTTTTCTGGACGTGCATTAATCTACCCATTCGGTAGTAGTACTCAAGTCTGAACTTGCTTTCAATGTTATTCGAGAGATCAAACTCTTCAAGACACTCTGTAGCTCTTTTATAGTAGCCGCCATCAAACAATAGGCGTGCTTTTAACAGGACCTGGTCTGGTACGTGCTTGATCCTTGCTTCGTAGAGAGCGGTTTTGTCTTCTTCTATGACTGCTGACCCCAGCGATTTACAAGCTTGCATATACCTCTCGTACAGATAAGCTTTTCCATGGACTAGAGAGTGCCATGCTAGTTTTTGATAAGCTTCTTTGATGTAGTGAATTCCAGCAGTCTTTGAAAGAAACAATTTGAGGTGAACATCTGCATCGCTATCCAGGCGATTCAATCTGGCTATACCTTCCATAAAATGGAGATATGGGAAAGGAAAATATTTTTTACCTGAGGGTTTGTTTTCCAAGATAGTGATCGCTAAGTCATTACGACCTGTTTTCATGGCTACATTAGCTTTTACAAAACATGCCAAGGGATTTGTGGTAGGGTCAACGGATGAATTATCGATTAGGGACCAAGCCTTTTCTTGCTCATTTTCTAGATGCAGAAGCAAGTATGCATACATCATGTAGGCTTCTTCCTTAAAAACGAATGTATTTCGATCTGCATAACTCAGTACTTCTTCGATTTCTTTTTTACCCTGGGCAATTGTGCCACTCATTCCTAGGAGCTTTAGACCCCAACGGTATTGATCAGGAACCGTTCCGATCAAAGCATGAAGTAGGCCCAGGTTCTTTTTATTGGGCATAAAATCGGGAAACTGAGCATCATTTTGTTTTAAGAGATTAAAAGCTCTCTTGATTTCCATTACTGCTTGGAAATAGTCTTCAAACTTTACCCGTGTAATGGCCCATTGCAAATGAATATCCGCCTGAGTGTATAGGTAATATGGTGATTGACGATCTCCATGAGTTTTGATCTGCTGCAATCTCAGGCTCTTCTGGTCTTTCAGTTTTTGGTAGGTCTGAACCTCCTCTCCAATGAAAATGCCCAAACAGTCTAAGTAATTTTGCAGACTATGGACAATGAGGTTGTCGGGTTCACTAATGCGTAAGTGAACCAGAGTTTCCCGGGCTTCTTGAAATCGCAGTGACAAAATTTCGTTGTAAGCGCTAACGGCGGTTGAAGAGTATTCAAAATATTTTTGGCTCAGTAAATCAACTGGCTGAACAATGAGGATCAGCATGACTGCCCAGGCAGCCTGAAGATGCTGGATGAAATTGCACTTCATGGTGACAAACCACCGTTCTCGGTACTGGTAGCAGGTCTGGATCAAACGGTAGCTTCAACTAGGCTGTCATCAACCAAGACACGGCCACAGTGTTCGCAAGCAATGATCTTCTTTTGTAAGCTGATCTCCAGCTGGAGTTGAGGAGGTATTTTATTAAAGCATCCTCCACATGCATCACGTTCTACTGTGACTACAGCCAAGCCATTGCGGTAGGAACTTCTCACGCGATCATAGGCTTTAAGCAATCTATCTTCAATTTTCTTCCTTTGAGACTCACTCTGCTTCTGGAGCTTTGCGCCTTCCTTTTCTGTCTTGGCAATGATCTTTTCTAGCTCAACGCGCTTTGTATCCAGATTCTTGGATTTACTTTCCAGTCGTTCTTTGGCTGCCGAAATGGTCTCATCCTTGGCTTCGATTGCGCCTTGTGTTTCAGCAATACGCTTTTCCGCGAGCTGAATATCTAGTCTTTGTAGTTCAATTTCTTTGGTCAGAGCTTCATATTCTCGATTGTTTTTCACCTCATCCAATTGCTGACCGTATTTGGCAATCAGTGCTTCCGCCTCTTTAATTTTTGCTTTCTGATTGGAGATATTGTCTTCAAGTTCTGTTTTAGACTCTTCCAATTTCTTAAGTCTGGTTTGAAGCCCTTCTATCTCATCTTCAAGATCACTGACCTCCATCGGCAATTCTCCCTTAAGCACACTGATTTGATCCAACTGAGAATCAATCTGTTGTAAGTCATACAGTTCTTGGAGTTTTTCAGGTATAGACTTGTCCTTCGTAGCCATGCTAAATATAGTTTATTGGATTGGTGTTAACGTTTGAGCAATAGGCGGCAAAGTTACTAAATTTCCCCTTGATCAAGTCCACAAGCAAATCTATCGTATACTTCTCACTCTCATAATGACCGATGTCTATAATCGTAATTTGATCGTTAGCCTCAAAGTATTCATGGTATTTGAAATCAGCTGAAATAAAGACATCTGCTTCTTCTTGAATGGCAAGTGGAAGTAGAAATTTCCCAGAACCACCGCATAGAGCGACCTTATTTACCTCGCTGGCTACTGGCCGGGTATACTTTAAGGTCTTGAGTTCCAAGCGGTGCTTTACATACTGGAAAAATCCCTTGATGTCAAGTGAGGGATCTATCCTACCGATCAGACCACTACCAGTTTCAGGATTTTCATTCGGTGACAAGATTCGATATTGTTTCAAACCCAATTGTTTGGCTAGCCGTTCATTTACACCGTTGGTCAAGACATTATCGAGATTGGTATGGATGGCATATATGGCAATATGGTGCCTAATGGCTTTAATTATTGCACGCTCAGTGTAATGTTGACCCGTTATTCTGGAGAGTCCTCCGAAAATGATGGGGTGATGCGCTACTACGAGATTACAATCCCGGTGAATGGCTTCGGTGATGACTTCTTCAGTGGCGTCCAGACATGTGAGCACACCTGTCAATGGCATATCGCTTTGTCCCACCAAAAGGCCAGCATTATCGTACGTTTCCTGTAAGTGCAGCGGTGCGATCTCCTCTAAGAACCTTGCTATATCTGCAACGGTCATAATGACTTGATTTTATTAATGAGATCACTGGTAGAAAATCCTTTTTGCATAGGAATTACAGCTACCGATCCTCCCCAGGATTCCACTTCTAGGGCACCTACGATCTGCTTTGCCTGGTAATCTCCACCCTTTACAAGTAAGTCAGGTTTCACGGTCCTTATTTCATCAATTGGAGTGTCGGAGGTAAAGGGAATCACAAGATCTACAGCTTGTAAGGATGCCAGTACTAGCTTTCGTGCCGATAGAGGAGTGAGCGGACGTGGATCGCCTTTTAGCCTTCTAATGGACGAATCGCTATTTAAGCCAACCACCAATCTATCACCCATGCCTCTGGCCTTCGCCAGGTACATGACATGACCCAAATGCAGCAAATCAAAGCAGCCATTTGTCCAGATGATTTTCTCCTCAGCCAAACGCCATTTTTCAATGATCGGGAGGGCGTCGGCTAACAACTTTACCTTGTCATGTATTGCTGACCACATTAGCTTCGAATAGGTTGGTAGCTGTGGTTATATCCCGGCAGCAGCAAGAGAGCCAAAATGCCAAATAGGATATTGCCAAAGATGTTGATCGTAAAGAAAATTATCATGGCAAATGAGAAGGCATCATCTGCTTTAATTCCGTACAAAGCCAATCCAGCAATCACCAACGCATGATAACTGCCCATGCCGCCTGGTGAAGGCACGATCATTCCCAGGCTGCCGAAGACAAAGACCAACAGTGCAGCCATAGGGCTAAGCGCTGCCGTGGGTTCAAAAGCTTTAAAGCACAAGTAGGTCATTAGATAGTACATCAACCAAATGATCAGGCTATGGGCAATAAAAGAAAAAGGCTGATCCAGCTGACCTACCGATCGCAGACCCTCCAGGAAACCCCTAGCCATCCTGTCGATCTTCTGGAAAATCTTAATATGCATGAATTTCTGCCATTGCCAAAATATCAGTATAGTACACATTGTACCAACAATTAAGGCAAGATAAAACCACAGTGACTGAAAAATGGAAATGAAAGGCAGCGAGGCATTTTCTTTAATATAGGTCCACAGAATATCAAACTGCAGCACCAGAGCCAGTAAAAATAGAATAGCAAAAGACAACAGGTCAACCACTCGATCCACGGCTACCGTTCCCATCACTTTTTCGAAAGCAATCTTCTCGTACCGAGCAAAACTTGCTGCCCTGACCAGTTCCCCAAATCTGGGCAATCCCAGATTAGCAAAATAACCCAACATAGTCGTAAGAAATGCATTGACCCCTCTTGTGGGATGGCCCAGTGAACTGACCAGCTGTTGCCACCGCAGGGCCCGACTTATATTACTTATAAAAAAGCAAACTACAATGACTACGAGCCAAAAGACTTTGGCTGAACGTAGGTCAGTCCAGAGCTTGTCCCAAAGGCTACAGTCACTGGGTAGGATACCCCGCTGCAAGCAATCTTCTTGATAGTCTTGATTAAGTGACTGAAACAAAAACCATAAAATGGTGAGGCCAATGCCTAGAAACAAGATCATCTTGAGGATGCTTGTTATCTTACTGTTCACCTAGTTGTGATTTATTTTGTTGTCTGCATCTGGAAACACGGCCTTGGATTCAAATGAGGCAGCTTCCTCTGGCGTCATAAAGGCGTATGAGATGATAATGACAACATCTCCGACCTCAGCTTTGCGTGCAGCTGCTCCATTTAAACAAATTGTACCCGAGCCGCGCTCTCCCCTAATCACGTATGTCTCAAGGCGTTCACCATTGTTGTTATTTACGATTTGTACTCGCTCTCCCTCTATCAATGAGGCGGCTTCCATCAAGTCTTCATCAATGGTGATCGATCCAACATAATTTAGGTTGGCCTCAGTGACTGTTGCACGATGTATCTTCGACTTAAAGATCTGCAAAAACATAGGCGCGCAAAAATACGATTATTTTTAATCCATCTGGGTAACGCATGGAGCCCCGGTCAGGTTCAAAGTAGTCTCAGCAAGTCTCCAGTTCCTTGGTTTGCAAAGGATTATTGGGGTGGATTTTGATTGAGAAATAGATTATCAATCAGTCTCACCTTACCAAGCCAGACTGCCGCGCAGGCAATGGGATTTTCCGTCTCACTCCAAGACCTTAAAGGCAGAAGATTTGACGGATTTACTACTTGAAAGTATTCCACCTTGTCAACAAATTGGGAAAGGCGATCGGTGCAATGCACACTGACTTCCTTTGGAGTCGCCTGATCACGGAGCGTTTTAGCCAACAGCAGGGTGCGATATATTTCAGGAGCAACAGTTCGCAACTCGGGTGGGATCCTCACATTCCGTGAGCTGAGGGCGAGTCCATCAGGTTCACGAACGATTGGATGACCAATGAGTTTGATTTGTAGTTTTAATTGTTGAATCATCTCTTTGACGATGATCAATTGCTGAAAATCTTTCTGACCCATGATCAGAACATCCGGCTTTACGATATAAAGTAACCTTTGCATGACGCTCACAACACCATCAAAGTGGCCCGGTCTATGCATTCCTTCCAGGGGCCTCATTAGGTGATCTAGCTCTATGGGTTTTTCTTCGTTTTTATCTGAATAAACTTCAGATACCACCGGTGCGAATAGGCTAAGTGTGCCCAACTTTTCCAGCTGATGGATGTCCTTAAGTAAGGGACGAGGATATTTCTCGAAATCAGCTTGGTCATTAAATTGGGTGGGATTTACAAAAATGCTAACTACCACATCATCCGTCATTTCTTGAGCAGTCCTTATCAGCTCTAAGTGCCCTCGATGGAGAGCCCCCATGGTTGGTATGAAGGCTATCTTATCTCCCATTAGTGATGTTGCTGCCTGGCAGGTAGCAACGCTGGTATATACATTCATTTATTGTTACTGGATATTTTCAATCAATGTGTTTCTTACCAGCACGACCTAGAAACCATCTTTGTAGAACCTCCTCGGCAAGCTTCCCTTGTGGTGTATAGTCCTTTTGCGGGTATCCTTCGTGGCCTTCCATGTTAGGAAACCATTTCCAAAGGAAACCTCCAACCCAATAGGGTTCATCCACAAAGTTACGGTATAGGGCATCAATAGCATTGGCTTGTGCCTTCTGATTAATAGATAGTTGGTTTATCTTTTCTTCAAGTTCCCAGGTGTTGTGTGCACATCCATCAACACTGAGATAGCCGTATTCCGTAAAGATGATCGGAAGATTGAGTTTATTGTAAAAAGATCGCATCTCCCGTACATGCCTCTGCCAGGCATGGCCCAATGCCTCAATGGATGGCGTGTGATCTTCAATGAGTGGAAAGTATGCATTAATACCTATATAGTCTAAATCATCCCAAAATGGCACCATTTGGTAATTGTCCCAGTTAGCCGCATAGGTCAGTGGTCCGTCGTAGAGATCACGGATTTCAGCAATCAATTTCTTCCAGTATTTGGGCCGATTTACTACACTCCATTTGAATTCTGTACCGACACAAAAAAGGTCTACTTTAAGATCTTGTGCCATCTGTGCAAATTGCCTGATGTATCTACTGTATCCTTGTTCCCATTTCCTCCAGTCTTCTTCAGTGTCAAAATAATAGTCGCCTGTCCACCATCCATGACTCCATACTTGAGGCTTAAGCATTACTTTGAGTCCAGCTGCTTTGGCCAGTTCTATAGTGACTTCGATGCCCTCAGGCTTTTCGCCCCACCATTGCCGGGAGGAATTATAGTGTACCAGTGGTTGACTGGGGGGAGTAAATCCGTATGGAATGACCGCAATCCAGCTGGCATTGATTTTGCGGATGGGTGCCATTGGATCATCTCCAAACGGACGGGGAGGAGCCACTAAGGTCAAGCCATCGATCACGAGTTTCTTATGATCGTTTTCGATGGGATCTGCTGAGAAGCAAGATAACATCCCGACTGTAAGGCAAAAGAAAATTAGGATGTGTGATGATGGTATTCTTGTCGATCTTTTTGGTGTCATCAGATGAAAAAGGCTGATGATTTGCAAAGTAAATTAGGAATATGACAAAATAGGGCGTAGATGCACAAAGTAAATTTCATTATTTCTAATGAAAAGAGTATTTCAATGAAACTTGTATAAATTTTTGTTAAAATTCTTGAAATATTTGCATGATAATAGGCTCTAGCTTACATTTGTCATGTATTTAGTTCAAAGGAATTGAATGTTAGAAAATAAAAGAATGTGAGATGACGAAACCGGTAGACGTGCCCTCTTGTCTCGGGGGTGAGGAAACGGGATAAACGACACGTAAGAGTCCGAGAAATCGGGAATAGGGTTGACCACTTCCAATTTGCGTGCTGGCTAACCACCTCGTGAAGGTTCGAATCCTTCTCTCACAGCAAAATTGGGCATTTTTCGAGAATGTTCATAGGATTTTTAGACAGGAGACGCAGGGTTTCCAGAGGATTCACCTGCGTTATAGAGCTTGGGCTCATTCAGGTAACGTACTTGGATGAGCTTTTTTTATGGCCGGACCGTTGCTTTTCCTATTTTTCGCCCTATGAGGATGCCATGCATTTACGTAGCAGCTACAAATCAACACGTCGGTAAAACCACCAGTACACTTGGGTTGGTCTCCTTATTAAAACAAGAGGGTGTTAATGTTGGTTACTGCAAACCCGTAGGTCAGCATTACCTGGATATGGACAACATCCGCGTTGACAAGGACACTTTACTTTTTGCTGATCTACTCGGTTTTGAGATCTTACCAGCCTATCATTCTCCCGTTATTTTGGGCCCGGGTGCAACGACATCATACTTAGATGATCCAGACTCTTTTGACTATGAAAGGGACATCAGGAATGCCGCGGATTTTCTAAATAAGCAGCATCAACTGGCGATCTACGAGGGCACTGGCCATCCAGGAGTGGGAAGTATAGTAAATCTATCTAATGCCGACGTTGCAAGAGTATTGGGCGCTTCAGTAATTATGATTGTTGAAGGAGGAATTGGCAGTACGATTGACCGATTGAACGTGAGTCTGGCTATGTTTCGAGAACAGAATGTTCCGATCATGGGAATAATCGTAAACAAGGTAAGGCCAGAAAAGATTGATAAGGTCAAACACTATGTGGGTCTCAAGCTGAGACATATGGGCCTGACCTTACTGGGGGTATTGCCATACGATGAAACACTGGCTTATCCTATCATAAGTACCATAAACGAGGTCGTGGATGGATCAGTCATCCATAATATCGATCAACAAGAGAGGCAGGTCGAAGATATCATGGCCGGCTCCCTGATCGACGCCAACCGGGTGCGTAATTCAAAGAATATTTTGATGGTAGTTGGGGCTGACCGCGTAAACGGTGCTTTACATAAAGTAGATCTTATCTGTAAAGTCAATGATCTTGTTTCATCACCCATTGCAGGAATTGTGGCTACTGGAGAAGGAAATTTCAATGAAGAGAGTCTGAAATACGTTCAACGACATAAGATCCCCTTGATACGTACACGGCTAGATACCTATGGCTCCGTGCTTAAAATTAGTAAGATAGAAGTCAAAATCAATCTGCATACTCCCTGGAAAATCAAGAAGGCGATCCATCTGATTAAGGAAAATGTCGATCTATCACCCATATTGCAGGCAATGCGGGCATCTCTGTAAAATAAATAGCCAGGATTTGTGTTATATGGTAAAGAGTATTAAATTATACTCTTCATAAGATTTAAGAATAGGTGGAGCAGCCCCGTTGCATTCCTTCATTTTGTAAACTTCAGCAGTAGAGAGTTTTTCAAAGACAGGGGCTGCTTTTTATTTTTAACGTGGGCATCTGATCAGATGCTGCTTCCCAAATGATTTTTTTTCGATCTGTAGTCTACGCCCATGCCTAGTCGGCTATGACCAAGACACCCGTTGCCATGAAATGGAGTTCCTCCTTAGGTTCTACAATGGCTGCAATCTCTGTTTCACTTTTCCCAGCATCTTCTGCATAGTGTCTCAACTCATCAACGGGTGTTGTCTTCTTGTAGGCAATTCCCTCAACGATCACTTGCTGACCGGCGATATCTTTTGGTACAAAGAAGGAATATCCCTCAAACTTGACAAAAAAAGGCTCAATTGAAGACTTTGGATCTTGAATCGTCATCCAACATCCCTTAACCTGACAAACTTCCTTGACCACACCGCTTACCTTAGTCATCAAAGTATCCTGATCCTGTAGTTTGGCTACTACAGACTCTAGATCCTTAGTATCGTGCTTGTCAATCTCTTTTCCAAACGCTGAATAGGTTACATTTTCATGTTCTTCATTTGTCTGTGCATGACTATCAATCACTTGCAACAGGATCAGCATACTGACGATCAAAAGAGTCTTCACATGTTTCATAATGCTAGATTTTAGTACGGTAAAAATACGAGTCTTAAACGAGACCAATACGCAATATATTCCGCATCAAGAAGTTATTGGAGAACAGAAATTCTTTTTGATAGCCGAAGCACAGGTACATTTCGAAGCAAAACATTAATAAGAAATGATGAATTGGCAAATCTTACCTGTGACTCTGCTCCTTTTCTTTCAGTATTATTCAGCCCAGGCACAGTGTATTAGAGGAGATTGTAAATCCGGTAAAGGTGTTTATCAATATCAAAATGGTGCTAAATATTCCGGTGCTTTTGAGCATGGGAAACCCCATGGCAAAGGAACACTCTTTTTTGCGAATGGCAATAAATATATCGGAGATTGGGTAAAGAACCTCAAAGAGGGTCAAGGTAAAATGATCTTGACATCCGGTGAAATGTATGAGGGTCAGTTTGTCGCCAATCGATTTCACGGGTATGGCAGCTATAAGTTTCAAAATGGCAATGTGTATGTAGGGTATTGGGAGGATGGCAAACCTCATGGTCAAGGTACCTTGACCAAAGTCGGTGGTGAAGAGGTAATCGGGATTTGGGAGGCTGGTGAAATCACCCATGAAGAAAAGCTGAACCAGTCTGGCGAGCCAGAAAACCATACAGAAGTGGTCTATGAAGAGCTTCCGGATTGCAACGTGTCTTACTGTGCGGGGGGCCTAGGACAATATGCTTACGGTGATGGCAGTCGATATGAAGGTGAATTTCTAAATGGCCTACCCCACGGCCAAGGAATTTGCTTTTATGCAAATGGTGACAAATACACAGGAGATTGGTATAAACATAAGCCCAATGGGGAAGGAAAAATGGAATATGCCAGTGGCGATATTTTGGAAGGTAAGTGGTATAATGGAGCATTTAAGCGCGGCAGTAAAATCCTTCAATCTAAGTCTACCGGCCAGAGTAAGATATATGCCCTTCTGGTAGGTGTCTCCCGCTACGACAAATTTGAATCCCTCAAGTATACGGATGATGATGCTTACCGTATTTATGCTTTCTTAAAGAGCCCCGAGGGT
Source organism: Saprospiraceae bacterium (assembly GCA_965223105.1). Classification (GTDB taxonomy): domain Bacteria; phylum Bacteroidota; class Bacteroidia; order Chitinophagales; family Saprospiraceae; genus JABDMH01. Next base: position 6,144,530 of record OZ244987.1, on the reverse strand, counting down.
GGTGCCATACCCGACGAGCAAATTCACATCCTAATTGATGAAAGTGCAACCAAAAAGAATATCATTAGGGCTATGAAAGATGTAGTGGCACGTGCGGGTGAAAATGATGCTGTCTTTTGCTTTTTCTCCGGACATGGAATCAATGGATCCTTCCTTCCCATCGATTCAGATGGATATCGTGAAACTTTGAGTTACGAGGAGATCAAAAGAGGTTTATCATCTTGCAAAGCAAAACAAAAACTCTATGTCGCCGATGCCTGCTACTCCGGCAGCCTACTCGCCAGTCGATCAAGTCTGACCCAGAGTGCAGATGTGTTGTATTCTAAACTCAACGAGAGCAGCGGCGGCACGGCCTTTTTGCTGTCATCAAAAAAGGAAGAATTCTCCTTAGAATCCAAGGGCCTTAGGCAAGGTATTTTCAGCCATTTCCTAATTCGTGGTCTTAAAGGTGATGCCGATAGCAATTTCGATAAAGTAGTGACAGTTAGTGAGTTGTATCGTTACGTTCATCAGGAGGTAAAAAGCTACACCAAGATGGCTCAGACACCTATTTTAGCAGGTCAGTTTGATGAGCATATGCCGGTGGGTGTAGTCCGGTAAAATCAAGATGCCGGGACTTGATGGCCTTGTCAATCTTGGTATCAGCGAAGATTCTAATCTCTTTCTTTTGCCAGAGAGCATCCTAAGAACTGATTAGGTCAAAGGCTCGTAATGCAGTGAAATGAGCCACAAGATCGTGGATGGCTCACTAACAATTATATACCCCTTTCCAATGCTAAAGACTCCTGGCTTTTGTGTAAATTAAGCCCATTGAATGAAGTAATCTTGCAGCGGTGAAAATTCGACGGAAACCAAAAATTGGCGGAAGCTGGTCCGACACGGATGCTAAGGATCCTATAGATCTCATTGATGAATGGAAACCCGGCACAACTTTCGTACTTGACGGGACGATCGATAAGGATGGTTCGCGGCATTCTCTGATCGGAATCGATATCTCAGAGGACGATGTACAGGCCCTGATTATCAAGCTTGTCGAACACTATAAGGTAAGAATAACGGCAATGGAGAGTCGAATTCAAGCGCTTGAAGTGGAGAATGATCAGCGCAAAGCAGCTTTCCAGTTGTTAGAAGACTTGATCGAGCCGTATCTCCACCCAGACCTTTTTCATCAGAAGTCTGATGACTTAGCCAGCCTACTTGGCAAGCAGTACGAGATTATTCAATTCGGAGTAAGTGAAAATCTGAAAGACCGTCATTTGCCGAAGCTTTTAGGAGAGGAGGAATAGCAAAGTTGGCAAGATACATCCCATGGCCCGAAATTGCCTGAATGGATATTTGCTGAGGTCATCATCTATTTTCTAGCTCGAATCCGTAATTTATGCCCTTTTCGACAGCGGGGATGCCTTCGGACATCCACCGGGGTATGGGATCGCCCTTTAGATAATGGTTGAAAAATTGAAACATTCGACGGTTGAAGTCCAATCGATGAGCCCACTTCAGGGGCCAATGAGGTTCGTTATTGTAGTTTAGAAACCAAGCTGGTTTGCCCAACCTTCTAAGCGCCACGAAAAATTCGATGCCTTGGTACCATGGCACATGGCCGTCATGATCATTATGTAAGATCAAGACCGGTGTATTAATTTTATCGATATTAAAGATTGGAGAATTCTCAAGATAGAGTTCTGGCCGCTCCCACAAGCTAGCACCCAGGCGACTTTGGGTATGTTCGTATTGAAACATACGGCTAAGCCCGGTCTGCCAACGGATACCTCCGTAGGCACTTACCATGTTTACTACGGGTGCTCCTGCTTCTGCACAGGCAAACATATCAGTCTTAGTTATTATATGTGCAATCTGATATGCTCCCCAACTATGTCCCTGCAATCCGATCTTACCAGGATCAACCCATCCCTTTTCGATCATAGCTTCGGTGCCTGATACAACTGCTTCCAAGGCACTTTTGCCAGGGTACCCAATCTTATAGTGTATATCTGGGTTGAAGATCAAATAGCCATTGCTGGCATAAAAAGAGTAGTTGATTGAGGAGCGATGGGGCTGTGGAGGGCGATGACGGTGGAGCTCATCAGAACTCTTTTCATAAAAATTTACAATCATCGGATATTTTCTCGCAGGATTAAAACCTTCAGGTTTAACCAAAAGTCCTTCTCGCTGAATTCCTTGTTCATCCTGCCAGTATACCAGTTCAATCCTACCCCATAAGTAATCGTCCTGTTGTGGATTGGCCTGACTGATGGTTTTCGATTTCTCGAAGTAGATATCTGAGAAAATAAGATCAGGATATTTTTCAAAAGTCTCCTGGGTATAGATAATCGCATCAGCATTTCTGGCCTTAATCGGTTGGCGCATAAGTCGACCATCGATTGAAATTAGTGTGTCAAGATGGCGAGATACTAGGTTTAATCGCGCATAAGACTCAGCTTTACTTCTCTCGTCAAACCCATGCAGCAGAAGTTCATCCCCTACAATAGAATCTTCTTCTTCAAAGTCAATATAACGGTAGACCGTTTGACTTTCTCGACCCGAAGTGACCTTTGAGGGGCTGCGCAAACCTTGTGGATCACACTCCCAAATATCATAGCGGTCATAAAGATAAACCATGTGATCTTTTGCCGACCATCCTGCCAGGCCGTAAGTAGTGGGATGATCGGGGTGATCATTTTCCTCGTCGTAGAATAATATTTGTTGCCTTACTATTTTTTGAAGCTCTTCTGTCTCAAATTCATAGAAGCTCCAACTAGTGTCTAGGCGGTTGTACCAATAGGCGAATCTGCCTCCAGGAGACAGTTGCGGTGCTCCAGCTATTTCACGGGAGATCAAACGCCTCTCCCCGCTATCGAGGTCGATATAAAATAGATCTTGATAATATTGCCCCTCCCAACTTAGTCTATGGCGATACGGGATATCGGAAGTGCCAAGTGCAATAGGTCCTTTTCGATCCTTGGTTAATATGATCTCAGGGATGTCTAGGGTAGCCAATTGCAAGAAGGAATCCTGGCTGAGATCATAAGTGCAGAAGTAGCTGCGTTCTCTCTCTTCTGAAATCTTGACTTTTTGCTGGGTATATAGAAGTCCATCAAGGTATGTCCAGACTTCCACATCTACTTTTTCCTTGTCTAATTGGGTTGTATCCTCGTAAAGGGGTAGTGGCGAAATTCCAAAGAATATTCTTTGTCTATCCTCTGAAAAAAGAGGAACCTGGTGGGGTGAGATGATCCAATGGTTTGGCAGGCCAGTAATCTCCAGATTTCTTGCTGAGGTTTGACCACTTGAAAAGTAAAGAAGCTTATACTGTTCAGTTCGATCTTCATCGGATTTGACTTTGAGGATTAGACTGCTTTGATGGCCTCTCGGAGAAATCGAGGCTTGCTTGACCTCAAGATCACCGGCATAAATCGTGTCTAGGTTGTTTTTTCGGATTTGGATAGCGTACTGTATTTCTGAGGTGTCAGGAGCGTGACCGATCATCAAAATACTCGAGCTGTCGTCAGCATACTCAACTTGCGAAATGTACCAAAAAGTGTCCCTGGTTAATGAAGGGAGCATCACCCGAACCATGATCTCCTCGGTTTCTTTCATTTTCCTTGGTAGCATCCCTGCTAGGGACGTATCCTTTTCTGTATCAACAGCATAGTAAATGCCATTGCCCCATTTCTTTGGTAGGTGGTAGGACTTTAGGTAGGGTATTTGCTTTATTTCATGGCTTGACAGATTGTAGATACACAAAGTATCCGGCGGAAGCTCTGATTCTTTCGTTTTAATCCGTTGCAGCGAGTCTAATAGGACGGTGGGTGCGTGAACAGTGAAGACAAGGAATGAGCTCGTATGGTCAAATGTACCGTTTCTTCCGCGGTCAAAAATTACTTCTTCATTACTTTCTGCTTGAAAAAGCACCAATTTTCCATCCCCTTGTCCCGGCTGTAATTGGAATGAAATCCATTTTCCATTGTCAGAGATCGTTGTATTTTCAATACTTTGCCACTGGTGGTATGCATCTTCAGTGAGCGGCATTTTTTGCTGAGCATATACCGGAATGAAGAAATAGGTTGTCATCATCAGCAGAATATGGAATAACTTGATCATAGAGCATCGAGCATGTTAATAGACAGGAAATGGTGCAAAATTAGTAGTTCTCAGGTCATGCTAGATACCAAAAGCTATTTGGTGATATCCCTGCATGGGTTCATATTGATCTATATGTTGGCCTTAAACACCAACTTATCTGCTCAAAAAGGCCCGATGCATTTGTGGGCAAGCGGACAGATCGCTCCAGATAGCAATGTACAGGTACTTGTACACTTGAAGGGCCAAACCTTAAATCCATCTTGGTTAGATGGAATGAACAAGGTAGAAAAAGGTAGACTTGTTTTTCAATATCTAAAAAGTCAGGCATTTCGAAGTCAATCTCCAATAACCTTATGGATGAGAGAGCGGGGATATTTCTTTCACTCTTTCTACATTGTCAATGCTATGCTTGTCCATGCCGACCAGCAGGCAGTCATGGCGATTGATTCGTTCGACATAGTGGCAAACTGGACGTTGAATCAGAAAATCTCCACATCACTGGCAGGCACAACTGGCCCCATGGAGATGGAAGATTTGCCATGGGGTCTTGAACTTATAGGGGCAGATGAGGTATGGGAAAAAGGTATAAATGGCGAAGGAGTGGTTGTTGGAGGTCACGACACTGGAGTCGATTGGAATCATCCAGCCTTGAAGGAGCAATATCGGGGATGGCAAAATGATGATGCCAGGCACGATTATCACTGGTATGATGCGATCAATGCGATTAGTCCTCTCCACATGGATTCAATCATCGACCAGTTTACCAATCCCTGTGGTCTAAGCTTGGAGGAACCTTGCGATGATGCGGCATCGAGCCATGGTACGCACACCATGGGCATCATGGTGGGGCAGGATCAAAACAGCCAGCGGACGGTGGGAGTAGCTCCAGATGCCAAATGGATTGCCGTTCGTAATATGGAGCGTGGTTTTGGGTCTCCTGCGAGCTACTTGGCCGGGTTTGAGTGGTTTCTGGCTCCGACTAATTTGCAGGGTTTAGATCCCAATCCCGATTTGGCACCTCATGTCATCAACAACAGTTGGAGCTGTCCCGACTTTGAGGGATGCAGCCCTGACAATTATCACTTGCTGGAGGATGCGATCCAAAATCTCAGGACGGCCGGAATTATTGTTGTAGCGTCCGCTGGGAATGCCGGCCGTAATGGATGTGGTACGATCAGTGCACCACCCGCAATTTTCGATGGTTCATTTGTTGTTGGGTCGGTAGATTCCACTGATTTACTCTCCTCTTTCAGTAGTCTAGGTCCGGTCATTGTGGATGAAGTTGAAAGGGCGAAGCCAAATGTGATAGCTCCAGGCCGAGAAGTTGTTTCTACCATCAAGGGTGGAGGTTATGGGGCACTTTCAGGCACCAGTATGGCCGGTCCACATGTGGCTGGCTTAGTAGCTCTACTGATCAGTGCAAATCCTTCACTTGCTGGTGAAGTAGACATCCTGGAAGAAATCATTGAATCTACGGCAGTACCAATATCGGTTTTGGATACCTGTGGAGATTCCTCAGGGACAGTTCCGGATGCATTCCAAGGATTCGGCCGGATCAATGCCCTGGCTGCAGTAGAGATGGCAGCGATGTTTACAAATACGCACGATGTGTTTAATAAGGAGGTGGAAATTTTTCCTAATCCCGCATCCTCATTGATCACCATAGCAATCGATGATCTATCCTCTCCAAGAATAGACATCTATTCTCTTGCCGGGACACTGGTTTATTCTTCGAATAACTCATTATCTGACCTCACGATTGATGTTGATGTTTCTGACTGGCCTCGTGGGCTATATTTCATGAAAATTATATCAGCCAAAAGCCATATTCCTCAATTTTTTATCCTACAGTAATGGAAGTCATAAATCGATGAGAAAAAGGTTATAAATGCAATTTTCTGAAGAGCGTTTTTTTGAAGGACTTACTCACTTTAAACATCTTGCCATCTTTCATTTTCACCAGATGATCTTTATGCGTTGAACGAACAATTTCACTCATGAAGTGAAGATTAATGATGGTAGATCGGTGAATTCTTATGAATTTTCCAGCATCCAATCTTCTCAGAATTCTACCCATTGATTGCCTCAGTAGGTGTTTTTTGCCATGCGCATTGATTTCGATGTAGTAGCCGGAGGCTTCGATGTACTGAATGTCGTTAGGTTCAATAAATAGTATTTTACCGGCGTGTTTAATGGGAATGATCTCATCTGACCTCTGTGATTCAAGGGCATCATTCTCAAGCAATAATTCTTTCCCATTGGGCTCAGTTTCATAAAATTTAGCCTTCACCAGGTCAATAGCCTTGGTAAATCTATCGTCTTTGAATGGCTTCAATAAATAATCAAAAGCTTGATATTCAAAAGCCTTTAAGGCATGCCCTTCAGATCCACTGACCACAATGACAAAAGGCAGTTGCACATCTTTTATAGCTTCAATAATTGCAAAGCCATCCAAGCCAGGTAGTGATATATCTAGGAAGAGCAGATCAGGACGCTTATCTTCTATAATTTGTAAAGCCTCTTGAGCTTCGCCGGCTTCTCCGACTAATAGAAACTCATCATGGTCAACCAATAGATTTTTAATGCGTTTTCTCGCTAACTCTTCATCGTCAATGACAACAGTTTTAATCAGTTTGTTGGTTTCGCTTATCAAAAGAATCTGGAAGTTAAGTTGGTGAAGAATATCTTTTCATAATAAGTCACTCTCTAAATGGGATATCGATTGTGCTGATATATGAATCCGAATCCTTATTGACCTTAAACTTAAAATCATTGGGATACAGCACTTCTAATCTTCGAAGAATATTTTCAGTTCCTATGCCCATTTTCGATCCATTCTGACCATCATGGTTAGCGCAAATATTATTGCTCACGTTTATGATTAATCTAGAGTCTCGAATTTCGCTCTTAATCTTAATTTTCAACATTTGAGAATTGGGTAGTGAAT